>CP184673.1:0-2190317 GCA_048814795.1 Atrimonadaceae bacterium G-SL-SR-0-11 | reverse complement strand
CATGACACTCGACGGACGGCTTAGCCATCTATGTGCTCGAAAACCCGGTCTTTTATTTCACTGGTAAACTTTCAAGTCTACAAGGTAGTGATTTGGATTAAAAGCGTTCCAAAGCAGTTATAGAATCAGGTCTTGGTTTTTTACTTTGAGCTTTGCAGTTCTGATAGCCCTTTCCCCCTTTACTTGATTCAATAAATTATCATCCTTTAACTGCCCCGGCGGTTAGACCTTCCACAATCTTTCTCTGGAAAAGAATTACAAAAGTCACCAGGGGTAAAGTGGTGAGGACTGTGGCTGCGGAGATCTGATCCCAGGGGATTTCGTACTGTGAAGCTCCGGAGAGCATGGCTATCCCAACCGGCACAGTTCGAGCAGTATCCCGGGTCATGAAAGTCAGGGCAAGTAAAAATTCATTCCAGCAAAAGATAAAGACCAGGATTGCGGTAGTGGCCAGAGCCGGTGCCGAAAGTGGGAGAATGATACGCACCAGGATTCCTAAGCGGCTTAAGCCATCGACTTTGGCAGCGTCCTCCAGAGCACGCGGTATTTGCTGGAAAAAGCTGTTCATGACCCAGATGGCGAAGGGAAGATTCAGGGAAGCATAAGGTACAATTAATGCCAGCCAGTTGTTCATCAACCCCCAGGAGCTGACCATTTCGTAAAGGGGAACGATGAGAACCACTGGTGGAAAAAGGGATAAAAAAAGAATAAAGAGCAAGAAGCTTCGCCCTCCCATTATTTTAAATCGTGCTACAGCATAGGCCGCCAGGGAAGCTACTAAGAGACACAGAAAAGTGCTGACAGAGGCTATGACTATACTGTTAAGTATTTGTCTTCCAAAGGGGTGGTGGATGAAAATCCGTGAATAGGCGCTTAAGTCAATATGGCTTGGTAGGTATTTTACAGGACGTGAGAAGATTTCCTGGGAGGGTTTGAAAGAGGTAATGACCTGCCAGAGGAAGGGTGAAAGACTGAAAGCAACCACAAGAGCTATCAGGATACAAAGTAAAATTGTTTTGGCTTTTTTGGTTTTCATCCCAGTTCCACCTCTTCTTTCTGGAAAGAAAGGATTATAAAAATGATGATTAGGGAAAGAGCAAAAATGGCTACAGAGAGGGCAGAGCCATAGCCCAGGTTCAAATATCGAAAGGTGTAGCTGTAAAGGTATACCGATAGTGTTTCAGTAGTTCCTCCCGGTCCCCCCTGAGTTAACACCCAGATGAGGTCAAAAACTGCAAAAGCCTGCAAACCTCTAAAAAGGAGAGCCAGAATGATAACCGGTCGCAGAAGAGGAAGGGTAATGTAGCGAAACCGTGCCCAACCACCAGCACCATCGATGCTGGAAGCTGCGTAGAGTTCTTGAGGAATGGATTGTAACCCGGCAAGTAGCATCAAGGCCATAAAGGAAGTGGTTTTCCAGACGTCAGCAAAAATGGTGGCATGCATAGCCAGGGGGCTTTTTCCCAACCAGGCCACTGCTTCGCGAATGATTCCCAGGCGAAGAAGAATATCATTGGCTACACCGTAAATGTCGTGATAAATCCATCTCCAGGCCATGGCCATCACCGCAGTGGGCAAAGCCCAGGGAAGGATAACGCTGGCTCGGGCGAAGTTTCGAAAACGGAAGCTAAGGTTTAAAAGCAGTGCGAAGGCAAGCCCTAACAAAAACTCTATACTCACTGATACTGCTGTAAAATAGAGGGTATTTCCCAGAGCCTGGCGAAAACGTAAATCTTTTGTGAATATTTTCAGGTAGTGTTTAAAGCCCGCAAAGCTTTCTGTCATCCCGGTGGCAATGCTTTTCTCATGGAAAGAAAGGTAAAGGTTTCTGGCTACCGGATAGACGATAACCAATCCAAAAAGAAAGAGAGCCGGAAGCAGGAGAAGATATCCAAAACGTCGATCGGTGAGAAAAGGTTTTTTTCGGTAGGCCATAACTGTCACCCGCCTGCGGGGGGCGGATACACCCGCCCCCCAGTTTTTTGCTGCTTCAATAATTTATTGTCCCAGTAATTCTCTGATTTCTTGAGCGGCACGTTTGATTGCCTCTTCGGGTTTTATGGTTCCGGTTAAGCCAGCGTGGAGATTCCTCTGGAGAATATCCGAAATCTGAGCATACTGGGGATGTTGTGGTCTGGTTCGGGCATTGATTTGTACTCGCCATAGAGCGGGATAATGGGGACTTTCTTTAAGGATGTCGGGATCCGCAAAAAGGGCATGGCGGGTGGGAATGTAGCCATTGTAAAAGTGGAGAATTTTTTGCGATTCATAGCTGGTAGCAAACTTTATCCATTCCCAGGCTTCTTCCTGGTGTTTGCTGAATTTGGAAATTGTCCATCCCCATCCTCCTTGGGTAGCTGCACTCCGGAATCCCTCTTTGTGGACCATGGGAGTGATACCTACTTTGCCCTTTATGGGTGAGTCTTCTTTCTGAGCCAGGGTCCACACATAGGGCCAGTTGCGGTGAAATACTGCCTGTCCGTTATGGAACACATGACGTGATTCTTCCTCTTGATAGGTGGTAACTCCTGGTGGGGAGATCTTATAGGTGTTGATGACGTCATACATAAATTGTAAGGCTTCCACTGCTGCGGTACCCTGGTCAAGAACTACATTACCTTCTGCATCCAGCAATTCGCCACCTGCTCCCCATAGTAGTTCCAGGTAATCGCAGATCAAACCTTCGTACTGGTTGCCCTGCCACACGAATCCCCACAGATCTGGCGGATTTTGCAGTTTTTGCGCTTGTTCCACCAGGTCGTTCCAGGTTATTGGTGGCTCAAAACCTGCTTCTTCCAGGAGGTCTTTGCGGTAGTAGAGCATGCCAGCGTCGGACTGACTGGGAATGCGGTAGAGTTTCCCCTGATACATTCCTCCAGCGATGTCTCCTGGCAAGAACTGAGCGATTTCATATGGAGTGAGACGATCTCCCAGAGGAATGATCCATCCTGCAGCGGCAAACTTGGGCACCCAGATCAAATCAGCGTAGGCCATGTCATAGGTGCTTTCTCCAGCCATGAAAGAGGTGGTGTACATATCTTCACGGGTGTTAGTTGCTGAAGGACCCTCCTGCATTTCCACTTTAATGTTGGGATGTGTTTTCTCAAAGTTTTCGATGAGTACCTTCCATCCTCCACCAAAATCGGTTTCAAAGAGCCAGCGAATAGTGACCTTTTCTTGGGCTAAAGCACTGGTTGCTAAGAAGGCTGTCAGCACGATTAACACCAGAAAGGAAATCCACAATTTACATTTCATTTTAACTTAACCCCCTTTAAAAGTAAAAGTGTAAGGTTAGTGAACAGGTGCTTTTCTTTCCTGCACCTTGAGTAGGGCTAAACCCTCTTTTCTCACCTCCTTTACAGTTTGAATTCAAGATAGGGATCGAAGGCTTTGAGGTATTCCTCAAGGAGCTTCCGGGCAACTTCTGGATCATCGATCATGGGATCCAGAGCCAGGGCCTGCAGAGCAAGTGAGCGGTCTTCTTCCACAATGGCCCGTACGGTGAGTTCCGTGATAAGCGCCTGCCGGCGACAGAGCTCGGCAATGGGTTCGGGGAGCTTCCCCAGGGCTATTCCTAAGGGGCCAGTATTTCCCAGCAAGGCTGGCACTTCCACAATTGCTCCTTCAGGAAGGTTTTGGATGTATCCCCGGTTGGGAATGTTCACCGCTTCTTCATAGGAATTCAGGTTTTTGAGAATACCGGCAATTATGAACTCTCCTCGTTCGGTTTCCACTTCTCCCATTTTTTCAAGCGGGGTCTTGTCTTCCAGGATATGTTCTATTTCCTTCCACATCTTTTGTCGGTTCCGCTCGGCCCACTCGAAGTCGTACATCTGGATGTCGTATCGCTCCCAGGTTTTGCGATTTACGTTGTGAGTGTAAGGCAGGTATTCACAGAGATGGCAGTCACCTGGTACCGGCATGAGCCCAAAAATGCGGAATGTTTCCATGGTGAGTGGTTCAAAAAAGGAAGGAGCTTTTTCCACCTTTTCACAAATTTGGGGATAGAGGTCTTCACCGGTCTGGCGATCAGTTACCGAAATCATCCAGGTGAAGTGATTGAGCCCCCAGGCCCGGATTTGAAAATGTTCTTTCCCTTTTTTACTCATCATCCGAAACAGAGCCAGAGATTGGTCGTTCCAGCGGAAAGCAAAGTCGTGAGGCAGCTTCAGTCCCAGTTCCTCTCTGAAAAGTCCAGCCAGAATGTAATAACCAAAGTTGATCTGGTGACAGATGCCAATAGTTTTTATACTGGTATAAAGAGATGCTGCTGTACATATCTTGGGTACCGGATTGGTGAAATTCAGGAGCCAGGCATCGGGGCAGTACTTTTCCATGTCTTTGAGAATGGGCATAATAACTGAAAGATTCCGGGCAGTGTGAGCAAAAGCTCCCGGTCCTCCATTTTCGGCATAGTGGTTGATTCCGTATTTTAAAGCGATGTCCCGGTCCAGTTTCCAGCACTTTTCCCGGTCAATGGCAATGGAGAGCACCACAAAGGAAGCTCCTTCCAGGGCTTCGTCCCGATGGATTGAGCTTTTTACTGTTACTTCTGAGCCAAAGGCCTGATTCATTTTCTCTGCTAAGCGGTGGATTTTTCGTAATCCCTCCTCGTTTATATCGTGCAGGAATAGTTTGATACCTCGTAAGTCGGGATGACGGAGTATACCAACTAACGTAGAAAGGCCAAAAACGGCACTTCCTGCCCCAACAATGGTAACTTTGGTTTTTCCCATAGCGCGTCCCCCTTTATTTTTTGCTTACTGGTGCTGTTGATTTCTTGACATCCAGATTTACTTCCTCAATAACGCAATTTGGAATATTGTTTCCCCTAATGAGCCGAATGAGTATCTCCACCAGTCTTTTCCCAATGAGTTTTTTGGGAATATCAACTGAGGTGAGGGTGGGATTGGTGAGTCTGGTTACAAAAGTGTTATCAAACCCCACGATGGACACTTCTTCTGGAATCTTGATACCTAAGGTTTGAGCAGCCTTCATCATCCCACAAGCAGTGGGGTCGTTGTGAGTGAAAACTGCGGTCACTTCCCCCCGAAAGCGGTTCCAGAAGTCTATCCCGAATTGGTAAGCTTTTTGAAAGGTGAGTGGTATTTCCACCATCAACTGGGGATTTACGGTAATTCCAGCCTCTTCCAGAGCCTTCGTGTAGCCCTGGAAGCGTTTCTGAAAGATGGAAAATTTGCTTGGGCCACCCAGACACAGGATTTGGGAGTGTCCAAGCTCAAGAAGATGTTTGGTAGCCAGATAGGCGCCTTTTTCATCGGGGAGGAGGACGCTGGATGAAAAAGGCACTTCCAGGTGACCACCCAGAAACACCATAGGTAGATGTGTGGAAAAGGCTCTCTTTAAATGTGAGAGGGAAAGACGCGTGGCTACGATTACTCCGTCTACCTTCCGATTTTCAAGATCTCGCAGGTACAGAATATCTTCCCCCTGAGTGATAGACGATAGAAGGAGAAGGTTATAGTCCATGCTCCGTGCCGTTGCCTCTGCAGCCGCAAAGACTTCAGTAAAGAACGGGTTAAAAATATCGTCTATTAGCATGGCAATCAGGCGGGAATGAGCCCTTTTTTTATTGACAGGTGTTTCTATGCCCAGCTCTTCCATAGCCTGAAGGACTTTCTTTCGCAGGGCCTCACTAACTGGTCTTGTGCCATTAATTACATGAGAGACAGTGGTAATTGAAACATTTGCTTTTTGGGCAATTTCTTTGAGTGTAGCCATTTTATCTCCTTTTTAGCAATTTGCCAAATTTGCGAAAATTTTAACAAAAAGGAAAGTAGCTGTCAAGCTGAAAGCAAAAATAATCTTTAAGATGTACTCTCCTTGTTCTGAGAAGGGCGATTTTCCAGTTAATCCGGGGTGAAGAAATTTTGAGTTGGCTATGGCGCTTCTATACACATTGAGTGAATTGCTTGGAGGTTCTCTGCTTATGAGTTTTGTGAGTAAAAGTTTTTCACAAGTTGCTATTTGAATTTCGAGTTCAGAAGTGGTTTATGCAATCCGTTTTTCTCTTTTCTCAATTTGGGACATCACTTCACCAGAGTCCGGAAGTAAGGGGTTAAGGGAATTTTGAGATTCTGCTCTGAGCCCTATCGTCTAAGGACGGTGGTCAGCACTACTATCTTCATAACCCTTTTCTCGGGCGGTGGGCAAGCAAGGGGGAAATCAAGGTTACAGAGTATGAAGACAAAATAGAAGAAGCACTGCGGCAATCTGGCATCGTAGTGAAAGATGAATATACCAGTTAGCTTTTGCAAGCCTGGTTTTGGGTTATCCTGAGCCTTTGGCGGTGTCGCAACCCTGGTTGACTGCAGGAGCAAATTGCACTCATTCTGAGCTGGCAAGCATGAGGTGCTTGCCAGCGTGCATTAAATCCCTAATGATATTTATTCATATGAGTGGAGCGGCAGAGCAGGAAAAAGTAAAAAGCGGAATGAGAGCGTCAGTTATCGTTGGTCTGCGGAAAGACCGCTCAGCATGCTGAACTGACCGTGACCAGGAGTCACGGCCGCCCTGAACTGGCGCACATGAAGTGCTCGCCATCCTGAACTGGCGAGCAAGAAGTGCTCGCCATCCTGAACTCGTTTCAGGATCTCGTTGTCACCTTGAACTGACAAAAAAGTAATGTTTGTCATACTGAACTTGTTTCAGTATCTCGCTGTTTTTAGCCTACGTATTGGCGTAATCCCTGAGATTCCGAAACAAGTTCGGAATGACAAAGACTAACACCCTGGTTAATTCAGGGTGGCTGCAACCGAAGGTTGAAGCCAATTCAGGGTGACGATAGTAAAGCTATCGTCAGTTCGGAATGACGAAAAGGAATGTGCCTTACTGTGGGTTTTTTATTCAGCATTTCGCGGAATGTTTTCAGGTTCTCCTTGTCGGGGTTTTATCCGTCACCCTGAACTGACTGCGGCGTTAGTCGCAGTCACCCTGAACTGACACGCACTTCGTGCGTGTCATGCTGAACTTGTTTCAGCATCTCATTGTTTCAGGGTCTCACTGTTTCATCCCACTCTATGTTTTGCTACAAACCCTCAGATTCCGAAACAGGTCCGCAATAGTGGGGATTGACTATTGCTTATGGGATTTTTGTCCGAAGATACTCAAAAAATTTTTGGTTGCTTTGCACGGCGACAGTTTTTGACATCGGGGATACTTAGACTATAAGGACAAAACCGTCATGACGGGAGGTGTTGTCTTTTGACTCGAAAACTTTTTGTGCTTGTTTCATTACTCCTTCTTGCAGTGGTTTTGTTCGGTGGTTGTGGTGGAGGAGTTGTTCCTGGATCTTCAGGGGTCTCCCTGCGTCTCGAAGTGCTCGAAAAAAATACTTACAGCGCGGATGTCCGCATGGTTTATGCCAATTACAGTTCAGAAACTTTTTATTTGACCAGAGTAGGCGTTGAGGTTTGCTTTGCGGGGAATCAATGTTATTCTTTGAGCGTTCCCGCGACTTACGCTGCTCCACTTTATCCTGGTGAAGTGCGCTCTACTGTTGAAACTTTCTATCTGGTGGACCCAGTCTATGGAAGGCTGGAAAGCCTCAGCCTTGTGGTTGATGGTTATTTCTCTTCTGGAAGAAGTGTTACCGTGTCTTCAGGCAAATTGTACTTTTAGGAGGGTGAAGCCTGATGAAAGTTTTCGCATCCTTGCTGGTGAGTTTTTTGCTGCTCTTGTCTTTAGTTTCTCTTGGCTATTCCCAGGAGTATCAGGTTATTGCGGTAGTTGGCTTTGAAAATCACTCCAATATCCAGAATCCCGACCTTGGTGATATGGGTTTACAGTATCTGGAGAGCGCTTTACTACGGAAGTGGCAACAAGCACTGGGAGGGTAATTATCATCAAAACAAAAAAGAAGGACTATGGATAGAGTATGCCAACACTAAAGAAGAGAAAAAATTTGCTGAAGTCGAGTACAAAAAAGGAAAGGAAGTGCCGGGTACTTATGTGCAGTACGATGCTTATGGCAATGTAGTGAAGAGAAAGTAACAAAATCTCAAGTGTGGGAGGCCCTCTTCTATTTCAAATAGAAGAGGGCCGGATTTTTATTTGTTTTTGTGTAATACATGCGATACACCAAATCCTCAGAGGATACTGGAGATTCTGAAGTTTTTTCTTCCATTTTCTTGGAGGAAAGCACGAATTCGCGGGAGTTTGAGGAAAGACTTCTGTAGGCCGTAAACGGTGTGGACAAAAATATCCTATCCCGAGGGTTGTCCTTGAAGCCAAAAGTGAGGAAATCCACTGGGATAGGCATAAGAATACCTTTCAGGTGATTCGAAGAAGTGACCAAAGAACCATCCTCACCCTCTCTGGGAATGTCACCCAGGAGAGATATTAAGCATAAAAAGGCGCCAAAGAATCCTTGTGCCTCCTGGTTGAACAGATTAGCTACAGAAAACTCCTTCCCTTCACTCTTTCTTATGAAACTATAAAAAGAAGGAGAAAGAAGAGTAGTTTTCCGGGAAATCTATAAGAGCTTCTTGGTAGTCAACAATAAGTTGACGGTATCATTTGTCATAAATTCGTTTTTCCAGGAGAGGTTTAAGGGTTATAATACTTATTAAGATTCTCTTCTTGGGCTAATAATTTTAAGGAGTGAGGTCGGTGCGATTCTTAAAAAAGGTTAATCTGATAATTCTTTTCCTGGCAGTTTTTCTTTTTACGAGCTTTTCGGTTGCCTTTGCGCAGGAAAGAGTGGTTTCTCCTCTGGTTGAAGAGCTGGAGAGGATGGAACGCATTCTCTACGGGGTGCCTCAAAGTGGGGGGGTTTTAAGCCGTATTGAACAAATTGAAAAGGACCTGATTGGAGACACCCTTTCGGGGACTCTTGCTGAGCGGGTGGACACGCTTAAGCGCTTCATTTTAACGGGTACTCCTGAGGAACCCTCTCTGGAATTCAAAATAAAAGCAGTGCGTCTCACCCTTAATGCTCAACCTCCAGAGAGTGGTATTTTGACAGCCGAACTCGATGAGCTGGAACGGTTGGTATTTGGGGTAACCAGCGACCAGCCCATAGGAGTGCGAGTGGACCACCTGTATCGTACCTGCGTGGATATTAACAAAATTAAAGCTTTCACGGTTACTGTCCCGGCAGGTACTTTGGTTAAAGTGTCCATTGATGCGGAACTTCACTCAGAGAGGAACAATAAGGGAGACGCAGTTCCCTTCACGGTAGTTGAGGATGTGAAGGTGGAGGATATCCTGATTATCCCGGCCGGGACGAAGGGAGTGGGCACTCTTACCAAAGTAAAGCGTCGGGGTAATTTTGGAAAGCCCGGATTGCTTGAAATCGACTTTGGGGAAGTTCCAGCCGTTGATGGTACCCTGATTCCTCTTACCATGGGAGAAAAGGCTATCCAGGAAAACAAATCAGTTGCCTATGCAGTTGGAGCGAGTATTGCTGGACTGGCTGTTTTTGGCCCCATAGGAGCTGTAGCTGGCATCTTTGTACAGGGAGAGCCAGCAAAAGTGGAGGCGGGAACTGAGCTTTTTGTGGAAGTAGCCAAGGAGGTTCGGGTTTCCGGGCCGCTTGCGGCTGGTGAATATGTGCCCCGTGCTTCCGAGACCTGGGAGACTCCTCCTGAAGGGGAAGAGACCCCTGGAGATGAAAGCTCCTGGGTTGAGGAAACCCCTTCTGGCTTGGACACTCAGGAAGTTCCCCAGGTGGAAGTAGAAATCAAACCCCTTGAGGAGTGGGGCGAGGAGGTGTCCAAATGAAGAGAAACAAATTACTGGTTCTGATCTTGAGTGTTTGTTTCATGTTGTTCCTTTTTCAGGCGACGGTCGGAGCGAAGGTGGATTACGACCGCATCTACAAGGAAACGCTTGCTAAGTGGACCAGATCTCAAACGATTCGCGATACTTTCTCGGTTAAGGCAGTGTACTGGAGTGAGGAATTGGTTCAGGCCTGGGTGGCTAAATATGGCAGTGAGAACCTTCTTTCTTTGAAGGAGCAGGAAGCTTATCACCGTGACTACATTCAGAGAGAGGGTTTAAACAGGTATCTTGTTTTTAAAGTTACATTGCGCAAGCTGAAAGGCCCTGCTCTTTATCCTATGAATTTTGCTCAGAACACCTACCTCATTGATGACAAAGGCAATAAATGGTATCCGGTAAAATACGATCCGGGTTTTGAGGAAAAGATCCACAGCGAATTTACCGGAAAAATTTATTTCTCAAGATTTGACAAAGAGGGTAACCCCATCATAAACGAAGATACAGAATATATTGCCCTTCACTTTGCCAAAATTTCGATAAGCCCCAGCTTGATAAGTGAAGAAGTGCTCTTGCGCTGGGATAATCCTTACCTTCCCCCTGACTACTCAAAACCAGAATGGCGTCCTTTGCTGGAGGAAGAACTCCTGCGTCTTGAAGAGCGGATAAAAGAACTGGAACTTCAAAAAGAAAATCTTGCAGAACAACAAAAAAGAATAGAAGCCAAGATAGAAGAGCTTCAACAGAGAATTAAGGAGCTCGAGGCTCAGAAGGGTGCGCAATCTTGAAACTGTGAAGAACTGGATAGTACCACTTTTGTTCGCCTTTTTTCTGATGTGGATTTCCTATGCCGAGGCGCAGGAGGGAATCCACATCAAAGCCGGGGAAATAATCTATGACGAGGTTAACCAGGTTATCGAAGCAAAAGGGGGAGTCAGCCTTACCTGGCAGGACTTAGCAGTTTCCACTTACCAACTTCTTTACTTTCTTTCTGACAACACAGTTTTGGTTCCCGGACCTCTGGAAATGATTATGGGAGAAAACCGGGCAAAAGCGGGGAAGCTCTTTTTCGACTTTCAGAACAATGCAGGCTGGGTAGAAGATGCAGAACTTTTCTATATGATAGATGCGCAAAGAAGGCTCTATTTTCGCGGTGAAAAAATAAACTATCAGGAAGGAAGGTGGTGGGGAAAAGATTTGCTTTTGACTGGTTCTCAGAAAGAACCCCCTGCTTATAGTTTCAGAGCCGACGAGGTTACCGTGTATCCTGATGAAAGGATAGAAATGCAGGGAGTAGGCTTTTTTATTGGTGAACATCGGCTTTTGTATCTACCTGCCTTGAACAAGGACCTGAGCCGTAGCGGTTCGAGTTTTCTCCCTCAAATTGGCCATCAGAGGGAAAAAGGGTTTTTTGTGGGCGGAGACTATGAACTTTTTTTTGCCAGGGAGTGGCGACTGCTTTTCGAAGTTGAATACGCCTCTAAAAAGGGATTTCTGGGCAGTGGAAATCTTTTTTGGAAAAGCACTCCTCTGAATGGCAGTCTTTTTTATGACTTCCGGGAAAAAGAGGTGGACAGTTTTGGTGGTTACCTGTTTTACAGTGACGACCACTTCCGAGGGGGGATAATTTCTTATTTCAACCAGCCCCTCAAGGATACAGAGGGTAGCTTGTTAACCCGGCCACTGCAGTTGGTAGCATGCTTTGAGGATAAAGATGGAGAAACTTCCTGGGGTTTGGGTCTGAGCTATGGTTTTTTTGAAGAGGGTTCAATTTCGGATACCCGGTTTGATATGCAGGGTACTCTGAGTTGGGAGCGAGAGGACTTTGGGGTTTCTCTGCTTGCCCATTACACCGATTTTGGTTTCTATCCGGATCGCTTTTTGTGGGGTGGTAAGGTAAGCTTTTTTGAAGAGTTGAGTCCGGATCTGTCCGGAGGTTTGACCTATACTTTTTTGAGCGACAGTGTTGTCTCTCCTTTTTCTTTCGATACCGAGAGGGAACACTCTTTGTCTTTGGAGTTTTCCTTAGGAAAAACCGAGGAAAGCTTTTTACGAGTGCGAAGTAGGTATAATCTTTCGCTGGGTTGCCTTGATGAAGTAATTTTTGGGCTGGGTCTGGGAAGTGAAGACTTTGCAGTAGGTTTTGAGGAGCGGTATTCTTTTGTGGAAGGCATTCCCTTGGAGCGGCGTTATTTTGTGCGTAAGAAAATTTCTGATGCCATTTTGCTTGAAGCTTCTTACCTTGATGAGGAACAGACGTTTTACCTTGACGCCACTTTGATTGGTTTTGACCCCCCTGCAGAAAATCGCTCGCTATTTGTTGAAGAAGAACCTTTCAGTCTTTTTGAAGCGGGAAGAAACGATTGGTGAAACTGAAAGAGTACTTGCAGCAGTTCCGAAGAGCTATTGCCTGGGAACGCAAAGCAGAAATTGAAGCAATGAAAGAGGAAATACGCTCCCTTTCTCCCCGGGAACGGGAGCAAAAAGGGAGAGCGTTGCTTTCACTCTCTGGTAGTTATCTGGGTAGGGAAGCAGGAGGTTTTTATCTTGTTCGCCTGGGTCGGCCACAGCCATTTGGTGAGCTGGAGATCCGGGTGGGAGACGTGGTCCTGGTTACCAGGATGAACAAAAATCCCCTTCGAGAAGGCGTTGAGGCTACAGTAGTTGAGCTTACTTCCCGTTCCATTACCGTTGCTTTCTCGGATGTTCCTCCTCGCTGGGTTTCTGGGAAGGGTTTTTTACGGGTGGATCTTTATGTTAATGACACTACTTTCCGCCGCATGGAGGAAGCTCTACTCGAATTTGCCGAAAAGGACGAAGGGCTTTTTCCGCTGAAAAGAGTTTTGCTTGAAGGTTATTCAGATGAACTACATCAGGAAGAAACTCTTTTTGACCTTGCTTTTGTAGATGTGGAACTTAACTCTTCTCAACAGGAAGCAGTTAAAAAAGCTCTGGTAAGTCCTCTTTTTTCACTGATTCATGGTCCACCGGGAACGGGCAAAACTCGAACCGCAGTTGAATATATAGTTCAGGAAGTAAAGAGGGGACGGAGGGTTTTAGCCACCGCAGATTCCAATACTGCTTGCGATAACCTGCTTTCTGGTCTGGTTAAACGAGGAGTGCGTGCGGTCAGGGTGGGTCATCCGGCCCGCGTAGACCGGGAACTGGAAGAGCACTCCCTCTTCTCTCTGGTTAAAAAACTTCCAGCTTACAGCCAGGTTGAAAAGCTCTGGGAGGAGATAATTCGCCTGCGTGGGGAACAGGAAAAACATCTCAAGCCACTTCCCCAGTGGCGTAGGGGTATGGAAGACCAGGAAATCCTGGAGGCAGCAAAAAGAGGAGAAGGCAGGCGTGGAGTGCCAGCTTCCAAAATCCTCTCTATGGCTCGCTGGCTGGAGAGGGAAGAGCACATTCGCAAGCTGGTGGAGCGAGCCCAAAAGATTGAAAATCAGGCCATCCAGGAAGTGCTGGATAACGCCCAGGTGGTGGTGAGCACCAACATTGGTTCAGGGAGTGAGCTTTTGAAGGATAAGAACTTTGATGTAGTGGTAATTGACGAAGGCTCTCAAGCTACCGAGCCTTCCTGTCTGGTGGCTATTTTGAGGGGTCGTAGACTGGTTATGAGCGGTGACCATTTGCAACTTCCTCCCACCATTCTCAGCGAGGAAGCCCGCCCAATTCTGTCCAGGACTCTTTTTGAGCGGATGATGGAGCGTTATCCTGATCGTTCCTCTTTTCTGCAGGTGCAATACCGCATGAATGAGAAAATTATGGCCTTTTCCAACTGGAAGTTTTATGAAGGTCGCTTGATTGCTCATCCCAGCGTTGCTCAGCGGACTCTTTCCCGACTGGGAATTTCTTTGTGTGATGGTTTGCGCTGGAGCAAAGTTGTGGACCCGGAATTGCCTCTTTTATTTCTGGATACGGTCCTGTGCAGTGATAAGGAAGAAAAACAGCTTCCGGGTTCTACTTCTTACTATAACCCTCTGGAAGCACGCATTGTGGAAGAAATAGTCAAGGACTTTCTGATGATGAAAGTTCCTGAGGACTGGATTGGGGTCATCACTCCTTATGATGACCAGGTAAATTTGCTTGCTAAAAGTTTGCCGGGCATTAGAGTAAGTACCGTTGACGGTTTTCAGGGTAGAGAAAAGGAAATTATCCTGCTTTCCCTGGTTCGAAGCAATCCTCAGGGTGAAGTGGGCTTTTTGAAAGATACTCGCCGTCTCAACGTTGCTCTGACCCGGGCTTGCAGCAAGCTGGTGGTTATAGGAGACAGTGCTACAGTTTCTCAGGAGGAAATTTACAGAGAGTTTATTGATTTTGTGAAGAAGGAGGATTGCTACTTCCAGATTGAGGGTTCAGGATGAGGCTGTGAACTATATCCTGAAAGAGTGGTTGATACTTTTCGAACTTTTTGCTTTCGGAAAGGCAGATGATACGGAAAAAGGCACTTTTTCCATATAGAAGGTAAACCAGTCCTTCGATTTCATCGCCCTCTTTGTCCCAGAGATAAGTTAACCAGTAAGCAGGCTGACCATCAATGGTGGAGGTTCCTGAGTTAAGAAGGGTCACTCCGGGAGTGTTTTCAACTTCTCTGCTGACCACTTCAAAAAAGTTTTTCAGGGAGGGATAAGCTCGATACTCTATAGAGATTCCCACCTGTTCGCGAAAACAGTCTTCAGGCGAATCAGAAGGGCTGATGAGGATTACTGCAGTAAAGGGATCGGGACTATCAGGAGGTACCATTATTTCTTCCCAGTCTGCCGGAAAAGATACCTGGAAACCACCCCTTCTGACAAAAGAAGTCTTCCAGGGCTGTGAAGGAGTTTGAAGAGAAGTCTTCCAGGTCTGTGAAGGAGGCTGGACAGAAAGAATTAAAATGAACAAAACCGCCAGAACAACCGCAACGATAATAAATCCCAAAACAAATTTTCTGTTTAGCAAATCCATCGCGCCTTTTTATGATTTTTTGTTTTATTATAACCTTATTTTGTACTTTGGGATGAGAATTTGCTTCTTTTTCTCTCAAAGCAAGCAGAGGAGGGAATATCTACAGTTTGTTTTCCCGCAGGTGGTGTTGTTATGGACGTAAGCTCTCTGCTTGCTTTCTTTTCTGAAAGGCTTTGAAGATTTGAGACCCAGATCACTCCATTTTCTTGACGGAGTTTGGTGTGTACAATACAATTTTTGAGGTAGGTAATTTTACAGAACCCCGAAGGGTTGAATCAGGGAAGTGTTTCTGTGAGGAAAGTAGCAGTAGTTGATGGTTTGGGTGGCGGTTTAGGTTGCCAGATAATCGAAAGTTTAAGGAAAGAAGTAGGAGATGCAGTGGAAATCGTCGCTCTGGGTATTAATGCTGGAGCAACTGTCAATATGCTAAAAGCAGGAGCCGAGCGAGGTGCCACCGGAGAAAACGCCATTCGAGTTGTCGGGAAAGAGGTGGATGTCATAACCGGCCCGATAGGAATAATCATTCCCGATTCTATGATGGGTGAGGTAACTGTAGAAATAACCAAAGCAGTGATGAGTAGCCCAGCCCGGAAGCTTTTGTTATGTGTTAATCAGCCTCATGTAGAGCTGGTTGGCTTTGAAAGTCAACCGATTGGTTTGTTGATTGGAGAACTGGTAAAAAGGATTAAAGATCTCATTAAAGACGGGTAGGCTTTAGAAAAGAGGAAAATAATTTTTGAGGAAATTGGATCACGAAGATCCTTATCCGGCTCGAAAGCCAGGGGGTTTTCGTGATTTTTTGTTTTTAAAGGGGGTTTTTGAAATAGCTGCAAGAAAAGTTCTTTACTACGACTGTTTTTCAGGAATAAGCGGGGATATGAACCTGGGTGCCATGCTGGATCTGGGGGTAGATCCCGATTACCTGCGGGAGGAGCTCAAAAAGCTCCATCTTTCCGGCTACCAGTTGAAGGTATATCAGGACCGGAGAAAAGGCATAGCCGGAACCAGGGTGGAGGTTGTGGTTGCGCTTGACCACCATGTTTCTCATTCCCACAGAAATCTCCGGGATATAAGGCAGATAGTGGAAGAAAGTGCTCTGAGTGAACAGGTTAAGGAATGGAGTCTGGAAATATTCACAAGACTTGCTGAAGCAGAAGCTCGAGTTCATGGACGGAGCATCGATGAGGTACATTTTCACGAGGTAGGAGCTGTGGACTCTATTGTGGATGTGGTAGGTGCGGCTATATGCAGAGAGAAACTCGGGGTAGATAAAATCGTGTTTTCACCGATAGAGGTGGGTGGTGGGTTCGTGGAGTGTGCCCATGGTCGGCTCCCGGTTCCTGCGCCAGCCACTGCCGAACTTTTGCAAGGAGTGCCCATAACTTCTCAAAGTTGCTCCGGTGAGCTTACCACTCCTACTGGAGCCGCAATAGCAGTTACTTTTGCCGAGGAGTTCACGACCAGAAAAAATTTTCGAGTGTTGAAGGTGGGTTATGGTGTTGGTGAGCGGGATAACGAAGATATTCCTAATGTTTTGCGAGTGTTTTTAGGGGAAATCGAGGAAAATGCTTCCCTAAAAGAAGAAGGCAGGAAGGTGGTAGTTGTGGAAACCAACATTGACGACATGAGCCCGGAAGCTTATGAGTACGTAATGGAGAAGCTCTTTGAGGGCGGTGCGCTGGATGTCTATTTTACTCCGGTGATCATGAAAAAGGGTCGGCCGGCCACCAAAATCAGCGTTCTGTGCTGGGATGACAATACAGAGAAAGTCTCAGAAATCTTGTTCCAGGAAACAACCACGCTGGGAGTAAGAAAGTATCAGGTTGAAAGGAGGGTTATGAACAGGAAAAAGATAACTGTGCAAACTCCCTATGGCGAGGTGGAGGTGAAGCTGGGCTTGCTTGGAGACAGGTTAATCAAGTTTAAGCCCGAATACGAACAGTGTCGAAGAATAGCCAGAAAGAGCAAGCTTTCCCTGAATGAGGTTTACGAAATGGTAAAGGAGGCTTGTAGATGCACATACCGGATGGATTTTTAGATACCAAAACCTGGGTGTCAACGGCTGGGATAAGTGTGATTTTTCTGGGCTACGTGATAAACAGGTTGAAGCGGGGATTTGATTATCGAAAAATCCCTCTTTTGGGGGTTGTTGCAGCTTTCATATTTGCCGCTCAGATGATTAACTTTCCTGTAGCGGGAGGGACCTCCGGGCATCTAATAGGAGCACTTCTTGCTGCAGTTCTGGTTGGTCCTCTGGAAGCTGTGGTCATCATGTCCACCGTTTTGCTTGTGCAGTGCTTTGTGTTTATGGATGGTGGAATTACTGCCCTGGGCGCAAACATACTCAACATGGCTTTGATAGCTACCTGGGTGGGATATTATGTCTACCGGCTTCTGGACAGAAAAAGTGTTTTCAGTCCCTGGGCTCTTTTTTGGGGGAGCTGGGTTTCAGTAGTGGCAGCGGCTGTGGCAGCTTCACTTGAACTGGCGGTGTCCGGAACCATTCCTTTGAGGGTAGTTCTGCCGGCCATGCTCTTCTGGCACCTGCTCATCGGGATAGGTGAAGGAGCAATAACTCTTCTTGTAGTGAGTTATGTGAAAAAAGCCAGGCCAGAGATACTCTTTGGGGAGGGATGAGAATGCGGAAGCTCGGCTTTGTTCTGGCGGGTCTTGTAGTGGCTTTTCTGATTGGAGTTTTACTTTCACCTTTTGCCAGTTCTTTTCCGGATGGTCTGGAACGGGTGGCAGAGGATAAGGGTTTCATCGAGCGGGCGATGGAATTACGTTTCCCTTTTCTGGTTCCTGATTACGCTTTTCCGGGTGTGAAAAACGAGAAACTGGCTACTTCTCTGGCGGGACTGATAGGGGTGGCAGTTACTTTCGGAGTAGCCATGGTTATCGGTAAAGTAATTGCTAAAGGAAATAGTAGATGAGCTGTCTTCCGGAACGGGGAAAGAGCCTTTTTCACCGCATGGATGAGCGAATTAAGATATTGAGTTTTGTGCTTTTCATAGCGATGGTGGTTTCTTTGAAAACTCCGCTGTCGCTTTTTTGCGCTTTTTGTGTGGTGATTTCTGGCGTTTTGTTGAGCAGAGTGGAAATGAGAGAATTTCTGAAAAGGCTTGCTTTAGCTCTACCCTTTGAGCTTCTGATAGTAGTGTTTTTGCCTTTTACTGTTCCGGGGCGTGAAGTTTTGAACTTATGGGGTCTGAGCTTGACGCTTGAGGGTTTGCAGCGGGCGTCCCTTTTGTTTTTGAAAATGGAAGTGGCTTGCTCGGTTATGGCGTTGCTTATTCTCACCACCGGTGCTGAAGGAGTTGTCAAGGGTTTACGGGGTCTGGGCTTTCCACAGATCGTTACCGTACTCATGGAGTTTGTGCTCAGGTATTTTGACCTTTTCAGGCAGGAGATGGAAAAAATGCACCTGGCGCGCAAATCCCGGGGTTATGTGAGGGGCAAACATCTCTTTCACCGGAGGACCTTCAGAGTTTTGGGAGAGATTGTGGGAGGAACGTTACTCCGCTCTTATGAGCGTAGCAGAAGGGTTTACCAGGCTATGCTTTCCCGGGGTTATACCGGGCATCTGGTGGGTGCTCCTCCTTCTCGTTCTGTAAGCTTTGGAGAAGTCTTTTTAGGAGTGCTGTGGGTGGGGATGGTGGTGGTCATATTTGTGTTTGAGCGGAGTGGAATTGCGTGAAAAAAGTCCTTGAAGTGCAGAATCTCAGCTATCGTTATCCCGATGGCACTGAAGCTTTGAAGGGTGTAAGTTTTTCTGTTGAACGGGGAACAAAGACGGTGTTGCTTGGACCCAATGGTTCAGGTAAGTCCACTTTGATTATGCATTTAAACGGTGTTTTTCTTCCTCAAAGGGGAAAAGTGTTTGTAGACGGCCAGGAAGTGAATAGGAAAACGGAACAGGCAATAAGGAGAAAAGTGGGTATTGTTTTTCAGGACCCCGACGACCAGGTTTTTGCTTCCACGGTCTGGGAGGATGTGGCTTTTGGTCTCTTCAATCTGGGTGTTCAGGAGAAGGAGGTAAGAAAAAGAGTTGAAGAGGCACTCAAGCGCGTCGGTGTGTGGCACCTTAGAGACAGAATTCCCTATCACCTGAGCTACGGTGAAAAGAAAAAAGTTGCTCTGGCTGGAGTTTTGGTGATGGAACCTGAAATAATCGTTCTGGACGAGCCGGGAACTTACCTGGACCCACAGGGTAAGCGGGAACTGTTTTCGATACTGGAGATGCTTTGCGAAAATCAAAAAACCTTGTTCATTGCAACTCATGATGTGGACCTGGCTGCAGAGTGGGCAGATAGGGTGATCATTTTGAAAGAAGGTAGAGTGTTGAAAGAGGGAGACAGAAATTTACTCCTTGAGGAGGAGTTGCTTTCCGAGGCAAACTTGATTTTTCCCAGAGTACCGGAGATTTTTTTGCGAGTAGGTTTTGCAAAGGAGAATGTTCCGTTTACTGTGGAGGAGGCGGTTCGGATTCTGGAAGGAATGCTAAGATGAGCGAGAGAGAAAAGTATCAGGAATTACTTGCTATTTTGCGTTCTCTGGGTAGTGTAGTAGTAGCTTTTTCGGGAGGGGTGGATAGCACTTTTTTGCTTTATGCAGCCAGGCAGGTCCTTGGAGATCGGGTAGTGGCTTTTACCATGTATGCGCCTTATCATGCTTGCTGGGAAATAGAGGAAGCAGTGGAGCTTGCCCGGAAGCTTCAGGTAAAGCATGTAACCCGGCGTGAAAAGAAAATTTTGCCTAAGGTCGAAAACAACCCTCCCGATAGGTGCTATTGGTGCAAAAAGGCTTTATTTGAGGAAATACTGGACTTTGCCAGAAGAGAGGGTTTGGCCTGGGTGGTTGACGGGACAAATGCGGATGATTCGAATGATTATCGACCCGGGCTCAGAGCTTTGCGGGAGCTGGGAGTGCGCAGTCCTTTGCTTGAAGCGGGTTTTACCAAAAAAGAGATAAGAGCTGTTTCCAGAGAACTGAGCCTTCCTACCTGGGACAAGCCAGCTTATGCTTGTCTTCTTTCAAGAATTCCCTATGGGCAGCAGATAAAAGCGGAAGACCTGGAAAGAGTAGAAAAAGCAGAGCTTTATATAAGGAGTTTGGGCTTCAGAGTGGTGCGAGTAAGGATTCATGGGGAGCTGGCCAGAATAGAAGTTGCCCCTTCTGAACGGAAAAGGTTTTTTCAGCTACAGCTTCTTGATGAGCTGGTGGGGTATTTTAAAAATATTGGCTTCAGGTACGTCACCCTGGATTTGGAAGGTTACCGAATGGGGAGCTTGAACGAGGTGTTGTAAATGGATGAAAAGAAACTGAGAGAGTTACTTGAGCGAGTAAAAGAGGGCGAAATTTCTATAGATGAAGCAATGAATAATTTGAAAGAATTGCCTTTTAAAGATTTGGGCTTTGCCAAAGTGGACCACCATCGAGAAATCAGAAAGGGCTATCCTGAGGTAATTTACGGTGAAGGAAAGACCAGGGAGCAGGTGGTAAAAATAGTAAGCGAGATGCTCGAAAAAGATAGTAATATTTTGGTAACCC
The DNA here is from genome assembly GCA_048814795.1 of Atrimonadaceae bacterium G-SL-SR-0-11. Lineage (GTDB taxonomy): Bacteria > Atribacterota > Atribacteria > Atribacterales > Thermatribacteraceae > Thermatribacter. The sequence continues at coordinate 2,170,073 of CP184673.1, read as the reverse complement.
GGACCAGTCAGGAGATATATCAGGCAGTGTACGAAGTTTGTCCTCAGGCTGAATATTATCCCCTGGCTCGGACAATCGTCATTAGAAAAAAGGCGGTTGAAGTGAGTAATACCTACATTGCCATAGTTACCGCGGGTACCTCTGACATTTCAGTGGCTGAGGAAGCGGCTATAACGGCGGAAATAATGGGTAATCGAGTGAAGAGGGTATTCGATGTAGGGGTGGCGGGAATTCACAGATTGTTTTCCCATCTGGATATTATAAGAGGGGCAAAGGTGATTATAGTGGTAGCGGGAATGGAGGGTGCTCTGGCCAGTGTGGTGGGTGGCCTGGTGGACAGGCCGGTGATAGCTGTTCCCACCAGCGTGGGTTATGGAGCCAGCTTCAAAGGATTGGCTGCCCTTTTAACCATGCTCAACAGCTGTGCAAGCGGAGTAGCTGTGGTTAATATAGACAATGGTTTTGGCGCAGGATATCTGGCCAGCCTGATCAACAGGGGATAGAAAAAACCTCTTTCTTTTTATTCCTCCTTTTTCTCCCCAATTTCGGAAGCTTTTGCTTTGCTCAGTTTTTGGTTATTTGGTCTGACTGAATTTTTAAAACGATTTAATTATTTTATGGTAGTGGTATATCTTGACAAATAAGACTAATTGACAAATAAAATTAATGTAGATAAAATTAGGGAGAAGTAAATCGTTTTAAGAAAGGACAAAAAGATTTGCCGGTAACCATCAAAGACGTAGCTCGTCTGGCTGGGGTATCTCCAGCTACAGTTTCTCTGGTTTTAAGCGGGAAAGGCCAGGTTGCGGAGGCGACCAGAAGAAAGGTTCTGGAAGCAGCCCGCAAATTGGGCTATCGACCCAATGTTCTGGCTCGTAACTTAGTCAAGGGCAAAACTAATACCGTACTTCTCTGTGCTTTCATCAGGGGAGAAAAGCTTTCCACTTTTTATGGTAATTTGCTGAACAGTTTATTGACTGCTATTTCTGCCCAGGGCTACTACCTGCAGATGGTGGTCAAGGGAGAGTTTTATAACGGACATCCTCTCGATAAAAGAGAAGCCCTTCTGGACATTGCTCATAATCGGCTTTTTGAGGGATTGATTGTCCTTTCCCACTGGCCGGTTCATTATTCAGAAGTCAGCGAACTGGTTAAGGAAAGATTCCCCTTTGTGGTTGTTAATCAGAGAGTGGAAGGGGACGGAGTGAGTTACGTTGATATAGACCATTATCAGGGAGCAAAAGAGGCAGTTACTTACCTGATTGAAAAAGGGCATCGTCGTATTGCTCATATTCGGGGTCCGGAAGATCACCGCCATGCTGAAGAGAGATACCGTGCTTACGTGGATACTTTACTGGAGTACGGGATTGAGTTGCGAAGGGAGTATATAGTTGCTGGAAATTTCAGGAGATTAAGTGGTAGACAGGCTATGGAGGAGTTACTCAAAACCAGACCCCTGCCCACTGCGGTTTTCTGCGCCAATGACAAAATGGCCATTGGGGTGTTGCAGGTAGCCAAGGAGAAGGGAATTAAAGTTCCTGATGACCTTGCTATCGTTGGTTTTGACGGAATTGAGGCAGTTAAATACACAGACCCTCCAGTTCCCACTGTTGAGCAACCTCTGGAAGAGCTGGGAAAAGAAGCAGCGGAGATTCTGGTAGGCAGAATCAAAGGAGATGAAGCTAAGAAAATAATTCTACCATGCAGGTTAAAATTGTGGGATTGATAAGGTAAGGTAGTGGAGTGGAGGTTTTATTTCTGTTTGTGGAGGGAGTAAAATGAGCGAACAACTACTGGGTGATCAAACCGTTGCTTCCTTATATCGTGTGTCTTTTCGAGTTGAAGAGATCCAGGTTGCTTCCTGGGAACGTGACCTTCTACGGAGATTAGCTTTAAGAGTACGGGAACTGGCTGAACTCCCCGAACAGGAAGAGAAGCGCAAGCTCTGGTACAGCATCAATGCTCTTGAGGAGGTTCGTCCTGTTATCTTTTGTGATCCAGAAAATGGCTGGAATGAGATTATTCCACCACAGAGCCTGCAATGTGAGGGAAAGCTTGCCCGCCACTGGGAGACGTGGCTCCGGAAGGAGATTTTCTGGGGAGAGTCCATGGGAGATGACAAGGTAATTGAGCCCTACTTTGATGTTCCTTATGTTTATCAGGAAACCGGTTGGGGACTTGAAGAAAAGATAATCAAGACCGATGAAAAGGGTTCCTACCGCTGGGATCCCCCTTTAAAAAGTTATCAGGATATGGATAAACTCCGTTTTCCAGAAATAGATATAGACCGTGAAGCAAGCGATCGGCTCCTTGAGCTTGCTCAGGAAATTTTTGGTGATTTACTGATTGTGCGTCGTAAAACTATCTGGTGGTGGAGCCTGGGAATGACCTGGACTCTAATTAACCTGAGAGGGTTAGAACAGGTAATGGTAGATATGTATGATTACCCCAAAGAACTGCATCAGTTGATGTCTTTTCTTCGCGATGGGCATCTTGCCAAGCTGGACTTCCTGGAAAAAAATAACCTGCTTTCACTTAACAACGATGGTACCTATGTTGGTTCGGGTGGTTTTGGATATACTCATGAGTTGCCTCAGCCGGATTTTGATGGAGTGCATGTGCGTACCATTGATATGTGGGGGTTTGCAGAAAGCCAGGAGACCTGCTATGTTTCTCCAGAGATGTTTGAGGAGTTCATTTTCCCCTATCAGTACCCCATCCTGGAGCGATTTGGCTTGAACTGTTATGGGTGTTGTGAACCCCTGCATCCTCGCTGGCATGTGGTAAAGCGCTTTCCTCGCCTGCGGAGGATTTCAGTTTCTCCCTGGGCGGACCTTGCCAAAATGGCTGAATATTTAGGCACGGACTACATATATTCTATGAAACCCAGCCCCGCTGATCTGGCAGTGCCTGAAGTTGATGAAGATTATTTGCGCAAAAAGCTTCGCAAGGCTCTTGAGATAACCAGAGGGTGTCGAGTGGAGGTGACAATGAAGGACAATCATACCATAGGAAACAATCCTCAAAATGTTATTAAGTGGTGTCGGATAGCCAAAGAAGAAGCAGAGAGAATAGCTTCGAAGGGGTAGTGCCTGCAAAGGTGGCGGGTAGTTTTTAGTCTGATTTGAAATTTTACAAGGAGGGATAAGTCATGAGAAACAAGTGTTTAGTCCTGCTTTTGGTGGTGTTATTCATTGCCCTTTTTGCTTCAGTGGTTTTTGCCCAGCTTCCAGCAAACATACCTCGTGAGGAAACCCTGATTGTGGACCAGTTGACTGGCCGTGTTGGCACCCCAAGCAATTTCAATCTCTGGGCCGGTTGGCGCTGGCAAGATCGAGGGTTGCAGCAGCTGGCTATAGAACCTTTATGGACTGTAGATTATGCCACTGGGGAAATTATCCCAGGACTTGCTGCAGAGATGCCCATCTACAACGAGGACTTTACAAAGATGACCATTAAACTCCGTCAGGGTGTCCACTGGAGCGATGGAGTTCCCTTTACTGCTGATGACGTGGTATTTACCATTGACCTTCACGTGAAAACCCCAGAACTTCTCTACCATGGTCCTATGGCAGAGTTTGTGGACAAAGTCTACAAGACCGATGACTTCACCGTGGTTGTGGAACTCAAAAAATCCAACTCCCGATTCCATTCCCATTTCCTTGACCGCTGGGGATGCCTGCGCATCATGCCCAAGCACGTCTTTGAGAAAGTTGAAGATCCCATTGCTTTTGAATTTGATCCCCCTGTGGGTTGCGGACCTTACAGACTCAAGGATTACGACCCTGCAGGATTCTGGACCTTATGGGAACGGCGAGAGGACTGGGAGAAGACTCCTACCGGAATGCTCTATGGAGAACCCAGGCCGAAGTACGTTCTCTTCCAAGCTTTTGAGACCGAAGAGGCAAAAATTCTTGCCCAGCTCCGGCACGAGTTAGATATGGCTCAGTATGCTCCTGAGGGTCTCCGGGTAGTCCTTGAAAAGAGTAATACTGCTCGGGCCTGGCGTAAAGATTGGCCCTGGGTGGTGAACATCGACCCCTGCATTACGGGTATCATGTTTAACAACATGGTGGAGCCGTACAACATCAAAGATGTGCGATGGGCACTGGTGCTGTCCATTAACATGGTTGAATACATGGCCACAGCCTTTGACTTTATGGCTCCGGTAAGCCCCATTCACCTCCCACCTGTTCCCGCCTATGTCGAAGCCTTCTTCAACCCCTTGGAGGAGTGGCTCAAGAACTTCGAGCTTGACCTCGGCAATGGTGAAAAGTTCAAACCCTATGACCCGGAAATCCCTGCAAAACTCGCCCAGGCAGCCAGAGAACGAGGGTATCCTGTTCCTGAGGACCCCAAGGCCATTCGGGAGATCTTCGGCATGGGCTGGTGGAAATATGCCCCGGAGATTGCTGAGAAACTCCTCAAAAAGCATGGCTTCACGAAAGGCGCCGATGGCAAGTGGTGCCTTCCCAATGGTTCGCCCTGGAAGATTACCATCGTCACCGATACAAATCCTGCACACCATCACTACCGGAATGCCATGGCTGCTGCTGAACAGTGGAGAAAATTCGGGATTGATGCTACCGTCAATGCCACTGAGGCCTTCAACAGCCTGCACCTTATGGGCGAGTTTGAAGTCGGCACCATGTGGCCGGCAGCAGAACCCTGGGGTGTGGGCGTGGACCTTTCGAGGACCTTTGACGTCTGGCATTCAAGCCTTCTGACCCCCATTGGTCAGGCAGTGACCCTTGGTCCAGGCGGAGCCGCCCGGTGGTCTGATCCTCGGCTGGATGAGCTTCTGAAGAAAATGGAGACCACAAACCCCTTCACCGAAGTCGAGGCCACCCGCCTTCTGGGTCTTGAGGCCCTCAAGGTTGTTGTCGAAGAGATGCCCACCATTCCCACCTACGGATACTGTGGTGCGGTGGCTTGGGATGAGTACTACTGGACGAACTACCCTGGAGCCGAGAACCCCTACTCGCAGCCTTACCAGCACTGGCCGAACTTCAAGTACATGCTGCCATTTTTGAAAACTAAAGAGTGAGTCTTAGGGTCCTCCGGGCAAACCCGGAGGACCCTTGGGGGGTTGAATATGCGATTCGTTCGGGAGTACCTTGTTCCGAGGCTTATACAGTATGTGCTCGTTGTGTTTTGTGGTATTACTGCGGTGTTTTTCATTCCTCGTCTTACTGGTCAGGACCCGGTTTTGGAAATTATTTCCCAGATTCAAGCTCAAGGAGCTTCTTTGGATCCTTCAGCGGTACAGAATCTCATGGAGACCCTAAAAGAACTCTACGGCCTTAAAGGAAGCCTACTTGAGCAGTATCTCACCATGTGGCGACGGGTATTCGCTTTAGACTTTGGCCCCTCCTTTTTCCAGTTCCCTACTCCTGTAACACAACTTCTTCGCATTTACCTTCCTTGGACTATAGGTCTTTTTGTTACCTCAACTATTCTCTCTTGGGTAATTGGTAATGTCATGGGAGGGATTGCCGGATATTTTTCGGGAAGATCCTGGTCGAAAATTCTTGACGCCGTTGTTATGGTTATTCGTCCTATTCCTCACTACATATTTGGTGTGATTCTCCTCATTCTTTTTGCATACATGTGGCCGCTTTTTCCCGCGCGTGGGGTGGGTATTGGACGGGGAATGACCCTGAATCTCAACCTTATTCTTGCCATTCTTCGAGGGTCTTTTCTCCCTGCTCTTACTCTTGTTGTTCTTGGTGGGGCAGTCTGGTTCCAACAGATGAAACTCCTTGTACAGAATGTGAAGCGGGAAGACTTTGTGGAGTATGCCCGGGTGGGTGGAGTTAAAGAACGGCGAATTATTTTCCGCTATGTTCTGAAAAATGCTATGCTTCCCCAGGTGACGCAGCTTGCCTTAGCGCTGGGGCAGGTCTTTAGTGGAGTTTTAATTGTTGAGATGGTCTTTTCGTATCCCGGGATGGGTTTACTTCTGTATAGGGGAGTAACCCGGGGAGACTATAACCTCGTCATGGGTATTACTGTACTTTCTATTTTCACCATTGCCACAGCCGTGCTCCTTTTAGATCTCCTCTATCCCCTACTTGATCCTCGAATTCGACATCGATAGGTGAGATGGAATCATGGAAGCGCTGCGAGAACTTTTCAAAGACTACCGTTTTACTGTAGGTTTTATCGTTTTCCTTTTCCTTGTGGTTTTGGCCTTTCTGTCTTTTGCTTCTCCTTATGATCCTATCCGTCAGCTCCAGGTTCCTCGAGACAGACCCCCTTCCTGGCCCCACATTCTTGGAACCAATTCTAAAGGACAAGATGTTTTCTGGGAGGCTACTTTCTCCATTCGGAACTCTCTCATTATTGCTCTTGTTGCTGGATTGGTTTCCCGACTTATAGCGGTTCTCGTGGGGTTCGTAGCTGGCTACCGGGGAGGTATTTTCGATCGGATTCTCATGGGACTGGCCGATGGACTTCTCGTCATCCCATTGTTCCTTATTCTGGTCATGGTGGCTATGCTCCTTCGAGGAAGTTTAACCCTTGTTAATACGGGATTGTTACTTGCTTTTTTTGGATGGGCCTGGGATGCACGGACCATTCGTTCCCAGATCCTGAGTCTGCGAGAACGCGAATTCACGCAGACTTCCATTCTATCTGGAAACAGTACCATGAATCTTGTAAGTAAGGAATATCTCCCTTTTACCACTCCTCTTATCTTTTCCACTCTCATCAATAACATTGCCTGGGCCATCGGGATGGAGATTGTACTGGCCATCCTGGGACTGGTGCGCCTGGAAGTTCCTACTCTGGGAACTACCATCCAGTGGGCTATCACCTACCAGGCAATGCTCCTCGGGTACTGGTGGTGGATCTCTACCCCTGTTGTGCTCACCATCCTTCTCCTTGTGGCTCTGTACTGGCTTTCGGTGAGTGTCAGTGAGTATCTTGATCCCCGAATGCGAATTCAACGTATTGGAGTGAGAAGCTCATGAACCCTGTGGCTATAGCTGAAGAAATACAAGCTTTTTATGTTCTTGAAACTCTGGGGGGAAAGAAAGTCGTCAAAGCGGTGAATGGAGTGGACCTTACCATACCTGAAAATGTGGTATATGGTCTGGCTGGAGAAAGTGGGTGTGGGAAGACCACGCTTCTCAAGGTCCTGCTGGGGAATATTGAACCGCCCCTGCGGCATTTTGGTGGACGAGTACTGTACCGGGTTAACGGGGAATACCTCGATGTCCTCTCTCTACCTCAGAGCAAAAAGCATAAGCTTCGCTGGTCCTATATTTCCTATATTCCTCAGGGCTCCATGAATGTCTTTAACCCTGTAATCAGGCTTCGTTCCACCTTCATGGATTTCCTGGAAAGCCATGTTTCGGGAAAGGCACGACAGGAGCTCTTCCATCATATGGAAAAACATCTGGAGTGCCTGGGACTTTCCTCCAAAATCCTTGATGCGTATCCTCATCAGCTTTCAGGAGGTATGCGCCAGCGGGTAGCCATTGCTTTGGCTACGCTCCTCAAACCCCGCCTGATTCTTGCCGATGAGCCTACCACTGCTTTGGATGTGGTAGCACAAAGGGCGGTTTTACAGCTTCTTTCCGAAGTTCAGCAGGAGTTGCAGAATACTGTGGTTCTGGTGACTCACGATATGGGTATCCATGCAAATATAACCACTCGGATGGCCATTATGTATGCGGGCAAAATCGTGGAAGAAGGTCCGACTCAAGACATTTTTCTTGCTCCACTCCATCCTTACACGCAGTTTCTCATTAATTCTTTACCTCGGATTGGAGACAAACACCTGCGGGAAAGTGCTCCGGGGAACCCCCCTTCGCTTTTGAAGCTGCCTTCGGGTTGCGCTTTCCACCCTCGCTGTCCCCATGCAATGGCGGAATGTTCCAAGAACCAACCACCCCTAACCGAAGTAGAACCTGATCACCGGGTAGCTTGCTTTTTACGGAGGAGTGCCTATGTTTCTTCTTGAAGTACGAAACCTTACCAAAATATTCTCGCTGGGAAGTTTATTTTCTCGTCTTCGAATTCGAGCAGTGGATGATGTATCACTTACTGTAAAAGAGGGGGAAATCTTTACCCTGGCTGGAGAAAGTGGGTGTGGGAAGACCACTACTGCCCGTATTATAATGGGTTTCGAATATCCCACTTCTGGGGAAATCCTCTACCGGGGGGAAAATATTACCAAGTTTCGGGATCGAAAAGCCTGGTTTCGAGAAGTGCAGGCAGTTTTCCAGAATCCTTTTGAAACATTTAATCCTCTCCGCAAAGTGGAAAGCTACTTTTTCGAGACGGTGCGCAATTTTCATTTAACAGAAAAGCAGAATGAAGAGGTGTTTATCGATGAAAAACTCCGAGCAGTGGGCCTATCGTTTGCTGAACTTGCTGGGAAATATCCCAGTGAGTTTTCCGGAGGGCAACTACAGCGGGCTTCTATCGCTCGGGCGCTTCTCACCAATCCTTCGCTTCTCGTAGCTGATGAACCGGTTTCCATGGTGGATGCATCACTCCGTATGTCCATTGTGAACCTCTTCCGAAGTTTACGGGATACGTTGAAAGTGAGCGTAGTGTACATCACCCATGATCTTGCCACTGCCTACTACATAAGTGACCGAATTGCCATCATGTTTCGGGGTAACCTGGTTGAGATGGGTCCAACCGAAAAAGTACTTGGAGCTCCGAAGCATCCCTATACCAGGTTGCTTTTAAACTCCATTCCTCAACCGGATCCCAGAATGAAGTACAAAACCACCATTCAGCTTCTTGAGGAAAAAGAAGAGTATCTTTTAAAGGGCTGTAAATTTGCGAATCGCTGTCCGGAGAGAAAAGGATTGTGTTCTGAAGAAATGCCTGCTGAAACTTTTATCGATGAGAGAATGGTTAGGTGTCACCTTTATAGTTCAAGTTGATAATAATCTTACCTGGAAAAACAGGTAATAGGGGGAGGTAATTTGAGATGGGTGTAGTTTCTGAATTTGTAAATGATTTGCTTTCTCGGATGACTCTTGAGGAGAAGGTGGCTCAGCTTTGTGCAGTGCATTCCGACCGCCTTACCGAAGGTGGGAAATTTTCACCAAGCAAAGCCCGGGAACTTCTTAGAAATGGTATTGGTCAGATAACTCGTCTGGTTGGTGACCCTGAGGCTCAGCCTCAGCAAGCGGTAGAACTTGGCAACGAAATCCAGCGTTTTTTGAAAAAGGAAACACGTTTGGGTATTCCGGCTATAATTCACGAGGAGTGTTTGAGCGGGTTGATGATGAAAGGGGCTACTGTGTTTCCTCAGGCTATTGGTCTGGGGAGTACTTTTTCACCGGAGCTTGTGGAACAAATGACCACCACTATCCGTAAAAAGATGCGCGCACTGGGTGTTCATCAGGGGTTAGCCCCGGTACTCGATATTCCTCGGGACCCCCGTTGGGGAAGAACTGAAGAAACCTTTGGTGAGGATCCCTATCTGGTTTCCAGGATGGGTGCTGCTTATATAAAGGGTTTGCAGGGAGAGGATTTACGCCGCGGGGTTATAGCTACTGCCAAACATTTTACTGCCTACGGTATTTCTGAAGGAGGTCGCAACCTTGGTCCTGCTCGGGTGGGAGAGCGTGAGTTGCGCGAAATTTTTTTATTTCCCTTTGAAGTGGCTGTTCGAGAAGCAGGGGTACGTTCCATCATGAATGCCTATCATGATATAGATGGCATTCCCTGTGCTGCTTCTTATTTTTTGCTGACCAGAATACTTCGTGAAGAATGGGGATTTAGTGGTATTGTGGTTTCAGACTATAACGCAGTGCGCATGCTTGAAAACTTCCACCGGGTGGCCAAAGATGCTAAGGATGCTGCTGTGAAAGCTCTTCAGGCTGGAATAGATGTAGAACTTCCTGATATTGATTGCTATCAGTTCATAGTTGATGCTGTACGTGAGGGATTGGTCAGCGAAGCAGTAGTTAATGAAGCGGTGCGTAGAGTGCTTAGTGCCAAGTTGGAACTTGGTCTTTTTGAAGAGGAAAGCATTGTGGTGCAAAGTGATAAGGTTTCCCAGATTCTGGACACCGAAGAAGAGCGTGCTCTGGCTCGGGAAATAGCCTGCGCTTCGATAGTTCTTCTCAAAAACGACGGAATACTTCCACTTGGCAAGGACTTGAAAAGCATAGCCGTAATTGGTCCTAACGCTGCAGAAAAGATTAACCTTCATGGGGATTACAGTTACAGCACTCACGTTCCCAGTGTACAGGCCTGGAAGGGTGGGAAGGCGGTCTGGAAGGAATGGGTTAAGACGGTGAGTGTTCTTGAGGGTATTAAAAATAAAGTTTCTCCTCAAACCCAGGTTTTGTATGCTAAGGGATGTGAACTGAACGGTGTTTCCCGCGAAGGTTTCCAGGAAGCTCTGAATGTTGCTCAGAAAGCGGAAGTTGTAGTGGCAGTTATGGGTGAGCGGAGTGGACTTTTCAAACAATCTATATCGGGCGAAGGAAGCGACCGCACAGAACTCGCACTTCCCGGCATGCAAAGAGAGTTGCTTAAAGAGCTTGCAAAGCTTGGAAAACCTGTAATTCTGGTTCTGGTCAACGGACGACCTTTGGAACTTGAGTGGGAAGCAGAAAATCTTCCCGCTATTCTTGAGGCCTGGTATCCTGGTGAAGAGGGTGGTAACGCTGTAGCTTCAGTGCTTTTTGGTGACTACAACCCGGCAGGAAGGTTGCCGATTTCTTTCCCCAAGAAAGTGGGCCAGATACCTGTTTACTATAACCGGAGGGATACCGCTTACAGTGAGTATATAGAAACTGATGCCCGGCCACTTTTTCCATTTGGATATGGTTTGAGTTATACTCGTTTTGAGTATCAGGACCTGCAGATTCATCCCGACCGGGTTGCATCTCTGCAAGGTATCAGGATAAGTTTTCGGGTGAAAAACACTGGTAAAATTGCCGGGGATGAGGTGGTACAGCTCTATATTAGAGATGTTGTTTCCTCTCTGGTCCGACCGGGGAAGGAACTTAAAGGATTTAAGCGAATTAGTCTTGAGGTTGGAGAAGAACGGACGGTTACTTTCACGCTTTATCCGGAGCAACTTGCTTTTTATGACCAGCATATGCGTTTTGTGGTGGAGCCTGGCACTTTTGAGGTGATGGTAGGTTCTTCCTCAGAAGACATAAAACTAAAGGGAGCTTTTGAAATTATTGAAGGGCAAGTGATCACTAAATATCGCCATTTTACAAGCAGGGTGGAGGTACTTTAGGCGAGGTGAAGAAAATGAAAAAACTGCCCTGGAAGGGCTTGCATCATGTAGCTATTTTTACCCGGGATATGGAGAAAAGTTTGCGTTTTTATAGTGAAGTTTTGGGGTTCAGGGTTACGGAACGCTTTTACGACGAGGGCGAAAAAGCGGAGATAGCTTTTCTGGATGTGGGAAATACCCTGCTTGAGATCATTGCACCTTCAAGTGGCGAAGGATGGTCGCATTCTCCTTCTTTTCACATTGCGCTCCAGGTGGAAGATGTAGATAGAACCTTTGCAGAACTTCAAGCTAAGGGTGTGCCAGTGATCCTGCCTTTGACTGAAACACATGGTTTTCGCTACGCATATTTCACCGGACCGATGCAGGAGATTCTGGAAATAGTGGAACCACCCGGGAAATCTTAGAACTGGCAACGAGGACTGTAGGCAATCAGATACAGTCCTCGTTGCCAGTGATGAAAGATTATATTGGAGGTGTGAAGGACGCTACCTGGTGGGGGTGATTGCTATGAAGGAACTGCGCTGGTTAATTTTGATTGTACTTCTTTTAGGCAACTTGGGAGTATCTGCTCAGGAGGAGGTGCCTGTTTTCACGCTGAAAAGTGAAGCATTTTCTCAAGAGGGCGAAATACCGCTCAAGTATACCTGTTTGGGGGAAAATCTTTCTCCTCCTCTGTGTTGGGAAAACTTGCCTCAAGGTGCCAGGAGTTTGGTGTTGATTTGCGAAGATCCCGATGCTCCCCGAGGCATTTTTACGCACTGGATTCTTTATAATATCCCTCCTTCGCTTTTTGCTTTGTCAGAGGGTGTGGGCAAAAAAGGCGAAGCAAAAATTATGGATAATATTTTTCAGGGCAAAAATGACTTTGGAAAGTTAGATTATGGAGGACCCTGCCCTCCACCTGGCAAACCACACCGCTATTTTTTCAGATTGATAGCTGTTGATTTAGAATTGCCTCCAAAAGCCGGTTTGACCAGAAAACAAGTTTTGGAGCTTATCGAAGGGCATATCCTTGAGGAAGCACAGCTTATGGGGGTATTTGGTCGGTAGACGGGTTTTTGAAATGTTTTTTGAAAGAAAAGTTCTATGGCGAACTAAAAGCGATTTACGGTTTTTCTTCGTGCTTTAGTTGATTTTTGTATTGTTCAGGGTGGGGAGCCTTGACCACGAAAAATTCCAGGGTTTCCTCTCCCTGATTTTCTATTAACATTCTGGTTTGATAGGGTATCTGAATTATATTGCCCCCGGCGTATTCTCCTTTTTCTCCTTCGAGAGTGAGACTCATCCTGCCCCGAATGACCATAAGATAAACGTTGGAGTTACTGTAATGTTCGGGTACTTTATCCCCTCTCGGGAGGATGATGTGGTTGATTTGAACCTCTTTCTGATCGACAATCCGTTCGATTAGTTTTTCCTCTTGAGAAGAGAAATGATAAATTTTAGGCTTCATTTGAAACACCTCGTTTTTATTAATTTTAAGGATTTTAGCATGTTTGAGCTGGTGTGGTAAGAGCTTCTGAGGTTTCTATCATAACTCTATTTCGGCTACTGAGGGTACTATCCGGCTTGGACGGTATGGAAAGTGGGGAATGTCTTCGGGTTTGGTCACTCCGCTCAAGACCAGAATAGTTTCCATGCCTGCTTCCAATCCCACCCGGACATCAGTGTCCATACGATCACCAATCATTACTGCGTTTTCTGAATGTTCATCGAGATATTTCAGGGCGGCACGTAGGATAAGGGGATTGGGTTTTCCTACGAAATAGGGAGCATACCCTGTAGCTTTTTCGAGGAGTGCCGCTACTGCTCCACAAGCCGGAACGATTCCTTCTTTACCCGGACCTGACGGATCAGGATTGGTGGCAATGAAAGGTACCCCAGAAGCGATGAGCTGACAGGCACGGATTATTTTATCATAAGGGTAATGTTCCATTTCTCCGAGTACCACGAAATCGGGTCGGTAGTCGGTAAAGGCGTAGCCTACTTCGTTCAGAGCCTGGTAAAGGCCAGTGCCTCCCAGAACGAAAGCAGAGCCCTTGGGTTTTTGTTTGCTCAAAAAATGTGCAGCAGCCATTGCACTGCTGAAAAAGTGATTAGCTTCAATATCAATACCTGCCTGGTTCATTCTGTGTTGCAGGTCAAAGGGTGTATACTGCGAGTTATTGGTAAGGACCAGAAACTTGTATTCTTTTTCTCTGAGTTTTTCTATGAACTCTCTGGCACCCGGTATAGCTTGATCGCCGTAAACCAGCACACCATCCATGTCGATAAGAAAGGCCTTTTTATTCATTTTCGCCCCCGAAAGCGAGTTTTTAAAATTATACTATAGTGAAATATTTCATTGCTTGTTTGGAGAGAATTGACTGGCTGGTTTTCCTGGAGAGGGTATTTCGCTTCTCCCTATTGCATACCCGAGTAGAGGTGTCTCGACCCATTTCGAGTTTTCTTTGGCTTGTTCAAGCCATTTTTTGCCTTCTGTTTCAGGTTTTCTTCTCAAAGAGGACCTCTTCTTTCAGGGTTTTTTGAAAAAAAAGCTCTGTTTTTAAACCTGTCGAGTTCTTTCCAGGGTGCATACCAAAAAGCCATAATCCACAAGGAGAGCGAGCTTCTCGTAAGGCAAGGCATTTCGAGGTTTAAAATCGAGCTGAGTATCCATGATTACCAGGATGTCCAGATCTCTTGAGAGATCTTTTTTGCCTCGAGCGAAAGATCCCAATAAAACGATTGTTTCACTTCAGGCAGTTGAGAAAGGGTTTCAACAATTTTTGAGTGGCGCTTTAAGTTTTAAAGCATGATCTTCCTTTTTGTTGTGAGGATGGTCAGGCTTTTGCTTTGAGCTAATTTTGGAGTTGTGGTGGTTTGTTCTTTTAGAATAAGCGGAGAGGATGTTTTTAACGAAGCCGAGTTTCGGTTCTGGCGCGCCCGGAGGGAGTCGAACCCCCAACCTACGGATCCGTAGTCCGTTGCTCTATCCAGTTAAGCTACGGGCGCACCTCTTGCTTGAAAAATATACTCCCAAAATTTTCGTTTGTCAACTTTAGAGATGCAGAGGAAGTGCGAAGAGGGGCCGTAATCCCCTCAATTTATTAGAGGAGGGCGTCGCTGGATTCGTATGGAAAATTTAAAAGGCCAAAATTTTAAATGATTTTGAAAACTTTTATTTTTAAAAAGGTAGGGGCAATACAACGGTCTTGCAAAGCTTTTTGGACGTTCGACAGGGTTCTTGTAAATTGAGATATTCCCTGCGCAGATTTTTAGTGGTTTTGTTTCCTTCTTGACATATTACAAAGATATATTTATAATTAAACTGTAATTGTTACAAAAAAGTATTTTATCCAGAAAGGTAAAAGATACAGTGAATTCTCAGAAGCAGATTAAAAAATATTTAGCCAAAAAGGGCTTGCGACCTTCACATGTTAGAGTCCAGGTGTTCAGATACTTGTTGGAACATCGCACCCATCCTACTGCTGAGGAGATTTTCTCTTCGCTGGCGGAAGAAATGCCTACTCTTTCCAGAACTTCTGTTTACAATACTTTGCGGGCTTTCACTGAGGCTGGTTTGGTAAAGATAATCACTGTTGAAGGGGATAAAGTGCGCTTTGATGCTGACTTGAGTGATCACGGTCACTTCAGGTGTTCCCGATGTGGCAAAATCTATGATTTCGGGTTTTCCTTTGATGGATTACGATGGGAAGGGCTTGAAGATTTTGAGGTTGAAAGTAAAGAGCTTTATCTCAGGGGTTTGTGCCCTGAGTGCAAGTTAAAAAAAAGTAGAAGAGAAAAGGAGGAGAGTTAATATGGAAAATCAAACCAGAATGCCACTTCTCGGTGAGAAGTTTCCAGAGATGGAGGTGAAGACCACTCACGGCATCAAAAAATTACCCGATGATTATTCAGGGAAGTGGTTTGTGCTGTTCAGCCACCCTGGAGATTTTACTCCAGTTTGCACCACTGAGTTTGTAGCTTTTGCAAAGAAAGCGGAAGAATTCAAAAAAATTAATACGGAGCTTATTGGTCTTTCTGTGGATCAGGTGTTTGCCCATATAAAGTGGGTGGAGTGGATCGAAGAAAAACTGGGAGTGAAAATTCCTTTTCCAGTAATCGCGGATGAACTGGGTAGAGTGGCCTTTCAGCTGGGCATGATTCACCCCCAGAAGGGTACTAATACGGTAAGGGCAGTGTTTGTGGTTGATGATAAAGGTATTTTACGCTTGATGATGTACTATCCGCAGGAAGTTGGCCGCAGTGTAAACGAGGTTTTGCGAGCAGTTAGAGCTTTGCAGGTTTCGGATGCCAATAAAGTAGCTCTTCCGGAAAACTGGCCAGACAACGAGTTGATTGGAAACAAGGTTATTGTTCCGCCAGCAGCGACTGAGCAGGCAGTTAAGGAGCGACTGCAGAAGGCTCAAAAGGGAGAAATGGAGTGCTTCGACTGGTGGTTCTGTTACCGGGAGCTTTAACTCAGGTTCCCGGTTTTTGTTTGAAGGTTTTTTTAAAACGCCTTCCCTTACTTGTTTGTGGTGCTTTTGTGCTAAACTAAAGTAAAAACTGAGGAACTTGTAAGGGAGGGCGTTTTTTATGACTTCACGTGAGCGGGTTGTAGCTTCTCTTGAGCATCGCGAACCGGATAAGCTTCCCCTTGATCTTGGATCTACTCTGGTAACCGGAATCCACGTTTCCAGCCTGCATAAATTGAAAGTGGCTTTGGGTCTTATTAAGGAAAATGAGCCGGTGAAAGTTATTGATCCTTTTCAGATGCTTGGGGAAGTAGATGATGAGTTAAGGAAAGTTTTGGGCATAGATACAGTACCCCTTTTCCCACCAAAGAACTTTTTTGGTTTTGAAAACGCTGACTGGAAACCCTGGACTTTTTTCGATGGCACGCCTCTTCTGGTTCCTGGCAAGTTCAATACTACCCCCGATGCGAATGGAGATATTTATCAGTACCCTCTTGGGGATACCCGTTTTCAACCTTCAGCCAAAATGCCCAAAGACGGTTTCTATCATGATGCTATCATTCGCCAGAAGCCTTTTCGTGATGAGGACCTTAAGGTAGAAGATCAGATCGAAGAGTATACCCTGCTTACCGATGAGGAGCTCAACTATTACGAGAAAGAAGCCAGGCGACTTTATGAGGAGACCGATTATGCTATTGTGTCTTCGGGGGTTCCTGGAACCAACCTGGGTGACATAGCCTATGTTCCTGGTCCAGCTCTACCTGATCCCAAAGGTATTCGCGATGTTGAAGAATGGTATATTTCTTTGATGACTCGTAAGGATTTTTTGAAGGAAGTTTTTTCTCGAATGACTGAGATAGGCCTGGAAAACCTGAAGAAGTTTCATCAGGCAGTGGGAGAGCGCATTCAGGTTATTGTAATTTCAGGAACCGATTTCGGTTCCCAGCATGGTCCTTTTATTTCTCCTTCACTTTATCGAGAACTCTTTAAGCCTTTCCACAAAAAGATCAACGACTGGATTCATCAGAATACTTCCTGGAAAACTTTTATTCATACCTGTGGTTCGATATATGCTCTCCTTCCAGATTTGAGGGAGGCTGGATTTGACATCCTTAACCCGGTTCAGATTTCGGCTGCTGAAATGGACCCCCAGAGGCTCAAAGAGGAATTTGGTAAAGATTTTACCTTTTGGGGTGGAGGAGTTAACACCCAAACCACTCTTCCTTTTGGAAAACCCGAGGAAGTAAAAGAAGAGGTTCGTCGGCTGATAGAAACTTTTAAGAGAGGCGGAGGATTTGTATTTGCTACAGTGCACAACATTCAGGCCAAAATCCCGGTGGAGAACCTCTTGGCTTTATTTGAGGCAGTGAATGAGTACCGATGAAGGGAGTTTGCTGAGACTTTGAAATTAGCTGTACTGAATTAAATGTTGTTGCAGGGAGGGGATTGTTTTCTCTTTACCTGGTGCTGTGCGTTAGGAAGCTTAGGGAATTCACTTTGACAGTTTGTGGTGCCCTGAAGTTTTTCTTTTGCTTATTTTCTCAGTGTTTGCGTTTTTCCTCACTTTCCAAGGCGATCTTCGATTTGTTGAGGAGAGGGCATCACAGTTTGCTTTTACAATAGAAGTTCTGCTATTTTGAGCCTGTTTAGATAGGTATTTCACCAATGTGTTATTGTGTTATTAATATCGACTAACTTCAGGGTAAATTTCTATTTAATTTGAGTGTAATTTTACGAATTTCATATCAATTTTTTTCCAGTTTTTATTGTCTGTGGTTGGTAGTTATTGTAAAATTTTGAAAAAGATACTGAGAAATCACTAAAAAATCAGGTTTTAAATGATTGCCGAAGAACGCAGACTTAAAATTTTAGAGGTTCTTGAAAAGAGAAAAACTGTTTCGGTTAAAGAACTTACCAGGGTTTTTGGGGTTGGCGAAGATACGATTCGTCAGGACTTGAAGATTCTTGAAAAGCAGAGGCTTCTGCGCCGTATATACGGAGGGGCAACGAGAATAAGCAAAAGCAGTGTCGAGATTCCATTTTCTTTGCGGGAAATCTCTAACCGGAAGACCAAAGAACTGATTGGTAAGGAAGCCGTGAAGCTCATAGAGGAAGGAGATTCTATCATTTTCGATGCCAGCACTACTGCTTTGCAGGTTGCACGCAACATAGACCCCACTAAGCACGTTACTATTCTCACTACTTCTTTAGATATATGTATTTCTCTTGCTCATAACCCTAATTTTAATATCATTTCTACTGGAGGTACTCTCCACGCTCCCTCTTTTTCTTTTGTGGGTCCTCAAGCAGAAAGTGCTATTCGTAACTATTTTGCTGATTGCCTTTTTGTGGGCGCGAAAGCCGTTTCTCTTGAGCAAATGGCCATTGCTGATGTTTTCGAACTTGAAGCGCACCTCAAAAAAACGATGATCCAATCGGCAAAGAAAGTTATTCTGGTAGCAGAGAGCAATAAATTTAGAGAGCAAGCGTTTTTTAAGATTGCCGATCTTTCTTCCGTTCATGTTGTGGTTACCGATGACAGCATTGATGAAGGGACGGTAAAAAGACTGGAAGAGATGGGTATTGAAGTGAGAATAGCCAGAGAGAGCTAAGGATAAAGAGGAGGCGAAAAACCTTTGACTCCGAGAGAGCGAATGTTGAGAGCTATTCGTTTTGAAGAACCGGACCGGGTGCCGACCTTTACCAATTTAACCCCTCAAGTTGCTGAAAGACTTAAACTCTTGAACTTGTCTTGTAAGACGGGAGATTCTTTCCTGAGAAATTTAGTGTATAATAGAGATAAAGTGGAGGGAGGACAATGAATGGTATAGCTGAAACAGGAGGAAAGCTTAGTGGAAGGGTGGCTGTGGTTACTGGTGGAACAAGAGGTATAGGTTATGCTATCTCAAGAGCTCTTTGCGTCGAAGGAGCGCGAGTAGCTATAGTATACAAATCAAACTCTGAAGCAGCTTTAAAGGCCGAAATGGAACTTAAAAGAGAAGGTTTTACTCCAATGCTTATCAAAGCCGACGTAGGGTTTAAAGATCAAGCAAACAGTGTAATGCAACAAGTAGTTAACACCTGGCATAGAATTGATATTCTAGTTAATAATTGCGGCGTATTCGAGTTTGCGCTTATTGAAAATATGACTGAAGAATTTTTCGACCATGTCTATTCCTCAAATTTTAAAAGTGCTTTATTTTGCATTCAAGCAGCGCTACCTTGGTTAAAGAAATCGCCTTGCGGGAGGATTGTGAATGCTAGTTCAATATCGGGGCATTTTGCCGACGTTGGGCTTTCAGCCTATGCTTGTAGCAAAGCAAGCATTGATATTCTTACTAAAATAGCTGCTTCAGAATTAGCTCCCTATGGAATTACTGTTAACGCTTACGCTCCTGGAATTATTGATACAGACATGACTCGTCCAATGATAACCCAACGTGGTGAACTTCAGAAGAAGCAAATCTCTTTGGCCAGGTTTGGAAAACCGGAAGAAGTAGCTTCTTTAGTCGTTTTTCTCTGTTCTGACGAAGCTAGTTACATTACTGGTGAAATCATAGGCGTAGATGGTGGCATGCTTAAAGTACAAAACCCTTGGCGGGCCTACAGGGATGAATAATTTTTGGTCTTTTTCCGCCCGTTTTGGTTGAAGTCTTACATGAGCTAGATGCATAAAGGGGGTGAAAAAACGCACAAAAAATAATAACGTCGAAATATGAACTAAAAACGATCACGAACAGTGAGAGGATTCGTTTATGTTTAAGCAGCGGTGTTTTTAATAGTTATTGGTCATGCAAAAAGAGAAGAATGCAAAAGGAGGGCGAAAAAGCATGGGGAAGAAACTGAGAAGTGTGTCTTTTATGTTGGCAATTCTAGTTGTTGTGTGCTTCGTATTTAGTAGTGGAACCTTTGCGTCGGAGGATGCTCCAAAATATAAGTTTGTGCTGGTAGCTCATAGCACGGGTGTAGCTTTTTGGACTCCGGTTCGCAAGGGAGCAGAAGATGCAGCAAAGCAACTCGGTGTTGAAGTTCAATTTACCGGACCACTAGATTTCAACATTAGCGAGCAGAGAGCTATACTTGAGGCAGTAATTGCTAGTAATCCCAGCGGGATTGGAGTAACTCTTCCAGATGCTACAGCTTTTGATGACCTCGTCACGGAAGCTCTCGAAAAGGGTATTCCTGTAGTTTGTTTCAACACTGATGATGACACCCCCAACGATAGGATGTGTTACATAGGTCAGGACAACACTGAAGCTGGTAGAGTATGGGCACGTCAAATAGCAAAAATTTTGGGCGGTAAGGGAAAAGTGGCACTTTTGATCGAATCCCCTGGGCAAATTTCCCTAGAACAGAGACTTAAAGGAGCGCGAGAGATCCTAGATCAAACAGACATAAAG
The DNA here is from genome assembly GCA_048814795.1 of Atrimonadaceae bacterium G-SL-SR-0-11. Taxonomy (GTDB): domain Bacteria; phylum Atribacterota; class Atribacteria; order Atribacterales; family Thermatribacteraceae; genus Thermatribacter. The sequence continues at coordinate 2,149,986 of CP184673.1, read as the reverse complement.
TACACAATTCTTAACACCACAACTGATAGGGTTAAGGCTTTGGGTGTAATAGAAAGCTACTATATGGCGAATCCCGATGCAAATGGTTTCTTCTCGGTAGACACTACTGGCACACCAGCTGCCGCAGAGTTTATCAAACGTGAGGGGCTAAAAGGAAAGGTTTTTTCTGGTGGTTTTGATCTTACCCCTGAAACACTTCAAGCCATTAAGGATGGTTATTGTGAATTTACCATTGACCAGCAACCTTACTTGCAAGGTTATTACTCGGTAGTACAACTTTACCTTTATAAGAAGTTTGGCTTGCACCCTTGCGATATTAACACCGGAGCCGCAGTTATAGATAGAAGTAATGTTGACTTAGTTATCGATCTAGCCGAAAAAGGGTATAGGTAAGCAATCAAAGAGAGAGTGGGTCTATCTAGACCCACTCTCTCTTGAAATTATTTATATTCGTCCGAGGAGATAGAGTCATGTATTTTCTTGAGCTTAAGAAAATCTCAAAAAGCTTTGGGGGAGTACAAGCTTTAAAAGATGTAAATTTTGATATTTTGCCGGGCGAAGTACACGGCTTGGCGGGTGAAAACGGTGCAGGCAAGTCAACCTTAATAAAAATTTGCACAGGCGTGCTTCCTCCGGACTCGGGCAAGATATTTATTGAGGGACGGGAGGTTAAATTAAGAAGTCCTCAAGATGCTGAAGAAATGGGTATTAGTGTTATACATCAAGAACTACCCTTATGTCCTAACTTGAGTGCGATGTATAACGTTTTTTTGGGAAACAGCTTTCCTGGAAGTTTTCTACGCCCTGACACAAAATATATGAGATGTAGGTTTATCGAAATCATGGACATGCTTGGAGAAGAAATTCCTCCGGAAAAGACAATAGGCGAGTGTAGTGTTGCGGAACAACAGTTGGTTGCAATCGCAAGGGCCCTTAACAAGGGTTCAAGGCTTATTATAATGGATGAACCAACTTCTGCGCTTTCTTATCGCGAAGTAAGTCGCCTCTTTGAAGTCGTTAAAAAGCTTAAACAGCAGGGCGTTGCCTTTCTATTTGTAAGTCATCGTATTGCAGAAATTATTGAAATAGCAGATCGCATCACCGTGCTTAGAGATGGCCATTATGTGGGTACATTTTGTTCTTCTGGGGTGGACGAAGATAAAATCTCGCAAGCAATTGTCGGTCATAAATTGAGTGACGAAAACCTTTCTCGGTCTAGAACGAGCAATATTTCCCAAAGAAGGGTTGTGCTTGAGGTTAAAAATCTTTGCAATGATGAATACGGACTTAAGAATATATCTTTCAAGCTCTTTGAGGGTGAAGTATTGGGAATAGCAGGGTTAAGAGGATCTGGAAGGACAGAAACAGTTCTTCATCTTTTTGGTTTAGCGAAACCAGATTCAGGAGACATCGTTTTCGAAAACCAGCCTGTTCGTTTTCACTCGCCTCACGAAGCACTTGAAAAAGGAATTGTTTACCTAACTGAAGATCGACATAGAAAAGGTCTTCACTTTAATTTGGATGTTGCAAACAATATTGTTTTAAGCATAGTTGATTCTTTAGGTGTCTTAAAACTGAGCCACAGAAAAAAATTCTCTATAGCTAGAGAATTCATTGAAAAACTGCGAGTTAAACCACCAAATCCTAAGATACCGGCTCCGAGTTTAAGTGGTGGTAATCAGCAAAAAGTATTGTTCGCAAAATTACTTGCCACAAAGCCACGAGTCTTGATACTTGATGAACCGACTCGTGGTGTAGATGTGGGAGCAAAGTTTGAAATCCGAAATCTTGTAGCAGACCTTGCACGGTCTGGAGTCTCAATTATATTGATTTCCTCAGAGATTCCAGAGCTTTTGGCGCTCTCTGATAGGATTGTTATCCTGAAAGAAGGAACAGTCATTGGGGAAGTGAAGAGAGAGGAGGTAACAAAAGATTCCTTATTGAGACTTTTAATGCAAAATCAGGAGGAGATGCACGGTGTCTCGAAAGTCTGAGAAAGATGGAGAATCAAGAGTTACACGAAGTCTGTCTTTTGGAAGAATAACTTTTATGAGAGAAGCAGGTGTCGTAATAGCCTTAGTTCTTATTTTTCTCACCTTTTCTTTTCTTGCTCCTCCATTTGCTTCACTTAAAAATGTTCTTAACATTCTGAGACAAGCTTCGGAAATAGGAATAATAGCTGTTTCGGTTTGTATTCTTCTAACCTCTGGTGAAATTGATCTCTCTGTTGGATCTGTTTATGGACTCAGCGGGGTTTTGATGGCTCTGTTAATCAAACAAATGCAAGTAAACGCATGGGTCGCACTTATAGTGGGACTTCTAGCTGCGACAGCAGTAGGTTTTTACAACGGTGTGATTACCACCAAGATTCGCATTCCTTCTTTTATTACTACGCTTGGTTCTATGATGATTTTCAGGGGTATTACTCTGGTTATCTCACATGGATGGCCTATTTCCGGGTTGCCGGAATCTTCTTTATACACTGTCTTTGGGCGCTTGAGAATAGGATCGTTGCCTATTCCAGTATTCTGGTTATTTTTCTTTAGTGTCGTCTTTTGGTATTTACTTCATCAAACAGCTTTTGGCATTAAAGTGCTTGCCGTGGGTGGGAATCCGGAAGCAGCAAGGTATTCTGGAATTCTTAATGACAGGATAAAAATAATCTGCTTTACAATGACTTCCCTGTCTGCTGGCCTTGCTAGCCTAATATCTCTTTCTTTTCTTCAGTCCGTCACTCCAACTCAAGGTAGTGGCCTCGAACTTGAAGTAATTGCTGCATCTGTTATTGGTGGAACATCGCTGTCAGGAGGTCGAGGAAGTGTTTTGGGGGCCGTTCTAGGAGCTCTTATCATGGCTGTAATCAGGAACGGGCTAGTTATGATTGGGACTGGAGCATACTGGCAAGATGCTTTGATAGGTATTATTCTAGTTTTGGCTGTAGCACTTAACGCTCAACTTGAGAGAAGAAAAAGCTTTTGATTTTCTGGTTGTAAAATAGCGATGCGAGGTGATGAGGGTGCGAGAGCGTTTCTCTAAAGATTTTTCTTTGTCAGGCAAAGTTGCTTTTATTACGGGAGCAGCGCAAGGTATTGGGAAAGCTATAGCTTTGCTTTTTGCTGAAAAAGGAGCCGATCTTATTTTAGTGGATCTCAAAGAAGAAGTAAAAGATGTTGCAGAGAAGACTGAAACATTAGGGCGAAAAGTTCTCCCCATTGTTGCAGATCTCACTGAGTTTATAGCTCTTCCAGAAGTAGTAAAGAAGGTATTAGAAACCTTTGACCATATTGACGTTCTTGTTAACAATGCAGGTGTCTCGTTTCTTGACGACGCTGAGAATCTTAGCGAGGAGGCCTGGGATAAAACAATGAATGTTAATCTCAAAGCTCCTTTTCTTCTTTCTCAAATTGTAGGGCGGGAAATGATCAAAAGGTGCTCTGGAAAGATAATTAACGTTGCTTCCCAGGCAGGTATAGTAGCGCTTGATAAACATGTGGCATATTGCGTGAGTAAAGCTGGTCTTATTAGCATGACTAAGGTTCTAGCACTTGAGTGGGGCGAGTTTGGAATCAATGTGAATGCAATTGCCCCAACTGTCGTCCTAACCGAAATGGCTGAAAAAGCCTGGGCTGGAGAGGTTGGAGAAGCTATGAAAAGAAAAATTCCTATTGGTCGCTTTGCATATCCTGAGGAAATCGCTGCTGTAGCCCTCTTTCTCGCTTCTGATGCTGCAAACATGATAACTGGAGAAACCATCGTTGTTGATGGAGGGTATACGATTCAGTAGCTTTTTGAACCTTACAGATTTTTAGCAAAAAATTACATAGATTTTAAGGTTTCTACTCTTTAGGAGTATTTTGTACGTATGCTTTTTAATTCTTTACTACCTCTCTGAGTATTGGCAAGGACTATATTCCTTCCCGCTGTTATAGTCCTTGCCCTTTTTCGAGAAACTCTACTAAGCAAATGAAATTTCTTTATTCTGAAGCAGGAAAGTAACTCTCCGTCACCCACTCCCGCACATTCTTTGAAAACCTAAAAAAAGGATTGGTGGCTCGTGGACCTTCAAAAGACAATCACCGATATTTTAATCCTGATTTTACCTGCAGTCTTAAGCTATATCTTTGCCCGCCTGGGAATTGACAGGGTAGTGTAGAATAATTTTGTGTATAAATGAGGTGGAAAAATGATGAACATTCATGAAAAATACCTCCTGGTGGATAATAGAGTAACCGACCAGGAGGTAAGAGATGAGAGACAAACTTGAAGAGCTTGTTAAAATTTTAACCCAGAGAAAAAAGCAAGGAAGTGGTGGAAAAGATTGTGAAAGAAAAAGTAACCAGGGACCTGAAGGAACTTTTGGAAGAGATTGCTTTCCTCAAGAGAAGCTCACTGTAAATGAATGGAGAGGTAGGAAATGGATTCTACTTCCGGAATTGCCATACCTTCCTCGGTACCCTGAAGGGGCTGAGGATACCGAGGAGGAGGAGGGAGGGAAGTTCAAACCCTGCTTCATAGAACCTTACCGGAGAGTAAGCTTCCAGCTGTAAGAGCTTGTTATAGCCATGTAACAGGGAGGTTGTTCTACCCGAGATATATCCGGAACCATGGGGGCCCTTCTGGATGGGAAATATTCGGCTTCCTGGGTATCGAAGATTACCGGCGTGATTCAGGAGAAGGGAGAAGTCTTCCAGAAGAGACGATTTGAGAAATATTACCCCATCGTTTTTCTGGATGGAGCGGTGATGAAAGAGAGACGGGGAGATAGGGAAGGAAATCCTCTACGAGTTTAGAACAAGAGGGCCTGAGGAACCCTTGCTTTTCATTGGTGATGGACTGAAAGGCCTTCCTGAGGCAGTGAAAGAAGGGTATCTGGAAGCCGATTTCCAGGGTTAGTTGTATCCTGCACAGGCTTCGGTCTGCCCTCCATAAGGTGAGGAAAAGGGACCGTGAAACTCTCCAAAAGGATTTGGAACAGATATAGAGACAGGGGAATGAAGAGGGATTCAGGAAGGCCTTTCAGGAGGTAGATGCGTGGGGACTCCTCTATCCCGAAGTGGTGAAGTCCTGGGAAAGGGAAATTCCTTATCTGGCAACTTATTTGAGGTATCCCTAAGAACCCAGGCCTTATATCTACACCACCGACACCCTGGAAAGGCTTATCAAGGAGGCGAAAAGGAGAAGCAAAGTAATCGAGGTATTTCCTGACGCCCAGTCTGCAGAGGAGATCCTTTGCCTGGTAAGTGTGGAGATGAACGAGAGATATCGATGCAAAGCATTGCCAGACTTTTCTATGATTAAGGAGGAACTCTCATCCACGAGGAGGATCAAATATCCAGGGACAGCAAAAATTATCGAACTATGCGATACACAAAATTATTGACACTATGAAGAAACATGAAATTGATATAATTTTGATATAATTAGGAACATAAAAAATAGTGAATTACTAGCTTTAACAAAAAATACTCTAGAAATTCATGAGGGGAAATTATTAAGAAAATAATAGATGTAAAAAATAAACTGCGCCGTTCATCTTTTAACGGCGCATATATGCTCCGCTTCCGTTGGGCGCTCCGAGCTTCGCCACATTTTCACCTCCGCTACCCTTCGGCAAGTTCAGGGTAAGTCGCTGCGGTGAAAACGTCATATATGCGCAAAACGTTAGATACCATTGCCGAGGTGAGGATTAAATGAGTCCAATATCAGAAAATCAAAAATCCGAAATCATTGCCTTAATACGAGAAGGAAAATTAAGTAGAGAACAAATCGCTGCAAAAGTTGGAGTATCTCCTGAAACGGTTAGTGCAATAAAAGCTCATCTGACAATGGGAACATATGCTGAGCCTTCAGAAGCTGAAGAAGTCATCGAAGCGATGGAAGCAACTTTTAGGCTTGAGCGTGACCTTCAAATAGCTCTTCGATCCAATATCGAACAGATTGAGCAAGGACTCAGGATTATTGATGAGGGGAAGGAACAAACAACGGAAGCGGGAAGAATTGATATTACTGCTGAAGACAAAAATGGTTCCATTGTCGTCATAGAGCTGAAAGCTGGAGCTGCTACTCCTGATAGTATTGCCCAAATACTATCTTATATAGGTGCTCTTAGTGAGACGCAAAACAAACCTGTTCGTGGTATTTTGGTTGCTGGGGATTTTCCTCCTCGCGTAGTCTTTGCTGCACGTGCAGTGCCTAATCTTCAGTTAAAAAAATACAGTTTTAGATTTTCATTCGAGGCAGTCAAATGAGTAAACATGTGGCAACGGTGGATAACACGGTATAAAAAGTTCATGTCTTACGGAATTCACTCAAACCCTTTACTATCGTTCAGGACTTCTTTTATGCTGGGAACGTTAGCGGGTATAAAAGAAAAGACAATTACTCAATATAATCCACCATATGCTATAATGGGGCTATGAACTTGGCTGAACTCGATAAAGTTGCCTCCTCTGAAGAGACTTCCGAGGAGTTTTTAAGAATCAAAAAGGTTCTCAAAACCTTTGACGCCTGTCCCTTCTGCGGTACTCATTCCCCTGGCAAGATAAGAAGGCAAATGTATACGTGCTATACTTGCAAAAGGGAATGGAGCGTTCGCAGGGAGGGCCTGCTGGAAGGTCTGCGTATATCCCTCTCGAAATTCTTCTGAGCCATAGCTCTTTGTCTTCGAGGTTCCCGTCAACAGGGTATTTTATATAGCCTGGTGCGCAAAGCCAATCTCTTAAAAGGAGGGGGGAGAAGTAGATGAAAACTATTGTGGAGGGAAGAGGAAAGGTGAACGCAGAGTAAAGAAGGTCAAAAGAGGAAGCCTTATTCATAAGCATAAGTAGGTGGCCCATAGCCAGAGGTTCAGTAATGGCAGGGTATACATAAATGGGATAGAGGGATTCTGGTCGTATGCGAGGAAAGGTTATTAAAGTATCGCAGATTAGGTAAAGATAACTTTGGGTATTCCCTCAAACAACCACAGGGAGGATTTGGATGAGAAATTTTATGAGACGTTGAGGGATTGGGTGGATTAAAATGGGAAATCACCGAAGAAAATAAAAATCTGCTGAAAAATAAGGCTCAGAGATGTTGCGGAGTATGAAAAAGTATGCTATGAAAAAGTATGCTATACTGGACAAAGCAAAAGGGTGAGTCCGTGAAGCTACGGAGCTCAACCTTGCCAGAAAGAGGACACTCGAGGTTTACATTTTAGCATCGCCGTCTTGGGGCGTACTACGGATCCGTAGGTTGGGGGTTCGACTCCCTCCGGGCGCGCCGGTTTTTGCTTTCTTTTTTTATTCCCTCTGAGTTCGTTGGCCTTATTGGCTGAGCTCGAATCTATTCGTGGGTGGTATAATATCTTCGCTACGCGTATTAAGGAGGGGATTATGATGAAAGAGGCTTGTAGTGCAATTTTTGGTCTTTGTGTGTTCCTTCTTTGGTAGTTTTAGTTTAGCATATACCGGGCTCGCCACAGAAGCCGAGACGTACTTTTCTCAGGGAAACGAATACTATGCAAAAGGTCTTTACGACGAAGCCTGGACTTCCCCAGTTTGGCGGAGACAAAGAAAAGAGAGTATAATCTCAATTGGGGGTGTCAAAGAATGGAAAATGGGAAAGTGGTTCGTAGGCAGCATGATCGAGAATTCAAGTTGGAGATTCTTCGGCTGATTCGAGAGGAAAAAAACCGGATAGCGTCAACTTATTGTAGGGATATTTTTTAAAACCCTCTCCGTTTCGTGATTTACTTTCTTTTCCCGCACTCATCCAGATTGCAGTCTTTCATATCACAGGAATCCAGGATATATCCTGGGTCAGGGCTTTGAGGGTCGTGCTTAGAGCACTCACCGGTTCTCGCATCACCGGGATGTGGTTATAGATTTCTCGGAAAACTGCTCTTCCTTTCTCCTTCTCTTGCTTTATGGTTTCAGGGGAAAGGGTGAAGGAGGGAGCTTCTTTCCTGGTTTCCGCTTCTTCTCCGGAATCTCTTCTTCCTTCTTTTCATCTTTCCTCAAATTATGGACCAACCTCTTCACCACCTCAGGACTGACAATACATTTCTGATTTTGGGGAAGGATTTCCCTCCCCGCTTTCTGGTAGGAGAGCTCTGTGGCCTTCTTAAGAACCAGGGCTTCCAGGAGAGGATCAATCCTTCTCTTCTTCCTGAAAGCAATCTGGTCATCCAGAAGGTGCAGGTATTCTCTGGTGCCTTTGTGCTTGTAGTAGGTTCTCCTGTAGGTGACATCCCCAAAGAGGGTGAGAATGGTGTTCATGGTCTCCCAGAGCTTCTCCTCAAACCCCTGGAAATCCATACTCTTCTCCAGGAAATGGAGGGATAATTCCAGAATCCTCTGGAACCCCTTGAAGATTTGCTGTACCATATTCACAGAACCTCACCTCCGGGGTATTCCTTTGGTTGTTTCCAACAAGACTTATACCACGTACTCTGGATGGTGAGGTTTTTTGTACTCCTTTCTCTCTGAAGAATACCTACAATAAATTTACACTAACATAGGTATTTTGGTTTTTTCCTCAGACTTGCCAGAGGTTATGGCGTTAAGTGACCGCATTTTTGTTATGGAAGGGGGTAAAGTTGTTGGAGAATTTGCAAAGGGAGAAGCCAATCAACGAGCCATCCTTTACCTTGCCATGGGTGGCGAAAAAGAAGAGATATCCGTGGAGTAGGGCTTCTGGAGTTTTATTTCTTTTGGGTTTCTATGTTGCTTTGTGTGTTGTGTTTAGTATTCTTTCTCCTTTTTTTCTTACTTTGCGTAACTTTTCTAATATTGCTTCCAACATGGCCTATATTGGTATTATGGCAGCTGCACAAACACCCTTGCTCATTGCGGGAGCCATGGACTTATCGATGGGAGCTTCAGCCCAGCTTGCAGGAGTGTTAACTGGTATTCTTTACGCGGCGGGGTGGAATATCTGGCTGGCAGTGCTTTTTGCTCTGGGTATTGGTGTAGCTGTGGGATTTGGTAATGCTCTTTCGGTGACCAGAGCGGGTATCAACTCTTTTATAGCCACACTCGGTATGTTGAACATTATAGAAGGATTAGCACTGGTTTTAACAGGGGGATTGACGGTTAGTATTCTGGTTCCCGAGTTTCAGTTCATTGGTATGGGCAGTTTCTTGGGGATACCATTTCCTATTATTTTGATGTTAGCTTTTTTCTCTTTTTTCTTTGCTCTTTTAGCATATACGCCGTTTGGTCGTTCAGTTTATGCGGTGGGTGGTAATCCAACTGCCAGCAAGCTATGCGGTATCAATAACGCCAAGATTTTGACTATCCTTTTCGTATTTGGAGGATTCGCTGGTAGCATGAGCGGCATTCTGGTTGCTTCAATGTTGGGTGCAGCAGCTCCGGCTGCCCTTTCGGGAACTATTTTAACAGTAATTGCCGCTGTGATTCTCGGTGGGACCAGTCTTTCCGGTGGTTCGGGCAATGTTTGGGGTACGTTGTTGGGTGTTTTGATTCTGGGGACTCTGACCAACGGATTGGTTATCCTGAATGTTTCTTCTTTCTGGCAGGAGGTTGTACAGGGTATTGTGTTGCTTGGTGCAGTGGGTATAGACCAGCTTAGACAAAGAAGGCGTTGAGGAGGTTGGGAAAGTGAATGCTCGAGAACGCTTCCACGAGGTTATGCATTTCAATACCGAGGTTCATACTTTAAAGTGGGAATTTGGCTATTGGGGAGGAACTGTTGATCGTTTTTATAGAGAAGGATTGCCAAAAAAATATTATCCCCGGATTTCTGATAGAATAAACACTCCCACGGCCAGCCTTTATGTGCCTGCCTGGAGCTCCGTTGGTAGCAAGGATCTTCCTCAGGGTATAGCTGTCACTGGTGGGGGTCTATACTGGCCCACTCAGGGTTTCCCACTTGATTATGATATCAGGAACTATTTTGGGATGGATAAAAGCCAGATTTTGGTTAACGTCAATCTTCTATTTTCTCCTCCTTTTGAAGTTGTGGTTTTGGAGGAAGACGAGGAACACCTTGTATATCAGGACATCGATGGTGTAAAAAGGCATTTCTTAAAAGGACCAGCAGTGTTGCCTTCTGGTTTGGAGTATCCGATTAAAGACAGGGAAAGCTGGCTAAGACTTAAAGAGGAACGTTTGCGCCTGGATGACATTGCGGATCGCTTTCCACCTAACTGGGAAGAATTGCTTGTATGGTATTGGGAAAGAGACTTTCCTCTGGTTTTAGGTGGTTATCCCCACGGTCTTTTTGGAACTCTGGCCCATCTCATGGGATATGACAAACTTTTTCTGGCCTATTACGACGATCCTGACTTGATTCACGATATGTTGCAAACCTTCACTAACCTGTGGTGTGCGGTATATGAAGAAGTATTGTCTCAGGTAGAAGTGGACGCTCTGCATATCTGGGAGGATATGTCTTTTGGTAAAGGTCCCATGATTTCTCCGGCGATTATCAAAAACTTTATGGTTCCTTATTATCGTCGTTTGACCGATTTTATGAAAAGTAAAGGTGTTGATGTGATTCTTCTTGATACCGATGGGTATTGTTTTGATATTATTCCTTTGCTTCTGGAAGGAGGCATTACGGGACTTTATCCTATCGAGGTAAGTTGTGGGATGGACCTTTTAAAAGTACGGAAAACCTTCCCTCGTCTTCAGTTGCTTGGAGGCATACCAAAAGGAGAAATAGCTAAAGGAAGAGAGCGGGTTGATCAAATTTTGGAGCCCGTAGAGGAAGTGCTTAAGAGTGGTGGATATATACCTTTTGGGGATCACTTGATCCCTCCTGAAGTAGGTTTTGCCGAGTTTGCTTATTATCGTGAGAGGCTTAATGGATTAATAGAGAAATATGGAAGGTACTGAAACGGCAAAACCGTGAGACTTACATAAAGCTCCTTCTTGCATATTTGTACTTGCTTTTACTTTATTACAGCTAATTTACAAAAATCCCGCCAGAATACCCCCGATTTTAATCGGGAGATAAATGGCGACTTACTATTTTTCTCCGGTTATGCTGAAATTTAAGTAAACTGGAGGAGATACTATATGCAGACAGTAACACTAAAGGTAAAACTCCTATCCCCAAACAAAGGCAAACTGGAGAAGATGGTTCGCATGCTGGAAACATATCGAAAAGCCTGCGCCTGGTTCCAAAAGCAGGCCGAAACTTTGAACACTACCAGCAGGGCAAAGTTAAACCGGGAAACCTACCACAAAGCCTGTGAACTATTCGACCTCAACCGTGCTACACTCCAGTGCGCCATGCTCAAAGCACTCTCAGCTTATCGCTCATACCTTTCCCGCACAAAAAATGGCAAGAAATCCAGCCTGCCCAAATTTGACCGGATAGTTCCGGTAATGGTGCGGCAGGACTGCTATTCAATACATCAGCTGCCGTCAGGCACATGGGTCATTAAGTTCCCCGTCTCCTCCGGCAGGAGCCAGATAGCAGTGCCCATTGCCACTTCTAAATACCATGCAAAAAGGCTCCAGGACCTGGCAGGAGGTTCCTGCCAACAAGGGTCCATGGAGATATGGCATGGTAAAGAGGGAGAGTGGTATGCTGCCATATCATTAGTATATGAGACTCACTTAAACGAGCCGTGCGGCGTAATCGGGGTCGACTTCGGCATAGTAAAGCTTGCCGTGCTGTCCCATAACATCTTTTTTGACGGTCGCCAGGTCAGATGGCGCAAGGAACGGTGGGCACAGCGGCGAAGAGCCCTTCAGCAATCGGGCAGGCTTTCCCGAGTCAAGAAAGAAGCCGGCCGCGAAACAAGGTGGATGCGGTATATCAACCACTGCATCTCAAAGCGCATAGTTGAAATAACAAAAGCTGAGGGCAAAGCCATCGCGCTTGAGAACCTGCTGGGTATCCGCGAGCGGACCAAAGGATCAAAGAAGTTCAACCGGATGATGTCCGGGTGGAACTTTAAGGAGCTGGCCTCGTTCATCGAATACAAGGCAGCCCTTGCCGGAGTGCCTGTAATCTACGTCGATCCCAAGGAGACCTCCAAGACTTGTCCGAAGTGCGGGAATGTTTCCCGGTATAACCGGAAGATCCAAGGCTGGTTTAAATGCGTAAAGTGTGGATACCAGTCTGATGCGGACAGGGTGGGGGCAATAAACATAGCCGCGAAAGCGCTCGATGCTCTCGGGGCATGACCCCGGGAGAAAGGGGAGCGTGACACCCCTTAAGGCCAAGGTGATGATCCGGGTAGACCGGGGAATGCTGGCTAACCTGCGGCGTGTGCCGCTATCCCATGCTGGGATGCCCCCTAATTCATTAGGGGGAGGATGTCACAGCTAATCTGTCTCGATTTATTTACAGTAGTTTTCGCAAAAATCCTTTTTCTCCCTAAAGAAAATGGTCTTTTTGCCGATATTTAAATTTAAGGACTGAGAAAGGGGGAGTTGTTGTAATGAATGCCCGAGAGAGCGGACGTTCTTTTAACGAGGTGCAGTTAGTGGTTTTTCAACTGGGTAAAGAGTATTATGGTGTAGACATCCATCAGGTGCAGGAAATAATTCGTTTCCAACCACCGACTAAGGTTCCGGGAGCACCTTCTTTTGTGGAAGGGGTCATTAATCTACGAGGGCAGGTTATCCCGATTATAGACCTTCGTAAGCGTTTTAGGCTGCCTGAGAAGGAAGTAACCAAAGATACTCGAGTCATAGTGGTTGAAGTGGTTCCTCATACAGTCGGTATGGTAGTAGATGCGGTTGATGAGGTGTTACGCATTTCTGAGGACAAGATTGAACCTCCTTCCCCCCTTATTGCTTCCATTCATGAAGAATATATCAGGGGAGTGGGTAAGCTCGAGGATAAACTGGTAATAATTCTGGACCTTCAGAAGGTACTCAGTAAAGAGGAAAAGGCCAAACTCGAAGAAATTGAGGAGGCAAACGAAAGCTGAGGAGACATTTGAGATGAAGGAGTAGCTTGAGGGGGGGAAGTTGCTTTTCTGGTTTTTACTGTTTTCTCTTTTGCCACTGTGCTTTGTTGGTTTTTACGGTCTTTCCGGCTTTCAAAAGTCTTTACTGGACAGAGCCAATAGAGAGATGAGTGATCTGGTAGGGTTGGGGGCAAAAGCCATAGATGTGGTGATTAAAGAAAAAAATGTGACAGGCCGAAGCAGGTAGGTTGAGCTTAGGTGCTCTTAATTCTTTCTGGGCTAATCCTGATGGCGAGGCTACCGATAGCCAGGGCAACCGAGTCAACTTTTCACAACATCTATTTTTCAAAAGAGCCACGGAAACAGCTAAAGCATCCGTTTCCGATCTTTTTATCGATCCAGGAAGTGGTAAGCTGGTTTACCATTTTCCATCGCTGAGGAAAACGCTGCCTCCAGCGAAGAGGTCTCTGCTTCTACCGAAGAACAGAGTGCTTCTCTTGAGGAAATCACTTCTGCTACTGAGACATTGGTCAAGCTTGCTGAGGACTTGAGAAGCAAGATTTCCGTTTTCCAGGTTTAAAAAGTATTTGGATTTTTCAGCAGGCAGAGGACCCTCCCCAGGGGGTTCTCTGCTTTATTTTCCGGGTTGTTTTCTTGCTCTTTCATTAGTTCTGCTGCAAAGAAGGGGAGTTCCGGGTTGCGTTTGTAGCCAGCTCGCAAAAGTTCCCGGTCGTAACTGCTCCTTTGAAAATTTGCTTTAACCTCTTCTTCGATTTCGATTAGTACCCAGCAGGCTTTCCAGTCGCCATCTTTGGGAAGGCCCACGCTCCCATCATTGATTACCTTTAGGGTACCGACTTCTCTTACAAATGGAATGTGGGTGTGCCCACAAATGAGAACGTTAGCCTCTTCTTTCTGCATCATATGAATAAAACTGGAGTTGGGACGGTCCGGGAAAAGGTATTCGTTGATACGGCGTGGGCTACCGTGCACGAAGAGTAGATGGTGTTTTGAGTATTTGATTTCGTAGCGAGGCAACAAATTTCTCAGGAAAGCCTTATTTTCTGGGGTTAGCGTCTTTTTGGTCCAGGAAAGAGAAATATGACCTTTGGCCTTTTCTTCGCTACTTCGATAAGCGCAACCACAGTCGTCGAGGTCAAAACCCACACCCTGATCGTAATTGCCCATTATGGTAGGAATGCCAAGTGAGTGGATTTTCTGGACCACTTCGTTGGGGAAGGGGTTATATCCCACCAGATCACCCAGGCATACTGCAAGGTCTGGGTGATTTTTCTCTATATCTTTTAGCACGGCTTCCAGAGCAAAGATGTTTCCATGGATGTCCGAGAAAACAGCTATTTTCATTTTGTTACCCTCTTTATTCACCAATTTACTGTCAAAAGCTTTTGTCAGGAACGAATACGTAAAATCTTTTTTATTCTCTGAGCCTTACGGATGGCTTCTTCTAAGTCAGTGTCCAGGATGGTAACGTGTCCCATTTTGCGCAAGGGTCGGATTTGTGCTTTGCCGTAAAAATGAAAGGATGTTCCTTCTATAGCCAGGGCTTCCTCAAGTCCCTCAACGACGGGAATGCCTTCTGAACTTTCTTCTCCCAGAAGATTCACCATTACTGCAGGGCTGAGAAGCCGAGTTGAACCGAGTGGCAGCCCACAGATTGCTCGCAAGTGTTGTTCAAACTGGGAAGTAACACAGGCTTCAATCGTGAGGTGGCCGGAGTTATGAGGGCGGGGTGCTATTTCATTTACCAGAAGCTTACCGCTTTTATCGAGAAACATTTCTACTGCAAAGACACCCACTCCTTGAAGAAGAGCCACACATTTTTTAGCAATGCTTTGTGCTTCCTGGGCTGTTTTTTCAGAAACCCTTGCTGGGGCAAAGACCTGGTCGCATATATGAGCTACTTTGTGAAAAGTCATTTCTAGCACCGGATAAATAGTTACTTCCCCTGAGCGACTTCGGGCTACAATTACCGCAAGTTCTTTTTCTATGGTCACCAGCTCTTCCAGAAAGGCTTCTTTCTTGGGGAGGGAAGCCAGGTCCTCCAATTTTTCTATCTTGATCACTCCTTTACCATCGTATCCTCCAAAGCGGGCTTTCCATATGGCAGGGCTTCCCAGTTCTTGGAATGTTTTGTGGTTTACTTCTGATAAAAAACGTGGTACAGGTATACCTCCCTCAGATAGGGTTTTCTTTTGTTGCAGTTTATCCTGAATGATTTCTAAGAGCTCGGGAGAAGGGAAGATCTTTTGACGCAAGCCTTCCTCTTTTAGGACCTGGGTGTTTACGTGTTCTATATCGTAAGTGGCAACGTCACTTTCTTCCACTAATCTTTTCAGGCCTTGGGGATCGTAAAAATCGGCTACTATTTGCCGATCAGCGAGTTGCCCGGCAGGAGACGAGGGATTGGGATCAAGTACATTAACCCAGAAACCCATCTTTTTGGCTTCCTGGGTCATCATTTTGGCCAGCTGTCCTCCTCCAATTATGCCAATTTTGAAGAAGGGATATTTGAGCTGCATATTTTGTAATTTCACCCCTCTTTTTGGGGGCTATTTTAGCAGGACAGGAGAAAATAAAAAAGGGGACTGAGCGGTTCAGTCCCCTTAATGCGTGCAGAGTGTAAAGCACCAGACTTTTACGGCTTCAACACCACCCGGATAGCATTCTCATCCTTTTCAGCAACCTCCATGGCTTTCTTGAACTCATCCAGGGGAAATTCATGGGTGATGATTTCATCTGCTTTGACCTTTCCTTCCTGGAGAAGTCTGATGGCGGTGGGATAAGTGTAGGGACTTAGATGAGCACCTCGAATATCTATCTCTTTCACATCTCCAATGATGCTCCAGTCTACAGTGGTGGGCTCTGAGAATACACTGAATTCCACATAGCGACCCAGTTTGCGGATTATGTTCAGGCCCTGAATTACCCCTTGGGGATGGCCGCTGGCGTGAATGTAAACATCACAGCCGTAGCCATCAGTAAGCTCCATAACCTTAGCTACCACGTCCTCTTGAGCAGGGTTCAAAACCAGATCTGCACCCAGTTTGCGGGCAAGCTGCAGGCGCTTTTCTTTGAGATCTATTCCTATGAGCAACCTGGGATTTTTAATGCGTGCTATCTGGAGCATGCCCAATCCCAGAGCGCCCAGACCAGCAATTACCACTACGTCTTCAAGCTGAATGTCGGCTCGCTCCACAGCGTGAATGGCACAGCCCAGGGGTTCTATGTAAGCGGCTGCTTCAAGGGGAAAGCCTTCAGGAAGTTTCCAGTTCAGAGCATTTTGAGGAAGGCGTATGTACTCTGCGAAGGCTCCATCAGCATCACCACGGAAGAAACCATAGATGTGGTGAACCTGACACATCCAGTACTCTCCACGTTTGCAGAAGCGGCACTTCCCGCAGGGCACAATCTGTTCAGATACCGCCCAGTCTCCTAAGGAAAGGCCGTATTTTTCTGCTGCTCCCTCACCAAGAGCTACCACCTGTCCATAGAACTCGTGACCGGGTATCACTGGAGGACGAATGTAGGCGGGCTGTCCATCTCCTCCCCAGATTCTTTTGGCTCCGTGGAAAGTCTTTATGTCTCCAGCGCATATACCACATCCTCCAACTTTGAGCAGTACTTCGCCGGGGCCAATTTCAGGAACATCCACTTCTTCCAGGCGAAAATCTCCTGGTGCATAATCAACAACTGCCTTCATCTTTTTGGGAAGCTCAAATAAAGTTTCTACTTTGGACATTTTTACACCTCCTGTTGAAAAGCTGACCTTTATCATTCTACCCCAAGAGATGAGTTTTAGAGACAAAAATTTTCTCATTTACTTTTTGTGTTGCCTGTAAAACTTGCCTTTCCTGATAAAATGATTATAGAGAAGAAAAGGGGGGATATAACGTGCATCGGGCTTTTATGAACCCCGATAGGGTTCGTAGCTTTCTCAACTCGAGAATTGTGCGTTATCTTTTCCGCTGGGCAACCACTGTGGATCATCAGGGGCGAGTAAAGTTGGAGAAAATACTGCTTTATTATGGGAAAAGCAAGAGAGGGTTGCCCCTGGTAGAAAGATTTACTTTTTTTTGGATTTATCTTGCTATAGAAATTTTACGGGTTTTGTTGGGTTGGAAGAGGGAGTACCTCATCCGCGAGGTATTTGGCTCGCGCAACATTCGCAGGGTAACCATCAATTTAGCAAGAAGTGTTGCTGAATATGGTGCTACTCAACCTCAGAAGTTTGCCAGCCCGCTTCTTGTGGTCTGGAATTTTACCAATCTGTGCAACCTCAAGTGCAAGCACTGTTATCAGAATGCTGGCCAAAAAACAAAACAGTTAACCCTCAGGGAGCGTTTAATGGTTATTGATGAGCTGGATCGGAACTTTGTGCCTACACTTGCTTTTTCGGGAGGAGAACCTCTTTGTGATCCTGAACTTTTTGAAGTGGCTTCCTACGCAGCAAGGAAGGAAATCTATTTATCTGTGGCTACTAACGGAACTCTTTTAACTGAAGATATGTGTAAGAAACTCCGGGATTGTGGAGTAAGTTATGTTGAGATAAGTCTGGAGAGTGCTGATCCAGAATTTCATGACCAGTTCAGGGGAATTCCTGGATTGTGGAAAAAGACAGTGCAGGGCATTGAGAACGCAGTAAAGGCGGGCCTGCTCGTCGGCGTTGCTCCTACTATTACTCGCAAGAATTTGTCCCAGCTTCTGCGTTTATATGAATTTACCAAAAGTCTGGGTGCACATCGCTTTTACGTGTTTAATTTTATACCCACGGGACGCGGTAGAGATATTTTGCAGTGGGATCTTACTCCACAGGAGCGCGAAACAATGCTTGATATGCTTTACGATTGCCTGATGCAGAAAGAAATTGCAGTGTTCAGCACCAGTCCTCAGTTTGGTAGAAAATGCCTGGAAAAAAATCCCGAAGGCGTGGTGATAACCGGGCATTATTCCTCTGCTGAGGGCAAGCTTGCCCGAGTTGGTGCAGAATACGTTGGGGGATGCGGTGCGGGAAGGGCTTACTGCGCTTTTCAACCTGATGGGACAGTTACTCCCTGTGTCTTCATGCCTATCACTGTGGGTAAGCTCTTAGAACGTCCTTTCAAAGAGATCTGGGACACTTCTCCGGTGCTGGTTGCTTTACGAGAGCGTGCTCTGTTTAAAGGTAATTGTGGGGTTTGTGATTACCGTGCGGTATGCGGTGGGTGTAGAGCCAGAGCGTATGCCTATTTTGGTGATTACCTGGGTCCAGATCCGGGTTGTAGACTTAACGTTTCCTACTGGCAGGAGGTAGTTAAGAAAGCTGGGGAAGGAAGCATAGGAGTGCAGAGAGTCACGGCTTGCTAATGAAGAATTTATTTTCTATACTGCCACTGTGAAGTATAGGTTGTTGTTTAGAGGGTTGCTTTCGTGAAAAGCACAAAGAAATGAATTGAGGATGGTGTGAGGTATGGAAAAAGGTAGTTTCTACATTACTACGCCAATTTACTATGTAAATGATGTTCCTCATATTGGACATGCCTATACTACCTGTGCTGCAGATGTTTTAGCTCGTTATCATCGTTTGCTGGGAGAAAAAGTGTTGTTTGCTACTGGTACTGACGAACATGGTCAGAAAATAGAAAAAGCAGCCCTTGAGAAGGGTGTGGCCCCTCAAGAACTGGTAGATCAGGTGGTTGAGCGCTTTCTGGAACTCTGGAAAAAGATGGATATTTCTTATGATGATTTTGTTCGCACTACTGAGGAAAGACATATCCGCACGGTAGAAACTTTCTTTTCTCTGCTCAACGAAAAAGGCTACATCTATAAAGGTGACTATGAGGGATGGTACTGTGTTCCCTGCGAAACATTCTGGACAGAAGGGCAATTAAGTGGAGAACTGACGTGTCCCGACTGTGGCCGCCCCCTGGAAAAAGTCAAAGAAGAAACTTATTTTTTTGCCTTATCACGCCTCCAGGAAGAATTGCTGGAGTATCTCGAAAAACATCCCTCTTTTGTTATGCCGGAGAGCCGTTATAACGAAGTGTTAAGCTTTGTTCGGAGCGGGCTGAAAGACCAGAGTATTTCTCGCACTGGCGTGAAGTGGGGAGTGCCAGTCCCTTCTGACCCTGAGCATACTTTTTATGTCTGGTTTGATGCTCTGGTAAACTACCTTACGGTGGCTGGGTTTGGAAGAGATGAAGAAAAGTTTCAGACTTTCTGGCCTCAGGTCAGACATTTAGTTGGTAAGGATATCTTGCGTTTTCACGCCGTTCTCTGGCCTGCTATGTTGCTGGCTGCTGAACTACCGCTTCCCCGAATGATTTTCGCTCACGGTTGGTGGACGGTAGAAAAAGAAAAAATGTCCAAGTCAAAAGGCAATGTGGTGGACCCGAATAGGATAATTGAGTGTTATGGAGTGGACCGTTTTCGTTATTTTTTGATGCGTGAGGTAACTTTTGGATTAGATGGAGATTTTTCGGAAAAGGCCTTGATAGAGCGTACCAATGCCGATCTTTCCGATAACTTTGGTAACCTGGTCCACCGCACATCGAGCATGGCCTGGAAGTATCTAAATGGAGTAGTGGAAAAACCTTCTTTGTATCAGGACGAAGAATGGGAAAGCCTTCTTGCAGAGGTTAAAGATTCCGTTTCTTATTATTTCGAGCGTTTTGCCTTTGCGCAGGTTCTGGAGAGTATCTGGAAGCTGGTGCACTTTGGTAATCGTTATATCGACCAGAAGGCGCCCTGGCGGTTGAGCAAGAACCCTGAAAAAAAAGAAGAATTAAATGCTATCCTTTACCGCCTTTTGGACTGCGCACGTATTCTTGCAGTAATGATTTATCCTTTCTGTCCCCAATCCTGTAGTAAGCTGTGGAGGACTTTGGGCTTGGGGGACTTTCCTGCTTTTGATTCCTGGGAAAAAGAAGCAAACTGGGAAAATGGGCCGCAAGTTTTTAATCTTGAAAAGCCAGTCCCCCTTTTCCCAAGAATAGAGAGCTGATAAGGAGGTTTGACCGTATGGTTCCTGAAATAAATCTTGAGGATTTTCAGAAAGTTGAATTGCGGGTAGCGGAAGTTCTTGATGTGGAACGTGTTGAGGGAACAAGAGCCCTTTTAAAGCTCAGAATTTCCCTGGGCAAAGAAGAGAGAACTCTGGTGGCTGGGCTTGCGCCTTATTACAGGCCCGAAGAGATAAAAGGCAAAAAAATAGTAGTTCTTGCTAACCTGAAGCCTGCGACTATCCGGGGAGTGGTGTCTCAAGGAATGTTGCTTGCTGCCGACGATGGAAAAGGAACAGTAAGCCTGCTGACTATAGACCGGGACATTGAGCCGGGAAGCAGGGTGAGATGAATTTCTGGGTTGATATTCATGCTCACCTTGATGATCCTAAGTTTGCAGGGGATATCAATGAGGTTGTAAAAAGAGCAGAAGAGGCAAAAGTAAAAATAATTTTAAGCAACGCAACCTCTTTAGAATCTGTTGTTCGGACACTCGATATAGCCGAGCGCTTTCCAGGGGTATACGCAGCTTTGGGCATTCACCCTCAGGAAGTTAGGGATGTATTGCCTGATTTCTCAAGACTTGCTGATTATTTGCGGCATCCTAAGGTTGTAGCCATCGGCGAAGTTGGTCTTGATTACTATTGGGATAGAAACTATATAGAAAACCAGAAGCGGGTTTTCCTCATCCAGATAGAGCTGGCCCGAACTTATGGCTTGCCGATAATAGTTCATTCTCGAGAGTCAGAGCAGGATATGCTCTCGATTCTTAGAGAACATGCACGGGATATACCTGTGATTTGGCATTGTTTTTCCGGTGATCGGGAAATTGTTCAGGCTCTGTTGCCCCTTAAAGTGGGTTTTTCACTTGGAGGAGTACTGACTTTCCCCAAGGCCCATCGACTTAGAGAGATTGTTCTTTCTATGCCTCGCGAGCGGCTTTTCCTGGAAACTGATGCTCCCTACCTGGCTCCCCAAAAAAAGCGAGGCAAAAGAAATGAACCTGCTTTTTTGGTTTATACGGCTACGTTTCTCAGCGAACTTTTAGGCATGTCCGTGGGGGACCTTCAAAATCTGCTTGTTAATAATTTTTTTGCCTTTTTTGGCCAAAGGAACTTTTTGGAAAAATTTGGGGAACTTTAAAGCTCGACTTCCGTTATAATATGATGTAGAGTCTGGGAAAGAGTATTGGGAAAAGGATGACCGGGTCCATGTTGAAGATGAAAGTTCAGGGTTTAATGTTTGACCAGAAAAACGCTATGGCTGTGGTGGTTCTGGTTGATGAGGAAGAAAAAAGGAGTTTGCCTATCTGGATAGGTCCCTTTGAGGCACAGGCTATTCTTTTGGGACTTCAGGAGGTGGAAACTCCTCGTCCTCTTACCCATGATTTAATGGCTTCGGTTATTCGCAGTTTGGGAGCAGAGCTTGAAAAAGTGGTTATTACCAAGATCGTTGACAATACTTTCTATGCTCTTCTCTATCTCAAGGTCGGAGATAAGGAGATTACGGTGGATTCCCGACCCAGCGATGGTATTGCACTTTCTCTGCGCATGAAGGCGCCCATTTATATTTCGGAGGAAATCAGAAGTTCTACTGCTCTTGCTGTGGGAGAAATAGATGATAAAGAGATTGAGGAATTTCGCCAGTTTCTGGATAACCTCAAGCCTGAAGACTTGAAAAAGTACCTGGGTTATGGAGAATAAGCCTGTTATCGGGGTAATAGGTACCGCTTCCTCAAATGATGCTTCAATTATTGAGCTGGCTTTTAAGGTGGGGTGCGAAATAGCACGGCGAGGCGCAGTGCTGCTTTGTGGGGGCTTGGGCGGTGTAATGGAGGCTGCCTGTCGAGGAGCCAAAAAAGAGGGAGGGATTACCATTGGTATCCTTCCTGGGTACTCAGCCAGCGAAGCTAATCCTTTTGTAGACCACCGTATTGTTACTGGTCTTGGAGAGGCCAGGAATCTTATTATAGTTCTTTCTTCTTCGGCTCTGGTGGCCTGTGGCGGTGGTGCGGGTACTTTGAGTGAAATAGCCTTTGCACTCAAGCATGGCAAGCCTCTGGCAGGCTTGCGCACCTGGCAGCTTAAAGATGGCAGTGGTAAGGAAGCTTTTTTCCCTCAATTCGAAAGTGCTCAGGAAGCTGTAGCTTACCTTTTTAAATGCCTGGAGGTTGAAGTTGATCGCTGAGTTTGAAAGAGAAGAGGGTGTTACCAGAGTTAGTGTTTCTACCCTTCTTGATATCATTCAGATGGCAGCTAAAAAAGTCCCGGGAGTAGTTAGCGTTCAAGTTCCTCGCAACAGGGCAGGAATAATTGCTGGGGAACAGCCACTTAATTCGAACGACAAAGTGCCTCTCCAGGACGGAGTGCTGGAAATCAACCTACTTCTAACTCTTCAGGAAGACTGCCAGTTTCATCGGGTTGCCCTGGAAGTTCAAAGAATGGTGTTTGGCGCTTTGAAGGATTACTTTGGTATTTTTCCTCGAAAGGTCAACATTAGGGTGCAGGAAGTGGTGTGGTCATGATGGGGGTTTAAAAAATGTGAAAAAAGGAGGTTTTTGTCTTGTATAACCCAGAGGGCTTGTGTCAGGTTTGCCGATATTGTGATCCAGAGATGAAGAAGAAAGGTATTTATCGTTGTTTATTGGGTGAGCAGAAGGAACGTACTGTTCCGGTTGAACGTTGTGATTATTTCTTCCCGGATCATCTTTCTCACGCTCAGGAAGGAGATATTGAGAATAGCCCCAGGGCCAATCTATAGTTTTCATGAGTGGTCGCTCCTCAGCCAAATGGGGCCAGCACTTTTTGGTGAATTCTGACATAAGAGACCTTATCGTCTCCCTTGCGGAATTATCTGTAGAAGATGTAGTGCTGGAAATTGGTGTGGGAAAAGGTTTTTTGACCAAAGCCCTTGCCGGAAGTGGTGCCCGGGTAATTGGAGTTGAAAGGGATCCCGAACTTTTTGAAAAAGCAGCTACGCTTCTTGGTAGCTTTGACAACGTTTTTCTCTATTGTTCCGATATTCTTGAACTTGACCTCAACTCTCTGCTTCAGGGATTTTCGAAAAAGAACCTCAAACTGGTATCCAATTTACCCTATTATCTTTCAACCGAGATTGTAACCAAGGTGTTTTTGTGTAATGTGGAATGGCAATTAGCAGTACTTATGGTTCAACGTGAGTTTGCCGAGAGAGTCTTTCTGGGTATTCCTCACAGAAAGAAAGGCCCCTTATCGGTGATCGTACCTTTCGTGGCAGAAATACAAGGAATATGGCCGGTTCCTCGCTCTGCCTTTCGGCCTAAGCCCAGAGTTGACTCAGTAATAGTTAAGCTCAGATTTAAGCGGGAGAAACCGGATAGAGCCTTGCTTGATAAATTATGGCAGATTGCCCTGTGTCTCTTTGCCGAGCGCAGAAAAAAGGTGAGTACAGTCCTGAAAAAGTGTTTTCCGCAGCTGAATTTGAAAAGCATCTTTACCGAACTTGGTCTGGAGAATTTTAGAGCTGAGGAGCTATCACCAGAGCAGTGGCTTTCTTTACTCAAGGCGTTATCTGCCGCTGAAAAGGATTCTGAGGCGTAATGTGCTATAATTGATAAAGTTTTTTAGGAGGCATTTTATGTTTGGTGTTTTGAAGGAATTCTGGTCAAAGAAAACCCAGGATCGCCTAATAAGAAAACTGTACGAAGAATACGTGGTGCCTATCAATGCTCTGGAGAACGATATTGTTCGCCTCAGTGACGCAGAGCTTCGGGCCAAGACAGACCAGTTTAGGCAACGTCTTCAGGCGGGAGAAACGCTGGATGATTTGCTTCGAGAGGCTTTTGCAGTAGTTCGTGAAGCTGCAAAGCGAGTAGTGGGCATGCGTCACTTTGATGTACAGGTAATGGGTGCGGTGGTTTTGCACCAGGGCAAGATTGCTGAAATGCAGACTGGTGAGGGCAAAACCCTGGTAGCTACCATGCCTGCTTATTTGAACGCTTTAACCGGTCGGGGTGTGCATATAGTTACTGTAAACGATTATCTGGCCAAGCGTGACCGCTTCTGGATGGGACCCATTTACGAATTTTTGGGTCTTTCGGTTGGTCTTATTCAGCATGATTCCTCAAGAGAGGAGCGTAAAGAAGCTTATAATTGCGACATAACTTATGGCACCAATACCGAATTCGGTTTTGATTACCTTAGAGATAATATGGCGGTGCATCGTGAAGATATCGTGCAAAGAGAACTGCACTATGCCATTATCGACGAGGTAGACAGCATTCTGATTGATGAAGCCAGGACTCCCCTTATTATTTCTGGTCCTGCTGAGGAGTCTGTCGAGATATATTACAAGATTGACCGGGTGGTCAGGAGACTTCGTCAAGGTGAGCATTTCGAAATTGAAGAAAAGACTAAAGCAGTATGGCTTACTGAAGAAGGCGTACGGGAAGTGGAAAAACTGCTTCACGTTGATAATCTTTATGAGGATACAGGTAAGGGGACACTGGAACACCTGGTAAGGCAGGCACTGCGAGCTCATCATCTTTACCGTAAAGACGTAGATTATGTAGTTAAAAATGGTGAGGTAATTATTGTTGACGAATTTACGGGAAGGTTGATGCACGGCCGCCGTTACAGCGACGGGTTGCATCAGGCCATAGAAGCCAAGGAAAAACTTCAGGTCAAAGAAGAAAACCAGACCCTGGCTTCGATCAGTTATCAGAATTACTTTCGCATGTATGAAAAGATATGTGGTATGACCGGTACTGCCAAAACGGAAGAAGAGGAATTCATATTTACCTATGGAATGCCGGTGGTAGTGATTCCCACCAATAAACCCCTGCGGCGTACTAATTTGCAGGATGTTATTTATCGTACTGAGGAAGAGAAGTTTGAGGCAGTGGTGGAGGAAATAGAAGAACTTCACCGTCAGGGTAGGCCTGTTCTGGTGGGTACAGTTTCTATTGAAAAATCGGAGCGGTTGAGCAGAATGCTCCACAAAAAGGGTATTCCTCACCAGGTTCTCAATGCCAAAAACCATGAAAAAGAAGCTGAAATAATTGCTCAGGCTGGGCAAAGAGGAGCTGTGACTATCTCTACTAACATGGCTGGCCGGGGAACTGACATTGTTCTTGGCGAAGGAGTTGCTGAGCTGGGTGGATTGCATGTAATTGGTACAGAGCGACATGAGAGCCGACGTATCGATAATCAGTTGCGGGGTAGAGCTGGAAGGCAAGGAGACCCCGGTTCTTCTCAGTTTTTCCTATCTCTCGAGGATAACCTGCTGCGCCTTTTTGGTTCAGAGAAAATAGCAGGCATTATGGATCGCTTCGGTATGGAACGCGGTGTGCCCATTGAGCACCCTCTGGTAACCAGGATGATCGAGTCGGCGCAAAAAAAGGTGGAGGGTTATCACTTTGATTTGCGCAAGACGCTGCTCCGCTATGATGACATAATGAACAAGCAGCGGGAGGTTATTTACTCGCAAAGACGGACGGTTCTCTTTGCCGATAGTGTAAGGCCTTTTGTTTTTCAAATGATGGAGGAAGTGGTTGAGGAAATTCTGAATATTTATGCCGATGAAAAGCTGTATCCTGAAGAGTGGGATTGGGAAGGCCTGGATAGAAGATTGTATTACCTTTTTGGATGGAGCCTGGGGGTTGCTGAGAAGGAAAAGTCTTCTTTTGATCGCGATAGGCTTAGAGAGTTGATTTTGGAAAGACTGAAAAACATTTATCAGGAAAAAGTGCAATCTATAGGTGAGGGAGTTTTCAGAGAGGTCGAGCGTTATGTCCTGTTGAGGGTTGTGGATACCCACTGGAAGGACCACCTGCACAATATGGATCACCTCAGAGAAGGTATTGGTCTGCGCGCTGTTGGTCAGAGAGACCCTTTCGTAGAGTATCAATTGGAAGCTTTTGATATGTTTCAAGATATGATCGCTCGTATTCGGGAGGATACGCTGCGTTACCTTTTGCGGATTAGGGTGGTTGATAAAGCTGGTGGTTCTCAGGATTCTCGGGCTACCAGAGTTTCCACCTCGAGTTCTTCGCCCCGGAAAAGGACTCTGGAAGGAGGAGCTGATTCTCGGGTTGTTTCAACTTCGGGAACCTTTTTAAAGGATAAGAGCATAAAAAAGAAGGTGGGTCGGAACGACCCCTGTCCCTGTGGTAGCGGTTTGAAGTATAAGTATTGTTGCGGTAAAAAATAGGAAAAGGGTGATGCCATTATGAATAGCGACTTAACCTTCGAATTACAGCAAATTGAGGAAAAACTCAGGGAAATCGGAGGTTATCTTTGACCGGCGTGGAGTTCGAGAGCGGCTTGAAGAGCTGGAGAAAGAAATGTCCCAGAGTGATTTCTGGGAGGATTCTCAGAAACAAAACCGGGTTTTGAAAAAATACAAATTTTATCGTAATTTACTCGATAGTTTTGAAACTTTAAGTAAAAGGCTTGAGGAAAGCAAAGAGTTTGCGCAGCTTATTTCCCCTACCGACCCCGAGTATTCGGAACTGATTAGGGAAATAAGAGAGCTTTCTGCGATGAGTGAGGACCTGGAAATTCGCATCTTCTTTCAAGAGGAAGAAGATGCGAAAAATGCAATTGTTACTATTCACTCTGGAGCTGGGGGCACCGAGTCGCAGGACTGGGTACAGATGCTTTTCAGGATGTACACTCGCTTTTGCGAAAGAAAGGGCTTCACGGTGACGGTAACGGAT
The DNA here is from genome assembly GCA_048814795.1 of Atrimonadaceae bacterium G-SL-SR-0-11. GTDB lineage: Bacteria > Atribacterota > Atribacteria > Atribacterales > Thermatribacteraceae > Thermatribacter. Next base: position 2,123,417 of record CP184673.1, on the reverse strand, counting down.
ATTTTAGAGGGTGAAGAAGCTGGTTTTAAACATGTTACTTTTATAGTTCAGGGCGACTATGCCTATGGATATCTTAAATCAGAACACGGAGTGCACCGGCTTATCAGAATTTCTCCTTTTGATGCTAATCGTAGGCGTCACACTACTTTTGCTCTGGTAGACGTGATTCCGGAGATGGGTGAAGAAATCGATGTAGAAATCAATCCTCAGGACTTGAAGATAGAGACATTTAGAGCCGGAGGGCATGGTGGGCAGCACGTCAACGTCACCGATTCTGCAGTTCGTATTACTCATATACCCACTGGCATAGTTGTGCAATGTCAGAACGAACGCTCTCAGCACCAGAACAAGGCAGTTGCAATGAAGATTTTGAAAGCCAGGCTTTATAAATATTATCAGGAAAAACAGAAACAGAAACTGCAGGAGATTAAAGGTGAACATAAAGACATTGCCTGGGGTAACCAGATCCGTACTTATGTTTTTCATCCCTATAATCTGGTTAAAGATCACCGTACTGGACATGAAGTAGGTAATGTGCAAAGGGTTATGGACGGAGAGATAGACGATTTTATAGAGGCCTTTTTGAAAGAGGAAGCAAAAATATGAAGGTTTATGCGCTGGTGGGAGCTACGGGAACTGGCAAAAGTTATCGTGCGCCTCAAATTGCCCAGGAGCTGGGTATTGATTGCATCATCGATGATGGCCTGTTGATTTCTCAGGGGAAAATTGTAGCTGGCATCTCGGCCAAGGCGGAAATTAACAAAATCAGGGCGGCCAAAGTGGCCGTTTTTTATTTTCCCGAACACAGGGAAAAAGTTAAGCAGGCAATTCAGCAATTGAAACCTGAAAAAATTCTGATTCTGGGTATTTCTCCTCAAATGGTCTGCAAGATTTGTGAAAGATTAGAGTTGCCACTTCCTGAAAAAGTTATAAGTATTGAAGATATAGTCAGTGCCGGAGAAATAGAGCTGGCCCGCTCGGCAAGGGAGTTGGAAGGCAAACACACTATCCCGGTTCCACTGGTAGAGATTAAACGCAATCTATGGGGCAATTTTGTGGAATCACTGCCACCTGCGGTATGGAGGTTTTTTTATTCTTATCGTGGTAAAACAGTAGTGCGACCTCCTTTCAGTTATCTTGGTAAGCTGGTGATCAGTAAGCGCGCCCTTCGTTCTTTGATTTTTAAGATTCTAACTGGTATGTCTTTTATAGAAGCAGTGAATCGCATTGATATTCACCGAGAAGCAAGAGGGGTTGTGGTAATGGTGGGTTGCGTTTTTAGAAAAGAAAAGCCTATTTTTGCCGCTTGTAATTCTTTGCGTAAAAATCTGCAGGATAGAGTGATGTACCTTACTGGCGTTGAACTGCATCGAATAGATGTGGATATAGAAGGTGTGGTGGGAGTAAAACCTGATCTTATTACCAAGGAAGTTTCAATGATTAAATAAATGAAACCCCTATGGAGTGAACGAGGATGGCCTACAAAACGCTTCGTGAGCTGGTAGCAGAACTCCTCCGGAAAGAAGCCGTGCTTTTTGAAGGCGGAGGTAAAAAAGCTATTGAGAAACAGCATTTAGGAGGTAAGCTTTTTGCCCGCGAGCGACTGGAGCTTCTTCTTGACCCCGGGAGTTTCGAGGAAATAGATCTTTTTGTATCTCATCGCTCTACTTATTTTGGGATGGACAAGAGGGAGCTTCCCGCTGATGGTGTGGTGACTGGCCTGGGTACTGTGGAGGGGAGATTGGTTTGCGTTTATTCTCAGGATTTTACGGTTATGGGTGGTTCTCTGGGTGAGATGCACGCCAGAAAGATCTGTAAATTAATGGACATTGCTCAAAAAGTAGGAGCTCCGCTTATTGGAATTAACGATTCTGGTGGTGCTCGTATCCAGGAAGGTATTGATTCGCTATCCGGATACGGAGAGATATTTTATCGGAATACTCAAGCTTCGGGAGTCATTCCCCAGATAGCGATTATTGCCGGTCCCTGCGCTGGTGGAGCTGTTTATTCGCCAGCTCTGATGGATTTTGTCTTTATGATTGAAGGAATAAGCAAGATGTTTGTTACCGGGCCTCAGGTGGTTAAGGCAGCCACTGGCGAAGAGGTTAGCGCTGAAGAGCTGGGTGGCGCTGAAACTCATGCCAAAAGAAGTGGAGTTGCCCATTTTGTCGGCAAGAGTGAAAAAGAGACTTTCCAGATGGTGCGTGAGTTGCTGAGTTTTTTACCTTCTAACAACGCTGAAGATCCTCCTTTCGAAGAGTGTAACGATCCTGTAGATAGAAAAAATACCGCTTTTTACGACCTGATGCCGGCCAATCCCAATAAATCTTATGATGTTAAAAAAATCATTCAAGAAATAGTTGATGATCACTACTTTATGGAAGTTCACCGCTATTTTGCACCCAATATCGTGGTTGGTTTTGCCCGGATAGGAGGTTATGTGGTGGGTATCGTAGCCAATCAGCCCCAGCATCTGGCTGGTTGCCTGGATATTGACGCTGCTGACAAGGCTTCAAGGTTTATCCGCTTTTGTGATTGTTTCAACATTCCTCTGGTTACACTGGTGGATGTTCCTGGATTTTTGCCGGGTACTTATCAGGAATTTGGCGGCATCATTCGTCATGGCGCTAAAATGCTTTATGCTTACTCAGAAGCAACCGTGCCCAAAATTACTCTTATCATTCGTAAAGCTTATGGTGGAGCTTATCTTGCCATGTGTAGTCGCCATCTTGGGGCCGATATGGTTTTTGCCTGGCCGAGTGCGGAGATCGCGGTTATGGGGGCCGAGGGAGCAGTGAACATTGTTTTTCGCAAAGAGATTGAAGGAGCCGTGGATCCTGAACTCAAGCGTCAGGAAGTTATTGCCAGATATCGAGAAGAGTTTTATAATCCCTTCCAGGCTGCCCAAAGAGGCTATGTGGATCAGGTAATTGATCCCCAATACACCAGGCTTAAAATTGCTCGAGCCCTTGAGGTTTTTTGGACTAAAAGAGAGATTGGAAAGGGGAAAAAGCATGGTAATTTCCCGGTTTAAAGCATCAGAAGGTCTTGAGCTTCAGAAAGTTGCGGCAGTGGTTGGTGCCGTTCTGGCTTACCTTGAAGAAGAGAAAAAAAGTACCGGTCGGACTGCTTATAGTTATGTCAAGAGAAAAAGTCTTTCCTGGAGAAAGCTTGCTTTGCAGGAGCAGTGTTTCGAATTTTCTTTGAGGAGGTAATCCGGAATGCGTAAGTTTCGAGTTCGAATAAATGGAGAAGAATTTGAAGTCGAAGTGAGCGAGGTGCAAGAAGAAACCTCTCCTCGCTTAAAAGTGCAGAAACCAGAGAGCAAGGTTGAATCGGAAGGCACTTCTGGGTCTTCCTTGAGGGTAACCACCACTTTGCGAGCTCCCATGCCGGGTAGGATTCTGGAAGTAAATGTCCAGAAAGGGCAGAGAATTGAAGCAGGACACGTAGCTTTTGTGCTGGAAGCCATGAAAATGGAGAATGAGATAGTGGCAGAGAATGCGGGAGTAGTAACCCAGGTTTATGTTGAGGAAAATGATATTGTTGACCATGGAGATCCTCTGGCCGAGATTGAGGAGTTGCGCTAATGCGTTCTGCTGGAAGTAGCAGACTTCTTTGGGGATGGCTGTTGATCCTTCTGGTTTTGCTTTTGAGTTTGCCTCTTCTTGGATTTAGAGTTAAAGATGAACTTTATAGAAAAAAGGTGGAGCTGGTAGTTGATTTTAACGATGTTACCTACCTGGCGGGCATAGCGGGTATTGATTCCTTTTCCCTCCTTCAAAGCCTTAAAAAACAGGGTTTTCGGACGGTGGGCGTGAGTGAGCCCTCTTTTAAAGATTTGAGAGATCAAGGCTGGATTCAATTAATCCAGCCCCTTGATGGGGAAGATGATCTGCGGTATTTTCAGATTTCCAGTGCTGACCTTGCCCAGCGTATTAAAAATCAGTTGTTGCTTCTTGGTAAAAAAGTTAAGCTTGTGGATACAAACGTCCTGGCAACTAACCTTTTTCCCGAAGAAGAGGAGCGGTTGGGTACGGGTTTTGATATACAATTGCTTGCCCGGCTCAAGGAAGAAGGTTATGAGATCATTTTTCGCCCCCGGAACTGGCCGTTTTTCCCTGCTGACAATTTGAGAAAATACCTCCAGGAGGAGTTCTGGAACCTGGGTAAAGGTGTAATTTTCAGTGGGGAAGAAGTGCTTGGTTTCGGAAATTCTGAGAACCTGAGTAGCGTAGTAGAGTTTTTCAAGAAACAACCTCTTTACTGGGGTTACCTGGAGTTTGTGGGCCAGCGGGGCGAATTGTTCCTGGCTCACTCCTTGCCTTATTCTTCTATCCTTAGGGTGCACAGTATTCCTCTCGAAGAACTTAAAAGATACACCCCCCGTGAAGCTGTGGAAAGGTTTTTGCGGGCGGTGAAAGAGCGCTCGGTAGGGGTTTTATATATACGTTTTTTTAGAGACCTTTCTCCTCATCCACTGAACCAGAATCTCGAATATCTTAACGAACTCAAATCATCATTGCTTGGAGCCGGTTTTGAGTTGAGTTCGGCGGTTGCCCCTCGAGATTTCAGGATTCCTTATCCCTTGTTATTTGTTTTCTGTGGACTGGTTTCTATGGCTGCTTCTTTGGTGTTCTGGTTTTTCTTTCCCCGGGGCAGGTGGTTGGGGGTGCCCATTTTTGGATTTTTGTGTTTGGTAGCTGCTCTGGATTGGCTTCAGGGGGTTAGGTTTTTGGGGATGCTGGCGGGCGTTTTTTGTCCGGCTCTACCGGTACTTTTCTTAATGGACCCTGAATTTAAACACCGATCCTTCCTTTTGAGATTGGTAACCGCTTTTGGGCTGGCTTTTGCAGGAGGGTTTATTGTCGCATCAGCACTATACAGTCCTCTTTTTGTCTTACGTATAGAGCAATATCAGGGAGTTAAAGTATCTTTGCTGGTCCCTCTGTTCATAATAGCCCTCTATTACTTTAAATCTGGTTTGGCAGGGGTTTCTATGGAGCGAGTTTTTCTGGAGCGTCTGAGGAGGGTAGAGCTTTTCCTGGTAGGTTTGTTTGCGGTTGGCTTTGCTCTTTATCTTTTCAGGTCGGGCAACTTCCCCTTGCTTCCCGCCTCTTACGCGGAGCTCAAGATGCGTCTGATTTTGGAAAAGTTGCTATTTGCTCGTCCTCGCACCAAAGAGTTCATGGTGGGCTATCCAGCGCTCTGGCTGGTATGGTGGTTGCAAAAACGAGAAATTTTACCGGTTTATCGCTTAGGGCTCTGGCTTGCAGTTGGTGTTGGGTTTACAACTTTCTTTAATTCCTTTTGTCATTTACATACACCCCTTTTGTTTACCTTACTTCGCTTTTTTAACGCCCTTTTACTTAGTCTTCCAGTGTTTGCAGTTTATTTTCTGGCTTTGAAGCTTTTTTTCTGGATATGGGAGCGAGTAAAAAACTGGGGTGAATGACCGTTTGCCTTTTCGGAGCGTGCGCTTTTTTCTTCTGGGTTATTATGGGTTTGGAAACTGGGGCGATGAGCTAAGTTTGCTTGCTAGCATAGAAACCCTTTTAAAAATCAGTGAAAAGATTGGTGTGCCCTTTTCCATAGAGGTGCTTTATGCTTCACCCCGTCCCTTGATGACCTTCCCTGCTGAGGTTCGGATTGTGGAGCGCAAGAGCTGGCGGAAAGTTTTCAGGGCTTTGCGCAGAGCTGATTTCGTGATGGTTGCCGGGGGGAGCTTGCTCCAGGATAAAACCAGCTTTCATTCTCTCGTGTATTATTTATTTCTCCTGCGTATGGCTCTTTGCTGGCGTAAAAGGATAATTTTTTATGGATGTGGTCTGGGTCCTCTGAGGCTTGCCCTCAGCCGGATAATGGTGAACTCATGTTTGCGAAAGGTTTCCCTATTTATTGCTCGTGATACCGGAACCTTTCGCTATCTCACCTCTCTTAAGGGCTTGAAAAATGGGGTAGCGCTGGGAGGGGATCCCATACTGTGTTGGTCGGATCCTTTGCCAGAGCAGACTCACTCAGATAAGCGAATTGCTTTTTTCCTACGCCCTGAAGGACTGGCTGTGGAGGAAATGGCTTTGGAGCTGCGTTCTTTTATCGAGCGCAGTGGGGAAGAGGTGGAGATTGTAGCCTTTCACGAGGAAAGAGACGGCCCCTTTCTTTCGGAATTTGCGAAAAAGGCAGGATGTTCATGCAGATTTTTTTCTAAGTCCCAGGAAATATGGGATTATTTTTCTTCTTTGAAGATGCTTTTTTCTATGCGACTGCACCCCTTGATCCTGGCTACCCTGTCCGGAGTACCCTGGTTTGCCTTTAATATAGACCCCAAAATAGAGGCTTTTTCGGTCAGCCTGGGACTGGGAACTCTGCTTTCTCTTAAAGATTTTAGAGCAGACCGGCTGAGTGAATGTTTGCAACACATCTCTTCTCTTAGGAAGGAAATTGCGGTGGTTCGGCGATCTTTGATGCAGAATTACCTTGAGACAGAGAGAGCCCTTTTTGATTATCTTGTTAAAGAAATAGAAGAACGGAGAGGTAGATAATGTTTTCTGGTGATCGGTGCTTCGACTTACTTGGTGTTCCTGTTTTTGGGGGAAGCCTTCCTGAAGCCTTGGCTTTGATAGAAGAGGCAGTGTTGCGTAAAAAGAGGGTGCACGTTATCACTCTGAATCCGGAGATAATGGCCCATGGTCTTGCAGACCCTTCTTTTTATCAGGTTTTGCTTTCGGGAGAACTCGTGGTTCCTGACGGAAAGGGCATAATTCTTGCTTCCAGATTTCTGGGAAAGAAGCCAACCGAGAGAATAGCGGGAATTGAACTTTTGCAGGCCCTCCTTGCCAGAGGTACGGAAAAGGGCTGGACTTTTTATTTTCTGGGAAGCAGAGAGCCTGCGGTGCGCAAAGCAGTTGAAAGAATGAGAAAAGACTTTCCGGGAGTACAAATAGTGGGTTTCCACCACGGCTTTTTTGATGATGACCAGGAAGTAATTGCTGAAATAAATCGACTGTGCCCCGATTTCCTTTTTGTAGGACTGGGCTCTCCCCGTCAGGAGTGGTGGATTTATAATCACCGTTCTGCCCTGAAAACTTTTGTAATGATGGGAGTGGGGGGCAGTTTTGATGTCCTTAGTGGTTTTAAGGAAAGAGCTCCTCAGTGGATGATCCAGTGGGGTATGGAATGGTTGTACCGCTTGATTCGAGAACCCTGGCGTACAAGGAGAGTCATACCAGCTTTCTGGCGTTTTGGAGTTGCTGTGTTGAAACATAAGTTCTGCAAGTCAAACCATAGGGTATAATGAAAAAATAAAAAGACGAAGAGGTCCTGGCACAAGAGTGAGTTTTCTTCTTTTCGAAAAGGTTTCCAAAGTTTACCACAACGGCATACGTGCGCTCCATGAAGTAAGCTTTGAAGTTAAAGAAGGAGAGCTGGTTTTTTTGGTAGGGCCAACCGGCGCTGGCAAAACCAGCTTACTTAAGTTAATCACTCTTGAGGAGCGTCCTACCTCTGGAAAGGTCTGGCTGGACGGTTGCTGTCTTAACCGTCTTGGAGAACATCGAGTACCCATTTTGCGTCGCAATCTGGGTATAATTTTTCAGGAACCGATGGTGATTCCTTATCGCAGTGTTTATGAGAACCTTATTGTTCCTCTGGAAGTCCTGAAACTGCCTCGGAAAGTTATTTATATGCTGGCCAAGGAGATCTTGAGCTCACTGGATTTGTGGCAAAAAAGACACCACCTGGTGAGTGAACTTTCGGGTGGCGAGTGTCAAAAACTTTGTATAGGAAGAGCGCTTATTCATCGCCCGCGCATTGTCCTTGCTGATGAACCCACCAAAAACCTTGATTCAGAAGCTAGCCGTTTTGTGCTGAAAATGCTTTATAATTACAGCCTGGAACATCGTGCGACTGTTCTGGTAGCTACTCACACCCATCGCCTGGCCAGGGTGGTTCCCAACTCCCGCTGTATTTTTATAGAGAAAGGTCAGATAGTGAAAATTAGCAATGATCATGGTTCGATGGAGAGCGAGCTTTAGAAATGAGTAGCAAAAGAGGCGTTATCCGGAGAGGATGGTTTCAACTTAATCTGGCCTGGGTGAGCGTATTCCTGGTACAGCTTCTTTTTAATTTTTTTCTGGTGGGTATTGCTGGTTTGCAGGAATTGAGAGAGGGCTGGACTCAGAGCTTTGTCATCAAGGCTTATTTTAAATCTGGAGTGCAGCAGGAAGAAGTGAAAAAGTGGTTGACCAAGATAAACAGCTTCCCTCAGGTACGAAAAGTTGTTTTGATAACTCCTCAAGAAGCTGAAAGGCGATTTTTGAAAAGTTTGGGTTTTGCCAGAGAAGATTTCCCTCTTGAAGACAACCCCTTTCCCTATGCTCTGGAAATTACCAGCAATGCTCTGGAAGAGGTTGCTCCCTTGACAGAATATCTGAGTGGCCTTGAGGTGTTTGATGAGGTGCTCTCTGGAGCTTCTCAAGTCCAGAACTTTTTGTACTTTTACCGGGTTTTGTTGTTCGCCGGAGGGGGCTTGAGTGTGTTAATGCTGGTTTTCGCTGTCTTGATGGTGAGCAATGCAGTGAGCGGTGTTCTCTGGTTGAGAAGGGAAGAGGTTGAGCTTTGGCGCCGGATGGGAGCAAATCTAAGGTTCATCAGAAGGCCCTTTCTTTTATTTGGGCTTGGGGGTAGTTTGATGGGTAGTGCCTTTGCCTTGGGTGTCAGTATGGTTTTCTGGAGAGCTTTTTTGCATTTTCTGAGTGAGTTTTTGCCTTTTTTGCCTTTGCTGCAGTTTGAAGATATTGCATTGATTTTTCTGGTTAGTGATGTTTTGTTTGGTTTACTGGTGGGGTTGAGTGGTTCCTGGCTGGGGTTCAGGAAGGGCCTCAAGGGGGTTGGGTATTGATGCCGAGAAGAGCTGGTTTCTGGAGGTATTTTTTGTTTTTTCTTCTTTGCTGGCTGTGCCTTTCGGTTCCTGCCCTGGCAGACCTTAGTTCTCTTGAAAAGGAAATTGCCCGTCATGAGCAGGAGTTGCAGGAATTGCTCCAGCAGGAAAAAGAATTGACCAAGAAGCTGGAGGAACTTGCCAGAAGCGAGACCAACCTGGCGAAGGAGGTAGAGAAACTGGACCAGCAGATTGCTAAGGTAGAAGAAGACGTGGCTTCTGCCCGCCAGAACATTATGGCGCTTGAGAAAGAGCGCAAAGAACTTGAGAAAGAAACCCAGGGGATTGCTCGGGAGATAGACAGCAAAAAAGAGAAAGTCAAAAAGGCCATAGTTGCTCTTTATAAACATAGTGGAGAGGGGAGGATTTGGGAGTGTTTTCTCAATCTTGAAGACCCCACTTCTCTGGTTGAGAGCTGGTATTTGTTTAGAAAGTACTTGCAGTTTGAGCAGCAACGTATTGCTGAATTTCTCAATAAACACTCCCTTTTGAGCACCAAAATTGAAGAAATCAAACAGAGAATTCGCCTGGAAAATGTTTTAAAGCAAAAAATGCTTGTTGAAGAAGAAAAAATTAGAAAACTTCGGGAAGCTCGGGAAACGATGCTTAAAAAGATCGCTGTGGACCGCAAGCAGTATCGGCTTAAGCAGGAAGAGCTTCGTAAGGCTCAAAAAGAGTTAAAGGCGATTGTATCCAGATTGCAGGAGGAAATTCGCAGAGCCAGGGAAGAGGCTGCGGCTCAGGGAGAACCTGTTATCCAGGGTTCCTTGCCTGCGCCGGGAACTCTGGACTGGCCGGTTCAGGGGAAAATAGTCAAGCAGTTTGGGGAGTATAAGGATTCTGTTTATGGTATCCCTTTTTATAACCCGGGTATAGACATTGCAGCTCCTTTGGGCACCAATGTGGTGGTGCCTTATGACGGAGTGGTTGTTCTGGCGCACAGTGTACGGGGTTATGGAAATACGGTAATTATCGACCACCAGAATTCGATGATCACTGTGTATGCTCATTTGCAGAGCATTGCTGTAAAGGCGGGGAACAGGGTTAAAAAGGGGGATGTGCTGGGTAAGGTTGGCAATAGTGGGCTTACCGAGCAACCTGTGTTACACTTTGAGATAAGAGTTGGTAATGATGCCAGAGAAGAAAATCCTTTGCGGTGGTTAAAAAGACCCTCTTAAAAGAGGTGTGGGGTGAACGTTAATGAAATTTAGTAAACGTTTTTGGGTTTCCTTGCTACTGATTCTGACAGTAAGTTTGGCTATTTCCTTTGCTGTAGTAAGAATCTGGGCCATTTCTCTGGGAGAAGAAAGTCTCGAAGCAGGAACTTGGGGTCCTTTCCTGGAAACTGTACGGTTGCTCAAAGAGAAATTTTTCTTTTCTGAGCGCCTTGAAGAGCAAAAGCTTATGGAGGAAGCAATTCGGGGCTTGCTTCGTGCTACTCAGGATCCCTATGCTCGTTATCTTGACGCAGAGGATTTTAGGATAGAAATGAGCGATCAGGTTGAGGGTCAGTTTTCAGGGCTGGGTATTCTGGTGGCCATAAAAGATGGTAAGCTCACCGTTATCTCGCCCTATGTGGATTCCCCGGCTTATGTGGCTGGAGTGAGAGCGGGTGATGTGATTCTGGAAATAGATGGTGAACCCACTGCCGGCATGGCGCTTGGCGATGCGGTCAAGAAGCTGCGAGGACCCAGGGGTACCCAAGTTATTTTAACTATAGAAAGAGAGGGCGAACCGGAACCTCTGCACATAACTGTAACACGAGATATTATAGTCATAAAAAGCGTGGAGATAGAAAAACTTGACGATCAGATAGCAGTATTGCGTATTTTCGAGTTTCACGGAAAAACTTTTGAGCAGGTGCACAGAGCCCTTTTTGATTTAAACAATCAGGGTATTCAGGGTTTGATCGTCGATTTGCGCAATAATCCAGGTGGACTTCTCCAGTCAGCAATACTCACTACAGGGCTTTTTCTTCCCAAGGATGTTCCTCTTTTGGTTGTGGAAGACCGGAAGGGTATTCAAAGCACCCTCAGGAATCCTATCAGCCCTGAGTGGGATAAACCAGTGGTAGTACTCATTAACAAAGGTACAGCCAGCGGAGCAGAAATTATGGCCGGTAATTTAAAAAACGCAGGCATGCTTCTCGTGGGTGAGGAAAGCTTTGGTAAAGGAGTTATCCAGGAGATATTTCCTCTCTCTAACGGAGGGGGGGTTATCTTTACGGTCTCCAAGTACTACCTTGGAGATGGTAGCGATATCGATGACAAAGGTATTATTCCTCACGTGGAAGAAAAGGATGAAAAACTGCAACTTGAGCAGGCTTTGAATGAGGTGAAAAAGCTTGTTGGGGAACCAGTGGAAGTACTGGAATAGAGCTCTTTTGACCCTTATTGTTGCTCTCCTTCTTTGGGGAGTTTTCCTTTTTGGGAGAGAACTTTTTCAGGAAGAAACCCGAGCGGGTAATTTTTATGACAATGAACCTGTTCTTTCCTCAAAAGAAGAGAGAAAGTGGCTTGCTCTCTTTGTGTTTTATGAGTCGCGAAAATACCTTTCTGGACTTCAGATAAAAGAAAACCTGGAAGAAAACCTGGTTCAATGGCAGGCAAAGGGTGTTCTTGATAATGTTTCCCTTTTTGAGAGCCTTGAAGAGAAAATGGGCTGGCTTGTTGAGATACTGAGGCATCTTGATTATTATGGGGAGATAAGGAAGAGCAAAGATTCTCTGAGGGTGCTTTTTTTCAAGGAACTCCGGCCCTGGTTAGACTTTGAAGTCAGGTTGCTGCCTTCTTACAAGCTGGCTCTGATCATTGATGACTTTGGGTATAACTTTTCTGTAGCTCAGAAATTTATGGATTTACCTTTAAAGCTGAATGTAGCCATTTTCCCCCATCTTCAACTGTCTGCTGCTTTGGGTCGGCTTGCCCAGGAAAAAGGGAAAGAAGTTTTAATCCATTTCCCCATGGAAGCACAGGACCCAGCACAGAACAGAGGAGAAGCTTTTATACTGAGAAAGGAAGCAACGGAAGAAGTTATCGAAGACATGCTTAAAAAGGCTTTCGGCTGTATAACGTTTGCCCGGGGTCTCAACAATCACAAAGGCTCTCTGGCTACTGCTGATCCCCGGCTTATGCAAAAGTTTTTTTCGGCGCTCTCCAAAAGAGAGGGAGTGTATTTTGTTGATAGCTTAACCTCTCCAAATTCTGTAGCCTGCAAAATTGCTCTGGAATATGGTATTCCCTGCATCAGTCGAGATGTTTTCATCGATGGAGTTTACGAAGAGGGTTACATTCTTGGCAAGCTTCATGAAGCAGTTGCCCTGGCCAGAAAAAGAGGCTTTGCGGTGGCTATTGGCCATGTAAACGAAGTCACCTATAATGCTTTGTCTAAATTTGCCAGGGAAGCACAACAGGAAGAAGGTTTGGGATTGGTGTTTATCTCTGATTTACTTTTGTATCTTGGAGGAAAGGAGCAGGAAAAGTATGGCTTTTATTGATAATAACCGCTGTTTTTTGTGTGGCAAGGACAATCCCATAAGCCTTAAAATTGATTTTAGAAAAGAAGGAGACTATACAGTGGGAGAGACGGTTGTTCCCTGGTTTTTTCAGGGTTTTCAGGGGGTGGCCCATGGGGGTATTGTGGCTTCTTTGCTCGATGAAGTGATGTCACATAGCATTAAAAACGATGGTTTGCTTGCAGTAACCGGTTCCCTGCAGGTAAAGTATCATCACCCCTGCTTGACCGGTCAACCTGTTTTCCTGAAGGGCAAGGTGGAAAAGGTAGCGGGACGTGTTATAGAAGTTTGGGGAGAAATTGTTCAGGATGGTAAGGTTGTGGCTTCTGGAAAAGGGACATTTGTTATTCCCAGGCAAGGAGTGATTCGAGAATGAATCAGGTCAGTGATAAGGTGAGAGTACGTTTTGCTCCCAGTCCAACCGGTTTTCTTCATTTGGGAGGAGCGCGTACTGCTCTTTTTAACTGGCTTTTTGCCAGAAAATATGGCGGCGTTTTTATTTTGAGAATTGAAGACACCGACGTTGCTCGCTCTACCGAGGAGTCGGTGGAAGTGATTCTGGAAGGTTTGCGCTGGTTAGGCCTTAACTGGGATGAGGGTCCGGAAGTAGGTGGCGACTACGGGCCTTATTTTCAAAGTCAGCGTTTGCATTTCTACAGAGAGTATGCGCAAAAGCTTCTTGAGGCAGGATTGGCTTATCATTGCTTTTGCACGCCAGAAGAACTTGAGGAACGCAGACGAAAAACCATAGCTTCGGGACAGAGCTGGCGTTACGATAGATTGTGTTTTTCGCTGACCGAAAAAGAAAAGGAAGCTCTGCTTGCCGAGGGTCGTAAGCCTGTTTTGCGCTTTTTTATACCAGAAGGAAAAACTAAGTTCCTGGATCTTCTTCGGGGTGAGGTTGAGTTTGAGAACCAGGAACTGGACGACTTTGTGATACTCAAATCTGATGGTATGCCGACTTATAACTTTGCCTGTGTGGTTGATGATGCACTGATGCGGATAACCCACGTTATCAGAGGTGACGACCATATTTCTAACACTCCGCGTCAGGTTTTGCTTTACAAAGCCCTGGGTTTTCCATTGCCCAGCTTTGCGCATATCCCCATGATTCTGGGCAAGGATAAAACTCGACTTAGCAAGCGGCATGGCTCGCCTTCGGTGACCTATTATCGCGACAAGGGCTATCTGCCTGACGCTTTGTTCAACTATCTGGCACGTTTAAGCTGGGCTAGCGGAGAAGAAGAAAAGGAAATTTTTACCCGGGAGGAAATCATAGAAGGTTTTTCGATAGAGCGAGTTACCAAACATGCTGCGGTTTTCGATCTTGACAAACTCAACTGGATGAATGGCTTGTATATTCGAGAGGCCTCGCTTGATTATCTGCTGGAGGTATTTCTGGAAATCGCCCCCAAGAATGGACTTTCTGAGGCTAACCTTTCCGATGAGGCATTTCGGGAGTATTGCAAAAAAGTACTTGCTATTATGCGGGAACGTATCAAATACCTGGCGCAACTGATCGAAGAAGCGGTTTACTTCTTTAGGGAAGATTACCCCTATGATGAAGAGGCGGTTGAGAAAGTACTTAAGGAAGCCGGTGCTCGGGAGCGCCTGGCAGTTTGCCTGGAGTACCTTAAAAGGTTAGACTCTTTTACAGCTTCTGAGTTGGAAAGCGTTGTTAGGAGCATTGCTTCGGAGTTAGGAGTTAAAGCAGCAAAGCTAATTCACCCTCTTCGGGTTGCAGTTTCTGGTAAGCGAGTTGGTCCAGGATTGTTTGAGTTGCTGGAGGTACTCGGCAAAGAGAGAGTTATAAACAGAATTGAAAGGACCCTGGCTATGCTTTCTTAACCAAAACTGAGTAGTGCTTTCAGGGGAGTGGAAGTATCGTCTGATTTTCCGCTCCCCTGGAAACAGGGGTTTTAATTTTGTTCCAGATGAGCATCCAGCGTAATTTCGATGCTGGAGAGTAAAACGCTTACCGGGCAGGTTGCCTTGGCCTTCTGGGCGATGTTCATAAAATCTTCTTCACCTATTTCGGGAACGCTGGCTGTGCACTCAAGGTGGCTGCTCTTGATTTTAAATCCCCCTTCTCCAGCTTCCATGGTTATGGTAGCCCGGGTTTCCACTTTTTCTGGGGTATAGCCGCTTTCCGAAAGTAAATGAGAAAGTGCCATTGCAAAGCAACCTGCATGTGCTGCAGCAATGAGTTCTTCGGGATTGGTTCCGTTTCCATTTTCAAAGCGAGATCTGAAAGAGTAATTTCCTTTAAAGGTTCCACTACCAAGTTCCACGGTGCCCTTCCCTTCTTTGAGATTTCCCACCCAGATTGCTCGCGAGGCTCTTTTAAGCAATTTTCAACACTCCTTTCCTTTTCAGAAAACATTTACTTTTGAGAACCATGAGGAGTTTTAAAAATTCCTGTACAGACCTGATGGGGTGTTGAAAAAAGGTTTTGATAATGATAAGATAGTATCCGCCTGAGCTGAGAGGTCGTCTAAGGGTAGGACGCGTGACTCTGGATCACGTAGTGGTGGTTCGAATCCACCCCTCTCAGCCAACTTTTCTCTTGAGGCTGGCTGTGAGCAAACAGAAGCTGGAGCAGCTTAAGAAGCGTTTTCAAGAAGAGCCCTTTGCAAATTTATTCCGCTTTTCACTTCTTGAACTCAAAGAGGGTTATGCTAAAGTAAAGCTCAAGGTTGATGAACGCTATTACAATATTTTTGGCGTGGTACACGGAGGATGTATTTTTGCTCTCATTGATGAGGCCTTCGAGCTGGCTTGTAATTCTCACCTTGAGGATGCAGTAGCCATGAGCGTGCAGGTTAACTATATCAGGCCGGTCAAAGAGGTCTCTCTTATTGCCGAAGCGAAGGAAGTAGCTTTAACCAGAAAGACTGGTATTTACGATATCCAGGTATTCTCCGATGGAGAAAATGGTGAGGAAACAGTAGCCATGGCACGAGCTCTTTGCTATAGGAAGCTGCCTAAAAAAGAGGGGGAATAGCCCCCTCTTTTATTATTCTCTTTTTCCCAGCTCTCTATCCAGCATTAAAAGGCCCTGGCCCTTACCTTCTGTGTAATTCAAAATACCCAGGATATAAGAAGCGTTCTTTTCTTCTTCCACCTGCTCGTCAATAAACCATTGCAGCATCACCTGTGCTGGATAGTCATTTTCATCCTTGGCAAGCTGGTATAGCTGGTTAATCATGGAAGTAACTTTTTGCTCGTGTTCCAGCACTTTTTTGAACATGTCCAGGGGGGTACCGAATTCTACCGGAGGTTGCTCAATTGCTCTCAGAATAACTCTTCCTCCCCGGTCGTTGACAAAATCGTAAATTTTCATGCCATGGCTGATTTCCTCTTTAGCCTGGACCTTAAGCCAGTGGGCAAAGCCATTGAGGTTCTGGGCTTCACACTGTGCGGCCATGGCCAGATAGAGGTAGGCCGAGTAAAGTTCGTTCTTAATTTGTTCGTTTAATGCCTCTTCAAGTTTTTTGCTTAACATTTGCATTTCCTCCTTTCAGGATTTTTAGCTAAATGCTTGTTTTATTATTCTACCAAACTTTTTTCCGAGTTCTTCTGCTTTCTGGGATTCCTGGGCAGCAGGATTTCCTCTGAATTCCAGGGTATCTATTATTTCCCAGTTCAGGTCGGCGCACCACTTTTCCAGTTCTCGCTTAGCTCCTCCTGACCAGGCAAAGCTACCCAGATAAACCACCTTTTTAGCGGTTATTCCTTTCCGTTTAGCAAGGTCCAGAAGATGTGCAAGGGGAGGGAATAGACCTGCTTCATAAGTGGGTACTGCTACTGCGACCCCAAGGTTTTGCCACAAAGCTTTGAGGATATAGCTGGGATGAATTTTTCTCACGTCGAAAACTTCAAATGGAATCTCGCTTTTTAGCAGTCCTTGCATAAAGGTTTCGGTTGCTTTTTCAGTAGCACCGTACATGGTTCCGTAAAGAAGTGTGACGCCTTCTTCACCGCCAGTGGTCTGGAAATCAGCCCACTTCTGGTAAAGTTCAACAATCTGCAGAGGATTACCCCTCCAGATAAGCCCATGAGAAGGTGCCACAAGTTTGAGCTGGATACCAGATAGCTTGGCGATAGCTTTTTTAACCATGGGGCTGAATTTGGCAACGATGTTTGCATAGTAGCGTAGGGCTTCGGCTATGTAAAAATCCAGATTTTGACACTGGTCGTCGAAGATTGTTCCCTGCAGGGCTCCGTAACCTCCAAAGGCGTCACAGGAGAAAAGGACGCCGGAGGATTTCTCGTAGCTTACCATGGTTTCTGGCCAGTGTACAAAGGGTATGAAAAAGAACTGCAACTCTTTTTTGCCCAGGTTGAGCGTCTCACCATCTTTCAAAATTTGTATTCTTTCCTGGAGATGGTAAAAAGATTGGATCATAGGCTGGGCCTGGGGAGTGCACAGGATAATTGCTTGAGGTGCTACTTCTCGTAGCAGACTCAAAGTTCCACTGTGGTCCGGTTCCATGTGGTTAACCACAATGTAGTGGAGATTCTGAGGATCTAAAACCTGTTTTATTTGATAGAGAAATTCATCGAAATAGGAAGATTTTACCAGGTCTATGAGAACATTTTTCTGATCTTTGAGAAGGTAAGAATTATAAGATACACCTTTTTCGCTCACCGGCCACAGGCCTTCAAAGAGCTCAGTGTTATAGTCATTTACGCCTATCCAGAAAATATCAGGGGCTATTTCAATTCTGGGCATTTATCCGCTCCTCCTTTTTTTGGATACACAGGCCAATTATCGTATGTTTTATTATAAACTTATTAGCAGGTTGCTTTATTCCTGAAAGCATGGTGAAGACATTGAGAAGGTGTTTTTTGGAGGAGGTCTTGAGATGGAAGGGGTACAGTGGAAAGATAAAGTGGCTTTGGTGACTGGAGCAAGCCGTGGTATAGGGCGAGCCATTGCAGAATTCTTTGCTCGACAAGGTTTGCGTCTTACCCTGGTTGCGCGTTCCCAGGAAGCTCTAATCGCTTTCTGTGCAGAGCATGCTCTTTCTGAGGAAAAGGCTCTGGTTTGTGCTGGAGACCTCAGTAATCCAAATTTTCCAGAAAGAGTGGTTGAGCAAACCGTGGAACATTTTGGCCAACTCGATGTGGTGGTCAACAATGCTGGAATAGCTATTCCTGGTTCTTTAGAAGAAACCACTCTTGAACAGTGGGATTTGCAGATGGCGGTTAACGTTAGAGCTCCTTTTTTGATTTGCAAGGCGGCGCTTCCTTACCTTCGTTGTTCAGAGGTGCCTACCATTGTGAACATTGCTTCTGTGGTTGCCTACAAGGGCTATGTTAACCAGGGTGCTTACACGGCTTCCAAGCACGCTTTGCTTGGTTTCAGCAAAGTCCTGGCGCGGGAGGTTCATAAAGACGGAATCCGGGTTCACGTGGTTTCCCCCGGTGGCGTAGCTACGGAGATGATCACCTCTATGCGTCCCGACCTGGATCCTTCAATTCTGGTTCCTCCTCAAGAAATTGCTGAAATTGTCTGGTTTTTAATTAGCAAGCGAGGCAATGCGGTCATCGATGAACTGTCAGTTCGCAGGTTTTCCAAAGAACCCTGGATATAAAGGAGGTCAGTTTTATGCAAACTCCATATTTCCTGATTCTTGACTGTGGAGCTACCAGCCTTCGTGCTGTAGCGATTAGTGAAGAAGGTAAAATCCTCTCTGTAGCTTCCTTTGCCAACTCTCCTCGCTCTCAAAGGGAGAATCCCCAATTTTTAATATGGGACATTGAAGAAATGTGGGGAGTCTTTTGCAAAGCCATTCGTAAGGTGGTAGGGGAAGTGGGCAAAGGGGTCAGGGCGGTTGCGGTAACCACTTTTGGAGCCGATGGAGCCCCGGTCAAAAAAGATGGTACCCTGACTTATCCGGTAATTTCCTGGCAGTGCAGTCGCACCGCTTCCTGGACGACCAGAATAGAGCAACTTATAGACCCCTGGGAGGCTTTTGCAATAACTGGCTATCAGGTTTTACCCTTCAATACTCTTTTGAAGTTCCTCTGGCTCAGGGAGAATGCTCCGCAGGCCTTAGAAGAAGCCGATACTTTTTTGATGATGCCCGGTCTTTTAAGTTTTCGTTTGTGTGGAGAAATGTTCCTGGATTTTACTTCTGCTTCAACCTCGATGCTTCTCGACCTTCAGGAGAGGAAGTGGTCGTCGAGATTGCTGGATCTGGTGGGGCTTGATCCTGAGTTTTTCCCACCTCTCGTTTATCCTGGGGAAGTAGTGGGTAGAGTTCACAACAGAGCTAACCAGGAGACCCAGATACCAGCTGGAACGCCGGTTGTTGTCTGTGGTCACGATACTCAGTTTGCGCTGATAGGCTCGCTGGCTGGGGACGAAGATTTGATCTTGAGCTCGGGCACCTGGGAAATAGCGGCTTTCCGTTCCAGAAATTTCCTGGCTTCTCGCAAAGCCTTTGAGTTGGGCATGCTGATAGAACTCGATGCTGAGAACGGTTACTGGAATCCGCAGATGTTGATGATTGCAGGAGGGGTTGTAGAGTGGATGAGAAGAAATCTTTTCTCGGATGTGAAGGATGATTCTCGAATTTACCAGATCATGATTCAGGATGCTTTGAGTGTTCCTGTGGGGAGCAATGGAGTGGTGATAGTTCCTTCCTTCATGCCTTCTGGACCCAATAAGCCTCAGGGTACCGAGGGAACTATTCTCGGTTTAGGGTTGACGTCGAATCGAGCTCAACTTTTCCGAGCCACTCTGGAGGGCTTATCATTCCAGCTGCGACAGGCCAAAGAAGCGATTGAGGAGGTTTACCACTTTTCACCTCGTGGCCTGAGAGTGGTTGGGGGAGGCGCCAGAAATGAGTTGTGGAACCGAATTCGGGCAGATGTGTTGAACTTGCCGGTAACCACCACTTCTTGCGAGGAGGCCACAGTTTTGGGGGCATCTCTTTTCTGCAAGATAGGGGTTGGTAGTGCGAAAAATTTATCGGAAGCCAAAGCAACGGTTAAAGTGGAGATCAAACATTTTGAACCCTCTCCAGCGGTGAATCTTTACGAAGAACTTTACCGAGAATATCAAAAGATACCCTATTTCCTTGCTCCCTTTTATAAGAGGCGAAAAAAGTAAGTTAACAAGGAATAGCTGGTGTTGCAACACCAGCTATTCCTTGAGGTAAGCCTTGAGTATTTGTTCAACTTTTTCGATGATTTCGTGGCACTTATCTCTCAAATTTTTTTCCCGATATTCACGCAGGCCATCTTCAGTGTTAAGAGCCACTCCAATGAGGTCTATGCAGTTGAGTGAGCCCAGTTCTTTTTCTACATCTTTTAGAAAGTTTTCGGTTTTAAGGTAAAGCTGGTCCCGGGTGTGTTTATCCCGGGGAGAAGTTCTTCCATACTTTATGCCCAGTGCCATAACTGCTCCGGTCACTGCACCACATACTCTTCCAGTGTGTCCTATTCCTCCCCCGAAACCAGTAGCTATTTTGGGAATGAACTCGCTGGTTACCCCTAAGAATTCGCTTGCTCCCAGCAGCACCGATTCGCAACAGTTGAAGCCCAGATTGTGAAAGTCTCCAGCGCTTTTCATAAAGTCCCTCCTTATTTTTGTTTTTTTAGCAGGCCATAAACTTCCCTGGCTACCATCAGTTCTTCGTTGGTGGGAATAACCCACACTTCAGCTTTACTCTCTGGCGAGCTTATTTTTCCTTCCTGGCCAATCGTGTGTCTGTTTTTCTCCTGGTCAATGGTGATTCCTAACGCATCGAGGTTGGAAGAAATACGTTCCCTGACCGCAGGGGCATTTTCGCCAATTCCTCCGGTAAAGACCAGCGCGTCTATTCCATTCATAAGTGCAAAAAAGGCCCCGATATATTTTTTGACCTGATATACAAACACCTCTATAGCCAGCTTGGCTCTCCTGTCCTTCTCTTCTACAGCGAGTTTTTCCAGTTCCCACATCTCTGCGGATTTTCCAGAAATGGCCAGAAGGCCAGATTTTCGAGTTAGGAGCTGATCTATTTCCTGGGGAGTAAAACCCTCTTTTTCCTGCAGGAAGGTGATGACCTGGGGATCGAAATCTCCGGGACGGGTGGACATGATGGTTCCCGATTGTGGAGTAAAGCCACTTGAAATGTCGAAAGATTTGCCATTTTTAATGGCGCAAACGCTACAGCCACTTCCTAAGTGACAGGAAATTACCTTTTTGTTCAGGGTGGTGAGCTTTTGGATTCTCTCTGCAATGTAGCGGTGGGAGTTTCCGTGAAAGCCCAGCTTCTCTATCCCATGTTTTTGGCACAGCTCCCAGGGAAGGCCGTAGACTCGGTGAGCTTCTGGAATGCTCCTGTGAAAAGTGGTTTCAAAGACTCCTACCAGAGGAGTGTGGGGCAGAATTTTTCTGAAAATTTCTATAGCCAGCAACGCCGGGGGGTTGTGCACCATGGTGACCGAAGAATAATTTTGTAAAGCTTCGATAACTTTTTGATCGATAAAACAGGTTGAAGTGAATTCTTTACCTCCGTTGATGAGTTTTATACCCACTGCTTCCAGAGCGGAGATGTCTTGAATGACGCTTTGGGGAGAATTGAGCTCTTCCACGATAAATTTTAGGCCTTTTTCATGGTCGGCATGGGGAATCTCTTTTTTGACAGTTTTACCATCGGCCGTTTTTTGCTCTAAATAAGCGTCTTCTCGGTAAAGACGCTTCAAGTTTCCTTTGAGAAGAGAGCGGAAGCTGTTTTCCTGAATATCGAAAATTTCATATTTGATGGAAGAACCACCACTGTTAACTGCCATAACCAGCATTGCTTTACTCTCTCCTTTCTCTTTGAGAATTGAGCCTTTCCATGAGGCGGCAGAAAGAACAAACCTCGAGTGTTGTGGGCATTCCACAACGTGAACACTCGGTGAGTTTGACTTCTTCCTGATTGCTGGCAAAATATTTATCTCTTCTCTCCAGAAAACCCAACAAGAACATGTGCTTGGTGCCTGGAGATTTTTCTTCCAGAAAATCGAGAGCTTCTTTGTATTGAAAGCTTTTTGCTCTTTTGGAGAGGGGACAGCGCTCCTCTATGAAAGGAATATCATGGAGCTTTGCATACCAGCGGATTTCTTCTTCGGTTAATGTATAGAAGGGTTTCACCTTACGCACCATTTTGGGGTGGGGGCTGGGTAAAACCGGGCTCTGATGTGCTAAGTAGCTGTCCTGCCAGTGCAGGATGTTACCAAGCAAGGTTGCTGCTTCATCGTCAAGGTTGTGACCGGTAGCATAAACGGAGAAGCGATTATCCCAGGCATAGCGGTTGAGGAGGTGTCTTTTGATCATTCCGCACACCGAACAGGAGGGACGGTTGCGTACCTTCTGAGTTATTTCCGGAATTGAGTATTCGATTAAAGACTTTACTTCAATAACTTCAAGCGAAAGCTGATGTTTTGCTGAGAAGTCTTCCACTATTTTTCTGGAGCGCAGGGAATATTCTCCCATACCCAGGTCAAAGTGAACAGCCTGCACTTTGTAGCCGGCTTGCTGCAGGTAAAACCAGAGGCTCATGCTGTCCTTGCCTCCGGATACTCCAAGCAATACCGTTTCTTCTCTGCTGAACATGCGGTTTTTCTTTATAGCCTGTTCAACCTGGCGGCTGAAGAAAAGGTCGAAACACTCAGGGCAAAAGGAGGAGTTATGCCTTTTCAGCTTCATTATTGCTTCTTTTTTGCACCGGGTACACTTCAAAAAAGCTCACCCCTTTTATTTTATCAATCTATCATAAAGCCTGCTTTTTTAAAACGATTGCTTTCTAAAATGGAAAGAATTACCATAGAAAGGTAGGAGGTGATAAAAATGCGTTTTGGAGAACTTTTACAGAAAGATGCCCCGGGGTGGGAGAAACATCTTCCTGCAGTGGAAATAGAAAAGTGTGCTCAGTGTAGCTGTCCCATAGTAAAGGTAACGGTGGGGAAGAAAACCCCTCATCCCAACACCCTGGAACACTATATCACCTGCATTCAGCTTTTGGGGTTGCACAAAAGAAACCGACAACTTTCTCACATTGCCACCTTCAATTTCACCCCAACCATTAGTTTTCCTGTGGTTAGTGTACATGTCAACGTGGACGAGTTTGAGGGTATTTTTGTACTGGTTTTTTGCAACATTCATGGAGGATGGGAAGAGTTTGTGGCGCTTGAGTAATCTGGAACTTTATGTTTGAAGAGATTATGCACATGTTCGGTGAGAATTGGTTTGCTGGTCATTCGTTCGGAGTTGCACAGTTTTGTGTTGAAGTTGAGAGCAAGACTTATTTTGGATAAGCAAGACTCGTGTTGCATTCCGGGTGGCAAAGTTTCCTCACTGGTATTCTCAGGTGATAAAATAAGAAGCAAAAATATCTCTGAAATTGATAGAGAAAGAGATTAACTTGCAACTAATGCAGGCTCTTGTCATCTTTGGTGTATGAGGATATAATATATGCCTGTGGCGGTGTAGCTCAGATGGTTAGAGCATCCGGCTCATACCCGGAGCGTCCGGGGTTCGAATCCCTGCACCGCCACCATATTATTTTGGCCTTTCAATCTGGTGTCCTGTGTCGAATTTGGTAGAGCGAGTTTCCCGTTTCATAGACCTTTACTCACTTATCAACCCCGGGGACAGAGTCCTGGTTGCCTTTTCTGGAGGTCCCGATTCAGTAGCTCTGGCTGAAACCCTCCGTCGTATCCAGAAACAAAAAGGTTTCGAACTGCTGCTTTTGCATCTCAACCATGGTTTGCGGGGAGAGGAAGCTCTGAGAGACGAGCATTTTTGCGTGAACTGGGCCCTGGAACGCCGGTTGCCAATTGTGGTGGTAAGGAGAAGGGTTTTGAGGCTCTGGGAACGGGAGAAAGGTTCACTTGAAGAAGTTGCTCGCCGGGTTCGTTATGAAGTTATTGAACGGGTTTCCGCCGAAACCGGGTCCAATGTGGTGGCCCTTGGACACAACCTTGGTGATCAGGCGGAGACTTTGTTGATGAACATTATAAGGGGCTGTGGCCTGGACGGCTTAAAGGGGATGCAACCTGCTTCTGGCAGATACATCCGCCCCCTTCTTTTTGTGGAGAGGAAAGAAATACTTGAATTTTTGAATGAAGAAGGAATTCCCTTTATCGAAGATAGCTCTAATTTCAGGTTGACTTTTTTCAGGAACCGGGTGCGGCATTTAGTGATGCCCTTTCTGGAAGAGGTCTTTAACCCTGATTTTCAAAAAGCACTGTTCCGCCTGGCTGAAAACGTGCAGAGGATTGCTGAAGAAAGAGAATCGAAGATTTCTCTCCCCATTGAACGGAGGGGGGATCTGGTGGCACTTCCTTTGAGCGCTTTGCTCGATTTACCTCCCGCTTTGCTATTTGACGCGGTAAGATTTTTTATAAAGGAAGTAAGAGGCGATCTTCAGGAGATAAGTCAGGAACACTTAAAAGCTCTGGTGCGTTTAATAAAAAGGGGCAGAGGCAAAATGAGTTTGCCGGGTAAATTTGAAATTTTTATAAAAGAAGGGAAGATCTTTGGTAGTCCGATTTCTCTTCCTTTGCTCTCTTATCCCGACTGGGAACGTTCTTTAGAGGTTCCTGGCAAGACTTTTTTTGAGGACCTGGGTTTACACATAGAGAGCAAATTGGTGGATAAGGGGAATCTGGATAGCGAGATTCAGGAGAAACCTGGTTGCTGGAGCGCGGTTCTGGATTTTGATAGCCTGCGTTTTCCTGTTTGCGTGCGAAATTTCCGTTCTGGAGATAGAATGGTCTATCGAGGTAAGGAAACAAAGGTAAAGGAGCTTTTTCAAAAAATGGGCGTTGTCTGGGAGTGGCGAAGGAGCTTGCCTTTTTTTTGTGATGCAGAAAAGATAGCCTGGATTCCCGGGATTGCACTTGACGAACGGGTGAAGGTTAAGGAAAATAGCAAGCGTGTGCTCTTTATACTTTGTAAGGTGTGAGGTAGTTGCTATGTCTGAACACGATGATTTTATTGAAAAAGTGCTCATTTCACGCGAGGAAATTCAGCGGAAAGTGAAAGAGCTTGGAGAGCAGATTTCCAGAGATTATCAGGGTAAAGAATTGCGAGTGGTGGGCATTTTACGAGGTGCTTTTATTTTTATGGCTGACCTCATCAGGAATATAAAACTGCCTCTCAGCGTTGATTTTATGTCGATATCGAGTTATGGAGGGGATGTGGAATCAAGTGGAGTGGTGCGAATCTTGAAAGACCTTGACAAGCCTATTACTGGTGTTGACGTTTTAGTCGTGGAAGATATCGTGGATACTGGTCTTACCTTAAAACACCTTCTGGAAGTCCTTTCCACCAGAAATCCGGCCAGCCTGAAAGTTTGTGCCCTGCTTGATAAAAAAGAGCGGCGCCTGGTCTCAAACTTAAAAATAGATTATATAGGTTTTGAAATTCCCAACCTCTTTGTAGTGGGCTATGGGTTAGATTTCGCTGAGAAATATCGTAATTATCCCTTTATTTTTGTGTTAAAACCAGAATATTACCAGCCTGATTTACAGGGTAGAAATGGAGGATGAGTTGATCCGGTGAAATTGAATACAAATTATCCGAACGGGAGGTTTTACCGTAACCTGGGTTTTTACCTCCTTTTTCTGATTATTATCATTTCGCTGGCTACTTCTCTTATGCAAAGAGAAGCGCCGCCTATGGTAATGAACTACACCGAGTTTTTGGAGGCGGTTAATCAGCATCAGGTGGTAAGGGTAACCATAATGGACCGCAATATTTACGGGGAGCTTTATAATGGTATGCGTTTCACCACTTATGCCCCTGAAGATCCTGAGCTGATCCGCATTTTGCGTAATGCTAATGTTGAGATTGAGGCCAAGCCCCCGGCGGAGCCTTCCTGGTGGGTGAGAATATTGGGTTCCCTTTTCCCCACCGTACTCTTGATCGTGGTGTGGATTTTTCTCCTGCAGCAGCTTCAGGGAGGAAATAAGGTAACTTCTTTTGCCAAGAGTCGGGCCAAAATGGTGAACCCTGAAAAAGTTAAAGTTACTTTTCAGGATGTTGCCGGTGTGGAGGAAGTTAAGGAAGAACTGCAAGAAGTGGTAGATTTTTTGAAGAGTCCGCGCAAGTTTCAGCGTATTGGAGCACGTATTCCCAGAGGGGTACTGCTTTATGGACCGCCAGGCACTGGCAAGACACTGTTGGCACGTGCGGTAGCCGGAGAAGCTGGAGTACCCTTTTTCAGCATCAGTGGGTCGGATTTTGTAGAAATGTTTGTGGGTGTAGGCGCAGCAAGAGTCAGAGATCTTTTTGCTACTGCCAAGAGAAATTCCCCCTGCATTGTTTTTGTTGACGAGCTTGACGCAGTGGGTCGCCATAGGGGAGCGGGTTTAGGCGGTGGCCATGATGAGCGGGAGCAAACCCTTAACCAGTTGCTGGTTGAAATGGATGGTTTTGATCCCAATGAGGGGGTAATAGTTATTGCGGCCACCAATCGTCCTGATATCCTGGACCCAGCTCTTTTGCGTCCTGGAAGGTTCGATAGACGTATTGCTGTACCGCGTCCTGATGTGGCAGCCCGCGAAGCTATATTGCGAGTGCATTTGCGGGGCAAGCCTATTGCCAAGGATGTGGATGTTCGAGTTTTGGCACGCAGGACTCCCGGGTTTGTGGGAGCGGATCTTGCCAATCTGGTGAATGAAGCTGCTCTTTTTGCGGCCCGCAAGGGTAAAGAGGTCATTGGAATGGAAGAGCTGGAAGCAGCTATTGACAAAGTGGTTGCTGGTCCAGAGAGGCGCAACGTAATTATCAGTGAAAGAGAAAAGAAGATTGTAGCTTATCATGAGGCAGGTCATGCTCTGGTGGCTAAAATCCTTCCCAACAGCGACCCGGTTCACAAGATTTCCATTATTCCGAGGGGTGGAGCGGCTCTTGGCTATACCCTGCAGCTTCCCACTGAAGATAGATATTTAATCAGCAAGCGGGAACTGCTCACCAAGCTTGCCATCCTGTTGGGAGGTCGAGTCGCTGAGGAGCTGGTTTTTAATGATATCACCACTGGCGCTCATGATGACCTGAGAAAAGCTACTGAAATTGCTCGAGAGATGGTTTGTGAGTACGGTATGAGTGAAATTCTTGGTCCGCTAACTCTGGGTAGAAGACATAAAGAAGTTTTTCTGGGTAAGGATATTGCTGAGGACCGCAACTACAGTGAAGAAATCGCTTACGCCATTGATAAAGAAGTGAGGGCTTTAATTGATCGAGCCTATCAGCAAGCTCGCTCTATTCTCACTGATTACCGTGATAAGCTTGATAGTCTTGCCCTAGAGCTCGTAGAAAGAGAAGTTCTTGATAGAAAAGACATTGACCGCATTTTGCAGCTTCCTGACAACGCTGTTTCCAATGGTCAGAAGGAAGAAGTTTCAGAATATAAAGATAATAAGGAAATTCCTGAAGATAACCTGCAAGAAAGAGGAGGAAAGTCTACCGATGAGATCCAGTGAGCTGAGAGTGGGTCTGACGGGTGTTGTGGAAACGACGGTGAATGATGAAAATAGTGCTGATCGCTTCGACCCGAATATGGTTCCCGCTTTTGCTACTCCTATGCTGGTTTCGCTTATGGATAACGCAGCTCATCAGGCGGTTAAAAACCATCTCCCTGAAGGTTATATCAGTGTGGGTACCCGGGTGAGCGTGAGTCATGTGGCTGCTACGCCTAAGGGGATGAAGGTAACAGTGCGTGCTACCCTGGTAGAGATATACAGAAATAAGTTAGTTTTTGAGGCGGAAGCTTTTGATGAAGTTGAAAAGATTGGAGAAGGCCGGCTGGAAAGGTTTGTAATCAATCGTGAAAAGTTTTTGAATAAGCTACAAACCAAAGCCAGGAAATAGATGAATTAACCAATTTTCCGGTTTTTAATAGTTCTGGAGGTAAGCCGGTATGCGGCAGATTGCAGTGTTTGGTTTGGGAGTTTTTGGGAGCAGTTTAGCTATGGATCTCTATAAGCTGGGTTTTACTGTTTTGGGAGTTGATATCAAAGAGGAACCGGTTAAAGAGCTTGCTGGCAAGATAACCGAAGTTGTCCAGGCCGATACTACTGATGAGAAAGTGCTGGAGGCGCTGGGCATTAAGAATTTTGATGTCGCTGTGGTAAGTATTGGTGATGATATTCAATCCAGCGTTTTAACCACCATTACTCTAAAAGAACTGGGTGTGCCCTTTATTATTGCTCGGGCTATCAACAAAATGCATGGCAAGATTCTCAGTAAGATTGGAGCGGACCGGGTAATTTTCCCCGAGCAGGATATGGCCTTCAAATTAGCCAAAACTCTGGCTCTTCCCAACGCCATTCGTACTGAGGAACTTTTTCCGGGATACAACATTGTGGAATCCAGAGTTCCTCCCTTTTTGTACGGTTTAACGCTTGGCAAGGCCCAGTTGCGTAATAAATACGGCATAAATGTGCTGGCTATTAAACGGGGTGAGGAGTATATTGTTTCTCCTTCAGCAGACGAAATGTTGCTGAAAGGGGATATAATTTACATTTTAGGTAATGAACAACAGCTACAGCAGTTTTTCAGAAGTGCCGAGGCCAGTAAAGGCAAAGAAGTTCGTATCAATGGCAAGAATGGAAAGTAGGGGGTGCTGTAACTCATGAAAGCACAGTTAGAATGTTTTCCTTGTAATGTTCGACAGGCGCAAGAGGCAGCGCTTCTTGCTGGAGCAGATAAAGAATTAGTCTGGCGAATTTCTCAGGAAGTGTGCAGGCTTTTTGCCGGTGCAGATCCTGACTGGACCCCGGCCTATATGACTTCTCTTGCTCATCAGGTTGCCAAGAAGATGACTGGCGTGGATGATATTTATAAAGAGGAAAAAAGAAAATATAATCGAATTGCCTTACAGCTTTATCCTCACCTGAAGGCCTTTGTGGAAGGTGGTTCATCTGGGGAAAGATTGGAGCGAGCAGTGAAGGTAGCCATTGCTGGTAACATTATTGATCTCGGGGTATATCGGGAGATAAGTCCTGAAAAGATTTTGGCTCAGGTTACTGAGGAAGGCTGGGGCAGGTGCCATCTGGAGGCCTTCTTGGAAGACCTGAAAAAGGCAAAGTGTATTTTTTATGCGGCAGATAACGCTGGTGAAGTGGTTTTCGATAAAGTTTTTCTGGAAGAGATCACGCCCTCCAAAAAAGTCTTTTTTGTAGTTAAGGGTGGCCCCATGTCTAATGATGCTACACTTTCTGATGCAAAAGAGGCAGGCCTGGACCAGATAGCTGAGGTCATAACCACGGGTAGGGCAGAGATAGGTATCGATTTAGAAAAAGCTTTGCCTGAAGTAAGAAAAGTTTGGCAAGAAGCAGACCTGGTTATTTCCAAAGGGCAGGCCAATTTTGAAAGTCTAAGTTCCTGGGAGAGAGACAGGGTATACTTTCTTTTGAAGGCCAAGTGTGTTCCAGTAGCGCGGGAACTTGAAGTATCCCAGGGGGCACTTGTTTTACAGAGAGGTTTACAGAAGACACCTCAGCCAGTGTAATTCTTTTTATCGGGGGATTATCGTGGAGAAGAAAAAAGAAGTTGTTGCTGCGGGTGGAATCGTTGTTCGCCAGGGTGACAAAGGCACGGAGGTTTTGCTAATTCAAAAGAAAGGTTCGGGTGTCTGGACCCTTCCCAAGGGTCATCTTGAGGAAGGAGAAAAACTTGAAGACTGCGCCGTGCGTGAGATACTCGAGGAAACTGGTTTGAAGGTTCGTTTGAAAGGAAAGGCCGGACAGATTTCCTATTCTTATCAGCGGGATGGTTTTCTTCTTTACGAGACGGTTCACTATTTTGTGGCAGAACCCCTGGGTTCTGAGGAGGCCTTTCCAGATTTTCATGAGGTGGAACAGGTTGCTTGGTGCTTGCTTGATGAGGCTAATCAAAAACTGACTTATCCCAACGAGAGAGAGCTGCTCGCCAAGTCAAAGAGTATTTTACAAAAATCCCGCCAGAATGCCCCCGATTTTAATCGGGAGATGAATGGCGACTTGCTATTTTTCTCCGGTTATGCTGAAACTTAAGTAAACTGGAGGAGATACTATATGCAGACAGTAACACTAAAGGTAAAACTCCTATCCCCAAACAAAGGCAAACTGGAGAAGATGGTTCGCATGCTGGAAACATATCGAAAAGCCTGCGCCTGGTTCCAAAAGCAGGCCGAAACTTTGAACACTACCAGCAGGGCAAAGTTAAACCGGGAAACCTACCACAAAGCCTGTGAACTATTCGACCTCAACCGTGCTACACTCCAGTGCGCCATGCTCAAAGCACTCTCAGCTTATCGCTCATACCTTTCCCGCACAAAAAATGGCAAGAAATCCAGCCTGCCCAAATTTGACCGGATAGTTCCGGTAATGGTGCGGCAGGACTGCTATTCAATACATCAGCTGCCGTCAGGCACATGGGTCATTAAGTTCCCCGTCTCCTCCGGCAGGAGCCAGATAGCAGTGCCCATTGCCACTTCTAAATACCATGCAAAAAGGCTCCAGGACCTGGCAGGAGGTTCCTGCCAACAAGGGTCCATGGAGATATGGCATGGTAAAGAGGGAGAGTGGTATGCTGCCATATCATTAGTATATGAGACTCACTTAAACGAGCCGTGCGGCGTAATCGGGGTCGACTTCGGCATAGTAAAGCTTGCCGTGCTGTCCCATAACATCTTTTTTGACGGTCGCCAGGTCAGATGGCGCAAGGAACGGTGGGCACAGCGGCGAAGAGCCCTTCAGCAATCGGGCAGGCTTTCCCGAGTCAAGAAAGAAGCCGGCCGCGAAACAAGGTGGATGCGGTATATCAACCACTGCATCTCAAAGCGCATAGTTGAAATAACAAAAGCTGAGGGCAAAGCCATCGCGCTTGAGAACCTGCTGGGTATCCGCGAGCGGACCAAAGGATCAAAGAAGTTCAACCGGATGATGTCCGGGTGGAACTTTAAGGAGCTGGCCTCGTTCATCGAATACAAGGCAGCCCTTGCCGGAGTGCCTGTAATCTACGTCGATCCCAAGGAGACCTCCAAGACTTGTCCGAAGTGCGGGAATGTTTCCCGGTATAACCGGAAGATCCAAGGCTGGTTTAAATGCGTAAAGTGTGGATACCAGTCTGATGCGGACAGGGTGGGGGCAATAAACATAGCCGCGAAAGCGCTCGATGCTCTCGGGGCATGACCCCGGGAGAAAGGGGAGCGTGACACCCCTTAAGGCCAAGGTGATGATCCGGGTAGACCGGGGAATGCTGGCTAACCTGCGGCGTGTGCCGCTATCCCACGCTGGGATGCCCCCTAATTCATTAGGGGGAGGATGTCACGGGGAGATTCAGTTTAAGAGAGTTTTGCTGCAGTTTTTTAAAAAAACTGAAGAAAATTTGTTTTGAGGCCTCAAAAATAGTGACAAAAAAGGCAACATGACTTACAATAGCTATTTGAGGAGGGATAGCTGTTTCCCTGGTCCGGGAAAGGAGATATCCCTTAGAAGCAGCATAGTTAAACTTGGGGAGGTTCATTTATGGAGCTCTTGAAGATCTCATCGAGAACGAGACCGGCAGCTCTAGCAGGAGCACTGACTGGTGTAATACGTGAGCACGGGAGAGCAGAAATGCAAGCAGTGGGAGCAGGAGCTGTAAATCAGGCAGTGAAGGCAATAGCCATTGCAAGGGGATACCTGGCGCCGAGTGGCATTGATCTGGTTTGTATTCCAGCGTTTGTGGATGTAAAAATTGATGACACAGAAAAAACTGCAATACGTTTTATCGTGCTTCCGGCGTAAGGGGAAACGAAAATATTAAACTTATTAAAAGGGGGGTTTTAGGGTGAACAAACAGGAATTTGTGAGTGTACTGGTTGAGGAGTTGAAGAAGGAAGGGGTTAACATTACTAAAAAAGATACTGCAAAAGTGGTAGATGTTTTCTTGAGGGTAGTAGAGAACGAATTAAAAAAGAATGGAAAGGTGCAATTGGTAGGTTTTGGTACTTTTGGCGTCAAGGAAAGGGCAAGCCGCAGGGGACGTAATCCGCAAACCGGTAAGGAGATTGTCATTCCTGCTGCCAAGGTTCCTTATTTCCGTCCCGGCAAAATGTTGAGAGACGCAGTCAAATAAGCGATTACTGCAGGCGATAGGTCTTTTTCGCTAAGGAAAAATGTTTTTGAAAAGGAGGGATTTATTCCCTCCTTTTTTGTGGGGTTTGTGGTTATGCTCTGCGATTATCACATTCATACTTTTCGTTGTGGAGATGCCCAGGGTGACTATCAAGATTATGTGCAGAAAGCTATCGAAGTAGGTCTTTCTGAGATTGGTTTTTCGGGACATTCTCCTCAATATTTTCTCCCTTCTCACCTCCGAAAGAGATTTGCGGCTATTCCTGAGGAAGAACTGAGTCTGTATGTTGAGGAAGTAGAAAAACTCAAGGAAACCTACCGGGGGATTATTGAGATTCGTTTGGGTCTGGAAGTGGATTATATCCCGGGAAAAGAGAAGGCGCTGGTAAGTTTGCTGGAAGGGTTTGATTGGGATTATCTTTTGCTTTCGGTTCATTTTATAGATGGTTGGGCTTTTGATAATCCCAGATATATTCGCTTTTTTGAACGCTATCCGGTAGACCTGGTTTATAAAAAGTATTATCGGATTTTGATTGAAGGGATGAAGACCGGTTTTTTTGACGCTGTTGCTCATTTTGATCTTCCCAAAAAGTTTGGATTTTTCCCCACTCGGCCTATTCCCGAAGAAGAAGAGGCACTTCGGGTATGTGCCGATATGGGTATGGCACTCGAGCTGAACACTGCAGGATGGAGAAAAATGGTCAGAGAGGCGTACCCTTCTTTTTCTATTTTGAAACGTGCTCAACGGATGGGAATAAAGTTTTGTTTAGGCTCTGACGCTCATCGTCCTGATGATGTGGGAAAAAACTTTGACCGGGCCCGGGAAATTCTGAAAAAAGCGGGGTTTGAAAGCCTGGTTGCTTTTTCGAAACGCATTGTCAGGGAATACCGTCTAACATGAAGATGTTTTCTCCACTAAGAATGATCACCACCATGGTTTTTCTGGTAATTTTTGCTCCCTTTTTATATATCAAGCTGGTTCAGGATTATCCTGATTCTTTTTGGACCAGGCATTTTATCTGGGTCTATTTTGTGTTACTGGTAATAATTTTTCTTTCTGCGCTTAATTTCAAGAAGGATTAGCCCTTTGTTCTTTGTTTTCAGAAAAAATAGGAAGGGCTGGGGTTTTACAAAAATCCCGCCAGAATGCCCCCGATTTTAATCGGGAGATGAATGGCGACTTGCTATTTTTCTCCGGTTATGCTGAAACTTAAGTAAACTGGAGGAGATACTATATGCAGACAGTAACACTAAAGGTAAAACTCCTATCCCCAAACAAAGGCAAACTGGAGAAGATGGTTCGCATGCTGGAAACATATCGAAAAGCCTGCGCCTGGTTCCAAAAGCAGGCCGAAACTTTGAACACTACCAGCAGGGCAAAGTTAAACCGGGAAACCTACCACAAAGCCTGTGAACTATTCGACCTCAACCGTGCTACACTCCAGTGCGCCATGCTCAAAGCACTCTCAGCTTATCGCTCATACCTTTCCCGCACAAAAAATGGCAAGAAATCCAGCCTGCCCAAATTTGACCGGATAGTTCCGGTAATGGTGCGGCAGGACTGCTATTCAATACATCAGCTGCCGTCAGGCACATGGGTCATTAAGTTCCCCGTCTCCTCCGGCAGGAGCCAGATAGCAGTGCCCATTGCCACTTCTAAATACCATGCAAAAAGGCTCCAGGACCTGGCAGGAGGTTCCTGCCAACAAGGGTCCATGGAGATATGGCATGGTAAAGAGGGAGAGTGGTATGCTGCCATATCATTAGTATATGAGACTCACTTAAACGAGCCGTGCGGCGTAATCGGGGTCGACTTCGGCATAGTAAAGCTTGCCGTGCTGTCCCATAACATCTTTTTTGACGGTCGCCAGGTCAGATGGCGCAAGGAACGGTGGGCACAGCGGCGAAGAGCCCTTCAGCAATCGGGCAGGCTTTCCCGAGTCAAGAAAGAAGCCGGCCGCGAAACAAGGTGGATGCGGTATATCAACCACTGCATCTCAAAGCGCATAGTTGAAATAACAAAAGCTGAGGGCAAAGCCATCGCGCTTGAGAACCTGCTGGGTATCCGCGAGCGGACCAAAGGATCAAAGAAGTTCAACCGGATGATGTCCGGGTGGAACTTTAAGGAGCTGGCCTCGTTCATCGAATACAAGGCAGCCCTTGCCGGAGTGCCTGTAATCTACGTCGATCCCAAGGAGACCTCCAAGACTTGTCCGAAGTGCGGGAATGTTTCCCGGTATAACCGGAAGATCCAAGGCTGGTTTAAATGCGTAAAGTGTGGATACCAGTCTGATGCGGACAGGGTGGGGGCAATAAACATAGCCGCGAAAGCGCTCGATGCTCTCGGGGCATGACCCCGGGAGAAAGGGGAGCGTGACACCCCTTAAGGCCAAGGTGATGATCCGGGTAGACCGGGGAATGCTGGCTAACCTGCGGCGTGTGCCGCTATCCCACGCTGGGATGCCCCCTAATTCATTAGGGGGAGGACGTCACTGAATAAGCTTGATTTGCTCTCCAGCTTGCAGACAAATTCTGTAAAGTATGTTATAATGTGAAAGGCGTGGAGAAAAGGAGAAAGCCTTCCAGAAGTGTTTTTTTCTGGAAGGCTTTTATTTTTGCAATGAGTGTATTTCTGGAGAGCTTAAAGAAAAAGCCAATTATTGGTGCTTTACGTCCTTCTAACCTGGATTTGATGGTTAGCCAGAAGGTCCCTCTGGACCTTTGTGCGATTTTCTTTCTTCTGGAGGGAAATGTTCAGAACCTGGAGGCTATTTCTTCTCTGTTTAAGGAGTACCGGCCTTTCTTGTTTGTGCACATGGATCTTTTTGGAGGCATTGCTTCCGATGAAAGTGGTCTTTTATTTTTAAAAGAAAAATTCCCAGCAGTTAGCGGAGTCATCACCACCCGCTTGCGTACTTTAACTCTGGCACGCAAGGCCGGTTTTTTGACCATTTTCAGGTTGTTCCTTATAGACAGCGAATCCCTGCGTACTGCATTGCGTGTGGTTCGGGAAGTTTCTCCGGATGCTCTGGAAATTCTGCCTGGGGTTATTTTTCCTCACGTAAGCAAAGCTCTTCCTCTGCAAGAACTTCCTCCACTTATTTGCGGTGGTTTTGTTCGTAGAAAGAGTGAGGTAATAAGAATTTTGCGCTGTGGTGCTCGAGGCGTGTCTACGAGTTATCAGAGAATGTGGTTGCTCAATAAAGAGCTGGGCTACGGTGAACAGATAGAAAAATCGTAGTTAGGAGGTAGCTTTGCCAGTGGATGAAAGCTACGATGTAATAATCGTCGGCGGAGGTGTAGTGGGGTGTGCGGTAGCCTGGTATTTATCGCATTTTGATTTGCAAGTGCTTTTGCTTGAGAAAGAGCTGGATGTATGTTGTGGGGTTAGCAAGGCCAACACTGGCATTCTCCATGCTCGAAGCTACTATACTCCTTCTACCTTAAAAGGTGAACTTCACCTGCGTTCCCTTTCTCTTTTGGAGGAGGCCGAGAAGGAGATAGGGATTTCCTCTTTGCGCTGTGGAGCTCTTACTGTGGCTTTTTCGAAAGAGGAAGAGGCTTATTTACGGCTTCTTAAAACAAGAAGTGGAGCCTCGGGAGAGATTATTGCTCCATCTTGTGCAAAAAGCCTTGAACCCCAGCTCAGCGATAAAGTGTATGCAGCTTTTTATGATCCTGAAACTCGGGTTGTCTCGCCTTTCAGGCTAACCATAGCTCTTGCTGAAACTGCTTTTCAAAATGGTGTTGAATTTGTCTTTGATGCTGAAGTTTCCTCCTTCGAGGAGGAGGGCAAAAAAATATTGCTTCGTGCCGGTAATAACGTCTACAGAGCTTACTTTGTGGTAAACTGTGCTGGTCTTTCTTCTTCTTGGCTGGCTCAGCTTTGCGGAGATAAAATAGAGCCAATCAAAGCTTATCGGGGACAATATTTTGTGTTGGACAAAATGTTTGCCGGTTATGTAAGGCAAGTTATTTACCCGGTACCTTCTCCAGAAAGCAAGGGAATTCTGGTGGCGCCCACTCCTGAGGGGAATATTCTCGCCGGTCCCAACTTTGAGGAGGCTGATACCACGGAAACTACCCTTCAGGGTCTGGAGGAAGTTGCCCGGGGTGCCTGTCGACTGGTGCCTTCGCTTCCTTTGGAAGCCAGTATTACTCACTTTTCTGGTTTGCGCCCCACACTTCCCGATCGCGATTTTCATGTATTTTTTTCACAGCGTTTTCCAGGAGTTTTGCACCTGTGTGGAATAGAATCACCGGGTTTGACTTCCTGCTTTGGTATTGCAGAATACGTGGGAGATTTGCTTCGTTCACGAGGGCTTGGTATGGTTGAGAAAAAGGACTTTAGGTACAGAGAGCCCTTTCCAGTTTTTTCAGAACTCGGTGACCAGGAAAGGGAACAGCTTATTGCTCAGGACCCTGATTGGGGAAAAATCGTTTGTCGTTGCGAGGAAGTGACCCTGGCGGAAGTGAAGCATGCCCTTCTTTCCTCTCCAGGAGCTTGTACTATGGATGGCTTAAAACGCAGGATTCGTACTCAGGCTGGGCGTTGCCAAGGGAGCTTCTGTGGAATGCATCTTCCCAGAATAATGATGGAAGTGTTAGGGGTTGATTACCGGAGCTTGGTTAAGTCTGGGAAGCATTCCTGGCTTCTGGCGGGAGAGACCAAGGAGGTGAAGTCCTCTGCCTAAATGTTTTGATGCAGATGTGGTGATTGTTGGAGGAGGACCGGCTGGAATGGCAGCGGCCCTTTCTGCCTGGGAAAACGGGGCTAAAAGAGTTTTTCTCCTGGAGCGGGGAGAGGAATTAGGAGGGATTTTGAATCAGTGCATTCATTCTGGCTTTGGTTTACATAAGTTTGGCGAAGAACTCACTGGTCCTGAATATGCTGAGCGTTTCATCCGAGCTTTGCAGCGGACAGGTGTGGAAGTTTTGCTGGAAACTCCAGTTCTACGTCTTGCTCCGAATAGGAAAGTTACTGCGGTACAAAGAGGTGGAGTTTTTGAGTTTAGGGCTCGTTCAGTTTTTTTGAGCATGGGTTGTCGGGAGCGAACTCGAGGTATGGTTAAAATACCGGGGAGTCGTCCTGCGGGAGTTTTTACCGCAGGCCTTGCTCAGTATCTTGTTAATGTAGAGGGATATCTTCCAGGGAGGAGGTTTGTCATTGTTGGCTCCGGAGACATAGGTTTGATCATGGCCAGGAGATTGACCTTAGAGGGAGCAAAAGTGGAAGCGGTGATTGAAATCAAACCCACCCTGAGTGGATTGATTAGGAATTACGTGCAGTGCCTCCTGGATTTCAACATACCTCTTTTACTTTCCCACGCGGTATCTTTGATATACGGTGAGCAAAGAGTGGAAGGAGTAGTGGTGTGCGAAGTTGATGAACAGGGAAGATTTAAGCAAGGTACTGAAAAGACCATTCCTTGTGATACAGTGCTTCTTTCAGTGGGCTTAGTTCCTGAAAACGAACTTTCCCGTCAGGCGGGCATACCCCTCTGTGAGCGTACTGGTGGTCCTTATGTCGATGAACGATTCGCAACTGTGTGCGAAGGTTTTTTTGCTTGTGGGAATGTGGTAGCAGTTTTTGACCTGGTTGATTACGTAACCATAGCTGGCGAAATGGTAGGGAAACACTGGAAGGAAGGTGGAAAGCTTACCCCCCGTTTTCGACTGACACCTGGCGAGGGGATAGGAATCGTCTTACCTCATTACTTGTGTAATCCCCAACAAGGAATGCTTTTTATTCGTACTCGTAAAGCCTTTAATAAGGCTCGCTTGCAATTTTCTTTGAAAGACGAGGTATTTTTTACTTTTCCGGTTTCAGTATGTCGTCCCAGTGAAATGTTGCGTTTGGAGACAGGGCAAATTCCCTGGCCTAAGGAAGGAGGAGAAGTGAAAATTGAAATTGCTGGAGAAGAGATCCGGGGATTATCATAAGCTAATTTGCATAGTTTGTCCTCGAGGTTGTTCCCTGGAGGTTATGGAAAAAGCTGATGGTTCCTGGCAGGTCAAAGGTGCTTGTTCTCGAGGAAAAGAATATGCAATTACTGAAGTTTCTTGTCCTCGTCGAGTGGTTACCACTACGGTTAGGTTAAAAAATGGCAAGTTGCGCCGCTTGCCAGTTAAAACCTCTCGGCCTTTTCCAAAGGAGAAAATTCTTGCTCTCATGGAGTTTTTAAAAAGCATCGAAGTAGAAGCTCCAGTTAAAGCGGGAGAAGTAGTGGCTTCCAATCTCCTTGGGGAGGATATTGACCTTTTAGCCACTCGCTCGGTATCATCCAAAGAAAATGTTTAAGGAACACTGAGAGGCAATTTGAGCTGGAGCATGGCGATTTTGGTCTTGGTTACCGGGATTAAAGTATCGAGTCCCTTTTTTTCAGCAAGCTCGAGCACTTTCTGGTAAGCTTTTAGGGCTTCAACTATCTTATTTTCTTCTTCGTAAATTGCCCCCAAAAGATTTAGTGCGTAAACATTTTCAGGATCTTCTTTCAGTATTTCTCCCAGGGTTTTTTTGCTCGCTTCTTTCATCCCAATGCGGAAATACCAGGTGGCCTTTTCCAGTTTAAATTCCGTTTCTTTCTCGTAGAGTTTTTGGGCCTGTTCGAAGTAAGTCTTTGCCCCTTCCGGTTTACCAAGTTTTTCGGAAATGCACCCCGCGATTATGTAGGGAGTAGGGCGATCGGGAAAGATGGAAAATGCCTCTTCGCACTTTACCAGCGCTTCCTGGAGATTTCCGCTGGTGATGAGTTGCTCGGCTTCATACAGGGCATTGAGGTACTTTTCTTCAGCAGGTGGCAGACGAAATAGCAAAAAATAGAGGGTTAGCAAGACTGCAAGCACTATCGCAACACTGGAGAGTCCTTTTTTAACTTTTTTGCGTTTTTCTTGGCGAAGGATTTGATCTATCCACCAGTAAAAGCGGTCTCGTGGCGGGTTGCGTTTGACTCTTTCTTGCTCCAGAGCTTTTGCTCCTACCATCTTCACGAATAGTGGGGCTACCTTGCGAAACTCGGCATCCAGGTTTCCCAGGCGAGTTTCTTCGGGGGCTATAAAAGCTCCCCGTTCACGGTAAAAAGAGAGTGCCTCTTCTATTCTATCTCTTAATTCTATAATCTCCATTTCTTTACCTTTCTGGTCTTTGAGGTTAACCACTCTTTTACCATATTCTTCGATCCATTTTCTTACTTCATCCAGTTCCGGTATTTCTTTTTGTTCCAGTGCCCGCCACCTCCTCTTGATGCTATATAATATTATACATGTTAGGTTTTAGATTTAAGTGGGTTCTCTTCTGGTAAAGTGGATTCAGGAATTTTTTGCAAAGGAGCAGGTTATATAAAGTGAAACTAATAGCTGAGAACAAAAAGGCCCGTCATTTTTATGAAATTATAGACACTGCTGAAGCGGGTATAGAGTTACAGGGTACGGAAGTAAAAGCCCTGCGCAATCGTGCAGTGAGTCTCAACGATAGTTTTTGTCGGGTTAAGAACGGAGAAATGTGGATTTATAATTTACACATTGCTCCTTACCATTTTGGAAACATTTTCAACCATGATCCCAAAAGGCCGCGCAAGCTCCTTATGCACAAAAAGGAAATTGTGCGCTGGGGTTCCTGGAGCGAGCAGCGGGGATTGACAATTGTGCCTTTGCGGATATATTTTAATGACCGTAACCGGGCTAAAGTGGAAATAGCCTTGGTTAAACCCAAAAAGATTTACGATCGACGCCGAGAAATTCAGGAGCGAGAAGAAGAGCGCAAGCTCCGGCGCCTGGAAAAGTTTCGTTGATCAGTGAGGGGGCGACTTGGTTTCGACGGGGCCTTGACGGGTTAGGAAAGGCGAGCCGAGGTCTCCACCGGGGCTCGTAAAAAAGGTGGAACAACAATAAACGCCAACAACGAACTGGCACTTGCTGCTTAATTGAAAGCAGCACGCTTCTGAGCTGATCGCCTGCTAAGCTCAGATAGCGTCAAAAAGCGGGCTGGTTCCGGGAAATCTCCCTGAATTCCTGGAACGAGAAGTGAAGGGGATAGCTTGAGGAGCATCCGGCCTCAGGGAGGCCCTCAAGCGAAGCTGAAAGCTGAGGCTACGCTCGTAGGCTTTTCTGGCCTGTAGGTCTCGGACGCGGGTTCGATTCCCGCCGCCTCCACCATATTGAATTAGCCGCCTCGCTCGGGGCTTCGCCCCTCGCTTCGGCTGGCAGTTTTGCGAGGAAATCAAAATGAAAGAGAAAAAAATAAAATTATTGCAGGTTATGGAGGCAAGAAATGATTCGAAATCCAAGTAAGAACAAGGTTCTGTGGCGGCTGACGGCAGTGCTGTCTCTGATAGCTGCACTGGTCGGGGTGTTCAATCCCGGTATTTACAGCAAGGTGGTAAGCACTGACATCATGCCCGCAGTTTTCGGGCAAGACCTGATGACAATTGTGGCATCCTTCATTATTCTATTATTGACTATTCGAATCAAGAAAGAGGATTCGAAAAAGCAGATTGTGATTCTCGGTATCCTCGGCTATTTGTTTTATGCGTACGGAATCTACGTCATCGAGCGGGTCTATAATGTACTGTACTATTTTTACCTGGCCATATTTGGGCTTTCCTTCTGGTCTATAGTTTACGGTATTGCAAGCATCCGCCAGGAAATACTGCAAAAGGTGGAACTGTCCAGACTGATTCGAAATATATCGGCGGGATTTTCTTTGTTTGTAGCTCTAGTCTTCAATGCTCTCTGGATCATTCAGCTTTTGCCACTGATCCAAACTGGTGAAAAGATTGAGTTTCTGTACTCCGTCTACATCCTGGATCTCTGCTTTATCATGCCAGCATTTGTGATTATCGGCATCATGGCTCTCAGGAAAGCAGGATTGGGAGTGCTGTTAATTCCCGCCATGTTTATTATGGGATTCACCCTGATATTCTCCTTGGCTGTGAGCGAAATGGTGAAGCCGCTCTATGATTTGACTATTACTATTGGGGGACTGGGACCATCCCTTATTTTATCAATCCTGTTCTTGATCTTGGCCACTCTGCATCTACGGAAGCTTAAATTGGACTTGGAAGAGGCTTGAGAGGTGTCTACATGAAGACTTTAATAATATATGATTCAATGTATGGAAACACAAAGCAAATTGCCAAATCTATCGGCGACGCTATTACTGGCGATGTTAAGGTGCTTCGTATAGGCGAAGTAAATCCTTCCGAATTGGAATCTATTGACCTTCTCATCGTCGGTTCTCCGACTCAGGGTTTCAGACCTACAAAGTTGGTACGAACATTTATCGATAACATTCCTGGGCACACTCTCAGAGGTATCGATGTGGCAGCCTTTGACACGAGGATCCCTGCCAGTGAGGTAAGAACTGGACTACGCCTGCTTATGAAGTTGGGTGGCTATGCTGCGAAGCGTATCGCGGATGCACTCAAGAAAAAGGGTGGCAACCTGGTAGTATCCCCTGAAGGTTTCCTCGTAAAGGGACGAGAGGGGCCGCTGAAAGAGGGAGAGCTGGAGCGGGCTGCCAATTGGGCTAAAGCGATTGTTAAGAGTAAAAAGTAGTTCCACAACGAAACAAAGATGAAAAACAATAAAATAAGAAGAGATTCTGGCGGGGTTCGGAACTCTGCGGTTGCTTCGCAACCTTGTCCTCCGGGTCATATAACAGCGGATAAAAGGGAAATCAAAGATTTCCCCAAATTGCTTTCGGCAACTTCTTTTATCTGCAAAACGTTATCTGAAACCCGACTTTTAAGAGAAGAAGTATGAAATTAAAAATTTCCACATCAAATAATGAAAAACGATTGTATAACGACTTGGCGTGGGCTTTCCCAATTATAACTCCCTTAGAACATTATCTTGAAGAAACACAATTATTCTGTAATATTATTCGAGAACATTCTAAAATCCCTTCGAAAACCTTGTTACATTTAGGCTGTGGAGGTGGACACAACGACTATATATTCAAAAAGTACTTTCAGGTGACTGGTGTTGATAAAAGCGCCGCCATGTTAGAGTTGGCAAGACAACTCAATCCCGAAGTTAACTACATTAGTGGTGATATGCGGTCAGTACGACTTGAAAACACTTTTGATGCAGTAGTGACCATTGATTCTATCGCCTATATGGTTACGGTGGAAGACTTGCGAGAAATGTTTGCCACAGCCTTTTCACACCTAAAGCCTGGGGGAGTTTTTCTGTTTTTTGTGGAAGAAACTATAGATGATTTTAAACAAAATAAAACTACTTCTTACACTAACTGTAAAGGAGATATCGAGATTACATTTATCGAGAATCTCTACGATCCTGATCCTTCAGATACAAGTTATGAGGCAACTTTTATCTATCTGATCCGGCGCAAAGGGAACTTAGAAATCCACGCCGATCGTCATTTATGTGGCATCTTCAAGTTGGATATTTTGATTAACTTGTTGAGAGAGATAGGATTTAAAGTCAAAAAATTGAAGTATAAACCTCCAGAATCTGCGATTGAATATTCAAGTCTTGTAAGGAGAAAGGATTATCCAATGTTTGTCTGTATTAGACCTTTTTAGCGATATGGTTGGGCTTCAGATAACACGGGCTTTGTGGCTCACTTCGCTCACCCAAATGCTTCGCACTTCGCAAAGCCCGAAACCGTTAGGCGAAACTTCAATTAAGAGGTAATATTATGATTCCATTTCCAAATGTAATAGCTGGTATATTAATTGGAATCGCAAATGATACGTGGCTTGCACGGTTAATTGTTCCATTTATATGGGGTGTTATGTTCTGTATTTATACCTCAATTGTTAGACGAGATAAACGAGATGTATTTATAGCAAATGCGGAAATGCATGATAAAAAAGCTAAATGGGGAATGTCTCATGTACAAGCATTTTATTTTGTGGAATATATGACAGCAAGTTTTACATCGCTTTTCTTTTCAGTTATATCAGGATTTATTAAGGGATTATTTTGAAGCTTCGGCTAACACGGTGTATGCGGTTCGCACCTTCGGTGCTCACCCAAATTGCTCTGTAACTTCGCATACACCAAAACCGTTATACGAATAAAATTTAAGGATTGAAAAGGCGGCACAAAAAATTTTGGCGAGCGGACAAAAATTGGAGGGGTTCAAGGGGAGGAAAATTTTTGCCCGCGAGCCAATACCAAAATTGCGAAGCAATTTTGCGTCAATCAGCATCAGGATTTTGCTCAAAGAAAGTTCTGACATTGTCCAACAAACACCACCAGAATTATTTCACAAGTCAACATGCTTTCTGTATCTTTGATTCTCTTCTGTTCGTCTCCCCCACAGGTTTTTTTATACCTCAGATAAGTAGGTAGTAACGGACATATCTTACTCTCGTAATTGCGGTGCTACTTTTTGGTTTCTGGTGGTGAAGTATCTTCTCTTTCCCCTTTCAAAAAGGGGTTTGTCTCGATGTGACACTTTCGAAATTAAGGCTACAGGCTGGTGGTGCTTATTGAAAAATGATGCCAAAAGTAGTATCATACAAGTTTGATTTTCCAGGGAGGTTAAGCTGGTGGATAAGAAAGAAATTCTGGAAAGATTGATTGCAATTGAAAAAGAACGTAGAAAAATCATTGAAAGCATCGAAGAAAAGAGAAAGCAGCTTTTTGATAAAGCTCAGGAAGTAGCTGAAATGAAGAAGAAAGAACAAGAGGAGTACCTGCGCAGAGAAGAGGAAAAAGCAAACCAGGAAGCCAGCATAATGGTGGAAGAGCTTCGCAAAAAAAGCGAAGAGCGGGTAAGAGAATTCAAACAGCTTATAGAGAAGCGTTATCAGACAAGCAAATCTCTTCTGGTGGAAAAAGCCTTGCAGTTGCTTGCGGGAGAATGACGTTATGTTTATTTTTGAGAATTTCGGATTACTGGGCAAAACCCTGGCAAAAGTTGGCAAGATGCTCTCTGACCAGGATTTTCAAAACCTTTTGAGTCTTCACTCTGTTCCAGAGATTGCCAGTTACCTTCAGAAAACTCCTGCTTATCAGCAGGTTCTTCAAGAGGTTCAACCCAACGAGATCCATCGTCGGGACCTGGAAGTTCTTATCAACCAGTCCACTATTTATGAACTTTTGAGTTTGCGCGAGTTTGCCAGTCTTAAGGAGAGAATCGTTATTGATTTTTTCCTTACCGGTTTTGAAATAGAAAATCTCAAGTTGGTTACCAAACATGTGGTATTAAGTACGCAAGCAAGTCTTGGGGATATAGAAAAGAAACTTTTTGATCTTTCTCCCTGGAGTAAGGTTGATTTTCGTGCACTTTTGAGGAGTAAAAGCCTTGACGAGCTTACCCGAAGTCTGGAAGGTACAGCTTTTTATGATTTGTTTCAGGCTGCTAAGGAGCAATTTAGTGAATCTCGGGCTATGGATGTTATTGAAAATGCCCTGGATTACTGGTATTTGGCTGGCTTGCCCAGGAGAGTAAAGAATTTTCCCCATCGAGACCGCGAGGCTGTTTTGCGCTTTT
The DNA here is from genome assembly GCA_048814795.1 of Atrimonadaceae bacterium G-SL-SR-0-11. Taxonomy (GTDB): domain Bacteria; phylum Atribacterota; class Atribacteria; order Atribacterales; family Thermatribacteraceae; genus Thermatribacter. The sequence continues at coordinate 2,079,404 of CP184673.1, read as the reverse complement.
TTGGTGTTCAGGCGGATTTGCTGAATGTGGAGCTTATATACAGAATGCGCTTCGTTTTTGGAATGCTTCCCGAGAAGGTTTACGGGCTCACCATACCTCTTTACAGATATTTCAATTCCCAACGTCTTATAAAATTGGTTAGAAGCCAGAGTCTGGAAGAGTTTATGAGCATGCTTCTTGTTTCGCCTTACAGAAGTGTTTTTCACAACTGGCAAGAAAGCAGCGAGGTTCTGGATGAGATATTTGAAAGAAGCATTCTTTCCTACCTTTACCGATTAGCGCGTTTTTTACTGCGCAAGCATCTTTCCCTTCTGGAAGTGTTAATTGCTTTTATAACTCTTAAGAATTTTGAAACTCGTGACCTAATTACGGTGATTGAAGATATAAGGTATGCGCTGGATGTGCGTCTGGCGGAGCGCTATTTTATAAGACCTCTCAGGATGGTGAACTTGGGTGGCCGTTGACAGGATGTGTCGTTTGATAATTCTGGGAGTTAAGCAAGAACAGGATAATATGGAACAATTATTAAAGGAGGTTGTTGCTTCGGAATGTTTTGAGCCTCTGTCTCCGGAAGACGTTCTACCGGCTGAAACAAGGTCTTTCTTCAGAAAGAACAATGGAGTTTCTTTTGAAGAGGCTTTTTCTTTGTTGTGCAGGCTTCATAAACTCTCTGGCAAAGAACCCCTACCCCGTCCTGTCTTCAGCCCAGAAATTGCTTCTCGGTTTAACTTCTCTTTAAGGAAAGCGCGATTGCTGGAGAGAAAAATGGATCAAAAACTCACTGAGATTTCGGAGTTAAAAAGATTGGTAGAACGTTTCGAGCATATGCGCAGGCACCTCAGAATGCTTCGTTATCTGGACGTTGACTTTGAAGACCTGATAAGTCTCGAAGGCTTTTCGATAAAGTTTGGACGTATACTGAGTATGTATTTTGACAGGTTAATTGAGAGTGTGAATGACGCTCCCATTTTGGTAATGGACATAGAAAAGGAACGGGAGTCACGGTGGATAATGGTTTTTACGCTTCCCAGGATGCAGAAAGAAGCGGAGAGCATTCTTCAATCCGTTGGCTTTGAAGAGCATACTTTACCTCGCGCTATGCTAAAGGGTTCCGTCGAAGAAGTTTATTTTAGAGTTTCTGATGAAATCAAAAAGTTATATCTGGAGATAGAGAGAAAGAAGATTGAGCTGAGAGAAATTTTTTATAAGAACCGAACTTTCATCTACCAGTTTTTGGATCACCTTTACGTGTTGCGTTCTGTTTACCACTTGCAGGAAAAAGTTGGTTTTAGCGAGAGCCTCTTTGCTCTGTCGGGTTGGGTGCCTGAGAGGGAAAAGAAAAAAATCCAGAGTTTTCTTGAACAGGAAGAGAAAGTTCTGGTAGTTGAAGAACAGCCTGATGTTCGGGAGGTGTTAGAGGAAAAGGTACCGGTAAGGCTTGCCAATCTTTCCTTCTTCCGCCCTTTTGAAAGTTTGGTCAAAATGTATGGATTACCTTCTTACTGGGAGATTGATCCTACACCGGTAGTTGCTCTGACCTTTCTATTTATGTTTGGTTTTATGTTTGGTGATGTGGGTCATGGTGCTATTCTGGCGTTGGCCGGCTTTTTCTACTATTTGAAGAAACACTCTGATTTGGGTTGGGTATTTGGTTGGGCTGGAGTTTCTTCAATTGTCTTCGGTTTTTTGTACGGCAGTCTCCTGGGTTTTGAGGACCTGTTACCAGCTCTGTGGGTGCGCCCCATTGAGGAAATTTCTTACCTGATGGGGGTATCAGTGGCGATAGGCGTTGTTTTACTTGCCTTGGGAATGGGTCTGGGTATGCTTAACCTGGTTCGTGCAGGACAGTGGAGAAAGTTTTTCTTGGGAAGTTCCGGGCTGGCTGCCTTTGCTTTTTACTGGTTAGGTGTTTGGCTTGCTTTCTCTTACTTTCGTTATGGAAAACTACCCCAACCGGTCAACCTGTGGTTAGGCGCTCTTGTGGCTTTACTTGTGGTTATTTATTTGCACGAAGTTTTTGAAACTTCACCTCAAAAAAGAAAAGAGAAGGCTGTTGAATCCACTTTTGTGCTTTTTGATGAGCTTATCCGTTTTTTGAGCAATACTCTTTCTTTTATTCGACTTGCTGCTTTTGCCATTAATCACGCCGGTATTTTTCTGGCTTTTTTGAGTATTGCTCAGATGGTGCAGGGAGGAGCTTTTTCTGGGATTTCCAGGGTTCTGATAATTGTCTTTGGCAATATACTTATTTTAGGACTTGAAGGTCTGGTGGTATTCATTCAGGCTCTGCGTTTAGAGTTTTACGAGCTTTTTTCCAGATTCTTTACAGGAAAGGGCAAACCTTTCCAGCCGGTGACTTTTGGGAAAATATCTACCGAGAGGAGGTAAGTTAAATGATAACAGCAATGATTCTTGCTTATGGAATTTTTCTGGGACTTTTGGTTTTGGTTGGAATGATGGCTGCAAAAGGTAAATGGCATCTTTCCAGGAAGGCTTTTTTGAGGCTTTTCTGGGGTAGCTTGCTGTTTTTGGGAGTTTGTTCGCTGGCTGTTTTTGGGCTTTCTTTACCCAGTGCGCTGGCTCAGACTGAGAGCGGTTCGGTAACTCCTCCGCCTGTTTCTTCTGGACTCGGCTTGCTTGGAGCTGGCCTGGCTACCGGTCTTGCTGCTATTGGAGCGGGTATTGCAGTGGCCATAACTGGTTCTTCAGCGATTGGGGCTATTAGCGAAAAACCAGAACTTTTTGGTCGTACTCTCACTTATGTAGGCCTTGCTGAAGGTATAGCCATTTATGGGATGATTATTTCCGTTTTAATTCTGGGTAGAATGTAGGGGAGAAGGTGAAAGAGTGCGTTTTTTCTTAATCAGCGATAACATTGATACCCAGATAGGATTACGCCTGGCTGGAATCAAGGGAGTTGTAGTGCATACTCGTGAGGAGATTCTTCCTGTGCTTGAAGAAGTTGAAAGAGACCCTACGGTGGGAGTCATTTTGATGACCGAAAAAATCGCTGAAGTTGTACCTGACCAGGTGCAGCGTCTTAAGCTTTCCAGGAATTTGCCTCTTTTGACCATTATTCCAGACCGTCATGGCATCCGTCGCGATAAAGATTTTATTCTTAATTATGTTGAGAGCGCCATTGGAGTGAAAGTGAAGTGAGAATAGCTGATAAAATCGAGCTGATGCGCAAGGCAATAATTAAAGAAGCTGAAGATATGCTGGAGAATGCTCTCATTGAGGCTCGTGAAGAAGTTCAAAGAAAGGAGAAAAAGCTTGAAGAGCAACTTGCCCGGGAAAGAGAAGAGTTTTTACGCCAGTTACGACTTAGAACTCAAAAATGGATTAATGCCCAGAATGCAGTTATTTTGATGCAAGAACGCCGTGAAAAAGATGCCTTTTTGCGAGAGCTGTTTTTGAACTTCGTTGAGGAGGTTAAAAGAGCTTTTGAGAGGCTTGATGAGAAAGAGAAAAGGCTTTATTTTTTCCGCTGGTTTGAGGAAGCTTTTGCCCTCATGGGGAAAAAGAAAGTAGTATTGCGTTGTAACTCTTTATGTTTACCCTGGGCTAATGAGCTTAAAATGCACGAGTTTTCGGATTTCATTGAAAAGGTCGAAGAAGAATTTGACCTTGATTTTGGGGTTGTGCTGGAGAGCGTGGACGGAAAGGAGCGGGTAGAGAATACCCTGGCTACCAGGATTGCCGAGAGGGAGCAGAATTTTCAAGAGTTGTTGCGACAGGAAGTGAGGTGGAGCTAATGGGAGAAGGGCGTATTTATTTGATCAATGGTCCGGTGGTGCGAGCAACTGGTTCGCAGGGGTTTATGATGAACGAAATGGTTAAGGTGGGTAAGGAAGGTCTTATTGGAGAAATAGTGGATATAGGAGAAGAAGGCTTTACAGTACAGGTTTACGAAAGTACTACTGGATTGAAAGTTGGAGAACCAATAAAGGGAACTGGCAAGCTTATTTCCGCTTACCTTGGTCCAGGCCTCATTGGAAAAATCTTTGATGGTATAGAGCGCCCTCTGGATCGAATAGCCTTGCTTCATGGAGATTTTGTGCTTCGTGGAATTGAAATGTTTCCCCTGGATGAGAATAAAAGATGGCGGGTTGAGATGAAAAAGGAGGTTGGAGATGCCGTCCAGCCTGGTGAGGTTTTTGCCCTGGTACAGGAAACCCCTCTTTTTGAACACCGCCTTTTAGTTCCACCTCACGTATCAGGTAAGATTGTCGAAGCCAAACCAAGTGGTGACTATAAGATTAACGATATTTTGCTGTTGGTTGCAGATCAGAAGGGAAATGTTCATCAATTGACCATGTATCAAGAGTGGCCGATAAGGATTCCCCGTCCCGTTAAGGAGAGGCTGTTGCCAGTGATACCTTTGATTACTGGACAGCGGGTAATTGATTTCTTTTTCCCGCTGGCCAAAGGTGGAGCAGCAGCTATTCCGGGTGGTTTTGGTACTGGCAAGACAGTGACTCAACATCAGCTGGCCAAGTGGTCAGACGCAGATGTGGTGGTTTACATAGGCTGTGGAGAACGGGGTAATGAAATGTCAGATGTCTTGGAGGAGTTCCCCCGCTTGGTGGATCCACATACGGGACGTCCTCTCATGGAACGCACCATTCTCATTGCCAATACTTCCAACATGCCTGTTTCGGCCCGTGAAGCTTCTATTTACACGGGTATAACTATAGCCGAATATTTTAGGGATATGGGTTACAATGTTGCTTTGATGGCTGATTCTACTTCACGCTGGGCTGAAGCCTTGAGAGAGCTTTCAGGGAGGATGGAAGAAATGCCAGCGGAGGAGGGCTATCCAGCTTATCTTTCCAGCCGGCTTTCCGAATTTTATGAGCGGGCTGGTCGGGTTAAAACTTTTGCTGGCGAGGAAGGTTCGGTTACCATCATTGGAGCCGTTTCTCCTCCAGGTGGAGATTTTTCCGAACCAGTTACTCGCCATACCAGAGAATTTGTGCGTTGTTTCTGGGCTTTGGATAGGAATCTTGCTTATTCTCGACATTACCCGGCCATTAATTGGTTGACCAGCTATAGCGATTACAGTGAAGATTTGAAGGGCTGGTTCAAAGAGAATATTGGCGAAGGTTGGTATGCCATGCGAGATCAGGCTATGGCATTACTTGGGGAAGATGATCGTCTGCAGCAGGTAATTAAACTGGTTGGTGAAGACGTTCTCCCTGATGAGCACAAGCTGATAGTAGAAGTTGGAAGGCTGATCAAAATAGGCTTTCTACAGCAGAACTCTTTTAGTAGCGTTGATTCTTTCTGCTCTCTTCAAAAGCAGTTCAAAATGATGGAGCTTATCCTCTTCTTTTACGAGAGGGCCAAAGAATTGATTGTTTCCGGAATGGCCATAAGTGAGATCAAGCGTTCAGATGTCTATCTCAAGCTCTTGAGAATGAAAGAGGAAATTCCTAATGGTCAGCTTGAAAAATTTGATGCTCTAAAAGAAGAAGTTGAGAAGTTTTTCGATAATTTGCAGGTCAAGTACAAAGAGGGTGCTAAAAGTGCCAGTTAAAGAGTATGTGGGTCTCTCTCGCATTGTTGGTCCCCTGGTAGTAGTTCAGGGAGTAAGCAATGTGGGTTATGAAGACCTGGTGGAGATCATTTACCGTGAAGAGCGCAGAGCGGGTCAGGTGGTTCTCCTTGAGGAAGATAAAGCTGTGGTACAGGTTTTTGAGGGAACCAAAGGCCTGATTCGTGAGGAAGCGCGAGTACGTTTTCTGGGCGAGCCCCTGAAGGTTCCTCTATCTCGAAACCTGATTGGTAGAGTGCTGGATGGTCTGGGCAGGCCTCGTGACGGTCAGGGTAAGGTGCTGGCTTCTCTAAAGCGTGATATAGGAGGATTGCCAATTAATCCTGTGGCCAGGGTTTATCCCCGCAGTTTTATTCAAACTGGTATTTCAGCTATTGATGGCATGATGACCCTGATCCGGGGGCAAAAACTACCCATTTTCAGTGGAAGCGGTCTTCCCCATGTTCGGCTTGCTGTGCAGATTGCCCGCCAGGCCAGGGTAAGAGGCGAGAATGAGGAGTTTGTAGTGGTTTTCGCTGCGATAGGGTTGCGCCATGATGAGGCGGAGTTTGTAAGAAGGAGTCTTGAAGAGACGGGTGCTATCAAGAACACGGTTATGGTTCTCAATCTCGCTGATGACCCAACTGTGGAGCGCATTGCCACTCCCCGGGTTGCTCTGACCATTGCTGAGTACCTGGCTTTCGATGAAGAGATGCACGTTTTGGCCATTCTGGTGGATATGACCAATTACTGTGAAGCTTTGAGAGAGATATCCAACTTCCGGGGAGAAGTCCCCGGAAGAAAGGGATATCCGGGCTATATGTATAGCGACCTGGCCAGCATATACGAACGGGCAGGTATAATACAGGGTCGGCGAGGTTCTCTTACTCAACTTCCGGTTCTCGCTATGCCCAATGATGATATTACTCACCCCATACCGGATCTTACCGGGTACATCACTGAGGGCCAAGTTGTTTTGAGCCGGGATTTGCATCGTCAGGGTGTTTATCCCCCCATTGCTGTTTTGCCTTCTCTTTCTCGCTTGATGAAAGACGGAGTGGGTGAAGGGTATACCCGTGAGGACCATCCCGAGCTTGCTGCCCAGCTTTTTGCAAGTTACAGTCATGCACAGAGTGTGCGTTCTCTGGCCACCATTATAGGGACAGAAGAGCTTACCGAAGTGGATCGTAAATATCTTGATTTTGCCAGGCGTTTTGAAGAAGAGTTTGTCAAACAGGGTTTTGAAGAAGAACGGAGCATAGAAGAGACCCTTGATCTGGGATGGAAAGTGCTTTCCTTACTGCCTCGTGGAGAACTGCATCAGATAAAAGAGAAGTACCTTGAAAGATACTGGAGGGGTTGAGGAAAATGCCGATTTTCAGCAACGTTTCTCCCACCAGAGGTAATCTTATAGAGATGCAACGCTCTCTGGAGCTAGCCAGAGAAGGGCATTCGTTGTTGGATCGCAAAAGAAATGTGCTGGTGAGGGAAATGATGCGTTATATTGACGAAGCGAAGACCCTTCAGGAAGAAATAGATCGCGTTTTTCAGGCTGCTTATCTTGCTCTGCAACGAGCTAACCTGGATATTGGTATTGAACGGGTAGAGGAAATTGGTTTTGCAGTCTCCGAAATTCAAGACCTCGACGTTCGCCTGAAAAGCATCATGGGAGTGGAAATTCCTGAGATAAGTTGGGATAGAGAGGGAAAAAGCCGCCCTGCGTATGGAGTGTATCGTACCAATGCGGCACTGGATAAAGCCTATCTTGCTTTCCGCAAGGTAGTTTTTCTGATCATTCGCCTGGCGGTGGTTGAAAACGCGGTTTATCGCCTGGCTGTGGAAATCAAAAAAACCCAGAAAAGGGTGAATGCCCTGGAAAACTTGGTTATTCCTGACCATGTGGAAAAAATCAAACTTATACGTGATATATTGGAGGAACAGGATAGAGAAGACTTTTTTAAGATGAAGCTTTTAAAAAGAAGAGAAGGAAAGAGCGAGGGGGTATGAATTTTGTGTGGCATCATAGGTTATGTTGGTGAACGCCCTGCTTTGCCGCTAATTCTTTCGGGTCTCAAGAGACTTGAATACCGGGGTTACGATTCAGTGGGTATTGCCCTCCTGGGAGAACAGGAAATTTGTGTAGTCAAAAACAAGGGTAGGATCCGGGATTTTGAGCTGGAACTTACTGGTTTTGACTTTCCTTCTTTTTGCGGTATAGGTCATACCCGATGGGCAACCCATGGTGTTCCCTCTCGCGAGAATGCTCATCCTCATCTTGACTGTACCGGTAACATTGCACTGGTTCACAATGGTATTATCGAAAATTACCGTTCTTTGCGGTTTCGTCTGAGCGAAGAAGGGCATACTTTCCAGTCGGAGACTGATAGTGAAGTCATAGTGCACCTTTTAGAAGGAGAGGGTACTCCTCTGGAACGCCTTATAGAAGCTGTAAGAAATCTGAAGGGTTCTTTTGCGCTGTGCATTCTTTTTAAAGAGAACCCGGGGGCGATTTATGGTGTGCGAATGTCCAGCCCCCTGATTTTGGGAGTTGGCAGCAGCGAGAACTTTCTGGCTTCTGATATACCGGCTTTTTTGCAAAATACCAATCGGGTGGTCTTTCTTGAAGACGGAGAAATAGTGAGAGTTACCAGAAGCGGTTGGGAGATATTTGACTTTGAGGGTCGAAAAAGATCCGGTTCACCAGTGGTTACTGTTCCCTGGGATCCGGTAAGTGCTGAAAAGAGTGGATACAAGCATTTTATGCTTAAAGAGATCCATGAGCAGCCCCAGGTTTTTGAAGATACTCTTGCGGGTCGGGTGAACTTACTGGGGGGTCAGGTATGCTTTGAAGAATTAGAGGAATTTCCCGTAGACTTTGAACGAGTAGTGATTGTTGCCTGTGGTACTGCCTGTCATGCTGGTATGCTGGGAAGAATTTTTCTCGAGAAATTTGCCCGCATACCTACTGAGGTGGATTATGCTTCTGAATTCCGCTATCGCGATCCTCTGATTGACTCGAAAACCCTGGTATTGAGTATTTCTCAATCCGGAGAGACTGCAGACACCCTGGCGGCGGTTTCCCTGGCCCGGGAAAGGGGTTGTCGAGTGGTTTCAATATGTAACGTTTTGGGGAGCAGCTTGACGCGCATTTCTGACTGGGTACTTTATACTCGGGCTGGTGTGGAGATAAGTGTGGCTTCAACTAAGGCCTTTTTGTGTCAGATGGCGGTGCTTTTGCTTTTTGCTATTTATCTGGGCCAGCGCAGAGGCTTTTTGGATGAGGAAAAGATGCGCAAGTTGCTTGAAGAACTGGTAACTCTGCCACGCTTGATTCGTGAGATTCTCGAACAAGAAGAAGATATTAGCAAGCTGGCCAAGAAATTTTATCTTTTCAAGAATTTCCTTTATCTGGGAAGGGGAGTTTTGTTTCCTTTAGCACTGGAGGGGGCTTTGAAGCTTAAAGAAATTTCTTATATTCACGCTGAAGGTTTGAGCGCCGGTGAAATGAAACATGGTCCCATCGCTTTGGTGGAACCTGATCTGGCTACTTTTGTTTTGGTGGGACAGGATGCGGTTCGCTCTAAGATCATCAGTAACATGGAGGAGATAAAGGCCCGTCAGGGGAAAATTATTGCTTTGTGCTGTTCTGGAGATCAGGAAGTAGCTGAACGAGCCGATGAGGTAATTTATATTCCCCGAGTTACGGAATACCTGTTGCCTTTCCTGGCTATTGTTCCTATGCAACTTTTTGCCTATTACGTGGCTCTTGAAAAAGGTTGCGATGTTGACCAACCGAGAAATCTGGCCAAGAGTGTTACCGTAGAATAACCAGTTAATCTTTTTCTGGCTCAATGTGTACCAGGCCCTGATAGCCGGTAGTTTTGTGTATTGCTTCTTCTATGCGGTCAGCAAGCTGGTGGCTCTCAAGGACTGAAAGACTACCTTTTACTGTGACGTGGAGGGTTATTACTCCCTTTCCGCCGTAATCATGAATGATTATGGAATGTACGTCTTTTACTTCAGGAAAATTGCCGGTTATTGTTTCTTTTATTTTCCTTTCTTCTTCTTTGGATATAGCTCTTCCCATTAACCTGGAAATGGTTTCTTTAAGCAAGTTGATTCCCACCATGCCTATCAGTGAAGCTATAAAAATGGTGACTATGGCGTCCACGAGTGGGTAGTTGGGAAAAATGTAAACCAGAACTACTGGAAGTGAAGAGAGAGCGTCACTTCGATGGTGCCAGGCATCAGCTTTGATGAGGTTGGAGTTTGCCTTTTCTCCTAAAAGAAACGTTTCCCGAGCCATTAATTCTTTGGTGATGATGCTCAGAATGATTACTATAAGCAGAGAAAAAGAAGCCTTTACGGTGTTTCCAGTATAAAACCTCGTATAGCCCCTGCGCAAGAATTCAAAAGCAACCACGATAAGCAGCGTTGACATAGAAACGATGGCAATGTCCTCTGCTCGACCATGGCCGAAGGGATGTTCTGAGTCGGGAGAACGTTTGGCTTCGTGGGCGGCAAAGAACACGATGATTGAGGTGGAGAGGTCTGATAGGGTATGAAAGGCATCGCTTATTATGGCAAGACTTTGAGAGATGATGCCAAAGTACAACTTAACGAAAAACAAGATTAAATTGCCAAAAATACTTAATAATACGGCGTATTTAACATAGAGGTATTTTTTCTCTTTTCCTGCACTCGACATGTCCATTTTTTGTCTCAGCTTGGAAGGGTTTCAAAAACGATTTATATACTAACATAGAAGTGTCTTTCAAGAAAGAGCAGTCTTTTGCACTGTTTGTTCCCCGCAATGTTTATTTTACGCTCCATCGTCTGTGGAACCATAACCATTGAGTCGGAAATTCTCGGAGGAAAATCTCAATTATCTGGTTGGATAGAGCGACGACAGAAAAAATATCTTTGCTCAACTCATTGGAAACAGGTGCTAAAAAAGGAGGCAAAAAGATAATTTCGTGCTTTAGATTCTCTTCTTTTCGAATTATAAAAGCTGGAATAATGGGACTTCTAAGGAGTCTGGCTAACCTGGCATGCAAGGTTGGACTCGATGTCTCTATCCCCATAAACGGGCAGTTAATTCCTTTGCCTTCTACTTTTTGATCAACAAGGATAGCCACAGCTTTACCCTGACGCAGAGCCCTGCAAACTGTATTGATCGTATTGGTCCAGCCTGTTTGGTATTTTTTGCGACAGCTTCCTATAAAGTTGTTGAGCCGACGAGGGGTTAAGTCTTTGTACAGGATTTCTACGGGGTATCCGCGATGTCCTAACCAGGCAGCGAGCAACTCCCAGTTGCCAAAATGGGCACTTATGATAATTACTCCTCTTTTTTCCTGGAAGGCTCTTTGCAAGAATTCTTCCCCGCTTACTTTTCCAATTAGTGCAGGCAGTATCTTTTCTTTTTTGTATTTTATGAGTATGATTTCCAGCAAAGACAGGGCGAGGTGGCGAAACACCTTTCTGAGATTGCTTTCTATCTGGGAAGACGGGGTGTCCGGGAAGACCAGTTGCCACTGCTTACGGACATAATCAAGCTTTTTGCGGAAAACCAGTGAGAGTAACTCTCCCAGGAACAAAAAGCATTTTCTGGTCACGGAGACAGGAAAAAGGAAGGTGATAATTTGTAAAAGAGTTAAAACGATACTTATCAAAAAGGATTTCACTCTCCGCTCAGGCGTGCTCTTAAAGAGTTTAACATGGTTTTGCTCGATTTTTAAAGAGGTAATTTTTCTTAAGAGCAGTTTCCTGATTTAGCAGGTTTGTTTTTTTGTGGTGGATTGATTTTGTGGTGGCAAGATTTACTTTTTAGTGCTATCCTTGAGAAGGGGTGGTTTTTGTGACTTCGAGAGAACGGGTGCTTACATCCTGCAACCATCAAGAACCCGATCGGGTCCCTATTGACTTTGGAGGTCACCGTTCTTCAGGTATCATGGCCCTGGCCTATCGGGATCTGCGTAAAGCTTTGGGACTTCCTGATAGCCCGCTTTATGTCTATGATTTTATTCAGCAACTCGCTATTGTAGAAGACGACCTGTTGGACTTTTTCGGTGTGGATGTAGTAGATGTTGGGTATCTTTACTATAAAAATGAACAATACTGGAAGGACTGGATACTTCCTGATGGCACTCCCTGTAAAATTCCTGCCTTCATAGAGGTGGAAAAAACCGAGGAGGGCTGGATTGTTCGAGGAGATGAAGGTCAACCCATATGCATTCAGCGTCCGGGGTGCTTGTATTTCGAACAATGCTATTTCCCTCTTTTAGACAACCCTGACCAGGAGTTTGAACGTCTTGAGTACTATTTGAAGCAAATCATGTGGTTTCGTCTGGGGACTCCTCCTGCGCCAGCAGGCTTTGATTCAGAAGGGTTAAAAATTCATCGTGAAAACGCTCAAAAAGTCCGTTCGGCTACGGATCGGGCGATATATGCCGCTTTTGGTGGAAACCTTCTGGAAACAGCACAATTTGCTTTTCGTATGGATAACTTTTTAACCGAGATTGCACTGAATCCGCGTCGAGTGCACCGTTTTCTGGATAAATTGGTGGAGTATCACCTGGGCAACCTTGAAAAGTATTTGGATGCAGTAGGTCCTTATGTGGATATTGTTGGTTTTGGCGATGATTTAGGAATGCAGACTGGTCCACAAATTTCTCCAAAAATGTACCGGGAATTTTTCAAACCTCGTCATGCCTTGCTCTGGCAGACCGTGAAAAAGAAATATCCTCGCCTGAAGGTGTCTTTGCACTGCTGTGGAAGTATTTATCAGTTACTACCCGATTTAATCGAGGCGGGCCTGGATATTATTCAGCCAGTGCAGATAGCTGCTAAGGATATGGAACCAGAGCGCCTGAAACGGGAGTTTGGCAAAGATATTGTCTTTTGGGGTGGAGGATGCGATACTCAAACCGTGCTCCCCTTTGGCACTCCTCAGGAAGTGCGTGAACATGTGCGTAACAACCTGCGAATTTTTGCTCCTTCTGGAGGTTATGTTTTTCAGCAAGTGCATAACATAATGGCCGGGGTTCCACCTCAAAACATTATTGCCATGTTTGAAGAGGTCCGTAGTTTTAGCTATTAGTTTTTCGCTATTTCTTTGAAAAAGGGAAGTAGCATTTCAGTATAAGCAAGATATAGCACTTACAGAATTTGAACTTTGGAGATAAAGTTGTAATTGTGTGCTATTCTTAAGTCAAGAGGTGTTGGACGCATTATGCATTTATTGAGTGAAAAATTTATGGATTGGCTATCGGCTACGAATAATAATACATAGATATGTGTAAAAGAGTGGTAGAGCTGGATTGACAAACATATTTGAATGCTTTATCCTCTTAAGGAGGTCGGAGACATGGAGAAAGGCCTGAGCGTCCCAGTAGCTTGGGTTTTTCTCTTTTTTTTTGGAAAACATAGATACATATTTGAACGGTCAGCTTTTCAACAGGAGGTGTAAAAATGTCCAAAGTAGAAACTTTATTTGAGCTTCCCAAAAAGATGAAGGCAGTTGTTGATTATGCACCAGGAGATTTTCGCCTGGAAGAAGTGGATGTTCCTGAAATTGGCCCCGGCGAAGTACTGCTCAAAGTTGGAGGATGTGGTATATGCGCTGGAGACATAAAGACTTTCCACGGAGCCAAAAGAATCTGGGGAGGAGATGGACAGCCCGCCTACATTCGTCCTCCAGTGATACCCGGTCACGAGTTCTATGGACAGGTGGTAGCTCTTGGTGAGGGAGCAGCAGAAAAATACGGCCTTTCCTTAGGAGACTGGGCGGTATCTGAACAGATTGTGCCCTGCGGGAAGTGCCGCTTCTGCAAACGTGGAGAGTACTGGATGTGTCAGGTTCACCACATCTATGGTTTCTTCCGTGGTGATGCTGATGGAGCCTTCGCAGAGTACATACGCCTTCCTCAAAATGCTCTGAACTGGAAACTTCCTGAAGGCTTTCCCCTTGAAGCAGCCGCTTACATAGAACCCCTGGGCTGTGCCATTCACGCTGTGGAGCGAGCCGACATTCAGCTTGAAGACGTAGTGGTAATTGCTGGTCTGGGCGCTCTGGGATTGGGCATGCTCCAGATAGCACGCATTAAAAATCCCAGGTTGCTCATAGGAATAGATCTCAAAGAAAAGCGCCTGCAGCTTGCCCGCAAACTGGGTGCAGATCTGGTTTTGAACCCTGCTCAAGAGGACGTGGTAGCTAAGGTTATGGAGCTTACTGATGGCTACGGCTGTGATGTTTACATTCACGCCAGCGGCCATCCCCAAGGGGTAATTCAGGGCCTGAACATAATCCGCAAACTGGGTCGCTATGTGGAATTCAGTGTATTCTCAGAGCCCACCACTGTAGACTGGAGCATCATTGGAGATGTGAAAGAGATAGATATTCGAGGTGCTCATCTAAGTCCCTACACTTATCCCACCGCCATCAGACTTCTCCAGGAAGGAAAGGTCAAAGCAGATGAAATCATCACCCATGAATTTCCCCTGGATGAGTTCAAGAAAGCCATGGAGGTTGCTGAAAAGGATGAGAATGCTATCCGGGTGGTGTTGAAGCCGTAAGGAAGGAGAGAAGTTGAAAAATGAAACACTTTTTTTATTATCTGTTGTTTGCGTTTATAGTGATTCTGGTTGTTTTTCCCATGTATTGGACTTTTACTCTTTCCATTAAAACACACACGGACATAACGGCTATTACTCCGAAATTTATTTTTAAACCCACTATCGAAAATTACCGGGGTCTTTTTACAGGGGAGACAGGCACTACTTCCTTGCCCGCAGCTACTGCAGACTTTCCAAGGTATTTTCTAAACGGGATTATAATAAGTGTGAGTGCAACTTTGCTATCTATGTTAATAGGTGTTCCAGCTGCATATGTTTTAACTCGCGGGAAATTCAGGAAGGAATCTGTTCGTGAAAACATAGCTTTCACATTATTAAGTTTTTGGTTCGGTCCAGAGTTAGCAATAGCCTTGCCTTTGTACCAGATTTATCAAAAGTTGGGCTTACTCGATACTTATTTTGGCTTGATTATGGTTTACCAGCTTATTGGTATTCCGTTTGTGGTTTGGATGAGTAGAAGTTATTTCTTGGACATACCTGTTTCTGTGGAGGAGGCTTCACTGGTTGACGGAGCTAACAAGTTTACAACCTTTATGAGGATAGTGATACCTCTGGCAAAAGGTGGTTTAGCGGCTACCGCACTTCTTACTTTTATTTTCTGTTGGAATAATTTTATTTTTGCTTTGGTGGTTGGTGGTGACAGAACAATGCCAGTTACAACTGGTTCTTTGGGTTTCATAAGGTATGAAGCTGTTTTATGGGGACAGATGGCTGCGGCAATAATTGTTTCTGCTATTCCTGAAATTATTTTGGCTATTTTGTTGCAAAAACACATTGTGAGAGGGTTAACTTTTGGTTCAGTTAAGGGATAATACGAGGTGCTGTGAAAATGGATAAGCTTATTTTACTCCCGGCAATTTTAGTTCCTATTGGCGTAGGAGTAATCCCCTTTGCTTTTGGTGTAGCCAGATCTTTCACTGATTGGAGATTAGCTAATCCTGTTTCAAGATTTGTCGGGTTGGAAAACTATGCTTTTTTGTTACAAGATGGCACTTTTTGGTCCGCAGTTATTGTTTCTTTTGAATATGTTTTTTTGGCTGTTTCTATCGAAATTGTTTTTGGAAGTTTAATAGCTTACTTGTTAAGTAAAAACGTACGAGGACAATGGTTTTTTAGATCTATTATAATAGTTCCCTTGACTGTTGCCCCCGTGCTTTCTGCACTTATGTGGAAGCTTATGTTGTCTACGAGTGGTGGAGTAGTTAATTATTTATTGAGCTTTTTGGGCATTGGTCCAATTCCCTGGCTAGCCCAACCTTCAACAGCCTTACTTTCTCTTTCTTTGATCGATGCTTATATTTACACGCCATTTGTAGCTTTAATAATATTTGCAGGAATTCAAAATCTTCCCCGAGATCCTTATGAAGCTGCGTTAGTAGATGGTGCTTCAGGGTGGGATTGTTTTAGGTATATAACTTGGCCTTTGCTGCGTCCATTAGTTCTAGTTGCTGTAATGTTTCGACTGGTGATCTCTTTTAAGATTTTCGATACGATTTACGCAACAACTGGTGGAGGACCAGGTAATGCTACTACCAATCTTCATTTGTGGGTTTATCTTAATTCTTTCCGATATGGAGACATGGCTTACGCTATGTGTGGCGCAGTTGTCCTTTTTGCAATTGTTTACGTAATGGTATTGGTATTTATGAGGATGTGGCAAAAAGCCATTTCCTATCTCTAAATAATAATTGGTAAGTAAAGGGGGTGATTTAAGAGGGTAAGCACAGGTAGGTATTGGGTATCGGTTTGACATCTTTGTGTTTGGGGTTGTTGGTAACTTTTGTTTGAATTCGAATTAAGAAAGGAGGAATTGAGATGCTAAACAAGCGGGTAATTCTGATTGCGTGGGTGGTGGTTGTTCTATTTTTGGTGAATGGGTTTGCTTTTGCTCAAAGCTCACTGGATGCATCCGTTTTTGAAAAAAGTAGCATAAACTGGCGACAGTTTGAAGGAGAAACTATAAACCTTTTGCTTTGTAAACACCCAATGCAGGCTACTTTCGAAAAGTTGGTTGGAGATTTTGAAAAGTTGACTGGTATAAATGTGGAAATGTTGGTTTTACCTGAACAGCAGTTTTTTGAAAAACAAACCATTGTTCTTACTGGAAGTTCTCCAGAATTTGATATAGTCATGACCTCTCCCATGTTGAATTGGAAATTTATACCTGGTGGTTTCCTTGAACCGCTGAATGCCTATATCGAGGATGAAACACTAACAGATCCGGAATTTTATGATATAAATGACTTTTTCGAAATGACCATTGAAGCGAGCAAGGTAGCTGGTAAACTATATGCTATTCCTTACCAAGTAGAAGCGTATTGCCTCTACTATCGTTCTGATATCCTTGAAAAATACGGGATAACTCCTCCTGAAACCTTAGACGAGCTTTATGCTGCTGCAGCTAAGGTGCAAGAAGGTTTTGATTCAGAGGGAGTTACAGGTGTCTTGCCCTACACCTGCAGAGGCGTTCGTGGTGCAGGTACGGTTAATTCAGCATATCTCAGCTTATTCTCTTCCTACGGTGGAAGAGATTTCGATGAAAATGGCAAACCAGCTATTTATAGCGAACCTGTGGTTCAAATGACTGACTTGTGGGCCAAACTGATTAGAGATTTTGGACCAAAAGACTGGCCTTCGCTCGATTGGTACGATGTGAAAGATGCTTTTGCTTCTGGAAAAGCAGTAATGCAAATAGATGCGGATCACTGGGGGGCCGAGCTTGAAGACCCTGCTTTTAGTCAAATTGTCGGTAAATGGGCAGCTATTCATGTACCCAGAGGACCTGCTGGCATAAAGTCCAATATTTGGGCTTGGTCTATAGGAATGAATGCAGCCTCAAAGAACAAAAAGGCGGCTTGGCTATTTATGGAATGGGCATCAAGCAAACCGGTTATGCTAATAGCTTCTGCGCTCTATAATAACCAGACTCCAACTCGTAACTCTGTATGGAATGACCCTCAAATCGTGGAAATAACGAGTAAGTGGGGCAATGGAACCTGTCGTCCCGTTGTTACCAAAAACTTGGAAGAATACGCAGCGCTTAGATGGACACCTAATCCCAATGCTTTTGCGCTGAGTGAGATGTGGCAGGAGCATATCCAGAAAGTCTGGAGTGAAGAAATGACAGCCGATGCGGCTATTAAAGAGGTTCACAGACGCGCACAGAGATTAGCTCCTCCTGAGGAATGGCTTAAGAAATAACAATAAGGCAATATTTAACACCGCACCGTTATTTGCCTAATTAATGAAAACGGTGCGGTGTTTTTTGCATCTTTCTTCCCAATTGTTCCGTTTTTATCCCTTTAGTTTTTTTTGTGGAAAGAAAGTTCTTTTAGTGCTACACTTAAATATGTATTCGCTTTTGGCTTAAGGGAGGGGAAAGCGAAATGCTTACGAAAAGTTTAAAAATATTCTTTTTTATCCTGTGTTTTGTATTTCTGGGGTTAGGTTGGGTTTTTGCTTCTGAAGAGCTTTTCCAGGTAGTAGATTTTTTGCCAGGAGAGGGTTCCACTGTATCTGAGTATCTCGAAGAAGTGCGCTTTACCTTTTCGCAGCCGGTGGTTGCTCTTGAAGAGGTTGGGAAGCCTCTTCCAGCGGAGAAAATTCCCTTTCGTGTTTCGCCACCCCTTGCGGGAGAATGTGTTTTTGAAGACCAGAAGACGCTGGTTTTTAAAATAAGCGAGACATTGCGCAGTGCAACTCTGTATACTTTTTCTTTCCGTCCTGACTTTACTGATCTTTCTGGTCGTTTTCTCTCTGGTTCTTTGGATTTTCATATTCAAACTGCTCCTTTAAAGGTTCTGGAAGTGCGTCAGGTAGATTATCAAGAAAATAAGAGCGTGGTTCTTGAAGTTGCGTTTTCGCTTCCAGTTTCTCCGCAGAGGTTGCGAGGATTCCTGATTCTAAAAGACAAAACAGGTAAGGAAATACCCATTTACATACCACTTGGTCCACCGAGCAAGAATATTTTCATATATACTGCTCCTCTTAAAGATCCAGGTTTTTCTGTAGAGATAGCGGAAGGCCTCACCTCAGAAGCCGGTCCGCTGGGTCTTGCGGAAGACTTTCGACAGGAAATGCAAGCTTTTTATGCCATGGAAATAACCGGAAGTGGCGCTTACTTCCGGGGAGCGCAACGTGGGGTTATTTACTTTTATACATCAACCCCTCCAGATGCGGATGTTCTTTCAGCTTTTGTAGAAATTGAACCTGAATATCCCTTTTCGATACGTGCTCGCTCCTGGGGTTTTGAAATTATAGGGGAATTTAAACCCAGGGACCGGATTCTGGTGCGTCTGAAAAAGGGTCTTCCTGCCCGTTCGGGGGTGACTTTGGCCGCAGACTTTGAAAAGGCTTTTTTGATGCCTGATCTGGAACCGTCTATTTCTATACCTGCTTCTGGTAGCCGTGCTTCTTACTTTGGGGAAGCCAGGTTACCAGTGGAACTTGTGAATGTAAGTCGAGTGTATCTGCGGATTTTCCGTTTGTATGATAACAACATTCCTATCGCTTTTGCTTTTCCGGATAGTATTTCTTTCCCGGACCTTTCCAGGCTGGTGGTAGAGCGTGAGATTACTGTTGACGTGCCTTTTAATGTTCCGGTGCGTCGGGCTGTGGATGTGCTTTCCGAAGTTTCGGGAAAAGCAGGAACTTATCTGGTGGTGGTGCAGAGTGCCGAAGGTAATTCCTGGGTGAGAGATCAGGCGGTGGTTTCTCTGACCGATATTGGTGTAGTTGCCAAGGTTTTTGGGAATGGCATACTGATATGGGTTAATTCTTTGCACAGCGCTCTTCCCTGTGGAGAGGCAAGGGTAAAGATTTTTTCCAGGGCTAATCAGCTACTTGCAGAAGGGATTACTGATAGTGAGGGCGTTTTCCTGCTCAAAAAAGACGAAAGCTGGTCAGAGGATGAACAACCTTTTCTGGTTACGGTGCAGAAAGGAGAAGATGTTTCATTCCTTTTACTTGAGGAGGAGCGTTTCTCTCAGGGTGACTTTGATGTAGGGGGAACTTCTTATTTGCGCCGTGGCTACCGGGCTTTCCTGTTTTTGCCTCGGGGTGTTTTCAGGCCTGGCGAAAAAGTCTTGGTTAAAGCACTAATCCGGGGTCCAGAGTTCAAGGTTCCAGAGCGTTTCCCGGTGGCTTTCAAGATTCTGTCTCCCCTCGGGAAAACCTTTTTTGAGACCACAGCGATGCTTTCTCAGGAGGGCAGTGCCACTTGCGAGTTTGAGCTTCCAGTTGAAGCCTTGACTGGCAGTTATCAGATTCTTTGTTCTCTTCCAGGGCAGGACGAGAAAGGATTTTTGGGTGAAACCAGTTTTCTGGTGGAAGATTTCGTTCCTCCTCGCCTTCGACTTACCCTTTCTACATCTGCACAGGAGTTACGCACCGGAGAAAGACTCTATCTCGAAGTGGCTGGAGAATATCTCTTCGGCGCACCGGCTGCTCAAATGCCCATCAAGGTATTGGCAAGATTGAGCACCAGAGAGTTTAAACCTCCTGATTGGGGACAGTTCACCTTTGGCGACTTTCGCCATAAATTTGCGCCGGTAGAAATTGAACTGGGTGAATATCAGCTGGATGCGCAGGGAAAGGCTGTAATTACCTTTGATACACCTTCAGAGCTACATCCTCCTTCAGCACTCGAGCTTACTTTGCTGGTTACTTTGCTGGATCCTCAGGGTCGACCAGTGAGCAAACGCTTGAGCCTTCCCTTCCATCCTTATCCTTTTTATCTGGGCATATTTTATCCTTCCATGCAGTATGAACCTGGCCAGGACATTCAATTTAAGGTTTGCGCGGTGGATCCCCAAGGTGCTCCCTTCCAGCTTCCTTCAGCAGTTGTTCGTATATTCAAGGTGTTTCATCATTACGTGATGGTTGAAGAAGATGAGAGAGTTCGGTATCAACTACAAGAAGAGTTAGCCCTTGAAAAGGAAATTCCCCTTGAACTTGTTGCGGGGAAAGGCGAGGTGATTTTTACGCCTCGAGAATTTGGAAAATACCTTTTTGAGGTTCGGGATCCTGAGTCGGGGGTAATCTCTTCTGTGTATTTTAAGGTGTACGGTCGTTACGGGTTTAATCCCCGGGAAGAATTGCTGGAGCGGGTAAATCTGAACCTGGATAAGGAAAGCTGGCGGATAGGAGAAGAAGCAGTTATTCATTATCGTTCACCTTTCCCAGGAAGAGCTCTTTTTACCGTGGAAACTGATCGCATTGTTTACAGTAAGGTTTTTGATGCAGGGCTGGAAGGGGAGGTGCGTTTTCCGGTAAGCGCTGATATGGTACCTAATGCGTATTGTTCGTTCCTGGTTGTTCGCTCTCACACTGGCAAGGAGCCTCTTTCTCCCGCTCGAGCACTGGGGATTATTCCTCTTTCTGTTGACCAGAGCGAGCATCATCTTAAAGTAGAAATTTTTGCTCCAGAATCGGCGAAGCCTCTGGAGAGGCTTCCGGTTAAAGTGAGACTCAAGAATTTGCACGGTGTAGGAACCCCTGGTGAACTCCTGGTGGCGCTTGTAGACGTGGGACTCCTGGAATTAACTGCTCACCGTCTGGTTGATCCTTTTGACTTTTTCAGCGCGAGGTGCAAGCTTTCAGTAGGAACTTTTGACTGGTATGGAGATCTTCTTTTGAGCGAACCCCTAACTACCCCTCCCCTCTATCCAGGTGGCGGGAGAGAACTGGAGGAAGAAATGGCATTGGCGCTTTCTCCGGTTCGTCCTGCTCAATTCCGCATCGTGTCACTATTGAAGCCACAGGTTTACACTGACGAGAAAGGCGAAGGAAACGTAGTTTTTGAGCTTCCCCAGTTTGAGGGGAAACTGCTGCTTATTGTCGTTGCTTCCAGCGGAGAATTGTTGGGGATGGCTACTAAGGAAGTAAACGTTGCTCACGATGTGGTGTGCGAACTGATACATCCTCGTTTTGTAGCTCCTCGAGATCGTTTCACAGTTCCGCTGGTTTTCTTCAATCGAAGCGAAGAAGTAAAAAGAGTTGAAGTTACTGTCTCTGAAAGTGGTCCGATAAGCATCCTGGGGGAACATACTTTGAGCCTGGAGCTTGTTCCTCAATCCCGGCTGGTTAGAAACATCGAGATACAGGCTTATGAGAGTAGTGGAGAAGCTTTGCTCCAGGTTATGCTTACCTCTGCTGGTGAAACGAGAAGAGAAGAGTATCGTTTCCCAGTGAGGCCTCCTTATCCCAGAGTAAGCGAAGTAGTGATGGGCAAGATTCTCTCAGGAGAAAGAAAAACGCTTTCTGTGCCTGGCGAATGGTATCTGCAAACCCTCGAGGGAAAATTATGGCTGCAGGCTTCTGCCGACCTGGATCTTGCCTGTCTTGCTAATTTCCTGCACATCTATCCTTACGGTTGTGTAGAACAGGTGGTTTCATCGTCCTGGCCTCTACTTTATCTCCCCGAAATTATGGCAGAAGTTGACCCCTTGTTCTCTAATCTTCAAGAAGTTAAACGCTCTCTGGAGAGGGCAATTCGGCGGGTTATTTCCATGCAAACTCCAGATGGTGGTTTTGCTCGTTTTGGAGGAGAATACGTGAGTGTTCCCTTTGATTCGGCTTATGCCACCCACTTTTTGCTTGAAGCCAAAAAGAAAGGTTTTGAGGTGCCCGATGATGTGTTGTTTAGTGCCTTAGACTATCTACGGAATTTTCTGGAATCTTTACCCTGGGATACTTCACCAAGATCTCTCTCCTATCATAATGCTGTTTCTTCCTATGCAGTTCTGATTCTAACCATGTGGGGAGAGCCACCGTTGGCTCGCATGGAAGAGCTACGCAATCAAGGCAAGGAACTGAATGGTTCGGCTTTGCTCTTTCTTTCCTGGGCTTATGCCTTGGCTGGCAAGCCAGAGGTGGCGAGGGAGTTATGTGGTGGGTTTGCTCCCTCTCTCTATGTTGAGCCAGAAACAGGTGGTGTTTACAGCTCTTACCTGCGTGATCTGGCACTTCGCTTGCTCGTGGAACTAAACATTGACCCTGAATCACTGACTGTGGAGCAGCTTGTTGCTCAACTTTTTAATGCTTTGCGGGAACGCGGATACTGGTCCACTCAGGAGGCAGCTTTTTCGTTGTTGGCCCTGAGCAGTTATTTGCAAGGGAGAGCTGTACCACAGTTCTTTACAGCCCGAGTTTTTGATAATCAGGGAGACGAACTTTTCTTAGTGCAGAATGAGAAAAGGGTTTCGTGGAACTTCAGGGAGCTCCCGCCTCCTCCCTGGAGCATAGTGAACGAAGGAGAAGGCCCTTGTTACTTTGCGATAACTGTAAGTGGAGTTCCTCATAGTATGCCTGAAGAAAGGAACCAGGGGCTGGTTGTTAACTGGGAATTCCTCGATGAGGATGGCCATCCACTTTCTGCTCCTTATTCTTTCAGGAAGGGAGATCTTGTAAGAGTTCACTTACAGCTTGAAAGCGGAAGAAGACTCGAGAATATTGTGCTTTTAAGCCTTTTGCCGGCTTGTTTTGAGGTGGAAAATCCGCGTTTGGCTACTTCTGCAACCTGGGAGGAGGAAGAGCCCCGGATAAGGGTGGAGCGCCGAGATGACCGGATAATTCTTTTTGTGGAGTCGCTTTCTGGAAAGCTCGATTATACTTATACTGCTCGGGTGGTGACAACGGGTGATTTTGTGATTCCTCCTGTACATGCGGAATGTATGTATAATCCAGCAATTTTTGCTACCTCAGGAGGAGGGCAGAGGGTGGTTGTTGTTTCCGAATAGTAAAAAGGGCCGTGGTTTTAATTTCTGGGAAGCATTTCTTTTGCTTGGGCTGTGCTTTTGGATAATTGTTTTGGGGAGTGCTGTCTTTTTGTGGATAGTGCTCCCCCTGCCCCTTGATAAAATCAACAACCTGGAAGCTTCAGTGGTAATTCTGGATCGGAGAGGAAAGTGGCTGTATACTTTTCTCTCTCCACAAGAGGAATATGTTTTTCCAGTGTCTCTAAGTGAAATGGGAAGATGGCTTCCTCTTGTGGCTCGAGAGCTTGAAGACCGACGCTTTTTCATGCATCGGGGAGTGGATTTGCCAGCTCTTTTTCGGGAATTTGTGAATCTCTTATTTCAGGGGAGAACTACCTCGGGTGCTTCTACTATAACGGCTCAGCTGATCCGGCTGGTGGAACCACGATCTCGTAGCATCTGGAATAAATTTGTAGAATTTGTGCTTTCTCTCAAGCTGGAAAGATATATGAGCAAGGAAGAAATTCTTGAGGCCTATCTCAACTGGGTTCCGGTAGGTGGTAACTTGCGGGGGGTGGAAGCAGGGAGTCGTTATTATTTTGGCAAGGCAGCTCAGGATCTCTCTCTTTCTGAAGCTTGTGTTCTGACAGGACTTTTCCCCCGACCTGAAAAGTTGCGCCCTGATTTGCATCTGGACGAGGCACTCAGAAAGCGCAACCAGGTATTGTCAACCCTTTATAGAAGAGGGGTTATTACAGCAGAGGAGTATCGTGTTGCTCTTTCTGAAAGCCTATCTGGAGGGAATCATCCCTTCCCTCAACTTGCTTATCATGTCAGTTTATGGTTAAGAGAACTTGTAAAGGATCGCCTTGTCCGGAGCACTATAGATGGTCAAATTCAGGAGTGGATAGAACGTGCGGTTTCGAACTATCTTCTTTCTTTTGATGAACAGATTACCCTGGCCTGTGTGCTGGTAGATAACCGGAGTGCTGAGGTAATAGCTTACCTCGGCAACGCTCGCTGGGGAGAGGGAGCACCAGGGAGTTGGGTGGATTGTGCCCGGGCTTTACGTTCTCCTGGTTCTGCTCTGAAACCCTTTGCTTATCTTCTTGCTTTTGAACAGGGGTTGCTTGTTCCTTCCTCGGTTCTTTCAGATGTTCCCTGGGGTTTTTCTGGGGATACTCCACGTAATTTTGATGAGAAATTTCGTGGTCCAGTGACTGCCCGGGAGGCACTTGCTGCTTCCCTGAATGTTCCAGCAGTGAAACTGGGGAGGAAGTTGGGTTATGATTATTTGCTTTCCTATCTTCGGGAAGTAGGTTTTTCTCACCTTACAGGTGAATCTCGGTTTTATGGAGATGCTTTGCTGCTTGGAGGATGTGAGGTGAGTCTTTTAGAGATGGCCCAGGGATACCTGGTTCTGGCTACTTTGGGTAAATGGCGACAGTTGCAGATTTTAAGAGGAGTTCAGACTGCTCCTCCCTGGAAAAATCTGGCTACGGAAGAAGCCTCTTTTCTGGTGGCCGATATTCTTGTTGAGCGGATTCGTGGGGAGGTTCGCAATCAGGGAAACAACAGATCTCTCTTTGCCTTCAAGACAGGCACTTCTTCGGGTTTACGCGATGCCTGGACCGTTTGTTATCACCCTCGATATACGCTGGTGGTCTGGATGGGCGACCCACGGGGTCGTAGCCATGTGGAGCTGGTAGGCGTTCGCTCTGCTTTTCCTATTGCCCGCAGAATTATGGAATACCTCTTGGGAAGAGATAGGGATTTTTATCCTCCACCTTCTGGGATAATCTTTAAAAAAGTGTGTCCTGTTTCTGGAAAATTGAACACGGATTGGTGCCCTGGTTCAATGCTCGCTCCCTTCATTAAGGATGTTTCTCCGCTTGAGAAATGTGATTTGCACACAGGATCCGACGGGGACAATCCTGTTCCTGGTCTTTCTTTGCAGGGTGTGTGGTATCCGCAGACAATTAATATTGTTTCTCCTGTAGGGGGTAAAAAGTATTTGGTATCCAGCTTTCAAGGAGTAGTGCGAGTTCCCCTCTCTTTTGAGGGAGAAGAAGAAGTTTTCTGGTTTGTGGATGGGGATTTTGTGGGCAAGGCGCGACCCAGGGAGACCCTTTTTGTGGAACTTGGGAGTGGTACACATCAAGTTTCGCTTTGTTCTCGGAAAGGAACAGTGGAAGAGGTACTTTTTGAAGTGGGGCTTCCTGTAAAGGGAACAGACATAGAAAAAGTGCTGTAATCTTTGAAAAAGTTTTACCAGTGCTAGGAATACTTATTGATTAAGAAAAAGATTTTGATTGCTCCTGATTGTAGAAGGGCTGTTTTGGCTTTTTGTCTTCGACAATTTTTTGCATGCATTGTTGCTATTTGCAATGCCTTTTAGGCGATACTTTGATAAGCTTTCTTAAAGGAAGCCGTTCCTCATTTGAGGGGGACGGGACATTTTTAAAACTCGAGCGTTGTGCAAGAATGCGGTTTAAACCTAAAATTGTAGGACTTTTTGTAGAGCTTATTTGGGAAGAACCCTATTTTTGTTTATGAAAAGCCAGGAAGGATAAAAAGGTGTTAGTTGCTGGATTTTTGGGTCCAGATGTTTTTCCCACTTTGCGTAATTTACTCAATATTACCCGTCAAATTTCTCTGCTTGCTATTATTGCTACTGGAGCCACCGTGATTATGACGGTTGGAGAATTTGACCTTTCCATTGGTGCTATGATGGGAGAGTATATTATCCGTTGGGATTTACTGACTGCGGGGGGTGTGCTTGCTTGCCTCCCTGTGGTGTTTTTCTTTACCCTGGTACAGAAGCACCTGGTGCAGGGGCTTACCGCGGGTGCCGTGAAGGGCTGAGATTATTTTCTTAGCTGATTGGCCAGTTTTTCTATTTTCTGGATATACTTTTGTACCGGGAACTTGCTCTGCATCCCTTTCAAGCTCATGTATCTCACTTTTCCGAAAATAGGTCGTTCAGGAAAAGCCCGGTCGTGTTTACCAAAACACCAGGCTACTCCTGCAAAGCTGTTGGCATCTCGCCCATCCAGCGCGTATTTATTATTGAGATGCAGAGCTATAAGAAAAGCTTCTTCCGGTTTTTCGCTCCATTCCAGTATTTTCTTGCCCCAGTACATTCTGAGGTACCCATGTATCTTGCCGGTTAACAACAATTCTTTTTGAGCAGCATTCCAGAGAGGATCATGGGTCTTTGCCTGTTCAAATTCCTCCATGGTGTAGGTATATTTTCGAAGATCTTTGCTGTGTTTTTTAAGGGTTTCCTGAGCCCAGCCAGGGAGAGAGTTTGGGGAATCGTAGTTAGAGTTGTAGAATACAAAGTTTAAAGCGAGCTCTCTACGCACGATGAGTTCTTCCAGGTAAGCTTCTTGCGCAGCATGTTCGCTGCAATCAGCGTTTGTTACCTGTTGAGCTATAAAAAGCGGAGAAATTTGCCCAAAATGGAGGTAAGGGCTTATTTCAGAAAGCACATTTTTGGTGGGGTTGTTACGCCACCTTGCATAGTAAGGCAACTTTTGTTCTATGAAAAGTTTTAGCTTTTTCTTGGCCTCTTCGGTTCCTCCTTTCAAAGGTACAGTCATTACTGTTTTGTCAATGGGCAGGGTTTTGATCAGGTTTTCAATGTTTGATAGATCGGCTTCCTGTCTGGTTTGCTCCAGGTTTAGAGAGCTGAACTCGGGTTCTATTTCTTCAACTGGTTTCATGAAATACCTGAGCATTTTGTGTATTTTAGGCCGTAGGGTATATGCTCCGTATTCTTCGTGGTCGGAGGCTGTCTCTACAGGGACCACAGTTTCACTTTCCACCTGCCATAAAGGGCAGGTTATATTTTTTGCAACCTGCTCGCGCCATTTTCTTTGGATGCGTAGGTAACCGCGATCCACAATAGCAAGGATTGCTTTTTTCGCTATTTCTATGACATCAACATCGGGAGAACCAATTTTGATGATCATTTTAATTCTTCGCTTGAGAAGCTTTTCTTTAGTTTCTTTTAATCCTTCCAGCATGAATTTGTAGTGTCGCTGATTTGCCTCTGGAAAATCAGTAGTAAGTCCAAAGAAAACGAAAAGGGGCTTTCGGAACTTATTAGCCTGAAAAACAGCGTACTCCAGGGCGTGGTTCCATTCTGCTCTTTGAGAAGCTTGCATCCAGTAAAGGAGATAATCGCCTTTTTGAAGCACGGACAAATGGTTTAAGCACTTTATTCTTTCCTTTTCCACGAAGTTCTGTTGCATGATTTTTGAAACCTCGGGAACTTTTGATATCCAGGTGGGCTTAATTAAGCCCACCTGGAAGGCGTTTACTTTTCAAAGAGCCTTAGATACTCGCTGTATCCTTCTTCTTCAAGTTTTTCCTTGGGAATAAAGCGAAGGGCTGCAGAATTTATGCAATAACGCTTGCCTGTGGGTGGCGGGCCATCATCGAAAACGTGGCCAAGATGAGAATCGGCGTATTTACTCCGCACTTCAACTCGGTTCATCCCTCCGCTACGATCAATTAGTTCAATTATGTTTCCAGGTTCCAGAGGTCTGGTAAAACTGGGCCATCCAGTTCCTGAGTCATATTTGTCGAGAGAAGCAAAGAGGGGTTCTCCAGAAACGATGTCCACATATATTCCTTCTCGTTTTTCGTTCCAGTATTCGTTTCTAAAGGGGGGTTCGGTAGCGTTCTCCTGGGTTACGGCGTACTGAAGAGGGTTGAGTTTTTGACGTAATTCATCTTCGGTAGGTTTTTGAAATTTAAAGTATCTTTTTTCTGTCAGGTCCTCTTCTTTCCAGTACTTTTCTTTAAACTCCTGGCGCCCTGAGCCAGAACTGTAAATTGAGTAACGGATCGGACACTTTTTATAGTAATCTTGATGATAGTCCTCTGCTGGATAGAAGGTGGAAGCAGGTAGGATTTTGGTCACAATGGGTTTGGAAAATCTACCGGATTGCTTTAGTTCTTTTTTGGATTTTTCGGCAAGTTCTTTTTGTCTTTCGTTGTGGTAGAAGATTGCGGTTCGATATTGTGGACCTCGGTCTACAAATTGACCTCCTGGGTCAGTCGGGTCAATATTTTTCCAGAATATTTCCAGAAGCTTTTCGTAGGATATTTGCTGAGGGTTATAAGTCACTTGCACTGCTTCGAAATGCTCCGTAGTTCCTGAACACACTTCTTCATAGGTTGGATTTTCTTTGTGGCCTCCTGTGTATCCTGAAATTACTTCTATCACTCCAGGTAACTTTTCAAATACGCTCTCCATACACCAGAAGCAGCCTCCAGCGAAAGTGGCATTTTCATAGCTTATACCTGAACACCAGCCTTGAGACCAGAGGTGCTGGGTGAAGAAAAAAGATAGGCTAACGGTTGCTATTACTAAAAATTTCAAAGTAATCACCCCATGATGTTTAAAACTTGTTAATAAAAATTATCAGCTTTTATTCCCCAAGTACAGCTAAAAGAGAAGCGTTGACCCTGGATGCCGGAGATGTTGAGCATGAGAACTGAAAAGCTGGGGTAAGGTTAGGTTTGGATTCTTAAACTGAAGTTTGTAATATCCTGGAAGTTGGTTGAAGAAGTGCTTTGCTACTTCTCAAAAGAGTGGTTGAACTTTATGGGAAGTTGGGTTATCACGAGGGATGGAAGCACCACCGGGTGGGGCAATGGGTTATCTGCTCCGGGATTATCGGGTTGGTTTTAATTGCGAGGAAATTATCCTTGAAAATCAAGTTTTTTGCTGGAATCCATCCATAACCGGCACCAAGTCGGAGGATGTTTGTTGCTACTTTTTATAGGTCTTTATTTTAATTCACCTCGTGTGCTTTCCTGTTCTGGATTTTGAAGTAAAATATTTTTTTCTTTGATGTCTCTTAGGTAATTAGAGATTGTTGCTATTTTTGAGAGTTTGGAGTGGTTACTTGGATGAGGAAACCAAAATGAATGCCGTATACCGTGGTTTTAGATGGATGACTTCTTTAAGGCGGTTCAAAAAACCCGAAGGTCTGATTGGCTTGAAGTTACACCCGACAGTAGTTGAGGCCTGGGTTACAGTTTGAGGATCTTTGGGGGATAGAGTTAACCGGTTCCTCTACTGAGGCTGTACCTAAGCACTCAAAAAGGGGAAGACCAGGGTTTATGAAAGAGATTTTCCCAGATATACTCTTTCAGGTTCTATGAGGTACAAAGGTATTTGGGGATCACCAGTCATTTAGTTGGTGCAGGATGGGTAATAATGAACAGAAGTTCTATGAAAAAAAATTCTTCCCGGGGATCAGGAAATATTGAAAAAGTGTGTTGCAGGAGTTTGTCAAAGGCTACGGAAAAAATTAAAAGCGGTGGGAACAGATTAATTGTAAAATTGCAAGGACCGAAAATGGAAGCCATCTACCCCGGTGCAGGCTAATCTTCTTTTTTTCTGGAGCTTTCTATATACTTTAATATTTCTGAAGCTGGTGTAAGTACAAGGGCATCTTTCTCAGTTATGCCTTGCTCGTACATTTCCAGCGTTTTAAGAAAGGCAAAAAACTCGGGATCTTTACCAAAGGCTGATGCATAAATTCGCAGTGCCTGAGCTTCACCTTCTCCTTTTATGATCTGAGCTTGCTTTTGAGCTTCAGCTATGATCACAGCTTTTTCCTTATCAGCCTGAGCCCTTATTTTGGTGGCTTCTTCTTGACCTTCAGAGCGGTATTGTTTGGCCTGACGTTCGCGCTCGGCTTTCATGCGCTCGAAAACAGCTTCTTCGTTTTGTTTGGGCAGGTCGGCTCTTTTAATGCGCACATCTACTATTTCTATCCCAAAATTTCTGGCTTTTTGGCTGGCTCTTTCAGTTACTGTGGCCATAATTTCTCCTCTTTCTGTCGCTACTACGTCTATCAGATTTACTTTCCCTATTTCGGTTCGGAGTTCTGAATAAACCAGGTCGTCGATACGAACAACCGCTCCTGATTCGCTTACTACTGTTTGTAAGAAAAGAAGGGGGTTTTCAATTTTCCAGCGCACGTAGTTGTCAATTACTAAAGTTTTTTTGTCTTTGGTAATTACTTCTTCAGGGGGTGAGTCGTACTCGAGAAGCCGCTTGTCAAATTTGTAAACGGTTTGAATGGGGTAAGGCAGTTTTAAATGCAGGCCGCTTTCTTTAACTACCTTGACAGGCTTTCCCAGCTGAAGGAGCACTCCCTGTTCAGTCTCATCCAGCGTATACCAGGGCCTGATAACCACTATAATGATGAGTGCTATTATTGCAATTATGATTCTACTAATAAATTTCTTTCTAATCATTTGATTAATCCATTCCTTCACTGGTAAGAGGAAGGAATTTCAGCACTTCACCTTCCTCAGTTTTGCTATCAAATATGAATTTTTTAACTTTAGGCCAGATTTTCTGAAGAGTTTCAAGATAGATTCTTTTTCTGGTAACTTCGGGTGCTTGCTGATACTCTTTGAGAACCTTGAGAAAACGCTGTGTTTCTCCTTCTGCCGCCTTGATGGTGCTCTCTTTAAAAGCTTCTGCCTCGCGGAGCAGTTTTTCGGCTTCGCCTCGAGCTTGAGGGATGACTTCGTTGCGGTAAGCTTCAGCTTGATTTATAAAGCGTACCCGATCTTCGCGGGCACTGGCTACATCTTTAAAAGCAGAAATAACTGGCTGCGGTGGTTGTACGTCCTGCAGCTGCACTCCAATAACCTGTAGTCCACATTGGTATTTGTCGAGGATTTCCTGAAGCAGGTTTTTAACTTCTTCCTGTACTTCTGAACGTCCTGTGGTTAAAACATCGTCAATAGGTTTTTTGCCTACTATTTCCCGCATTGCCGATTCCGCCGCGCTCTTTACTGCGTTTTCCGGATCTTTTACCTGGAAGAGGTAGCGATAAGGATCAGAAATGCGATATTGGACTATAAATTGACAGTCTACAATATTTTCGTCTCCAGTAAGCATCAGCGATTCTTGAGGAAAAAGCTGGTAACGGGGCGGTGGACCAGGAGAAATGGTTCGAAAACCCACTTCAGCTCTGCGTACTTCAGTTATTTTGGGTTTTTGCAGAGTTTCAAAGGGGTAGGGTAATTTGTAGTGAATGCCCGGGGGCGTCTTTCTGGTAAAGTGCCCGAAAGTCTTTATCATTCCTACTTCGTCTGGACCAACTATATATATTCCACTCAGGAAGTAAATTACAATGATAATGAGAACTGTAAGATATCCCAGACGCTTCAAGAAGCGCATTAACCTTGAATCGTAAATATTTATTACTTTGCGTTCGAAGTCTTCGTCAAACATCTTTTTTATATTAACCTAACTGGTTTTAAATGGCAAGGTTCTTAAGATTTTTATATTGTTATATTGGCAAGTTGTGGAGTGGGGATTGACTTTAAAACTCCATAAAGTCAGGGTTTAAAGTTTTCTTTTTCTGATACAATATAGGCGATGTTTGTTCGAAAGGAGGTAATATATTTGACCTCGAGAGAAAGAGCTCTTTATGCTTTAGAGCACCGGGTTCCTGACCGCATTCCTCTGGATTTAGGGAGTACTAACTGCACCACCATGACCAGAGTTGCTTATGAAAATCTCAAATCGTACCTGGGGATTGAAAGTGAAACTCGTTTTATGATGGAGAATTTTCAGATCGTTTTTATAGATGAAGCAATACTCGAATATCTACAAATTGATACTCGTGGTATTCATCCACAGCCGGTTTTTCAAAAAACCATTATCGACGAACACACTTACAAAAACGAGTTTGGCATAGTCTACCGTATGCCAGAGGATGGTTTTTACTATGATATGGTTGAGCACCCTTTAGCAGGGAAAGGTATCGAGGAGCTTGAAGATTATCCCTGGCCAGATCCTGCAAAAAGCATGAAACTCGAAGGCTTGAGAGAAAAAGCTCAAAGAATTTACGAAGAAGGCAAGTATCTCCTGGTAGGAGATATGATCGACACTGGAATTTTTGAACCCTGCTGGTATTTGCGAGGGTTTGAGAATTTCCTTATGGACCTCCTGATTAACAAGGATTTTGCCATAAAGCTTATGGAGGGGATGTACGATTATCAACTTCGCCGCTATTCTCTTTTCCTCCAGGAAGTGGGTGAGTTTCTGGATGTTATTTTCGTTGGCGATGATCTGGCCACTGCTGAGAACGTCATTATGAGTCCTGAAACCTATCGTGAGCTCGTCAAGCCTTTTCACAAAGAATACTTTCGTAATCTTAAAAAACTTGCTCCACGAGCAAAGCTTCTTTATCATTCTTGCGGAAGTATTGTTCAGTTCATACCTGACTTGATCGAAATTGGAGTTGATATTTTGAATCCGGTTCAGGTTTCTGCGCAGGGTATGGATCCGGCGTTGTTAAAAGAAAAGTTTGGGAAGGAGTTATCTTTTTGGGGAGCTATTGACACTACTTTTGTACTTCCCCGTGGTACTGTAGAGGAGGTACGTCAGGAGGTACGCACCAGGATTGACCAGCTGGGTCCTGAGGGTTATGTGCTTACTTCGGTGCATGATATTCAACCTGATGTTCCTCCTGAAAACGTGGTAGCCATGTTTGAAGAAGCCAGGACTTATGGTTGTTTCAAATAGAGGAGCTTTGATAACGCTTAATGGATTTTCTTGAGGAAGTTGCTGAAGGAAAAGAAGTAACAGGTATCTCAAGATTGTTAGTAAGTTTTAAAAAGAGAGTTAGTTCGCTGTCCCCTTCTGAAGTTATCCTGCTGGGTTATATAGGAATAATTCTTTTGGGAGCACTTTTTCTGTCTTTGTCTTTTATGGTTGCTCCTGGCAACCATCTTTCTTTTGTGGATGCTCTGTTTACCTCTACTTCAGCTGTTTGCGTTACTGGTCTTACGGTGGTTGATACCGCAACATTTTTCTCTTTCTGGGGGCAGTTGACCATTCTAATTTTATTGCAAATTGGTGGTCTGGGTTATATGACCATGACTACGCTGGTTGCGGTTGCCCTGGGTAGACGCGTTGAATATCGGGATCGTCTGGCAATCAGAGATTCTCTGGCTTTGGATACTCCGGGAGGCGTAGTTCGCTTTGTTCTTTTAATTGTGAAATACACCCTGTTTATCGAAGGTGTGGGTTTTATGTTTCTCTTGGTAAGGTTTTTAAAATATTTTTCGTTTCCCCAGGCACTGTTTTCGGCTTTATTTCATGCAATATCTGCCTTTTGCAATGCTGGATTTTCGGTATTTACAAATAGCCTGGAAAACTTTGTTGAAGACCCTTTTGTAAACCTGACGGTTGTTGGCCTCATTGTACTGGGAGGAATCGGCTTTATGGTTATTAAAGAAATTTCCGAAAACAGGCGCGTTTCTTCCTTACATGCCCGGGTAGTTATAAAAATGACTGTTTTCCTCATTATCTTGGGTTTTTTGGGGTTTTTGTTGCTGGAGTGGAATGGTGTGTTAAAGGACCTTTCTCTGAGTGGTAAAATCCTGGCAGCACTTTTCCAGTCTGTAACGCCTCGTACTGCTGGTTTCAATACGGTTCCTATTTCTCAAGTGAGTATAGCTACTTCGCTTTTACTTATGACGTTGATGTTTATTGGTGCTTCCCCAGGAGGCACAGGTGGTGGCATTAAAACCACCACTTTTGCAATTATCCTGGGAGCAGTAAAAAGTGTTATTCGTCAGGAAGATCGAGTTGAGCTTTTACATCGTAAGGTGGCACAGCTTACTGTTTACAAAGCGTTTGTCTTTTTCTTTCTTGCTCTATTTCTTATTGTGGGAGTAAGTTTTATCTTGTTTATTGTCCAGCCGGATGACCCGGTAGACATTGTTTTCGAAGTTTTCTCGGCTTTTGGTACAGTGGGGCTTTCCCGGGGGATCACTTCACATCTTTTGACTCTTTCCAAAATACTGATTATTCTTATTATGTACGTGGGCAGAGTGGGGCTTTTTACTTTGCTCATGTACCGGCCGGGACGAGACATTAAGGGTTTGATAGCTTATCCTGAGGAAAGAATTCCGATTTAGGGAGGTTTTTGCTTTGTTTTCCAAGGTTTTGATTGCCAATCGAGGAGAGATTGCCCTGAGAGTTACTCGAGCCTGTCGGGAGTTAGGGCTTAAAACAGTGGGTATTTTTTCTGAGTCTGATGCCAATCTCCTGCATCTACGTTTTGTGGATCAAAAAGTTGCTCTGGGTGGCAATAGCCCCTTGGAAAGCTATCTCAATATAGACAAAATTATTGAAGCTTGCCTTTTAACCCGGGCTGATGCAGTGCACCCGGGATATGGCTTTTTATCCGAAAATGCCCTTTTTGCACAGAGACTTCAGGAAAACAACATAGTTTTTATTGGTCCTTCGGTAGATGTTTTGAGAACCATGAAAAATAAATTGCTCACCAAAAAAATTTTACATCAGGCTGGTATACCAGTAGTTCCTGGCTCTCTGGAGCCACTGCATAGCGAAAAAGAGGCGCTGAGTGTTGCCCGGGAGTTGGGATTTCCTGTTTTACTTAAGGCTTGTTTAGGGGGTGGTGGAAGAGGTATTAGAGTAGTTGCCTCAGAGGAGGAACTGGAAGACGCTTTTCGAAGTGCTTCGCGCGAGGCCAAAATGGCCTTTGGAAGTTCCGATCTGTACATTGAAAAGCAGATTGAACGTGCTCGCCACATTGAGGTGCAAATCCTTGCAGACAGCTTTGGCAATGTGGTACATCTTGGAGAAAGAGAATGTTCTTTACAAAGGAAACGTCAGAAAGTACTGGAAGAAGCTCCCGCTTGCTTTTTGGATGGTGAATTACGAACCAAGATTTTAAAATACGCGGTTAAAGCGGCGCAGGCTCTTAATTATACTACTTGTGGAACCCTTGAATTTCTGGTAACCGAAGAGGGAGATTTTTATTTTATGGAGCTTAACGCCCGTATTCAGGTAGAGCACCCGGTTACAGAGATGATTACCGGTGTGGATATCGTTCGGGAGCAGATTAAAACAGCAAGTGGCGAAAAACTCCCTTTCGTTCAGGAAGATATTGCTTTCAAGGGCCACGCAGTTGAAATGCGAATTAATGCCGAGGATCCTTTTCGTAACTTTACTCCTTCTCCGGGTCGTATAACCAGGTTTGAAATACCTCGTGGTCCGGGTATCAGAGTAGATTCACACTGTTACTCTGGATATGTGGTGCCGCCTTATTATGACTCTTTAATTGCGAAGCTAATAGTTTGGGATGAAAATCGGGATTTTGCTCTACGGCGTTCTTACGAGGCTTTGCATTCTTTCTTTGTAGAAGGCGTATCTACTACCATTCCTTTCCATTTGCGAATCTTGCAAAACGGGGATTTTATTAAGGGTCGTTTCCACACTCGTTTTATTGAGGAAGATTTTGCTATGGAGTAGCGATCAAGAAGCTATGGAGGAGATATGGTATGAGGGTAAAAACTTTTCCTAAAGGGGTACATCCTCCCCGTACTTTTAAGGAGCTGACGTCTTCAAGCGCAATTCGGGTAATTGAGCCCCCGGAAAAGGTGGTTCTTCCCCTGATACAACACACCGGAGCACCTCTTTCTGCGCTGGTTAAAAAGGGTGATCGGGTAAGGAAGGGACAAAAAATAGCGGATGTCGATGCTTTTGTGAGTGCGCCCTTGCATGCTTCGGTGAGTGGTGTGGTGAGTGCTATAGTCGACTGGCCACATCCGACCCGGGGGATTTTCAAAGCGATTGTCATAGAAAGGGATGGTGAAGAGGAGGAGCATCAGGAACCTTTACCTGTAGAAGCGATTGAGGATTTAGAGCCGGATTTCTTACGAAAGTGGATTCGTGAGGGAGGTATGGTTGGCCTGGGAGGAGCAGCCTTTCCGACCCACGTTAAGGTTTCCCCTCCTCAAGGGAAAACGATCGAATATTTAATACTTAATGGTGCCGAATGCGAGCCCTACCTTACCTGTGACCATCGGGTGATGTTAGAGCGCACGGAGGAAATTCTTGTAGGTTTGCGAATTTTAGCTCGTACCTGTGGAGCTAAAGCTGCTTTTGTGGGCATTGAGGAGAACAAGCCTGATTGTATTCAGGTTTTCAAAGAGAAGGTAAAACAGCTTACCATTCCCACCACGGTGGTTCCTCTGGCTACTAAATATCCTCAAGGTTCTGAAAAACATCTAATTCTGGCTATCCTGGGTCGGGAAGTTCCGCCTGGTGGCCTTCCTCTCGATGTCGGAGTCGTGGTCAATAACGTTCAAACTGCCTGGGCACTGGGAAGAATGGCTCTTGAGGGAACACCACTTGTGGAACGGGTAATCACTGTAAGCGGGGACTGTATAAAAGAGCGTGGAAATTTTCTGGTTCCGATTGGGACTTTGCTTGAGGATTTGATAAGCCTTTGCGGCGGATTTACAGAGCCTCCTCGCAAGGTTATTATGGGAGGACCCATGATGGGAATTGCCCAGGTTTCTTTTAATGTGCCGGTTATCAAGGGTACTTCGGGATTTCTTTTTATGAGGGAATTCCGACCTCCCAGAGAGTATTCCTGTATACGCTGTGGAAGGTGTGTCAATCACTGTCCCATGAACCTCATTCCCAGCCAGCTGGCCCGGCTTTCTGAATTTGGAGCTTTTGAGGAAGCAGAGAAGTTCAGGGCTATGGATTGCATAGAGTGTGGGGTTTGTGCTTATATTTGTCCGGCTGGCATACCCATAACTCACCGTATAAAATTTGCCAAAGCAGAGATAATTCGCAGGTCGAGGAAGGGAGGAAAATAAGTTGAGTGAGGCCGTTAAGCTTGTTTTTACCCCATCTCCCCATATCAAAGACTCAACAACTGTTCCCTGGATTATGCAGCAGGTTTTTTGGGCACTTCTTCCTGCAGCGATATGGGGTATTTATTTCTTTGGTCCTGCTTACGCCTTCTGGCCTTTGTTTTTGTCCATTTTGAGTTGTGTTGGGTTTGAAGCTTTGGACTGCTGGCTTTTTAAGAAGCCTTTGTCCATATTTGATGGTAGCGCTCTGGTTACCGGCATGCTTTTAGGGCTTTCCCTTCCTCCGGGCTGTCCCTTCTGGATTCCCATTGTGGGAGGAGGAGCAGCAATTCTGCTTGGAAAACAAGTTTTTGGGGGTTTGGGGCAGAATATCTTTAATCCTGCCCTGGTAGGAAGAGCAGTTCTTCTGGTTTCCTGGCCTCAGGCCATGACCACCTGGGTTGCCAGAGCTCCTTTCGCTTTCCCAAATCTGGAAGGAGGTGCAACCGGTTTGACTTCGGGAGTCGATGTGGTTACCACTCCCACACCCCTTGGTATCTCCAAGATGTTTGGTTATGGTACTTTGAAGCAGATAGACCCTCATATACTGTGGCGCTTGTTTGTGGGTCTGGTTCCAGGATCTATTGGAGAAATTTCTGCCCTGCTTCTACTGGCTGGCTTTTTCTATCTCCTGTGGAGGGGTATTGTGAATTGGGATATTCCAGTTTTCTTTCTTGTTGGTTTATCACTGGTAGCATTGCTGGGAGGTGAAAATCCTCTTTATCATATTCTTGCTGGTGGTGCAATTTTAGGTGCTTGCTTTAAAGCGACTGATTATGTGACCACTCCTATGACTAAAAACATGCGTTACCTTTTTGGCTTTGGAGCGGGTGCAATTACGGCTTTAATCCGCATTGCGGGTGGTTATCCTGAGGGAGTTACCTTTGGTATCCTGGCTATGAATGCCCTGGTTCCTCTTATGGATCGCAGTCAACCCAGAAGATTTGGGGTGAAACCAAGATGAAAGATATTTTAAAGGTGGCGTTGGTATTGGCCTTGGTTTGTGTAATAGCTGCAGTATCTTTGGCGGCAGTGAATGAAGTTACTCAGAAGGAAATCTTGCGCAGATCTCAGGAAGAGTTGAAGGAAGCTTTGAGAGCGGTTTTTCCGGGTGCTGACGGTTTTCAGGTAATGCAGCTGTCTTTGCCTAAGGAAACAGAAAGCAAAGATTTTTCTATTTTAGAGCTTTATCAAGCCTTCTCTGGGGATAAGGAGATAGGTTATGTTTTTAAGGTTGCAAGCAGTGGATATGGAGGCCCAATTGTTATGCTCATAGGGGTTTCGACGACAAATGACGAAATTACCGGTATTCAGATTTTGGAACATCAGGAGACCCCGGGTTTGGGTTCCAATGTTGCGGAGCCTGGGTTTCTTGAACAATTTGTTGGAAAGTCAGTTGCCGATCCTTTCAAGCTTAATCAAGATGTAAAAGCCATAACTGGGGCTACTATTTCTTCTCGGGCTATGGTTCGGGCCTGTCTTGGGGTTATTGACTATTTGAAAGGAGGTAGCTCCCGTGAGTAACAGGAGGAGCTTTTTTTACGTTTTTAAAAATGGCATTGTTGAAGAAAACCCTATTCTACGTTTGATGATAGGCCTGTGTTCAGTGCTTGCAGTTTCAGTTAAGGTGGAAAACTGCTTAGCTATGGGAGCAGCGGTAATTTTTGTTACGACCTGCTCGAGCATAGTAATTTCTTTAATTCGCAACTTTGTCCCCAATCAGGTGCGCATTCCCATCTTTATTGTGATAATATCCACTTTCACCACCATAGTGGATCTGGTTATGAAGGCTTATCTTCCGCCGCTTTCCAAGGCGTTGGGTATTTTTATACCTTTGATCGTTGTGAACTGCATGATCATGGGTAGGGCAGAAGCCTTTGCTTCTCGGAATTCTCTTTTACCCTCCATTGTGGATGCGCTGGGTATGGGAGTGGGTTTTACTTTGATCATCACTGCTATTGGAGTGGTCAGAGAGCTTTTCGGTTACGGGCAACTTCTCTCGATTCCTGTCTTGCCAGCTACCTATCAGGGCATGATGGTGATGATTTTACCTCCGGGAGCTTTTCTGGTAATTGGTATCTACATCGCTCTTTTGAACCGCTTTGCAAGGGGGAATAAGTGATGGATACAGGATTGCTTACCTTACTCAAAATATTTTTGAGTGCTGCTTTTGTTGACAACATAATTCTGGCCCGCTATATAGGCCTCTGTCCCTATATAGGTATGTCTTCGAGCGTGGTTAACTCGCTGGGAATGGGTATGGCTGTTACCTTTGTGATGGTGCTTGCCTCTCTGGTTACCTGGGTACTCTGGAATTTCATCCTGGTTCCTCTGCATCTTGAGTATTTAAGGATTATGGTATTCATTCTGGTTATTGCTACTTTAGTGCAGCTGGTGGAGATAATTCTCAAAAAGAACTTGCCTAATCTTTATCGAGCTATGGGAATTTACCTTCCCCTCATTACCACCAATTGTGCGATTTTGGCGGTTACCTTTTTTGGGGTTGATTATGGTTATGGCCCCTTGCAGGTGGCTATTTACAGCATTGGTGTGGCCCTGGGGTTCACGGTAGCTTTGCTTTTACTGGCTGGAATCCGGGAGAAATTGCAGTTTAACAAGGTCCCTGACTTCTGGAGGGGCTATCCCATAGTTTTTATTTCCACTTGCCTTTTAGCGCTGGTTTTTGTGGGTTTTAAAGGTCTTATCAAGTGAGGAGGCTTGGAAATGGGAATAGTCTTGCCTGGAATTGTGGTTGGTGTGTTGGGGCTCCTCTTTGGGTTGATGTTGGGATGGTTTGCAAAAAAATTTGCTGTGGAAGTTAATCCTCTGGTTCAGAAAATCGAGGAAATTTTGCCTGGAGCAAACTGTGGTGCCTGTGGCTATCCTGGTTGCAGTGGTCTTGCTGAAGCTATTGCCTTGGGCAATGCCCCTGTAAACGCCTGTCCAGTGGGGGGTGCAAAAGTGTGGTTGGCGATTTCTAAACTAACGGGAGCAAGTGTTTCAGGAGTCAAACCTCAAAAAGCTTTGCTTCTCTGTCAGGGGGGTAAAGAAACGGCTCAGGAGTTGGCTGATTACCATGGCATCGAGGACTGTAGGGCGATTGCAGCTTTGGGTCTTTCTCCCAAAGCTTGCTCTTTTGGATGTCTGGGTTATGGTACCTGTGAGCGAGTGTGCCCCTTTGGGGCTATCGTAATCGATAAAGAAGAGAAACTACCGGTTATAAATTGGCAGAAGTGCACTGGATGTGGTAAATGTGTGCGTGAGTGCCCGCGCAACGTTCTGGGTTTGGTTTTTCAGGAAGATCAGGTAGTGGTTGCCTGCACTTCCCTGCAGAGCGCAAAAGAAGTGCGAGCAGTGTGCAAAAGAGGTTGTATCAAGTGCCAGCTTTGTGTGAGGACCTGCCCGGTAGGGGCAATAAGCTTTAAAGAAGGTAGGATAATAATCGACCATGAGAAGTGTACTCTATGTGGCGCGTGTGTCGAAAAATGTCCCACCAAGTGCATTGTTTTTGTTTCGCGCAGTAGGTGTGTTGTTTTCTCGGATTTAAAGTTGGAGAGTGAACCCGCGGAAGTTAAGGGATAATTTTGCTTTATGAGTAAAGACAAATTTTTGCTGGGTATCGATGTTGGAACCACCAATACCAAGGTGGCTGTTTATGATTCTGAGGGGAAGAGGATGGCTTTTGCTTCTTTTCGGACACCGCTTGTTGAAAGTCCTTATGGCGAAAATTACCGTCCGAGAGAAATTTTTGAGTCTCTTCTCAGGGTTATTAAGAGTTTTGATATAGCTTTGCGAAAGAGAATTGTTGCGTTAAGTGTTTCCAGTTTTGCGGAAGTGATGGTTAGCATTGATGCTCGGGGGACAGTAATTGGAGATTGTATTCCTTGGTACGACACCCGCACTGAGGAACAATTTGAGAGAATGCAAAATTTGTTAGATCCCCAGAAAGTTTACCAGATAACCGGTCTTCTACCTCAAAACAAGTATTCTTTTTACAAGTTGCTCTGGCACAAAGAAAAAGAACCCGAGCGTTTTGAAAAAGCCGCTGTCTGGACTTCGATGTCCGGATATATACTATATGCTTTTTCCGGAGAGCTTTCTTTTGATTATTCATTGGCCTCGCGCACCATGTTTTTCCACCAGAAAAGCCTTTCCTGGTGGGAGGAAGGACTTTCTATTTTGGGCCTACCTGAATCGAAGCTGGCTCCTCTTTGTCCTTCAGGTAAAGCTATAGGATTGGTGAGAGAAAACATAGCTGAAGAGCTGGGCTTTTCTGATAAGGTGGTTGTGGTTACCGGTGGTCATGACCATCTCTGTGCGGCTCTGGCCTGTGGGATTTTTGAAGAAGGCAGAGCTCTCATTTCTACCGGGACTACTGAATCTTTGACCATGATTCCTGTTTCTATTCCCCAGGTTGAAGTTTCTGAGTTCAGCAAACCCTTTTCTTGGGGACAGCATGTGGTTTTCCCCAGGTTGTACGCTATGAACGGCATTTATAGTGGCGGTTATGCCATTGACTGGTTGCTCAAAATTACCGGCAAGGATTATTCTTTTTTTGAAGTTCTATCCTTACCTCCGCAAGAGGATATCCCTATTTTTCTACCTTATCTTTTGGGTGCTCACTATCCTGGAGCTCAGGCGGCGTTCCTGGGTTTGAAGGGAAGCGCAGGCGTTGAAGAACTCTTTTGTGGGCTGGTACTGGGAATTTGTTTTGAGTACCGGAAATTATGGGAAGGTATGGAAGCAGAGTTGAAGGTTAGGACGAAGGAAGTGAGTAACGTGGGTGGAGGTACTCGTAATAGCTTCTGGATGCAGCTGAAGGCCGATGTTTTAAAAAAAGAAATTATGGTTCCCGAAGATACGGAGGGTAGCTTGAAAGGAGCAGCTCTACTTGCAGGTTTGGGAAGCGGTTTTTATGAAAGTGCTGACGAAGCCTATCGGAGAACCTTTCGGGTAAAAAGGAAATATACTCCTCGTAAGGAATGTTTGGACTGGTTTGATAGGTGGTATAACTTATACGTTGAGCTTGAACGGGATATGTTTTTCTTGAATCAAAAAATGGTTCGCAAGGGTGAATTTCAAGATGAATGAGCGAGTGGGTGTGGTTGGCATCGTGATCTCCGATAGGAAAAGACAAGCTGGCACGGTGAATCGAATTTTAAGTGAATTTGGGGACATTGTAGTGGGCAGAATGGGAATTCCTTATCGAGAGCACAACATCTCGGTCATCGCTTTGATTGTTAACGGAGATACCGACCAAATCGGAGCCCTGACAGGTAAGCTGGGAAACATTCCTGGAGTTAAGGTTAAATCAGCTCTGGTTCCTTTTGTGATTAATGATTAATTGGGGTGACATTCAATGTCAGCTTGTCATAAAAATCCTACAATTTTGTTTGAGAAGTTATATCTTTGTGGTTTAAGTGGTTGGGAGAAACTCGTTGAGGAGGGCGTAGAAGTTCTGGTCCCCCTGGATCATCTACCAGGGGGTATCTGGGAGCTGGGCTTCAGGGGCGAAATCATGTATATTCCCATTCTCGATGGTTACATTCTTCCTGAAGATGTTCTGGAACACTACGTTAACGTACTGATTAAGAAGCTTGAAGAGGGTAAAAGAGTGGCTGTTTTTTGTATTGGGGGGCATGGACGCACAGGCTATCTTGCTGGAGCTTTGCTTTACACCTGGCGTGATATAAAGGATCCCATCGCTTATCTTCGTGAAAACTACTGTTCATATGCTGTAGAAACAAATGTTCAGGTTGAAGCCCTTATGCACTATACGGGAGAGTCCAGATTAAGCAAGTACCTGAGGTAGGTAAAAGTTCGGTTGACTGGAACACTAATTTTTTATTTTGAGATGATCGAGGTTATGTAAGGCCAACGCCGACCCCTCTAAGGAGAAACTCGATGAGCGCAGAGTATTTTCTCTAAGAAAGAGCCCATACCCAATTCCCATAAAGTGCCTCCTCTGATTGCCCGGGTGCTTTTATTCTCAGTTATGTTCCAAACTTTTGGTTTTCCTTTGCTTGTTTGCCTGGATGAAAACTGCAGTGTGTTTTTTTGCGTTGATACCGGATCTGTTATGTAGTTTTGCTTTTTTTCCAATGTTTGCAAGGTGATTTTGTGCCAGAGCAAAGTTTAGCGAGAGTAGTGTTTTGGTTTCGGGTATATCTGGAGTGAGGGTGGAAAGCATTGTAGATTTTTCCGCTGGTTAGTTTTGAGTTTTGCAATCGATGTCGAAGATTTTTTAAAAATTGATAAATTGACGACCTGAGGACAATAACTTACAATAAGCCTTAATAAGGCTTTCAAGAGAAAAGGTGGAAAAACTTTTGGGAGTTCGGAGTTGGTTTTGGGTAGAAATTGGGAGGTAAAATTAAATCAATTTCATTAATCTGGAACATCGAATATTTTATTTTAAGGGAGGAGGAGTTTTGGTGTCGAGTTCAGTTAAGGTATTTAGAGGAGAAAAGAGGTTTGTAGAGGATTTTCCTAAAATAGGCATTCGCCCGGTTGTTGATGGGCGTTATGGTGGAGTAAGGGAGTCTCTGGAAGGTCAGACCATGCGACTTGCTCGGCTGGTAGCAGATTTTTTGGAACAAAATCTTTTTTTACCCAATGGAGAACAAGTAAAATGTGTTCTTCCGGATCGCTGCATTGGTGGTGTTGCTGAGGCAAGAATGGTGGATGAGT
The DNA here is from genome assembly GCA_048814795.1 of Atrimonadaceae bacterium G-SL-SR-0-11. Lineage (GTDB taxonomy): Bacteria > Atribacterota > Atribacteria > Atribacterales > Thermatribacteraceae > Thermatribacter. The sequence continues at coordinate 2,036,117 of CP184673.1, read as the reverse complement.
TTTTCCAGAAAGAAGGGGTTGGTGTTTCTATAACAGTTACTCCTTGCTGGTGTTATGGTTCAGAGACAATGGACATGTCGAGAGAACTACCCAAGGCAGTATGGGGATTCAATGGCACCGAGCGCCCTGGAGCAGTATATCTTGCAGCGGTTTCTGCGGCTCACAACCAAAAGGGTTTGCCTGTTTTTAAAATTTATGGACAGGATGTGCAGGATAAGGATGATAATTTTATTCCCGAAGATGTGCAGGAGAAGCTTCTCAAGTTTGCTCGAGGAGCACTTACCGTATCTATAATGAAGAACAAGTCCTATCTTGCCATAGGTAGCGTTTCTATGGGTATTGCTGGTTCCATAGTGGATGTGGATTTCTTTGAAGACTATCTTGGTATGCGGGTTGAATATGTGGATATGACAGAGATTTTAAGGCGCATCGAAGAGAAGATTTACGACGAAGAGGAGCTGGAACGAGCTCTTTCCTGGGTAAAAAGGTATTGCAAGGAGGGCATGGATCCCAATCCTCCTGAAAAGAGGGTGAGTGCCGATGTCAAAGAAAAAGTATGGCGTTTTGTGGTTTCTATGGCAATCATAGTTAGAGACTTGATGGTGGGAAATCCTAAGCTTAAGGAGAAAGGATTTCCTGAAGAAAGCCTGGGCCACAATGCCATTATTGCAGGTTTTCAGGGTCAGCGACACTGGACAGACCATTTCCCCAATGGAGATTTTATGGAAGCTATTTTGAACTCTTCCTTTGATTGGAACGGTTTGCGAGAGCCCTACATTCTGGCTACTGAAAATGATAGCTTGAATGCGGTATGCATGCTCTTTGGACACCTTCTTACCAATACTGCCCAGATTTTTGCTGATGTGCGGACTTACTGGAGCCCCAGAGCTATTGAAAGAGTCAGCGGCTGGAAGCCAGAGGGGCTGGCAAGCGAAGGTATTATTCACCTTATTAATTCCGGAGCGGCAGCCCTTGATGGAACTGGAGAAGAAGAGATCGACGGCAAGCCTGCTATTAAACCTTTCTGGGAAATTACTCCCGAGGAAGTTGAGAGATGCCTTGAAGCGACCCGGTTTTGCTATGCCAATCTGGGTTATTTCAGAGGAGGAGGATTTTCCAGTCAATTCACCACTCGAGGGGGAATGCCGGTAACCATTTCCCGCATTAACCTGGTTAAAGGCTTGGGACCAGTGCTCCAGATAGCCGAGGGGTATACCGTGGAACTTCCTCCTCAGGTGCACAAGATACTTAACGAAAGAACCGATCCCACCTGGCCCACCACCTGGTTTGTACCCAAGCTTACCGGGAAAAACGCCTTTCGCAGTGTCTATTCAGTGATGGAAAACTGGGGAGCTAACCACTGTTCCATTTGTTACGGACATGTAGGAGATCTTTTCCTGGTTCTTGCTTCGCTATTGCGTATTCCTGTCAATATGCACAACGTGGAAGAAGAACGTATTTTCCGGCCCAGCATCTGGAGTGCTTTTGGCACCGAGGATCTGGAAGGGGCTGATTTCAGGGCTTGTAAAACGCTGGGACCACTTTATAAGAAGTAAGTTTTCTCACGTTTGAGGAAGGGAAAAAACTCTCTTTGAGGTTTCTTCCCTTCCTCGTCTTTTCTTCGTTATTTCTCTACGAATTTTTCCAGTGCTGTTGTGTTGCTACAGTCTTTGTCTTGCTGGGACAACAGGGCTCAAAAAGACCCTTTTTGGGGAGAATTATTCACACAACTTGCCAACAATATAGATCTCGGAGCAATCTGACCCTGCTGTGTTTTTATAGACAGTGTTACTGTAGCAGGAGATATTAGCATCGATATAAATTCCTCCTCCCTTGTTATTAGCGTGGTTATACTGGATGGTGTTTCCATAGATGGAAGTTCCGCTGTTGAAAGCTGATACGTAAATGCCTCCTCCATTATCTGATGCCTGGTTATTTTCTATGGTGTTTCCATGGATTTCACAACTGTTAGCTTCGCTGCTTACGTAGATGCCACCACCGTTTTCTGCTTCATTGTTCAGAATGTTGTTGTTTCTGACTGTGCAGTTTTCACCTGCTACATATACAGCGCTTGAGGAAAAGTTTTGTATGGTGAATCCCTCAATAAGAGCTCCATTTTGAAGAGTTATTCCAGGTGAGGTTTTGTTGCCGTCTATGATGGTGATGGTTACATCTCTTCCATCGCTGCTTTTAAGAGTTACGCCTTCTGGTATTGTTATCTCATTTTCGTAATAAGTTCCTGAATTTACTTCGACGGTTTCGCCGGCCTGGGCGCTGAGTGTAGCATTTTTTATTGTTCTAAAATAAGTCGCTTGGGTGATATTTTTTATGGGAGGAGTGGTAAAGTTAGCAGTTATAATGGCATTACCTGTTACCTCATATGAAAGGTGGGGATTACTGCTTCCTGTGTTCCAGCTTTGAAAGTTCCCAGCAAGATTCCGGGCTTCAACGATGATGTTTTTTCCTTCGGGATAATATTGGACAGTTTGGGTTTTAGTTTTTCCGTCTAAAGCCTCTACACCATTAACAAAGATGCTTCCAACATTGGTTCCATTGCCAGGATTAACTTTGAAAGTTATTTCGCGGATGAATCCAAAAACTGCCTGGATAGTCGTGTTCTGAGAAACGGTGAGAGTTACGGAGCTATCACTTGAGTAATCAACGCCGTCAACTACCCACTTTAAAAAACCATAATTGGTGCTGGGTGTAGCTTTCAAATTGAGTACTGTTCCCTGTACATACTGGTGATTTTCAGATGAAGTAGTGGTACTGCCTTCAAAGTCGTTGTAGGTGAGTGGCCTGGATACCACAGAGACCTCTATGCTTCCTGAGCCCTGGATCTGGAAGGTGAATTCCCTGAGCGGCAGGAAACTGGCAGTTAGCGTAGCATCGTTTTGTGGGACGAGGTAGGTGGTATGGTATTGACTTTTGTCCTGCACTGTTCCGGCACTTGCTGTCCATTGCTGGAACAGGTACTCTTTTTCTGGTGTAGCCTCAATTTCGAGTGTTGCCCCGATAGGAAGGGATAAGGACTGATTGGTAACTATACTATCAGAGATCTTGATTTCTCCAGAACCCGCCACAGTAAAGGTGACGTTACGTGCTTCAAAATAAACCTGGGAACCAGTGTCTCCTCCAGTATGGGTGTTGCTAAGAAAGGTGTTAAAAGCTACGTAGTTGGGACTGGGCCAGCCACTGGGGGAGACATAAAAAGCTCGGTCCCACAGAATACCGTCACTGGTGATTGTGCTGTTTTGGTCTGCGTATATACCACCGCCTGAGTCCGATTGGTTGTTCTGGATGATATTTTTGGAACCAACATTGTTGCCTCCGATAATTGGAGAAGCCTTAACAAGGCAAATACCACCACCAAAAGTGGCAGAGATATTTGCTTCTATAGTGTTTCCTCGGAGAGAAGGTGAGCCGTTCTCAATGTATATTCCGCCACCGCAATCGGCACTATTTCGCAAAATCAGGTTTTTTTCAAGAGTGGGAGAGGAATCTTTGATAAAAATACCGCCACCACAAGACAAATTGGAACTTTGAGAAGAAGTATTGCCTGAGCCGTTCTGAATGGTAAAGCCTCGAAGCACCGCCTTGCTGCTTTCACCACTTTGAAAGGTCACTACACTACCCCTGTTTGCTCCCTCAATAATGGTTTTAACAACCACTTGAGGATCATCGGGGTTTTCACTTTGCAAGGTGATATCTTTTCCTTTAAAATCGATGTTTTCTCGGTAAGTTCCCGGTGAAACTACAATAATATCTCCATTTCTGGCGTCATCAATGGCGTTTTGCATTGTGAAATAGTATTTGTCACGGGTGGTATTGTGGATTGGAAGCAAGAAAACAGGAGTTTCTGTAATGCTTGGCGGGTTTGGAGGAGGTGGGTTTAAGAAAAGTAAGCCTAATAGCTCTCTTGCGAGTCGAAGCGCTTCTTGGTTATATAGAGGATTTCCGTTGTTGACGACTATCTTCTGGATCGTTCCTAATAGCTCCTCGAATTCGGCTATTTTCGTAAGAGAGTCGATATCGGCGTTTTGCAGGTCATAGCCCTCTCTGGTTGCTTCGAGAAATACCAGAGTGATAGCTGTCGAAGATATTCCAGCGAGGTCCAGGTTGTAAATTTTGTTTTCTTCGGTGATTGGCGAGAAATCAAGGAGTCTGAGGTTACCTTTTATGACCCGGATCAGATAGGGGCCGCCGGGAGGAACGGAAACAAAATAGTATCCTTCCTGGTTGCTCCTTGTTTCGGCAAGGATCTTTCCATTTTCGATATCCAGCGCTTGCACTGTGGCGTTGGGAACCGGTTTTCCTTGAAGATTATCTCTCTCAAACTTCTCAATATATACTCTTCCCTGGAGGAGGGGATTTCTGGACAAGGGGGTGAGCGAACATCCGGAAGAAAGAAGAATTAAAAAAATCAGGCAAGACCATAATGCCCAGTGTACTTTTTGCAAACAGATCAGCTCCTTTCAAGGTAAATTTTTTCGATTATAAAAATTGGCGGCAAGAGTGTCAAAGGCTTATTTTCTAAACTTCTTTGTATGTTATAATTTGCTTGATTTTTGATTTCATCTGATGAAGAAAGGCAATTTGAAAGGATTATCCTGGGATACTTTTCTGGAAAGGGTATATCGTGAGTCAATAGTTCAGGTATTGGGCTATAAACCTTTTGAGGGCTTATGGGGGAGTGCCCTGTTATTCCAGCCAGAGTTGTTAAAGTTGAAATCCCTGGTTTTTATGAAGAGTGCATCTTGAAGGCTTTGCTCTTCCTCAACGTGAGGTAAACCGTATTTACGGTTTACTTTTCAGCAGAGAAGCAGATTAGTCTTAGGGTGAGTAAAAAGGATATATCTGGTTAACGCGAGTTGAAATTGCTGGATAGAATCCCCTTTCGTTTTCACTTAGGTGCCTTAAGAACAGGGAGGGACAAGAATTGGAGGTTTCGAAAGTCACAGTTCCCGGTATTGAGGACATGAAACTACCCCGCATGGCTAAAGTACGACAAAAGATTCCCAGGGATGCCATCGACAATGTCCCGCAAGTTGTGAAAGAAGAAATTCAAAAGCTTAGGTCAAGGAGTAAAATCGGCAAAGGCAAGAGAATCGCCATTACTGCTGGTAGCAGGGGGATTGACAGGATTGCAGAGGTTATAAAGGCGATAGTTGATGAAGTGAGACATATGGGAGGAGAACCCTTTGTTGTTCCTGCTATGGGTAGTCATGGTGGTGGGGATGCTCAGGCTCAAAGAGAGATACTCGCAAGTTATGGAATAACTGAGCAGAGCATTGGTGCACCGATAGTTTCGTCTATGGAAGTGGTCAAGCTTGGGGAAACGAAAGAAAATGTTCCTGTTTACATTGATAAGAATGCTTTTTTAGCTGACGGTATTATTGTGGTTAACAGAGTTAAGGTTCACACCGACTTTGCTGGAGAGGTCGAAAGTGGTTTGATGAAAATGATGGTCATTGGATTGGGAAAACACAAGGGGGCTTCCGTAATTCATGAACTTGGTTTTGAAAGGTTTAGAGAGGTTATCCCCGAAGTTGGAAGGGAAATACTGCGTAAAGCTCCCATACTTTTTGGTATCGCTCTGGTTGAAAACGCTTGCCACAAGTTATGCAAAATTCAAGCTGTTGAGCCCGAGGATTTTTATGAGGTAGAAAAGGAGCTACTGGAAGAATACAGGTGCAAAATGCTTCAGATACCCTTTGCTGGGATTGATGTTCTGGTGGTGGACGAAATCGGCAAGGACGTGAGTGGTAGTGGAATGGATACCAATGTCATTGGTCGCGCAAAGGGTATTGATAAGGGTATCAAAATAATAATCGCACTGGACCTTACCGAAAAAACCCATGGCAATGCCTGTGGTATTGGTCTTGCCGACCTTACCACCAAAAAATTATTCGATAAGATCGATTTCAATGCCACCTATACCAATATTCTGACTTCAGGCACTCTGAGGGGAGGATTTCTGCCTATCATTTTGAAAAACGATGAGTATGCAGTTAAGGTCGCTATGAAGCTGGCTAAAAAGGATGAAAGGGAAATAAGATTGGTCAGAATTAAAAATACACTGGAGATAGCTGAAATGGAAATATCAGAGAAGCTTTTCTACGAAGCTGCTCACAGGCCGGATATAGAAATAGTTGGTGAATTAAGGGAAATGAGGGTGGATAGTTATGGTAACTTACTGGCATATCCCTATCTTGCCTAAGAGTAAGTGATTGATGTGTATTTATAAGAATAGACTTAAAAAGAAAGCGATAAAAATTGGTGGTGAAAAGACGCATGAAAAGAGTTACTAATAATTTTTTAATTCATGAATTTTCCTCAGATATGAACGGTGTTGTCGAGTGCTTGCCAGGAGAGGAATGTGTATTTGAAACTCTGGACTGTTTCGGAGGTCAAATCAAAACAGAAAAAGACGATTTAGCTTCCATAGACTTCAGCAAGGTTAATCCGGCAACTGGCCCCGTAATTATAAAGGGGGCCAAGAAGAGACAACTCCTTAAGGTGGAAGTTCTCGGGATAAAATGTTTTTCTCTAGGAATAGTAGCCACTCATCCCCATATTGGTGTTTTGAATTCCAGAATAGATGATTATCTTTTCAAAATGGTAGAAATTGAAGGAGGAAAGTGCTATTTGGAGGGAACTGTTTTTCCAATGCGGCCCATGATAGGCGTAATTGGCGTGGCTCCTTTAAGTGGAAGCATACCCACCACCACGCCTGGTATGCATGGAGGAAACATGGATACCCGTGAGATTTGTGAGGGTAGTGTAGTTTATCTGCCTGTTTTCCAAAGTGGAGCCTTCTTAGCTCTGGGCGATGTACACGCTGCCATGGGAGACGGAGAAATATGTGGAACTGGAGTGGAGGTGTCAGCCGAGGTTAAAGTACGGGTTAATTTACTTGAAAATCAATTAGGATTAAAATCTCCTGTGGTGGAAACCGACCGACATTTCGTGTTTCTTTACAGTGCTTCGAGTCTTGACGTAGCTTTTGAAGAATTAGCTCAGGAATGCTCAAGAGTCATCCAGGAATGTTTAGGGTGGGATTTTATAAAAAGTTATTACTTGATGAGCGCTACCTGTCATTTTGGGGTGTCTCAGCTGGTGGATCCCCTACTTACTGTAAAAGCCTATTTACCAAAAGAGGTTTTTCAATTAAAGTTTTAATTTTTTTGTAAAAAGGGATTTGGATGATTCTTTCCACCCCTTGTTTCCTGAGGGTGAAATGTTTTAATTATAAAAATACCTCGAGTTTTGCGATAAAAGTGTGACTAAGGCAAGCATTTGTTGTTATTCACCACTCAAAAAATCACTACTGGGAATTTTTAAAATTTTTAAGAGTGTTTTTATAGATTTTTAAGCCAAGGGCAGGTCATAAAGCCTGCCCTTAAAATGCTTTTATTTCTGCTGGAAATAAGAAACGTCCATTATTTCACTGTCACAGCCCGTGAAGCCCCCATCCACCATTAGAACGGTTCCAGTTATGAAAGAAGCCTGTTCCGAAGCTAAAAATACAACTGCTGGACCCAATTCATCAGGTTCTCCAATTTTACCCAGAGGTATCCTTTTGGTTATCATTTCCATCCAGCGCGGGTTTTCCCAGAGTACCCGGGTTTGTTCTGTGCGGAACCAGCCTGGTGCCAGGACATTCACTGTTATTCCATATTTTCCCCACTCGGCGGCAAGACTGCGAGTAAGCTGGACAATTCCTCCCCGACTTGCACAGTAAGGATTCATGTTTGGAAAGCCAAAAACAGAGGTAGCCGAACCTATATTTATTATTCTCCCCCATTTTTGCTTTATCATGTAGGGAGCTACTTTTTGAGAACAAAGAAAAACGCTTTTGAGGTTGGTGTTGATAACTCTATCCCAATCCTCTTCGCTCAAATTTAGCGCTGGCTTGCGGATGTTCATGCCAGCATTGTTTACTAATATGTCGATGTGACCAAACTCACCAATGACCGTTTCTACCATTTGGGTGATGCTCTCTATGGAAGTTACGTCGAGTTGACAGGGAAGGGTCTTACTACCATATTGCTCTATTGTTTTGCAGGTTTCTTTAAGACTCTCAAGATTCCTGCTGGTAACTACTAAATCTGCTCCTGCTTGAGCGAGAGCTATTGCCATTGCTTTTCCAAGGCCTCTGCTGCTTCCGGTTACAATTGCGACTTTTCCGGAAAGGTCAAAGGAATAAGCCATTTTCTCACCTCTGCGGATTTTCAAGTTTTGTTGTTTGTGTGGAATTACTATGACTTACTTGACAAAACAAGCTTGCCGTTTCCGATGGCTACACATTCTCTGACAGTTTTAAATATAAACTCAGGAAATATTTTCTTTTTGAATTCCAGGAAAGCTTCGTTTACCATTCCGCCAGTAAGGGCTACTTCCTCTTTAAATTTTACTCGATCACGGTAAGTGGAAAGAACCAGATTTATGGGTTCGAAAATACCAAAGAGAAGTGCGTAGAGCATTTCTTCTCTCGTTGTGTCCAGAGTAAGATTTGAAAAACGGGCTCTGCGCTGGTTGATGCTGTGCCGGTCTCCGGCAAGATAGGGATAGAAACGTACCCGGGGTTTGCCAGCTCTTTTCACCACTTCCGGAAAGTACTTTTCATAAAATTCTTCCCGGGACATCTCTCGATAAAACTCTTTACGGAACCACTCCAACGCTCCTCCTCCTACAGTGATGGCCAAAAGAAGCCACCTGTTACGTACAGCGTGCGTCCTCAGGTATACCTTTTCATGAGGTAGGGGTCGCTCAAGAGTGACAGTTATAATTTCGTTGCTTCCAGAGATGTTCAATATCTGTCCTTCCTCTGTGGCACCGGCTCCAAGTGCTGCAGTAGCGGTGTCATTGGCACCCATCAGGACAGGTATTCCTTCTCGTAAACTCAGAAACCGGGAAGCTTCTTTTTTCAGCCTTCCGGTGATTTGATTAGAATCGGCTATTTCGGGAAGCTTTGAAAGTTCAATATTTAGCTCTTTGCATAGCTCTTTTGACCAGTTTCCCCACTTGAGGGTTTCATAAAGGCCAGTGAAGGAGGCATGAGTCGGGTCGATAAGAAAATTTCCAACCATAAATTTTTGCAAAAAAGTGTTGAAATGGCCAAATACGGAGGTTTTCCGATAAAGATCGGGATGATTTTCTTTTAGCCAGAGAATGCTGGTTAATGAAATGCCACCGGGGAAGGGAAGGTTACCGTTTATTTTCAAAAAGTTATCCTTGCCGACTATTTGTAAAGCTTTTCTGGCTTGTTTCGTGCTACGTCTATCAAGATGCAGAATAGCTGGGTAAAGTGGATTGCCATCCTGGTTCATTGCAATAAGTGAAGGGCAGAGGGTATCGCAAATTATGTAATCTATTTGTTTGGTATACTTCTGACCCAGCTTTTCGATTCCCCCTTTGAAGGCCCGAAGCAACGTTTCTGGAGCAATTTCAATTTCCTTACCCTTTTTGACTTCATAGGTATAGTTAACTTTAGTGCTTTTAATCAGGTTCAGGTCGTGATCGAGAATGCTGATTTTGAGAGAGGAAGTGCCGAAATCGGCAGAAAGTATATGGCTCACTCAATTTCTCCCCTTTGATTTATGTGATTTCCAGGATTAAACAGGTCTTTTGGCATCTTTGTTCAAGGTTTACCTCCAAAGACCAGGTTTGGCAAGAGAGTAACAATTTGCGGAAAGATTATTGTCTCACTCACAACATTCTCCAATACCTGGATAATTCCTTTTTTAAAAGCCCCCAGTAACTTCTAAGTTCTTTTCCTTTTTCAAGAGAAACCTCATAAGAAGTAGAGGCCTGGAAGGGGTTTCTTCGCTTTTGGATTTGATTATAGCAAGAACCCTCCCTACTTTGACAACTCGCAGGGGCTCTCTTAAAAGTTTTTTCAGCCTTTTCCTCAGCTACTATATTATGAAAAACGTTGGACACGAGAGCAAGATTGATCTTGTGATCATCAGTTGGCAAGCTCGAGGCCGCATTCGCTTTTGTTAGAGAGAAGTTAGTTAGCATTTCTTAATTTCGAAAGTTCTTTTTCAAATGCTTTCAGAGCTTCTCTAAAGCGATCTACTATGTAAATCCTTCTTTTCCTCCTTACAATCCGAACTGCGGATGTTACAAGATGCCCAATTCCACGCCCTATGTTGGGGAATGTGTTTCCTCTTTTCGAGCCAGCTTTTTTAAGAGTCGCGGCCGGTTCCGTTCAGAAAAGGTTTTTGTTTTGCCGGGATGGGTATGCTTTATGCAAAACGCTTCTTTTTCTCAATTACCGATATTGAAAGATGGTACAAGTGTTCTATAAACGTAACTACTTCTTGAATTTCAATATGTTGACAATGATATACTCCTAAACTAAAGTTTGAGAGAACGGATAGTTTTTGTGCGTTGCTGGTTCGGAGCTGAGTTTATCCAAATTAAAGGAAAAGGGATAAAAGTTGTAGTTCGTGAAAGTTGTTCCTTTTGGTTGCTTCTTGGTGTCATCAAAAGTGTTTGGAAGTTTGCCAATTAATTGTAGTCGCAATTATTAAAGGAGGGAAGAGGCAGTGAAAATGTTTTGGAGAGTACTGATCTTAGTGGGCTTGTTGCGTTCTGGTTCTATTGGGGGGAGTTGAGACATGGATTTTGATTTTTTCCTCCAGGAAGCTCAAAAAACGGGAATTACTATTGAAAAGATTGATGGAGTCATTGCCTGGACAGGGGAGTACGGTGGCAAGATAAAACCCAATGGACCTCTGGCAGGCAAAAAGATAGGTATTCTGGTGGGTTGTGATTTTAGCGACTGGCAAGCTTATTACTTTGCTAATTTTGTGGGTGAGTTTGGGGGAGTTCCACAGTTTATTCTTTCCAACAATCACCTCTGGAAGGTGTCCCGTGCGTTATTTGGTTCTGGTGAACCGGTCGAACCAACTGGCAGATGGGGCCTTACTTGCACTGCTGGATTCAATGGATTAGGCATAAACGGTAACAGGGTGATAACTCCTGCAGTTCTTCAGTCAGGCAAGGGCCACGTAGCTAACCTTCCTGTAGCCAATCCTGAGGACTACGATGCCTTAATCATAATAGGTGGTTGGTCTGGTGACATAATGTATGCTGATGACGTAGCAATTAACTTTGTAAAAGCTGTAGTTGACAGGGGAGTTCCCGTAGCCGCTATTGGAGAAGGGATCTTGCCTTTAATCAAGGTTGGAGCAGTAAACGAAAAAAAGGTTACTGGCAATAGGGTAGTGGACTATATGCTTAAAAGAGTTGCCGACTTTCGTAATGAGCCGGTAGTAGTCGATGGAAACTTAATTACTGGTAGAGATACCGTTGATGCCCCTTTTGTTTTAAGAGCCCTGTGCAAAGTTTTTGACCCTAACTTTGTGGATATTCACAGAGGCATTCTTAGAGGCAAGAAAGTTATGGTTATGGTGGCGGACGATTTCGAGGATATAGAACTTTGTTCACCAGCTCTTGAATTCATGTATCGCGGAGCAGAGCTTGTTGTTGGCTTATTCAAGCCTTATATTCAGTCTCGACCACCATTGATGGGTCTTGATGTTAGGATTGGAAATTTTGGGGTAAGCATTCCTTTCCAGGAAATACCCGACAGCTATTACAAGATTATAAAAGCAGAAGATCTCAAGATGAGTGATTTCGATCTTCTCTGGATACCAGGGGCGATGAACCCATTACATATTGCTGCACTACACCGTGATTTTCTTAAAGATGCCTATAATGCGGGAAAAATTATAGCTGTTATTTGTCATGGACCTATACCAGCAGCTGCGGCAGATCTGGTGACAGGCAGGTCAGTGGCAGGTTGGTTAGCTTGTGCCAGCTCTATCGAGCTGTGTGGTGGTAAATTTATGCCTGATTGGGCTGCAGCTATTGATGGGCAGCTGGTGAGTGGTCGTACTCCTCCGGAAGTGCCAGAATTTGTCGATGCCTGTACTGCAGCCTTGCTCAAGAAATAGCATTTAGGCAAAATAGTTTGTTGTGATTTGGAGAAAGGAGGTTGCTCACCCAGCAACCTCCTTTCTTTTTTTATGTGCTTGAACGCTGAGTGCGGAGTGGGAGTCCCGAAGAGTGAAGGTAACACGACTGTTAGCTTAAAGCAGTAGTGTTTGCAGTAATACATACACATACAGAGTCTGAAGGAAGCCAGAGACAAGCCTCCGGATCAGGGAAGAGAATGGGAATCCTATAGTGTTTCATAAACCACTGCATAGCAACCGATACATGCGCTGGTGTGAGATCGTCCTTCCTGCTTGATTCGCCAGTGGGCGCGTTTATTTGGTAGTAAAGAACGAAGGTTTTTTATTGACCTTGATTGATTGTTCGTAATCCCGGAGATTTCAGAATTGTTTTTAAGCTTGAAGCTTTTCTATAACGATGTTAGTATAAAAGCGTCATTTTACTTACCAGAGATGTTTTGGAATTGTTTGAAGACAAGGGGGTATGGTGTGTGAGCCAGGATACAATAAAAATTCTTTGTGCACATGGTGTCCCGGAGGATATGAAAAAGCGATTAGCCGAAATTGGTCAAGTTTTTTCCTTGAATTCTCATGATGAGGGGGAAATTAAAGAGGCCATTAGAGATAAACACATTTTTGTAGTGCGTTCCAAACCCAGAGTTACCAGGGAAATTATTGATAATGCTCCCCAGCTTAAAGTTGTGGCTCGCCCCGGTGTAGGTATCGATAACATTGATCAGGAAGCCTGTCGTGAAAGAGGTATAAAAATAATCAATACTCCGGAAGCTTCTACTTCCAGCGTAGCAGAACTTACTATCGGTTTGGCCATTGCTCTTTTAAGGCGTATTTATTACGGGTGTAACCTTTTGAAACGTGGTGAGTGGGTTAAGGGCGAATGTACGGGGCGTACCATTGAGGGCAAAACCTGGGGAGTTATCGGTTTTGGAGGCATTGGGCGCCGCGTTGCGGAACTGGTAAAAGCTTTTGGTGCGGAAGTATATGCTTATGATCCTTATGTTGAGGAAAGGGTATTTATTGAAAAGGGTGTTAAAAGGGCTCTTAGTCTCGATGAGCTTTTAGTAAGAAGTGATATTATCTCTTTGCATGTTGTTCTTAATAAAGAGACAGAGAACATGATTTCTGAAGAGGCTATCTCTAAAATGAAAAAGGGATCTTATTTGATTAACACCTCTCGGGGCAAAGTAGTTGATCAAAAGGCTCTTTATCAAGCGCTTGTGTCTGGTCAATTGGGGGGTGTGGCTCTGGATGTTTACGATACCGAACCACCGACGGATCAAGATTTGCTAAACCTTGAAAACGTAATTTGTACACCTCACATTGGTGGCAATACTGAAGAGGTGTTTACTCGGGCTACGGAGATTTTAATTACCAAACTGAAGGAAGCTCTGGGTATCAGCGGAGGTCAACCCCTTGGTTATTAGGTGAGATTCTGTGAAAAGATTTGAGGTCATTGACCATACTGCCGATATGGGCCTGATTGCCTGGGGAAAGAGCATAGAGGAGCTCTTCGTCAATGCTGCTTTGGGGATGTTCCATATTATTGCTGACCAGAAGGACCTGGAAAATGTGGAAAGAGACTTTGAAAAAGAAGTAAGTGTGGAAGCTATTGATTATGAAACGCTACTTGTTAACTGGCTTAACGAATTGCTTTATATTTTTGAAGTTGAAAAGGCTTTGTTAAACGATTTTGTTGTTGAGAGCATGGGCCAGTATTTTATTAAGGCTGAAGTTGCTGGAAGCCGTTCAGGATTTGGTAATCAGCGCATTTTGAGGTACATAAAAGCGTGCACTTATCATCAGACAAAAATTGAAGAAGTGCGTCCAGGTCTTTTCAGGGCACAGGTTTATTTTGACGTTTAGGGGGTGTGGTCTATGGGTGAGGAGTGGAAGGGCCCTTTACGAAAAATTGATGAGTGGCGATGGCTTATACCCCGTGATTACAAAAAGGGCATGCGTACTGACGGATTGATATATGCCAGTGAAAAGATGATAAAGGACATTCGCAAAGATCAAGCACCGGAGCAGGTGGCCAATGTAGCCTGTTTGCCAGGCATTGTTGGCAAATCACTTGCTATGCCAGACATTCACTGGGGTTATGGTTTCCCGATTGGAGGAGTGGCTGCTACCCTGGTTGAGGAGGGGGTTATTTCTCCCGGAGGAGTGGGTTTTGATATTAACTGTGGAGTACGAATGCTGGTTACTTCTCTGGAGGAAAAGGAGGTAAAACCAGTACTTGATAGACTTCTCCGAGTCCTTTTTAGGAACATTCCCTCTGGTGTAGGTTCCGAAGGACGCTTTTCTTTTTCGATCACTGAGCTTAAGAAGGTCATGGAACAGGGTGCTCAGTACATTGTAAAAAAGGGATGGGGTTTTCCTGAGGATACAGAATGTACCGAGGAAAAAGGTTCTATGCCTGGAGCAAACCCTGATAAGGTGAGCCAGAAAGCAATTGAAAGAGGGAAAGACCAGTTGGGGACTCTTGGTTCGGGAAACCACTTTTTAGAAATCGAAGTAGTGGAAACAGTTTTTAGGCCTGATATAGCCGAGATATTTGGTCTTTTTGAAGGTCAGGTTGTTGTTATGATTCATACCGGGTCCAGAGGATTTGGGCATCAAATTTGTACTGATAACCTGAATGTTATGCAGAGCGCGATGCGTAAATATGGTATTTCTCTACCTGACCGGCAATTGGCTTGTGCTCCTTTCAATAGTGAAGAAGGTAAGACTTATTTTGAGTGCATGGTATGTGCTGCAAATTTTGCCTGGGCCAACCGTCAGTTAATTACTCACTGGGTTAGAGAGTCGTTTGAGGAGGTTTTCGGAAAGTCTGCACGGGAACTGGGTATCAGGGTCCTTTATGATGTGGCGCATAATATAGCAAAGCTCGAGGAACATGAAGTTGAAGGGAAAAAAGTCAAGGTGGTAGTTCACCGCAAGGGAGCTACTCGTGCCTTTGGTCCAGGCCATCCGGTACTACCTCAGCAATATCGAAGTATTGGCCAGCCAGTATTGATACCTGGCGATATGGGCACGGGCTCTTTTGTACTGATTGGTACTGAGAAAGCCATGCAAGAGACTTTTGGTTCTACCTGTCATGGGGCGGGCAGGATGATGAGTCGTTCCGAAGCAGACCGCAGATCACGAGGTAGAAACATAGCTCAGGAAATGGAAGCCAGGGGAGTGCTGGTGCTTGCTGAGAGCAAAGCAACACTTCGTGAGGAGATACCAGAGGCTTACAAGGATGTTTCTCAAGTGGTGGAGGTAGTTGACCGGGCAGGGCTTTCCAGGAAAGTGGTTTATGCTCGTCCTCTGGGTGTTATTAAAGGGTAGGGGGTGATACGGTGCTGGACTGGAGATGGGCCAGAGAACATCCTGAGTTGGTAGAGGAAGGCTTGTCCAAGAGAGGTTTAAGTTCGGAGCTTTTTAGAGAGCTTGTAGAAATTGACGAGCGCCGAAGGAATCTGCAGCAAGAGGTGGACGCACTCAGGGCGGAACGTAACCGCCTTTCAAAGCAAATTGGCCAATATAAAAGGGAAGGACACGACCCTTCTCAGCTTCTTGCTGAAGTTCAGGAAATTTCTGAAAAAGTGAGAGAAGCCGAAAGCCTTTTGAAGAAGATTGAAGGAGAGTGGAAGGTGAAACTGCTTTTGCTTCCTAACCTGCCTCATGAGAGTGTTCCGGTCGGCAAGGATGAAGAAGATAACCAGGAAGTTAAACGGTGGGGTAAAATACCTGCTTTCGAATTTCAGCCTCGTCCTCACTGGGAAATTGGCGAGGGATTGGGAATTATTGATTTCGAACGGGCTGCTAAAATTGCTTCCTCTCGTTTTGTTGTTCTGTGGAAAGCTGGTGCAATGCTTGAGCGAGCATTGATAAATTTCATGCTCGACGTGCATATTCAAAAACATGGCTATACGGAAATTTTCCCACCCTTTCTGGTTAATACTCAGGCGATGATTGGCACTGGGCAGTTGCCAAAGTTTTACGAGGATCTTTACCACTGTCAGGATGATCTGCACCTTATACCTACTGCGGAGGTTCCAGTAACCAACCTTCATAGTGGTGAAATTCTCAGGGAAGAAGAGTTGCCATTACGTTATGTAGCTTATAGTGCTTGCTTCCGAAGGGAAGCTGGTTCTTATGGCAAAGATGTGAGAGGCCTGATTCGACAGCATCAGTTTAATAAAGTAGAGCTGGTTAAGTTTACCCGTCCCGAGGATTCCTATCAGGAACTGGAGACTTTGCTGCAAGATGCAGAAGAAATCTTACAGCTTCTTGAGTTGCCTTATCGAGTGGTTGTTTTGTGTACTGGTGATCTGGGTTTTGCTGCTGCCAAGACTTACGATATAGAGGTTTGGATTCCCTCTCAGAATAGATACCGTGAAATTTCTTCTTGCAGTAATTTCGAGGACTTTCAAGCTCGACGAGCTAATATTCGTTATCGCTTGAGAAGTGGAGGTCTGGGCTATGTACATACCTTAAATGGTTCAGGGTTAGCGGTTGGTAGAACCTTGGTGGCCATCCTTGAAAATTATCAGCGAGAAGATGGTACGGTAACCATTCCTGAAGTTTTACGACCCTACATGCATGGTATGGAAGTAATTACTCCCCAGTTTGAGGTGGAGTAGATGAATAAAGTTGGCGTTGGTATCGTGGGTTTTGGTTTTATAGGCCGGGTGCATGCGCTGGCTTTTTCGTCCTTGCCATATTACTACCATGACCTGCCTCTTTTACCCGAGATCAGGGCTATCTGTACCTCACGTATTGAAACCGCACGTAAGGCTCAAGAAGAAACAGGAGTTCCTTTTGTAACTGCTTCTTTCGAAGAACTTGTCGAACATAAAGGTGTAGACATCATTGTGGTTGCTGTGCCCAACGCCTTGCATTGCCATGTGGTGGAAAAAGCTGCTTCTTGTGGTAAAGCGGTGTACTGTGATAAGCCGCTGGCTGCCAACCTTGATGAGGCTTCTTCTATGTGGCGGGCTGTTAAGGAGTCTGGCATTCCTTTTGGTATGGCTTTTCAAAATCGTTTTGCCCCTGCCATTTTGAAAGCCAAATCTCTTCTTGAAGAGGGCTTTTTGGGACGTATTTTCCGTGTTAGAGCTTTATACTTGCACTCCGGCTACATAGATCCGAAACGACCAATAAGCTGGAGAATGCGGAAAGAGCTGGCTGGTGGGGGTGCGCTTGCTGATTTGGGTTCGCATCTTATTGACCTTATTCATTTCCTGTTTGGTGGTTTCCAGCTTCTTTCAGCCTGGGGGGAGACTTTTATAAAAGAAAGGCCTCATCCTTATGAAACCTCAGAAAAGGAAAAAGTAAACGTTGATGATTGGGCGTTGGTTGATTTTCGCCTTAATAATGGGGGATGGGGAAGTATTGAGTGCAGTCGTTTTGCAACTGGTTCATGTGATGAGTTGCGCATAGAAATAGAGGGAAGCAGGGGAGCCTTGCGTTATAACTCCATGCAGCCCAATTTTCTTGAATTTTATGACGCTCAGGATCCTGGGGGAGAGTTAGGAGGTCAAAGAGGTTTTAAGGCACTGGAAGTTGTCCAACAGTATCCTCTTCCCAATGCTTTACCCGGTAAATTTGCAGTGGGATGGGTTCGCTCTCATATTGCTTGTGCTCATGATTTCATATTGCGGCTGAGCGGTAAAAACGGCCTTGGCGCAACTATTGACGATGGTCTGAGAGTTCAGGAGGTACTTCACTCAGCCTACACCTTGATGGAACTTTAGTTGCTCTTGTGGTACAAAGTAAGTTGAAAAAAGGACAGGTAGTTACTATAATGAAATAAGTCTGGAGAGGTGTCCGAACTGGCAAGGAGCCGGTCTTGAAAACCGGTTAAGGCCGCAAGGCTGTGCGGGTTCGAGTCCCGCCCTCTCCGCCAGTTTTTTTAAAGGCCGGTTATTTATTTTTGTTTGCCTTATGGGAAAAATTATTGCTATTGCCAATCAAAAGGGTGGAGTGGGAAAGACCACAACTGCCATAAACCTGGGAGCCTGTCTTGCAGAACTTGGCAAGGAAGTCTTGCTTGTTGATGTAGATCCTCAGGGAAATACCACCAGTGGTCTGGGTTTTAACCGGGCAGATATAGACCATTGTGTTTACGATCTTCTTCTGGGAAATGCTAACCCTGGGGAAGTTTTAAAGGAAACCTTTCTCAAGGGCTTTTTTTTGGTGCCAGCAACCATTCGTTTAGCCGGGGCCGAGGTGGAGCTGGTTTCTATGGTGGGTCGTGAGAACCGACTCAAGGAGGCTATGAAACTTCTGGATCGGGATTTTGACTTTATCCTTATCGATTGTCCGCCTTCACTGGGCCTTTTAACTCTCAACGCTCTGGCCTGGGCGACAGATGTACTGGTCCCCATTCAGTGTGAGTATTATGCTCTTGAAGGGTTAGGTCAGTTAACCAATACCCTGAATATGGTACGTAACTTTCTGAATCCTTCTTTGAAGCTGTTTGGGGTTTTGCTTACTATGTTTGACGCGCGGACTGTTCTTTCGCAACAGGTGGAAAGAGAAGTTAGAAGAGTTTTCAAGGAGAAGGTTTTTAGAACTGTTGTTCCAAGGAACGTGCGGTTGAGTGAAGCACCCAGTCATGGTTTACCTATCATTCTCTATGATAACACTTCTAAAGGTGCCATGGCCTATCGAGAGCTTGCCCGGGAGGTTTTGAAAAAAGATGAATAGAAAAGCTTTGGGCAAGGGTCTTGGAGCACTGATTCCGGGAGTTGGCACTTTTGGGGCGCGTACCATTCAGGAAGTTGAAATAGGGCGTATTCGAGAAAATCCGTTGCAGCCCCGAAAAGAGTTTACGGAAGAAGGGCTTGCTGAACTTACCCAGTCGATTTTGAATTATGGTATTTTGCAGCCACTTTTGGTGAGGAGGATAAACGAGGAAGAGTTTGAACTCATAGCAGGAGAAAGACGCTTAAGGGCTGCCAGAAGGGCTGGTTTAAAGACGGTTCCGGTTATTGTTGAGGAAGCAGAAGAAAGCAAAAAACTGGAACTTGCTCTGGTTGAGAACTTACAAAGAGAGGACCTGAATCCCATTGAAATGGCTGAAGGTTTGCAAAAGCTGATCGATGATTTTGGTTTGACTCACGAAGAAGTAGCTCAGAGAGTTGGTAAAAATCGTTCTACTATATCTAATTTGCTTCGCTTGCTTTCTCTCCCTGAACCGATTAAAGAAAAGGTGCGTAGGGGTGAAATTTCGGTTGGTCATGCCAAGGCTCTCCTGGGCCTTGAGAATGAAAAGGAGCAGTTAGAGTTAACCAAAGATATTGTTGAAAAGTCTCTTTCAGTCAGAGAGGTTGAGAAAAAAGTCAAAGAGCTTAGCAAAAAAAGAATTGCTTCTCCTGTAAAATTCAGAGGTGTGATTTCTTTTGTTGAGGAAGAGAAAAATGTGGAAGAACTTTTAACTCGTTTTCTGGGAGCTCGGGTTCAGGTGGGAGGGGGAAAGATTGTTATTCATTATCACAGTGAGGAAGAATTGCGTCGTCTTTATTCTCTGATTACCGAAAGCCATGTAAAGTGAGGGGATGATTTTGCTTGGTAGGAAGAAGCACTTTACTGTTTTTTGGTATTCTCCCAAGGAGGGTTACTTTAAAAAGATTCATTTGCGCTGGCAAATAGTTTTTTGGGCGCTGGTGGTATTTGTTGTGGGAGCTGGAGCTGGAGTAGGTGGTGTTTTATGGTACCAGGGCAGGATGCGCAGGGAGCTTTGTTATGCCATTGAGCGAGCGGAAAACCTAAAGAAAGAGATAGCGCTTCTTGAAAATCAAAAGAGAGAGCAAGAAGAGCGGTTGCAGGATTTAGATCGGAAAGCTCAAAATATCCTACAGGAGCTTTCTGCGTTGCGTGAGCTGGATCAGAAAGTACGCAATTTGCTCGAGAAAGACTTGCAATCCCGTTTCAACAAAATAGGCATTAATCTTTCTCTTGCTGGGGCCTCTCCAGAGATCTACGTGCCTCTCGACCGGTTTACGGAGATAGGATTTCCGCTTTTTGTGGTTGGTGCGGGTGGTCCGCTTTTCATGGAGTTTCCTTCTTCGACTTTGCCGGTTCTGCCTCGACTGGTAGACCCCACTTTTGCTCAACGCTCTCGGATGCTTGAAGATACTTTTTCCTGGATGCAAGCAGAAATTCTGGCCCGTCAGCACTCTTTTGAAGAAATCTTGCAGGTAATTCAGCGAAAAGAGGAACTGCTTAATTTGGTGCCCATGCGCTGGCCAACTTGGGGTCGGGTTTCTTCGAACTTTGGCTGGCGTAAAGATCCCTTTACTGGTCGTCGTGCCTGGCATACTGGCGTGGATATTGCAGCTCCTTTGGGGAGGAACGTGGTGAGCACTGCGGAAGGAAGAGTAGTTTTTGCAGGCTGGAACGGTAATTACGGGAAATGTGTGATTGTGCAGCATCAGTTTGGTTATGAAACGGTTTATGGGCATCTTTCTCAGATTCTGGTAAAAGTGGGGGACCGGGTTAAGAAAAACCAGATCATTGGCAGAGTTGGAAGCACAGGACGAAGTACTGGTTCACACCTCCATTATGAAGTACGAAGGTATGGAAAAATCATCAATCCCTGGCCCTA
Source organism: Atrimonadaceae bacterium G-SL-SR-0-11 (assembly GCA_048814795.1). Taxonomy (GTDB): domain Bacteria; phylum Atribacterota; class Atribacteria; order Atribacterales; family Thermatribacteraceae; genus Thermatribacter. Next base: position 2,015,531 of record CP184673.1, on the reverse strand, counting down.
TTTGCCTTAAGCTTGGGAACCAAAATCAGGTGATGGATATGTAGAATTTGTTGACAGCCTTTTGATCAAAACCAATGCTGGAAAGGGGGTAGCACAGTGAGCAGAAGAATCTGGATTGGCAGTGCTGAAAGTTTTATCTTAGTATTTGTGATGGTTTTCATCTTTTGTTTTCCAGCTTTTTCTATGGTTTCCAAAGTTACTATTGAGAGTGTAAATTTACAAAGAGTTGCTGGCGAAGATTTTGTTACTGTTTATTTTAAGGTGTTAAGCGAAGCACAGGGAGAAAAAGTTTATCTTCAGGCGTCCACTGATTACGAGAACGATGAATATTTTACCCGTCCTCTCGAGTTTTCCTGTACCCAGAAAGAACAGATTTTTACAGTTACTTTGCGTAAGAGCGATTTTTTGTTAATCGATAAAACAAAAAATATAGAGAAAGAACTTCCCCAGTTTGTACCCGAGAGAGAACTCGTGGTTTACGTTTATGAGAAAAAGCTCTCTGGGGAAGATCAAAATTTAACCGAGGATGCCAAAAGAGAGATTCAAGAGAAGGGATATGCTTTAAGGGGTATTCTTGCTAAAGCTACGGTAAGCATAAAATTTGAAAGTGTGCAGAAAGAAGAAGCAGGGAGCTAAACCCTGCTTCTTCTTTAAAGCTTGTCTATGTCAGGAACGCTTCCGTCTTTGAGGCGATAGAGCATTTCCCCGGCCCGGTGCACGACCAGGACTCCTTCTTCTTCGCGATTTTCGTATTTTGAAATATCAATATCTCTATAATCCAGATATCCCAGATTTATCTTTTCACAAACTTCTTGAGGAATGGCAGTGGCCAGTATAACCTCTATTCGAGGGTATTCTTTCCCATCAACGTATTTGCCTATGCCCTTTACATGAGTGGAATGAGCCAGCACACTCCATGGATAATGGCAATATTTGTCCCACTGTTTTACAAAGAAATCTCTTACGTGGTAGCCAATTTCTTTCAAATACTTGCCGTGAGTTACCGAGATTTCCTTAATGTGAGGAGCATATATAATTAATTTCCCTCCGTCTGCAACCACTGGTTCCAGCTTGTACATGCATTTACCGCCTACCCATAGCTCATTATACATGGGTGGAGCTATAGATAAGACGGTATGAAATGCTTTCTCTTTCCATACGATGTTCACCTGTGAAGAAAGATCTGCAGCTTTGCTCCAGGCTTTCTCAGGGTCTCCCAGAAAGATTCCACAAGGTTCTTCACCGCGCATTACCAGACACAGTGCAGTAATGGGAATGTTTATAAAAGTAGCTGCCCTATTGAGGATTGCCCGGGTTGGAGTTTCCTTGTGCCCGATTGTCTTGGGATTAGTGATAAGGGCTGCCAGCCAGTGGTACTTGTCTATGATTTCAGCTCCCGAAATTCCCGGAAAAAGGTATTTGTAACCTCCAGAAAACCCAACCACTTCGTGCGGGAACACCGGTCCTATAATGAACAGCTCGTCGTAGTTGAATACCAAGCGGTTTATGGTTACTGGAATTTCTTCCTTTAGCAATCCACCAGAGATTTCTTTTACTTCTTCTCTGGATATAGTGCCCACTTTTTCCAGTTCCTCGGGATTTTGGAAATGGTGATTGAAAACCCTGGTACCCAGGCTTTCTGCTTCTTTAAAGGTTACTCCTAAGTGGTTTTTCAGCTCCTGGTCGGTCATTGGCGGATGCGTTCCCAGAGCAACTATGAAATCCAGCTGCTTGGTTCTGGGTAGAAGCTGTTTGGTAAGTATCTCGAATATATCTTTCATGGGCAAGGTGCGGGTAGCATCGGGAATAATGGCTAATATTTTCTTGCCACCTGCAGGATAGATTTGCAGTGCTTCAACCAGGGCTTCCCTAAACTCGTGAGGATTGAAACTGCCTTTCGGTTTTTCCAGACTAAAGAACAACATGGCTTATTCCTCCCATATTGTATGGAAAACTCCTTCTTTATCAATCCGCCGGTAGGTGTGGGCTCCAAAGAAGTCTCGCTGGGCCTGGATGAGGTTTGCTGGTAAGTTTTCACTTTTCCAGGAATCAAGATAGGTCAGCGAAGAATTCAAAACTGGTATTGGGATTTCTTTTTCAATGGCCAGAGCAACTATTTCGCGGAGCTTAGACACTCGTTTTTTAATTTCATCCAGAAAGCTTGGCGAGAAAAGGAGAATTTCTTCTTCTCCTTTCTGGAGGGCTTCCTGTATCTGACCCAATATCCGAGCACGCAGTATGCAGCCTCCTTTCCAGATGCGGACTACTTCGGAGAGATTGAGCCCATATTGCATTTCTTGAGAGGCTACTTTTAAAAGATGGAGGCCCTCACTAAAAGCGGCAATCATGCTAACAAAGAGGGCATCTTTGATTTTTTCTTTATGTTGATCGTCAAAATCAACCGGTGAAATTTCGTGGTTTTTCCAGAGCGAGGCAAAGTGAACTCTCTCTTTTTTAAAAGAGGAAATGGTACGGGCAATGACTGATTGGTTGATGACCGGCGTGGGAACACCAAAGTCGAAAGCGGTTTGAGAGGTCCATTTTCCTGTACCTTTTTGCTCTGCCTGGTCCAGGATCAGCTCTACCAGGGGTTTTTGGGTTTCTGGGTCCTTGGTTTTGAAGATTGCTGCAGTTATTTCGATCAAATAAGAGGCAATTTCTGAGCGATTGAACTCTTCGAAGACCCTTCCGATTTCCTCGCTGGATAGACGATAGACCTTGCAGAGCAAATCATACGCTTCAGCAATGGCTTGCATAAAGGCATATTCAATGCCATTGTGGACCATTTTGACAAAGTGGCCTGCTGAACGAGGTCCAAGATAGGTACAGCAGGGTCCATCCTCCACCTGGGCTGCTACTTTTTCGAAGATTTCCCTTACCAGGGCATAGCCTTCCTGGTGACCTCCGGGCATGATGGATGGTCCATGCAATGCACCATATTCTCCACCGCTTATTCCTGTGCCCAGGAAGAGCAGTCCTCGCTCTTCCACTTCTTTTATACGCCGTTCAGTGTCCTGATAGAAAGAGTTGCCACCATCTATAATGAGGTCTCCAGGCTCCAGAAGCTCCAGGAGTTTATCGATGAATTCATCAACTGCAGGACCTGCTTTGACCATTAACATCACCTTGCGAGGCCTTTTAAGAGAATTAACAAATTCTTTCAGGTTGTAAGTGGGCACAATTTCTTCTTCCCGTACTCTTTTCATCAGCTCTTCGGTTCGGGAAGCTGTGCGGTTGAACACTGCTACTTTAAAGCCCTTGCGAGCAATATTCAAGGCCAGATTTTGCCCCATAACTGCCATTCCAATTATGCCAATATCGCAGGAGTTTTGCATGGCCTACCTCCTTTTTTGTTTACAGAACATACTTGGGAAGCACCAACCTTTTTTCTATTATATCAGTCCTAATTCGAAGGACAGGTTACTCAGATAAGTAGAGGTTTGTTTGGCCGCTTCAAGAAAGCTGGGTTTTTGGATTATTTCCGCCGAAATAAAACCCTGATAATTGATTTTTTGTAAGGTTTGAAGTAAAGGCTTGAAATCCAGGTGACCAAATCCCGGTGCCCAGCGGTTGCTATCAGCAATGTGAAAGTGCCAGAGTCGCTGGCCCGCTTTTATAAGGCTTTGACAAAGGTCTACCTCTTCGATATTCATGTGAAAACTATCGGCAAGAATACCTATATTTTCCAGGCCAAGTTCTTGAATGAGTTCAAGAACTTCTTCAATGGTGTGAAGAAAGTTTATTTCATAGCGATTGAGGGGCTCTATAACTATTCTTACCTTTTTTTCTCTGGCTAACCTGCTGCATTCTATGAGGGCATGTTTAAAACGCTTGAGACCTTCTTTTTTCTTTTCTTCCTGAGTGGAAAGGTTTCCACGCAACAGGCCAATAATAACCATACTTTTCAAGTGTTCAGCAAAATTAATATGTTCTTTGAGGCGGGTAACTGTTTTCTCCCATATTGCATCATCAAGGCTGCTCAAACTTAATCCTTCTTCGATAAAAGCTTGGCCGGTTCCTATAGCTGGAACTGCCAGGTTCAGTTCTTTTATCACGTTAATTATTTTTCCCCCATCGATACTTTGAGGATCTCTTATAGCAAGTTCTACCCCCTTATAGCCCAGTTTTTTTAAGGTGAAAGCAATATCTCGAAAGGACTCTCCAAAAGCTATGGCTCCAAACTGTGTTTTCTGAATGGAAACTGCAAAGCTGGTTTGCAAGTTTTTCACTCCTTTCTATTTTTTGGAGGAGCACAGGTTTTGCGGATGATTAGCTTGGGTGGGAAAACTATCTGCTGCCGAGAATCTTTCTTGTTAGGATCAAGGATTTTGTCGATAAGGATCTTTCCGCTCAAAGCACCTAATTCAGGTATGGATTGTGAAATAGTAGTAAGCTGGATGGATCTGATGGCACTAAGGGGTATGTCGTCGAAGCCTATTACAGAAATTTCCTGTGGGATTTTAATTCCATGTTCTCGGCAAGCCTCAATGAGTCCTATGGCCATGTTATCGTTGGCACAAAAGACCGCGGTTGGTCGGTTTTCCCTTAAGCTCAGCATTTTTATACCTTCCTTGTATCCTCCTTCCATTTTAAATTCGCCATAGAAAAGATATTCTTCTCGCACGGGGAGCCCATTTTCTGTGAGTGCTTTCTTGTAGCCTTCGAAGCGATCCAGATTAGAGGAGGCACTCCAGCGGCCACCCAGATAAGCAATTTTCTGATGCCCCAGTGATATGAGGTACTTGGTGGCTATATAGCCTCCCTGAACATTATCCACCATTACATAATCATAAAGCTCCCGATCTCGAGGAAGGCGAGAAACAAACACAAACGGTATATCTGCCTCCTGTAATTCTTGCAAAAGGTGGATGTTGTTACCATCCATCTGAGTGGCGGCAAGAATGATCCCGTCTACTTTTTTTTCGATGAGAGAGCGAACATAAAATTCCTCTTCTTCTTTTCTACCATCAGTACTGCAGAGGAAGATATAGTATTGATGGGCTCGACACACTTCTTCGATACTTTTGACCATAACTGCATAGAAAGGGTTGGTTATGTCGGAAACAACTACTCCTATGATTCCGGTTTTTCGAATATTTAAGGCTCGAGCTAAGGGATTGGGCCGATAATTGGTGGCTCTGATTACTGCTAATACTTTCTCCCGAGTTCTTGAGGCAACTTTTTCTGGAGTGTTTAAAACTCGTGAAACGGTAGCTTTGGATACTCCGGCTCTTTGCGCTATGTCGTTTATGGTTAAAGGTTTTTTTTGTTTACTTTTCATATAGCACATCCTCGTATTTATGAAACTATTTTCAAAAAATCTATTTTTTTTATTATATAGCTTTATAAAAATAAAGCAAGTTTTCAAAAGCAATTTTGCTCTATTTAGCCTGCGAACTATTTTATAGCTTGTTGTTAACATTTTTATTTTCGCTTCTTTATCCCTCTTGACAGATTTGGACTTTCTCTTTATACTGAAACCAGTTTCACAAAAGAAGGGAGATGTCATTATGAAGGGTGTAAGACTTCATGCTAAATGGGATCCTCGGCCTGATTTCAAACTTGGCAGTAAAGATATTGAAGGGAAGGTAAGCTGGTTAGGGAGTAAAGTGTGGAGGTATCCTCAGGTTAAGGTTGAAGATCTTCCAGAACCCAAAATTCAAAGACCATCTGAGGTTCTCATCAAAGTTCGAGCCTGTGGTATTTGTGGCAGTGATGTACATATGGCTCAGAGTGATGAAAATGGTTACATACTCTATCCCGGACTTACTGGTTTTCCAAGTGTTTTAGGTCATGAGTTTTCAGGAGAGGTGGTAGAGGCAGGCCCGGAGGCTATTAATCGCAGGAATAATCAGCCTTTCGTTACTGGTGAACCAGTTACAGCAGAAGAAATGCTCTGGTGTGGGTACTGCCGACATTGTGCCGATGGATATCCCAATCATTGCGAAAATCTACACGAGCTTGGTTTCGATATAGATGGAGCTTTTGCAGAATATATTGTGGTGGATGCCAGGTACCTCTGGAGCTTAAGGGAACTGGAAGGTATTTATTCTGAAGAAAACCTCTTTTTAGCAGGAAGCCTCGTAGAGCCTAGTTCTGTTGCTTATAACGCAGTGATTGAGAGAGGAGGAGGTATTCGTCCTGGAGATAACGTGGTGGTTTTTGGAGGTGGACCGATTGGGCTCGCTGCTTGCGCTATTCTCAAAAAGTCAGGTGGAGCCAGGGTCATTCTTTCTGAACCCTCTGAAGTGAGACGTAAAATGGCTCAAGAGCTTGGTGCAGACCTGACCATTAACCCCCTTGAAGAAGATCTTGTTGAAAGGGTTCTCGATTTTACGCAGGGAATGGGAGCTAAGCTCTATCTTGAAGCTACTGGTGTTCCCCAAATAATCTGGAAAGACCTTGAGGCTTTGATTTGGAAAGCAAGGGGAATTAATTCCACTGTGGTTATTGTGGCACGTGCGGACGTCAGCGTTCCTGTGACGCCCGAGGTTTTCCAGGTTAAAAGAGCTCAGATTGTTGGTGCTCAGGGCCATTCCGGGCACGGGACTTTCCCTCGCGTGATTTCTCTCATGGCTTCTGGCATGGACATGACCAGAATTATCTCTAAGAAAATATCCCTGGATGAGGTTCCCGAGTATTTAGCCCGTTTGCAAACAGATAAAGACCTTGTGAAGGTTACTGCTGTAAATTCTTAAGCTGGGAAAGGAGTGCTTGAGTTATGAAAGATAAGTGGCTGACCACAGAACACCCTGCAATTGTTTTTGAGGATAACGAGGTTGGCCGGCTGAAGAAACAGATATGGGATGCCAGTGAGGAAGAAATCGATGCTATTCTCAAAGAATATGAAATTCCTTCACCTTCGGAGCTGGGTAAAGCTGGTACTTATATTCAAAATACTCCTCGACATATTGTTATTGAGAAACGTAAAAAGAATGACATCGTTTTTGTTCCCATCGGTTGTACCGAAAACCACGGTCCCCATGCTAACAGCGGTCTGGATACTTTCATGGTAACCCAGATTCTGGAGGGTGTGCGGCGTTACACAGCTAAACAGGGCAGAGAAGTCAGTCTTGCTTTTCCGCCTCTTAACTATGGTGGTCATCCTTATCACCACCTGGGTATGCCAGGTACCATCGTTATGCCCAAAGAGGTGGTGGAAGAGACAGTCATTTATACCATGCTGGGTCTCTGGAATGATGGGTTTCGCAAGATCATTCTGGTCAACAACCACGGACATCTCTGGATGCTGGAATCGGCCATCCAGGAGTTTATGAAACGTTTTCAACTGCCAGGAATTTTCATGGTGCTTGACTGGCACCGTGCTGTAAGAGAGTTTTTCTATCCTGCAGGTCGTCCTGATAGCATGGAGACCAACTTCGTTCACGCCGATGAAGCAGAAACGTCTGTTGCTCTTCTTCTTTTCCCGGAAATGATCGATATGAGCGTGGTTCAGGATGCAGAGGGTGAGAGTTTCCTTCCCGAAGGTCACTTTGACAAGTCCGTCGAACCTTTCAGGAGACCTCACCGCTGGTCAGAAGGCGAAGGTCATGCAGCTATTGAGCGAGCTGCAACCCCTATCGGAGTGGTGGGCAAACCCAGCCTTGGTGATCCCCGCAAAGCTAAAAGACCCATTGCTGCTATCTTGAAATATCTCACTTTAACCGTGGATCACATTCTGGCTGCCTTCCCGCCGGGCACCGTGCCACCAGTTGAAAAAGTTACTCTGCGCACTGAGAAAGAGATGGAACCTTTTCTCAAAGAGCCGGGAAGCCCTGGATGGAAGTCGGTGTATGAGCTTCCTGCTATTGGAGTGTTTCATAAGCTGTAAGATTGGAGTTCTCTTGCTGTTCACAGGGTGCTCTGTGAACAGCAAGAGAACTCTTTGAGAGAGGAGGTGAAGCATTCAGAAATTTGATGTGGTGTATTGTGTTATCCTTTGTGGGTCTCGGTCTGTGTTTTATTTTGTGCATTAGAGGTTTTAAGGTAAATGAATTGGGATGCTAAAGGGTGGAAACAAGCTTTTAGAAAGGAGGAGAACCATGCGAAAAATATTTCTTTTCTTGTTGGTTATTGCGATGATTTTGCTATGTGTTTCAGGTTTAGCCTTGTCAAAAACTTACAAGTTTTACGTTATTTCTCATGGAGGACCAGGAGATCCTTTCTGGGGCGTGGTAATGAAGGGCATGAAGGACGCAGCTTCCTTTGTAACTAAAGGTAATCCCGATGGAGATGTGATAGAAGCAACTTATCTTGGTCCTGCTAAGTATTCTGTGGAAGAGCTTGTAAATATGCTTAATAGTGCGATTGCCACAAAACCAGATGGTATAGCTGTAACTATTACCGATTCAGTCGCTGTGGAAGGGCCACTTCGTAAGGCGATTGATGAGGGTATTCCTGTCATAGCTATCAATGTTCCAGACCCAAGGCCTCCTGAAGAGAAGATTCCCTATCTTTTTTATGTTGGTGGTGACGAATACCTTAGTGGCAAAAAGGCAGCCGAAAGAATCCTTGCTCTGGGTAAACCTAAGAGGGCAATTGTCACTATTCACGAAGTTGGACATATGGGTTTGGAGCTACGTGCTAAGGGGTTTATTGAGGTCATGTCAGCTAATGGAGTTCCAGCAGAAAAACTTGCTACTGGTTTAGATCCAACTCAGGCAATCGAAATTTTAAAGGGTTACTTTGCTAAATATCCTGATACAGATGTAATTTTCACCTTAGGATCGATTGATAGTGCTTATGTGATAGCCTTTTTGAAAGAACAGGGTTTAGTAGGAGAAGTAAAACATGCTGCGTTTGATGTCAGTGATGAAGTTGTGGAAGCTATTAAAGAAGGAATAACACTCTTTACTATTTCTCAACAACAATACCTCCAGGGTTACCTTCCTATTATTTACCTCTATCTTTACGATAAATACTCTTTCCTCCCTGCGAGCGACATTTTGACTGGTCCTGGTTTTGTCGATGCTTCAAATATCCAGCTTGTTGAGGAACTCGTTAATAAGAAATTCTGGTAAGTTGGTGTTTTGAAAGCTGAAAACAGGGTGACTCATTTGTGAGTCACCCTGTTTTCAGCTTGTTTAATTTCGTAAGAAGGAGTTGAGAGCTTTGGAGACTAAAGTTCGTACTTCAAAAGAGGAACAATATTTGTACTTTCTTAATCTTTTTAAAAAGTTTCCAGGTTTTGAAGCTTTAGCGGGCTTGGTGGTTCTTTTTATTGTATTTTCTTTTACTGCTACAAGGTTTCTGACTTTGGAATCTTTGGCTGGTATTGTTACAGTGGCTTCGGAGCTTGGGATTGTCGCTTGTGGCGTAACCATTCTTATGATAAGTGGAGAGTTTGATCTTTCGGTGGGTTCAGTTTTTGGTCTTTCAGCAATGATTTTTGCTTCGTTAAGCAGCGCAGGTTTTTACCCCTTTATCGGTTTTCTTATGGCCTTGGTTGTTGCTTGTTTTATAGGATTGAGCAACGGATTGATTACGGTTAGGTTTCGGATACCTTCTTTTATAACTACCTTGGGAACTATGATGCTGTGGAGGGGAGTACTTTTAGCATGGACTGGTGGTTTTGGCGCGCGGTATACAGGAAAGTCTGTTTTTTTAAGTTTTCTTAATGGTCAATTCTTTGGTGAATTTCGAGCTTCGGCTCTTTGGTTTATCCTATCAGTTGCTATCTTTAGCTTTGTTTTGGCAAAGACACCGTATGGCAATTTTGTGTACGCTACTGGCGGCAATAGGGAGGCGGCAAGGCTCCTAGGTATTCCTGTTGACCGAGTGAAAGTTATTAATTTTGCAATTGTGGCAATTCTTTCGGGATTAGCTGGTTGTATTCAGTTTGCCCGTTTTGCTTCGGTTGACCCCTTGAGGGGACAGGGTATGGAACTAGAGGCTATTGCGGCTACTGTAGTAGGGGGAACACTTATGAGTGGGGGGCAGGGAAGCTTAATAGGAACCTTGTTTGGAGTGCTTCTTATAGGGATGGTGCGTTCTGGATTAGTTATGTCTGGTGCACCTGCATACTGGTATCAGGCATTTATTGGCGTGATCTTAATTGTCGCGGTTATTGTTAACACCAAACTCAGGGAGTGGGCAAAATGAGTGACGATAAGAGAAAAAGTTTGGTAGAAATGATTCAAATCAGCAAGAGTTTTGGCAAGGTTCAGGCTTTGAAAGAAGTCGATTTTAAAGTTGGTTATCAAGAGATAGTTGGTCTCGTGGGTGATAATGGAGCTGGGAAGTCAACCCTTATTAAGATTTTGACTGGAGTTTTTCCTCCTGATGAAGGTGAAATTTACTTTGAAGGCAAGAAGGTTTTTTTAAAATCGCCAAAGGAAGCTCGTGACTTGGGTATTGAAACGGTTTACCAGCACCTCGCACTTGTAGACCTTATGTCTGTGACAAAGAATCTTTTTTTGGGTAGAGAAATTGTTGGTAAATTTTTAGGATTTATGCCGGTTTTGGAAACAAATAAAATGAGAAAAATTACCATTGAATCCTTAAAAGATTTGGGGATTCGAATAGATTCCGTTGATGAAAACATAGCTAATCTTTCAGGAGGCCAGAGACAGGCAGTAGCTATAGGAAGGGCGGTGCATTTTGGAGCTAAACTCCTTATTCTTGATGAGCCAACTGCAGCACTTTCTATTAGAGAATGCAATAAAGTGCTTGATCACATTCTTGATGTGAAAGCGAGAGGGTTATCAGTTATTTTTATTACTCATAACATTTACCACGTATATTCTGTTGCTGATAAATTTACTGTTTTGGATCATGGTGTAAAGCTGGGTGATTTTGAGAAGAAAGACGTTACTGCAGAGGACATTATTGAGATGGTTCGAACTGGAGAGGTGAAAGGGGAGATATGCAATGATTAAGTTGGGATTAATCGGTGCTGGGCGGATTGGTAGGCTCCATGCGGAAAACATCGTGTATAGAGTTCATGGAGCTGAGTTGATTTCTATTGCTGATGCCCTACTTAATGAAGAAATGAAGAAGTGGGCACAAACTCTTGGAGTATCAAAAGTAAGTGAAAAAGCAGAGGACATTTTCACTGATCCGGAGGTCAATGCAGTTTTAATCTGCTCTCCTTCAAATACTCATGAGGATTACATTATGGAAGCGGCAAGGAATGGGAAACATATTTTCTGCGAGAAACCGATTGGTAGCGACCTCACCAAAATTGAAAGGGCACTGCGGGTTGTTGAGGATAACAAAGTCAAGTTGCAGGTCGGTTTCGTACGCCGTTTTGACCACAACCATAAAAAGGTTCATGATACGGTAAAAGAGGGTAAAATAGGAGAACCCTGGTTGGTAAAGATTACCTCTCGAGATCCTAAGCCTCCTTCTGTGGATTATCTCAGAACTTCTGGCGGCATATTTTTTGATATGACCATTCATGACTTTGACATGGCAAGGTATCTTTCTGGAAGTGATGTAGTAGAGGTCTCTGCTTGTGGTACTGTTCTGATCAATCCAGTGGTAGCCAGCCTGAACGATTTCGATACAGCAATCGTTACCTTGAGGTTTGAAAATGGTGCTCTGGGCGTTATTGATAACTGCCGCCAGGCAGTTTATGGTTATGATCAGAGAACTGAAGTTCATGGTTCAAGGGGTTGTGTGTGGGTGGAAAACGACCGACCCAATACTTCAGTGGTTCTTACTGCTCAGGGCACTTTGGGAGAGCCTTTTTTGTGGTTTTTTGTGGAGCGGTATAAAGAAGCTTTCATCGCAGAAATCGAAGCTTTTATTGATGCTATTGAAAAAGATGTGGAGCCTCCTGTAAATGGTATTGATGGCTTCAAAGCTGTTTTAATTGCCAGAGCCGCAGATGAGTCAGCCCAGAAAGGTAGGCCAATGAAGGTGCCCAGGGCTTAAATGATTTATTATTTAGAGTTCTTTTTGCATTTGGCTTGTATATCAATATCAAATTGATGAGAGCAAGCACAATCGTGTGCTTGCTCTCAAGTTTAAGGGGTGAATGTTTTATGCAAACAGCTTTATGTATTGAAACCATTTTTAAGGAGTTTCCTTTTGAAGAAAGATTTTCTCTGACAAAAGCCAGTGGGTTCGATTATGTTGAATTCTGGACCTGGGAAGATAAAGACATTGAAAAAGTGAAGCAACTTTGCATCAAAAGTGGAGTTAAGATTGCGGCCTTTTCAGGCGATCAAGATTTTTCTCTGGTAGATGAACGGGAACGAGAACAGTACATTAATTTTGTCAAAAAGTCTATCGAGGTAGCCTTGAAACTCGATTGTCGTTGTTTGGTGCTTCACTCGAATGCCCTGGATAAAAGTGGTAGGGTTTTGAAATCTTATCAAGAAGTTGGATACGATCAGAAAATACAAACTATGATTCAAACCCTTAAGATTTTAGCACCTTTTGCAGAGAAAGTTGGCGTTACCCTGGTTTTAGAAGCTTTGAACACCAAGGTAGATCATCCTGGTAATTTTTTGGCAAACACCGAAGATGCTATTAAAGTCATAAGAGCTGTAAGTTCTTCTAATGTGAAAATTTTATACGACATCTATCATATGCAGATTATGGAAGGAAACCTCATCAATACGCTTAAAGAGTACATCAATTTTATAGGCCATATTCATATTGCCGATGTACCGGGAAGAAATGAGCCAGGTACTGGGGAAATAAACTATTCTAACATCATACGTACTCTCAAGCTCCTGAACTACAAAGGAACGATTGGTTTTGAACTTTTTCCTTTGCGCTCTTCTGATGAGGCGGTGAAGGCTATCCAGGCATTTTTGAAGGCTGTATGGTAAAATTTCGAAGGAGAGGTGTGTGTTGTGCAGGAGACAAAGATTAAAAGTTTACTGCAAGAAGGCTTGAAAGAAAAAGAGCTCCGGGTTTGCCCCCAGCAATATGAGGTTCCTGCTCTTTCCTGCACGGTTTTTCCTGTAAAAAGCTTTTGTAGATTTTATTTGGGAGTTTGGCAGAGGGAACGTTCTCCTCTTTTTGAGAGACCGCTTTTTACCTTGCAGGATTCGGAAAAGGAGCTTTTTTTATTAGTTTACCCTTTCTCCTGGGAAAACTATTTGCTTCTTGCCCAACACCTGCCCCATTTGCGTCCTGCTCCCTTCGATGATCGTCTTTCTTTTGGCTGTGGGGATCGTTTGGGTATGGTTTCTGCGGCACACCTTAGAGCCCTGGAGAAATTTCCAGTTTTTCCGGTCATTGCCCAGCAGTCTCCCCGCGAACTGGAAAGGACTCATCGGACCTTTAAGGATGTGCTTCTGGACGCAGCCTGGGGTGTATTTGAAAGTGGCTATCAGGGTCCTTTTGGTGCCGATGCTGATCATGTGAAGGAAGAAAAACATCTTTTGGAAGCCAGGGACCTTGGATATACCATGTATACCCTTGATTTGAGCGATGAAGTTGATTATAGGGTTTTTGGCCTTAGCGAGAAGGAATTGCTTCAGCGTTTTGACAATCTGGATGCTAAAAGCAGAGAGATATTTAACCTGTACCGGGGTAAAGAATGGAAACTCTCTCCAGAGATAATGATAGATTTCTCCGAAGAAAAACTGTTACCCGTTTTACTGGCTTATCTTCCTGCGATAGACAGGGTGGAGTACTTTTATGCCCTTCTTTCGGAGAGTGTGTTCTCTTTTGATCTTGAAATCTCTCTTGATGAAGGGCCTCGTGAGACTTCTCCTGAGGCTCACTTTTTTGTTGCCGAAGAGCTACATCGCCGTAGAATTGACTTTCATAGCCTGGCTCCTCGTTTTCCAGGACTTTTTGAAAAAGGAGTCGAATACGTTGGAGATCTCGAAAAACTTGCTCTTTCTTTTCGCATTCACAGTGCCATCCAGAGAAATCTCACTGGATACAGATTGAGTTTACATTCAGGCAGCGACAAGTTCAGTGTTTATCCCTCCTTTTTCCGCGAAACAGGTGGTATTCTCCACGTGAAAACCTCTGGCACCAGCTGGCTTTCAGCACTTGAAGTTATTATGGAAAACACTCCGGATCTTTTCCGTGCCATCTACAAAATTGCTTACCAGACGCTGGAGGACAACCTCAAAGCTTACTCTCTTTCGTTAAGTAGAGCTGATTTTCCTCCTGATCTTGAAAAGGTTGATGATCGGGACCTGCCGGGGTTTTTCTTTCAGGATAAAGTACGTCAGATGTTGCACATTGCTTACGGTCCGATACTTGAAGCTTTTGGTGATAGATTGAAAGAGGTACTTTTTGCACAAGAAGAGAAGCACTATGAAAAGGTTAGCAATAACATAGAAAGGCACCTGTCCGTTCTTTTTGACAGGGGCGAATAAAGAAACCGTTTTTAAAGGAGGATTGCGACCATGCCCAGTATTGAAGAAATGTTTTCGGTCCGAAACCGGGTTTTCCTTTTCACGGGCGGGGCAGGAGTACTTGCTTCTTCCTTAGCTTATGAGTTGGGAAAACTGGGGGCAAAAGTGGTGCTTACTGATATCGCACCTCTTGAAGAAAAGTTAGAGGAGTTTCGGAAAGAGTCTATCGAGGTCCGGGCATACAGGATGGACGCTCTTAACCGTGCTGAAGTGGAAGAAGTGGCAAAAAAAGTTGTTGAAGAGTGGGGTAGAGTTGATGCTCTCTTTAATGCTGCTGGGGGTAATATGAAGGATGCTACCACTTCTCCTGAAGTTCCTTTCTTTGATCTTCCTGTGGAAGCACTTCAAAAGGTGGTCAACCTTAATCTTTTTGGTGGAGCTATCATTCCCTCTCAGGTTTTTGCAAAAATCATGGTTGGTCAAGAAGAGGGTGGTTGTATCATCAATTTTTCCTCGATGGCGGCACTGCGCCCGCTTACCAGGGTGGTTGGTTACTCCGCTGCCAAAGCAGCAGTGAGTAACTTCACCCAGTGGTTGGCAGTTTATCTTGCTCAAAATTATACTCCCAAAGTGCGGGTGAATGCTCTGGCTCCCGGGTTTTTCGTAACCAAACAGAATTATTACCTCCTTTACAACGAAGATGGCACGCTCACTCCCCGGGGCCAATCCATCCTTGCCCATACACCCTGTGGAAGATTTGGGGAGCCTCAAGACCTGTTAAGTACTGTTTTGTGGCTTCTTTCGCCAGCTTCGAGCTTTGTGACCGGCGTAGTGGTACCCGTAGATGGAGGATTTAACGCCTTTTCGGGGGTGTAGGAACTTGGCCGAGCTTATCATAACTGTGGATATTGGCACCTCTTCTTGCAAGGTTTGCGTGTTTAATGAAGAGGGTCAAATTCTGTTTTCCACCAAGCGGGATTATCCTGCTTTTTCACCGCAGCCTGGTTTTGCTGAACAGGACCCGGTTGAAATTTATAGAAACATCAAACAGGCAGTTAAAGAAGCAGTAGAATTCTTTCCTAATTCCTCTTTTTCTGCTATTGGCTTCGATACAATGTTGCATAGCTCTCTCCTCGTGGATAGGAAGGGAAATCCTCTCTATCCACTTTTAAACTGGATGGATACCCGTAGTGCTCACGAGGTAGAGGAAATGCGGGATGAATATCAGAAACATGGTTTTTATAAACGGAATGCGGCTCCACTTCATACTATTTTTAACCCACCTCGGGTGCAGTGGTTCAGGAAAAATATGCCTGAGTTGTGGCAGAAGGCGCAAAAAATGGTGACCATTAAAGACTGGGTTCTGTGGAATGTAACTGGCATTTTGGGTTGTGATTTTTCGACCGCTTCGGCAACGGGATTGATGGATCTTCAAAAAGTTTCCTGGTCGAAAGATATTCTTGACTGGTTGCAGCTTTCCGAAGATTTTTTGCCGCCCCTGTGTCCTCCGGAGAACATTCTTCCTTTAAAAAAAGGAGATTTTTCTACTGATACCGGTTTAACTCCGGGTCTTCCAGTGGTTTGGGGAGGAGGAGACGGTCCCTTTGCTAATTTAGGTGAAGGGGCTTTTCGGGAGAAAGAGATGGTAGTAACTGTGGGTTCTTCAGGAGCAGTGAGAATGTGTCAGCTTGCGCCAGTTTTTGATCCTCAGGAACGGGGCTGGTGTTATTATCTCGCCGATAGCATATGGGTGGGAGGAGGAGCAATCAACAACGGTGGGATAGTTTATTCCTGGGTGCGAGATCTTTTGAATAAGGAAGCAGAAGACTTTGAGCTGGATATTCGTCGAGAACGACCGCTCTTTCTTCCCTTTTTAACCGGAGAGAGAAGTCCGAACTGGAAGGCAAATGCGCGGGGGATTGTTTTTGGTCTTTCTTATTTTCATGATTTTGCTTCCCTGATGCAGGCCGCTTTTGAAGGTGTGGCTTTCCGAGTACGCTCTATTTATGATATGTTGTGCGAAATTATGGGGAAACCTGAGCGAGTTGTTCTAAGTGGTGGTTTCGCACAAACCGATAAGGGCAAAAGAGTTATATGCGATGTGTTGGGTAGGGAAGTAGAAGTAAGCAGTCTTCCTTCGGCTTCGGCAAGGGGAGCGTTTTTAGTTTCTCTCAAGGCTTTAGGAGAGGTAAAAAAACTTGTGGAGCTCCCGGATAAATTCTTTCCTCAAAATCCTGTCCTGGGGCCTGTTGCAGAGCATACTCTTTTTTATAATCAACTTTATGAACTGTACTGGGAAATTTACAGGCGCAACGTTGACCTTTTTGATCGCTTTATAGAACTGGGGTTGGCTTAATTTAATAATACCTCATTTTTAATTCCTTCGGATAATTTTGGTTCTTATTTAGTGTATACTTTTGTGGGGTTTTGCTCTTTTAGGCTTGTTCCGGAGGTGTTTCATAATGAATCAGCTTTTTAAAGAAATTGCTGAACAACCCGCAGTTTTTAAAAGAATAGCTGAAACCTATGTTCAGGAAGAATGGTTTTCCCGTTTCAGTAAGGAAGTAAATAGAAATGGGAAAATTTATATAACAGGGATGGGTAGCTCTCTTTTTGCCTCCTACCCGGCTTATCTTTATCTGCTTAGCAAGGGTTTTCAGGTAAACTGGATTGATGCATCGGAGCTTTTGCACTATGGACTGGAGGCTCTGGATAAAGATGATGTGCTGGTTTTGATATCTCAGTCTGGTGAATCTTACGAAGTTTTAAAAATACTGAATACTCTCTCTGTTCGACCTCTGGTCGTAAGTTTTACGGCCAATTTGAAAAGCTCTCTTGCCCAGAAAAGTGATGTAGTTATCGATATTCTTAGTGGTCCTGAGCGAGCTGTTACTTCTACTAAGACTCATACGGCGACACTACTTGTGTTTAACCTCTGGGCGCTGGCTCAGGCTGGAGATAAAGAGCGTTTTTTGCATGCCTCTATGGATATTGGGCTTATAGCCGAAGAAGCGGAAAGGGTGATTGAAACTTCTTCGGAATGGTCGAGAAGAATTCTTCGTAATCTTGAGTTTACGCGCTCGGCGGAAAATCGCTTTATTGTTGCTCGGGGGCCAGCTCTCAGTTCTGCCTGGCACGGTTGTCTGTGTTTTTATGAGTGTGCCAAGGAGAACTTTTTTGCTTTTTCAGGAGGGCAATTTCGCCATGGTCCTCTGGAACTGGTCACCAGACCCTCTCTTGCAATTGTCCTGGCCCTTCCCGGCAAGACCCAGAGTTTGATGATTGCCCTGGCTGAAGAGCTTGTTAACTACAGAGCAGGGGTGCTTTTGATTGGTCAGGAAGGAATTGAGTCGCAATTTAACCTGGAGGTACTACCCATGCATTTTGCCGATGAATTCTTTTCGCCTGTTCTCTCTATAATACCCCTTGAGTTACTTGCTTATTATCTTGCTGAAGATAAGGGCCTGGAGCCGGGCACGGCTTATCTTATAAGCAAAACCACTACGCGAGAGTGAGTACTATGGGCCGGGTTTGGGTAGTTGGAAATATAAGCCTGGACGTGGTTCTGGGCGGTATTGAGGATTTTCCGGGGTGGGGAGTTGAGGTGTTGATTCCTGGTTATGTAATGAGACCGGGTGGAGCTGCCACTAATGCTGCTTTGGCATTGACTGGTTTAGGAGTTTCTAATTTTCTGGTGGGTGTGGTAGGCGACGATTTTGCGGGTAAGGAAGTAATAGGGAAACTTGAAAAACAGGGCGTAAACCTTTCCTTTTTGGACGTCGCCAGAAATGTGGCTACTGGTCTCTCGGTTGCAGTTACTCACTCTGTTACTCTTGAACGTACCTTTTTAACCGATCTTGGTGCTCAGGCTGTGCTCACCCTGGGTCATCTTGAAAACCTATTTAGCGAAGTTAGAAATGGTGATTTTATGTTATTGTGTGGATATTTTCTCTCCCCGGGTATTCGCAAGGGAAAACTTTTGGTAGAAATTCTTGAGGGATTTCGTAGCAAGGGAGTCAAGCTTTTACTGGATACGGGTTGGCCGACCGAAGGTTTTACTGAGGAGGTAAGAGAAGAAATTTTCTCCCTTCTCCCTGCTTTTGACTATTTTCTTCCTAATCGAGTTGAACTTCAGGCGCTTACTGGAGAGAATCTGAGCAGGATTTTTAAAAACTTTTCGGGTGTTCTGATTGTGAAGAAGGGTAAAGAAGGTTCTCAAGCTTTGACTGCATCAGAGAGTTTGATTCGAGAAGCTGTCCCCTTTGAGGCTAAAGACACTATTGGTGCGGGAGATTATTTCAATGCAGGTTTTATATTTGCCCTGCTTTCGGGGGAAAATCTCAACAGGGCTCTTCATATAGCGAACCTGGTTGCTGGTTATAATATATCGACGGATTCTGCTCGAGAGAACTTAATTACTCGGGAAAAGCTTGAGGAAATGCTCTCTTCATATAGTGATCGATAGCCGGTTATGCACATCAAAAGCTACTTTCGTACAGAATTTAGCGAGCTTTTTTTGCTCTTTCTTAGTACTGTTAAGTGGTTGGTTTTAGCTTGTATTGCTGGTGTGGTTGCTGGAAGCGGGGCTTTTTTGTTTCTCAAGATCCTTAAGCTTAGTACTTCTTGGTTAGAGGGGTTGTTTCCTTCTTTCTTCCTGCTTGCTCCCCTGGGCCTGCTTTTAAGCAAATCACTGATCCACTTTTTCTCTCCAGAAGCTAAAGGACATGGCACAGAGAGGGTTATAGAGGCCATACATCAACGTTATGGGAAAATAGATTTTAAAGTTTTTCCTGTAAAAACCCTGGCCACTCTTTGCACTTTGAGTTTTGGTGGTTCTGCGGGTAAAGAGGGACCAGTAGCTCAAATCGGGGCTTCGTTAGTTTCCGTGCTGGGTCATTTGTTTCGTCTTTCTCTCCAGGATTTGAGAAGGTTTGTTATGTGTGGCCTTTCAGCGGGGTTTGCAGCTGTTTTTGGAACACCGGTTACCGGAGCCATTTTTGGTATCGAAGTTCTCTATGTTGGTCAGATGGAATATGGATCTTTGATGTCTTCAACCATAGCTTCTTTCATATCGGTTTACGTGGTTGATGCCTTAGGGGTCAGGCAGATTTATTCACCGTCTTTGGGTGGTTATTCGTTCGGCTTTCAAACTGCGATCTGGGCACTGATTTTTGGGGTAATAATTGCTGTGGTGGCACGCCTTTTTATCAATCTCACCTATTGGATAGAACGTTTCGGCGATTTGCTGAATCGAAAACTGGCATTTTGGGTGCCTCCCATTGTAGGGGGTTTGGCTTTGATTGGAGCTGCTTTGCTGGGTTATAAAGAGGCGCTGGGCGTAGGTATGGAGGTTGTGGAAAGAGTGGTTGAAGGTGAAATCTTTCCTGGTGAACTTTGGTTTGTTAAGATATTACTGGTTGCCCTAACCTTAGGTATGGGAGGCTCAGGAGGTATAGTAACTCCCATGTTTTTTATTGGCAGTGTGCTTGGCATGAGCTTTGCCAAACTTTTTGCACTGGATGTTGCTTTTTGGTCACAAATTGGTCTTGCTGTATTTTTGGGTGCCTGTGCCAACACGCCGATTGCGGCAACGATTATGGCAGCAGAACTTTTTGGTTTTGACCGGGCGGTTGTTGCGCTTTTGTCGGTTGTTGTGGCTTATAAACTTCTTGGTCATCGTTCTATCTATCCTTCGCAGTTGCTTTTTATCTCTAAGTCTCTGAGCATTGATGTACCTTTAGGTAGGACAGTTGGAGAACTTCAGCAAAAAGTCATTAGTCGTAGCAGGTAATTTTGCTTTAGGTTAATTGTTGTTAGCTACGATTTTGTAGTAGGGTTAGAAAGGAGGGATTTTCCATTATTGATCAACCTTATCTTTCTCGATTGCGCGTGATTAATTTTGTTTTTAAAGGCGAAGATTTTAGTACTAACAAGGAAAGCGGCTTCGATGTTCTACCCGAGTTTTCTCTATTGCCTGCTGAGGAAGAATTAAAAGGTGTTTTGAGATTGCATATGAACTTTAGAGAAAGGCGAGAAGGCTATCTTCCCTATGAAGTTAATCTGGTTGCAGAAGCTGTTTTTATTGCCCGGGGCATGAGCGCCGAAGAATTCTCCAATTATTGTCGCACTCAGGGTGCTGCCAGAGTACTTCCTTCTCTGCGTAAACTGGTTGTTGAGTTTTTAAGCAAGGTGGATGTAAGTTGATGTTTTTACCGGGATATCCCTATTTTAAGAACTTTAAGCGCTTTCGGGAGATTGTAGGAGTTTTTTCTAAATATGGATTTTCTTATCTCTTTAGCAGGGTGCGCTTTCTGGAACGCATTGGGGTGCGTTTTTTGAGAAGGGAAATAGTTGAAAACCCTCCCTGGGTTAACCTGAGATTAGCATTTGAGGAGTTGGGTACCACTTTCATCAAAGCTGGACAAATACTCAGTTCCCGGGTAGACCTGCTTCCTCCCGAATACTGTCAGGAGCTTAAAAAGCTCCAGGATGAAGCGCCTACTGTTCCTTTTGAGGAAATCAGGGAGATAGTGGAAGAGGAGCTTGGTGTTTCGCTTGGTGATATTTTTTCAGAATTTGACCCTCATCCTTTGGCATCTGCTTCCATAGCTCAGGTACATCGGGCGGTATTGAAAAAAGGTGGAGAAAAAGTAGCTGTGAAAGTCCAGAAACCGGGAGTTAAGGAGATGGTAATGGCAGACCTCGAGATTTTAAGTTATCTGGCTCGTTTTGGAGAGCACCTGCATGGTATGGTAGAGTCCATCGCCTTTTCCGAGCTGGTTGCCGAGTTTCGCAAGGGTTTGCTGAGAGAGATTGATTTTACTTTTGAAGCTGTTAACGCTCGTAAAATGCGGGACAATTTTCTGGATTTTGAAGGTGTTTATATTCCTCGTGTTTTTTCAGAACTCACTACTTCGCGAGTAATGGTTATGGAACTTATTGAGGGGGTTCCGCTTTCTAAAATGCTGAAGGAAGGCAGCCTTAACGCAGAAACCGGCGGGATGCTTGCCGAGATAGGAGCTAAAGCCATTTTCAAGATGATTTTCGAAGATGGTTTTTTCCATGGTGACCCCCATCCGGGTAATTTGATGTTTAGAAAAGAAACCCGGGAGCTTGTCTATCTGGATTTTGGAATGGTTGGTGCAATAGATGGTGAAACTCGCAGAAACATAGTTTTGCTTCTTCAGGCGGCACTTGAGAAGAATGCTGCGCGCATGATTCGTTTACTCGAGGAAGAATTTATGGAGAGTCCTATTGAATCATCGCTTTCTTTGCGCTTTGAATTGAACGAGATTCTGGAACATTATATCGCCGCGAACCTGCGAGAAATAAATTTAAAATCTTTTTTCTTCGATTTCTTTCATTTGCTTCGCAAGTATCAGCTCCGTTTTCCGGCCAGTTTGGTGTCGTTATTGAGGGCGCTTGTAGTGGCTGAAGGAACGGGCAGAGAGCTGGATCCCGATTTCTCTCTGGTTCCTTACCTTTCAGAGTATCTCAAGAAGGTTTTGGTTCGCTGGATAAGCCCGGAACGCATCAAGCGAGATCTGCTTGATTATTTGCTGGAGTGGGATAGTTTACTCAGGAATTTTCCAGAAAATACGCGGGAAATTTTCTCACAGCTCTCTTCGGGAAAATTCACTCTGCGCCTTAAAAGCAAAGAAATCGAGGAAACCAATCGTCGGCTTGAGACGATTAGCACTCGCCTTTCTCTAAGTATTGTTCTGGGATCTCTTTTAATAGGTTCTTCACTGGTTTATATCAATTTTCCTAAAGTACGTTTTCTAAGTGTTCTGGGCATTCTTGGTTATGCTGTGGCTGCCCTTTTGGGTATTGTTTTGATCTTTGAGATGCTGCGCCATCACTGACTATTCCAGCTTCACTGCTGTACCATAAGCTATTATCTCTGCGGCACCGCTCATGACCATGCTGGTTGCGAAGCGCACTCCCAGTACAGCATCGGCACCTAAAGCGCGAGCTTCTTCGAGCATTCTCTCTATAGCGAGCTGCCGGGCCTTGCTCATCATTTCAGTGTATTCTTTTATTTCACCACCTACTAAAGTACGGAGGGCTGCCATAATATCTTTACCCAGCCACCTGGCCCGGACAGTGCTTCCCTGCACAATACCCAGCACTTCTTTTATTCTTTTACCTGGTATCTCAGAGAGAGTCGAAATAATCATGTATTTTCTTTCCTTTCCTGGTGATCAAAAACTACCCCATTAAATGATTTTTTGGTGAAGCTCTCCGTTAAAATATTACGTTACATACGGTTAATTTCTTAAAAAGAAAACGTTCAAACTGACTTTCTTTTCTAAGGAAGAACAATAAGTTTGGTGATTTCTTCAATAGAGGTCTCTTCCTTTTTAAAATCGCCGACTTTCTCACCGTGGCTCAATACCACGATTCGGTCGGCTACGGGATAAACATGGTAAAGGTTGTGCGATATAAATATGCTTGATATCCCTTGATTTTTTAATTCCTTTATAAATTCCAGCACTTTTTGAGATTCTTTAACTGAGAGGTTGTTGGTAGGTTCATCAAGTATGACCAGCTTGGATTTGAAATACATGGCCCTGGCAATTGCCACACCCTGGCGTTGTCCTCCTGAAAGCTCTTCGACCAGAGCATGGGGTGAGCGCAAACGGAGATCTACTCCTTCCAGAGCTCTCATGGATTCTCTCTCCATAAGTGGAATATCCAGAAGCCTTATCGTGCCTAACTTGCGCTTGACCGGTTCTCTGCCCATGAAAATGTTTCTCATGACGCTCATTTTGGGGACCATCGCTGCTTCCTGGTAAATAGTTTCTATGCCCAGAGCGCGAGCTTCGTGAGGGGAAGCGAAGTGGCATTCCTTACCTTCGAAAAAGATTTTGCCTTCGTCTGGGGGGAAGAAGCCGGAAAGAATTTTTATCAGGGTCGATTTACCAGCGCCGTTGTCTCCAAGAAGACCGACTATTTCGCTATAGCCAACATGAAAATCTACCCCTTTTAAAGCACAAACTCCACCAAACCATTTGTGAATGTTTATCATTTCCACCAGATAGTTGTTATTTGACATTTGCTAACACCTCATTTTCTTTGCTTTTTCACGAACAAAGGTGTTTAGTATGACCGCCAGTATTGTGGCCAGACCTATGAAAACCCGAAACCAATAACTGGGGGCTCGAGCCATTATTAATCCGTTGTCGATTATGCGAATTAGAAAAGAACCAATAGTTGTTCCAATAACTGTGCCTACGCCACCACTGAGTGCAGTTCCTCCAATTACGGTGGCTGCGATTGCTTCCATTTCTAAGCCAGTGCCCATTGAGGGTAGAGTAGTTTCCAGGCGGAAAGATTGGATGATACCGGCAAAACCTGCTAAGAAAGAACAAAGCATAAAGTTGGCCAGTTTTACCCATTCGGTATTAATACCCATAGCTCTGGCAGCTATTCTGTTTCCACCCGTGGCAAACATCCAGTTTCCGAAATCAGTTCTTTCAAGCACTACCCAGAGCAGTACAATAACCAGAACATACCAAAAGATAGATGCTCTAAAAATGCCTAATTTCCCAACCAAAAAAGCCGTGGGAAGCTGAGTAGGAAAAGGAGGGGGCCATCCTCCACTGATGAGCAAAACTGCTCCTCGCCAGATAAGCATTGCGCCAAGAGTAGTGATAAAAGAGGGTATGCTGAAAGTTAAAGTTACTAAGCCGTTGATTGCACCAAGAGCGATAGCGACCAGCAGGGCCCCTATAAAAGCCAGGACAGGAGGTAATCCCCAATTAATGAATAGAACCAGCATTATCGGACAAAAAGCGAAAACCGAACCTACAGATAAATCAAATTCCCCAGTAATCATTAACATAGTTACACCAAGTGCTACAATACCAAGCTCAGGTATAATTTCGAGAATTACTCCGATATTCTCTCGACTCAGGAAAAGGGGAGCAAGACTAAAGAAGACCAAAATTACTACTGCCAGCATAATCAAGCTGCTTATTTCTCGAAGAAGCATGATGCGCTTCAGGGAAGTCCAAAAACCACCGTTCATTTTGCAGACGCTCCTTTTTATTTGTTGCTTGGAAGATATTGTATTTGGGGGAGGGGGGGTCTACCTCTCCCCCAACATAGGTTACTTTCTAACGCACTCTTTTTTTGGACAGCTCAATCACCCTGTCTACATTGGAAGCGTCGACTACCGCATTTCCAGTATTGACGTCCCAGGCACTGAGAGCAAATTCTTTCATGAGGTAAAGCTGGACTACGGGTAGATAGCCCTGAAGATAGGGTTGCTGGTCAATGGTCAGTTTAATATATCCTGATTTAATTTCCTCAAGCACTTCAGGTACCAGGTCAAAACCACCAATCAGCAACTCGCCAGGTTTATAGCCTAAATTGCGAGCAGCTTTGGCAGCGGGGGCGTGGTTGTATTCTACGCATATGACTCCCTTGGTTTCGGGATGGGACTGCAAGTAGGCCTGGATTCTGGATTGGGCAACATCCATTTGCATGGTGGTATCAAGGCGTTCATAGCTATAACCAACTTCGTCAAGATACTGGGTGATACCTTTAGCTCTTTGCTCTGCCCATACCAGGCCTGGTCCGCCCACGCTGATGAGAAAGTGGAATTTCTGATCTTTGGGTAAGTCCTCGGTTACTTTCTGAGCCAGGAAATATCCTGCCTGCACCAGGTCCTGGCCAATGTAAGATAGTCTTGCATTTCCTTTGGCTCCTTCGGGGTCATCGGTGTTGGAGCAGACTACTGGTATACCCATGTCTATGGCCTCTTGAATTACTTCATCGAACATTGTTGGGTGGGGTATGGTGGTGATTATGCCATCTGGCTTTTCGGCCAATGCAGCCTTAAACTGGCTGAGCTGGGTAGCCAGATCTCCCTCAGTTTTAGGTCTCAGAAACACGAAATCTACATCGAGTAATTTTGCTGCATCACTTGCACCCCTGTAAACAGCAGCCCAGAAAGGATTTTCTTCTCCAGCGTGGGATATAAAAGTGAAACGATATTTTGCTGCATAAGAAACTCCGCTTGCCAAGAAGATGGTTAACAAAGCAACCGTAATCACAAAAAGTGCAGACTTCTTCATCCCTTTTCTTACCTCCTTTTTGATTTTGTTACAGAAAGCTTTTGAAAAAGATCTTAGTGTTACTTAGAAACCTTACCAGCTAAAAACTTTCACCTCCTTTACGATGTAAGTTTACAGCATTGACACATGGAGTGCGTTACTGTGATTATTATATAGTTATAAATCCTAATTTTTAAATTTTTTTAAATCTTTTTGAAAAAGAAAAAAGTACTTTTTACTTTTAATTCTTTCAGTCAAAGTAGAAGGGAGGCCGAAAACACTTTTGACCATACTTTTGCGAGAAACCAAAAATTACAAGCTTTACCACTTGAAAATCGCTGAAGTACCAGCTTTGCTTTTAAGACCTGCTACTCCACCTCCTTATCCAGCTATTTTGTTTCTTCACTATTATCGAGGAAGCAAAGATAATCTCAGGTTGCTGGCCAACGAAATTGGTAAGGCAGGTTTTTTAGCTCTGGCAATTGATATGGAGTATCACGGCGAAAGAGCACAGAAAGGGAAAGACATTTTTTCTACCGATCTTTGTGATGATCGGTTGGCTTTTGAAAGAACCATACAGGATAGTCTGAACGTCCTTGCCTATCTGGAAAATCATCCTCAAGTACAAAAAGGCCAGATTTTCCTGTGGGGAGTCAGTCTGGGTAGTATTATAGGTACTCTGGTAGCTGGTAAGTATCAACGGTTTAGGGGAGTTTTCCTGGTGGTTGGCGGAGGAGATCTGCATATGCTTCTCCAAGATAGCATGCTGGATTCCCTTGTTGAACTGCGTTATCATCTTGCAAAGCAGAAAGTAACTATTCATAAAGCGCTTCAGGGTTGGGAATACCTGGACCCCCTTTATTACGTACGCTCTGCAAGCTGGCATATGCCTCTTTTTATGTATAATGCGAGCAAAGATGACATTGTGCCGTCTCTTTGTGCACTGGAGTTGTTTGAATCTGCTACTACGTTTAAGGAAATTTGCTGGTTTCCGACCGGTCATGGTTTACTTTTTGAACGAAACTTTGGAGTATCGCAGGTGATTCTTGAGAGAATGAGGGAGTTGCTTCGCTATAAGCTTTAAAAAAAAGCCTATAAAAACACCTATGGGAGGGTTGCCCTGTGGGGTGGGCAACCCTCCCATAGGTGCAAGGAGGGGATTTTCGCTATTTAAATTTTTCCTAACTGAGCATTAAGCATTATATTTGGAATTCTGAAATTGTCAAGGGTAGTTTCAAAAAAAATTTATAAATTTTTGGGGAAGCTCACCTCAAGGCTTTCTAATTGAAACCTTTTGCGGGAATTGAGCCCTATTATACCATAACTTCATTCCCCGATGATTTTCACCAGCACCCTTTTCTTGCGCATACCATCAAATTCCCCATAAAAAACCTGTTCCCAGGGACCAAGGTCTAACCTGCCTTCAGTTACGGCTATAACCACCTCTCTGCCCATTATAGTTCTTTTAAGGTGTGCATCTGCGTTGTTTTCACCAACGTTATGTCGATATTGATGATAGGGCTTTTCTGGGGCTAACTTTTCAAGCCAGCGTTCAAAATCTTCGTGAAGCCCTTCTTCGTCATCGTTTATGAAAACACTGGCCGTTATGTGCATGGCATTACAGAGCAAAAGTCCTTCTTGAATGCCGCTTTCGCGCAGGCACTCTTCAAGCAAGGGGGTAATATTGATGAACTCTCTTCTTTTCCGGGTGCAGAACCACAGTTCTTTTCGATAGCTTTTCATAACTCATCCCCCATTTTTGGAAAAAGTATATCAGAACTGGTTAGGTTTTGGGTCAAAAACTGTTCAAAGGGCGGAATAAATCGAGTTGACAGTTGTTTTTGAATATAGTACTTTTAGTTAAAAAGGGGGGGAATTTGAATGGTAAAGGTTTTGCTAATGGTTTACAGCTGGCTGCTTTTGATAATGGGGATTCTGGGGGTTATCCCCGGCATTAATCTGGGTACTGAACCTGCCTGGCACGCTCTTTTGAAAATTATTCTGGGAATACTGGGTATCTGGGCAAGCATGGGTAAAAAACAGGCTACCTGAACACACTCCCGCTTTTAGGCATACTAATTACTGATGCAGGGTTAACCCTGCATCAGTAATTAGTATATGTTCTCTTTAGCTGTTGAATTTGTCAGCTTCACCTCCAGAAAGTGGTATTTACCTTCTTTTCTAACTTTCCCGAATTCAACCTGAAGAGGTTCCTGGTAAAGGGGTCCATCAACTACTAAGGTATGAAACTCTCCACCTTCGGCACAAGGATCAATTCCTCTTTTGCTGAGCTCTTCTATGGTTTCGATAGTGTAAGACTTTCCCAAAAACTCTGGAGACAAGAAATCGTCGTTTACCACTATTATGTAGGCCTTGAAACCCTCTTTGACTATCATTCTGGCAACCTCCTGGTGGTCTTTTTTCCAGAGAGGGAGAAAGGGTTCTAAGCCTTCACTGTGACAGACTCTTTCCACCCATTCCCGGTGCTCTTCAAGGTCTATATCGCCGAACACACCGTGTGTTACTCCCCTCTGGCGCAACTCTCTTAATACCTGACGATAGTTCTCTTCATAGTTTTTCCAGGAAGTTCCCCGTTGTATCAGTTGCAAGTTCATTTTTTCCGCCTGTTTTTGAATCACCGAAGAGTGGAGATGGTGAGAGCGAGAAATTTCACCTTTGGGATGAGTCATATTCAGGAGGTATTCCACATTAAACCCGGCCTTTTTGGCCAGGAAAATACTCAGGTGACAGTCCTTTCCACCACTGAAGGAAGCGAATGCACAGTGCGGCAAGCTGATTCCTCCTTTAATGATAAGAGTTTGCGAATAAGACAGAAATTTCCTGGTTAAATTCTAAGAGGAGATGATGTTCTTTGCAAATTGTAGCTATACTGGGTAGTCCCCGGAGAGGTGGAAATAGTGAAATATTACTTCAAAGATTTTTGAGCTTTGCTCCAGAGGGAGTGCAACTGAAATTGTTGATTCCCTCAGAACTTAATATTCGGTTTTGCAGGGGATGTCGTTTTTGCGAAGACGTGGGTCGTTGTGTACTGAAAGATGAAATGCAGGAAGTGATTGACCTGCTCGCCCGGACTCAAGTAGTGGTGGTCAGCACTCCCGTCTTCTTCTATGGAATACCTGCTTCCTTTAAAACACTGGTTGATAGGAGTCAGGTTTTGTGGGCGCGCAGATATCTTCTCGGAGAACAGTTTTCGCCCAAAAAGGGTTTTTTAATGGCTGTTGGAGCAACTCGGGGTGAACGACTTTTCGATGGGGTGAAGCTCAACATAAAGTACTTTTTTGATGCTTTTGGTTGTGCTCTGGATGGCGAACTTTTCTTTAGAGGCTTCGATAAAAAGGGAAGTGTTGCTTCCTGTAAACATTGCTTGGAAAAAGTGGATAGTGCAGCCCGGAGCTTTTTTAATTCCGTCAGTTCAGAAATGTAGAAAAGCCTGGGCAATCTTAAAGTAAATAAAAACTCCAATAACGTCGACCAGGGTGGTGATAACTGGAGTGGCAGATATTGCAGGGTCCATTTTGAGTTTTTTAAAGAATACAGGGAGAAAGATGCCTACCAGGTTGGACACAAAAACGATACTGAACACAGCCGTACTTACTACGATTCCTATTGTCAGGCTTTCTTTAAGAAATATGACCCGGAGCATAGCTATAAAGCTTAGCAGAATGCCCAGTATCCCACCTATCAATGTTTCAGAAAGAACGATTTTCCACAGGTTGCGTTTTTCGATTTCACCAACTGCCATGCCCCGCACCATTACCGTGGTGGATTGACTGCCTACGTTACCTCCAGTATCGATGAGCATGGGCACAAAGAAAGAGAGAGCAACGATAGCCTGTATTACTTCCGAGAATCCCTGCATTACGAAACTGGTCATGGTGCCCCCGATTAACAGCACAGCAAGCCAGATAAAGCGGTTTTTGACTCTCTTCCAGAGAGGAGCGTGTAAATATTCGTCTTCGGTTGTTCTGATTGCTGCCAGGCGATGAATATCTTCGGTAGCCTCTTCTTCTATGATGTCTATAGCATCGTCAACGGTTATTACACCCACCAGGCGTTTTTCCGAATCTACCACTGGTACTGCCAGAAGATCGTACTTTTGAATTATTTGAGCAGCTTTTTCCTGGTCGTCATGAGTAAAGACGTAGACTATGTCTTTTTTCATAATATCTCTGATAACTGTTTCAGGCCTGGCAAGTACCAGCTCTCTCAGAGTAACCCTTCCTATAAGGTGGCGCTCGGCGTCAATAACGTAGGCAATGTAGGCCAGTTCTTCGGGAGGCGATAACTGGCGCACTCTTTCCAGAGATTGCTCCACCGTGTAGTATTCTTTGAGGTCCACCATGTGAGGATTCATGATGCGGCCAGCACTGTTTTCGGGGTAACCCAGCATGGTGGCCACGATGTTGCGCTGTTCCGGGTTCAGAAGGCCCAAAAACTTTTTGACGATTTTGGCAGGTAGTTCGTCAAAAAGTTCCATGCGGTCGTCCGGAGACATTTGATTGAGAATTTCAGCCACTCGTTCATCGGTGAAGCTCTTGAGGAGGTTTTCCTGTTGTTCAAAATCCAATTGCTCAAAAACTTCTATGGCCAGGTCTTTACGCAGCAACCTGAACAGGACAACCTGTTTCTGGCTGTCCAAGAAGGACATCAATTCAGCAATGTCTGCAGGATGGAGAGCATTGATTGCATTCTTCAGTTCGTTCAGTGCATTTTTTTCAAGCAGCTCTTCTATATAATCTTTGTTTATTCTGGTTTCTTGTGTGAGCTGTTTTTCCATGTTTTGCCTCCCCAGAAAGATACAGAGTATAGTATAACATAAAGTTTTTGTTGTAAAATAACCTTCTAAAGAGAGCAGAATAGAAGGAGGATACAAAATCTTGATCGTTGTTTTTGAAGGCATTCTCGATGAAACCAGGAAACAAGCGATACTTCTTGAGCTTGAAAAACGGGGGATACTGGTTCACTGGGTGGATAATCTTCAGGGCAGCATAATGGTTTCAGAACGCGAGATTGATGTGCAGACCCTTGAGAATTACGGAAAGGTTTCCAGGGTTCTCAAGCCCAACACTCCCTTTCAGCTTGCCCATCGCTCTTTTAATCCTGGAGGTACAGTAATTACAGTGGGTGATGTGGAGATTGGGCGGGACACCCTTACCATTATTGCGGGGCCGTGTGCTGTGGAATCTGAAGAACAACTTTTCAGAATTGCTGAGGCAGTAAAATCTATGGGGGCTCATATTCTGAGGGGAGGGGCTTTCAAACCCCGGACTTCTCCTTATAGTTTTCAGGGGTTAGGAGAGCGGGGTCTGGAAATTCTTGCCAGAGCCCGGGAAAAGTTTTCCATCCCCGTGGTTACTGAAGCGACCAGCCCAGAGAATGCTCTTCTGGTTGCCCAGTATGCTGACATCATCCAGATTGGTGCCCGCAATATGCAAAATTTTGAATTGCTTAAAAGAGCTGCTACGCTGGGCAAGCCGATTTTACTCAAACGCGGCCTTTCAGCAACCATTGAAGATTGGCTTCTGGCTGCAGAGTATATTTTGAGCTTAGGCAACTTTCAGGTGATACTCTGTGAGCGGGGAATCCGGACCATAGAGCGCTTTACTCGCAATACTCTTGATTTGAACGCTATACCAGTAGTAAAAGACTTAAGCCATTTGCCAGTATTTGTTGATCCCAGCCATGGTACCGGGTTGAGGGAGAAGGTTATTCCTATGGCTCTTGCAGGTGTTTCCTGTGGGGCTGATGGAGTTATGGTGGAAGTTCACCATGCTCCAGAACAGGCCCTTTCTGACGGTCCCCAAAGTCTGTATCCTGAGCAGTTCAGAAGGCTGGTTAACAACCTTCAGGTAATCAGTGTGATAGTTGGTAAGGAACTCAGTAAAGAAAAGCAGAGTTCTTCTTTCTCTTCTGGTTTTATTGCTGAGCCTTTTTCACAGTTTAAAGTGGCTTTTTTGGGAGAAAAAGGTTCTTTTAGTTCTCAGATAGCACAAAAAGCTTTTCCAAGTGATTCTCAGTTTATTTCCTGTCATACTTTTCGGGAAGTTTTTGAAAGAGTTGCCAGTGGCGAAGCTACCCATGGCGTAGTACCAATTGAAAATACTATTACTGGTAGTATCCATGCTAACTATGATTTGCTGTTGGATTTTCCCGAGATTTTTGTGGTTGGAGAACGATTTATTAAAGTGTCCCAACATCTTGGTGTGTATCCAGGCACAAAGCTCAGTGATGTCGAGTTTCTCTTTGCTCATCCTCAAGCTTTTTCACAGTGCTCCAGGTTTCTCGAGTCTTTAAAAGGGGTAAAAATTATTGATGTTGGCAACACCGAAGAAGCAGCCAGAAAAGTTTCTGAGTTTGGTAAGGGCAGTGCTTGTATTTCCAGTGAAGAAGCAATTCGCAAATACGGTCTGGAATTTCTTGAGGAAGATATTG
Organism: Atrimonadaceae bacterium G-SL-SR-0-11; assembly: GCA_048814795.1. Classification (GTDB taxonomy): domain Bacteria; phylum Atribacterota; class Atribacteria; order Atribacterales; family Thermatribacteraceae; genus Thermatribacter. Next base: position 1,983,742 of record CP184673.1, on the reverse strand, counting down.
AAGATACACCCTGCAATTTTACTCGCTTTCTTATCCTTTCAAGATATTTTGAGCCTCGCAAAGAACACGATAAAGTATCCTGTGTTTTCCGGATTCCCAACCGTTCAGGAGCGCTTTTTGAGGTTCTGGAAGTGTTTTATGCTCGTTCGATAAACCTCTTGAAGCTGGAGTCTCGACCTGTACCAGGTAAACCCTGGGAGTATCTTTTCTATGTAGACTGGGAGGGGAATTTGGTTGATAAAAGGTTCAAAGAAGCTCTGGAAGAAATTAGGGGAAAGACCACCTTCCTGCGGATTTTGGGAAGCTACCACAATCGCTGGAAACTACTGAAAGAAAATTGAAGATTTACCGTAATTTTCTGGAAGTCTGCTTGACAAACAGATGGGAAAAATATAATTTATGAGCTGAATTTGTTTTTACCGAACGTTCAGTAGACAACCAGATACCTAAGGGGGAGAAAAAAATATGCAGAAACTGGCTCAATGGGTGGTTAAATATGCGTGGCCTATTTTCATTGCTACTTTGGTCGCAACTTTTGCATTTGGTTATTTGCTTCGGGACCTTCGCTTTGAAGACGATGTGACCAAGTATCTCCCTGAAAGCGACCCCGAGGTTTCCTTCTACGACTCCCTTAAGGATAAATTTTCAGGTTTCCAGACCAAGTCTTTGATTGTGGGCGTTGAGTTTGACAATCTTTTTACCGTGGAACACCTTCAGGGTCTCAACAGATTAGTAGAAGAAATAGAGAGGCTTCCCGCTGTAAGAAATGTTACTGCTTTAACCAATATGCCCAAGATTGTTAGCACTGAGTTTGGGGTTGAGGTTAAAGAGGTTGTCGAGGTGTTGCCTGAAAGTGAAGCGGAAGCTGAAAAGCTCAGGGAAGAGCTTAAAGGAGACGAGCTTATCTGGGGTAAGATGGTTACCGAAGATGGTAGGGGCACCATAGTAGTCGTTTCCTTCTACGACGACGTTGATGAGTATAAAGCCATTGAGGAAGTGGAGACACTTTGTGAGAAGTATAATCCGGGTGGAAAGGTTACTGTTTTTGGGGTTCCGATTATCACCCGGCTCATGGCTCAAGATTCGCGACGAACTATGAGCACTCTAACACCCTTTGCTGCGCTGGTTCTGATTGTGATCCTTTACTGGGGCTTTCGTGCATTACGGGGGGTTTTTCTGCCAATTTTGATATCTCTTATTTCCTCGGTGTGGGTGCTGGGTTGCGCCGTATTTATGGGAAAATCCTTGACAGTAATAGCTTCTTCCATGCCGGTTTTGCTGCTTTCCTTGGTTACTGCTTACGGTATTCATTTTGTAAATCGCTATTATGAAGAAAGGGCTTACTTAAATGGTCCAGAAGCCTCGGCAGCAACTATCCGGGATATTTTTGTTCCTATTTTGATGAGTGCTTTAACCACCATGGGCGGTTTTCTTTCCTTGCTTACTGCTGAAATTAAACCTATTTCTGACTTTGGATTGTATTCAGCGCTGGGTATCTTTTTTGGTATGATTCTGGCGACTTTTTCGCTGGGAGCCTTTTATGCCATTTTTGTACCTCGTAGAATCCCCAACCACTTCAAGGTGCTTCATCAGGAGAAAGAACAGGGAGACTTGATCAGTCATTTTCTGAAATTTGTTGCCAGGTCTGTACTGCATCATAAGAAGGCCACGATTGCCTTTATTGTGGTAGTGATGATTGTCTTCACTTTGGGAATTCCTCGCATTGATGTGGAAACTTCTGTGAAGGTGCAAATGGGTAAAAACCACCCCATTACTTTGTTGCTCGATTATTTCAAAGAACGCTTTGGAAGCACTGATTATAACTATCTTTATGTGCATTCTCAAAACGTTAAGGAACCTTTTGTGCTTCGAGAAATGGTGCGTATTGGGAAGTACGCTGCTCGCTTTAAAAACTTTAAGGATGCCTCTTCTCTGGCCACTTTCCTCATGGATCTAAACCAGGCTATGGAGGGATGGAAGGCGATTCCTGTAGAACGTGATAAGATTGATAACCTGTGGTTTTTTGCTCAGGATAACAGTTACCTCAAGGGAAGAATTAGTGAAGGAGAAGATGAAACCTTGGTAGAGTTTAGCGCTGAAGAAACTTCATCTTCAGAGCTCAGAGAAGAAGTAGCTGCGCTGGAGGAATTTCTGAAAAGCCGGCCTCAGAGTGTGAAAATGGTATCTATTAAGGAGCCAGGAGCTGTGGATTTTCTTGTAGATACCATAGTGGAGGACTTACAGATTTTTGGTCTTGAAGTGTCCAATCTGGAAGTTCTTAAGGAAAAAATTAAGTCTATCGTTGCAAAGCCACTTGAAGCGTTTGTGGGTCATGGTGCGGATTTTGCTTTCTTGGTAGCTCACGACGCCACTTTGGAGATCGAAGATTTGGGATTGAGTGTGGAAGAGGTCGCGTCGGTTCTTGAAAACTATTATGAAAGTAACAACCTTTCTATTTCTGAGCTTCTTGAGCAAGAACTCGGCCTGAGCGAAGATGATGCCCTGTACCTTGAAGAAGTGCTTAAAAATTCCGAGCTGCGCATCGCACGAAAAATGAAGGTTGAAACCGTAAGGAAAATTGTGGAAAATACAGCTGGTGAAAAACTAAATGAAGATTTTGATTTTGTTTTCTACGAAGCGCTTGACGAGAAAGTTTATCTTCCCGCTCCAGACGGCCCAGTTACAGTTGAGTATAAAGTAACGGGTGCTCCAATCATAAGTAATTACGTAAACAGCAAACTATTTAACCAGCAAGCTCGCAGCATGTTTTTGGCTTTCGTTATCGTTTTTGGACTTTTGCTTTTGCAGTTGCGTTCCTTGCGCAAAGCTTTGATAGCTATTGTGCCTATATTGCTGACTGTCTACACTTCGTTTGGAATTATGGGCTTGTTTAAGATCCCGCTTAATGTTGCCACTTTGATGGTGGCCAGCATCGCAATTGGAGCTGGAATTGACTATACAATTCACTTTACTTCTCGCTGGTATCGCGAGATAAGCTTGCAGAATCCCCGGGCATTGATGACTACTATGTTGAGTTCGGGTAGAGGTATTGTTTTAAACTCGCTGGCGATTGCTGGTGGCAGTTATGTTTTGGCTACTGGTGGGATAAGCATGCTTCGTATGTTTGGAGGTCTGGTTGGTACGGTGCTTTTAGTCAGTGTCCTTTATGCCCTGGTGCTTTTGCCCTTGCTCTTACATGCTGAAAGTTATTTGGGAAACAAAAACAATGAAAAACAGTTGGGAGGTGGCAGTGCATGAAAAGATTCTGGTTTTTAGCGGGATTTTTTGTGCTGGTTTTGTTTTTGTTAAGTGGAGTTGTTTGGGCACTTACTGCTGATGAAATCCTGGATGAGGTTGAAAAACGTCGTACTGATTTTGTTACTCAACGTAGCGAGTCGAGGATGATCCTGGTAGATGAAAATGGGAGAGAAGAAGTGCGAGAAGTGGTTATGTATTCTAAAGACGAGGGGGACGATACTATATCGATTATAGTAAGATTTTTGAGTCCTGCCGATGTTAAGGGGGTTACTCTCTTAAGTATTAAAGGTGGAGAGAAAATATATCTTTATATGCCTGCTTATCGGAAAGTACGTAGAATAGCAGGTTCCAGCAAAAAAGAAAAGTTCATGGGTACTGACTTCAGCTATGAAGATCTTTCTCAAAGCTATGGGAGAGAAGATTATGAGGCTACTCTTTTAAGCGAAGACGAAGAGAACTACTATTTGGAGCTCAGACCCCTCGAGGAAGACAGTGATTATTCCAGGCTGGTTATGACCGTGGATAAAGAAAAGTTTTATTTCAAAAAAATAGAGTTTTATGATCTGGAAGGTAACCTCTGGAAGGAGCTTCAGGTTCTGGAGGTTGAGGAAGATGAAGAGGGAAAGATTAATATCCTGAAAATGTCTTTTAAGGACCTGAAGGAAAACCATGAAACTCGTATGGAAACGATCAAACACGAAGAAAACATACCCTTGCCTGATGAGTTCTTCAGTGTACGTACCATTCAAAGACCGGAGCTTTAAAGGTGATTAGCGATGAAAAAAAGATTACTCTTCCTGTTCACGATATTTTTGTTGACCCTTTGCGCTCTTCCAGCTTTTTCTTCCGAATTCAGTGGAGAGGTGGAGCTTTTCTCCAGTTACGATTTATCAACGAGAGACCTTGATTATGGAACACGAGTGGATCTTGACTATACCACTTCTCTGGGTGACAGCAATTATTTCTTCCAGGCTGGTTTGCTTTTAAAATACCAGGATGAGAATAATTTCAGGCCTCTCCGGGTTAAGGAGGCTTATCTCCAGGGATTTCAGGCTCCCTGGGAGGAAGTGGATTTCAAACTGGGTTTTTTGCAGCTAACCTGGGGAGCAAGTGACGTGATGAGTCCTGTAGATTTGGTTAATCCCCGTCCTTTTTCGGCTTCGCTGAGCAAAGAGGCAATGGAAGATAAAATTCCTATTCCTGCGCTTGATGCGGAATGGTACTTCAGCGATTTTTGGTCCTTAGAGTTTTTGTATCAGCCCAGCTTTGTTGCCAATTTTATTCCTGCTTCCGTGGAAGAACAAATGTTCGCTGGTCAGCTATTATCGCGATTTTCAAGTCTTAATCCTGAAACGCTTACCCTTTCTGTTGAAAAAGAATATCCAGCTGTGGGTTTTGCATCTCCCATCTGGGCTGTCCGTGCTCGGGGTATGGTAAGCGATATCGATGTAGCTTTTAGTTTTTACCATGGTTATTTCCTATCTGCTTATCCTCGTTTTACTGAAATTACAGTGGCTGCAGATACTTCATCTACCATTCATTCTTTGTGGGGCTTTCCAGAGCGTTCTGTCCTGGGGCTGGAATTTCAAGGTGAATTATCCGCTCTGGAGGGTTCTACTTTCAGAGGAGACCTTGCCTTGGTTTTTCCGGAAAAGTGGGAGCATCAGGTTGCAGTTCATTATTCAGATGGAAGCATAGAAACTTTTACTGATTCCACTTTTGCTTCTCCTTACCTAAAAGCAAGTCTGGGGGTAGACTATACCGCAGAAAATGACTGGTATTTCAGCTTGAATTATCTCCTGGGCAATCCTTTTGAAGAGGGAAGGAATATTTCCTCTTACATTTACTTCCATACTGATTACACTACCGAGGATGGCAAGTGGAAGCCTATGTTAACCTCGGTTCTGAGCCTTGGAGATGGAAGCATGGTTAACATGCTTGGGGCTACTTATAAGCCCCGGGATAACTGGGAGATTAATCTCAGTATTTCTCTGTCAAGTGGTGCTAAAGGGAGCAAGCTTGGTTCTTTAAGTGATGGGGTGTTTCTGAACGTAGATTACAGTTTCTGAGGTTAGAAGATGAATAGGAAACAACAGATTATTGAAGCTGCCAAGAAAGTTTTTGCCGAGAAGAGCTTTTTTGAGGCTACTGTTGAAGACATTGCCCGTGAGTTGGGAGTTAGGAAGGCGACGCTCTATTATTACTTTGAAAGCAAGCTGGATATTTTTCTGGCTCTTATCGAGGAAGCGCTGGACAGCATTTTTGAGCGCATGATGAGTCTGGATTTTTCTAAACCCCGAGGGGAAGTGGTGGCTGATATAGTAGACTGTTATTTTGGCCTCTTTCAGGAAAAGCGAGACCTCTTGGTGATTATTCAGCGGGCAGGGCATGATTTTTTGCATCATCCGGAAGCCAAACATAAGCTGAGCGCACTGGGAGAACGCTTTGAAAACTATTTACGAGAGGTAGGTTTGCGCCTGCATCCTGTTGTCACAAGACGGGGAAAAACCTTTTCTGGCGAGGACTTTTTCAAGGCTATCACTTTTTCCCTTATTGGATTTTTCAGTTTTAGTGTTCATAGTGGAGCCGAGGAAAGCGATGTTTTTCGAAATCTTTTTAAAGAACTTTTTGCGGTCTCCCTGGCTGAATGAAAGGAGGAGAAAGCGGTGCTGGTGGATTTGAGACGGGATACCATAACTCTTCCTACCGCGAAAATGCGGGAACGGGCTTTTGCAGCTCCTCTTGGAGATTCGGTTTATGGTGAGGACCCCACGCAGAACCAGCTTGAGGAATATGCTGCTTCTTTGCTGGGTAAGGAAGCTTCCATATTTGTGCCCAGTGGGACTATGGGTAATTTAGTTGCTCTTCTCACTCATACTCAAAGAGGAGGAGAAGTTATTCTTGAAGAAAACGCCCACATCAGGACCTCTGAAACTGGTGGTGTTGCCTGTGTAGCTGGTCTTATGGTACGAGCTCTGAGAGGGGAAGATGGTATTCCCGAGCCTCAAGAGATAGAAAAAGCTATTCGGCCTGACAACATTCATTACCCCAAAACCTCTCTTATTTGCATGGAGAGCTCTCACTACCGTTACGGGGGCATTGTTCCGCCTCTTGAGAAGATGAGAGAAGTAAAAGTTCTTGCTGAACGATTTAATCTCTCGGTGCATCTTGACGGAGCGCGACTCTTTAACTCAGCCATATATCTGGGTGTTGAAGCACGTGAACTTGCTGCCTGCGCAGATTCGGTGATGGTTTCCCTTTCTAAAGGGCTTTCTGCACCGATTGGTTCTATTCTCGCTGGTTCCCAGGAATTTATTGCGAAAGCAAAGCGCTTTCGCAAGATGCTCGGCGGAGGTATGCGTCAAACTGGATGGTTGTGTGCCTGTGGCCTTGAGGCTCTTTCTCCGGAGAACATTGCCCGCCTTGCAGAGGACCACCACAACGCAAGAGAACTGGCCATGGGTATTTCTCAAATTCCGGGAATCAAGGTTAACCTTTCCAAAGTGCATACCAACTTTGTGATTGCTGAGTTGGAGGGAAACATAACTTCTGAGGTTTTCCTTATAAAGTTGAAAGAGAAAGGTGTTCTTGCTACCAGGGTTGATGAAAAAAGGGTGCGCTTTGTCACTTCGCGTCAGGTAGACGAAACCGGGATTCGCTACGCCATTCTTGCCGTGAAGGAGGTGATGAGAGATTACTGATTAGGTTTTATTTTTTTGTCTGGAAGAGGTATAATAAAACAAAAGTTTGAAGAGAGTTTATGGTGATGGCCAGAAGTTCTGAAAAACCGGGACTTTTTGCTCCTCCAGAAAAGACAAGACAGCCGCTTGCTGCCCGCATGCGGCCCAGAACACTTGATGAGCTGGTTGGACAGGCACATCTTACCGGTCCTGAAGGAGTTTTGCGCCGGATAGTGGAGACCGGGTATTTGCCTTCGTTGGTCTTTTGGGGACCTCCAGGTAGTGGCAAGACCTCGGCGGCTTTTCTTCTTGCAGGTCTTTTGCGCTATGAGTTAATTGCCATAAGTGCGGTGTCCTCCGGAATTAAAGAAATTAAAGAAGCCATAAAAAAGGCGGAAAGCAATTTTTCTCTTTATGGCAAAAAGACCATTTTTTTTATCGATGAAATCCACCGTTTTCACAAGGGACAGCAGAGCGTGCTTTTGCCTTACGTGGAAGAAGGGGTGATAACCCTTATTGGCTCTACTACTGAGAACCCCTCTTTTGAAGTTATAGCCCCTCTTCTTTCCCGGGTTCAGGTACTGATCTTTAACAAAATATCTTCTGAAGAACTCCTGGTTTTGCTTAAGAAGGCCCTTTCAGATCCACGTGGACTTGATGGCAAATCTTTAAAAATAGCGAACGAAGCTTTGAGGTTTATTTGCGACCTTGCCGATGGTGATGCCCGTCGAGCGTTAAATTTTTTAGAATTTGCCTATTTGACCGCTCAGAAAGAAAAAAGAGAAAAACTGGATCTTGATTTTGTCAAAAAGCTTTTTGGACGCCATACTTTTCTTTATGATAAATCTGGCGAAGCTCATTATGACTTGCTTTCTGCATATCACAAAAGCTTGAGGGGAAGCGACCCCGATGCAGCTTTGTACTGGATGTGTCGCATGCTCGAAGCAGGAGAAGCTCCCAGTACCATTGCACGCAGGCTAGTAGCCTGTGCTTCAGAAGATGTGGGCAATGCGGATCCTTATGCTCTGCTTTTAGCTACTGCAGCCTGGGAAGCCTATAATTTTTTGGGAGAGCCAGAGGGAAGGTTGGCGCTGGCACAGGCAACCATCTATGTGGCCTGTGCTCCTAAGAGCAATGCTTCTTACCGTGCTCTGCAGGAAGCCACCGCTGATGTGCGTCAAAGGGGCTCCCTGCCTGTGCCGTTGCATCTTCGCAATCCGGTTACTTCTCTCATGAAGGACCTGCACTATGGCGAGAATTACCTTTACGCTCATGATTTTCCCAAAGGTTTTGTGAAACAAAACTATTTCCCCCCAGAGCTTCAGGGAAGAGTTTACTATCGTCCTACAGACCGGGGATACGAGAAGAAACTACGCCAAAGCCTCGAAAATTTCTGGGGCAAAGATAAAAGCTGATTTTCTCGCTCTTTGCTTCTTTTATTGCCTCACTATTTATTGACTTACTCCTCGAAGTATGATATGAAAACATATTGTTATAACAACATCATTAGTTACGAAAGGGGGTTTAATTATGGATTACACTTGCGAAGAAATTGCCAAAATGATAGACCATTCTCTACTCCGTCCAGAGCTTACCGATGAAGATATAGCCAAGGGATGTGAAATTGCCAGGAAATACAATGTTGCTTCGGTTTGCTGTCGCCCTTCCGATGTGGCTTTTGCCAAAAAGCTTCTTTCCGGGAGCGAGGTAAAAGTGGGAGCAGTAGTTGGTTTTCCACATGGTTCGCATAAAACGGAAACCAAGGTTTTTGAGGCAGAACAGGCTATAAAGGATGGAGCCGAAGAGCTGGATATGGTTATTCACATCGGCAAGTTGAGAAGTAGAGATTTTGACTACGTCCGAGAAGATATTAAGGCAGTTTGCGATGTTGCCCACCGCCATGGAGTTATCGTGAAGGTTATTCTTGAAAATTGCTATCTTGATGATGAGCTGAAGAAAATAGGTTGCAAACTTGCAGAGGAAGCCGGTGCGGATTTTGTGAAGACCTCGACCGGCTTTGGTCCAGGTGGAGCAACTATTGAAGATCTCAAATTGATGAGAGAAAGTGTTTCTCCGAAGGTGCAAGTTAAAGCCGCTGGTGGTGTGCGTACGCTTGATGCAGCCCTTAAAGTTAGGGAGGTGGGAGCTACTCGCTTTGGAGCTACCAGGACGGAGGAAATAATGGAAGAATGTTATCGAAGAAAAAAACAGAGTTGCTGTTGAAGGGAGGTAATTCTTTTGGCCAATCAAAATTTTCCTCATCTTTTTTCTCCAATTGAAATAGGTAATTTTGTGGTTCCCAACCGCGTTGTGCATGTTCCAACTGATATAAGCTCTGCCAATGCGGATGGTTCGGTGAACGAGCGGGTCATAACTTACCACGAAGAGATCGCTAAGGGTGGTACTGGTTTTATAATTGTAGGGGCAACCACTCCCGATAAGGCTACAGGCCGTCCTACGGTAACCTGTCTTGCTGCAGATGAAGATCCCATGATTCCTGGTCTTGCCCGTCTGGCTGAAGCAATGCATCGTCATGGTGCAAAGTGTGCAGTACAGATTCAACACCCCGGTCGTCAGGCTGCCTGGCCTCGTAAGGACCTTTTTTCGGCTACTGACATGGTGGTTTCCCTTCCTGGTTCTGCAGGTCATGAAATAGTTTATGCTGAAGATCTTGGTAAGTCTGGCAAGTCCATTCGTGCCATGACCATCGAAGAAATTTACGATTTAATTGAAAAATTTGCTGAAGCTGCCTGGCGCATTCAACAGGCCGGATTTGATGCGGTAGAGCTTCACGGGGCACACGGTTACCTTATTGCTCAGTTTATGAGTCCTTATGTCAACCGGCGTAATGACCGCTTTGGTGGGAGTTTTATCAATCGTATGCGTTTTGTGCTGGAAATCATCGATCGTATCAAGCTTAAATGCGGTAAAAAGTTTCCCATTGGCATTCGCTATTCCGGCGAAGAATGGATTGAGGGTGGGAGGACTCTTGATGAGAGTATTAAGATTGCCAAGCTTATGGAAGAGGCTGGCGTAGCTTTTCTGGACATCAGCGCAGGCATATTTGAGGTTCCAGGTCCCACCATGGATCCCATGTACTATCCTCAGGGCTGGAACACCTATACTGCTGAAGAGATTAAGAAGCACGTCAAGATACCGGTTATTACCAGTCATACTTTGCGTGATCCAGCTTACTGTGAACGCATACTGGCTGAAGGAAAAGCCGACATGGTAGGCCTTTCCCGGCAGCTTGTTGCCGATCCCTACTGGGCCAACAAGGCGAAATATGGAAAGGTCGATGAAATTCGCAAATGTATTTCCTGTCTGGTGGGCTGCTGGCAGGAGTCTTTGATGATTAAGCGGGAAATGCGCTGCGCCATTAATCCGGCTATTGGTGACGAGCGTTTTATTCATCTTCCCAAAGCTCGAAAGAGTCTGAAGGTAGCTGTGGTGGGTGGTGGCCCCGGTGGAATGGAAGCCGCGCGAATTGCGACACTCAGAGGCCATCAGGTTACTATTTTTGAAAAAACTGGGGAGCTTGGTGGAGCCATTCTTTATTGTTGCACAGTTCCTGGTAAGAACAAGATGCGCTGGTATGCGGACTGGCAAAGAAGGCAGATGAAGAAGCTGGGAGTTGAAGTGCGTTATCGGGTAAGTCCTACCCTTGAAGATCTCAAAGCTTTTGACGCAATTGTTGTAGCTACTGGTAGCAAGATTCAGAAACCGGATATTCCTGGTGTTGACCTTCCACTGGTTGTGGACTTCCAGGATATTCTTCGCTGTAAGACGAAAGGCTGTGAATACTATCCTGGTGATAAGCCCGAGCCGGTGGATGTTGGGGAAGTAGTGCTGGTTTGGGGAGATCATTTCGGGGCAGCTGATGCAGTCGAGAAACTTGGTGTGGAAGGCAAAAAGGTCTACATAGTTACTGAGGAAAAAGAATTTGCCTCCTGGATGGAGCCCTGCCACCGGGACGTGATGATGAAGAGGTTTGCTGGTGGTAACGGTGAGGGGCTTAAGGGACGCGCCTTTGCTCACCCAGTAACCATTCTGGCTTCTTCCACGGTTCTCGAAATTAGGAAAGATGGTAGTGTGGTAGTTCAGGATAACGAATTTAACCGCAAGACCATAAAGGTAGATAACGTGGTGCTTGCCAAAATGGCACCAGATGACGCTCTTTATCAGGAACTTCTTGCAGCAGGCTTGAACGTGGCCAAAATTGGTGATGCCAAGGTGGTGCGTAACCTGCGTGGTGCAGTAACTGATGGAGCGAATATAGCTCTGACCATTGATGAAGGCGTTTTGCTCAACGCTAACCGGGAGATTATCTCTAATCTGCCCACCGAAGTCGAGCTTTAACTTGGTGTGAGGACTTTTACGGCTTCCTGGTCATTTAAGCCAGGAAGCCGTAAAATGAGGGTATAATAGTCGAAAAAATACTTTTGGGTGGGTTGGTGAAGGCAAAGTAGTTATGGAAGAAATTTACTCCAATCGGGACGTTCCTCTTTATGTTCAGCTCAAGAACATATTGAAGAACCAGATACTCAGTGGCGCTCTCAAACCAGGAGATCGCCTTCCTTCTGAAAATGAGCTGGGGCAGGTTTACAGGGTGAGCAGGATTACGGTGCGTCAGGCCATAAATGCTCTGGCGCAAGAAGGTTTGGTTTATCGTCGGCAGGGTAGGGGTACTTTTGTTGCTTCTCCCAAGCTCCGGAGGAGGTTACCCAAACTTTACAGTTTTAGTGAGGACATGCAAGAACTTGGCTTGAAACCAAGTTCTCGGGTAATTACTCAGAGAGTGATAGAAGCCGAGGCAGACGTCGCAGAACTCCTGCACCTTTCAGATGAAAACAGAAAGGTAAACGAGATCGTAAGGGTTCGCCTTGCCAATGAGGATCCTATTCTGGTGGAGCATACCTACATTCCTTACTTTCTCTGTCCGGGGCTTATTCAGGAAGATCTGAGCAAAGGCTCTCTTTACGCTATCTTGAGGGATAAATATGGTTTGGTTCTGGTGCATGCCTTTGAGACCTATGAAGTGGGTAAGGTAGGGAAAGAAGAGGCAAGTTTTCTGGGTTGTCGTCGGGGGTTACCAGCTTTTTTAATAGAGAGAATTGCTTTTTTGAAAAGTGATGTGCCGGTCGAACTTACCCGCTCGGTAGCCCGAGGGGATCGCTTGCGTTTTACAGTGCACCTGGTTGCTGATCAGGCGCAAATCCGCCGAAGGATAGATTTTGAGGAGGATCGAAAATGAGCGAGAAAGCATTTCTGGGGGTGGATCTTGGAGGAACCAACACCAAAATTGCTGTGGTAAGTGAGAGCGGAAAGGTTCTGCAACGTTCGACCATTCCCACCAGAGCAATGCGCAAGGCAGAGGAGGTCATAGAAGACATTGCTCGTGAAGCGGTGCACCTCAAAGAAAGCGCTGGTGACGAGATGAGAGTCGCAGCCCTGGGCATAGGTATTCCTGGTTTGATTGATTGGAAAGAGGGGGTGGGAATTCTTCTTCCTAACTTTCCCAACAAGTGGAAAGGGGTGCCCATTAAGAGGTTGCTGGAAGAAAAAACCTCTCTTCCTGTAGCGGTTATCAATGACGTTCGGGCGATTACTCTTGCTGAAAAGCGCTTTGGTGCAGGGCGAGAAGTAGACAGCATGGTCATGGTAGCCATTGGTACCGGCATCGGTGGCGGTGTGGTTCTCAATGGAGAGCTTTACATAGGGAAAGACGGGAGTGCTGGGGAATTTGGCCATATAACCGTTGAGCCTCAGGGTGTAAAATGCGGTTGTGGCAATCGAGGATGCCTTGAGGCTTACGCTTCGGGACCTGCTATGGTGGCTTCCGCTCTGAGGGCTCTGGTTCAGCAAAATGATACTTTGATTCGGGATATGGTGGAAGGAGACCTTAATAGGGTGACTCCTCGGGTAATTGCTGAAGCTGCGGGTAAGGGGGATGAAGTGGCAAGAGAGATAATCATCAGAGCAGGCCTTTATATCGGTCAGGCGCTTTCCAATATATGTGTGGTGGTTAATCCGGAGATGATGGTAATAGGAGGTGGAGTCGCCCAGGCTGGAGACCTGCTTTTTGAAAGTATCTGGCGGGGCTTAAAAAATCGGCTCTTCATGGCTCCTGTGGATACTATTAAATTTTCTCCTACCCTGCTGGGTATGGATGCTGGTGTGATTGGTACAGCTACCTGGGCAAAAGAACAATGGATGAAGGGGGTTATAGGATGAGCAGGACTTTGAAGCTGGGAGTTATTGGTACGGGTTTTATAGGACCGGCACATGTTGAAGCAGCAAGGCGCACTGCTCTGGCTGAGGTGGTGGCAGTAGCCGATGTTAATGATGAGGTGGCTCAGAAGAAAGCTCAAGAATTGGCTATTGCGAAGTGGTACGGCGATTATCGGGAGTTACTTAAAGATGATGATATAGAAGTGATTCACATTTGTACCCCCAATTTTTTGCATTATCAGATGAGCAAAGAAGCACTTCTTGCTGGAAAGCACGTGGTTTGTGAAAAGCCCCTGGCTATGAACCGCAAAGAAGCAGAGGAACTGGTGGAACTTGCTGATAAGAAAAATCTGGTCAATGCGGTTCATTTTAATATTCGGTATTATCCCCTTGCACGTGAGGCTCATTTTATGGTGAAAAACGGAAAAGTAGGTAAGGTTTTTGCAATACATGGTTCTTACCTTCAGGACTGGCTTTTCTACAATACCGACTATAACTGGCGTTTGGAACCTGAGCTGAGCGGGGATTCCCGAGCGGTTGCCGATATAGGGTCCCACTGGTTAGACCTTATAGAATATATAAGTGGAGATCGGGTGATAGAAGTTTTTGCTGATTTTGCCACCTTCCACAAAATTCGCAAAAAACCCTTGAGACCCGTGGAAACCTATGCAGGAAAGATTCTACGTCCTGAGGATTACCAGGATATCCCCATAAACACTGAAGACTATGCCAGCGTGCTTTTGCACTTTAAAAGCGGAGCCCATGGTGTTATGACCGTTAATCAGGTTGCTGCGGGAAGAAAAAATCGGTTGTTCTTTGAAATTCATGGTTCCGAGTGTTCCCTGAGCTGGGATTCCGAAAAACCCAATGAAATGTGGATTGGAAGAAGAGATAAGGCTAACGAAGTGTTGATGAAAGACCCTTCGTTACTTTCTGAAGAAACTCGAAGCATTGTTTCCTTCCCGGGAGGTCACAATGAAGGTTTCCCTGATACCTCTAAGCAGATGTTCAAAGAGGTGTATCGTTTTATTTTAAATGGAGAAAATGAACGGGGGATTACTCCTCCCTTCCCGACCTTCCGGGATGGGTTGCGGGAAGTAATTTTATGTGAGGCTATCCTGGAGAGTGCCCGTAGTGGGCGCTGGGTGAAAGTTGAATAATGAAAGGGGAGAGCGTTAATGAAAATAGGTTTTATGACTGCTTGTCTTCCAGAGCTTACTTTGGGAGAAATAGCAAGTTGGGCTGCTAAAAATGGTTTTGAAATGCTGGAGGTTGCTTGCTGGCCCAAAACTTATGAAAAAAGACGCTATGCAGGTACTCAACATATAGAGGTTGAAAACCTTGATTCAGAAAGTGCTGCTCAAATAAGGGAAATGCTTCAGAACCATGGCTTAGAAATTTCCTCTTTGGGTTATTATCCCAATAATCTGGACCCCGACCTTGAGCGACGTAAATTTTACCATGAGCATTTGAAAAAAGTTATAAAGGCAGCTTCTCTTCTCGGTGTAGGTGTGGTAGGCACTTTTGTGGGAAGGGATCCCCGCATGAACATCGAGGAAGCTCTTGAAGAGTATAAGAAGGTCTTTCCGGATCTTGTGAAATTCGCTGAAGTTCACGGGGTTAAGCTGGCTATAGAAAACTGCCCCATGCTTTACACTATTGATCGCTGGCCCGGAGGAACCAATTTAGCTACCACTCCGGAGATCTGGGAACGCATGTTTGAGATGATTCCCTCCAATTATCTGGGGCTTAACCTTGACCCTTCCCATCTTATCTGGCAACAGATAGATTATGTTAAAGTAGTTTATGACTTTCGAGAAAAAATCTTTCATACCCACGCCAAGGATACCAAAATCCTTAAAGATCGTTTGAACCAGGTAGGTATTTTTGGTTTTGGGTGGTACGTGGACAAAGTTGCTGGAACCGGAGATATAGATTGGAAATCCTTCATTCGCGCTCTTTACGATGTGGGTTATAATTATGTGGTTAGTGTAGAACATGAAGATCGCAGTTTTGAAAAGGATACAGAAAGCAAGTTGAGGGGTATTCTCCTTGCTAAGCAGCTCTTGAAACCTTATCTGGTCTGAATGTGGTTGTTTTCTGGAAGGCGCCTGGTTTTAAAAAACCAGGCGCCTTTTTTATTTTTGCTCTTTCTTTTGCCCGGCGATTTTCGGTTATAATATAAAATGAAAGTATTGATAGGAGAAAACCGGGTTATGGGAATTTGGGTATTGTTTTCCATTTTTGCAAGTGCTTTTCTAATCGGTTTTTCAGGAGCCCTAATGCCTGGTCCCCTGCTTGCAGTGGTGCTTTCGGGGAGCTCGAAAGAGGGATTTCGAGCTGGTCCTCTGGTGGTTTTGGGGCATGCCTTGCTGGAAACCGGTATGGTTGTTGCTTTGGTGTTGGGTCTGGGGGTATTTTTCAAAAACGGCTGGGTGATAAAAGTCATTGGTCTTGCTGGTGGTGGCGTGCTGGTCTACCTGGGACTGGACATGCTTTTATCTTTGCGACGTCTTCAGGGAAATGTTTTGCAAAACTCTGCAAAGTCCTTTTCTTCGAGTAGTTTGATATGGAAAGGCATTGTGGCCAGCCTTTCCAATCCCTACTGGATAATGTGGTGGGCCACAGTGGGGATGGCGCTGGTGATTTCGGCAAGCCGTTTTCCAGTGTGGGGTCCAGTGATTTTCTTTCTGGGACATATTCTTTCCGATCTTGTATGGTACAGTCTGGTTTCGTTTACTGTAGACCGGGGTCGCAATTTCTTTTCTCCCCGTTTCTACAGAGGGATGGTGGGAGTGTGTGGTGCTTTGCTGATTTTCTTTGGTGGATACTTTGCAATAGGGGTTGTTTGAAATGCTTCGTTTAAAACTGGAGCCAGTTCCTCATCGCCATGGTGAAGTGGTCTTTGTATACTGGGAGTATGAGCTGGACAGCCCGTACCAGCTTTGTTTTATCCCGTTTGGAGCTTTAAACTCTTTCTTGCTTGAAGCAGTGGAGAACGAAGTTGAAGAACTTCCCCGTGAAATAGGCCTGATCTTCGAAGACGGTCGCATTAAGATCTGGTTGCCAGACCACTTTTTCTCTGACGACCTCTTCAGGCGCATCGAAAGAGTGCTCCTTGAGAGGTTACGCATATTATTTGAAGAAGCTATGTTCTGAGCGCAAACCAGAGGAAAAAGAGAATTCCCACTGCGATTCTGTATAATCCGAAAGGACGCAGCCCGCGGTTCTGGACGATTTTGAAAAGAAGAGTACAGGCTAAAAGACCAGACAGGAAAGCAGATAGAAAACCTGCAAGCAGTGGAGGACTGTTAAAAAAGGCACCCTGTGGCAGTTGAAAAACTCCTTTTGCAAATGCCCCTCCAATGGTAGTTAATGATAGAAAAAAGGAAAAAATAACCGCTTCTTCTCGCTTAAGACCAACTAAAAGGCCAGCAAGGATGGTGGCTCCGGAGCGAGAAACACCAGGAAAAAGAGCAAAGACCTGGAAAAGGCCAATGATCAGTGCTTCTCTGAAACCGGGGCTCTCCAGGTGTCTTCCACGTTTTTCGCTGACCAGGATAAAAATTATCCCCACTGCTATCAAGAGTAATGTTATTAACAAGTATCTTTGTCGGATGGATTCTTCAATGGTTTTTTCAAAGACCAGGCCGAACACACCTGCGGGTATGGTAGCCAGGAGGACTTTGAGAATGTATAGGGGATTTTTGATAACTTTTTTGTACTGGGGAAAGAGGTATATCAGAACTGCAAATAGAGTTCCTCCGTGTAAAATCACGTCAAACAGGAGACTTTCTTCTCCCAGGGAGAACACCGGACGCAAAAGGATTAAATGGGCACTCGAAGAAATTGGAAAAAACTCGGTTAGTCCCTGTATAATACCTAAGGTGCTTGCCTGCCAAACGCTCATAATGAGTTATTTTATACACTGAGCATAAAAAGGTCAATGAAGAATATGAGGAAGATAGTTCCGGCTACCGAGGAAAACATTAAACTTGGAGCAAAGCTGCTTGCTGAAGGCAAGCTGGTGGCTTTTCCAACGGAAACGGTATATGGTCTGGGGGCGGTTTTCTGCCTGGAATCGGCAGTGGCAAGAATTTTTGAGGCCAAAAGAAGGCCCTTTTTTGACCCTCTTATCGTGCATGTGGCCTCTAAGAAGGACGTTTCTTACCTCTGGCAAAAGGTCCCCCCCAGGGTAAATTTGCTCCTTGAGAGGTTCTGGCCCGGTCCACTCACTCTGGTTTTACCCAAAAAAGAAACGGTGCCCGACATTGTCACAGCAGGACTTGATACGGTGGCAGCGAGGATGCCTGCTCATCCGGTGGCTTTGAAGCTGATTGAATACTGCGGTTTTCCTGTAGCGGCTCCCAGTGCTAACCTTTTTGGCCATGTGAGCCCTACCCGGGCGGAGGATGTTGAAGAAGATCTTGGCGATGAAGTGGATTTGATTCTGGATGGGGGAATTACTTCGGTAGGGGTGGAGTCAACCATTATCCTTTTTGAAGAGGAGAAGTTTTTTCTTTTGCGTCCGGGTGGAGTGCCTGTAGAACTGATTGAGGAGGTTATTGGCGAAAAAGTAGTAACCCGTAAAAGCCTTCCTGCTCGAACTCTTGCTCCAGGGATGTTAAAGACCCATTACGCTCCCCGGGTTCCACTCTATATTTTTGAAGGAGAGGCGGAAGAGCTCAAAAAAGCAGATTTTGAGAAAGGCATTGCTTTGTTGAGTCCCCGTCCCTTGTCTTTTTCCGGAGATGCAGTTTTCGTTTTGAGTGAAAATGGTGATTTAAGGGAAGTTGCCTTTCGGCTCTTTGCAGCGTTGCGCAAACTTGAGCGCGAAAGGGCTGAGAAAGCTCTGGCGATTCCTGTTCCAGAGGTCGGATTGGGCAGGGCTATAATGGATCGCTTAAGGAAGGCTTCTCGAGGAACCGCCAGAGTGGTGGATGGAGAGCTTGTATTTGTTGAAGCTGAGAAGTGACTGGTCTTATCAAAAAGTTCTTCTGGCTTTGGTTGACAGTTTTTATCAATTGGGTTAAGCTTTAAAGCACAAATAATATATGGAAAGAAGGGGTTTCTATGAAGGCAAAATTAGCGGTTCTTCTTTTGCTTGTGGGTGTTTTGGCTTTGATGTTTTTGGGTTGTGGGGCAACGGGGGTAGTAACCACTAACACCAATGTTCCACCTTCGCAGCCTTCCTGCAGTTTGCGGGTCATATCCTCATGCTTTGATTGCTGGGGTTATGTCTGGGTAAACGGTATGAGCACCGGCCAGTATATCGACTATAACGGTGCGGTTGTAATCCCCAATGTTCCTTGCGGCACCACAGTCGCGGTCCAGATAGTGGATGAATATGGTAATCCCAGCCATGTTGAATATGTTGTTACCCAGCCGGGAGAAAACCCGGTTGTTTTTACTTACTGGCGATAGTTTCTGTTTGTGAGGAGTAAAATTCTTTGAGGTGGCGTTCTTGATGACGGGCAAAAAAGTTTTGCTGGTTATGCTGTTTTTAGCGGGTCTTCTTATGGTTGCAGGTTGCGATGTAACCATTGTGAGCCCGCCGCTTGTTTCTGGATATGTAAGGGTATGCACCGATAATCCTTCCTATTATGCCCGGGTGTACATTGATGGCAACCTGGTGGGAATAATTGATGGCTGGGGCGCATATGCTCCCCAATGTACTGCATGGTATGCGGTTACTCTCAATGAAGCACACAGAGTTGTTTTGCGGGATGTAGATACTGGTGCGATTTTGGTTGATCGGTGGGTAACCCCCACTTACGACGGCTATATTATCCAGATATATTGAAGCTCAAAAGGGTTGTTATTTTGCTAAGGGGCAGAACTGGATTAGGGTTCCTTCTTGCAATTTTAGCGTTAAGTGTTTTGTTTCTTTCCGGTTGCCGGGTGGGCTTTGGCGTGGTGGCTGAGGTCCGCCTGGGGGTGATTCATTTTGTTTCTTCTGATTCTACAACCTACGGAGAGCTTTACCTTGATGGTGCTTACCTGGGCGAGCTTGAGCCGTTTGGTGTAGTTTCAAGAGTTACTACTCTGGATTTCCCACATCAGGTGGACCTGCACTGTGATTTTTGTGGAGAGGTACACACCTGGGTCTTTGAGCCTCCTTTTCAAGCAGGGGAAACTCTGGAGCTGAGCTTTACTCACTGAGGACTCTCTTAAGCACCAGCTGGTAGCCCCTTTGAGGGGCTTTCACTTTTGAAGGATAGAGTTCTTCGTGTTCGTAAGTAAGGTAGAGCTTTTCTCCGGCAATCTGAACTAAAAATAATTTTTTACTGCTGGAATCCTGGATTTTTTTTAACCTGGCTTTCCAGACCATGCCGGATATGGGAACAAACACCGGGAGAGAAGCAGTACTTCTGTTTTGCCATTTGGTGACCACAAAGAACAGCTGTTCAAAATCAAAAACAGGCTTTTTGAGAGAGATGCGACTTCTTTTTTGGCCCTGGGGTGCGGATAGGTGAATTTCGAGGTAATCACCGTAATAGTTGCTTTCCAGCTCAAGAATTCCCTGGGGAGTGTATACCCACTTTAAAGAGCGAATGGGAAGACCATTTTGGGTAGAGAACCACAGTTCCGCTTCTTTTCGATTTTGAACCTCGCTGCTCAAGTTGATGGTAACGTGCAGGAGGTCTCCTTTTTCCTCAAAAAAATAGATGAATTTGCCCAGTTCCTCGTGGTCTTTTAAGCTCTGAATTGAGTAAGTGATTGAGCCTGGATAGTTTTTCTGTTGAGGGAAAGCACTGTTTGGTGTCAAAAAGATTGGCGCAAGGAGCAAGAGCAGAAAAGTGGTTATTCTTTTTGTTGAGTTAAGCGGCCTGGTGTACATTGGTTTTTTTCACCTTTCGATAGGTTATAAAAAGGGTTGCATAACTCAAAGTGCAAATGAGCGGTAAAATGCTCGGGGTATAAAGAATGGAAATAAGAGCTCCCCAGGGCATGCTCTGAGCCAGGCTCAAAACCAGGACGTGGAGACTTTTTACACATAGAATTAGGCCCAGAAAAAGAGTGTTTTTTGTTTCGGTTTTTTGCTTTCTGGAAAGTAACCATGTCGCAAAAAAACCGAAAATCGCCACTTCAATCTGTGCTTCAAGAATGCCCCTGACCAAAAAAAGAGGACTCAAAAAACTGGTGAATTGGCTGTAGCCGTAAAACCGGTGGAGAGGGTGAGATAGAACCAGAATAACGTCTCGAACAAGCTTGCTCAACCCGAAAGACCATCCCCAGAGTAACGCCGGGAGAAGAGATGAGAAATTTGCAGACGCAGCAGAAACCCGGATCATCAAAAATATGACTACCAGTTCTGCATAAGTCCTGGCAAGCAGAGACAAGAAAGTTCCTTCAAAGCCTGCATATTGGAAAAGCAACAATCTTTCTATCTGAGGGAAAGGGATGATCAGAGGAATCAGAAAGCTGAGCAGGTAAAAGCGGTGAAACCCAGGTTGGGTCTTTTTTAAAAGAGAGGGCAGCAAAGCAGGAATGACAAAAGCAACACTCAGGAAAATTATGTAATTCATTGTTTCGTCACTTCCACCTTTTTGCAGTAGCTTTCAACTGGACATTCTCCACAGCGGGGGTTGCGAGGAAGGCAGATATTTTGGCCAAACAAAACCAGGGTGTGGTTTAACTCCTTCCACCATTTTTTGGGGAGGACTTTGCGCAGTTCTTTTTCGGTTTCTTCGGGGGTCTTCGTGGAAATCATACCCATGCGGTTGGCAATACGGTGAACGTGAGTGTCCACGGCAATGGCGTCTTTGCCAAAAGAAGTGCTGAGCACCAGATTGGCCGTTTTCCTTCCCACGCCAGGAAGTTGCAGCAGCTCTTCAAGCGAAGAAGGAACTTTGCCTCCATATTTTTCCAGGAGAATTTTCGAGATTTCCCTCAGAGTTCCGGCTTTCTTGCGGTAAAAGCCTACCGGATAAATTATTCTACTCAATTCATCTTCTGAGAGCTTGAGGATAGCCTCTGGTGAGGGAGCGAGCTGAAACAGTTTTTCAGCTGCCTTATGGGTGACTGCATCCTTGGTGCGCTGACTCAAGATACAACCTAACAACACCCGAAAAGGGTCTTTTTCCCTGGAGGAGAGGGTATAATCTTGCCACTTCTTCTTTTTATCCTGTAAAATGGTTAAAATTTTCTCTACTGTGGTAGCATTAAGCATAAATTTATGATAACGGGGAGGGAGGTTAAAAGCAAGTGAAATTACTTGTTCTGGTTTTGTATGTGGTTTGCATGCTGTCTATTGGTTATTACAGCATGCGCAAGACGAAGTCTCTGGGTGATTTTTTTCTCGCCAGTCGGAGCCTGGGACCCTGGATTTCTGCTTTCGCTTACGGCACGACTTATTTTAGTGCAGTGCTTTTTATAGGTTATGCTGGCCGCATAGGCTGGAATTTTGGTCTTTCCAGCTTGTGGATTGTGGTAGGAAATACCCTGGTAGGTTCTCTGCTTGCCTGGTTAGTGCTTGCCAGGAGAACTCGCCAGATAACTGAAAAAATGAAGGTTATGACTATGCCCGAGTTTTTGGGTGCCCGCTACAGCGATCCTTACTTGAAAGCTTTTTCGGCTATTGTAGTTTTTATTTTTCTGGTTCCTTATTCAGCTTCGGTCTACATGGGTTTGAGCTATCTTTTTGATGTGGTAATGGGTATTCCTTATGTTTTTGCTCTGCTCTTAATAGCTGCGCTAACTGGTGTATACCTGGTGATGGGGGGATATTTTGCAGTTGCATTGACTGATTTGGTTCAGGGAAGCATAATGTTTTTTGGAGCCATATTCATGGTCCTCTACCTTCTGGTTCATCCCCAGGTTGGTGGTTTGGCTGCAGCGATAGATAAGCTGCAGGCCATAAATCCTTCTCTGGTGAGCCTGGTTGGCCCTCCGGGTTTCTGGCCCCTTTTTGGACTGGTGGTTTTGACCAGCCTTGGTCCCTGGGGACTTCCTCAAATGATCCAAAAATTCTATTCTCTAAGAAACGAGAGAATTGTTTTTACGGCTACGATAGTCAGTACCATATTTGCTCTGGTTTGTGCTTTCAGCGCTTATTTTTCTGGTTCGCTTACCCGGCTTTTTTTTGCCGAACTGCCCCAGATGGGTGGTGTGCCCAATGCTGATTTGCTCATGCCTAACCTTATCGTGAAAGTCATGCCCCAGGCTTTTACTTTAATTTTCTTGCTGCTCGTTTTTTCTGCTTCTATGTCCACCCTTTCTTCTTTAGTACTGGTTTCTTCTTCAGCTATTGTGGTGGATCTCTTCCCCAAGTCCTGGAAGAAAAATTCCCTCTTCTGGATGCGTTTTTTGTGTGGTCTGTTCGTTTTTCTGTCTTTGTTTATTGCTTTTAAAAGGAGCACCTTCATTGTTAACCTGATGTCCATTTCCTGGGGGGCAACGGCGGGAAGCTTTTTGGCACCTTATCTTTATGGCCTTTACTGGAGGAGAGGTACTCGCCAGGCGGCCTGGGCATCGATGCTCTCTGGTCTATTAATTGCGGTTGGATTTTCCTGGTACTTCGGTTTTCACTCTCAACTTGTGCCTTTGGTTGGTTCTCTGGCTATGTTAATACCCCTGGGTGTCTTCCCTGTGGTATCTTTGATTTCAGGAGGTGAAAAGTAAAGTGTTGGCCTGTGTTTTCAAAGCCAAGAATAGCTGGTTTGTTGAAGAAGTATCAGAACCGGAGTGTGCACCTGATGAGGTAATAGTGCGAGTAAAAGCGTGTGGAATCTGTGGTACGGATTTACATATTTTACAGGCTGAATATTTTTCGGATTTTCCTATTATTGCGGGACATGAATTTTCAGGAGTTGTGGAACGAGTTGGGGAGAAAGTAACCCAGTTTAAGCCGGGTGATCGGGTTACTGCAGACCCCAATATTTTTTGTGACCGGTGTTACTATTGTAAGATTAACAAAAACAATCACTGTCTCAACCTTCAGGCAGTAGGAGTAACCAGGAGTGGTGCCTTTGCAGAGCTGGTTGCTGTTCCAGAGAAATGTCTTTTCCATATTCCTGAGGGGTTAAGCTTTCAAGAGGCGGCTATGGCTGAGCCTCTTGCCTGTGTGGTTTACGGAATTCAAAGAAGTGACATCCGTCCTGGAGAGAAAGTGCTCATTTTGGGTGCAGGGCCCATAGGACTTTTACTACTTTGTGCTTTTCAGAAAAGTGGTGCCTCTCTGGTTACAATGGTTGACGTTAGCAAAAAGAAACTGAATCTGGCTCAAGAGTTAGGAGCTCACGCGGTGGTGGTTGCAGATGGTTCTGAAGATTCTAAACTGCGCAAAATTGCTCCTCTGGGTTTTGAGGTGGTAGTCGATGCTACGGGCATACCTGCAGTGCAGGAAAAGGCGTTGCAGTTTGTTCAACCTGACGGTACCTATCTACTGTTTGGAGTAGCACCTCGAGGCGCTATGATTAAAGTGGAACCCTATTCTATTTTTAAGAACGACCTGCGCATTGTGGGTTCTTTTGCAGTTAAAAAGACCATGCAGTATTCACTCAACTTGCTGGCAAGTGGTGCTATCCCGGTGAGTAGATTAATTTCGGCTTCCTTTGTGCTGAAAGATTTTGGTTTGGCTCTTTCTGAGGTTTTGAATAACCCTGATCACCTCAAGGTGCAGATCGTTTTTCCTGAATAATTTTGTAACATGCCAGAGGCGCTGAATTTCCAGTGGCACTTTACGAATCTCTGTAATCTACGTTGCAGGCATTGTTACCAGGACGTTTTTCTGGATACTTATTCTGTTGATCCGGCTTTGGTTGGGAGAAGGCTGCTTGATGACCTTACCCAGCATAACCTGAAGGCCACTTTTGCGCTCACCGGAGGAGAACCGCTCCTTGTTCCTGATAAACTCTTTGCGTTGCTTGAGCTTCTGGAGGCACATCCCTCGGTGGAAGAAGTAAGCATTATCACTAACGCCACCCTGCTTGATGAAAGGTTGCTTTCCGGATTTTCCAGTTTTGAGAAATTATCTTCTTTCAAAGTTTCTTTGGAAGGGGCGAGTCCGGAAAGCAACGATTTTATCCGTGGTAAAGGTAACTTCGAGAAGGTTATTGAAAATCTGAGGATGGTTTGTGGTTGGGGGCGGTTTGAGGTATATGTCATGTATACCCTGCATCGGGGCAACTTTCTGGAATGGCAGGTTCTCTTTCCTTTATTGGATGAATTGGGGATTAGGGGTCTGATTTTAGAGCGCTTTGTCCCTGAGGGAAAGGGTAGGCTGATGAAGGAAATGGTTCTTGATAAATTGATGTGGAGAGAACTGCTTCAAGCACTTATTTCTTTTTGTCAACTGAGTGAGATAGACCCCACACAGCTTTCGCCCTACAGGGCCTTTATGATTTTTGTGAGAGAGCGTTTGCTTTTTGGGGCTTTATGTGAACTGGGAAGCTCTTTCTGTATCATGCCTGACTCTGCTCTTTTTCCATGCCGCCGTTTACCCTTGCCCCTTGGTTTTCTGGATAGAGAAAATTTTATGGATATCCTGAAAGGCAGCGCTTTGCTTTCCCGCCTTAGGGATAAGTCAAAAATGGGCGGTAAGTGCAGAAATTGTTCTTTCGACTTTTGCGTGGGTTGCCGTGCTCTTGCCTATGCACTTTTTGGTGACCCTCTTGCAGAAGATATCCAGTGTTTTCTGGATGCTTCCTGAGTTGCTCAATGAGTGTGGATTTCCACCACATCTCCGTCTTCGAGCTGGTAATCAGTAGGAACGTATTGGCCTTCAAATTTGGCCGAACCCCATACTCTTGCCCCCCGAGTGGAGCTGGCAATTTCTTTATGAATAAGTTCGGCAAGGTCCATCACAGTTTGTCCCTTGAGAAGTACAAAAGGACGAGACATATCCGGTGGTCGGTTGGGTGGTTTGCTATACACCCTGATGATTCCTGCAATTTCAAAGATACGCTTTTTAAGCTCTCCTTTTTTCTTTTCGTTAATGTTTTTGAGAGATGTTCCCCAAATCGTAAATTCTTCTCTCCATAATTCTTCAATTAAGGAAAGGATTTCCTGATCTTCCGGGTTTTCTACCTTGTTGCAGAGGAGGAGTGTTTGTAGATTGTGCCATCCCGGCACTTCTTTACCAAGGGAAATGCGGTGTTTTCCCAATTTATTTCGAACATTTTCTATTTCCTCAAGCAAGGTGGCACTTTTTATGTCCACAACAAGTACGCAAGCACGCACTCGATACAGGACTGAGGCAAAGTTACCTTCTAACTCTTTTTCAGAGATAGGAGGAAAGTCGATAAGCTGAATCTGGATATTTTCGTAGTCCATCATTCCCGGCAGGGGTCGATAAGTGGTGAAGGGATAATCTGCAATTTGAGGAGAGGCGTTGGTTAGAGTTGCAAGAAGAGTGGATTTTCCACTATTAGGCGGTCCAATTATGGCTATCTGAGTGGCTCCTGCTTTTTCAATATAAAAAGGGTTAAAAGTGCTCCCCTTCCTGAGTTTTTCTCTCTGAAGGCCTTTTCGCAAGCGGGAAATCTTTTGTTTAATCTCTGCCTGCAGTTTTTCGGTACCTTTGTGTTTGGGTATGGCGCGAAGCATTTCTTCAAGAGCCTGGAGCTTTTCAGCTTCGCTTTTAGCCTCTCGATATTTTTTTTCCACCTCGAAATACTGGGGAGGTAAATTGGCAGGCATTGCTTAAACCTTTTTAAACCACTCATTTTCGGGTTTAGAATGTAAAATAAAAAGAGAAATAAAAACCACTGCCCACTTGACGCTTCAGAAATATACAGCTAACATTAACGTAAACGAGCAGTTTTTATTCTACCATGTTTTTGTTATTTTTGGACAGAGGGCCATTATAGGTAGTGGGGGATGCGATGCGTATCATTGCTGTGGCTAACCAGAAGGGAGGGGTGGCGAAGACCACAACTACCATCAACCTTGGTGCTTCCTTAGCTTATCATGCTCGTAAAGTTTTAATCATTGATATGGACCCTCAGGCCCACTCCACGCTGGGTTTAGGCTTTGAGCCCAACGAGTTTGAAAAAACCATCCTGAATGTGCTGGAGCCCCCGCGCAGTCCTTATAAACTTCCCTTACGCGAGGTCATTGTTCCCACCAAAACCACCAATCTTTATCTTGTTCCTGCCAATATTGACCTTGCGGGTGCAGAATATCGACTGATTGACAAGCTGGGAAGAGAGGATTTTCTTAACTCCAGTATCCAGAAAGGCAGCCTCGACTTCGACTACATACTTATTGATTGCCCTCCATCCTTGGGGATACTTACTATTAACGCTTTAAAGGCAGCCCGTGAGGTTATCGTTACCATACAGCCTCACTACTTTGCCCTGCGGGGCATTGAAGAGTTTATGGAAACTATTGACCTGATGCGCGAGAACTTGAGGCATGAGCCGAAAGTGTTTGTGCTTATAACCATCGCTGATGTGAGAACCAATCTTTATAAAGAGGTGATAGGGGAGATTAAAAGGTATTTTGGTGATCGAATGTTTAAGACCATCATTCATAAAAATATCGCCCTTGCTGAAGCTACCAGCCATGGTATGCCAGTTATTGAATATGAGCCTACCTCAAGTGGTGCTCAAAACTATTTATCTCTGGCAAAGGAGGTGATTCGTCTTGAAAAAGAAAAGCCTAAAGCGCGGCTTCTCAGAAAGGATTGATTTTAAGAGAGAGCTCATTAGAGATACAACACGCGGTCTTGACTCGGAAGAAGCAGTGCAGGAAGAAACTCCGTCGACACCTAAAAAGTCGACGCCCAAAAAAGCTTCCTCTCGTACCAAAAAAAAGGAAGCTTCCGAAAAAATAGCTACCATCAAGGTGATTGGTGTTGGAGGAGGGGGAACTAATGCTATAAACCAGATGATGGAAGCGGGGATAGAGAATGTTGATCTGATAGTTATCAACACGGATATTCAATCTTTACAGTGTTCTCTGGCGCCCCAAAAAGTTCAAATTGGAGCTTCGCTAACCAGGGGTTTGGGAACTGGTGGAAATCCCAAACTGGGAGAGGACGCTGCCCGGATGGACAAGGAAAAAATTGCCAGGCTCGTGGAGGGAGCGGACCTGGTTTTTATAACTGCCTGTATGGGAGGAGGTACAGGTACCGGTGCTTCTCCGGTGATAGCGGAACTGGCCCGTGAGGCTGGAGCCCTGGCTGTAGGAGTAGTGACTAAACCCTTTGGTTTTGAGGGAGCACGTCGGGCGAGACAGGCAGCAGAGGGTATTGAAAATTTGCGTAAAGTGGTGGATGCGCTTATCGTTATCCCCAATGATCGCCTGATGGAGATAGCCGATCGAAACACTTCATTGGGAGAAGCTTTCAAAAAGGCTGATTTTGTTCTCTACCAGGCAGTAAGGGGCATAGCCGATCTTATTACTTCGCCTCAGGATATAAACCTGGATCTCGCTGATTTGCGGACAGTGCTTACTGGAGCAGGGACGGTTCTTATTGGCATTGGTCATGGTCGAGGCAAAGATAAGGCCAAGCAGGCTGCGGAAATGGCTATTTCCAGTCCTTTGCTGGAAGTTTCCATCAAAGGCGCTCGTTCTATCCTTTTGAACATTACCGGTGGCCCGGATACAGGTATTCACGAGGTCAAGCAAATTGTTGACGTTATCAATAAGGCTGCGGGTACCGAAACGGACCTTCTTTTTGGTAACAAAATAGATCCTGAGTTGAGCAACGAAATACTGGTAACCCTGGTAGCAACTCGCTTTGAGTCTTCTCCTGAGAAGGAATTGGAAGAAGTTCCTCCCCTGGCTGAGAAAATAGCAGTTGATGCGCTGGAAAGCGATATTGATGATAAGCTCATCATTGAGGATGATCTTGATATCCCTGCTTTCTTAAGAGAAGAGCAGAAAAAAGATTTAGAAGGAAAAAGTCGACTGGATGAAGTGCTGGGGATTTTTAAGAGATCGAGAAGGGAGTGACCGAACATGACTTTTCTTTTTGGTAAGGAGCTAACCAGGGAGGAGATATTGAAGAGAGTGGGCGATATTTCTCAGGTTGGAGGGGTAAGATTAGCCTGTCTTGCTGATGGGGTGGAGCGAGGAGTTCGCATAGCGGAAGTGAACACTGGAGGAGGGCTCTATTACACCGTTTTGCTGGATCGGGGTATGGATATTGCCTGGACTTCTTATAAGGGAATAAGCATAGCCTGGCGCTCGGCGACTGGCAACCTTTTGCCTTTTTTCTTTGAGCCGGAAGGCCTGGGATGGTTGCGCGGTTTCCATGGAGGGTTGATGAACACCTGTGGTCTTACCTATCATGGAGCTCCCTGCAAAGATAAGAGCACTCATCCCTTTCTCGAAGAAGAAGAGCTGGGTCTTCACGGAAGAGCTTCCTTTACTCCTGCAAGTTGTGTTTGGGCTGATGGAGAGTGGCAAGGAGATCAGTATATTTTCTGGGTTCAGGGCAAAGTTCGTGAAGCCATCGTATTTGGTGACAAACTGGTTTTGTACCGCAAAATCTGGGGTCGTTTGGGAGAGAACGTTATCTACATCGAGGATAGAGTGCGCAACGAAGGTTCTCAGGAAAGCCCTTTCATGATTCTGTATCATGTTAATGTTGGTTACCCAGTTCTTGACGAAGGCAGTCGTTTGCTTTTGCCAGTTACCAAAACTATTCCTCGGGACAAGCATGCTGAAGAAGGCAAGGAAAACTGGGATACTTTTGCGGCTCCTCAGAAAGGTTACTTTGAAAAAGTGTACTTACACTATCCAAAGACCCTCGAAGATGGTAAATCTGCTTCTTTGCTTTTGAACGAGAAAATGCAGCTTGGGGTTTACCTCAAATTTGATGTTAAAGCTCTGCCCTACTTTACGGAGTGGAAGATGCTGGGTGAGGGAGAATACGTTCTGGGTATGGAACCTGGAAATGCCTTTCCGCTGGGGAGAAGCAAAGAACGTGCTGAGGGAAGGCTTCAGTTTTTGAAGCCCGGTGAAGAACAACGCATTACGCTTGAGATAGGCATTCTTGATGCTGCGGATCAGATAAGGGAGTTTTGCAAGTACCTGGGGGTTTAGCTTAAAAAAGTTTCTGGACTGAGAAGCGGCCTTCCCATATTAGGGAGTAATAAAAATAGTTGACAAGTACTTTTTCAAGGTATCCTTTGGTTTCCGAAAAAGGAATGTTTTCAAAAAAGAAATCGGGATCGGCTGGATATCTCTGAAGCCATCGTTGTACTCTGCCTGGTCCGGCGTTGTAAGAGCAAATGGCTTGAATAAGTTTTCCTTCGAACTGCTTTAAAAGATAATCAAGATAAGCAACACCGATGTGAATGTTAATTTCAGGATTCAGTAAATTTTGCTCGTCGATTGTTTCACGCCTGAGTTTTGTTTTGCCAGTTTCCAGCATCCATTGTGCTGTCTGGGGCATGAGCTGGGTAAGTCCCAGGGCACCTGCCCGGGATTTAGTGTTTACTTCGAAGAAGCTTTCAGCGCGGATTACTGAAAACGCCAGGTAAGGGTCCACTCCCCTGAAGAGACGAGTGGCCTTTTCCACTTCTTCTTTGAAAAATAGGGGATATAAGTTTTTGAGCAAAATTAAGTTTTGGCTTGCTTGAGGGAAGTTTTGTTGAAGGTATAAAGCGTGAAGGATGGCTTTGCGATACTCGCTCAGGCTGATGTAAAGCTTTACGAACTCAAAATGTAAAAGCTTTACAGAGGGGTTTTTGTAACGTAAAAAGAGTAGCTCTATTTCTGCGTTTTGGTAAAACCCTTTCTCTTTAAGAAAAAGGTAAGTTTCCCAGTGCTTTTCAGCTCTTTTGAGTTGAGAGGACAAACTCTGGGGATAGCTTTCTATTTCTGGAGGTGGGTGATTTTCAATCTTAAAGCGTTTCTGAGGTTCGTAACCTCTTCGTATTAGTTCCTGCCAGCTGCGCACGAAGTAGTAGTCAATGTTTCCACTTTCTATGATTTCCCAGAGAAGTTCTGGTTTATCATTTTTGTTTAGTTTATAGGACCAGAAAAGGGCCCGGTTTTTATGTTGTGGGAATTTTTGCAAGCCTTCCAGTGCCTTTTCGATTTGATTAAAGTCGCTTTTCCCGAGGGCTCTGTGGAACCATTCAAGGTAAAAAGTGTCCTTGTCGGGGAAAAGCTCCAACGCTTTGTGGAGAACAGTTGAATAGTTTTTGTCGTCTCCCAGGGCCAGATAGCAGGCGAGGAGATTGAGATAGGTACTAAAGAGGTAAGGAGAATGGGGGTAATCCTGGAGCAGCTTCTGGTAATGGTTTATAGCTTCCGGATAGTTTGCAGAACGCTGATTTAGGACTCCTCGGTAAAAGAGCAGCATTTCCCGAAAATAGACTTTCTGGCTATATTCTTCAAGAAGTTCCTGTAGTCCAGATAAGTTGTTCGTGGCAAGTAAGTACCGTATTTGCAGGACAAGAAAGTCTTCTTCTTGCGAGGGTATGAGGGTGTGTTTTTTTATTTCTTCGAGTATGCTTTTGGTTTCTTGAAGAAGGTTCAAAGAGAGTGCGAATGAAGCTAACTCAAGGAGCGAACTTTCAGACAAAGTTTCCAGATTTAATCCAGGGAAAATTTGTGTAAACAGCTCCCTGGTTGAAGCGTATTTTTGAGTGGGGTATTTCTTAAAGATAGTTTTTAGGAGCAGAATTGCTTCGTTAGTTTTACCTTTGTGAAGAAGCGTTTCTACCATCAGTGCCAGGGATTGCTGGCGCTGTTCGTCTAAGAAAGCATACTGCAGAGCTTTTAGGTTGTAATTCAGGGCCTGTTGGGGATAACCGCTTTTAAGGTATCTTTCTGCGCTCTGATAATAAATTGAGAAAAGGAGGGGGGAATCTGGGAAAAACTTTTCGACGAGCAGTAGCCAGAGAGGGGCTTTTTGTAAGAACAATTTCTCGGGAAGAGCAGAAAGCCAGAGGTACAATGCGTGGTCTATGCAAAACAAATCTTCTGCCCCAAGGCTTTTTAGAATTAATACTTCAGCCTCATTTACTTTCCCTTTCTCAATCAGGGAAGCTATTTTCAGAAAGTTTTTTTGATTTACTGCTCTACAGGATGAATTCCAGAAAAAAAGCAGAGTAGCTAAAATTAGAAAAGAAAGAACAATAATGGTGGTCTTTTTGGGGTATGGATAAAATGAAGACGTTATTATTTTCTTTCCGTTTTTCATCTTGAGCTATGATAACATGTTGATTAAGGATTGCAAAGGGGATGAAAGGTCATGAGAAATCAGGAAGTGGCCAGGGTACTTCGGGATATAGCTACTCTTCTCGAGATCAAAGGCGAAAATCGCTTTAGAGTGGTTGCTCATGAAGAAGCTGCGCGACGCATAGAATCCTGGCCAGAGCCGATTGAAGAAGTGTGGCGAAGGGGCGAGCTTACCAAAATACCAGGTATTGGAGCAAGTATTGCTGCTAAGATTTCAGAATATTTGCAGACAGGAAAGATGCACTACCTCGAAGAACTGACTCGGGAAGTACCTCCTGAGTTAATAGAACTAACCAGAGTTCCGGGGGTTGGTCCCAAGCTTGCCAAGTTGCTTTACGAAGAACTGGGAATAAAAAGTCTGGAAGAGCTGGAGAGGTCGATAGCTGAAAAAAAACTAAGAAATCTACCCCGTTTGGGGGTCAAAAGCGAGGAAAAAATTAAAAAAGGTCTCGAAATGTTAAAGCGTCAAAAGGGAAGAATGCTTCTTGGCCAGGTCCTTCCAGTTGTTGAAGAAATTGTGGCCTTGCTTAAGGAAAAGACTGGTGTTGAACATATAAGTCCTGCAGGTAGTGTACGTCGCATGAAGGAAACCATAGGAGATATAGATATTTTGGTAGCCAGTTCTCAGGCGGAAAAAATAATGAATGCCTTTGTCACCTTACCCCTGGTAAAGGAAGTTCTTGCCAAGGGAACCACTAAGTCGAGCGTTGTGCTTCATGATGGATTGCAGGTTGACCTAAGAGTAGTAGAGCCGATTTCTTTTGGGGCAGCGCTTCAGTATTTTACCGGTTCAAAAGCTCATAATATCAGGTTACGAGAGATTGCGATCAAGAGGAATCTTAAGGTGAATGAATACGGAATTTTCAGGATAGACAATGGCCAGCGAGTAGGCGGAGAAAGGGAGGAAGAGATTTACGAGATTTTAGGGATGGAATGGATTCCACCGGAATTACGCGAGGATCAGGGAGAAATCGAGGCTGCGCTCGAAAAGAGACTGCCGGTTTTGATAGAGCTTTCAGATATCAAGGGAGATTTGCATGTACATTCTCGCTGGAGTGATGGATTGAGCTCTATAGAAGAAATGGCCGAAGCGGCTTTGAAGAAAGGTTATCAGTATCTTGCTATTTGTGATCATACCCAGTCTCTTGCGGTTGCTTCTGGGCTTGGTCCTGAAGAGCTTAGGGAGCGAAACCAAGAAATTCGAGGATGGAACACTAAAGGGAAAGGGCTTTTGCTCCTTTCGGGTGTAGAGGTGAACATATTGAGCGACGGTTCTCTGGATCTGTCTCCAGAGGTTCTCTCGGAACTTGATGTAGTAATAGGAGGTTTGCATTCGGGATTGAACCAGTCGAAAGATAAAATAATGATGCGTCTTCAAAAAGCCATGCACAATCTTTATGTTCAGATAATCAGCCATCCTACAGGAAGGCTCATTAATAAAAGAGAAGCTTACAACGTGGATCTGGATAAGTTGCTGGCGTTGGCAGTCCATACGGGCACCTTTTTGGAGATAAATGCCCAGCCGGAACGTTTGGATCTGCGTGATATAGATGCTCGCAAGGCTAAAGAAAGTTTTGGCCTGAAGATGGTTATTTCTACCGATGCTCACGAACCCAAATCTCTGGACTACATGCGTTTGGGAGTAGCCCAGGCCAGAAGAGCCTGGCTTACTGCTGAAGACGTTTTGAACACTTATAACCTGGAAAAACTCCTGGACTATTTGTCTCGGAAGAGGAAAACCGAAGCAAAGAGTACTCCTGATTGATCAGGTTTCTCGAAAGCAATTAGTTATAGGCATTCTCCAGTCTTTGCCAAAAGCACGATTTGATATCTTTATACCTACCGGGGCCTGTCTTCTTTTGTATTCGCTTTTTCTAAGCATCTCAATGACTTGCAGGACGGTATGTTTTACAAAACCTTTATCTATTATTTCTTCCGGATCCAGGTTTTCCTCGATGTAGTATTTCAAAATCTCGTCAAGAACTTCATAAGGGGGTAGCTTTTCCTGATCGGTCTGGTTGGGTCTGAGTTCAGCCGAGGGAGCTTTTTCGAAAACTCTTTTGGGGATAATTGCTACTCCTTTCTTTCGGTTGTACCATCTGCCTATGCGATATACATCGGTTTTGTAGACATCTTTTATAACAGCAAGGCCCCCGGCCATATCACCGTAAAGAGTTGCGTAACCGGTAGCCATCTCGCTTTTGTTACCGGTGGTAAGCACCAGCCACCCAAACTTGTTGGATAAAGCCATCAGATAGTTGCCTCTAATTCTGGCTTGTAGGTTTTCTTCTGTAGTGTCGGGACTCGCTTTATGAAAAACTGGTTCCAGGACCTTAAGGTAAGATTCAAAAACCCTGTCTATAGGAATGGTTAATGTCTCTATTTTCAAGTTTTGAGCTAATTGATGGGCATCTTCAAGACTTTCTTGCGAAGTGTAAGGAGAGGGCATGAGAACCCCTTTAACGTTTTCGCTACCCAGGGCTTCTACGGCTATAGCGGCTACCAGAGAAGAATCCATTCCTCCACTTAAACCAACTGCCACTTTTTTAAAGCCGTTTTTCCTTACATAATCTTTTACGCCAGTGACCAGGGCTTTGAAGATTTCTTCTTCTTTTTCCAGTGAGGAACTGAGTTTTTCTGGATATCTCTCCTTTTTGGGTTTTGGGGGTGGTAACTCCACAATCCTGAAAGGAAGGTTCTGGGGGAGCATGTATCTTCGTCTGGGCTCCAGGAGATTTACCCTGAGGTTTTCGTCGAGATCGATATCGATGGTGGTTATTTCCTCTGCAAAGGCCTCTCCCCTGAATATGAGTTTTCCGTTAGAATTGTTCACCAGGCTTGTTCCGTCAAAAAGCAGCTCATCCTGTCCTCCTACCATGTTACAGTAAGCAATAGCTACGTGGTGGTCATAAGCTTTCATAGAAAGGTATTTTTCCCTGAGGAGGGGCTTGCGAACGTGATAAGGCGAGGCCGAGATATTAACTACAAGGTGCACACCGCAGCCTAGGGTTAATGAGGTCAGTGGTTCTGCAGGGGTCCATAAGTCTTCACAGATGGTGATACCTATTTTTATTTCTCCCATTTTTAAAATCATCATTTCCTGACCAGGTTTGAAATATCGATGCTCGTCGAAAACTCCATAATTGGGGAGAGAAAGCTTGTGGTAAATACCCAGAACTTTGCCGTCCTGGATCACGGCTGCCGAGTTGTAGGCGTCTTCCTGGCAGTCTATAAACCCGACTATTGTAGTCACCAGTTTACCTTTGCTAAAAGAAGCGAGTTCTTCCAGCGAGGCCTGGTTTTCCTTGAGAAAGGAAAGTTTGAGCATGAGGTCTTCGGGTGGATAGCCTGAGAGGAACAGCTCAGGAAGCAGTAGAAGATCACTCTCTCTTTGTTCTGCTACTTCCAGGGCCTTCTTAGCTTTTTCAAGGTTTCCCTGAAAGTCTCCCAAGGTAGGATTAAGTTGGGCGAGGGTAACTCTAAGCTTTTTCAAAGTTTTTATGATTCCTTTCGCCTTCTTTTAATAAACTTATATACACCATTTTTGTGGTTTTGGCAATTTGAAGTTAAATACCCGATAAAGCAGCGAAGGTTATTATTTAAATTGACTTTCTTCTCGGGCTTGGGGTATTATTTGAAAAATGCTAAGTGGAGGATTGGAAGCAAGGAGCGATGGAAATGGGTAAGACAATGGCTGAAAAAATTTTCGAGCTGAAAAGCGGTCAGGCGGTAAAGGCTGGAGACCTGGTAATTGCTTCGGTTGATTTTGCGATGGGGCAAGATGGCACTACTCCGCTAGCTATCCGCTCATTCCAGGAGATGGAGGGCAAGAGCGTTTTTGATCCGCAAAGGATTGCTTTTGTTATAGACCACAATGCTCCCAGCCCTCTGGAATCGGTATCCCGCCTTCATGATTTAATGCGAGAGTTTGCTCGTACTTTCGGTATTAAAGTTTTTGACGTGGGCTGGGGAGTTTGTCACGAGCTTATGGTTGCTCAGGGACTGGTAATGCCTGGAGATCTGGTGGTGGGTGCTGATTCTCACACCTGCACTTATGGGGCAATAGGGGCTTTTTCTACCGGGATTGGTAGCACGGAGCTGGCTGCAGTAATGATTTCTGGAAAACTCTGGTTTAAGGTTCCTGAAACTATTAAGGTCAATTTTACCGGCCATCTGCCCCAGGGTGTTTATTCCAAAGACTTGATTCTTTACCTGGCTGGAAGAATGGGCGCCGATGGTGCTACTTATAAGGCACTTGAATTTCATGGTTCGGTGATTGAGCAACTTGAAGTAGAAGAGCGCTTCACCATATCTAATATGGCGGTAGAAGTGGGTGCTAAAGCTGGTCTTATGCCACCTGACGAAAAAACTCTGGACTGGGTTAAAAAACGGGCACAGAGACCTTTTGAGCCGGTTTATCCGGATGCTGCGGCTCAGTATATAGAAACTATCGAGATTGATTGTTCACAGCTTGTGCCTCAGGTAGCGTTGCCACACAGGGTGGACAACGTAAAGCCGGTTAGCGAAGTGGAGGGCCTTCCTGTTAAAGAAGTGTTTATCGGAACCTGTACCAACGGACGGGCGGTAGACATTAGGGTTGCTGCTTCCATTTTGAAGGGACGAAAAGTGCATCCCGAAGTTCGCCTTATTGTGGCGCCTGCTTCGAGAGAAATCCTGATACAGGCAATTCGTGAAGGATGGGCCGAAACCATTGTTGAAGCGGGAGGTACTCTGGTTACTCCGGGTTGTGGTCCCTGCGTTGGAACCCATCAGGGAGTGCCTGGTGATGGCTGGAATGTTATATCTACGGCAAACAGGAATTTTAAGGGCAGGATGGGCAACAACAAGGCATTCATTTATCTTGCTTCTCCTGCTACCTGTGCTGCTTCGGCAATTGAGGGCAAGATTGCTGATCCCAGAAAGTACTTGAGGTGATTGTGATGAGGCTAAAAGGTAAAGCACATAAATTTGGAGATGATATTAATACTGATTACATTATTTCTGGTAAATACAAGTTTAAAACTCTGGACATGCAGGAGCTTGCCAAACACGTTATGGAAGATATCGACCCGGATTTTTATAAGAAAGTTTCTCCGGGAGATTTCATCGTTGCAGGCAAGAATTTTGGTTGTGGTTCTTCCCGGGAGCAGGCTCCTCGGGCTCTTTTGGCCAGCGGTATAAGGGGTGTTCTGGCTAAATCATTTGCTCGTATCTTTTTCCGTAACGCCATTAATTGTGGTTTGCTTGTTTTGGAGTGCGATACCTCTCCTATTGAAGCTGGAGATGAGCTAGAGGTCGATTTAAAACAAGGTCTGGTTATAGACCTCAGTCGCAATCTGGAAATAAAAACCCAGCCTCTTCCGGGGGTTATGATTCGCATTTTGGAAGAAGGTGGATTGGTGTCTTATTTTAAGAAATACGGTTCTTTTCAGGGGGTTTAGAAACGACTCATGTGGTCGAAACTTAGAACTACGGATCCCGAAGTGTACAGGTGGATGGTAAAAGAGCTGGAAAGACAGCGTAACAAGCTGGAGCTCATAGCTTCTGAGAACTTTACCAGCATTGCCATTCTCGAAGCCCAGGGTAGTATATTGACTAACAAATATGCCGAGGGTTACCCAGCAAGACGCTACTATGGCGGTTGTGAATTTGTAGACCAGATTGAGCAGCTGGCCATAGATCGAGCTAAGGCTCTTTTTAAAGCTGAACATGCTAATGTGCAGCCTCATTCTGGTTCACAGGCCAATATGGCAGTTTACTTAGCAACTCTCGAATATGGCGATGTGGTCATGGGGATGGATCTGGCTCACGGGGGACACCTTACTCATGGTAGCCCGGTTAACTTCTCTGGAAAGTGGTATCGCTTTGTTCCCTACGGGGTTTCTCCTGATACAGAAACTATAGATTATGACCGGCTGGAAGAAAAGGCTAAGGAGGTGAAACCCCGAATGATTATAGCCGGGGCGAGTGCCTATCCGCGTTTTATAGACTTTGAGCGCTTGCGTTCCATTTGTGATGAAGTGGGTGCTCTCCTGATGGTGGACATGGCTCATATCGCAGGTCTGGTAGCCACCTCTCTCCATCCCAATCCCTGTTTGCATGCTCATTTGGTTACTACAACCACCCATAAGACCCTCCGTGGGCCCCGGGGAGGAATGATACTCTGTAAGGAAGATTTTGCAAGAGCAGTCGATAAAGCAGTTTTTCCTGGTACTCAGGGGGGTCCCCTGATGCATGTCATTGCTGCTAAGGCGGTGGCCCTTAAAGAAGCTGCAACACCTGAGTTCGTGGACTATCAGAAGCAGGTTGTTAAAAATGCCAAATCGCTTGCCAAAGCTTTACAGGAGAGAGGCTATCGTTTGGTTTCCGGAGGCACTGATAATCACCTTTTGCTGGTAGACCTGAGAAATATTGGTATTACTGGTAGAGAGGCAGAGCTTATCCTGGACCAGGTGGGTATTACGGTAAACAAGAATGCTATTCCCTTTGACCCTCATAAACCTACGGTAACCAGCGGCATCAGGCTGGGTACTCCGGCTTGTACTTCTCGAGGCATGAAGGAAGAGGAAATGCAGCTTATAGCTGAGTTAATTGATCGAGCGCTGCGAGGAAGAAGCTGCGAAGTGACTTTGCAAAAGGTTAAAGAAGAAGTACGCAGCCTTTGTAATCGCTTTCCACTTTATCCAGAGTTGACTGTTGGGGAATAAGGGCTGAAGCTTTGGGTTTACTTGATAGTACAACAAGATTTAAAGGGAGGTTCATCTTGTGAGAGAACGCGTTGAGAAAGCACTGGAAAAAGTAAGGCAATATTTACAGTTTGAAGGTGGAGACGTTGAACTGGTAGACATTGAAAATGGTGTGGTGAAAGTTCGTTTGAAAGGAATGTGCAGTTCCTGCCCCATGTCTTATATAACTCTAAAGGATGGTATTGAGAGAGTAGTCAAGGAAGAAGTTCCCGAAGTAAAGTCTGTTGAAGCGGTTTAAGAAACTTGCGAAGAAAGGGGCTGAGAAAACTTTCTCAGCCCCTTTCTTCTTTAAGCCAGTACAGAAGAGCTACCATTACTACTCCACCCACTATATTACCCAGGGTTACTGAGATTAGATTGTTTGTGATGCCTGACAAGGTTATTGGTGTACTGGTATTTTGCAGGATTTTCTGGGCAAAGGCTCCCGCTGGCAGAAAATACATGTTAGCTATGCTGTGTTCATAACCGAGTGCTACAAAAGTGGCGATGGGTCCAGGAATAACCAGCAACCGGGTAAGGTTGTTCTCTGCGTAGATACAAAGCAACACCGCTAAACATACTAACCAGTTACAAAGTATGCCTCTTGCGAAGGCTTGAGTAAAAGGAATTTGAGTTTTGATAAGCGCTATCTGATATGCACGCCGTGCTATTAATCCTCCACTCTGGTTGAGAAGTCCAGTTGAAGCATAAATCCCGGCCAGAAGTATAGACCCTACAAAGTTGCCCAGATATACCAGGCCCCAGGTTCTGAAAGTTTTTGTGATACGATTTTTGAAGCTAAAGCAGGAGTAACTGAGTAAGCAGTGGCCAGTGAATAGCTCTGCTTTCCCCAATACCACCAGAATCAGTCCTACCGAAAAAACTATCCCCCCCAGGAGCTGTTTGACTCCAGTTGGAAGCTCAGCAGTGGTTACTAAAGTAAATAGTTGCGAAGCAAATCCTATGTAAGACCCTGCCAGAATGGCTCCAATGAAAAGGGATAAATAATTCCTCTGGAGCTTGTTTTCACAAAAGGTGTGGAGAGCATCCATTAATCAAACCTCCTTTTAAGGTGGTTTTGTTTAAGATTTATTAAAATGATAATATAATTTTTGTATAAAATACAAAATTTATGGTTTTTTTTAAAATAATTTGTTAAAATTAGACCCAGAGGGCTGTTTACTTTAAGAGAGGGAGGGTAAGTTAAGATGAGTGATATTCTTGAACAAATTGCTAAAGAGTTATTTGCAGGTAACGCAAAAGCTGTGAGTGAATTAACCCAGAAAGCACTTGATGAGGGTTTTTCACCGCAGGAAGTTCTTAATGGTGGTCTGATAAAGGGCATGAACCAGGTGGGAGAAAAGTTTAAGGCAAACGAGATTTATGTTCCAGAAGTGCTGATTGCTGCCCGAGCTATGAAAGCAGGTATGGAGATTCTGAAGCCCAGACTTGCAGAGACTGGCGTGGAGCCAGTGGCTAAATTTGTTATTGGCACCGTGAAAGGTGACCTTCATGATATTGGTAAAAATCTGGTGGCCATGATGATGGAGGGAGCAGGATTTGAAGTAATCGATCTGGGCATCGATGTGCCTGCCGAAAAGTTCGTTCAGGCCATCAAAGAACACAAGCCTCAGTTGGTTGGCATGTCGGCTTTACTTACCACTACCATGATTCAAATTAGAGAAAACCTTAAAGCTTTTCAAGAGGCTGGAGTTAGGGATCAGGTTAAAGTCATGATTGGCGGTGCTCCGGTTACTCAAAAATTTGCCGACGAAGTTGGTGCTGATGGTTATGCTCCAGATGCTGCGTCAGCGGTAGATAAAGCCAAGGAGCTTTTGAGTCTTAATTAAACCGATAAGATAAGGGGAGAGAATTTTCTCCCCTTTTTTTGTAAAGAACGATAATTAAATTATTTATTAAAGATTATCTTTAATAATCTATATAATCGAAGGAGGGCAAAAGATGTTAAGCGATCTGGAAATTGCCCAGCAGGCTTCTATGAAACCCATAACTGAAATTGCTAAAAAGGCGGGACTTGAAGAAGAAGACATCGAACCCTACGGTAAGTACAAGGCAAAGGTGTCTTTAGAAGTTCTTAAAAAACTTCGAGATAATCCTCTTGGTAAATATATCGATGTTACTGCCATCACACCCACCCCTCTTGGAGAGGGTAAAACGGTTACCACTATAGGTCTTTCCATGGCTCTAAACAAAATAGGCAAAAAAAGCATAGTGTGCATCCGGCAGCCTTCGCTGGGTCCGGTTTTTGGCATTAAAGGTGGTGCTGCGGGTGGTGGTTATTCCCAGGTTGTACCCATGGAGGATTTTAATCTTCATTTGACTGGAGATACTCATGCTGTTGCTGCAGCACACAATTTGCTGGCTGCTTTTATAGACAATCACCTGCTTCACGGAAATGAATTGAACATCGATCCCTTCACGATAAGCTGGCCCAGAGTAGTGGATATAAGTGACAGGGCATTGCGCAGGATTATTATTGGCTTGGGGGGGAAAGCGAATGGCATACCCCGTGAAAGCAGCTTTGATATTGCAGTAGCTTCAGAAGTAATGGCTATTCTGGCTCTGACCACCGATATTTTTGATTTGCGTGAACGTTTGGGAAGAATTGTGGTAGCTTACAATCGCCAGAAGGAGCCAGTTACTGCTGAAGACCTCAAGTGTGCTGGAGCTATGGCTGTTTTGATGAAGGATGCTATAAAGCCAAATCTTCTTCAAACACTTGAAAACACGCCCTGTTTTGTTCATGCTGGTCCTTTTGCCAATATCGCTCATGGCAATAGCTCTATTATTGCTGACCAGATTGCCTTACGCCTTGCTGATTACGTAGTGACCGAGAGTGGCTTCGGTGCAGATTGTGGTATGGAAAAGTTTATGAATATTAAATGTCGTTATAGTGGTCTTCGCCCTGACTGTGTGGTTATGGTGTGTTCTATTCGTGCTCTTAAGATGCACAGCGGAAAGTATAAGGTGGTTCCTGGAAAGCCCCTGGATCCGGCAATTCTCGAAGAAGATATCGATGCTTTGGTAAAAGGGTCGGAAAACCTTATCAAACAGATTGAAAATGCAAGACTTTTTGGTGTCCCGGTTGTGGTAGCAATTAACGTCTTTTCGACAGATACCGAGCGCGAAATAGAGACGGTTAGAAAAATAGCTCTTGATAATGGAGCTTTTGAA
This sequence comes from Atrimonadaceae bacterium G-SL-SR-0-11, assembly GCA_048814795.1. GTDB lineage: Bacteria > Atribacterota > Atribacteria > Atribacterales > Thermatribacteraceae > Thermatribacter. The sequence continues at coordinate 1,942,506 of CP184673.1, read as the reverse complement.
GCGTGTGTTTCTGAGGTTTGGGCTAAAGGTGGAGAAGGTGGTAAAGAACTGGCTGAAGCTGTTGTGAAAGCTTGCGATGCTCCCAATAACTTTGACTTTCTTTATCCTTTAGATATTCCCATCAAGGATAAGATTGAAACTATAGCCACCAAAATTTATGGGGCGGACGGAGTAGTTTACGAGCCAGAAGCCGAAAAGAAAATAGCCCGCTATACTGAATTGGGTTGGGATAGGTTACCCATCTGTATGGCCAAGACCCATCTCTCTCTATCGCATGATCCCAAATTGAAAGGCCGCCCACGTGGTTTTAAGCTTCCCATAAAAGATATTCGTCCTTCCATCGGTGCAGGTTTCCTGTATCCATTGTGTGGCGAGATGCGTACTATGCCGGGCCTACCTTCTCGACCAGCGGGGATGAACATAGATATAGATTCTGAAGGCAGGATTGTCGGTCTATTTTAGTAATGATATATTTAGAGTCTAAAAATAGCCGATAACTGGATTTTTTCTTCTTGCAGATGGGTGGGATAAAAAGTTGGAATGTGATTTTTTAGTGATAGGTGCTGGGCCAGCGGGCCTTTCTCTCGGAGAAAGGCTGGCTGGCTATGGAAAAGTCTTAATTCTCGAAAAGGATAACAAGGTTGGAGGACTTGCTGCTACCTTAGGTTGTAAGGCCCATCAGAGCTGCCTTTATTGTGGAATCTGCAGGAACACAGATCTGATGAGACGAGTAGCCAGATTCCAGTTTCCGATACTTTGCTCGAGAGATATTTTGAAAGTAGAACAGTCCCTTGAAGGGTTTCGAATTTTCACCAATCGTGAGGAGATAAAAACCAAATACGTGGTAATTGCTACTGGAGCTGAACCTTTTGATGCCAGGAAACTCCCCAATCTGGGTTATGGCAGGTTGCAGGGCGTTTTTACTGGATTGGATATCGAACAAGCCATAAATAGTGGTGAAATATTTAAACTTTTTCCAGAACAGGGAAAAGTTGCTTTTGTACAGTGTGTTGGTTCACGTAGTTTTAAAGAAAAACGGGGTTACTGTTCACAAATCTGTTGTCGCTATGCCTTGAGGGCTCTGGATTTTTTGAGTTACTTTTTGCCGGGCCTTGAATTTAAGATGTTTTACATGGACCTTCAGATCTTTGGCTCCAAAAGCTGTTATCTTTGGGAAGTGGCTCGAAATAAGGCGTTATTAGTAAGAGCCATACCCTTCCGGATAGAGGGGGAGGGTGGAAACTTAGAAGTTTTTTATGAAGATGAAAATGGTCAGGCAGTCAAGGAAAAATTCGACCGGGTGGTCCTTTCCATAGGTCTATCTTCCGGAAATTCGACCAAAGACCTGGCTCGAGCTTTTTACCTCGAACTCGATGACTGGGGATTTATTAAGAATTTTGGTGGAGGCAGGACCAGCAACCCCGGTGTTTTTGTGTGTGGTACGGCAGGAGGTCCCAAAGATGTGGAAACCACTATTTTTGAAGCTTATCAAGTTGCAGAAAGTATACTTGAGATAGCGGGATGATGAAATTGAAGAAAGTGCTTGTGTTATTCCGTCCTGAATATGCACGTGTGAAGCCTTTACTTGACGCTATAGGTGATTTTTCGAAGGAACTGGACCTGCGAGTTCACTCTTATTCAGAGTGGTTGGCCAGGATGGATAAAGACATACAGGACTTTGAAAAAGTTTTTTTGCTGGTTGAAGATATTGAAGCCAATATCGAGTTGTTGTCTGAGTTTTGCAATTCGGTAGAAAACCTTGGAAAATTTAGGATTTTCGGGCTCCCCCCAGGTGTGGTTTCGCCTCAACTGATTGCCTGGTGGAAAAATTATTTCCGGGAGGAACTTGTTTTAAAGCCTGATTTCTCAGTTAAAAGCGCTTTTTTAAAGCCGGAGAAGAGGGTGCTGGTTGTTGCCGAAGAAAACGAAAGCACGGAAAGGATAGAAGAAGCTCTTCAAAAGAAGAAAGTACCCTTCTTTATTACCAGGAAAAAAGTGGCTATTTACCGCGATGGGGTTAATTTTAAAATTATTCATCATCCGGATGGCGAGCTGTGCTTTGGGGCAGTGATTTTCTTGCCAAGAAAGCGAATACTCTCTTTCGGTTTTCCTCGAGAAGTTGAGGATACACAGAGAGCGTTTTTTGTGGATGAACTATTACGGAGGTATAACCATCGCAATTTCTGGAAAAAAAGTGTTGCTTTCCTGGTGCATGAATTTGCTTCTCCCCTACAGTGGAGGGAAGCTCTTTGCTGGTCTGCTCGTATTCGCAGGGATTTTTGTTCAGAAGTTCTCTTTTTGTGTGAACAGGTTGGTGTTGCACTGGAAAACTCAGAACTGGCCTATCGAGAAGCAAGACAAGCTGGGGTTCGCTTTGAGAAAGTCAAATTTAAGAGTTTTTCCTGTCAAGCCACTGAGAGCATGCAAAAAATCATTCTCAAGTTTGTTTCAGAAAAGGACCTTCGTGAAGTTTCATACCTGGTGGATTGGTTAGTTGTTGTGCCTTCCTTTGAAGTACAGCCTGTAGCGTTAGAAGAATACTTTATGGTTGATCGTGAAAACCTGAAGGCAACCTCGCTTCCCAATCCGGTCATCGATAAATATTCTACCTGCTGGAGGGGTGTTTTTTGTGCGCCTCTTGAGGAGACTGGCAGGGAGTGGGAACATTTGATGCATTCGGTGATGCAGTATCTGGAGAAGGGACAGTTGAAACTGAAAGAACGGGGTTCCGTTGATGAAGAGAAGTGCGTACTTTGTTTGACCTGTTTGCGTTCCTGTCCTTTTGGAGCCGTGAAAATAGAAGGAGAAAACAAGCGCAAGAAAGCCATGATAGATTGGAGTCTTTGTCAGGGATGTGGTATCTGCACTTCTCTGTGTCCTGCTGGTGCGATAGAAATTGTGGATCTCAAAAGCGGCCGGTATCTTTTTGGTCCGCGCTTGTGGAGTTGATAGGCATGAAACTGGTAGCTCTTGGTTGTGAAAGGAATGGTTATCCAGCGCTTTTACGTTATTTCCATAGGGTTTCTTTACCGTTGGGATGGGAACTGAAGGAACTTTCTGTAATTCCCTGTCTGGGGTTTGTCAGGGAAGAGACAATTTTTTCCATTCTGGAAGAAAAAGCCGATGTTTTGTTGCTGGCTGGCTGTCCGCTGGATGCCTGTAAAAACGTTAAAGGCAGCAATGTTGGCTTGCATAAAGTGACCAGGGTCAATACTCTTCTTGAGGAAGCACAGGTGAACAAGAAAGTGGCTCTGGCTTTGGTTACTCCTGATAAGACCGGCGAGATAGAAAGAACGCTTGCCGAGATCTTTGGCTTTTTTGGAGGTTCAAATAAACAATGATCGTTGGTGAAAGAAAACCCCTTCCTGAGATACTAAAACTTTTGGATGGTTTTAAAAAAGTGCTGGTTCTGGGTTGCGGAACCTGTGTTACTGTTTGTATGTCGGGCGGTGAAAAAGAAGCCAAAGAACTTGCCTCTCTACTAAGACTTAAAGGTTTTGATGCCTGGAGCGCCACGGTGGAGAGGCAGTGCGAGCCAGAGTTTAACCAGCTAATTAGGGAAGAAGTTGAAAAAGCGGAAGTAATCCTTTCTCTGGCCTGTGGGGTTGGGGTACAGGCTTTGACGGAACTCTATTTTCAAAAGCCGGTTTATCCTGCTTTGAATACCACCTTTATGGGATTACCTGTTGAACAGGGTCTGTGGGAAGAGCGATGTGTTGGTTGTGGCGAATGTGTAGTCCATCTTTTTGGAGGTATCTGTCCAATAGCTCGTTGCGCCAAGAGTCTTCTAAATGGTCCCTGTGGTGGTTCCAAAAATGGTAAATGCGAAGTAAAACCCGAACGTGATTGTGCCTGGCAACTTATTTTTGAACGGTTCAGGGCCTCAGATAGAGTCGAGCAACTTTTGCGAATCCAGCCTCCCAAGGATTGGTCATATTCGCGTTATGGTGGGCATCGTAAAATGGTAAGGGAGGATGTCAGGCTGTGAGCTGGTTACAAAGGGTGCTTGAGGAAGGAAACTTTGCGGTTACCTGTGAAATTGGCCCGCCAAAAGGTAGTGATTTTTCGGTGGTAGCCAAAAAGTGCGATTGGGTGAAAGATTTTGTAGATGCAGTGAATGTGACCGACAACCAGACCGCTATTGTAAGGATGTCAAGCTTTGCCAGTTGTTTGATTGCTTCTCGCCAGAATGTTGAACCAGTCATGCAGATGGTATGTAGGGATAGAAACCGCATTGCTTTGCAAAGCGACTTTTTGGGAGCCTGTGCTCTGGGCATAGAAAACTTTCTTTGCCTGAGTGGTGATCATCAGAGCATGGGTAATCATCCTCAGGCAAAGAATGTTTTTGATGTGGATTCAATACAACTTTTGCAAATTTTAAAGAATATGCGCGATGAAAAGGTTTTTCAAAATGGCGAGCCGGTTAAAGGAGAAATTAAAGTTTTTCTTGGAGCGGGAGCGAATCCTTTTGCTGACCCTCTGGAATTGAGGGTGTTGCGACTGGCCAAAAAAATCGAGGCCGGGGCTCAGTTTATTCAGACGCAAGCGGTTTTTGATCTGGAAAGATTTGCAAGGTGGATGGAAGAGGTGAGAGAATGGGGCTTACATCGCAAGGCTTTTATTATGGCTGGAGTGATTCCTGTTAAGTCTGTTCGTGCTCTGGAATATATGAAGGAAGAAGTTCCTGGACTCGAGATTCCCGACTATTTTTTGGAGAGGATGCGCAAGGCAAAGGATCCCAAGGAGGAAGGGGTACAGATTTGTACAGAAATTATTAACGAAGTGCAAAAGATAAAGGGAGTAAGTGGTGTGCATATTATGGCTATTGCCTGGGAAAGTATTGTGCCTGAGATTGTCAAAAGATGTGGTCTATACCCAAGACCAATGAGAGAGGTAAAGAAAAATGGGTGAAGCGAAACTGCTTGATTACCAGTTTAAGTATCGGGTTGCTTCTCGGCCTGGTGGTGAGGGGTTGCTTGCTTGTTTTGCTTGTGGAGTTTGCACAGCAGCTTGTCCGGTGAGTGAAGTTGAAAAGGGCTTTAACCCACGTCGCATCATTCATCAAATTTTGCTTGGTGAAAGTGAGGAACTTTTGGGGTCTGAACGCATATGGTTGTGTGTGGGTTGCTATCGTTGCAGTGCTCACTGCCCACAGGATGTTGAGTTTACCAACCTTTTGAAAGTGTTGCGGGAGCTCGCTGTAGAAGAAGGTGCTGTTTCTGCGGAGTGGAAAAAAGTAGTTGATGAGGTCGACCGCAGAACCCAGGAATTGCGACGCGAACTTATTGAGTATCTCTGGAATAAAGGAATTAATTCTCTGGAAGAATTTGAGAAGTTTTATCAGAAAGAAATTGCAAAGCTGGATTGGGTTAAAGGGGATAGTGACGATGCGCAGTAAAACCCGGGGTAGCGTGATGGTGGTTGGAGGGGGAATAGCGGGCATCCAGAGTGCTCTGGATCTGGCCAATGCAGGTTTCAAGGTTTATTTGGTAGAGGATTCAACTGCTATTGGAGGTCTTATGGCAAGACTGGATAAGACCTTTCCAACCAACGATTGCGCAATGTGCATCCTTTCTCCAAAACTTGTTGAGTGTGGTAGACATCTGAATATAGAGGTTATTACCTGTGCCAGCTTGGAGTCTGTTGAAGGGATACCTGGTGATTTCCGAGTTAAGGTAAGGCGTAAACCCCGCTATGTTGATCCTTTAAAGTGTACTGGGTGTGGTGACTGCGCAAAGGTTTGTCCGGTAAGCTTGCCTAACGATTTTGAAGGTGGTTTGAGCAAAAAGAAAGCTATTTACCGCCTTTTCCCGCAAGCTTTCCCCAGCGCTTTTGCGATTGAAAAGAGAGGTTTACCTAACTGTCAGGCAGCCTGCCCTCTGGAACAAAAAGCTCAGGGGTATGTAGCTTTGATTCGGGAAGGAAGATTTGAAGAGGCTTTACAAACGGTACGCATGGATAATCCTTTTCCTGGAATTTGTGGGCGGGCCTGTCATCATCCTTGCATGGAAGATTGCCAGCGAGGACTCCTTGATGAACCACTTGGTATTCCTTATTTGAAGAGATTTTTAGCAGATTATGAAGTTAGAAACAATTTGAGACCTGTTTTGGGTAAGCAAGAAGATAAAGGTAAGAAAGTGGCCATTATTGGGGCTGGCCCCAGCGGATTGAGTTGTGCTTATTTTCTGACTAAGGAGGGTTATCAGGTTTGGGTTTATGAAGCTAAAAAGCAACCCGGAGGTATGATGAGCTACGGTATACCTCCTTATCGCTTGCCCCGCGATGTTGTGAAATATGAAATTGAACTTCTGAAAGACCTGGGGGTTAACTTTGTTTTTGGCAAAACCTGGGGTAAGGATTTTGGAATTGACGATCTTTTTAAAGAGGGTTATGCCGCTTTATATGTTGCTTGTGGGGCCTGGCAAACCATAAAGCTGGGCATCGAAGGCGAGGATTACCCCGAGGTTATGGATGGGCTCGAGTATCTGGTCAAAGTTAACAGTTCTCAGGAGGTGCCTCAGGCCGAAGAGGTTGTAGTCATTGGTGGAGGGAACGTGGCTATTGACTGTGCACGTTCTGCTTTGCGAAAGGGAGCAAAGAAAGTTTCTGTTTACTATAGGCGTTCCCGAGAGGAGATGCCGGCGAGAGCGGAAGAGGTAGAGGAGGCTCTGGAAGAGGGGATTGAATTTTACTTTTGTGCAGCGCCTAAGAGGTTTGCGAGACGGAATGGAAAAGTAATTCTGGAGTTCAACGCGGTTCGCTTGTGTGCTCCTGACGCTTCAGGGAGAAGGAAGCCGGAAATTTTGCCTGATGTAGTTTACGAAGTGGAGGCGGACCTTTTCTTAGTAGCCATAGGTCAGCGGGTGCGGATACCCGAAGAAAGATTAGAACTTACTGATTGGGGAACCATTAAGGTTGATGAAGGGATGCAGACTTCTCTCCAGGGTGTTTTTGCTGGGGGAGATGCAGTGCTCGGTCCGGCCACGCTGATTGAGGCCATTGCTCATGGAAAAAGGGCTGCTCGGGCTATTGATGCTTATCTTCAGGGAAAAGAAGTTCGGGATTTTGAAAAACATAGAGCTCCTATTAACATACCCTGGCAGGAACCCGAGAAGCCTCGAGTTGGTTTGAGAAAACTGGATCCCCGAGAAAGGGTTTTGGGTTTTTATGAGGTGGTCGAGGGGTATACCGAAGAGGAAGCAAAGGAAGAAGCTCAACGTTGTCTTTCCTGTGGTGGTTGTTCAGAGTGTATGCAATGTGTTTCCGCCTGTCAGAGAGAGGCCATTTTGCATCGGGATTCTGAAGAAGTCCTGGAGATCCCGGTTGGTGCAATTATCTTTGCCAGTGGAACTTCGGTTATTAATCCTGCCCAAAAATATAGAGAATTTGGATATCGGAAGTTTGCTAATGTGATTACCAGTTTGGATTTTGAGCGGATACTGAGTGCTTCTGGTCCCACTCAAGGCAAAGTGGTCCGTCCTTCGGATGGCAAAGTGCCCCGCAAGATCGCTTTTGTGCAGTGTGTAGGGTCTAGGGATGTAAAACGCGGCAAACCTTATTGTTCCGCTGTTTGCTGTATGTATGCCATTAAAGAGGCTCTGGTGGCCAGGGAACACTTGCTTATTGAAGAAAAGGAGGAAGCACTATGCGAGTGTGGAAGGGACTCCGTTGCTCATAGCGTTGAGGAGAAAGTGAGTACCGAGAGCTCACAGCTGGATGTAGCTATTTTTATGATTGACATGCGTTCGCCGGGAAAAGATTTTGAACGTTACTTTGAACGCGCCAAAGAAGAGGGTATTCGCTTTATAAGAAGCAAAGTAGGCAAAATAGAAGAACTGAACAATGGAGATTTAAGGGTTTACTTTGTTGATGAAAGTGGTTGTTCCCGGGAGGAGATTTTTGATCTGGTAGTTCTTTCGGTGGGCTTTGAGGTTTCTTCTTGTAATCGAGAAATGTTTGCCAAAGCAGGTGTGGTTCTTGAAGAGAATGGATTTCCTTACACCGATACACTTGACAAAACCTCTACTGTACAGAATGGCGTTTTTGTCTGCGGCACAGCTTCAGGACCCAAGGATATACCGGAAACAGTTGTTGAAGCCAGTGCGGCGAGTTGCAATGTTTCTTCCCTGTTGAATGAGGCACGCTTTTCAGAAATTACCTATAAAGAGTATCCTCCAGAGCGTAATGTAGAAATTGAGCCTTTGAGAATAGGTGTTTTTGTTTGTCATTGCGGAATTAACATTGGGGGAGTAGTGAATGTAAAAGAAGTCGTTGATTGGGTTAAAGATTTACCTGGAGTGATTTATGCTGAAGACAATTTGTATACTTGTTCTCAAGATACTCAAGAACGAATTAAGCAGAAAATCGCGGAGTTGGGAATTAACCGGGTGGTAGTGGCTTCCTGTTCTCCAAGGACACACGAACCCCTTTTTAGAGAAACCTTGCGCGAGGCGGGTCTTAATCCCTATCTTTTTGAGATGGCCAACATTCGGGATCAGTGTTCCTGGGTACATCAACAAACACCTCGAATGGCTACTGAGAAGGCCAAGGAACTGGTTTCTATGGCAATTGCAAAGGTTTCTCTTAAACGTCCCCTGCAGCCGGCTTTTCTTTCGGTTGAAAAGTCGGTTTTGATAGTGGGTGGTGGTTTGAGCGGGATGACCGCAGCTCTGGAAGTTCGTAAGCAGGGAGTCAGGGTTTTTCTGATTGAGAAGGAACCCGAACTGGGTGGTTATGCTTCTAAATTTGAGCGCTGGTTTACGCCTTTTGGAGAGGATGTCACCAGCAGAATTAATGAATTGAAGAGCAAGGTTTTGGAAGACCCTGGCATAGAGGTATTTCTCAATTCTCGCCTTTTGGAGATTAATGGATTTGTAGGTAATTTCGAGTCAGTTGTTTTAGTTGGGAATGAAGAGAAAAAATTAAAGCATGGAGCTTTAATTGTTGCTACCGGAGGTATAGAGCATTTCCCCCAGGAGGGAGAGTTTGGTTACGGTTTGGATCCGAGAATTGTGACTCAGTCCGAGCTCGAGCATGGATTCGAGAGGCTACTTTCTTCCAAACGGGTAGTAATGATTCAATGTGTGGGTTCCAGAAACGATGACCATCCCTGGTGTAGTAGGACCTGTTGTTCGAGAGCCATACGCAACGCCTTGAGGTTGAAGGAGGCAAACCCTGAAATTGAAGTTTTTGTCCTTTATAGAGATATTCGAACCTTTGGTTTCTTGGAAGAGATGTATCGTAGAGCCCGTGAGAAGGGCGTTATTTTTGTGCGTTTTGAAGATCAAAAACCTCCCCAGGTTACCATAGATGATCAAAGGAAGATAATTGTAAAAGCGTTTCTTCCTTCTTTAGGAGAAGAAGTTCTTTTTTCTCCAGACCTGGTGGTCCTTTCCACCGGCATCATGCCCCAGGATGGGAATCAAGAGCTTGCCAAGAAACTTAAAGTTCCTTTGAATCAGGATGGTTTCTTCCTGGAGGCTCACGTTAAATTACGACCGGTAGATTTTGCTACTGATGGTATTTTTGTTTGTGGTCTTGCTCATAGCCCAAAATTTGCTCATGAGTGTGTATTGCAGGCTAAGGCGGCTGTTTCTCGTATGATGACCGTGCTCAGTAAAGAAAAAATCACCGCAGAGGCCGAAGTGGCTGTTGTGGATGAGCGGAAATGCACTGGTTGTGGAGATTGCGAGAGGCTTTGCCAGTTTGGAGCTGTAAAAGTGAATCCGGAAAGAAAGATTGCCGAGGTTAACTCAGCTCTTTGCAAGGGGTGTGGTTTATGCAGTGCTTCCTGCAAAAGTGGTGCTATTAGAGTGCAGGGCTTCGCTCCTGAACAGATTATAGCGGAGGTGGAATATCTTTTATGAGTGAAGAATGGGAACCTAAAATAGTGGCTTTTCTCTGCCACTGGTGTAGCTACGCTGGCGCTGACCTGGCAGGGGTTAGTCGTTTCCAGTATCCTCCAAACATTAGAGTTATCAGAGTTCCCTGTTCGGGAGCGGTTAACCCCCTTTACATTCTTAAAGCTTTACGGGAAGGGGCGGATGGAGTTCTGGTTTCGGGCTGCCATCCGGGGGACTGTCACTATATTGGTGGTAATTATTTTGCGCGCAGAAAATTTCTGGTTTTGAGGGAAATACTTAGATGGGCTGGCGTTGAAGAGGAAAGAGTGCAATTTTCGTGGGTTTCAGCTTCTGAAGGCCAAAAATTTTCTAAGGTAGTGGAGAAAGTGGTTGAAGGGGTCAAAAAGGTTGGTCCTGCATCCAGGTTAGTAAAGGAGTTTTGAGCTATGTTTTCTGGAGAGCTGCGAGAAATTGCCAGAAAATTACTTCTGGAAAAAGAAGTGGACATTATCATTGGTTACCAGTGGGGTTCTCTTCCTTTCCGAACTGCGCCTTTATTTATTGAAGAACCTCAGGATGTTGAAAAGCTGGTCTTTAATCCACTATGTTCGGTTAATCTCTCCAGGTACCTTCAGCGCTATAAAAACAGTGATAAAAGATTGGCTATTGTTGCTAAGGGATGTGACGCGCGATCGCTGGTAGTTCTTTTTCGTGAAGAACAGTTTGAACGTGAACGTGTTAAAATAATCGGTGTACCCTGCAGGGGCATCTTGAGCTGGAAGAAAATTCGGGATTCCTTTGAGGTTTTTCCTCGGGATAAAGTTTTCTGGGGGGAAGATTTTTTTGTTCTCGACGAAAAGAAACATAATTATCGAGATTTTATGGAAAACACCTGCCTTCGCTGCAGGTATCCTAACCCTCCTGTTTACGACTTTTTGGTTGGGGAACCCCTCGAAAAGAGTAACTGGGAAAAGTTTGGTCTGGACTATGTTCAGGATATGGATTCAAAAACCGCTGAGGAGCGTTTTGAAACACTTTACAGAGAGCTCAGTTCCTGTATTCGCTGCTATGCCTGCCGCGAGGCATGTCCTCTCTGTTATTGTAAAGAGTGTTTTGTAGAAAGCACTCGTCCTCGTTGGACAACTCCCTGTCCAATTTTCTCGGACAACTTTGTTTTTCACATAGGTCGCGCCATGCATCTTGCTGGGCGCTGTGTGGAGTGTGGGGCCTGTGAACGCTCCTGCCCGGTAAGTATCCCCATTGCGCTTTTAACCATTAAAGTAGAAAACATTGTTAAAGAACATTTTGGGTTCGAAGCAGGACTGAGTCTTGAGGAAGAAGCTCCTTTGCTTACCTACAGGGAAAATGACCCTGACGAATTTATAAAATGAGAGGTTAAGAATGATGAAGAAGGGTTACTGGAAGAAGGAAAGATTTAGGGAGTGGATTGCCAACCAAAAGGGCGAAATCTTGCTTACAGAGAGACTGAAGAATAAATATCCTGACCTTTTTATAGATTTGGGTAGAGAGTTACGAACTGTGAAAGAAGCTTTTTATCCCCAGTGGCGTAAGGTTTATCGCTTCTTGTGGGATAAGAAAAGGTGGTTGGTGGAAGACTCACCGAATGAGGAAAAGCCAGCGCCTTCTCTTGTTTTCGCTTTGCCCTGTGAAGCAAGAGCGGTTCTGGATGTTTTAGATAAAGTTTTCATTGGGAAGGAGCCTCCAGATGGCTTTTACCTTTCGCGTCGCGCCTCTTCCTTAATAGTGATTGTGGCTTGTCTTTTTCCTGATGAGGTTTGTTTTTGTAACTGGGTAGGTGGTGGACCTTTCTGGCATACTGATGACTCTCCCTTCCTGGTGCCTCTGGAGAAAGGGTTTTACCTGGAAGATCCTACTGGTGTTTTTCCGCCAACTTATGAGGAGGTAAGTGTTGAGCTTGGCGAAAGAGTCGAAAAATTAAAAAAACAAGCCGAACTTTCTCTGGAGGAGCCATTTACTATAGATAGAGATTTTCCAGAAAAGCTTTACGATAATTTCTACAGCGGAAGCTGGGAAAAACTTGCTCGAAAGTGCCTTAATTGCGGAGCATGCACCTTTTCGTGCCCTACCTGCTACTGTTTTGATCTGGTGGTAGATGGAGCTTTGAGGGGTTATCAGCTTTGCAACTGGGATAGCTGTATGTTTGCCAAATTCACTCTCCATGCTTCAGGTCATAACCCACGTCCTGGTTATACAGAAAGGGTTCGCCAGAGAGTTCTTCACAAGTTTTCTTATTTCCCGATGCGTGAAGGTAGCTTTGGATGCGTTGGTTGCGGAGCTTGTATAACTTCCTGTCCGGTTAACTGGGACATTAGGGAAGCGATAAGGGAGATGTTCCAAGAGGTGGGTGACAAAAAAGGTGAGTGAATCTAAAAATATTTATCTTCCCCGGCTTTGTGTTATAAAAGAAGTAATTCCAGAAACTCCCGATATAAAAACTTTCCGGGTTGAAATTCCTGATGATTTTCACTTTGATTATGTTCCGGGTCAGTTTGCAGAAGTTTTTCTCCCTGGAAAAGGAGAGGCGCCTTTTTCAATAACCTCTTCTCCTACCCAGAAAGGGATCATCGAATTTAGCATTAAGAGAGTGGGATTGGTTACTGAAGCCATTCACCAACAGGTTCCGGGAAGTCAGATAGGTATTAGAGGTCCTTATGGAAACGGTTTTCCCCTTAAAGAACTGGAAGGAAAGGATCTGCTTTTTGTTGGAGGTGGCATCGGTCTGGCCCCTTTGCGGTCACTTATCAACTATGTTCTTGATCCTGAATATCGTTCTCGCTTTGGTGCGATTACCATTCTTTATGGAGCCAGAACCCCTCAGGATTTAGTTTTTAGATGGGAACTTGAAAAGTGGTTGAAAAGAGAAGATTTGGAGCTCATTGTTACAGTAGATATGGGCGATGAAAGCTGGAAAGGAAAGGTGGGCTTGGTTCCTCAGATCTTGCAATCATCTGTATCTTTGAATGGCAACAAGCCACCCACTGCCATTGTTTGTGGACCACCAATTATGATTAAATTTACCATCAAAACGCTGCTGGAGATGGGTTGTCGCCCTCAGGATATTATCACTACTTTGGAAATGAGAATGAAATGTGGTCTGGGGAAGTGTGGTCGTTGTAATATTGGTCCTTATTACGTATGCAAGGATGGTCCGGTTTTCAGATATGACTTTCTCAGCACGCTGCCGGAGGAATACTGAGGTCAAGCTATGTTGTATCAGCAGGCCCTGCGTTACCTGTATGGTTTGATTAATTACGAAAAAATTGGTTTTTCTTATTCTGACTTAAAGCTTGAACGCATGCAGGAGTTGATGGATCGTCTGGGGAATCCTCATTGCAAGGTACCAACTATCCTGATTGCTGGAACGAAGGGCAAAGGTTCCACCTCCTACTTTCTGCACAGGTTATTTTCGGCCTATGGCTTTAAGTGTGGTCTTTATTCTAAACCCCATCTTGTGACCTACCGAGAGCGTGTAAGAATTAACGATACCTTGATTGGTGAGGAAGAATTAGGATTGCTGATAAATCGCATTCAGCCTGTTGTTGAGGAAATGGGTCGCAATTCTCCTCTGGGCAAGCCTACTTATTTTGAAGTTTCAGTAGCCCTTGCTTTCCTTTACTTTCTTGAAAGAAAGGTTGATTTGGCTGTTTTTGAGGTTGGTTTGGGTGGACGTCTTGATGCTACCAATGTCTCTTGTCCAAACTTAACTGCTATAACTCCAGTCAGCATGGACCATATGGATGTTTTGGGAAATTCCATAGGAGAAATTGCCAGAGAAAAAGCTGGCATTATTCGTCCCAAAGTTCCTGTTGTTCTGGCTCTTCAAAGTTTAGAAGCCGAAAAAGTGATTCTGGAGGTTGCTCATTTAAAAAACGCTCCGGTGATTCAGTTTAAAAAAGAGTGCCTTTTTGATATTTTATCCAGAAATTTTTCGGGTTCCCGAGTGTGGTGGGAAGTAAAAAACTGGGGGAAAGAGGTATCATTAGTTCCTCTTTTGGGTGACCATCAGGTTTCTAATTTTTTGACGGCTCTGCTTATATTGCGAGAATGGGGCTTGGATTTTCGAAAAGATGCAGTGGAAAATGCACTTTTAGGGTTAAGCTGGCCAGGAAGAATTCAGATAATTTCGAATAACCCTCTGGTAGTTTTTGATGTAGCCCATAACCGCGACTCTTTTTTGGCTTTACTTGGCACTCTCCGCAATTATCTGGGAGTCGAAAAGAGTGTTTTTCTTCTGGGTTTTGTAAAGGGGAAAGATGTGGCTTCTATTGCAAAAGTTCTGAGTGGTTCCGCGGAAACAATAATTATTACCCAACCTTATACTCCTCGAGCCTTGGCACCTGGAGATTTAGTTCCCCTGTTTGAAACAGTGGCTCCTGTTCTGGTTGCGAAAGACCCGGTAGTAGCTTATAGTCTTGCAAGAGAGCAGGCTGCGAAGAGAGGATTACCACTGATTGTGGTTGGTTCTTTCTATCTGGCTCGTCTCTTTGGCGAAGAAATTAATCGGATTTTTAATATTAGTGAGGAGGTTGAATTATGTTGATTGTTATTGGAGAACGTATCAATGCTACACGTAAACCCATAAGGGAAGCTTTAGAAAGAAAAGACGTGCGTTTTTTTGTTGAAGAAGCCAAAAAGCAGGAAAAGGCAGGAGCACACTTTGTAGATGTTAATGCCGGTACCGATGCCACTTCAGAAATTGAAAACTTACCCTGGTTGGTAGAAATAATTCAGGATGAGGTGGAGGTGCCTCTCTGCTTTGACTCTGCCAATGAGAAAGCGCTGGAAAGAGCCCTGAAAGTTTATAAAAAGAAAGAGTTAATAATTAACTCTTTTACGGCTGAGGAAGAAAAAATAAAAGCACTGTTACCTCTTGTTAAGGAGTGGAATGCTCACGTGGTTGGTCTGGCCATGGGTGAAGGGGGAATACCTCAAACTGTTGAAGAGCGTATGAAATTGGTGGATAAATTGCTGGAAGCTGTTCATCTTTATGGTATCCCTGAAGAACGGCTTTTTATCGATCCTCTGGTCATTCCCGTTGGTACTGATTCTGCTCAGGGAAGGCTTTTTCTGGAAACTTTAAAGAGCATTAAGGATAAGTTTCCTAAGGTGAAGACAGTTTGTGGTTTGTCCAATATTTCTTTTGGCTTACCGAACAGAAGGCTTCTAAACAGAACTTTTGCAGTGCTTTGTCTTGCTTTTGGTCTGGATGCGGCAATCATAGACCCTCTGGATAAGGAATTGATGGCTTCCATTTACGCTACTGAAGCACTTTTGGGAATTGATGAATTTTGCATGAGATACCTTAATGCTTTCAGGGAGGGCAAACTTAATCTTTAAAATAATGTGTGTTATCATAGAGGCAAAATAAAAAGGAGAGCTTGGAAGCTTTTTAGTGTGTTGTTATATGCGCAAAATATGTTTTTTAATGATTTTAATGCTTGTGTGGGGAATGGCTTCCCCTCTGGTAGGGGCGAGTGAATTATCCACTGCTTTGAAAGTGTTGGACTATGCGCTCTGCAGAGGGCTTGACCAGGATGGACTTCCTCTGGAGCGCGTTGAGCAGTTCTCCACAGAGGACGGAAAAATAATCTGTTGGGTTTTTCTGGAAGAAGTTTCAGGTGGTGAAACTCTGCGCTGGGAGTTTATTTCACCCGAAGGAACGGTTTTTGAAAGTATTTTGGTAGTTGAAGAGCCCAAGAAGTATATAGGTGCGCAGGGCATTCTCGACCTTGCCTCTGATACCTCAAAAATTGTTCCTGGAGAGTGGAAAGTCAAGTTTTATGTAAATGACCATTTTGTTTTCGAGACCAGGTTTACCTTAATTGAAAGCAAGGTGTTGAGTAGCAAAGATATTGACGAGGCAATTCAGCGTACCCTCCTTCTTTTGAAAGATTTTGGGTACCAGGTTTTTAATATAGGTTTTTCAGAGGATAAACAAGCTTTTCTTCAAATGCAAATGGTAAGCAAGGATCTCTCTCAAGCGGTGTGGAATCAAATCGGTTTTGGTTTTGAATGTTTGCATCGTCTTTTTCCGAAAGCTTCCTGGTTTCTGGTTCAACTGGTTATGGATGGAGAGTATGCCTTGAGTTTTCAGGTTAGAGCTCTTGATTTCTTGTTGTGGCGAGAAGGTAAATTAAGTGCAGACGAGTTCTGGAAGAAAAAAGTAATTCGTTACGTTTATAATATAAAAGGGAAAAAAGAGATAGAGGATGTCTCTCGGTTTTTCTTTGAGAAGTTTGGAGTGGTGTATTGATAAGTTATGCGCCGGGTTTTTAAGAAATTTGTTCCTGAAGATTTCCAATACCTGGCAAAGGTTTTTTCTGAACGTGGCACTTCACATTTTTTAGATTTAGTTAAAGATGATTACCGGGTGCTGGATGTAGTTTTGGACGATGAAAATGTCTTTAAAAAACTGGTCCTTGATGAACATCTCTTTTTGAAAGTAAGCCCTTATTTTTACTTTGAGCTTCTCCTGAGGCAAGCAATAAGAGACATTAAGCGGGAAAGCTACACCTTGGAGCGCATAGGGTACAGGGAGCGAGTGCCTGTATTTGATGGTCCCAGAGTTATAGAAGCTGTTTCAAGAGAAGACATAAGAGATTATCTGGTTGAGCTTCTGGTTTCTTTTGTGAAAGTAAGCAACATTACCATTTACATTCGCAAGGGTCAGGGTATATATCTCAAAAGGTCTATAAGCGATATGGACTTTGATTTGATGCTTGAAATAGGCGAAAGAGCTGAAGAGCCCTATCGCTTTATCTTTTTGAAAAGAGCTGGAGATATAGCACTTTTTCTGAGTGGAGTTTTTCCGGAGCAGTTGTTTGGCAGTCCATTTTCTTTACGCCGTAAGCCGTTTTTGCCCGTTTCAGTGAGTAGTGGTAAAGAACTGGAAAGAAAGGGCAAGGAAGTTTATCGTATCGCTGGACAAAGCAGAGTTGCCCAGGAGCACCAGCTGGATTCCACGCTTGACTTTCTTGCTGATCATTTTGAGGCAATCAAAAAGCCTCTCAACGTTATGACCGACCGATATCTTCACTTTAAAAAGTACGATATCTTTCGCCTTTTGCAAAACTGATCACAGTGACCATTTTCCACCTATTCGATTGAAAGCACTGGTTGGAAAATTTGTAGGCTGCAGTTTTGCTTGCACTTCAGGAAAAACTTCGAGCACCTTAGGGAAAAGTCCCTGCAGATAAGCGATGGTTATTCCATAATTGGTAATAGGTACGTTTTCTTTTTTTGCAGTCAGTATACGGTAATACATTTCCTTGGGATTTAACATGCAGGCTCCACAGTGAATTATCAACTGATACTGGGAGAGGTTTTCCGGAAAGCTTGCTCCAACATTGACATCAATTTTTAACTCAAAACCCAGCTTTTGTCTGAGCCAACGCGGTATTTTTATTCTTCCAATATCGTCAGGCATGGGATGGTGAGTACAGGCCTCTGAAATCAAAACTTTATCTCCAGGCTTGAGCCTTTCGATAGCCTCTACTCCTTCTACGAAAGTCAAGAGATCTCCTTTGTAGCGAGCAAAAAGGATTGAAAAGCTGGTAAGAGGTATTCCTGAAGGCACTGCGCCCGCTACCTTATGAAATACCTGGGAGTCAGTAACCACCATGCGAGGTGGCTTTTTCAGTCCTTGCAAGGTTTCGACCAGTTCTCTTTCCTTGGTGATTACAGCTATTGCTTCTGAATCAAGTAGCTCTCGAATGGTCTGTACCTGGGGAAGGATTAGTCTGCCTTTGGGGGCTCCAAGATCTATAGGTACCACCAGCACCACTATGTCCCCGGCGGCCACTAAGTCTTTTATCAGAGGTTTTTCCTGGTAAGAACGTTGCAGTATAGATATCAGAGCTCTTTTCAGTTCTTCTATGCCTTCTCCAGTTCTGGCACTTACTCTGAAAATAGGTATCTGGTGGTCAATCGAAATATCGGCATTAGCTTTCAGGTCGATTTTATTTTGTACCCCAATGACAGTTATGCCGTTTTCTTTTAAAAGTTCAATTAGTTGCTTTTCGAAAGAAAAATCTGAAGCATAGTCCCATACCACGAGTGCCAGATCGCAGCGTCTCAATATCTCCAGGGTCTTCTTTTTACGAAGTTCCCCCAGGAAGCCTTCATCATCCAGGCCCGCTGTGTCGATAAGGGTTACTGGTCCAAAAGGGAGAAGTTCGACGGCTTTAAAAACGGGATCAGTGGTGGTTCCAGGCACTTCCGATACAATGGCTACCTCCTGTTGGGTGAGAGCGTTGATCAAAGAAGATTTGCCAGCGTTTCTCCTGCCAAAAATGCCTATGTGAGGTCTTAGGCCGCGTGGTGTTGTTTGTTTCAAGGTTTTTTCACCTCTACTTTCCCGAAACCTGGGATTCCGGGTCTTGAAATTTCTAAAGGATTTAAGATGTTTTTCAGCTCTTCCTCAGAAAAGATTTTCCGCTCGATCAAAAAATATCTGAAGTTTTTACCTTCTCTAAAGCATTCCTGAACCAGTTCTGAAGTGCGCTCGTGGCCCAGGTAGGGAACTATACAGGTTGCCAAAGCAAAGCTTTTTTCGAGTAGCTTGTTGCAATGTTCTTGATTGGCTTTTATTCCTCGTAGACATTTTTCCGTAAAGGCGTTTATACTCAATTTGAGTTCTTCTATCATTTCCAGTATGTGATTGGCAATAAAGGGTCCGAGATGGTTTAGCTCCAGTTGCCCACTGGAACAGTAGAAAGCTATGGCCTGATCTTTAGCCATTATATCTATGGCGATTCCTTCCAGGTATTCGCACATCACAGGATTGACTTTTCCAGGCATTATCGAGGAACCTTCCTGCAAAGGAGGTAAACTGATTTCGTTAATACCAGCTCGCGGTCCCATGGAGAGAAGACGCAGGTCATTAGCTATTTTACGCAGATTAACGGCCAGCGAACGCAGGAGGCCCGATATCTCGGAGAAAACATCCAGATTCTGGGTGTTTTCAAAGAGATTCATGGCTTTGGCCAGGGGCAGGCCGGTTATTTCTTTTAGATAGATAATTGCCCTGGCAATATACTCAGGGTGGGCATTCAGACCGGTTCCTACCGCAGTTCCCCCGAGATTAACTTCTTTTATTCGCTCTCTGCTTTTCCATAGTCTCCAGCGGTCACGGGCTATAGCTTCAGCAAAGGCACCAAATTCCATTCCCAGAGTAATGGGTACAGCGTCTTGAAGCTCGGTTCGCCCCACTTTTAATACTGAAGCAAACTCTTTTTCTTTTTGCTGAAGTACTTCCTGGAGGTTGATTATTTCTTTTTCCAGCTCTTCGAGTTGCCAGAGCGTGGCTATTTTAACTGCGGTCATGAAAGTGTCGTTGGTGGACTGACTCAGGTTTACATTGTCAAAGGGGTTAACCACCTGATAATTCCCTTTGGCATAACCAAGTATTTCCAGAGTACGATTGGCCAGTATTTCGTTGATGTTCATGTTGAGAGAGGTTCCAGCTCCACCCTGAAAGATGGGCACGATAACTTCTTCGTTGAATCTGCCTTCCATGCCTTCCTCGCAGGCTTTCAATATGGCATTGCCTATTTTCTCTTCAAGAAGACCCACTTCCATGTTGGCCTTGGTACAGGACCATTTAACAGCAAAATAAGCTTTAATCAGAGGGAAAGGAACTCTTTTTTGAAAAGGAAAGTTATCTTTAGCTCTTTTGGAGTGAATACCCCAGTAAGCATTTTGAGGTATCGACTCTTCTCCTAAAAGGTCCTTTTCTTTTCGAAAGATTTCTTTTTTCAAGTTTTCAACCTCTTTTCTATTTGGCGTTATGTTTCTTTTATTTTAAAAAACCAGACAAGCTTCTTTTCATTTCAGGTCTGGCAGAAGGAAACGAAAATATTATAATAGTGTCCAGGAGGGGATAAATTGAGAGATAGAGTTCCTAAGGGAAGATTGTTCCGTAATTATGTGGAAGAAAATTATACTTTTGGTGAGTTTGCTCTTATCAGAGTGCGTGGAGATAGAGCCGAGGTAGGTTTTGTCCTTGCCGAAGAAGATGTCTCTAAATGGCCAGAACTTCAGCGCCAAACTTTGGACATGGCCAATTATTTAATGCGCAGAATTAAAGAAGAAGGGCTTTCGGAACTGGCAATTGCAGGGGTGGGCAAAGATTTGGATTTTTTTACTGTATCCATAGTGGTAAATCTGGCAGGAATGGAGAAAGAGGAGATTTTCGCTCTGGCGAGAAAAGTGATGAATATATTGCAGGAAATCAATCCCTATTAGTTGGGGTGAGGGGGGCAATTTGAATTTTAAAGGAGGCGGTTCTGGATGACTGAGAAAGTCGGATTTGTGACCATGGGTGAGAAAAAGGGTGTAGTCAAAGATGTTCCCGAACTGGGCATTGGCATGCTGGGCTATGCTTTTATGGGTAAAGCGCATACCAATGCTTACAAGAAATATTCTTATATTTTCTGGCCCCCAGCTGCTTTCCCTCGGCTGGTTGCGATATGTGGGCGAAATGAGGAAGCAGTTAAAGAAGCGAAGCTTCGCTACGGGTATGAAAAATACTATACTGACTGGAGAGCAATGCTTCAGGATAATGAAGTGCAGATCTTTGATAATAGTGGGCCTAACAATTTGCATGCTGAGCCTTGTATTGAGGCTTTAAAACTGGGGAAACATGTTTTTTGCGAAAAGCCACTTGCTGCCACCGCTGAAGAAGCACGAAAAATGTGGGAAGCGGCAAAAGCTTCTGCAACCAAGGCAATGGTTTGTTTTAATTATCGTTTTGTTCCTGCCTTGCGTCTGGCCAAGGAACTGATAGAAGAAGGAAGATTAGGAGAAATATACCATTTCCGTGCTCAATATTTACAGGAGTGGATTATGGATCCCAATTTCCCAGCTGTATGGAGGTTGCAAAAGGGAGTATCTGGTTCTGGGGCCCTTGGAGACCTTGGTTCCCATATCATAGACCTGGCGCGTTTTCTGGTAGGAGAAATTGCTTCGGTGAGTGCTCTGACCCGTACTTTTATTAAAGAGCGCCCTTCTCCTGAAGATCCCCAGAAGAAGGTTTCTGTTGATGTGGATGACGCCTTTGTGGCTATCGTTGAATTTGAAGGGGGAGCCATTGGCACTCTGGAAGCTTCTCGCTTTTGTGGTGGACGCAAGAACTATCAAGTTATAGAAGTCAACGGTTCTAAAGGAAGCTTGCGTTTTAACCTGGAACGACTTAATGAACTTGAAGTATATCTGGTTGATGAAGAACCAAAAGTTGTGCGTGGTTTCCACGACGTGCTGGTTACAGAAAGCTATCATCCTTTTTATGATAAATGGTGGCCTCATGGTCACATTATTGGTTGGGAACACACTTTTGTACACGCCATAGCGCACTTCTTGGATGCTGTAGTAAACAACCGTTCTATTGCTCCCTATGGAGCCACTTTTGAAGATGGATACCGTTGTGCTCTGGTTTGTGATGCTATTTTAAAATCCGCGGAAACTGGAAAGAAAGAGTTGATACAGTACTAAAGACCAAAAGGCACGGAGAAAATTCCGTGCCTTTTGAAGGAGGAGTAGCATGAAATATCGAGGTAAGGTAATAGTTACTTTGAAAGATGGGGTTTTTGATCCCCAGGGAGTCACCATTAAGAACGCCTTGCATTCACTTTCTTTTGAAAATGTAGAGGAAGTTAAGACAGGCAAGTTCTTTGAGGTTCTGTTTTATGCTGAGAGCGATGCCGAGGCTGAAAGGCTTCTCAAAGAGATGTGTCATCAACTTCTGGCTAATCCTATTATTGAAGACTTTTCCCTCTCTTTAGAAAAAATTTAGCAAGGAGCAGACTATGCGTTTTGGAATTGTCGTTTTTCCAGGTTCTAACTGTGATCAAGATTGTTTTCATGTTTTGCGTGAGGTGTTAGGAGTAGAGACCGTATATCTTTGGCACGCAGAAAGGGATTTGAAGGATTGCGATTGTATTGTACTTCCGGGCGGGTTTAGCTATGGTGATTACTTGCGGGCTGGCGCCATAGCCGCCTACGCTCCTATAATGCTCAGCATTCGGGAGTTTGCTGAACAAGGAGGTCTGGTTTTAGGTATTTGCAATGGTTTTCAGATTCTTGTCGAGGCTGGGCTATTGCCCGGAGTGCTTTTGCCCAACATCAGTGGTCATTTTATATGTCGCTGGGTTTATCTCAGAGTAGAAAATAATCAGACGCCTTTTACCAGAATGTATTCTCAGGGAGAGGTTGTTAGAATGCCAATTGCGCACCAGCAAGGTAATTTTTTTGTTCCTCATTCTGTATTTAAAGAGTTGGAACAAAAAAATTTAATCGCGTTCAGGTATTGTAACGCCAGGGGTGAAATCAACTTGGAGGCTAATCCAAATGGTTCTGTAGGAAATATTGCTGGAGTGATTTCGCCTTCTGGGAATGTGCTGGGTATGATGCCTCATCCCGAACGCTGTGCAGAATCAATTCTGGGTTCAGAAGATGGAAAGAGAGTTTTTCAATCTATTATTCAATGGTTGGAGGAAAGAAAGTGCAGCGAAGAAGCAGTAAAGAAATAGCCTTGAGCTTGGGTTTACGGGAAGAAGACTATCGAAAAATTCTGGAGATTCTGGGAAGAGATCCAACTCCCACTGAAGTAGCAATGTTCTCTGTAGAATGGTCAGAACATTGTGGTTATACTCATTCCAGGAGCTGGTTCAAATTTCTTCCTCGTCAGGGAAAATTTCAGGCCCTGGTTGGAGAGGATGCAGGAGGAATAGTTTATGACGGATTAGCCCTGGTTTTCAAGATGGAGAGCCACAATCATCCTTCTCAGGTAGAACCAAAACAGGGCGCGGCAACAGGTGTAGGAGGCATAATTCGTGATATCTTAGGAAGTGGTGCTCGTCCAATTGCATGTTTGGATTCGTTGCGTTTTGCTCCCCCTGATGAAAATCGTTCCAGGTACATTTTTAAAGGTGTAGTAGATGGAATTGCCTTTTATGGGAATTGTGTTGGAGTACCAACGGTTGCTGGAGAACTTTACTTTCATCCTTCTTTTCGAGGTAATTGTCTGGTAAATGTTATGTGCATTGGTCTGGTGCCTGAGGATGGTTTAATGCGGGCTATGGCTAAAGGTGAAGGCAATGCCATAATTTATGTGGGTAACAAGACGGGAAGGGACGGCATTGGTGGTTGCAGTATTTTGGCTTCTCAGGAGTTTGCAGGCAATGAGGAAAAAAGGCCAAGTGTTCAGATTGGTGACCCTTTCACCGAAAAGTGCCTTATTGAAGCCACTCTGGAGGCCATAAAGAGCGGTAAAGTAATTGGGATAAAAGACATGGGTGCCGCAGGCCTTACCTGTT
The DNA here is from genome assembly GCA_048814795.1 of Atrimonadaceae bacterium G-SL-SR-0-11. Taxonomy (GTDB): domain Bacteria; phylum Atribacterota; class Atribacteria; order Atribacterales; family Thermatribacteraceae; genus Thermatribacter. The sequence continues at coordinate 1,919,309 of CP184673.1, read as the reverse complement.
CTACAAGTGAAATGGCTGCAGCCGGTGACTCCGGAATGGAGGTAGATTTAGATCGAGTTCCGGTACGTGAAGAAGGCATGGAAGCCTGGGAGATTATGATGTCTGAATCGCAGGAGCGTATGCTTCTTTGTGTTGAGAAGGGATATGAAGAGAAAATATGTGACATTTTCAGGAAATGGGGTCTTGAAGCAGAGGTTATTGGTCGAGTTGTTAACTCAGGAAGAGTTATTATACGTTACCGGGGGGAAGTTGTGGCTGATGTTCCAGCCAAAGCTTTGACCACACCTCCTTCCTGTGTACCCCCTTTCTGTGAACCTCCTTACTTTCGGAAAATCAATAGTTTCTCTTTTGATACACTACCCGTTCCTGAAGATTTTAATCCAACTTTCCTATTCCTCCTTGCTTCACCAAATTTGTGTTCCCGTCGTTTCGTCTACGAACAGTATGATCACATGGTTCAGACCAACACTGTAATCTATCCGGGCTCGGGAACTGTGGTACTGCGGGTGAAGGGTAAAAGCTGGGGCATAGCAGTGACCACTGATTGCAATCCCCTTTATTGTTTTTTAAATCCTTACCAGGGTGCTCAGATGGCAGTTGCTGAAGCTGCGAGAAACCTGGTTTGTTGTGGGGCTATTCCTGCTGGCATTACTGATTGTTTGAATTTTGGTAATCCCGAGAAACCGGACCGCTACTGGCAATTTGTGGAAGCTGTGAAAGGCTTGAGCGAGGCTGCCAGGTATTTCGATATTCCCGTGGTCAGTGGCAACATCTCTTTTTATAATGAAAGTCTGGAGGGTTCAATTTATCCCACACCTACTGTTGGGATGATAGGCATTGTGGAAGACGTTTCCCGGGTTATCCCTTCCTGTTTCAGCAAGGAAAACTTACTGATTGTGTTGCTTGGCGAGTGCCGCGATGGTCTCGGTGGTAGCGAGTATTTGAAGGTAGTTCATAATCTGGAAGTTGGCCCCCTTCCACATTTTGACCTGGAGATGGAAAGAAAGCTTCAGGAAGTTTTGATCGAGCTTGTCAAAGAGGGATGTCTTTGCTCAGCAATGGATGTCAGCGAGGGTGGTCTGGCTATGGCTCTTGCTGAAGCTTCCTTGAGTGCAGAAGTGGCGGTGGGATTCAATGTTGATATCAGTGATTGTGGTGACTTAAGGGAAGATGTAGTACTCTTTGGAGAAGCTGGAGGCAGGGCCGTAGTTACAATTGAAGAAGAAAACTTTCCCAAACTTGAAAAAATTCTCCTTAACAAAGGGTTTCCTTTCCGTATTTTGGGAAAGAGTGGAGGAAAGTATTTAATTTTTCGCAAGGGAGAGAAAGAGCTGATCAAAGTTAGTACAGAAGTTGCCAAAAAACACTGGGAAGTAACTTTTTGAATTTTTTGGAAATTTCTTTAAAAAGAAATAGGAGGATTTCTTGGTGGATTTAAAGGAAAGTTGCGGTATTTTTGGGGTTTTTGGACTATCCAATGCTGCGGAAATAACTTATTTGGGACTTTTCTCGCTCCAGCACCGTGGTCAGGAGAGTGCGGGTATTGTTGTTTCGGATGGGAAAGTTTTACGAGAGAAAAAAGGCATGGGCCTCGTTAGCGAGGTTTTTCATTCTTCAGATTTTAGAGAGCTCAGAGGACATGTTGCCCTGGGTCATGTCCGTTATTCAACAACCGGTTCTTCTTCCATAAAGAATGCACAACCCTTTTTGGGGGATTGTCGCTTTGGAGAGCTGGCTATAGCTCACAACGGCAATTTGACCAATGCTTTTTATCTTCGCAAGCAGCTTACCCGCCTGGGATCTGTTTTTCGTTCTTCCATGGATACCGAACTAATTTTGCATTTAATTGCTCGTGGCCAGTTTGATAATCTTGAGGATTCCGTTAAGGAAGCTCTGTGGCAAATGAGAGGCGCCTTTTCCTTGGGTATTATTGCTCCTTGCCGCCTGATAGCAGTCAGGGATCCCTGGGGTTTTAGGCCGCTTGCTTTAGGTAGATTAAACGGGGGTTATGTAATAAGTTCAGAAACTTGTGCTTTTGATATTCTGGGGGCTGAATTAATAAGGGAAATTGCTCCGGGCGAAATGGTAATCATCGATGAAAACGGAGTTCGTTCCTTCTTTTATGCTTATTCTTCGAGAAAAGCTTTTTGTGTTTTTGAGCTGATATATTTTGCCCGTCCAGACAGCCTGGTTTTTGGAAACAGCGTTTATGAGGCACGTAAGAGGATGGGTCAAAAGCTGGCTGCCAGGGAATTCGTCACTGCCGATATGGTAATTCCCGTGCCTGATTCTGGAATGTATGCAGCGCTGGGTTTTGCTGAATTTTCTGGAATACCCATAGAAATGGGTTTTATCCGCAATCCTTATGTTGGTCGTACCTTTATCCGTCCTTCTCAGGACGAGAGAGAACTGGCAATAGATATAAAATTGAATCCTCTCAGGAGTTTGTTAAAGAATAAGAGAGTTATAGTAATAGAAGATTCGATTGTAAGAGGTAATACTTCGAAAAGAAGAATAGCTACCTTGAAAGGGGCCGGAGTCAAAGAGGTTCACATGCGGGTTAGTTCTCCTCCTCACCGCTTTCCGTGTTTTTACGGAGTGGATTTTCCCAGTTCTTCAGAGCTCGTTGCTTTTGGGAAAAGCACTGAGGAGATAAGACGGTATTTGGGTCTTGATAGCCTGCAGTATCTTGACATTGAAGACTTGAAAGAAATAGTTGGAGAATCAGGCAATAATTTCTGTTTTGCCTGTTTTAATGGTGATTACCCGGTGCAAACAGAGAAGGAGTTTGCAAAAAACGTCTTTGAAAGTATATAAATTCATTGCAGGAATAGATCTTTCCTGGAGCTTAAAGAAAGATTCATGGGTTGCTCTTGCTGAGTTAAAAGGTTCTTTTTACAGGTTTTGTGGTATTTTTACTTTAAAAACCCTTGTAGATTTTGACTATTTCTTTGCTTCCTATCCTTCCTTGTTGATAGCTGTCGACGCTCCGTTGCGGATTCCTGATTCTTGTTCCAATCGGAGACCAGAGAGAGAGCTTCTCCCACTTTTGAAAAAGGTGGGATGGGGCATATTGCCCATTAATCGTTCTTTTGTCTTTAGCAAATTTCCCATGCTTTTTGGGTTCCAGGCTCTTCTGGAAAAACATTGTTTTTGGGTGGTGCCTGCTCCGGATTGCTCTAAGGAGCGTGTGGCTATAGAAGTTTTTGCATCTTTGAGTGCCATATCTTTGTGTGGTGAGGTGGAAGTTGTTCGCCAGAGAAATGAGGTATTTTGGGAGAAACTGTTTCCGCGCCTCAGGGAAGAAGCTGGTTCTTTATTTGCTGGCAACCTGGAGGAGGCCGTTCGTTCTTTACTTTTGGAAAGACAAAAGAGTCGGGACGTGGTGGATGCACTTTTGTGTCTTTATACAGCCTGGACTACAGCGGTGTGTCCCGGACGAACCAGAGTTTTTGGGAATTCCGAGGAAGGATTTATTGTTGTTCCTTTATCAAGGTTTTCCCCAGCTTGGCTAATTCTTTAGCATAGGCTATGCATTCTCTTCGGGTATCTTCTTCAAACGAGCCTACTGCTACAGGACCGTAGTGATTTCCTGAATGGGTTCCTTTTATGATCATTCCATGAATCAGCAGTGCAGAGAGTATTGACCAGATGGTGGTTTCATTACCTCCCGCTACATTGGCTGAGGAAGTAAATGCTCCCCCAATTTTGCCGTCCAGCTTTCCGTGGAGGCGGACACTTTCGTCAAGTATCTGTTTTATCTCTGCAGCCATGGTTCCGTAATAGGTTGGTGAACCTACCACAATTATTTGATACTCGGGTAATTTATCTACCGAAAAATTTTTTGCTTCCACAAGGTCTGTTTCGATACCTTCCTCTTTAAGAGTTTTGCTTATGGTTTCTGCCATTTTCTGGGTTATTCCAGTCCTGGTATAGTACAGTACCAGTGCTCTCATTTTCACTACCCCCTTGCTTCATTTTTTATTTCCAATCGATAATTTTATCACGATATTGTTGTAATTGATACAAGGGTTTGGTAAAATTACCGAGGTTATCATGAAACCGGGAGGCTAACTCAGATGGTTGTTAATGTTGTGGAGAGGATACGGGAGCTTGAGAAGAAAAAGGAGCAGGAAATCAGGGAAGCGGAAAGAGAAGCAGCCAGGATTCTGCGGGAAGTAGATGTTAAGATCCGGGAGATGGAGGAAAAGCTTTTTCAAGAGACCCAGAAAGAGATAGAATCGATGAGAAAGAATAGAATGGAGGAAATTCAGAGGGAAGTGGCTCGTATACAGAAAGCTTATGAAGAACAAGCGATGAATTTTGAACGTCATTTTGCAGGTCGGCTTCCCGAAATGGTTAACTTTTTGCTGGAGAAGGTGTGGGTAGAATATGGCTATTAGTGAAATGCGTCGGATGCACCTGATAGTGCATCAATCTTTTCGTAATACCTGTTTGGAACTTTTGCAGGAGCTGGGTGTGGTTTCCCTGGAAGAAGAGACGTCTTTGCCAGAAGATCTAATAACCAGGAGGAGCAGTGGTGATGGCAGTTTAAAGGAACTTGAGAATTCTTTGCTGGAAATTAACTTCTGTCTGGATTTCATCAATAAGCATTCTTCGAAACCCGCTTCTGGTTTGAGCAACTTTTTCCCTCAGCCACTTGAGATTAAGGTGGAAGAATTTAAGGAATCACGTTTTGATCACACTTCTCTGTATAAAGCCTGTCGTTCTATTGAAGAGCAAATACAGTCTTTGCGGTCCCGCCTTAATCGGTTACTTGCATTGCAGGAGTTCCTTTCTCGAATTGCTGAAGTGACTGTTCCTCTTGAAGATGTAGGTTCCACGCGTTACACCCAGAGTTTCTTGATAGAACTTTCTCCCGAGAAGGAAGAAGCTTTGAAAAAAAAGCTTTCTGAAGTAAGTAATCTCTGGGAGATGGAAGTTTTTCCAGGAAAAGGGAAAAATTTGATAGCTTTTCTGGTTATTCACAAGGAGATTTCCGAAGCTTTGGAGAAGATAATACAGGGCATGTCCCTTTCAATATTAGTTCTTCCCCAAGCTTTTGAAGGAACTCCTGCTGAAGCCAAAAAACAGATTGAACAACGTATGGAGGCATTGCTTGTTCGGCAAAAGGAGTTGCTTCGCAAGGCCGCTCTTTATTCTAAGTTCGAGAGAGATTTAAAGATTGCTCATGACTATTACTTAACAGAGTTAGAACGTAGAGAGAAGGAATCGATTCTTCTGCAGACCAGCGAAACCGCCATTTTCAGTGGATGGGTTCGTAAACGCGATATCCCTCTTTTAGAAAAGGTACTCAAGAGCAAAGGTCAGGAATGGGCTCTATTCTGTCGAGAACCTCATCCGGATGAGGATGTACCAGTTTTTATAGAAAACAACCGCTGGGTTCAGAATTTCGAAGTGCTAACCAGGTTGTATGGTCTCCCCAACTACCGGGAGATAGATCCCACACCTCTGGTTGCGGGCTTTTTCTTCCTCTTTTTTGGAATTTGCCTTGGTGATGTGATTTACGGACTGATACTTGCTCTTTTAGGTTTTTTGGGGGCTTCTGCTTTGAAAGTTCCCGAGTCGACGAAGCAGTTTTTCAGAATGCTTGCCTGGGGTGGGGTAGCTTCTCTGGTTATTGGCATTTTAACGGGTTCCTGGCTGGGAGATCTTTTCGACTATTTGCCACCTAGTCTTGCTGCTTTGAAGGTGTTGAAACAGAGGCTTACCCTGATTGACCCTATAAATAATCCTTTGCCTATGCTCGTTTTCTCTTTATTGTTGGGAATAGTTCAGGTTCTGGTAGGAGTTATGGTGGGCTTTGTCAAGGAGTGGCGAAGGAAGAATTATGCCAAGGCAGTGATGGATGAGCTGGGATGGTTTATATTTATATCTTCGATAGTCGTATATCTGGTGGTTTTTTCGGTTTCTTCCTCTTATACTTCCCTGGTTTTACCAGTGGTAATTGGAGCGGCTTTTTTCCTGGTAGCGACCCAGGGAAGGCATCAGAAAAATCCGATCATGAAAGTTCTTTCCGGCATATTAAGCCTTTATGGTCTGGTTTCTTATTTGGGTGATGTACTCTCTTATTCTCGACTTTTCGCACTGGGCCTTTCCACAACCATTATTGCAATCCTTGCGCGTACTCTTTCTACTCTTTTTGGGAGTTCTCCCTATATAGGCTGGTTGATAGGTTTAGTGATTGCATTGATTTTCCATCTTTTCAATCTGGCTATGAGTGGTCTGGGGGCTTTCGTCCATTCGGCCAGGTTGCAATACGTGGAGTTCTTCACCAAGTTTTATGAGAATGGTGGCAAGGAATTTAAACCTTTTGGATACAGGACCAAATACATAAAAATAATTTAGCTTAAAGGAGGTTTGAGATTCATGCTTGTAGACGGACTGGTATTTGCACTTTTGGGTTCTGCTTTGGCCATAGGGTTGGCTGGTATAGGGTCTGCAGTAGGTGTGGGTATTGCCGGAGAAGTGGGTGCTGGAGTTATGACTGAAGATCCTGGCAAATTTGGACAGGTCCTTTTGTTGCAAGCACTTCCAGGGACGCAGGGTATTTACGGTTTGTTAGCTGGATTTTGGGTGCTCATTAAGCTGGGTCTCTTTGGTGGTTCGCCAGTTGCCGTTAGTGTTGCTCAGGGCATGCAAATTATGTTTGCCTGTCTTCCAATAGCCATTGTTGGTTTACTTTCCGGTATATACCAGGGGAAAACCTCAGCTGCCTGCATAGGTTTGATTGCCAGAAGACCTGAAGAGACTGGTAAGGCTATCATTTTGCCTGCTATGGTAGAAACCTATGCCGTGCTTTCACTTCTTGCTACCATACTTCTTCTTAACTCCATTCAGGTTTAGGGGTGTGCTTTTTTATGTCTGTGGAGGATATCCTTCGTAAAATAGAGGAAGAGGCAGATTCAAGGAAAAAATCCATCGTTGAAGGAGCATATCTTGAAGCGGAGCGCAAGATAGAAAGTGCCGAAAAGGAGATAAAGAAGAAAATGCAGGCGCTCCTTGAAGAGGCAAGGTCGAAGATCGAACTCGAGGGTCAGCGCTATCTTGCCGAAGCTCGCTTGCAGGGCAAGACTCTGCTTAGTGAAGCTAAGTATAAACTCTTGAAAGAATTGCATGAAGGTTTGAAAAAGGCCTTTTTTGAGAAAATTGAAGAGGTATATTCTCAGTGGTGTAAAAAACTCTTGCTTGAGAATGTACAGCAAGGCGACGAGATTTTTATGGCACTCGAGGAGCTTGAGCGGCTTGGCGATGACTTTGTTAAGGAATTGAGCGATGAGAGTTCGTTAAAGCTTGGTTTTGGAGGTAAGGCGGAAAAAATAGAAAGAGGCTTTTTGATTCGACGTGGAGGTTGTTTTATAAATTTAAGTTTTGAGGCTATTGTCGAAGACTTTTTGCGTCGAAATGAACAACTGGTTTCTCAGTTGCTTGCTCAGGGTGTTGCTCAATGAAAACTTTTCTTCAAGTACATCCTGAAAGAAGTAGTAAATATGGTTATTATGGTTATTTAATAGGTAGAGTTCGGGTTTTGGAGAAAAGCCTTTTAAGCGAAAAAATACTGGAGTCCATGCTTAAAGCAGAATCTCTGGAACAGGCAATTAGAGTGGTTCAAGAGATTCCTTATCTTGGAGAAAGATTTCAGGCTTTGGAGCATAGGCTGGAAGATCTCAACAGGACGCTTAATGAACATCACTTTTGGGTAGTAAACGAAATAGCTTCTCACAAACTTGGTGGGAGCTTAGCGCAGTTTTTCACGATGCAATTCAATTTTTTGAGTTTGAAGCTGCAACTTAAAGCTTTCTTGGCTAAGAAGAATATAGAAAAGCCTCTGATGGGTACACTACAATGGTCAAGAATCCTTCGTTTTATGAATGGCGAGGCAGGAGAGTTTGTTCCAGAACCTTACCGTTCAGCCATTCAGGAAGCAATGGCTCTCTATGAAGAATGTTCTAACATTCAGGCTGTTGAGCTGGTCATGGATAGGTTTTACTTAGCAGAGCTACTTAAGTTTTATAGTGAGTCCAGCAACAAAGTCATTCGTAACTGGTATTTGGCTTACGTGGTTTTGAGCTTACTGCAAGTCGCTCTAAGATTGCGTCTTCAGCAGAGGAAACTTGATTTTGCGATGAATATTTTTCTGGAGAACCCCTTTTTAAAGTCCTCTGATTTTAAGATTTTAATTACCGGTTCTCCTGAAAAAGTTCTGGAGGTTTTCGGTTCTTTGGGTTTGATGTTTCTTTTGCCCGAAGAAGATTCATATCGTGATGATCCGGCTTTTTTGGCAGACATGGAGAGAAACATAGATAACTATCTTCTGGAACATTTAAAGCCCTATCGTATTGTTTCTACCGGTCCTGAGCCCATTTTCGGGTTTCTTTTTGCCAAGGCTTTAGATATCAAGAATTTACGTATTGTTTTGCAGGGTAAGTATTTTGGGTTACCCGAAGATGTTTTACGCCGGAAAATTCGGGAGTGTTACTATGAGTAAGGTAAAGCTTGCTTTTGTGGGTGGAGAGGAAAATACCCTTTGTTTTAGAGGTATGGGGTTCGATGTTTTTGTGGTTAAAAAAGATTTGGAATTGCGGGAAATGCTCCAAAAGATAAGGAGTGCCAATTATGCTATTATTTTTACTGAATGGCGTTTTTATCCAGCGTTAAAGGCTTTTTTTGAAGATTTACGCTCTGAGGCATTGCCAGTGATTTGTCCTATTCCTACCAGAAGGACCGAAATTGGCAAGGGTGCAGATACTATTAATAAACTGGTAGAACTTGCTATTGGAAGCAAAATATTGCTTCAGGGAGAGGAATGATGATGGAACCGAAAGATCAGAGAGCGGGACGTGTATTTAGTGTTAATGGTCCGGTGGTAATTGCCGAAGGCCTTTATGGAGCCAAGATGTATGATATGGTTAAAGTTGGTGAAAAAGGCCTTTTTGGAGAAATTATAGGGGTTGAAGGTGATAAGGTAACCATTCAGGTTTACGAGGAAACCGCAGGTCTCAGACCTGCGGAACCAGTGGTGAGTACTTATGAACCGCTGAGCGTTGAACTTGGCCCAGGTCTGGTAGGGTGCATTTTCGATGGAACACAACGCCCTCTGGAATTGATAAGGGAAAGTTCGGGAGACTTTATTGCTCGGGGTGTAGAGCTTCCTGCCCTCAGGCGTGACAGGAAGTGGGAGTTTAAACCACTGGTTAAAGAAGGCAGTGAAGTGGAACCTGGAGACATCCTTGGAGAAGTGCAGGAGACGACGACCATTAAGCATCGCATTATGGTGCCTCCTGGTATTAGAGGTAGAATTGTAGAAATAAAAGAAGGAACATTTACTGTTGAAGAGGTTATAGCAGTTGTAGAGGATAAAGAGGGTAGGAACCAGGAAATTAAAATGTTGCAGAAATGGCCGGTTAGAACTCCTCGTCCTTATCGCAAAAAACTGTCTTTGAATGAACCTTTGTTGACCGGTCAGAGGGTTATAGACACTTTCTTCCCAATTGCTAAGGGTGGAGTGGCCTGCATTCCGGGGCCCTTTGGTAGTGGTAAAACGGTGGTACAGCATCAACTTGCCAAGTGGTCTAACGCCGATCTGGTCGTTTTTATAGGTTGCGGTGAACGGGGTAACGAAATGACGGACGTTTTGATGGAATTTCCCGAGCTTATTGACCCCTACACTGGTGAGCCTCTCATGAAAAGGACAGTTTTGATAGCCAATACTTCCAACATGCCGGTTGCAGCTCGCGAGGCTTCAGTTTATACAGGCATAACCATCGCTGAATATTATAGAGATATGGGTTACAATGTTGCTTTGATGGCTGATTCTACTTCGCGCTGGGCCGAAGCAATGCGTGAAATATCTGGTCGTCTTGAGGAAATGCCCGGTGAAGAAGGTTTCCCAGCCTATTTGGGCACGAGAATTGCCAGTTTTTATGAACGGGCGGGTAAAGTCCAGTGTTTGGGGAGTGAGGGACGTTCAGGTTCTCTGAGCGTTATAGGTGCAGTTTCTCCTCCAGGAGGCGATCTTTCCGAACCGGTTACCCAAAACACTTTGCGAGTGGTGCAGGTTTTCTGGGGACTTGAGGATCGTTTAGCATACCGTCGACATTTTCCTGCCATCAACTGGTTAATCAGTTATTCGCTTTATTTGCAGCATCTTGAAGAGTACTTTAAAAAGGAAGTAGCTGCTGATTTTTTGAGCAAGCGTGCTGAGGCAATGCGAATTCTGCAACAAGAAGCTGAGCTGGAAGAGGTTGTACGTCTGGTTGGTGTTGAATCGCTTTCTTCACGAGAAAGGTTTGTTCTTGAAATAGCGCGCTCTATCCGTGAAGATTTTCTCCAGCAGAATGCTTTTCAGGAAGTTGACACTTATACTTCTTTGAAGAAACAGTATCTCATGTTGAGCGCTATTCTGATTTATTATCGGGAAGGGATGCAGGCCATTGAGCGGGGGTTGCCATTGAAAGAATTGCTGGCTATCCCGGCTCGGGAGAAGATTGGAAGGATGAAGTATATCCCCGAGGAAGAGCTGGAAAAGATAGAACGGCTTGCTGAGGAAATTCGGAGTCAGATTCAAGAAAAACTGCAGGGCGAGGTTGAAAGCAATGTATAAAGAGTTTACTTCTGTTTCCGAGATTCATGGGCCCTTGCTGGTGGTTGAAGAAGTTCAGGATGCCCGTTACATGGAGATTGTGGAGATAGAGCTTCAGGATGGCTCTATTAAGAGAGGGCAAGTTTTAATGACCAGCGCGGGCAGGGCGCTTGTGCAGGTTTTTGAAGGAACGGAAGGTATTGGTGTTGGTCAGACCAAGGTGCGTTTTCTGGGAAGAATTATGGAGTTACCAGTTTCTGAAGATATTTTGGGTAGAGTCTTCAGTGGTTCTGGCGTTCCCATAGATGGGGGGCCTCCTGTTGTTCCTGATGCTCGGATGGATATCAACGGTAATCCTATCAATCCGGTGGCACGTGATTATCCCGTTGATTTTATTCAAACCGGTATTTCTGCAATTGACGGTCTTAATACTCTGGTTAGAGGACAAAAACTACCCATATTTTCTGGATCGGGACTTCCTCACGCCCGTCTTGCAGCACAGATAGCTCGACAATCTAAGGTACTGGGAGAAGAAGAAAAGTTTGCTGTGGTGTTTGGTGCTTTAGGTATTACTTTTGAAGAGGCTAATTATTTCATATCTGAGCTAAGGAATACGGGAGCTATAGAGCGCTCAATTCTTTTTTTAAACCTGGCTAACGACCCTGCTATAGAAAGAATAATCACTCCTCGAATGGCTCTTACTGCTGCTGAGTTTCTGGCTTTTGAAATGGATATGCAGGTTCTTGTTGTCTTGACCGATATGACCAACTATTGTGAAGCGTTACGTGAAGTTTCAGCAGCACGAAGAGAAGTGCCTGGTCGTAGGGGTTATCCAGGGTATCTTTATACTGACCTTGCTACTATGTACGAGCGGGCTGGGAGAATAAGAGGCAAGAAGGGTTCTATTACTCAAATCCCAATTTTGACCATGCCTGAGGACGATAAAACTCACCCCATACCTGACCTTACTGGGTACATTACTGAAGGGCAAATAATTCTCAGTAGACAACTTTACCGCAGAGGTATTTATCCGCCAATTGATGTTTTACCCTCTCTTTCCCGTTTAAGAGATAAAGGTATTGGTTCTGGTAAAACTCGGGAAGACCATGCAGATGTGGCCAATCAGCTGTTTGCTGCTTATGCGAGGGGCAGAGAAGCTGCGGAACTGGCAGCAATTCTTGGGGAAAGTTCGCTTACAGACCTGGACCGTTTGTATATGAAGTTTGCGGATGCTTTTGAGGATAAATTTGTTCGACAGGGAGAGTACGAAAACAGAAGCATAGAGCAAACTCTTGAAATTGGATGGAACCTGCTTCGGATGCTCCCAAGGGAAGAGTTGAAACGTATTAGAGATGCCTATCTTGATAAATTTTATGGAAAGAAGGCTCCTGAAGGTGAGGGTGCGTAGTCGATGCGCTTAAATGTAAATCCTAATCGCATGCAGCTGATGAGGTTGAAAAATAGACTTTCCATGGCTCGTAGGGGTCATAAGCTATTAAAGGATAAACTGGAAGCCTTGATTCAGGATTTTGTGAAAATAGTTAGGGAAAACAGTACCCTTCGCCAGCAAATTGAAACAGAAATCGTAAAAGCTTTTGAAGCTCAAAGCAAAGCTGCTTTAATGCTTCGCTCTGAAGATAAGGAATTAATTACTGTCTTCCCTCAACAGAGGTTGGAATTGGAAATGGAAGTACGATTTGTAACCGGGGTAAGGGTTCCCCATTTTGAAGTACGTGTAGAGGGAGATCCTTACACTTATGGGGTTATTCACACTCCAGCAGAGGTTGATGAAGCCTTTGGCTCTTTCTTTAAAGTTTTGCCTTTGATGATTCGCCTTGCTGAAGCTGAGAAGGCCATTGAGCTTTTAGCTGTTGAGATAGAAAAAACCCGGAGGCGGGTTAACGCTTTGGAATACGTGCTGATTCCTAACTTAGAAGAGACAATAAAATATATAACCCTTAAACTTGAAGAGCTGGCCCGTTCCTCCCTGGTCAGCATTATGAGGATAAAAGGGTCGTTGCGTTAATTGCGCATAGCGTTACTTGCTGATATTCATGGAAACTGGGATGCTCTGCAGGCTATAGCTGGATTTCTTGAGGATATTGATTCTTTGTATGTTTTGGGAGATGTTATTGGTTATGGTCCGCAGCCCGCTGAGTGTCTAAGCTGGCTTAAAGAAAGAAGAGCAAAAATCCTGATGGGCAACCACGAAGCTGCATGCGTAAACATTATTCCTCTGGAGTGGTTTAATCCCATCGCCCACGAAGCCCTGGTCTGGACCAGAAAAGTTCTTCCCGTTAAGGATCTGAGGTTTATTCAGTCCCTTCCACTCCACGAAGTTTTGGCAGAGGGAATTCTGGGGGTTCATGGCACTCTTAGTAACCCCCTCGAGGAATACCTCACTGATTACAAGCAAGCGCTAAGAGACTTGAAACGTTTTTCTTTTAAGGTCTGTTTTTTTGCTCATACTCATGTTGCTGAGGGATATGTTTGGGATGAGGAGCAGAGAGTAATCCGCAAGTTTTCTATGAAGGAGGGGGGAGAACTTCTTTTAGAAGAAGGTAAAAGATATCTTGTAAATTGTGGTAGTGTAGGACAACCGCGTGATGGTGATTCCAGGGCTTGTTTTTCAATATTTGACACCCATGAAAAAAAGATTTATGTGAAGCGGGTACATTATCCTATCGAGGAAACAGCTTCAAAAATTTTGAAAGCCGGTCTTCCTGCTTTTCTTGCCATGCGTCTTTTTCAGGGAAGATAAATTAGATAATTTAGGTATTGGGGGATATGGCTCTCATCATCTTCCTAAAAATTTTGAAAAATTTGTTGACACTAATTAACAAATCTTCTATAATAGACCCTCGCTTGTTCTGGTGCTTTGAGAAATGGGGAGTGTTGGTGTTTTCTTCTTTAAAAATTCCATTTGGTTCTTATTATTTCGATCTTGCATGACATATGCCCGATTTAAGCTTAATCCCTCAAAGGTGGTGTAGTGGGTGAGCACAAGATATATTGAAAGGCAAAGCTTTGCCAAACTTACTTCTTCTTTTCCTTTGCCCGACTTTGTGGAGATTCAGAAAGAATCCTTCCAGTGGTTTTTACAGAAAGATGTGCTCCCAGAGCAGAGGAAGAAACAGGGTTTGCATGAGGTTTTTATGGAGATTTTTCCGGTTCAAGATTTTACTGGTAACCTGGTTCTTGAGTACTTGGGTTACCGTGTGGAAGAGCCTCCTTATTCAGTCAGAGAGTGCAAGGAACGGGGTAGGACTTACGCTTCTCCTCTATATGTGAGAATTCGCCTTATTGACCGCAGAACTGGTGAAATAAAAGAACAGGATGTTTATATGGGAGATCTTCCCATTATGACGGAGCGAGGGACTTTTGTTGTTAATGGGGCGGAAAGAGTTGTGGTGACCCAGTTAATACGTTCCCCAGGAATGTTTTTTTCTAAGGAAATAACCCAAACTGGCAAAGTAGAGTATGGCTTTAAAATCGTTCCTAACCGTGGTGCCTGGCTGGAATTTGGTGTTGACCCTGGAGACGTAATTTTTGTCAGAATTGATAAACGTAGGAAGATAAATGCAGTAACCCTGGTGCGAGCGCTTGGTTTTAGTGATGATGAAGAAATTCTTGCCCTTTTTGATTACCATCCTTTTATTCGTAGAACCCTGGAAAGAGATAATACTGAGAACACCAGAGAAGCAGTCGTGGAGATTTTTAGAAGACTACGACCCAGTGAACCGCCCACCGAGGAAAATACGCGCAACTTTATAAGATATTTGTTTTTTGATCCCCGCCATTACGACCTGGGAAAAGTGGGAAGATACAAGATTAACAACAAGTTGAAACTTGAGGAACGACTGGTGGGCATTGAAGAATTGGCTGTGGCAGAAGATGTGATTCTGGACCTTGAAGAACGTAAAGTCATTCGAGATTTTAACCTTATTGCTGATAATTTCAATAGTGAGCGTTTTCAAACCGTGGTACGGGTGGGAGACCGTGTAGATCGAGAACTTGCCCAGAAACTGGAGGAGCTGAATTTTGAATTCCCTATAGAGTATGTAAAGATCCTCAATGAGGAAGGTTTGCCGGTTAAGGTGTATATAGAGAAAGACTTTACTGAGGAGGCACTTTCTGAAGAACTTGAAGGAAGGGTACTCAGCAAAGATGTTGTTGATCTGGAAACCGGTGAAGTCTTTTTGAAGGCTGGAGAAGAGCTTACTATAGAGAGCATTCATTATCTTATGCGGGCTGGGGTAGAAAAGGTTGTAGTAAAGAAAGGTAGAACGCTTACTCCCCAGGATGTTGTGGGTGGTTTAAGATATCTTCTGAACCTTATAGACGGTATAGGATACGACGACGATATCGATCACTTGGGTAACAGACGGGCCCGCCCCGTGGGAGAGCTTTTACAGAATCAGTTCCGTACTGGCTTGCTAAGAGTTGAAAAAGTTATTCGAGAAAGAATGACTATCCAGAATGATTCTGAATCAATTACTCCTCAGAGCTTGATTAACATCCGCCCTGTGGTTGCTGCTATTCGCGAGTTTTTTGGTAGCAATCCCTTGTCACAGTTTATGGATCAGGTGAATCCTCTTTCTGAGTTGACTCATAAAAGAAGGTTAAGTGCACTTGGTCCAGGGGGTTTGCAACGGGATCGTGCAGGCTTTGAGGTCAGAGATGTTCATTATACTCATTACGGAAGAATGTGTCCTATCGAGACCCCTGAAGGACCTAACATTGGTTTAATTTCCTCTCTTTGTGTTTACGCAAAGGTGAACGAGTTTGGATTTTTGGAGACTCCTTATCGACGTGTTGTCAATGGTAAAGTTACCGACGAGGTGGTGTATCTCTCTGCTGACGAAGAGGACAGGTATCATATTGCTCCCTGCGACGTGAAGATTGATGCTGAGGGTCGAATTGTTGAGGAGAAGGCCGTAGTTCGTTTTAGAGGCAAAATTGTAGAAGTTCCTCGCGAGAAAGTTGAATTTATGGATGTTTCACCACAGCAGATTATCAGCGCTTCGGCTTCCTTGATTCCTTTCTTGGAACACAATGACGCAAACCGAGCTTTGATGGGCACTAACATGCAACGTCAGGCAGTTCCCCTTCTTAAGACCCAGCCTCCTTACGTTGGTACTGGCATGGAATACAAAGTTGCCCAGGATTCAGGAGCTACAGTTGTAGCTCGCAATAGTGGTGTGGTCAGGAAAGTGGATGCTTCAAAGATAGAAGTAGAAACCGATTTGGGCTTGATGGACATTTACTGGCTGGATAAGTTTCAGCGTTCCAACCAGAGCACCTGTATCAATCATAAGCCTCTGGTTCGAGTCGGGGATCGGGTTGAGGCAGGTCAGATAATCGCTGATGGCCCGTGCACATCTATGGGTGAAATTGCTCTGGGTAGAAATGTTCTGGTAGCTTTTATGCCCTGGGAAGGGGAGAACTTTGAAGACGCTATATTAATTAGCGAACGCCTGGTTAAGGAAGATATCTTTACTTCCGTTCACATTGAAGAGTATGAAGTGGAGGCGCGTGATACCAAGCTGGGTCCAGAAGAAATCACCAGGGACATACCCAATTTGGGAGAAGAAGCGTTGAGAGACCTTGATGAAGAGGGAATCATAAGAATTGGAGCCAACATAAAGCCAGGTGATATTCTGGTTGGTAAAGTTACTCCAAAAGGAGAGACGGAGCTAACCCCAGAGGAGCGTTTGCTGCGGGCTATTTTTGGCGAAAAAGCCCGTGAGGTTCGTGATACTTCTTTACGGGTTCCTCATGGAGAATATGGCAAAGTAATAGATGTTAAGGTGTTTTCTCGCGAAGCCGGGGACGAATTAGCCCCAGGAGTCAACAAACTGGTTAAGGTTTATGTTGCTCAGAAGAGAAAGATTACTGTGGGAGACAAGATGGCTGGAAGGCATGGTAATAAAGGAGTTATTGCTCGTATTCTTCCTGAAGAGGACATGCCTTTTTTGCCAGATGGAACACCGGTGGATATAGTATTAAATCCTCTTGGCGTTCCTTCACGAATGAATATTGGTCAAATTTTGGAAACTCATCTGGGATGGGTTGCTAACAGAGAAAGGAAATTTGTTGCCAGTCCTCCTTTTGACGGAGCCAAGGAATGGGAAATTTTAGAAGCTTTGAATCAAAGCAAAGCCGTAACGAACACACCCCAGGAACACTTATTTGATACCAGAATTTCTCCTAATTTGGAAATCCTGCCTTATGGTAAAATCACCCTTTTTGATGGTAGAACTGGAGAACCCTTCGACAACGAGGTCACGGTTGGATATATATATATGATGAAGCTTGCCCATTTGGTTGAGACCAAAATCCACGCTCGCTCTACGGGTCCCTATTCTCTGGTTACTCAGCAACCGCTGGGTGGAAAAGCACAGTTTGGGGGACAACGCTTTGGAGAGATGGAGGTGTGGGCTCTTGAGGGTTATGGAGCTGCTTATACCCTTCAGGAGATGCTTACCGTTAAGTCTGATGATATTATGGGAAGAGTTAAAGCTTATGAAGCTATTGTAAAAGGGCAGAATGTACTGAAACCTTCGGTGCCTGAATCGTTTAAGGTTTTGGTCAAGGAATTGCAAAGTCTGGCTCTGGATGTAAGGGTTTATGATTCTAAGAAAAGAGAAATCTCTCTTGAAGAAATGGAAAATTCTGATGAAGATACTCCCACTCTGGGAGCAAATCTGAAGAGTAAAAAGTGAGCAAAGGAGGAGGCTTTCTTGATAGACGTTAATGACCTGGGTGCGGTGAAAATTGCTCTGGCCTCTCCAGAGCAGATTCGTAAGTGGTCTCATGGGGAGGTTAAAAAACCAGAGACCATAAACTACCGAACTCTTAAACCGGAAAAGGACGGCCTTTTCTGTGAGAAGATTTTTGGACCTACTAAGGACTGGGAATGTTATTGCGGTAAATACAAAAGGATTCGCAACAAAGGTGTAGTTTGTGATCGTTGTGGGGTTGAAATTACTCGTTCGGTGGTGCGAAGGGAACGTTTGGGGCACATTGAACTGGCAGCACCGGTTTCACATATTTGGTATTTTAAGAGTATTCCCAGCAAAATGGCTCTACTTCTGGGCATTTTACCTAAAAACCTGGAGAAAGTTCTCTACTTTGCTTCGGGTAGAAAAACCGAAGATTGTTATAAAGTTATTAATCCTGGCTCTACCGACCTGAAGGAAGAGCAGATTATTCGCAAAACTGAATACGATATTTACCGTAAGTATGACTTTGATTTTGTTGCTGAGCCTGCTTATAAAATAACCGAGGTTCACGAACTACCTTTTTCGGTGGGTGATCGCCTCAACCTCAAGGAATATACCCGTTACCGCTCCAAGTATAAAAACAGTTTCTCAGTAGAGGAAGTAGATGGAGAACATTTTGAAGTAGTTGATGTGAGGGTCTTTCCTTACCAAAGAGATGAAGTTCTATCTGAATCCGAGGTCCAGAAGCTCAGGGAAACTTTTGGCAACCTTTTTGAAGAAACGCCACTTACTGATACAGTTGAAGAACCCTGTTATATCATCATCGACCCAGGCAAAACAGGTCTCAAAAGGGCTCAAATGATTCTTGAAACTGAGGCCAAGTTACTTTCTAAGTATGATCCTGACTTTAAAGCAGGAGTGGGAGCCGAAGCGGTACGAGAAATTCTAAAGAGCATAGACGTTCATCAATTGGCAAGAGAGTTACGCAAAGAACTTAAGGAGGCCTCAGGTCAAAAAGCCAAAAAAATTATCAAGAGACTGGAGGTTGTGGAGGCTTTTTGCAAATCAGGGAGCAAGCCCGAATGGATGATTCTTGAAGTTATACCCGTTCTTCCACCAGATCTCCGACCCATGGTACAACTTGATGGTGGTCGCTTTGCTACTTCGGACCTTAATGACCTTTATCGCCGGGTGATTAACCGCAACAATCGTTTAAAGAGGTTGTTGCAGTTGGGAGCTCCGGAGATCATTGTTAAAAATGAAAAAAGAATGCTCCAGGAAGCAGTTGATGCGCTCTTTGACAATGGACGCAGGGGAAGAGCGGTTTTGGGCACTGGAAATCGGCCACTTAAGTCTTTAAGTGATATGCTTAGAGGCAAAAAGGGTCGCTTCCGTCAAAATCTTCTGGGCAAACGAGTGGACTATTCTGGGCGCTCAGTCATTGTTTCCGGGCCACGCTTGCGCTTTGACCAGTGTGGTTTGCCCAAGAAGATGGCTCTGGAGCTTTTCAAGCCTTTTGTGATGAAAAAATTAGTGGATAAAGGTTATGCTCATAATATAAAAAGTGCCAAGCGTATGGTTGACAAGGCCAGGGATGAAGTGTGGGAGGCGCTGGAAGAGGTTATTGCAGAACATCCAGTGCTGCTTAACCGGGCTCCTACTTTACATCGCTTAAGTATTCAGGCTTTTCAGCCGGTTTTGGTAGAGGGTAATGCTATCCAGTTACATCCCTTGGTTTGTCCTCCCTTTAATGCAGACTTTGACGGCGATCAGATGGCAGTCCATGTTCCTCTTTCTCTTGAGGCACAGGCTGAAGCTCAGATCATTATGCTTTCTTCGCATAATATCCTTTCTCCTGCCAATGGTAATCCGGTGGCAGTGCCTGGGCAGGATATGGTTCTTGGTTGTTACTACATGACTTTGTTGAGTTCGAAAGACGGTGAAAAGAATAAAGCTTTCTTAACCATTGATGATGCCTTACTTGCCTACGACTTTGGAAAGGTAGACCTTCATGAGCCTGTCAAGATCAAGGAGGTTACTCAGAAACATCCAGAGGTAGAATTTACTACTGTAGGCAGAGTTATTTTTAACCAGTTGTTGCCCAAAGGAATGCCTTATTATAATGAGCCAATAACCAAAAAGAAGCTGCTGGAAATAATTAGCCTTTGTTACCGGAAATTTGGTAATCAGGTCACAGTAGAAACGTTAGACCGCATTAAAGAAACGGGTTTCCATTATGCAACTCGCTCTGGTTCCACCATTGGAGTATTGGATCTTGAGGTGCCTTCCCAGAAAGCCGAGATAATCGAAGAAGCAACGAGAAAAGTAGAAGAAATTAACGAGCACTATAGCGAAGGGCTGATTACTTCGGAGGAAAGAGAGCAAAAAGTTATAGATGTCTGGACTGAGGCTTCAAACAAAATAGCTGATGCCATACTTCGCAACCTGGATGATTTCAATCCTGTTAATATGATGGCTACTTCAGGAGCCAGAGGAAGTATCCGCCAGGTTAGCCAGCTTGCGGGAATGCGAGGACTTATGGCAGATCCTTCCGGCAGAATCATTGATTATCCTATAAAGGCTAACTTTCGGGAAGGTTTGAGTGTTCTTGAGTACTTTATTTCCACCCACGGTGCGAGAAAAGGACTTGCCGATACTGCCTTAAGAACCGCAAAATCTGGTTATCTGACTCGTCGCTTGGTTGATGTAGCTCAGGACGTCATTGTTAGAGAATATGACTGTGGTGTGGATGATGGTATTTTGATCACCGATTTACTGGATGAAAACAAGAATGTTGTTGAATCCTTTGAAGAGCGCGTCCTGGGTAGAACGGCGTTGCGGGATATTCGGGATCCCGAAACTGGGGAAGTCATTGTTAAAGCTGGAGAGGAAATAAATGAAGACGCTGTTACCAAAATGAAAGATAAAGGCATCAAAGAAGCCTGGGTGCGTTCGGTTCTTACCTGTAAGACTCGCTACGGGGTTTGCGCTAAGTGCTATGGTCGTAATCTGGCCACCGGTAAACTGGTAGACCTTGGGGAAGCAGTGGGTATAGTTGCGACCCAATCAATTGGAGAGCCGGGAACTCAGCTTACCATGCGCACTTTTCATACCGGTGGTGTGCGAATAGCTGGAGAAGATATTACTCAGGGTTTGCCAAGAGTAGAACAGCTTTTCGAGGTTCGCAAACCCAAAAAAGCAGCGGTGCTTTCTGATGTGGATGGAGTGGTTGAAAAGATCGAAATCGTGGGCAATAGAAAGAGGATATATGTTAGGCCACTTGAAGATGAGGAAGACCAAACCGTTAGGAGTTACCTGGTGCCTCACGATGTAAGGGTTTGCGTTACCGAGGGTGATAAGGTAAAAGCTGGAGATCGGCTCACTTTTGGACCCATTAACCCCCGAGATATACTTAGAATAAAAGGCATTCGCGAGGTACAGAGGTATCTGGTAGAGGAAATCCAGTCGGTTTATCTTTCCCAGGGAGTTAGTATTAATGACAAGCATATCGAAGTTATAGTGCGCCAGATAGCTCGCCTCAATAAGGTAAAAGTTGAGGACGCAGGTGATACTGAGCTTCTTTCTGGAGAGCTGGTGCACATAGAAGATTTTGAAAGGGAAAACAAACGCATTCAGGAAGAAAACCGCTTGCTTCTTGAAGAAACTGAGCAGCTTTTCGAGGATTTGACTTTGTGCGAAGACGTGTTTGACTTATCTGATGAACTTGTGGTGAGAAAGGATCAAGAACTTAGTGGAGAAACGCTTGAGAAGATACTTTCTGTAGAATGTAAGCCCTTTTTGGTTGAAGCCAGGGACGGGACTTTAGCAAAAGTTATCAGGGGTTACCGTAGTCTCAGGGCAGAACTGAAAGGCAAGATATGTTTCGAGGAAATCAAGGATCGAGAAGGCAAAGTTATAGTTAAAGCTGGTGAAGAAATAAATGAAGCTATAATTGATAAAATTGCTGAAATGGGTCCTGTTTTTCTGAAAATAAGAGAAAAGGAAATATGGAAACGCCTGTGTGGTGCAATTCTTGCTGAAGATGTGAGGGATCCTAAGTCCGGAGAAGTACTTATTCCTGGTGATACCAAACTGGAGGATCACCATCTTGACTTGCTACAGGATCACGAAATTGAAAAAATATCGGTGTGGAAAAACGTCCGCTTCTTCCCCATTAAAGATAATTTGGTCCGAATTGTGCGCGACGAGATTCTTGGTCAGGAAGTGGCTCAAGATATAGTGAGTCCCAGAACTGGGGAATTAATCGTTCAGGCCGGACAAACTATAAGCCGTAGTATTGCGCGCAGATTAGTTACCGAAGGAGTGCGGGAGATACCTCTGGTTGGTGGTAGATTCTTCTCTATTGAAGGAAGACTCAGTGAGTTGCTTGAAAAAGAAGTGGCTGGAAAAGTAGCAGCTCAGGACATAGTAATGGGTACTAACGGTGAAGTTTTGGTTAAAGCAGGTCAGGTTATAGATAGAGAAACGGCACTTCGCATTGCCGAAGATAACGTGGAAGTAATCTTTCTTCGAGAAGTAGAAGGTGAAAAGGAAGTTCGGGTGCTTATTCAGGAATTTATATATCTTCCTTCTTTGAAACAGGTTGCTACTGGAGGCCCTGTGGTTCTGGGCATAACCAAGGCTTCGTTGGCTGTGGAAAGTTTTCTGTCAGCAGCTTCTTTTCAGCAAACCACCCATGTTCTTGCCGATGCCGCCATAAAAGGCAAGGTGGATGAGCTGGTGGGTTTAAAGGAGAATGTCATTATTGGCAAAATCATTCCAGCAGGGACTGGTTTTGAGAAGTACCGTAAGTTGAGGCTTTCCACCGAGGATGTCTCCAGGGAACAATCTACTTCATCGGAAATGCAAGAGTTCATTGACTGGAAAGAGCTAATGGGTGCAGAAGAAGGGGTTGTCGAAGAGATGGACGAGGATGACTCCATGGAAGAGGGAAATTTTGATGTTGACGAAGGGGATGCCTTTGAATAATATTGACAGGCTGAATAAATGTTGTTAAAATTGCTCCGTTGCTCTGGAGGAGAGGTAAATGGCTCTAAAAGAACTTGGGGAGTCCAGCAGAGTGGTTGGAATGAGACAAACTTTGAAGGCTCTTCAAAGAGATAGAGTGTCTAAGGTTTTTGTGGCAAGTGATGTGGATGATGAAATATTAGAAGAAGTGATATCTTTGGCAAAAGAGAAGAATGTACCCTTGGAATATGTTGATAGTTCGGCAGAGTTGGGTAAAGCATGTGGTATTGAAGTTGGTGCTTCTTGCGCTGCTATCTTAAAAAAAGAGAGATAAATATAGATAAAATATGTAACCAGAAACATTTAGAATGAGGGAGGATGGAAATGCCTACTATAAATCAGTTAGTAAGAGAAGGAAGGAAAAAACCAAAAAAGAAGAGTAGTGCTCCCGCCCTTAAAGGTTCTCCTCAGAAAAGAGGAGTGTGCACTCGAGTTTGGACCATTACTCCTAAAAAACCTAACTCAGCGTTGCGTAAAGTTGCCAGAGTTCGCTTGACAAATGGTATTGAGGTAACTGCTTATATACCTGGCATAGGCCACAATTTGCAGGAACATTCTATTGTGCTTATTCGCGGTGGAAGAGTTAAAGATCTTCCTGGAGTGCGCTATCACATTATCAGAGGTGCTCTTGACGCTGCGGGGGTTGAGAATAGAAGACAGGCACGTTCCAAGTACGGTGCCAAGAGACCTAAATCCTGAAAAAGGAGTGAGTGGGTTTGCCACGAAAAGGACCTGTTCCAAAGAGAGAAGTACTGCCTGATCCAGTCTATAACAGCGTGGACGTGACGCGTCTTATTAATAAGGTGATGAAGGATGGGAAGAAGAGCATAGCCGAAAAGATAGTCTATGGGGCTTTTGAAATTATCCGAGAGAAAACCAAACGTGACCCTTTGGAGGTCTATTCTCAAGCACTGGAAAATGTTATGCCTCTTGTAGAGGTTCGTCCTCGTAGAGTTGGTGGTGCTAACTATCAAGTACCTATCGAAGTACGTCCTGAAAGGAGCAAGAGTCTTGGTATTCGCTGGCTGGTAAATGCGAGTAGGGAGCGAGCAGGCAGGAGTATGGTTGAGAAGTTAGCTAATGAAATCATCGACGCAGCTAATGGTACTGGTGGTGCTTGTAAGAAACGAGAAGATACCCATCGTATGGCTGAGGCTAATAAGGCTTTCGCTCATTACAGATGGTTTTAAAAAATTGTGTTGGAGTGAGGATGAGAAATTTGAGTAAGGCAGCTGGTAAAGTTGAAAGATTTGAGGATTTCGACATTGCCAAGATAAGAAATATTGGAATTATGGCTCATATCGACGCTGGAAAAACCACGGTTACTGAGCGTATACTTTATTATACTGGTAAAATACATCGTATTGGAGAAGTTCATGAGGGAACAGCTACCATGGATTTCTTGCCCCAGGAGCAGGAGCGGGGTATTACTATAAGTTCTGCGGTGACCACCTGCTTTTGGAAAGATTGTAGAATTAATATTATCGATACGCCTGGGCATGTGGACTTTACGGTGGAAGTAGAGAGGAGCTTAAGAGTTCTTGATGGGGCTATAGCTGTTTTTTGTGGAGTTGGGGGTGTGGAGCCTCAATCAGAAACAGTTTGGCATCAAGCAGACCGTTATAAGGTTCCTCGCATTGCCTTTGTGAATAAGCTGGATCGAGTCGGTGCTGATTTTTATGCTGTTGTAGAGGCTATGCGCAAGAAACTCAGTGCCAATGCTCATCCGATTCAGATTCCTGTAGGTAAAGAGGCTGATTTTGTAGGGGTTGTGGACCTGGTTGAAATGCAAGCTTATCTGTACGATGTGGATGAAGAAGGTATAGAATATAGAATTTCTGATATTCCTTTAGAGTATATGGCAGAAGCAGAGACATGGAGAGAATCGTTGCTGGAAGCTCTTTCTGAGCTTGATGAGTCTTTCATGGAGAAGTATCTTGAGGGAACGATTACTGCTGAGGATATTCGCCGGGTGATCAGGGCTAAAGTGATTTCGGGTGAATTTGTTCCAGTCCTGGGAGGTTCTGCTCTCAAGAATAAATGTATTCAACCGTTACTGGATGCAATAACTTGGTATTTGCCTTCACCTCTTGATTTGCCTCCGGTTGTTGGTAAAAATCCTGTTACCGGAGAAAAGGTAGAGCGTCATCCCCTTCCTGAAGATCCTTTTGCGGCCTTGGTTTTTAAGATTGTCATGGATCCTCATGCCGGCAAGATTTCCTTCGTCCGGATCTACTCAGGTACTGTAAAAAGCGGTAGTTATGTTTTTAATGCTTCTAAGGGTGTGAAGGAGAGAATTAGCCGTTTGCTGGTTATTCATGCTAATCACCGGCAAGATGTTGCAGAGGCTAAAGCGGGAGACTTATGCGGTGTGGTGGGGATGAGAAATGTCACCACTGGTGACACCTTATGCGATGAAGAACATCCCATTATTCTTGAGTCTCTTTCCTTTCCTGAACCAGTCATTTCGGTGGCTATTGAGCCTAAGACCCGTCAGGATCAGGACAAGTTAGGTGTTGCTCTTTCGAAGCTGGCAGAGGAAGATCCAACTTTTAAAGTTAGAACGGACGAGGAAACAGCGCAAACTATAATCTCTGGGATGGGAGAGTTACATCTGGAGATAATAGTTGATAGGTTGCTTAGAGAGTTTAAAGTTCAGGCTAACATAGGCCAACCTCAGGTTGCCTATAAAGAGACCATACGTTCTTCTGCACGTGCTGAAGGAAGGTTTGTTCGTCAAACCGGTGGTCGTGGTCAGTACGGCCATGTGGTGCTTGAAGTTGAACCCTGTGAGGAGAACTTTGTTTTTGAGGACCGTATCGTTGGGGGAGCAATCCCCAGAGAATATATACCAGCCGTTGAGTCTGGTGTTCGAGAAGCTCTTGATAATGGTGTTATTGCGGGGTTTCCGGTTATTAATATAAAGGTAAGATTAGTTGATGGGTCTTATCACCCTGTTGACTCTTCAGACATTGCTTTCAAGATAGCCGGTGCAATTGGTGTTAAGGAGGCCATTAGAAAGGCGGAACCGGTTTTGCTGGAGCCAATAATGAGAGTCCAGGTGGTTACACCTAAGGAATACCTGGGTGATGTAATTGGTGATTTGAGTGCCAGGAGAGGGAGAGTAGATGGTGTGGAGCCCAAAGGAGAATTACAAGTTGTTAACGCTAAGGTACCCTTGGCTGAACTTTTTGGTTATGCAACAGCGCTTCGTTCTATCACCCAGGGCAGGGCGAACTACACTATGCAGTTTTCTCATTATCAAGAAGTACCTCCCAACATTGCTAAAGAAATAATTAGCAAGGCCAAATAAATTAGAAAAGACTTGAAACGAGGAGGATCCCTATGGCTAAGCAAAAGTTCGAACGTAAAAAGCCTCATGTTAACGTGGGAACCATTGGACATGTCGACCATGGAAAAACCACTCTCACTGCAGCAATGACCATGGTGCTCTCCAAGGTGGGATTGGCTAATTACACTCCCTTTGAGCAGATTGACAAAGCCCCTGAGGAAAGAGAAAGGGGTATTACCATTGCTATTGCTCATGTAGAATATGAGACCGAAAAAAGACACTATGCCCATATCGACTGCCCGGGCCATGCTGACTACGTCAAGAACATGATTACGGGAGCTGCTCAGATGGATGGTGCCATTCTGGTGGTTTCTGCTGCTGATGGCCCCATGCCCCAGACCCGGGAGCACATTCTCCTTTCCCGTCAGGTAGAAGTGCCCTACATTGTGGTTTTCCTGAACAAATCGGATATGGTGGATGACCCTGAGCTCATAGAGCTGGTGGAAATGGAAGTGCGAGACCTGCTCAACCGCTATGAGTTCCCAGGAGATGATGTGCCGGTCATCGTGGGTAGTGCTCTTAAAGCTCTGGAGTGTGGTTGTGGTAAGAGAGAGTGTGAGTGGTGTGGTAAGATCTGGGAACTCCTGGATGCCATGGATGAATACATTCCTCTTCCCCAGCGTGACCTGGACAAGCCTTTCCTGATGCCCATCGAGGACGTCTTCTCCATCACCGGTCGTGGTACCGTGGTTACGGGAAGAGTGGAGCGCGGTGTGCTGCATCTTGGTGACCAGGTGGAGATCGTGGGCCTCTCTCACGAGATCAAAAAGACTGTGGTAACTGGTATCGAGATGTTCCGCAAGATCCTGGAGGAAGCTCAGGCTGGAGACAACATTGGAGTGCTGCTCAGGGGTATTGAGAAGAAAGAGGTGGAGAGAGGACAGGTTCTGGCCGCTCCTGGTTCCATCACTCCTCACACCCATTTCAAAGGTGAGGTCTACGTTCTGACCAAAGAAGAAGGCGGAAGACACACTCCCTTCTTCAACGGCTACCGTCCTCAGTTCTATTTCCGCACCACTGACGTTACCGGAGAAATCAAACTTCCCGAAGGTGTAGAGATGGTCATGCCGGGAGACAATGCCAACCTGGAAGTTAAGCTCATCTACCCCATAGCCATGGAGAAAGGGTTGCGTTTTGCTATCCGTGAAGGTGGAAGAACGGTTGGGGCAGGTGTAGTGACTGAGATTATAGAGTAACTGTGGAGGTTGCCGTATTCATATTTAAATTTTGGGGAGGCATGAAAAGTGGCCCAGAGAATTAGGATAAAGTTGAAAGCTTATGATCATAAAATACTGGATCAATCTGCCTTGAAAATTGTTCGTACAGCAGAAAGGACGGGCGCTCAGGTAACGGGGCCTATACCTCTGCCTACGGAAATTGTCAGGTATACTGTTTTACGTTCCCCTCATGTTGACAAGAAGTCTCGGGAGCAATTTGAAATAAGAACCCATAAGAGGATGATAGATATTATTGACCCTAATCCTAAGACCGTTGACGCGTTGATGCATCTGGACTTACCTGCTGGTGTGGATATAGAAATAAAGTTGTAGCACTGGGGTGGAAGGAGAGAGAAAGAGATGAAAGTGGTTGAATATGGGATGATTGGTGAAAAAATAGGTATGACAAGAGTGTTTGACCAGACTGGTCGAGTTGTTCCAGTTACGGTAATAAAGTGTGGTCCCTGTTTTGTGGTTCAGAAAAAGACCAGGGAGGTAGATGGTTACGAAGCTTTGAAGCTTGGATATGGGGAGACTAAAGAGAAAAAGCTTAATAAGCCAGTGCTTGGGGTGCTGAAAAAAACCAATCTCCCTCCCTTGCGGATCTTCAGAGAGTTTAGGTTTAAAGACACGGAAAGTTATCAGGTTGGACAGGAACTCAAGGTGAGTGGTTTTAAAGTTGGTGACCGGGTAAGTGTTACTGGGCAGTCCAAGGGTAAGGGCTTTGCTGGAGTAGTCAAGCGCTTTGGCTACGGAGGTGGACCCGCTTCCCATGGATCAATGTTTTATCGTCGTCCTGGTTCCATTGGTGCCACAGACCCGGAACGGGTGTTCAAAGGAAAGGGTTTGCCTGGCCGTATGGGTGGAGAAAAAGTTACCGTTCGCAACTTAGAAGTGGTTGCCGTAAACGAAGAGAGAAACTTGCTCTTGGTTAAGGGAGCAGTTCCTGGTCCTACGGGGGGCACTGTTCTTATTAAAAAGTGCGCTTCTTAGTATGGGAGGAGAAACAATATGGAAATTGCAGTATTTGATAGGGAAGGCAAAACGGTAGACCAACTGGTTCTTGAAGAAGTGATTGATGGCGAAATGAATACCCATCTTTTGTTTCTTGCTGTCAAATCTTACCTTGACAACCAGAGAAGAGGGACAGCGAAAACCAAGACCCGGGGAGAAGTCAGGGGTGGAGGAAGAAAGCCCTGGCGTCAAAAGGGAACAGGGAGAGCAAGACATGGAAGTATACGTTCGCCTATATGGCGTGGGGGAGGAGTAGTGTTTGGACCTCGCCCCCGCTCTTATTACTTTTCTCTTAACAAGAAAGAAAAACGTCGGGCAATGTTGCAATCGCTGGTTATGAAAATCAAAGAGGGAAGCTTGCGATTAGTGGAAGATCTTTCGCTGGAACAACCGAAAACTAAAGAAGCAGTTAAGTTGTTGACTAATCTGGGATTGGAAGGGAATGTTTTGGTGGTAACTACTTCTAAGAATGAAAATGTTTTGCGTTCTTTTTCCAATCTTGAAAATGCTGAAGTTTTGCCCGTTAACTCTGTATCTGTCTACCATCTTTTGAGGTTTGAAAATGTGGTTTTTGAGAAGCCAGCTTTCCTCTCTCTGTGGGAGGTGCTATGTAAGTGAGTACGGATCGCGAGATTATCATACACCCAATAATTACTGAAAAAGCAGTAAAGCTTCAGGAAGAAAATAAATATGTTTTTAAAGTTAACCCCAAAGCTACTAAAAACGAGATTAAAAAAGCTGTCCAGGAAATGTTTGGGGTAACCGTTTTGAAGGTGAACACGGTAAACGTCTCAGGTAAGAAGAAAAGACTGGGTAGATTTGAAGGTAGGACTTCTGACTGGAAAAAGGCTATTGTTTATGTGAAGCCTGGCGAAAGAATTAAGGCTTTTGATATAAGTTAAACGAGGTAAAAGGAGCGAGTAGTGATGGCGAGCATCAAAGAATATAAGCCAGTAACGCCCGGTAGAAGGCAAATGACCGGATATACTTTTGAAGAACTTACGCCTGGAGTCGAGCCTCAGAAATCTTTATTGGTTCCTCTGAAGCAAAAAGCTGGACGTGATAATCAGGGAAGAATTTCAGTGAGACACCGTGGTGGTGGTCATAAAAGGAAGTATCGTTTAATCGATTTTAAAAGGGATAAATTTAATATTCCAGCTACAGTGGAAAGCATAGAGTACGACCCCAATCGTTCGGCGCGAATTGCTCTTCTCAAATACGCCGATGGTGAGAAGCGTTATATTTTGGCCCCCCTGGGTGTTAAAGTTGGAGATGTGTTGATGAGTGGTGAAAACGTTGATATCAGACCTGGAAATGCCTTACCGCTCAGGAATATTCCCGTGGGTACTATTGTTCACAACATCGAACTGCGCAGAGGTAAAGGAGGGCAATTAGCCAGGGCAGCCGGAGCCTATGCTCAATTAATGGCTAAAGAGGGAGATTATGCCCAGATACGTTTGGCTTCAGGAGAGATTAGATTGGTACATCTTGATTGCCTTGCTACGGTAGGGCAGGTAGGCAATGTTGATCATGAAAACATCACCATTGGTAAAGCAGGGAGAAAACGCTGGATGGGTATACGACCCACAGTTCGCGGTGTTGCTATGAACCCTATTGATCATCCTCACGGTGGTGGTGAAGGACGGGCTCATGGAGGGAGACAACCGGTTAGCCCCTGGGGCCTCCTGACCAAGGGATTCAAGACCAGAAAGAACAAACAAACCGATAAGTGGATTGTTAAAAGAAGAAAATAGGGGGCGAATAACAGGTGGGTAGATCGACGAAGAAAGGACCCTTTGTGGATCCAAAACTTAGAAAAAGAATAGAAGAGCTCAATAAAAGAGGCGAAAAAAGAGTAATTAAAACCTGGTGCAGGGCATGTGTTATTATTCCTGAGATGGTGGGGCACACCATCGCAGTTTACAATGGTCGCAAGCATGTTCCTGTGTATATAACTGAACAGATGGTTGGTCATAGACTGGGAGAGTTTGCTCCAACGCGAACCTTTAGAGGTCATGGTAATCCCACAGAGCGCTCTACCGCGCTTAAGTAGGGGAGGTATTGACAATGGAAGTTAGAGCGGTGGCTCGGTATGTTCGCATTTCACCCAGAAAAGCCAGACAAGCAGTAAATCTTATAAAGGGCAAAAGCGCTCAAGAAGCCTTGAGCATTTTGAATTTCATCCCTAAAAAATCGGCGCGTCTGGTTAAGAAAGTGTTGCAATCTGCTATTGCTAATGCTGAAAATAACTGGAACCTTGACGTGGAAAGGCTTGTAGTTTCCAGGGCTTATGTTGATACCGGTCCTACTATGAAAAGAGTGAGACCGAGGGCTATGGGTCGTGCTGATATTATTCGTAAGAGGACATCCCATATTACTGTTTACGTTGCTGAAGCGGAGGAGGGACGTTAACTTGGGACAAAAAGTAAATCCTATTGGGCTTAGATTGGGAATAGTTAAAGATTGGCAATCTCGCTGGTTTTCAGAAGATAAATACTGTGATCTCCTTCTTGAGGACTTGCGGATTCGCCGTTACATTAAAGATAAGCTTTATCGTGCTGGTGTTTCGCAGATTAATATTGAACGCTTGGCAAACCAGTTGAAAATAATAATAAAGACAGCTCGTCCGGGGATAGTAATTGGCAGAAAAGGTTCTGAGGTGGAGAAGCTTAGGCAGGAAATACAGGATATGGTGGGCAATAAAAACATTCAAATTTCGGTTGAAGAAGTTCCAGTTCCCGAGATCGATGCACAGCTGGTTGCGGAGAATATCGCCTTTCAGATTGAAAGGCGTATATCTTACCGTAGAGCCATGAAACAGGCTATTGCTCGGGCTTTGAAAATGGGAGCCAAGGGAATTAAGATTGCTTGCTCAGGACGATTGGGAGGGGCGGAAATAGCCCGGGAAGAATGGTATCGAGAAGGTCGCTTGCCGTTGCACACTCTTAGAGCGGATATTGATTATGGGTTTGCCGAAGCTCTAACAACTTATGGGAAAATTGGGGTTAAAGTCTGGATTTTTAAAGGTGAAATTATTTCTCCTGGCGAAACATTAGAGGGAGAAACTACCCTGCCTCAGGAGGAAATTCACGAGGAGGAGTTTGAGGACTATGTTGATACCCAAGAGAGTTAAGTATAGAAAACAGCATCGTGGTAGAATGACCGGGGTTGCTTATAGAGGATGTGAGGTTGATTTTGGGGATTTTGGATTACAGGCTTTGCAGCCAGCCTGGATTACTAATCCTCAAATAGAAGCTGCACGAGTTGCCATATCGAGACATATTAAGAAAGGTAAGATTTGGATTCGTATTTTTCCAGATAAACCATATACTAAAAAGCCTACTGAATCGAGAATGGGAAAAGGTAAAGGCCCTGTAGAGGGTTGGGTTGCAGTAGTAAAGCCGGGAAGGATTCTCTTTGAAATTGCTGGAGTCGATCGCGAAACGGCTTTTGAGGCTTTGAGAGTTGCTTCGTTTAAGTTGCCCGTTAAGACTCGTATAGTTGAGCGACAGACGGAATAAGGTGGTGATTTTGATGAAGGCTTCTGAATTGCGCAATATGACTGATGAGGAACTCAATCAAAAATTGAAAGATTTACGCACGGAGCTTTTTAA
Organism: Atrimonadaceae bacterium G-SL-SR-0-11; assembly: GCA_048814795.1. GTDB lineage: Bacteria > Atribacterota > Atribacteria > Atribacterales > Thermatribacteraceae > Thermatribacter. The sequence continues at coordinate 1,887,756 of CP184673.1, read as the reverse complement.
CCTGCGCTTTCAAGCTATTACCGGGCAGCTTAGGAATCCTCGTCGAATAAGACTGGTTAAGCGGGATATTGCAAGGATTAAGACCATTCAACGGGAACGGGAATTAGCGGTTAAGCAACGGGAGGTTCAGTAACATGGGAAGCTCTAAAAGGTTAATTGGTAAAGTAGTAAGTGATGCAATGGATAAAACAGTTGTAGTAGAAGTGGTTCGCCTGAGTGAGCATCCTCTCTATGGTAAGAAGATTAAAAGAAAGAATAAATTTAAAGCTCATGATAAAAACAATACTTGCAAACTTGGGGATAAAGTGCTTATTGAAGAGACTCGACCACTCAGCAAGACCAAACGTTGGAGAGTAGTTACTATTTTGGAAAGAAGCGTGGAAGAGGGAGGAGAGGAAATTGATTCAACCAACTACGATGCTTGAGGTTGCTGATAATACAGGAGCCAAAAGAATAATGTGCATAAGGGTTATGGGTGGTTCAAACCGCCGTTATGCGAGTATTGGTGATATAATTATTGCTTCGGTAAAAGAGGCTGAGCCCAATTCTAATGTTAAAAAGGGAGAAGTGGTTCGAGCGGTCATAGTTCGTACCAGGAAAGAAGTTGCCAGAGACGATGGTACGGTTATTTGCTTTGATGATAATGCTGCCGTACTGATCAACAATCAAAATGTGCCGCGGGGTACACGTATTTTTGGGCCTGTGGGCCGCGAGTTGCGAGACAGACAGTTTATGCGAATAGTTTCTTTAGCTCCGGAAGTAGTTTGAGAGGTGTATATTATGACCCGAGCAAAAGTACCCTTAAAAAAAGGTGACCTTGTTGAGGTCATTAGAGGTAAGGACAAAGGCAAGAGAGGAAAAATTTTAAATATTTTCCCTCAGGATAACAAAGCAGTTGTGGAAGGTGTGAATATGGTCAAAAAGCATACCCGCCCCACCCAGGACAATCCACAGGGGGGGATTATAGAGAAAGAAAATCCTTTACGGATTTCTAACTTGCGCCTGGTTTGCAGTAGGTGTAATCAGCTCACGCGCATAGGGAGAAAGCGTGTTTCCAGTTCTGATTTCAGGGTCAGGGTATGCAAAAAGTGCGGAGAAATTATTGACAAAGTTTAGTTCGAGGAGGAGCTACCGTGTCGGTTGTAAAAGAAAAGTACGAAAATGAAGTGGTTCCTGCGCTTTTAAAGCGTTTTGGTTATAAAAATCCAATGCAGGTTCCCAGGCTTGAGAAAGTAGTTATCAATATGGGAGTCGGAGATGCAACTCAAAATTCTCGGTACCTTGATTTGGCGGTGGAAGAATTATCCCTTATTACTGGACAGAAGCCGCTTATTACCCGAGCAAGAAAGTCTATATCTAATTTTAAGTTGAGAAAAGGTATGGCTATTGGCTGTAAGGTAACCCTAAGAGGAAATAGGATGTATGAGTTTCTGGATCGCTTTTTAAATATTGCTATTGCACGTATCCGAGATTTTCGGGGGTTCCCAGATAGTTGTTTTGATGGAAAAGGCAACTGCACTATAGGCATTGAAGAACAACTGATCTTCCCCGAGATAAGTTATGATAAAGTAGAGCGAGTGAGAGGTATGAATATATCTTTCGTTACTACTGCAAAAAACGATGAAGAAGCCAGAGCTTTACTGGAGTTGCTTGGCTTACCTTTTCGCAAATCGTAAGGGAGGATGAATGATGGCTCGTAAAGCGAAGATAGAAAGAAATAAACGAGGTTATAAGTTTAAGGTTCGTTATCGTAATCGCTGTAGTTTGTGTGGTCGCCCTCGGGGTTATTTGAGAGATTTTGGGATGTGCAGGATTTGTTTTAGAACCTTGGCTAGTAAGGGAGAAATACCTGGTGTTACGAAATCTAGCTGGTAGGAAGGGGAGTACCATGGCGCATACAGACCCTATTGCTGATATGTTAACGAGAATCAGGAATGCCCTAAAGGCCCGTAAGGAAAGTGTTTCTGTTCCTGCTTCGAAGCTCAAGATAGAAATTGCTCGAATTATGAAGCAGGAAGGTTATATTGAAGATTATAAAGTGACCAGTTTTGATGGTCCTAAGAGAGACTTGATTATTTTTTTGAAGTACGGTCCCAACAAAGAGCGCGTAGTCAATGGCTTGCGAAGGATCAGCAAGCCAGGTTTGAGAGTTTACGTTGGAAAGGACGAAATCCCCATTTTGCTTGGTGGAATGGGTACTGTAGTGGTTTCTACTTCAAGGGGCGTTTTGACCGGTAAAGAAGCGAGAAAACTTGGAGTTGGAGGAGAAGTTATCTGTTATATCTGGTGAGGGAGGATTAGAGCATGTCTCGTATTGGCAAAAAACCGATAACCATACCCCAGGGAGTTGAGGTTGAAATAGAAGGAATTCTTGTAAGAGTCAAAGGTCCAAAAGGAACTCTTGAAAAGAGATTTCATCCCAGAATGTGTATAGAAAAAAAGGACAATATGGTGGTAGTGAGACCTCAAGGAAATAGTAAACTTGATAAGTCGTTATTTGGCTTGACGCGTACTTTAGTGGCCAACATGATCGAAGGCGTATCTAAGGGTTTCGAAAAGTCTCTCGAACTCAGTGGCTTGGGATATCGTGCTCAGAAAAAGGGTGACACCTTGGTTCTGAGCCTTGGTTTTTCTCATCCCGTAGAGATAGAGCCTCCGGAAGGTATTTCTTTTGAAATCGAAGGTCAACAGATTATAAGGGTCAAAGGGATTGACAAGGAAAAAGTAGGGCAGGTAGCTGCTGACATAAGAAAACTCAGAAAGCCTGAGCCATACAAAGGTACTGGCATAAAGTATGTGGGTGAAGTCATTCGGCGCAAGCAAGGTAAAGCCATGGCGAAATAGAGGAGGAAGAAGAGCATGCGTATTGAAGAACGCAAGGAGAGAAGATTGCGCAGACACCGTAGAGTCAGGAAAAAAGTATACGGGACTATGGAACGCCCCCGGCTCTGTGTTTTTAGAAGCCTTAGGCATATATATGCTCAGATCATCAATGACGATGAAGGAAGAACGCTGGTTGCCGCTTCGAGCCTTTCTCCGGAGATTAGGGGATTTGAAGGCACCAAAACTCAGGTGGCAAAAGAGGTAGGGCTTCTTATTGGTAGGAAAGCTTTAGAGGCCGGGATTAACAGGGTAGTGTTTGATCGTGGTGGCTATAAGTATCACGGAAGAATAAAGGCTCTGGCTGATGGAGCGAGAGAAGCGGGACTTCAATTTTGAATGGTGGATTACGGGAGGTAAGTGATTATGGATATAGCAGGTAAAAGAGTTAAGGCTGAAGGTCTGGAATTAACCGAGAAGTTGATTGCAGTTAGCCGAGTCAGCAAGGTGGTAAAGGGTGGTAAGAGATTCGGCTTTCGGGCTCTGGTTGCTGTTGGCAACGGCGAGGGCGTAGTAGGCATTGGGATTGGTAAGGCTAAGGAAGTTCCTGATGCTGTGCGTAAGGCCATAGAAAAGGCTAAGAAGTCCTTGATAAAGTTCCCAATGCGGAAATCTACTATAACTCATGAAGTGCTTGGAGAGTTTGGAGCTAGCATGGTGGTTTTGAAGCCAGCTGCACCCGGTACTGGAGTTATAGCAGGTGGCGCAGTGCGAGCCATTCTTGAGGTTGCCGGTGTGAAAGACGTTTTAACTAAATCTTTGGGTAGTAATAATCCCATTAACGTGGCTCGGGCTACCATGAATGGCCTTTGCAACCTTAAGGACCCGCGAGAAGTGGCTGAGTTAAGAGGAAAGAGCGTTAAAGAGTTTTTTGCACGTTGAGGAGGAAAGCGTATGGGAAGCAAACTGAAGATCACCTTGTTGAAGAGTCCTATTGGTAGACCAGAGTCTCACAAGAGAACTCTCAAGGCTTTGGGACTTAGGCGTCTTAATCAAAGTGTAGTTAAGGAAGATAATCCCTCACTGAGAGGTATGATTCAAAAAGTGAATTATCTTTTAAAGATCGAAAATGTTGAGTGAAAGGAGAAGGGTTACCATGAAACTGGTAGATCTAAAGCCATTACAGGGTTCCTTTCATAGAGCGAAAAGAGTTGGCAGAGGTATAGGTTCTGGCCATGGTAAAACTTCCTGTAGAGGTATGAAGGGTCAAAAAGCTCGCTCTGGTGGACAGATTCATCCTCGCTTTGAGGGTGGCCAAATGCCCCTGGTACGCCGTATACCTAAGCGTGGTTTTCGCTCTTTGAAAAGTGAAGAATGGGAGATTGTTAACCTTGCTGCTCTTTTTCGAATCAAGGATGTCAAAGAAGTCACTCCCCAGGTTCTCTATGAAGCTGGCCTGGTTAAGTCTAAGGATAGCAAAATTAAGATACTTGCTAAGGGTGGCTGTCCACCGAACTTGGTAGTTAAAGCTCATGCTTTTTCTAAGAAGGCGAAAGTTATTATAGAGGAAAATAATGGCAGGGTTGAGGTGCTCTGAAAATGTGGGATTCCCTTGCGAAGCTATTTAAAATACCTGACCTGAAAAGGAAAGTTATTTTTACGTTGCTTATGCTTGTTGTTTTCAGAGTAGGTGCTCATATTCCTGTACCCGGCATTGACCCTAAGGCCCTGGCCAATGTTTTTTCGCAAGGAGGGTTGCTGGGTTTTCTGGATATGTTTGCTGGAGGTGCTTTAAGTAATTTTTCTATCCTTGCGCTGGGGATTATGCCTTACATCAATGCTTCAATTATTATGCAGCTTTTGACAGCGGTTGTTCCCAAACTGGAGGAGCTGGCTAGAAGCGGCGAGGAGGGAAGGGACAAGATAACTCAGTACACTCGTTGGGGGACCATTCTCCTGGCTATGATTCAGGGTTTTGGGATAACCGTCTGGATGGAGAATCTGGGAGTCTTGCCTGTCGTGGGATGGGGCTACCGGGTAACCATAATGTTAACTCTTACTGCGGGTAGTATTTTTTTAATGTGGCTTGGTGATATGATTTCCGATTTTGGCGTAGGGAATGGGGTTTCTCTGATCATTTTTGGGGGTATCGTAGCGCGTATAGCTCCTCAGATGGTACGCACTATTTCCATGATCAGGGTTGGAGAAATCAATCCCTTCTTGTTTGCGGTCAACCTGATTGTTTGGGTTTTGATAATTGCAATGGTTGTTGAGTTTCAAGAAGCTCAACGCCGTATTCCGGTGCAATATGCTAAAAGAGTAGTGGGTAGAAGGGTTTATGGTGGCCAAAGCACTCATATACCCATTCGAGTGATCCAGGGAGGGGTTATTCCCATCATTTTTGCTTCTTCTATCCTTCTTTTTCCGGCTACTATTGCTCAATTTTTTCAGGGTTCAAGCTTTATGAAATCTGTCGCCGACATGCTTTCTCCAGGTTCTGCTCTGTATCTCTCTCTTTACGCTGCCCTGATAATTTTCTTTACCTATTTTTATACTGCGGTTACTTTCAATCCGTCTGAGCTTGCCGACAATATGAAAAAATATGGTGGTTTTATTCCTGGAATCCGGCCGGGAAGGTCTACTGTAGAATATCTGGACCGCTGTCTTTCCCGAATTACTTTATGGGGAGCTATTTTCCTGGCGTTTATCGCCATAATACCCAATATTTTGGTCAGGGTTACCAATATTACCACTTTTTATTTTGGAGGAACGGCAATTTTGATAATGGTTGGTGTGGCTATTGAAACCGTTCGACAACTGGAAGCTCAGTTGCTTATGCGCCATTATGAAGGTTTTATTCGCAAATCCTGAGAGGTAGAGGAGGAGTTTGAATGAGAATTGTATTTTTAGGCCCTCCAGGGGCAGGCAAGGGGACACAGGCTAAAATGGCGGAAAAAGATTTTGGGCTTCTTCATATTGCTACGGGAGATATTATAAGGGAGGCCATTAAAAACCAGACAGAATGGGGAAAAAAGGCTGAAGAATATGTTAAATCAGGTTTGTTAGTGCCTGATGAAGTGGTAATTGGCATTATGGAAGAGAAACTCCTTCAAGACGAGGTAAAAAAGGGTTTTATACTTGATGGCTTTCCACGAACGCTTGCCCAGGCGGAGGCGCTTGATAGAATTTTAGAAAAGGCTGGTTCTCCTCTGGATGCTGTGATATATTTTAACGTGGATCGTCAGGAAGTGATAAAAAGGCTTTCTGCGCGTAGGATCTGCGAAAAGTGTCAGACACCTTATAATTTGATTTCTAAACCCCCCAAAAATGACCTGGTTTGTGATATATGTGGAGGAAAATTGATTCAGCGTCCAGATGACAACGAAGAGGTTATTGCTCAAAGGCTTGAGACTTACGAGGAACAAACGCGACCGTTGATTGATTTTTACCGCTCTAAAGGCCTCTTAAAAGAAGTGGTCTCAAGGGGCGGAATAGAGGCTGTATATCAGGTAGTTAAATCCTTATTAGAAGAGATCAGACAAAAAGCTAAATGAGTAAGATAACTTTATCTAAGGATATCAAAAAAATAAAAAAAAGCGGGCAAATACTGGCTTTGGTGATGGAAAGGCTTCGCACCTTGGTTGCTCCAGGTATAAAGACTTGTTTTCTTGATGAAGTGGCTGAAAGTATTATCAAGGAGCACGGAGCCGAACCAGCCTTTAAGGGTTATAGGGGTTACCCTGCATCGATATGTGTTTCTATCAATGATGAGGTTGTGCATGGTATACCTGGAGAAAGGACAATTAAAGAAGGAGATCTGGTGAGCATAGATATCGGAGTAGTATATGAAGGATTTTATGTCGATGCAGCTTTTAGTGTTGTAGTGGGGAATGGTAACCCGCGGGCTTTGAAGTTGATCGAGGTGACTCGTAAGGCTCTTTTTGCTGGAATAAGCAATGCATTGCCCGGAAAAAGAATTGGGGATATTTCCTGGAGTATTCAAAGAACGGTTGAAAAGGCGGGTTTTTCGGTAGTTCGTGATTTTGTGGGTCATGGTGTTGGAACAGCTTTACATGAGGAACCTCAAATACCTAATTTTGGCAAAAGAGAAAGTGGACCGGTCATAGAAGAAGGTATGGTGTTGGCTATCGAGCCTATGGTTAACGAGAAGGACTATAAAGTAAGAATTCTTGAAGACGGATGGACAGTGGTTACTGTTGATGGAGGGCTGTCAGCTCATTTTGAACATACAGTTATGGTAACTAAAGATGGTCCAGAAATTTTGACAGCGATAAAGAGAGGGGATGAAGCGAGATAATGCCCAGATCCAGAGATGATGTTATCGAAGTAGTCGGCACGGTTATTGAACCCTTGCCGAATGCAATGTTTAAAGTAGAACTTCAAAATGGCAGAAAAGTTTTGGCTCATATTTCTGGTAAAATGCGTATGCATTATATTCGCATCCTTCCAGGTGATAAAGTTACTGTACAGATTTCCAAGTATGATCCTACCAGGGGAAGAATAATATATCGTCACAAATAGATTGATTTACTTGGTAAAACTTGCAATTGATGCTAGGAGGTATTAAAATGAGGGTTCGTTCATCTGTAAAACCAAGATGTGAGAAGTGTAAAGTAATTAGACGCAAGAACAGAGTTCTGGTTGTGTGCTCTAATCCAAGACACAAGCAGCGTCAAGGTTAGGAGGTACAGCTAAGATGGCCCGAATAGCTGGGGTTGATTTACCAGTCAACAAAAGAATTGATATAGCTTTAACTTACATATTTGGTATAGGTAAAAGTTTGGCAAAGAAAATTTTGGAAGATGCAGGAGTAAGTCCCGATATCAAAGTAAAGGATCTTACTGATGAAGAGGTAAACAGGATTCAAAAAGAAGTCGAAAAGTATCCAGTTGAAGGTGAACTTAGGGCCCAAATTTCCCAAAACATTAAGCGGCTTATGGCTATCGGGTGTTATAGGGGTTTACGACATCGTCGAGGGATGCCTGTTAGGGGGCAAAGGACGAGAACTAACGCCCGAACCAGAAAAGGTCCTCGTAGAACAGTGGGAGTAAAGCGCGGTAAGTAAAATTTATAAGGGAGGTCGTTTAGAATTGGCTCGTAGGACTCGAAGGAAAAGAAAGGAAAAAAAGCTAATTAGGGAGGGTATTGCGCATATAAAATCTACGTTTAATAATACAATCATTACTATTAGTGACAAAGAAGGCAATGTTATTGCCTGGGCGAGTGCCGGTACTGTGGGTTTTAAAGGCACCAAGAAGGGTACTCCTTTTGCGGCGCAATTGGCGGCTGAACAAGCGGCTCGAAAGGCCATGGACCAGGGTTTGCGGGAAGTAGAGGTTCTTGTCAAGGGTCCAGGGTCTGGTCGTGAGACCGCTATACGTGCTTTACAGGCTGCGGGGTTGGTGATTAATTCCATCAAAGATGTGACACCTATTCCTCATAATGGATGCCGACCTCCCAAACAAAGAAGAGTGTAGTAGGAGGTTTTGATAAACATGTCTCGATATACAGGTTCTAAATGCAGGTTGTGTAGAAGACAGGGTATGAAGCTTTTCCTGAAAGGGGAACGTTGTTACACCGACAAATGTGCTTTTGAGAAAAGACCCTTTCCTCCTGGTGTTCACAAAGGTGCTCGGAGAAGGCTTTCTGGTTATGGAATTCAGTTGAGAGAAAAGCAGAAGGTTCGCTTCATTTATGGAATTTCTGAAAACCAATTTAAGAATTATTTCTCCAGGGCTTCCAAAATGCCGGGAGTGACTGGTGAAAATCTCCTGTCTTTGTTAGAAAGAAGACTTGATAACGTGGTTTTTAGAATGGGTTTAGCCGGTTCCCGTGCTGAGGCTCGCCAGATGGTTCTGCATGGTCACTTTTTGGTTAACGGCAAAAAAGTCAATATCCCTTCTTATCTGGTTGACAAAGGCGATGTCATAGAAGTTTCCCCCAGGGGGAAAAACAACGAAAGGATAAAATCTGCTCTTGAGCAAGATTTAGGCATTACTCCTCCTCAGTGGATAGATGTAGATACGGCCAATTTGAGAGCTACCATTTTGAGGGAGCCAACCCGGGAAGACATTGAATATCCTGTACAGGAGCAATTGATAGTAGAGTTCTACTCTAAATAATTTTTGAGGTGTTGGTCAATGTATGACTTAAGGGAGTTAATGAAGTGTGAAATTGTGGAGGTTAGAGAAGACATTCAACCTCCTAATTTGTACGGTAAGTTTTTGATTGAACCTCTGGAAGCGGGATGGGGCATTACCATTGGTAATGCTCTGCGTAGGGTTCTTCTTTCTTCCATAGAAGGTAGTGCAGTGACGGCTGTACAGATAGAGGGAGTTATGCACGAGTTCTCTGTCCTCCCTGGGGTTCGGGAGGATGTTTCAGATATTATTTTGAATCTTAAAGGTCTGGTATTGAAGAGTCACTCGAAGGAAGAAATTTTATATCTCGATGTTAAAGGCGAACCAGGCCATATAAAGGTGGTAACAGGCGCTGACATACAGAAAAATAGCAATGTTGAGATAATTAATCCTGACCATTACATAGCTGAAGTTAATGAGGAAGGCCATCTTGTGGTCAGAATATACGTTGCTCGTGGTAAAGGATATCAGGAAGCGGACGAAACCAAATATCGCGAGCTGGACATCATCCCGGTTGATTCCGTCTTTACACCGGTGAAAAAGGTGAATTATCAAGTACTGGATACCCGAGTTGGGCAGTTTACCAACTACGATAAATTAGTGGTGGAGATTTGGACCAATGGAGCCATTACTCCCCAAGAAGCCATGGAAAGAGCCCTTGAGCTTCTGAGAGATAATTTTTCTTATCTTTTGGAGCTCTTGAGAGAAAGGATTGGTGAAACAGGGGTTAAAGCTGATACCTCTGAGGAAACGTTGGAGGAGTTTGAAGAAGAAGTTCCAATCGAGGATATCGATCTATCAGTACGGGCTATCAATTGTCTGAAGAGGGCCAAGATAAATACTCTTAGAGAACTTCTGGAAGTTGTTCGCAACCGACCTGAGGACTTGAAGAAAATAAAAAATTTGGGTCAGAAAACTTACGAAGAGATTCTGGAAAAGGTGCAGCAGAGGTTTCTTTCTTCGAGCAACGCTGAGAAAAGAGGTGTCGGAGAATGAGGCATAGAAAGAGGACCGAAAAACTGGGCAGAACAACCTCCCATAAAGAGAGCATGCTGGCCAATATGGTTGTTTCTCTGATTAAGTCTGGAAGGATTGAAACTACCGAAAAAAAGGGTAAGGTCTTGAAAAGATACTTTGAGCGAGTAGTTTCTCTGGCTATCAAAGGTGACAATGCTTCAATGAGGCAGGTTGTTTCTTGGGTTAGGGATAAAGAGGCTTTTAAGATGCTTATGCGGAGTATTGTTCCCAGGATGAGGGACAGAAAAGGTGGTTATTGTAGACTTATCAAAGCTGGTTTTCGAAGAGGAGATGGTGCTCCTCTGGCCATCGTAGAAATAATTAGTGAGTAATGCTTGAAGCCCTGTGTTTTTGAAGGCCAGCAAAAGCTGGCCTTTTTTTGTGGACAATTGCTATGATAGAGTTTCGGAAAGTAAGTTTTTGGTACGCTGAAGAAGACCAAATTTTTGATAACATCCAGGAAGTTTTGAAAGATGTTAGCCTAACCATTAATGATGGAGAGTTTGTGGTGCTTTTGGGTAGAAATGGTTCTGGCAAATCAACCCTGGCCAGACACTGCAATGCTCTTCTGGTTCCCAAGCGCGGGGATGTTTTGGTGGAAGGAATAAATACTAAAGATTTGGAGCTTGTTTGGGAAGTTAGGCAAAAGGTGGGCTTGGTCTTTCAAAACCCTGATAACCAGCTTATTGCGACTACAGTTGAAGAGGATGTTGCTTTTGGACCAGAGAACCTGGGTTTGCCCTCTCATGAAATACGCAGGAGGGTGGATGAGGCTCTTGAAATGGTTGGCATGTCTGATTTCAAAAAAAGAGAACCCCACTTGCTTTCCGGTGGGCAAAAACAGAAAATAGCTATTGCAGGAGTTTTGGCGATGGCTCCCAAATATTTGGTGCTTGATGAAGCTACATCCATGCTGGATCCCGAGGCCAGAGAAGATCTTTTAAATTTGCTTTTAAAGCTCAAACATTCGTTTACGATTTTTCACATCACTCATTACGTAGAGGAAGCAGTGGAAGCGGACAGGGTTTTAGTTATGGATGAAGGCACAATTGTTGCTTCAGGGACCCCGCGTGAAATTTTTTCCCAGGTCGAAAATCTTAAAAAATGGGGTTTGGAAGCTCCTCAGATTGCTGAGACTGCAGTGCTCATAAAACAAAAAATACCCCAGCTTTTTAAGAACATTCCTCTTAAAAAAGAAGAATTGGTAGACGAGCTATGTTCATTCGTTTAGAGCGGGTTCATTTTACTTACTTCCCGGGTACACCCTTTGAGACCAAGGCGCTTCGCGACGTTAATCTTGTCATTGATAAAGGAGAGAGCGTGGGCATAGTAGGCAGGACAGGATGTGGTAAGTCCACGCTTGTGCAGCATTTTAATGCTCTTTTATTGCCTCAGCAAGGTGAGGTTTGGGTTGATGGCATAAACACTAAAACCAAAGGGATAAATCTTAAAAATATCAGGAAAAAGGTAGGTCTGGTTTTTCAATATCCCGAACACCAAATGTTTGAAGAAACCGTTTTTAATGAAGTAGCTTTTGGGCCTCGGAATATGGGAATCACCGGAGAAGCGCTTGAAGAAACAGTTCGTTGGGCTATCGCTATGGTGGGACTTGACTATGAAGAAATAAAGGATCGTACTCCATTTGAACTTAGTGGTGGCCAAATGCGCAGGGTAGCCATTGCCAGTATATTATCGATGCGCCCCGAGGTTTTGGTTTTGGATGAACCCACTGCTGGTCTGGATCCTCAAGGGAAGAGAAGCATACTCTTAAACTTGAAAGAACTGCGCAAAAAAGAAGGATTGACCTTAGTTCTGGTTTCTCATAGTATGGAAGATTTAGTTATTGTTTGTGAACGTATTTTGGTTATGCACGATGGTCAAATAGCAATTGACGGTACTACCCGTGAGGTATTTACTCAGTTTTCTCTTGAAGAATATGGCATCAAACCTCCCGTAACTGTTCAGACGGCTTTTATGCTTCGTCAAAAGGGCTTTGATGTTGAACCCTCTTTGTTAACCCCCCATGAACTTGCTGAGGCCGTTTTGAAAAAGATTTTGGAGAAGAAAAATGTTTGGTAGAAGTCTGGTAGTAGGACAATACATACCGATTGATTCTCCTATACACCGACTTGACCCACGGGCAAAAATAATCTTTGCAGGAGTGGCGATTATCGAGCTTTTCTTAATTAAAGGATGGCTCGCTTTTTTGCTGGTTGGCATTATGGTTGGTTTCTTGGTTTCTCTGGCACATGTTCCTTTGGGATATTTGTTTCGCAGCTTAAAGCCTATTTTATTTTTGTTAGTGTTGACTCTTGTATTGCATATTTTTTTCACTCCTGGTGAGTATGTTTATGAACGCGGTTTTATTCATATATCTATGACGGGACTGCAAAGAGGTGTTTTTATTGTAGTCAGGTTATGTTTACTTATAATGGTTACCTCTCTTTTAACTCTGACCACTTCTCCGGTGGAGTTGACTGACGGGATAGAATATCTTCTTTCCCCTTTCAAGCGCTGGGGATTTCCAGCCCACGAGCTGGCCATGATGATGACTATTGCTATTCGCTTTATTCCGACCTTACTTGAAGAGGCAGATCGCATTATGAAGGCTCAAAAGGCGAGAGGCATGGATTTCGAATCAGGTAATTTTATACAGCGTGCCAGGAATCTTGTGCCTCTTTTGGTGCCTCTCTTTATCAATTCTTTTAAAAGGGCTGACGAACTGGCTATTGCAATGGAATCTCGATGCTATAGGGGGGGAGAAGGTAGAACACGTTTGCGAGTCCTGAGAATGACCTTTTGTGATTACTTGTTTTTAGTTGTTTCTTTGAGCCTTTTTACCTTGATTACTGTGAGTTCTTATTTCTGGTGAAGTTGCTAACTCAGTTATGCGTAAGATAGTTTGTGTCGTTGAATATAGGGGAACTGGTTATAACGGTTGGCAGCGCCAAAAAAATACAACTTCTACTTTTCAGGAAATTCTGGAAAGGACCATTTCCAAAGTTACAGGTAATGACGTGATAGTCGAAGCTTCGAGTCGTACAGATGCTGGTGTGCATGCCGTAGGCCAGGTGGTAACTTTTTCCGTGTCCTCAAAATTATCTCTTTGTGTTCTTAAGAAAGCTCTCAATGCCTGTTTACCCAGGGAAGTAAGAATCCGTAACTTACTGGAGGTTCCTCAAGATTTTCATCCCCGTCGTGACGTCAGATATAAACGTTATATGTATCTTCTTGCTTTGACAAGCACTACTTCCGCCTTCTGGAGTGACTTTGTTTTTGGTGTGAGAAAAAGAGAGTTTGATTTAGAGTTATTGCAGAAGGCAGCGAATATGTTAGTGGGTTATCATGATTTTACCTCCTTTTCTGCAGCAGGTGGCAACGACCGTTCTTGCTGGCGGACAGTTTTTTCTTTCAGGGTGGAGGAAAAAAGTAAAGGTTTAATTCGTTTCGACGTAGTGGGAGATGGGTTTCTTTATAAAATGGTTAGGATCATGGTAGGTGAAATCTGGAAAGTAGGAACAGGTAGAAAAAGTTTAGCTGCCTTGCAAGAAATGCTCGACAGGCCTTCCAGACTTTATCACCGTTTTTGTATGCCCCCACAGGGACTTTATTTGATAGAAGTTGGCTATAACGCATTTAATCCCTATCAGGGACTGGTTCTCAGGGAAGGTCTTGCTCCCTTTCCTATTTGGGTTGAAGAGTAATAACTATATTTAACAAAATTTTTTAACAAATTTAGGGTTCTTCTGTGTTGACAACCTCCAACTCCTGTGTTAAATTATCTCTTGCCCTTCGGGGCAGAAAAGCAAAGCGCACCTTGAAAAGTGAATATTCCGCCTACTTCCTTGAGTATGATAGACCAATCAGCCAAGATTGAACTCTCTTACTGAGAATTTCTTCTCCCTTTTCTGGGGAGAAGGTATAGATTTGTCATGGAGGGTTTGATCCTGGCTCAGGACGAACGCTGGCGGCGCGCCTAACACATGCAAGTCGTACGCAGCTTTCTTCCTTTCTTATGAAAGGAGGAAAGGCTGAGTGGCGAACGGGTGAGTAACACGTGAGTAACCTGCCTTCAGGAGGGGGATAACCACTCGAAAGGGTGGCTAATACCCCATATACTCAGTACCCGCAGGGGTACTGAGGAAAAGCTGGCCTCTGCTCTGCAAGCTGGTGCCTGAAGAGGGGCTCGCGGCCCATCAGCTAGTTGGTGGGGTAATGGCCTACCAAGGCGACGACGGGTAGCCGGCCTGAGAGGGTGTCCGGCCACACTGGGACTGAGACACGGCCCAGACTCCTACGGGAGGCAGCAGTGAGGAATCTTGGGCAATGGGCGCAAGCCTGACCCAGCGACGCCGCGTGGGGGACGAAGGCCTTCGGGTCGTAAACCCCTGCTCTGGGGGAAGAAAACACAGGGGGTTAATAGCTTCCTGTGCTGACGGTACCCCAGGAGCAAGTTCCGGCTAATTACGTGCCAGCAGCCGCGGTAATACGTAAGGAGCGAGCGTTGTCCGGATTCACTGGGCGTAAAGAGCTCGTAGGTGGCTTCTCAAGTCTCACGTGAAAGCCCCCGGCTCAACTGGGGAAGGTCGTGGGAAACTGGGAAGCTAGAGGGCAGGAGAGGAGAGTGGAATTCCCGGTGTAGCGGTGAAATGCGTAGATATCGGGAGGAACACCAGTGGCGAAGGCGGCTCTCTGGCCTGTCCCTGACGCTGAGGAGCGAAAGCCAGGGGAGCAAACCGGATTAGATACCCGGGTAGTCCTGGCCGTAAACGATGGGTACTAGGTGTGGGAGGTTCGACCCCTTCCGTGCCGAAGCTAACGCATTAAGTACCCCGCCTGGGGAGTACGGCCGCAAGGTTGAAACTCAAAGGAATTGACGGGGGCCCGCACAAGCGGTGGAGCATGTGGTTTAATTCGATGCAACGCGAGGAACCTTACCAGGGCTTGACATGCTGGTGGTAGGAGCCCGAAAGGGTGACGACCTCCACTTCGGTGGAGGAGCCAGCACAGGTGCTGCATGGTTGTCGTCAGCTCGTGTCGTGAGATGTTGGGTTAAGTCCCGCAACGAGCGCAACCCTTGCCCTTAGTTGCTACCGGGTCAAGCCGGGCACTCTAAGGGGACTGCCGGCGACAAGCCGGAGGAAGGTGGGGATGACGTCAAATCCTCATGGCCCTTATGCCCTGGGCTACACACGTGCTACAATGGCCGGTACAGAGGGTTGCGAACCCGCAAGGGGGAGCTAATCCCAAAAAACCGGCCCCAGTTGGGATTGCAGGCTGCAACTCGCCTGCATGAACGCGGAATCGCTAGTAATCGCGCATCAGCCACGGCGCGGTGAATACGTTCCCGGGCCTTGTACACACCGCCCGTCACACCACGAAAGTCAATTCCACCTGAAGTCGCTGGGCTAACCCCGCAAGGGGAGGCAGGCGCCTAAGGTGGGGTTGATGATTGGGGTGAAGTCGTAACAAGGTAGCCGTAGGGGAACCTGCGGCTGGATCACCTCCTTTCTAAGGAGTATAAAGGGGAAGTAGGCGGAATATTTTCTTCTTGGGCCTATAGCTCAGTTGGTTAGAGCGCACGCCTGATAAGCGTGAGGTCTCTGGTTCAAATCCAGATAGGCCCACCATGCTGAAAGAATTTTCAGGGGATGTAGCTCAGTCGGGAGAGCGCCTCGTTCGCAACGAGGAGGGCGCGGGTTCAAGTCCCGTCATCTCCACCAGAGAGAGATGCTACTTCGCACCTTGAAAAGTAAATAAGGCTCTGTAATACTTCTTCTGTTGTAGAAGCTTGAAAGGTTTGCGGTCAAGTTAAGAAAGGGCACGTGGTGGATGCCTTGGCGCCAGGAGGCGATGAAGGGCGTGGCTAACTGCGATAAGCCCCGGGTAGCTGTAAGCAAGCGTTGATCCGGGGATTCCCGAATGGGGCAACCCACTGGAGCAAACCTCCAGTATCCTCTCTGCAAAGAGAGGAGGCGAACCGGGGGAACTGAAACATCTAAGTACTCCGAGGAAAAGAAAGCAAAAATGCGATTCCCCAAGTAGCGGCGAGCGAACGGGGAACAGCCCAAACTCAGAGGGTGTCAAAGCCCCTGGGCGTTGCCCTCTGAGGGTAGTGGGACATAAGGGGGCCAAACCAGGGTGAGGCCGGAGAGTTACCAAAAAGGCCCTTAGCCGAAGAGGACTGGAATGCCTCGCCAGAGAGGGTGATAGCCCCGTAGGCGAAAAGGGACCTTTCTCTCTGCCTTATGTTCCCAAGTACCACGGTCCACGAGGAATTCCGTGGGAATCCGGGAGGACCACCTCCTAAGGCTAAATACTCCCTGGCGACCGATAGTGAACCAGTACCGTGAGGGAAAGGTGAAAAGAACCCCGGGAGGGGAGTGAAATAGAACCTGAAACCATGTGCCTACAATACGTGGAAGGGCTATGGGAGAAACTTAGTTTCTTCCAGCCTGACTGCGTGCCTTTTGGAGAATGAGCCGGCGAGTTACGGTAGCTGGCACAGGTTAAGCACCTCTGGTGCGAAGCCGCAGGGAAACCGAGTCCGAACAGGGCGCTGAGTCAGTTGCCGTAGACCCGAAGCCAGGTGATCTACCCATGGCCAGGGTGAAGCGAGGATAAAACCTCGTGGAGGCCCGAACCGATGTAGGTTGAAAACTGCTCGGATGAGCTGTGGGTAGGGGTGAAAGGCCAATCAAACCTGGAGATAGCTGGTTCTCCCCGAAATAGCTTTAGGGCTAGCCTCCGGTGGTCAGGAGAGGGGGTAGAGCACTGGATGGGCTAGGGGGCTTACCCGCCTACCAAACCCAACCAAACTCCGAATACCTCTCCTCAAAGCCGGGGAGTCAGACTGCGGGGGATAAGCTTCGTGGTCGAGAGGGGAACAGCCCAGACCGCCAGCTAAGGCCCCTAAATGCAGGCTAAGTGGTAAAGGAAGTGGTGCTGCTGAGACAGCCAGGAGGTTGGCTTAGAAGCAGCCATCCTTTAAAAAGTGCGTAACAGCTTACTGGTCTAGCGGCGCTGCGCCGAAAAATTCTCGGGGCTTAAGCCTGCTGCCGAAGCTGCGGAATCAGAGAGGTTACGGCTTCTCTGGTTGGTAGGGGAGCGTTGGGTAGGCCGTTGAAGCGAGACCGTGAGGACTCGTGGAGGCACCTCAAGTGAGAATGCCGGCATGAGTAGCGATAAAGAGGGTGAGAATCCCTCTCGCCGTAAGCCTAAGGTTTCCTGAGCAAGGTTCGTCCTCTCAGGGTTAGCCGGATCCTAAGCCGAGGCCGCAAGGCGTAGGTGATGGGCAGCCGGTTGATATTCCGGCGCTACCTCTTTCCGCTACGAGCGAGGGGGGGACGCAGAAGGGTAGGCCATCAGCCTGGAGGAATAGGCTGTCCAAGCCCGTAGGCGGAGGGCGGAGGCAAATCCCTGCCCTCGTTAACGCCGAGAGGTGATGGGGAGCTCCTACGGGAGCGAACTGGTTGATCCCCTGCTGCCAAGAAAAGCCCCTAGCCAGGAAAGAGGTATCCGTACCGCAAACCGACACAGGTAGGCAGGATGAGTATTCTAAGGCGCGCGAGTGATCCCCCGTTAAGGAACTCGGCAATTTAGCCCCGTAACTTCGGGAGAAGGGGTGCCCTGTTAGGGTGAGGAGACTTGCTCTCCGAGCTCGAGAGGGTCGCAGGAAAGTGGCTCTGGCGACTGTTTACTAAAAACACAGGACTCTGCTAAGCCGTAAGGCGATGTATAGGGTCTGACGCCTGCCCAGTGCTGGAAGGTTAAGGGGAGGGGTTAGCCTGGAATTTATTCCGGGCGAAGCTCCAAACTGAAGCCCCAGCAAACGGCGGCCGTAACTATAACGGTCCTAAGGTAGCGAAATTCCTTGTCGGGTAAGTTCCGACCCGCATGAATGGCGTAACGACTGGAGCGCTGTCTCAACGGGGGGCTCGGCGAAGTTTCAATGCAAGTGCAGATGCTTGCTACCCGCGACAAGACGGAAAGACCCCGTGAACCTTTACTGTAGCCTGACATTGAATCCGGGTATATCCTGTGCAGGATAGGTGGGAGGCTGAGAAGTGGGGGCGCCAGCCCTCATGGAGCCGCCCTTGAGATACCACCCTTGATATATCCAGATTCTAACCTGCGTAAGTGAATCCTTGCGAGGGACAGTGTCAGGTGGGCAGTTTGACTGGGGCGGTCGCCTCCTAAAAGGTAACGGAGGCGCCCTAAGGTTCCCTCGGCACGTTTGGAAATCGTGCTAAGAGTGTAAGGGCATAAGGGAGCCTGACTGCGAGAGGGACACCTCGAGCAGAGACGAAAGTCGGGCCTAGTGATCCGGTGGTTCCGTGTGGAAGGGCCATCGCTCATCGGATAAAAGGTACTCCGGGGATAACAGGCTGGTCTCTCCCAAGAGTCCATATCGACGGGGAGGATCGGCACCTCGATGTCGGCTCGTCGCATCCTGGGGCTGGAGCAGGTCCCAAGGGTTGGGCTGTTCGCCCATTAAAGCGGTACGCGAGCTGGGTTTAGAACGTCGTGAGACAGTTCGGTCCCTATCTGTCGCGGGCGCAGGATACTTGAGGGGAGCTGTCCCTAGTACGAGAGGACCGGGATGGACGGACCTCCGGTGTTCCAGTTGTCCTGCCAGGGGCAGTGCTGGGTAGCCGTGTCCGGATGGGATAAGCGCTGAAAGCATCTAAGCGCGAAGCCCACCCCAAGATAAGGTATCCCACTGGGTTAACCAGGTAAGACCCCGGGAAGATGACCCGGTTGATAGGCCCCAGGTGTAAGGGTGGTAACACCTTGAGCCGAGGGGTACTAATCGGTCGAGGACTTGACCGCAAAGGCTTTATCGAGAGCAAGAGGTATTACAGAGCCTTATTGATAGATGCAGAATCAGAGGTTTCCCGGTGGCCATGGCGGAGGGGAAACGCCCGGTCCCATTCCGAACCCGGAAGCTAAGCCCTCCAGCGCCGATGATACTGCCCTGGCAACGGGGCGGGAAAGTAGGACGCTGCCGGGATTTAAAGAACAGGAAAGACCTGAGAGAAGATCTCAGGTCTTTTTTTGTATCTTGTGCCAAGCTGAAGATGGAGAAAAAGATTTGAAATAATACCGATCTGGCTAAGTATTTGCGTTGTGTACGGGCTTTTAGTGTTTGCAGAAAATGTGCTACAATAAACCAGCTAATCTTGATTAAGGGGTGTCGAAAGCATGTCTGGACATTCGAAATGGGCACAAATTAAACATAAAAAAGCCAAAACCGACCTTGCTAAGGGTAAGGCCTTCAGTAAGCTCATTCGACTCATTACTGTTGCAGCCCGTCAAGGAGGAGGGAATCCGGAAAATAACCCGCGCTTGAGGTTGGTTATTCAGAAAGCCCGGGAAATGAACATGCCTCAAGAGAACATTGAGCGGGCTATCAAAAAGGGCACGGGTGAGTTGGAAGGAGTTTCTTACGAGGAAGTAACTTATGAAGGTTATGGTCCAGGTGGAGTTGCGGTTATGGTCGAAGCTACAACCGATAACCGTAATCGTACTACAGCAGAGATACGCCATATATTTAGCAAGTATGGCGGTAGTCTTGGTGAGACGGGTTGTGTATCCTGGATTTTTGAGAGAAAAGGTTTGCTGAGTTTTGAAAAAGGAAAAGTTGAGGAAGATGAGATAATGGCTGTAGCCATTGAAGCTGGAGCAGAGGACATTAGAGCTACAGAGACTACCCTGGATGTGTTGACTGCTCCAGATGATTTTGAAAAGGTTAAAGAAGCTTTTGACCAGTCTGGCTTGGAGTATGTAGTTGCTCAAATTACCATGATTCCGAAAACTACTGTGTCTTTGGAAGGCAAGCAAGCGCAGCAGCTATTAAATCTTATTGAAGCTCTTGAAGACCATGATGATGTGCAAGAAGTTTATGCCAACTTTGACATAGCTGACGAAGTTCTTGAATCTTTGAAAGATTAGGTCAAGCGGATTAATGCTTCCCGATGAATTAATTTTTTTAGGTGTTGATCCTGGTACTGCGACCACAGGGATTGCTGTAGTTGCTTTTAGGACCAGAAACAAAAGCTTTAGGCCTCTTTTTTATGATGTGATTACTACTAATAAAAATCTTTCTCCTGCTTTACGTTTGCGGAAGATATTTGAAGAAGTAAATCGCTTTATACGGGTTTTTTCTCCACATCAGGTGGCGGTAGAAGAGCTTTTTTTTAATCGCAACACGAAAACTGCTCTCTCAGTTGGGGAAGCGCGAGGTGTTGTGCTTCTTTGCGCAGCTTTGATGGGTATTCCCGTTTTTGAGTATACGCCTCTTGAAGTTAAGCAAGCTGTGGTTGGTTATGGCAGGGCTTCTAAACAGCAGGTTATTTATATGGTTCGTCAAATTTTAGACATCGAAGACAAGATAACCCCTGATGATGCTGCTGATGCCCTGGCTTTATGTGTGTGTCATGGGTTCAGGTTGCTGTTAGGAGCGAACAATGTTTGAGTACATTAAGGGAAAATTGATTGAGCGAAATCCTCTAAAGTGGATTGTTGAAGTGGATTTTTTTGCCCTGGAGATTAACGTTACCCCTTTTTCGGTTTCTCCTCAAAGGGGCGAGGAAGTACTTCTTTATATCCGTTCTTTTATGAAAGAAAATGGGGTTTTTGTTTTTTACGGGTTCTCAGATCGAAAAGAACGGCTTTGTTTTGATTTACTCTGCGCTCTAAGAGGAATTAACCATCGCAAAGCCTTTAAAATTCTTTCCAGAGTGTATTGGGAGGATTTGGTGAAGCTTGTTCTTGAAGAAAATCGTCCTGAACTTGAAGCAAGAACCAATTTGGCTTCTACAACTGTAAGCAGGCTTATTCTGGATTTGAAGTCCCGCTTTGTTGAAGCGGGACTTCAAATTGAAGAGGACAGTAATAGCGTGCTTTCTTCTTATCGGGAAGCCAAGGAGGCACTGATGGGTCTTGGTTACTCTTCCGGCGAGGTCAAGGAAATCTTGGATCAGGTGCTTGTGGAAGCTGGTGGTGGTATTACTACTGAAGATCTGGTGAGAAAGGCTCTCCGTTTTTTGGGTGGTAAAGGATGATGCCAGAAGCTGCAGGTGAGCATTTTTTAAGAGACATTTTGAAGAAAGAAAGGGATGATTTTGCTCTTAGGCCTCGCTCGCTTGATGAGTTTGTGGGTCAGGAGAGGCTTAAGCAAAATTTGAAGGTGTTCATTAGTGCTTCTTTGTTACGCAAGGAACCCTTAGATCATGTTTTGTTTTACGGACCGCCTGGTTTAGGGAAGACCACTCTGGCTTTTATTATAGCTGAAGAGCTGGGCAGAGAAATACGCTGTTTTTCGGGACCTACCTTTTCTCGCGCTGGAGATATTGCCTCGGTTTTGACTTCAATAGGCGAGGGGAATGTGGTCTTCATAGATGAAATACATCGTCTTCCTCGACCCTGTGAAGAGGTTCTTTATACTGCTATGGAGGATTTCGCAATTGATGTTCTGGTAGGTAAGGGGCCTGGAGCAAGGAGTATAAGGCTCAGCTTACCACCCTTTACTCTGGTTGGGGCAACTACCAGATTAAGCTTAATAAGCGCTCCTTTGCGCAATCGTTTTGGTATTATTGAAAAACTGGATTTTTATAGTCAGTATGAGCTTGAAATGATCATCAAAAATGCTGCTAACTTGCTCCGGCTGGAACTTAAAGAAGAAGCTGTTTCTGAAATAGCCAGGCGTTCCCGGGGTACGCCGAGAATAGCTAAGCACCTGTTACGCAGAGTGCGGGACTTCGCTGATTATTACCGGAAAGAAGAAATAGACAGGGTTTTTGTTAAAAGAGTTTTTGAAGCTCTGGATATTGATGAGCTGGGCTTGAACTGGAGAGATAGAAGTTTACTTCGAGTGCTCAAGGAAAAGTTTGGAGGAGGCCCAGCGGGTTTGAACAATCTGGCTACTGCGGTTAACGAAGATATTTTAACGCTGGAGAACTTTTATGAGCCCTACTTGATTAAGCTTGGTTTATTAGCGCGCACAGCTCGGGGTAGGGTGCTTACCTCTAAAGGAGAACAGTATCTGCAAGGAGTTTACCAGAATGGATAAAAGGGTTCTTTTACACACCTGTTGTGGTCCTTGTGCCACTTACGTAGTGGACGCCCTTCTTAAAGAAGGTTTCGAAATTACTCTCTTTTTTTACAATCCCAACATTCATCCCTTTGATGAATATGAGCGAAGACACAAGTCTTTCGTAGATTACGCTTTGTATAAGGGGTTAAAAGTAGAGATGCCTTTTGCATACAACCCTTTAGAGTTTTTTGGGTGGATTAGAGAGCCAGAAGAACGCTGTGTCCACTGTTACGAGATGCGCCTTGGTCGCACTGCACAATGGGCGAAGCAGCGAGGTTATTCTTTTTTTGCAACAACTCTTACCATAAGCCCTTATCAGAAAGTTGAAAGTATTTTTAAAGTCGGGGAAAATTTACAGAAAAGAGAACAAGTAATTTTCCTCAGAAAGGATTTCCGTTCGGGATTTGCAGAAAGTGTTAAAATATCCAGAGAGTTGGGTCTTTACCGACAAAATTATTGCGGGTGTATTTTTAGTAAATGGGAAGGAGTGAAAAGGAAAGTATGGAAGTCTCTCACTGGGCAAGGTTCTTTATAAGCTTGGGAGTTATTTTTATCATCGTAGGTTTGCTTTTTTTCTTTCTTCCCAGGATTCCAGGGATAAGTCGCATTGGTCGTTTGCCTGGTGACATAGTGGTACACCGTGATAACTTCGTTTTTTACTTTCCTCTAACCACCTGCCTTATTGTCAGTTTGATCCTTACTCTTATTTTTACTATTTTTTTGAGAAGATAGAAAATCGATGGAGCACATGAAGCAGCTAAGACTCTTGTTGTTTCTTCTTGTTATTCTGGGGTTTTTGTTTGCGCCGAGCTGTTCTTTTGCTTTTGCCGATGAACCCTGGGTTAAAGTGGGTATTGGAGTTTTTAAAGAATTGCGTTTAGAAGCTTCTCAGGGGTTGAAAGTCTATTTTACTGATGGGAAGAGCTTAACCAGGGATTCGGTTCATCTAACAATTACTGGAGAGGGTACGATTAGCATTGACGGTTCCTCCGGTAATGCTTTTTCGATTTTGGTGGTTCCTCAGGGAGGAGTTGTTAGGGTTAATGGTCGCCCCTACCGGGGACGTTTTATGCTTTACGCTACCTCCTCTGGAATAAAGGTGGTTAATTTAGTTAACCTGGAGGACTATATTAAGGGTACTGTTAAACTTGAAATTAGTCCTCGTTGGCCTCGAGAGGCACTCCTTGCTTATATTATAGTCGTCAGGACTTATGCTCTGGCCAATTTGGGCAGGCACCGTGAGGAAGGTTTTGATTTCTGTGCTTCTTCTCATTGTTTGCTTTATGGTGGGGTTAACGCGGAAAGCGAGATAACTAATTCGCTTGTGGAGGAGAGCAGGGGGCTGGTCCTTACTTACCAGGGAAAGCTTGCTCAGGTCTTTTTTCACTCAGAAAGCGGGGGAGCGACTGAATCAGCTTATGCAGTATGGGGTAAACACGTGCCCTATCTGGTCAGTGTTGTTTCACCCTGGGAGGAGGATGCTCCTCATGCCAGATGGAAAGTATCTTTTTCTCTGGCACAACTTGAGGAAAAACTGCTTGAGAGGAATTTAATCCAAGGCAGGCTGCAAAGTTTGTCCTTCGAATTCGGTGAAAATGGCCGTGTTAAAGAGGTCAGGGCCTTTACTACTCAGGGTGTTTTCACCTTTACGGCTCATCGTTTCAGGGAAGCAGTGGGTTTTGATGAGCTGCTCAGTACTTTTTTTAAGGTTAGCGTTGAGTACCGCAATAATCAAAGCGTACGAAGAGTTACCCCATTTGTTAAGCGTGGTGAAAGTTCGAAAAATTCTGAGAATCCTAGCAAGAAAAATATTGAGGAACTGCTTCAAAAAGACTGGACTCTTGAAGACATCATTGCTTATCTCCGGGAAAGAGAACAGTTGAGAAGAAACAATCTTTCTGCTCGGGACGATAGCCTGGCTGAGAGCGTGGAAAGTTCGAGTGAAAATACAGACCAGAGAGAGATGTGGTACGTTTTTGAAGGTAGCGGTTATGGCCATGGTGTGGGTTTGTCCCAGTGGGGCGCCAGAGGAATGGCTCTTCGGGGTTATAACTGTTCTCAAATACTCGAGCATTATTTTCCAGGTTGTGAAATCAGGAGGGCGGTTTTTCGTTGATGAGGGTTGAAGAGTTTGATTTTGTGCTTCCTCAGGAGCTAATTGCTCAGCAACCAGTTCAGCCTCGCGATGCTTGTCGTTTAATGGTTGTTAAAAGAAAAGAAGCTGCTTTTGAGCACCGTTTATTTAGAGATCTCGTTGAATACATAGACCCCGGGGATGTGCTGGTTATAAACGATACCAAGGTTATCCCGGCTCGTTTTTACGCTAAAAAGGAAACAGGAGGTAAAGTGGAAATTCTTTTTCTGGGTAGAGAAGGTCCTTTCTGGAAAGCTCTTTTGAATCCTTCAAGAAGGGTAAAGAAAGGGCAATTTTTGTTTTTAGATAAGGCAAATGGTTTTAAGGTTATTGAGAAAGATGCCGAGGGTATATGGTTACTGGAACCTCTTTTTTCTCTTGTTGAGGAGGAAGTTTTTGAGAAGTTTGGGAAACCCCCTCTACCTCCCTATATCAAAGCTTCTGGAGTTTCTCTTTCCAATTATCAAACAGTTTATGCTCGTGTTCCGGGTTCAATAGCTGCACCTACGGCTGGTTTGCATTTTACTCCCGAGTTGCTCGATGTGCTTCGCTCAAGAGGAGTAGAGATTGCGTATATTACTCTGCATGTGGGTTTGGGTACCTTTAAGCCCATAAAGAGTGAAAGCATTCTCGAACATAAAATGCACAGTGAGAACTATTCTATTTCTCCTGAAGAAGCTGAAAAGATTGAAATGGCCAGAAAAAAAGGCAAGAGGATAATAGCCTGTGGTACTACTGTGGTCAGGGCTCTTGAGGCTACTCATTTGAAATTTGGTGAAATTAAGAACTGTCAGGAAGAAACTGATTTGTTTATTTATCCTGGTTTTGAGTTTAGAGTGGTCGATGCAATGGTAACCAATTTTCATTTACCTCGCTCCACACTTTTTGTTTTGGTTTGCGCTTTTGGGGGTAAGGAGCTAATGCAGAGAGCTTACCGAGAGGCTATAACTCAAAGATACCGGTTTTATAGCTTTGGAGATGCAATGTTGATTTTGTAGGTTCCTGGAGAGGGCTCGACCTTGACTAAGTATAACTTTGTTTTACACAAAGTAGATTCGAATAGCAAGGCTCGTTTAGGGACTTTATATACTGCACATGGTGAGATCAAAACACCCGTTTTTATGCCGGTTGGAACCCAGGGCACAGTTAAGGCTGTTGCTCAGGACCGCCTGGAGCAGCTTGGAGTGGAGATTTTTCTTTGTAATTCCTATCATTTACATCTTCGTCCTGGTGAAGATCTTATTGAAGAGGCGGGGGGTTTGCACAGCTTTATTTCCTGGAGAAAATCCTTGTTGACCGATAGTGGTGGTTACCAGGTGTTTAGTTTAACCAGCCTGGTTGGGGTGAATGATGAAGGGGTTACTTTTAAATCACACCTGGATGGCTCTCTGCACCATATTACGCCTGAGCTGTCGATGAAAATCCAGCAAAAGCTGGGGGCAGATATCGTTATGGCTTTTGATCAATGTGTTGGGTTTCCTGCTTCGGTTCAAGAAGAAAAGATAGCTGCCCAGCGTACTCTGTTATGGGCGAAAAGGTGTAGAGAAATATTTTCTTCTCCTTGGCAGCAGCTTTTTGGTATAGTGCAAGGAGGGACCCACAAGGAGTTACGGGAATTGTGTGCTCGCGAGACGGTAGCAATTGGTTTTGATGGTTATGCTTTAGGTGGTTTGAGCGTTGGAGAACCTAAGCCTCTTATGTATGAAATGATCGAGGCAGTCGAACCGTATCTGCCTGAGGGCAAGCCTCGTTATTTAATGGGAGTGGGTGCTCCTGATGATATTCTGGAAGCAGTTGCTCGGGGTGTAGATATGTTTGATTGCGTTTTGCCAACCAGGAACGCTCGCAATGGTTGCCTTCTAACCAGAAGAGGGAAGCTGAATATTACCAGAAGCGAGTTTGCTCGAGACTTTCAACCTCCGGACCCAGATTGTACCTGCTATACTTGCTCGAATTTTTCGAGAGCCTATTTGCGCCATCTTTTTAAGGCTGGAGAAATTTTGGCAGCAGAGTTGGCTACTATACATAACCTTTTTTTTATGTTAGAGTTAATGAGAAAAATTCGAGAAGCTCTTGAAGGCGGTTATTTTAAGGATTTTAAGCAAGATTTTCTTGTTGCTTACAACAATGGTTTTTAAGTAGTATTTTTACATAAAATAAAGGAGTGATTTTGAGATGAGTTTTTGGACGTCTATTGCCTTTGCTCAGGAAGCCCAGCCCGCTGCTCAACCCGGGGCTCCGGGAATTTTTGCACAGTTGTTGCCTCTTTTTTTTATCATCATCATTTTTTACTTTTTACTCATTCGCCCTCAACAACAGAGGCAAAAAAGCCAGCAGGAATTATGGAGTAGTTTGAAAAAGGGCGATCAGGTGGTGACTGCAGGAGGTATACATGGAACCGTGGTTCAAGTGAAGGATGCCGAGGTAGTCTTAGAAGTAGCAAAAGACGTCAGGATAACCTTTTCGAAGACAGCGATAGCGTCTAAGAAATAACTCAACATTGAGATTTAGGGGGCGAACACCTTGAAACGAAGGAACCTTCCTTGGAAGTTGATAGTTACACTTGCCTTAGTTGTGATAGCTCTTTTGGTAGTTTTCCCTCTGGATAACAAGATCCGTCTGGGCCTTGATTTGAAGGGAGGGTCTCATATTGTTTTGCAGTGCGTAGACACGCCCGAGGCCCCTGTTGATGAAGATTCGGTAAGAAGAGCGCTGGAAATTATAAGAAACCGCATTGACCAACTGGGAGTTTCTGAGCCAGTTATTGTGCGTCAGGGTCAAAACAGGATTCTGGTTCAGCTACCGGGAGTTACTGATCCTGCTCGCGCTGTAGAAATCATTGGTAAAACCGCCCTCCTTGAATTTAAAGATGAGGAAGGCAATGTGGTATTAACAGGGGCCCATCTGAAAAACGCACAGGTGCAGTATGATCGGATAGGAAGGCCTGTGGTAGCTATTTCTTTTGATACTGAAGGAGCTAAGGCTTTTGCTAAAGCTACTACTGCTAACGTGGGGCGTCACATTGGTATATACCTTGACGGGAAGCTTATCTCCAATCCTGTTGTACAGGAACCTATTCTCAGGGGTGAGGCTCAGATTTCAGGTAGCTTTACCCTTGAAGAGGCCCAAAACCTTGCCATTCTCCTCCGGGCAGGTGCCCTGCCGGTAAAGGTGGAAATCATTGAAAATCGGTCTATTGGTCCTACGTTGGGCAGGGATTCAATAAATTATGGTGTAAGAGCTGCTATAATTGGTGCGATTCTGGTGCTGATTTTCATGCCTGTTTATTATGGTCGTTTGGGTATCATTGCCGATCTGGCTTTGCTTTGCTATGGGCTTTTGTTTTTGGCTCTTTTTATTGCTCTCAAAGCTACGCTCACTCTTCCCGGTATTGCCGGGTTGATTTTAACCCTGGGTATGGCTGTTGATGCCAATGTGTTAATATTTGAACGCATTAAAGAGGAGTTTCGGCTTGGTAAGACTTGGCGTGCTTCTGTGGAAGCTGGATTTAGAAAGGCTTTTCGTACCATTCTTGATTCAAACTTGACGACTCTAATTGCAGCTATTTTGCTTTTTTCTTTGGGATCTGGACCGGTTAAAGGATTTGGGGTTACTTTGAGCCTTGGTATCCTGTGCAGCATGTTTACTGGTATCTGGGTTACCAGGACGCTGGTGGAAACCTTAGCTAATTGGATTCAGGTAAAAGTGGAAAAAGCTGATGCTTGATGAAATCGGAGGAGATCGAATATGAAGCTTTTTAAACTGCGAAACATAGATTTTGTAAGACGCCGAAAAGTGGCTTATGCAATATCTATCTTCCTTGTGGTGATCTCTATCCTGAGTTTAGCTATTCAAAAACTGAATTATGGAGTTGACTTTGCAGGTGGAACTCTTCTGCAGTACCGATTTTCGCAAGAAGTCTCTATTGAGGAAGTAAGGAATGTTCTTGCAGGACAGGGTCTTGCTAAGAGCGTTATTCAGCGATTTTCCCCTCAGGAACTGGTAATTCGTACCATAAAACTTGGAGAAGAGGAGAAGAAAGCGCTTGAGAGTTCTCTTAGCGAGAAATTAGGCGAGGTAGATCTGGTTAGGATAGAAGAAGTTGGACCTGCAATAAGTTCGGACTTGCGAAAAGCGGCTTTTACAGCTTTTTTGGGAGCCATAGTTGGTATTCTGATTTATGTTAGTTTGCGCTTTGAATTTCGTCCTGCCGTGACTTCGGTGATTGCATTGGTTCATGATGGAATTATTGTCTTGGGTTTGCTTTCTCTTTTTCAACGCGAGTTTACAGCTCCAGTGCTTGCAGCTATCCTGACCGTTTTGGGCTATTCTATTAATGACTCTATAGTGCTTATGGACAGGGTGAGAGAAAATCTGAAGGTGCGTAAAAAGGAAGAAAGCTTTGCTGAACTTGTTAATAGAAGTATCAACGAAATGCTTTCTCGTACCATCAATACTTCGCTCACCACTCTTTTACCAGTCATTGCTCTGCTCTTTTTTGGAGGGAAGATGCTGCAAGATTTTGCCTTTACCCTTCTCGTGGGCATTCTGGTTGGTACTTATTCCTCTATTTTTATCGCCAGCTCTTTGCTGGTTGACTGGGAAGCTCGTAGTCCGCGCAGGAGGTAACTGGTTCTGTGGGTAGCAGGAAGTGGCGAATCAGAAAGGTTAACCAGAGCTATCTCTATTCTCTTGCCAGGAGCCTTTCTATGCCCCTTCCTATAGCCCGAGTTCTTGTAAATCGTGGCTTATTTACCGTAAGAGAAATTCAGGAATTTTTTGAACCGAGTCTTGCAGTGCTCAATAACCTGCTGGAAATTCCAGGCCTTCGTGAAGCTTCGGTGTTACTGGACCAGTCCCTGCGTAGAGACGAGAGGATCTTGATTTTTGGTGATTACGATGCTGATGGTATAACTGGCTGTGCAATTCTTACCAGGTTTTTGCGCAGATTTTCGGATAAGGTTTTCCCCTATGTGCCTAATCGTTTCAGCGAGGGTTACGGTCTCTCTGAAAATGCAATTCAGTCGATAATTAGCAAAAACATTAATCCAAACCTGGTAATTACCGTGGATTGCGGTATTAAGGATTTTTATGGCATTAGGCGTCTGAAAGAGTTGGGAGCAAAAGTAATTGTTACTGATCACCATGTTCCCGAGATGGGTCGGATACCTGAAGCAGACGTAGTGGTAAGCACTTGGGATTGGGAATCGGGCGATCTCCTTTTTCCTCTTTCCGGAGCAGGTATTGCACTCGCTCTAATTTGCTCTTACGCAGATTTGGTGAATCTTTCCATGGATCCGCTGGACGATCACATTGGACTTGCCTGCATTGGTACCGTGGGTGATGTGGTGCCTCTTCTGGAGGAAAACAGAGTTATTGTGAAATATGGTCTTGAAAAAATTAACAAAAAACCCTGTTGTGGTTTGCAAGCTTTGCTTGAGGCTTCTGGTATTTTAGGAAGAACAATTGGGGCTGAAGAGATAAGCTTTATACTTGCTCCACGTATTAATGCAGCAGGGAGAATTGAAGATCCTTATTTGGCTCTTTCTCTGTTTTTGAGTCGAAGGTATGAGGATGCACTTAGACGGGCTACTTATCTTAATTCTCTTAACTCGAGAAGACAGAGAGAGGAAGAAAGGGTTATTCGTGCTATTTTTGATGATCCTAAAAATCAGGAGTATCTTGAGGAGGAGATAGTGGTTTTATCTGGTAAAGGCTGGAACCCTGGTGTTTTAGGAATTGTAGCTTCTCGGGTGAGTGAAAGATTAAATAAACCGGTTATTGTGCTTTCCTGCAACGGAGAAAATGCTTTGGGTTCGGGACGTAGCATACCGGGCTTTAATCTGGTTGATGCGCTTTCTGCATGTTCTTCGCTTTTGACTCGCTTTGGAGGACATGAGATGGCTGCTGGAATGAGATTGCCAATTCAGAACATCGTTCGCTTTCGCGAGACCCTGAACAACCTTTTCGGTACAGAAGTTGGGGAAATACGTAAAAATAGTGGCATCGTAGTGGATGCTGTAGTTAACCTTAGGGATATTAATTTTGAAATGCTGCAATGGTTGCAAAAAATGAAACCTTTTGGAGAAAAAAATCCCAACCCCCTTTTTGCGTCTTTGAATGTTTCAATTGGTAAAAGCTGGATTTGGGGGAGGAGCAGCAGGCATTTACGCCTTTTGGTTAGACAGGGTAAGGAGGTTCAGGAAGCAGTGGTGATTAATGGAGTAGAAAGCTCTTCAGAGCTTACTTCTAGTATTCTTGCTGATTTTGTTTTCGAGGTTCAAAAGGACAGTTTTGGGCAGTATCCTTATCTTAAAATTCACGACTGGCGAATCAAAAAATGAGGAGGACGGGATCAGAAGTGAATCTGGCAAATTATATCAGAAATATTCCTGATTTTCCGCGCAAGGGAGTACAGTTTAAAGATATTACCACTCTACTAAAAGATAAAGATGCTTTCCGTTACGCAATAGACTCTCTTGCTGCCTTGCTTAGGCCAAAACAGGCAGATATTGTTGTAGGTATTGAGGCGAGGGGTTTTATAGTAGGAGCTCCTTTGGCTTATCTTTTGGGTTGTGGTTTTGTACCGGTTAGGAAAAAGGGTAAATTGCCGGCAGAGACTATTTCCAAAAGCTATCAGCTTGAGTACGGTGTGTCGGTTCTCGAGGTTCATAAAGATGCTATTAGGCCTGGTCAGAAAGTTTTGATAGTGGATGATTTGCTGGCTACTGGTGGTACCACTAAAGCAGTTTGTGAGATGGTTGAAGAGTTAAAAGGGAATATAGTGGGCATAGCTTTTGTTGTAGAACTTGAATTTTTAAAAGGCAGGGAAAAACTTCATCCTTACCAGGTTTATTCTCTGGTGAAACTTTAATTATGGGGTAGAGAGCATCGAAACTCTTATCGAAAAAGTAAAGACCTATAATCCTTCTGCTGATTGGGAACTAATTAATAAAGCTTATCAATTTGCTTTAAGGGCTCATGAGGGGCAGAATCGTTTGTCCGGTGAGCCCTTTATTGTCCATCCCCTTGCTGTAGCTCATATATGCGCTGACCTGAGAATGGATGAGGCTACAATTTGTGCTGCTTTGTTGCACGACGTGCTGGAAGATTCTTCCGTTTCTAAAGAGGAGATTGTGTCTATCTTTGGCAAAGAAGTGGCTCATCTTGTGGAAGGCATCACCAAGCTCAAACTTGATTTTAACCCAGCTTCTCATGAGGAATTACAAATCGAAAATTACCGGCGTTTTTTCATAGCGGTTGCCAAAGACATTAGAGTAGTCATTCTTAAACTTGCAGATCGACTACACAACATGAGGACGTTGAAGTATCACTATCGCGATAAAAAGGAAGAAATTGCCCGCGAAACTCTGGAGATATATGCTCCCCTTGCCCATCGTTTGGGAATGGCCGCAATTCAGATTGAACTGGAAAATCTGAGTCTCTTTTTTCTGGAGCCTGAGACTTATTTGAATCTTCAGCGTAGGATAGATAAGATTAAAGCAGAGAGAAAACAGCAGATTAAAGTGGCCGAGGAGATTCTTAGAGAACGCCTGCAAGCTGCTGGCATTTCCGCCGAAATCCAGAGCCGTTTCAAACATATATATAGCATTTATCGCAAGATAAGCCGCCAGAATGTGAGAGTTGAAGAATTGCATGACCTGGTGGCTATGAGAGTTATCACCAATACAGTTTCAGAGTGCTATGCTGTCTTGGGCATAGTCCATGAACTCTGGAGCCCCGTGGAAGGAAGATTTAAGGATTATATTGCCGTTCCCAAGTCTAATATGTATCAGTCCCTTCATACCACCGTTATAGGTCCTTCCGGTAAACCAATGGAAATTCAGATACGTACCTGGGATATGCATCGCACGGCTGAGTACGGTATAGCGGCGCACTGGAAATATAAGGAAGGTAAAAAACCTGAAGAGAAGGACGTTTTTGATGAGAGGATCAATTGGTTGCGACAGATCTTGGAATGGCAGCAGGACTTGAAAAGCACCAGAGAGTTTATGGATGACTTGAAGATCAGCCTTTTCGATGATGAAGTTTATGTTTTCACGCCGAAAGGGGATCTTAAGAAACTTCCTCGGGGCTCAACGCCTATCGATTTCGCCTATCTTATCCATACTGAGGTTGGTAATAGCTGTGTTGGAGCCAAGGTTAACAATAAGATTGTCCCCCTTGATTATCAATTGAGAAGTGGAGACATTGTAGAAATTTTGACTTCTCGCTCTGCTTCAGGTCCCAGTCCGGACTGGCTTTCGATGTGTAAGACTCCGGGTGCTCGTAACCGAATTCGTGCCTTTTTGCGCAAAAAAAATCGGGAAATCAACTTGGAAAAGGGCAAGAAGGCCTTTGATAAGGAGATGTCTAAGTACACATTAAACCCAGCTCAGGAAAGCCTGGTTAATGCGGGTTTGAAAAGGTTTTTAGAAGACAACAATTTAAAAACCCTGGAGGACCTTTATGTAGCCATCGGAGAAGGTAGGTACAGTGCAAGGCGAGTGATCAACAGGATAGTTCCCTATTCAATCCGCAGGCATTTTCTGGATCACAAAAAAAGTTTGCCCGGTTTCCTTCGCAAAGGAGAAGAAGCGGTTATCATCCAGGGAGCTTCAGGCCTCGAAGTAAAGCTTGCTCGTTGTTGTGCTCCCCTCCCTGGAGATTTAATCTGTGGTTTTGTAACCAGGGGTAAGGGTATAACTGTGCATCGCTGTAGCTGCCCGAATTTGAAGAGAAATTCTTTTAGTAAAGACAGGATACTGGAGGCTGAGTGGGATGGGGCTGTGGAGGCCTTGTTCCCGGTGGGTGTAGTTGTGGAGGCGGTGGATCGCCCCAAACTTCTTGCTGATGTTTCTGGGGTAGTTTCGAACTGTCAACTTGAAATTAGAGCAGTTAGGGCACACAGTTCAGGGTCAGAAGCTCGAATTCATTTTGTAATAGAGGTTCACAATCGTGAGGAGTTACTGCATTTGTTTGGTGCCTTGAAAGAAGTAAAAGGTGTTAAAGCAGTGCGCAGAGGAGGTGTGATAAGCACTAAGTGAAAGCAGTCATTCAGCGTGTTAACTGGTCACAAGTGGTTGTTGATGGTAAAGTAGTGGCCCAAATAGGCAAGGGCCTACTGGTTCTGCTTGGTGTTGGTAAAGAAGATGATGAGAAAGATGTAGAGTTTATGCTTCGTAAAATTCCCAATTTACGCATTTTTGAGGACGAAGAAGGCAAAATGAATCGAAGTTTAATGGAAATTGACGGGGAACTTCTTTTGATATCTCAATTTACTCTTTACGGAAACTGTCGAAAAGGGTTGCGCCCCAGTTTTGAGAAAGCTGCTTCTCCCGAATGGGCCAACCAGCTTTACGAAAAGCTATTGAAAGCCTTGCATGAACAATGTGTAAAGGTAAAAAATGGTGTTTTTGGGGCTCACATGCAGGTTTCTCTCTGTAATGATGGACCGGTTACCATTATTTTAGATAGCAAAGAAAGGAGAAAAGGCGAGCAGTGAAGCTTTGGATGGAATATTTCGTTCTTGGGGAACTGATGACCAATAGTTTTTTGGTGGGGGTGGATAAAGAGGTTGTCTTGATTGACCCTGCTGTTCCGGCTCAGGAAATAGCCGATTTTATCAATGAGAAAGGATTAAGCTTGCGCTTTATAGTCAATACCCATGGTCATATTGATCATATTGGAGGAAATAGTTTTTTTAAACAACTTTTTCCCATGGCCAAACTCGTGATATCTGAAAAAGATTTTGTTTATCTGGAAAGACCCGAGCTAAACCTTTCTTCCGAGCTGGGTAAACCCTATCGTTCTCCTTTTCCCGATCTTTTGTTAAACGAAGAAACGTCAACTCTGAAGTTGAATGGAGAGGAAATTAAGGTGTATTTCACTCCTGGTCATACCCCAGGAAGTGTTTGCCTTTACTTTCCAACTGGTAGATGGCTTTTTAGTGGAGATACCTTGTTTGCCGGTTCTATAGGTCGTACCGATCTCCCTGGGGGTTCGATGCGGGACCTTCTGGAGTCTCTGGAGAAGCTTTTCAGGGATTTTGACCCTGATGTTGAAATTTTCCCCGGGCATGGCCCTTTTTCGTCGCTTGCCAAAGAAAAAACAACCAACCCTTTTGTGTTAGAATATCTTAACCTCTGAAAAGAAAAAGAATAGGCGCAAAAACGTTTTTGCGCCTATTCTTTGATAGATGGTAAATATTAAATGTTTTGAATGATTTCCAGGTATTGCTTAACCAGGTTTTCAGCTTTTTCTTTGTCTCTGGATTCAGCGAAAACTCTGATGAGTGGTTCAGTTCCAGAAGGTCTAATCAAGACCCAACTTCCATCGTCGAAAATTACCTTAAACCCATCAATGGTAATTCGGTTTTTCTCTCGGGAAGTTATTTCGTCGATTTTGTTGAGGATTTTTTCTTTCTTTTCGGGATCTACTTTAATTTTAGTTTTTACTTGGTAATAGAGGGGTAATTCTTTAAGTAGCTCACTTATTGTTTTTTGCTTAGTAGCCATTATATGTAGTATCCAGGCACAAGCCATAGCACCATCTCTTCCCCACACAAAATCAGGGAATATCATTCCTCCGTTTTCTTCACAACCAAATATGCCGTCTTTTTCCTGTAAGACTTTAGCCACTACCAGATCTCCTACTGCTGTAATAATGCATTCGCGATTGTTTTCTTTTGCAATTTCTTGAAGGAGGTGAGTGGTAGCTACTGTGGTAACGATGGGGCCTTTCTTTTTGCTCTTTGCCAGTTCCCGGGCTGCCAGACTAACACTCAGGTCCCCTGGAATAAATTCTCCGTTTTCCCTGATTACTATCAGCCTATCTCCATCGCCGTCTTGAGCAAACCCTACATCGAATTTGCTGTTTTTCATGAGAGCGGTGAGATCTCTCAGATTTTCGGGCGTTGGTTCGGGATTTCTGCCCGGAAAGTTGCCATCGGGATGGGCATTGAGGCTTACTACCCTGCATCCCAGCTCGCTCAAAAGGTAAGGAGTAATCAAACTTGGTGCTCCGTTGGCACAGTCAATAAGCACTCGAAAACGGCTTTCTCTGATTGCTGAAGCGTTTACTCTTTCTATTATGGCTTTTATATAATCCTGAGTTATATCTCTTTTTATAGTGGCTTGAGGTATCGCTTGCCAGCTCGCTCTTTTAAAGCTTTTGTTGAAGAAAATATCTTCTACTTTTTCTTCTTTTTCTCTGTCCAGTCCTTTGCCACTTTTTTCCATAAACTTTATCCCGTTCCACTCTGGTGGATTGTGACTTGCGGTAACCATTGCTCCCCAGAAATTCCACTGCCGACAGGCCCATTGCAAAGCCGGGGTTGCTGTGGTGTTTAGTTCAATAATCGGACAACCCACGGAGAGAAAACCGGCCTTTAAGGCGCTATACAACATCTCGCTATGCTTTCTCGGATCTCTACCTATCACTACAGGTTCTCCACCGATAAAAGTTCCAAAGCTCATGGCAAGTTCGGTAGCCATCTCAGGAGTTAGCACTTCGTTAGCTACTCTCCTTATTCCAAAAGTTCCAAAAAGCTTGCCCATCACTGACCCCCCTTTATGCTGGTCTTGTTTTAGATTGTGCTGTGCAATATACTTTTTAACTGATAGTTTATTTTAACATGATGGCTGGCGCGTGAGGATATTTGTCGGTGAGGCGGGTGGATAGAATGAAAGAAAAACTGGAAGCTATAACTCGTATCAGCGAGTTGATTACTTCTAATATGTATTTTGAGGATGTTTTGAAACTAATCGTTACCATTACTGCGCAGGTTATGCAGTCCAGTATTTGTTCTTTAATGCTACTTGATGAAGAGAGGAGAGTTCTCGAAGTTAAAGCCACTCAGTCGGTTTCTAAGGCTTACAACAGTAAGCCTCCGCTTAGGCTTGGTGAGGGCATTGCAGGGAGGGTGGCTCTCGAAGGTAAACCCATCATTGTAAAAGATGTGAAAAAAGACCCTCGTTATGTTAACAAAGATATAGCAATTAAGGAAGGTCTTTCTTCTTTGATCAGTTTGCCGCTTCAGGTTAAGGGTAAAATCGTTGGTGTTTTAAATCTTTATACCCCAACTCCCCGGGATTTCAGTGAAGAAGAGATTCGGGTACTTACTGCTATTGCCAATCAGGTGGCAGTTGTGGTTGAAAATTATCGTTTACTTGTTGAGAGCGAGCTTATCAAAGAGGAACTTGAAAAAAGGAAGAAAATTGAAAGAGCCAAAGGCGTACTGATGAAAGAGTTCGGCATAGACGAAGATGAAGCCTACCGCAGGATTCAGCGCTACAGCATGGACAAGCAGAAGCCTATGAAAGAAGTCGCTGAAGCCATAATAATGGCCTGGGAGCTAAGGCAAAAACATTAAACCTTATGTGAGCTGCTCTATTTATTGGCTTTCATTAGGCGCACCGAGAGAAAAAGGCAGCTTGCCAGGAGAACTATTGTTGAGCCTGGGGGGCTGTTTATGTAGTAGGAAATACAAAGGCCGGCGAGAGATGTTCCAATTCCTATTGTTATTGAAAGAACTAAAGCCTTTTTGAGAGTTTTGCTTATTTGAAGTGCGGTAGCCCCTGGTATGACCAGTAATGCTGATACCAGTATGATTCCCGCAATTCTTATAGATATAGCTATACATAGCGAAGTTAGCACTATAAGAAAGTATTTATAGCTTACAGCAGGAATACCCATCACTGTAGCTATTTCAAAGTCGAGGATGGAGATGGTTATTTCCTTAAGATAAAAGAGAACTATAAAAATGGAAAATGCTTCCACAATTATTGAAGATATTAGGTCTTGTCTGGTTACAGCAAGAATACTGCCAAAGAGATAACCAAAAAGGTCTGTGTTGCTAACTTTGAAGAAAGAAATGATAAATATGCCGAGCGCCATGCTTGAAGAAAACATAATTCCCACTGCTGTATCTTCTCTTATTTTTTGGGATTGAGAGAGGAAAGCAATGCTTAGTCCGGCGATCACGCAGAAAAAGTAGGTGAAGGCTATTGGATTTACACCCAATAGATAACCTAAGGCTATTCCAGCGAAAGCTGCATGAGCGATGCCTGTGCCCAGAAAGGCAAGATTTTGTAAAACCACGAAAACTCCCAAGAAGGCACTAAGGCTTCCCAGGATGATTCCAGCCAGCAGTGCCTTTTGCATAAAAGGAAACTGTAAAAACTCCATAGTGTTTAGTCTTCCCTTTTTTTTGGAAAGCAGGAATCTGGTTCTGCTTGGACCACTATGTGAGGCACGGGACCATGGTGGAAAAGGGCTACTTCTTTTCCATACATGGCAGTTAGAACTTCTTCCCGTAACACCTCTTCGGGTCGACCATGTTTTACCACTTTCCTGTTAACACAGGCAATGCTGTCAGAATATTGGGCTACCACTCCCACATCATGAGAAACGGTGATGATGGTAAAATTTTGCTGGTGGAGCTTTTTCAGTAGTTCATAAACGCCCTCCATGCTTTCTGGATCAATAGCTGTCATTGGCTCATCGAGGATAAGAACTTCTGGTTCTCCCGCTAAGGCTCTGGCAATGAGCATTTTTTGCATTTGCCCTCCAGATAGTTCGCCAATCTGGCGATGTGCTACTTTGGCAATTCCTATTTCTTCAATTACCTTTTCGACTATTAGCCAATCTCTCCTCCGGGGGCGAGCAACACCTCTCAGCATGCCATATCTTCCAGTCATTACAAATTCCTTAACATTGATAGGGAAAGAGGTATCTATTTTGGCGGTTTGAGGAACATATCCTATCCTGTTTTTAGTTTTGTTCCAAAGAGAAATAGGTTTGCCGAAAAGATAGATGTTGCCCTTCTGGGATTTTAGTAATCCCAGCATCAGTTTTAGCAAAGTGGTTTTTCCTGCTCCATTCGGTCCGATAATAGCCAGAAATTCTCCTCTTTGTATCTTGAGGGAAACATCTTCCAGTATGAGGTGATTCTGATAAGCAAAGAAAACATGCTCAAGTTCAATTACTGTTTCTTTATCGCTCATTTTCGTAAAGGGCCTGGTAGATTTGTTCTAAATTTTGTTTAAGCAGTTCCCAACAAGGAGTATCTGGCGAACCCAACACATCAAGATATACCACCTTTCCTTTTATTTCTTGGGCTACTGCTTGGGCAAGTTGCGGATTGTGTAGTTTGTCTGCGAGAACCAGCTTGGTGCCTTTTTCTTTGGCCTTTTGAATTAGCTCTTTTATTTTGCGAGGGGAAGGAAGCTGATGAGGTCCTTCTTCCAGTACATCTACTTCCTCAAGTCCATAATCTCTGGCTAAATAAGACCAGGAAGGATGTGAAGCAATAAAAGAGAGATTCCCAAGATTCTGGAATTTTTGAAGAAACCGATGGTGTAGCTCTTGAATCCTGATTACAAAGGACTGTGCGTTTTTAAAATAATAATCTTTGTTTGAAGGATCGATTTTAGAGAGATGTTTAGCTATGTTATTTGCTATGATGGT
This sequence comes from Atrimonadaceae bacterium G-SL-SR-0-11, assembly GCA_048814795.1. Lineage (GTDB taxonomy): Bacteria > Atribacterota > Atribacteria > Atribacterales > Thermatribacteraceae > Thermatribacter. The sequence continues at coordinate 1,849,058 of CP184673.1, read as the reverse complement.
TATGTTAGTTGTTGAAAGCCAGATGTGGGGATTGGGTTCTTTGTTGGGATAATAGATAGGCTCTATACCTTCGTTAACCTCTACGATGCTTACCTGGTTGCCGAGGTAAGTTAAAAGTTGTTTGATAAAACTTTCAAAGTTCCATCCAATTATAAACAGAAGCTTTGTATCTTCTAAGCGAGCTATGTCTCTTGGTTTCAGTTCAAAAGTGTGCGGTTCGCTTCCTGGTGGTATTATGCAAGTTACTTCCGCTTTGTTTCCAGCTATCTCTTTGACCAGGCTGGCCAGAGGCGCTATGGACGCTCCCACGGAGAACAGGTTCTCCTTGGATGATGAAGGATAAACACAGCAGAAAACTGTTACCCAGACTAAACTTATAAGCAGTATTTGTGAAAGGCGCTTTTTCAATGGATATCTTTCCTTGCCGAAAAGCTATGCTTTTTATATTATACCAGGGATGTCGAGCAGTAAATTCGATTGGTACAAATCTGGAAAGGGTGGTGAAAATTAGTGGAACGGGTAGTGGTTTTGGCTCGCTCTTTTGCTCGGGCTTCGAGAGAACCCTGGGAAATCCTTGAGCGGGCTGGTCTGATTGTAGAAAAAAAGCATAATCCAGAGCCCGAGAACGAAGAAGTAGTGGCCAATCTTATAGGAGATGCTTCTGCTGTACTGGTGGGTGTGGATAAGGTGGGAGAGACAGTTTTTTCTCGCTGCCCCAACCTTAAGGTGGTTTCGAAGCACGGGGTTGGTGTGGACAATATCGATCTTGAAGCTGCAAAAAGACATGGTGTGATAGTCACCAATGCACCGGGGGCTAACTCTGAATCAGTTGCAGATATGACTTTTGCTTTGATTCTGGCCTTTTTCAGGCATTTACCGTTGCTTATAGAGCGGGTGAAAAATAAAGAATGGGGCAGCCCGGTCCTTGGAGAAGAGCTCTCTGAAAAAATCATTGGCATAGTTGGTATGGGAAGGATTGGAAAAGGAGTGGCAAAAAGGGCTTTGGGTTTTGGAATGAAGGTGATTTTTTACGATCCTCTGGTAGAAGACGGAGGAGAGGGCTGTTGTAAGGTATCTCTTGAAGAGCTTTTTGCGAGGGCGGATATCGTTAGTTTACATGCTCCTCTCACTGCAGAAACCAGAGGAATGATTAATTCGAGTTTGCTTTCTCGTATGAAAGAGAGCGCCGTGTTTGTAAACACAGCTCGTGGAGAGCTGGTTGATGAAGAAGCTTTGTACAGCCTTCTTAAGGAAGGTAAGATAAGGGGAGCAGCACTTGATGTTCTGTCAACGGAGCCTCCTTTCGCAAGCCCGCTTTTTGGCTTGCCCAATGTTATTGTAACTCCTCATGTGGCTGCTCATACCAAAGAGGCAAACATAAAGATGGGTAGAATTGCTGCTTTGAATATTGTGAAAGCACTTGCCGGAGAAGAGCCTCTTTTCAGGGTGGTTTAAGTGCGCGAAAAGAATTTTCGTAACTTTGGCTATTTACTGATTTTCTTAATGGTAATCGTTTTTTATGGATTATCACAGCACAGTGGGGAGTACATAGTGGAGGAGGTTATCGATGGAGACACTGTAAAACTCAGGGGTGGCGAGCGGGTGCGCTATATAGGCATTGACACTCCAGAGCTTAAGGGCAAAGATGGGAGACCCGAATTTTATGCCTGGGAGGCAAAAGAAGCTAATCGCAAACTTGTAGAAGGGAAAAAGGTAAAGCTGGAGTTTGACGTCGAGAAACGAGATCGTTACGGAAGACTTCTGGCCTACGTTTACGTTGATGGGTTGATGGTAAACGAGTGGCTTGTTGCCAATGGTTATGCTCGGGCGGTTGCGTTTCCACCTAATGTAAAATATGAGGAACATTTCAGAAAACTTGAAATTGAAGCTCGGGAACTGGGTTTGGGTATCTGGCGTGGTATAACCAAAAAACGCTCCGGCATGCCGGAGCGTTTTTTGGTTATATGCTCGTAACTGCCTGGTAAAAGCTTTGAGCTAATTTTTCCAGTCCTTCCCAATCTTTTTCTGCAATCAATTGTTTTTTGACCAGTGCACCGCCAACTCCAACACAGCTTGCTCCGGCCTTTATAAAAGCTTGTATGTTCTCCAGGTTAACACCTCCGGTGGGGCAAAGCTTTATTTGAGGGAAGGGACCTTTCAGTTCGCGGATGTATCCTGGACCAACTCCTGAAGCAGGAAACACTTTCACTACTTCAGCTCCGTTTTCCCAGGCAGTAAGGATTTCGGTTGGGGTGAAGGCACCAGGAATGATTGGTACGTCATAGCGATGGGCCATCTCAATGACTCGTAGATTTAGGGAAGGAGTAACAATAAATTGCGCGCCCGAAAGAATGCAAGCTCGGGCTGTTTCTGGGTCCAGCACTGTGCCTGCACCAAACAGGACGTTTTCTGCCTTATTGCGTACTTCTTCGAGTAACTTCAATGCTCCCGGAGTAGTCATGGTTACTTCTATGCAATTAATTCCGCCATTTCTTAAAGCCTTAACCGCTTCAATAAGAGATTGAGCCTGATCAGCGCGAATGATTGCTATTATTTTCTTTTCTTCCAGGAACTGGGTGACTTGCAGACGGTCTTTGAAGAGCATAGCGATAACCTCCCTTGGGTTTTAGTTTTGTTTTTTTTACTTCAAAGTGAGTGAAGACCATTTGGAAAGAGGGTTTTAGCCATTTCCAGAGCTACAAGCCATTTTCAGAAAGCTCTTACCCATTTACCTTCCCCTTTTCTTTTCTAAGATCTAAAAAGAGCTTAACATATAAGGGGTTTCTTGAAAAGAAGGTGTATAGGTTCACACCGTGTGGGACACTCAGAAAGTCCAATTTCTCTCAGGCATTACCAGGATTCCTGTACCCCAAGCTCCAGCGTGGTCTTCTCCGATTGTACGCCTTTTCAGTCTACCTTGCGAGGTGGAACCTCATGGTTGCAAGACCCACTTCATCCTCATAGTCCACCCAGAACTCCTTCCGGAAGGTGTGGTTGAGCTGTTCCACCATCCCACCGATGCGGAAGACCTCGGGGTAAGAACGAAGAGCTTGATGTTCTATTCTTTACAGTCCCCTTCAAACTCCCCATAGAATTCACTTCCTCCATCCACTTGAATGGCTCACACCGGAAAGGGGCACTTCTTGGGGAACTCCTCGAGGAATATTCTGGCGAGATTAGCCGTGGTTCTGGAATGGAGGGAGGAATAGGCCCCCCTGGAGATAAGGTCTTTGGTAGTGAATTGCTTATACACCTTTCCAGGAAGGGGACGACTCTTGGGGTATCGATGGCGATGAGATTGCCGGGGAAATGTTACCTCGTAGTCTTGAGGTTTTCTCTGGGTATGGGGTCTCTGGCTCTTGTGAGGACTCCTTGCAGTGGTAACCCTCCTCGGTTTCCTTCCTTCTCTCAAAAGACCCCGGGTCTTGAGGAATTTGAGGATCCTTTCCACAGTGGAGGAGGAAACAGCGAAACCCTCTCTTCTGAGGAAGACAGCGAGCTTTGCCTTCCCCAAAGAGGGGAATTTGTCCCGAAGTCTTTGAATCCGTTCCCCAAGCTTCGGGGTCCATTGAGGCTTCCTTATCTTCCTGGGTCTTCTGGATCTGTCCTCTGGGCGGGACCCGGATGGCACCGTTCTCTGTCATCCAGCTGGCCTGGACAATAACTTTACGATGGATTAGATAACCTTGGTGGCCGTTATGCTGTCCGTCTTATCCTTTCAAACAGTTTGAGAAACCCCTTAACATGGGTGGGCTTTAGTGATAGTATATTGACGTCTAACTTTTTGACGTCAATTGAAAGGATGAGAAGATGAACGAGGATACCATTTTGAAGAGATTCTTCGTGATACAAAGATTGCATTTCCACATCCTCCACAAGGAGTTGGAAAAACACAGTATACATCCCGGTCAACTGCCAATGATCATGATCATCGCAAGACACGAAGGCATCATACAGAATCAGATTGCGGAGAAACTGAACCTGAGGCCTGCGACGGTCGCGATCATGCTGAGGAGGATGGAGAAAGCAGGTTTGATACACAGAAAACAAGATGAGAGTGACAGACGACTCCAGAGAGTGTACTTAACGGGAAAGGGGAAGTCCTACCGCGAGTTTGTGAGTCAAAAGATGGAGAGGATGGAAGGCATAGCAACGCAGGGATTCAGTGAGGAAGAAAAACTCCAGCTGAGAAACTTCCTGGACAGAATCATTACCAACCTCAAGAGCCACACAAGAGGTGATTCGGATGCTTAAGATTTTGAAATATCTAAAGCCTTATCTGTGGTTAGTGACCGTAACAACCTTGCTTGTCATCGTTGATTCATATGTGACTTTGTACCTGCCGGACCTCATGTCCCAAATAGTGGACAAGGGAATTGCAAAAGGCGATATTGACTACATCCGAAAGGTCGGTGCCAGGATGCTACTCGTCTCCCTGATCCAGGTTGCCGCAATCATAGTCATGAGCTACACGTCTTCTTGGGCAGCGATGCATGCTGGCAGAGACATCAGGAGCAATCTCTTCAAGAAGATCCAGAGCTTCTCACTTGCAGAGATCGACAGGTTCAGCACGGCTTCGCTAATCACCAGAACCACCAACGACATAACCCAGATACAGCAAGCGTTCGTCATGATTCAAAGAATGGTGATAAGGGCACCAGTGATTGCTGTAGGAAGTATATTCATGGCCATCTCTAAGGATGCCAAACTCACTATGACATTGCTGGTCTCTGTTCCTTTGGCTTCGCTCGCGCTCTATTTGATCTTTTCAAAGGTCACGCCGTTGTTCAAGAGCATGCAGAAGAAGATAGACCGACTCAACCTCGTTCTGAGAGAAAGGGTCACGGGGATTAGAGTGATCAGGGCATTCAACAAAGAAGAGTACGAGAAAAATAGATTTGAAAAAGCGAACATGGATTTGACGCGCACGGCACTGAAAGTGAACAGAATAGGGGCCATCATCTTTCCGATCATGACCACCATCATGAACTTCACGATAGTTGCCCTGATATGGTTCGGAGCCAAACAGATAGATGTTGGACAACTCCAGGTGGGCGCAATGATGGCCGTCATGCAGTACGTGATGCAGGTTTTGTTCTCATTCACCATGATCTCGCTCATGTTCGTCTTTTTACCTCGTGCTTCCGTTTCTGCACAGAGGGTGCTGGAAGTACTCCTAACCGAACCATCCGTTAGGGAACCAGAAGATTTCGTGGAGCCTGCAGGTGAAGGTGTGGTACAGTTCGAGAATGTGACGTTCCACTATCCGGGAGCAGAGGAACCAGTGCTCAGAAACGTTTCCTTCACTGCGAAACCCGGGCAGGTGACTGCGATTATTGGGAACACAGGCTCTGGAAAGACTACAATTCTCAATCTCATAATGAGGTTCTACGACGTGACTGAGGGTTCAGTTAAGATCGATGGAGTGGATGTCGGGAAGGTACCCTTCGAAAAGCTGAGAAAACTGATAGGCTATGCGTCTCAGAGACCGATCATTTTCTCGGGCACGATCGCTGAAAATATAAGATTTGGTCGAAGTGAACTCACAAATGAAGACATCTTCAGGGCTGCGGATATAGCACAGGTGAATGAATTCGCTCTGAAGATGCCCGAAGGGCTCAACGCTCCGGTTGCGCAGAGTGGTACGAACCTGTCCGGCGGTCAAAAGCAGAGAATTTCGATAGCACGCGCTATCGCAGGGAAACACAAGATCTATCTTTTCGACGACACCTTCTCGGCAGTCGATTTCGGAACGGACGCAAAGATCCGTTCGAGGCTCATGAAAGAACTGAGAGATGTGACAGCGATAATCGTTGCCCAGAGGGTGGCTACGATCATGCATGCCGATCGGATCATAGTGCTGAAGGATGGTAGAGTAGAAGGCGTGGGCAGACACGAAGAACTTATGAAAAGCTGTTCGGTATACAGAGACATTGTGTCTTCGCAGATCTCTGAGGAAGAGGCAACCATCGGAGGTGAGCTCAATGGCAGATGAGAGAAAACCGTTCAGCCAGGAGTGCTCCCGGTGAGAGGGCCAAGGCCGGGTGGCCATCCGATAGGTATACCCGCAGAGAAGGCCAAAGACTTCAAGGGCACGTTGAAGAGATTGATCACCTATTTGAAGCCTTACCTTCTACCCATGACCATCGTTCTGGGTCTAACGATCACCGCCACCATTCTGACGATCATCGCACCGAAGATTCTCGGCAGGGCGACGACCGAGGTTTTTCGCGGCATCATGGCGAGAATGTTCAGACTCTCTGATGCGAAGATAGACTTTTCGTATGTGACGAAGATCCTCATCCGGGTGAGCATACTGTATTCTCTGAGTGGCCTTCTGACCTATCTGCAGCAGTTCATCATGGCGGGAGTTTCTCAGAAGATTGTAATGAAGATGAGAAAGGACGTCTCCGAAAAGCTCGCGAGAATACCTTTGAGATTCTACGATTCTCGAACTCACGGTGAGATCCTGAGCCGGGTGATCAATGACATCGACCTCATCAGCAACACGCTCCAGCAAAGCCTCGTTCAGTTTATTTCCGGGATAGTTTCCGTGGTAGGCGTCACGATCATGATGCTTACGATAAACCCTTTCCTCACAGGGGTCACGGTGCTTACGTTGCCGCTGAGCATTGTGACGACGACCGTCATCGCGAGATACTCCCAGAGATTCTTCTCCAGACAGCAGAAGAGGCTTGGAGAATTGAGTGGGCATGTGGAAGAAGTTTACGCTGGCCATATCATTGTTAAGGCTTACTGCAGAGAAAAGGATGTGACTGAGAGATTCGAAAATATAAACGAACAGCTTTGTGATGCAAGCCACAAAGCACAGTTTCTGTCTGGCATGATCATGCCGCTGATGCGGTTCATAGGCAATCTGGGCTATGTGATCGTCTCGGTGGTGGGAGGTATCCTCGTCACAAAGAGGATCATAACTATAGGTGACGTTCAGGCCTTCATACAGTACTCGCACCAGTTTACACAGCCCATCGTGCAGATCTCCAACATCGTCAACCTCATTCAATCTACGATCGCGGCCGCCGAGAGGGTTTTCGAGATACTCGATGAAGAGGAAGAGAAACCCGAAAAATCTAACGCATTGAGAATTGAAAAGGTGAAGGGCGACGTCAAATTCGAGGGTGTTTCCTTCAGCTACCTACCAGAGAAACCCCTTATAGAGGATCTGAACATAGAAGTTTTCAGCGGTCAGAGGGTAGCGATTGTTGGTCCGACAGGCGCCGGAAAGACCACGCTGGTCAATCTGTTGATGCGTTTCTACGAAATACAGAAAGGAAGCATCAGACTCGATGGGATAGAGATCAGGGACATCCACAAGAACAATCTGAGGAAGCGCTTCGGCATGGTCCTGCAGGATACGTGGCTGTTCAACGGCACGATAAGAGAGAACATAGCATACGGAAAGGAGAACGCCGCAGAAGAAGAAATAATACAGGCTGCAAAGATGGCACAGGCGCACCACTTCATCATGGCTTTACCAGATGGGTATGACACCGTGATCAACGAAGAGGCGACGAACATATCTTACGGTGAAAAGCAGCTGATAACCGTCGCGAGGGCATTTCTGGCCAATCCAGACGTGCTTATATTGGACGAGGCCACGAGCAACGTCGACACGCTCACCGAGATATACATCCAGAAGGCGATGGACGAGCTGATGAAAGGAAGAACGTGCTTCATAATAGCCCACAGACTTTCGACGATAAAGAACGCCGATCTCATCCTTGTCATGAACGAAGGAAAAATCATAGAGAAGGGTACGCACAAAGAGTTGCTTGCGAAGGGAGGCTTCTACGCAGAGCTTTATAAGAGTCAGTTTCTCGATGCGCTTGTCGAAGTATAGTCGGTGGAGAGCTACACCTTGACCTGGAGCGTCCGGGAATCCTGCCAGACCCCAGAGTCTGTGAGACGACTCAGCTGGACCCCTGGGAGGATTCTCCGGATACTCCTCAGCTGGTCACCGGCGAAGATAATCCGGCACTGAGCCCCATAGTATACCCTTGGCACAGTTCCATCATCCTCAGGAGAGAAAGTTGGAAAGATAACCATGAATCCTCGCCATCCCTGAAACTGATGCTGGATGTCTCGTTCTCTCCGGCTGCGACCAGGCAACTATTTGGTCCGATGCCGTACCGATTCTCTGTTCTGGCAGTAATTGAGGGGTACCTGGATACTGAAATCTGCATCAAAGGGCATACGGATTGTACAGGTGAAGGTAAGTGCAGCCAGGTGTTGTCGGAAAAACAAGCTCAGGTAGTGAGAGAGTGGTTCACAGCGCAGGGGTGTAACCTGGAACGGTTGATTACCCTCAGCTCTGGTAAAACAAAACCGGAGGCTTCCAACGATTTGGAAGAAGGCTGCCACCTTCCAGAGGTTCCTCAATGGTGCTTCAGCTCGGATGCCACTACGATTGTGCTACGGTATCCACTCTCCAGCCGGGTCTGTAACCACCGGCCTTCAGACTGTGAGGAATGTTCTCTGTTCCTTACCCACCTTTTGAGGGAATACCAGAAAGCCTGACTTTCCATCAAGGAGGCTACAGGAAACGCCGGGGAATCATAAACCCCAAAAGTCTGGCCCTTCGGTTCGGGAGGGTGCAAACCAGCCCTGGTGCCGGAGGCCGGAATCGAACCGGCACGGAGCTTGCGCTCCAACGGATTTTAAGTCCGTTGCGTCTGCCTATTCCGCCACTCCGGCATTTTCTCAAAAATTATACCACGATTTATTCAATAGTGTTAATTTTAACCGCAACAATCCGTGCTGCAGCAGGAATTTTTTATTTCCCTGGGGTTGTTTACGTCGAGCTCTTCGAGCACTATTTTTCTGATGTCGTCTATGCAACATCGACCTTTTGGGTTTTTGGTTTCACATTGGCATTCTCCGGTTATACCCAGCAAATTCAATAATTCGCTAAAGCTATGCACTTTCTCCCAATTGTTCAGAATATCCTTTTTTGTTACTCCGTGGCAGTAACACACTGGCATGGGATCTTCTTTCACCTTGAAGCCAACTCTCACACGTGCGTCCTTAACAAGGTAGGTTTGCCCGCTGGAGGAGTAATAAAGCACCGGACAGTCAGGGTTTTTGCATACCCAGAAGTTGCCCTCTTCGAGGTGCTTATGCTTTTCTGGTTTTAGAATGCTTTGTACGGTTATTCTTTTAACGGGTTGGCCCTCTTGGCCACAAGAAGGACAGGAGTGATGTATGGTAACTTCAGTTTGATTAGAACAGCAACACCGTTTCACGCCAGGACCTCCCTTTGTTTCAGAGCACTTTTTGGATAGCTTCTTCAAATGCTTCTTTTTCAAGCTTGCTTTCGTGCTCGAAAGCTATTTTACCGTTACTGTCAAAAATGACAATTCTTGGTAGCCAGTGAACCTTAAAGCGCTTACTTACTAACAGGGAAGTATCAATTACCACCGGGAATGGAATTTCGTATTGTTGAACAAAATGACGTATTTCATTATCGTATTTTATCCCTACTGCTACAAAATTGACCTTTTCACGGTAATTTTGGTAAAGCTCCTTCAAAATAGGAACTTCTTCTACACATTCTCCGCAACGAGGAGAAAAGAAAACGATGACTATGGGTTTTCCCGCAAAGTTTTCCAGAAACACGATTTTTCCCGAAAGGTCTGGAAGGGCAAAGCTTTTTTCAAGATGTTTTTGAGAAAAAAGAAGAGAAAAACCGGTAACCAGACCTGCTATGACCAGGATTATGGCAAACCAGTTACGTTCAGATTTGTCTGTAGAGGTTAGTTGTTTTTCCAATTTTGTTCACCTCTTTTAGGGTTTAAACTACATTTTGTTCTGAACCGAAAATTTATTTTAAAATAAAAACGTCCAGGCCGGAACTTTTAAATTTCTCAAAAGTATACTACTTCAGGTGGTTTTGGTAAAACAGCTGTATTCTTATTAATTAGTATTTTGTTGCAATCATCCTTGAGAGGGGGGTTGACCTTGGATAAAAGAAGCTTACTGTTTTTAAGAACACTTTGGGAAAACGCAGACTTTGCCTCTGGGGTATCAGTATATGCTGAGGAAGCGGGGGAGAAGCTTGGTTTTGCTAAGGAGGAAGTAAAGGAACTGGTCCGTTCTTTGGTTGAGAAAGGTTTTTTGAAATACTCAACCTTCGGTAGGGTACTGATTACCGAGCAGGGTTTAAGAGAGATAACCGAATAAAGATCCTGGAGCCGGCGATCCGACTCGAACGGACAACCTGCGGATTACGATTCCGCTGCTCTACCATTGAGCTACACCGGCTCCCTGAAAATTGTACCGAAAGCAGAAGCGGGGCGTCAAGGGGTTTACTCCGAAGTGTTTCGTTTACTTTTGGGAACGCTGGATTTGCTGTGGTTAACAGTGATTAGGAATAGTGCTTCAATGCTATGGGCTTTTATTACGTCCTGATATTTTAAGAAGAGAATTTAGTGGGCGTCTCTACTTGGTTTCGTTCCAGTAGTTGGCTATTTGGTCAATTTTTCTTTGTAGTGTTTCCCATTTAATCCGGTGTTTTTTTCTCCAGTTAGGATATTGTTCTATGGTGGTTCCAGGCAGATTAGGCTGGAAGGTTTTTTCCAGAAGGTCTTCAAGGCTCAAGGCTTTTACTAACGAAGGAACATCTTTTCCAAAAGCAATAAGCGCCTGAAAGATTTCTTTAAAGTCTTCTTCTGAAGCGTCTTCGGGTAAGAGTTTTTTGGTTTTAAGTAGTTGTAACATCCCCACAATAAATTTTTTACGTTCCAGGAAATTTTTTACAAAGGTTTCTTCCTCAAAGATTTTTAGTTTTCGACGCAATTTTAAATCCCGACTTTTGAGGAATCCCCGGAGTGGGGGCATATCATGGGTGTTAAAGAGAAAGATACTTTTTTGGGGATATTGTTCAGGGGGGATAGGGAGTCCTTGGTGGTCTACTTCAAAATAAAAAACGCGTGTTGAAAGTACGTTGTGTTGTTGTAAAAGCTTTCTAAAACCAGGAGGCACGGTGCCCAGATCTTCTCCGATTATCACTGTGTTAGCATTTTTGCTTTCCAAGGTTAGAATGCTTAAAAGCTCTTTAGTGGGGTATTTCACGTAAAGCCCTTCATGAGCTTTAGCGCCCTGGGGTATCCAGAAAAGCCTTTTTAAAGAAAGTATGTGGTCAAAACGTAAGAATCTTGCGTATTGCAGGTTGAAGCGTAAAAGAGAAATAAAGTGTTGATAATGATTGTTGCGTATTTTGTGTGGATGCAAAGGATGAAATCCCCAATTCTGGCCCTGTGGTGAGAAGGCATCAGGTGGAGCACCTACTGAAAACTCTGGAACCACTATTTCCTGCTCGATCCAGTTTTCTGCTCCATGGGGGGCAAATCCAAGTGGCAGATCAAGAGCCAGTATTTTGTTTTGTGAGGTCAGTTCCTCAAGGTATTTATGAAAGAGCAATTGCAAAAAGGCTTGAAAGAGGTATTCTTTGTCATTTGTTTTGCGGAAACGCTCAAGTAGCCTTGAACTGGGCTTTCGAATTTCTGCTGGCCAGTTGTGCCAGTTATTTCCTTTTTGAGCGGCAAGGGATTGGTATAAGATACTCAAAGCAAAGCGTTTCCCCCGCTTTTTCAAAAAATTTTCTATATTCTCCCTAAAGGCTTCGGAACCAATCATTCTTTCAAAATTTTTGCGGAGGATCCGCTCTTTGGTTTTCCATATCTGCTTGTAATCAACTAAAGAAGCCTTTCGAAATTGGTTGAACTCCTGGTCATTAAAGCTTTCTGGGTGCTGATTGAGGGGAATGTAAATGGGGTCGAAAGCAAAACGATCTAAAGGTAGGTAGGGACTGGTTCGAAGCGGATCTTCTTTATCCATAAGATGCAAGGGTAATAGTCCCAGATATGAGGCACCAGATTGAACAACGATCTCTTGAAGTTTAGCAAGGTCAGCAAGATCCCCTATTCCTTGGTTGTTTGTACTTTGTAAACTGTAAAGACCAAGGTACAGTCCCCAATGATTTTTTTGCGGTAGGTAAGCCTTTCCAGGGCTATGTATGATCATCACCTTTTCAGGTTGATGATTTCTTGGGGAGAAGACTTTGAGAAAGTAGTATCCCGGAGGGAGGTCTTCTGGCAATTGGAGGAACCCATTTTTGTGGGTGGTGAAAACCGCTTTTCCATATTCGTCGGTGAGGACTGCTTCTTTTTGCTCCGAAAAGGGGACTCTTATCTTTCTATTTTTAGTTAACAACACTGGGAGTTTTCTGGAGTGGTCGGCTTTCAAAGCGTTCTTGGCTTCCTCAAGGTCTTTTTCAGAGCGTATTTCAAATCCCATAGTTTTTATAAAAATCAGCAAAGTTTCCAGGGGCACTTTTACGGTTTTTCCTGAAGTATCCAGGTACTCGGTTTCTGCTCCAAGATATTTGGCCAGGCTGGTTACCTCTTTCCGAAAATTCATTTTTGCCTCCAACGTTGTTTGGATGATTATTTTTTAATGATACAATTTTGAAACATATTTTAGAAAGACTTTTTCTTTAAGGAAGGGTGTGGTGTAAATTTTTCTTGATGCTATACAGGGAGTTTTGGTTATTGCAATACTGGTTTTTCTGGGCTACTGGCTTGCCTATTTCAAATGGTTTAGAGAAAGAGAGTTTGCTCTTTTTGCCAGACTGGTTATAAGCGTGACTCTTCCCTGTTACATGGTCTTTAATTTTGTCTCTAACTCTGAGTTAAGGGAACTTTTGGATTCAGGTAGGGGTATTTTAGTTCCCTTTTTGAGTATTTTGGCTGCTTATGTTCTGGCTTTAGGCCTGGGAAAAATCAGCGGCGTTCCTCAAAAACGATTTGGTGTGTTTCGAGTAACCTTTGCAATGTCCAATACCATCTTTGTTGGACTCCCTTTGACCCAGGTTCTTTTTGGAGAAAAAGCTCTGCCATATGTTTTTCTTTATTATTTCGGAAACACCACTTTGTTCTGGACAATAGGTGTATGGGGAATTGTGTCCGATACCGCTTCCCGAAAAACACCCTTCTTGAGTTTAGATGTTTTAAAACGGATTTTTAATCCTCCTCTTATCGCTTTTTTCATTGGTGTGGGATTGATGTTAATCAAGGCTGAGCTACCTAACTTTGCTTTAAGAAGTTTTGAAATGGTTGGCAACTTAACAACCCCTCTTGCTCTTTTTTGCGTGGGCATGAATATTCGTTTTATGGGTTTGGGGAAATTTGTTTTAGATTCAAGCGCTTTTTTAGCGCTTTTGGGGCGATTTTTGTTTGCTCCGCTGCTTACCTGGTTGTTTTCAATTTTGCTAAATGTTCCCGAGGCAATGAAAGACGTTTTCGTAGTGGTTGCTGCTATGCCGGTGATGATGCAGTCTTCGGTTGTGGCCAAATTTTACGGGGCTGATTTTGAGTTTGCAACCAGCATGGTGACCTTTTCTACCCTGCTCAGCATGGTTATAGCTCCTCTTGCGCGTATCATCATTATCTATTTGTGAGAAAGATTATGAATAAGATACTGTTTTGACAAGTGATTTTACTTTTGACGCGAAAAGGAGGGAGTGGCATAATTATTATTGAATTGTTGTTCAACTTTCGAAGTGATGATTAATGAAAAGTAATGATTGTTCGCCAAGAAAAATCTCTACCCAAGATAAGATCGAAGGAATCTGGTCCTGGCCTCCAGGTGAGAGAAGAATTAAGGATTTGGCAGAATTTTATAGGGCTTTTTCGGACCCAACTCGCTTGAAGATCGTTCTGGCTCTCATGGAAGGCGAGCTTTGTAATCTGGACATTGCAAAAATAATAGGTGCTACCCCATCAACAGTATCGCATCAGTTGAGGCTTTTACGCAATATGCATTTGGTAAGGTTTCGCAGAGAAGGACGCAGAGTGTTTTACGCTCTCGATGATCAGCACGTGTATTCTATTCTCAAGTTTGCCATCCTCCATCTTGAGGAGGAGAGAGTTAGAAAGGAGTAGAGAGTGGTGTGTGCTCTGAACGATGAAAAGCAGAGTTTTAGGACATTTTTCTTCTCTGACAAAAGAGAGTTTTTGCGTTTGCTGGTTTCAGGGATTTTTCTGTTATTTGCTTTCTTTTGGAAGGAGAGCTTTATCTTTTGGGAAAGATTGTTTCTTTTAACCGCTTACTTAATTGCAGGATATCCAGTGCTTTGCAGAGCAGCAAAGGAATTGTGGAGGAGGCACTGGTTTGATGAAAACTTTCTGATGAGCGTGGCTACTCTGGGAGCTCTTTATATAGGAGCTTTCACGGAAGCGGTCGGGGTTATGCTGTTTTATTCGATTGGTGAATATTTGCAGGATCTTTCGGTAAAGCATGCTCGCAGTACAGTGAGGTCCCTTCTCGAGACTCAGCCTAAGTTTGCTACTGTATTAAAAGATGGAGTTTTTCGAATGGTTCCTCCTCAGGAAGTAAAGGTTGGTGATTTACTTCTGGTCAAAGCAGGTGAAACAATTCCTGTGGATGGAATGGTTCTTGAGGGAGAGTCACTGGTAGATACTTCTCCACTTACTGGAGAGCCGAGGCCGGTTTTGGTACGTCCTGGCGGGAAAGTGCTGGGTGGTTTTCTAAATGGAGAGGGAGTACTCAAAATCCGGGCTACGAGTGCCTACAAGGATACTTCAATCTCTCGCATTATGGAGCTTGTTGAAAAAGCTTTGGAACGCAAGGCAAGAGTTGAACGTTTCATTACCACTTTTGCCAGAATTTATACTCCCCTTGTGGTTTTAATAGCAGTTTTCCTGGCTATTTTTCCACCGCTTGCTGGGTGGGGAAGTTTTTCTCTCTGGTTTTATAGGGCACTGGTACTTCTGGTTATTTCCTGCCCTTGTGCTCTGGTTTTGAGCATTCCACTCAGCTATTTTGTTGGCATTGGTTTTGCTGCAAAAAGAGGACTTCTTTTCAAGGGTTCCCAAAGTCTGGATACTCTGGCCAGAGTGAAGAACGTGGTTTTTGATAAGACAGGAACTCTGACCGAGGGGTCTTTTAGGATAAGGGAAATTCAAGGGGAACCTCCTTTTGGTAAAGAGGAAATACTCGAATATGCAGCTCATGTAGAGTCTTTTTCAAACCATCCCATTGCACGTTCGGTTGTAAAAGAATATGGGCCTGGGACTAAGTATCCGGTAAACCAGGTTCGGGAAATGCCAGGGATGGGTATTCAGGGAATAGTTGGGAGACGTGTAGTGCATGTGGGTAATGATGATTTGTTACACAGAATGGAAATAAAACACCGAAGCGAAGTTTGTAAAATTCCTGATGCGATACATGTGGTGGTTGATAAGGAATACGCAGGTTACATTAAGTTGGGCGACGAGTTAAAACGTCAGGCCGCAAGAACCGTTGAGGAGCTCAACAAAATGGGTATCCGAACTTATCTTCTGACTGGAGACTCCAAGGAAGAGGCTGCAAAAGTTGCCAAAGCGCTGGGCATTGAACACCTTTATGCTGGTTTATTACCTGAAGACAAATTTAGAATTTTGAAGGAAGAGATAATGGCAAATGGTTTAACGGCTTTTGTCGGTGACGGTATTAATGATGCGCCAGCCATAGCACAGGCCGATGTTGGCATAGCAATTGGTGCTTCAGGTGGTCGTGTAGCTATGGAAACAGCGGATGTGGTGGTTGCTGACGGTAATCCCTGGCGAGTTTATGAGGCTGTAAGGATAGCAAAGATGGTGAGGCGAGTTGCGCTTGAAAACGTTGTGATGGTTTTAGGAGTAAAGGCTGTTTTTATGGCGTTGGGTGTAGCTGGTGACGCAAACATCTGGGAGGCTGTGTTTGCTGACGTAGGAGTAACTCTTCTTTCGGTCCTGAATACGCTGAAACTCTGGAATTTAGGGAAAAAACTTTCATTTGATCGTTAGTTTCTGGGGATATCTTCTCTGTTTTTTAACGAATGGTTAGAAATGTTGCGTAAGTTGTTTTTTAAGATTTAAGATGTTAACGAAGAGTCTTTTCTTGCTAAGAATACGATGAATAAGGTTACAACTTGCCTATTTTACTGTATATTTTTGCTTCTGTTTATCGTGGGCTCTAATTCTTTGCTTTTTGCTGATATTCGCATAATGAATTACAATCTCAAGGACTTCTGGTTGTGCTTTGATGGCGAACCGGGGGTGTTTTTTGATGAAGGTTCTTCTCTTGACTGGAAGGATTTAAAGAGGATTGCTGTTGCATCTTTTGTAATAAATAGGTTTAATCCAGACGTGGTAGGTATCTTAGAAAGTGCGGGTCTTGCTGAGCTCGTTTTTTTAAACGAAAGATTTTTGGGTAATCGTTACCGATGCTTTAGCTTTAGAGCTACAGATTCGAGAACCGCAGGTATACCTCTGGGTCTTTTAGTCAGAAAAGATTGGAGTGTGGAGTCCATAGATCTTTTAGACCCTCGCACCTTCAGTAGCCGAGGTGTTTTGCGAGCCACAATATCTCGAAATGGGGACAGGATGACGCTTTTCCTGGTTCATTTTAAATCTCAGATTGAGGACCGTGCTGGAGAATCGGCTCACAAAAGAGACATCCAGGGAAGAAAGCTTCTGGAGCTGGTTAAGAAAGAACTTTCCGAGAACTCTGGAGCAGGTGTAATAGTTTTTGGTGATTTTAATGATACTCCTGGTTTGGATGAGAAGGAAAAGTTGGCTGGCGTTCCGGATCTTATGGAGTTGCTTGGACGCGATTTTGAGGTGGATGGAGTTAAGACCAGGCTCTACAATGTTACTCTTTTGCACTCGGATAGAGATTCCGAAGGCAAGCTCTGGAGCGAGAAAAGCAAAGACTATCCTCCAGCTCTCTTTGATTATTTTCTGCTCGATGAGAAGACATATTCCAGGTTTAAGAAAGTCGACTACATTTATCCTGAAGAGTTTCCTTATGTGCTTGAGGCTTCGGACCATTTACCTTGCTTGCTTGACCTTAAAGACGGTAAAACCATACCTTGAGAAAGGAAGCATCTAGATTGCGAAAGGCTATAAATTTGTTTAGAGAGAGCTCTTGTTCTCGAAGGATATCACAGGGTTTTCGCTATACCTCCAGGACCCTGCGGGCCATGTGGAAGATGCCCTTGTAAGCACCTCTGTTGTTATCCAGAGAGGGTTCGTCCTTCTATGGAGACTTGTGGTATCGGTGTTTATACTATGCTTAGAGAGCTTGGTTTTCCTGTTGAAGTAGTGCGTTTTAGAAATTGTAGGGTTAACCACTATGTGCTTTGTTTTATCGAATGAATAGATTTTTTCTAAACAATGCAGATCAAAGGTTGTCATTTCTCCAAGGGGTGATACTATTTTTAGAAAAATCTAAAATTCTATTGGGGGTTACCTATTTTGGATGTAAAGGAAGCAAGAACCAGGAAAGAAAAGCAAGCATTTATTAGATTTCCTTTTTGGCTTTACAAAAACGACCCTCTGTGGGTTCCTCCTCTTTTAGCCGAGATGAAAAAGATTGTTCAATACTCGAAGAGTCCCCTTTTCCAGAGTGGTCCGCATACTTTTTACTTAGCCCTGGAGGGCCGTAAGGTTTTGGGAAGAATTGCGGTAGGCGTCGATGAGAAGTTTAACCGTTTGAAGAACAAAAGAGAGGGTTATATTACGCTTTTTGAATGTGCTAATAATAAGGAAGTAGCTATGGCTCTTTTTGCTTCGGCTGAAGAATGGCTTAAGAAATATAACGTGAGCTCCTTTATGGGTCCGCTTTCGCCTACTAATGGTGATGATTTTAGGGGTTTGCTAATCGAAAATTTTGAAGAACCTCCGCTAATCTTTACTCCCTACAATCCTCCCTGGTACAAGGATTTTTTTGAGGAGTATGGCTTTGAGAGGTATCACACTTTTGTAGCTTACCGTTATGATCTTGAACAAATGCCTTTTGAAAGTTATCAGCGTGCTATAGAGTATGCCAAGCATAAGTTTGGTTTTACAATTAGACCCATTGATTATGACCAGTTTGAGAGAGAGGTTAGAGCTATTCAAAGTATTTTGGAAAAATCTCTCATTTCCCTTGAATATGGTTATCTTGTTCCACCTACCGTAGAGGAGCTTAGCCTTATGGCAAAGGAGTTCAAAAGTTTTATTCCTCCCAGTTTTGCCCAAATTGCTTGGGTTGGAGAAGAACCAGTAGGTTTTGCAGTGGCTATTCCTGATTATAATCAAGTTCTCAAAAAGATGAAAGGTAGGCTTTTTCCTCTGGGCTGGTTGACCTTTCTCCTTAATAAACACAGAATCAATCGGGGCAGGGCTTTTCTCCTTTTTGTAATTCCTCAGTATCAGGGAAAAGGGATTCCTGCTGCACTTTTGTGGGAGATTTTTAAAGAGGGATGTAAAAGAGGTTATGTTTTTGCTGAAGGTTCTTCAATAAACGCCAGGAATGTTAAAATGTGTAGAGAAGCAGAGTCTCTGGGAGGGGTTCCTTACAAGAAGTTTGCTCTCTATAGAAAAGTGATCGAGTCCTAATTTCGGGTTCCTTTATTAATTGTTGTTTCCTTTGCAGGTGAATCTGTTTCGAGAAGCTGCCATTGTGCGTAGCCCTCTTTCTGCCCGCTGACTTTTTGACCAATTAAATTTATTTTCTTGCAAAAGGGGTGAGTTTTTACTGTTAGAAAGGCTCTTACCAGGTTAGCTATGGTAGCCTCCTGAAAGACCAGTTCTGTTCCGTTATTCAAAACTATGGTGGTGCGGATGTGCTGGTGATTTTCTGGTATTTCTACGCTAATTTTGAGAACGTCTTCATTGTGTATTATGTAAGATGTCATTTTGCTTTCACTCCTTAAGCAAAAAGATTTGATAAGCAGGGTTTATGTTTATGGATTATTTTATAAGAAAGTCACTTTCAATAACCACAAGAAGAACTCCTAAGCCGGCGTTGTGGGACTAACTTAAAAGCCGCAAGAAACTACTGGAACGCCTTAGAAAAAACCTGGTGCGCCCAGAGGGAGTCGAACCCTCAACCTGCGGTTTAGGAGACCGCCGCTCTGTCCTTTGAGCTACGGGCGCACCTCGTTTTTAATTTTATATAGCTTTGATTTTACTGTCAAATTTGTTTGTGAAAGTAAGCTATAATTTAGATGAGTCCAGTTTGATTTTTTTGGTGATTAAAAGTGGCGTTTTTAGATTTTGACGATAAAGTAAAATTGCTTGCAGATAGTGCGCGTTTTGATCTCTGTGGTTCTTGTTTTGGACAGCCCTCAAGGAAGAGCAATCCACAAGGGGGGTGGATTTATCCGGCTTCTCTTCCTGATGGAAGAGTGGTTAAGGTTCTTAAAATTCTGCTCTCCAACGATTGTGTGCATAATTGCCTTTATTGTGCTAATCGCTTTGGTTCACCGTTTCGAAGAACTTCTTTGAGAGCAGAGGAACTGGTTAAATTGTTTCTTCATCTATGGCAAAAGGGTCTGGTTAAAGGTCTTTTTCTCAGTTCTGCAGTTTCTCGCGATCCTATCTGGACGATGAATGAAATGTTGAGAACTGTTGAGATACTTCGAAAGAAGTTTAACTTTAAAGGCTATATTCACTTGAAAATTCTACCCGAGGCCACACATGATTATATAGAGGAGGCAGTACGTCTTGCTACTCGTGTGTCAGTGAATCTTGAAGCCCCCAATCCTCAACACCTGTCTTCAATAGCCCCTCAAAAGAATTTTTCTAAAATTATGACCCTTTTTGCATTTCTTTCTGATCTGCGCAGAAAAGGTCTATGTACTCCGGCCGGGATTACTACGCAGTTTGTGGTGGGAGGGAGTACGGAAAAAGATAGAGAGATCTTGAGCACAGCATTTTTGCTCTATAAAAGGTTTTATTTGGCCAGGGTTTACTACAGCGCATTTCAGCCTGTTTGGGGAACTCCCTTTGCTGATAGGCCAGCAGTTAGTCCCTGGCGAGAGGTACGCCTGTATCAGGTGGATTATCTTTTGCGAAAGTACCGGTTTTCATTGAGTGAAATTTGTTTTTCCGAAGATGGTAATCTTCCTCTGGATAAAGATCCTAAAACTCTTTGGGCCTTGAAACACCCAGAGTTTTTCCCGGTCGAGGTTAACAGGGCCTCTTTTGAAGACTTACTTAGGGTGCCCGGTATAGGTCCTCTTTCTGCAAAGCGCATTGTTGAGGTCAGGAAAGAGGGGAAAATTACTGACATTTCTTTTCTAAAAAGAGTAGGAATCCGTCTTAAGAAAGCTGCACCGTTTTTACTGATTAACGGAGAAAAAATTTGTGATTCTACAAGAAAGCAGCTCTCTCTTTTTAGTTGAGTTATTTTAATTAAGAGCTATTTTTAAAATTCTTGACAAGTCTTCAAAAAAAAATATAATTAACTTTGCTTGTTTTGTTTATTCAGGAGGTGAATGGGGATTCGACTTTAGCACCAGAAAGGTGTGATAGTCGCCCTCTCCCTGTTTTTGTGGGAGGAGTGCCTCTCTAAAAAACTAAATTTCGGGTTAAACCCGGAAGGAGGCACGGCGTTTTGAAAAGGTTACGTCAGGCGATAGAATTGATTTTGCGGATATAGGTAAAAATGGTCACAACCTGTTTTCGAAAACAGGTTGTGACCATTTTTATTGTAAAATATCTGTTCTTCTTAAGAAGAACAGATATTTTTGTTTTTAAATCTTTTCAAAATAATTAGCCCGAAGGGAGGGATGATCATGAAGAAAATACTGGAAGTGGGCACTCATCTGGTTATCGATGGGTACAGTGAAGACCCCAAGCTTCTTGGTGATGTGGAGTTAGTGCGCAGATTTTTGGATGAGTGCCCAGACAAAATGGATATGACCAAAGTTCTTCCACCTTACGTTTTCAAGTATGGAGAAGGGGAAGAAAGAGCGGGAATATCTGGGATAGTAATCATAGCGGAAAGCCACATTAGCATTCACACTTTTCCAAAGCAACGCTATCTAAACGTAGACGTGTTTTCTTGTAAACCCTTTGATGTTGAAGAAGCGAAGCGTTATATTGTTAACTATTTCAGGATTTCTGATTACCAGCACCAGGTTTTGGACCGGGGAGTGGAATACCCCAAAAATCTTGGTTTTGGAATACCGTTGGTGCTTGAAGAAAGGCTGGGTGTGCTTGAGAAAATGGTACACACTTGACTCACTTCTTTTGCTTAGGTGGGGCAATGTCTTAAAGGGTAAGAGGCATTGCCCCTTTTTTATTTTTGTCCTTCTCTTGTTACTTTCCTCTTACTTTCCTCTTTTATCCGCTTTTTTGACATTCCATGCATAAAATAGCGTAGGGTAGGGCTTCAAGGCGTGCTTTGTCAATAGGACGTCGACATTTTTCACAAATACCATAAGTACCCTTTTCAATCTTTTTGAGAGCTCTTTCTACCAGCTGCAGGATATTTTGTAAGCTTTCCAAAGAACTTATTTCGATTTCCATGTCTAAGGTGCCCTGTCCAAAATCTCCTTCGTCTCGAGATTCTTTGAGAGGATTGCTGGTTTTGGTGAAATTTTGTTCTCTTTCTACCATGCGTAACAGATGTTCTCGCAATTTTATTAGCTTTGTTTTAATTTGTTCAATATCTTTTTTGTCCAATTTGACCCTTCCTTTCTCTTTTTGCTTCTTGCTTAATTCTATATCAAATTTTTTACATTGTGGTAGGAAATGCAGGGTGGTGCTTTTTTGAGATTCGTTGTTTGTTTTTCAAGTATTCCCCCAAAAGCAGAAGTCGGAAAATAAAAGTTATGCGAAAGTGGTTTTTTATTTTATTAAGGTTGCGGGTTAATAGGGTTCATGTTTGAAAATGATGATGCTTGTTGTAAAATATTTAGAAAAAATTACACTTCTTCCTATGATCCGAAAGGGAACTTTATTGCTTGCGGTAAGTGCGCTGGGCGTGGTTGGGGTATTTCTAACCACCCTTTTGCATATACCCCTTGCTTCGCACCGGTTTGGTTTTCATCTCGGTGAGGCGGTAATTTTTCTTATTTCCGCTATCCTGGGCCCTTTTGTAGGGGCGGTTACTGCTTCGCTGGGTTCTGTGCTTGCTGACCTTCAGATGGGATACTTGATATGGATTCCTTTTACTCTTTTGGTAAAAGCCGGTGAAGGTTACGTTGTTGGGGAGTTGGTAGTTCGGAGGGGAAAACTTGATTGGCACGCTTTTTTTTGGGGAGCACTGGTAATGGTGGGAGGTTATGGAATAAGCGCCTTTATTCTTTTTGGCTGGCCGGCTTTACTGATAGAGATTCCAATAGATATATTTCAATGTTTCTCCGGTTTTCTAATATCTTGTTTTATTTATAAAATTTTGAGCTCACGTTTTCCCAAGTTAGCTCTTTTGCGGAGGCAAGAATGGAAGTAAGGAAAACTGGTATCATGGGATTTACTCTTGAATCTCTCGTTTCTCTTCTTAGGGATTGGGGGGAAGCTACCTACAGAGCCCAACAGATATTCGAGTGGATTTATCGGAAGCGGGTTGATTCATTCGAGAAGATGACCAATCTTCCTAAGAGTTTGCGCGAGAAACTGGTTCAGGAATTCGTTGTGAATCCCATGCGGGTTATAGATACTGTTAACTCAAGCGATGGAACTTGTAAATTCCTGATTGCCTTAGCTGACGGTATGAGTATTGAAACGGTTGCTATTCCTCACCAAGACAGGTTGACGGTTTGCGTGTCTTCTCAGGTAGGCTGTCCAGTAGGCTGTTCTTTTTGTGCCACAGGTCAGGCGGGTTTCAAGAGAAACCTGGAGCCTGGGGAGATTGTAGGCCAGGTTTGGCTGGCTGCCAGGGAACTGGGTAGAAGAGTTAATAACATAGTTTTCATGGGGATGGGTGAACCGTTGTTGAATTACGACAATCTTCATCGGGCTTTGCTGATTTTGAATGCTCCCTGGGGGATGGGTATAGGTGCAAGGCGCGTTACCGTTTCTACAGCAGGTGTGCCTTCTGCTATTTTAAGGCTTGCTGAAGATTGGCCTGAGTTGCGTTTGGCGGTTTCTTTACAATCGCCTTTTTCAGAAGTTCGAGATTATTTGATACCGCTGAATCGGGTTTATTCTTTGAGGTCTTTGTTGGACGCTTTAAAAGCCTATGTTGCTCGCACGCGTCATAGAGTGACTATCGAATATACCCTCTGGGAGGACGTAAACGACCGTATTAAAGACGCTTACGAGCTGGTCAAAATCCTGAGGGGAATTAACGTTTTTGTTAACCTTATTCCTGGTAATCAAGTAGAAGGATTACCTTTTCTGCCTTCTTCGCCTCCCAGAGTCAAAAAGTTTTATAATATTTTAAAAGAAAATGGTTTGGAGGTTTCTGTAAGACTCTCTCGTGGTCAGGATATAAATGCTGCTTGTGGAAACTTATACCGGATTCATGGATTGGAAAGGGGTTTGAAGGGAAGATGATTATTGTCCTACGTAGTGGTGCAAGTGAGCAACAAATCGAGGAAGTAGTACGCCGCCTTAAGATAATGGGCTTTGGAGTGCACATATCTCGAGGAGTCGAGCGTACTATCATTGGCGCTATAGGCGATGAGCGCAAAGCAAATATTGAGGAGAAAATCGGAGTTTTACCCTTTGTAGAGAAGGTAGTCCCCATTCTTACTCCCTATAAACTTTCCAGTAGGGAGTTTAGAAATCAGGACACTGTTGTAGAAGTTGGTGGTGTGAAGATTGGTGGTGGTAAGATAGCCATCATGGCTGGTCCTTGCGCCGTGGAATCCGAGGAACAGATTGTATACACTGCTCAAAAGGTGAAAGAAGCGGGCGGGCATATCTTACGAGGAGGAGCCTTTAAGCCGCGTACTTCTCCTTATAGTTTTCAGGGGTTGGGAAAAGAAGGTTTGAAATTTCTGGCTAAGGCACGAGAAGAAACAGGCCTTCCTGTTGTTACAGAAGCTTTAGGCATAGAAGAGCTCGAGCTGGTGGCAGAGTATGCGGATATCATTCAAATAGGTGCCCGTAATATGCAAAACTTCAGGTTGCTTGAGGCTGTGGGTAAGCTCAGGAAACCGGTACTTCTTAAAAGGGGAATGATGAGCACCGTTGAAGAACTTCTTATGTCTGCGGAATATATTTTGGCACAGGGTAATTACCAGGTGATTCTATGTGAGCGGGGCATAAGAACCTTTGAGCCTTCTACCCGTAATACCCTTGATTTGAGCAGTATTCCCATCATAAAAAAACAAAGCCATCTCCCGGTAGTTGTTGACCCCAGTCATGGAACGGGTAGGAGCGACCTGGTGATACCGATGAGCCTTGCTGCAATTGTTGCTGGGGCGGATGGCTTGCTGGTAGAAGTCCACCCTAATCCTATAGAAGCGCTTTCTGACGGCCCTCAATCCATAACTCCCGAAATGTTCGCTGAGCTTGTGAATCATTTGCGCAGAATTCTGCCTGTCTTGGGAAAGGAGCTTTAAGGTGACCCTTTCTTTGGGAGTCATTGGTTTAGGTTTGATAGGAGCTTCTCTGTTTTGGGACTTCCTAAGGTGGCCTCGCCGTGGTTTTGTAAAGGGTTTTGATGTTGATCGCTCTGTCCTTGAGAAGGCCAAGCAGAAAGGACTTATTGATTACCAGGCTTCGTCGGCTGCCGAAGCCGCAAATGAGGTGGACTTGGTTTTTATAGCAACTCCTGTGCGAACTGTGCCAGGTGTTTTTTTTGAAATAAAAGAAGTCCTTTCCGAGGGAACACTGGTTTTAGATATGGGAAGTACTCGAAGCTGGGTTTATCAGCAGATAAAGCCCTTTTTGGGTAATCACCTTTATGCTGGATTTCATCCCATGGCAGGTGGTGAAAAAGGAGGATTTGACGAAGCTAAGGCTGGTCTTTTTAAGGGGGCGCCAGTTTTAATAACTCCTTTTTCTCCGTTGGAAGATAAAGTTGCTCTGATTGACGAAATAGTAAACTTTCTTGGTGGTAAGGTTTTTTTTTAACTCCTGAAGAGCATGATACGGTGTGTTGCCTGGTGAGCCATCTGCCGCATCTTATAGCTAACGCGTATCTCTGGGGTATCCTTAAAGAAAGAAAAAAAGTATATCCTCTTGCCGGGCCTTATTTTAGAGATTTTGTACGTGTAGCTGGTTCCAATCCAGAAGTATGGACAGATATTTTCTGGACGAATCGTGAAGAGATCCTGGAGAGGGCTCGAAAATTTAAAGAGTGTTTCATGGAATTATGCGAAATTCTTGAAAGTAACGATATCCAAAAACTTCTGGAATTTCTGAAAACCCTTGAGGGTAGACGGAAGGAGCTTTAAGATGCTTCAATATATCACTGCGGGGGAATCTCATGGTAAAGGTATAGTGGTGATAATCCGTGGTTTTCCCTCCAATATGGAAGTTGATCTGGATTTTATAAATGAGGAATTAGAACGCAGGCAGAGAGGCTTTGGTTCTGGACCCCGTATGGATTTAGAAAAGGATCGTGTGGAGATTTTGAGTGGAGTCCGTTTTCGCAAGACCATAGGTAGTCCAATTGCTATCCTGGTTAAAAATAAAGACTACCAAAACTGGATTGACCTTATGAGCTCTGAAGGGACGCTTCCTCCAGGCTATACCCCGGTAACTGTGCCCAGGCCAGGTCATGCTGATTTGGCTGGTTTGGTTAAGTACCATTTTAAAGATATTCGTAATGTTATTGAACGGGCAAGCGCTCGAGAGACTGTGGGTAGGGTTATTGCTGGTGCTTTTGCTAAAATTTTTCTCAAATATTTTGGGGTTTCAGTAGGAGGATTTGTGGAGTCAATAGGAAATGTGCGTGCAGAAAGTAGCTTGACATTTCAGGAAAAGGTTATGCGAGCTTCAAGATCCTTGCTTCGCACTTTTGATAAAGATCTGGAAGAAAAAATGATCAGTTTAATAGAAAAAGTCAAGAAAGAAGGAGACACCCTGGGAGGGACTTTTGTGGTTGGTGCGTGGGGATTGGTTCCAGGCTTGGGTAGCTATACGGAAGCTGAGCTCAGGTTAGACTCGCAGATTGCTGGCGCCTTGATGAGTATCCCCGGTATAAAGGGAGTGGAAATAGGGGAAGGTTTTCTTTCTGCCCAAAAAAGGGGTAGCGAAGTGCATGACGCCATATTTTATGATCCTTCTAAAAAGGATTTTCCCTTTGTGCGAAAAAGCTGTCACTCAGGTGGCTTGGAAGGAGGAGTAACCTGGGGGGATTCCTTGTGGGTGCGTTGTGCAATGAAGCCGATACCAACTTTGAGAAAGGGCTTGCCGAGTGTCGATTTATTGACACTTGAGGAGGTTCCAGCTCGTTTTGAGCGTTCAGATATTTGTGCTGTTCCAAGGGCGCTGGTTGTTGCGGAATCAGTATTGGCTTTTGTTTTAGCCCAAAATTATTGTCGGAAATTTGGTGGTGATGCTATTGAAGAAACTCTTCAGGCTTATGAAAATTACCGTAGATATATTTCAGAGCTTACCGGTAGACAAAAAGAGCGGTGTTGACTATTGTATTAGGGAACGAAATTTAGAGAAGAAATTAAATATTTGGTGTTGAGGAAGGTTTGATGATGAGGATACCAATCTGTAAACCGGACATAGGAGATGAAGAGCAAAAAGCAGTTCAGAGAGTACTTGCTTCAGGGCATCTGGCTCAAGGTGAAGAGGTTGCAGCTTTTGAAAGCGAGTTTGCTGCTTATTTAGGGGTACCCCATGCTATAGCTACTATTAATGGGACAACCGCTTTATTTGTGGTGTTGAAAGCCCTGGGAGTTTCAGAGGGCGTAAAAGTGGTGACTACCCCTTTTACTTTTGTGGCTACAGCCAGTGCTATTCTTCAGTGTGGTGGTATACCTGTTTTTTGTGACGTTGACAAGAAAACGTTTAATATTGATCCTAATCAGCTGGAAGATATTCTTAAACGGGAATCAGGCATTCGGGGGATCGTTGTAGTGCATCTTTTTGGTTTGCCCTGTGCTGTTGAGGAAATTGGGTTTCTGGCTAAAAAATACGGTGTTTTTCTGGTTGAAGATTGTGCTCAGGCTCACGGAGCTCTTTATTCTGGGAGGAAAGTGGGTAGTTTTGGGGAAGCTGGAGTTTTTAGTTTTTATCCCACCAAAAATATGACTGCTGGTGAAGGTGGCATGATTGTTACGACTTCTGAAGAACTTGCCGGGATATGCAGAATGCTTATTAACCATGGAAGTCGGAAGCGATACGTTCATGAAATGCTTGGTTACAATTTCAGGTTGACCGATATAGGGGCAGCTATTGGTAGAGTACAGTTGCGAAAGCTGGATGAAAACAATCAAAAGAGACGTGAAAACGCCCATTTTTATGATCAGCATCTTTCTGGAATACCCTGGATAGAAACTCCTTTTGTTCCCAAAGGTTGTTTCCATGTTTATCACCAGTATACTCTGAAGGTTAGAGAAAAACGGGATAACTTGCGTAGTTTTCTGCTTGCTCAGGGCATTGGTTGCGAAGTTTATTATCCCCTTCCCCTACACCAACAACCTTTTCTGAGAAAAATTTTAAACCCTCTTCGCTTTCCAGTAGCAGAGAAACTGTGTTGGGAAGTACTTTCTATCCCAGTGCATCCACTTCTCGGTGAAGAGGAGCGTTGGGAAATTGTAGAATCAATTCGAAATTTTCTGGTGGACGGCGAGAAAAGCTTTGCTGAAATATCAAAGGAGGAAAATTTTTGAAGGTGGTTAGGGTAGGTGTAGTTGGTGTTGGCTATCTTGGTCAACACCACGCACGGGTTTATTCAGAGCTTCCTGGAGTAGAGCTGGTGGGTGTGGTTGACGTTGATCGTGAAAGAGCTCAGGAAGTTGCTCGGCGCTATTTCACTCGTGCTTTTTATGATTACCGTGATCTCTTTGGTCTTGTAGATGCGGTGAGTATAGTAGTGCCCACAGTTCTGCATAGGAGCATCGCTGGTCATTTTATAGAGGCAGGCATCAATATTCTTATCGAAAAACCAGTAACCACTACTCTTGAAGAAGCCAAAGAACTTATGGAGATGGCCAATGCTAAAAAAGTGGTTTTACAGGTTGGCCACATTGAGCGCTTTAATTCTGCTGTTATGGAACTTGTTAAACTCATCACTCAGCCCATTTTTATTGAATGTGCTCGCATGGGTCCTTATCAAGACCGCAACACTGATGTTGGTGTGGTTTTGGACCTCATGATTCATGATATTGATATAGTTATGAGTATTGTTGGTGGAAAAGTGGTGGAGATAAGGGCCTTTGGTTATCCGGTTTTTTCCTCCCAGGAAGATATTGCCAGCGCTCAAATTCTTTTTGATAACGGGTGTATAGTCAATTTAACTGCCAGCCGGGTGACCCGTAAAAAGATTAGACGCATGGAAATAACCCAGATAGATTCTTTTATATCCATTGATTACCTCGAACAAGAACTGGCTCTTTATAAAAAGGCTTCTTCGGGTTTTCCTCAACTAATCGAGAAGCCCATTATGCAAAAGGGGGAGCCACTCCGCCTGGAGCTGGAACATTTTATTCGTTGTGTGCGCAACGGAGAACGTCCTTTGGTTGGTCTTGAAGAAGGCAAAAACGCACTTGAGGTAGCTTTGAGCATTTTGGAGGAAATCAAGAAATCGGGTGGAAAAAAATGGAAAAGAATTATGACGTAGTCATTGTAGGCGCTGGGCCTGCGGGCATATTTACTGCACTCGAGCTTTCCGAGCGTGGAAAACTGAAAGTGTTGCTTGTTGATCGGGGACGGGAAATCGAGAAGAGAGTTTGTCCTGCTCGTTTGAATAGCGGAATATGTCAGAAATGTTCTCCTTGCTCATTGCTTTGTGGTTGGGGAGGAGCAGGGGCTTTCAGTGATGGTAAATTAACTTTTTCAGATCAGGTGGGTGGACAGCTTAATTCTTATCTTGATGCCGCTCTTTTCAGAGAAGTTGTTAATTATGTTGACTCGATCTATCAGCGTTTCGGCGGAACTTCAAAGGTTTATGGTGATGACCAGGATAAGGTTGAGGAACTCCGTCGCAGGGCTGAAATGGCCGAGCTGATTTTGGTCCCTTCTCGAGTGAGGCATCTGGGCACTGATCGTTGCAGGGAAATCTTGAAAAATATGCAGGAGTACTTGCGTGGGAAAGTAGATATTCTTAGCAACATGTCAGCCGAAGAGATAATCGCTAAAAATGGCAGGGTAGAGGGGATCAAACTCCAAAATGGCAAAGAGATACATAGCAAGTTTGTGGTAGTGGCTCCGGGTAGAGTGGGTGCCGATTGGTTGCGCAGAGAATGTCTAAAGCTGAATGTTAAGCTTGAAAACAATCCTGTGGATCTGGGAGTGCGTTTCGAGGTTCCTGCTTCGGTGATGGAAAGCTATACTCGCATCATGTATGAGTTAAAGCTGGTTTATTACTCACGTACTTTTGATGACAAAGTGCGTACTTTTTGTATGTGTCCCTATGGAGAGGTGGTTACTGAATATAATGATGGTATTATTACCGTGAATGGACACAGCTACGAGAACAGGAAAACCCAGAACACCAACTTTGCTATTCTGGTTAGCACCAATTTTACGGCTCCTTTTCATGAGCCAATCGCTTATGGAAGATATGTTGCTCAACTTGCTAATATAGTGAGTGGAGGAGTAATTGTTCAACGTCTGCGGGATCTCCAGATGGGCAGACGTTCTACAGAAGAGCGCATACGAAAATCTATGGTGAATCCCACTCTTCGTGGTGCGAGCCCTGGAGATCTTAGTTTTGTTTTGCCCTATCGTTTTCTTCAAGATATTCTTGAGATGATTTATGCCATGGACAAGTTCATTCCGGGCATTAATTCTCCTCATAATTTGCTTTATGGGGTGGAGGTTAAGTTTTATTCTTCTCGGGTGAAGCTTAATCGGCATTTAGAGAGTGATGTTGAAAACCTTTTTTTGATTGGTGATGGTGCTGGTATCACCAGGGGATTGGTTCAGGCTTCCGCTTCTGGGGTGGTTGTGGCCAGGGAAATAGCGAGCAGGTTGGGGGGATAGTTTGATGTCCAGGCGGAGGATACTGATTACCAATGATGATGGATATCGTAGCAGGGGGATAGAGGAGCTGGTCAAGGCTTTTGCCAGGGTTGCAGAAGTTATAGTTGTGGCACCGCTTGATGAACGTTCCTGTTCCAGCCATAGCATAACTGCTTATAGACCGCTCCGTGTTAAGGAAGTAGAGGTTGCTGGTGTTAAGGGTTTTGCAGTTGACGGCACACCGGCTGATGCAGTTATCCTTGGCTTAAATGTTTTTTGCAGCGACGGAGTGGATTTCGTGGTTTCAGGTATTAATCGAGGTCCCAATCTTGGTTTTGATGTTTTTTACTCAGGTACTGTTGCGGCGGCTCTGGAAGGTGCCATTTCAGAAATTCCTTCTCTTGCAATTTCTCTTGCAGTTTCTTCCTGGAATAACTATGAGCTGGCTGCGCATTTTGCGGTAAGAGTTTGGGAAGAATTTTTGGAAATACTGGAGCGTGAGAAAAACCTGGCGCTCAATGTTAACGTTCCCGATCTTCCCGAAGCGTCTCTGGTTAAAGGTATCACTGTTACAGAATTGGGAGATCGTTTCTATTTTACGATAGTTAAGGAAAGAATTGCTTCTGAGCCTGGTTGGAAAGAGTTTGTTTTTGAGGAAGGCAGGAAAGAGCGTGCCTTACAGAGAAACACGGACTTTTTTGCTGTGTATCACTCTTGGGTTTCGGTTACTCCACTGCGTCCTTATTTGACTGATTATCAACTCTACGAGGAGCTTGCCAGTAGGGTTGGTGTGATCGAAGATGAGTGAGAGAAAGAAGGTTCAGGGGCGCCTTGTTTTAAGGGGACGAGTTCAGGGTGTTGGTTACCGGTATTTCGTCTTGAGAAAAGCAGGTGATTTTGAAGTGGTAGGTTTTGTGCGCAATCTACCTGATGGAAGTGTGGAAGTGGTTGCCGAAGGCGCGGAATCCGAAGTTAGAAAATTTTTTGACGAGGTAAAAAAAGGACCAGCGAGTGCTTATGTAAGGGAAACTCAGGAAGAGTGGTTACCTCCCAGTGGGATTTACTGGGATTTCAGGGTGCGCTATTGATGAGTGTGTGGGATACTCCCCTGACTCTTGAACAACGCAAAAAAATGGTGGCCGAGCAGCTTATGGCTCGAGGCATAAGAGATGAACGTGTCTTGGAAGCTTTTAGAAAAATCCCCCGTCATCTTTTTGTTCCTGAAGAATATCTTTCTGTGGCTTATCAGGATTCTCCTTTGCCCATTGGAGAAGGGCAAACCATTTCTCAGCCCTACATCGTGGCCTTGATGGTAGAATTGCTTGAAGTTTCTCCTTCTGACAAAATACTTGAAATAGGCACGGGTTCTGGATATCAAACAGCAATTCTTGCTGAACTCGCTTCTATGGTAGTTAGCGTGGAGAGGATTTCTGTTCTTACTCAACGAGCCCTGCGAGTCCTTCGTAAGCTTGGGTATGATAATGTTCATTTTGTGATTGGAGATGGAAGTAAGGGAGTTCCAGAACTTGCTCCTTACGATAAGATAATCGTCAGCGCTTGCTCGGACAAAATATATCCTGCCTGGATCGAGGAGTTGCGAGAGGGAGGATACATAGTTTTGCCTCTGGGAGAAAGTTACACCTCTCAGGAACTGGTCAGGGCGTCCAAAAGGAAAGATGGGGCTCTCCGACTTGAGTATTTTGGAGGCTGCGTTTTTGTTCCTTTAGTTGAGAATAAGGATACTCCTCAACCATAACTCTTCTTTGAGTTTAGGCTCCAAAAGATAATTGTGGACACTATCAGTGTCCATACTCCAGGCCACATTCCAAAGGGTTTTAAATTGGTTGTCTGTAAGATAAGGGATGTGGTAGCTCCAGAAAGCATACTGAAGAAAGCGGCTTGCCATCTTCTCTGCTTTCCATAGAAGGCTCCTATAGTTGAGGGCACTAAGGCTACCAATCCTGCTGAAGAGGCTACTGAGAGCAGTGCTATGAGATTAATTTTTTGTATAGCGAATAGAAAAGTAGAAAAACACAAAATGGGTATAAAGCTTCTGGTTATGATAAGCTGGCTCCTTTCGTCCAGCTCGTGTTTTTTCAGAATGTCCTTAACAAACATTGAAGAAAGTGTTAGAAAGATTGAATCGATAGTTGAAACTGCTGCAGAAAATATGCCCACGCTTACCAAGAGGCTTACCCAGGGCGAGATGTTGAGATTAGAGAGGATGGTTGGTGTAGCTAAATCTGGGTTTTCAAGGTGTGGAAAGAGACAA
The DNA here is from genome assembly GCA_048814795.1 of Atrimonadaceae bacterium G-SL-SR-0-11. Lineage (GTDB taxonomy): Bacteria > Atribacterota > Atribacteria > Atribacterales > Thermatribacteraceae > Thermatribacter. The sequence goes on along the minus strand of CP184673.1, from coordinate 1,816,916 downwards.
CGGGCTGAAAATCCTATTAATACAGTTATTATTGTATAAGTGAAACCGTATATTGAAAAACCAAGGATCATCTGACGTAATTGCTTTAATCCTTGAGGCACGAAAAGCCTTTGTGATACTTGGGGATTGGATATGGAAAAGAAAAACCAGGGTAGCGAAAGCCCCAGAAAGGTTTGAAAAGAAAAAAAGCCGTTTCCTGGCACTGATAACCATTCGGGATACTCGACAACCAATTTATTGATCATTGTCCCGAAACCCCCAAGATATTTATACACGACTATCAGAACCAGTATTATTGAGCTCGAAATCATTATCATGGCTTGGAGAGAGTCTGTAGTGGCCACTGAGCGAAGACCAGCAATTTCTGTCCATAGGAAAGCAAGAAATGTTGCTACAGCAAGTCCTGCGACAAAGCTTATTTTGCCTCCTGAAAGCGTTTCCAGCAAGTATCCGATGCCCATCAGCTGTGAGGCTGCATAAGGAACGAGAAATATCATTGAAATAAGGGCAAAAGTTATACCCACCAGTGGTTGGTTGTATTTTAGGGAGAAGAGTTCAGCTGGAGTTATGCATCCAGTTTCCTTGCTGAACTTCAGAAATTTTGGTCCAAATATGACGGCCAGTATTAGCCCTGAAAGATAAATCAGCTCAAAGCCCAGGGCTCCTACACCAGCACGGTAGGTTAACCCGGCAAGGCCTAACATCATAAAAGCGCTGTAAGTGGTAGCACTGTAAGAAAGAGTATTAACCAGTGGGGAAATTTTACGGCTGGCAAGGAAATAGTCGAAGAGATTTTTGCTCTTTCCTCGAGAGGAGAAAATAGCAACCAATGTACCCCAGAATATGTAGATAGAGAGGGCCAGGATTAAAAACTCAGTTTTCATCTTTCCAGTGGTTGGTTATTTTCTCAAGAAGTACTATACAGAAAATAGCAAAAAGTACCCAAAAGACAAAAGAACCATATACGTGATGAACTTGAGAAAGAAAAATGTATGGGATCAGATAAGCTAAAAATATCAATGTAAAATATAGGAAATATATAAGCTGATACATGTTGCTTCAATTGTATTTAGTTGAATAGCGAAAGTCAATTGTTTGGTAAAGGGGTGAGAGGTATGAAGGCTTTACTGATAGTGGATATGTTAAATGACTTTGTGCATCCCAAAGGTGCACTCTATGTAGGAGACCAGGTAGGGGAGGTTATTGGTTTTTGCAAAGAGTTGATTGTAACAAAAAGAAAGCAGGGCGACCCTTTGTTCTTTATTTGTGATACGCATCGTAAAGATGATGCTGAGTTTAAGCTATTTCCACCTCACTGTATCGAAGGGGAGTGGGGAAGCAGGATTTTTGAGGAACTTCAGCCCGAAAAGGATGATTACATAATACCAAAGAGACGTTTCAGCGCCTTTTTTGGCACTCCTTTAGATGTGTTCTTGAGGGAAGCAAAAGTTGAAGAACTGGAGGTGGTAGGAGTATGTACTAACATCTGTGTCCTGTATACTGTGGCTTCAGCTAGGATGCTTGGATACCAGGTTAGAGTTTATGAACAGGGAGTGACTTCTTTTGACCTTGATGCTCATCGTTTTGCACTTAAAGAGATGAGTGACACTCTTAAGGCGGAGGTGGTTTGAGCTTGCATCAGGTGATTCAAAGCGCAGTTAATGTGAGCACATCTGCCGAGGATGTGATACAGGAATTGGTTTTGGCAACTTCTGGTGTGGAAGGGGTTGAGCTTGCCGATTACTCTTTTGATGTCGATCACAACCGTTCCGTTTTTACTCTTCTTGGCGAAGGTAAAGCTCTTCAAAAAGCTATCTTGAGAATTTACGAAGTAACCCTTCGTTATATAGACATTAGAAAACACAGGGGCGAGCATCCTCGCATTGGTGCGGTTGACGTTGTACCGTTCACTCCCTGGAAGAATTCTACTATGCAGGAATGTTGTTTTCTGGCCTGGGAGCTTGGTAAAAAGGTTTTTGAAAGTTTTAAAGTGCCGGTGTATTTTTATGGAGAGGCGGCTCGGGTGCCCTGGCATAAAGATCTTTCTTTTTTGAGAAAGGGTGGCTGGGAAAGGCTGGAGAAAGCTATAAAGGAAGATCCCAGGCTTTTGCCTGATATTGGGTTTCCAGCGCTGCATCCCACTATGGGAGCAACAGTAATAGGGGCGAGAAAGCCGTTAATTGCTTTTAATGTTAACCTGGATTGCAGGGAAATTAAAGTAGCTCAGGCTATTGCCAGGCGCATCAGGAAAGAAGTAGGTGGGTTAGGTTTTGTGAAAGCCATTGGAGTAGAGCTTCGCTCGAGGGGCATGGTACAGGTTTCCTGCAATATTCTTGATTATCGTAAAAATCCAGTGTACCAGGTTTTTGAAATAATAAAGCTTGAAGCAATGAGATATGGTGTTTCTGTCAAAGAGACGGAAATCATAGGTTTGGTGCCCCTTGAAGCTATAGTTGAGGTTTTTTCGTATTATTTAAAACAACCCGGTTTTTCAGTGCAGCAGGTTTTGGAAGCTCACTGGGTTTAAAAAAAATTTTTTGACCTTTCCTGACTAAACTATTGACATTTTGACCTTTACTGATTATAATAAAGGCGTCTTTTGAAGAAGACAAATTCTGGAAGGAGGGATGGGTGATGGCCAGAAGAAGTGTCCCTGCTCGAAGAGAGGAAAGAGTCTGGAGTCCAATAAGAAGACTTTGGGATCTTTTTGATTTACGGAGTGATCTGGATGAAATTTTTGATGAGTTAATGGAAGCACCGTTCATAACCAGACCTCTGTGGAGCGCTGGTTTCCCAGCTGTGGATGTGGCAGAGACTGAAAACGAAATCGTGGTTAAGGCAGAAATACCTGGTATTGATCCCAAGAATGTCGAGGTAAATGTAACTGAGGATGCTGTAGAAATAAAGGGTGAAATCAAAGACGAATGGGAGGAAAAGGACGTTGGTTATTGTCGCAGAGAGCGTTACTGTGGTACCTTTGAACGGAGCATCGCTCTTCCTGCTAAAGTAAAACAGGATGAAGTAAAGGCCAGCTATAAAGATGGAATACTGACCATTTCTTTGCCCAAGGTTGAACCCAGCAAACCCAAGGCAAAGAAAGTGGAAATAGAAGTAGAAAAATAGGGAATAACTTATTTACTCTTAACCTCCGAACAGGGTTAAAACCTGTTCGGAGGTTATTTTTTTCAAAGCCTTTTTAGCTTAGCAAGTTACACTTTAAAACAAAAACTATTCTTGCGGAGCCTTTTTTTCTATGCTATATTAAATCCGTCGGGGCGTAGCGCAGCCTGGTTAGCGCGCTTGACTCGGGTTCAAGAGGTCGGCCGTTCAAATCGGCTCGCCCCGACCAGTTTTTTCAAGATTTCCAGCGATTTCCCCCCTGACATTAAAACCCGATTGACAGCAGTTGAAATCAATCTTCATTGTGAACTTTTTTGAGTGTTTCTTCGAGTTTCTTAACTGTCTGTTCTTTTAGTCCTGGTATCACTTTAGAATGGGTATTCAGAGTGAGGGCTATTGAAGAATAATAACCTAGTGGCCCTTGCACTATTTTGGGGTGTTCTCCAGTCGAAAGAAGTGTCGTGGCACAGGTATGCCTGAGGGAGTGGGCAATGGCTTGGTGCCAGTTTCTCCGGGGGTGCGGCATAAAGAGACTGCTGGGGTTATATTATTTATGGTATTTACTGAACTCTGGCATAGATCAAATCCAGGCGCTTTTATTTTGAAGGCTTATTTTTATCCGGGCTCTGCCTTTAGCTATTTTGTAATTAACTCTTCTACGATCAGTTCTTTCATTTCAGAGGTGGAGCTGGTTTTTCTGGCAAAGCGTTTGTAGCGATAAGAATTTGGAGAAATTGTAAAGAAAATCAAAAAAATGAATTTTGAATTGATTCTCCCTGAAAACCCCTCCTTTTCTAAGTAAACTAACTTTAATTCGAAGATGTCGGCGAATTTCCTTGTTCTGGATTTTGCTAACCTTCCTGTTTTAACACAATATTTTGTTTCTGAAGAGAATCTCGAGTTTTTGTAGTACATTTCATCTGTATATGTAGTAACAAATTGGCAAAAAACTTTACAGGGTTATTCTTGGACGAAAAGCCATCAAATTTCAGATTTTCCAGCAACTTCTAAAAGACACTATTGACATATTTTAAGAGTTTCTCTACACTAATAGTAATAACAATTTCACAAAAAAGTAGTAACTAATGGAAAGACGGGGGTAAGAGAACGCTTGGCTCATAGTGATATACCCCTTTATCTTAAAATCTATTATCAACTTCGTGAGGAAATCGAGAGTGGCAAATATAAAGCTGGTGAGCTTCTGCCTTCTGAGGAAGAACTTGCAGTGACTTTTCAGGCGAGTAGAACCACCATTCGCAATGCTCTCCAGGAGTTGGAAAAAGATAACCTTATTTTCAGGAAGAGAGGGAAAGGCACTGTAGTTCGAGAACCTAAGACTGCCCAAAATTTGAACTATATTAGTTCTTTTACTGAAACCTTGCGTGCTAAGGGCATGGAGGTCACTACCGGTACCCTTACTGTTGAACTTGTGCCTGCTCCTCCTAAAGTAGCTGGAGCACTGGAACTTGAACGAGGAGAGCTTATTTATCTGGTGCAACGTACTCGGGTTGCCGGAGGCTCGCCCGTTGCTTTTATTACTAACTATCTTCTTCCTCGTATGGTTCCCGAATTGGAAAAGAAAAAAGAAGGTCTTCGCTCCAAGGGTTTGTATCAGTTGCTTGAAGAAGAATATGGTCTTAGGTTACATAGAGCGGTTGAAACTATTGAAGCTTACATGAGTGGTCCCTTAGAAGCGGATCTTTTGCATATTCCCGAAAGAATGCCTTTATTTCATACGGTTAGAGTTGTTTATCTTGAAGATGGAACTCCTTTTGAGGTGGATATTTCTATTATCAGAGCTGATAAGTACGAATATAAGGTTTTTCTTGAAGGAAGGCCAAAAGAAAATAGGAGGTCTTTAAAATGAGTTATTACAGAAAAAATTTGTCGGAAGTTCAACCCGAGGAAGGTAGTAATACTTTTAGAGAAGTTTTAAGCAAGATTGGGAGTAATGTAGTAAGAGATACCTGGATGTTGCTTCGAGAGAATGATTCCGAATCACAAAGGATACAGGTAGGCTATACAGTGGTTTATCCGGGTTGTTCCACAAGGGGACATCAACACGCTCCACTTGAAGAAGTATACTTTGTGCTTTCCGGCCAGGGAATAATGGAAATAGATCAGGATAAATTTGAAGTCAAAGCTGGAGATGTGGTCTACATACCCTTTGGTAAGTTTCACCGTGCCGAAAATCCTTATTCGCACGCCCTTTCTTATGTATGGGTTACAGTAAAGAAAGAGGGGTAAAAGTGTCCAAATTACAGGGGGCTTTGGTGGTAGATATTGGCACTGAGACTGTACGCGCTGCTTTAATCGACGAAGAGGGAAAGATTCTGGCGCTTGCGAGCAGAAACCCTTCTTTCTCTTCTCCACGCCCGTCCTGGGCCGAACAGAGTCCTCGGGAATGGTGGGAGCTTTCGATAGAGTGTATGAAGGAGCTTTTGGGGCGTTTCTCTGATTTCGAGGTTCTCGCCATTGGTGTGAGTGCGCAAATGCATGCAGTATGTCCTGTAAATTCTAAAGGTGAGTTACTTCTGGACCTGGTTCCTATTTGGTGTGATAAACGTTCTTTGAATATATGCAAGCGAGTTGCTACGTCACTAAGTCCGGAAGAACAGATCCAAAAAACTGCGAATTTAATAATACCTAACTGGATTGCCCCCAAAGTGGCTTGGGTAAAAGAAAACCTTCCCGAAGTTTATGAACGTACAGCTTACTTTCTTACTGCCAAGGATTACCTTAATTACTTGTTGACTGGGGAGATTGCTACAGATTATTCAGAGGCTTCGGGAACTTTTCTCTTTTCTTGGGAAAAAAAGACCTGGGACGATGACCTTTTTGAACTTTTCGAGTTGGATAAGAGAAAGTTTCCCCAGGTAGTTTTTTCCTTTGACGTTATGGGTGTCACCAGAAAGGATATTAACGCACTTCTTGGTCTTAAAAAGTCGGTGCCGGTGATTTGCGGTGCAGGAGACATGCTCTGCTTGCTTCTTGGAGGGGGAATGTTTGAAGAAGGTCGCTCCTGTGATGTTGGAGGAACGGCTTCAGATGTTTCAGTGTTTACACCTTCTCCCCTTTTGTCGCGAAAGCTTATGAATTTGCATCATGCTATTCCTGGTTGGATAAGTTTTGGCATTCTCGACAGCGGGGGAGGAAGTGTGCGCTGGTTGAGAGACGCACTTTATAAATTAGAAGATAATAATGGAGAAGAGATATCTTATCACCTTATTGATAGAGAAGCTGCTCGGGTGCAACCGGGAGCTGAGGGTTTAATGTTTTTCCCTTATCTTTTTGGTGAACGCTTGCTTGGCTCTCCGAACGCAAGAGGTGTTTTCTTGGGAATTTTACCTCATCACCGTCGTGCTCATTTCGCGAGAGCTGTTCTGGAAGGGGTTTGTTTTGATTTAAAAATGAGTCTCGATGAGATCGAGCGCCTTTATCCGGGTGACATTAAAGAAATGTCTTGTGTAGGTGGTGGAGCAAAGAGTGATTTGTGGAGCCAAATTAAAGCTGATATTTACCAGAAAGAGGTTTTTACTCTGGTAGAAAATGAGGGTGGTATTTTGGGAGCTGGCATCCTGGCTTTCTCTGGTTTTTCGGGAAGCAATCCTCGAGAGGTTGCTCGAACTTGGGTTAAGGAGAAAAAACGGTTTTATCCTTCAAGTAAGGTGGAGTACGAGAAAGCTTATAAACGTTTCAAGAAGATGCATGATTTGTTGCAACCTGTTTTCGAAAGATTTGGAGAGGAGGTTTCTTGATGCTGGAATATCATTCTCTGATTGGTGGGGAATGGGTAAAGGGTAATCAGGGATTCATAAATGTTGTGGATCCTTCTTGTGGAGAAGCTTTTGCCGCTGTTTCTAAGCTTGATAGAGGACAAATTGCTGAAGCTATTGAAAGAGCTTATCGAGGTTTCCGGGAATGGTCGCGCACACCTGCGCTCGAGCGAAGTAGAGCGCTTCTTAAGTGTGCAGTTAGGGTTAGAGAGCGCTCGGAAGAGATAGGGAGACTCCTTGCTCAAGAACAGGGGAAAAGCTTTGTAGATGCTTGCAAAGAAGTGCTTGGTGCTGCAGATTGTCTCGAGTATTATGGACATCTTGCGGTTAACATCTTAGGAGAAGTTCCTCCTCCTAACGCTCCAAATTTGCGGAGTATTGCCATTCGTCAACCTGTGGGTGTGGTTTTTGCGGTTGCAGCCTGGAATTATCCGGTTAGTCTCATTTCCTGGAAAGTTGCTCCAGCACTTGCGGCGGGTTGTACGGTAGTGGTTAAGCCCTCTCGAGAAACTCCACTTTCCACAATCGAGTTTGTACGTGCCTGTGTAGAATCGGGATTACCTGAGGATGTTTTACATGTTGTAAACGGAGATAATGAAATCATTAGCAAAGAAGTTTTTTCCAACCCTAAGGTTAGGTTAATAGCGCTTACTGGTTCTACTGATACTGGCAAGAGATTTATCGAGGCTTCTGCTAAGAATGTAAAGCGTTTAATTCTTGAGCTTGGTGGTCATTCACCTTTCATTGTTTTTGCTGATGCGGACTTTGACAAAGCAGTGAAAGATGGGGTGAAAAGGGCCTTCCGAAACGCTGGTCAAATTTGTAACTCGGTGAATCGTATTTTCGTTGAGGAAAATATAAAGGATGATTTTGTAAAAAACTTTGTTGAACGAACCCAGAAGCTTCGCCTTGGAGGGGCTTTTGATGAACCGCCCCCTGACCTCGGCCCCATGGTGAATAAGGCTGGTGTGGAAAGAATGGAGGAATTCGTTAAAGATGCAGTGGAAAAAGGAGCGCGAATACTGTGTGGGGGGAAGCGCCCCGACGAACAGCGCTTGCAAAAAGGTTTTTACTTTGAACCCACTGTTTTGGTGGATGTTTCTCCTGATATGAAAATAATGCAGGAGGAACCCTTTGGGCCTCTGGTAGCAATAGATTCTTTTAAGACTATGGAAGAAGCTATTGAAAAAGCTAATTCAGTTCGTTATGGGCTGGTAGCTTATCTTTACACTCAAGATATGGGGAAGGCTTTTCAGGTTGCAGAAGCTCTGGAATGGGGTTCAGTAGCAGTCAATAACATCAATCCGGATAGCTTATTTGCACCCTATCCAGGCTGGAAAGAAAGTGGTATTGGTCTTGAGCTTGGCCACTACGGGTTGGAGGAATACCTGGAGTGGAAGCATATTAAGCTGGAGGTGATGTAACGGTAACGAAAAAAGTTTTTACTAATCATTTTTTGAATCTCTGTTATTTTGCTTAAAGGGGGTACGTTAGATGAAGGTTAAAGCTTGGATTTTGGGGTTTATTGTGGTGTTTTGCTTAATGACGGCAACAGCTTGGGCAGCGGAATATGTATTTGGCACCTATACAAGTAAACCATTTGAGGGAACAACAATTAACGTAGCAATGGTAGCAGAGCCCCGATCTGATGCTCTTAAAAAGTTGCTCCCGGAATTTGAGCAACTGACGGGTGTTAAGGTCAATCTGGAGATTCTTCCTTACCCGACGCTTCAGGAAAAGCAGGCAGTGGCCGTCACCCAGGGTACAGGAGCATATGATGTGGTGCATGTGGATTGTGTTTGGATTGGTCAATATGCTGGGCAAGGATTAGTAATACCCGTCGAAGATTTTGTTAAGAGAACCGATCCTGAGGTGCTTGCTCTCGATGACTTTATCCCCTCGGTTTTGAGCGAGCAAGGCATGTGGGAAGGAAAGCTCTACGGCCTGCCTTTCATACAAGCAGTCTTTGGCCTTCACTACAGAACTGATATCTTTGAAGAATTTGGTATTACTCCTCCTGATACTTGGGAAGAATTCAGAGAGACAGCAGCAATGTTGACCGAAAAGCTCAAGGATAGAGGCATGACGGGACTTACCTTCATGGGTCGCAGAGGAGTACAGCTTCAGTGCACTTACGATAACATGCTTTGGTCCTTTGGTGGAGAATGGTATGATGAAAACTATAATCCCACTATAAACAGCCCGGAGGCAGTAGCAGCGCTTGACTACTTTAAGAGCTTGATTCCTTATGCACCGTCTGGTGTTTTGACTTATGACTGGGATGAGTGTGCCAACGCCTTTGCTCAGGGAAAAGCAGCTATGAATCTCCAGTGGCAGAACTCGGCTCCCCTATGCCAAGATCCTTCCAAATCGGTTATAGTTGGCAAGTTTAACTTTACCTTGATTCCTGGTAAGAAGCAGCCAGATGGTAGTATTAAACGCACGCCTACCTTTGGAGGATGGGGGTTGATGATTCCCAAGGACTCCAAAAACAAAGAGGCTGCTTGGGAGTTTATTGTTTGGGCCACCACACCCGAAATGGAGAAAAAACTTGCCTATGCTCAGCCAGGGGCACGTTATTCTTCTCTCAACGATCCCGAACTCCGGGCCAAATTTGTAGAGTATGATGGAATGCTCAAGTCTCTGCCGCTTGCTAAGGGTCGTCCAAGAATACCTGCTTACTCGGAACTGGCTGATGCTTTGGAAGTTGCGCTTTCTGAAGCTATGACTGGGGTAAAGGATTCTCAGACTGCTTTAAACGAGGCCAATGCCCGCTTTGAGGAAATACTAAGACTTTGGGGTTATCTGGAGTAACATAAAGCCAGTTATAAATTTTATTTAGCCCCCCAGAAAAGCATTCTGGGGGGCTAGGAAGGGGAGTTGGTTAGTGTTCAGGGAAAAGAAGTGGGTTCCTTTCTTTTTTATAGCTCCAGCAGTTATCATTCTTCTTTTACTCGTAATTTTTCCGCTTATTTATTCTTTAGGGGTGAGTTTTACTAACTGGAATATAGTGAGAGGTGGAAAATGGAAATTTGTAGGACTTGGCAACTATGCTTACATTTTCTTAAAGGACCCTTATTTCAGGACTTCCCTAAAGGTAACTCTGATTTATGTGGCTTCTGTTGTGGTTCTTGAAACTGTTTTGGGACTTGTTGTGGCGATGCTCCTTAATAGACCTATACGTAGAATAGGAATTTACAGAACTGCTTTGGTGCTGCCTACCACGATGACTCCAGTAGTGGTGGGAATTATTTGGAGACTTCTTTATAACCCAGAATTGGGAACTCTAAATTATTTTTTGGAAATGTTTGGTTTTAAGCCTCTCAACTGGTTGGGAGACCCTTCCACGGCTTTACCAAGTGTAATAATGGCCGATGTCTGGGAGTGGACACCTTTTATGGCTCTTATTCTTCTTGCTGGGTTACAATCTTTACCTCATGATCCCTTTGAGGCTGCACTTGTTGATGGCGCAAGCTCTTTCCAGATTTTTCGTTACGTGACTTTCCCTCTTCTTCTTCCAACTCTTATTGTTGCTGTATTGCTCAGAACCATGGATGCCTTTAAAACGTTTGACTTAATTTTTGTTTTGACCAAAGGAGGGCCTGGAATGAGTACCGAAGTACTCAGTTACTATACTTACAGATATGGTTTTAAGTTTTTTCATATTGGTCGGGCTTCTGCATATTCCTATGTCTTGCTGGTTATCGTCATTGCTATTACTCAATTACTTTTGAGATTCATCCGAGAGAGGGAAGAAAGATGATAGCGGGTCGAAAAAGAATCTTCGATGTTCTAATCTGGGTGGGTATAGGACTTGTTTTTCTGGTAGTGCTTTTTCCGCCTTTTATGCTTTTTTTGACCTCGATTAAAACCAATGTAGATGCTTTAAAATACCCTCCAGTGTGGGTTTTTCGTCCTGTCGTTTCTAATTACAGGGAAATTTTCAGTCTTATCCCCTTTGGTCATTATATGTTTAATAGCTTGGTAGTTGCCCTGGTTAGCACTTTCATTGCCCTTTCAGTAGGTTCTTTAGCGGCTTACGGTCTGGCTCGCTTCCGCTTTAAGAGATCAAAAGATCTTTCTTTCTGGATACTCTCTATCAGGATGACACCTCCTGTTGCAGCTGCGATTCCTATTTTTATTATAATGAGAACTCTGCATCTTCTCGATTCTTATTTGGCCTTGATTCTTGCTTACTGTACTTTTAATATTCCTTTTGCGGTTTGGCTGCTTAGGGGATTTTTCCAGGAAATACCTCGTGAGATCGAAGAAAGCGCTATGGTTGACGGTTGTTCTCCTTTCGCTGCTTTTTGGAGAATTTCTATTCCCCTTATTGCTCCTGGAATAGCTGCTACAGGGATTTTTACTTTCATTTTCTCTTGGAATGAATTTCTCTTTGCTCTCATTTTAACGGGTACTCGTGCTCAGACTGTTCCTGTTGCACTTACTGGTTTTATCCGGGAAACGGGAATCATGTGGAGCCACATGGCGGCTGCTGGAGTATTAGCGATGGTGCCTATGGTGGTCTTTACTGCTTTGGTTCAGAAAAATTTGGTAAAGGGATTAACTATGGGAGCCATCAAATAATCGCAGTTGAGTTCATTGTGAGAGGCCCTACATGAGCTTAAAAGGGGATAAAAGTCCGTCAATACTTAGAAAGAAGGTGATTCAGCTTGAAGAAACAAAACTTTCAATTAAAAGATGATTTGGTTATCAAGCAATTTATTGAAATTAGAAGAAAACCAGATTTTAAGGATAAGATCGAGAAGGAGGGGAAACTGCGCCTCTCCTGGAGCAACTGGGGTTTTGGTTTGGAAAAATTAGAAGTTTCCTGTGCTCGTTTGAGTAAGTTTGGGGTTCGCTATATTGAACTTCATGGTAATCGTTATGGTCCGGATTTGGGTTACAAGACCCGGGAGGTTAAAAAGATTCTTGACGATTATGGAATAAGAGTATCCGGGGTTTGTGGGATCGTCAATGCAGATTGTGAACTGGCCAGTAATAGACCACATGTAGTGCAGCGTTGCATTGACTATTTCCGTAGGCAGATTGACATGTGTGCCGAACTGGGAGGCACCTATGTACTTTTCTCTCCCGCCGCAGTAGGGCGTCCTCAAAAGTACGATGACAGTGAGTTTTATCGCGCAGGTGATGCTTTGCGTATTTTGGGTGATTATTTCTTGAATAATGGTATTCGAGCAGCTATCGAGCCAGTGCGTTCAGCGGAAGTAAGTTTTTGTCATACCTTTCGCGAAGCCCTTGATCTCATTAACTATGTTAACCATCTTGGCATTCGGCATATTGGAGGAGATCTTTATCATATGTGGGTGGAAGAAGAACACATTCCTACTACCCTGGTTGAGTATGGGGATTATCTCACCAATTTGCATCTTGCTGATTCCAACCGTAGAGCTCTTGGTAAAGGTTTTATGGACATAGACTTGGTGATAATGGCTCTCTATGTTATTGGTTATAATCGCCCTGATTGTTTTGTTACTGCAGAACCTCTTGGCCCTGGAGCAGATCCTTATCCTGCAATGTGGGGTAAGCCTGATCCAGGTGTGTTAGACGAGTTGGTAAAGCAAACCGCAACTTACTTTTATGAAAGAGAAGAAGAGATTTTGCAGGCGAGTGATGAAGAATTATTGAGGTGAGAGAGTAAAAAAGCGGGATTGGGAGTAAAAGAGCAGGTCCTTGAACCTTGAGTGGAGATTTACTTAAATACTTTTAAAGCATAGCTGGTTTGTTATCTGTCTTACAAGGGGCTTCTAAAGAGAATAATCTCTTTAGAAGCCCCTTGTTTTATTTAGTGGTTTTTATCAAGATATTTGTTGTCAACAAGGGTAATTTATGGTATTTTATATCTGCCTATGGTTAATACATTTTTACTTATTCACTTAAATAGATTATGTCTTGAGCGATCTAACCAAAATAGCGAGTTTTGCAGCACTTTGCAGCAATTAGACAGGGAAATTTTGGTAATAAGTACTTAGGCACTTATCAGAAAGGAGGTGATTCTTAGGAACTGGTTTAATTGAGAAAAAGGGCTAAGAGTGCTTGCCTTTTGAACTTTGGAGCCTAAAGTTTAATTTCGGAAGGAGGCTGAAGGAGAATGAAAAAGGGTATAGGGGTTCTTGCTATACTGGTTTTGGTGATGGGTGGATTGTCTCTATCTTTTGCTCAAGAAATTCCCAAAGTTACCATAGGATGGACCCCTCCGGACATCACTGGAGTTTTTAAAACGGCTACCGACTTTTTTAACATGGCTGCTGAAGATGCTAAAAAGCATGGTATTGAAGTTGAAGTAATTACTCGCGCTCCTGCTGCTCATACTGCTTTTGCAGATCAAATCGCCATTTTGGAAGATTTTATACAAAGAAAAGTAGATGTAATTGCAATTTCACCAATTGAAGTGGAAGTAGTTAAGCCTGCTCTTCGAGAAGCTAAGGAAGCAGGGATACCGGTTATAGTAGTTAATTTGTTAGAACCGATTGAAGGAGTGGATGTGGACTGTTATATTGGTTTTGACAACACAGTAGCTGGGACTATATCTGCTTATGCAGTGATAGACTACTTTGGGGGGCCTGGTGTACTTGGTGAAGGAGAGAAAGTTGAAGTATCTCCTGAAACCTTCCTGGATCTTGCCTTCTGGGAGAACCTTTATACACCCGAAGTCATTGAAAGCCTTAAGGATGAAATAAAAGCAAGAGGTGCGATTATCGAAGGAATTGCTGGAGGATTTTTCTCTACAGCAAGACTTAGAGGTTTTCACGCAGTTGTAGACCAATTTCCGGGCATTGAGATAGCAACCACCCTGCCTGCCGATTGGAATCGTGAAAAAGCGATTAAGGTTACCGAAGATATACTTTCTGCAAATCCTAAGGGCACTCTGGATTTCATATGGGCTGCTTCTAATGAAATGGGCCTTGGTGCAATGCTTACTTGTGAAAGGATGGAAAGGACCGAGGTGAAAATTTTTACCAACGATGGTACTCCAGAGTCGGTACAGCGAATAAGAGAAGGGAGACTTGTAGCTGAGACCTGGCATGGTTTCCCAGAATGGGGTTGGTATGGTACAAAATATGCGGTTATGCTCGCTTTAGGGCTCAAAGACCAGGTTCCTCAATTTGTGGATATTAGACCTCGTACTGAGTGGCAGGGCAATGCAGATATGTTTTATCCGAACCCTAAACTTGAGCCTATTGACTGGGAAGCCATAAAGAAGGCTTATCTTGAGAAATAGGATTTAAAGAACGGGGAAGTGCGCTACCACTTCCCCGTTCTTTAACAGGAGGGATGGAGATGGAATTAGGATTTATGGGGAAAGTAGTTGTTATTACGGGCGCTGGTGCAGGTATTGGTGCAGAGACGGCGCGTAGGTTTGCGGAAGAAGAAGCTAAAGTAGTCGTAGCAGATGTTGATCCTGAAAAGGGCAAAGAAGTTGTAAAAGAGATTAGAGAAGGGGGTGGAGACGCTCTTTATATCGAGACCGACGTTGCTTCCTCAAAGAGCGTAAATGATATGTTTGATAAAGTTGAAAGTCATTTTGGTAGGCTCGATATTCTGGTTAATAATGCTGGCATTTATTACAAGGGAGACATTCTTTCCTTTGAGGAAGAAACCTATAGGAGGATTATGGACGTTAATGTGAAAGGGGTTTTGCTCTGTTCCAAGAGAGCTGCCAGAGAAATGGTTAAACAAAGAAGCGGGGTTATAGTTAATGTGGCTTCTGAAGCCGGATTAGTAGCTATAGCTAATCAGATACTTTATAACCTTACTAAAGCTGCAGTAATTTCCATTACTAAGTCCTGTGCTGTGGATCTTGCGCCTTACGGGGTGAGGGTGAACTGTGTTTGTCCTGGTACCACTTACACACCGCTTGTTGAGAATGCCTTGAGTAGAGAACAAGACCCTGTGGCAGCGAGAAAGAAACTCGAAGAGAGTAGGCCCCTGAACAGACTTGGAAAGCCGGCAGAGATTGCAACCGCCATATTATTTTTGGCATCTCCCAGGATGGAGTATGCTACAGGAGCTGTACTGAGTGTTGACGGAGGATACACAGTATGGTAGGTAGACAAGCTGTTTTGGAAGTACGGGAAGTTAGTAAGCACTTCCCGGGTGTGCAAGCTTTAAAGCAGGTCAGTATGGATGTTTTAACTGGTGAGGTTCACGCTCTTTTAGGAGAAAACGGTGCTGGCAAGAGTACCCTGATGAAGATTATTAGTGGTTTGATCCCCAGTGACAGTGGCCGGATATTGATAGATGGAAAAGAAGTCCATTTTCATTCTCCGCGAGAGGCCTTAGAGGCGGGGGTTGCACTTGTTCAACAAGAACTCTCTCTTATCCCCTATCTGAGCATTGGAGAAAATATTTTTCTGGGAAGGTGGCCCCGTAAGAGAGCACAGGTGGATTGGCAACACATTTTTAGTGAAGCTAAGGATTTAATGGCTCGTTTTGGAGTCGAAGAAAACCCTGATACCCTGGTTGAAAAACTCAGCGTTGCCGAACAGCAAATAATCGAAATCTTAAAGGCTGTTAGTAGAACCAATTTGAGGGTTCTTCTTCTTGACGAGCCGACTTCTGCTCTCAGTGATGAAGAGGTTCGGCGTCTTTTTGCTTTAATCCAAGAAATTAAAAAAACGGGAATCGGAATTATTTTTATTTCCCATAAGCTTGGTGAGGCTTTACGTATCGCAGATAGGATAACCGTTTTGAGAGATGGCCAAAAAATAATAACCGCCAACGCCAGAGAGCTCGACGAGAAATCCTTGTTTTATTATCTTACAGGTAAAAAAGTAGATGTACTGGAAAGTGCTCATAAAGTAAGGCCTGAAGAAGGAAATATAGTTTTAAGGCTTGAAAATTTCTCTTCGGATGACTTTGTTAAGGAGGTAAACCTTAGCATTCGCCGGGGAGAGGTTTTTGTTATATTCGGCCTTATTGGTTCTGGGAGGAGTACCCTTGCCCGGGGTCTTTTCGGTTTAGGGAAGACGGCGGGGAAGATTTTTCTGGACGGACAGGAGGTGCATCCTCGTAGTCCTAAAGAGGCGATTAAGCTTGGTTTTGGATATTTACCGGAAGATCGCCGCTTTGCGTTAGTTTATGAGTTACCAGTCTTTGCCAATATTACTTTGGCTATTCTCTCTTTGCTTTCACGAAGAGGCATTTTGAATTTGAAGATGGAACGAGATGTGGCTGAAGAGTACGTGAATGCTTTGCAGATTAAAACCCCGGATCTGGCTCGGGAAGTTTTGTATTTGAGTGGTGGTAACCAACAAAAAGTCCTTTTGGCGCGTTGGCTTGCGCGTAAACCTAAAATTCTGATTATGGATGAGCCTACTCGAGGTATAGACGTGGGAGCTAAATTTGAAATACGTTCGATGGTTAGGAGACTGGTTGGTGAAGGTTTCACAGTCTTGTACATTACTTCGGAACCAGTGGAAGCATTAGAAGTTGCAGACAGGATAGCAGTTATGAGGGACGGTAAGATTGTCAAAGTTTTTGAAGAAGTCGAGAACTTAGATAAGACCACTCTTCTAGCTTTTGCGAGTGGAGTGAATTAAGGTTTTAGACTGGAGGTGCAGGAGTTGTCTGCTGATCGCGTTCGGGATGTTGCTAAGCTGGAAGAAGTTTCTTTGACCAGAAACCTAATTAATCTCCTGTTGAAGGGTGGATCTCTGGTCGGCTTGGTGGCTTTGAGTATAGCTTTTGCGGTGATGTCAGAACACTTTTTTACCCTGAGTAACTGGCTTAATATTTTGCGCCAAGTTTCGGTGGTCATCATTGTTGCTTCCGCTCAAACTATGGTAATAATTACTTCGGGTATAGATTTATCAGTGGGTTCTCTCCTTGCTCTTGGTGGTTGCCTCGCTGCTGTGGCTATGAGCTATTGGGGCTGGCCCTTTTTAAGTGGCGCTTTGCTAGGTCTCTTTGTGGCTTGGATGGTTGGTTTGGCTAATGGGTTTATTATAGCCAAGGGTAAGATACCGGATTTCATAGCTACTTTAGGAATGCTGGGGGCAGTGAGAGGCGTAGCTCTCCTTATAACGGGTGGTTTGCCCGTGCCTTCACACTTTACAGCCACGGAGTTAGCAGGTTATCTTCCTCCGGTGCTTATCTGGTTGGGTAGTGGGCATATCGGTAGTATACCAGTTCCTATTATTGTAGCTTTGCTGATCGTTTTATTGACTTGGTTTATTCTTTCAAGGACTACTTTAGGAAGGTCTATATACGCCGTAGGTGGTAACCGAGAAGCAGCGAGGGCTTCGGGTATTGACGTGGACAGAGTGAAAATTATGGTTTATGGCCTTTCAGGGCTTTACTGCGGGCTTGGTGGGTTGGTACTGGTTGGGAGAATGAATTCGGCCAATGCTCTAATGGCAGAGGGTTTGGAGCTACAAACCATTGCAGCGGTGGTTATTGGGGGAACCAATTTGTTTGGTGGTCGGGGTTCTGTAGTGGGAACGCTTATTGGTGCAGTCTTGATGGGTGTCTTAGCCAATGGTTTAAATCTTCTTAACGTGGAACCCTTCTGGCAAAGAGTTATTAATGGCCTCCTTATTGTTGCTATTGTGGTTTTTGACCAGTGGAGAAGACGGTTAATAAGGTGAAAAACATAACTTGTCCTGAGCTATTTCTTGCTTACAGGATTGACGTGGGCTTAGGCTTGTTTTAAGATAGCTCGGAAATGGTAAATATAACAGAATGTTAGGTGATGATACTCATGGACAAAAGGGAAATGGATTTGAATCGGAAAGTTCCTATACCCCTTTATTACCAGCTTAAGGAATATATAAGACAGCAAATCGAAGAAGGTATCCTTGCTCCTGGAGATCTCTTGCCATCAGAGCGAGAACTGTCGGAAAAATACGGTATTAGTCGCCCTACGGTAAGGCAAGCTCTTAAAGAGTTAGTGTACGAAGGGTATTTGACCCGGGAAAAAGGAAGAGGCACCTTTGTTGCCCGCCCCAAGATCGATTATAGCTTTATACAGCACTTTACCACTTTTTATGAAGAAATGGAGGAGAAAGGTTATACTTTAAAGACTCAGGTTCTCAAAAAGGAGCTGCGCAAAGCTTCTAAGAAAGTGGCTCAGCTTTTGCAAATCAAGGAAAGTGAGGATTTCATATATATTGAAAGGCTCCGCTCTATTGAAGGAGAACCTGTAGTCTGGGTTCGCAATCATATTCCATATAAGCTTTGTCCAGGCTTGCTCGATGAAGACCTTACCGATCGCTCTCTTTATCAGCTGCTTGCTGAAAAGTATAACCTGGTACCCAAATGGGCTGAGATAGCTCTTGAGCCCACCCTTGCAGATGAAATCGATGCGCGTCTTCTCAAGGTAGATACTGGAGCTCCGATGTTCCTTATGGAGAACGTTACCTATAGCGAAAAAGAAAAGCCCATGGATTTCTTTATTTCTCGCTTTCGTGGTGATAAGGGAAGAGTTAAAGTAAGGGTCTTCAGATGAGCGAACGCTAATTTGTTTAAATAGCTTTTGCAAAGGGGGATTTGGAGTGGAAAAAGTTCGTTTTGTTCTGGTTGGAGCCGGGAGAGCGGGGATGGTGCATGCCCGTAACTTGAGATACTACATTCCCGAAGCAGAACTTAAAGCGGTGGTTGATGTTGATCTGGAGAGAGCTAAAGAAAGGGCTCAGGAGTTGGGCGTTGCTTCTTTTTACGGGAGTGTTGAAGAAGCCCTTGACAAAGAAGAAATTGATGCGGTATGCATTGGGTCCTTGACTTTCACCCACCGCGAAATAGTTGAAAAGGCCGTGTCTTTGAGAAAGCACGTTTTTTGCGAGAAACCGCTTGCTCAAAATCTTGATGAGGCTTCGAAGATAAAAAAGATAGTTGAGGATGCAGGGGTTAAATTTCAAATAGGCTTTATGCGGCGCTATGATCCGGAGATTCGTCAGGCTTTCAAGATGGTGTGCGATGGTCTGATAGGTGATTTGGTGATGATTAAGTCTACCGGAAGAGGTCCTGGTTTGCCTCCGGCCTGGATTTTTGATCGTTCCAAGAGTGGCGGCATGCTTGCTGAAGTTTCTTCTCACGATATAGACGCTGTTTTATGGTTTGCTGGTAAAAAGCCTCGGCGAGTATTTATGGAGGCCAACAATTTCAAACTTCCGGAGGCAAGAAAGAATTTTCCTGATTTCTATGATCACTATGCAGTAACCATGGTTTTTGAAGAAGGTCCTCTGGGAATTATTGATGGAGGTTGTCCGGTGGGTTATGCTTACGATGCTCGAATGGAAGTTTTAGGCACTGAAGGCATGATTCGAATTGGAACTACCGAAGGTAGAGGTCCGGTTCTTTATAATCTCGACAAGAAGGCGATATGTGACAATCATTCAAGCTGGTCGCTTCGTTTTAAGGACGGTTACCTCGAAGAGATGAGAGCATTTATTCGCTGCATTTTGGAGGATAAGGAACCTTCTCCATCGGCACTTGATGGCTGGAGGGTGGTTAAGGTAGTGGAGACAGCACACCTGTCGCTTAAAGAAGGGAAGCCGGTCGACCTTTCCGGGGAGTGGTAAAAATGTCCTTTTTTATAGGAGTTGATTTGGGTACTACAGCAACCAAAACTGGCTTGTTTGATGAAAGAGGCAGGCTTCTTGCGGTAGCTCGAGTTCCCTCGAATATCATTTATGGTGAGGATGGTAGCGTTATTCAGAAGCCAGAGGAAATGTTACAGTCTGTTCTGGATACAGTAAGAGAAGTTTTAGCAAAAAGTGGTATTAACCCTGTTGATGTGGAGGCTATTGCTCTCGATGGTCAGATGGCTGGAATTATGGGTGTGGGAGAAGATGGCGAAGCGGTTACTCCTTACGATTCCTGGTTGGACTTCCGTGCTGCTCCCTATGCTCAAAAAATGAAGATGGAAGCCGAAGATTTAATTATTAAGCGTTCCGGTATGGGGCCAAGTATCAATCATGGACCAAAGATTCTATGGTGGAAGCACGAGCAGCCAGAGGTGTATAAAAAGATTCATAAGTTTACCGTTCCTGCCTGCTGGGTGGCTCAAAAACTCTCTGGTCTTCCTGGCGAAGAGACCTTCCTGGATTATACTTATCTCCATTTTTCCTGTTTTTGCAATCTTGAGGAGAAAAAATGGGATGACGAATTGCTGGGAACTTTTGGGATTGAAAAGGAAAAGATGCCCCGTATTGTAGAACCCTGGAATCTGGTGGGTAAGCTTCAGAGGAAATGGGCTCAACAAATGGGTTTGCCTTCAGGGATTCCCATTGTGGCTGGTTGCGGGGATCAGGCTGCCAACAGTCTGGGAGCTGGTGTTGTCGAAGTGGGCACTGCTTTTGACGTGGCTGGTACTGCCTCCTGTTTCAGCCTTTTTGTAGATGGGTATTTTCCAGATGTTCGTTACAAGACACTTCTTTTCCCTCGTTCAGTCCTGGATGGATACTACTATCCAATGGCTTATATAAATGGTGGAGGGATGGACCTTGAGTGGGCCAAAAATGAGCTTTTCCGAGAACTTTCCCAGTACGATAATGCTTTTTCCCTGATTACGAAAGAGGTCGAAAAAATAGCTTCTGATCCTTCAGGGATCATTTTTGTACCTCATTTAAGGGGTCGCAATTGCCCCACCCAGCCTTATCTGAGAGGGGTTTTCGCAGGTTTTAGCTGGGAACACAGGAGAGAAAATCTCTTCAGAGCCATCTTGGAGGGCATTGCTTTTGAATACGCTTTTTATCTTAAGATAATCCGGGAACTCATTCCCAATCTGGTCTTTAACGAAGTCAGGGTGATAGGTGGGGGAGCCAAGTCCGCTTTCTGGAACAGGATTAAGGCCAGTGTTTTGGGCATTCCTTACCTTACGCTGGATAGAGAGGAATTTGCTATATGGGGAGCTGCCCTATGTGCGGCTTTTGGAGTAGGTGCTTTTACGGATTTAGCTGGAAAGGCAAAGAATTCAGTCAGGGTGGTAGACGTTTTTCATCCAGATGAGAAACTACACAGAGTTTATCAGAAATATTTGCCTTACTATCTGGAAACTATGGAAGTTATGAATGGTGTTTTTGAAAAGTATAAGGAATTATTTATTTAAAAGCGAAGGGGCGAAGTTACCTTGAAAGCAGTTATCTTTTCTTATCCTCCTCACGTTGAACTTGGTCAGCTGGATAGACCTCAACCGAAAGAGGGAGAAGTTCTGGTAAAAGTCAAGGCTGCAGCTTTGTGTGGTACTGATTTACGCATTGCGCGTCGTGGACACAGTGGGATTGCTCAGGATGAAAAAAGAATTCTGGGGCATGAGGTGGTAGGTGAGATTGTTGAGCTGGGAGAGGGAGTAACTGGCCTTAAAGAGGGTATGCTGGTTGCGGTTGCTCCTAATTTTGGATGCGGGAAGTGTAGCATGTGCGCGCAAGGGCTTACCCATCATTGCCCAGAAAGCAAGGCTTTGGGGATAACCCTCGATGGGGGTTTTGCCGAGTATTTACTGGTTCCAGAAAACGCAGTAAGGCAGGGCAATATTTTTCCGCTTCCTGAAGGAGTGGATCCAGTAAAATTCTCTTTCGTAGAGGCTTTAGCCTGTGTAGTACATGGTTTTTTGCCACTTCAGGTAACTTTTCAGGATAGAGTTCTGATTTATGGGGCTGGGGCCATAGGTTTAATGTTTCTTGAGCTAAGTAAATTAAGTGGAGCTAAGAAAATATGGATGGTGGATTTAAGTAAAGAGCGGCTTAAAATTGCTGAAGAACATGGGGCAGTAGCCATTCTCGCCGATGAAGGGGTAAAGAGTAAAGTGGACAATCCCAGTGTAGTGGTTGTTGCTGCTCCAGCACCGCGAGCACAGATGGAAGCTATAGAAGTGGCTTCACTTTTTGGTCGCATCAACTTTTTTGGAGGTTTGCCTCCTCAGGTTAAAGAAGTACCCATTGCTACTAACTTGATTCACTATAAAGAGTTGATGGTTACTGGTACTACTCGTTCTAATAATTTTTATTTCAGGGTTGCTTTAGATCTTCTTTTGAGTGGACAAATTGATCTGTCTTATCTGGTGACTCATGTTTTGTCTCTTGAGGATATTGAGCGAGGTTTTTCTTTGATGGAGAAGCAGGAAGCTTTGAAGGTAGTTATAGTGCCTCAAAATTGACAAAGAGGGAGTTGATTGAGTTATGGAGCTCTTCAAGCCTTTTAACGTAGTTGTTGACTTTGAGACTGGAAATCTTAGCCCAGGGAAAAAAATAGCCCGTTACCTGAAGGACATTCAGCATTTTTTTCTGGACAAGGAGAAAGTTGAAGCAGTACTTGCCAAGGAAAATCCTTTAGTATATGAGGTCATCTATGCGGAAGTGCCTGAGGAACCAGGACACCTTGCTCATTGCACTACCATAATTTATCCAGGCAAAGTTGGTAGCGAGTTCTATTTTACCAAGGGGCACTTGCACGAGAAACTGGAGACCGCTGAGATATATTTTACTCTAAAGGGACAGGGACGACTTATTATGGCATCTCCTGATGGTGAAGAATGTGAAGTTTTGGAAATGTTCCCTGGTTCTGCTTCTTACATACCTCCCTGTTGGTCGCATCGTTCGGTCAACGTGGGTAATGAGCCTCTTATTTTTTACTGTGTGTTTTTTGCCGATGCCGGGCACGATTACGCTACTATCGACAAAACGGGTTTCCCGAAGGTAATTCTTGAGAGAGATGGAAAAGTGGTTATTGAGGACAACCCCAACTGGAGAAAGGTCTGAAACGGGAGGTGTTTTGCTTGGTCAATCTTCCTGAAGAGGCTACTCAGCCTACTATGTATTTCATAGGTGTTACTACTTCTCAATCTTCAATTATGAAACTTTTTCCGTTGTGGGCGAAAATTCTGGGCATAGAAGACGCAGTATTGAAAGGAATCGATATCGAGATTCACGCCCCGAGAGAGGTTTATCGAAAAGTGGTTAAATTTATAAAGGAAGATCCTCTTTCTCTGGGTGCTCTGGTTACCACCCACAAAATAGACCTTTATGAAGCAGCTAAGGACCTTTTTGACTATCTTGATCCCTATGCTCAGCTCTTTGGGGAATTGTCTTCTATTTCCAAAAATCAGGGAAAGCTGGAGGGACATGCCAAAGATCCTATTTCAAGTGGCCTGGCTATGGAGGCTTTTATTCCTCCCGGTTTTTGGAAAGAGCACGGTGGAGAAGTTTTTATTATGGGAGCAGGAGGAAGTGCTCGGGCAATAGCTGCTTATCTTTTCGATCCACACAAAAAAGACAACATGCCTTCCAAGCTCTACGTTTCCAACCGCAGCACGCCTCGTCTTTATGCAATGCGGGAGATTATGCAGAAAATAAACCCGGATATCAATGCTGAATATATCCATTCTCCAGAACCTTCTATTAATGACCAGATACTTGCCCGGGTAAAACCGTACTCTTTGATAGTTAACGCTACTGGTCTTGGTAAAGATCGCCCTGGTTCTCCTTTAACCGACGCTGCTCAGTTTCCTCCTCACAGTTTGGTGTGGGAGTTAAACTATCGAGGAGACCTTCTTTTCATGCATCAGGCTTTACGACAAAAAGAAGAGAAAAATCTTCATGTTGAAGATGGGTGGATTTATTTCATTCATGGCTGGACGCAGGTTATAGCCCAGGTATTTCACCTTAACATTGATGAACAGCAATTTTCCGAGATAGAGAAAATATCGCGAGAGTACAGAGATAGCCACAAAAAGTAAGATGAGCTATAATTGAATGAACTTAGCTCGGGATAAGGAGTGTTTAAGTTGCAGGAAAATAAGTTGCGAGAGGATCTGGTTCTTTATGGTCGCAAGCTGGTGGAACTGGGCCTTGTAGTTGCTTCAGGTGGTAATATCAGTGCCCGTCTGGATGATTTTATGCTGATTTCGCCAAGTGGTCTCGCTTTTGACGAATTAAAACCGCAGGATTTTGTTAAAGTGAGTCTTGCTGATGGTAAGGTTATTGGTGAGGGTAAGCCTTCTTCAGAGGTTTTGATGCACTGGTTTTGTTATCGCGAAAGAAGCGATGTTAGAGCGGTGGTTCACACGCACCCCACCTATACGGTGGGAGTGGTTTCTGCAGGTAAGGTAATTCCTCCTATGTTTCCTGATTTTGTTGCTTATGTCGGGCAGGTTGCAGTGATAGATTATTGTACTCCTTGTACTCAGCAGCTCGCCGAAGCAATTGTGAAAGCGTTATCTTCTTCGCAAGCGGTTTGTATGGTGAATCATGGTCTTTTGACTGTGGGTAGCACTCTTAAGGAAGCCTTTTATCGAAGTATAGTGGTGGAAGAGGCAGCCCGAGTTTATTTCATAGCCAGCATTATGGGGTCCCCTCGTATACTTACTGCACAAGAATGCCGTTCCATAAGAGAGCTCGATGCCGAAAAATACCGAATTAGTCTTTTAAAGGACTTATCCTGATTCCTGGGGAAAATATTCCCTTAGAGAATCGTAGAGCTTTTTAAATTTCTCAAAAAGGGACTGGTATTTTTCCGACCATTCTGATTCTGGAAGAGTCGGAGTGTGGTAGCGAACTATCGTATCCATTGCTTCTTCAAAGTTTGAAAAGTGACCGGTGCCTACCATTGCTAAAATACAGGCACCGGTTGCTGCTTCTTCTCGAGTGGTGGTTGTAAACAAGGGTTTCTGGAATACAGAAGCAAGTATTTTTCTCCAGAGAGAGCTTTTTGAGCCACCACCTGAAAATATAAAGCGTTCGCTTTCTGCTCCTATTTCTTCAAAAACTTCCCAGGCATTCTTGAGGCTTAGGGCCACTCCTTCCATAATAGCCCTTGTAAAATGAGCTCTTTGGTGAGTAAGGTGAAGATTTATAAAAGCTCCTCTGGCCCAGGGATCCATATAGGGTGTTCTTTCTCCCAATAAATAAGGCAAAAAAATCAATTCGTTGCATCCTGGTGGAATTTTTCTTGCTTCTTCGTCCATATCTTTGAAATCAAAGGAAAAGGAGGGGGAATCCAGGAGAGATTTTTTAAACCAACTTAAAGAAAGACCAGCGCAGAGAGTAGCTCCTAAAAGGTGCCAGTATCCTGGGACGGCGTGGCAAAAAGTGTGAATGCGTAGCTTGGGATCAACGAGGGGATGTTTGAGAGGAGTAAAAATTTGCCCGCCGGTACCAATGGTGAGCAGAGTTTCCTTTTCATGGATTATGCCATTTCCGAGTGCCGCACAATGCTGGTCTCCTGCTCCTGCAACCAGGATGTTCTCTCCTTCCAGCCCCAGGTTTTCTTTGACTCTTTGGCTCATTTCTCCGATCATTTCTGAAGAATTGTGTACCGGGGGAAAAAGGTCTGGATTGATACCCAGAACGTCAAATATTTTTTCTGACCAACTTCTCCTTTTTATATTGAAAAGGAGGGTGGCTGAGGCGTCGGCTACGTCAGTAGAAGGAGGCAGGCCCATTTTAACTTTCAGATAGTCTTTGGGTAAAATAATCCATCTTACTCTGTCGTAAATTTGAGGAAGGTTTTCTTTAAGCCAGAGTACTGATGCAGCCATGAATCCAGTTGCAATCGTACTCCCAGAGATTTCAACTAATTCGTTTTTCAAGGTTTCGCGAATAAAGGTAACTTGCTTTTTACTTCTCTGGTCTGCCCATATTATTGCTGGGTAAACTGGTTGGTAGTTTTTATCCAGAAATACGGCTCCATGCATCTGTCCTGAAAACCCAATGCCTTTTATTTCTCGAGAGGACAGGCGCGATATAACTTCTCGGATTGCTTCAGCAGTTTTCTCCCACCATATTTCTGGTTCCTGTTCCGCGAATCCGGGTTGTTTGCTTATAATAGGGTACTCACGTGAACTTAAGGCCTTAAGTTCGCCCTTTTCATCATAAGCTGTAACTTTCACACTTTGGGTACCTAAATCAATTCCCAAAAAATGACTCACCGTGCTATTGCCTCCTTGAACATTTTAGATTTCTAACTGAGTTTTGCTCATCAAATTTTGTTCAGATAAAACGGATTAAGGTTCGGTGTGGGTCAGCAAGAATTTTTGTGATTGTGCTTTTTTACTGATGGGTTTCCATTAGTTTTCTTTCAACGTACATACTGGATAAGACCGAAAACAGAATTACCAGCCCAAAGACCACATAGGTCCAGAAGTAGGGAATTCGCAAAACAACAAGGCCGTTTTCGATTACCGAAATTATTACTGCGCCCAAGAATATACCTGTCATGCTTCCTATGCCTCCTCGCAGGGAGGTTCCTCCTATTACACAGGCTGCTACTGCTTTAAGTTCCCATCCATCCCCGGTGCGAGAAGTAAAGCAAGCTAAACGACCAATCTGAGCACAAGCAACAAATCCACACAGAACTCCCACAATGATAAAACAGATTACCTTTACCATATTGGTGTTGATTCCCATGGCTCTTGCTGCATCTTTATTATCGCCAGTAGCATAAACCCAGTTACCAAAGCGATGATAGTGAAGCAGGATGCCCAGGATAACGGCAAAGAGAGAAAACCATAAAAACTGGGCTGGCATAAAGTTACTTATTTTTCCTGTAAAGAAGGATAAAAAATAATTAGCTACAGGAGTTTTCAGAGTGGACACATCACAGGCTACTTGCTCGCCTCCCGAAAGGAGGATAGTTAGACCTCTCCAGAACATCATTGTTCCCAGGGTAGTGACAAAAGAAGGAATTTGACCGCGAACAGTTATTAAACCATTTATAAGACCAAGGAGTCCCCCTACTACTATAGTGATTGCTGCTATAGCGAAGGGGTTCAGTTGTAATTCGAAAAATTTCAGGAATATGAAGGAGCAAAAAACTAAAATCGATCCTATGGAAAGGTCAAATTCTCCACAAACCATTAACACTCCCACGCCCAGGGCGATAATACTGAACTCGGCTCCTAAAGAGAGTAGAACTTTTAGGTTGTCAGGATCTACAAAGCGGTGTTCTGGAGAAAAGAAAGCAAAAATAATGAGTACTAAGATTAAAGCACTCAAAACTCCACTGGAACGAGACAGGAAAAGCCTTTGCCATAGCTTGGTTTGAACTTTCCTGTTCATTTTAAACTATACTCCTTTCTAATCGGTTGCAAAGGCGCTTTTTAAAACCAGGTCGGAGAGGCCCTGTATTGAGGTTTCTTCTTTCTTAACGTCAGCCATTTTTTTGCCCCTGGCCATTACCACAAAACGTTCCGCAATATCGAAGGCATGGTAAATGTTGTGAGTTATAAAGATTACCGAAACCTGCTCTTTTTGAAGGCGACGTATGAACTCGAGCACTTCTCCCACTTCTTTGACCGATAATGCTACAGTTGGTTCGTCAAGGATTACAAGCTTGGCTTTGAAGTGTAACGCTCTGGCAATGGCTACTCCCTGACGTTCACCACCTGAGAGGGTTATAACGGGTAGGTCAGGGGAGCGAAGCTTCAAGCCGAGGTTAGCCAGAGCTTGCATGCTTTCTGTATCCATGACTTTTTTATCTATAATTCCAAATTTCCTTGTAGGTTCTCTACCCATGAATATATTGCGGGAGATGCTTAGATTGGGAGCAAGAGCTTGTTCCTGGTAAACAGTTTCAATGCCCAGTGTCCGAGCATCTTTGGGAGAACGAATGGAAACTTTTTTACCTTCAAAGTAGATTTCTCCTTGATCAGCTTGATGATATCCAGAGAGAATTTTGATGAGCGTTGATTTTCCGGCTCCGTTGTCACCAATTAGGCCCACAGTTTCTCCTTTACGTACTTCGAAATCGACTCCACGCAGCGCGTAGACCCTTCCAAACCACTTGTGTATGTTTACCATTTTGACCAGGATATCATTGCCTTTTTCCATTTTTGTTAACCTCTTTCAAATAAATTAACGGATTTTTCTCTCTATGTAAGAGTTGAGCAACACAAAAAGGATGGTTGCCATTCCAATAAAAGCAGTAATACCAAATACTGGAACCCGCAGCAAAACCAGCCCATTGTCGATTATGGGTATAGCCAGCGAGCCAAGAACAATCCCGGGCATGCTTCCTATGCCCCCCCGCAAAGACGTGCCGCCGACCACACAGGCAGTGATAGCACGGAGCTCGAAACCAATGCCCTGAGTGGCTGCAAATGAGCCGATGCGCACCGACTGCATGCAGGCGGAGAATCCACACAGAACTCCCACAATGATAAAACAGATTACCTTTACCATATTGGTGTTGATTCCCATGGCTCTTGCTGCATCTTTATTATCGCCAGTAGCATAAACCCAGTTACCAAAGCGATGATAGTGAAGCAGGATGCCCAGGATAACGGCAAAGAGGGAAAACCATAGTGACTGGACTGGCAAGCGTCCAGGGAGACTTGCCGTTAGCATTTTTCCAAATAATGATTCTGAAGGTACATATTGGCGAATTCCAAGGGGCATCATTTTTGACCACACATAAAGTACTCCCCTCCAGAACATCAGTGTTCCCAAAGTGGTTATAAAAGAGGGCATACGGGTTTTTACGGTAATAAAACCGTTAAGCCACCCCATAGCGGCACCAGTGATTAGAGCCAAAATGAAACCCGTAAATGGAGCGAAACCTGCGTATAAAGATCTGGCAAAAATGTAAGCGCAAAATGGAAGTACCGATCCTATAGAAAGGTCAAATTCTCCGCAGATCATTAACATTCCCACACCCAAAGCTACAATACCTAAATCAGGAAAAAGTTTTCCCAAAGCAGCAATATTCCGTGGATGAAGGAAGACATGTCTTGGGCTAAATAGAGCGAAAATAATAATTAGTCCTGCAAGCACCAAAAAGGTGTTTACCGCTTTCTGTCTGAACAGGTTGCTGGCCATCTTCATATCTTGCGCCTCTTCTTGGGGGTGGCTTGGGGCCACCCCCTGTGATTTTTAACGAATATGTAGTGGCGAAAGCTTCTCAATCAAAGATATTTTTTCAGGAGAATCTACCAGATAACCTCCAGTGTCGATATTGGGAGTGAAACCATATTTATTGTAGAGATAAAGCACGTACACCCCGAAATAGCCTTGCAGATATTGTTGCTGGTCTATGGTGGCAGTTATGTAACCCTCACGAATGCCATTTAGAGTGTCTGGTGTGGTATCAAACCCTCCAGCAATTATTTCGCCAGGTTCAAAGCCTGCTGCTTTTAATGAAGCGGTTAAGCGGTCTGTACAGATGCCACCCAGACCAATGAGGAACGTGGTTTCAGGATGTGCCAGAAGGTAGGAGGTTTCTCTTGACTCTACTGTGGTCATTTCTAATCCCCCGGCATCTATGATTTCGTAAGAGGTGATACCATATTCTTTCATGGCCTCCAGAACTCCGCTTGAGCGGATTTTAGCATAATTGGCACCCGGTACCTCTGCGGCCATTGCTACGTGTGCTTTGGAAAGATCTATACCTTTTGCTTTTGCTTCTTCGAAGAGTTTTATAGCCAGACGGTAAGCGGCTGCCTTTTCGCTTTGTCCTATGTAGCAGAGTCTTTTGTTGCCCTTGGCTCCTTCAGAGTCATCATTGTTGATGCCGATTACAGGAATGCCCTGGGCCAGTGCTTCTTCTACAGGTTTATCCCATGCAGTGTCGTCGTTAATAACCAAGGCAACGCCATCTGGTTTTAGGGCAACCGCTTCCTGGAATCTTTTTTGTTGTAGGGCCAGATCTCCACCACAAAGATCAAAATCGACTTTGCAACCTAACTCTTTTGCAGCATCAGCAGCGCCTTTCTGTACTACTGCCCAGAAGGGATCATCTCCACCATGGGTTACAAACCTGAAATACATGCCTTCTCCCGGT
Organism: Atrimonadaceae bacterium G-SL-SR-0-11; assembly: GCA_048814795.1. Lineage (GTDB taxonomy): Bacteria > Atribacterota > Atribacteria > Atribacterales > Thermatribacteraceae > Thermatribacter. The sequence goes on along the minus strand of CP184673.1, from coordinate 1,787,286 downwards.
TTTTCTTCCTGAGCAATTGCCCAGGAGGCCAAAGGCAGGAGAAACAACACTACTATCGTAATCCACCACCAGCTTGTCCACGCTCGCTTCATTTTACAACCCCCCTTTTTGTCTAATTAGCAATGTAAGAGGTAAAGCAAAGCTGAAAAGACGATTTTTCACCTCCTTCCTTTATTTTTGGAATAATTCATAAGAGGATAGTCTGATTCAGGTTTTGTGTAGCAAGAGGAAGTACAGGTTTTGTAAGCATAAAAATTCATTGAAACCCCCTTAGAAAGCTCCATGGTCTTTCAAATAGTATATCAGTATTTTTATTGCGTCAATAGTTTTGGTGTTAACCACTTCTATGTGAATGAGTCTCGGATTATATATATTGCTCGCATAGAGGGCTTGCGGATTTTTGATTATTTTATGATAGAACTCCTGGTAGGATATAGCCAAACAGAATACTTGCTGGGAAAACACTTTTAACTATTATTATTTTCTTCTCGCGGTTTTCCTGTAGGAACCCGGTGTATTAAGTATAGATTTTAAGAGAAAATTGACATTGACATCTTTGCTCTTTTATGGTTATTTTACGTGAGGGGTTAAAAGGTGATAGAGTTTTTGCGCACAGTACGTTCAAAAGTCCATTTTTTCCTTAGCTAAGGAAAAAATGGACTTTTTTTATATCTTTTGGGGGTGAGTTGCTTGGAGTGGACCCATAAGCATCTTTTGGGAATTAGTGATCTCACAAGAGACGAGATATGCTATCTTTTGGAAAAAGCGAACGATTTTAGAACTTTTTTGGATAAATCTCCCAAATATTTGACCAATCTCAGGGGCTATTTTCTGGTTAACCTTTTTTTCGAACCAAGTACCAGAACTCGTGTTTCTTTTGAAATGGCGGCAAAACTTTTAGGGATGGAGGTCATTAATTTTTCAACTTCGCTCAGCAGTGTTCAGAAGGGCGAAAACTTGAGAGATACTGTGCTTACTCTTTCCCAGATGAAAGTAGATGTTCTGGTGGTTCGTCATCGAGAAAGTGGCGTGCCGCTTTACTTTGCGGGATTTTTACCCTTTCACATTGTGAATGCTGGAGATGGCATTAGAGAACATCCTACCCAGGCGCTTTTGGACCTGCTAACCATAAAGAGGAAATTTGGTAAAATTTCTGGTTTGAGTGTGGCCATTATTGGAGATATACTGCACAGCAGAGTTGCTCGTTCTCTCTGTATTGGCCTTACTAAACTGGGTAATTCGGTGGTGGTTTCGGGGCCAGTCACGCTGGTACCTCGTAGTATTGAGGAAGTGGGGGCTAAGATTGTTTTTCCTGTGGAAGAAGCGATTCAGGAAGTGGATGTTGTGTATCTTTTACGTATTCAGCGTGAGCGGCAAGAGGCTGGTTACTTTCCAAGCTTGAGGGAGTATTCGGCTTTTTATGGCTTCAGTGAAGAGACGAGAAAGTTACTCCAGGGTAATTTTGTACTTATGCATCCCGGACCTGTCAACCGTGGGATTGAAGTCGCCTCCGAGCTGGTTGAAACACCTTTTTCCCTTATTCAGGAACAGGTTACCTGTGGTCTTGCTATAAGGATGGCAGTTCTGGATACTTTGATAGGGAGTGACTGAGATGAGGCGAATTCTTATTAAAAGAGGAACTTTGGTTCTGGTGGACAAGGGCGTCTTAGTTGATAGGGATCTATTAATCGAGGGTAACCGTATTTTGCGGATAGATCGAGGAATCCAGGATCCCCAGGCTTGTGTCATTGATGCTTCGGGTTTTTTGGTTGGGCCGGGACTGGTCAATATGCACGTCCACTTTAGGGAACTCGAGAGCATTACTGGGAAAGATGGCTTGCTGGCTGAGATACGTGCTGCCTTGAAAGGTGGTTTTACAAGTATTGTAGTTATGCCTAACACCACTCCTCCTCTTGATGAACCCCTGGTGGTGGGTTATCTTCGTTACCGATGCCGAGAGATAGGACTTGTGAATGTTTATCCTGTTGGCGCGATAACTAAGGGTCTTGAAGGGCAAAAGATGAGCGAGATAGGTCTTTTGAAGCAAGCAGGTGTTGTTGCATTGAGTGACGATGGCAGAAGTGTTATGAATTCGCACCTCCTCTATCTGGCCATGGTTTACTCTAAATATTTCGATGTTCCTTTTATCCTCCATGAGGAAGATATTTTGATAAGTGGAGAGGGGCAGATTCACGAAGGTGCGGTTGCTTTTCGTAAAGGTTTAAGGGGCATTCCTCGGGTTGCTGAAGATTCGCTAATGGCAAGAGATCTCGTGATGAGCTATTATACCGGTGCCAGGGTTCATTTTACTCATGTCTCAACTTATTTCGCTGTTGAGCTACTGCGCTGGTTTAAGGGTAAGGCTCCGGTAAGTGCTGACGTAACTCCTCACCATCTCTTATTGACTGAGGAAAGTGTGGAGAAAGAAGGAGTTTTTGCAAAAATGAAACCACCTTTACGCGAGAAACGCGATATTGAAGCCCTTAAAGAGGGCATTAAAGATGGTGTTATAACGGTTCTTGCTTCTGATCACGCTCCTCATGAGAAAAAGAGCAAGGACGTGGTTTTCTCTGAAGCAGCATTTGGCATTTCGAACCTGGAAATAACCTTTCCACTTTACGTTAAGGCCTTAATAGACGAAGGTGTGTTAGATTGGGTTGGTTTGTGGAAAAGAATGAGTCTGGATCCCCTGCGGATTTTGGGAGTTACGGAAAAAGGTTTTCTTGCTGAAGGGGCAGAGGCCGATATAACTATTGTCGATCCGGAAACGGAATGGGAAGTAAATGTTGACAATTTTGAATCTCAGGGAAAAAATTGCCCTTTTGATGGCTGGTCACTTCATGGTTGGCCAGTATACACTATTATAGGTGGTAAGATTCTTATGAGAGAGAGGAGTATTCTGGAGCTATGAACTTTGCTGATCAGGTTTGTAAAATTGCCGAAATAAAGGGGCCTCTGGTGGTGGGCATGGACCCCCATCTTGAGTTGCTACCTCCTTATCTTCTTGAAAAGTGGGTACGAGAAAGAGGTAACAACTTGCAGGCGCTTTCTTACTGTGTTATGGAGTTTGGTAAGCTGGTTATTGATGCTGTTCATGATGTAGTTGGATTTGTGAAATTTCAAATGGCTTTTTATGAATTGTTAGGAATTCCAGGCCTGATGGTTCTGAAAAACCTTGTCGAGTGTGCCAGAGAAAAGAAACTTAAAGTGATACTTGATGGCAAAAGGAATGATATTGCCAGTACTGCTTCTTGTTATGCCAGGGCTTATCTTTCGGGAATAGAACATCCCCTGGAGAGAAGCATTCCCTCTTTCTGGGATATAGATGCTCTAACTGTAAATCCCTATTTCGGCAGAGACGGGCTTGCACCTTTTTTTGAAGAGGCCAAGAAGGTCGACAAAGGAGTGTTTGTTGTATGCCGCACCACCAATCCTTCAGCTCCTTTTTTGCAGGATGAGGGAAGAGACGAAAAGGTTTATTTTAAGGTTGCTCGCCTGGTGGAGGAGATGGGCGAAGAAATGATTGGAGATTCGGGTTTCAGCTCAGCAGGTATAGTGGTGGGTGCTACCTATCCGGAAGATTTAAAAATCTTGAGAAAAGAGTTTCCTTCTTTACTCTTTTTGGTTCCCGGAGTTGGTGCTCAGGGTGGAGGAATAGAGTCACTCCGATTTGCATTCCGAGAAGATGGTTTAGGAACCCTGGTTAATGTTTCTCGCGGAATACTCTTTTCCTATCGTGAGGACGGAAGCTCAGACGGCAGGGGTTTCGAGAAATTGGTCAGGATGAAGAGCATCGATTATCAGGAGAAACTTAGAGAACTTTGGAGATGAGCAAAGCCAGGATTGTAGAAAAGAAAGAATTGGGCAAGGATTATATTTATTTTGTTCTACGGGAACCAGGCATTGCTTCTTTGGCTTCTCCGGGACAGTTTGTTATGGTGAAGGTGGGTGAAAGTTGGGATCCCCTGTTGCGCAGACCCTTAGGGATATTTTGGGCAGAAGGAGAGCATTTCGCTCTGCTTTTTAAGGTAGTGGGTAGAGGTACCAGTGCTTTGGGAAGATTGGGTTGTGGGGATTTCGTGGATGTAATTGGACCCTTGGGAAATTCTTTTTCTCAAAGAGATGGCGGGCCTTTTCTAATAATAGCTGGAGGACGAGGTTTGGTTCCCCTCTATTTCCTGGCGTGTTCTTTCTCCAGAGCGAGGTTGCCTTTCGTTTTCTGTGCTGGTTTTAAGTTTAAAGAAGAGCTGGAGTTACTACAATTCTTAGAAGGAAAGAATTGGAAGATTTTTGTGGCCTGTGAAGAAGAGAGTGAGGAAGTTTTTTGTGGAACAGTGCTGGATGTTGCCAGGTTGTGCCTCAAAGAGAGTTCTTTCTCTATGGTTTATGCATGTGGCCCTCATGAGTTTTTGCGTTCGATGGCAATGGATAACGAGTTTAAGAACCTGCCAGTCGAGGCTTCCTTTGAGGCGCTCATGGGTTGTGGTTATGGATTATGTTTGAGCTGTGCAATTAAGAGAAGAGAGGGGAAGGGATATTTTCACGTTTGCAAAGAAGGACCAGTTATGGCTCTGGAGGATGTGGAATGGTAGATCTTTCGGTGCGCATGGGGGACTTGCAATTAAAAAACCCCATAGTTTTAGCTTCGGGAACCTGTGGATACGGCAAAGAACTTGCCGAGTTTATGAACCTGGAGATGGTTGGGGCGATTACTGTAAAGGGGTTGAGCGTGGAACCCTGGCAGGGTAATCCTCCTCCTCGGATACACGAAGTTTATGCAGGGATTCTTAACTCAATCGGTCTGGAAAACAAGGGCCTTAAAAGTTTTCTTCGTGAAGATCTTCCTTTTTTTGAGACAATCGAAACTCCTCTGTTTGTTAATATTTGGGGTAAAAACATCGAAGAATACGTTCTTTTAGCCAAGAGTCTGGATATAGTGGAGCGAGTTACGGCTATTGAACTCAATCTTTCCTGTCCGAATGTGAAAGGAGGGGGTATAAGCTTTGCTTTGCAAGAAAAAGTTTTTGAGGAACTGGTGGGAAAAGTTAGGAATTCTTTTAGGAGAAAAGTGATAGCTAAGCTCGGTCCCCAAGTTTTTAACCTGGAAAAGGCTCTTCAGATTCTCGAAAAGGAAGGCATAGACTTTGTGAGTGCTACTAATTCTTTCCCCGCTCTGGCAGTAAATGTGGATGAGCAAAATTTTGTTTTTTCAAGGAGAGTAGCTGGGCTTTCCGGGCCGGCAATTAAACCCCTGGCTTTGAAGTTAGTGTATGATATAGTTAATGCCACTCGCTTACCAGTGATCGGCATGGGAGGTATTGTTTCTTGGAAGGATGCTCTGGAGTTTCTGTTGGTTGGCGCAAGGGCTATTGGGTTGGGAACTGTTAACCTGATTTATCCTGACGCTGCCTGGCGAGTCCTTAAAGGCATAGAGGAGTATCTGGATCGGAAGGGAATTACCTCTTTGGAGACAATTATTGGAAAGTTGAGGTGAGAAGGTTGGAGGAAAAAGAAATATTAAATCTTTTTAGGGAGGCGGGAGCCTTCCTGGAGGGGCATTTTCTGCTTACTTCGGGATTGCACAGTCCTGTGTATATAGAAAAGTTTCGTCTTTTACAAATTCCCCGTTATGTAGAGATTCTGGCGCAAGAAATTATCCAACGCATTGGCAATAAAGAAGCAATTGAGCTGGTAGTAGGTCCTGCAGTAGGAGGAATTGTGTTAGCTTATGAAGTTGCTCGCCAGCTGGGGGTGCGAATGGCTTTTACAGAGCGGGAAGAAGGGAAAATGTGTTTTAGACGGGATTTTCAGATTAATGAGGGAGAAAAAGTATTAATAGTGGAAGACGTAGTTACTACCGGTGGGTCTCTGCAAGAAGTTGTAAAAGCTGTAGAAGCAGAAAAGGGAGACATTATAGGCATCAGTGTTCTGGTTGATAGGAGTGGAGGAAAGGTGCATTTTGATTATCCCTTCTTTCCACTTTTACAGATGGAAGTTAAGACTTATTCGGCAGAAGAGTGCCCCCTGTGTAAGCAAAAAATAGAACTTCAAAAAAGAGGAAGTCGCTATCTTCAGTAGTGGAGGGCTCGAAAGCTTTGGATTGGAAAACTGTTCTGGATAGTGAGTTTGATATTTTTGAACCCATTGAACTTGCTCAACAGCTGGTTCGTATTCCCAGTGTTTCTGGTGAAGCCGGAGAAGAGGAAATTTCCAGGTTTATTGCCAATTACTTCATAGATCGCAAGATCCCTGTGGAATGGCAGGAGGTAGGGAAAAGTCGTGCTAATGTTATTGCTGAGGTAAAAGGAACACTGGGGGAAGGACCAACTTTGCTCTTTAATGGCCATATGGATACCGTTCCCGTAGGTAGCGGATGGACCTATCCTCCTTTGGGGGGGCAAATTGTAGGAGATAAACTTTACGGGCGTGGTGCATGCGATATGAAAGGTGCTCTTGCAGCCATGATGTATGCTGCTTATGTGGTGTCGCTCTTTGCTTCTCAACTCTATGGTAGTTTAAAGCTACTTTTTGTAGTGGACGAGGAACGTGATAACCTGGGTATAAAGAGGTGGCTTAAAGACTATCTTGGAAGCAACGAGGTTGTAGACTTTGCAGTTGTTGGTGAGCCAACAGGCTTGAATATAAGCCTTGGTCACAGAGGCGTGGCTGCTTATCGGATTACTGTGGAAGGTAAAGCCTCACATGCTGGATTAGCTGAGGAGGGAATTAATGCAATTTATCTTGCTGCTTCAATCATTAAGGCTATCGAGGACAAAAGCGAGTTTCTTAAGAAACACATTGACCCCGATCTTGGTTATCCAAGTCTTATGGTAGGCTTGATCGAAGGCGGGATTTCGCCCAACGTGGTGCCTGAGCGGTGTAGTTTCGAAGTAGATGTCAGAACGCTTCCTGATTTTTCCTTAGAAAGAATGGAAAAGCTGCTTCGAGATATTATTGCGGAAGTCAAAAACCACTCTAATTTGCCTTTCTCTTATCGAATTTCTCAAACCGTTCCTCATTTACCACCTGCTAAGGTATCTCGGGATCTTCCTGCGGTTAATGTACTCGCACGCTCTATTTCTCAAATCCCTGGAGAGATTCCCATTTTTGCCCCCTTTCCAGCTTCATGTGAAGCTTCTTTCCTTTTTAACGCGGGTATCCCTACAGTTATTTTTGGTCCTGGTAGAATTGTTGAAGCTCATTCCGCTAATGAGTTTGTTTCTACTTCGCAGATTGTTACAGCCAGTATGATATACGCTTTGCTGGCGTTGCAATTTTTGAGTGGTGGTTGATTATTTTCCTTGTTTGGTAAAGATACCTGTTATAATGTATATGCCGTGAAAGCAGAAATTCTTTTTGTTATTTTGTTAAAAACTATGACCTGTTTGGTGGGATGGTTCTTTCAAAAATTTTTGTTTTTAAACAGGGGAAATTGTGTGCAGAGTCCATTGTTTTTTGCGTGCTTGCTTCTGCATTTTTAATTCTTCTTGAGGAGGCCTGAAAAAAGGAAATGGAGTACCTGGGCACGATCTTTCTTATTTTGATCTTAATTATGATCAATGCTTTTTTTGCTGCTTCTGAAATTGCCATTATCTCGGTTCGCAAGGCCATACTACGCTCTTTAGGAGAGAAGAAGGCAGGTGCCACTAAATCTGTTGAACGCTTGTTACAAAAACCAAGTGAGTTCCTGGCGACTATCCAGATAGGAGTTACTCTGGCTGGATTTTTTGCCAGTGCTACTGGAGCGATATCCTTGGCTCAAGATTTAGGAGAAAAACTTGAAAAAAGTGGTCTACCCTTTCTGGGGACGGCTGGTAAAGAGGTGGCTTTTGTTCTGGTTACAGTAATCATTTCCCTTATTACTTTGGTTTTGGGGGAGCTGGTTCCCAAGAGAATTGCCTTAGCTAACCCGGAACGAGTTTCATTTCTGGTTGCTCGACCTATTGAGACCCTTTCTCTGGTTTTTCGTCCAGTAATTGTAGTTCTTTCCTTTCTCACTGACTCTATTTCCAGATTTTTGGGGGTAAGTCAGGATAAAGCAGGATTGGTTACCGAAGAAGAACTCAAGATATTTCTCTCTGAGCAAAAAGCACTTCCTCCTGAAGAGAGGCAGCTGATTAACGAGGTTTTCGATTTCGGGGATACTATGGCTTATGAAGTAATGACGCCCCGAACTGACATTGTTGCTGTTGAAGAAGAAGCCACTATTAAGGATGTTCTGGAAGTTTTCAGAAAAAATCGCTATTCGCGAATACCGGTTTTTCGCGAGGATATAGACCACATCGTGGGGTTTGTTCATATTAAAGATATTCTGGTCCTTTACGAGGAGGGTATGCTGGATAAGAAAGTTAAGGAAATATTACGCCCGGTCTACTTTGTGCCTGCAACCAAGAAAGTTATAGAACTTCTGCGTGAAATGCAACGCAGAAGGGTGCATATGGCAATTGTTCTTGATGAATATGGAGGTACGGCAGGATTGGTTACCATTGAGGACCTTCTTGAGGAGCTGGTTGGAGAAATACGCGATGAGCATGACCGGGAAGCTGCCCCCTATCGCAAGGTCGGTGAGAACGAATATCTGGTAGATGCGTCCATTCAGATAGAGGAACTGAATGAACTTTTGGGTTTAGATATACCAGAGAGTGAGGAATTTGAGTCCATTGGTGGTCTGGTGATGGAACTTTTAGATAAGGTACCTGAAGAAGGAGAAGTTGTTAAGATTGACAGGTATTTACTGAAAGTAGAAAGGATGCGGGGTAAGCGAATTGTTACTTTAAGACTGATTGTAGAAGATAGCGAGGAGGAGAGAGAGGAAAATGTCAAAACTGATACTCGCCCATGATTTGGGTACAACGGGTGATAAAGCAAGTATTTTTGATGTGAATGGGAAATGCCTGGCAAGTACTGTGTATCAGTATGATACTTATTTTCCTGATTCGCTTTCCGTAGAGCAAGACCCCTTTGATTACTGGAAAGCTGTTGTGTGCTCTACCCAGGAGCTCCTTGCACAGAGTAAATTTAAGGCGCAGGACATTAGGGTAGTTACCTTTTCAGGTCAAATGATGGGTGCTTTACCGGTAGACGAAAAGGGCAGTCCCTTGTATCGCATCCTCATCTGGGCAGACCGCCGAAGCGTAAAAGAGGTGAAATGGGTTAGAGAACGAATTGGTGAGGATGCCATATATGAAATAACCGGGCATCGTTTGAGTCCCAATTATTCGCTGGCTAAGATTCTATGGATACGCAATAATTTGCCCGATGTTTACCGCAAGACACACAAGTTTCTGCTGGCTAAAGATTACGTGGTTTTTAAGCTTACTGGTTGCTGGGCCACTGATTTTTCGGATGCTTCAGGAACTAATATGTTTGACCTTAAAAAGGAAACCTGGTCAAAAGAGATTCTGGAAGCAGTGGAGTTGCCTGTAGAGAAGTTACCCCCAGTTTTTCCTTCCACGGAAGTAGTTGGAGAGATAACTGAAAAAGCTTCTCAGGAGACTGGGCTTTTACCGGGAACTCCCGTGGTCATTGGTGGAGGAGATGGTTCTTGTGCCGCTTGTGGAGCGGGAGTAGTTCAGGAAGGGCAAGCTTATGCTTATTTAGGTTCTTCTTCCTGGATCGCGCTTGCCTCTCGTGAGCCTGTTTATGATCTGCAAAAAAGAACCTTTACTTTTCATCACCTTGTTCCTGGCCTTTATATGCCTACTGGGACTATGCAGGCTGCTGGTGCTTCTTACCAGTGGTGTCGTGATGTTCTTTGTAGTAGGGAGAAGCAACTTGCTGTAGAATGGGGGATAAGTCCTTACGAAATAATGAACTTAGAAGCTCAGCAGGTACCTCCAGGTTCTGAAAAGCTACTCTTTTTGCCATATCTTATGGGTGAACGGGCTCCTTGGTGGAATCCTCATGCTCGAGGGGCTTTTGTAGGTTTAACACCTCGTCATAGCAAAGCGCACCTGATCAGGGCGGTTTTGGAAGGAGTAAGCTTTAACTTGAGAATTATTCTTGATGCTTTCAGGGAGCAAGGTATTAAAATAGATAGTATGCGCATCATCGGAGGAGGTGCGAAAGGAGATTTTTGGGCTTCGTTACTTGCCAGCATGTTTGGAATGGAAGTTCTGCGACCAGCATTGCTTGAAGAGGCCACTTCCTTAGGCGCAGCTATAGCTGGAGGTGTGGGAGTGGGTATTTTTCCGGGGATTGAAATCGTGAAAGATTTACTCGAAATCAAGGATCGCTTCCTCCCGAAAGAGGAAGAAACTCAGGCTTACGATAGTTTGTATCCTGTTTTCAAAAAATGTTATCTCTCTCTTTTAGAGGTTTATGAGTCTTTAGCCTCTCTTGATTGAAATGAAAAATAATGAAAAGTATTTGTTGATTATTTCCAACGGTCATGGCGAGGATGACGTTGGTGCACTTCTTGCCAGTAAGCTCCACGAGGAGTTAGAAGACAAGATTCTGGTGAGATCCTTACCCTTGGTAGGAGAAGGAGCTGCCTATTCAAAGAGGAATATAGAAATTGTTGCTTCTTTCCCCAGCCTCCCCAGCGAAGGACTCACTAAGTATGGGATCATGAATTTCCTTAGGGATCTTAAAGCTGGGCTCATTGGTCAAATTAGGGAACAGGTAAGTCTTTTACGTGGCATCAAGGAAAAAGTTTGGTTGCCTTTATGTGTTGGGGATGTATTTTTGGCTTATTTGGTTTTTCTGGGGTTGAAGAGGAAAGTGTTTCTTTTACTTGTGGGAAGGACGGTGCGCACAAGACCCTTTTCTATTATTGAAAAAGCTATTCTCAAAAAGTGTGCTCAATTGGTGTGGACCAAGGATAAGGAAACCTGCCAGGTTCTCTCAGGCTTTTTGCCTCATGCTGTTTATGTAGGTGATCCTATCATGGATCTTGGTGGAAACGTTTCTCAGAGATGTGGCTCTTTGTGGCAAAGGGAAAATGATTTTCGGGTGATACTTTTACCTGGTAGCAGGAATCTACAGCTTGAAAAACTTTCTGTGCTTCTCGAGGCTGTTTTTCTGGTTTCTCAAGAAATTCCTGTTGAGTGGGTTCTGGTAAAAGCTCCAGGCCAAAGCCTGGAAGAGCTGGTCTCCTTTGTACCTGACTGGTACTGTGATGGGGATTGTTTCTGGAAAGGAGGCCTGTCGGTAAGGATTTTTTGCGGTCCGCTTGCCAGTGTAGTGGAGGGAGCGGACCTTGCGGTTGGTTTTGGGGGAACTGCGAACCAGATATGTGCGGGTTTGGGAATTCCTGTTCTGGCAGTGGGCGGTAAGGAAAAGAAATCCCAAAAAAAGATTTTAGGAGAAGCCGTGAAAGTTGTGCCACCAGAGGTAACAGCTATTAAGAAAGAACTTTCGTCTCTCCTCAGTGATTCCAAAGAAAGGGTGAAAATGAGCCGGGCTGGCAGAGAAAGAATGGGTCCACCTGGAGCTTTGGACTGCGTTGTTGATCAGATTAAAGAATTTATGAGGGCAGAGGAGAGCCTCTGTAAAGTTCCTCTGCCCGGCCATCCATCAGGGTAGATTTATGACTTCTACGCTGGCTTCATCGTTGTTAATGACAAAAAGATTGTCTGGAGAGACAGCCATTGCCCAGGGTTTAAAGTTGAGGTTGATTTCCTGAATGAGCCTTTTTTCTTGAAGATCGATTATGCTCAAGTTTCGGGAGCCATTGTTTGATACGTAAGCATGTTTTCCGTCTGAAGAGATTTCCACAAACCAGGGCCATTCTCCGACACCAATTGGGCCTACTACAGTCAGATCCTGAACATCAACGAGAGTTATATTGTTCGATTCACTGTTGACCACTACGGCGAAGTCGCCAGAGGTGGTAATTTCGATATCCCAGGGAGCCTGGCCAGTTGGTATTCTCTTGATTTCTGTCCAGGAAGTAGTATCAATCACTGAAAGGTTAGCTGATCCATAGTTGGTTACTAAAACGTACTTTTTGTCTGGGGAAACAGCTATTCCATAGGGAGATGTTCCAGTTTGAACTTGCTTGACAACCTGCTGACTCGCTGTGTCTATTACTAGCAAGCTGTTGTTGACCCAGTCGCTTACCAAAAGTGTTTGATCGTCAAAGAGAGCTATGTTTTGGGGCTTCCTTCCAGGTTATAGGTATCAACTCTTAAAATATCCTGAGCTACAGTTGTAGCTGCAAGGAGTGCTTGAGCGGAGTATTGAGTAGAAGTCGTCTGCCATAGTAAAAAGGCAAGAGCACTTACTGTAAAGAGTGCAATGGAAATGATGAATATAACCTCAATCAACGAGGAACCCTTTTCTAAGGGACTGTTCAACATATTCTTTTCTCCCTATTATTGAGGAAGATAAACTTCCACCACAGACCCTGCTTTTACTTTTAACTTTTCCCGGGCATTGCCTTGATTAACGGCTATTTCCAAAAAACCCGAACTATCCCCGTGTAGTAGAATCTCGCCTCGAGGAACGTTGCCGTAAGTTGGTACATAATAGGCCATATACATTTTACTATCTATACATATCGGCAATTTTTGATAAAACTTTAGTCCTTTTTGGTCAGAAAGCCATATTTCTGGAATGTTGGTTTCTATGTTTCCAAAGCGATCGAAGAAAGCAATTTCACCAACGATTTTATCTTTTTTGAGCTGTGGCTTTTGATAGTTGAGAAAAGTAATTCCTGAAAGAGGAGATCCGAAGTTTTCAAGAGGTGTACCTTTACTCAGGAATGCAGCACAGGGAGCGAAAATGTCTCTTCCGTGAAAGCTGGATGAGGGCTCTTTCTTGTAAAAGAAACTTGTATTACTAAGTTCTCTCACCTCACAGATGATATCTTCCTTTGCAATAAGAGTGAACAGTCCGTTATCCGGACCCACGAAGAGATAACCGCTTTTTGTGGAGAAAGCTATGGCCTTTCTTTCGGTACCCACTCCATAGTCAACAACTGCCAGAAAAACAGTTCGAGGTGGAAAATCCCTGTACGCTCTATAAAGTATATGCATCGCCTCTCGAACACAAAAGGGTTCAACCTCGTGAGTGAGATCGATAACCTTTGCTTCTGGATTAATGGAATAGATAACCGCTTTGCATACTCCCACATAGTAGCTCTTTAGTCCCCAGTCTGATAGGAAAGCAATAAGCATTTGGTTTCCCTCTTTGGAAGTAAAACTGCCCATTTTCCCCCGAATAAAAATTTTACCACTTATTCCGATTTAGTAGATAAAATTAGAATTAGAAGGCGGCCATTTGTTCTAATATTGAAGCATACCTGAAACTTGAAAAAATTACGTTAAGCTTTTCAGGACATTTTGTGCGATAATTAAAGCAAATGTCTTTGTTTCTTGGCGAAGATGGAGTTCTGGAACGGCAGGAAAATAGTTTATTCGGGAGTCTTTACGGGTATTGCCGTTGCACTACATTTTCTGGAGAGTAGTTTTCCTCCTTTGCTTCCTTTACCGGGAGTAAAAGTGGGATTGGCCAACATTGTTACTTTGTTTGTATTTTTTGTAGTTGGCCCTCGAGAAGCTCTGTTGGTTTTGCTGGCCCGTATCCTGATAGGCAATCTCCTGGGAGGCACCTTTTTAAATATTGGTTTCTTTTTAAGCTTGAGTGGAGGAATTGCCAGCTTTCTGGTTCTTTATGTTCTTTCGAGAAGGTTGCGTTCGGTGGTCGGTATCAGCGTGATTTCGGCAGTAGTCCATAACCTTGCTCAGCTGGTAGTGGCTTTTTGGTATGTGGGAAACAGGGCTATATTCTTGTATTTGCCCTTGCTTGTTTTTGTAGGGATATTCTTTGGTTTCTTTTGTGGATATGCTGGTGCTTTTTTAGTGGATGTTTGGCATCAGCGCTTTGCCAGAAGCTAAGGTGGTGTCTTGACAATGAGGAGGGCTTTCTATATGGTATTTTGAAAGTTGATAGGCCGTTTTGGGAGGCGTAAGACCATGGAGAAGAAAATCAGCGACGGAAAGGTTATTTTAACCCGTAAGGGCTATGAAAAGCTTGAAGAGGAACTGAAATTTCTTAAGTCTGTGAAACGCAAAGAAGTAGCCGAAAGAATCCAGCATGCCCTATCTTTTGGAGACTTGAGTGAAAACGCGGAATATGAAGAGGCAAAAAACGAGCAAGCTTTTATAGAAGGGAGAATACTGGCTCTTGAGGAAAAATTGCAGAGAGCAATTATTATTGACGATACTGAAGAAGACGTTGAAAAGGTGCATCTCGGAGTAAGAGTTTTTCTTAAAAACCTTAACCGGGGCACTGAAGCCGATTACACCATAGTTGATTCGGTGGAAGCCAATCCTTCCGAGAAAAAGATTTCTTTCGAATCACCCCTTGCACAGGCTCTCCTTGGTAAGAAACGGGGTGATGTAGTCGAGTTGAAGGTGCCAGCTGGAGTAGTTAAGTACTTGGTTTTGGATATCAGGAAAAGGGAGGAGTAGTGCTTTGACTTCTGCAGGAGAAAATAAGGATCAATCGTATTTTGAAAGAGTTCAAAAAATTAACTTTTTCAAAGAAAGAAATTTGGATCCCTATAGTGGCCATTTTTCGAAAACACACTCTATTTCTGAAATAAAAGAGCGGGAAGTTGACTTTCTGGACAAAAACATAGAGGTTGGTGTGGCAGGCAGAATAATGGCGCTCAGGCGCCATGGCAAGGCGGCGTTTTTTGACCTTCAAGATTCAAGCGGTAGAATCCAGGTTTATATTAAAAAAGATATTTTAGGAGAGGATAAGTACCTTTTATTCAGCAAGCTGGACGTGGGAGATCTGGTTGGGGTGAAGGGTGTGGTCTTTAAAACCCGGGCTGGAGAACTTACAGTGCTGGCCAGAGACCTCGTGTTACTGAGTAAGTGTTTACGCCCCCTTCCCGAAAAGTGGCATGGGCTTAAGGACGTAGAGGTTCGTTACCGTAAGAGATATCTGGATCTTATCATGAATGAGAAGACTCGTCAGGTGTTTTTCACTCGCTCCAGGATTTTGAGAGAAATTCGTGCTTTTCTCGACCAGAGGGACTTTTTGGAAGTGGAAACTCCCATGATGCAGGTTATCCCGGGTGGCGCACTGGCACGTCCTTTTAAGACTTTTCATAATGCTCTTCAGATGGAACTTTACTTACGCATCGCACCCGAGTTGTTTTTGAAGAGGTTGATAGTAGGAGGATTCGAGAAGGTTTATGAGATCAATCGTAATTTTCGCAACGAAGGTATTTCTACGCGCCATAATCCAGAATTTACTATGCTCGAGCTGTACCAGGCTTACAGTGATTATCAGGGCATGATGGAACTTTGTGAAGAGTTGCTATCCAGTCTGGTTTTTAGGCTTAACGGGGGTTATAAGGTGGTTTACCAGGGCTTGGAGGTTGATTTTACTCCCCCCTGGCCAAGAGTCTATCTGGTTGATTTTTTGAGAGAAAAATTAGGGCTTAATGTGCTTGATGCTTCTTATGAAGAGTTGAAAAATAAAGCGAGGGAACTGGAAATCGCTTTCGATGATAAATGGGATAGAGGTAAATTTATTAACGAATTTTTGGAAAAAGTTGTGCAGCCTGAGTTAATCAATCCCACTTTTGTACTGGATTATCCGGTCGAAATTTCTCCCCTTGCCAAGGCAAAAGTTGATGATCCGAGAGTTGCGGAACGTTTTGAATTGTTCATTGCTCGGGAAGAGGTGGGTAACGCCTATAGTGAGCTGAACGATCCTTTTGAGCAGAGAAGAAGATTTGAGCAACAACTTTTGAAAAGGGAAGCTGGCGATGTTGAGGCACACCTCATTGACGAGGATTATATAGAAGCACTGGAATACGGCATGCCCCCCACCGGAGGTCTTGGAATAGGCATAGATCGCCTGGTAATGATTTTGACTGATTCTCCTTCTATCCGGGAAGTAATTCTCTTTCCTATTTTGAGGACACGTTTGGGTTGACAGTTTAAGAAAATTGGGTATAATTTCATTTGAAGGTCAAAAATAGTCAATAAACCTGGAATATGGAAGCGTGATCAGAAATGAGATCTCTCTGTGACGCTATCGAAAAATATTTGATGAAGATGATAGAAACTTCTCCTGATCAGGCAATTGTTGTTCAGCGGGGGAAGCTTGCCGGAGAGTTTGAATGTGCTCCCTCCCAGATTAACTATGTGTTGGCAACTCGCTTTAGTGTGGCAAGGGGTTTCATCGTGGAAAGCAGACGAGGAGGCAGCGGTTATGTGCGCATAAAACGTATTATCTTGGATCGGCTGGAACCGATTATCAGGTATGTGGAAGAAAGGGACAAAGGCTTACGGGAGGTAGAAGCGGAGGATCTGGTGGAGCTTCTGAGAAGAGAGGGGTACATCACAGGGAGAGAGGCAGCACTTATGAGAGCGGCAACGATTGATGCTCTTTCCAATTTAAGGGAGGATAATGGCAATTTGGTTGTCGAAAAGAATGTATTGAGGTCTCATATTTTTAGAGAAATGTTGCTTCAAGTTTTAGGATGGAGAGAAAATGAGGTGTAGTCTTTGTGGTAACTCTGAGGCTTCAATAGCTGTTTACGTAGTTAGCCATAAAAAAGTAAGGCAAAAGCTCTTTTTATGTAAGGACTGTGCCTATAAGGTTTCGGTAGCTTACTTTACCAATATTAACCTTAGTTCAGGCGAGTTTTCCGAAGATTCTGACTTCGGGTATTCTCTGGATGCTTCTTCTCAAAAGTGTAGTTTTTGCCAGATGAGCTTTGAAGATTTTTTGCGGAAGGGTATATTGGGCTGTCCCTATTGCTATGCTTCTTTTGGTCCTTTATTGGAGCCGTACCTGCGTACCAGTGGTTCTTACCATGTAGGTAAAAAGCCTTATTTATGGCTTAAGCGAAGAAGATTGGAAAGAAACTTTCAGAGATTGAAGAAAGATTTCGAGAAGTGTATTCTTGAAGAAAATTATGAGCGGGCTAGCTTTCTCAAGAGAGCTTTGGAGCGCCTACAGTCTAAATTAAAATGAATTTCTTTCCTGTTTTAAGATCTACTCGAAAAAGATATTCTGACAGTCCTGGACGGCAAAACTGTGTTATGCGAGCTGGGGTTCTCTGTGCGCGTAATTTAGCAGGTTATCCTTTTGCTTCAGTTGCCAGTAGCATATGGAAGGAAGAAGTTATTTGTAGATTTCGAGAAGTTTTTGAAAAGTATCTTAAAAAAAGAGGCTTTAACTGGCTATTTTTGGACAAAAAAAACGAAAGAGTTTGGAAGTGGTGGGAGCAAAGTCTTTTTGTGATGCCCGCTTTGAACGACTTATCTAAGGGCAAAGTTTTGATCTTTAAGGGGAATCAGGGAATTGTGGTTAACTACCAGGATCATTTCAGGTTGTTTGCAGAGATAGAAGACTTCACTCATCTCGATGCCTGTTTTTTAAGGGTTAGTCGCTTGGAAGCTTTGCTTGATAGGCACCTGGAGTTCGCTTTCGATGAAAAAGTTGGTTTTTTGACTGCTTTGCCTGAACAGGCAGGTACTGGTTTGCAGGTGGTGGTAAGAATCCATCTTCCAGCGATTTCTTTTCTTTATGGTGTTGATAAACTTTATCAATGGTTAAAGGAAAAGAAAGGGATTCTGATTAGGGGATTCGGTGGAAGTGGTAAGATACGTGCCCATATTTTTGAGATCTCTAATTATTTTGCGCTGGGGGTAACCGAAAGTGAGCTGGTGAGGATAGTGAAGGAACTTGCTGGTTCTCTCTGTCGCTGGGAAAGAGAAGTTCGTGCTTCGTTTCTTTCTGATCCTCAGCGCAGAAAAAAGTTGTTGGAGCGAATAGGCTTTCTCTATTCTCTATGTTTTAGAGAAAATAAATTTGATTATTTTGCAGAGTATGTTTCTTTGCTTTTTTTGGCTGAGCAGTTAGGAATAATGACGGGTACCAAGGGTTTTAATTTATTGAAAATCGATAAAGTGCTTAGAAAGGAGTTTTTGCCAATTCTGAGCTTTTTGAAGAGTAAACGAGGGAGGATTATTCAGTATGTTTGAAAGGTATACCGAGCGAGCAAGAAAGGTTATTATTCTTGCTCAAGATGAGGCAGTGCGTCTGAAACACGATCATATTGGAACAGAACACCTTTTACTTGGCTTGCTCAGAGAGCGGGAAGGTATTGCCGCTAAGATTCTGGATAGTTTTGATATTTCCGCAGAGCTGGTAAGAAAAGAGTTGGAGAACTGGGTTCCTCGTTCTGAGGCGCAAAGTACTAAAGAGGTGGCTTTTACTCCTCGAGCCAAGAGGGTTTTAGAACTTGCTCTCGATGAAACCAGAAGACTTGGCCATAACTATGTAGGTACCGAGCATATCCTCCTGGGTATTCTTAGAGAAGGAAGTGGAGTAGGGGCACAAATCTTGAGAAGATTTGGGCTTGATATAGATATGGTTAGGAGTAAACTTTATGAAATTTTGAACGAAACTTCTTCCGCAGAGAGAGATTTTTCGAGTACTCCTTCTCGTAGGGAAAGTAGAACGCCGGTTCTCGATGAGTTTAGCAGGGATCTTACTCGGATGGCTGAGGAGGGGAAGCTCGATCCAGTAATAGGTAGAGAAAAGGAAATCGAAAGGGTTATTCAGGTTTTGAGCCGCCGCACCAAAAATAATCCAGTATTGATTGGAGAGCCGGGAGTTGGGAAAACAGCTATTGTGGAAGGCTTAGCTCAAAGGCTTGTTAAAGGAGAAATACCTGAAGTCTTGAAAGGCAAGAGAGTAGTAGCCCTGGATCTGGCTGCAGTGGTGGCGGGGACTAAATATCGTGGTGAATTTGAGAAGAGATTGAAGAAAATTATTTCTGAAATTGTTCAGAGCAAAGAAGTCATTCTCTTCATAGATGAAGTACATACTCTGGTGGGGGCTGGAGCTGCAGAGGGTGCCATTGATGCTGCTAATATTCTCAAGCCAGCACTTGCCCGGGGAGAACTCCAGGCTATTGGGGCAACTACTCTTGTTGAATACAGAAAATATATTGAAAAAGACTCAGCTTTAGAACGGAGATTTCAGCCGATTTACGTTGATGAGCCTTCTGTAGAAGTTACCCTGGAAATCCTTAGGGGAATAAAGGATCGTTACGAGGAACATCATAAAGTGGAAATCACTGACGAAGCTATTGAAACAGCAGTTAGGCTCTCTAAGCGATATATTGCAGACCGCTATCTACCTGATAAGGCTATTGATGTTATGGACGAGGCATCTTCCCGAGTCAGGTTAAGAACTTCTTTGCTTCCTGAAGATATCAAGAAAATTGAAGAAAGAATAAAGGAAGTAAGTAAAAGCAAAGAATGTGCGGTGCGCGAGCAAGACTTTGAGGAAGCAGCCCGTTTGCGTGATGAAGAGGAAAGATTAAGAGAGGAATACAACCGCCGAAAGGAAAAATGGTTTGAAGAAATTGATGCCTTAAGACCTCAGGTTCTCGCGCAGGATATAGCTGAAGTAGTTTCAGTTTGGACTGGCATACCTGTTGCGAGGTTGGCTACTGAAGAGAAAGAAAAATTGTTGAATATGGAAGCAGAAATTCACAAAAGGGTTATAGGGCAGGAAGAGGCCGTTAAAGTGGTTTGCAGGGCTGTTCGACGTTCTCGGGCGGGCCTGAAGGACCCTCGCCGGCCCATTGGTTCTTTCCTGTTCTTAGGACCTTCAGGAGTAGGCAAAACGGAATTAGCCAAAGCTCTGGCTGAGTTTCTTTTTGGTAAAGAAGATTCTTTAATAACCCTTGATATGTCTGAGTACATGGAAAAGTTTACTGTTTCAAGATTAATTGGTTCTCCGCCGGGTTATGTTGGTTACGAAGAAGGAGGGCAACTTACTGAGAGGGTGCGTCGTCGTCCCTATTCAGTTGTGTTGTTTGACGAGATAGAAAAGGCGAATCCCGAGATTTTTAATATTCTTTTACAGATAATGGAAGAGGGAAGATTAACTGATGCTCAAGGAAGACCTGTTGATTTTAAAAATACTATTGTAATAATGACCTCTAATTTGGGAGCTCGCTTTATAGCATCTCAAAGGGGTATTGGTTTTGGCGAAAAGCAAGAGGGGCTCAGTTACCAGGAAATCAAGGATAAAGTCATGGAAGAAGTTAAAAGAGTTTTTCCTCCAGAATTCCTCAACAGGATTGATGAGGTAATTGTATTTAGACCCTTGAAGCAGGAAGAAATAGAGCAGATCGTGGATATTCTGATGAAAGAGACAGAGGCTCGCTTAAAAGAGAAAAACATGGAAATTGAACTTACTCCTGAAGCTCGTTCCAAGATTGCTAAGGAAGGTTATGATCCTAATTTTGGAGCTCGTCCATTGCGTCGTGCTATACAGAAACTGATTGAGGATCCCCTTTCGGATCTCATTCTCAAAGGAGTGTTTAAAGAAGGAGATAGGATTCTGGTCAGTTGTGAGGAAGGCAAGCTACGCTTTACGAAGCTATTACCGCTGGAGTTAAGCTTGCAATCCTGAGGTTTATAATGAGTTATTTTTGTTCGCAATGTGGGTATTCCACTCCCAGTTGGTTGGGCAGGTGCCCCCAGTGTGGGGAGTGGAATACTTTTTTACGTAAAGAGCGAGAGATAAAGCCTCAGCCTCATTCTAAAGGAAAAGTTCATGACTATGTTCAGGCAATTTCTCTCTCGGAACTTTCGCATAAAGCAACTGAGATAGCTTCACGTTTTAAAACAGGTTTGTCTGAAGTTGACAGGGTGTTGGGGGGAGGAATTGTTGAAGGTTCTCTGGTACTTTTAAGTGGCGATCCAGGAATTGGAAAATCTACCTTACTTTTGAAAATCTCTCATAGTGTGGCTTCTTGCGGCAAAAAGGTTCTTTATGTTAGCAGCGAGGAATCTGTTGCGCAGCTTTTCCTCCGAATAAACAGGTTAAAGATCGATTCTTACTGTAATTTATTCCTTCTTTCCACCAATTTTGCAGAAGATATTTTCTCCGAGATAGAACGCATCGGTCCTGATTTAGTGATTATTGATTCTGTCCAAAATTTGGGATTTGCCGATCAACAGTCTTCTGTGGGTAGTGCAAGCGTCGTAAGGGAACTCAGCTCTGTTTTTATGAATATTGCCAAGCGAGAGAAGAGAGCTTTTTTCGTGGTGGGACATGTTACTAAAGAAGGGGTTGTGGCTGGACCCAAGACTTTAGAGCACCTGGTTGACGTTGTTCTCTATCTCGAGGGAGATCCTCACCTTGCTATTCGCCTGTTGAGAAGCGTAAAAAATCGATTTGGCCCCACCTGGGAAGTTGGTATCTTGGAGATGAAGGAAAATGGTCTGACGGATGTCAAGGATCCTTCTCATCTTTTTCTTACTCCTTCAGACTTAAATGGTGTAGGTGGCGCTCGTACGGTTTTGATAGAAGGCAAGAGGCCTTTAATGGTTGAAATTCAGTCTCTGGTAAATAATTCATATCTGGATTATCCAAGGAGAGTAGCGCTGGGTATAGAATCGGGAAGGTTGTTTCTGATTGTGGCTATCCTGGAAAAGATGGCCCGGATACGTTTTGGTAAATGTGATGTGTATGTAAGTGTTGTTGGGGGTATTCGTACTTATGAGACTTCCACTGACCTGGCTCTCTGCTTCAGTTTAGTTTCTTCTAAGTTAGAAAAGCCAATTTCTAAGGAGACTGTTTTTATAGGTGAGATTGGTTTGAGTGGGGAAATAAGACCGACCCCGCTTCTTGAGTACCGGTTGAGAGAGGCTGCTCGGAGGGGAATTAAAAGAGCGATTGTTTCCCATTATGCTATTGCTGGTGAATGGACTCTTTATAATAAATTTAAGGGAAGTTTAGAATTGAGTGGGTACAAAAATATCTATGAAGCCTTGAAGTTGGAGGGCCCGCTGTAATGTAGTAAGTAGATGTTATAATTGTCCGGGGAGGTGCAGCTAAGGACAGAAAGCCACCTTCATTTCAATTTTTTTGGGCAGGAAAGGAAGTGAGGCGGTTTGTCGAAAGGTGATTTGATTACTATAATTGTAGCTTTTTTTGTTGTTTTTATCATAGGGATTCTTATCTCAGGAGGAGGCAATATTGTTTGGGAAAGGATTTTGGGATGGTCTGTAGTGGTGGGGATTTTGAGCTTGGTTATAAAAAAGATATTTACTCCTTTTTTAGAACAAGATGGGTGGAATGTGTTTGGATTCTTCAGTAAGCTGCAGGCTATCGATTTTCTGGTGGGCTTTATAGGCTTGATTGCAGGTCTGGTAATAGGTGTTTTGCTGACTTATCCCATGTCTTTTCTACCTTTTAAGAATCCCTATCTTCCTCTTGTAGTTACTGCTATTTGCGGTGTGTTGGGTTTTTCTCTGTTTTTTTCTCGCAAGGAAGACATTGTGGCCGTTTTTACTGGTATACCTCGCATGAAATTGTTACGTGGTCAAGCTACTTCTGCCAAGATTTTGGATACCAGCGTAATCGTGGATGGCAGGATTGCTGATATTTGCAAAACTGGCTTTCTGGAAGGTGAGTTTCTTATACCCCGCTTTGTGCTGAGGGAATTGCAGCAAATTGCGGATTCTCAAGACCCCCTGAAGAGAAATCGGGGTAGAAGGGGGTTGGATATCTTGAATAAGATTCGCAAGGATAAAAGGGTCAACGTACGTATCATTGAACGGGACTTCCCAGAAATTAGAGATGTTGACGCAAAGCTTGTTAAATTAGCCAAGGTGCTGGGTGCCAAAGTAGTCACCAATGATTATAACCTTAACAAGATAGCCGAGCTTGAGGGTGTTGAGGTACTTAATATTAATGAGCTCTCTAATGCTCTAAAACCTTACGTTTTACCTGGTGAAGAATTGAAAGTTCAGGTGATAAGGGAAGGTAAAGAGGCAGATCAGGGCGTTGGCTATCTGGACGATGGAACAATGGTGGTTGTTGAAGGAGGTAAGAAATACATAAACACTGTAGTTGATACTGTGGTAACCAGCGTTTTGCAAACTCCTGCAGGAAGGATGATTTTTGTTCGTCCTAAAACATCTTCCAAGAGCTGACCTGGAGTGAAAGCCTTGTTTTTTGCAGTGATTGTTGCAGCCGGCAGAGGGAAAAGAATGAATATTGATATTCCCAAGCAATATTTGCCTCTTCTTGACAAGCCAGTGCTTGCTCACACCATAGAAGCTTTTGAGCGTTCTTCTCTTATCCGGGAAATAGTGGTGGTTATACACCCTGATCATGAACGTATTTTTGTTAAAAATGTGTTGGAAAGATTTTGTTTCAGAAAGCTTCGAGGGTATGTCTTCGGTGGAAGCACCAGGCAAGAGTCCGTGTATAGAGGGTTAGAAACACTTAAAGATAGAAAAGATGATTTCGTGTTTATTCATGATGGAGTAAGGCCCTTTGTTGGCGAGTCCATAATAAAGCGATGCGCCGACAAGGTGCAGGAAACTGAGGCTGTATGTTGTGCAATTCCCTGTGTGGATACTATGAAGTTTTCGAAAGACGGAACCACTATAGAGAGAACTCTGGATCGCAGCAGGATATGGCGTGCTCAAACGCCACAAGTATTCAGAATTTCTCTCATTCTTGAGGCTATGGAAAAAGCCTTTCAAGACGGCTTTTGGGGAACAGACGATTCTGCCCTTGTTGAGAGGCTGGGTAAGAAAGTCGCCCTGGTTTTAGGTTCTGAAAACAATATTAAGATAACCACTCCTTTCGATTTTATAAGAGCGGAAGAGATATTACGCTGGGAAAAGGGGATTGGCTGATGCAGATGCGGGTTGGAATTGGCTATGATATTCATCGTTTGGGGAAAGGCAGAGAGCTCATTTTGGGAGGAGTTCGCATTCCTTTTGAAAGGGGCTTGCTCGGGCATTCTGATGGGGATGTTCTTTGCCATGCTGTTATGGACAGTCTTCTGGGTGCTTCAGGTCTTCGAGATATCGGCTTCTGGTTCCCTCCTGAAGACCCAAGGTTTAAGGGTGTGTATAGTCTAAAATTGCTTCATGAGGTAAGCAGTAAAATTCAAAGTGCTGGTTGGCAGATTGTTAACATTGATACCGTACTGATTGCTGAAAAGCCCCATTTGCAGGAATTTATTCCTTCTATTCGCGAGAAGGTGGCTAATGTTTTGAGCCTTGAAGTAGACAGATTTAACGTTAAGGCCACCACCAACGAGGGTGTTGGTGCTTTAGGAAAGGGGGAAGCTATAAGTTGTTATGCAGTAAGTTTGCTGATAAACAAAAATTGATTGTGCTTCTGTTGCTTTCATTTGTTTGCTTTGCCTGGCTGGCGAGGGCAGATGCTCAGTGTGCTTTTTCAGTGGAATTTGAGAAAAAGGCCTCGCATCTTTTTACAGTAAAAATAAACGGTAGGTTGTTGATGCGGATTCGCTCGGCGGGCCGCTATAAAAGTATTGAAGAAAGAACGCGGGAGTTAGTTGTTAAGCTGGAGCGAACTCTGGAAAGCGCTTTCGATCAACCACCGGATTTTCACCTCCTGGTTGGGGGTAAGTCAGTCAAGGCTTTCTGTAATGATAAAGAACTTTTTGAGGTTACAGGAGAGGATGCTCGACTCAATAATTCTAATCTTTTGGATCTGGCAGCGTTATGGCTTAATAATTTTCAAATGGAGTTTTATCGCTTAAGGGGTTACCACTATAACCCAAGTGGAAAAGTGATTACGGGTCTTGCCTCATGGTATGGCCCTCGTTTTAAAAATAGAACGACTTCGTCGGGAGAGGTATTTAATCCTTATGCTTTTACCTGTGCGCACCGTGAATTTCCTTTTAATACTGTTCTTCTGGTTACCAATCTTGTCAATGGTAAGCAGGTTGTAGTAAGGGTTAACGATCGTGGTCCTGCACGAAGAGGCAGGATAATTGATCTTTCCATGGTTGCGGCAAGAACTATTGGTCTTTTGAAAGATGGCGTTGAAAAAGTAAAAGTGGAGGTAGTAAATTGGCCTTGATGATAAGAACCCGTTTTGCGCCAAGTCCAACTGGTTTTCTTCATATAGGTGGTGCCAGGACCGCCGCTTTTAACTGGGCTTTTGCCAGAAGAAACAAGGGTATTTTTGTGCTGCGCATTGAAGATACTGATCGCGAACGCTCTCGAAAGGAATATGAAAAAGCCATTCTCGAGGATTTAAAGTGGTTGAATATAAGCTGGGACGAGGGCCCCGATGTTGAAGAGGCTCCTTTTGGTCCCTATAGACAGTCAGAGCGCCTGGAGTTTTACAGGAAGTATTTTGATCTGCTCCGCGCAAAGAATGTCCTGTATCCCTGTTATTGCAGCGAAGAGGAGTTGGAAGCAGAAAGAAAGTCTTTGCTTAGTAAGAGCAAACAACCCCGCTATTCAGGAAGATGTTTCTATCTTTCCGAGAAAGAAAGGAAGGAAAGAGAACGCTCTGGTATAATACCTTCCTGGCGTCTCAGGGTACCACACGGCAAAAGCATAATTTTGCAGGATCTTATAAAGGGCGAGGTTAGCTTTCAGAGTGAAAATATTGGTGACTTTATAATCTGGAAGTCCGATGGGTGGCCCACCTATAATTTTGCTTGCGTGATTGATGATTTTTTGATGAAGATAACCCATGTTATCAGGGGAGAAGAACATTTACCCAATACTCCTTATCAATTGCTTCTCTACCAGTTTTTAGGTTGGGAGCCACCTAAGTTTGCTCACGTCCCGATCATTTTGGATGAAAATAGATCCAAGTTGAGCAAGCGAAAGAGCAGTTTAAACATAGGCGAGCTTCGCAAGCAGGGTTTTTTACCTCAAGCAATTCTTAATTTTCTTTTCTTACTTGGCCATTCCTTTCCAGATGCTCGTGAACTGGTCTTTCCTCAGGAGTTGCCAGAACTTTTCTCTATGGAAAGAATTGCACGCTCCAGCGCAGTGTTTGATTTTAAAAAGCTTGTCTGGATGAATGCCAGCTATCTCAGGATGATGAGTGTTGAGGAAATGAGAGCTTGCTTAAAAGAGTTATTTTCTCCAGAAGAAGTTGAGCATTGGGAAAAAGAAGCCGGTGGTTCGTTGAGGATGGCTAAAATTTTAGAATTGGCTTCTGAGGAAGCGCTTACCTTAAAGGATGTAGGTGCAAAAATACAGGAAATTCTGTTTTTCAAGTTTTTGGCTAAAGAAGAGGAAGAAAAGAAGATCATTAATCTTTTCTGTTCTGCTTTAAAAGGATTGCCTGAAAGTTATTGGGAAAAAGAAGAGGAAATACGTAACTTTTTGAAAGAAATTCAGAAGAAAAGTGGGTTTCCAGCCCGGAAATTTTTTCAAACCTTGCGTATGGCGTTGATGGGTTGCAAAGAAGGCCCGAGACTCGATGCTTTACTGATTGCACTTGGTAGAGATAAGGTGCATGAAAAACTATGTAAGCAAGGAGGCTCTGATGAGTTTGGAGATACGTCTTTTTAATACCCTTTCCAAAAGTAAGGAAAAATTTACTCTTTGCGACAAAGGTTGGGTGGGATTTTATGTTTGTGGCCCCACCGTTTACGATTATATCCACATAGGTAATGCTCGGGTTTTTGTAATCTTTGACTCCTTAAGGAGATTTTTACAAGAGATGGGTTACAAAGTTGTTTTTGTGCAAAACTTTACCGATATAGATGATAAGATCATCAACAAAGCCAATCAGCTGAAAGTGCCTTTTATGGAGGTTGCAAACCGATTTATAGATGAGTACTGGAAGGATGCTAATGCTCTGGGAATCTGGAAAGGGAACTATCATCCTCGGGCTACCGATCACATTGAGGAGATTATTGGCCTGATTAGAGTTCTGGAAGAGAAGGGATTTACTTATTTTGTAGAGGGTGATGTGCTTTTTGATGTTTCCCGTTTCCCAGAGTATGGAAAACTTTCTGGTAAGAACCTTAATGAGCTTATAGAGGGAGCCAGGGTGGAAGTACGATATAAAAAGAAGAACCCTGCGGATTTTGTCCTCTGGAAGGCAGCGAAGCCCGGAGAACCTTTTTGGGAAAGTCCTTGGGGCGAGGGAAGGCCGGGATGGCATATAGAATGCTCGGCTATGTCAATGAAATATTTGGGACCCACCCTGGACATTCATGCTGGAGGGGCTGACCTAATATTTCCACATCACGAAAACGAAATTGCACAGAGTGAAGCAGCTACAGGTAAGCCTTTTGTTCGCTATTTCCTGCACAATGGGTACTTGACTATTGGAAACCAAAAAATGTCTAAATCTCTGGGTAATATAATTAAGGTCCGTGATCTTTTAAGATTATACCCTCCTCAGGTTATCAGGATAGCGCTATTTGGGGCTCATTATCGAAGTCCTTTAAGTATGGACGACACTACGCTCGATAATGCCAGAGGTTTCCTTAGTAGGATAAAGAATTTTTTGCGCAACTTCTTTTTTATTAAAAGGAACGAACATCGCATTGCTCGAGAAGAAAATAGAGAAGTGCTTTTGCAGGTTAAGGATTTTAAAGCGCGTTTTTTAAATGCTCTTGCTGATGACTTCAACACTCCACAGGCCTTGGGTGTCATTGGTGATTTTGTGAGGTTTGCCAATGAATATCTGCATCCTTCGCAAAGAAAGTGGGATGTTGCTGTGCTCACTGAGATAGAATCTTTTCTGCAGTTGGTGGACAAAATACTGGGCATAATACCCCTGAATTTGATGGAAGAGGAAGATAGAGAAGTTATAGAGCTGGTTTCCAGAAGAGAGGAAGCAAGAAGGAACAAGAAATGGCAGGAGGCTGACACCATAAGGGAGAACTTGAGAAAGAGGGGGTTTGTGGTCGAAGATACACCACTTGGAACAAGGTGGTATCGCATTGATGAAAGTGCTTCGGAGGGGCTTTGATGGAAGAAATTGTTTACGGTCGTCAAGCAGTTCTGCAAGCCCTCAATAATCCCCGTCGTAGCTTCGAAAGGCTGATTTTGTACAAAGGGGCACAGGGCGAATCTATAGAGGCGATATTGGCTCGTGCTCAGAGATTGGGAATTAAAGTGGAAGTGGTCGAGAATAAAAAACTTTTCGAACGCTGGGCTGGAAAGGACAGAATTGCCCATCAGGGTGTTTTGCTGATAACGCGCTTAAAAAAACAGCCTACCTGGAAGGATATATTAGAGCGCGTCAGTGGTAACAGAAATGCCATTGTTGCTTTTCTGGACAGGATTGAGGATCCTCGTAATCTGGGAGCTTTGATTCGTACTGCTGCCTTCTTTGGAGCTGAAGGGGTGCTTATCAGCAAAGCTCGTACAGCCCCTCTTGACTCCAGTGCGGTTAAGGTAGCAGCAGGGGGATTCGAAGTTCTGCCTGTGGTTCAGATTAATAATTTTGCAGGAGTCATTAAAAAATTTAAGGAAACAGGAGTTTTTATAGTAGGACTGGAAGTGGGTGAAGGCCAGCCTCTCTGGGATGTTGATGTTCGCGAAGTGCCAGTAGCATTGGTGGTAGGGGGAGAAGATAAAGGCATTAGGAAATTGGTTCGTTCTCAATGCGATTTTTTAACTTTCATTCCCTCAGGAGGCCAAATTGCTTCTCTTAACGTTTCCGTGGCTTTTGGAATAGGCATGTACCACCTTTTCAGGCAGAAGAGGTGTTTGCGATGAAACCTTTAAAGGGGGAAATATTTGAGGGAGAAGTGGTAGATTTTGCACTTCCAGAGAGCCAGGGGGTTTTGAAGAAGAATGGATTTGTGGTTTTTGTAAGAGGCGTAATCCCTGGCGATTTATGCAGGGTGCAAATTACTAAAGTTAAGAGCAATTTTGCGCTCGGTGAACTTTTAGAAGTAATCAAGCCCGCTGAAGGCAGAGTTGAACCTGCTTGTCCTCACTTTAGGGAAGGGTGTGGGGGGTGCAGTTTGCAATTCGTAAGCTATCCCCAACAGTTAGTCCTTAAGGAAAAGAGTGCTTTTGATACTTTGCAGCGTGTTGGTAAAGTTGACAGAGAGAAAATGAACTATGAAGGTTTTTTCCCTTCTCCTAAGGTGTTTGGTTATCGCAACAAAATGGAGTTTAACTTTGGCCTTTCTCAAGAAGGAGGAGTTGTCCTGGGTTTGCATCCCAAAAAGAGGTACTGGAAAGTTCTTGATTTGAAAACCTGTTATTTGATGGATCGAGAAAGTACTGCTAAACTTTTGGACTTTTTTCGCGATTTTGCAGCTCGTAATCAACTCAATGGTTATGATTCGGTTAGAAAAGAGGGTTTTTTGCGCAATTTGCTTGTTCGTCGTTCTGAGTCTGAAGAGGAATTTATCCTTGGTCTGGCATCCAGAGAGGGAGAAATTCCGGGGGTGGAAGAGTTGGTTCGAGAACTGAAATCGCTGTTTCCTTCGGTACAGGGATTGGTGCACATAATAAATAATTCACCGGCGAGTGCTTTGATATTTGAAAGGAAACGGCTTCTTTTTGGTAGGGATTTTTTTTATGAGCGCATTGGTTCGATAAGATACAAGGTATCTATTGAAAGCTTTTTTCAGGTTAATTCTTCCGGTTGTTACTTGCTTTATGAGAAAGTGAAAGAATATGCCCAGCTGGATCGTAGAAAAACGGTTTTGGATCTTTACTGTGGAAGTGGAGGAATCGGCCTTTACCTTGCTGATTGTGCTTCGAGCGTATTGGGAGTAGAAGAAAATCCCAGAGCAGTTGAAGATGCCAAATACAACGCCTGGTTGAACGGGCTGGATAACTTTGTTTGTGTAGCTGGTCGAGTGGAAAAAATCCTTAGTAATTTTTCTCCCCGGAAATTTGACTGTGTGATTTTGGATCCACCTCGTGCCGGTCTCGATAGAAAAGCAGTGAAGAAAGTAGTTGCGCTTGGAGTGCCTTCGATAGTTTACGTTTCCTGCAATATTGGTACTTTTGCCCGCGATTTACTTTTCTTTAAAGAAGGGGGTTACAGCCTGGGGAAAATTTGTTTTATCGACCTTTTTCCTCATACTCCTCATTTTGAAACAGTAGCCCTTCTTCATAAGGGTTAAAACGGCAATAAATTTCGTTGCTTTTGAGAAAAAATATTGCAAAAAGTGGATGTGATGCATTAAAGTATTACCAACGGGAAGAGGTGATGGAAATGAAAGTTATAGAGAAAGCCAAAAAAGGGAATGATCTTAAAGTTTTGATGGCTAATAGAGTTTTTCAGCTTCGTGGAGAGGGAGCATTTGAGATTCTGGCTCAGGTTACTGAATTGGAAAGACAGGGTCGAAAAATAATTCATCTGGAAATTGGACAGCCAGACTTTGATACTCCTTATAACGTTAAACAAGTAGCCATTCAGGCTATACAAGAGGGTCATACCTATTATGTTCCTTCGGCAGGCATAATAGATTTGAGAAAAGCAGTATGTGAGTATATGAAAAGAACCAGAAATATCGAGGTAGTTCCCGAAGAAGTAGTTATTATGCCTGGAGCTAAACCAGTTATCTTTTTAAGTTTTCTGATGCTTCTGGAAGAAGGAGACGAGGTTATTTATCCTGACCCGGGTTTTCCGGCTTATCGTTCAATAATTGATTTTGTGGGTGCTAAGGCAGTTCCCCTCAGGCTGAAAGAAGAGGATGGATTTAGAGTAAACCCTGATGAGATTAGAAAGCTAATTACCAGTCGTACCAAAATGATCGTTTTAAATTCTCCTCATAATCCTACTGGTTCCATGTTGACTGAAGAAGAAATGGAAGCCGTTGCCAAAATTGCACAGGAAGAAGATCTATTAGTTTTTACCGACGAAGTTTACGGTGAGATAGTTTATGATAGGAGACATGTTAGCATTCTGGAGTTTCCTGGCATGCGTGAACGAACCGTGCTTCTTGATGCTTTCTCCAAAAGTTTTGCGATGACTGGCTGGAGATTGGGATATGCTGTTTTGCCCAAAGAGTGGGCAGAGTATTTGACCTTGCTGGCTACCAATTCTTATTCCTGTACCTGTACTTTTACCCAGATGGCAGGAGTAGAAGCTTTACTTCGTGCTGATGAAGCTGTAAAAGATATGGTTTCTGAATTTAAAAGAAGAAGGGACTTTCTAATAGAGCGCTTGCGAAATATTAAAGGTTTGAGCTTTGTTAAGCCTGAAGGTGCATTTTATTTCTTCCCGAATATTCGTAGTTTTGGTTTAAGCTCTAAAGAGATGTCGCAGTATTTGCTTGAGGAAGGCGGAGTGGCTCTTCTCCCTGGTACCTGCTTTGGAGATTTTGGCGAAGGGTATTTGAGAATTTCTTATTCCAATTCTCTGGAGAATATCGCTGAAGCTATGGATCGCATTGATAGAGCCTTGCAAAAACTTCGTGTTTAGGAGGAAGAAAAGTATGAAGTTGATTTTGACTAACTTTAAAAGAAGAGGGCAATTGCTGAGCAAAGGGGAAGAGCAAGCTCTGTTACAAAAGATCATTGATCTTCTCTATGCTGAAGGACTTGAGTTTGATCTGAAGCTGGAAGATATCGATAGTGCCGAGTAAGCGTTCTGGGCATTTCGCAACTTAAAATACCTCCCAGTATTAATGCACAACCTGCTATAGTGCGGGGTGTGCACTTTTCACCCCACAGAAGATTTGCAAAAATAGCTGCAAATACTGGTTCAGAGGCAAAGATAAGCGCTACATGGGTTGAAGGAGTATATTTTTGAGCTATCTTTTGAGTGATAAAAGCTATTGCTGTGGCGACTGTCCCTAAGAACATAACCGCAAGCGGTCGGGTTATTAAAATCGTAGTGACACTGGTAGTAGGGGCACTAAGCAGGATGCCCAGACTGAAAATAGTCATAATGCTGAATTCTCCAAGTGCCATAGAAAGGCTGTTTGCTTTGCTGGTAAGCTTCTCGACCAGAACTATTTGTAGGGCGTAAGCGATTGCTCCAAGCAGAGTTAAAATATCCCCTCGCAGCAAGTTTCCTCCAGGGTTGATGGTTAATCTTTGAGGAGTGAGAAGGAAGAACAAACCCAGTGTTGAAAGGATGGCTCCAAGATAAGAATAGAAGGGAGGTTTGGTCTTTAAAATCATCCAGGAGATGAAAGGGACCAGAATGACACTGAGACCCGTTATAAATCCAGAACGGGCGGGAGTGGTAAAGGTTAACCCCCAGGATTGGAAGAAGTAGCCGGCAAACAGGAAGATTCCCGGCAAGAGTCCCCTTCGGAAACTTTGAAGTTCGAATTTTAGCTTGGGAAATAAAAGCAGTGTAAAGATGGTGGCGACAAGAAATCTTCCAAAAAGTACT
Organism: Atrimonadaceae bacterium G-SL-SR-0-11; assembly: GCA_048814795.1. Taxonomy (GTDB): domain Bacteria; phylum Atribacterota; class Atribacteria; order Atribacterales; family Thermatribacteraceae; genus Thermatribacter. Next base: position 1,755,213 of record CP184673.1, on the reverse strand, counting down.
TCAGCGACGTGAAAATTTGTGAGAAGGTTTTTCATTGTCACAAAGGTTGCTCCCCAGACGGCGCTGATACCGAGCAAGCTCAAGTCTGAAAGCAGGGTTAAAGTTCTTTTTCGAATTCCTGACTCACTTTGATCTTTCATAAAAGCTCTTTACTGTGTACGAATTAAGTTTTTGCAAATCATTTGTAAATTATATCTGAAATGTTTACTCAAAAACAGAATGAGACGCTTTTGGGTTGCTTGTTAATGATTTTGGGATGTCTCTTCTCACTTAGTTGTATTCTTTTGCTGTTTGGTTATGCTATTTTGATGGACGCGCAAATTTTATAAATTTGATTATTGACTTTAGTGCAAATTTTTCCTACAATCATCGAAGGTAAAACTTTTGTCAAAGCAACTCTGAAAAGAGGAACTTTACAGGTGTCGAAAAAAGTCACTCTCAATGATATAGCTAAGGAATTGGGAATTTCTCTGGCTACGGTTAGCAGAGCCCTCAATGGAAAAGGTAGAATTAGTAAAGATTTGCGCAAAAGAATTATTGAAAAAGCGAAGGAATTGGGTTATCTTTCTCCCAGAGCGTTGTCGTATAACCATAGACTGGACAAGAAGATGGTTATTCTTTTCCCTCAGGATGCTTGTTTTTGGAGTATTGTAGAAAAGGGAGTTTTTGACGCGATTGCTTCTTTAAAAGAATGGGGCATGGAATTCAAGGTGTATCGCACCAAAGGCCACAACTTATCTGAACAGAGTGTTGCTTTAGAAAGCCTTTTGGAGAAGGAAAGGTTTGATGCTTTATTGATAGTGCCTTCAGATCTCACCAAACTCGATTACTTTATAAATGCTTTTCATATAAGAGGGGTTAAAATTGCCACTTTCAATGTAGATGCTCCTTTAAGCAAAAGGTTGTTCTATGTTGGTCAGGATTACTATGCTGCAGGGAGAATGGCGGGGGAGCTCTTTGGGGTATTTTTGGGTAATAAAAGGAGCAAAATTTGCACGATTACCACCAATAAACAAGCTCCTTCTCATGTTATGAGGTGGCAGGGTCTCACCGATTTTATTAATGAAAATAGATTACCTTATGATGCTTCCTGGGTGGTGGAGGTGAAAAATGAGGAGGAAGCCTTTGAGGTAACCAGTAAATACCTGGTTGGTGAAGAAAACATTTGCGGTATTTTTATGAGCACCGCTTTTGGCAATTATGGAGTTGGTAAGGCTTTACAGGAGGCAGGTTCCAGGAAAGAGCTGGTGGTCATTGGTAATGACCTTTCCGAAGAGTGGAAACCATTCTTGGAAGCAAACTTGATTAATTGTTCTCTTTATCAATTTCCATATTTACAAGGATTTTTGGGGGTTGTCTTGTTGACTCTGTGTCTTACTGGTAATTTTCCTATAGATGCTGAGATAATAAATTTACCGGTGGTTCCTCTTTTTCCAGAAAGCATCAAAGGTTTTGCCCTGGAAGATTTTGAAAGGCTGTTATCTGCGCTGATACTGTGGAACAGAGAAAATGTGTTGTTGCCATTTTCTGAAAATTTAGCCGAATGAGCGGGGGTATGAATATTGCTTCCCAAAGAACGAGTTTTAACTGCTCTTTCTCATCGAGAGCCTGATAGAGTTCCTATCCAGGCAAGCTTTACTCCAGAATTTGCCCTGAGGTTGAAGGAGTATCTCGGATTGGAGTCTTCTTCCGGTATAAATCCTCATGGTGGAGAAGAGCATTTTCTGGAAGAGATCCTGGGGCTTGATATTATTCAATATGCCGTAGGCATAGCCAACTCCTACTATTTATCAGAAGAGGAGGAGTATGTTTGTGAGTGGGGAATCCGCTGGAGAAGGGTTCCTTACGATACACCTTTTGGGAGAGGTCATTACACGGAGATCGTTGAGCATCCGCTTGCCGACGATTCAGCGATTAAAAGTTATATTCCTCCTGACCCCTTGCGGGAAGAACTTTATCTTCCCTTGCAAACCGTAAAGGAGAAATTTGGAAGAGACTATTTTATCCTGGGGGTAACTGTTTGTACCATTTTTGAGGGAGCCTGGTATCTCAGGGGAATGGATAGGTTGCTCATGGATATGGTTATGGATGAAGAAAAAGCTCACGCAGTTCTTGAAATACCCTTTCGCTTTCACCTGACTGCAGCTAAAAAATTGGTGGAAATGGGTGTCGATGGTATCTGGTTGGGAGACGATGTGGGAACCCAAAAGGGAATGTTAATCTCTCCAGAGCTGTGGCGCAAATACCTTAAACCGCGTATGGCAACTATTTGCCAGGAACTTAAAAAACTCAAGTCGGACCTCAAAATTGCCTATCACAGTGACGGAAATATTTATCCAATAATTGATGAGTTGATCGAAATTGGTATAGACGTGCTTAATCCCGTGCAACCCAAGGCTATGGATCCTGCCTACCTTAAGAGGAGATACGGTGAAAAGCTCGCCTTCTGGGGAACCATTGATGAGCAGTATACCCTCCCCTTTGGCAGTCCGGAAGAAGTGAAAGGGGAAGTCATAGAGAGGCTTAAAACAGTTGCGCCGGGTGGGGGTTTTATCATTGCTCCCACTCACCATGTACAGTTGGATACTCCTCTTGAAAACTTTTTTGCTTTTTTGGAAACTGCTCAAGATATGGGGAAATATCCTATCAGGTTTTAAAGGAGGTGATGGTTTGTCAAAAGCTAAATAGATTAGATTTGGTGGTTTTGCTCAAGTGTGGTTTTGGTCTGGAGTGTTCCTGGTTAAAAATTAAAAACTTTGAGAGGAGGGTTTAGCATAATGAAAAAGGTTTTTCTCTTGATGATAGGGGTTCTGTTGGCAGTTACCTTTTTAGTGTTAATGGCGGCTCCTGTTTTTGCCGAGGGAAAGCGTTTTGAAGGAATAAGAATTCGTTTCTTCTGTGGTGGACCTCCAGGTGGTCCTTTTGCAAGTGTTGTTTATCGTGGTGCGAAAGCGGCTGAAGAAGACCTGGGCTGCACTGTTGAATATGTGTTTTCCGATTGGGATCCCGAAAAAATGGTGACTCAGTTTAAAGAAGCTATTGCTTCCAAGCCAGATGGCATAGCTATCATGGGTCATCCTGGAGATGATGCATTGGATCCCTTGATTGACCAGGCTTTTGAGCAGGGCATTATTGTGACCTCTCAGAACACCACTCTCCCCAAAGCTGAAGCTAAGTATAAAGCTCGTGGTTTTGGGTATGTAGGTCAAGAGCTTTACGAGTCTGGCTATATGCTTGGTAAGAGTGCTGTAGAAATGTTTGGTCTCAAAGAAGGAGACCGGGCTATGGTTTGGGGATTGCTTTCTCAGCCTACCCGTGGTTTGAGAACTAAGGGAGTTATTGATGCCTTGAAAGAAAAAGGATTAGTTGTTGATTATCTCGAAATCTCTCCTGAAGTGAATGCTGAAGCTCCATTGGGTGTTCCAGTGTTTACTGGTTACGTCTCTTCACATCCTGATGTAAAGCTGGTAGTAACTGATCATGGAGCACTTACGGCTACCCTGGAAACCTTCTTTAGAGCCGCGGGTTTGGGGCCTGATGATGTAGTTGGTGCTGGTTTTGACCTTTCGCCAGCTACTCTGGAAGCCATTCGCGGTGGATACACCGACCTGGTCCTGGATCAGCAACAGTTCTTGCAAGGTTATCTTCCTGTTTTGCAGCTCTGCATGAGCATAAAGTATAAATTTTCAGGTCTACACATTGATACCGGTTCTGGTTTAATCCATGCTGGTAATGTTGAAGAAATTGCACCTTTGGTGGAGGAGGGAATCCGCTAATTGGCTGAAAATTCTCACCTGGTTTCCATGGTCAACATCTGCAAGTCTTTTGGCCACGTGGAAGTTTTGCGTAATGTGAACTTCCATGTGGGCTACAACGAAATAGTAGGCCTCCTTGGTGATAACGGCGCAGGCAAATCAACTCTGATTAAGATCCTTACCGGAGTTCATAAACCGGATTCAGGAGAAATCTACTGGAAGGGTCAGAAGCTGGAAAACTATTCGGTAGCCAAAGCCCGGGATCTGGGAATTGAAACTGTGTTCCAGGAGCGGGCCCTTTGTGAGCAGCACACCCTCTGGAGAAACATTTTTATGGGCAGAGAAATTACTAACCAGTTTGGAATGATTGACATTAAAAAAGAAAAAGAAGAAACCGAGCGTATTATGCGCCAGTACATGGGCTTTACTTCTGCAGCCTTAAGTGTGGATTCGGTAGTTGGTACTCTTTCAGGAGGAGAGAAACAGGGTGTAGCCATAGCTCGCGCTCTTTACTTTAAAGCAGATCTCATCATTTTGGATGAACCTACTACTGGTCTTTCTCTTTCTGAAACTCAGAAAGTTCTGGGATTTGTGCAGCAGATTAAGGAGCAGGGTAAATCAGCCATCTTCATTACCCACAACATCTACCATGTTTATCCCGTGGCAGATCGCATTGTAATTCTGGATCGGGGAAGGGTAGTAGGAGAATTTTTGAAAAAGGATATCTCACTGGAAGAACTGGTTGACAGACTTTATGTTGTAGCAAGGACGGGTAGGTTGGATGGTGATGTATCCAAGGGTGAGCCCCCTGAAGAGACAGAAGGTAAGGATTTGCAGCATTTAATGCCTTAGGGATATTTAAAGAAAATGGCTCCCAGATTGGGAGCCATTTTCTTTATTAAATTCTTTTTAAATAATGCGGCTTCTTATTAACAACGATTTAGGAGGGAGAGAGATGGAAAAATCTACTCCTTGTCGGATTGAAACGAGAAAAAGCAGCAGGAGCCTTGTTTACGAACATCGTTCTCAGCTGGGAGCGGGGGTTGTCCTGGTTGCTGTGTTGGTTTTGTTTATTATAGGTAGTCCTCAAACTTTTCTCTCTTCAAAAATTTATTTTGCTTTTATGTCTACGCTACCTTTTTCGGCGATAATGGCACTTGCCTTGACGCTGGTGGTGATTAGTGGGGAAATGGACCTTTCTTTCCCTGCTATCATGGGATTCTGTGGCTTTGTTTTTACCATGGTTTTTCACGCTTCTCAGAGTTTTATAATCGCTTTGTTGGTAGCTCTTTTGGTAGGTCTGGGTGCAGGTGCTCTTAATGGTCTTTTGATAGTGGGATTGGGTTTACCATCTCTGGTGACTACCATTGGTACTCAATTTTTCTGGGCTGGGCTTACCCAGGTTCTAAGTGGTGGTTTGGGAAAAACCCTGGTTCCGACCAAAGGAAGTTTTCTTTTTCATCTTTTGGTAGGCAGGGTATGGGGAAAATTCCCCATGCAAACCCTGTGGGCAGTTATCATTGGTATAATCATCTGGTTTGTTTTAAATCGTCACAAATTGGGAGCGCACATATATTTTGCTGGAGATAATCCTCATAGTGCCCGGGTTATGGGTGTTAATGTGGAAAGGGTCAAGCTTATTGTTTTTACTCAAATGGGGCTTTTTTCGTCTTTTGCAGGTATTTTGGCCAGTTTGGAGGTTCTTTACTTCTGGCCTACCCTTGGACAGGGTTACCTCTTAAAAACCATAGCTGCTGTGTTTTTGGGGGGTACTCCTGTAGAAGGTGGTGTGGGTACTGTTTTTGGCACTTTTATTGGAGCTGTAGTTATTTGCATGTTGGAAGCGGGAATCATTGCCATGGGTATGACTGGATTCTGGACTCAACTTATTTACGGTCTTATTATTGTGATTTCTATTGCTTTGCATTCTGCTATTCGCAAACGGGAATAAGTAAAAATGGGGAGGTAAACCTGTAAGCCGAGTTCTGTATTCCTTCCGTGAAGAAAGGAACGGCAACCATCTATCTGGGGAAGCGGTTACCCGCTTCCTCAAGCGGCCAACCCGAAGGTCAGCGAGCAGCCTCATCCCTTCCTATTCGGCCTTGCTCCGGGTAGGGTTTGCCAGGCACGCCGGTCACCCGGCGTCCGGTGGGCTCTTACCCCACCTTTTCACCCTTGCCCCCAAAGGAGGGCGGTATGTTTTCTGTGGCACTTTCCTGGGGTTACCCCCACTGGGTGTTACCCAGTACCCTGCTCTATGGAGCTCGGACTTTCCTCAGGAGGTTTTTACCTCCTGCGGTTGCCCGGTTTACCTCCCCATTTCTGGTAACTTTATCTTGTTTTCGAATATTCCCGAGGCGAGTAAATCTACGTATTGGTTTTGCTCTCGTGGTATGTGAAATATTTTGAAGCTTTCTAAATTTTTTATGAGCAGTTTGGCTTTCTGATAAAGGGGTTTCAAGTTGGATGAGTTTACTTTGTATTTCCCCTGAATTTGTTTTACCAAAAGCAAGCTATCTGAAAAAACCATTATGCGAGATAATTCCATAACTTTCACTTTTTCGAGCAGCTTTATCAAACCCCAGTATTCGGCAACATTATTGGTAGAGAAACCCAGATAACCAGCTTCTTCGAAAATGATTTTCCCCTGTCGATCGCAGATGCAAAAAGCATAAGAACTTTCACCGGGGTTGCCTTTTGATGCGCCATCTGTGAAAGCAAATACTTCTTCATTTTTAAGCTTTGGGTAATAAAAGTCTTCCACAGTTGGGACACCTTACTATTTCTTTTCTGTGAACCTGTTTGGCTACTATAGTAGGTACTTGCAGGTTGCAACCCCCACACACTCCCTGGTTTAACTCCACGATTGCTGGCTCGATGAGGTTGGAAATTATCTCTTGATAGCTCGATAAAATTTCTTGGGGGAGGAGGTCGAGGATTTCTTGTCTCTCAGAGGATAGAGATTCTTTTTCGCTTTTTAAGTGGTTGAGTTCTTTTTCGAGTTTTTCTATGGTTAGTTCAATTTCTGAGCTTTTTTCTGAAAGGTACTTTTTTGCTTCCTGGATTTCTTTTTGAAGTACTTCTATTCTCTCCATCTTTTGAAGAGTTTCTTCTTCCAGTTCAAATTGCTGCTTTTCTAACTTTTCCATAGACCTTTCCCACTGGGTTAATTCCTTAGAAGAAGTTATTTCCCCACTATAAAGTTTTTCTCTGGTAGAGTTAAGCTTTTCTTCAGTTTCCTTTAACTCCAGTTCCCAGCGGTGAAGTTCTATCTTTTCTTTTTCCAGGTTTTTTTGCTTGAGTTCAAATTGAGATCTGAGGTTTGAAAGTTCTTCCTGCAAGCTCTTCAAATCCTGGTTTTTGCGTCTAATTCTTTTCTCTACCTGTCTTATTGAGGAATCAAGTTTTCTCAAAAGAGATAATTTTTCAATGTTATCTAAATTCGCTTTATTCATATTGATAGAAGTTCTCGCTTTCAAAGATTACTTTCAACCCTTTTTCTGCAGCTTTCTTTCTAATCAAGTTAGTTACCGATTGCATAGCAATCTTTTCGCCCAACCCGTGAGGAAGCTGAATGAAGCTTATGTTGTTGAGCTTTAGTTCCTCTATATCGTGGTGAGAAAGATCTCCGCTTATGAAAAGATCCGGTTTTTCGTTGCCAAGGTTACTTAAGAACGACTTTCCGCTCCCTGGTAATATAGCTATTTTGGTGAGGTTTTCGCAATTATTTTTTGAGTAGGGTTTTTGAACCATAACTTTTTCGTTAATAATATGTTCTATTTTCTTGCTCAGGGTTTCAAGGGAAATTGGTTCATCAAGCTCTATAAGTCTCCCCAAACCTGTGTCAGTTTTGGCAAGGGAGAAAAGAGGATAAACGTCGACAACTGGTTCTTCGTAAGGATGAACCGCAAATATAGAGCTTAATACTCTCGAAAGCAGGGTTTCCTCAACTCTTACCTCGAAGCGCAATTCTTGAACCTTTTCGTAATTACCCATTTTACCCACGAAAGGATTGGCACCTTTTTGGGGGGTAAAGGTACCAATGCCTTCTGTGTAAAAGCTACACTCACTGTAATTGCCAATTATGCCAGCTCCGGCCTGAAAAGCCGCTTGAGCCACTTTGTCAAGGTGTTCTTGAGGTACAAAAGTAGTTACTTTAAAATACTTTTTGCTTGTTTTGCCAGGAAAGAGGGGTTTTTTCTTTCCTCGTAGCCCTAAAATCTTTGCCCATTGATCGGCCAGTCCTTCTGATGAGCAGTCCAGGTTGGTGTGATGGCTCAGCACAGATATCCCGCTTTGATAAAGTTTGACCAGCATTGAAACATGAGGATTTTCGGCATCAAGTGTTTTAACAGGGCTCCAGATTGGAGGGTGGTGAAGGTAGAGTAGGTCATAACCCTCTTTTATGGCTATTTGAGTTAGAGGGGGATTTAGTTCCAGAGCCACGAGTACTTTTTCTATGGGTTGAGATAAAGAGACTGGTTTAACAGCGAAACCTATAGGGTCGTTTTCAAGGGCACATTCTGGAGGAAAGAGTTCTTCCAGGAAAGCTACTACCTTAGAAAGTGATTCCATTAATACCTCCCCTGAAACGTGGTGGGTCCACCCGGATTCGAACCAGGGACCGACCGGTTATGAGCCGGCTGCTCTACCGCTGAGCTATGGACCCACGAGCACCATAAATATTATCACAGACTTTATTTCTTATCAAGGGTCTCGGTATCAACATTGCTGGTCTTTTGCTTATCTGACCTTCTTCTTTTAAGCTCCAGAAGAACGTCGTCCCAGCTAATTTCTTCTTTGCAGAGAAGAACCATTACATGGTAGAGGAGATCAGCTACTTCCCAGCAAAGATGTTTTTTATCCTCAGTGGAATTCCGATTTTTGAGAGAGGCAAGAAGGACTTCAGTAGTTTCTTCGGATACCTTGCGAAGAATTCTCTCTTTTCCTTCTTTAAAAAGCTTTGCTGTATAAGAGTTGTCTGGCGCTTCTGTTTGTCTATTTTTGATTACCTCGAAGAGCTCGGAAAGAAAAGCGGACAGGGAGTAAGGTGGTAACTCGGCAGAAGGATTTCTAATTCCTTCCTGGTTATCAATCGAGCGGTGAAAACAAGAAAAGAATCCTGTATGGCAGGCTACTCCCTGTTGCTCTACCTGGATAAGAAGGCAATCATTGTCACAATCTAAATAAATTCCTTTGACAAGTTGATAATTGCCACTAGTTTCTCCTTTATTCCATAGTTTCTGACGACTACGACTGTAGAACCAGGTTTTGCCCGTTTCCAGAGTTTTTAAGAGGGCTTCTTTGTTCATGTAAGCCATCATCAGAACTTTACCACTTTTTGCATCCTGAACGATAGCCGGAATAAGCCCTTTTTCGTCAAACTTTAGAAGTTCAAGCAGTTTTTGCATCAGCCTTCGATCCTTACCGGTATTCCACGTTTTTGGAGGAACGCTTTGGCTTCGGGGATGGTGAAACGTCGAAAATGGAAAATAGAAGCTACCAGTGCTGCATCGGCCTGGCCTTCCCGCAGCACGGCTGAAAGGTGTTCCAGTTTTCCAGCACCTCCTGAGGCAATAACTGGAATTTTGACTTTTTCAGAGATTTTGCGGGTGAGGCTTATGTCATAGCCAGACTGTGTACCGTCGGTATCCATACTGGTCAACAATATTTCCCCTGCTCCCAGCTTTTCTACCTGTGAAGCCCACATTAGAGCATCTTTGCCGGTTGGGGTGCGGCCACCATTTATGAAAACTTCCCAGTAGCTTTTTTGAGTAATTCGATCCCAGGTTCTTTTCACATCTATAGCTACTACCACGCACTGGCTTCCAAACTTTTCTGCAAGCTCACTTATGAGCTCGGGTTGAAGAACCGCCGCTGTGTTGATGGATATTTTGTCCGCTCCCGCCTTAAGCAAATTGCTGACGTGTTCTACGGTACTTATGCCTCCTCCCACGGTAAAGGGTATGGTCAGCACTTCAGCTACCTTCTCAGCCACGTGAACCATGGTTTCTCTCTTTTCGTACGATGCCGTAATATCCAGAAAAACCAGCTCATCTGCTCCCTCTTCCTCATATCTTTTGGCAAGTTCTACTGGATCACCAACGTCTTTTATGTTTTCAAAGTGGACGCCCTTTACTACTCTTCCATCTTTTACATCAAGACAGGGAATTATCCTTTTAGCAAGCAACTTTTCATTCCTCCTGTATGATTTTTAATGCTTCACGGTATTTGATCTTGCCAGTGTAGAGAGCTTTACCCAGAATTGCTCCCTCTACCTGGTGAGCTATTAGCTTCAGCGTTTTTAAGTCTTCCAGAGAAGTTACTCCACCGGCTATAAGTGGTTTAACGCCACTTTCCTCCACAAACCCTGTAATGATTTCCCTTCGTATACCTGCTAAGGTTCCGTCTCGAGTAACATCAGTAAAAATGAAATTCTGAACACCTTTCTGCTTGAGTTTTTTAGCTATGGTAGAAGCCTTAAGTGGGGTACTTTTTTGCCAGCCGTGAATGGCTAAGTTACCATTATTACTGACGTCGAGACTCACTACCAGTTGTTCCGACTTCTCTTCGACTAACTTTTCAAGTAGCTGAGGATTGTCGTGTATTATGCTTCCCAAGACGATCCTTGAAGCGCCAGCTTCTAAATAAAACTTAAAAGTTTGGTAATCTCTAATCCCTCCTCCTACCTGAACGGGGATACTAATTTTCTTGATAATCTCAGCAATTACCTTTGCGTTTTTGGGCTGTCCCTCTTTTGCTCCCTCGAGATCGACTACGTGGAGCAATGGAGCACCTTCGGCTTCCCATTGCTGAGCAATCTGGACAGGGGATTCGCTAAAAACTGTTTTTTGATCATAATTTCCCTGTTTAAGACGGACCACTTTTCCGTTGATTATATCGATTGCTGGTACTAAGATCACTTCAACATGCACCTTACCCAGTTTTCAAGAAATTTCATACCCCAGGTTGAGCTTTTTTCGGGATGAAATTGAACCCCCCAGATGTTTCCGCGATTAATAATTGCTGGGATGACCAAATTATAATTGCATATTCCTATTATTGGTTGATCATCTGCTGGTAGTACATAATAAGAGTGGGCGAAGTAGAAAAACCTGCCCTGTGGAATATTTTCGGTAAGCTTTGTTCTTCTCTTAAAGTATATACGGTTCCATCCTATGTGAGGGATTTTATTGGTAGGAGGCAGCTTGCGTACTTCTCCCTGGATCAGGGATAGACCTCTTACCTGAGGAGATTCCTGGCTTCTCTCAAGGAGGATTTGCATCCCCAAACAAATCCCCAGAATAGGTTTGTCTTCGTCTGCACTTTTTAGTATTACATCAATAAGTTCGTTTTTTTGCAAGTTTTCCATGGCTTCTCCAAAGGAACCGACTCCTGGGAGAACAATAGCCCTTGCTTTCTCCACTGTTTCAGGTTCACGAGTAATCCGGGTTTCCTGTCCCAGTTTGTTTAAAGCTTTGGAAACGCTAAACAAATTTCCAATGCCATAATCGATAATTGCTATCATGGCTTACCTCTCCTATAGAATTCCTTTTGTTGAAGGTATTGTCTGTTCATTAACTATTTTTGAAGCTTCTCCCAAGGCTTGCCCTAAGGACTTGAAAAGAGCTTCCAGACAATGGTGTGCATTTCTACCCCACCATATTTTAGCATGAACCGTAATTTTTGCATTGTTTGTAAAAGCCCTCAAAAATTCTTCTACTAAAGCTACTTCAAATTCTCCAACTCTTTCTCCCAGATGTGGCGTTTCCATGTACAGAAACGGTCTACCACCCAAATCTACCACACTCATTCCCAAGGCTTCGTCCATAGGTATCATCGAAAAAGCGAAACGCTTGATGCCCTTTTTTTCGCCAAGACACCTGAGAAATGCCTCTCCCAGAACAATTCCCGTATCTTCAATGGTATGATGCTGGTCCACTTCAAGATCTCCCTTGGCTTTTAAGATTAAGTCCCACCCAGCATAAAAGACCAGTGTTTTTAAAAGGTGAGGGAAAAAGGGTACTTCCATTTGGATTTTTGCATTTCCTTTTCCTTCCAGATTTAACTCAAGCTCAATGCTAGTTTCCAGAGTTTCTCTTCTGTGGAATATCTTCCTTTCCAGGTTAGGCCACCTCGCTTTTGTTTTCGGTTTAAAAGTAGAGGTTAATGTCTGACCACGGTTGGGAAACGCCTTTCTCTAATTCCTGGTTAGATAGAACTATACCTTTCCACTCCCAGCCATAATTTTCCTGGGCAATCAGAAGATACAGGATGTTGTATTCCGAATCAGGCCAGTTAACAACTTGGACGGTGTAGAAACCGTCGGTGGGAAAAGGTTCCCTCACCTCGATGTTTTCTGCTACCTGCAGTTTTTCTTCAAAGTATGGTTTAAGTGATTCAAATTCTGTTACCTCAAACTCGCTAAAAATCTGCCCTACCCAGAAATCCCCCTTTCGAGCAAGCTTTTCCAGGTTATGAACATTGCGTGATAAAAAGGCGCTTTTGATCTCCTTGTATAGGAGAGAGAGGTTTTTTTTACTCCATACTGGTTCACTTTTAAGATATTTTATTTTAAGCGTGGCTAATCTGCGGTAAAAGGGGTCTGTAGTCTGACACAGTATTTTTTCATAAATAGCGAGAGCTTTTTCTTTTTCTTCCAGTTTCTCGTAGCAGTTTGCCATTTCATTCATTATTGCAAGTTTCCTTTCGTTTTCGGGAAAATGGATGAGGATGTTTTGGTAGACTCCCAGAGCTTCCTGATAGCGTTTCTGAATGTGGTGAAGTATGTAGGCAAAGTCCTCCCAGGCTTGCTTTCTTATCTGGTAAGGATCGGTCATATTCTCGGGAAAGTTTAAAGCTACTTCTTTTAGCATGGATAATGCCTGATCAAAGTTGTGACGTTCTTCTTCAGCTTTTGCTATCCAGTAAAGAAAGAGATAAGACCGATAAGATTCCGGAAACCTTTCAATGTATTTTTTTAGCACTTCAATAGCTTTTTCTTGCTCTTCTTCTTGGAGATATAGGTTATACAGCGTTTCTACTACCTGGCCCAATTCTTCCGGATCTTCAGAATCAAGCATTGTTTCAAGAATGTTTATAGCTTCTCTGATATGTCCCTCTTCAAGCATTATTTGAGCCTGGTCCAGCAGGCCAAGAGCCAGAGCAGACCAGGACAGGACCATAATTAAGAAGAACGTTAACGAAAACCGAATTAGATGAATAATTTTTTTCAAGGTTGACCTCCTTTAGCGGCAGGAAAAGAAAAGATAATTGACGAAATGACTTATCAAACAGGCCACCTGTAGGGGTACAGCAACTTTCCGATAGTCTAATTCCACTATATCCATTGCAATAACCATTTTATCTCTTTTTAGGAGCTCTCTAAAGAGAATTTTGAGGTAAAGTTCGGTTTTTTTGAAGCTCTGGTTTTTTGGAAAAGGATATCTTGCAAAACGAGAGAGTCCATAATCTATGTCCCAGGATAGATAATAGTATCCAGGAGGTAGTTCCAGGTCAAGGGACGAATTCGTCGAAATCAAAAATATTTCTTTTTCTTTCAGAATATTGTGCTTTAGTAAGTGAGCCAGGAAGTTTCCTTCGTGAATCTCGGAGTCTTTTTTTTCTCCTGGAGTGCCTTTTTGTGCGTTAAATACATCAAAATGGACGTCGAGTAGCAAAAGTTTTAGCGGGAGCTCGGGGAATCTTTTCTTTATCATTTGTACTGCTCCACCCGTAAAGGAGTGTTTTTTAGAAAGAAAAAGAAAACGTTTTTTGAAAAGGTTTTTTAATACGAAGTTCATGCAAATTTCGCCCGCCTCGAAGTCATCTGTGTTCGTGGATTTTTTAACTATTAGGGTACGTACAGGAGAAACGAACTTGCTTAACCAAAGGGCGGTGCTTAACAGAGCTTTTTTTTGTGCAAAGGTTGGTGAAACGATCATCCAGTGGTTATACATGTCTTTTCTAAGAGATACTTGTCAACATTTTTAGAAACAGGTATATTAGGTATACTAAGTATATCACAGTTCAAAGAGGAAGAGTCATGTTTAACTTCGATTTCTGGTCGGAAACGAAATACAGTGCTCGTTTCGTTGCCAGGAACCCTGCTTTGTGGTTAATTTCTCTGATACCGGCTTTGCCTTTTGTAGCAGCGAGCTTTTTTGCTGCAAGAGGCGGTGCAGGCTGGTGGTTTTTTGGATTTTATCGTCTGGGGCTTGGCTTTGGCCTCTTTTTGCTTGGTAGTGTGCTATCTATACTGGTAGCTGCTTTAATTATGGTCGCTGCCTGGGATTACGGTTATCGTTCCATTGTTGATTTGTGGAGAGCTCTCAGAATGGTCAGTGATCACTTTTTAGAGATTTTTGTTGCGGCTCTAATTATCAGTTTTGTAGTAGGCTTTTTCTCAGTGTTGTTTATTTTTCCAGGTCTTTTTTTCGCTTTTTTGCTGCTTTTTGTTTTACCGGAAGTAGTCATCAACGGCAGAGATCCCTTTTCTGCTTTGCAGGCTAGCTTTCATTTAGTACTTGAGCATCTGGGAGAGTGCTTTGCCTTTTTTGTAGGTTTGCTGTTCTTTGCTTTAGTTGGTTTACTTTTGGGGTGGGTTTTCAGTTTTATACCTGTAGCTGGAGTTATACTGGGAGCATTAATTATAGCTGTTCTTTTGTCTTTCCTAACTACCCTTTTGACTCGCTTTTACCTCTCCTTGACTCGTTACTAAAATTTTGTGTTAGTTTGTCGCCCAGGGTCTTAGAGGTTGCTTTATGATTTAATCTTTTCAAGGTCCAGCTGCATTCCGTCCCTTGCTGCGATAACCTGGATACCGGTTTTTTGGCTTATTTCTTCTGCTATTTTCCAGGGTTTGTTGAGTATTACCTGCATGCCGAAGTGAGTAATAACAGCCATCTTAGGTTTGATGTGTTTGACAAGTTTTTCTACATCAGTGGCGTTGAGGTGCATTATTGCGTTTGTGTTGTCAGGTTTAAATCTGACCATATTTATGACGAGGAGGTCACTATTCTGGTAAGCTTCCAGTAGCTTTGGATTGTAAAGGGTGTCTGTTATAAAGGAAACCGCAAGGTTTTCCTCAAGGTAAAATTTAAATCCATAGGTTTCCACCGAGTGCCAGTGTCGGCAGGGGGTAGTAAAGCGCAGATCCCCGATTTTGTATTCCTTTCCCTCTTCAAGGAAGACAATTTCCTGGAGCATTGGAGTTAAGTAGCTGAAGAGCACCCTTTCTTCCTGAAGAGCGTCTTGAGGGAGGAAAACCATGCCCTTTTTCCTGGTATTG
Source organism: Atrimonadaceae bacterium G-SL-SR-0-11 (assembly GCA_048814795.1). Taxonomy (GTDB): domain Bacteria; phylum Atribacterota; class Atribacteria; order Atribacterales; family Thermatribacteraceae; genus Thermatribacter. The sequence continues at coordinate 1,740,168 of CP184673.1, read as the reverse complement.
CCTTCGGTCATTGATTCGACCATTATATTCAAGTCGTTAGCGTGGTCTATATGGCGATGAGAAAGAAGTATAGCCGAAAGCTTCCATGGCTCAAGTTTGGGTTTACTGCTCAGAGCTTTGACCAGGGCTCCTGGACCAGGGTCTATAAACAAAGCAAGTTTATCATGTTGGAGCCATATGCCACCTGAGGCTCGAATCTGTTTAGAAACCACTATTCTTGCTCCAGCGGTTCCCAGAAATTTTATAAAAGCTTTCATTTGTCAGAAAATTAACGAAATGTTTGAGAAAAGTCAACTTTAAAATGTTTTGTTTTTAAAGTTGCTTTATGGAAAAAGTTGGTGAAAAATTTAATCGCGGGTTTGTTCTTTGATATGGATTTTCTTGGTAAGTATGAGGAGGGAATGGCTTGTGGTAAAAATTCTTGTGCTGGGCAAACCTGGGAGTGGTAAGACCACTCTGATTAAAAGGATAAATAATGCTTTTCCAGGAGTTTTTGAAGGGTTTTTAACTGAAGAAATAAGAAAAGATGGGGAAAGAGTAGGTTTTTCTGTGGAAACCTTGTCTGGAAAGAAGGGTGTTCTTGCTTTTAAAAACTTATCTTCTCGATTTCGTGTAGGACGCTATGGTGTTAATTTGCAGAGCTTTGAAAGCATAGCCCTTCCTGCTCTTGAAAGGGCTTTGAAAGAAAGAAAGCCCTGTCTGATTGATGAAGTGGGAAAAATGGAGCTCTTCTCTGCATCTTTTCGAGAACTTATTTTGAAACTCTGGAATTCTCAGCAGCTGGTTGTGGCAACCTCTCGCTTGCCGATGATAGAGTGGGTTGAGAAAAACTTGGTTCTCATCAAGAATCCCTTGGTGCTCTATTTATCGATTGGGGCTCGTGAACGGTGTTATTTGGAACTCAAAAAGGAACTTGAAAAGTTGCTACTCTAATTTTCAAGTTTGATTTTACTTTTGGAAAGAATTTCTTCCACAATAGTAAGAGTGGTTACTCTGGCCAGATCAATTTCCTGCCCAAGATAAGGTTTGCCTCGTTCATCCTCGAGTTTAATTCTAACTTTTGGTCGAAAGGGCAGCACAGGACTAAGTTTCGTTACTATTGCTTTCCTCCCGTCAGAGAGTCTTACCAGATCTCCTACTTGATAAGGAGAAATGTGGCTTACAAAGGTCTGTACCACTTTTATATTCAGTTTATGTCCTGCGTTGCCCATAAGGTATTCAATAACTTCGCTTATAGGGAGCCCTCTTCGGTAGGGTCGGTCAGAAGTCAGTGCCTCATATATATCTGCCACGGCAGTTATCTGTGAAAGCAGGTCTATTTCTTTGCTACCCAAGCCAAAAGGGTAGCCGCTCTTGTCTATTTTTTCGTGATGCTGGAGCGCAATGAGCTGGGTTTTGCTACTATTGGGTATGTTTTGTTCTTCGAGTATTCTTTTTGCATCGACAGGGTGTTTTTTGACAATTAAAAATTCTTTTTCATCAAGTTCTTTAGGCTTGTACAATATTTCAATAGGTACTTTTAGCTTGCCAAGGTCATGCAACAATGCCCCCAGTCCAAAGGTGATAAGTATTTCTTTAGAGAGATTTAAGAATTTGCCTATGAAGAGTGATATGATGGCCACGTTAAGGGAGTGTGTAAAAGTGAAATCATTGTACTTTTTAAGCTGGATGATAGGTACTATCAGACCTGGGTTGAGTTCTACTGCTTGAATTAGGTTTTTGGTATCTTTTTCAAGCACGTCCAGACTTGCTTTCTTTCCCTGGGCCAGGTCGTACAAGGTGCTTTGGAGGTCTTCAAGTGTTTCTTGCTTGAGCTGCAGGGGAACGTCTTCTTTAGCAATTACAGAATCTTCTTCTTCTACAACTTCTGCAATTACAAATGACTGGTTCAGTTCATGTAGAGATTGCAAAACCGTCTTGGTTAATCTGCTTCCAGCTTTAACAAGCATTTTCCCATTTTGGTCAACAATGGAGTAGGGGAGCACGAGGTTTTCTTCGAGATCTTTTAAGGGCACCAGGACCTTGCGAATACGCTTTTTAGTCATAATTTTTGGTTAGACTTCAAGCCATGCTTTTTAATTAACACAAAATAGTTTATCAGACTTTGGCTCGAGAATACACCCACAACCCAGTGTATGAGTTACACACCTATGCACATCCTGAGGAGAAAGGAGGCATGATTTGTGAAAGAAAATGGCCATTTGCCTTTCTTTTAAGAGGTAAGAGCGGTAAGTGTGGAAAGAGAAGGAAAAATATCGTACTTTCAAGTTAAAGTGGGACCCAGAAAGACCTTCACCTCTTCAGTACAGTTTCTCTTTATTTTCGGGAAGAATGATAGATCTTTTCCCACCTGTTCAATCCCGCATTGTTAGCATATTCCCGAAAATTAATCCCGCAGTTGTTGACATAGAGCCTGTTAGGGGTTGTCTACTGGTGGGTTCTATGCTAAAATTCTTTCAGCACTAAAGGTGGTGCTTTTGGGAACAAAGGCGTTCCCCAGATTCTTGGGGGACGCCTTTTGTTTTGTAAAGAACCGAAAACACTTGGAGGTTCTTGCAGTGCACTTGTTTACCTGTACAGTTGAGGAGTTACTGTTTGAGTAGGTGAGGGTCCTAAGTGGTGCGTTTTGAAAATGGAGGAGGATGGTGACATGCCACAGATTGATGATGTAATTGCTAAGGTGAAAAGCCGGGATAAAGACCAGCCTGAATTTATTCAGGCAGTGACCGAAGTCTTGACAACCCTCAAACCAACAGAAGAGAAACACCCTGAGTTTGTAAAGGCAAAAATTTACGAAAGGATTGTAGAACCTGACAGAGTAATTATGTTTAGGGTTGTTTGGGAAGATGATAGGGGCGAAGTTAATGTTAACAGGGGTTTTCGAGTCCAGTTTAACAACGCTATTGGGCCCTACAAGGGTGGATTGAGATTTCATCCATCGGTTAATCTTGGAATTATCAAGTTCCTGGGTTTCGAACAAATTTTCAAAAATTCTTTGACGACGCTCCCCATGGGTGGTGGTAAAGGAGGTTCAGACTTTGACCCTAAAGGAAAGAGCGATCGGGAAGTAATGCGATTTACCTATGCCTTCATGAGGGAGCTTTTCAGACACATAGGTCCCGATGTAGATGTTCCTGCGGGAGATATCGGTGTTGGTGCTCGTGAAATTGGATTTATGTATGGTTACTATAAAAAAATTGTAAATGAGCATACTGGTGTCTTAACGGGGAAAGGCCTTGAATATGGAGGAAGCCTTATAAGACCAGAAGCAACGGGTTACGGTCTTATATACTTTACTTCGGAAATGCTTGCAACTCGTGGCATGGATCTCGCGGACAAGATTATAGCAGTAAGCGGCTCTGGCAATGTAGCCCAGTATGCAGTTGAAAAGGCTATCCAGTTAGGAGGTAGGGTTATTACATTGTCGGATTCAAACGGCACAGTAGTTGACGAAGAAGGTATTGATGCGGGCAAGCTGGCCTTTGTTATGGAGTTGAAAAATGTAAAACGTGGAAGAATTAGAGAATACGCAAACCAGTATCCATGTGCTAAATATTTTGAAGGAAAATCGGCGTGGGATGTGATAAGAGACGAAGGGCTTCGGGTGGATATTGCACTTCCGTGTGCAACACAAAATGAAATTGATGCAAGTCATGCCAATGCTCTTGTAAAAGGTGGAGTTATCGCGGTAGCAGAAGGAGCAAACATGCCCTCTAATCTTGAAGCTATAGATATATTCAGGGAAAACGGTATACTTTATGGACCTGCAAAAGCGGCTAATGCGGGAGGAGTTGCGGTTTCTGGTTTAGAGATGAGCCAAAACAGCATGAGGTTACAATGGTCAAAAGAGGAAGTAGACAATAGACTTAGAGATATTATGAATAAAATTCACAAAACATGCCTTGAAGCAGCAGAAGCTTATGGTCATCCTGGTGACTATCTTTTTGGTGCGAATATTGGAGGTTTTATAAAAGTCGCAAAGGCAATGCTTGCATATGGAATAGTATAAGCCCAGATTGTTTCAGCCACCTGTAGCCTGCGACTTGATTATGCAGGCTACAGGTGGCTGTTCTCTATTAAATTAAAGCTTTTTCCATTTCTTCTTACTTTTTTTAACCCTTGAGGTGATACGTTTAGCGTAGCTCCTTTCTTTTTTAACCCCTTCCACTTATGTGTTAATATAAGCTTTAGTTTTGTATTCTTATTAAATTGTTGGATTCAGTGAAAGGAGTGGTTTTTGTGCCGGATGTTCTTGAGAACCTGAAGGGTCTTTTTAAAAAGGGTAAAAGCAAGATGGTGCTTCTGGTAGCTGATGGTTTAGGTGGTGTTCCTCATCCTGATTTTGATTTTAAAACCGAACTCGAAGCAGCTCACACTCCTAACCTGGATCGGCTGGCTCAGCGTAGTGTGCTGGGACTTATGTATCCAGTGAATTATGGCATCACTCCTGGTAGTGGTCCGGGCCACATTGGCCTTTTTGGTTACAATCCTGAAGAGTTGGTTATTGGTAGGGGAGTTCTTGAAGCCCTTGGTGTTGGCATGACCCTTGGTTCAAACGATGTAGCAGCACGAGCTAATTTTGCTACCCGTGATGAGCAAGGTTTGATAGTCGATCGTCGTGCTGGCCGTATTCCAACCGAGGAATGTGTGCGCCTGGTTAATCTTTTGAGTGAAAACACTGGTGAAATTGAAGGAGTGCAAATTTTGCTTAAGCCGGGCAAAGAACATCGTTTCGTAATGGTGTTGAGAGGAGAGGGATTGGGTGACAAAATTAAGGACACAGACCCTCAAAAAGAAGGACTTGCTCCCTATGCTCCGGAGCCTCTGGATGAGGCTTCACAAAAGACATCCAGAGTGGTAAAGCAATTTCTGGAGCAGGCCCAGAAATTGCTTTCTAACGAAGAGAAGGCTAATGCCATTCTTTTGCGAGGTTTCTCCAAACCTCCTGTACTTGAGAAGTTTCCTGAACGCTATGGCGTGCGTTCTCTGGCTATTGCTATTTATCCCATGTATAAAGGTATTGCCAGACTTTTTGGATTCGATACTCCAGAATTGGAAGGAACTTTTGAGAATGAGGTTGAGTATCTGGAGAAGGCCTGGAACGATTATGATTTCTTCTTTGTGCACTACAAAGATACTGATAAAGCTGGTGAAGATGGCAATTTCAAGAAAAAGGTAGAATGTATAGAGTACTTTGACCAGTTTATACCGCGTATTTTGGAGCTTAAACCGGATGTTCTGGTCATCACCGGTGATCACTCCACACCTTCTTTGCTGGGAAGTCACTCCTGGCATCCTACTCCGGTACTTCTTTTCTCACCCCACGCAGGGTGTGATGAAGCTTCACGCTTTACGGAGCGGGAGTGCAGAAAAGGCTATCTCGGTCATTTTCCTGCTCGCGCCTTGATGAGTTTAATGCTTGCAAATGGTCTACGACTTGGAAAATACGGAGCCTGAAGTTTGAGAGTAGACCCGGCTACGGTTTTTAAGGCTGTGGCCGGGGTCAGTGGCCACTTTCCGCCCCAGTTTTTCGACCATTTTTTTCATACAGGGAATACAGGCTCCCCAGTTTTCCTGGATGCAGATTTTACCGGGGTAAATTTCGTAACTGGAACGATAAGCAAGGGGTGTTAAGTTGGGCATCAGTACATTGGCCCCGCAGCGGAGAGCCAATTCTCTACCGCCAGCAACCAGTGTTCCCAGCGCGGTGGTGGCCGGGATATGAGCGTTCTTGGTCAGGATTCTGGTTAAAGCAACGGTTTTTAGGGTAAGACTGAGTTTTAACTGAGCGTTCATGCTGTATTTACCTAAAGGAGTGGAAGGGTGAGGTATAAAAGGGCCAATGCCTATCATGTCAAAATCCATTTTTTGAAACATTTTAATATCGTGCGCTAAATGTCTTGTTGTTTGCCAGGGAAGGCCAACTATGTTGCCACTTCCAGTTTGGAAACCTATTTCCATGAGTTTTTGTTGAGAGTGGAGACGCTGGTCAAAATCATCATCAGGATGCAATTTGCTGAATAACTCTCGATCAAAAGTTTCCTGTTTTAAAAGAAACCGATCTGCTCCTGCTTCTTTCCACAACGCGTATTCCTCTTCTTCTCGTTCTCCCACGCTTAAAGTTACGGCAACGCCAAGCTTTTTGATTTTCCAGATGAGTTTGGCAAGGGTTTTTGCATCATAGTAGAGATCTTCGCCGGACTGGAGTACTATGGTTTGAATTCCCAGACGATGAGCTTTTTCAGCAACGGCGAGAATCTCTTGAGGGGACATGCGAAATCTTTTGAGATTTTTATTGTCTTTGCGCAATCCACAGTAAAGGCAGTTTTTACGGCAGAAGTTGGAAAATTCGATAAGGCCTCTTAGATGAACCTCGTCGCCCACGTATTCTTTACGTTTCTGGTCGGCAAGTTGAAAAAGTTTTTTTTCAAGTTCCGGATCCCGTGCATCCAGAATTTCTGCTATCTCTGTTTCCTCTAAATTTTCGGTAATCGTAAGTTTTTCCAGAAGGTCTTTCCATTTATTCAGCATTGGTGCGAGCTTCCTTTCTTTTCAGATAGTCCTCAATAGCTTTTTTAATGGCTTCCTCGGCAAGTACTGAACAGTGAATCTTGTTCTTGGGTAGGCCGTCCAGAGCTTCTACCACAGCTTTATTGGTTATTTCAAGTGCTTTCTCAAGAGTTTTTCCTTTGATTAGTTCGGTGGCTATGGAAGAGCTGGCAATGGCAGCACCACAGCCAAAGGTTTCAAATTTAGCGTCTTTTATAATTTCGTTTTCTATTTTGAGATAGATGGTCATTACGTCACCACAAATAGGATTCCCAACTTGTCCTACCCCGTCCGCGTTTTCAATTCTGCCCACATTGCGCGGATTGCGAAAATGATCTAAAACCTTCTGGCTATACATTTTATTTTCAACCTCTCTTTAGATTTTGAATGGAGAAAAACTTCTTAGTTTTTCTACTATTTTAGGAAACACTTCAAGCACGGTTTTAATTTCCGTTTCAGTGGTATACTTTCCCAAACTGAATCGTAGGGAACCGTGGGCTTCTTCAGGTGGTACTCCACAGGCCAGAAGGACATGAGATGGTTCCAGGGAGCCAGAAGTGCAAGCTGAGCCACTGGATACGCATATTCCTTCAAAATCAAGGCTAAGGAGCATTGATTCGCCTTCCACGTGTTTTACGAGAACCAAAGAGGTGTTGTGAATGCGTGGTGCTCTTTCAGAAACGATTTTAATTTCTGGTATGCTTTCCTTGAGGCCTCTTTCCAGGGTGTCTCTAAGGGCTCTTATTTTAGAGATTTCCTCTGACATTTCTTTGTAAGCGATAGCCATAGCTTTTCCCAGTCCCACTATTCCAGGTACGTTCTCGGTACCTCCCCTTATTCCTCTTTCCTGATGTCCGCCTACGACTTGTGGAGCAAGCCTGATTCCTCTTTCTAAGTATAAAAAGCCTATACCTTTCGGACCGTAAAACTTGTGAGCTGAAGCAGAAGCAAGGTTTACCCCGATCGCCTTCAGGTCAACTGGTATTTTGCCTATGCTTTGTACACAGTCAGCATGAAAAGGTATTTCATGTTCTTTGCTGATTTTAGCAATTTCCTCTATGGGCTGGATGGCTCCAGTTTCGTTGTTAACATGCATTATGGAAATTAAAATAGTATCCTTGGTTATGGCTTTACGAACATCTTCGGGGTCGACAACGCCTTGCTGGTCGACCCTGAGAAAGGTAATTTTGAAACCCTCTTTTTGTAACTCTTTGCACACTCTCAGTACTGCTGGATGTTCTATAGAAGAAGTGATAATATGCCCCTTCTTTTTTCTATAGGCTATTCCTTTAATAGCCAGATTATTGGCTTCGGTTCCTCCTGAGGTGAAGATGATTTCTTCTGCACGGGCGTTGATCAGCTCGGCAATTTTTTGGCGAGATTCCTCAATGGCTTTCCTCGCTTTTTGCCCGGGGGTGTGAAGAGAGGAAGGGTTGGCAAAATCTACTTCCAGATAGGGCAGCATTGCTTCTTTAACCCTGGGGTCACAGGGGGTAGTTGCGTTGTAGTCGAGATAAATCATAACAAAGTCCCCCTTAAAGTTTTAATTCTACTAAAACTATAGAAATAGTAATTGAAAACATTGTATATTGCTTTTTTTCTTTAGTCAAGAAAAGCACTACCAAGGAGTTGCCCGCTGGTGGAGGTGGCTTTAGAGGGTTTTGAGTTCGGGATGGTAAAATGCAAAATTTATTTTATTGTGAATTTTTTCTCTTGACCTGACGGATAAAATCTCTTAAAATACTTCAAAAAATTTAACATGTTAAATTTCTCACCCAAGGAGGCAAAATTATTATGTCTTCTTTAAAGACCCAGAAAATACGTCCTCAAGTGTTGGAGTTGCTTAAACAGAACAATCCCAATTTGGAAATATGGTGGGATGCTCATCCTGGCTTTTATCGTAAGTTTATCTCTAACCTATCTGAAAATGGAGCTGATGAAGAAACTATTGTTCATCTTCATAGGTGGATGTCTCATAATGAGGCTGGTACTTTCTTTTTTGATGGTGTAACTACTAATCCTCCTCTCACTCTTAAGTTCCTTCAGAGTTATCCTGGTGTGGTTTCTTACCTTAAGGAAAAGAGCGAGCAAGCAAGGGTTAGCGCAGGCGAGCAATTGTCCTGGTTTGATCTTTACTGGATGACTGGAAAGCTTGGTGTAGATAAATTTCTCTCTAATTTTTACCGCAGAAGTAGGAAATACGGCTTTGTTTGTGTGCAAGTGGACCCTCGCTATAGCAAAGATGAAGAAATAATGAAGTTTCAAGCCCTTCAGCTTTCTAAAGTAGGTCCTAATGTAATGATCAAGATTCCTGCTACCAAAGCTGGTTTAAAGGTGATTGAGTTTTTGACTGAGTTGGGTATTCCTACCAATGCCACCTCTTGTTTCTGTACTCCTCAGGTGTTTCAGGTTGCCCAGGCGGTTAAGCGGGGGTACCAAAAAGGTTTACTGCGTGGGGTGGATTACAGTGGCTGGAGATCGGTCATCACCATGATGAGCGGAAGATGGGAAGAATCTCCAGAGCTCTTTGAGGAAGCAAAAAAGAAAGGAATCGAACTTTCCGAGCCGGATTTGCGCTGGTTTGGGATTCGGATGGTTCAGAGAGCAGTAGAAGAGGTAGAAAAGCTACAGAGCCCCACCAAGGTACTGGTTTGTTCAACCAGAAAAGGACCAGGTGAGGATTATCTGCATTTAAAAGCCCTTTCGCGCTTGCCAATTGTAATCACCATGAATCCCGATGCTATCACCTGGGGAATAACGCTTCTCGATGAGACAGCGATAGAGAATTTTGTGCTGGAAATGCCTAAAGAAGTTGAGGCTAAGCTAAGCAAGCTGGATTTTGTGCGTAGAACCTGGGATGCTCAGGGATTCTCTATGGATGAAATAGAAGCCTCAGGAGCTCAAATTAATAATCTCCGTTCTTTTTCGGATGCTATGAGTAAGATCGAGGAAATTTTTACTGAGTAACTTTGGGTTTATTTGCTGGAAGGACTATGATGCGGAAAGAAGAGCTGGAAAAATTTGCTTATCGAATACGTAAACGCATTATTCAGGCTACTTACAAAGCAGGAGTAAGCCATGTTGGTGGCTCGCTTTCGATAGTAGAAATACTTACCTGCCTTTACAACGGTATCCTGGATATTAATGACCAGAATCTTCACTTAAGAGAAAGAGATCAGCTGGTGCTTTCTAAGGGTCACGCAGCTCTGGCCCTTTATTCAGTTCTTGCTGAAAGGAGCTTTTTGGCAGAGTCCCTTTTCAGAGAATATTGTTGCCGGGAAGAAACCCTGCTGGGCATCCACCCTGAGCTTGGAGTACCAGGTGTTGATGCAGCTACTGGTTCTCTGGGGCACGGTTTAGGTGTTGGCATTGGTTTAGCGCTTGCTTTGAAGAAAACAGATCTGGATTACAAGGTGTGGGTTTTGGCTGGTGATGGGGAATTTAATGAAGGTAGCAACTGGGAGTGTCTTCCTATTGCCTTTCGCTATGAACTGGATAACCTGGTGCTCATAATAGATCGCAATTATTTGCAGCTTTCTGGATTCACCGAAGAGCTTCATCCTCTGGATCCCCTTGCTGAGAAACTAAAAACCTTTGGTTGGCTGGTGGAAACGGTGGATGGTCATGACCTGGAGTCGTTGTGGAATGTCTTCTCTAATGCGAAGAGCTATAGCGGAGATAAACCTTTGGCTATAGTGGCAAAGACTGTTAAGGGAAAGGGTATTGTTGAGCTCGAGGGTAAAGTTGAGTCTCACTACTGTGGTATACCGGAGAGTGCAGTGAGAGAGTATTTGGAGGGTTCTTTTGGTGAATAGAAGGGAAGCCTTTCAGGATGCTTTACTTGAACTTATAGAAGCCGATGAAAAAGAAGTGATTTGTGTTTCGGTAGATTCGGCTTCTCGCTTTAAAAAGGTCAGAAATCGTTATCCTGAACGACTTATAGAGTGTGGAATTTGTGAGCAGACGGGGATGAGCATCTGTGCCGGACTTGCTCTGCAAGGTATGATACCCGTGATTTCTGGATATGCTACTTTCTTGACTATGCGCGCCTTTGAGCAAATTCGTACTGACATTTGCAAATGGTCACTTAATGTTAAGATATGCGGTACTGATACTGGTTTTTCCCCACAATATGCTGGTTTTACTCATCAGGCCCTGGAGGACATCGCCATTCTTTCTTCTCTTGATAACCTTGTGATTGGAGAAGCCTGTGATTATGAGGATGCATTCTTAATGAGCAAATACCTTTTTGGGGATTGGAAAGGGCCTGTTTACCTTAGGTTTGGAGCTCGAGGTAAAGAATGGGCTTTCAAGGGAAAGCATTGCCCGGTTAAAGTGGGACACTTTGAACCACTTTCTGAAGAAGAGTTTAGAGGTTCCGATGTGACCATTATTGCTCTGGGTCAACTGGTAAAAGTGGGGTTAGAGGTTGCTGAGGTTTTGGAAAAGCAAGGTTATAAAACTTTCGTTTTTAACGCTCGTTTCGCAAAACCTCTTGCTAAAGAGTTGATTAAAGAGATTGTTGATAAATCAGGCCTGGTAGTTAGTATTGAAGAACATTCCCTGGTTGGGGGCTTGGGAGATAACTTGTTGAGGACTTTTTATGAGGTAGAAGTGATACCTCGGTTTTTGAAGTTTGGCATATCCAGCAACTTTGGTTTTGCGGGGAAAAGGGAGTATTTATTGAATAAGAATGGCCTTTTTGCGGAAGCAATAGCGAAGCAGATTTTAAATGCTTTGTAGGTTATATCGAAGATTTTAACAGGGAAGGAGGAGTTGGAACTGGGTAAGACAGAGAAAACTCAAATACCCTTGCGAGGGTTAAGTGCTCCTGAAGAAGTTGCTAAAGCTTTAGTTGTTCTGGCTTCTTATGGTGCCAGTTAATTATGGGATTTAAATATCAGTGAGGAATGATATTTAAATTAAAGGTTTTGGGATTAAGAAATTTCTTAAGAAGGGATGCGGAATGACTCAAGAAGAATGGTATGTGTTGCTTCCTCAACCTATTGAAGAAAAAGCGCTAAAAATTTTGGAAGAAGCTGGATTGCCTGTGAAAGTAGCACCTGAACCAGACCCTGCAGTAGTTGCTCCTTTGATGAAGAAAGCAAGGGCTATAATTTTAAGGACGGGTATAACTATTACTGAAGACTTATTGGAGCAAGCCGAAGATTTGTGGATTATTTCGAGAACGGGTGCTGGTGTTGACAATGTGGATCTTGAAGCAGCTACACGAAGGGGTGTTATTGTAACTTCAAGTTTGGGCGTTAACGCAACAACCGTTGCCGAACACGCTTTATCTCTGATTTTGGCTTTATTTAAACAGCTTCTTTTTCTGGATAACGAGGTTAGGAAGGGTAATTTTGGGGTTAGGTATAAAAATTATCCCCAGGATGTTGCAGGTAAGAAACTCGGTGTTATTGGTTTTGGGCAAATCGGTCAAGTGTTGGCGAAAAACTTTTATGTGCTATCCGGGACCAGGGTTTTGGCATATGATCCCTTTTTATCGGAGAGTCTGAAAGAGGAGTTTTGTGATTTTGTTGATTTTGTGGATCTTGAGGAGTTGCTTCGCACTTCTGATGTTGTTTCCATCCATGTGCCACTCAATGATACCACCCGGGACATGATTTCCTGGAAAGAACTGAAATTGATGAAACCAGAAGCTTACCTGGTTAATGTTGCTCGTGGTGGTGTTGTTAACGAACAGGATCTTATCAGGGCTTTGAAAGAAGGGGTAATTAGAGGTGCTGGTTTGGATGTTTTTGAAAAGGAACCTCCTGAACCTGATAATCCTCTCTTGAGGATGAATAATGTAATCCTTACTCCTCATGCAGCCGCTTTAACCAGAGAATGTGTTGTTAAAATGGCTACCGAGGCTGTGCGAAGAGTGTTAACTCTCTTTAAAGGTTACGTACCAGATAATGTTGCCAATCCGGAAGTTTTGAAGATGGAAAAGTGGCAGAATTTAAAGAATCGTGGGTAAAGTCTAGTGTAAAGCAAGGTTTTGGGTTTTGGGTGAGGGGTCAGCTGTTGAACGATTTACTTGGTTTCATAAATTCGCCGATAGTAAGGGGGTGGTGGTATAGGGATTGGATTGTAGCAGTTTTATCTGAGTTGTTTAGGTGTTTTGGGTGTGTTTTTAAGGGATTCTGAAAGTCAGGTAGTTTGAAAAGCTGAAAGGAGGCAAAAAGGAGATGAAAAAAGGTCTGGTTTGTGTGTTAGTAGTTTTGTTTGCCTTAAGTTTTGCTTTAGCTGTTTTTGCGCAGGATGGCAAGTTCAGCTTAAAAGATATTCCGGAAATTAAGAACAAGAAAGCTATAAATATGATGGTGGAAACGGGTGCTGCCTGGGATAAGGTTATAGAGTACATCAAGGAGTTCGAGAAGGTTACTGGAGTAAAAGTTAACATCGAGCGAGTTGCTTCTCCAGTTGTTTATTCCAAGGAAAATGTAGAACTCATGGCAGGAACTGGTTACTATGATGTAGTATACGTTGAGACTTCTTGGACCGATGAATGGTCGAATTACCTTTATCCCCTGGAAGACCTGGCAGAAAAGTACGATCCACGTGGTGTGAAAGGACTCAAAGAAGACATCGAGAATATTTCACCAGTACTCCTTATCTGTGGTCAGAGCCGCGAAGGTAAACAGATGGTGTTGCCTTTCTATACCTATCATATGGGGATGTTTATTCGCCAGGACGTTTACGATGATCCCACTGAGCAGGCAGCTTTCAAAGCAAAATATGGCTATGAACTGAAACCTCCTACAACCTATGAAGAACTTTATGATCAAGCGGAATTTTTCACCAGAAAGAAGGGTGACACCCTCAAGGGAGAAACGCTTGATCACGACATTTATGGTGTAGCCATGATGGCGGGAGCTTATCAGATAAACGATGAAATAACTTGCTGGCTCTGGGGTAAAGGTGGGGACTATGCCACTGTAGTAAGAGATGAACAAGGCAATCTCAAAGAGTTTGTTATAACCAAGGAAGATAAGGCTAAGCTTAAAGAATCTATGGAACAATATCAATCTCTTCTTAAATTTGCTCCTGCTGGTTGTCTCACGGCTAATTTTGACTTCGCCTGCGCTCAGCAGGGTGAGGGCTATGCTATTATCCAGCCACATCAGTTTGCCAGCCTCTTTACTTGGACTGCAGATCTTCTAAAAGAGCATGTTCCTGAAGGAAAGTTGGGCATTTATTCCACCATTGGTGGTCAACCCTATACTGGTGCCTGGTCGGTGGGCGTTGCCAAGGCGAGTAAAAACCCTGAAGCTGCTTACTGGCTGGTTAGATACATAGCTTCATATGACACCCAAAAGGTGCTCATGAAGGAAGGCGGTCAGTTCAGCGCCAGAATGGACCTTTTGCTGGATCCTGAATGGCACACTCCTGAAAACAGTTATCCGCTGGGAATGGTCTGCAAGTATCTGGTTGATATCTGGAAAGAACAAGCTAAGTACACTGCAGATTACTGGTATTTCAATGCCAAAGCCGGTGGTAAAGTTTATGAAATGCAGATGAATGTTTTCCACAAACCAATGTCTGGAGAAGCTAGCATTGACGATGCTATTGCTGAGGCTGTTGCTAAGACTATTGAATTAACCACTAAGTTTGACGATGTGCCTATTCGGGAAGAAAAGTAAAAGCAGGTAGATAAGGACAGTCACTGTTTTTGCCGGCGGGTGCTTAATTTAATTAAGCACCCGCCGGCCTGGACAATAGGTAAGCTTATGGGGAGGCTTAAAGGGAAAATGAGTGAAAGAACCATTCAATCAGCTGCGGGTGGAGTAGGCAGAAAGCCCACCTTGTTGGAATTACTCACCAGTGAGCGTTATTTTAAATGGACTCTCTTGATTCCTCTTATTGTGGTATTAGCAGTTTTTATGCTTTATCCTTTGTTTTATTGCCTTTACTACTCGTTTCATCAGTATGGTATGCAGGGAAATCCCATTTTTGTGGGTGCTGATAATTATCGGCAGTTACTTCGTGATAAATCGTTTTTGGAAGCACTGGGAAGAACTGGTAAGGTTTTGGTTATCTGTGTAGTTTCTGAACTCCTTATAGGATTGGGACTTGGCATGCTCTGGAGCAGAGAGTTCCCTGGGGAACGGGTAGTCAGGGGATTAGCACTTCTGCCCCTCCTGGTCGCACCCTTAATTCTTTCTCTTCTCTGGAACTTTATGTTTGAGTATGACTTTGGAGCTGTGAATATGGTTTTGAATGCTCTGGGCTTGAACAAAGTATACTGGTGGGCACCGGAGAGGGCGCTTTATACTATCTGTTTTATTACCATCTGGCAGTGGTTTCCTTTCTCGACCTTTGTTTTAGTAGCTGGGTTAAGGAGTTTGCCTAAGGATGTTTTTGAGGCAGCTCGAGTTGACGGAGCTTCGAGTTGGTACATTTTTAAGAGGTTGACTTTGCCCATGTTAAGCCCGCTGATAATGATTATCGTAGTTTTACGTACTATGTGGCTTATTAGGCTTTTTGACCCCCTTTACGGAACGACCCGTGGAGGAGTGGGCACAGAGCTTCTTGACTGGATCGTATATCGTACGGCGTTTGTTTATTTTGACATTGGCTATGGTTCTACCATGGCTATTTTTTCCTTGCTCCTCACCATAGCATTATGTGCTGTTATGTTTAAGTTTTTGATAAGAGCGCTTGGTGGAACCAAATAAAGAAAGAGGGTGAGCATTTTGAGATCCTGGGGAAAATTGCTTTTTTGGATAATTACTGCAGTGGTTCTTTTCGTGGTAGTTGGACCCCTGGCATGGATATATCTTACCGCCTTTAAATCCGCCAATGATATCTTTACTACTGATGTGCGCAAGTTGGTGTTTTTTAAACCTACCATGGAAAATTTTCATCGTCTGTTTAGTGATTACCCATTCTGGAACAATTTTCTTAACACCATAATCGTTAGCGCCATAAGCACCGTTTTGGTACTTTTGGTGTCTGTTCCCGCAGCTTACAGTTTTGCTCGCTGGAACACTGGCCAGGGGCATCTGTTGTTCACTACTATCTCCACCAGGATGTTTCCCGCGGTAGTAGCGGCAATTCCCTTTTTTATGATGTACCGCAAAGTAGGATTGCTTGATACTCACCTGGGATTGATTCTTCTTTATACTTACTTTAACACTTCTTTTGCTACTTTTCTGCTCTATGGCTTCTTTAAGGATATCCCCGAGGAACTGGAGTATGCGGCTATGGTTGATGGTTATAGTCGGGTAGACATTTTTCGCAAAATAGTCTTGCCCCTCGCCCGTCCCGGGATTGTGGTAACTACTGTATTTTGCCTCATCTGGTCGTGGAATGAGTTTCTATACGCTTTTCTTTTCACTCGTTCTACTGCCCGAACGGTTACTGTCCTCATTTCTTCCTTTTGGGGATCCATTGAGGTTCAGTATGGGCCGATGGCAGCAGGAGCAGCTATTGTTATCCTGCCAACTCTGTTTGTGGCCTGGTTCATGCAGCGCTATATTATCCGCGGCCTCACTTTTGGCGCAGTGAAAGGTTGATGAGTGTGTGCAACTTTATCAGTTTAAAAAGTTTGGGTTGAGGTGAAAGAGATGTTACTTCCTCGTATGTCAACTGGAGATTGGATCTTCTGGTCGGTCATTTGTTGGGCCTTTTTTAACCTATTTTGGCTCAGATTTGTAGAAGCCTATATTCCTCAGTGGATAGGTACTATTCTTGCTACGGTAGTTGCTTTGTGTCTTTTTAAGTATGGTCCTCGTCCACTCGAAGAAGAGGAAGAAGAGGAGGAAGAATAGAAATGGCGGAAGTACGGCTTGAAAACGTGGTAAAGTTGTATGGCAAGAAGAAGGCCATTAGAGGAGTAAGCTTTACCTGTCATGAGGGAGAATTCTTCTCTATTCTTGGGCCAACCGGTGCAGGTAAAACTACTATCCTGAAAATGATTGCTGGAATAGAGAAAGTTACCTCGGGAAAGATTCTTTTTAATGGCCGAGAAGTTAACGAATTTCCTCCTCAAGAAAGAAATGTTTCCATGGCTTTTGAAACTTACAATCTTTACCCTCACTTGACAGTTTATGAAAACATTGCTTTTCCCCTGAGGGCTCCTCGTTGGAGTCTTAAGCTTTCGCCGCGAGAAGAACGTAAGAGGGTTCAGGAGATAGCTGATTTCTTGGGACTTGGTGGCTTGCTCGATCGATTGCCTCAACATCTAAGCGGTGGCCAAAAACAGCGAGTTTCGTTAGCTCGAGCCTTGGTTAGAAAGGCTGAGGTTTATCTACTCGATGAGCCAATCGCCCACCTTGATGCTCGACTTAAATTTTCTACTCAAACGCTTCTTAAAGAACTCGCTAAAAAGTACAGTAGTACCATTATTTACGTTACTCATGATTTTCGGGAAGCACTTGCTCTTTCGGATCGCATGATAGTTTTACGAAGGGGTTTGGTTGAACAGGAAGGTACTCCCGAGGAAATCTATTATTATCCGCAAACAGATTTTGTAGGTCGGCTGGTTGGCGACCCCCCTATGAATCTTTTGGATGGAGAAGTTTTTATCGCAGGGGACAAGGCCTTTTTCAAAGTGAACGACGTCCTACAGTTAGGAATTGATAGGGAACTCTTTGAAAAGGCACAGGCAGTTGCGGATCAAGTTAACGGACGGTTGATATCTCGTTTAGGTATTCGACCCGAGCATATAAAACTTTCTACTGAAAAAACCTCGGATAGGGCTTTCCAGCTACCTATCTATGCAATAATTCATGAGAATGAAAGCAGTATAGTTACTTTTAAAGTAGGAGATGTGTTTATTTATGTGCGAACAGAAGGCTTTTGCAAGTTTCAGGAAAATGACCAGGTGTGGTTGGAGTTTGACCCCCAACGCATATTTTTCTTTAAAAAGGGAGTGAAACTTACGAAAAAAGGGGGTTCTGAAGAGTGAGCAGAGTTGAGGCCAGGAATTTGTGGAAAATATACCCTGGGAATGTTGTTGGTGTAAAAGATTTGAGTTTCGTTTGTGACGATAAAGAATTCCTTGCTGTGCTTGGGCCTTCGGGAAGTGGTAAAAGCTCTACCCTGCGAATGCTGGCTGGCCTTGAAGAGATTAGTAAAGGAGAGTTGCTTTTTGATGGGCGGATAGTAAATCACTTAAGCCCTGCTGAGCGTAACGTGGCTCTGGCTTTTGAATCCTACGCACTTTATTACCGTTTAAATGTTTATGAAAACATTGCTTTCCCTCTTCGGGCGAGAGGATTAAAGGGTCCTGAAGTGGACAAAAGAGTAAGGGAAATAGCAGAATTAATGGAGCTTACTCCGCATCTTAAGAAGCGTCCAGGTTCGCTTCCTGGCGGTTTACAGCAACGAGTTTCATTAGCCCGAGCACTGGTGAGAAAGCCCAATGTTACTCTCCTTGATGAGCCTATCTCTCACATGGATCAACAGGTGCGCCACGAAATTCGTGCTCGTATCCGGCACCTTCATGATGAGTTAGGGCTTACCACAATCTATGTAACTCATGACCAGGCAGAAGCTATTGCTCTTTGTGATCGTATGTTGATAATTCACCAGGGAGAGCTACAGCAAATTGGTACTGTGGAGGAAATCTGGAATCATCCTGCTAACAAGTTTGTGGCCTATTTTGTTGGCGAACCAGCTATGAATTTTATCCCTGCTTTGTTGCGAGATTCTAATCAGGTGACGATTCCTGGTGAAACAGAAGAATTTTCTTTTGCCTTTGAAGGTGAAGTGGATTCAAAATATGTGGGTTCTCAGGTAGAGCTGGGTGTTCGTCCCCAGCAAATTGAGGTTTTCAGAGAAAGGAAAACAGCCAATGTTATTCCAGGAACGGTAAAGATACTTGAGTTTCAGGGAGATAAAGTGGTGCTTACTGTTTCTCTTGATGACCAGCCAAAAAGCGAAGTCAAGGCGGTAGCTGCGGCTCAGGAGCGTTACCAGGAAGACGAAAAAGTGTGGTTGTATTTCCCTTCATCGGTGATCCATATTTTTGTAGATGAACTTCCTATAATTCGCAGGAAGAAGCAATAGAATAGATTTCTTAAGTATAAAAGGCAAAGGAGGTAGATACTGTATGGCTTATAAGGTTAACATCAACAACGTAGAACCAGACACTTGTGAGCGGTCTTTTCGTTATTTTGCGAAGGACAAAAAAGGGGAAACTCTACGGGATACTTACTGGCTGATAGACCCTGAAAATTCTCCTTCTCAGCGCCTGAAACTGGGATACACTATTGTCTACCCTGATGGCAAAACCACGGGTCATTCCCATCCTGATCAGGAAGAAGTTTATTTTATCCTGAGTGGGCGTGGGGAAATGGAAATTGAAGAAGAACGTTTTCCTATTCAGGAAGGAGACGCTTTCTATGTCGAGCCTGGCAAATTCCACGTCACCTATAACACCGGTATTCTTCCTTTAGTGATTTTGTGGGTAACCGGTAAGGTGGATTGAATTGAGGAGGTAGGCTCTATGATTCGAAAATTGATGATAATTAACAATCGTTTTGTAGATTCGGTTAGTGGAGAATATCTTGAGGTAATTAACCCAGCTACTGAAGAAAAAATGGGGGAAGTTCCTAAAGCTACCAAGGAACAGGTGGAAGAAGCCGTAAAATCCGCCCATAAGGCTTTTCAGACCTGGTCCAAGCTTACTCCTTTTGAGAGAGCACGCTACATGCACAAAGCTGCAGATATAATTGAAAAGAAAGCCGAAGAAATTGGTCGGGTACTTACTGCTGAAGAGGGCAAACCTTTAAAAGAGGGAGTAAGCGAGGTTAAAGGTTCTGCAGAAGTAATCAGGTATTTTGCAGAGGGTGCGAAAAGAGTGTTTGGGGAAATTATTCCTTTGAATAAGAGCAATATCGAAAGTCTGGTTATTAAACAACCGGCAGGTGTGGTTGCAGCTATTTCTCCTTGGAACTATCCGGTGCAGCTTCTTTCCTGGAAAGTCGGCGCAGCTTTGGCTGCGGGTTGTACAGTGGTAGCCAAGCCCCCTTCGGAAACACCTATTTCACCACTCATGTTTCTTGAATGCTTTTTAGAAGCGGGATTTCCTGAAGGTGTGGTTAACGGTATCACGGGTTCCGGGTCAGTAGTTGGTAGGGAGCTGGTGCTTCATCCTTTGGTAAAGAAAGTTAGTTTCACTGGTTCTACCGAGGCAGGAAAACAGGTTATGAGTTATTGTGCAGAAGGAGTAAAGAGAGTAACTCTGGAATTGGGGGGCCAGTCGCCTCTTATTGTGTTTGATGATGCAGATTTTGACGAAGCAGTTAAAGGCGCAGTAAGGCGTTCCTTCCGGAATATGGGACAGGTGTGTAACTCTATTAATCGTATTTATGTGCAACGTTCTATTTATGATAGATTTTTGGAAGCTTTCGTTGCAGAAACCAAAAAGCTGCGAATTGGCAATGGCTTGGTTGAACCGGATGTAGACCTGGGTCCAATGGTGAGCTTGAGTACTTTAGAGAAGGTTAAAGAGCATATAGAAGATGCAGTAAACAAGGGAGCCAGATTGCTTTGTGGTGGTAAGAAACCCGAAGGAGAAGCTTTTAAGAAAGGATATTTCTTTGAACCTACCATCTTAGCTGATGCTACTCATGAAATGCTAATTATGCAGGAAGAAACCTTTGGTCCAGCAGTGGGAGTAATGCCTTTTGACAGTGTTGAAGAAGCAGTTGATTGGGCTAATTCTACAAGGTATGGTCTTGCTGCTTATGTTTATACTTCAAACATTAATACTGCCCGCAAGGTCTGCTTGTGTCTTGAATGTGGAAATATTGGACTGAACAACGTTGACGTGGCTACAATTTATGCTCCTTACACTGGCTGGAAAGAAAGTGGCTTTGGCACAGACCTTGGTCCAGGTGGAATAGAATCTTACATGGAAACCAAGCATATTAAGATGTCTTTTAAAGACTGAAGTGTTTTTACACCAGAACGGAGAGGATAAGTCTCCTCTCCGTTCTGGTAACCGAAAAAGTTGTGGAGGGTGATGAATTTGTCGGGTAAATCCTGTGTTGTGGGTATAGATATAGGAACCTCAAGCTGTAAGACTCTGGCGGTTGATGAAGAAGGGAAGGTAATTGCCAGTAGTTCAGCTGAATATCCGGTGTATACACCTTTTCCAGGTTGGTCAGAGCAGGACCCTCTCGATTGGTGGAATGCTGTTAAGAGCACCTTTCGAGAAGTTGCTCAGAAGATAGAGGAGCAGAATTTTTCTATTGAAGGTATAGGCCTTACTGGTCAAATGCATGGGCTGGTACTTCTCGATGCTCAGGGTAAAGTTTTGCGTCCTTGTATTCTCTGGAATGATCAAAGGAGTGCTCCTTTTTGTGATGAAATTCACGACCTGGTTGGTGGAAAAGAAAAATTGATGGAAACAACCAATAACATAATGCTTCCCGGATATACTGGTGGTAAGCTCCTTTGGGTCAGAAAGAACGAACCCCAGGTATTTGAAAAAGCTACCAAGTTTTTATGCCCAAAAGACTTTATCAGGTTTATGTTAACCGGAGAAATTGCTACTGATGTAACAGATGCTTCTGGTACTGGCCTCTTTGACGTGAGAAACAGGAAGTGGGCTACGGAACTCATCAAGCTTTTGGATTTACCTCTTTCTTTGTTTCCTGCTTCGGTAGAATCATGCGAGAAAACAGGGGTAGTTGCTGAGTCAGTAGCTAAAGAACTGGGAATTGAGCCCGATGTCCCAGTTTTTGGAGGTGGAGGAGATGCGGTTGTTCAAACAGTAGGTGTGGGCGCAGTGGAACCCTCTGTTCTGGCAATTACCCTGGGTACTGCAGGAATAGTAGCAGCAAGTTTTAATGAATTTCGCAAAAATCCAGGCGAGACTATTCAATTTTTCTGCAATGCCATGCCAGAAAGCTGGATTGCTTACGGAACCACTCTTGCAGCAGGTGGTTCTCTTAGGTGGTTTAGAGATACCTTTGCCTGGTCAGAAGAGGGCGTAGCTAAGTGGCTTGGTAAGTCGAGTTATGATTTTTTGAGCGAAGAAGCATCTCTTGCTTCTCCTTTTGCCAGAGGATTGGTGTTTTTGCCTTATCTCATTGGAGAACGCTGTCCTCACAATGATCCTTTGGCACGAGGTGCTCTGGTAGGTTTTGGTTGGCATAGCTCGCGTAATGATTTTTTGAGAAGTGTATTCGAAGGCATTGTTTTTAGTCTTAGGGATGTACTGGTTTCTATGGAACCCTTGGGGCTTAGAGTTAGACAGATCAGGCTTGCGGGGGGTGGAGCCAGGAGTCCTTTGTTTTGCAAGCTTCACGCTAACATTTTTGGTTCCAAAGTGGTAACTGTGAAGTCTGGTGAAGAAGGAGGAAGCTATGGAGCAGCTCTTATCGCTGGAGTTGGTGCTGGTATCTGGCGATCGGTAAAGGAAGCTGTTAGCCACATTAAAGTAGAAACCGAAACTGAACCTGATGAAGAACTAATTGAAAAGTATACAAAATTCTTCGAAGTTTACCGCTCCACCTACAGGGCTTTGAAGGATGTGTTTAGAATGTTAAGCCCCTTTCAAAAATAAATTTATATCTTAAGCTTTGATTAAAATTTTTAGCAGAAGAGGAGTGAGTAACTTGTCTTTGGAGATTAAAAGTAAACTTTCAGGAGTTTTTGCTCCCATAGTAACTCCTTTTAATAGAGAAGGGGAAATTGTTTTTGAGGCTTTGCAAAGAAATATTGCTAAACTCAATGAAACTAAGTTAAGGGGATATTTTGTTCTGGGTACTAATGGCGAGTTTAGAAGTCTGACTTTTGAAGAAAAATTAAAAGTTGTAGAAGTAGTAAAGAAGACAGTCTCGGGTAAAGATAAAGTAGTGATTGCTGGAGCAAGCTGTGAGTCAACTTTTGAAAGTATTAAGTTAGCTAGGAAACTATGTAGTTTGGATGTTGATTTTATAAGTCTTATGCCTCCTTCTTTCTTTGCTAAGCGCATGACAGATGAAATGTTGATTAGCTATTTTACTGAGGTTGCAGAGGCGATAGACAGGCCAGTTCTTCTGTATAATAACCCTTCGGTGGCTAATGGCCTGTGCCTTTCTACAAAGGTTATTGCCAGGGTGAGTGAGCATCCTAATATTTTTGGCATAAAAGACACTTCCAAGGGCAATTATGATTCTTACATTTTATCCACCCAGAACAAGGACTTCTGGGTTTTGGCGGGCTCGGCCAGCTTTTTCTTCCCGGCTGTAATGCTTGGAGGTGTGGGAGGAGTTTTATCGCTGGCCAACGTGTTTCCAGATTTATGCTGTCAGTTGTACGAGCTTGCTGTTAATAAAGACCTTGAAGCAGGAATTACTTTGCACCGCAAGATTATGAAATTAAATAGTTTGGTTTCAGGAAGTTTTGGTGTGGCTGGTGTTAAGGCCGCTATGGATAAGTTTGGGTTTGAAGGTCTTTATCCTCGTCGCCCTCTTTTGCCTTTGTCTAAGGAAGAAGCGGATAACCTCCGGGAAGCCATTCAGAAAATTCTTTGACCCGATGATTAACAATTTTTGACAAGTGAGGAAGAGACTTTGAAGAGAGAAATCAGGTTTGACGAACTGGAAGCAATGGTTAAGGCTGCTGAGCTGTATTATATTTCGGGCCTTAATCAAAGTGAAATAGCCAAAATTTTGGGAGTTTCTCGTCAAAAAGCTTTTCGTTTAATCAAGAAAGCCAGGGAACTGGGCTTGGTCGAGATAAAGATAAGAAGACCAGCGGAAGCTGATCAGGCGTTGGCCCAAAAGCTCAAGGAAAAATATTCCCTCGAAGATGTGGTGGTGGCCAGGGTTTATAGCGAAGCCCCTGAAAATGTCATTAAGGCTGTTGCTCAAGCTGGAGCTGATTATATAAAAAAGAAGCTGGTTCCTTATGTGAGTGTTGGAGTAGCCTATGGAAGGACTCTTTATGAGGTTATAGGCTATCTTCCAAAGTTGCAGCTTCCGGGAGTAAAAGTGATTCAGATGATGGGTGCATATGGGGGGGTGAAGTGGAAAACTCTGGCCATCGAACTTTTGAAAAATTTTGCTGACAGACTGGATGGGGAGGCTATTTATCTTTTTGCTCCTGCTTTTGCGGGAAGTAGCGCGATTAGGGAAGCCTTTTTAAAGGAAGCGGGAGTAAAGGACACCCTCAAGATGGCCGAAGAGGTAGATATTGCTTTGGTAGGTATTGGTGGAATAAGAAACGAAACCAGCCTTCTTATAGAAACGGGTGATTTGAAAGAGGAAGAGATCAGAGAGCTTACCGAAAAGGGAGCAGTAGGAGGGATATGTGGTAGCTTTTTTGATATCAGAGGAAATTTACTTGATGTTTCCTTTAATGCAAGAAGAATTGCAGTAAGGCTTGAGAAGTTAAGGGAAGGCAACAGAAAAGTCATAGCCATCGCCGGAGGTAAGGAAAAGAAGGAAGCTATTCTTGGAGCCTTAAGGGGACGGTGGATAACCACGCTGGTAGTTGACGAAATTACAGGTAAGTGGCTTTTGGAACATTAATAACTCCGCTTTTTCTTACTCTTTACTTCTGAATCTGCTTCCCTTTTTGCCACAAAGCTGGAATTATGTATTATAATACTTTGACCTGGACTTATTTTCTTTTGGGGGATTTGTCGATTATGGGCTTGCTTTATACTTTTAAAAATTTTATATTTGACCTCGATGGTGTTCTGTATCTTCTCGATAAGCCCATCATAGAAAACATTAAGTTTGCAAATTTCCTTAAAGAGAAAGGTTACAAGGTAATTTTTCTTTCTAACAACACTTTTTTGACCAGAGAGAAATATGCCGAAAAGCTTCAGAGAATGGGGGTTGATGCTTCCCCGGAAGAGGTTTTTAGCTCAGCTTTTGTTACTGCAAAATATCTGGAGCAGAGGTTTCCTCAAAGCAGGGTTTATGTGATAGGAGAAGAGGGCCTTCGTGAGGAAATTAAACGTTGTGGCTTAAAGGTGGTTGCTGGCAACGTTAGGGGGAAAGTAGATTTTGTCGTGGTGGGAATGGATAGAAGGTTTAGCTTTTCAAAAATGAGTTCTGCTCTGCGTTTTCTGACTGGAGGCGCTCAATTGATAGGTACCAATCCAGATCCTACCTATCCCACCGGCAAGGGTCTTCTTCCGGGTTGTGGTGCTATGATTTCTGCTATTGAAACCTGTTCTGGCCAAAGGGCCTTGATAGTAGGAAAACCTTCTTCGCTTATAATGGACTTTGTATTTGCAACTACTGGTTTCAGGAAGGAAGAAACTGCTCTCATAGGTGATCGCTTGGATACTGATATTGCTTTGGGTAAAAGATTTGGCTTGTTCTCGATTTTGGTGCTAACGGGTGTGTCTACTAAGGAAGATTTAAGGAATTCAGATTATCAACCGGATTTGGTGGTGGAAAATCTCCTGGAATTAAAAGATTTGCTTTTGGGAGGTGATGCCTCATGCAAAAGGTCGAGATTTATGACACTACCTTGAGAGATGGTTCGCAGGGTGAAGGAATTAATTTCTCGGTTTATGATAAACTTCAAATAGCTAAAAAGCTTGACGAGCTTGGTGTCCATTATATTGAAGGGGGATGGCCTGGTTCTAACCCCAAAGACGCCTCTTTTTTTAAGGAAGTTAAGAAGATTTCCCTGAGTAAAGCAAAGATAAGCGCCTTTGGAAGCACTCGGAAGGCTAATGTGAAAGTTGAAGAGGATAGAAATGTCAGGTTGCTTTTGGAGGCGGAAACTCCAGTTGTTGCTGTTTTTGGAAAATCCTGGACTTTACATGTGCGAGAAGCCCTGAAGACTACTCTTGAAGAAAACTTGAGAATGATAGATGATACGGTGAGCTACTTATCTGGTAGGGGTTTGGAAGTTTTCTATGATGCAGAGCACTTTTTTGACGGTTTTAAAGATGATCCAGAATATGCTCTTAAAACTTTGAAAGTAGCCTGGGAAGCTGGGGCGAAAGCACTGGTTCTCTGTGACACCAATGGAGGGGCTCTCCCTTTTGAGGTAGAAGAAATTATTGATAGAGTATGGAATTATTTTGGTGGTTCTCAAGTGGTTTTAGGAATTCATGCTCACAACGATAGCGGAGTGGCGGTTGCCAATACATTAGTTGCAGTGAGGAAGGGAGCATTGCACGTCCAGGGTACTATTAACGGTTTGGGAGAGCGCTGTGGTAACGCCAATCTTTGCACAGTATTGCCCAATTTACAGTTAAAAATGGGTTACCGCGCTCTGGATGATGAAAACCTGCGAAAGTTAACGGAAGTCGCTCACTTTGTTTATGAAATAGCTAACCTGAAACCAAATGATTATGATCCTTATGTTGGTAAGAGTGCTTTTGCTCATAAAGGTGGTATTCATGCCAGCGCAATGCTAAGGAATCCACGAACTTATGAACATATTCCTCCAGAGAGCGTTGGTAATCGTCGTAAGATTTTGGTTTCTGAGCAGGCAGGAAGGAGTAATGTAATCCATAGAGCCAAAGAAATGGGAATCGAGATAGATCCTCAGGATCCCAGGCTTTTCGAGTTAGTTCAGAAAATAAAAGAAGCTGAAAACTATGGTTACCAGTATGAAGGAGCAGATGCTTCTTTTGAAATCCTTTTAAGAAATACGCTTGGTGAAGATATTGATCTTTTCAGTACCAAAGGCTTTCGAGTTATTGTAGAGAAGCGTGAAGAGGGAGAAACCGTTACCGAGGCTACTGTAAAGTTAGAAGTTGAAGATGAGATAGCTCATACTGTGGCTGAAGGAGATGGACCAGTGCATGCCCTTGATAATGCCTTGAGAAAAGCTCTGAAGCAATATTTCCCACATCTTGAAAGAATGAAGCTTACTGACTATAAAGTGAGAGTGCTGAATGAAAAGGAAGGTACGGCTGCTAAGATAAGAGTCCTCATTCAAACCTCAGATGGGGAAAAAGAGTGGGGTACAGTGGGTGTTTCGACTAACATTATTGAGGCAAGTTGGAATGCATTAATTGATAGCATTAAATATGGTTTATGGAAGGCAATTAGTCAAAAAAAGCACTAAAAAAGGCAGCATAACAATTTGGGGTAGCGATTCTTATTCCTGGAAGAAAGAGATTAGAAAAGAAGACATTATTGCTTTTCAGAAAGTTCATCCTGCTTCTTTCCTGGAGAGAGAAAAGGATTTTGAGCCCTTATTCAATTTTTGCAGGGTGATTAGTGAGAGTTTTGATCGTGTTCTTTTCTTCAGCAGAAGAGAAGTAGCTGAGTGGATCAAAAGCTTTCTGGAATTGGGGGGCCCAGAACTTCCAGGGCGTTTTTTAATCTTTGATGATACTCAAGAAGATTTGCTGTTTAAATTTAGAGAAAGCTTTAATGGTGAATCAGTTTTAATAGTCTTTTTGGGGCGAAAAAACGACGAGTTTAAGTTGTTACCTTTTGTTTTTTTCTTTAATGAGTGGGAAAAGGCTTTTGTTGGTGTAGAACGTGGTATTTTTGCGGAAATAGCTCGTTTAGCATTTTGCCCTTTTTTCCCTGCCAAGTTGGAGCAAGGCTCCTTCTGGCACTATAGCGAGTTTTTGTATATTCCTCTTTGCTGTGCTGGATTGAAAATGAATGTGCATGAACTGGAGGAAGGTTTCTGGTGGATGCAGGAAGCAGGAAAAGAGGTAACCATTTTTTGTGCTTTGGTCTTGCACTCTTTTCTTAAAAATAACTATCGAATTTTCTTTATAGCAGAAGACAGCTTTTCTTTTAACCTGGTGAGCGGACTTAGGCCGCTTTTTGAGAAAATTAGCTGGGGAGAAAAGAGCTTTTTTCTTCAAATTAGTGATGTGCAGCAGTTTGGAGAAACTTTTCTGGAAGCGATAGATAGAGGTAACAGGTGTCTGGTTTTCTTCATAAAGAGGGAAAATACCGACTCTGGATTTGATTTACAGATAAAGTTTCCAAATAAATTCAAAGGCTCTCTCTTTTGGGAAAGTACTTTTTCTCCCCTCCATCGTAGAACTTATCACCTTATTAAAGGTGCACTTTTTGCTTCTCTGGAGGAACTTCTTCTCGAAAAAAGCATTCCTTACGCTTGCTTGTTTGTTGAGGGAAAACCTTTTTTCAGTGCTGGAATTTTGGGTTCTTTTTTGCAAGACCTTGCCTGTTATTTGGGTTTTCTGAACGGAGTTAATCTCTTAGAAGAGCCACACCCATCTTTTTGGTGCCGTAATTTCTGGCAGCATCTTCAAGGTGGCCGATAAGGGAGTGATGGCAGTTGAATATTGTTGGAGATTTGCATGTTCATACTCTGGCTAGTGGACACGCTTACAGCACGGTTATGGAAATTGTCCAGGTGGCCAAAAAGAAAAATTTAAAGATTTTGGGGATTGCCGATCATGGACCCAGTATGCCGGGTGGTCCAAACCCTCTTTACTTTGAAGCAAGAGGTCATTTTCCGCAGGAAGTGGATGGTTGTAGGATTTTTTTTGGGGTCGAGGTGGATATTATTGATTTTGAAGGCAATCTGGATTTAGAGGAAAGAGTTTTAAGAAAAGTTGATTATGTTATAGCAGCTTTTCACCCCCAGGTTTTTAAGGGAGGCAGTAAAGAGGACAACACAGAGGCTCTCTTAAAAGTATTGAACAACCCTTTGGTCAACATAATAGCCCATCCTGGCAACCCCCGTTATCCATTAGATTATGAAAGAGTTGTTGAGGAAGCAGTCTCCAATGATAAAATAATAGAGATTAACAACAGCTCTTTTTCGGTAAGCAGGAAAGGGAGTTTGGAAAATTGCCAGATTATCGCTGTTGAAGTAATGAAAAGGGGAGGCAAAATTGTTCTCTCAAGTGATGCTCATTTTTGTGAAGAAGTTGGAGATTTCAGTTTTGCATTAGCCATGCTTGAGGAGATTGATTTCCCGGAGGATAAAATAATTAATGCTGATTTAGAAAGGCTTCAAGCCTTTCTCGAAAAATCTATAAAGGCCAGGAGGTAATTAAAATTGAGTGCAGTTATACTGGATGGCAAAAAGGTCGCCCAGGAAATTAAAGAGCAGGTTAAAAGCAGAGTCGATGAACTTGCTAAGAGAGGAATAAATCCTGGTTTGGCAGTGATTCTGGTAGGGGATAATCCAGCAAGCCAGGTCTATGTTCGTAACAAGGAAAAAACCTGTCACAAGTTGGGAATTTCTTCTTTAAGATACGATCTACCGGAGGATACCCCTGAAAATGAACTTTTAAAACTTATTGAAGAACTTAATGCCAATCAGAAAGTTCACGGTATCCTGGTTCAGC
This sequence comes from Atrimonadaceae bacterium G-SL-SR-0-11, assembly GCA_048814795.1. Lineage (GTDB taxonomy): Bacteria > Atribacterota > Atribacteria > Atribacterales > Thermatribacteraceae > Thermatribacter. The sequence goes on along the minus strand of CP184673.1, from coordinate 1,711,409 downwards.
TTCCCCTTCCCGCTCACATTGATGAGCGCAAAATCCTGTATAGCATTTCGCCCAGTAAAGATGTTGATGGTTTTCATCCTTATAATCTGGGTAGACTTCTGATTGGCGATCCTCTATTTTTGCCCTGTACTCCCTGGGGTGTGCAGGAACTTCTTTTGAGGTATGGGATAGATTTTGAGGGAAAGAACGTGGTTATTGTTGGAAGAAGTAATATAGTAGGGAAGCCCTTGGCTATGATGTTGGTCCAGAAAGCAAAAGGTGCCAATGCTACTGTTTCTATATGTCATACCAGGACAAAAAATCTACGTGAATATACACTGCTCGCCGATATCCTGGTAGCTGCTTGTGGTGTTCCCCGAATGATTAAAGGGGACATGGTAAGGGAGGGTGCTGTTGTGGTCGATGTGGGCATTAACAGAGTTGATGGAAACCTGGTTGGGGATGTTGATTTTGAAGAAGTCAGCAAAGTTGCTTCTTACATTACTCCTGTTCCTGGAGGAGTGGGACCTATGACTATAGCTATGCTCATGGCTAATACGGTTAAGGCAGCAGAAAGCCTGGTTCAGGGTAAGTGAGTTCTGCTTTTAAAAAGCCATGAGGATTGTGGTTATTTCGGACACTCATATTCCAGAAAGGGCGAAGAAATTGCCTCCACAACTGGTTTTGGCGTTGAAAGAAGCTTCCTTGATTGTTCATGCGGGAGATATCTGTGAGTACTGGGTGGTGGAAGAATTACTTTCTTTTGCTCCTCTTTTTGCTGTGCAGGGCAATATGGACAAAGCAGATGTTAAAGCAAAACTTAAAAAAGAAGAAATTTTCGAAGTGGCGGGTAAGAAAATAGGATTGGTTCATGGTTGGGGTCCTCCTTGGGGAATAGAAAGGCGGGTTAGTGAAGTGTTCAAGGGTGTGCCTACTGATGTAATTATCTTTGGACACACTCACCAACCTTTCAAAAAGGTAATAGGGGAAATACTTTATTTCAACCCGGGAAGCCCCACTGATACGGTTTTTGCTCCTTATTTTTCTTATGGTGTGATAGAAATAGTGGACGGTATTATTCAAAAAGCTGAAATAATACGTTTAAGCGAGGTAAATAATGAGTAAAAAGCTCTTTATTAACATTGTATGGCATATGCACCAGCCGTTCTACTGGAACGAGGATCGAGGAAGTTTTGTTTTTCCGTGGGTTAGGACTCACCTTGTTAAAGATTATATTTTTATGCCTCGCTTGCTGAGCAAATTTCCAGAAGTGAAGGCTACTTTTAATTTCTCGCCTGTTTTGCTTGAGCAGATAGACATGTATGCTGAAGGCAAGAAAGATCGAGTTTTGGAGCTTATGGAGCTTGAAGCTGAGGGATTGGGTAGGGAAGCTAAGGAGGAAATCTTGAAAACTTTCTTTCTGGTTGCTTCGGAAAAAGTTGTTCAGGACTTGCCCCGTTTTGCAGAGCTTAGGAGGAAGGCAGAAGAAAGAGCAGAGTTTTCTAAACAGGATTTTCTTGATTTGCAGGTTCTTTATCAGCTTTTGTGGTTTGATCCTTTGCTTCGCAAGGAACATCCCTGGCTTTCTTCTCTCTATGAGAAAGGCCGTAGCTACACCGAAGAAGATAAAGGGATAATTTTAGAAGTTGTCGAAAAGTGCGCTCGGGAATTTGCTTTGCCTTATCTGGAACTTTTGAGAAAAAAACAGATCGAAATCAGTGTTTCTCCTTTTTACCATCCGATATTGCCGCTTTTGTACGACAACAGTTTAGCTTTGGAGACGGCTCCTCAAATTAATTTACCTGAGATCCCTTTTGCCTATCCCCAAGATGCTTTTTCTCAAGTTGAGATGGCCGTGGATTTTTGCCGCCTCTTTTGGCAGAAGGAGCCCAGTGGTATGTGGCCTTCAGAGGGTGCAGTGAGCGAAAAGATAATCCCCGTTTTTTGTAAAAATGGAATTCGCTGGATAGCCACTGGAGAGGAAGTTTTGTTTTTCTCTTTGAACGAGGATTGTAAACGTGATGAAGCCGGTGTACCTATGTTCCCTGAGAGGCTTTATACTCCTTACCTTGTAGGAGAAGAAGGACAGGAAGTGGTTATATTTTTCAGGGATCGGTTGCTTTCAGATTTGATAGGTTTTGAATATCATAAAATGCCCTATCAGCAAGCAGTTGAGGACTTTATTAATCGTTTACACAGGATAAAAGATTCCCTCCCTGGAGAAGGGGAATATGTAGTGAGTATAATTTTAGATGGAGAAAACGCCTGGGAGTTTTATGAGCAAAATGGTCTTCCCTTTCTTTCTCTGCTTTACGAAGGATTGAGTTCTGAAAAAGATTTAGTTACTATTACCCCTCAGGAATACCTTTCCCGCCGGACCTGCTTGCCTCGTTTGAGTAGACTGGTTTCTGGATCCTGGATTTATGGGAAACTCACTACCTGGATCGGTCATCCAGAGAAAAACCGGGCCTGGGAGAGGCTGGCCGAAGTGAGGAATCTTTTCGATAAAAAGAAAGGTTGCATCCAGGATAAAGAAGAAGCCTTGAAGTTTATCTATCGTGCAGAGGGTAGTGACTGGTTCTGGTGGCTTGGTGAAGACAATCCCTCGCCCCAAAAGAAAGATTTTTTAGAGCAATTTCATTACTTATTGGAAAAGGCAGAAGAACTCATTTAGTTGTCAGGATATTTTAAAGAGGTGATTGAATGCCTTTAGTGGAAACGCTGGCTATGATTCTTGCAGGTGGTGAGGGGAAAAGGCTGGACGTGCTTTCTGAAAAAAGAGCAAAGCCAGCTGTTCCTTTTGGGGGCAAATACCGCATCATTGATTTCTGTTTGAGCAATTGTGTTAATTCAGACATCTATTATGTAGGAGTGCTTACCCAGTATAATCCTCGCTCGCTTCACGAACATATAAAGATAGGAAAAGCCTGGGATCTGGACAGAATAAAAGGAGGAGTTTTTATTCTTCAGCCTTACATAAGCGATGAACGGACTAACTGGTATCGAGGTACCGCTGATGCTATATATCAGAATTTGCGCTTCATAAGAGATGTCAATCCGGAACTGGTGCTCATCCTCTCGGGTGACCACATTTATAAGATGGACTATCGCAAAATGATCAAATTTCATCTCGAAAGAAAAGCAGAAGTTACCATTTCCGCTATAGAAGTTCCCTGGGAAGAAGCTTCGCGCTTTGGGATTATGAAAATCGACGAGGAGGGAAGGGTTCTTAGTTTTGAAGAAAAACCCCGCTCTCCTGAAAGTAACCTGGCCAGCATGGGTATTTACGTCTTTAACAGAAAAACATTGGAAGAAGAAGTTAAAAAGGAGGCCATGAGAGAGGGTACTTCTTACGATTTTGGGAAAGATGTTATACCTCGATTAATTAACTATAACCGGGTTTTCGCCTATCGTTTTGAAGGTTATTGGAAGGACGTGGGAACCCTTGCTGCTTTTTGGGAAGCCAACATGGAACTCCTTCAATCTGAACCTCCTTTGAACTTGCGAGACGAAGACTGGCCTATTTATACTCCCTTAGAAGACAGGCCTCCGGTAAAACTTGGAAGGAGTGCGGTTGTGGAGAACAGTATCATTGGTAGTGGTTCCATTATCAACGGCGTGGTTGAACATTCAGTAATCTTTAGTGGGGTTTACGTTGCGGAAGGTGCGCGAGTGGTTGATTCAATAGTAATGAACGATTCCAGGATTGGTGAAAACAGCTTTTTAGATCGGGTTATTGTTGATAAGCAAGTGATCGTAGAAAATGAAGTTTATATTGGTAGAGAGGATGAATCGTGGAAGGGAGAGCATATAACCGTAGTGGGAAAGAACTGTCATATACCTTCAGGTACGGTCATAGAGAGGGGGTGCCGTATTGGTCCTGATCTTACGGTTGAAGACTTTCATGGTGCTTTGATTAGAAGTGGAACTGTCTTGAAAAAAATAGGTTATTCGGAGGGGTTAAAGTGAGAAAATATGTTTTATTATTCTTAGTTTGGGGATTGGTGTTCTGGATTGCGGGACCGGCAAGTGCTCAGCCTTTTGAATTTGAAGTTTCCCAAAACGAGGTTGAGCAAGTAGATTTTTTGGAAATCTCCCCTTTGGTTTATATTCAACCTGATAAGGGAGATTTTGGTAGTTACTATTGCAGCGAGGAAATGGTGCTCTATTATGAATCTCGGATTAACGGCTATGTGAGTATTTTTGATTATTTGCCCCATGGTAAAGCAAAGCTTTTGAAAAACAATGAATATATTGTTGCTGGTTCCCAGAGGATGCTGCGGGGGCAGGTTGGTGAAGAGGTTGGCCTGGAACGTTTTCTCGTGCTACTTTCTGTGCGTCCCATCCCGGATCGCATTTTGATTGAAGCAATGCGGAGGCCTTCGAAGATCAAAGATTTGGTGACTTCCCGCTTTTACCTGGGCCGCTGTAGAATCCAGGTTCTGGGCGAACACAAGAAGACGCCTACCTTTTTGAGTTTTAGCTCTATTCCCGAAAGAGTGCCTTCGAGAAAGCATTCTTCAGTTCGAGTTTTGCTTCGTGACCAGAACGGAAATCCTTTAGTAGGCAGAAGAATCCAGTGGGAAACGAGCGATGGGAAGCTCGAAAAATATCAGACTTTCACCAACGTTTTTGGGGAGAGTGAAAATTTGTTTTACGCTCCCTCTGTTTATGAGGAAACTCCTGTAACCATAAAGGCTGTTTTTGAGGGAAATACTTTATACGATTCTTCCAGCGCCGAAGCCCAGGTTTGGGTGACTCCCGAGAGCTTGAAAACGGTTTTGACTATTTCTCCCAGCAATTTCAGATTGTCCTCAGGCGAGTATCTCGACTTTACTGCGGAACTTCAGGATTTACGGGGCAAACCTGTTTCTGGGCGAAGCATTCGTTGGGAAGCTAACCAGGGAAGCTGGGAAAAGGCAACTACCTATACTGATTCGAATGGGAAAACAACCAATCGTTGGTTTGCTCCTCGGGTAACGGAAGAAGATTTGAGTGTGGTTTTAAAAGCCACCTTCCCTGGAGCTTTACAATTTTTACCTTCAGAGGGGTTTGCGTATGGGATGGTTTCGGGGATGGCAGTTTCTTATTCTGGACCGGGTTTTTATTTTCTGGATTTCAGCTCTGGCAAGCCCCATACGAACTTTGAGGATCTTATATACCGGGGCAATATAAGGGAAGGTTCGAGTGTCAATCCGGTTTCGTTCCTGACAATATCTGGTGAAGATTTTGTGGAAACCACTTTTGAAATTACCCGCCCTCTACAGGGTGTTGGTTTGTTTTTGTGGAGCAAAGCTCAGGGTAGAGTCTCTCTGCGGATTTTTGTAAATGACCAGCTTGTTTTTTCGGGACTCATTCCTGAAGGTATCCTGTCTCCTCTGGATTATCAATCTGTTTACCTTACTCAATCGCTCAGGTTGGGCGAGAATCGTCTCAGGGTAGAGGTTGATACTGAAAGTCAGGATGCGCTTTTGCTTTTGCAACGTTTAATGATTTTCCTGTAACTTTGAAACTTAGAGATGGAATTTTGCTTTTTTCTAAAGTAAAAGGGGGGTCTCAGGCGTGGAGGAAGAAAGAATCGGATTTTTTAGAACTCTTATTGATACCCCAAGCCCTTCCGGGTTTGAAGAACGGGTTCAGCATCTCTATTTAGAGCGCGTTAAGGATTCAGTCGACCTGACTTATAAGGATGTTCATGGTAACGCTTTTGGAGTTATCAACCCTGAGTGCGAGCATAAGCTCATGCTTGCCGCTCACTGTGATGAGATTGGCTTAATGGTCAGCTATATTGACAAGGAAGGTTATATTTACTTTTCCACAGTTGGTGGAGTTGATCCCCAAATCACTCAGGGCATGCCAGTAATTATTCATACTGCTAAAGGACCGATACCTGGTGTCATCGGTAAAAAACCGATTCATTTACTTGAGGAGAAAGAGCGACAGAAAGTTGCTCGGATTGAGGAACAGTGGATTGATGTTGGAGCTAAAGATGGTGAAGAAGCAAAAAGCTTGGTGCAGGTAGGAGATCCAGTAACTTTCGATATTTCTTCACGTCGTTTGGTCGGTGAGCGGGTTACAGGGAAAGGCATCGACGACAAAGTGGGAGTTTTTGTGGTTTGTGAGGTTTTGCGAGAACTGGGGAAGGAAAAAGAGAGTTTAGCCTTTGGTGTTTATGGAGTGAGTACCGTTCAAGAAGAACTGGGGTTGAGAGGTGCTAAAACCAGTGCTTTTGGAATTAACCCCAAAATTGGCATAGCCATAGATGTTACTTTCGCCTCCGATTGCCCAAATATTGACAAAAAGAAAGTTGGTGACATAAGCCTTGGAAAAGGTCCGGTCATTGCCAGGGGGCCTAATATAAACAGTAAACTGTGGATGAGAATGAAAAAGATTGCTGAAGAAAATAATATCCCTCACCAGATTCAGGCAGAATCTCGGGCCACAGGTACAGACGCAAATGTAATACAAACTACGAGGAGCGGAGTGGTTACTGGACTTTTGAGTATCCCAAATCGTTACATGCATACTCCTTCTGAAATTGTTGACATGCAGGACGTTGAGAATGCGATTCGCCTTCTGGTCCTGCTTATAAGAGACTTGAGGGTAGGAGAAGATTGGATTCCTTAGGTGAGTGCTAAAACTTGGAGGAGTTGATTGGTTTGTCTTTTCGCTATGCCATGATTTTGGCGGGAGGCAAGGGAGATCGTCTGGATGTTCTTTCTGTAGAACGTGCTAAAGCTGCTGTTCCTTTTGGGGGATGCTATCGATTAGTTGATTTTTCTCTGAGTAACTGTGTGAATTCCGGAATTTATGATATCGGAGTACTTACTCAGTATCAGCCGCAGTCTTTGATTGAGCACATTGGAGCGGGGCGGCCCTGGGATCTTGATAGGAAGAGAGGGGGAGTTGAGTTTTTAGCACCTTATTTAAGCCGAAGTGTTGGTGGTTGGTATCGTGGAACCGGCGATGCTCTCTTTCAAAACCTGAATGTTATCCTTCGCAAAAAAGTGCCTCATTTGCTGGTTCTTTCTGGAGACCATGTTTACATGATGAACTATAATCCTCTTTTCAATTATCACGTGGAAAGAGACGCAGATATCACGCTTGTGGTTACTAATGTTAAACTCGAAGATGCTTCCCGTTTTGGAATTGTTGAGGTAGATCATGACAATTGGATAGTGAATTTTGAGGAAAAACCTGCTGTGCCAAAAACCAACGTAGCTTTCATGGGCATTTATGCTTTCCGAACAGAATTTTTAGTTGAGCAACTGATAAAAAACAATCAGGAAAACAAATTTGATCTGGTGGAAAATGTGATAATCGAAAATTTAGGGAAAGCCAGGATACAGGCCTTTTTCTACACAGGATGCTGGTGGGATGTGGGTACTGTGAAGGCCTATTGGGAGGCAAACATGCAGCTCTTGGAGCCTATCCCCTGCTTTAATCTTTACGATCCGGAGTGGATGATATATACTAATCGGCCTATTTCACCTCCTGCACAGGTTTGCAGAAGAACAAAGGTAGCAGAGAGTATTATTGGCGAAGGGGCTCTGATAGAGGGAGAAGTTATCCATTCGGTGATTTTTCCTGGTGTGGTGGTAGAGGAAGGAGCGAGGGTGGTGGACTCGATAATTTTCAATAATACCTATGTAGGAAAGAATAGTGAAATTAACCTCAGCATTTTGGACAAAAACGTTATAGTTGGAGAGGAAACAAAAATTGGTTTTGGAGAAGACTTTACGCCCAATGTACTTAGGCCAGATCTTCTGGATTGGGGCGTTAATCTTATTGGGAAGGGGACACATATCCCACCCCGAACCACTATTTGCCGTAACTGCATTGTGGGTATAGGACTTGGTGTCGAAAACTTTAAGGGAGTCGATTTTTTGAAGAGTGGGAGCGCTTTTCTTTGAGTATTGAGGTTTTTGTTTCTCTTCTTTTCTGCTAAAATGCTTTTAACAAAGGTGTTTACGGAGTGAGATAGAGCTTGATTCTTGGTCTTTTGCTCAGCATACTGGTTTTATATGGTCTTCTCCTGTTTTGGATTGTTAATGAGAGAGTAAAAGAGGTTGTTTTTCAGATAAGAAAGCTTAGGGAAGAAGTTCAAGAAGTGAGTGCAAAGTTTGATGAATTAAAGCGCTTGCTAACAACAGAAGGAGGTGAACTTTCGGCGGATTCTGCAAGTTTTTCTTTCGAGGTTCTTGACGATTCCAAGGATGACTCTGAAGAGAAGTAAAACAATTAAAAGAGAGGAGATATAAACATGGGTTCCAGATTAGTGAAGTTATCTGTGATGGGAGTTTTGTTTTTGCTCTGTTTGGTAGCCTTAATTCACGCTGGTTACGCACAGGAGAAAGCTTCGGAGGAAAGGGTAGTTATTGCACAGGTGAACGGAGAACCTGTATACCTGGATGAGGTTAAAGAGGTGTGGGATAGCCTGCCTCAAGAGTATAAGGCTCAATTTCCTGGGGGTCTGAAAGATCTATTGGAACAGTGGATTCGTCAAATACTTCTGGTGCAGGAAGCTCAGAAAGAAAAACTTGCAGAAGATCCCGAGGTTGCAAGAAAAATTGAGAACTTGAAAAAACAGATCCTTATTCAAGAGTTAATCCAGAGAAAAATAGTGAATGCAGTGAAGGTTACCGACGAGGAGATAGAAAATGAATATACTGCCCATCCTGAGCTTTATACCGAGCCAGAAAAAGTGAAAGTAAAACACATTATGGTTTCGAGTGAACAACAGGCACAGGAAGTGCTGAGCGAACTCAAATCTGGTAAGCCTTTCGAGGAGGTTGCAAAAGAAAGGTCTGAATCCCCCGATGCCTCAAGTGGTGGTGATATGGGTTATATAAAGAGGGGAGATTTGAGTGAAGAGATTGAAAAAGTGGTTTTTGAGCTTGCACCTGGCAACTTTAGTGACGCAATTAAAACTGACTATGGTTTCCACTTTTTTATGGTAGAGGAGCATGTACCTCCCCGCTTGAAAGAAATTGACGAAGTTAAAGAGGAGATTACTGCACGTTTGTTGCCCAAAAAACAGCAGGAAGCCTTTGAAGAGCTGATTCGAGAACTTAAAAAGTCTTCTGAGATAGTTATTTTTGAAGAAAATATCCCTGTTACTGATGGTAGTTCTTCTGAGGAAGGAGCGACCGAGTAAGCAATGTTAGACACCTTAAGGAGGGCCTTAAAACTGGTCGGAAGAGAAGAGTATGTAGAAGTGCGTTTGGAAAGAATAGTTTCCACTCGTCTTGCTCTTCAAAATGGTCGTATAGAAACACTCAAGGAAGAGGAAGTAATGGGTGGTTATGTGCGGATTTTTAAGGGCGATTTCGGGTGGTATTTCGAGACTTTTTCGGGGTGGGAGAATATTCTGGAAAAAGTCAAAAATGCTTTACGCAACTGCTCTCTCAAAAATCCGACTGCTTTCCGATCAGGTGTCGTCAGGGGTAAAGCGTTTGAAGACCAACATTTAGCCCAGCTTGAGGAGGACTTTCGTAGTGTTCCTCTTGATGAAAAAGTAAAGATTGCTAGGCAATATGCTGAACTGATGCTGGGAGTCTCAGATTTTCTGGTTAATTCTTCAGTGGATTATCGAGATGAATTTCGGGAAATCTATCTGGCGAATTCAGATGGAACTCTACTCCATTTGGAGAAACCAGATATTAGTGTGGTCTTTACCGCGGTTTGCAGAAAAGGGGACACTATTGAGTTTTACCGCAATGGAGTGGCCAAAAGGGCGGGATTAGAAGCAGTAAAAGGGCTTGATGCCCTGGCGAAAGAAGTGGTCACTCGTGCAGCCTCTCTTCTTGAAGCCAGGTCCTTACCTGGCGGGGTATACGATGTGGTTCTGGATCCTACGTTGGCAGGTGTTTTTATTCATGAAGCGTTTGGGCATCTCAGTGAAGCTGATTTTGTTCATCATAATGAACAACTTAAAAAGGAAATGACCTTAGGGCGAGAAATTGCTTCACCTCTACTTTCAGTTTTTGACGACGGCAGTATAGAAGGTTTGAGAGGTTCTTCGCCTTACGATGATGAGGGAGTTCCTACCCGGAGGACCTATCTTATTCGAGAGGGTGTTCTTACAGGTCGACTGCATTCCCGGGAAACTGCTTTTTCTATGCAGGAAAGCTTAACTGGCAATGCGCGTACAATAGGTTTTATGTATGCTCCTCTGGTTAGGATGACCAACACAGCTATAGAAAATGGAAATGTGTCTAAAGAAGAGCTTTTTAGGGATATAAAAAGGGGAGTGTATGCTATAGAATACTTGGGTGGCAATACTTCGTTAGAACTTTTTACTTTTTCTCCTGCTTATGGTTTCCTGATTGAGAATGGTAGAATTACTGACATAGTTAAAAATTTCGTTTTAAGTGGTAACCTTTTTGAGACCCTTCGAAAGATTGATTGCATTGCTGATGATTTTGTTTGGAACGAGTTGGGTGGGTGTGGCAAGGGCGTGCAGGTGGGCCTGCCCACCCCAACTGGTAGTCCTCATGTCAGATTGAGGGAAACGCTCATAGGAGGGAGCGAATAATGTTTTCTGGGTTGGGAAAGCTTGCAAGCAGAGGAATGGAAGGGGATCTTTATCATACTGAAGTGAGGTCAAAAACTGTTAGTTTTGAAGGTGGAGTTTTAAAGCAGTGCGAGATCGAAGATTCCAAAGGGTTTGGGCTTAGGGTTATTAATGGTGAACGTAAACTGGGTTTTGTAGCCTTTAATTCTCCTTCTCTTTTTGATGAGATGTTAGAGAAAGCTTGTTCGGTCAGTAAGTTTGGGGACAGGGTAGCTTATTCTTTGCCTTCTTATCCGGTTTTGAAAACTTGGAACAGTTTTGTGGACCGGCGGGTAGTTGATATGGGTTTTGCCGAGATGATTGAAATAGGTAATTATGTTGTTGAACGCATTAGGGAAGAATATCCAGAAGTTGTTTTAAATCTCAGAGTAAAAGCTGGAACTGAAGGAAAAGAGCTTATCAATCATCGTCAAGAAAGGCTTTTTTTTGAGCGAACTTTCTTTGGAATAGAAGCTGAGGTTAACCTAACCAGGGAATCGGACATCCTGGAGTTCTCTGTGGAGAGATTTTGGGGTAATCGTGATATTGATCTGGATCTTTTTATCAACGAAATACTTTTCAGACTGGAATTCTCGCAGAGAGAATTTAAGATTAGAAGTGGGGCCTATCCCGTTCTTTTCACTTCTGAAGGTTTGCTGGTTTTGCTTTATCCTCTTTTTTATGCTCTAAACGGTAGAAACATCGTTTTTAACCGCTCCTTTCTAAAAGATAAATTGGGGAAATTGGTTTTTTCTCCTCTTCTTTCTCTTGTTGAGACGCCTTATGAAGCCTGGACACTGGGTTCCTGTCCTTTTGATGACGAAGGAATCATGACTGTTCGAGAAAAAGAACTGATTGTGGCTGGTGAAGTTAAATCTGCCTTCTGGGATCTTTTTTCTGCTTTTCTGGAGGGCGTTGAACCTTCGGGGAACGGTTTTAGGCAATCTTATAGAGCCCTCCCCTACCCCGAACCTTCCTGTATTAAAGTCAAAGGAGGGTTAAGGACTCAGGAGACTCTCGTTGAGGAGCTGGAAAGAGGATTAATTGTAGATAGCGTTCTGGGTTTGGGCCAGAGTAATATTTCTTCTGGGCACTTTTCCTGTAATCTAAACCTGGGTTTTTATGTTGAGGATGGGGAAATAAAGGGACGAGTCAAAAACGTGATGATTAGTGGTAACGCCTTTGAAGCTCTCAAAAATATTCAGGAAGTTTCCAGGGATTCTCGCTGGGTTTATGGCAGGTGGTTTTTGCCTTGGATGGTTGTAGAACCGATAAGGGTGGACGCCAAAAGTTAGTGCTTGAAGGCTGATCTGGTTGTGGGGTACGAACAAATTCTTTTTTAAAACAGCTGATGCAAAGGAAGGTGAAGGAGCATTGTTTGAGCAAGTGGACCTCAAAACGGAATGGGGGAAATTTGAGGAAGAGATTCTTGAGTTTTGGAAAAAGAATTCGGTTTTTGAGAAAAGCCTTAAGCAGCGCGAGAAAAGCCCTCGTTTTGTTTTTTATGAAGGTCCTCCCACTGCCAATGGTTATCCTCATGCCGGACATGTGATTGGAAGAAGCATAAAAGACCTTATCCCCCGCTATAAGACGATGTGTGGTTATTATGTTCCCAGGAAAGCAGGCTGGGATACCCACGGTTTACCAGTAGAACTTGAAGTCGAAAAAGAATTGGGGATTTCGGGCAAACCCCAGATTGAAGAATACGGAATTGACCGTTTTAACAAAAAATGCAAAGAGAGCGTGTTGAAGTATATCCGGGAATGGGAGAAACTTACCGAGAGAATGGGTATCTGGATGGATCTTAATAATCCTTACATCACTTTTGATAACGATTATATAGAGAGCTTGTGGTGGATTTTGAAGGAGCTTTGGGATAAGGGATTGCTTTATCAAGGTTACAAGGTGCTTCCCTACTGTGCCCGTTGCGGAACTTCACTTTCCAGTCATGAAGTAGCCTTGGGTTATCGAGATACTGAAGATCCCAGTATTTTCGTCAAGTTCAAAGTTGCTGATCTGACGAATGTTTATTTCTTAGTATGGACCACAACTCCATGGACTCTGGTAGCCAATGTTGCGCTTGCTGTGGGGAGCGAGCTTGATTATCTTGAGGTAGAACATCTTTCTTCTCAAGAAAGGTTTATTTTAAACAAAGAAAGCTTTGAACGCATTTTCAGTCCTGAAGAAAGAAAGGAGTTCAGAATTATCCGTTCTCTGAAGGGCAAAGATTTGATTGGATTGCGTTACGAACCTTTGATGAATTTTTTGAAAGCTGAGAAGGGATATCAGGTCTTTGGAGCAGATTTCGTTTCTACAGAAGAAGGAACGGGTATTGTGCATATTGCTCCTGCTTTTGGTGAGGATGATATGGCCTTGGCCAGAGAACACGACCTTCCTGTTTTACAGCCGGTTAAACCTGATGGTACTTATTCTGACGAAGTGTCCCCCTGGAAGGGTATGTGGGTTAAAGAGGCAGACCCTTTGATTATTCAGTATTTGAAAGAGCAAAATAAACTTTTCCGGGTAGAAACCTATCGCCACAGCTATCCTTTCTGCTGGAGGTGTGATACACCGCTTTTGTACTATGCCAAGGAGAGCTGGTTTATTAAGACTACAGCTTTTCGGGAACTTCTTATTGAAAATAATCGTAAGATCAACTGGTTCCCACCTCACATTCGGGAAGGAAGGTTTGGAAATTTTCTCGAAAATGTGGTTGATTGGGCTCTTTCCAGAGAGCGCTATTGGGGTACTCCTTTAAATATATGGGTTTGTGAAAATTGTGGTTCCAAAGAAGCTATAGGTTCAATAGCTGAACTTCGTTCCCGGTCTTTGAAAAGCTTTGACAACATTGAGCTACATCGTCCTTATGTGGATGAGATTACCATAAGGTGTCCTAATTGTTCTGGTAAAATGTGCCGGGTCAAAGAAGTTATTGACTGCTGGTTTGATTCGGGTGCGATGTTTGTAGCTCAACATCATTACCCTTTTGAAAATCGGGAAGAGTTTGCTAAAAGTTTTCCTGCTGATTTCATATGTGAGGCCATAGACCAGACTCGGGGTTGGTTTTACAGTTTGCATGTGCTGGCCACTCTATTATTCGCCTCTCCTGCCTATCGTAACTGTTTGGTTACCGAACTCGGTTTGGATGAAAAGGGCCAGAAGATGAGCAAACACATTGGCAATGTAATTAACCCCTGGGAATTGATTTCCATGTATGGTGCGGATGTTCTGCGCTGGTATGTTTTTTCGGTTTCTCCTCCCTGGATGCCCAAGCGCTTTGGCAAAAAAGCTTTAGGTGAGGTTTTTAGCAAGTTCTTTAGCACCTTCTGGAATGTTTTTAACTTTTTTGTTACTTATGCTAACATCGATGGCTTTGATCCTGAATGTCTTCCAGAATGGGATATTGAAAGAAGTAATGTTTTTGATCGCTGGCTTGTTGCTCGTCTCCACTTTTTGATAAATGAAGTGAGGAATTATCTGGAATCCTTCGAGATTTCTAAGGCTGCCAAGGCCATTGAGTATTTTGTGGTTGAGGACCTGAGCAACTGGTATATCAGACGCTCAAGGAGGCGTTTCTGGAAAGAGGGTTGGGATAAGGACAAAGATAGTGCCTATAAGACTTTATTCAGAGTTTTGCTTGAGTTGAGCTGCCTGGTGGCTCCCTTTATCCCCTTCGCGGCTGAACTTGCCTATCAACGTTTAACAAAAGGAATTAAGCAGAAGAGGGAAAGCGTTCATCTTGAAGACTATCCTTTATTTGATGAAAAATTGTTAGATAAAGAGCTTGTTTCCACCATGGAAGTGGTGCGGACGCTTGCTAATTTGGGTAGAGCAGTCCGCAATAAAGTTAACGTAAAACTTCGTCAGCCTCTGAGGAGGGCTTTGCTGGTTGTTCCTGAATTAAGCGAGAGAGAACGTGCACGTCAGTTCGAAAGCTTGCTGAAAGAAGAACTTAATGTTAAGCACGTGGAGTGGCTTGACCGCTTGCCTGAGGAGGTAAAAATCGTTTTGAAACCTAATTTTAAAGAGTTAGGCCCTCGCTTTGGAGCAAAGGTTAAGGAGATTGCCAGCTCTCTGACTAAGTGTTCGCGGGATGAAGCCCTGAAGTTGCTTGAGCAGGGGGAACTTGTCTTAAAGTTGGGGGAGGAATCGATTATTTTATCGCTTTCAGAGGTTGAGGTTCTTCTTGAGACGATGGGTACCTTGCATATGGAAAGTGCTGGCAAATACGCCGTTATTCTTGATGCAGCCTTGGATGAAGAGCTAAAGAAAGAGGGAATAGTCAGAGATATAATTCATCGCATACAGTTGATGCGTAAAGAAGCAGGTTTTGAGATTACTGATCGCATAGTGCTTTTGGTTGACGATCGAACAGAAGAATCGCTAAAACAAGTTCTTCGCGAGTTTGCCCCCTTAATTCAAGAAGAAGTTTTGGCCAAAGAAGTTGTTTTTGATAGAATTAGTGATGACCGGATTTTTAAAGAGCAATTTCAGGTTTCTGGAATCCAGGCGATTGTAGGAGTTAAAAAGTGCTGAAGACTAAAAATATCTTAGTGCTTTCTATTTTAAATCTGGTTGTGCTTTTTCTAACCACTTTCGCCTGGTCATCTGTTGTGCATTACGTAGTCCAGCCAGGTGATACTCTTTGGGAAATTTCCAAAAAACAGGGTATTCCCCTTAAAGACCTTATGAGTGCTAATGGCTTAACCGAAAACAGTGTTTTGCAGATTGGAGCAGAGTTGGTCATTCCCTCTAAGAGCAGCTCTTCGCAAATTACTTATAGAGTTAAAGCTGGAGATACTCTTTGGGGAATATCAAGGGTCTTCAGGGTTTCTCTCAAAGACTTGATGGAAGTGAATGGGTTGAGTGAGAATAGCGTTCTCAGAGAAGGTCAAATTCTAATTATTCCCCTCGAGGATGCTTATATTAAGGGCGGACAAAAAGAAGAAAGTCTTACTGCCACGACGAAACACCGGGTTCAAAAAGGAGAGTCACTCTGGTTGATTTCTCGCTTTTACGGAGTGGACATGCGCAGCATAATGGAGGCTAATGGGCTTAATGAGAATTCTGTTCTGCAAGTAGGTATGGAGTTGACAATTCCTCTTGGAAAATTTCAGGAGGTTGTGGCTGTTGAGCATTCAGCCGTTGAGAGTGAAAAAAGAGAGGGAATGCAAACCTACAGAGTATGCCCGGGTGACACCCTGTGGTCTATTTCTCGTCATTTTGGAGTTTCTATTAGTTCTCTTCTTAAGGCTAATAATCTTTCTAATCCTGATAGGCTCAAGGTTGGTCAGAGCCTGGTTATTCCCCCTTCCCAGAAGGTTGCTGCTTCTTCCCGGGATTATGTATTTTACGAAATCCAAAAGGGTGACACTCTGTGGTCCCTTTCTCGAAGGTTCAAGGTTTCTATGGAACTTTTAGCAAGTGTTAATAACCTGACGGAACGAAGTATACTCAGGATTGGCCAAAAAATCCGCATTCCTTCTCATCTTACTCCGAATTATGGAAGTAAAGAGGGCTTTCTATGGCCACTCCGGGGACGCATTACTTCTTATTTTGGAAGAAGAGGCAGAGGTTTTCATTATGGAGTTGACATCGCGGCTCCTCCAGGTTCGATCGTTAAAGCGGCCCAGAGCGGTGTAGTGACCTATAGCGGATGGATGAGTGACTATGGGAGGGTGATTATTATTTCTCACCCTGGTGGCGTTCAAACAGTTTATGCGCATAACTCAGCTAACTTGGTGACTCGCGGAGAACGGGTTAATCGCGGAGATCCCATTGCTCGAGTAGGGCGCACTGGTAATGCTACTGGCTATCATCTTCACTTCGAGGTAAGAGTTAATAATAGAGCAGTGGATCCTCTTCAGTATTTGCGAGGTGAATAGTCTTGTTAAGAGAGGAAGCAATACAACTTTTAAAAAAGCATCTCAAGAATTCAAACCTTGTCAAGCATGCTCTCGCTTGTGAGAGCATTATGGCTTCGCTTGCTCGAAGGTTAGGGGAGGAGTCCGCTGTCTGGTCGCTGGTGGGTCTTTTACATGATATTGATTATGAACAGACCAAGGATAATCCCGCTTCTCATGGGTTGATTGGTGCAGAAATACTTTCTGGTTTGGGATTGAAAGAAGAGATCTTGAGAGCCATTAAAGCGCACAATCCGGCAACGGGTTTTTCTCCTCAAAGTAAGCTGGAATGGGCTATTTTTTGCGTAGACCCGACCAGTGGCTTCATCGTGGCCTGTGCACTTATTCATCCTGAGAAAAAGTTGGCTCCTCTTGATTTGGACTTTCTTTTAAACCGTTTTAAGGAAAAAAGCTTTGCCAGAGGGGCTAATCGAGAACAGATAAGAAGCTGTGAAAGGTTGGGGCTTTCTCTTGAAGATTTTCTCTCGCTCTCTCTTGCAGCTATGAAGGAAAGAAGTCAGGAACTCGGCTTGTAACTTGTTGGTTCGTATGAGGCCAGAACAGCCTCTTTTAGAGTCAAAACCCTCTCGATTCACTCTGAGCTTTATCTACCGTTTCTTTTTTGATATCTTATTTGTGAGAAATTTAATTTTGTTTGAATTTTTTAGTGTTTATAAGAGTTAAGGTCGGATTTTTTTGCAGCAGAGTCGTGTTTTATTGACAACTGTTGGGGTAGATATTATAATGCTCGTGAAGGTCAAAGAAGGTAAAACACTTTGTGAGGATGGTTGGTGAAAGTATGGAATTTAAAGACTATTACAAGATTCTGGGAGTAGATAGAAATGCTGATGAGAAAGAGATAAAAAGAGCTTACCGAAGGTTAGCAAGAAAATATCATCCGGATTTGAACCCGGGCAACAAGGAAGCGGAGAAAAAGTTCAAAGAAATTAACGAAGCGTACGAAGTTCTAAGCGATCCTGAAAAACGAAAAAGATATGATGAGCTTGGAGCAGCCTGGAATACTTATGGGCAGCAAAATACGGAGCAATTCTGGCAGGATTTTTATCGGAAGTATGCCGGTTCTGGTAGACAGCACTACACTACAGGCGAAGCGCAGGCAGAGTGGGGGGATTTTGAAGATTTTAGCGACTTTTTCAAGATACTCTTTGGTGATATTTTTTCTTCGGGGAGGCCTTCGGGAGGATTTAGGGTATATCGTACCTATCGGGATAGTCCTTTTGGGGGACGTTCTGAGAAGAAAACTTCACCTTCGGAACCTACTCATGAAGTGGAAATTAGCCTGGAAGAAGCTTACCGGGGAACCACCAGAAATATAAGGGTTGCTTTTGATGAAATATGCAGTGCCTGTTCTGGTACAGGAAAAAGTGGTAGCTTTGGAATTTGCTCATCCTGTAACGGAGAAGGAGTAGTCCGGAAGAGTAAGACGGTCAATGTAACCATTCCTCCGGGTTTGGATGACGGCTCAAAGCTGCGCATTCCAGGCGTTGCTGGTGGTAGGGACCTTTATTTGCGTATAAAGATCAGGCCTCATCCAGTTTTTCGCAGGGAAGGTTCAAACTTGATTCTGGACTTACCGGTAACGCTTTACGAAGCTTTGCTTGGAGCGGAAATCGAAATTCCAGTTCTGGATGGTAAAAAGGTCAAGTTAAAGGTTCCTCCGGAAACCCAAAATGGCACCGTGCTGCGTCTTAAGGGATTGGGTTTTGTAGATCCCAAAACAAAGGAAAGAGGAGACTTATTGGTTAGAGTGCAGGTAGTTTTGCCCCGTCAGTTAAGTACCAGGGAAAAAGAGCTTTTTAGAGAACTGGCTGCTTTGAGACACGAAAATCCAAGACTTAACATGGTTTCTTAAGTAGTTTGAGATTTGATGGATTTTACAGGAGAAGGAGGTTTTGAAAGAATGCAATTTGATCGTTTTACAGAAAAAGCACGTGAAGTAATTTCTATTGCTCAGGATATTCTCATAGAGCTACACCATAACCAGCTTGACGTGGAACATATTCTTCTTGCTCTTTTGAAACAGCCTGAAGGCCTGGCTTCGCAGATAATTTCTCGTTGTGGCGTTGATCCTCAGGTTTTACAGCAAGAAATTGAGGAGGCTCTGGAGCGCTTACCCAAGGTTTATCAACATGGTTCAGAGTTGCAGATTTACCTGACGCCGCGGGCGAAATCGGTTTTGGATGGCGCTATTGAAGAAGCTCAGAGACTTAAGGACTCTTATGTAGGCGTGGAGCATCTTTTAATTGCTGTTGCACGGGAAGAAACTGGAACGAGCAATCGTATTCTCAAGGCTTACGGTTTGGACGTTGAGAAGATTTACAGAGCACTTCAGGAAATAAGGGGGCAAAGGAGAGTGGACGATCCGTACGCAGAGGGGAAATATATGGCTCTTGAAAAGTATGGTAGAGACTTAACTCAACTGGCTAAAGAAGGTAAGCTGGACCCGGTGATAGGAAGAGATAAGGAAATTCAAAGGGTTATTCAAATTCTCTCTCGAAGAACTAAAAACAATCCTGTTTTAATCGGCGATCCTGGTGTGGGCAAAACGGCCATTGTAGAAGGTCTTGCCCAAAGGATTGTGCAAGGTAACGTTCCTGAAAGTTTAAAAGGAAAGAGGATAATTGCACTGGACATGGGTGCACTGCTTGCGGGGGCAAAGTTCAGAGGAGAATTTGAGGAGCGCTTGAAATCTGTTCTCGAAGAAGTTCAAAAATCGCAGGGTAAAATCATTCTGTTTATAGACGAGTTACACACAGTAGTGGGAGCTGGAGCCGCGGAGGGAGCAATTGATGCTGCTAATATGCTCAAACCGGCTTTAGCTCGAGGAGAACTTCAGTGTATCGGAGCTACCACTCTTGATGAGTACCGTAAATATATAGAAAAGGATCCTGCTTTGGAAAGGAGATTTCAGCCGGTTTTTGTTTCCGAACCTTCCGTTGAAGAAAGTAAGGAAATTTTGAAGGGATTAAGAGATAAGTATGAAGCTTATCATAAAGTGAAAATTAGCGATGAAGCAATTAATGCAGCTTGCTATTTATCTGATAAATATATTACTGACCGGTTTTTACCAGATAAGGCTATTGACCTCCTTGATGAAGCGGCCAGTAAGAAAAGAGTAGAATTGCAGAGTGTTCCTCCTGAAATCAAGGCCATGGAAGAAAGACTGCAAGAGCTTGCCAAAGAAGGCATGGCGGCGGTTCAGGCCCAGGAGTATGAGAAAGCAGCTCGTCTCAGAGATGAAGCTGAGGCTCTTCAAAGCGAATATATTAAAGCAAAAGAAGAGTGGATGCAGAGCAAAAGAATTAACGAAGTAATAAGCGAGGAAGATATAGCAGAGGTAGTTTCAAGCTGGACCGGTATCCCGGTTGGGCGCTTGCTTCAAGAAGAAAAAGAAAGATTGATGCGGATGGAAGAAGAACTTCATAAGCGCTTAATCGATCAAGAAGAAGCGGTCAGAGCAGTTGCTGAGGCAATAAGGCGCTCACGTGCTGGTATAGCTGAGGAAAACAAACCAGTTGGTTCTTTTTTATTTCTTGGTCCTACTGGTGTAGGGAAAACCGAGCTGGCTAAAACTCTTGCTGAGTTTCTTTTTGGAGACGAAAATGCGCTTTTGCGTATCGATATGTCTGAATATATGGAGAAACACTCCGTATCGCGTTTGATAGGTGCTCCTCCAGGTTATGTGGGCTATGAAGAAGGTGGTCAGCTGACTGAGGTGGTGAGGAGAAGACCCTACCAGGTGATTCTTTTTGACGAAATAGAAAAAGCGCATCCGGACGTTTTCAATATTCTTTTGCAGATTCTCGATGACGGAAGACTTACTGACGGTCAAGGTAGGACGGTGGACTTCAAAAATACGGTTATCATAATGACCTCCAATCTGGGCAGTCATTATTTCAGAAACGTTGATCCTGAAAACCCGGAAGAACTGAAAAGAGTAAAAAACAGAGTTCTGGAAGAGGTGCGCAGCAGATTGAAACCGGAGTTTATTAATCGCATCGACGAAATAGTCGTGTTTAATCCTTTGCGTAAAGAAGATATTAAAAAGATTGTTGATCTTATGGTGTCAAGATTGAGGAAGCGGCTGAAAGAGCAGGGTATGGACCTGGTTCTTACAGAAGAAGTCAAGGATTTCCTTGCAGAGGCTGGTTATGACCCTGACTACGGAGCTCGACCTCTGCGAAGATTAATTCAGAAGCAGATAGAAGCTCCTCTTTCTGGAGAACTCATAAGGGGTACTTTTAAAGAAGGAGACATTATAGAGGTTTATCTTGATGACGACAAGCAGATACGCTTTCGAAAACTGGAGAAAGTAAATATTTAATTGTTGGCTTGAGATCGAAAAGTAAGAAGTGGAACGCAGTAGTAAAAAATAATTTTTTGAAAACTAATAAGTGATTTACTTCACTTCTTTGAGAATTAAGTTTATAATAACCCCAGGCTTGGGTGAGAAATTAGTTTTAGGAGGAGATAGTTGTGGCTAACCTTGAGGTGGAAGAAAAAATCAAAGATATGGAAATTTCGTCTGAACTTGAAGAGACTTTGCTTAGCATTTTATCCCGTTTTAAAGGGAAAAGAGGCTCTCTTATTCAAGCTCTGCATGCTGTACAGAACGTAGTTGGTTATTTACCTCCTTCGGTTTTAAAGATAGTTGCTCGTGAACTTGATGTTCCTCTCAGTGAGGTTTATGGAGTGGTAACTTTTTACCACTTCTTTTCTATGAAGCCTCGTGGAAAACATGTTATTCAGGTATGCCTGGGTACTGCCTGCTATGTTAGAGGGGGACAGGAAATTTTGGACAAAATTCAAAAAGAGCTGGAAATAGGGGTTGGAGAAGTTACCCAGGATGGTCTTTATTCTGTAGAAGTTATGCGTTGTGCTGGAGCGTGTGGCTTAGCACCGGTAGTGCGTATAGACAATGATGTTCACAAAAGAGTAAATCCTTCTCAGATTATGGAAATCATTAGTAATTACACCTGAAAGTCGGATATCTGGATAGATGAAAGATCTTTCTCTTCATATTCTGGATCTTGTGGAGAACTCCCTTAGGGCTGGGGCTAAGAGGGTGACTATTGGTATTTTTGAAGATACTTCTTCTGATACCCTGAAGTTGCTTATTAAAGACAATGGCGAGGGTATGGAAGAGCATGTTTTAGAACGTGTTTTCGATCCTTTCTTTACTGGTCAGAATAAAAAGAAAAAAGTTGGTTTGGGGCTTCCACTCATTAAGCAGCTCGCTGAACAATGCGAAGGAAGGGTTTCTTTGAGTTCTCGCAAAAGTGAAGGAACGGAGCTGATTGTTACCTTTAAAAGGAGTCATATTGACCTTCCTCCACTCGGTGACATTGCCGAAACCCTGGTTAGCTTGATTGTTTCCAATCCAGAGGTGGAGTTTGAATTTGTGCATCGTGTGGATGGTATGGAGTGGCATTTTAACAGCAAGGAGCTTTTGAAATACATTGGAGTGAATAACCCTGAGGATTTGCCAGCTGTTTTACCAGCTGTTAAGGAATGGATTGATTTTCAGGAAAAGTCTTTTCGAGAAGGAGGAGTAGCTGATGAAAATCAAAAGCATTGAAGACCTTAAGAGAATTAAAGAAGAGGCCCAGAAAAATGTCGCTCTGCGAGAAGGAAAAGCAAAGTACAAGATTACGGTGCATATGGGGACTTGTGGTATTGCTGCAGGAGCCAGACAAATTATGTCTGCAATCCTGGATGAAATAAGTAAACGGGGTCTGAAAGATGTGGTAGTGACTCAGGCGGGGTGCATTGGTCTTTGCGATAGAGAACCTTTGATAAGCATCGAGGATGGTTCGCAAAAGATTCTCTATGGAAATTTAACCCCGGAAAGAGCAAGGCAAATCGTGGCTTCACATCTTGTTAATGGTCAAATAGTAGGTGAATGGGTAATTCATACTGAATAGAGAAGAGATTGGGAGGTAGCATCATGAACGGGATGGAAAGGTGCCAGGTTCTTTTGTGTGCTGGTGCAGCCTGTATTTCCTCAGGCGCGCTTAAGGTTAAAGAAGCGTTGGTGAGAGAACTCCAAAAAAATGGTCTGGATAATGAGATTCGCTTAATAGAAACAGGGTGTGTTGGTCCCTGTAATCTTGGTCCTTTAATGATAATTTATCCAGAAGGTGTTTTTTATCAGAAGGTAACTGTTAAAGATGTACAGGAAATAGTGGAGGAACACCTTTTGAAAGGAAGGGTTGTAGAAAGGCTTCTTTATCAGCCTTCTGAAAAAGAGAGGCGCAAGTTCATTCAGGAGATAGATTTTTTCAAAAAACAGATCAAAATCGCCCTTCGCAATAGCGGTTTTATTAATCCTTTAAACATTGAAGAATATATTGCCCGTGATGGTTATCAAGCTCTGGCCAAAGTTTTATCCTCCATGACCCCGGAAGAAGTTATCGAAGAGGTTAAGAAATCTGGTCTTAGGGGTCGTGGCGGAGCTGGTTTTCCAACTGGTTTAAAGTGGGAATTTACCCGCAGGTCGCCCGGAGATGAAAAATATGTTGTTTGTAATGCTGATGAGGGGGACCCGGGTGCTTTTATGGATCGTAGCATACTTGAGGGAGATCCTCATTCCGTTCTTGAAGCCATGGCCATAGCGGGTTATGCGGTTGGAGCTTCGCAAGGGTACGTTTATGTGCGAGCCGAATACCCACTGGCTGTAGAGCGCTTGCAACATGCTATTGAGCAAGCTAAGGAGTATGGTCTTTTGGGCGAAAACATTCTGGGAACAGGCTTTAACTTTGATATAGAGATAAGGATTGGAGCTGGTGCTTTTGTATGTGGTGAAGAAACTGCCCTTATTGCTTCTGTAGAGGGTAAAAGAGGAATGCCACGACCTAAGCCTCCTTTCCCAGCTTCTGAGGGTTTGTGGGGTAAACCAACTTTAATTAACAACGTAGAAACTTATGCCAATATCCCTCCCATAATTTTGAATGGAGCAGACTGGTTTAGAGCTATTGGCACTGAAGGAAGTAAGGGTACCAAGGTTTTTGCACTTGCCGGGGATGTTCAGAATACCGGCCTTGTTGAAGTACCTATGGGTATTACCCTTGGTGAAATTGTTTACGATCTCGGTGGAGGGGTTCGAGATGGCAAAAAACTCAAGGCAGTGCAAATTGGTGGTCCTTCTGGAGGTTGCATTCCTCGCGAATATCTTAACGTTGAAATAGATTATGATTCTCTCAAAGAACTTGGAGCGATCATGGGTTCGGGTGGTCTCATCGTAATGGATGAAGACACCTGTATGGTGGATCTTGCCCGTTTCTTTCTGGAATTTGTTCAGGACGAATCCTGCGGTAAATGTACGCCCTGCCGTATAGGCACCAAAAGAATGCTGGAAATTTTGGAAAGGATTACTAACGGAGAAGGTAGAGAGGGAGACATTGAACTACTCGAAGATCTTGCCGAGCAGATTAAGGCTACTGCTCTATGTGGATTAGGACAAACCGCTCCCAATCCAGTTTTGAGTACCTTGCGTTATTTCAGAGATGAATATGAAGCTCATATAAGGGAAAAGAAATGCCCTGCTGTTGTTTGTCGTCCTTTGTTCAGGGCTCCCTGCCAGCATGCCTGTCCTTTGGGTATAGATGTTCCTGGATACATTGCTCGAATTAAGGAAGGAAATTATATTGAAGCACTACAGATTATCCGTGAAGATAATCCTCTGCCGTCGGTTTGCGGAAGAGTTTGTAACCGCTACTGTGAAGCAAAATGTCGCAGAGGTCAACTCGATGAGCCTGTCGCCATAGACGATTTGAAGCGCTTTGTGGCCGATTATGCTCGAATGAACCGCTTGATGTTACCTGTGGTTATGGAAAGAAAGCGTGATGCAAAAATAGCCATAGTTGGTTCTGGTCCAGCAGGCCTTACCTGTGCTTACTTCCTTGCTCGAAAAGGATACTCGGTTACTGTTTTTGAGGCTCTTCCCGTGATTGGTGGAATGCTAGCCGTAGGTATTCCTCCTTATCGTTTACCAAGGGAAGCTTTGGAATATGACTTGAAACAGCTCCAGGCTATGGGTGTAGAGTTTCAACCTAACAAGTGTTTGGGTAAGGATTTTACGTTGCAGGACTTGCGAGAGAGCTACGATGCAGTATTCTTGGCTATAGGGGCCTGGAAGAGCATGCCGCTTGGTATTCCCGGAGAGAACCTGAAAGGCGTTATTCCTGCTCTGGACCTCCTCAAGAAGGTTAATCTTGGTGAGCCCGTGGAGGCTCCTAAAAAAGCAGTAGTAGTTGGAGGAGGTAACGCTGCTATGGATGCAGCAAGAACTCTTCTCAGGTTGGGTGCTGAGGAGGTAAATGTGGTTTATCGCAGGACCCGAGAAGAAATGCCTGCTCTGTATGAGGAAATCGAAGACGCAGAGAAAGAAGGCATTGTATTTCATTTCCTGATGGCTCCTCTGGAAATTTTGGGTGATGATAATGGCAACGTTAAAGGCATTAAACTGCAGAGAATGCGTCTTTCCGGGTTTGACCGCAGCGGAAGAAGGAGACCAGTACCCATTGAGGGAGCGGAAGTAACCCTGGATTGCGATTTAGTAGTAGCGGCTGTGGGTCAGGCTCCAAATCTGGAAGGGTTTGTCGAGGGTATTACTCTGGATCATCGAGGTAATGTTGTTGTAGATAAATACACTCTTTCCACTTCTTTACCCGGTGTTTTTGCTGGTGGAGATATGATTGGTGCCGAAGCAACAGTGGTAAGTGCCATGGCCTGCGGTAAAAAGGCCGCTTTTAGCATACACGATTATTTAATAGAGATAAAAGGCGAGGAAGAAGAAGTAGTTGTGCAGCCTGAACGTCCTTCAGTTGTGGAGGAACCCCCGGTGATTAAAGAAATTCCTCGTGTAAAGCCACCCGAGATACCAGTTAGAGAGAGAGTATGTAGTTTTGCTGAAGTTAAATTGTGTCTGGACGAAGGAGCAGCTCGTTTGGAGGCCGAGCGTTGTTTGCGCTGTGATCTTGAAAAGATAATGAAAAAGTATCAGCAATTGGCGATGGTCGAGGAGGAAGAGGGATGATGAGTACTATTACTATTGACGATAAGCTTTTTGAAGAGGTGGACCAGATAGTTGACCGGTATGCAGGAGAGGAAACTCCTCTCCTGTGTGTTCTGCAGGATTTGAATGCTAAGTTTGGATACTTGCCTCAACCCGTGCTTCAAAGGGTTTCTCAAAAATTAGATGTTCCTGCAAGTAAAGTGTATGGAGTAGCCACTTTTTACTCCTTCTTGGAGACTAAACCCGTGGGCAAATACGTGATCAGAGTTTGTAAAAGTACTCCCTGTCATGTTAGAGGCGCAACTGATGTAATTAAAATTTTAAAGAAAGAGCTGGGTATAAAGGAAGGGGAAACTACCCGAGATGGTCTTTTTACTCTTGAGGTTACCAGTTGCTTAGGGGTTTGTGGTGTTGCTCCTGCTATGATGATTAACGAAATCACTTACGGCAATCTTTCGGAAGGCAGAATCCGAGAGATACTGGCTCTGTACCGTCAGTGAAGGAGGATGAACATGTTTTACAGGGCTCACGTGCTTGTAGAGATAAGCAGTAATTCCGTACCCCTGGGAGCTTTACAAATTAAAGAACTCCTGTCTGAGGAGATTAAAAGAAGAGGTCTTTCCCAGGAAATACGGGTGCTGGAAACCGGTAATTTGGGAAGCGAGATACCCTCGCCTTTTGTGGTAATTTATCCTGATAATGTGGTATATGCTCCGATTCGTCCCCAAGATGTGCCTAAAATAGTTGAGGAACATTTACTTAAAGGTCGTATTGTGGAAGAACTCCGTTTTAAAATGCCTTTTTCCGGCGGTATTGGTCAACTTTTATCACCTTTCCCACTTCAAAGGGAACAGAGGGTGGTTTTGCGGAACAGCGGTTTCATAGACCCTAACAATATAGAAGACTATATTGCGCGTGATGGTTATCAAGCTCTGGCCAAGGTTCTCTCTTCTATGAAACCTCTGGATGTAATAGAGGAAGTAAAGGCTTCGGGATTACTGGGTCGTGGTGGAGCTGGCTTTCCAACTGGACTGAAATGGGAGTTTACTTATAAGGCTCCTGGGGAGGAAAAGTTTGTGGTGTGCAATGCGGATGAAGGAGAGCCGGGGACTTTTAAGGATAGGTTAATTCTGGAGGGCGATCCTCATGCCATTATCGAAGCCATGGCCATAGCGGGTTATGCGGTTGGGGCTTCAAAGGGGTACATTTATGTGCGTGCAGAATATCCTCAAAGCATTGCACATCTGGAAAGAGCTATTAGTCAGGCTCGAGAGTATGGTCTTTTGGGAGAAAATATTCTTGATTCAGGTTTTAATTTTGACATCAAAATTCGTAAAGGAGCTGGAGCATACGTCTGTGGTGAAGAAACTGCACTCCTTAACTCCATAGAAGGTGGAAGGGGAGAACCCAGAATCAAACCCCCTTATCCTCCTCAAAAAGGCTTGTGGGGTAAACCTACAGTTATCAACAACGTGGAAACCCTGGCTAATATACCTCCTATTATTCTGAATGGTGCTCAATGGTTTAAAAGCATTGGTACTCCTACTTGCCCCGGAACCAAGGTATTTACTCTCACCGGCAACATTGTTAATGCGGGACTTATAGAAGTGCCCATGGGTATTACTCTGCGCGAGCTGATTTTTGAGATTGGAGGCGGTATCCCCGGAGGACGTGGCCTTAAACTGGTGCAGACCGGAGGACCTTCGGGTGGTACTATGACTCCGGATCTTCTGGATGTGCCTATGGCTTTTGACACTCTTTCTAAGTATAATTCTGCTCTGGGCTCGGGGGCACTGACAGTTATCGACGATAGTCATTGCATAGTTGATGTGGTAAAGAGCTTTGCAGAGTTTTTCTTACACGAGTCCTGTGGTAAATGTACTCCCTGCCGAATTGGCAATAAGAGAATTGTTGAGATACTTGGAGACATTGAAAGAGGTAGAGGAGATAGCAAAAGTCTCGCTTTGCTTAAAACGCTGGGAGAAAATATGAAGGCCACCGCTTTTTGTGGGCTGGGTCAGGCAGCACCTAATCCTTTGTTGCGCTGCCTTCAGTTTTTTGAAGAAGAATTTATTGCTCATATTGAGGGTAAGACTTGCCCTGCTGGCATTTGTAAATTTGGTAGAAAAATGGTTTATGCCAAATAGAAATTAATTGGAGGAGTGAGGAAATCGATGGCTAAAGTTGTTGAAGGAGTTAAGAAGACTGGGATGAGCGAAAAGCTGGTTACCATTTTTATTGATGGTAGAGAGGTCCAGGTTCCGGATGGTGTTACCATACTTGAGGCCTGTAAGATGGAAAAAATCCATGTTCCTACTCTTTGCTATATGGAAGGACTGAGTAGCTGGGGTGGATGCCGGATCTGCGTAGTCGAAGTAGAGGGCCAGCCTAATCTGGTGGCTTCCTGCGTTACTCCAGTTCGTGAGGGTATGAAAATTAAAACTACTTCCAAGAAAGTCCGGGAGGCTCGAAAGACCAATCTTGAGCTTTTGCTCTCCAATCATCCACTGGATTGTCAGCTCTGTGACCGCAATGGCTCCTGCGAACTTCAGGACTTGGCTTACGAGTTTGGAGTGAGAGAAATCCGTTTTCAGGGAGAGCGAAAAACTTACGAAGTCGATCAGAGCAGTCCTGCGGTAAAAAGAGATGCTAACCGCTGTATTCTTTGTGGCCGTTGCGTCCGTGCCTGTGCTGAAGTTCAGACTGTTTTTGCAATTGATTTCGCCGGTCGAAGTTTCGATACCGTAATCAGCCCTTCTCTGGGATTGCCCTTGGGACAGAGTGTATGTACTAACTGTGGTCAGTGTATACTTTCCTGTCCTACTGGTGCTCTGTCTGAGGTTAGTCACGTTGAGATGGTTTGGGAAGCCATTGAAGATCCGAACAAGTTTGTCATCCTGCAGACTGCTCCGGCGATAAGAGTTAGTATTGGAGAGCCCTTCGGGTTGCCGCCAGGAACAGTTTCCACTGGGAAGATGGTGGCAGCTTTCAGAAGACTTGGCTTTGACAAAGTTTTTGATACCAACTTCGCAGCTGATTTAACCATAATAGAAGAGGGTACTGAGTTTATCAACCGCTTCAAGCAAGGTGGCAAGCTTCCCCTGATAACTTCCTGCAGTCCGGGCTGGATTAAGTTTATGGAGCATTTCTATCCAGATCTCATGGAGAATGTGTCCAGCTGCAAATCACCACAGCAGATGTTTGGAGCTGTGGCCAAGACCTATTACGCCCAAAAATTGGGTGTTGACCCCAAAGATATGGTAGTTGTTTCTATTATGCCCTGTACCGCTAAGAAATTTGAATGTCAGCGTGATGAAATGAACTCCAGTGGTTATCAGGATGTGGACTATTCACTAACTACCAGAGAGGCGGCACGCATGCTGAAAGAGAAGGGCATTGATTTGAAGGAAATGCCTGAAGAGGACTTTGATGATCCGCTGGGCATATCCACCGGAGCTGCTGCTGTTTTTGGCGCAACGGGAGGAGTTATGGAAGCAGCGTTGCGCTCTGTCTACGAGATTCTTACTGGTAAATCTCTGGGTAAACTTGATTTTTACGATGTGCGTGGAATAGAAGGAGTTAAAGAGGCTACGGTTGATATTGATGGGACTAAAGTTAATGTAGCGGTAGCTCACGGCCTTGGTAATGCACGTAAACTTCTGGATCGGGTACGGTCAGGGGAAGCGAATTACCACTTTATTGAAATAATGGCCTGTCCCGGAGGATGCATAGGTGGTGGAGGTCAGCCCATTCCCACTAACTTGGAGATAAGGATGAAGCGTATTGAAGCCATTTATGAAGTTGACCGCAAGCTTCCCTTGCGCAAATCGCATGAAAATCCGGCAGTTAAACAGCTTTACGAAGAATTTTTGGGTGAACCAAACGGAGAGAAAGCTCATCACCTGTTGCACACTCACTATGTGCCTCGAGAGAAAATGTAAGCTGGGTTTGATTAAAGCCCCCGTTAAGGGGGCTTTTTTTATGTCTTATGAATTCTCAAAAGTTGATACTGGCTATTGATCCTGGTAGAGAAAAGATTGGAATAGCTATTCTTGATCTGAAAGGCAATGTGGTGTTCAGGGCTATTTTATCGTTTTCCGAGTTTACTTCCTGGTATGGTAAAATAAGCTCAGAACGTAAGTTTCTCAGGGTTGTGGTTGGCAGTGGCACCGGGAAGGAGAGGATTATTGATTTTCTTAGGCAAAAAGAAATTTCTTACACACTTGTTGATGAAAGAGGAAGCAGCGAGGAAGCGAGAAGGCTTTACTTTTGTGAAAATCCTCCTCGGGGATGGCGCAGATTTATTCCTCTTTCTTTGCTCTTTCCCGAGAAAGGCTTTGATGACTGGCAAGCTGTAGTTATTGGGCGGAGGTTTCTTGAACTGATTCAGGAGGAGGAAAATTTGTGAGTACTCATCATCGTAGGGATTACAGATTTGGGAAGGATATAACCGATCTTGCCTATCGCTCAATTGCTTATTTCTTGGAAAAGGGATCAATTATGCCTCTACCTCAGGACATTCATCCTGGTTTGTTGACCGAAAGGAGAGGCGCTTTTGTTTCCCTTAAGAAGGATGGCAGGTTAAGGGGATGTGTGGGGACTTTTGTGCCTCAACAAGAAAACCTTGCCCTGGAGGTTATTCATAATGCAGTAGCAGCTGCTTTCGAGGATCCGCGCTTTCCCCCGGTGAGGCCTGAAGAGCTTGCTTTACTGAGCATTTCTGTGGATGTTCTCTCTACTCCTGAACTGGTGGAGAACATTGAAGAGCTGGACCCCCGCAAGTTTGGGATTATTGTGGAAAGCGGCTTTAGGAAAGGATTATTATTACCGGATATAGAGGGCGTCGACACGGTTGAGGAACAAATCCGGATTGCTAAGGCTAAAGCTGGTATTGCTCCTCATGAACCGGTAAAAATCTATCGCTTTACAGTAGAAAGGTTTTACAGGAACGATTATCTATGAAGGAAGCCCGCTTTTTCGAAAGACTTGAGAATAGACGGGTGCGTTGCTTGCTCTGCCCTCATAGATGTTTTATTGATGAAAACAAACGAGGTAATTGTGGAGTCAGAGAGAATCGAGAAGGGACGCTTTTCACCCTTACTTATGGTAAAATCGCTTCCTTAGCCATGGACCCAATAGAGAAAAAACCTTTGTATCACTTTTTGCCAGGCACTTCCATCCTCTCTTTGGGGAGTGTGGGTTGTAATTTACACTGTTTGTTTTGTCAAAACTGGGAGATATCTCAGGGTTCTGCGGTTGGCTTTCCTCTGAAAGAGCTTTCGCCTCAAAAAGCTGTTGAACTAGCCCTTAGATATAATTCGGTAGGTATTGCTTATACCTATAACGAACCTTTTGTTTTCTGGGAATATGTTTTTGACACTGCTTCTTTGGCCAAAAAAGAGGGATTGGTCAACGTCCTGGTAACCAATGGATATATTGAAGAACAGCCCCTTGAAGAAATTCTACCTTTGGTTGACGCTATGAACATAGACCTTAAATCTTTTGACGATAATTTTTATAGAAAAGTCTGTGGGGGTAAACTGGAGCCAGTACTCAGAACTATAAAATTTGCTTATCAGAAGGGAGTACATATTGAGATTACCCATCTTCTGGTTGGTGGTTTGAATGATGATTTTGAATCTTTTGAGAGAATGATAAACTGGATTTCTGAGCTGAGCCCTGACATACCGTTACACATTTCCCGCTATTTTCCTGCTTATCGGCTTAATCTGCCTCCTACATCGCTTTCTTTGTTGCAAAAAGCTTATGAAATAGCTTTGCAGAAACTTCATTATGTTTACCTGGGAAATGTGATCGAAGACAAAACTTCCACCACTTATTGTTCTTCTTGTGGAAATGCAGTTATAAGGAGAAGTGGTTATAGAGTTAGCTGTGAGGGTCTTGAGGGAAATCGCTGTGCGTTTTGTGGGCAGTCTCTTCCTATTGTAGTTAAGCAATGAACTACAAGCTTGCAGGCTGGTCTTTGGGCTTTCTTTTTCTGATAGTTTTTCTGGTTTTTGTTTTCTGGAAGATTAAGGACTTTCCCCTGGAGTCCTTTTATCTTACGGGCTTTGATTCCTTCATTGAGGTTAGAGCTGGAGCTCGTGATCTTGATAGGCTTAAATCCCAAATCGAGGGGCTGGTCAAAGAGCTTGATAGGAAATGGAACCGTTTTTCTCCGGAGAGCGAAATTTTTATCTTGAATAATTCTTGGCAAAAGGTCAAACTTTCTCCTGATACTGTAATTGTTTTGCAGAAGGCAATCTCTCTGAAGCAAAAAACTGGAGGGTACTTTAATCCTTTTGTGGCTTCTTTGGTGGATGCCTGGGGTTTTTCTGATGATAAGCCGTCGGTTCCAGACAAGGAAGTTTTGCGGAAACTTGTTCTGGATATCCAGAATACCAGCTTGTTAGTCGATCTTGAGACTAACGAAGCTCAACTTTTGGGTTCGGCTGGGATTGATCTTGGAGGTATTGGCAAAGGGTACCTTGCTGATAGGATATCGTTGCTTTTTCGTGAAATAGAAGTTCCAGTCTTTTTGATAAATGTGGGGGGTACTGTCCTGGTAAGGGGGAAAGAGTTTAACATTGGTATTAAAGATCCTCGTGGTGAGGGTATTATTGGCAGTGTCAGTCTAAAAGAGGGGGCGGTAGCAACTTCTGGAGATTACTTTCGCTTTTTCGTTTCTGATGGGAAGAGATACTTTCACATCTTGAACCCCTTTACTGGTTTTCCCTGCAGGGATTTTCGAAGCGCAACCGTGATTTCTGAGGAGGGAGCTTTGAGTGATGTTCTGGCCACTGCTTTGATGGCTGGAGGCAAAGCGGCGCTTTCCTTGGTTATGCAAAGCTTCCCGGAAGTTGGAATATGTATTGTTGATGCCGAAGGCGAGGTTTTGATTACATCAAATATGCTTAGCAAATTTAAGTTCAAAACTGCTAAGAAAATTAGCTATCATTTGTTGAAAGAGGATTCGTGCTTATGAAGAAAATATATCTTGTGGGAGCCGTGATCGCAGTTATTTCTTTCCAGCTATTTGTTTTCTCGATTTTGAGGGGCGGAATCTCCTTTCTCGAAGAGTGGCGTGTAGTGAACAAAGGGTTTTATCAGGGAGGCCTGGTGGTCAGGGAATCTTTTTTCAAGGTTTGTGCTTATTTTGCTTCGAAAAGGATTCTCTTTGAGGAAAACCGGAGGCTCAGGATGGAAGTGGGAATTCTGGAAAATGAAAATTCTTTGTTGCGAGAGAAAATTCGAGAACTCGAAATTGCGGTTGAAGCTCAAGAGTTAGAGAGGAAAGTACCCTTTGAAATTGTACCCGCTCAGGTGATCGGAAGCGATCCTGAAGAGTGGTTGGGAACTTTAATTATAGACGCAGGGGAAAGACAGGGAATTAAAAAGGGCCTGCCAGTAGTTACTTATGAGGGACTGGTTGGGCGAGTTGAGAGAGTATATCGCAGTTATGCAGTGGTCAGGACAATTCTGAGCCCCTCTTTTGCGGTAGGTGTTCTGGTGCAAAGAACCAGAGAAATTGGGATGGTGGTAGGGAATGGTAGTGGCTTTTGCAACCTTGAATATATACCCCGGGATGCTGAGGTGCGAAAAGGTGATCTGGTGGTAACTTCTGGAATTGGTGAGGGTATACCCAGGGGTATAGTAGTGGGAAGAGTAGAAAATGTAGTAGAGAGGCCAGGTCAGCTCTTTAAAGAAGTGGTTTTGCGTCCTAACTGTAGTTTTAGTTCTCTGAGTAGAGTTTTTGTGGTTGTTAGCGAGAAGGACTGAAGCCCTGTGAAGTTGGTATCAAAATACAATTGTCTTGTAGCTGGAGTTTTAGCAGCTCAAGTAATGTTTTTTGTGTTTTTGGGTTCTTGGGGAGGGTTTTTTCGAAATTTTTCATTCCTTCCCTTTCTGGTTGTGCTCTGTGTTTTAAAGAGAAACTGGTCAGGCTTGAGTATTTGCGTTTTATCTGGCTTTTTGTTGGACATTTTTTCTTTCGCTACTTTTGGAAGTTTCCTTTTTAAAACCAGTTTTTTCTTTTTTATAGCTGCTCTCTGGTTAGAGTTCTTTTCTGGTATATCACTTTATATGCTTTTGACTTTTCTGGTAGTTGTTGAAACCTTTCTTGATAGGTTTGCGGTCTTTCTTCTGACTTGGGGCAAGGAACCTCTTTTTCAGCATTTTCCTTTTTTGACTCTTTTCCTAAACCTGGTTGCTGGATATCTGCTGATTTTCTTTTTTGTGGGAGAGTCTGGTATGGAGGAGCGTTGAGAAGGTGGAGAACCAGAAAACAGTTTTAAATCGGAAAATAGAGATTCTGATCTGGGCGCTGGGAATTATTTTTGTGATGCTTTCGGTAAGGCTCTGGCAGGTCAGTGTTTTACAGGGAGAGTTCTTTAAGGAAAAGTCGGAAGCTAATCGGGTCAGGATTGTTGAGCTGCGCGCTCCTCGTGGGATTATTTACGATCGTAACGGTGAGATTCTGGCTGAGGATGTGCCACGGTTTCAAATCGTTTTTCATCCTGGTGGTTTGAGTCTTGAGGAAGCTATGTCAAAACTTAAGACCCTTTTTAAAGACAGAATTATTATTACTCCCAAACAGCGTTCGGCAAATGAGTGGGTTTTATGTGAAAATTTAAGTCTTGAAGAAGTGATAAGTTTTGAGGAAGCTTACCAGGATTTGCCGGGACTTTCCATAGAGACAATTCCTTTACGTTTTTATCCTCATGGGGAGAGTACTTTTCATATTGTAGGTTATGTGGGGAAGGTTACTTCTCAGGAAGTTCAGGCTGGGGACTATGATGTTCAGGATTTTTCAGGCAAAGGAGGCGTAGAGCTTTTCTATGATAAATTGCTTCGAGGTGAAAAAGGGTTTAAAAAGTTGGAAGTGGATGCCAAAGGAAAAGTACTAAGAGTTTTGGAAAACCAGCCCCCCCGCTTCAAGAATTCAATAGTACTTACTTTGGACCTGGCTTTTCAGGAGTTTTGTATGAATTTGCTGGAGGGTAAAAGGGGAGTTATCATTGCTGGGAATCCTCGTACAGGAGCGATTTTCTCTTTGGTCAGCTCTCCTGCCTTTGATCCTAACAAACTGAGTAAGGGAATGTCGAAAGATGAGTGGGATGCGCTCTCTAAGGATCCATCATTTCCGCTGACTAACCGGGCGGTTCAGGCTCTCTACCCCCCTGGTTCAGTTTTTAAGCTTCTTGTTGCTCTTGCTGCAGCCGAGGAAATACCAGATCTGGATGAAAAGATCTTTTTCTGCCCAGGGTATTTTGAATACAATGATTGGAAATATCCCTGTTGGAAAAGAGGAGGGCATGGAAAAGTTTCCTTTGAGGAAGCCATTGCCCAATCCTGCAACGTTGTTTTTTATCAACTGGGTCTTCAGTTGGGAGTTGAAAAACTTGAAAAATATGCTCGTTTGCTGGGTTTTGGTTCGCCTACTGGGATCGATTTACCTGGTGAAATTGGGGGCTTTTTCCCCGATCCGATCTGGAAAAAGCGTCAGTATGGAGAGGCGTGGTATCCGGGTGATACTTTCAATCTTGCCATAGGGCAGGGTTATTTGATGGTAACTCCTCTTGAAATTTACAGGATGATCTGTATTCTGGCCAATCGAGGAGTTTTCTGCCAGCCTCATCTTTTGGATAGAGTTATTGATAGTCAAAGGGGGGAGATGCTGATGTTCGAACCTTCTTGCAAAAAAGTGGCTTCTTTCAAAAAGACGACCTGGACGAAAGTTATAGAAGGGATGCGACTTGTAGTCAAGGAGGGTACGGGGAAAGTCTGTTCTGATTTGGGAATAGATCTGGCGGCTAAGACCGGTACTGCTCAAAATCCTCATGGTGAAGACCATTCCTGGTTTGCCGGTTTTTTTCCTGTTGACCAGCCTGAATTTGCTTTTGTGGTTATGATAGAACATGGTGGAGATGGAAGTGGACAGGCAGCAAATGTCGCTCGGGCCATGATTGAGTGGTGGTTGAAGAACAGGGGAGAGGTTCATGACTAAAAGAAATTGGCTTTTGTTGGTCGCAATTGTTTTAACCGTGTGTGGGTTGTTTGCCGTATACAGTGTTGACCCCCTGCGGGATAGAGGATTTTCCCTGGAAAGCTTTTACGGTAGACAGGCTCTGTGGGCAGCTATAGGATGGTTACTTTTTTGGTTAGTTGTCAGGAAAGTGGAAGTTGGTAAGTTTTTTGAGTGGAAATGGGTGCTTTACATTTTCATGTTGCTTGTTCTGATTGCTGTCCTTTTGTTTGGAGAAGGAGATGAAACTGGAGTTAAAAGATGGCTTTTTTCTAAGTCAGTGCAGCCTTCGGAATTTGCAAAGCTTGCCTTTTCTTTTTTTCTGGCCGGATATCTTGCCGAAAGAGAAGAGGAGTTTGGATGTTGGAGTTTGTTCCTGAAAACCCTTTTTTTAACGGGAATACCGGTTTTTCTCATTTATCTCGAACCAGATCTGGGTACTGCCCTGGTGCTGGTGGTAATCTGGTTTGTTGCTCTCCTGCTCAGTGGTTTTTCTGTAAAAAAGATTTTAACGATAGTTGCCCTGCTGGCAGCGTTATTTTTTCTTTTCTGGCCTTTTCTCAAGGACTACCAGAAGGCGAGATTGCTGGTATTCATAAATCCTCAACGGGATCCCCTGGGTAGCGGGTACAATGTTATTCAGTCCCTGATTGCAGTTGGGGCTGGTGGCTTTTTGGGCAAAGGTTTTCTTGCGGGCTCTCAAAGCCAGTTGCGTTTTTTACCAGCAGCTTATACCGATTTTATCTTTGCTTCCTGGTGTGAACAGTTTGGATTTGTTGGAGGTCTTCTGTTAATTTTTCTCTTGGCGATTATGTTATACTTTGTTTTCAGTATTGCAAAAAGTGTCCCCGAACCGGAAGAGAAGTTTGCTGTCGTCTTTTTAGGAAGCGTTCTGCTTTTTCAGTCAGCAATAAATATAGCTATGAATCTGGGTTGGGCTCCAGTTACCGGAATACCTCTTCCTTTTGTAAGCTATGGGGGTAGTTCGCTGATGATGAGCCTCCTTTCGATAGCTTTTATTTATCGCATTGCTGCCTGTAGCACGGAAAGTGAGTGAAAAAAAGATGGAAATAAAAGAGCTTTTCGAGGGAAACCAACTTTTGCGTTTTAAAAAACCGGGAAGGTATCTGGGTAGAGAGTGGAACGTAATAATAAAGGATGTTCAACGGGTTTCGGTGAGTGTTTGTCTTGCCTTTCCAGATGTGTATGAGATTGGAATGTCTCATCTTGGTTTGCGAATTCTGTATCACCTTTTCAATAAAATACCTTTCTGTCGTGCCGAAAGAGCCTTTCTTCCCTGGCCTGATTTGGGAGAATTTCTTCTTCAAAAAGGGATTCCTCTTTTTTCTTTAGAAAGCCGTACTCCTGTAAAGGAATTTGATGTGCTTGGTTTTAGCCTTCAGTATGAGTTGAGCTACACCAATGTGTTGTATTTTTTAGAGCTGGCTGGCATCCCTTTTAAAGCTGTGGAAAGGGATGAGGACTTACCCCTGGTTATAGGGGGAGGGCCATGTGCTTTTAACCCTGAGCCTGTAGCTGAGTTTTTTGATGCTTTCTTTCTTGGAGAGGCCGAAGAAGCCGTGCTCGAGATTGCTCGAGTGATTGAGGAGACCAGGGGTGAAAGCAAAGACAAGATACTGGATGAGTTGTCTAAGATAAAAGGTGTTTATGTTCCTTCCCGGTATAAGGTTTATTATGATGTTCAGAATAGGATTTCAAGGATAACCGCTTCCGAAGGTGCACCTTTACCTGTTAAAAAGAGAGTGGTTTCAGATCTTGATGCAGTACCTTTTCCTGAAAAGATGCTGGTGCCTTATGTAAGCATTGTTCATGATAGGATTCCCCTTGAAATAGCTCGGGGTTGTGGCAGGGGTTGCCGTTTTTGTCAGGCTGGAATGATTTATCGCCCAGTACGGGAACGTTCTTTAAACTCTGTAATGGAGCTTGCTAAAAAGCTGGTCAAGAATACCGGTTACGAAGAGGTATCTCTGGTTTCTTTAAGTTCTACCGATTACTCTCAAATTAGAGAGCTGGTTTCCCAGCTCTCTCGAGAGTTTGAGCCTTTAAAAGTGAATATCTCTTTGCCTTCTTTGCGAATGGATCTTTTTTCGGTAGAGCTGGCTGAAAGTATTGCAAAGGTGAGACGCAAGGGGCTTACTTTTGCTCCTGAAGCGGGCACCGATAGAATGCGCCGTGTTATTAACAAAGGCTTGAGTGAAGAGGATATTTTCCATACGCTGGAAAAGGTTTTCAAAGCGGGATGGAGCAGAGTAAAATTGTATTTTATGATTGGCCTTCCTTTTGAAAAAGAAGAGGATATCCTTGGTATAGCCAAGCTTTGTAAAGACATTTTGAGACTGGGCAGTAAAGTAGCCAGGCGAAGAAGGGTAGAACTCACCGTCAGTGTAGCCGCTTTCGTTCCCAAGTCTCATACTCCTTTTCAGTGGATTGCCCAGGAAGATAAGGAAATCTTGCGGGAAAAAGTTCGTCTTCTGGATAAAGAATTTGCGCATTTGCGGGGGATTTCCTGGCACTGGTCTGATCTGAACGCCAGTTTCATTGAGGCCTTGCTTGCCAGGGGAGACCGAAAATTGAGCAGGATTCTGGAGAAGGTATATGCAAAAGGTGCTAAAATGGAAGGCTGGAGTGAATTTTTCAGAATAGGTTACTGGCATGAGGCTATGGATGAAGAAGGTCTGGATGCTGCTTTTTACGTTAATAGAGAAAGAAGTTTTGAGGAAATTTTGCCCTGGGAACATTTGGGTTGTGGAGTGAGTAAGCAATTTATGTGGCAGGAGTTGGAGCGGGCTCGGAAGGCAGAGCTCACCTCACCCTGTTCAGGTGACGGAAATTGTACACGATGTGGGGTTTGTTATGAAGTGTGAGCAACGTTTTGGTTACCGTATATTACAGTTCAAGCTTGCTCCTTTTCATCTCATCTCGCAATTGGACATTAATCGTTTATGGGATAGAGTTCTCCGTAGGTCAGGATTACCGATTTTATTCTCTCAGGGTTTCAATCCCAGACCTCTGATTTCCTTTGCACCGGCTACTCCGCTGGGGGTGGAAAGCAGAGCTGAGTATCTGGATGCTTTTTTCGCAGCACCTTTCCAGGAGGAGGACATGCGCGCTATTTTGAACCGAGAATTGCCGCCAGAACTGAGGGTACATGAAATTAGAAAGCTCCATCCGGGTGAAAAAAAAATCGCCAGGATAATCGAGGGTTTTATTTATACTTTTTATTTTTCTGAAAAAGTAGAGTTGGACTTTGAAGATATTTTGAGACATCTTCCCGAGGGAGTGAGTTTTTGTTCTGAAATAGTGGGGGATCAGGCTGGTACAGAGGACAAAGTGCACACTTTCAGTTTAGCCTTTAGGGGAAGAAGTCTTTTTTTGAACCCCTTTCAATTCATGAAGGGCTTTGGTTTTGATGTGGGCGAGGGAGGGGTCCTTAAAGTAACCAAGGGGAGAGTGCTTTTTAGTAATGAGGAGGTTTCGTTAAGTTGAAGAAAGAATTGGTTATAGATGTTTCTGAGATAGAGGTACGTGCTGCTTTACTGGAGGAAGGGAAAGTAGTTGAATTTTTCTTTGAAAGAAGTACCGATCTACATATTGCGGGGAATATCTTCAAAGGCATAGTTGAAAACGTACTACCTGGGATTCAGTCGGCTTTTGTGAACATTGGTCTTGACAAAAACGCTTTTCTCTTTGCTGGGGATATGCTTCTTGAAGATAAGGGAAAACCTTGCAGGATTGAAGAGCTTTTGTATCCTGGTCAGGAGCTGATAGTGCAGGTTACCAAGGAGCCAATGGGAACCAAAGGAGCAAGAGTGAGCACTAAGATTACTCTCCCGGGCAGATATGTAGTGCTTATGCCGGGTATAGATTTTATAGGTGTTTCGCATCGTGTTTCTTCCTCTTCAGAACGAGAAAGGCTGAGAAAAATAGCTGAAAGCTGCCAGCCTCAGGGGATGGGGATTATTTTAAGAACCGTGGCAGAAGGGAGAAGCAAGAAGGAAATTGAAGAAGACATCCAGACTGTGGTCAGACTCTGGGAAAGAATTTTGGAAAAAGCCGAGATTGTAGCAGCTCCTGCAGTTCTTTATGAAGAGGCAAGTCTTGTCTTTACCCTGATAAGGGATTTATTTGATGAAGAGATGGAAAGAATCTGGATTAATTCTTTTTTGGCTTATCAAAAAATGCGGGACTTTATAGAATCTCTTATGCCTGGCTTTGGAGAAAGAGTGTATTTTTTCGAAAGTCGAGAAAACATTTTTGAGCATTTTGGAATTGAAAAGGAACTGGCCCGGGCCTTAAGTCGTAAGGTATGGCTTAAAAGCGGAGGATACCTTGTTTTCGATCGTACCGAGGCCATGACTGTTGTTGATGTAAACACTGGTAAATTTGTCGGTAAAAAAGATTTGCAAGAGACTATTTTAAAAACCAATCTGGAGGCAGCGGAAGAAATAGCCCGCCAGGTTCGTTTACGAGATATTGGTGGAATAATTTTGATAGATTTTATCGATATGAATAAAAAAGAGCACCGCAAGCAAGTCATAAAAACTCTTGAAAACTCTCTGTTGAGAGACCGCACGCGCTGTAGTGTGATAGACATGAGTGACCTTGGCCTGGTGGAAATGACCCGAAAACGGGTCAAAAAGGGTTTGGATTATTTCCTGCAGGAGCCTTGTAGTAATTGCAAGGGAGAGGGAAAGGTACTTTCCCTGGAGACTATAGCAGTTGGCTTTTTGAGAAAGCTAGAAGAAATATGTCGCAACAGCAATGCTGAATTCGTGGGTGCAACCGTCGGTTCAGAACTGAAGCAATATCTTGATGAAGTTGGAGAAAAGTTTGTGGAACGTCTGGAAAGGATTTATAAAAAGAAAATTCAATGGAAATTTGATGCTAATCTTCCCCCTCGGCGTTACAACATTGTAGGAGTAGGTGGTGAAGAGGAAATTCGCAAAAAGCTCGAAGAAATAGCTTAGCGAGTACTGGGCGGATGTTTGACAAATTACGAGATTCTTGGTACATTCTTTATCGCTTGATTTGGAGGTGATATAGTCTATGCTGGCAATTATTGAGGCTGCAGGAAAGCAATTTCTCGTTAAAGAAGGCTCGTTGGTAAAGCTTGATAGCTGGGTTGGAAACAAAGGAGAAGAAGTGGTTTTCGAGCGAGTATTGATGTTTAAAGATGGAGACCAGGTAAGCGTTGGTAACCCTTATCTTGATGGAGTTAGGGTACGTGGTACTGTCCTGGAAAAATCGAAAGACCGCAAGGTTCTGGTCTTTAAGTACAAGCCTAAGAAGAATTATAGGAGAAAAATTGGTCACCGTCAGCCCAAAACCTTGGTTTATATCAAAGCGGTGGAAGTTTCGTGAGGAGGTGTAACCATGGCTCACAAAAAGAGTGGTGGTAGTGCTAAAAACGGAAGGGATAGCAATTCGAAGCGTCTGGGTGTTAAGGCCTATGGTGGACAATATGTTAAAGCGGGTTCAATAATAGTCAGACAACGGGGTACTCGTATCCGGCCAGGGAAGAATGTCGGAGTCGGTAAAGATTATACTCTTTTTGCTTTGCAAGAGGGTTATGTTTGCTTTGAAGAAAAGCAGGGAAGGAAGTGGGTATCTGTATTGTCAAGCTTAAATTAGATTGAGTGATGTGTTGATCAAAAATGATTTTTGTGGACAGAGCTTTTGTGAAAGTAAAGGCTGGAAAAGGAGGAGATGGAGCAGTATCCTTTAGAAGAGAAAAATATGTCCCTCGAGGAGGCCCCGACGGGGGTTCGGGGGGTAAGGGCGGAAATGTTATAGTGCGCGCTGTTACTCATAAAAGGACTCTTTACGATGTTTCTCTCCTTCATTTTGTCAGAGCTGAACCTGGAAGGCCTGGTTCTCGAGGCAAATGCCAAGGTAAGGATGGAGAAGATTATGTTATCGAGGTTCCTGTAGGTACGCAGGTGTTTGATGCAGAAAAGGAGGAGCTCCTTGCTGATTTAACCGAAGATGGTATGGAGGTGATCGTTGCACGGGGTGGTAGGGGAGGAAGAGGCAATGCAGCTTTTGCAAGTCCGACTAACCAGGTACCACGTGTTGCAGAAAAAGGAGAACCAGGAGAAAGCAGATTGCTGAAGCTTGAACTTAAGACCATTGCCGAAGTTGGCCTGGCCGGGTTTCCCAACGCTGGTAAATCTACTCTACTTTCAGTGATTAGTAATGCTAAACCTTTGATAGCTGATTATCCCTTTTCCACGCGCTATCCGGTTCTGGGAGTGGTAGAAAGGAAAGGCGACCGCTTTTTTGTGGTTGATATACCTGGAATCATCAAAAATGCGAGCAAAGGAGCAGGCCTGGGATTTGAGTTTTTGCGTCATATAGAAAGAGTTCAGGTTATTCTGTGTTTGGTCGATCTTTCTCCCTTTTACGAAGATGATCCTTTAACTCGTTTTCGGGTACTTTTAGAAGAATTCGAGCAATATAGTCCTGCCCTGCTCAAAAAAAGGATTTTTGTGGTGGGAACCAAGCTTGATATACCTGAAGCAAGACAGGCCTTTTCTTCTTTTCAAGATGTTTTACGGGGAGAAGGTTGGAGGGTCTTTGGTATTTCCTCGCTGACCGGAGAAGGCATTGAAGAACTCCTTGATGCTTTGCAAGAAAGTGTAGCAGAACTGCAGAAACAAAAAGTGGGAGAACAGCAACCTTCTATCCGCGTTGTAGAATCTAAAATTAAAACTCCCCGCGCGTACCGCTTTGATTCCGAGTTTTTGAGAAAACTGGTTGAGGAAGTTGCTGTTTCCGTTCAGGGGAAAGGCGAGACTTTTGAGGAACAGCTTAACAAACAGCTGATTGAATCTGGGTTTATAAAGTATTTTGAAAAGATGGCCATGGGCAGCACAGTGGAGGTTGGATCCCATCACTTCTACTGGGATGGCAAAAGATTGAAGATCTTGGAAGAATGAAAAAAAGCACTATTATAGGTCATAGCAAGAGGGTAGTTATTAAAATAGGTTCTTCTCTCCTTTTTGAAAAGCTTCAGCTTAGAAGAGAGCGCTTTGAAAGCTTAGCAGCCAATATTTCCTGGTTGCTTGACCAGAATAAAGAGGTGGTGCTGGTTACCTCTGGGGCGGTAGCTTGTGGTATGATTGCTCTGGGAGATTGTGTTAAGAAATCACAGGATATACCTTTCAAGCAAGCTATGTCCAGTGTGGGGCAGGGTATTTTAATGCACTTTTACCTCGAAGCTTTTTCTAAATATGGTCGCAAGGTAGGGCAAATATTGCTTGCTCCAGAGGATGTTCACTATCGCAGAAAATACCTGAACGCCAGGAATACCATAGAAGCCCTGCTGAGCCTTGGAGTTGTACCGGTTGTGAATGAAAATGACACTGTGGCTGTTGATGAAATAAAGTTTGGCGATAATGATAGGCTTTCTGCTCT
The DNA here is from genome assembly GCA_048814795.1 of Atrimonadaceae bacterium G-SL-SR-0-11. Taxonomy (GTDB): domain Bacteria; phylum Atribacterota; class Atribacteria; order Atribacterales; family Thermatribacteraceae; genus Thermatribacter. The sequence goes on along the minus strand of CP184673.1, from coordinate 1,668,474 downwards.
GGTTTCTGCTCTAATAGATGCGGATTTGTTAATAATTCTTTCTGATGTAGAAGGCTTGTTTACTCGCAATCCTCGCCTTTTTGAAGATGCTACCCTTGTAAAAGAAGTTTTGTTCATCGATGAAGAAATTGAAAGGATGGCTGGAGAGAAGGGTTCAAATTTCTCAACCGGTGGCATGAAAAGCAAAATTATGGCCGCTCGCATGGCTACTTTTTCTGGTGCTGGTGTAATTATAGCTTCTGGTAAGAACTTCGAGGTTATCAGAGATATTTTCTCCCTTCGGGAAGTAGGCACCTTCTTCTATCCTCAGGAAAAGAGCATTCGAAGCAGAAAACGCTGGATAGCTTTTGGAATGTTGCCCAGCGGGAAAATTTTTGTTGATGAGGGCGCCAAAAAAGCTTTGAGTAGAGGCAAGAGCCTTTTACCTGCGGGGGTTAAGGGAGTAGAAGGAGATTTTGAAGTTGGCGATTGTGTGGAAATATTTGACACTTCTAATAGAAAGATTGGTCGGGGTTTAGTGAATTATTCCAGTAAAGAACTGAGAATGATTTCTGGTTTGAAAACTCATCAGGCAAGGGAAATTCTCCAACGCGAAAACCTGGAAGAAGAGGTTATCCATGCAGACAACTTAATTTTGTTAGAGGAGGAAAAGGATGGATGAAGCCATCTTAGAAACGGGGCGGAAGGCCAAAAAAGCCTCTTTTGCGCTTGCTAAGCTCTCAACTCTGGAAAAAAATACTTTTTTGAATCATCTTGCGGACGCTCTTTGGAAAAGAAAAGAAGAAATAATAGAAGAAAACAACAAGGATGTTCACACTGCAAAAGCAAAAGGCATGAAGCGTTCTCTTGTAGATCGCCTTCTCCTTTCTGAAAAGAGGATAGGCGATATGGCAGAGGGATTGAGAGAGGTTGCGTTGTTGCCCGATCCAGTGGGAGAGGTCATTGAAGGTACAAGAAGACCCAACGGGTTGGTAATTTCTAAGGTGCGAGTGCCTCTGGGGGTTTGTGCGATCATTTATGAAGCTCGCCCAAACGTTACTATCGACAGTATTGGGCTCTGTATCAAAGCTGGTAATGCGGTCATCCTGAGGGGTAGCTCTTCGGCCCTCTGTTCTAACCGCGTTCTGGTTAAGATAGCCCGTGATTCTTTGAAAGCCTGTGGTTTGCCTGAAGACGCTGTTTCACTTCTTGAAAGTGGCAAGCACGAAGAAGTAAAAGCTTTATTGAAAATGAGAGAGTATGTCGATGTGGTTATCCCCAGAGGGGGAGCTGAACTTATCAATACGGTGGTGGAAAATGCGAGCATTCCAGTAATAGAAACTGGTGTTGGCAATTGTCACGTTTATGTAGATTGTAGCGCTGATTTGCAACAAGCGGTCAAGATAGTTGTCAATGCTAAAGCTCAGCGGCCAAGTGTTTGCAATGCCTGTGAGACTCTTCTGGTTCACGAGGAGATTGCTGATTCTTTTTTACCTCTGGTTGCTCAGGCTCTTTGGGAAAAGGGTGTGGAATTGAGGGGTTGTCCCAGAACCAGAGAAGTTCTTGGAGAAAAGGTCAAGGAGGCTACTGAAGAAGACTGGTTTACTGAATATCTCGATTTGACTCTGGCGGTTAAAGTGGTCAAAGATCTTGAAGAAGCAATAGTTCATATAAATCACTACGGTACCAGGCATTCAGAAGCTATAGTTACCGGTGACTATGCTGCTGCCAGGAGGTTTGTGGAAGAGGTAGACGCTGCTTCAGTTTACGTGAATGCCTCTACAAGGTTTACCGATGGCGGTCAGTTTGGAATGGGTGCAGAAATTGGTATTAGTACTCAAAAGCTTCATGCTCGTGGACCTATGGGTTTGAGAGAGCTCACCACTTACAAGTTTGTTGTTCTGGGTTCAGGTCAGATTAGAGAATAGTTCTGGATGGGGGGTTTGAGCTTTTTGGCAAGAAAGGGAATAATGGGTGGTACCTTTGATCCCATACATTATGGGCACCTGGTTACCGCAGAGGAGGTACGAGACTATTTCGACCTTGATGAGGTAGTTTTTGTTCCTTCGGGGAGGCCTCCTCATAAAATTGGTCAGAAGATTACTGACCCCGAACACAGATACCTCATGGTGGTGCTTGCCACGGTGACTAATCCCTATTTTAGCGTTTCTCGTGTAGAAATCGAAAGGCCTGGCCCTTCTTATTCTGTTGATACGGTTCGTTATTTCAAGACGTTGTGGGGAAAAGAGACCGAAGTTTTTTTCATAACTGGTGCTGATGCCTTTGCTCAAATTTCAACCTGGAATAATCCCCAGGAACTTTTGACCATGTGTACCTTTGTTGCTGCTTCTCGACCCGGTTACAAGCTTAATATCGATAAGGATTTTCGTGATAGGGTAAGGATAATAGAGGTTTCTGCTCTGGCTATTTCTTCTTCGGAGATTCGCAGGAGAGTGCGCCGGGGAGAATCAATCAAATATCTTTTGCCGGAGACGGTCGAGCATTATATCTATAAAAATGGGTTATATAGGGATGAGATTTAAAGATCTTTACCAAGAATTGAAGAATATGTTGTCTCCCTGTCGCCTTGAACATTCAGAAAGAGTGGCTAAAGAAGCGGCAGCCTTGGCTGCCTACAGTCACCTTGATGAGGAGAGAGCCTTTCTGGCTGGTTTTTTGCATGATTGCCTACGAGATTTTCCCCTTGAGGAAATCTCTTCTTTCCTGCCTTCCTGGGTCAGTCGGGAGATCTGGAGTATTCCTGAAATTCATCATGCTTTCGCTGCGCCGGCTTTTCTTAAAAATGTGCTGGGAATCAAAGATTTTTTGGTTTTACGAGCTATCTGCTGGCATGCTACAGCATGCGAAGTGATGAGTAAATTTGATAAACTTTTATTTGTGGCTGATATTTGTGAGCCCGGAAGAAAATTTGAAGAAGCCAGAGAAATAAGAAATATAGCTTATTATGATTTAGAGAGGGCTTATTTTTATTCTTTGAAAGTAAAATTGAAGTATCTTATTTCTGGTGGAAAGATCATTTATCCTGCTACAATCCAAGCCTGGAATATAGAATCAAGAAAGTGGGGCGTAGAAAAAAATGGAAGCTTCAAAACAAAAAAAGAGAAGACGCACCAAATCTAAGTCCAGAATCAAAATATTGTTTTTATTTATTGGTTTTTTTACCGGTTTTATGATGCTTTTTGTTTTTAATGCTCCTTTTAGAGAAGCTCTTTTTAAGAAAGTTCTTGGTTATGATACTCCGAAGAATACCTGTATACTCATAGTGGGACAGGACAGTATTAAGCCCCTGCGAAGTGATACCATAATACTTGCTTTTCTTAACACTGATAAAAATCGGATTATGCTTTATTCGGTTCCTCGTGATTCTCGTTTTTATATCCCGGATCGGGAAAGATACGACAAAATTAATCATGCTTATGCTTTTGGGGGGATAAAACTTTTGAAGAAAACTCTTGAGGAGGGGCTGGGTATTTCAATTCCCTATTTTGTAGAGGTTGACTATCAGGGATTTGAGAAAGTTATTGATCTTCTGGGTGGAGTGGAGATAGAGGTTGAAAAGCGCATGAAATACCAGGATAAGGCACAGAATTTTTCTATAGATCTTGTTCCAGGGCGGCAGATACTCGACGGTAAAAAGGCGTTGCAGTACGTGCGCTTTCGGGCGGACAAACTTGGGGATATAGGAAGGATAGAGCGGCAGCAAAAGTTCTTACAGGCTCTTCTTGATAAAATGGAGCAACTGGACAACATTGTGAAAGCTCCCGAAATTCTGGAGAGTCTGCGGTCAGCTTTGGTTACTAACCTTCAGACAGAAGAGCTTGTCAAAATCGCTTTGTGGTACAAGGGCTTGAAGGAAAAGGATATCCGTTTTGTGATGATGCCGGGCGAACCTGCCTATATCGAGGGCGTCAGCTACTGGAAACCCAATTTTGAAGAGGCTCGAAGAATAATTTTAGATTTTTTTAATGAGGAGGTTTCCGTTTCTTGAAAGTCGTTTTACAAAAGATAAACATTGCCAGGGAAGCTGCTAAAAGTAAAAAGGCTTATGACCTGGTGGTAATCGATTTGAGAGGGCTTTTCCCCTTCTCCGATTTCTGGTTGATTTGCAGTGGTTCTTCGAATGTGCAAACTCAAACCATTGCAGAAGAAATTATGGAGAAAATGCGGGAACACTCTTTCAAACCTTTGCACATCGAAGGCGAAGATGCTGGAGAATGGATTTTACTGGATTATGGCGACTTAATAATTCACGTTTTTCGTGAGGCGGAGCGTTCCTTTTACCAGCTGGAAAGGTTGTGGAAAAGGGCGCCGCTTGTCTATTCGGAAAAGGAAAAAATAGATTTGTTAAAAGATATGCGTTGACAAATTTCTTTCCTTTTGATACTTTACTTTTCCTGGTCCCCCTGAGTGGGGGCTATTTTTGTTGCTTTTAGGTTTTTCTTTTGAAAATTTTGCAAAGAAACTAAAGAGGCTCCTGTAGAAAGGGGGAGAAGATGTGGAAAATGGGAAATATCAAATCACTTCTGAGTCGGTAACCGAAGGGCATCCTGACAAAATAGCAGATCAGGTTTCGGATGCTATTCTGGATGCCATTTATGCTCAGGATCCCTTGGGAAGAGTGGCCGTAGAGACACTGGTAGCTACGGGTTTGGTTTTCGTGGCTGGGCAGATCAGTACCACTTCTTATGTTGACATTCCCCAGGTGGTAAGAAGTACGGTCAGAGATATAGGGTATACCAGAGCAAAGTATGGCTTTGATTTCGAGACCTGCGCTGTTTTGACGGCTATTGATGAACAGTCTCCGGACATTGCGCTGGGTGTTAACCGTTCTCTGGAAGCCAAAATGGGTGAAGAATTTGAGGATGAAGAACTTTCTCTGGGTGCTGGAGATCAGGGTATGATGTTTGGTTACGCCTGCAACGAAACTCCAGAACTTATGCCCTTTCCCATTGCTATGGCTCATCGTCTTGCCTACAGATTAGCCGAAGTTCGCAAGAAGGGTATTCTGCCTTATCTTCGCCCTGACGGAAAAACCCAGGTTACAGTTGATTACGAAGATGGAAAACCTTTGTGTATCAATACTATAATCGTTTCAGCACAACATCACCCTGATATCTCTCTTGAAGCTCTTAAGGAAGATATTATTGAGCAAGTCATAAAGCCGGTTATTCCTCAAGAGTTTTTGGATGAGAAAACACGCATTCTTGTTAACCCTACTGGCCGTTTCGTAATTGGAGGTCCTCAGGGGGATACAGGACTTACCGGTCGTAAGATAATTGTTGACACTTACGGCGGTGTGGGGAGACATGGTGGTGGATGCTTCTCAGGCAAAGATCCCACGAAGGTGGATCGTTCGGCTTCTTATGCGGCAAGGTATGTAGCTAAGAACATTGTGGCAGCAGGAATTGCTGATAAGTGCGAGTTTCAGGTGGCTTACGCTATTGGTGTTGCCAGACCCGTTTCCATGTCGGTAAATACCTTTGGTACGGGGAAGATACCTGATCAGGAAATTCTCAGGATTATTAACAAGATATTTGATTTGCGACCTGGAGCAATTATCAAAAATCTTAAATTACGCAGGCCTATTTATAAAAAGACAGCGGCTTACGGTCACTTTGGGCGCAATGATCCGGATTTCAGCTGGGAAAAAACCGATCAGGTAGAGGCAATCAGAAGTTTAGCTGGTATTTAAAGGAGCGAATGTCATGGATTATCATGTGAGAGACCTTGCTCTTGCTGCTGAAGGCAGGAAGAAGATTGAGTGGGTATCCAGGGAGATGCCTGTAGTGTCTGCTATTGGCAGAGAATGGGAAAAAAGCAAACCTCTTCAGGGATTAAAGGTTGCGGCTTGTCTGCATGTTACTTCTGAGACAGCGGTCCTCATGCTGACTCTTAAAAAAGGTGGCGCTCAAGTTCGACTTTGTGCTTCTAACCCTCTAAGCACTCAAGATGAAGTGGCTGCTTCTTTAGTGAACGATTTTGAAATCCCGGTTTTCGCAGTCAGAGGAGAAGACAGGGATACTTATTATCGTCATATAAGAGAAGTAGTTAGTTTTTCTCCTCAAATTACGATGGATGATGGTGCAGATCTTGTTTCCTATCTTCATAAAGAGGGCGGTACGCTTCTTGAGGGGGTCTGGGGAGGTACAGAGGAAACCACTACTGGAGTGATTCGTCTGAGGAGCCTTGCCCGAAGTGGGAAACTCGCTTATCCAATTATTGCTGTTAATGATGCCGATACTAAACATCTTTTTGATAACCGTTATGGAACGGGCCAGAGTACTATTGAGGGTATATTGCGTGCCACTCATATTTTGCTGGCCGGAAAAAGGTTTGTGGTTGTAGGATATGGATGGTGTGGAAGGGGTATTGCCTTGAGAGCTCGGGGAATGGGAGCGCAAGTAGCGGTTGTAGAAGTGAATCCAGTTCGCGCCCTGGAAGCTTTTATGGATGGCAATCTGGTCATGTCTATGGATGAAGCGGCTCTCTGGGGAGAAGTGCTGGTTACCGCAACGGGGAATGTTTCGGTGATCAGGAGGGAGCATTTTCTTAAAATGCGTGATGGGGCAATTCTGAGCAATGCAGGTCATTTCAATGTGGAAATAGACATCGAAGATTTGGAAAGGCTATGCGTGAACAAAAGAAAAATCCGCGACATGATCGATGAATATACTCTTCCTGACGGGAAGAGAATTTTCTTATTGGGAGAAGGACGATTGGTCAATCTTTCCTGTGCAGAAGGTCATCCCCCTGAAGTTATGGACTTGAGTTTTGCCAACCAGGCGCTTTCGGTGCTTTATCTTAAGGAAAAGGCTTCTACTCTTCCCAAGGATGTTTTTAAGGTTCCTGAAGAAATCGATCACCGGGTAGCACTGATGAAATTGGAACGTTTAGGAATTAAAATAGAAACGATGACTGAGAGACAGAAACAATATCTCTCCTCTTGGGAGGAGGGGACCTGATAGTTGATTTTTTGAAAGTTTTATCCCTGTCTCGTCTTGAGACGAGGCCGTAAAGTCCGAAGGGAGGTTTAAGCAATGAGGAATTACGAATTAGCTCTTGTATTGAGGTCACAGCTTAGCGAAGAAGAAGTTCAGGGTGTGGTGGAAAAAGTTAAGGAGATAATCGTTTCCCAGGGTGGCAAAACGAGAGAGGTGGATTTTTGGGGCAGAAGGAAGCTGGCCTACCCCATTGAAAAAGAGACGGAGGGATATTACCTTTTTATTTCTTTACTCCTTCCTCCGGAAGAGGTGCGGGAGATAAGCCGGCAAGTTCGGCTTTTGCCCTCTGTTTTGAGACATATACTGGTTCGTGAAAAGGAGACCAGGGAAGAAAGCCTTCCTTCCAAAACCGAACCCCAGGTCAGTCAGGAGGTAAACACTGCTGTTTCTGGAGAAGAGATAGCTCCAGAAAAGAGTAACAACTCCGGCGAGGAATAATGTCTCAACCTACTTTGAACCGCGTTTTTTTGATCGGTTATTTAACTCAAAAACCGGTTCTTCGTTATGTACCAAGCGGTACTCCAGTAACCAGCTTTCCTTTGGGGGTGTATCGAGGGTATACTTCTGAAGACGGAAAGGAAATGCTGGATTATTTCACTATTATCGCCTGGAAAGATCTGGCAGTATTCTGTGAAGAAAAACTCCATCGCAATGACTGGGTGTTTGTTGAAGGCAGGATTCAGGTGAGGGTTTATGAAGACGCTTCGGGCAGAAAACGCAAGACTTATGAAATAGTGGCCTTGGATGTGAAAAGACTTTCCGGGCTGGATGTGAAAAGACTTTCCGGGCTCAAAGGAAGCGAGAGCTCTTCCGATGACAATTTGTTTAAATTAGATTGAGCCAAAGGAGGATTTAATAACATGGCTGAGAGAAACGAAGCTAAGAAGAGATTCTTCAGGAGAAAAAAGAAGAAAGGATGTATATTTTGTATAGAAAAGATTGAAGTGAGCTATAAGGACGTTGATAGGCTACAGAGATTTCTCAGTGAACGTGGGAAAATCGTTCCTAAGAGAGTTACTGGTAACTGTGCTAAACACCAGAGGATGCTGGCTCGGGCTATCAAGAGAGCCAGAGAACTGGCTCTTTTGCCTTATACTGTTGAGTAGATGGTAAAGTGCGGAGAGTGACGCCCACGGTAGAGGGTGCGTTTTTTGCTGCCCTCACCGTGATTCTTTACCTTGGTTCCATATATATTCCTGTTTTTGGTCTGGTGTTGAGTTTTCTTTGCCCTCTACCAGTGATGTTTCTGGTTATTCGTTGGAATCTCAAGGTGGGTTTTCTGGCTGCGGCAGTTGCTACACTTATTATTCTTGCCTTTGCAGGCCTGTATCAGGCGATAATCTGCTTTGTGGGTTTTTCTTTTCTGGGCATTTTTATGGGAGTTCTTGTTAAAAGAGGGTATGGATGGGCGGAGATAATCGGTCTTGGTGCTCTGATTTCTCTACTTTCTAAGCTGGCCCTGGTAGGGTTAACGCTTCTTTTGATGGGTAAAAATCCCATCATTGAGAGCTTAAATCTTATGGAACAGGCCTTTGGTCAAGCCTCCACTATGCTGGGTGGCCTGGGAGAAAGTTTGGGAGAAAATGGCGTCGAGACTCTGATGCGGATTGTGAAAATGACTATCCCGGCCATACTGATTCTTGCCGCTCTTTTTGATACCTTTCTGAACTTTGTTTTGGGTAGCTGGGTGGGTAAAAGGATAGGGGTCAGGTTTCCTTCTTTTCCTGCTTTTAGCGAGTGGCGTTTGCCACCTTCAATGGTCTGGATGTACTTTTTAAGCTGGTTGTTGCTTTTTCTGGGGGGAAGCAGTTTTGTTTACCAGATTGGTTTGAATTTGCAGCTGGTGACCCAGGTTCTTTTCATGGTACAGGGAGTAGCGATTTTGAATTTTTTTCTCAGAAAAATCATTGCCCAGCGAGTGATTAGAGCCATTATAATTATATTTGTGGTTATGCAACCGGTTTTTTCTACGGTTCTTGCCTGGTTAGGAGTTTTTGACACCTGGTTTGATTTTAGAAAGCTTCTCAAAAAGAAGTAAAGGAGAGTGGTAATATGCGGGTTATCCTTTTGCAAAAAGTAGAAAATCTGGGCAGAGAAGGAGACGTGGTGGAGGTTAAACCTGGCTATGCCAGAAACTTTCTTTTGCCACGTAAGCTGGCTGTTGAAGCCACTCCAGCCAACATGGCTCAGGTTGAACACCTTAAGAAAAAAAGAGCACTCCGCGAGGCTAAGGAGATGGAAGAAATCCAGGCGCTCCAAAGCCGCATAGACGGTTTGGTGCTTGACTTTGTCCGTAAGGCTGGAGAAAAGGGAAAGCTTTATGGATCGGTGACTTCCTCGGAGATTGCTAAAAAAATTTCTGAAGTACTGGGAGTGAATTTCGATCGAAAATTCGTTGCCCTTGAGGAACCTATCAAGGAAGTCGGAGAAAAAGAAGTCAGGATTCATCTTGGCAAGGGTAATTATGCCCAGATTAAAATTAGGGTCATACCCGAAGAGGGAGAGATTGAATCCTGAACATTGAAAGGATACCTCCTCACAACAAGGAAGCCGAGCAAGCCGCGCTGGGCTCGGCTTTGCTGGACAGAGAAGCTCTTTTAAGAGTTCTGGAAATTTTAAAGCCCGAAGATTTTTACTTTGAAAATCATCGTTTGATTTTCGAGAGCATTTGGGAGCTTTTTAGTGAAAACCAGCCCTGCGATATTGTTACTCTTACCGAGAAGCTCAGACAAAAGGGTCAGCTGGAACGAGTGGGGGGTATAGAATACATAACCCTTTTGGCGAGTTCCGTACCTACTGCTGCTAATGTCGAGTATTATGCGCGTATAGTTGAAGAAAAATCCCTGATCCGCTCCTTGATACAACTTTGTAATCGAGTTGTAAAAGAGAGTTACGAAGGGGAAGAGGATGCGAACGTTCTCTTAGATAGAGCACAACAGATGATTCTTCAACTTTCCCAGAGAAAAATTCGTTATGACTTTGTGCCACTTAAAGAGATTATTAATCAAGCTTTTGACCGCATAGAAGAGCTTTATCGACGTGATGAGCATGTTATTGGTATACCCTCTGGCTTTGTGGACCTTGATGCCCTGACCACCGGTTTTCATCCCTCTGATTTTATAGTTGTTGCAGCAAGACCTGGCATGGGTAAAACCAGCTTTTGTTTGAATATTGCTCAACACGTGGGCATTCACGCTAAAATACCGGTGGCCATTTTCAGTCTTGAGATGTCACGGGATCAGATTGCTCAACGCATGTTATGCAGTGAAGCACGCATAAGTGCAAGTCGGGTACGCAGGGGATTGATTACTGAAAAAGACTGGCCAGAGCTTGCTCATGCCGCGGGAAGGCTTGCTGAGGCTCTCATCTTTGTAGATGATAGTCCGAGCATTTCGGTCATGGAAATCCGTGCCAAGGCAAGGAGACTCAAGGCTGAAAAAAACCTGGGTTTGATAATCGTTGATTACCTGCAACTCATGAGGGGTTACGGGCGCTCTGAAAACCGTCAGCAGGAAATTTCAGAGATTTCTCGTTCTCTCAAGGGGTTGGCCCGTGAGCTTAACTTGCCGGTAATCGCGGTATCCCAGCTGAGTAGAGCGGTGGAACAGCGTACCCCAAAAAGACCTCAGCTTTCTGATTTACGGGAAAGTGGTGCTATAGAGCAGGACGCTGATCTGGTTATCTTTATATATCGTGAAGAGTACTATAACCGTAACACCCCCAAAAGGGGCGTTGCAGAAATTATCGTTGCCAAGCAGCGCAACGGGCCGGTGGGTACAGTAGAGCTCGCTTTTCTTGAAGATTGCACTCGTTTTGAGAATCTTTCTAAAAGAGCAGAACCGGGATTTTAAAAGTTGGAGAAATTATTCGTTGACACTGTTTTTTGGAGGGTGTTATCATTGTTGAAAACAAAGGAGGCGGTTTTGATGAGAAGGTTTTTAGCTTGTTTTTTGATGTGTGCTCTGGTGCTTTTTGCTTTTGGATTGGCTTTTGCTTCCACTCTTGATGAGATTAAGGCCAGGGGTCAGCTGATCATTGGTACTGATGCAACTTATCCTCCCATGGAATTTCATGACGAAAATGGTGAAATCGTGGGCTTTGATATTGACCTGGGCAGAGCCATAGCTGAAGAGCTGGGGGTTGAAGCTGTTTTTGTGGATACTGCCTGGGATGGTATTTTTCCTGCTTTGGATGCCAAAAAATTTGACGTTATAATTTCTTCAACTTCCATTACTGAGGAGAGGTTGAAATCCAAAGAGATGAGCGATCCCTACTATGTTACTTCTCAGGCCATTGCTGTGTTGAAAGACGACAACTCCATAAAGGGGCCGGATGACCTGGTTGGCAAGGTTGTTGCTGTCCAAATTGGTACCACTGGTGACCTTGCCGTTTCAGAGATTGAGGGAGTGACTGTAAAACGTTTTGACACTATTGATAAGGCCTACATGGAGGTTCTGAACCGAAGAGCCGATGCGGTTGTCAACGATCTTTCTGAAGTTGCCTACCGGATGCGTATGCTTCCCCAGATGAAAATAGCGGCTACGTTCCGTGAGGGTGAAGATCGGTATGGAGTTACCATGCGCAAAGGGGATATAGAGCTTTTACAGGCTATCAATGAGGCCCTGCGCAAGATCAAAGAATCTGGCAAGTATGATGAGATATATAATAAGTGGTTTGGTAGCGACCAATAAAACTTATAGGAGGAAGTAAGATTTGCATTTTGACTTCACGGCCCTTTTTGGTGCCTTTCCTGCTCTTTTGGTCGGAGCTTCGATGACTTTGAGGGTCACCGCATTTTCCATTGCCCTGGGGCTTGTGATAGGTATTCTGGCAGGGTTGGCCCGAGTCTGGCCCAACCCTGTTCTCCGTTTTATTTCCTCAGCTTACATTGAGCTTATTCGGGGTACCCCTCTCCTGGTACAGATCTTTATTGTTTATTTTGCTCTTCCTTCTCTGGGTTTAAATCTGGATCCTTTTGTTGCTGGAATTATTGCGATGGGTATTAATAGCGGTGCATATGTGGGTGAAATTGTGAGGGGAGGCATTGAATCCATCGCTCAGGGGCAGATGGAAGCTGCGCGTTCCCTGGGTATGACCTGGGGACAGGCCATGCGCTATGTAATTCTTCCTCAAGCTTTTGTGCGCATTTTGCCTCCTCTGGGCAACGAATTCATTGCTCTTTTGAAAGACTCTTCTTTGGTTTCCACAATCGCCATTGCCGAGCTCACTCGTACTGGCCAGATCATCATTACCAGAACTTTCAAGTCTTTCGAAATCTGGACCGGGGTGGCTCTTTTCTACTTTTTGATGACTTACGTAATTTCTCGGGTAGTGAGGTATTCTGAAAAGAGGCTCCAGTACAATGAGTGAGTGGGTAATCGAGGTTACGGGTCTCAACAAATATTTTGGAAAGCATCACGTTTTGAAGGATATCGATTTTAGAGTTCGTTTTGGAGAAGTAGTGGCGATTATTGGAGCTTCTGGTTCTGGAAAGAGCACGCTTTTGCGTTGCCTGAACGGTCTGGAGCCAATACAGAGTGGAAAAGTCCTGGTGGACGGCGTGGACATTCATCAAAACGGGGTGGATCTCAACAAAGTCAGGCAATCCATCGGAATGATATTTCAGAATTTTAACCTTTTTCCTCACATGACAGTCCTTCAGAATATCACTCTTGCTCCGGTGAAGGTAAAGAAGATGCCACCTCAGCAAGCTCAAGAGATAGCCCGGACTTTTCTACATAAGGTAGGCCTGCTTGATAAGCAGGATGCCTATCCCTGGCAGCTTTCGGGGGGTCAAAAACAGCGAGTAGCTATCGCTCGCTCTCTGGCAATGAATCCCAAAGTTATGATGTTTGACGAACCCACTTCGGCGCTGGATCCAGAGACAGTTAAAGACGTTTTGGAAGTGATGAAAGAACTGGCGCGCGAGGGAATGACCATGATCGTAGTGACTCATGAGATGGGTTTTGCGAAAGAGGTTGCCGATCGGGTTATTTATATCGACGATGGTAAAATTGTAGAAGAAGGCACTCCGGAAGAAATTTTTTATAACCCTCGTAACGAGCGTACCCGAGCTTTTTTGAGTAAAGTGATCAACGTTTAGTTTAAGGGAGGAGCTATATGAGGGAAAAAAAGACCAGGATTAACATTGGTGTTATCGGTTTTGGAACTGTAGGCTCCGGTACGGTTAAAGTTCTTTGGGAGCAAAAAGCCGAAATAGAAAAGGCGCTTGGTGTTAACGTGGAAGTAGTGAAAATTGTTGACAAAGATTGGGTTAGAGCTCGCTCCATTGTAATTCCTCCCTCCCTGCGCGGTGAAGATCCTGCTGAAGTCCTGAATGATGACTCCATTGACGTTGTGGTGGAAGCGATAGGAGGACTGGAACCGGCTTTTACAATTGTAAAGGAAGCTCTGGAACGGGGCAAAACTGTGGTAACGCCTAATAAAGAGCTTGTTGCCAAGAAGGGAGAGGAACTCCTGCAGGTGGCCCTAAAAAGTGGTAGTGAGCTTTTCTTTGAAGGTTCGGTGGGTGGAGGCATTCCCATAATTCACGTCCTTAAAGAACAACTTTTGGGAGATGATATAGAAGAGATTTTTGGTATCGTTAACGGTACTACCAATTTTATACTTTCTGAAATGTCTTTGAAAGGCGTGTCCTACCAGGAGGCGCTTCAAGAGGCGCAGAAACTCGGTTACGCAGAACCGGTGCCCACCATGGATGTGGAGGGTTTTGATGCTGCTTACAAAATTGCCATTCTGGCTTCACTTGCTTTCCGCACCCGTGTAGATGTTGATCGGGTATACAGGGAAGGTATTACTGCTTTGTTGCCCCAAGATATTGATTTTGCAAGAGAGCTCGGCTATGTTATAAAGCTTTTAGCCATTGCCAAGAAAGATAAAAACCAGCTTGAATTGAGAGTACACCCGGTGCTTTTGCCCTCCTGGCACTCTCTGGCTTCGGTCAACGGTGTGGAAAATGCTATCTTTGTGAAGTCAAGAACTCGTAACCTGACCTTTATAGGACCGGGTGCTGGCGGAGAGGCTACTGGCAGTGCCATCGTTGGTGACATAATAGAGGCTATAAGGAACCTGAAGTATTCCTGTCGGGGGAGAGCAGGATATAATTGCATTAACAACTTTCCGATGAAACCTATGGAAGAGGTAGTTGATCAGTATTGTGTAAGGATACTGGCTTATGACCGGCCTGGTGTTTTGGGGAAAATAGCTACCGAGTTTGGGACTTGCGGAGTAAGCCTTTCGGCTGTGAAGCAACCAATTAGTGTTCCCAGCCAGCTCACTTACATCTATTTTTTGACCCATCATACCCAGGAAAGCCAGCTTCAACTTGCTCTGGAGCATATCCGCAAGCTTTCGGTGGTGAGCGATGCTTTTGCTATTCGTGTCGAGAGTGGTTCTTGAGGAGGTTTAAAAATTTGGATGGAGAAAGAGTGACCACCCTGCTTTACTGTTTGCAGTGCCAGGAAGAGGTGGAGCACGAGATAATCTACCGAGCAGGCATAGTACAGTCCATCGTTTGCAAAAAATGTGGTCTGGAAATTGGCTTTGACAAGAAAAAGTTACTTGCTATTTATGGAGAAGAGCTGGTGGAGAGAATTTTTACCAAACCCAGACGCTTGACCGAAGAATACGAAAAAGACCTGGCTGAGTTCTTGAAAAATCTTCCCCTGCGAATTTTGACCAAACCCTATCGTATGATTAAAGAACTTGAGTCCTTCAGGGACTGTTAATTAATCATTCTGGGTCCTTTCCGGTGCTAAAAGCCGGGTTTCTCCGATAAGCACTGGTAGAATTTTCTCCTTGACCCAGGCAGTCAGTCTCTTTTTCTCCAGGTCTGGGATAGGGTGGTTGGTTTCAACCACCATTCCCAGCTTTTCAGAAAGGCGTATTTGCTCAAAGTGGAAAGAAGGATGTTCGTCACCCCAGCCAGCAAGGTGTGACCATCTTTTCCCCAGTATTTCTACGAACCTTACCGCTATTCCGTATCTTTCTCTTAGGGCTCTGGCTAAGTACTCGAGTTTTTCGGTAAATCCATCAATATTGTGGAGCTCTTTTTCTGTCTTCTGAGCCCATTTGTCAAATTCGGAGGTCACGTTCACCTTTTTCAATCCTCTTTAAATATTCTTCAACGATGGCCCTGGTTTGGGGTTCAATTTCGGGTAGTTTTTTGGAAATAAGCTCTTCCCCGACTTTCTTTGTTTCTGGGGAGGCATAGTCCATGAGGTATTCCTTGAAAGTTAGGATAGCGTTGGGCATGCAGAAAAGGTGAACCTTGCCCTTTTTGGCAATATCCATGAAATATCTTCCGGTTCTTCCGCACCGGTAACCTGCTGTGCAGAAGGAGGTCAAATATCCAAGTTCGGCAAATTCCCGGATCACCTCGTCAAGTGAGCGGGGGTCTCCGATCATAAACTGCTGCCTTTCCAGTTCCTGTTCTTGGTAGCGATCGCTGTAAGCTCCTATGCCTATCTTGGTTGAGGCATCAGTTTGGGTACATCCAACCTGAAGCACTTCTCTACGAATGTGTGCTGGTTCACGTGCGGTTATAATAAGGCCCGTATAGGGAACTGATAGCCGCAACACTGCTACCAGCCTTTTAAAATCCCGGTCGCTTACTTTGTAACGGGTTTCCTGGATGAAGGGGGTATTTACTGCTGGCTCTAACCTCGGGAAAGAAATGGTATGTGGTCCCACTCCTCCAAAGTGCTTTTCGAGGTCTATAGTGTGGTAGACAAGACCCATGACTTCAAACTTCCAGTCGTATAGGCCAAAGAGGGCTCCTATAGCCACATCATCTATGCCTGCTTCCTGAGCTCGATGCAGAGCGTAAAGTCTCCATCGATAATTGGCCTTGATTCCCTTAGGATGCACTTTCCGATAGGTTTCGTGATGGTAGGTTTCCTGAAATACTTGAAAGGTGCCAATTCCTACCTCTTTGAGCACCTTGAGTCTGCTTATATCCATGGGAGCAGCATTAACATTGACCCTCCGAATCTCGCCATTGCCCACCCGGGTTTCGTACACGGTTTCGATAGTGCTTTTTATATACTCTATGTCAGAAAGAGGATGCTCCCCATAAACCATGATGAGCCTTTTGTGTCCCAGAGATACCAGAACTTCGGTTTCTTTTCTCACTTCTTCAATAGTTAGGCGACGCCTTTTTTGGTATTTATTATCTTTTCTAAAGCCACAGTAAAGGCAATTATTTACGCAGTAGTTGCTGCAATAAAGAGGTGCGAAGGTTACAATGCGGTCCCCATAGACTTTTTTCTTAACCAGGGCTGCTGTTTCAAAGATCTCTTTCCATAATTCTTCGTCTTCCACGTTCAGGAGAGTAGCTGTTTCCTCGGGCTCCAGCCGCTCTAAACTCAAGGATTTTGCAAGTATGTCCCTTACTTTGGCAGGCTCAGGATTACGATTGGCATCAAGCAATTCTTGGATGTGCTCATCGTTTATAAAGTCTCGGCCCTTTTCAAGGTAGCGGTCTATTTCTTCTTCCTTGATTACTCCTCGCATCCATTCTTCAATATTTATCCCCTTGGTTTGTAAAGTTACCTCACTTTTCATTAAGCATCCTCCTTTAAAAAAAACTGCCCGGCCTGCGGGAGTGCGCAAACCGGGCTACATTTCTTTCACCCTTGGTTTCAGAATTACTCCTCACCGCAGGCACAGCATTTTAATTCTGTTATTTATTTTGGCAAAACAATTATACCATAAAATTAGAGAACGGTTTCACTTTTTGTGGAAAAGGGCCATGTTATAATAAATTTGTAAAAAGGAGGAATTTTTATTAAAAACAAGGGATGGATCTTCTCTGCTCAGGAAGAGAATATTCTGGACCACATTTTGGAGTTGGCCATCGAGATTACTGATTCAGAAAGCGGATCTTTGCTGCTTAGAGATAGTGCGGGTCAGCTTTACATCGCTGCTGGCAAAAATATTTTTCCCGAACACTTGAGGAAGCAAGTTGATGCTAAGGAAGCCGGTATTTCAGCGCTGGTTTTTGAAACTGGAAAGCCTCTGATCATTGATGACTCAAATTCCCAGGGCTTGAGTCGTCGAAAGGGTCGCTTGCATTCCTCGATTTCTTTGCCAATTTTTTATGAAAGTGGGGAAGTGGTGGGTGTTTTAAATTTAAACGCTGTATCACGACGCTTTAACGAGCAGGATATCCCTCGTCTGGAGGCTTTGGTGGAAAGTATTGCTTTGCTTTTGCGTGAGAATGCCCTCCGTAACCAAAGAGAAAGTCGTATTATTGCCCTTTCAGAGATAGTTTCTCTTTTTGGCAGCGTAATCTGCTTTAAGAACTCTGAAGAGGTTTTTAAAAGATTGAGTGGCTCGGTGAGAGTTCTCACTGGCTCTACCGAAATGGTCATTTTCAAACTTTCCACTAAACGGCCTTACCGGGTTTTTAAATTAAACTGGCCGGAAAGAATGAGCTGGAATCGGCTTGGTGATTTGCAAGAGACGATAAGAGAGATACTTAATGAAGGATTCCCCAAACTTGCTCTATTCAAAAATAGGGAGCTACTTCTTTTACCCGTGATTTCTGCTTATACGGGTAAGTATATACTTGCAGTTTTTCTTAACAAAAGGTTGGATTTACTGGATTTGTTGATTCTTTCTATTATTGCTACTCTTGCTGTATCCTGCCTTGATAACCTATACTTTTTGGAAACTACTGAAAAACTTACTCGAGAGAAAGAAAGGAACCGGTTGGCCAGGGAGTTGCACGATGGTCTGGCACAAATCCTTGCCTCTTTGCAGATTTATTTTCACTTTCTGGAGGGAAAATTGCAGGTGGACGATACTGCTACCTGCTCACTGGTGGATAAGATAAAGCTTTTGACCTCGGCAGGGATTGAAGAGTCGCGTTTTATTCTTTCTGAGTTGAAGGGACATTCCGTTTCAACCGGGGAACTGAAAGCCAGGCTTGAAGAGGTGATTAAAAGTTTTATACCCCCCCAGGTTAAAGTGCAAAAAAGGTTTAGCCTGGATTTTCACAAAATGCCCTTCTGGGTTTACAAAACCATTGTTTCCATAGTGCAGGAGGCGCTTTCCAACGTGCAGAAACACTCCCGTGCTCAACAGGTAAAAGTTATGGTTGAGGTGCAGGATGGAAAGAAGCTTCGTGTTTTGATAGAAGACGACGGAGTCGGATTTTCACCAAAAGAGGTTAAAGACCTTACTGGGGAGCATTTTGGTCTTTCTAACCTGAAATCCCGGGTTCGTCTGTTAAAGGGAAGACTGCGTATCATTTCCTCTCCGGGTAAGGGGACCAGGTTACAGGCTACTATCCCTCTTGAGGTGATAAAGGGATGAAAAAGTATAGGATAGCCCTGGTGGATGATCACCCTATTTTCGTTTCGGGCCTGCGTAAACTCCTTGAAGAAGAGGAGGACCTGGAGGTGGCCTGTGTTGCCTATAACTATCGAGAGGCCCTGGAGAAAATTCCCAACCAGAAAGTTGATCTGGTGATTCTTGATATAAATCTTTCTGGTGAAGATGGAATTCAGGTGTTACGCAAGTTAAGAGAGAAAAACGCCAATCTTCCAGTGGTTATGCTTACTGTGGAGGAAAACGAGGAAGTTATTTACCGTGCTGTTAGGGAAGGAGCGCGGGGCTATATTTTGAAACACTACTCTCCTGAGTATTTGCTAAAAAGTATTCGGGCCTGCCTTTCTGGAGAGGTTTTACTTGATTCCAAAATCTATTCAAAGATGCTTGAAGTGATCCGCAAAGAAAATCCCGAAGAGGAAAGAATGTTGGTTTTTAATAAGCTCTCCCCAAGAGAAATAGAGGTTGCGAAACTGATAGCTCAGGGGAAGAGCAACCGCGAAATCTCTGAGCTGCTTTACATAAGTGAAAGTACTGTAAAAAATCATATTAGCAACATCCTGCGCAAATTAGAACTCAAGGATCGTGTAGATATTGCTACCTTGATAAGCAGGGCCAGGCTTGAAGAAACCTGATGCTTAAAAAGGTTTAGTCAAGCAGTCCTCTTTCCCCCTCCTTGCGATTGAATCAATACTTAGTACACTTTACCCGTTTCCTATTTTTCTAACCCATTGAAGCAGCTTTTGAGGTGCTCTGGGCCTGGTTTCTTGGTAAAAGCGCTTACCAGAATGGTCACCACAGCCGAAAGAGGCAGAGCCACCACGATAGGGTCAACCACATTCCAGGGGTGTCCCCACAGGGCTGGTCTTCCAAAAAGGGCCTGGCACACCCGGAGCACGCTGGATTCTTTCTCGTGAACAAAAAGGAACCAGAACATACTGGTGAAAAACCCAGTTAGCATTCCAGCTATTGCTCCTGCCCTGGTTATTTTTTTTTGAGTAAATGCCACCCACATACATAGGGAGCAAGGTAGAGGCGCACAGACCAAAGAAAAGAGAAGTTCCCCGGGCTATGATTGCCGACCCGGCTCCGTAGAACTTGGGCAAGCCCCAGGCCAGAAAAGTGCTAAATAGTATGGCAATGGAGGTTCCCAGACGGCTCACTCCAATAGTGCTTTTCCTGCGTAGCGAGGCTTCCACCACATCCCTGCTCAAAGCGGTACCCATGGCGTGGTACTGGCTGCTCATGGTGGACATAGCAGCAGCAAACAGGGTGACCAGGAAGAGTACGTTAAACCAGCCGGGCATGGTGCTCTGGATGAAAAGTGGTATTATGGCATCCACATTTTTCTCAGCGGCAAGAAAGGAGATTTTACCCATGGTGCGGAAGAAGTATACATTGGAGAGAGGCCCCACTATAAAGGCCACACCGGTCATGGCCAGAATGAAAATTCCTCCCACCAGGGTTGCTCGGTTCAATTCTCTGCTGCTTCGTACAGTCATGAATCTTACTACGAGCTGGGGTTGGGCAAGCACGCCTATACCCACTCCAAGGATTATGGTTGAAAGCACCGTCCACCACAGATTAGAGCCAAAAGCAGGAAAATGGGTAAAGCCACGATGTCCGGCTGCACCCATGATTTCCACTATTTTGGGATTAAGCTGATATAAGGACTTATGAGCGTCAATTACACCTCCCAGTTTTATGTAGGTTAAAACCAGGAGGAAGATCATTCCCAGAAACATAATGGTTCCCTGAAAGGCATCAGCATACATTACTCCTTTTAGACCGCCCATCACAACGTATAGGGCTACTATTGCTGAAAAAATGAAAAGAGCCACCTCGTAGTTCATTCCCAGGTTAACCACCAGGAATTGGGCCGCTCCCATCAGGACTGCCGCAGTGTAGATGGGCATGAAGAGGAAAATCATAATCCCGCTGAATATCTGAACAAACCTGGATTGAAAACGCTTTCCCAGCAGTTCGGGTAAAGTGTGGCTATCCAGGTTGTAACCCATGGTTCGGGTACGGTGTCCAAAGAAAACAAAAGCTATGAATATTCCCACGAAGATGTTCAGAAAAGTAAGCCAGAGGAGGCTCATTCCAAAAAGTGCAGCTGCTCCTCCAAAGCCCACAATTGCCGAAGTGCTTATGAAGGTGGCCCCATAAGACATGGCCATAACGTAAGGGTGAGCTTCTCTTCCTGCCAGGAGATAGTCAGTAGTGGTTTTGGTACGCCGATATCCCACGTATCCAAGGTATCCGGTGATTACCAGGTAGGCCAGAACAATCAGAAAAATACCAATTTGATTCATTTTTACCCCTCCTTTTAATCCTCAATTTCTTCTTCTGCCTCTTCCCAGTGCAACACCTTCTCGGAGTTTACGGTTTCCTCTCCACCCCGATTCCAGTTTAGGGCGCCATAGATAACACATAGCAGAGTGCTGGCAATGCACAGAATAATGGATAAACCTGTCCAGAAATCATGCAGTCCAAACAAACCAAACCCTCCTTTAGATGATGAAGTAATGATTTTCCAATTTTACCAAAAAGGTAGAAGAATATAAATGCTTTTGCTCTGCAATCTTGACGACTCTGCTATAATTGAAAGCTGAGTAACCTCAGGGAGGTAATTTATGCTTAAAGCAGTGCTTTTTGATATAGACGGTACTCTTACTGATATCAACTTTCTGGTAGCGCGGAGCCTGGCTAAAGTGTATGGTTATTTTTCGGGTAAGTTTCTTCCAGAGACTTTCTTTTATCCCCTGGTTGGGCTTCCAGGATTTGAAACCATGAGGCGCTTGAAAGTTCCTTCTCAACTTTGGGAAGAGTTCTCGAGAGAATGGCAGAGGCATGTTGACGAAGAAATTTGCGATGCTAATCTCTTTCCCGGAGTGGAGGAGGTTGTGGGAGAACTGCATGCCAGGGGTTTTCTTCTGGGGCTGATTACTGCCAAGTTGCGCAGGGAGTTTGAAACTCAATTTGGAAAGTTTTCCATTAGCAGGTTATTTAGAGTTGCTGTGTGCGCTGACGACGTGGAGCATTCCAAACCTCATCCACAACCTCTGATAGTGGCCTGTAAGAGACTGGGAGTACAGAAAAACGAAGTCCTTTTTGTTGGTGATACTGTTTATGACTTTCTTGCGGCACGGTCTTTGCCCTGCATTTTTGCCTTTGCCAAGTGGGGTGCTCTGTTGCCAGAAAAGGTCCTGGCTCTGGAGCCAGAGCAAGTTCTTGAGCGGCCCGAGGATCTCCTTGAGCTTATAGGTAAGATGAGCGTTAAACTGACCATTTAAGAATCCTTGAGAGATATTTCTCTCATTTGCAGGGCATTTTCGTACATAAAGGTATTATTGAAGAAGAGAAAGCAGTCTTTTTCCGGTAGCTGTCTTATTTTTTGCCATAGTTCCCGGAGTTCTTCTTCTGAATAGCGGTAACTGTATTTTCCTCTTCCGTGAAGTCTGAAGTAATGGATTTTACCCGCGACTGGATTCTCCCGGAAAAGATCAACCACATGGATGAGGTCAAAGTCTTTACAAACTTTTTTAATCAACTCCTGCGGCCATTCTGCGCGGAGCTCAAGGCCGAAAAACAGCTCTGAGGGCCTTTCTCGATTGGCTTCTCTAAAGAAAGCCCGGAGATTACTCAGGTTGTCAGTGGTAGGTTTGAAGGAGGGAGGACACTGGAATATGAGGGCTCTGGCACTCAGAAGCTTTGCCAGGTGAAGGGAATGCTGGTAAGCAAGCCTTACTTCTTCGGTGGGCTTGAAAAAGCCCAGGTTTTCCTTGCGAAAGTTTTCGGGGAGGGTTGACCTGCGGTAAGTTGGTGATGTGGAGCAATGGGTTATGATTTGGTTAGCTTTCATGGTGAATATGAAGCCAGGAGGGGCTCCGTTTTTTAAACGTATGATTTTGTCTTCTTTTATCAGGCGATAAAATGTTTCCTGAAGTTCTACCCCATCCAGATTTTTGAAGATCAATTCTCTCTTTTTGGGGAAACCGCAAACTCCAATGTAGGCCGTCTTCATTTCAAAAGCAAAGCGGTTGATATTTTGCGTTCTCCGCTGGGATCTGAGGGGAAATTCAGCACTTTGCCCTGAAGATAAAAGGTGACCGAACCCCCTCCGTCGAGGTTAAGAGCGTCAGTTACCTGATATTTTTCCAGAAAGTTCACCAATTGATTTATGGTCAGTCCCTGGCTGTGGTGAGGATTTCTTCCGTCGACCACCAGAAAGAGGATTTCTCCCCGCGAGGTCTTGCCCACTACCGTGCGGGGGTGCTTCTTTTCTAAAATTTCTTTACGGAATTCACCAAAAGGACCTTTTTCTCCCTTCTGGAAAAGAAGAGGGCCACCGCTTATCATGTAGTTTACTTTTTTCCAGACTTCAGCATTGCCGAACCGGGGGATGAGGGTTATCTTCAGGCTAACCTCTTCTCCGGGTTTCAGGTTTTCCAGCATCCAGGAAGCTCCTCTTCCCTGACCCTGCAAAACGATAGTGTCTGCTGCGATAGAGGTTTTACCTCGAGTTTCTCCAATGCGGAAAACTCTTTTATCGCGCAGTATACACTCAACACCACTTTGTTCTGGTGTTTGGGGTCCGAACTCAGGAGTGTAAATTACAATTTCTTCTCCACGGTTTTTACGATTAATGCCCGATATGGGAAAGCTGTATCCTCCAGGAACGATGAGTTCGGCCTTAAAGAGCAAATCTCCTATCACCATTTCGCCCTGGGGGGTGAAGCCACAGATAAACCATCCTTCCTGTGGCTCTCGGAGTATTTTCCCCTCTATCATCAAAAGACCTATAGGGATTCCGTCTGAAGTGAAAAAGCCTGCGTTTATGCCAAAAAGAGCCCCTTTGCGCTGGGCGATTGAAGAAAGTGTTTCTCTTTCCAGCAGGTGGTCCTGAGCCAACGCCAGGAAAATGGAACGCTTTGATTTTTGAGGATCGAAAAGGAGAGCAATGGAGAAAAGAGGTCCGGTTTCTTCTGTTTCGAGATATACCGGGAAAGAGTTGAATCCCTGCTTCTTCAGGCGCGAAGCGGTGAGGCTCAGTTCCTCTTTGTCAACCGGACCTACTCGTACCTTGAAGAGTCCATCTTCAAAGTGTATTGAAGCAGAGTAGCCAAGCTCCTTTAGCCATTGGCTTACTCGTTTTGCTTTTTCTTCCGCGGAGAAGGCGCCTACCTGGAGGAACACTCCTTCTCCCGGAGCTTCTTCAGGTAGCCCTGCTTTGTATATTTCGAGGGTCAGACCTGGTTCGACTTCTCGTCTGTATTCAAAGCATACTCCACTTTTTTTATAGTCCTGAACTCTTTCTTTCAGAAATTCGAACTCTTTTTCGGTCAGAGGATCAAGAAGGCGTAACCTGCCTTTCTGGTCTCCTTTCAAAAGAGGTGGAGAGAGGAGTGTTGCCAGGACACTCAGTTTTGCCTCTCTGGAACCCCCGGGAAATTCCGTCTTAGCAAGGCTCAGGTCTTCTTCGGTGAGAAAGGAAGAGAGATAGTCGTAATTCATTGCTTTGAGTATAGTAGCCACTGCTTCGTAGCGGGTAACGGGGCTTTCTTCAGCTTCGCTGATTACGCTGGGCTGAAAAGAGAGAGCGTTCTTCAAGAAGGTATAAAGTTCTCCTCTGGTGACTACTTCTGTGCAGTAAGCGTTGAGAAAACAGGAAAGAGAGAAAGTTATCAGCAGAAAAACGAATATTAACCCTTTGAGCGGAGAGAAAGCGATTCTTTTTCCAAATACTTTCGGTAACCTGGTCACGGCCCTATTGTAACATCAATATTGGTTTTCCAAAAGATGATAATAGCACTTTTTTCCCATAGCAGTATTGTTTTGCTTGTGGATAAAATATTAAAAAGCTTTTTGCGGAGGGTGAGTTAAACTTGGGGGCAAATACTCAAGTCCAGGAGAAGGAGAAGATAAAGGTTTTCTTGATAGACGATAACCGCTTTTTGCTGGAGAGTTTGCAATTTCTGATAGAAAATCAGCCTGATCTGAAGGTGGTTGGCAAAAGTACCAGAGGAAGAGGTGTTTTAAACTTACTGCTCGAGCTTGAGCCCGATGTCATCGTTCTCGATGTTCGCCTTCAGGATGTAGACGGTTTGACTCTTCTTGGCGAGTTAAGAAAAAACTTGCCGATACCAGTCATCATGCTCAGCATGTACGAAGAATACCGCGAAGAGGCCCTGCGAAGAGGAGCCTATGCTTACCTTGTCAAGGGTAAAGACGCCGGTGAGTTCTACAGCAAGCTCCGCGAAGCGTCGCAAAAGATGAATCGTTAATTGCATATTTTGATAAGCTTTATTAAAGAATAGCTTTCTTTTTATCAGTTCTGTCTTTTAACCCTCTTCTTTCTATGCCTTAAGAAGTGTGCCATTTTGACTCGAGATTCATTTCCCGGCGGATTAACTTGCAGGATGTGGCTTAGTACGTGAATAGGAATTGAAGAACCCCGAAATAGTACTTTTGGGTGATGGTTTTTGGCTTCTGGACTCTCTAAAGTTTAATAGACAAATTTTAAAGAAGGGAGTTTTGAAAATGCTAAAAAAGTATTTTCTTGTGGTTTCTCTGCTTTTTCTTCCCCTCCTTTTCCTTGCCGGCTGTATGCAGCAGGGAGCCCAGTTTGGTGCCCCGGGAGGAGTGAGCATTCAGGGTAAAGTAGCAGTACCTGATGCAGATTGTGTGGTTTCTTCCTGCACCAACCCTCAGGTCTCTTCAGGTAGCGAACCAGCACCGGAAGCTAAAGTGAGCCTGATGGGTGAAAATGGCAATAACCTGGTTACCTATACCAACCAGTGCGGAGAGTATGAGGTATCTGGAGCTCAGGATTCCTGCTACATCCTCTATGCCAAGGTGAAAGAGAATATGTGGGTGAAGCAGGGCATCATTCCTGAAGGAAGCAGTTACAATGCCGGTGAAGCCAATGCCTACACCACAGCTCAGGTGATAATTTATGAAGTCGCTAAACAGCTCTACCCAGGCCAGGTAAAGTGCAGTGACATACCGGGATTTGTTCCTACTCCGGAACTGGTGCAGGCAGTAGAGAATGCTCTCAGAGAGTGCCGTGATGCTCAGCAGGATGCAACAGTTTCCCGGCTTGCTTCAGGTATTGTGCGTAACCTCTTTGGTGCACCAGGAGGTGGCGTAGTACCAGGTGGGGGAACAGTGATTATTACTGGCGGAGGAAATGGCGGTGGAGGAACTGCTGCTGAGGAAACTTACCGCATTGAAGGTTATGTCTGGGAAGACAAAAATGGAAATGGCGTCAGAGATTCCGATGAAGGCAGGCCTAATGTGACGGTTTACCTCACTGGCCCAGTCAACCAAACCACGATTACAGATAGTGATGGCAAGTATGTTTTTGATAACCTTCCCGCAGGGAACTACACTATATCTATTGATCCCCCAGAAGGTTATACCAGCACTCCTCCACCAAGTAGCATAACTCTTACCCTGAGTGCAAATAGCTCTAACAATAACTTTCTACTAAAGGCCATTCCTGGTTCGATAAGCGGTAGTGTTTACCTTGTTGGCACAACAACGGGGGTCAACGGAGTCAAGGTAAAGCTTACCGGAGGTGGAATCGCGCGAGTGGATAGCACTGAACCTGATGGTTCTTTTGCTTTTACCAGTTTGACAGCTGGCGAAGACTATACTCTTAAAATAGTAGAGCTTCCTCCGGGGTATGAGAGCTATACAGTTTCTCCAACTACCAGAACAGTGAGCAATCTCCCTGCAAGCGGTGCTACTGATCAGGTGTTTTACTTGATACCACCTCCAAAACCGGATGAACCTACTTATGTTATTTCGGGTTACGTGTTTAAAGATAAGGCTGGGGGCACTAAAAACGTTTTTGATTCAGGTGAAGGAGTGAATGGAGTAACTGTGAAGTTGAATCCGCACCTTAAGGGAAGCATAGAGTGGGAAGTGACTACCTCGGGTGATGGATATTACGAGTTCAAAAACTTACCCGCTGGAGAATACAGTGTGGAAATTGTCAATCCTCCCAGTGGTTTTTACGTTAAAAGTCCCAATCCATCCTGGTACAATATTACCCTGGGTAGCAACGTGACCGGCAAGAACTTCCAGCTGGCCAAAATCAAACCGGAGCCTACCTATACAATAAGTGGTAAAGTAATTGACAAAAACACTGGGAACCCAGTTAAAGACGTTCCGGTGAAGCTTTTTGATATAAGCGGTAATCCTGCGGCTTTGCTAAATACTGTTTTGAGTAATGCAAACGGCCGGTATAAGTTTGAAGACCTTCCTGCAGGTTCTTACCGGGTTAAAGTTGAGCTGCCTGCTGGATATGTTGATTCTGATCCCAGAAAATACGAATTTAACAGCCTCAGCTCAGACCAGGATAATAAGAATTTCCTTCTTATCCCGGAGCCAACACCCACCTACTTTTTAAAAGGTGCAGTGACCGATCCCGATGGAAACCCGCTTTCTGGAGTAACTGTAAAGCTGTGGCAGTGGAATGAAAGCGGTTGGAGCGGCTCCGGTCAGGATTCGACTAATTCTAATGGCAGATACAAATTTGAAAACCTTCTTCCGGGAAGGTACTTGGTTAAAGTAGCTCCTTTGCCCCAGGCAGGTTATCCTGTAGCTAATCCAGATAAATACGATAAAACCATTGTCGATCGTGGATTTGGAAACCTCGATTTCGTGCTCCAGTGCTCAGAAGATCACCCCTGTTGTGAGGAACCAGTTATAAACAAGGTAATTCTTACTCCTTCCTGCTCTTGTCCGCAAGGTTACCAACCTGCGACTCGCAATGCTAAAAATTGTTGCTCTACTGGCAATATTTGTACTGAATGTGAAGTAAAGGTGGAAGTTTATGCTGAAAATGCCACGGAATATCAATATAAACTGTACGAAGGAACAATTCTTAGAGATTCTTCGGAATGGATTGGAGAGAATACCCATACTTTGTCAGTAAGCGATATTTGCGAACCAACGGAGATGACTGTTATGGTGTATGCTAAAAATGATTGTAGTAGCGAAGTGGCAGAATATGAGAAACCCGTGACTTTCAATGGCGAAGAATGTGAGAGCTGTTGTGAGTACTATTTACATCAGTCAAATGCTAACTGGCAAGGTGGTAGTGGAGATTGGGATGTCCATGTAAAAGGTCTCATTAAGGGAAACAATTGCGGAAAGAGTTTGGAAGTGATTGTAAAAATATACAATGAAAATGGTGAGCTCGTGACGAAAGCCTCTCTCGGTATCTTTAAGCCGAATCCGAATTCTGGTGGAAATATTTCTTTTAACGGAACTGTGGACACAAGCAAAAAGTCTAAGCCACAAGGCTGGAAATGTAAAATTATTGTTAAAGATCCAGATGGGATATGTGAGAATTTGGAGAGTTCTTTAGATCTTTAGATAATATAAAATGAAGTAGCAACCAAGGAAATTCATGAAAATATGTAAGGTTGACTGTTAACTGTAACTGAGAAAGAAGTATTTTTGTGCAGAAGAGCCAGTCTCGAGATTGGCTCTTCTGCACAAAGCAGCTGTTTCTGATCACGCCCCCGCTATTCTGAAGTAAAACCTGCTTCCCTGGCCAGGCTTGCTTTCTACAGCGATTTCTCCCCCATGTAGTTCGATTATCTGTTTCGCTATGGACAGACCCAGACCCAGACCTCCATGCTTTTTGGCTCGGGATTTCTCCACCCGGTAAAAGCGCTCGAAGATGTAGGGTAACTCCTCTTCAGGTATTCCTGGTCCCTGGTCCTCAATGCTCACTTCAACGTATTCTCCTTTTCTGATTACACCTATGGTGATTTCTCCCCCCTGAGGAGAGAAGAAGATGGCATTGTTGAGAAGATTTAGAAGCACCTGTTCCGTGCGGTCTTCATCGGCCAAAATGTGAGGAAGCTCCGGAGATATCTGCTTTTTGACCACGAGGTTTTTCTCTTCAAGTTGAGGAGTGAGCTTTAAAAGAGTGCGCTCAATGAGCAGGGCAAGGTTTATTTCTCTTCGCTCCAGCTCCACTTTTCCGCTTTCCAGGCGGGCAAGTTCCAGCACATCGGAAACCAGCCTTCCCAGGCGCAGGGTTTCCTGGTGCATGATTTGAAGATATTTTTCTCTCTCTTGCTCATCGATAACTCCATCGATCATGGCTTCCAGGAAACCTCTAATCGAGGTTAAAGGAGTGCGCAATTCGTGAGATACGTTGGCCAGAAATTCTCGGCGCACTTTTTCTATTTTTTTGAGCTCGCTTACATCCTGAAACACTCCTACTGCTCCGTAAAGTTCGCCTTTTTCTCCTTGCAGAGGAGAGACCAGGAGTATAAAGTGGCGGCCATCAGGAAGAGAAAATTCTTCTGAGCCTTCTTCTCTCTCTTGAAGGGCCTTGAGAAAGGGTTTTCTTGCTTTTTCCGGTAGCTGAGAATTCAGGATGTTGCTTGTTTTCAGAATGTTTTTCCAGCTTTTCAAAAAAGCGGGGTTGGCGAGAAATATTTCTCCCTGCTGGTCTACGGCTACCACACCCTCTTGCATGTTTTTCAGAATGCTTTCTATCTGTGTTTTTTCTCTTTCTAGAGTTTTTAAGGTTTCCCCCAGAGTGTGCGAAAGATAATTTACGTCCCGGGCCAGTTCTCCAATCTCGTCTTGTTGATTGAGCTCTATGACGGTTTCGAAATTTCCCGAAGCCATGGAGCGAGCCTTTTCACGGATCATCTGGAGTGGCTGGGTTATGGAGCGGGAAAACCGAAAAGCAAGAAGAAAGGAAAGTCCCACAGCGAATAGCCCGGAAAGCAGGGTCAGTCGCAAAACGGTGTTGACCGTGGCGGTGGTATCGACAAGGGGCGAAAATAAAGCCAGAGCCCCCAGAAAGTGTCCTTCCTCCTGGAGGGGAAATACGGCAAGAAGAAAGTTCTGGCCGGAGAAAGGGATGGTTGCTTTCTCAAAAATTCTTTGTCCCTCCATCAGCCTTTTGCGGGCTTCTTCCAGAAACCTGCGCTGGCGCTGGGGTATGGGAAAGGGTGGTGGGCCGGAGAGGTCTTCTTCGGAGAGAAAAATCACCCTTATGTCCCGGGAAAGAGTGCGGGCTTCAAGGATTCTCTTTATGTTTGCAGGAAGTTTTCCATCTTGAAGGTAAGCAAGGATCACCCTGGAGAGATTCTCTCCTTCCTGAAGTATTTCTTTTTCCTTCAGGTCCAGATAGTAGTTGCGGAATAGGAACACGGTGACCAGGCTCAAAACACCTACTGAGGCAAGTACCACCATGAGGTAGGAAAGAAGCAGCTTCCTGAAGAGAGATTTTTTCATGTTTCTTCTGCTTCAAAGCGGTATCCCACACCCCACACAGTTTTTATAGGTGCTGGAAAACCGGCTTCAGAGAATTTCTTGCGGATCCTTTTTACGTGGGCATCAACGGTCCGGGAGTCTCCAGCAAAATCATAACCCCATACCCGCTCCAGCAACTCCTCCCGATTGAAGACCCGGTGGGGATTCTGAGCCAGGAAAGCAAGCAGTTCGAACTCCTTGGGGGTTAGCTCCAGCTTGTTGTTTCCCACTTTTACCTCCCGGGCATCAAGGTTAATGGAGAAACCGGGAAAGTTAAGAACCTTGGGAGTCCGCTTTTGTGTTCCTTCAGGACCGCTTACCCTGCGCAGCACCGCTTTGACTCTGGCTACCATCTCCCGGGGACTGAAGGGCTTGGGTATGTAATCATCAGCTCCGATTTCAAGACCTACCACTCGGTCAATTTCTTCGTCCCTTGCTGTGAGCATGATGATAGGCACTTTTGAAAACTTCCGCACTTCCCGGCAGATTTCAAAGCCGTCTTTTCCAGGGAGCATAATATCCAGGATCACCAGGTCAAAAGATTGCTTGCGCAGTTTCTGGAGTGCTTCTTCGCCATCAAAAACCTGTGCTACCTCAAAGCCCTCTTTTTTGAGGTACATGGTCACCAGCTCAGAGACTCCCGCCTCGTCTTCAACAACCAGTATCTTAGCCATAAAATTCACCCTCTTTTATTATAAAACTTTGTTGAGAATATTCTTTGAATAAATTGTGAAGAGATTTTGAATGCAAAATAGGAAAGAAGGGAAGAGGAAATAGGAGGATTGTCCTATATACGCTGAGCAAAGGACTGCTTATACTTGGTTCAAGTTCTGAATTTTAGAAATGTCAGAGAGGAGTCCGAAGATTATGAAGAAAATCGGTTTTGCTAAGAATTTAGTTCTGCTTCTGGGATTGTTGCTTCCCCTCCTTTTCCTTGCCGGCTGTATGCAGCAGGGAGCCCAGTTTGGTGCCCCGGGAGGAGTGAGCATTCAGGGTAAAGTAGCAGTACCTGATGCAGATTGCGTGGTTTCTTCCTGCACCAACCCTCAGGTCTCTTCAGGTAGCGAACCAGCACCGGAAGCTAAAGTGAGCCTGATGGGTGAAAATGGCAATAACCTGGTTACCTATACCAACCAGTGCGGAGAGTATGAGGTATCTGGAGCTCAGGATTCCTGCTACATCCTCTATGCCAAGGTGAAAGAGAATATGTGGGTGAAGCAGGGCATCATTCCTGAAGGAAGCAGTTACAATGCTGGTGAAGCCAATGCCTACACCACAGCTCAGGTGATAATTTATGAAGTCGCCAAACAGCTCTATCCAGGCCAGGTAAAGTGCAGTGACATACCGGGATTTGTTCCTACTCCGGAACTGGTGCAGGCAGTAGAGAATGTTCTCAAAGAGTGCCGTGATGCTCAGCAGGATGCAACAGTTTCCCGGCTTGCTTCAGGTATTGTGCGTAACCTCTTTGGTGCACCAGGAGGTGGCGGAGTACCAGGTGGGGGAGTGACTATAACCGTGGATGGCGCCGATGGCGGAGATGAAAATGATGGTGCTGACAATGGAGAGACCGGAGATAACAATGAAGGAGCCGGAGGCGACACAGACGGCGAAAACGACGGTGATGAAGATGGTGGAAATAGTGGGTGTGGCCCCGGAAACGGCAACGGTAATTGTCCTAACCCTGGAAACGGTAATGGAAACCTGAATGGTGATGGCCCGGGCACTGGTAACAATGGTCAGAACAATGGTGTAGGTAATAACCAGACATAGGAAGCGATAAGTAAGTGGAATTGGTTGTGTATCGATCCTTTTTGGTTTAAAAAGAAAAGAGGGCAGGGTCCTGCCCTCTTTTCTTTTTATGTGTGAAAATACAGTGGAGATTTTTAAAAAGTTGAACTTTAAAAACGGGGGTTGTCGGCTTTGGCAGGGGTTATGCTTGCTCGGCCGAATCGGGATATGGCTTTTCACTTTTCGAAATTACTGATTCTCTCGGCTCCCTCTTTTTTTGAAGAGCTCTGGGGTTCTTTAAAGTTTGAAGTAGCGCGGTTCTGTTTTTTTAGAAGAAGAAACCTTTTCAGTTACCGGCACACCCTTTTTCTCAGCGAGGGAGAGAAGATAAAGGGCATGGCTCTGGGTTATTCCTTTGAGGAAAAGCGCAGAGAACGATTGCTCACGGGCCTTTCAATTATCAGCTATCTTCTGTTTTACGGAGAAAGGAAGAGAGTTCCTTTTCTCCTGCGCGTTTTTCCCCTGGGGGAGATAAAGCAGGGTGAATTTTATCTTAGCAATCTGGCTCTCTATCCTGAGTATCAGGCACAGGGCCTGGGAAAGAAACTCCTTGGTGAGGTAGAGAAGAAAGCTAAAAAGGCCGGAGCGGACTATCTGGTCCTGGATGTTGACGAAGAGAACGGCATTGCTATTTCTTTTTACAAGCGGCTCGGGTATTTACTCGAGACTGAATTGCCCCCAGTTGAACTGGGTGGTGTGTCTTTTCGGTTTTTGAGAATGAAAAAGTGCTTAAAATAGGAAATTTTTCCTATAGCCGGGATGGCTGTTTTGCTTTAGTATTTGATAAGAAGTGCTGAACTCTCTGGGGTAAAATTATGTCAAGGTCGTATATTTTACTGATTCTGGTTGCAGGAGTTTTTCTTCTGGGAGGTTGTTTTAGTGGAGCTCTTTTGGGAGCACCTCGTGCAAGTTCTTGCCTTTTATGTGGCAGGGTAAACTTGCCCGCAGGGTGTGGAGGACCTTCCTTTGCGAGAGTGCGCATTGAAAATGAAGCTGGTCAGGTTTACCTGCTGGAAGCAGACGCAAATGGAGAATTCCAGCTTGAGGATTTTTCTGGAAACGCAGCTCTGATTTAAGCTGAAAAAGGTGGAGTGGTGCTTGCTGCTTCCCTTTATCCTGTTTCCAGCAATGAGATTCAAAAATTTGTCGAGCTTAATGCTTACACCACCGCTCAAGTTGCGGTATATGAAGCGGCAAAGAAGCTTTATCCAGAAGCGGTTTTTATAAGGGATATTCCTAACTTTCTGGTTCCTGAGGACTTGGTAGCCCTGGTTGAAGAGGAATTATCCCACTGCCTCAATCCCCTTAGCTCAATTCGGGTACGTGAGAGGGCTTTGGAAATAATAGACGTCTGGTTTGGTGACCATGTTCAGTGACCTCCGAGGGTGAGAGGATCAACAAAAAGGTCTATCCAGGGCTTCTGGTAAGTAAAAGCAAAAAAGAAAATCAACGTAATTAAAAACAAAATGATGACGACAAGATTAAAACCAGCTGGAAGCACTTCTTCTTCCAGCGCTTTCTCTATCTGTTTAGCGGTGATTCCAGATAAAAAGGTTACTGTGAGCGCCCAGGCAAGCTCTGCCTGAGTGTTGAGCGGACCAACCAGAGCTGGGGCGAGATACCAGATGATCACTATGGACCAGGGCAGAAAGAGGGAAGCAAAAATGCGGGAGGTCCAGAAGTTAAGGGGTGGATGATGCCTCCTGATGAAGAAATATTCAACGATGCTTGCCAGGAGATAGGCGTAGAACCCAATTTTGAGATGTTCGAACACCGATTCATCCACGCCTGAGATGGGTTTCAAAAGGGGAATCCCGGTTGCTTCGTAAGCAAAATGCAAAACAGCATAAATACCGAGATAGAGAAGGACCTTGGCAAGAGTGTTCAAGCTATGCGCCTCCTTGTTGACTTATTGTTTTTCCTGGTTACAATATTATCAGAGGTGCGCCCGTAGCTCAACAGGATAGAGCGTCGGCCTCCGGAGCCGAAGGCTGGAGGTTCAATTCCTCTCGGGCGCACCAGGTTTTTCAAGGTTTCCAGGCACTTCCCTCTGACCCCAAAATCCAAGATGACAGCAATTTGACAGCAGTTTTTATTCTTCGGCGTATTCCCTTTGCAGTGCACCTTGGGCTATTTGATTGCTGGGCCCGTCCCCTCTGGCAACGCTGACTGATACCTTTCCTCCCAGGGCCTCGTAGATTTCTGCCACGTCTCTGTGAGTAAACCCTGGGCACAGGGTGATAGCATCAATACTTTCCTTTTCATAAAGTTCCTGAGCAGACTTAACCGCTTCTTCCTGACTCTTTACGACAACCACCCAGAGCCTGTACTTGCCAGTGTCAATAAAGCAGCGGTGTTTTTCAGGGTCTGCGTCAGGGGCATGAGAAAGAAAGAGAGCTTTGAAGGCCATTTTGTATCCCTCCTTAAGTAAGGTCAGCAGAAATTTTTCTAATTATACCTCTTTTGGGATGTTTGTTCTTACACAAGTTGGATGACTGAGTTTTTGGTCTGGGGCTGTGGATTGATTGGAGCAGAACAGAAATTTTTCTCTCGATTTTACTACCGGGAGGAGGGCATAAATAGTTTCTCGTTAAAGAGTATTTACCTCTTACCGAATAGCAACGGGATAGCCTTGACCCGTATGTTGCGCAGGCGTTTCAAAAACTTGAAAGTAATCGTCCTTTCCATATGTGACGGAGAGGAATGTAAAAACAACGCCGAGAAAGCAGGAGCCAGTGCTTACATCACCAAAGGGCAACCTCTGGAAAGGCTCAAGGATTCGATTTTGAAGCTCGCTGCTGCGTCTTAATGGCTTTTCTGGTGGCCCCACGGGGAATCGAACCCCGGCCTGCGGATTGAGAGCCCGCTGAACTAACCACTATTCGATGGGGCCACTTAAGCATCACCAATTATAATTTCTTCTTAAGGCAAAGTCAACCATTATTTGTTTTGTGGAGTTCGGAGCTTTCCGCTTAACGTTTTTCGGTTTTACACTTTCAAAAAGGAAGCTTGTTTTCTGCAAGAATGTGTATTGATTTCCTCAAAAGCGCTTGCCCACAGGGTATGTGCTATAATCGGGGAAAGCGAGGCAGATTTGCTTTTTGAGGGTTTTGGAATCATGGGAAACAAAGCTTTCACTTATGACAGCTTTTTCAGAAACATGATCGGAAACTTTATTTTTCGGGTTGTTTTGAACGGTGTTCCTGACGGAGTGAGTCTGCTTGATACTCAACTTCGCATCATTGATTTGAATTTCACCATGCAGCAGTGGTATAAGCATAAGATGCCTGCTCGTGGCAAAAAGTGCTTCTGGGTTTTTCACGGCAGGAAAAAGCCCTGTTTGAATTGCCCTTCTCTCCGGGCCATTGAAGAGAAAAAGGTGGCCACTGAAATTGCGTCTTATGATGGGCTGGAATTTCGAAAAGAGAAGGCGCAAAAAATCTATGCTTTCCCCCTTTTTGATGGGAATCGAGAGGTAGTTGGGGTACTCGAATACGTTAAGAATCTTATTCCGGTGCGAGAACTTGAAGAAGAAGTGCTACTTTTGAGGAAAAAAGTGTCTTATCTGGAACAACAGAATAAAATGCTTCGTGATCTTCTTGAGGAGAAGGAGGAAGAAGAAAGAAGACGAAAGCTTTTCTTTGAAAAACGACTCAAGGAGTTCATTTTACCAACTTTAAAAGAACTGGAGGCTCTTACAGGGAATACACCAGAAGCCCGCTATTTTTCTTTTCTTTCCTTCTGGCTTACCAATTTCTACTCCGGTTCTTACTCCGAATCTCGACAGAAGCTTTCTTTGCTGACCCCCCGAGAACTGGAAATTGCTTTACTCATTAAAGAGGGAAGAAGTAGCAAGGAGATTTCTGAAACACTTTCCATTTCTAAAAAGGCTGTGCAGTTTCACCGTCAGAACTTGCGTAAAAAACTGGGCATTGCTGGTTCCCAGATCAATCTGGTTACTTATCTCAGAAATATTATTTGAGTGATTTTCATGCCTCTTTTTCTTTCTCTGACCCTGGCTTATTAAGCAGTGCCTTACGCTGTTTAGCTGGTACAAAACAGGTATTTTACTGGTATTCTCCTGGGTTTGCTCTGCCTGGATGTGAGTATATGCTTGATTCAGAAAAAATTTATTAAGGGAGGTCACGTTTATGTCCCAGGAGCCACTGTTTACCCCTATTCAAATTGGCAATCGTGTGGCGCAGAATCGCTTTGTTATTAATGCTATGGAATGTAATGATGCAGATGAGAACGGCAATCCCACTGATAAGACTTATCGTAGGTATTCGAGGCTTTTTGAGGGCGGTGCTGGAGTAGTATTTCTGGAAGCGATAACTGTTTCTTATGAATCGCGAGCCCGTCTGCATCAGCTGTCCATTGAGCCGCACAATGAGAAGGCTCTTACTGCTTTTACCAGAGAGATGAAGAGTGTAAACGACAAAACTCTTTTCATATGGCAACTGACTCACTCTGGCGAACTGAGCAGTCCTGAGTTTTCAAAAAGAGTTTGCGTTAAACCCTTACCAGGTCTGGGAGGGGAGCTGCTTTCTGAGGAAGACGTGGATAAAATTATTGACCAGTTTGTACTGGCAGCCAAGATAGCTCACAACTGTGGGGCTGATGGTGTGGATGTTAAGCTCTGCCATGGCTATCTTGGAACCCAGATCTTGCGTCCTTACAACGACCGTGACTGGAAATATGGAGGTCCCTGGGAAAACCGGAGACGCTTTGCTTTTGAAATCTATGAGCGCATCCAGAAAGAGATTAATGATCCCGGCTTTCTGGTGGGTTCTAAAATTACGATGTGGGAAGGCATACCTGGAGGCCAGGGATGTAAGGGTCCTGATAACGCAATAATAGACCTTACAGAGCCACTGGACCTTATTCGAGGCATTGAGGAAAGAGGCGCAAGCTTTGTAATGGTTTCAGCAGGTAATCCCTCTTTGACCATTGCTCTGGCCCATCCAGACAAGCGCATTCCCGACTATGTGTATTTGCATCACTATTTCCAGAAGGAGGCTAAAAAGGCGGTTAATAAAGCAGTAATAATAGGTTCGGCCTATTCGCTTTTCAGGGATGGCAACAATTATCTGGCGGCTCTGGAAAAGGAAAGGGCCAGTCTTCGTTACTGGGGAAACAAGAATATCCGGGATGGAGTCACCGACATGATAGCTATAGGTCGTCAGTCTCTTGCTGATCCTTATCTTCCTCGCAAGATGATGGAGGGTAAAGAAGACACCGTTCGCTGGTGCACTCTTTGTGATACCTGCATGGAGCTTTTGATCAGACAGGAAAATACTGGTTGCGTGGTCTATGAGAAAGAGTATGCGGAAACATTGAGGAGGGTTCGCAAGGAAAAAGGAGTTTTAAAGTTCAAGCATACTTGAGAGGGAACCTTTTCTGATTTAAAATTCAGAATATGGAGAAGAGAGAAGTGGAAGAAATGGTGGAGAGAGTGTTATCTTCTCTTCCACCGCTCATCAGGTCTCGTATGGAGAATGTGGAGTTTATTATCGAAGAAAAGCCCTCCTTGCGCGATGGGTATTCTCCCTTTTTGCTGGGCCTTTATCAGGGAGTGCCCTTGCCCCGACGGGGCAGGGGATACAGTTTTGTTATGCCGGATAGGATCGTGCTTTTTGTAGGTAATATTCTACGCGTGGCTCCTACCCGGGAAGCCTTTTATGAGAGGCTCAAAGAAGTAATACTTCATGAGATAGGGCACTATTTTGGTTTTAGCGAGGAGGATTTGCAAAACCTGGGAGAAGGGAGTTGATCGCTTATGTATCAGGAAATATGGCAAGAGCTCAAGGAGGTTTTTCGAGAGGATCCCTCTATGCTTGAGCATACCCGACAGGTTTTCAACTTTGCCCGGGATATAGCTCAGAGATTAGAACTCGATGCAGCCACTCAGAAGATAGTGCACCTTGCTGCGTTGCTTCACGATGTGGGAATAGTGGAGGCAGAAAAGCGGTTTGGGAGCCGGGAAGGTAAATTCCAGCACCTTGCTGGCCCACCCATTGCGCGGGAAATTCTGGAGAAAATTGGCGAACAACCCTGGATTAGGGAGCGGGTTCTCTATCTTGTGGGCAACCATCATAACTTTGACAGAGTGGATGGTATAGACTTTCAAGTACTTATCGAAGCGGATATGCTGGTAAATCTTGAAGAAGAGAAATTAGAAGAAAATGAGTTGCGTTCCTTTATCGAAAGTTTCTTTAAAACTGCCCCTGGCCTTGATATGGCTAAAAGAAAATATCTGGAAGGGGTTTGAAATCGGGAATTTATGTTATAATTTCTCCTGGTTTAAATTCCTAAAGACAAGGGAGGAGATATGCAATGGCCTTAAAAGTAATCGCTGACGAGTGTATTGGCTGTGAACTCTGCGTAAACATATGCCCGGATGTTTTTGAGATGGATGCAGAGGGTAAAAGCGTGGTTAAACCCGGGGCAGATGAAAGTGCTCCCTGTGTTGACGAGGCTATCGATTCCTGTCCCACCAGTGCTATTGTAAGGGAGTAGTTAATAATCAAAATTTTTTGAAAAAACCCTTGCGTTACTGGTGCCCTATCTTATAAAATAGGGCTCGTTCGCAGGAAGAAATCGGGAGCAAGAGTAAAAAGCGCCCCCATCGTCTAGCCCGGTCAGGACACCGCCCTTTCAAGGCGGCGGCAGCGGTTCAAATCCGCTTGGGGGCGCCATTTTATTTTGGAAGCGGTTTCTATAGGTTTTTCAGCTATTTCCCGCCTTTCCCTTCTTAATTTCCAAAAGCGGTGTTTGTAAGACAGGGGGATTTAAGAATGGTAACCTTTTAGACTCGATGCGAAATATCTTGCCATGGATTCTGGTTAAAGAGAAAAAAAGGGGTTGTCTATGCAAAAAGTAGCTTTTTTCGCTTTTCGAGACCAGGAGATGTGCTTCGTTCACGTCCTTTTAAACGCACTGGACATGTATGAGAGCGGGAATACGGTCTGTATTGTTTTTGAGGGGAGTGCCACCCGTCTGGTACCGCTACTTGCTGAATCTTCTCATCCTCTACATGAACTTTACCAGGAAGTAAAAGGCAAAGGTCTGATTGCTGGCGCCTGTAAGGCTTGTTCGACTAAAATGAAAGTCCTGGATGCTGTGAAAAAGGAAGGTCTTGCTCTTCTTGAGGACATGAAAGGTCATCCCGGGATGTGCCGCTTTCTCGAAGAGGGTTTTACCATCATCACCATGTAATGGGTGGATCGCTATGGATTTTCTGTGGCGGGTTTTGATGCTCCTTTTTGAGCGCCGAGAGCTGGTTTTGCAAAGCTTATTTGAACATGTTTACATCTCGTTTGTAGCCTGTTTGCTCATTGGTATTGTGGGTATTCCCCTGGGAATTCTCATCACTCGCTTTCGTTCCTGGGCTTCAGTAGTTTTGGCGGTGACCGGAATTCTCTACACCATCCCTGCTCTCGCACTTTTTGGGTTCATGATTCCTCTTTTGGGTATTGGTTTGAAACCCACTCTATTTGCGCTTTTTATCTATGGGCTCCTGCCCCTTGTTCGCAACACCTATGTGGGAATTACTAACGTTGATCCCGGAATCGTGGAGGCGGCCCGGGGGATGGGAAGCACTGCCTGGCAGTTGCTCTTCAAAGTGCAGTTACCGCTTGCACTCCCCTTCATCGTAGCAGGTTTTCGAACTGTAGTGGTGATGACCATTTCGGTTTCTACCATCGCTGCTTTTATAGGCGCTGGGGGTCTGGGAGTGCTCATTTTTCGAGGCATAACTTCCTACTACACGGAGCTAATCGTAGCCGGAAGTATCCTGGTAGCTGCTCTTTCTCTGGTAGCAGATACCCTTTTGGGCTTGTTAGAAAAAAGACTTTTACGCCGAATTCAAATGTAAGGAGTGTTGCAGGATGAAAATACTCAGTTTATTTTTTTTGGCGGTTTTCCTTGTGGTGTTTTCTGCTGGTATAGCCTGGGCGCAGGAAGGCAAAGTGGTGGTTAGCAACAAGCCTTTCACTGAGTCTCATATTCTGGCTGAAATTATAGTGCAGATACTGAAGGCGCACACCGACCTTAAAGTAGAGCGTTTAATCGTTGAAGGAGGTACTACTTCTATTTTGCATCCGGCTATTGTGCGGGGTGACATTGATATTTATCCTGAGTATACTGGCACTTCCTGGCAGGAGGTTCTCAGGAAAGATGAGTTGATATCTGACCCAATGGAGCTATACCAGCGAGTAAAAGAAGAATATGAAAAGAGGTTTAACCTGGTTTACCTCCCGCTTTTTGGTTTCAACAACACTTTCACTCTGGCGGTGCGCAGGGAATCGGCTGAAGAGGACAATCTGAAGACTTTCTCAGACCTGGCTCGGGTTTCGGAACGCTATATTTTTGGAGCTGAACCAGACTTTTTTGAGCGGAAAGATGGTTACGAGAATCTGGTGAAAACCTACGGCTTCCGGTTTAAGGCTACTAAGCAGATGGCTATTGCCCTGAAGTACCCGGCTATAGTATCCAGAGAAGTTGACGTTATAGATGCTTTCTCAACCGACGGTCTTTTAAAGAAATTCAACTTGGTGATTCTTGAAGATGATAAGAACTATTTCCCTTCTTATTTCTGTGCGCCTGTGGTGCGGAAGGAAACCCTGGATAGATACCCGGTGATTGCCGAGGTACTGAGTAGACTGGAAGGGCAGATTAGTAACGAAGAAATGACTGAGATGAACTATCTCGTGGATGAAAAACTGATGGATCCCAGAGACGTGGCCCGGGAATTTTTGGAAAGGAAGGGGCTTTTGTAAGGTTTATGTCGTCTGTGGTTGTGTTTCAAGATGTGGTTAAGACTTATCTGGGCAATATTCGGGCTGTTGATGGTGTTTCTTTTGAACTTGAGGAAGGTGAATTTTTCTGTTTAATTGGACCTTCTGGTTGTGGTAAAACTACCATTTTGAAGATGGTTAACCGGCTTGTTGAACCTTCTTCGGGTTCCATATATGTGGAAGGTAAGGAAGTTATGGAGTGGGACCCTATTCAATTGCGTCGACGTATTGGTTACGTTATCCAGCAAATTGGCCTTTTTCCGCATCTCACTGTGGAGGAGAACATTACCTACGTTCTCTCCATTATGGGGGTTAATTCCTCTGTGCGCAGAAAAAGAGCAAGAGAGCTGCTGGAGATTATTGGGTTTGAGGAATCCTATTTATACCGCTTTCCCCGTGAGCTCAGTGGTGGAGAGAGACAGAGGGTTGGAGTAGCCAGAGCTCTGGCCTCAGACCCTAAAATAATTCTTATGGACGAGCCCTTTGGTGCGCTGGACCAGATTAGCAAGGAGCAATTGCAGAACGAGCTTTTACGCTTGCACAGGCGTTTGGGGAAAACCATTCTTTTTGTGACCCATGACCTGCAGGAAGCCATAAAGCTTTCTACCCGTATTGGGATTATGAAAAGGGGGCGTGTTCTTCAGGTCGGTACTGTGCAGGAGCTCCTCTTTAATCCTGCCGACCCCTTTGTGGAGGAATTCCTGGGAGCTAAAGGATTCTTCCATACTTTACACCTGCTTATCGCTTCAGAGGTTTTGGAAAAGGATGTACCTGTGGTTAGAGAAGGAAGTTCCCAAAATCCGGGAGGAGGTTTTTCGGGTAGGCAAGAGGAGAATTGGGACTTTGTGCTGGTTGTTGATGAAAAACAGAGGTTCTTGGAGGCTAAGAACCTGAACGGTGAAGTCATAAAGTGTGCAACAGTTATGCCTTTCACGCCTCTTGAGGAGGTGCTGCGGGCTATGTTTCTTTCAGCTCAAGATTGGGCAGTTGTTGTTGAGCCTGATGAAGGTAAGCTTTTAGGAGTTGTGAATTTTCGCTCCATCTGCTCTCGTCTAAAGGGGCATTGCGATAGAGAGAGCGAAAAGTTGCTTTCCTGAAGTAGAGGGTGGCTCGATGAGCCACCCTCCGGTGATAGTTGCTTGCTTTTTGGTAAAAACTCTATTTGCGCACCGGTTGATTAAGTTTCCACAAATCCTTACAATAAGACTATGAAAGCTTTTTCCCGGTGAGCAAAGTGATTTACTATCTGAGTAAAGCCATAGCTCTGTTTTTACTGCTGGTTTTTTGCCGGTTCCGGGTGAGGGGAAAGGAGCACTTTCCGCGTTCTGGCCCCTGTCTCATTGTGGCCAATCACTCAAGCTATCTTGACCCGGTTGTTGTGGGGTGTGCCTGTCCCAGGAGAGTTTACTTTGTCGCTAAAGAGGAGCTCTTCCGTAATCCCGTGGCTGCCTTTTTCCTGAAGCAGCTTGGTGCTTTTCCCCTGCGCAGAGGTGAGAAAGACGCGGCAGCTATCAAGCGGGTGCTTTCTCTTCTGCGAGAAGGGAAAGTAGTCTGCCTTTTTCCAGAGGGGACCCGTAACCAGGGAGAGATTTTGGATTTTAAGCCTGGAGTGGTGAAGCTCCTGGTTAAGGCTGGAGTACCGGTGGTGGTGGCTGGTATAAGGGGCACTTTCGAGAGCTTCCCCCGAGGGAGGTCCTTCCCAAAACCCTTTCCTATTACTGTTAACTTTTCTCTTCCACTCTTTCTGGACTCTGAGGGACCGGAAGCGGTTGAGGAAAAGGTAAAAAGCAAAATGAAGGAGTTGATTCAAGTTGTTTCTTGAAGGGAGTTGGCGCCGGGTTCTAATTTTCTTTTTAGGACTGTTCTTCCTGGTGGGAGCGTTCGTGGGTGCAGATGCTCAGGAATTTGTTCTGGAGAGAGTCGTAGACAGCTTTGAAGATGAAATTCCTTTCTTTGGATATCCGGTGTACGTTGCTGAAAATCCGCTTTCGGGAGAAATTCTGGTTAGCGACTGGGACAAGGATCGAGTGCTGGTTTTTGATCCTTCCTGGAAGCTGTCCAGAGTGGTCAAGGGTCTGCAGGGACCGGTGGGCGTTGCCTTTTCTGGAGATGGAGCCAGGGTTTACGTGGTTGAGCAGAAAGCCAATCAGATAAGAGTGCTTGATGGGAAAAGCTATCAGGTTGAATTGGTAATCAAACCGCAGGAACTTCCCCTCAAGGGACCCCGGGGCATCTGGGTAAGCGGAGGCCGCATTTACCTTACTGATACCGATAATTCCAGGATAGTGGTTTTTGATGAGTCTGGTAAGCTCCTTTTCTCTTTTGGTAAGGAGGGCATGGGAAGAGATGAGTTTTATTACCCCCGAGGCATTGCGGTTGATACTCAGGGAAGAATCTGGGTTGCTGACACGGTGCATCATCTGGTTAAAGTTTTTGGCCCTGATGGCAATTTCTTGTTTGAGTTCGGTGGTGAGGGTAGCGATAAAGAGCGCTTTAACAGGCCTCGTTATCTCTTCATAAAAGGGGATTGGGTTTTTATAACTGATTACAACAACCATCGGGTGAAAATATACGACCTGAACGGGAGGTTGCACTATATCCTGGGCCAGGGTGGAGACGCTTCTTTCGGTTTTTCTCACCCTGAAGGCCTGTGGGTGGATAGCGAGGGACGCCTTTTGGTTGCCGATGCTGGAAAAATGAGAATTGTAGTTATAGAGGCTTTTTTTCTACTCAAGCCCGAGGTATATCTTACTCAGCTCCTTAAAGAGGACAAGATTAAAGAGTTTTTCCAGTATGTAGAGCGCCTTTCTCTTGAGGAGCGGGAAAGACCGGAAACGCTAAAAATGCTTTTTGAAGCCTGCCAGAAGATTGGTGACCTGGAGGGGATGATTGCTCAGGCGGAGCAGCTTTTCCTCAAGGATCCTGAAAATCGATCTTCCTGGAAGAGCACGCTGGGAGAGCTTTACTTTAGGAAGGCTTCTTTATTGAGAGAAGAGGGAAGAGCAAGAGAAGCTCTTTCTTTTTACAAAAAGTCTTACCAATATGGATATCGCAATGCGCTCTTTCCCTATCTCTGGCTTTCTTTTGCTCTTTTAGGAGGCGCTAATAGTCTCCTGATTATACTGGCTTTGTTATTCGTTCTGCTTTTGCTTATTTTTATTCGTCTGCGAATTCGAAGGTACCGGGAGTGGTGATCAATGGTTAGAAAACCTGCGGTGGCTGGTTATTTTTACCCTGGAGATGCTCAGAAAATCAAATTGCTTATCCAGGAACTTCAGCAATCATCCCTTGGTCCAGGTAGAAATCTTGAAAAAGTTCCTTTTTTTGAAGAAGTAAACGGTGTGGTTGCTCCTCACGCTGGTTACATATACTCTGGAGCTGTTGCCTGCTGGTCCTTTGCAACCCTTTCCCGGGTTAACCGGGAAACCACTTTCTGCATAATAGGGCCTAATCACCGGGGTTATGGAGCTTCGGTTGCCTTGAGCGAAGAGGAGGAGTGGCTTACGCCCCTGGGAAAAGTTATGCTGGACCTTGAAGCGGCCGGTTTTCTGAAGGAAAATTTTCCGGTTTTTGCTTTTGACGAGCAAGCTCACTTCGCAGAACATTCTGTCGAAGTTCAGATACCCTTTTTGCAGTACTTCCTGTCCTGCCCTTTCAAGATAGTCCCCATAGTGCTCCTTGACCAGCGGAAAAAGGTGGCCCAGCAGGTAGCTGAGGCTCTATATGAGCTTTCTAAGGAGAAAAACCTGGTCATTGTGGCAAGCAGTGACTTCAGCCACTATGAACCGGCAGAGATTGCTGAAAAGAAAGATCAGCAAGCGATATCTTATATCCTGAATCTGGACGTGGAAGGTTTTTACACTTTTTTGCAGAAAGCTTCAGTAAGCGTGTGCGGTCCGGGAGCAATTGCCGTTTTGATGCTTTATCAGAAGCTTAGAAATGCCCCTCCACCTCGCCTTCTCCAGTACGCTCATAGTGGAGAGGTTAGTGGGGACTTTTCTCAAGTAGTGGGATATGCCTCCCTGGTTTTTCCTGGCTAAGACATTGAGGGTCTTTCATTTATCATTGACAATTGAAGTTTCTTATGTTAAGAAAGGCAAAAACTTCGGAAAGGGTTGGGATGATGCTGGGTAAGAAGGAAGTAAACGAGCATGGCCACCTGGTAATTGGGGGATGTGATGTTGTCCAGTTAGCCCAGGAGTTTGGAACTCCCCTTTACCTCTTTGATGAAGCTTTGCTCAGAGAAAGCATGTGTCTTTACCGGCAGTCTTTTGAACGTTTTTACCCCAATTACGCTGTTGCCTATGCCAGCAAAGCATTTATATGCTCTGCTATGTGCCGCATTGTTTTTGAAGAGGGGCTTTTTCTGGACGTTGTTTCCGGTGGAGAGTATTACATTGCACGCTCTAATGATTTTCCTGTGGATAGAATCATTTTTCACGGCAACAACAAGACCCCTCAGGAAAGGAGTATGGTTTTGCGGGAAGGAGTGGGGCGCTGGGTAGTGGACAGCGAAGCAGAGCTTGAAATCCTTGCTGAAGAAGCCAAAAATTACGTTCATGGAAAGTTACCCCTTCTGTTTAGACTGACCCCGGGCATTGACCCCCACACTCATCA
Source organism: Atrimonadaceae bacterium G-SL-SR-0-11 (assembly GCA_048814795.1). Taxonomy (GTDB): domain Bacteria; phylum Atribacterota; class Atribacteria; order Atribacterales; family Thermatribacteraceae; genus Thermatribacter. The sequence goes on along the minus strand of CP184673.1, from coordinate 1,623,617 downwards.
TTACATTACCACTGGTAAAATCGACAGCAAGTTTGGATTACCCATTGTTGGGGGTGTGGCCAGGAAGGTCATAGGGAAAGCCCTTGCCTTACCTCAGTTTGAGGTTAAGGGTGTTCACTGCCATATAGGTTCGCAAATTGACAGCCTGGAACCCTTTTTGAAGGCCTGTGAGGTTATGCTTGAATTTATGTTCCAGTTCTGGAAAGAAACTGGCTTTCTTTTGGAAGAGCTGGATTTGGGAGGAGGGCTTGGTGTCCCCTACCTTGATGAACAAAAAAATCAGTTTCCTTCCATTGAGCAATATGTTGAGGCTATTACCACCAGGGTCCGTGAGTGGTGCGAGGAACATTCTTTCCCGTTACCCCGCCTGATTGTAGAGCCGGGACGTTCCATTGTAAACACAGCAGGCAACACGGTTTACAGGATAGGAACCATCAAAGAGATTCCAGGTATTAAAAAATACGTTGCTGTTGATGGAGGAATGACCGATAATCCCCGCCCCGTACTCTATGGCGCTCGCTATCAGGCTTTAGTGGCCAACCGCATGCTTGATAAGAGTCGGGAAAAGGTGTCCGTGGTAGGGAAGTGTTGTGAGTCAGGAGATGTAATTATTCCTGAGATTGAGTTACCCCGGTTGTTGACGGGGGATATCCTGGTGGTGGAAGGGACTGGTGCGTATAACCACACTATGGCTTCAAACTACAATATGATTCCTCGTCCTGGTGTGGTGTTTGTTAAAGAAGGTAAAGCCGAGCTGGTAGTAAGACCGGAAAGCTTGAGCGATCTGATAAGGAGAGATATTCTCCCCGGAAATTAAAGAAAACGGGGGTGAGGAAACTATGTCACCAATAAAAGTTCTGGTAACCGGTGCAGCGGGCAAAATGGGCAGGGAAGTGGTCAAGACAGTGGTTAGCGATGAGGAGCTTTTGCTGGTCGGCGCCTGCGACATTTCGGAAATAGGAAAAGATGCTGGAGAGGTTGCTGGAATAGGTAAAACAGGTGTTTTAATAGATAGCGATCTCAAGAAAGCTTTGGCAAAAACCTCTCCAGAGGTTGTGGTCGATTTTACCCATGCTCGGGCTTTTCGTGAGCATCTGGAGATTTATCTGGAAGGTCTGGAGAAAGGGATCTCATTGGTGGTGGGAACAACCGGTCTCAAGGAGGAAGAAATTGAGCACTTGCGCCACGCCAGCGAAATAGGCCATGCGGGTTGTGTGGTGGCTCCCAACTTTGCAGTTGGCGCAGTTTTGATGATGTATTTTGCCCGCATTGCTTCGAGGTTCATGAAAGGGGTTGAAATAGTTGAGATGCATCATCCCCAGAAAAAGGATGCTCCCTCGGGAACGGCTATAAAGACAGCACTTTCGATTGCTGGCGGTAGAACCGCCCCTGTCCAGGGTGAGGAGCTTTACTCTGGAGCGAGAGGTGCCCTGGTAAACGGTGTTCGGGTGCATAGTGTTCGCCTGCCTGGACTGGTTGCACATCAGGAAGTTATTTTTGGTGATGAAGGGCAGACTCTGACCATAAGACATGATTCGCTGTCCAGAGCTTCTTTCATGCCGGGAGTTGTTATAGCTGTGAAAGAAGCAGTTAACAAAAGGCGTTTCTTCTTTGGGCTGGAGCCAATTTTGGGTCTTGAAGGTGAGTGAAATGCGTTTCGTTAAGATGCATGGTTTGGGCAATGACTTTGTAGTTTTCGAGGAAAAAGAGTTGCAAGGAGTGAAAGATAGAGCCTCTTTCTCAAAAAAGGTGTGTGACCGCCATTTTGGAGTTGGTGCTGATGGTGTTATTGTAGTAGCTCCTTCTGATAGAGCACCCTTTGCAATGCGCATTTTCAATGCAGATGGCAGCGAGGCCGAGATGTGTGGAAATGGCATCCGCTGCTTTGCCATTTATCTCTGGAAAAGAGGTAAAGTAACTGATAGAGAATTTCCCGTGGACACCAGAGCAGGAATTATTGTTCCTCGTATTATCGAGCGTGAAGGGCAACTTGCAGTGAGGGTTAACATGGGCAAACCCAGGCTTAAAGCTTCATCTATACCCATAAATGTTAATGTTGAGCGAGTTGTCGATTATCCATTACAGGTGGAGGGCAAAGCCTTCGAGTTAACCGCAGTTTCGATGGGCAATCCTCATGCGGTTATTTTCAGTCTGCCTGATGAATGGGAGAAGATAGGCGAAAAAGTCGAAAAACACCCTCTTTTTCCCAAAAGGACCAATGTGGAATTTGTTGAAGTATTCAACAGGCAGGAGGCATTGGTTAAAGTGTGGGAAAGAGGAGTGGGTCCAACCCTTGCCTGCGGGACTGGAGCCTGTGCAGTTTTAGTGGCTGGTGTTTTGAAGGGGGTGCTCGATAGGGAAGCGCGAATTCACCTTCCCGGAGGTACCTTGCTTGTGTCGTGGCCTAATGATCGGGGCGAGGTTTTTATGGAAGGTCCTGCGGAAGAAGTTTTTGAAGGAAAGCTAAGCGAGGAGGTTCTCGAAACATGGAAGTAGCTACCCGTATCAGGAAACTGCCACCTTATCTTTTTGCACAGATTGAGCAGAAAATAGCAGAAGAAAAGAAAAAGGGTCGTGAAATACTGGACTTGGGAATTGGTGACCCTGACTTACCGACGCCCTCTTTTATCGTTGATAAACTCTGTGAGGAGGCGCGAAAACCTCAAAACCACCGTTATCCTTCCTACCGGGGTCTTTATGAATTCAGGAAAGCAGTGGCTGAGTGGTATTTGCGTCGCTTCGGCGTAAAGTTAGACCCGGAACGGGAAGTGGTCTCCTTAATTGGTTCCAAGGAAGGTATAGCTCATTTTGCCTGGTGTGTGGTGGATCCCGGCAGTATAGTGCTGGCCAGCGACCCGGGTTATCCAGTTTATAAAATAGGGAGTATGCTGGCTGGGGGAATTCCTCTTGAGTTACCCTTGCTCCCGGAAAACGATTTTCTGCCCGATTTTGGCCGCTTCCCGCAGGAAGTTCTGGAAAAAACCCGATTGGTTTTCATTAACTATCCTAACAATCCAACTTCTCAGGTAGCTTCCCTTGATTTTTTTAAAGAGGTGGTGGAGCTTGCTCGACGCTATAATTTCATAATCGCTCATGATCTCGCTTACTCAGAAATCGCCTTCGACGGTTATCGTGCTCCTTCCATATTAGAGGTTGAAGGTGCCCGGGAGGTGGCTATTGAGTTTCATTCACTTTCTAAAACCTTCAACATGACTGGTTGGCGAATAGGTTTTGCGGTGGGCAACGAACAACTGATAGAAGCTCTGGGTAGAATCAAAACCAATGTAGATTCGGGTATCTTTAATGCCATCCAGTGGGCTGGAGTGGAGGCACTTTCCCGCACGGAAGAGGTGCTGGAGTGGTTGCTGCCCATTTATCGGAAAAGAAGGGACCTGGTAGTAAAAACTCTTGCCAGGGTTGGTATCGAAATAAAACCGCCCAGAGCGACTTTTTACGTGTGGATCCCTGTTCCCTCGGGTTTTGATTCCCTGGGTTTTGCAAATTTTCTGCTTGACAGGGCTGGAGTAGTGGTTACTCCTGGCATCGGTTTTGGAAGGTATGGTGAGGGCTTTGTCAGGATTTCTCTCACCACTCCTGATACGATTCTTGAGAAGGCTATGAACAGGGTGGAGGAGGCATTAATCCGATGAAGGTTGTAGTACAGAAATTCGGAGGAACTTCGGTGCATACCCGCGAACTTCGTGAAAAAGCGGTGCAAAAAATCAAGCAAACACTCGATGAGGGTTTTTCCACTGTGGTTGTGGTCTCAGCCATGGGTAGAAAAGGATCTCCCTATGCCACTGACACTTTAATTGGCCTTGCTAAGGAGGAGTTTTCGCAGGTAGAGCCGAGAGAACTGGATCTTTTGATGTCCTGTGGGGAAATTATCTCGGCTGTGGTCATGGCTCAGGCTCTGAGAAAGCAAGGACTGCGCTCTATAGCTCTTACTGGTGGGCAGGCTGGAATAATTACCGATGCTAACTTTGGAGATGCTAAAATCCTCCGAGTGGAACCAGAGCGCCTCAGAAAGTACCTTGAAGAAGGATATGTGGTTGTGGTGGCAGGATTTCAGGGTGTTACTGAAGAAGGTGATGTAACTACTCTGGGTCGGGGAGGAAGCGACACCACTGCTGTGGTCCTCGGTGCAGCACTCGATGCGGAATTTGTGGACATTTTTACCGATGTAGAAGGAGTAATGACTGCCGACCCCCGTATCGTTCCTGAAGCCCAAACCATAAAAGGTCTCACTTACACCGAAGCTGCAGAAATTGTACAGCAGGGGGCAAAAGTTATCCATCACAAGGCTATGAGCGTAGCCCGAGAATACCGAGTGCCTCTCAGGGTACGTAGTCTTACTCATGAAGGAGAGGGTACCATCATCTGTGATATAAGATACCTTGTGGAGCGAGGTATACGGGGTACAGGATTGCGTCCTCTCTATAGCATTGCTTATCGCTCTGGGTTGGCCCAGGTGGTAATACCGCTTGGCAGGAAGCCTGAGAACAAACTCCGCGCCTTTAGCTCTCTGGCTCAGAAAGGTATCAGCATAGACCTCATTAACCTCTTCCCTGATAATACCGCTTTTGTGGTGGAGGAACAGTGTTCTTCCTTAGTTAAAGAAGTTTTGGAACAAGCGGGTTTTGCGGTTACCATCAATGCGCCCTGCGCCAAGGTGTCCCTGGTGGGTTTTGAAATGGCTGACCGACCTGGAGTTATGGCCCAGCTCGTCGAGGCTCTTCAAGAGTTAGGAATTGAAATCTTGCAAACTGGGGACTCTCACGTGACCATTTCCTGCTTAATTTGGGAAAAAGACATGGAACGGGCTATTCAGGCCTTGCACCGGAAATTTCAGCTCGATGAATTGTGTTGAGGGGGTTTTGAAATGAAAGAATGGGGCAGTCTTTTGACTGCAGTGATAACTCCGTTTCAGGAGGACCTGTCAATTGATTACCAGAGTTTTCGCCAGATCCTGAACTTTTTGATGCTCAATGGTTCAGACGGCGTGGTGGTTTCTGGAACTACTGGAGAATCGCCCACTCTCACTCATGAAGAGAAATTGCGTCTTTTCGAGGTAGCTCTTGAGGAAGTAGGTGATCGTGGAGCAGTAATAGCCGGGACCTGTAGTTACAACACCCGGGATTCGATAAAGCTTAGCAAGGAAGCTGAAAAGCTGGGAGTACATGGCATTCTGGCGGTAGCTCCTTACTACAACAAACCTCCGCAGGAGGGTCTTTATCTGCATTTTAAGGCTATAGCGGAAGCAGTAGATATACCCATCATGCTTTACAACATACCTTCAAGGACGGGAATAAATATCAACCCTGAGACTGTGGCTCGTCTTGCTGAAATACCCAACATTGTTGCCATTAAAGAAGCTTCAGGGAGTGTGGATCAGCTCTCTTGCGTGCAGCGGATGACTCCTCAGGATTTTGCCATTTATAGTGGAGATGACAACATGACCCTCACCATCCTTGCTCATGGTGGAAAGGGAGTGGTCAGCGTTGCCGCCCATCTGGTTGGAAAAAGAATAAAAGAAATGATCGATTCCTTTAAGAAAGGAGAAGTTGGTAAAGCGATAAAGATCCACCTCGAGCTTTATCCTCTTTTCAAAGGTATCTTCATCACCACCAATCCTATTCCTGTGAAGTATGCGCTCAGCCTCACTGGAAAAAGTGGGGAATGGGTGCGCCCGCCTCTCTGTACCATGAGTCGTGAGCAAAAGGAAAAACTCAAAAATATTCTTAAGGAAGTTAACTGTCTCGCTTGATTTTTGCAAGACTTGGTGTTTTAATGTAATATACATTTACTGAAGTAAATAGTGGGTAAAGGCAAGGAAAGGGAGGGTATCTTCTGAAGGGCACAGCGAGGGAACTTCATGGTGGACAGGTTCTCCCCGGAGGAAGAGTTTTTAGAGCCCTGGAGCTGGTCCTGAAGAAAGGGATGTTTAATCCCAAGTAGGGTTATCCCGGGTTTTCCCCGTTACCTCATACGAGTAAAGCAGGGTGGTACCGTACACTGCCTGGAGCAGTGTACTCCTGCCGCTAAAGAGGCCTCGTCCTGAGCGACGAGGCTTTTTGTTTGAATGGGGGGAATAACAGGATGAGCAAGATAAAAGTAGGGATAGTTGGTGGAAGTGGCTATACCGGACTTGAACTTTTGCGCATTTTAAACCTGCATCCTCTGGTAGAAGTGGTCTGGATTTCCAGTGAAAGCTTTGCTGGCGAAAGCCTGGAAGAGTACTGTTCTGCCTGGATAAAGAGGACGTCCCTTAAATTTTTGGGTTTTGGAAAGCAGGGGATACCTTCACCGGTTGACGCAGTTTTCCTGGCTCTACCCCACGGAGAATCCATGAGTTATCTAAAGCTTTTTGACTCCAAAGTGAGAGTAATCGATTTGAGTGCTGATTTTCGCTTTAAAAGCAGAGAAGCCTATGAAAAAGTTTACGGTGTTACCCACCTTGAGCCTTTGGCGCTTGAGGAGGCGGTGTATGGCATACCCGAGATTTACGGAAGTAAAATAGCTCAGGCCCGGCTGGTGGCCAATCCTGGTTGTTATCCCACTTCGGTGATTATTCCGGTCTATCCTTTGCTAAAAGAAGGGCTGGTAGAAGAGAATATTATTGTGGATAGTAAGTCCGGAGTAAGTGGTGCTGGAAAGAAACCCAAGGAAAGCACTCACTTTTGTGAAGTTTACGGAAATTTTAAGGCTTACGGAGTTGGCGGACACAGACATCAGCCGGAAATGGAGGAGAAGCTAAGTGAACTTTGTGAAAAAGAGGTGAAGGTTACTTTTGTTCCTCATCTTCTCCCTGTAAAAAGAGGTATCTTGAGTACCATTTATCTAAGATTGAGAAAAGAAGTTTCTGAGCAGGACATTTTTGAGCTTTTCAAAGCTTACTACCAGGATTGGTACTGGGTGAGGATATTTTCTCCAGGAAATTTTCCGGAAATAAAATGGGTGGTTGGTTCCAACTTTATTGATATTGGTTTTTTGAAAGTCGGTCGTCAACTGGTGCTGGTTTCGGCCATTGATAACCTTACCAAAGGAGCTTCCGGGCAGGCAGTCCAGAATATGAATATCATGTTTGGTATTGATGAAAAAATTGGTCTTCCTGAAAGCATTTTGTATCCCTGAGGAGGTATGTTGGAAGTGGGATGGAAAGTTTTGCAAAGTGGCCTGGACGAGGTGAGGGGGATATACGCTCAGGGGGTGGAATGTGGTATTAAGAAAGGCAAGAAAGACCTGGCGGTTATTTATTCTAACCCTCCTGCCAAAGCCTGGGGGGTTTTTACTCAGAACCTTTTTCAAGCCGCACCGGTAGTGGTGACCAGGGAACATCTTCGTAAGGCGTCTACAATTCAGGTTCTGGTTGTTAACAGTGGCGTAGCCAATGCCTGCACCGGGGAACGAGGGATTAAAGATGCCCAGGAAGTTGTTAAGGAAACAGCTCTGGTTTTTGGTGTTCCCAACCTTTCCTGGGTGAGCGTTGCTTCCACTGGTGTAATCGGAGAGTTGCTTCCAGTAGATAAAATAAAGCAGGGTCTTAGAGATATTCGTTCCCTGTTTCCCAAGCAATCCTCAGGACACAATGCAGCGCTGGCAATTATGACTACGGACACCGTTCCCAAAGAGAGAGCAGTGGAAATTGAAACACCTCGGGGTGCGGTTCACATCGCCGGTATCGCCAAGGGGGCAGGAATGATAAAGCCCAATATGGCCACCATGCTGGCCTTTATTGCTACTGATGCTGATCTGGAGATATCCTTATTGCGCTTTTTGCTCTTTGAGGCTGTAGAACAGAGCTTCAACAGAATAACTGTTGATGGGGATACCAGCACCAACGACATGGTGCTTTTCATGAGCAACGGGGCTAGCGGAACTCCCCTTATAGATGAGAGGAGCCCTGTTGTTCCAGTCTTTAGGGAGGCTCTGTTCTGGCTGACCAGAGAGCTTGCTAAAGATATCGTCAGGGATGCCGAGGGAGCGACTAAATTCGTGACCGTTGAGGTACAAGGTGCTGGAAGTAGAGAAGAGGCTCGTCTCTGTGCTTACGCGATTGCTGAATCGCCTCTGGTGAAGACGGCATTTTTTGGAGAAGACCCCAACTGGGGAAGAATTCTCGCTGCTGCGGGGCGTTGTGGAGCAAAATTCTCACCCCAGGAAGTAAAACTGAAAATCAATGGGCAGCTTTTCGTAGAGCGTGGTGTTGCTGCAGAGGTTTCCAGAGAAGTGCTCGAGAAAATCATGCGAAACAAGGAACTTCATGTGTTATTAGATCTTGGCTCTGGTAATGCTTCTTTTCAGGTTTGGACCTCTGATTTCTCTCTGGACTATGTGAAGATTAACAGCCATTACACTTGATTTTGAGGTGTTGGAAATGAAGGCGGTTTTTAAAATAAGTGGTAAAGGGGTAGAGCTTGATGATTCTCTCCTTTTAAAACCTATAGCAGAGCTTTTTAAAAAAGGAGTGCCAGTTGCTCTTGTCCACGGTGGGGGAGTTCAGATATCTTCCTTTATGGAAAAAATGCACCGCAAGCCGGTTTTTGTAGATGGATTGAGAGTAACTACCGAAGAGGATATGGAAGTTACGGAAATGGTTCTTTCCGGTTTGATCAATAAGAAACTGGTGGGAGGGTTTTCTCGCCTGGGGATTAGTGCTTGCGGTATCAGTGGCCGGGATGGTAATCTTTTCGTTGCCAGAAAAGTCAAGAAAGAAAAAGAGGGGAAGTTGCTGGACCTGGGTAGGGTAGGAGAAATTGTAGAAGTAAATACTCGGATAATAGATACTCTGTGGCAGGGAGGTTTCTTGCCGGTCATTTCGCCTGTTTCCACAGATGAAGAAGGTAATAGTCTTAACGTGAATGCTGACTGGGCAGCCTGCAGACTTGCTCAGGCGTTGGGGGTGGAGGAGTTATTTCTCTTCTCTGATGTGCCTGGAGTTCTCCGTGTGCTTGAAGATCCCTCTTCTCTCTACAAGGAGCTTTCTGTTTTTGAAGCCGAAGATTTGATCGAGAGAGGTGTAATCCAGGGTGGCATGATTCCCAAAGTCGAGATGGCCTGTCAGGTGGTTTGTGGAGGAGTTAACAGGGTGTTCATTGGCTCAATTAGAGAGCTGGAGAAAGTTTGCGACCTGGATAGGGGGAACCTGCGGGGTACCTGGATAAGAAAATGAGGTGGTGCGAAGTGAAGGGCAGTGATTATTATTTTGAAAAAGAAAAAAAATACCACCTGGGGGTTTATCGTCGTTTTCCGGTGGTCTTTGTCTCAGGAGAGGGTCCTTATCTTTTTGATTTAGAAGGCAACAAGTATCTGGACTTTCTGGCGGGTATCGCTGTAAATGTATTGGGTTATAATTTTCCTCCTCTGGTTAAAGCAATTCAAGAAGAAGCCACAAGATTGCTCCACACTTCAAATCTTTTCTATACTTTACCCCAGATTGAGCTTGCCGAACGCTTGGTCAAAATTTCAGGGCTTTCCAAAGCTTTCTTTGTGAATAGCGGAGCCGAAGCCAATGAGGTGGCTATGAAGGTAGCCCGCTTTTACGGTCACAGAAAGCACCAAAAACGTTTTAAGTTCGTTTCTTTTGAGCGCTCCTTTCACGGCCGTACCTTATTAACACTTGCTGCTACTGGGCAGGAGAAGTTTCATAAAGATCTGGAACCCCTTCCTTCTGGTATTGCCTATGCCCAATTAAACGACTTGGAAAGTGTTTTGAAAGTCCTTGATGACGAGGTATGTGCTATTATAGTAGAACCTGTACAGGGAGAAGGAGGAATTTATCCGAGTAGCAAAGAGTTTTTGCAAGGCTTGCGTGAATTGTGCGACAAAGAAGACATCCTGCTTATTTTTGATGAAGTGCAGTGTGGAGTGGGAAGAACAGGCTCTTTCTTTGCTTTTCAGCATTTTGAGGTTAAACCGGATCTGGTGACCCTTGCCAAGGGTTTAGGCGGGGGGTTGCCTATTGGTTGTTGCCTTCTTAGCGAGAAAGTCCTGCCTTTCCTGCACTTAGGGGATCAGGGCAGCACTTTTGGCGGAAATCCGTTGTGTGCCAGGAGTGCCTGTGTAGTTTGTGATGAAGTAAGCAAGGAGCCATTTTTGAGAGGAGTAAGTGAAAAGGGAAACTATTTGAAAGAAAAACTGGAGGACTTGCAAAGGAAACATCCGGATCTGGTTAAAGATGTTAGAGGAATTGGTCTCATGTGGGGTGTCGAAATCCCTGGCAGGGCTAAGGAAGTAGCTCAGGGATTGTTTGAAAATAGAGTGCTTGTTAATGCTTGCAATGATGATGTGGTGAGATTTTTGCCACCTTTAATTATAGAAAGGGAACATGTTGACTTGGCGGTTGATGAATTGAATAAAATTTTAGAAGCACTGTAAGGCCTTGCAAATTAGTTTTTGATTAAAATTTAATTGAACCATTAAAAAATATTAGTGAGAAGATTATCGTGTATTTTTCAAGAACTGGTTAGCCTTGAATACCGCCTGCTGGGGTGAGGCTAACCTGAGAGGCGGAATAGAAATAACCCAGCCACCTTTAGATAAATTTAAGTTGGGGTGAGTTGAGTTTGCTATGAGCAAAGAAAAAGTAGTACTTGCTTATTCGGGTGGTTTGGATACCTCGGTTGCTATCCGTTGGTTGCAAGAACAAATGGATGTGGAAGTCTATGCGGTCACTCTGGACCTGGGACAGGGTAAAGACCTCGAGGAGGTACGTAAAAAAGCACTTGCTGTAGGCGCGAAAGAAGCTTTTGTCTTTGATGTACGCGAAGAGTTCTTACAGCGATTTATTATTCCTGCTCTCTGGGCACAGGCAGTATATGAAAAGAAATACCCTCTGGCTACGGCACTTTCCAGACCCCTAATTGCAGAGTATTTGGTGAAGGTTGCCAGAGAAAAAGGAGCCCGTTATGTGGCGCATGGCTGTACCGGCAAAGGGAATGACCAGGTGCGTATTGAAGTTTCGGTGGCAGCACTGGATCCATCTCTAAAAGTAATTGCCCCGGCGAGGATGTGGAACTGGAGCAGGGAAGAAGAAATTGAGTATGCCAATCTTAACGGCATACCAGTTCCTGTCACCACAGGTAGCCCTTACAGTATTGATCAGAATATCTGGGGAAGGAGTATTGAATGTGGAGTGCTGGAAGACCCCTGGGTTGAGCCTCCGGAAGAGGTTTTTGAGTGGACACGAAGTCCCCTTGAAGCTCCCAACGAGCCTCTGGTCTTCGAGATAGGCTTTGAAGAAGGAATACCCAAAACCTTAAATGGTCAGTATTATTCGCTGCTTAACCTGGTTGAAGAGTTGAATAAGCTGGGAGGTGAACACGGCTTCGGGCGCATAGACCATCTTGAGAACAGATTAGTAGGTATTAAGTCGCGTGAGGTCTATGAATGTCCTGCAGCCTTAATTTTACTGACTGCATATCGGGAAATAGAAAACATGGTGTTACCTCGAGAAGTGCTGCACTTTAAGCCCCATCTTGAGGAGGAGTATGCGCAAATCGTCTATGAAGGTCTCTGGCACTCTTTACTGCGAGAAGCTCTGGATGCTTTTATGGCCAGACTGGCCAGGAAGGCAAGCGGAGAAGTGCGTTTCAAGCTCTATAAAGGAAACCTGCAAGTGGTGGGTCGTCGTTCAGAAAATTCGCTTTATGACTTTGCTATGGCAACCTATGATAGAGAAGACATCTTTGATCATAAAGCGAGCGAAGGGTTTATTAAGCTCTGGAGCTTACCCACCAAAATATACTCTATGGTTGACCGGAAAGAGTGAAGGAAGATATGACAAAGGAAGGAGCTTTTCTCTGGGGAGGCAGGTTCGAACAAAAGCCTGATGCTGAGACCATTGCCTTCTCCACTTCTATAAGGGAAGATTATCGCCTCTACCCCTTTGATATATGGGGAAGTATTGCTCATTGTATGATGCTTGAACGTGTGGGTATTATAAGCTTGCAAGAAAGAGAAGCACTCTGTGAGGGATTGCGGGTCATATACCGGGAATTGCAAGAAGGTAGAGTGGACCCTGCTTCCTTTGAAGACATTCACAGCCTGGTGGAACACCGTTTGCGAGAGCTAAAAGGACAGGTTGCTAATAAACTGCATACTGCACGCTCTCGAAATGATCAGGTAGTGCTTGATGAGCGGCTTTATCTAAGAGAAGCAATTGTTGCAGTTATCGAAAAAATAGCTGCTTTACAGGACAAAATTCTTGCCCAGGCCAAGGCATATCCTGACCTGGTAATGCCCGGGTTTACCCACCTTCAGCCAGCGCAGCCAGTTCTTTACGCTTACCATTTAATGGCCTATTTTTACATGCTGGAACGAGACGTGGAACGTTTCTGGGATAGTCTGAAAAGAGTTAATGTTCTTCCTCTCGGAGCGGGTGCGCTGGCAGGTACTTCCCTGCCCATAGATCGTGAGTATGTGGCTTCTCTTTTAGCTTTCCCAAAGGTTCAGGAAAATGGCATGGATGCGGTTTCCGATCGAGACTTTATTCTGGAATTTCTTTTTGGCCTTTTGTCGCTGTTTGTACACCTTAGCAGACTGAGCGAAGAACTGGTAATCTGGAGCAGCCCTCTTTTTGGGTTTATAGAGATGAACGATGCCTTGACTACAGGTTCAAGCATCATGCCCCAGAAGAAAAATCCTGATCTTGCGGAACTTTTACGAGGAAAGTGCGGTGAGTTCTTGGGTGCCCTGGTCAGTTTGGCCACTACCCTCAAGGGCTTACCTCTTGCCTACAACAGGGATTTGCAACAGGACAAGAAACCTCTTTTCAGGAGTGTTGAAGAAGCACTGCCTTCCCTTGACATTGCAGCAAAACTCATCTCAGGGGTACTACCTTTGCCTCAAAACATTGAAAAAGCCTTAAGAAAAGGTTTCCTCACCGCTACCGATCTTGCAGAATTTCTGGTGGAAAAAGGTGTTCCTTTCCGAGAAGCTCATCACTTAGTTGGAAAAATAGTTAGAAAAATGCTTGATGAAGGAAGAGAACTAACCTCTCTGAGAGCCGAAGACCTTGGTAAGTACGCTTCTTTGTTTGAGGAAAACCTCAGGGAGAGACTTGATGAAAGGAAGTCCCCGCTTTTTAAAAGGTCTCTGGGAAGTACTTCACCGGAAGAGGTTAAGAAGCAGATTGCTCAAGCAGAATCAAAGCTCAGAGAGTGGAAGAAATTGCTTGAAAAACTGAAAAAAGAATGGAAGGCGAGTTTTGAGAAGCTTCTGTTTTCAAGGGGTGATAGTAATGAGCGATAGAATTAAAGAAGCACTTTATAAGATAAAAGAGTTGAATATAGATTTTTTGCGCCTGCAATTTGTTGACATTCTCGGCATACCCAAAAATGTTGAAATCCCTGTTAAAAAAGCAGAGGCTGCTCTGTACGAAGGGGTAGGATTTGATGGTTCTTCGATAGAGGGTTTCGTGCGTATCGAGGAATCGGATATGAAGCTTTTTCCGGATGTCGACACTTTCATGGTCTTGCCCTGGGAAGAAGAGAGAAAAGTCGCCAGAATGATCTGTGACGTCAAAAAGCCTGATGGAGAGTTGTTCGAGGGTTGCCCTCGTACTAACTTAAAAAGGCATCTCGAAAAGCTTAGTAAGAGGGGATGGACTCTTAAAGTGGGCACTGAAGCAGAATTTTTCATTCTGCGTTACAGTAATGGGAAGATTGTGACCAGTGATAGAGGCAGCTATTTCGACCTTCTTCCTCTGGATACTGAAGAAGGCTTGCGACGTGATATGGTTATTGCCCTGGAAAAGTTAGGGTTAAATATTGAAGCTGCCCATCATGAAGTAGGACACTCCCAGCATGAAATTGATTTTGAGTATGGAGACGCTTTAAGCATTGCTGACAATGTCATCACTTTGAAAATAGCTGTTAAGACCCTGGCTCTGCGCAGAGGTTACATAGCCACTTTCATGCCCAAGCCCTTTTTTGGAGTTGCTGGTTCAGGTATGCATACCCATCTCTCGCTTTTTGAAGGAGAAAAAAACCTCTTTTATGACCCCCAAACTCCCGATGGACTTAGCAAAGTAGCCCGGGGGTTCATAGCCGGTCTTTTGCAACACGCCCGTGCCTATGCAGCGATTACTAATCCTCTGGTTAACTCTTATAAGAGGCTGGTTCCCGGTTACGAAGCTCCGGTTTACGTAGCCTGGGCTGAGAAAAACCGTAGTCCTCTGGTACGTGTTCCTCCTCAACGGGGTAAGGGGACCAGAGCTGAACTGCGTAATCCCGATCCTGCCTGTAATCCTTATCTGGCTTTTTCGGTGATCCTTGCTGCCGGTATGGATGGTGTGGATAGAGAGCTGGATCCTGGAAAGCCCCTGAACAACGTTAATCTTTACCGGTTGAGCGAGGGAGAGAGAGAAGAATGGGGAATAGGTTTTCTTCCTTCATCTCTGGAAGAGGCACTGAAAGCTCTTGAAGAAAATGAAGTTATAAAAAATGCACTTACTCCTCATATTCTTGACTATTATCTGAGAGCCAAAAAAGAGGAATGGGAAGAATATAAAAACACCGTGCATCCCTGGGAAATCGAGCGCTATCTGGAGCTTTATTAACTGAAAAGAAAACCTGGTTGGTATTTACGCTCTATCAGTGGTAGAGGAACGGTTTCTATCAGACCGGTATTTTTCGAGTATTATGGAAAGAGCCAGGATATCAGAAGGGGTTACTCCTGGGATTCGCGAAGCTTGGCCCAGGGTTTGTGGTCTAACCTTTTCGAGTCGTTCCTTGGCTTCCTGGGAAAGACCGGTAACTGACGAATAATCGAAGTTTTCAGGAATAGTTTTTCTCTCCAAGCGTAAAAACTCGTTTATTATTCTTTGCTGGCGTTCAATATAACCGTGATACTTGATTTCGATCTCTACTTCCTCGATGACCTGAGGAGATAAAAAGGGTCTTTGAGGATCAAAAGGTGCCAGATCCAGATAGCTTATTTGGGGTCTGGCGAGCAGGTTTGCGAGCCTGGTAGTTTCTTTAATGGGAGCGGTTCCTTTACTTTTCAGTAAAGCATTTAGCTCTGGAGAAGGTGAAACAGAGGTTTCTTTAAGGCGGCGAATTTCTTGCTGGATTATTTGTTTCTTTTCCTGGACTCTTTGATATCTTTCCCTGCTTATGGTTCCGGCTTCAAAAGCATGATGAGCAAGACGCAAGTCAGCATTGCTGTGACGAATGGCAAGACGATATTCAACTTTTCCGGTCCTCAAACGATAAGGTTCCTCAACTCCCTTGGTAACCAGATCGTCTATCATAACTCCTATATAGCTTTCATTCCTTCCCAGCACGATGGGTGGTTTACCCTGCACATAGCGAGCGGCATTTATGCCTGCGATTATACCTTGACCTGCTGCTTCTTCGTAGCCCGAGGTACCATTTATTTGCCCTGCCAGGAACAAACCTGGAACATTTTTGCACTCCAGTGAGGCTTTGAGTTGAGTTGGCAGTACAAAGTCGTATTCTATACCATATCCTGGTCTTATTATGTGTGCTTTCTCTAATCCCGGAATAGAATGGACTATTTGCCACTGGACTTCTTCAGGGAGCGAGGTAAATATTCCCTGAGCATAGACTTCATTGGTATCTTCGCCCTCTGGTTCCAGGAAAATGAGGTGGTTCTCTCTGTCTGGAAAACGGTAAACCTTGTCTTCAAGCGACGGGCACTCTCGCACCGGAGAGGAATCGGCGAATACGTGGAGCAGGGGTGAGCGGTGAAAGTTGGATCTTATGATTTCGCAAGTTTTTCGAGTAGTGCGAGTAATAAACACTGAACAACTCTGGTATATTCTGGGGATTCCCTCAAAGGAAAAGCAGAGCGGCTCTTCATCGCTTTTTTGCTCTTCCATTTTAGAGAAATCAATGGTTCTTCGATCCAGACGAGGAGGAGTACAGGTGTTCAACCTGCCCAGCTTAAGGCCAATTTTTCTGAGTGATTTGCTCAGGCCGCAAGCGGGGAACTCACCGTGTCTTCCCGCAGGATAGCTTAGCTCACCTATACGTATAACTCCATTTAGAAAGGTACCGGTAGCCAGGACAATTGCAGGGGCAAAGAAAGTACTGCCATGTTTAGTTTTGACACCCTTCATTTTACCTTCTCCGTCAAGAAGTAACTCTTCAACTTCACCCTGTATTAGCTTGAGATAGGAGTTTTTTTCCAGAAATTCTCTCATAGTCAGACTGTAACGGTCTCGCTGAACCTGAGCACGCAGGGTTTGGACTGCTGGTCCTTTGCCGGTGTTTACCTTTTTGATGTGAATCGTGGTCAGGTCGGTTACTTTAGCCATTAACCCTCCCAGGGCGTCGATTTCCCTTACCACGTGACCCTTTCCAGGCCCTCCTATCGCTGGGTTACAGGGCATCAGGGCAATACTATGCACGGTCAAGGTGATAAGTGCTGTTTTAAGCCCCATGGAGGCAGCTGCATGAGCAGCTTCGCATCCTGCATGTCCACCTCCAACGACTATCACATCGTAGTGCAGGCTGTCCATTTTTTCACTCACCCTTCAACCGATTTTTAGGCTGCTGGGAAGAAATATTACCATTTTGTTGGTTTGTTTTCAAAAGGAGTTTTTACCAGGATTACTCAGAGGCGTGGGTTCGGGTATGACCTTAAGAGTAGCAAACTTCGTTCATGGCTTTCTGGATACTTTATTTTATTTAATATCGTGCCTTTTGTCTGCCGATTGCACCCATCAAGGAATTTATGCTTCTAAATAGTACCTTTGAAAAAGGTAGATTGTATATATATTACTCGGGTTAGCTCTAAAAATAATGCATGTGATAGAATCTCTCATATGGTAGTAACCCTCGAAAAAAGGATGGTGATAAAATGCCAGTTCAGATAGGTTCGTGGGCAGTTTCAAAGATTATTTTATGGATATTTGTAGTCGTGGTTAGTACGCTTTTTTTGAGGCGAGATAAAATTACCCCAAAAATTCGCAACTACTTTCTTTTTGTCGGAGTAATAGTTTTTGGTTTTGTTTATGGGATAGAGCCCAACCCTGTAAGTTCTTTAAGGGGCTTATTAAAAGGTTTGCTCCTGCAGCATCGCCTGTTGCCACCATTACTGCTGGTGTTGGCCATTCTTTTGGTGCTTTCTTGGTGGTCAAATAAGTCTCTTTGTGGTTGGGGATGTCAGTTGGGGTTGTTGCAGGACCTTGTTCATCAGATCCCTTCTCGAAAGTGGAAACCTCCCTTTCGCGTTTCTCAGGTGGTAAGAATTCTCTTTTTTGCTGGGTTTGTCCTTGTTCTGGTGGGTTGGAAAGTCGACTGGTTAAATTTTATTGATCCTTTTGGAGTTTTTCGCTGGTCATTTTCTCATCCAGTTTCTTTGGGAATAGGCTTCATATTAACCATCTTAATTATTTCTATTTTTACATATCGTCCCTGGTGCCATTTTTTCTGTCCTTTTGGTCTTATCAGCTGGATAGTTGAACAGAAGTCTCTGTATAAGCCGGTAATCAATGTTGACACCTGCAGAAAGTGTCAGGTGTGCATCAAAGCTTGCCCCGGTAGTGCTATGGAAGGTATTTATTATGGTAAAAGATGGAGATCTGATTGTTTTGCCTGTGGAGCTTGCATTTCAGCTTGTCGATTCCAGGCCATTCACTGGAGAAGATAAGAAGTGGCTAAAATCTCGGAGTACTTGACGATTCATCGAGTTCGACTAAAATCTAAAGGTTGTTTTTAAAAATACAGTATAATTTTTAAGTGCTTTTGGATTTCTTAATGTAAGTGAAATAATTGCTCGGTTTGGAGGAAGCTTATATGTTGAAGAGCGGGGCTATTGCTGTTCATGGTGGTATTTACAAAAAAGAAATTCCGAATATTGAGGAAGCTTTAGTCAGAGCTTGTCAGGCAGGTATGGATTTTCTTCTTTCCGGGAAAGTGGTAGATGCAATCGAAGAAGCAGTGAAAGTTCTGGAAGATGATCCTAACCTGAATGCAGGTACTGGCTCTTACCCCAATTTGCTTGGAGAGGTGGAGATGTCGGCAAGTATAATGAAGGATGATCTTTCCTGTGGAGGTGTGGCAGGGATTAAAGAGGTTCGTCATCCCATATCGGTGGCCAGGGGGGTGATGGAAAAAACCCCTCATGTTTTGCTGGTTGGTGAGGGAGCTAATTTATTTGCCCGCCTTCTGGGTTTTGAGTCTTACAACCCGGTATCGGAACTTACCATGCAAACACTTAAGAATTCTCTCGAAAAAGCGGCTAAAGAGCAGAATTCAATATACAGCTATTATCTGGAACAGGCCAGAAAGAAGCTAAAGGACCTGGAACTTGGTACGGTGGGAGCCGTAGCAGTAGATAGTGCAGGTCATCTGGCAGCAGGCACTTCCACTGGTGGAATTGAAATGCAGCTTCCAGGAAGAGTTGGCGATTCTCCTATCCCGGGGTGTGGTACTTATGCCTGTCGATTTGGGGCAGTTTCTATGACCGGAGAGGGCGAAGGCATTATTAAACTTGGTCTGGCAAGAAGAATTGCCGAGTGGATGGAGGACCTTTCGCCCCAGGAGGCTGCTAATCGGGGTATGGAAATGGCCAGAGAGTGGAAGGTTACCTGTGGTGTTATAGCTATCAACGCTCGGGGAGAATTTGGATGGGGCCAAAATGGAGGAAGCCTCTCTTTTGCTTATCTTACTGCCGAGTCTGGGCAACCTCTGCTTTTTAAAAGACCTTAGCGGGGCTGTTTTTGTGATTTGTTGAAGCGGATTGAGAAAAAATATATAATGAGCCAGTAAAAATTTGGAAAAAATTCGAGTTGCTTCTGGTGTGGAGTGAAAAGAATGAGCCGTCTTATAACTGATTTTATTCGTCAAAGAGTTGTAAAAGTAATAACTGATTGTTTTCCAGATATGGGGGATGTGCCCTTTAATGTTGAGCCAGCAAAAGATAAAAGGCATGGTGATTTTGCAACCAACGTGGCTTTTCTTCTGTCGCGTGAGCTGAAACAGCCTGCCCTTAAAGTAGCGGAGAAGATACTACCGGGGCTTGAGAGAGAATTAGCCGATATAGCCAGAGTGGAAGTGGCGGGAGGCGGTTTTATAAACTTCTTGCTCTCCGATCAAATAGTCCTTTCTTTCCTTGAGGATGTTCTTCGGGAAAGAGAAAACTACGGCAACCTTGACTTGGGAAATGGAAAGCGGGTTCAGGTGGAGTTTGTAAGTGTTAATCCCACTGGTCCTCTCCATGTTGGTCATGGGAAATGCGCGGCTTTTGGAGATGCGCTCTCCAGGCTTTTGAAAAAAGCCGGGTTTGTAGTGGAAAAGGAGTACTACATAAACGATGCAGGTCGACAAATAGATTTGTTGGGTTTATCCCTTGAGGCCCGATTGCGCCAGCTTTTAGGTGAAGATGCTCAGTTGCCAGAAGAAGGATATCAGGGAGAATACCTTGTTGATATTGCTCGGAGGTTTCTGGAGGAAGAGGGTAGGGAAGTCCTTTCTTATCCTGAAGATAAACGTCTCAATATATTGAAAGAGTATGCGGTGCGCTGTGTGCTTAGAGAAATTAAAGAAGATCTTTCCCGCTTCAGGGTAGAATTCGATGTTTGGTTCAGTGAGCGGGAACTTTATGAGAAACAATATGTGGACAGAGTGCTTTCTCTTCTCAAAGAAAAAGGTTATACCTATGAGAAGGACGGAGCGCTCTGGTTGCAGACCACTCGTTGGGGAGACGACAAGGACAGGGTTTTGATCAGAGAAAACGGGTTGCCTACTTATTTTGCTTCTGACATAGCCTATCACTACCACAAATTCGAACGAAAGTTTGATAAAGTCATCGACGTTTGGGGTGCAGATCACCATGGGTACATACCCAGAATGCAGGCTGCCATGAAAGCTCTGGGTTTACCTGATGATTTTTTGGAAGTTTTTATTGTGCAATTTGTAACTCTTCTCAGAAGTGGACGACCAGAGCGTATGTCAACTCGAGAGGGTGAGTTTGTGCCTCTCCGAAAACTTCTCGACGAAGTTGGTGTTGACGTGGCACGTTATTATTTTCTCATGCGCGATCCAGCCACTCATCTCGATTTTGACATTGAAGAGGCCAAGCAACAGTCAATGGAAAATCCTGTTTACTACGTTCAATATGCTCATGCCAGGATTTGCTCTTTGTTTAGAGAAGCCGATAAAAAAGGGTTTTCGATTCCGGATGAAGGCCGTCAGGCTTTAACGTTTTCCAACCTGGAAGAAAGAGAAATCGGTAAAAAAATCGCTTACTTTCCGGAGTTAATCAAGAGGAGCGCTTTAGCCAGACAACCTTACATGATTTGCAATTATTTGCATGAGCTGGCTGCTTTATTTCATGGTTTTTACAATTCTTATC
The DNA here is from genome assembly GCA_048814795.1 of Atrimonadaceae bacterium G-SL-SR-0-11. Taxonomy (GTDB): domain Bacteria; phylum Atribacterota; class Atribacteria; order Atribacterales; family Thermatribacteraceae; genus Thermatribacter. The sequence goes on along the minus strand of CP184673.1, from coordinate 1,603,292 downwards.
GGGTAGTTGACGAAGAAAACCCGGATTTGACCTGCTCCAGACTTCTTTTGTGTCGTGCCACTCAAATAGTGCTTCAAAACGGACTGGATGTTCTTGGAATAAGTGCTCCTCAAACAATGTAAGAGAGGTTGTATCCATGAATATAGCCAAGGGAAAATACATATTTGTGACGGGTGGCGTGGTCTCTTCCCTGGGTAAGGGTATCACTGCTGCTTCCATAGGTCGCATTTTGAAAAGCAGAGGTTTGAAAGTAACCATACAGAAATTCGACCCCTACATCAACGTGGATGCAGGGACTATGAACCCTTATCAACATGGGGAAGTTTTTGTTACCTATGATGGTGGAGAAACAGACCTGGATCTGGGTCATTACGAGCGTTTCATAGATGAGGAACTCTCTAAGTCTAGCAATGTTACTACAGGAAAAATCTACAGTTCGGTGATAAGTAAAGAGCGAAGAGGAGATTATTTGGGCGCCACGGTGCAGGTTATTCCCCATATTACTAATCAAATCAAGGAAGAAATCTTTTCTCTTCGCGAGAAAGCTGTTGCTGATGTTTCCATCGTAGAGATTGGGGGTACTGTGGGAGACATTGAAGGGCTTCCTTTTCTGGAAGCGATTCGTCAAATTAAGAACGATGTAGGCAAGGAAAACTGTCTTTATGTTCATGTAACTCTGGTGCCTTACGTTGAAGCAGCTAAAGAGCTCAAATCCAAGCCTACTCAACACAGCGTTAAAGAATTGCGCAGCATTGGCATTCAACCTGATATTATAGTTTGCCGTTCTTCTCATCCTCTTACCGAAGAAGTGATATCTAAGATTGCTCTTTTTTGCGATATTCAAAGAGATGCTGTTATACCGGTTCCTGATGCGGAATCAATCTATGAAGTGCCTTTGATTTTGGAAAGAAGTGGGGTAGGGAAGCTAATATCCGAAAGGCTTTCTTTGAACAAAATTAATCCTGATTTTAATGAATGGATTCAAATTGTGGAAAAAATCAAAAGTTCGCAGGAAGAAGTTAGCATAGGGTTAGTTGGTAAATACGTTGCCTCTAAGGATGCGTATCTCAGCATATGTGAAGCCTTGAGGCATGCTGGTGCTCATCTTGGTCTGAAGGTAAAAGTAGTGCCCATAGAAGCTGAAAACCTTACCAGCGGCAACCTTTCCTGTCTTGGGAGAGTGAATGCAATACTGGTTCCTGGTGGTTTTGGCCAGCGAGGCATTGAGGGCAAAGTGGAAGCAGCGCGTTTTGCGAGGGAAAATATGGTGCCTTTCTTTGGAATTTGTCTGGGTATGCAGGCTGCAGTTATAGAATTTGCCAGGAATGTTGCTAATCTGAAAGGTGCCAATTCCACAGAGTTTGATCCTGGCACTCCCTATCCGGTAATAGACCTTCTTCCAGACCAGCGGAGCAGGAAGGAGAAAGGAGGTACTATGCGGTTGGGGAATTATCTTTGTGTGCTGAGTGACTCCAAGAGCAAAAGCCTCTATGGCAGGGAAAAGGTTTTCGAGCGACACAGACATCGTTATGAAGTCAATACTGACTTTGTGTCAGTTCTAAAAAAGTCGGGCATGACAATGGCGGGCCATAATCCGGAATACGGAGTGGTAGAGATAATAGAGATACCCGATCACCCCTGGTTTGTAGGTGTCCAGTTCCATCCTGAATTTCTTTCTCGGCCTAACCGACCTCACCCTCTCTTTTTAGGGTTTGTAGAGGCGGCTTACCAACACAAGTTGAAACGGTGAACGTAATGAAAACACTTACCAACTGTCCCTTGGGTATTATTGATTCTGGGGTTGGTGGACTCAGTGTTGTGAAAGCAATACGAGAGATTTTTCCTGACCAAAGTGTCATTTATGTTGCTGACCCCGCCAATTTCCCTTATGGTGAAAAAACAAAAGAGGAGCTTTTAAACCTGGTGTTTCCAATCATCGAGTATTTGCTTAAAGTTGAGCACATTCGGGCTCTGGTTATTGCTTGTGGCACGCTGAGCTCAGTCTGTTTTGAAGAATTTTGCAGGGCCTATCCAATACCCATATTGGATATTGTGCAGCCTGCGGTAAAGAAGGCTGTTTCTTCAACACTTAAAAAGCGTATCGGCGTTCTGGCAACCAGCACCACGGTGCGTTCGAAGCGCTTTACAAAGCTTTTTAAAGAACTGGACAGTAGTATTGAGGTTTATGAGGAGGCCTGGCCAGACTTTATTGAAGAAGTAGAAAAAGGGAGCTTTGACACACCTTACTGGCAAGAGGAAATAAAAGCGAGGCTAAAAAGGTTTAAATTCTCTGGTGTAGATACTTTAGTTTTGGGATGTACTCACTTTGCCTTGATTGAAGACTTCTTTGAGGAGCTTCTTGGAGATAGTTCGGAATTGGCGCTGATAAATCCAGCACGAGCCTGCACGCCTGAACTTAAGAAGGTTTTAGAGAGTGGAAATACTGCTAAGAGCAATTCTGGAAAAGGTGAAGTTCGTTGTCTGATCCGGGGTGATGTGAGACATTTTGAGAAATTACTCAGAATGTTTGCTTCTGAAAATTCCTTTAAAATAGATGCTTTTGGCTTATAACCATGATTGAACATCATTTTACATCCTATGCTAAAATCAATTGGTATTTGCGCATTGGTTCTTTGCGCTTTGATGGTTATCACAATATTGTCAGCGTTATGCAAAAAATATCTTTGAGTGATGAATTGAAGGTGATTTTTCCAGCTTCGGAAGACAAGGTTATCTGTTCGGAGAGTATACCCACCGACGAGAATAGTCCTTTAAGAAAAGCTCTTGAATTGGTACGAGAAGTTGAACCTTCTTTAAGGAAATTTAAATTTGAAATTAAAATTTTAAAGCGTATTCCTCAACAAAGTGGTTTGGGTGGAGCAAGCTCCAACGCAGGTACACTTCTGAAGGCCTTAAATGGGATCTTCAAGCTGGGATTAGAAGAGAAAAACTTGATTGAGCTGGCTATGCAATTGGGTTCTGATGTACCCTTTTTTGTGAGTGACTGTGTTTTTGCTCTGGTTAAGGGAAAAGGAGAGACGGTTATTCCCATTTCCGATCCCCCTCAAAGAGAGCTGGTTTTAATCTGTCCGTCCTTTGGCATTTCCACAGCCTGGGCGTATCAAATCTGGGACCTGGAAGCAGGAGTCTCTCAAAAGTTTATGAGGGAAAAAGGCGAGAGGGACAATGTTCTGGTTGAGGAAAGTAAGAGTTTTCTTCTCCAAAACGTCCATAACGACTTTGAAGAAGTGGTATTTGAACATTATCCAAAACTGTTTTTTTATAAAAGGAAACTCTACCAAGCTGGTTGTGAAAAAGCTTTTTTGAGCGGCAGTGGTTCTGCCCTGGTAGGTGTGCTTCCTCAAGACAGCCAGGTGGCTAAAAAAGTCATAGTAGAAATCTTTAAAGGAGAACCTGTTCGTATCTTTTTCTGCAAAACACTTTGTCAGGAACCAGTACCGCCTGCTTTTTGTAAGAGGGGGGTAAAATATGGTTGATGCCTTAGTTCTCGCTGGTGGAGGGGAAGGAGAAATCGAGAAAAAATTTGGGATCAGCAACCGCGCTTTGCTTGTAATTGAGGACAGGTTTATGATAGAATATGTGATAGAAGCCCTCAAAAGTGTTTCCTCGATAAATAGAGTAGTCGTTGTTGGTCCGGTCCGAGAATTTCAATCGCGAATTGGTAAGTTGGTTGATGCAGTCATTGCTCCGGGAGATAACCCGTTTCAGAGTGCCTTGCGAGGGCTGGAGTTTTTGAAAACCCAGGAGAAAGTGTTGGTAACAAGTTGTGATATCCCCTTGATAAAGGGGGAAATGATTGAAGACTTTTTTCTACGCTGTTCCAAAAAAGAAGCTGATTTCTACTATCCCATTGTTCGTGAGGAGTCTTATGTTAAGAAGTTTGGAAAGGGACGCAGAACTTTTGCCACTCTTCGTGATGGGAGATTTACTGGGGGCAACATGCTATATTTTGATCCCGGCATTGTTGAAAGAAAGCGGGACTTATTAGAGAAGATTGTTGAGAGTCGCAAAAACCCTTTAACCATTGCAAGATTGTTGGGCTTAACCATAATTATTAAGTACCTGTTACGAGTATTAACTGTTGAGGAGATAGAGAAGAGGGTAGAGAAAGTTACTGGCATTAAAGGTAGAGCTATTATTACGCCCTATCCCGAGATAGGGTTTGACGTAGATCGAGCGGAACACGTGGAGATAGTCAAGGAATTTCTTAAAAAGAGAAGTTAGGAGGAGGTTGCCTTGAACGAAGAAACCAGAAATAGCGAAATAACCGTGGAAGACAAGAAAAAAGAAGACGAGACTGCCATTAAGAACGAGGTTTCCGAAGAGCTTGAGGAAAAAATTGAAGAACTGACTCCCGATGCAAAAGTTGAGATCAAAAAAGGCAGAGACGATGTCAGTTTGCAGTTCTCTCTGGCTGAACTCAAAAAGAAAACCAATGCAGAGCTTTCAGAGATTGCCCAGAGCCTTAAAATTTCGGGATATAGCAGAAAAAAGAAGAACGATCTTATTTTTGAAATACTGAAGAAAGCAACTGAATCTAAAGGATATATCTTCAGCGAAGGAATACTGGAGGTTACTCCTGAAGGTTACGGCTTCTTGCGTACCTCTGATGATTTTGCGCCTACTGAAAACGATGTTTATGTTTCACCTTCTCAGATTAAGCGCTTTGGCTTAAGTAGCGGTGACAAGGTTGCTGGTCAGGTACGTCCACCTAAGGAGGGTGAACGTTATTATGCGCTTCTCCGCATAGAAGCCATCAATGATGAAGAGCCGGAACAAGCTAAAAAGAGGCCCCTTTTTGAAAACCTTACTCCTACTTTTCCCAACGAACAATATGTTTTGGAGACTGTTCCTTCGGAGATATCCACGCGGATAATCGACCTTTTTGCTCCTATCGGTAAAGGACAACGAGGTTTAATAGTAGCACCTCCTAAAGCAGGAAAAACCATACTTCTTGAAAAAATTGCTAATGGTATAGCTGCCAACTATCCTGATGTAGTGCTCATTGTGCTCCTTATTGATGAACGCCCTGAAGAGGTTACCCATATGGAGCGTTCTGTCAAAGGGCAAGTTATTGCTTCTACTTTTGACAAAAAGCCGGAAAACCATTTGAGAGTTGCTGAACTGACTTTGGAGAGAGCAAAACGCCTGGTTGAAGAAGGTAAAGATGTGGTGATTTTACTCGACAGTATTACCCGTCTGGCCAGGGCCAATAACCTGGTAGTACCCAATACTGGAAAAACTCTTTCTGGAGGAATAGATTCCCTGGCGCTCCACTGGCCAAAGCGCTTTTTTGGTGCAGCTCGCAACATCGAAGAAGGTGGTAGTTTAACTATCCTGGCCACTGCACTCATTGACACGGGTTCCCGCATGGATGAAGTCATTTATGAGGAATTTAAAGGAACTGGAAACATGGAGCTTCATCTGAGTAGAACCCTTGCGGAAAGCAGGATCTTCCCGGCTATCGATATTCACCGTTCTGGGACCCGACGCGAAGAGTTGCTCCTTAGGAAAGAAGACCTGGAACGAATATGGATGTTGCGGAAGTTGCTTGCCAATGTGGATACCCAGGAGGCCGCCCAAATGGTGATTGATCGCATTAAGAATACCCGTTCCAACAAGGAGTTTTTGAAAATCATTGATCAGGTTTTAAAAACCTCTCGTTGAGCTTTTGACACCCCTTTTAGCTCTGTGGTATAATGGCTTGCATTTTTGGGTAGAGGTGATATGGATATGAAAAAAGGGATTCATCCTGAATATAAAGAGACCAGAGTGGTTTGTGCTTGTGGTAATACCTTTGTAACCCGTTCTACCAGGTTTCCAGAAATTAAGGTAGAAATTTGTGCCAAATGTCATCCCTTCTTTACAGGGCAGCAGAAGCTGGTGGACACTGCGGGAAGAGTAGATAAGTTTTACGCAAAATATGGCGAAGATTACTGATCGTTTATGGAAGTTTCACTTGTGGCTCACACACCCGATCCAGAGCGGGTTGTTGCTCGCGCGGCACGGGTGTGTTATAGTTTTTCCCCTCCTCAAGAGGTCTCCATTGAGGAGGCACGCAGGTTAATCAGGGAACTGATTTCCCGTGGTCATCACTCAGTCCTGGAACATGCTTCCTTTACTTTTTTGATCCAGGGTCTCTCCCGGATTGCTTCTCATCAGTTAGTTCGTCATCGCATTGCTTCTTATTCTCAGCAGAGCCAGAGGTATGCCGATTTAACAAAAGCTTCTTTCGTGACTCCTCCTCTTATAGATGAAAATCCAGAGGCGCTTGAAATTTTTCAAGAAGTGGTAAAAACGTCTTTGAAGGCTTATAATAAATTGGTGGAGTTGGGAGTGCCCAGAGAGGATGCCAGGTTTGTCTTACCTCAAGCAGTGAAAACTAATCTGGTATTTACGGCTAACGCGCGAGAGCTTCAGCACTTTTTTAGCTTGAGGTTGTGTAACCGAGCACAATGGGAGATAAGAGAGTTAGCTTTTCGGATGCTTAAAATTGTTAAAGAGATTGCTCCTTCGATTTTCGAGGAAGCAGGCCCTCCTTGCTTGAGGGGAGTCTGTCCAGAAGGAGAAAAAGGTTGTGGTCATCCATGGAAGAAAAGTTAGACAACAAGGATAAAGTCGACGTGGGAGGGCAGGCCATTATAGAAGGGGTGATGATGCGGAGCCCCAGACGCCTGGCTATAGCGGTGAGGAAACCCAAAGGAGATATTGTTCTTAAGAGTTTCGAGACAACCCCTCCCTGGAGAAAACATAAATTTCTTTCCCTTCCCGTAATAAGGGGAGTGGTTAATTTAGTGGACTCGCTGGCAGTGGGCTTGCGTGCTCTATCTTATTCTGCAACCGTGGCACTTGAAGAAGAAGATGAAAAGCTTACCACTTTTGACATAACTATAGCCATGCTTCTCGCTGTAGGTCTTTTTGCTGGGCTTTTTATTGCTCTTCCTACTTTCCTGACCTCTTTCCTGGATCGCTTTATTGATTCCACTTTTGTTTACAATCTCGTAGAGGGTTTGATAAGAGTGCTTATTTTTATAATCTATCTTCTGGTGATTTCCAGTATAAAAGACATCCGGCGCATTTTCGAGTATCATGGGGCAGAGCATAAAGCAATTTTCACCTTTGAACATGGAGAAGAACTTACTCCAGAAAATGCCCTTAAGTTCACTACGCTGCATCCACGTTGTGGTACTAACTGGCTGGTAATTGTCATGCTGATCAGTATTTTTATTTTTTCGCTGTTGGGTAGACCGGGTGTTTTGACCAGAATAGTGAGTAGAATCCTTATCATTCCCCTGGTAGCCGGCCTGGCCTATGAAGCCATAAAATTTCTCTCGCGTTATCAGGACAAAAAGATAGCTTATTACTTTTCACTTCCTGGCCTCTGGTTGCAAAAAATTACCACTCGTGAGCCGGATGTTTCTCAGCTCGAAGTTGCTATTGTCGCTTTGAAGGAAAGTTTGAGGAAGGGTGAGGACTATGTGGAGGTCAAAGGTTGAGGAACTGGTTGAGCAATATAGAGAAATTACTACAAAGATAGCTCAACCTGAAGTAGCCAGTAACATTTCTTTGTTGCGAGAGTATTCTAAAACTTTGAGTGAAATAGAGCCTTTGGTTAAGGAGTACGAGTCCCTCTGTGAAAAGGAAACCCGGCTTCGTGAAGACCGGGAACTTCTCAAAGAGGAGAAAGACCCCGAACTGCGTTTGCTACTTGAGGAAGAAATTGAGGAGTTGGAAAAGGAAATACGGGAGAGCGAAGAAAAGATAAAGATTTTGTTGCTTCCTCGGGACCCTCGAGACGAGAAAGACACCCTTATCGAGATAAGGGCTGGTACTGGTGGAGAGGAGGCAGCGCTTTTTGCTGCCGACCTGTTAAGAATGTATACACGTTTCGCGGAAAGGCAAGGTTTTAAGGTTGAAGTAATGAGTGCAAGTCCCACTGAGCTTGGGGGCTTTAAAGAAGTTATCATAGCTGTAGAAGGAAAAGGTGCTTACAGTAAGTTCAAGTATGAAAGTGGAGTTCACAGAGTACAGAGAGTTCCTGTTACCGAGGCTGGAGGGAGAATCCATACTTCTACGGCTACTGTAGCTGTGCTTCCAGAAGCTGACGAAGTGGATGTGGAGATAAAGCCTGAAGATTTGAGAATAGATGTTTACCGTTCTTCAGGTCCTGGAGGGCAAAGTGTTAATACTACTGATTCTGCTGTGAGAATAACCCACCTACCTACAGGCATTGTGGTGACCTGCCAGGATGAAAAATCGCAACACAAAAATAAAGCCAAAGCGATGCGAATATTGCGTGCCAGAATCCTGGATCTGGAACGTCGCAGGCAGAAAGAGGAAATCGACCGGGAACGTAAGAGTCAGATTGGGAGTGGTGAAAGAAGTGAAAGAATCAGGACCTATAACTTTCCCCAAAACAGAGTTACTGATCATCGTATCAACCTTACCCTTTATCGTCTCGAAGACGTTCTTGAGGGAGACCTGGAGGAAATAGTAGAAGCACTTGCTGCTGAGGAAAGAAGTAGAATGCTTGAAAAGGTTGGTTAGGGGTGCTTCAGGTTCGCGAGGCCTGGAAAGAGGCAGTTGGGTTACTTAAAAAAGCGGGGGTTGTTTCGCCTTCGAGAGAAGCTCGCCTTTTACTTTCTTCCTTATTGGGTACTGACCCTTCACGTGTACATCTTTTCTGGGATTTCGACCTTGACGAAAGGAAGTTAGAAAAACTTCGCACTCTCCTCAGAGATCGTGCCAGAGGTGTTCCTATTCAGTACTTGATTAAAGAGTGGGAATTCATGTCTCTCCCTTTTTACGTAGAAGAAGGTGTCTTTATTCCCCGCCTGGACACTGAGTGTTGGGTAGAAGAGGTCATTCTCTTTCTTAAAAAAAATGGGGAAAGGGAAATTTTTCTCTGTGATGTAGGTTGTGGAAGCGGGGTTATAGGTCTTTCCTGTGCTTTCTGGATACCCTGTGTGAAACTCTATGGAGTAGATATCTCAGAAAAGGCAATTGCCCTTTCTGAAAGAAACGCCCGTCGTCTTGGCATAGAAGACCGCTGTACTTTTCTGAAGTCAGATCTTTTTGAAGTATTCAAAGGGGCAAATATTCTTTTTGACGTTGTTGTTTCTAATCCTCCCTATGTCAGGACGGGAGACTGGGAGGCTCTCTCCAAAGAGATTCGCTTACATGAACCTGAAGAAGCCCTGCTTGCTGGAGAGGACGGCTTGTCAATAATAAGGAGATTGCTGCGGGAAGGAACTTTTTGGATCAAAAAGGGAGGGTTACTTTTTTTTGAACATGACCCTGCCCAGAGCAAACTTATTCGTGAAGAGATTGAAAAATTGGAAGCCTGGGAGTATCTTTATACCATCAGAGACTATACTCATGGAGAAAGAGCAACTGCCGTAAGAAGAAGGGAGTAGTCAGGATGAAAATACTTTTGGGTAGTGACCATGGAGGCTACTTTTTGAAAGAAGATCTCAAAGATTTTTTGAAAGGGTTGGGACATGAAGTTGTTGATTATGGGGCTTACAGTACCGACTCTTGCGATTACCCAGACATTGCTTTTTTGGTTGCCACGGACCTTATGGCTGGAAAGGGCGATAGGGCTATTTTAGTTTGTGGTACCGGAATTGGGATGTGTATTGCAGCCAATAAAGTAAAAGGGATCAGAGCGGCTCTCTGTCACGATGTTTTCTCTGCTAAAGCTTCTCGAGAGCATAACGATGCTAACGTTCTGACTCTTGGAGAGCGGGTGATTGGTAAGGGTTTAGCTCGCGAAATCGTGCACAGCTGGTTAGAAGCTGAGTTTACTGGTGAACGCCATCGGCGAAGAGTAGAAAAGATTATAAGGTTTGAGCAAAATGGAAGTCAAAAGGCCTGAATGGGACGAATATTTCATGAACATTGCCGAGCTGGTGAGTTCGCGTTCTACCTGCTTGCGCAGGAAGGTTGGAGCGGTTCTGGTCAGGGAAAGACGGATTTTAGCCACTGGTTACAACGGTGTTCCCTCAGGTATCAAACACTGTACTCCAGAGACCTGCTTGCGGAGCAAACAGGGTGTTCCCTCTGGGAAACAGCAAGAACTGTGTAGAGGACTTCATGCTGAACAGAACGTGATAATCCAGGCAGCGCTTCATGGAGTAAGTACTCGAGGAGCCACCCTTTATTGCACTCATAAACCATGCATTCTCTGTGCCAAAATGATTATAAACGCTGGAATAGTAAGAATTGTGTATCGGAACCATTATCCCGATCCTCTGGCTGATGAAATGCTGCAGGAAGCCAATATAGAGATGGTCCCTTTTCTCGGTGAATCTCTTTTCAAGGAATAGGTTTCATGAAAAACCTGGTTCTGGTTTTTATACTGGGTTTCCTGGGTTCTTTTACGCTTACTCCGCTGGTTATCAGGTTTAGTCACCGTAAAGGCTGGCTCGATAATCCCCAGGGTGTGCGCAAGATTCACTCGCATCCTATTTCTCGCCTTGGAGGATTAGCGGTTTACTTATCTTTTGTGCTGGTTCTCCTGGCGGCTAACTTTTGGCTCGAACTGAGGCTTCCTGCATTCTTCTTCCTGGGTATTTCCGTAGTCTTTCTGACTGGCCTGGTGGACGATTTTATTTCGCTCCCTCCCTTACTAAAGATCCTGGGTCAAGTTATGGGGATAGTTCTTTTGATGATTTCGGGTGTAGTTGTTAATTTTTTTACTCTCCCTTGGGGAACGATTCTGTACCTCGGTGCCTGGGGTTACCCTTTAACTTTTTTGTGGATGCTGGGCATAACCAATGCTCTGAATCTAATAGACGGTATGGACGGTCTTTCTTCGGGTATTGCTACCATTGCCTCCTTCACTCTGGGTGTAGTTGCTTTACAGGAAGGAAGGTATTTGGCTGCTTTTATTGCTTTTTTGCTCATGGGGACAGAACTTGGCTTTCTGTGCTACAATTTTCCTCCAGCTCGTATTTTCTTGGGAGATGGAGGAGCATTGTTTGCAGGTATAGTCCTTTCGACGATATCCGTTCAGGGTTCTTTGAAAAGCACGGCTACTTTTACGCTTCTTGTGCCCATTCTGGTTCTTGGTGTTCCCATCTTTGATACCTTTTTCGCCATCGTGCGTCGCAGGAAAAACCGTTTGCCCTTAATGTCACCCGATGAAGGACACCTTCACCACCGATTATTGAAGCGGGGTTATAGCACCAGGAAAGCAGTCCTGGTCTTTTATTCCATAAGTCTGGTCTTCAGTATGGTAGCGATTTTCATAAACCGCTATCTCCAGAACAGCACTTATTCGCTTCTTCTGGTTCTGGTGGTGGTCTTTTTGTTTTTAAGGTGGGGACTCCAGCTCGGCGTTACTGAAGTAGGAGGAGAAAAATCCGTTGGACAAAGCTAAGGTTCTCTTTGTTTTGGGCACCAGACCAGAAGTTATCAAGCTCGCCCCCCTGATTCTTAGGCTTAAACACAATGAAAGACTCTCCTGTGTGGTTGTTAACACGGGCCAACACCGAGAGATGTCCAGAGAGTTTCTCGCTGTGTTTGGTATCGTCCCCGAATATGATCTGGAAGTTATGGATGAGCGCCAGAGTCTGGGATATTTGACTAGCAAACTATGTTTCCGTCTTGAAGAAGTATTGATGTTTGAAAAACCAGATTTATTGGTAGTCCAGGGAGACACCACCACAGCTTTCTGCGGGGCACTTTCTGCTTTTTACTGTCGGATTCCCTGTGTCCATGTCGAAGCAGGTTTGCGGACCGGAAACAAGTTCCAGCCCTTCCCTGAAGAGGCAAATCGGGTTCTTATAGCTCGTCTTGTTGACCTTCACTGTGCTCCTACCCAGCGAGCCAGAGCGAACTTGCTTCGTGAAGGTATAAGCGAAGGTAAGATTCTGGTTACGGGTAATACCATTGTGGATGCTCTACAAATAATTTCGACCCAGAAAAAAGCTTTTCTGAACAAAACACTCGAAAAAATTCTAAATGTTTCCAGCAAGGTAGTTACTGTAACAGCTCACCGCAGAGAAAATTGGGGCAGAGGGATTGAAGAAGTGGCCCTTGCGATTAAAGAATTATCTAGGAGATTTGCGGATGTGAACTTCTTCTTTTCCGTTCATCCCAATCCTGTGGTTAAAAATGCCGTTTATTCTTTATTGAAGGATATACCTAATGTTTTTCTTTTTTCAACGCTTGCTTATCCAGACTTCATAAAGCTTCTCTCCAGGAGTAAGCTGGTAATAAGTGATTCAGGAGGCATACAGGAGGAAGCACCAGCTCTGGGGGTTCCGGTCCTGGTTACCAGAGAGGTTACCGAAAGACCTGAACTGCTTGAGGCGGGCCTGGGCATTCTGGTTGGGTGTTCGAGAGAGAGAATTGTTGAAGAGGCTGCAAAGAGAATCCCCCTTGGGAGAGGACAAAATCCTCATTTAGTGTTTGGTGATGGTAAAGCAGCAGAACGCATAGAGCAGGCGATAGAGAATCTTCTGGGGTTTTGTTCTCAAAAAATAGAAGAGTTTAAGGGTTGAAAAGGTTAGTTTTATCTTCTTCTCTGGCTCAATTCTCGGGCTTTAAGCTTTGCCAAGGAGAACAGTAACTTGGTTTCTAAACGAATGGCTTCTGGAGTCCCTTTTTTATCTTGTATTTCTTTTCTGATACTTTCCAGGGTTCTTTTGGTGTTAAACTCGTCGATTTCACTTCCTCTTTCACAGGTTTCAGTAAGAATGGTAACTGCTTTAGGGGTAACTTCTGCGATTCCTCCTGAAAGTGCATAGTATTCTCTTGTTCCGCTTTGAAAACGAACTTCCATAACACCTATGGCCACTTCGATTATTGCAGGGGCATGTCCTGGAAGGATGCCTCTTTTCCCGTCTGGGCAGTCCAGAAGAAGATAATTTACCTTTTGCAGGATTGTTTTTTCTTCGGGTGTTAAAAGCACTACTTGAAGCTCTCTCATTGACCCTTAACTTTCAACTGGTCAAATTTTTCTTTTGCTTCATCAATACTACCTACCATGTAGAAAGCCTGTTCTGGCCAATCATCACATTCTCCCTCTACAATCATTTCTACACCTTCCAGGGTTTCTTCAAGGGGAACAAAAACCCCGGGTAATCCAGTAAAGTTTTCTGCCACAAAGAAAGGTTGCGTAAGGAAGCGCTGTAATCTTCGAGCGCGTTTTACTATTTTTCTGTCTTCTTCGGAAAGCTCTTCAATACCCAGAAGGGCTATTATGTCCTGCAGGTCAAAGTAATGGGCAACGATCTTTCTGGCTTCCTGGGCAAGTCGGAAATGGCGTTCGCCCACAACCAGAGCATTCAGAGCACGAGAACTGGACTGGAGGATATCCACTGCTGGGTAGAAACCCTGTTCGAAAAGTTTTCTGGAAAGCACTGTGGTGGCATCAAGGTGTGCAAAGGTAGTTGCTGGAGCTGGGTCAGTCAAATCGTCAGCAGGCACGTAAACTGCCTGCACTGAAGTTATCGACCCGTTTACGGTGGAAGTTATCCTCTCTTCAACCATGCCAATTTCTTCCTGCAGGGTGGGCTGGTATCCTACTGCCGAGGGTAATCTGCCGAGCAGAGCTGAGACTTCAGCTCCTGCCTGGATATAGCGGAAAATATTGTCAATAAATAGTAAAACATCCTGAGAAAATACATCTCTGAAAAATTCAGCCATAGTGAGTGCTGAGAAAACGGTCCGAAAACGTGCTCCAGGAGGTTCGTTCATCTGACCAAAGACCAAAACAGTGTGGTTCAATACTCCACTCTTTTGCATCTGCAGCCACAGTTCGTTACCTTCACGCATTCTTTCACCCACACCGGCGAAGACTGATACTCCGCGGTGGGCAGTTGCTGTACGGTGAATGAGTTCCATTATCAGTACTGTTTTTCCTACTCCAGCGCCACCAAAAAGGCCTGTCTTGCCACCCCGGAGGTAAGGGCAGAGGAGGTCGATTACCTTTATACCCGTTTCAAATATTTGAGTTGAGGCGATCCTTTCAGTGAAAGGAGGCGGAGGCTTATGTATGGAGCTTTTCTGGGGACCTCTCAGGGAACCAAGATCGTCAATTGGCTCACCAAAAACGTTGAATACTCTTCCTAGAGTTTCCTTTCCAACCGGGACCATGAGGGGGTTACCAGAATCGTGCGCCTTCGCTCCTCGTTGTAAACCCTTGGTATCTTGAAGCGCCAGACACCTCACAACCCCTTTTCCCTGATGACTTTGCACCTCAAGTAGGAGCGGAGGAGTTTCTGTTTCTGAATTGTTACGTTGTTTAATCACCAATATGTTGTGAATGGCTGGCAGTTCTTCTTCCGAAAAAATCACGTCCACTACTTGACCGGCTATTCTGATTACTTTACCAACCGGCTCACGGTTTCTTTCCATTTACATTGCCCCTTCTACCATGGAAGCCGATATAACCTCGCTTAGTTCTCTGGTTATTTTTTCCTGCCTCTTTTTGTGATAAAGGAGGCCAAGTTTTTCCAGTGTTTCCCTTGAGTGGGTAGTTGCGCTATCCATAAGCCTTAGGCGAGTTGCCTGCTCACTCATAAAAGACTGAATTACTGCTTCGTAAAGACATGCACTAAAGTGTTTTTCCTGGAGAGATTTGTACAGGTTTTCCGGACTACCAAGAATCTCAAAGCTGTCTTTTAGGATAGTCCTTTTATCCTGAAAGAGATGCTTCGATTGGGGATAAAACGGGTAAATTCTTTTTTGAACCAGCTGATACTGGGTGACCGAAAGATAAGCATTATAAAAGATATAAAGAGAATCGAAGCCTTTTTCGGACAGAAAACTCCTTATTTGCTGGCTTAACCTCTTTGTGTGCTCATAGCGGGGGACGCGGATAACCCTTAAAGGTTGAGAAAAAAAGATGGAATAACCCTGGCCCATCAGATAATTTCTACCCTGCTTGCCCAATATCAGGAGGTAAACTTCTTTTGATGAGCTTTGTATTTCCTGGGCAAATTTGAGCATGTGTTTTGCAACACCTTGATTAAATCCACCCACCAGACCTCGGTCTGAGAAAATTCCCAGAAGAGCCAGCTTTTTTTCTGAAGAGAGAATTGCTTCTTCCAGATGGAGTGCTGTTAACTCCAAAGCCAGCTCCAGTTTCAAACGGAAATCCACGGCTGGTTGCAACAGATTGCGACTCATCCTCCAGCGAATTGCTGATATGGTTTTCATGGTACGGGTGAGATGCTCTATATCCTTTACCAGATCCATTTTCCGCCTGATCTCGCTTAACTTGGTCACTGAATCTGCCCCTTTAAATAAAGCTGATTAAAGTTTTGAATGTAATCACGCATCTTCTCCTCAAGTTCTGTGAATAAATCTCTGTCTTTGCGCAGCCGCTCCAGAAGATCTGGTTTTTCTTTTATAACTTTCTTACAGAGGAGAGTTTCCCATTCTCTCATTTTTTCAAGAGGAATTTCATCGACCAGGCCACGCGTGGCTGCAAAAATAACCAGTATTTCAAGAGCAATGTCGAGAGGTGAAAACGGAGGTTGAGAGAGAAGAGCAAAAACCCGTTTCCCATGGTTTAGCTGTTTTTGAGTTACTTCGTCGAGGTCAGCGCTAAACCTGGCGAACTCTTCGAGTTCAAAATACTGGGAAAGGTCAAGACGCACTCGCCGCGCAATCTTTTTCATAATTGGGGTTTGTGCTTCTCCTCCAACCCTGGATACTGATAGCCCCACATTTACAGGAGGTCCAAAACCTCGCGCAAGTAAAGCGCTTTCAAGATAAATTTGACCGTCGGTTATCGAAATTAGATTGGTCGGAATATATGCTGAAATGTCCCCTTCCTGAGTTTCAATCACGGGTAGAGCAGTCATGGAGCCTCCTCCATACTTTTCACTTAGCTGAGCGCTACGTTCCAGGAGGCTAGAATGGATGTAGAATATATCCCCGGGATAAGATTCTCTCCCTGGGGGACGTTTCATTAACAGAGAAAGAGAACGATAGCTTGCAGCATGTTTTGTCAGGTCGTCATAAACGATCAGGGTGTCATGACCACCATACATGAAGTACTCGGCAATGGCACAGCCACTGTAGGGAGCAAGATACACCATGGCTGGTGGGTCTTCCGAAGAAGCGCAGACTACTATACTGTAGTCGATTGCTTGGTAACGCTTTAGATTTTCTACCAGTTCTTTCACAACAGAGAGTTTTTGCCCTATGGCTACGTATATGCATACCACGTTTTTTCCTCTCTGGTTGAGAATTATGTCAAAAGCTATGGAAGTTTTACCGGTGCGACGATCTCCTATTATTAGCTCCCGTTGACCTTTTCCCAGGGGAATTACAGCATCAATGATTTTAATTCCTGTAAAGAGGGTTCTCCGGACTGGGCTACGGGCAGTGATCGGAGGGGCTTCAAAAAAAATCGGCCTTTTCCCCTTACAGAAAATAGGTTCTCCACCATCAATGGCTCTGCCCAGCGGATCAATGGTTCTTCCTAACAATTCTTCTCCTACAGGAACAGTGAGCTGCTCTCCGCTCCTGAAAACCTGGCTACCAGTATGAAGCTGGGTATAGTCACCAAATATAATACACTGCAGAGAATCCTTTTCTAAGGAAAAGACCTGTCCCACAACTTCTCCCTCGAATAATATCTTCTCCCCCATAAATGCTTCCTGTAGCCCCTCTACAACCGCGATGCCATCTCTAATTTCCCTAACGTAACCGATTTCCCCAATTTGAGGTTCCAGTCGAAATTCTTCTACAACTTTTTTTGCTTTTTGCAAAACTTCTGACACCAGGGACATAGGTTTACAGCAGCTCCTTCTTTAACTTTTCCAGCTGGGTTTTGATGCTACAGTCAATGTAAAAGTCCCGCCACATAATGATTACTCCTCCAATTAACGAAGGATCAATTTTCTCCCTTATTTTAAGATAGTTACTGCCAGCAAAGGGAGAAAGCTTCTGAATTATGATTTGTTTTTGTTTTGCTGTAAGAGAGAAGGGAGTTATTAGTGTTACTATCTCTTTTTTATTTCTCATGGGTTATACTCATTCGAGATTTTATCTTATTTAATGCAGCGTCAAGCATCTCATCGATCAAACGCTCCTGTATTTGTGATGTAATGTGTTCTTGGAGAATTTTGCCGGCTATGGCCACCGCGATTTCTACTATTTCTTCTCGTAGTTCCTTACGCAATCTTTCTATTTCCCTCTGGGCTCTTGTTTCATATTCTCTTTTAATTTTTTCTGCTTCCTGGTATGCTTCTTCAATGATGGTGGCTTTCATTTGTGAAGCTTCTTGGTTGGCTCTCTCCAGGGCTTCTCTGTATCTCTGCTGGATGGAGCGTTCCTCTTCTTCATACTTTTCTTTTAATTTTCTCAGTTCCTCACGGGTTTTCTCTATTTCTTCCAGCTCATTACGTATTTTTTGAGAGCGTCTGTCCAGTGCTTTTAAGACAGGTTTAAAAAGGAAACGAATAAGCAAAAAAACCAGGACTACAAAGTTAATAATTTGAAAAATCAAGCTACGATCTACTTCCAGCATTGGCAATCTTCTATTTAAAAACGTATTTGATCAGCGGATTGGCAAAAAGCAATATTAGGGAAACTACCAGCACGTAAATAGCCAGTGACTCAAGTAGTGCTAACCCCACGAAGAGGGTTCTGCTTATGTCGTTGGTCGCTTCTGGCTGGCGTGCTATGCCTTCCAGAGCCTTGCTACAGGCTCTTCCCTGTCCCAGGGCTGGGAAAATAACCCCGATGGCTATGGAGAAGCCAGCAGTAAAAACGGTAACGCATAAAAATAGCATTTCTCCCTGCATTTTCAGTCCTCCCTTCAGATTGAGAAAAATCTACCACTAATGACCTGCTTTTTCAACTGAAGCGCTCAGATAAACCACGGTCAATATAGTGAATATATAAGCCTGAATAATTCCGGTAAAGATACTAAAAAGCATCATTGGTACTGGTAAAAAGAGCGGTGCCAACATAAAGAGAATGGCAATGATGATTTCTTCTCCAAGAATATTTCCAAAAAGTCGCAAAGCCAGGGAGAGCGTGCGAGTTATTTCGCCTATTATGTGAAAAGGTGCAAGAATTGGGGATGGAGAGATATAAGTTTTAAGATAATTGCGCAAACCCTGATTGCGAATTCCGTAGTAAGGAACAGCAAAAAAAACTATCAGAGCGAGAGCTAAAGTAGTGTTAAAATTTGCTGTTGGAGCCTGCAAGCCGGGCACCAGATTGGTGAGATTAGAGGTTCCAATGAAGAGAGCAAGAGTTCCCACTAAAGGCAAAAACTGCCTTCCATATCCTGGAGACATTCCCTCAATAAGGTTGAGGATCGCTTCTACAAACAATTCGACTATGTTTTGCAGTCTTCCTGGAATGAGGGTCATTTTTCTGGTAAGCAGTATCGAGCTCACTACCAGAAAGGCCATTACCAGCCAGGTAGCAATCACAGTTTTGGTTACCGGAAGAACCCATATCCAGAAAATGATGCGAGGGTTTAGCAGTTCTTCCATCAACTCATCTCCCTGAACAAAAATTTTGTGTAAAAGTACAGAGAAAGAGTGTAACTAATGGGGAGTAGAATTGCAATCAGAAGTGCGTTTACCTGCAAAGGAGATATTAAAAACCAGAAAAAGAGAATAAATATGCCCTGCCTAAAAAGTCTATCTCGCGGAGACGGTAACCTTTTCTTAAAAGCTATTTTTTTAACTTCTAAAAATAAAATAGAAAGTGTTATGTTGGCCAGTGCTATACTTCCTGCCAAAGCCATGAGAAACTGTTTAATCATCTTTGCGTTTGGGGATCTCCTCCTGATTATCTTTTTTGCGGCTTTCTCGCATTAAAAAGTCATACAGATTGTAAAAGCCCAGGAAGGCACCCAGTGAAAGCAAAGACAAAGTCCAGGAAAAACCCAGGGGGTACTTCCTGTCGAGATACTGACCTAAAAAAAGACCAAACAATATGGGTGCTATACTCATCCAGGAAATGTCCCAGATTTGTCCCACACTTTTCCAGAAGTTGCTGTTATCAAGGTTTCTTTTCATAAAATAATTATAGTCGACTATTGAAAAATTCAAGCATTATAATTATTATAATATAGTGGGAGCGGAAATAGCTCAGGGGTAGAGCATCGGCTTCCCAAGCCGAGGGTCGCGGGTTCGAATCCCGTTTTCCGCTCCAGTTTTTTTAAGGCTTCCAGCAACTTCCCCCTGACCACAAAACCCAAAATGACAACATTTTGACAGCAATTTTTATAGCAAAGCGGGTTGAAATTCCCTGAACCTGCAAAAATAAAAGTCCAGAATTTATGCACCTTCCGGCCACTTCCTGAATTCCCAAAACGCCTGCCTAGAACTTCGGAGCCGAAGATTAGAGATTCAATTAGTCTTGGTGCTCCAGTTTTCAGAGTTTTTCTGCTCGTTGCCTTGAGGGGTTCTTTGCGTTGAAAATAAGAATCCTGGTTTTTTGATTTGAGTGGATTTTTTCTGTGATTTCTCTATAATATATGTCGAATTTCGATATCGGAATTCGAGGAGAGTGTTGTTTTAATGAAGGACTCCCTCAGAGAGTTATTCCGGGGCTTTATGAGAGTACACATTCTTTATCACGCCAGTAATGAACCCATTTATGGGGTATGGATGATGAAAGAGCTCGAGAGACACGGGTATGAAGTGAGTCCTGGTACTCTTTATCCTCTTTTTCATCTTATGGAGAAGGAGGGCTTGATTAGGAGTTATAAGAAAGTGCACGAAGGTAAGATAAGAAAATACTATAGGATTACCAGTAAGGGGGAAGATATCTTAAGAAAGGCTTGTGAAAAGGTTAAAGAATTAGCACGGGAAATCCTTAGGGAGAATAAAAGCTATGGGTAGAAAAAAGGCACTTGGATTTGTTATCTTGCTTGGCTTGGTTAGCCTTTTTGGGGACGTTACTTATGAGGGTGCTCGGAGCGTCATAGGGCCTTTTCTCAGGTACCTTGGAGCAGGAGCGGTGGTAGTTGGTTTTGCAGCCGGTGCAGGAGAATTAGCTGGTTACGGGTTAAGAATTGTCTCTGGATTTTTGAGTGATAAGACAAAAAGATACTGGCTTTTTGTTATTCTGGGTTACTCTCTGAATCTTCTGGCAGTTCCGTTGCTGGCAATAGCTGGGAACTGGGAAATAGCAATCTTTTTACTTATTCTGGAGCGTTTTGGGAAAGCGCTTAGAACCCCCGCAAGAGACGCTATGCTTTCGGGAGTTGCTGAACAGTTTGGACTTGGCTGGGGCTTTGGTCTGCACGAAGCTATGGATCAGATTGGAGCAGTATCCGGTCCTCTGCTGGTTGCTTTTTTATTAGCTGCAAAGGGAAGTTATCGCCTTTCGTTTGCATTTCTGGCTATACCTGCTTTACTGGCTTTATCCTTCTTGGTGCTGGCAAAAAGGGTTTATCCTGCTTCCCGAGAACTTGCGGTGAAAAAGTTATCCGTCGCTACTCAAGGTTTGACTTCCTATTACTGGCTGTATCTTGTGGTGGTAATGCTAGTAGCCATAGGTTTCGCAGATTACCCCTTGATAGCTTTTCATGTAAAAAGTAAAGAGATACTAAAGGAGTCCCTGATTTCTATGCTTTATGCATATGCAATGGGAGTTGACGCTCTCAGTGCATTGTTTTTCGGATGGCTTTTTGATAAGAAGGGTTTTCAGGCTTTGCTGGGAGCCATCTTTTTATCTACGCTTTTTGCTCCCTTTGCTTTTTCGTCAAGCTGGTTCTTGATCGTTTGTGGTATGACTCTCTGGGGAATAGGCATGGGGGCTCAAGAGTCCATAATGAGGGCCACTGTCGCTCGTATAGCCCCTTCCGAAAAGAGGAGCTCTGCTTACGGAATATTTTTTGCTGGATACGGCCTTGCCTGGTTTGGTGGTTCCTGGGCTATGGGTTTTCTTTATGAAAGAAGTATCCTGTATCTGGTTCTGTTCTCAGTTGTTGCTCAACTTTTAGCTGTTTCGCTTCTCTTTAAAGTAAAAGGCGCTCTAAAAGAAGCTTAGTTAGAGGTTGGCTTTGAAAAACAATTGGGCAGACAGAGAACTCGTGCTATAATTAAAAAGCAGAAATAGATCCCAAAAGGGGAAGGTGGTGGAGCCTTGAAAGAAAGTACAAAAGGGATGGTCTATGCGGCCTTGGCCACTGCCTGTGTAACTGTGGTCACCATGAGCTTACAGGTACCCATTCCACAAACCAGGGGTTACATCAACCTGGGAGATGCGGCTATAATGGTCTTTGCTTTGCTTCTGGGTAGGAAATGGGGAGCTATAGCTGGTGGAGCAGGTTCAGCCCTTGCCGATTTACTTACTGGATATGCTCACTGGGCTCCGTTTACACTGATCATCAAGGGTCTTGAGGGTTTCATCGCAGGTCATGCTGCTTATCGAAATAAGGGTACTTTATTCCAGTTTTCTTTTCTTTTGCTTGCGGGCTGTGAAATGATTGCTGGCTATTTTTTGAGTGAAGTTGCAATGTATGGCCTGGGAGCAGCGCTTGCGGAACTTCCTGGCAATTTTCTTCAAGCGGGGAGTGCAGTGATCATTGCACCTTTGCTGGTCGCAGCAATCTTGAGAACCGAAAAGGCATTAATGCACCATCGCACCTGAATGCTCTTTTCTTAGCTTTTTCTAGTAAATGTCAACATGATTAAGAAGGAGGGGAAAGCTTTGAAAGGTTTTTTGCTTTTTAGTTTGTTTTGCGTAGTGGCTCTGATTGGTGCAGGTTGTTCGGGAGGAACGTCTATCTCGCCTCAAAGTGGGGAAGGGTTGCCGTCTGACCTCAGCAGTTTACTCGATGAAGCGCTTGCCAATTTCAATCAGTATTACGGAGATATCGGTACCGCTCTTTCCTATAGCTATCTGGGAACAATTGGAAATATTGAGCAAAAGCAGGAAGTGGTAGCGGAAATTACCAATTCGTCGATTGCCAGAGTTCCTAAGATTGTTTTCGAAGATACCCTTTTTTCAGGAAGTATTGTCTCCCTTCAAGAGGAAAACATCCCTCAAACAGAACTCAATGAGTGGCAAAACCTGGTCAATTCACTTGTTGAAGTGGGAATGCACCTGATAAGGATTTACTGGCGGGCTAACGGTGAGGACTTTTCAAGTCTCTGTGTAGCCACTGATGAAAATATTGTTTACGATAATATCCTTTCTAATGTGGTGATTATTGAGGGACAGGAGCAGAAATTACGCTGTTTAGATTACACCATTTACTGGCTCTGGGGTGGAGAACGAGGGAAGATTATTGCTGAGGTAACAGCTTCCTGCGATGGGGTCATCAACTGTGGTCGTCACTGTACTGCCTCTATGACTCTGGGAGAAGCCCGTATCAACTGCCGAACCCGCACCCAGGGTAACTGCTGTGTGCTTGAATACAGCTTTGCCTGGGCTACGCCACTGGTTTGGATTTCAGTAGACACTGATGAATTTACTCTCCGTACTTCGGGATTAGGCTCTTCGGGAGAAGGAAATGGTAATTGCAGTGACTGTTGTAGCCAGGACTTTGAAGGAGCTCCTCTAACTCACGTAGAATAAATTTTTTCGAGCACCGCTTTCTCTATTTTAGGAAATTTTAAAAGAAGACGGTGAACGAGTTCTCTGAGGTTTTCGGGTGAAGTGGCCTCAAAGCGCAGAGTATAAACTGGTTCGGTTACTGAATTGCGCAACATTGCCCAGCCATCAGGCCACAGAACCTTTACTCCATCAATAGTAATTAATTCAGCTTCTGAAGAGGAAACCGTTTCCAGGACTTTTTCTACCAGATGCTCTTCAAGGTCTCTGGGTATTCTTATATCTGGCGTAACATGGGATTCAGGATACGAAGCGATGATTTCGGAAAGTGGTGCTTCTTGTTTTGAAAGTAAAGCGCTAAAAAGGGCTGCGGCATAAAGACCATCGTCTCTCCCGAGATTCCCAAAAAAGTAATGGCCACTAATTTCACCGCCCATGAAGGCCCTTTCTTCTATCAATCTTCTTTTAATGTAAGCGTGGCCTGAGCGCTCGGGAAGAGGATAACAGTTCTTTTTTTTGAGTTCCTGAGGAACTATGTTGGAGCACTTGAGGTCGTAGACGAAAGCGCTTCCTGGAGGGACAAAGTTATGTATAAAGAAAATCATGCTGTGCTCAGCCTGCACAAATTTCCCTTTTTCGTCAACAAAAACTACCCTATCGCCATCGCCGTCAAAAGCAAGCCCCAGGTCTGCCTTGTGGTCACACACCATTTCGGAAAGTTTTTTCAGGTTTTGAGGCGAGGCAGGATTAGGCGAGCGATTGGGGAAAGCGCCATTGCGATCGCAAAAGAGCTCAACTATCTGATGTCCAAGCTCCTGAAGAAATCTGGTTGCGATTCCAGAATAACAACCATTTCCACAGTCAACAACTATTTTCAGGGATCTGGCCGGTGGTAAAAGTTTTTCTAAAAGGTAAGAGAAATATGGCTTTCCCCAGTCTTCATTTATGGTTAGCAATTTACCCCGGGTTCTTTCGGGACTTTTTTTCTCTGCAACTATCTTTGCAATTTTTTGAATATCTTCGGGACGAGGTGGCATTTTCCCAAAGGTGAGTTTTATTCCATTATACTGAGGGGGATTGTGCGAAGCGGTTACCATCAAACCTCCAGAAGCAGCGATAGTTTCCACAATGAAGTAAAAGAGCGGAGTGGGAACTATTCCCACATCGATAGCCCTCAAACCTCCTGCAATCAAACCTTCTATGAGAGCCTTTTTCAGAGAGGGCGTGCTTAAGCGCACGTCTCCGCCTACCACTATCACACTTTGAGTTCCAAAGAAAGAAGCAAAAGCCTCACCTATTCTGTAAGTCATATTTTCGTTGATTTCCTCGGGGTAAACACCTCTAATATCACAGTCTTTAAATATGCTACTCATCGTTTTTGACTTTCAACACTCCCTGTTGCAAAAGATAGTTGGTGGCGTCAATAATAGCTTGTTCTGGAGAATAAACCGGCCGGAAATTTAAGAACTCGCTTGCTTTCTCTATCGACATACAGCAACCCTGACGCACATGATGATAAGCTTCTTCGGGGAAACCAAACTGTTCTGCATAGTCTTCCAGCTGAATGCACCTGAAACGCAATTCTCTACCAAAAAGCGAAGCGAAAAATACACCCATTCCATAAAAAGTCATAGCATGCGAAGCCCCACAATTAAAACTTTCGCCAATAGCTTTTTTTCGGTATTTCAAAGCTCTTACAAATAGCTGAGCAACATCAAAGGGGTGAACGTGATGCAGGGTTGAAAAGCCTCCATCAAGCAAAAAGATTTCTTCACCATCAATGATTTTTTGTAATGTCTCGGGATTATGATCGCCAAAAGGCGTAACGAAGGTTTTGCCAGCACCAGTAATGTGACCAGGGTGTATCAGGGTTACAGGAAACTTACCAGCGTGACAGGCCTGCAGCAGTTTCTCCTCTATCAGCGCTTTTTTGCGAGCATAATCGTTGAAGGGATTGCGGGGATGGTTTTCTTCAACAGGCACTTTTTGAACAGGTCCATAGACCCAGGCTGTGCCACAGGAAAGAAGCAGGATTTCAGTTCCCGAAAGGAGGTCAATGAGATAGTCAGCGCTTCGAGGCTCGAAGCAAATCAAATCAATAATTACTTCTGGGTCATGCTTTCTAATAATTTCTTGCAATCGACCATTCTGTTCGTCACGGGCACGGTCGATGATTTCAGTGTGAACTCTTGAGAAAAGGAAGTTCCGAGGAAAGGGCTTAGTTAATCCCCTGGTTAAAACAACTACCTCATAACCTTCACTTACAAGCATTGGCACCAGAAAGCTCCCTATATGGCCGGTGCCACCAATTACCAAGACCTTGTCTTTTTTAATCATGTTTTCAATCCTCTACAAATGTTTTGAATTTTTTCTATTATATAAAGCTCCAGCTTCTGATACAATGATTAGCGGAACAAGTTTTTGAGAAAACCTCTGGTTATAACCGTGACCTGTTGGCTTTCACATTTTTAGTAAGGTACATCAAATTAAAGAAGGGGTGTTTTCGAAAGATGCAACAGGAATGGAAGGAAATTCTGAAAACGGCTTCGGTTGGCAAAATTATGGAAGTAGCCTATCAGGAGCACATTCTGGTTCCCGCTTTCAACATTGCTCATCTTCCTATGGTGAAGACCATATTTGACGTCCTGAGAGAAACTCGTACTTTTGCTTTGCTGGAAGTATCTCGTCCTGATATTATACGCTTCGGCGCTAAGAGCTTTAGGGCGGTTAAAGAAGAATATACCCGCTGGGAAGACCCTTCCTTAGCTCGTCTGCACCAGGATCATGTTCCCGTTATTGACGAGGAAGGAAATCCCGTAAACTGGAAGGAACTCATACAGGAAGCGCTGCAGCTTGGTTATCACTCGGTAATGATTGATGGCTCTCGTCTGCCCTTTCAGGATAATGTCAGAATTACCCGTGAAGTGGTGTCTATGGCTCATTCCCAAGGAGTATGTGTGGAAGCTGAGCTTGGGGCGGTTCTGGGTCACGAAAAAGGCCCCTTACCTCCTTATGAAGAACTCTTTGCCTCAGGTAAAGGCTTCACCTCTCCTGAGGAGGCAGAAAAGTTTGTTAAGGAAACAGGAGTAGACTGGCTTTCAGTAGCGGTGGGTAATATCCACGGTGCAATAAGCGGAGCTGCCAAAGACCAGAAGAAAGTAGAGGCACGTCTAAACATAGCATGGCTAAAAGAAATAGCGGCCCGCACGCAAATACCTCTGGTCTTGCATGGAGGTTCGGGCATCAGAAAAGAATATGTTCAGGAAGCTATTCGCAATGGTATTACTAAAATCAATGTAGGAACAGAAATCCGCCAGGCTTACGAAAAGGGCTTAAAGGAAGGTGGAAGCATAGAGAATGCTCAGAAAGTCCTGAAGGAAAAGCTTTTCGAACTTATAGAAGAGTACTACGAGATAAAGGATTCAGCTCCAAAATTGGCTGAATCTCTCAAGGAGGTCTGTTAGAAAATGAAATATCCTCATCTTTTCTCAACATTAACGATTAAGAAAGTAGAACTCAGAAACCGCATTGTAATGCCACCTATGGCCACCAATTTAGGTAGCTCATTTGGAGAGGTAACCCCGGAGCTCATAGAATACTATCGCCTCAGAGCCGCTGGTGGAGTGGGGCTTATTATTATAGAAAATGCTCAAGTGGATATGTATCAAGGGAGGAGTTTAACATCTCAAATAGCTGTAGATGATGATAAATTTCTGGCGGGATTAAGAGCCCTTGCTGAAGCAATACACGCTGAAGGAGCAAAAACGTTTCTGCAAATTCAACATGGTGGAAGGCAATGTACACCCTCAACAACTTCTGGTCTCCAGCCAGTAGCCCCGTCTCCCATTGCTTGTAAATTTCTTGGTGTAGAGCCCAGGGAGTTAAGCACAGATGAAATTAAGTCCCTGATTGATAAATTCATTCAAGCTGCTTTGAGGGCAAAGTTGGCAGGCTTTGACGGAGTGGAAATTCATGCTGCACATGGCTATCTGATCAACGAGTTTCTATCTCCTTATACCAATAAGCGTTCTGACGAATATGGAGGAAGCTTCGAAAACCGATTACGTTTTCTTGATGAGATAATCGAAGGAATAAGCCAGTTTGCCGGAGAAAACTTTGTAGTAGGGGTTCGCCTTGGCGTGGACGAGTTCGTGCCAGGAGGAATTGACCTTGAGCAGGGTAAAGCTATCGCCAGGCATCTTGAAGAGAAGGGAATCAATTATTTAAGCGTGAGCTGTGGAATATATGAATCGGTTAGCACCATTATAGAACCAGTAAATTATGAAGAAGGCTGGCGGGTTTATCTCGCTGAAGCAATAAAGAAAGAAGTTTCTTTACCTGTTGTAACGGTTGGGGTCATAAGACATCCTGAGTTTGCGGAAAAGATCCTTGCCGAAGGCAAGGCAGATTTAGTAGCCATAGGAAGAGGTTTGATAGCTGATCCAGAATGGCCCAACAAAGCTTTTCGAGGAGAAGAGGAATACATAAATTATTGTATAAGCTGTAATGTGGGATGCATAGGGGAGCTGTTTGCTAACGGTAAAGTCCATTGTGCGATAAACCCCTGGGCAGGAAGAGAGTTTTTGTGGGGCAGGCAGGGCATGGCTAATTGTTCCAAGAAAGTGGTGGTTGTAGGTGGTGGCCCAGCTGGAATGGAAGCGGCAACGCTATGTGCTCAGCGAGGGCACGAAGTGGTCTTGATAGAGAAGGAGGATAAACTGGGTGGTCAACTTTTGCTGGCAGCTACTGCTCCAGGTAAAGATAAAATCCGCTGGTTCCTTCAGTACATGGAGAAAATGCTTCAAAAACTCGAGGTTAAAGTAATTACTGGAGAAGAAGCTACAGCAGAAAAAGTCCTTTCCATGGAGCCCGATGTGGTATTTGTTGCGACAGGTGGCAAACCCATAATGCCTGAGTTTTCACAACTCGACTTCGCCATCAGTGCAACTGCCTGGGATGTATTAAAGGGCAAGATCACGCCTTCGAAAAAAGAAGTGGCAGTTATAGGTGGGGGCATGGTGGGCTGCGAAACCGCACTCTATCTTTCGGAGTTGGATAACAAAGTGTACCTTTTAGAAATGTTGCCCCAGCTTGCCCAGGATGCAGAAGTTATAACACGTATAGAGCTTCTCAAGGAACTAAATGAAAGAGGTAATATAACCATTATGAGCAATACCAAGTGCATGGATGTAATTGGAGGAAAAGTGGTGTACCTTTGTGAAGCTGATCCTCAAAGTTCTGAATTGCACGTTGACTATTTGGTTTTTGCTTTAGGTACTAAACCGAGACGAGAGCTTTTTGAAGCTTTAAAAGGGAAAGTCAACGAAATATATCTCATAGGTGATGCAAAAAGCCCGCGCAAGATCTATCACGCAATTTTGGAAGCAGCAAATTTTGCACGCCGGGTATAGGAGTATTAGGTCTAAGGTGTATGCATTGTGTTAGAAATTCTTGTAATTGCTGTTGGGTTGGGGCTTGATGCCTTTTCGCTTTCTCTGGTGTTTGGGATGTGTCAGAAAGTATGTCCTCTGGGGGCGAAGCTGCGTCTCTCGCTTTCTTTCGGAGTGTTCCAGTTTGGAATGCCCATTCTGGGTTTCTTTGCCGGAACCACAACCCTGCGTTATGTTGCCAGCTTCGACCACCTGGTGGCTTTTCTGATTTTGCTTCTTGTAGGCGCTAAAATGCTTTGGGAAGGCTTGAGAAATGGACCCGAAAAAAATGTGGACTTCAGCAAAGGAATAGCCCTGCTTTTGGCCTCTCTGGCTACCAGTATCGATGCGCTGGCAGTGGGATTTTCATTTGCATTTTTAGGGAATGCCATATATGTACGTGCTCTGATTATAGGAGTGGCATGTGCGTTGATGAGCTATATTGCGGTGTCACTGGGGCACCGCTTTGGTAGAACTTTCATACCCTATCCTGAACTTATAGGTGGGGTAGCTATAATAGCAGTAGGAATAAAAATTCTACTGGAAGGGTAATGATTAATACTTTGGTGGTAACTTAGTTTGTTTTTTGTCACCCTTCTTTTCCACTCCGGAGTGGAAAAGAAGGGTGGTTAAGTTATATTCAATTTTAAGCCCCTCTTGAGGAGGAATAATTGTCGACTGCTTTTCGGATAGCTTTTATATGCTCGGCCGTGGTTCCGCAACAACCTCCAATTATGTTCACTGGCACCTTGATTAGTTCCTGAGTTACCTGGGCAAAGTCTTGGGGGGTTTCGGTATACAAAATTTGGTCACCATCAACCTGGGGTATTCCTGCGTTAGGCTTGCAGGAAATAAAGCCCTGATAGTGTTTGCGCAACTCCTTTACCAGGAAACGCATTTCATGAATACCGGTTCCGCAGTTAGAGCCGATAGCTACTATAGGTAAATCCTGTAAGGTGGAAACTATCTTTTGAGGGGTTTCCCCCATCAGGGTAATAAAATTACCATCTCCTCGTCTTTGAAAGGTCAAACTGACTATGACTTCAGTTTTCAACTCCAGGGCCACTTCTGTGGCAATCAAGACTTCCTGCAGAGAGGAAAAAGTTTCCAGATGAAAAATCATAACGCCTTCCTCTCTCAGGATTTCCATCTGTTCCCTAAAAGTTTCTCTGGCCTTTTCTTCAGTCAGGTTTCCAAAGGGTTCTAAAAACTCCCCCAGAGGCCCTATCGAGGCAGCCAACAAAACGTGCTTTTTATTAATGGCTTCCCTTGCAATTTGCACCGCTCTCTGGTTTATAAGTCGTATCTTATCGTCAAGCCCATGTTTTCTAAGCTGCAAACGATTAGAGCCAAAGGTGTTAGTCTGAATCATATCTGATCCAGCTTCCACATAACTCATGTGTACTGCCAAAACTTTTTCAGGATGCGAAATGTTCCACTCATCTGGTGGATGTCCGGTTCCAAGTCCCTCTTTCTGAAGACGAGTACCCATTGCACCGTCGAAAACAACGATTTCCTTTTTTAATCTTTCACGCAGCATATTTTCCTCCTTTTACTCGATGCTTTTCAATAATTAATGATACAATAAAAAGAAAAAAATATCTCAAGGAGAGGTGTCAAGATGTACCTTCTGGGAACGGACATTGGAACTCAAGGAACCAAAACAGTAATGGTCGATGAAAAAGGCAATTTTGTTGCTGATGCTTTTCGTGAATACCAGGTGATAACTCCTCGACCTTCCTGGGCAGAGCAATGGCCTGATGTATGGCTTGAGGCGGTAGTGGAAACCATTGCTGAGTGTGTAAAGAAGTCGGGGGTTAAACCACAGGAAATAGCTGGACTGGCTTTGAGTGGTCTCTATGGGGGTTCTGGAATACCAGTGGATGAAAAAGTACAACCTCTGTATCCCTGCCTCATCTGGATGGACCGAAGAGCTCGCAAGGAAACCCAGTGGGTTAAAGATAACGTACCTCTGGAAAAGATCTTTGGTATAACCGGTAATTATGTGGATTCTTACTATGGTTTTACCAAAATGATGTGGATACGTAACAACCTCCCTGAAATATGGAATAAAATCTACCAGTTTGTTACTCCTAAGGACTATGTTATACATCGTTTTACAGGAAATTTGATTACTGATTTTTCCTCGGCTGGCAACATTGGAGGGGTTTTCGATATCCACAAGCGTACCTGGTCAGATGAGATGTGTGAAATCCTGGGCATTCCCCGCAGGATGCTGCCCGAAGTAATTCTTAAGTCTTCGGATGTAGCTGGAAAGCTCAACAAGGAGTTTGCTCAGGCTACAGGACTTCTTGAGGGAACGCCAGTAGTGGCGGGGGGAGTTGATGCTCCAGTAGCCCAACTTTGTGCGGGAGTTCTTGAACCAGGGGAACACGTTGCCATGGCAGGCACTTCCATGTGTTGGGGTACCGTGCACGGTGGAGAATATTTAACTCCGGGTCTGGTCAGTTTTCCGTACGTGGTTTACGATGATAAGCTCATCTATACTTTTGGTGGAAGCGCAACTTCTGGTGCACTTGCTCGCTGGTTCAGAGATCAATTTGGTCGTTACGAAAAAGACGTAGAAAAAAATACTGGCATTTCTGCTTACACCTTGCTTGAGTTGCAAGCAAAAGATATCGCTCCAGGCAGTTCAGGTATTCTGGTTCTGCCATACTTTATGGGCGAACGCTCACCTATCTGGGATCCCGATGCAAGAGGGACTATTCTGGGTCTTTCTCTCTATCATAACCGCGCCCACGTTTATCGAGCTATGCTTGAGGCGGCAGCTTATTCACTACGTCACAATATGGAAGAGGCTCTTAAGACTGGAATAAAACTTAATCCTGAGTGCTGGATTGTGGGGGGTGTTGCCCGTTCCAGCTTCTGGGTACAGATATTCGCCGACGTAACTGGTTTCAATATGAAGCGTCTTTCCAAAGACGTCGAAGCACCTTTCGGAGATGCCTTTCTTGCTGGTCTTGGCACGGGAGTAATCGATAAACCGGAGAGAATAAAGGATTGGGCAAGTTTCAGACCAGTCATTGAAGTCGATCCCGAAAGCCACAAAACTTACACTCGTTACTATGAACTATTTAAAGAACTTTATCTCTCCACTCGAGAAGTTATGCAAAAATTGGCTGAACTTTCGGAGAATGCTTGACCTATGTAAAGAAGGCGAGTCAAGAGGAGGAATCAGCCGGGATGAATTTGGATGCACTTTTTTCAATCAACTGTGGAATGTATGTTATCTCTTCCTTTTCAGAGGAGAAAAAAGGTGGTTGTATTGTTAATGCCGTAGTTCAGGTTACTGCTTTTCCGCCTCAAGTCATAGCCAGTTTAAACAAAGAAAGTTACACTCAAGAACTCATAAAAAAGAGTGGTTATTTTGGAATTTCCGTGCTGGAGAAGGACACACCTCTTCAAATCATCGGTCTTTTCGGGTTTAAAAGCTGCAGAAACTTTGATAAATTTGCCGAAGTGAAACATTTTAAAGGCAAAACGGGAGTGTCCCTGCTTTCTGAATACAGCGTGGCTTACTTAGAGGCTAAAGTAACCAAAGTTTTAGATGCAGGGACTCACTCTGTATTCCTGGGAGAGGTAATCGAAGCAGATTTTTTAGATCCTTCCAAAGAAAGTATGACTTATAACTATTACCGCGACGTTAAAGGGGGTAAGGTACCACGTACTGCAGCTACTTATCACGAAGGCGAAGAAACCGCCGTTGTTTCAGAACGTTACCGCTGTAAAGTATGTGGCTATATTTATGACTCTCGCTTTGGTGACCCTGACTCAGGAATTGACCCCAACACCCCATTTGCAGAGTTGCCCGAGGACTGGGTCTGCCCCATATGTGGGGCCGGAAAAGACCAGTTTGAGAAATTGTAATTTTTGAGAGGAGTTCCAGCAAACCTCCGTAAACGAAGGGAATTAAAAATTACGTTCAGCGAACTGAAACCCATAGCTATTTCAGCGATTACCGGGTGCAAAACTCCCAGGAAAGCGAGGGGCAAAGCGACGAGATTATAGAAAAAAGCCCAGAAGAGGTTTTGCTTGATCTTTTTAAAGATGGCTTCGGATAAGAGAAAAGCTTCTTCTAAGGAATTTAAGTCACTGCGTACAAGAATTATATCTCCGCTTTCCTGGGCTATGTTAGTGCCAGTACCCATAGCTATTCCCACGTCGGCCTTTTTAAGCGCAGGAGCATCATTAATACCATCACCAACCATAGCCACTTTCTCACCCTTCTTTTGATGCTCTTCGATAATCCTCATTTTATCCTGAGGCAAAAGCTGGGGTATCACTTCTTCTATGCCCAGCTTCCGGGCTACCTCAAAAGCCGCTCTTTCGCTGTCACCGGTAAGAAGAACAACCTTTTTACCCATGTTTTTTAGATGGTTTATAGTTTCCCCACTTTCTTCTTTAATAGCGTCCTTAAACTCGAAAACTCCCCAAAGCTCTTTGCGGGTAAAAACAATTACTGCAGTGTTTGTCTTTTTAAGTAACTCAGAATAGGAATGATCAGGGGTTTCAGGCTTGTTTTCTTCAAAAAAGCGGTAATTACCGATAAATACTTTTTCACCGTTTACAGAGCCTGTAGTGCCCCTTCCTGGTTCAACCTTAAAATTCTCTATTTGTGAAAAAGCTCCGGGTCTCAACCCCTCTTTTTTTGCGTACTCGACTATGGCCCTGCTTAAAGGATGTTCTGAACGTTCTGCAAGCGCATACACTGCTTTCCAGAAGCGATTCGGAGACACCGAAGGATTTAAAAAAAGCCCTACTACTTCTGGTTTCCCCATGGTCAAAGTCCCCGTTTTGTCAAGAAACACGGTTTTTATTTCTCTGAGCAATTGGATGGCTCGACCATCCCTGAAGAGAATGCCTCGTTTTGCTCCAATTCCACTTCCCACAAGCAGCGCCATTGGAGTTGCCAAACCCAAAGCGCAGGGGCAGGCAATAACCAGGGTGGAAATGCTCGCAAAAAGAGCCCTTGAGAAAGGATCAAGGTTTGGAGGTACCCAGGGCAGCCATTTGCTCCAGGTAAGAACGGCATTTTGCAGCACTTTCGGAAAGAAATACCAGACCATAAACGAAGCTAATGCCAGACTTAGGACAAAAGGAGTAAAAAAGCCCACAACTTTATCAGCAAAAGCCTGGATCGGTACTTTACTACTTTGCGCTTCTTTAACCAGTTCTATAACCTGGTTCAAAAAACTTTCTCTTCCTGTACGAATAATTTTGGCTTCTATAAATCCTTCAAGGTTAATCGTACCACCTATGATAAAATCGCCTTCCTGTTTAGCAGAGGGAAGAGATTCTCCGGTAACCATAGACTCATCCACTGTGGTTTTGCCAGACAAAATTATCCCATCTTGGGGAATCTTTTCACCAGGTTTTATCACTACCTGGTCGCCAACTTCGAGTTTTTCTGCTACTATGTCGACAATTTCTCCCTCGTCCTTTTTCAGGTGTGCTATCCGGGGTTTCATTTCTAATAGAGCGGCTATTTCCCTGGTAGCTCGATGTCTGGAAGAAGCCTCAAGAAAACGTCCAACAAGGTGAAAAGCAACAATCATGGCTCCAACACCAGCAAAACTTTCCACTGGCTTGCCCAGCAATCTAATCACACCAGAAAAATAAGCAGCTAAAGAACCAGCAGTGATAAGGGTATCCATATTTGTTTTACCCTTTAGAATCAGCTTCCCAGTTCGGCGTATGCTATCGTAATTAGCTATGAATATGACTGGAAAACTTAGAAGCAATTCCCAACCAAGATAAAAGGTTATTTCAGCACCCGCTACCATCTTAAACAACATTAAAACAATGAGAGGTGCGGTGAAAATCCAGCTCAGGAATAACTTTTGCTTGGTTTTAAAAAGTTCCTTATTATCTCTTTCAGGCTCAATTTCGCGATCTTCTTTTACCCGATATCCGAGGTTTTCTATAAAATCTTTTATGGTTGAGTACTGGATTTGCCCTGGT
This sequence comes from Atrimonadaceae bacterium G-SL-SR-0-11, assembly GCA_048814795.1. Taxonomy (GTDB): domain Bacteria; phylum Atribacterota; class Atribacteria; order Atribacterales; family Thermatribacteraceae; genus Thermatribacter. The sequence goes on along the minus strand of CP184673.1, from coordinate 1,569,366 downwards.
TGAAAGGCGATGGTTGCAGTTTTTGAGAGAAGTTCTATTTGAACCTCTTCAACTCCTTTCAGATTTTTGAGTGAACTCTCTATTCCCTTAATACAACTTGGACATTTTATGCCCTCAATCCTGAGATAAACCTTGGTTAGTTCCGATTCTTCTTCTGCTTCATAACCCAGCTCCTTTATCTCCTGTTTAATAGAATTAATGTCTGCATTTTCTTTTACTTCAAGTATTGCTCTTTGAGCCGGAAAACTTATAGAAGCTTTCAGTATATCGCCTCTTCTGGCAAGAGTTTTTTCTATATTGGCGGCACAGCCCGAGCAATGCATTCCTTTGATTTTTATTTGCAGTTTTCTGGTCCGCTGATTTCCATTTCCTTTCATTCTCAACCCTCCCTATGGGGGTGTGTGTATCATTATATACCCCCGTAGGGAGGGTGTCAAGTTAAGCCGGAATTGATTGAAAAGGGCAGTAATTTGGCCGAATGCTGTATAATGTATAATATCGGTAAAATATCAACACAAGCAGTTGAGCTTGAACATGGAGGGAAGAACCATGCTAAATTTTGAGTATCGAAACCCTACTAAAGTTATTTTTGGAAGAGATGAAACCAATCGAATAGGAAAAGAATGCAAGAAGTATGGTAAAAAAGTTCTCTTTATTTATGGTCAGGGAAGCATCAAGAAGACAGGACTCTATGATAAGGTACTTTCTCTCCTCAAAGAGGAAGGCTTGCTGGTTTACGAGCTTGGTGGAGTCAAGCCCAATCCTTTGATTTCCAAGGTCAGGGAAGGAGTTAAAATCTGCAAGCAGGAAAACATTGACTTGGTGCTTGCCGTAGGAGGTGGAAGCGTTCTGGATACTGGAAAAATAGTAGCCCTGGGAGCAAAGTACGATGGTGACCCCTGGGACTTTTTTATAGATAAGGCTGAGCCCAGAGAAAAACTTCCTCTTGCCTGTGTGCTCACCCTTGCTGCGACCGGTTCAGAAATGAATCGTAACGCAGTCATTTCTAACGAAGAAACTCAAGAGAAACTTGCGGTAAAGCATCCGGTTCTCTTCCCTGATTTTTCGATCCTGGATCCAGTTAACACTCTCAGTGTGCCTCGGGAACATACTGTATATGGAATTGTGGATATCATGGCTCACGTTTTTGAACAGTATTTCCATCCGGTTCCCGAAACACCACTTCAGGATCGCTTTGCAGAGGGAATAATGCTTACTCTGATTGAAAATACTCACCGGGTTTTGAAAAAACTCGACGACTATGATGCTAGAGCAAACATAATGTGGTGTAGTACACTGGCTCTCAATCATCTTATCGAAGCGGGAGCTTGTGGTGATTTTGCAACTCACCAGATAGAGCATGAACTCAGTGCTCTATATGATATCCCGCATGGAGCAGGGCTGGCAATTCTTTTCCCGCAATGGATGCGGTACGTGATAGATGTGATACCCGAAAAATTTGCTCAATTTGCAGAAAGAGTGTGGGGTATTTCTCGAGAAGGCAAAGACCCCAAAGAAGTTGGCCTTGCTGGCATTGAGCGAACCAAGCAATGGTTCTCTGAAATTGGTGCACCGGTGAGCCTGAAAGAGGTTGGGATTGGTAGAGAAAATCTGGAGCGCATGGCCGAGCACGCTACTCGCCTGGGCCCGCTGGGTTGCACCAAAAAGCTTTACAAACAGGACGTACTCAACATTCTGGAAATGTCACTTTAAGCTTACAGCCAGACATACATAGTTCCCGTACCCTAAAACGGGGGCTATGTATGTCAGTTGGTATATCTCCTCTTGGAAAACTGGCAATCAACTCCAAATATTCAATGGAAGTTTGATTTTTGCTTTTCTGGTCCTTTTGGGAATAAACTCCTCCACTTTGAGGGTTATCAATACTATATGGATAACTTTTGTAAGAGAGCGCTTATTTCATCGATTATATTGGTAGTTTTTTTCTTCCCCGCATCTTCTTTTTCCTTTGCTGAGCAGCCGGTGATTTGGGTACCTCTCAAGGATATCCCTGATGTAGGAGCGGTGGAATGGGGCTTGGCCAGTTTTGTAAAAAGAGCACTGGAAGAAGCTCAGAAGCGCGAGGCCCAGGCAGTAATATTTGAAATCGACACTTTTGGCGGTAGAGTGGACGCCATGCTTTTTATAAAAGACCTTATTTTTAAAACACCCATCAAGACAGTGGCTTTTATAAATTCGAAAGCTTGGTCTGCGGGAGTATTCCTGGCTCTCTCCTGTGAAAAAATTTTTATTGTTCCTGACGGAAGCATGGGAGCCAGTGAACCCCGCTCCGGACAGGAAGACGTGGAAAAACCGGACCCCAAAACTGTCTCCGCCATCCGTGCTCAGATAGAAGCACTGGCCCAGGCACGGGGGCGAGATCCCACTATCTTTGCCGCTATGGTTGACCGCAATGTGGAAATCGAAGGGCTAAAGGAAAAAGGAACCCTTCTGACTCTCCCTGCTTACCTGGCTTTAGAATGGAAAGCCGTTGATGGTGTAGCTCGTAATCAAGAAGAAGTCTTAAAACAACTTGGATTCGATGGTCCGGTAATTACTCTTGTTCCTTCTTGGTCTGAATCTCTGGCTCGGATTTTGACCCATCCTACAATAGTTCCTCTACTTCTCTTGCTTGCCTTTGGTGGTATCTTTCTTGAAATCATAACTCCTGGTTTTGGTGTACCCGGGATAGTGGGCATTACTGCTACGGCTCTATTTTTTGGAGGAAGATATATAGCTGGTCTCTCCGGGTGGGAACCTTTGCTTCTCTTTATTGCTGGAATCATCCTCTTGGCCATTGAAATCCTGATAATCCCAGGTTTTGGAATTGTCGGAGTATCTGGTATTACTGCCTTAATTATTTCACTATACCTTGTTTTAAGGACTACCAAAATTCTTTTTCGGGGAACAGCTATTCTGGAAACATTCCTCTATCTTGCCATCATGGGAATAATTTTTCTGATTGGGCTATTCTTCCTTCCTAAGAATCCGATATGGAATAAATTGGGACTTCAAGAAAAAAGCCCTTCTTCACAAGGAATCCAGGAAATCTCACCGTATCAGCGACTTTTGGGTAAAACAGGTAAGGCCAGGACCATACTTCGCCCCGCCGGGGTTATAGAAATTGATGGCAAATCCTATGATGCGCTCAGTAGGGGAGAATTTATCAATGCCGGTGAGGAAGTGGTGATAGATGAGGTGCGAGGTAATAAAATAATAGTTATTAGAAAAAGAGGAGGGTCAAATAATTGAATTTCAGCGTATATCTTTTACCAGCTATAATAATTCTGGTACTTCTGGTGGTGTTCTTCACTCTGGTACCTTTGGGGCTTTGGATATCAGCGCTGGCAGCAGGAGTAAGAGTGAGTATCATTACTCTAATTGGAATGAGGTTGCGAAGAGTTCCCCCGGCAAAGATAATTTTACCTCTCATCAAAGCCACCAAAGCGGGTCTGGATCTCAGCGTGGGAGCGCTGGAAGCTCATTACCTTGCAGGGGGAAATGTAGATAGGGTAGTCATCTCGCTTATTGCCGCGGAGAGAGCCAATCTTCCTCTCTCCTTTCAGAAAACCTGTGCTATAGACCTTGCTGGCCGGAATGTCCTGGAAGCGGTTCAAATGAGCGTCCTCCCTAAAGTGATTGAAACACCAGTGGTGGCAGCGGTAGCTAAAGATGGTATTGAGCTCAAGGTTAAGGCTCGGGTTACGGTGAGAACCAACATAGACCGTCTGATTGGAGGGGCAACTGAGGCTACAGTAATTGCACGAGTCGGAGAAGGAATTGTTACTACTATCGGTTCTTCCAAAACTCATAAGGAGGTTTTGGAAAATCCGGATATAATTTCCAAAACGGTTCTGGACAAAGGTCTTGATACGGGGACAGCATTTGAAATTTTGTCGATTGACATTGCAGATATCGATGTAGGACAGAACATTGGCGCCCGCCTACAAACTGACCAGGCTGAAGCCGATAAACGCGTAGCGCAGGCCAAAGCTGAAGAAAGAAGGGCTCTGGCGATTGCGAGAGAACAGGAAATGAAAGCTTATACTCAGGAAATGCGAGCGAAGGTGGTTGAAGCAGAAGCGGAAGTTCCTCGAGCGCTTGCTCAAGCCTTAAGAGAGGGAAAACTCGGGGTAATAGATTATTACTCACTTCAGAATCTACAAGCTGACACTCAGATGAGAAAAAAGCTGGGAGAGGAAGAGAAAAATGAATAATCTTAAAAAAGATAGAAGAGATGTTTCGCTCTTTGATATTTTCAAAAGAGAACTGAATTCTTTTTATCTTTTCCATGAAATAATTTCTAAACCCAAATCGTTTAAGATTCACCCCTTATTGCGGTTATGGAGTGAAAGGTTTAACAGGAAAAATTTGTAAAAAGACATTAATTTTTTCCGGTGAGGAGCCAGGCTTTATTTTTAAAAGGTTAATGTTTGATTTTCAAAGTGAAATGGAGAACAAAGTTAAGAAAAACTCATGACTTGCCTGATAGAGGAGGGATGTTTTTGTGTTCTTTTGTATGACAGTTTTTGGGTCACTTCTCTCAGATGAGTCTTCGAGTGCAGACTCTTTCTTTAGGAGCCTGGAAATTACGGGTAAGAAACCTGCGCAAGAAGGAATAGGTTTTCTGGAAGTATCCTTCAAATTTAAGAGAAAAGGTATAGCCTCAAGTCAATATGCAATATGGATAGAAGATAAAGCCGGCAATCTAATAAAGACCGTTTTTGTGACTAGCTTTACTGGAAAAGGGGGCTATACCTTCAGGAGAGATTGTCTGCCAGTATGGGTAAACAAGGTAAGACCTGAGTTTAGGCGGCTCGAAGTAGATGCTGTGTCAGGAGCAACCCCACCCGGTGGCAAACAGGTATATATTTGGGATGGCAAAGACCAATACGGAAATCCAGTTGCTCCTGGCGAGTATCGTTTTTATCTCGAAGCTAATCTTTACTGGTCAGATAGAGTGCTCTACAAAGGCAATTTTTTCCACGGAGGACCACCTCAGGAAGATATTCCTGTTTCAATTTCCTATTTCGGTAGACAAAGAAACAAAGACATGATACAGGAATTCAAAGCAAGGTACGTTACCACCCAGGTTTGAAAGACTGTTTTCGGATCAAGAGGGAGTGTTAGAAATGGGAGCAAGAAAGATTTTTTGGATGGCTTTTTTAACTGTAATTGTTCTGTTTCTGTTACTGACAGGTACAAGTATTGCAGAAACGAACCATGATTTGTTGATGGAATCAGGCGATGTTTGTGTGGAGGAAAAAGTGGTGGAAGATCAAAACCTGGAACTCAGAGCCGAACTCATCAACGCTACTTTGAGTGCCATTTCCATGGAAATAGCTCGCTATCAGAGAAGAGAAGACGAACAAAAAGAAGAGAAGATAAACTATCTTAAGGAGATGCTGGATATATTCCAGAATATGAAGCCCGAGGAGTATGTTCTTGAAGGCCAGGGAAGGATGATAGAACTCTTTAATGGAGAATTTGGAGTACTTATGCCGCCCGAACTTCGAGAAGTGGAAATCATTACTCCTCCTTGTGAAATAGGTTCGATTCTTGAAGTTGTTGGTATGACTCGCTCTGGTCCTTTTTACCACGTTGCAGGTGTGAGAGGGAACAACTTTGATGAGTTCAAAGACAGGACCCGCTATAGATTAAAAATTTATCTTGTTTACAAAAGAGAGTATTTATGGAACATACCTGATTACTACGCCTACATCGCCGAGTGGCAACCCATCGAAGAAGGCTCAATTTGTTTAGAGTGAGCGAACACAAAATGTGGTTTTAACAAGAACCCCCTGGATTTTGGAAAAGGGGCTAACCATAAGCCTGGTCAATTTTTAATGATAAGTTCCATATGAGATAGCTTCCTCATACATAGCAACAATATTCTGTGGTGGAACATCTGCCTGGATATTGTGCACTGCACACAGCACATATCCCCCCACCAGGAGCTAATTCATCTATTTTGCTTCGGACCTCTTTTCGTACTTCTTCAGGTGTTCCAAAGGGGAGAATTTTCTGAGTATCAATGCCGCCCCAAAAAGAAAGTACTTCCCCAAAGTTCTTTTTGAGCCACTTTGGATCCATGCCCCTGGCAGAAACCTGAACCGGATTGATGATGTCAACCCCTATCTCTACAAGGTCTTCAAGAAAGCCAGTTATTGCTCCACAGGAATGGTAAAAAAGAGGTGCAGAGGTTCTTGCCTTGATGAATTGATAGAGTTTTTTCTGCCGCGGCTTAACATACTTGCGGTACATCTCAACGGATATTAAAGGAGCATTCTGGGTGGCAAGGTCATCCCCTACTAACACTACATCTATCAGGTCGCCAGCTTCCTGAAGAAGCACTTCAAATTGTCGCAGTTGAAAGTCTAACATAACGTCCATAATACTGCATGCAAGTCCTGGTTGAAGAGCAACGTCCATCATAAACTGGGCAAAACCGCGTAGATACCAGGCAAATTCAAAACAAGAACCTATACAATTTACAATGACAGCTTTTTTCTTTGCTTTAAGTGTTTTTGCTTTTTCTCGCACTGTTTTGAAGAAATTGAGCGGTGGTTCAGGTGGCGCATATTTTTTAAGCTCTTCGGAAGTGGTTATTCCACTTAGGGGGTGTGAAATCATGTCGTAATAAAGTCCGGTAAAACGGCGTTCGACACCCCAGTCATCCTTCCAGACGGTTCCTTCTTTGTCCTGAAGCCATACATCATGGGGCACTTCATCATATACGTAGCAAGTGTCGATGTCGAATGATTCGAGAAGCATTGAGGCTGGCTTTACCAAATACTGGATTCGATCAACCAGTGTTTCTTTTTCCTGAATACCTAAAAATTTACAGAGATTGCGATGTGCATTAAGGGTGATTCCTGAAACTATGCTTCCTAAATCAAGAGGCACCCTGTCCGGTTCCTTATGGGCTAAAGCTGTTTGTAAGCGCTCTGAAGAAGTCACTTTTATTTTCCTTTTTATGTGAATTTTGGGAGACAGCCAGAACTAAAATAATCAAGCTTTGACCTGTTTGACTGACTCGCCCAAAAATCAGACAAAAACAATGAATATCATGAAAACTAAAAAATAACCTTTAAAAATTTAAGCATTTGGTGGGCGAAGGAGGACTTGAACCTCCGACCCCTTGCTTGTAAGGCAAGTGCTCTCCCTCTGAGCTATTCGCCCACTTTTTGCTAAAGCATTATAGCATAAAAATCCTAAAAGACCAACGAAATCAACCATTGCGCCGTGCAAATTCCTTCATAAAATCTACCAGTACTTCAACTGCTTCAAGTGAGACTCCATTGTATAGAGATGCACGGCAGCCACCTACTGAGCGATGTCCTTTCAATCCTACCAGGCCCTCACGTGTGGCTTCTTCAATAAAAAGCTTTTCCAGTTCTGGAGAAGGAAGATTAAACACCACGTTCATCCAGGAACGGTCTTCAGGATGTACTGAGTTACGGTAAAAATCTTGACTGTCTATGTAATTGTAAATTAAGTTCGCTTTTTTACGGTTTATTTCTTCCATTGCAGCCACACCGCCAATGCTTTCTTCCAGCCAGCGGGTTACCTTTTCTACCACATAAACTGCAAAACAGGGAGGGGTGTTATACAGGGAGTTCTTTTCCGCAAAGATAGTATAACTGAGCATGGTGGGTAAATTTTCAGGGACACGTTCCAGCATGTCCTTGCGAATGATCACAATTGTCACTCCTGCGGGCCCGGCATTCTTTTGAGCTCCAGCATAAATAATTCCAAAAGGCCAGGGGTCAAAGACTCTACTAAAAATGTCAGAGGACATATCCGCTACCAGAGGAATATTTCCCGTTTCGGGAAATTTCCACCATTGAGTTCCCTTTATGGTATTATTGGAAGTAATGTGCACATAGGAAAAGTCGTCGTTTATAGGTATTTCTTTAGGGATGTAAGTGTAATTTTTGTCCTTTGATGAAGCTATAACCCGTACGTCATCAAGAATATTTTGAGCTTCTTTAATGGCTTTGGTAGACCAGTACCCGGTATCTATATAAGCAACAGGTTTTCCAGGCTGGGCACAGTTCATAGGAACCATAGCGAATTGAAGACTGGCTCCTCCCTGAATAAAGAGCACATGAAAATTGTCATCAAGTTTTAATAATCTTTTAATCCTTGAGACAGCACTGTTCAAGATCTGTTCAAATTCTTTGGAACGGTGACTCATTTCCAGAATGGACATTCCTGTTCCCCGGAAGTTTAGCATTTCTTCTTTGATTTCTTCCAGGACAGAAAGGGGCAGAGCTGCCGGCCCGGGGTTGAAAACAAGAACTCTTCCTTCTTTTGTAATTCCTTTCATATCTTTTCACCCTTTAAGTTGTAGTTTGAGACTTATCTATTGGCTGATAACCCACAAAAAACGTCTCTAAATTATATCAAAAAGCCTGTTTTGAGTTAACCTCCGGCATCAAATAAAATTATTATTAAATGCCTGAATTAGCCTTGGCAAGAAATAAAAGCTGCGAAAACGATGAAACTTTATTCTGTTTCCTTATCCTTACGGAGTGGAAGAGGGGTTTTGTGGAATAACATAATTCTCCATTCGTTTTACTATGAAAAGTTCTTTTTGGCAAAGGTGAAATTCTATGGAAAACCACCACAATTACCACAACCACATGCAAGGAGCTTCCTCGAAACGTGGGCTCGAAGGAAAAGTTAAGCATCATTCTCATCATGAGCATCATATGCAAATGGTTAACGATTTTAGAAAGAGATTCTGGATCTCCGTGATCGTGACTATACCTGTTCTGCTGCTTTCACCTATGTTCCAGATGTTTATGGGGTTTGAACTTACCTTTAAGGGTTCCACTATTTTTTTGTGGTTGCTTTCCAGCTTTATTTTCTTTTACGGAGGGTTACCCTTTCTGAAGGGTGCTTCTTTTGAGGTGAAGCGGCGAACTCCTGGAATGATGGTGCTTGTTGCTCTGGCAATAACAGTTGCTTATATTTACTCAAGCTTGGTGGTTTTTGGGTTTCGAGGTAAGTTCTTTTTCTGGGAGCTTGCTACTCTGGTTGACATAATGCTTTTGGGACACTGGCTTGAAATGAAATCAGTTCTAGGAGCTTCTCGAGCGCTGGAGGAACTGGTAAAAATCTTACCCTCAGAAGCACATCTTTTGCTCGACGGTAATTCAGTGGAGGAAGTACCTGTCTCGACTTTAAAGCCCGGTGACTTAGTTCTGGTTAGACCTGGTGAAAAGATTCCAGTTGATGGAGAAGTAGTAAATGGCCACTCCAGTGTGAACGAAGCAATGCTTACTGGAGAATCTAAACCTATCGAAAAAGCACCAAAGGACAAGGTGATTGGAGGTTCAGTCAATGGAGAAGGAACGCTTACTATTAAGGTGAGCAAAACGGGGAAAGAAACTTATCTTGCTCAAGTAATAGAACTGGTACAAAAGGCTCAGGAAACCAGATCCAGGACACAGGATCTTGCAGATCGTGCAGCCCTATGGTTAACTATTGTTGCAATTGTTGCAGGACTTTCAACTCTTGTTAGCTGGTTAGCTTCTGGAGCTGACTTCGCTTTTTCTCTGGAACGCATGGTTACCGTCATGGTTATTACTTGTCCCCATGCTCTGGGTTTGGCTATTCCTCTTGTGGTTGCAGTATCTACCAATATATCGGCACGCCAGGGATTACTTCTAAGGGACCGCACTGCTTTTGAAAGTGCCAAGAATGTTGAAACAGTGGTTTTTGACAAGACCGGTACTCTGACTAAGGGTGAGTTTGGGGTGACCGACATAATTCCCCTTGGGGAAAACTTGAACGATGAAGAGATTATCGGTCTTGCAGCCAGCCTGGAAGTCTTTTCGGAACACCCTATTGCTCGGGGAATTGTGCAAGAAGCCAAGAGACGAAATCAAAAGTTTATGGAGGTCAAAGATTTTCACTACTTCCCGGGTAGAGGAGTAGAGGGCAAAATAGGGCAAGATACTTATCGTATAGTTAGCCTTACTGCTTTTTTGAGAGATGTAGAGGAGGTTTATATTCCAGAGACTGTTAAGGAAACTGCCAGAGAAGGTAAAACAATAGTTCTTTTGCTTGAGGGGAAAAAGCCTGTGGGAGCTATAGCTCTTGCCGATATCATTCGTGAAGAGTCAAGAGAAGCTATTTCCATATTGAAGAGACTGGGTAAGAAAGTAATGATGTTGACTGGTGACAGTCGTTCGGTTGCCCAGTGGGTAGCAAAAGAGCTTGATCTCGATGAGTTCTTCGCTGAGGTCTTGCCCCATGAAAAAGCTGAAAAAATAAAAGAGCTAAAGAAAAGAGGGCTTAAGGTTGCTATAGCAGGTGATGGAGTTAATGACGCTCCCGCTCTCGTTGAAGCAGACCTGGGCATAGCAGTTGGTGCTGGCACGGAGGTAGCCATTGAAGCAGCTGACATAGTCTTGGTTAAAAATGACCCCAGGGACGTAGTTACCATTTTTGAGCTCTCTAAGCATACTGCTTCTAAAATGCAACAAAACCTGCTCTGGGCTACCGGTTACAATGTTGTAGCCATTCCTCTTGCTGCTGGTGTTCTTTACAGGTTTGGCATACTCTTTTCCCCTGCTGTAGGTGCCATTTTGATGTCTCTTTCTACTATCATTGTTGCCTTAAACGCCCAGAGTTTGAAAACCAGGCTTTCCAAGCGTGTTTGAGGTGAGACAACATTATCTTTGAAGAAAAGTGTGCGAAATATTCTCTCCAGATTTTGAATTTGACCAGTTTTAAAACCCTTTTGCGCTCGATTTTCCCTTCTGTGAGTGCTGGATCCGACAAGAAAAAGCGTTTTCGAGGAAGAATGGAATTAGCTGAAAGGCGTTTATAAATTTAAACATTTCTGGGGTGAGCGAGGGGACTCGAACCCCCAACCCCTGGAGCCACAGTCCAGTGCTCTGACCAGTTGAGCTACGCTCACCACAGCAAGAATATTGTAGCAGATTTTGGTTGATAATCAAGTGAATTTTATGGTAATGATTCGCCACTTGTAACAAGAGTTGCTCTCTTTTTCTTTATCTCTTGAATTTCCAGATAAAGTTCTTTAAGCACAGCGAAGTAATCTTTTTCTCCCCTCTCTATTCCATCTATCAGTTCCTCGAGCAACCTGCTGCGTTGCTCAGACAAAAACTCGGGGAATTTCCCAAGAAGGAATTCTGCAACTTTCTGCCCCTTTTTGGTAGGTATAAGTCGGGAATTTTTTTCGAAAACATACCCTCTTTCAAAAAGACGGTTAATCAAAAATGAATAGGTAGAAGGCCTTCCTATGTGTTTTTCCTTCATAAGTCTTATCAAATCTGCCTGGGTGAGAAGTGGTTCTTTTGGAACTCTTTTCACCAGGATAATTCCTCTTTGAGAACCTTCGGGTAAAGGTTTTTCAACCAAAATAATTTGTGGGTAAAGTTCATAAGCCTTTCCCTCAACGGCTACAATGCGTTCTATTTCTTTTTTTCAGTTTTAAGTCCTTTAAAAAAAGCAAATACCGAACAGTTAGTAATCGTAAAGCTGGGCACTGGCTAGCCATAAATCTTCTAAAGATCAGGTCATAAAGCCTGAAGTCTTTATAGGAAATGACATCGGAAGTTTTTATAATACCTTCTCTAATAAGTTCTCGCAGGGTTATCCAGTCTATTGCCCTGGTTGGGCGAATGCACTCGTGAGCACCTTCTTCTTTTCCTTGCCATTTTCTTCCCACAAAGTGTTCTTTGAGATAAAAACGTGCTATTTCCAGGCCAGCATCAGAAACATGGGTGCTATCAGTGCGATGATAGGTTATAAGTCCATTCTCGAAAAGTTTTTGTAGTATACGCATAGTTTCACCGGTATTCATCTTAAGCAAGCGATTTGCTTCATTGAGAAGAGCATCAGTAGTGTAAGGAGGAAGCGGAAGTTTTTCTGTCCAATTTTTCGAGACTTTTTCAATGGTTAGTGCTATCTCGCCTCCGTTTTTGACTTCAATATAGAAATCTCTTTCGCTGCCTAGAATTATTTTTTGAGCGTCCACTTCAAGAGAGTAAAGATTCACTTTTTCCTGGTGTCTACGATAGTTTTCCACAACCCATTGGAGAAGAGGAGTTTGTGCTCTGCCTGCAGAAAGGTTAGCTTCATTAAAGTGTTCTCTGAGAATGCTGGAAATTTCAAATCCAATCCAGCGATCCTCAATGCGACGCACTAGTTGCGCTTTTACCAGATTGAGATTAACACTTTCTGGAAGGAGGAGAGCCTGGGAGAAGACTTTTTTAGTAACTTCGTGAAATTTTACTCTCTTAGTATGTTTGGTAATTGCTGTTAGATTTGCTACATCGTAGGCAATCTTTTCGCCTTCGGTATCAGGGTCAGTTGCTACAATTAAGTTTTCAACCAAACGACTTGCCTTTACCAGGTTAGATATACGGTGGTAAGAATCAATTACAGGAGGTTCACCACAGCGAGGGCATTTCTGGTAAATTACAAATTGGTCTCCATTGGCGCACTTTTTGACAGAACCGTAGTAAGGAATGAACTTTTCGTTGTTTACTTCAACGCCGTAGTATCCTCCTTCTTCTGCAAGATCCACTAAGTGGCCCAGGGAAGCGGTTATTACCAGTAGATGTTCACCGGTGGCTACTTCATAAAATGGTTGTTCTCCGAGAAAGAAAGTTGATGGATAACCAAAAAACCGAGCAATTTGCTTCGCTTTAGTGGGACTTTCTACAATGAGAAGTGAGGGAATGATTAAATCTTCGCCTTTTTCTGAAGAGGAGTAACGTTCCCTACTTGTAGCAAGATTTTCTTTGATGGACTGGAAGTCTATTTTTTCAAGCTCCTGGGCTGATATTTTCTGGAAATTGAGTTCCCAGTAAATGGCTCTTTGAAGGAAAGCTTCAAGGAGATGGTTCTTTTCCAACACAAAGCTAACCCCATAGGTGATTCCGCTTGAAAAAAGACGTGAGGTTCTTCCCGAAGCCTGAATGTAGACTGGAAGATTGGGTACAAGAAGTTGATTATCTTCAATGGCTATCTCTCTGATTGTTTCCTCAAATGTTTTTTTGAGGAGAATTTCTTTTATCAGGGCTTTAACTTTCTGGCGAGAACTTCCCCTTTTTAGGTAGGGTAGTTCTTTTTCGATTTCTGGCCTACTTCGAAAAGCGAAAGCGAGGATGGAGAGCATTTTTGGGCTCAAATTATCTATGTCTTCAAGGGATATTCTGAAAAAGGGAGCTTCCCAGAAAATCGTATATCGAAAGTGTAAGGGGTAATCCAACCCTCTAACCAGAAGCCCGTAAGGAGCTGCAACACCTATAAGTAACATTTTTTCGCCTTTTAAAAAGTCCTGGAGTGTTTTTTCGGCTTCTTTTTTAGGTATTTGTGAGGTGATTAGGCTGCATTTTAAATGTTCTGAGAGCATTGTATTGAGCTCTTTTGCTTCTTTTTCGGTATTGACAAAAACTAAGCCTCCGTGACCGAGTTTGTCCACAATGTAGAGAAGCGATTTAAGTCTTTCTTCCTGATTGTTGCATGAAATGGCGTAGTCATCGATGTTGCGCAAGTTAAAGTGACTACTTCCAACACCGAACTTGAGGAGGTGAGAAAAAAAGTCGAGCTTTAGGCCCTGGTTTTGAGGTAGCGGTGGATACCAGAAGCTGGCCGTGCTTCTTTGATGCGCTGGGTTTTCTTTCTCTAATTTCTTCCTCAGAAAAACCAAGAAGAGCAAGTACTTTTTCAATGTTTCGGGATGCTTTGAGAAGTGCATCAACATCGTCTACAAAAATAAAATCGAAATAAAGGTGATTCAAGCTGTCGAAGTGTTTGCTCAAAAAGGCGGTCGTGGTCAAAAGTAAATCAAAATCTCTTTCCTGTAGTCTTTTAAAAAACTCTTCACGGTCCTTTTGTGCTTTACTCTGGTAGGAAAGGATCGAGCTTGCAGTTAATTGTCTGAGTCGCTCAACGCTCTGATTTACCAGTAAGGTTGTGGGAAAGAGGAGATAGCATTTCCTGGCTTTCTCCGCAAGATAAGCACTATATACCAGGCCCAACAGAGTTTTTCCATATCCGGGAGGCGCAAAAGCAGAAAAACTCAAGCCCAGAAGGAGCTTCTTCGAAAAATAGCGCTGCAGAGACTTAAGCCTCATGCTGGTACGTTCCGTGAAAAAATTAGCAAAGTTTTCAAAAGAATCTTCGTCAAAGGAAAGGAAACTTACCCCCAGTTGTTTGCACTTTCCTTGTTCTATTTCTTCCCAGGAAAGGTCTTTACTACATACCGGACACAGGTTCTTGTAAACCAGTGGTATACTCATGATTTTTGTTCCAACATTGTCTTCTTTTTTTGTACTATTTTAAAATAAAAACTCGTTTGGTTCTCGTTCTTTTCTTTCTATTTCTCCCAATTTATAACTTGCGCTGAACGGCTCCTGTATTTAAATCTAAATTTTGTTTTTCGTGTCTCCAAGATTTGAGGTAATATAAGGGCATAAATAAGTATCCTGAAAGGAAAGGAGCATGTGTTAATGCAAAAATTGCAGGAAATTGAGCTTTTGCTTGATGATTTCAATTTTGAAGTTCGCAAGAAAGCCTTTTTAGAGATATGTGATATGCAGAGAAGGAAAGAAATCACTTTTGAACCCCCCTTACCTATTTTTAATCTCCACTTTCATACCTTTTTTTCCTTCAATGCTTATGGTTATTCACCCCTTCATATCATTTACAAAGCAAAAAAAGAGCGGCTTGAGATGGCAGGAAGTGTGGACTTTGATGTTCTTGATGCCATGCCCGAGTTTTTATGGGGAGGCCTCACTATTGAGATTAAGGTGGCTTCGGGTATTGAAACCAGGATTTACCTGCCCGAATTTAGAGATAAAGAGCTGAGTTCTCCCAATGAACCTGGTGTGGCTTATTATATGGGCAACGGTTTTACCAGACTACCAGCTAAAAACAGTACAGCAGAAAAGACTTTAACAGCACTTCGCAAGATTGCCCAGAGCAGAAACCTTAAAGTTATAGCAAAAATCAATGCTTATCTTCAGGAAGTTGCTATCGACTATGAGAAAGACGTGCTTCCTCTTACTCCAGGCGGTAATCCCACTGAGCGCCACATAATTAAAGCTTATGATTCAAAGGCCGAGACGGTCTTTCCTGAACTGGAGAAACGAATAGAATTCTGGTCAGAGAAACTTCATGTTGACCCCCTGAAACTGAGAGATTTGATAAACAATAAACCGGATTTTTATGACTTTCTTCGTACGAACCTGGTAAAATTTGGTGGTGTCGGATATGTTAAGCCTGATGCCGGGGACTTTCCAACCCTGGAGGAGGTAAACTCCATGATTTGGGAACTCGGGGCTATTCCTTCCTTCTCCTGGCTTGACGGTACCCGAGATGGTGAGAAAGACCCTGAATTTTTACTCGATTTTTGTCTTGAAAGAAATATAGAAAGTATATTTCTCATTCCTGACCGTAATTGGAACCTCAAAGATGCTGCAGAAAGAAAAATAAAAGTGGCCAATCTTTATGCTGTGGTGGAAGCGGCCAAGAAAAGAGCAATGCCTATCTTTGTGGGAACCGAACTTAATAAGTATGGGCAAAAGTTTGTCGATGACTTCGATTCTCCTTACCTTAAACCTTTGGCTCCTTATTTCCGCGAAAGCGCCATGATACTCTGGGGTCACACCGTTTTAGAAATGAATTCTCAGCGTGGTTATACCAGTGATTGGGCCACCAAAAACTTTTCCAGCCGTTTGCACAAAAATAGGTTTTTTGCCAGATTAGGAGAAAGTACTCCCCCCAACAAAGAGTTGATTGACAAAATAAACCAGAAGAGTACTATGGCGCTATTACAAGAATTTGGATAATAAACGATGAGAAATAGGCAGATGGAGGTCATTTGAAATATAGCATTGATTGAAAGAGGGGGATTATTAGAAATGGACCTTGTAGTCGGTATAGATGTGGGTACTCAGGGAGTACGTTGTATTGCAAGTGATTTAAAGGGTAATATCCTTGCTGAAAGCAGAGAACCTATAACCCGCTTTTGGCTGGAAGGGGTGTTCTTTGAACAGGATCCTGAGGAGTGGTGGGATAAAACCTCTGTTTGCTTGAAGCGATTATTATATCATTTGCATCAAAAAGACATAAAAAGTACCTCTGTAAAGGCCCTGGCTGTGGATTCTACTTCGGGTACAGTAATCCCGGTCGATGGGGAAGGAAGAGTTCTACGAAAAGCAATAATGTATAACGATACCAGAGCGAAAGAGGAAGCTTCATTGATCAACCAGCTCGCAAGATCTTTTACCGAAAATCTTGGTTACAAGTTTGGAGCCTCTTTTGCTTTACCTAAAGTGCTCTGGATAAAGAAAAACGAACCTTCTATTTTTGAAAAAGCCCGCTTTTTTATACATCCTACAGACTTTATAAATGCCAGATTAACCGGGGAATGGGGTATTTCTGATATTTCTAATTGCCTCAAAATGGGGTATGATCTTATCAATAATTGTTGGCCGGACTTTATTGAGAAAGATTTAGGTATTCCTCTTTGCAAGTTACCTCGCGTAATTCTTACCGGTGAAATTATAGGCAAAGTTTCCGCAGGAGTTGCTGAAGAACTGGGATTATCTTCCGAGACCCTGGTTGTGGCAGGAGCTACCGATGGCACAGCTGCCTTTTATGCCTCTGGAGCAAATAGCTTAGGAGATCTTTCTTCTACTCTGGGAACCACGCTGGTCCTGAGAGGAATATCAAAATCTCTAATCAAAGACCCCCTGGGCAGAGTTTATTGCCACCGTCATCCCGAAGGAATGTGGCTGCCTGGTGGTGCCAGCAATACCGGTGGAGAGTGTCTGCAAAAGCTTTTTCCTGGAGAGGACTATCAAGCCTGGGATAGAAAGGTCAGCAGAAGCGTTTCTCTTCCCACCAGGATTGTTTTTTATCCTCTAATGCGGGAAGGAGAAAGGCTGCCTTTTTCCTGCCAGGAAGCACGTTCTTTTAAGATAGGAGAGGAAAAGAGCCGGGAAGAGCTTTACGCAGCTTGCCTTGAAGGGGTAGGGTATGTAGAGCGTTTTGCTATAGAGTTACTGGAAAGGCTTGGAGCCGATAAAATAGAGAGAATATTTGCTTCCGGGAGTGGAACAAAAAGCGAACTTTGGTGTAAAATCAGAGCTTCCATAAGCGCTCTGCCGATTTATGTTCCAGCATCAGCAGAAGCAGCAATGGGAGCCTGTGTAATTGCCAGTGCCCAGCATTGGGGGGGAATTAACGGGGCGGTTAGAGAGATGATACGTATTAAGAGGATTTTCGAGCCTGAACCTGCTCTACGGGCGATATACCAGGAGAAATACGCCTGTTTTGTCGAAGAATGCGAAAGAAGGGGGTATGTTCTTGACTGAGAAGAGACTGGAAACCGCACTGGAAGTTGCTCAACGAATTGGGAAGCTCCTGCTTTCCAAAAAAGAATCGATTTTGAATATTCGTCAAAAAAGCAGTTGGGCAGATTTGGTAACCAATGTGGATCTGGAAACCCAGGAGGTAATTATCAATCTCTTGAAAGCTTCCTTCCCAAATGATGTCTTTTTTGGTGAAGAGGGTTCTGTTTCTCTGGAGCACTTAAACAGGACCTGGGTAATTGATCCCATCGATGGTACAAGTAATTTCATATATAAACTTCCTTTTTTCTCGGTGTCCATTGCCTATTTCGAATGTGGTGTACCAACTATTGGCGTAGTCCAAATACCTGATTTAAAAGAGACTTTTTGGGCTGAAAAGGGCAAAGGGGCTTTTTTAAATGGTAAAAGAATTTGCATTGGCGAAAAGAAAACTCTGAACAATGCGCTGGTTGCTACTGGCTTCCCTTATGATATTGAACTAAGAAAAAAGAGTGCTTCCCTCTATGCCCGACTTCTTCCCGTAGTCAATGATCTAAGAGCCTATGGGTCAGCCTCGATCGAACTTTGTTATGTTGCTTGCGGTCGTCTTGATGCTTACTTTGAGCCTCAGGTGGCTCTTTATGATATAGCTGCTTCTCTGGTTATTTTGAGTGAAGCTGGTGGGGAGTTTAAAAGTCTTGACGGAGAAGAATGGGTGCCTACTTCCACTTCTCTTATTGCTGCTAACCACCATCTTTTGTCGAAGCTGCTTGCTTTTTTGCATCATGAAGAGCGGTAAGGTAAATGGGAACCTGTAAAATATGTGGTCGCAAAGATGAATTTATAAGTGAAGTGCTCGCTCTTTGCAGGAATTGTATCCTGCAATATCCTAAAAAAGCTCTGGAAAGAGCAGACCGAGTACACTGGATGATCCGCAGAGAGCTGGGTCTTCCTGAGCAGCCGCCACACAAAGGAAAAGTAATATGCTCTTTCTGTTTCCATCAATGCGCAATGCGTAATGGAGAACGTGGTTACTGTGGACTATATGAAAACCGCAAGAATCGTTTCTGCTATTTAACTGGTAATCCCCAGAAAGGGCTCCTGCACTGGTACTATGATCCCTTACCGACCAATTGCGTAGCCTCCTGGGTTTGCCCCTATGGAAAAAGAGAAGGTCCTTCTCTGCCCAATTTGCGAAAATATTGCAATCTGGCTGTATTTTATGGTGGTTGTTCTCTAAACTGCCTTTTTTGTCAGAACTGGCACTACCATCACCTGGTTCAGAAAATGGAGCCACTCCATAACATAGAGGAGATACTTGAGAAAGTGACCAGACAGGTGGCTTGTATTTGTTTTTTTGGAGGAGATCCCGTACCACAGCTTCATCATGCCATTAGGTTATCTCAACTCGCAATTCAGAAAGCAGAGGCGGAACAACGCTTTCTTCCTCTGCGCATCTGTTTTGAAACTTGTGGCAATATGAACGAGAACCTGCTACGCCGGGCTTTTGAGATTTCTGCCAAGAGTGGAGGATGCATTAAGTTTGACCTCAAGACCTTTAATGATGTCCTACACCGAGCTTTGACTGGTTTCTCTAACCAGAAAACCCTGGAAAATTTTGCCAGAGTCGCTGGCTGGCGCAAAAGGCGAAAAGAAAACAATCTTCTCTTGACTGCGAGTACCCTCTTAATTCCGGGATACGTAGAGGAAGAGGAAGTATATGAAATAGCCCGTTACATCGCCAACCTGGACGCCTCAATTCCCTACACCCTATTGGCCTTTTCACCTCAGTTTTATTTCTATGACCTGCCACAGACCAGAAGAGAAACTGCTCTGCGTTGTCTGAAAGCAGCTCAGAAAGCAGGATTGGAAAGGGTAACCATAGAAAATTTGCTGCTCCTGGTCTGAAGATAAGCAGAGCCTTAACAGTTTGGTAAATTTTTGTTCAATTTAACACAAAAAGAAAGAAGGATAAGGAATAAATAGCGATGCTTATCATTAATAATACTTGAAAAAAAACAAGAATTTTTTCGAAAAATCTATAAAGATATGGAAACAAAAACCGATATATTGAGTAAAATACTTTCAAATAAAGATTCAAGGGGTGAAACTCTAACAATGTTTTCAATTGGAAGTTTCGTCAAGGTTAAAAGCAATGGCGATCATACTGCTCCCTGGGAAGGAAGACTTCTGGAGCTCAGAGGAGAAGTCGCACTGGTACAGCACGGGGGAAGAAGCGTTCCTGAATCTTTGCGCCTTATGGGGATGAAGGTATGCGTTCCTATTGGCTGTATAGAGCCCCTTGACGAGGAAGGAGAGAATTAACAATTGCAACTAATAGGTTCACTACGGTTCTGCTTTAAGAAAGCGACATTGAAATGATGCACGATATTACCGGAAAAAGACTTAAGGTTCTGGCATGTTGTTCCATGTGGCGCGAGGTTTCCCTGCTTGCCTCGCAATCGTCCAATGTATGTGATGTGGAATTCCTCCCTTTAGGTCTTCATAATGATCCTCAAAGGTTACGTCAAACCTTACAGGAAAAGATAGATGCTACCTCACCCCAAACTCTCAGTTATCAACAAGAAGGCATTGAACTCCAGTATGACTATGATGCAATCGTACTTGCTTATGGTCTATGCAGTAACGGTACCACAGGGATTTATTCGAAAGGCTATCCATTGATAATACCCCGGGCGCACGACTGCATCAGTCTGCTTCTTGGTTCCTCTGAGCTATATCACTATTACTTTGAAAAGTACAGGGGAATCTACTGGTATTCGTCAGGGTGGATTGAACACAGTTTACAACCTGGCAAAGAACGCAGAGAGCTAATATATCAGATCTTTAGAGACAAATTTGGCGAAGAAAATGCCAGTTTCTTAATGCAACTTGAGGATAACTGGCAAAGAGAGTATAGTAGAGCGATTTATATTAGCTGGGGATTTCCAGTAGACGATAAGTATAGCTCATTTACTCAAGAGTGTGCAAATTTCTTAGGTTGGAAATTCGAGGAGGTCAGAGGCAACACAGAGTTGCTTTCTGACCTCTTAAACGGAGTGTGGGACGAAAAAAGATTTTTAATAGTGCAACCTGGGGAAGTAATAGAAGCGAGCGGCGACAGAAACATTTTTTGCAAAAAGTGCTTGGCTAAATAACAGGGTTACACTAAATCAGCGGTTTCTTCTTTAATTAAACATTAAAAGTTGTTCATTGCCCAAAATCAAAAATCACTTTACCTCCTGAACCTTCTTCAGCTACCTGAAAAGCGCTTTTATATTCTTCAATGTTGAAATGATGAGTGATAACCTGCTTTAAGAACTCACTGTTTTGTTTTGCCAAGGTAGATACTTTCTCCCAGGTATTCCAGATTTCTCTACCAAAAAACCCAACGATTTCCAGCTCTCTCAGTACAATCTCTGGAGATAACTTCAAGGAAAGCGCTTCTTGACTGTGGCCAATGCACATCACCCTTGCTCCAACCCTGGTAGCAGTAATTGCTTCTTCAAGCGTTTTCACACTACCCGAGGCCTCGATAATCACACCCAGGCCTTTCTCAAAGCCAGAAGCCTCCCTGATTACCTCTATAAAAGAAGATTGCTGGGAATTAAAGCTAATGTCTGCGCCTAAGCTTTTGGCCAGTTCCAGACGATAGGGATTTATGTCGGTAGCTATAATTCGTGAAGCGCCCAGAAGACGTGAAAAGGCAATCGCAAAAAGACCTATAGGACCACAACCTATTATTAAAACGGTTTCTCCCTTTACATTTCCCCGTTCTACTGCGCGAAAAGGTATACCCATGGGTTCAAAGAGACAACCAGTTTCGTAATCTACTTCATCAGGGAGAGCAAAAACAGCCCTTTCTGAAACAACAACATACTCTGCAAAGCATCCATTGACCTGATGCCCAAAAAGGAGCATATTTTCACAGGTATGAGCCCTTCCGTTCAAACATTGCCAGCATTTGCCACAGGAAATATGAGTATCCACAGCTACTCGATCACCGACTTTAAACTTTTTGACATTTTTTCCCACTTCCACAACGGTGCCCGAGCATTCATGCCCCGGAACAAAAGGTAATTTTTCAATCAAGGAATTTACCGGGGGCATCCAGTGAAGAATTTTTAAGTCTGATCCGCAAATAGCACTCTTTTGGACTTTAATGAGTACTTCGTTATCGGAAGGTTTAGGAGTTGGTATCTCGGCAATTTCAAGACCTGGACCCTGGCGAGTCTTGAGAAGGGCTTTCATTGGTATCCTCCTTTTTCAAAAGATGAAAGTTAACCGAATGAAGGGGTGGCTTCCCCTGAAGCACCAATATAACATTTTTTGCCGATACCTCATCCATATTTCTAACTGCTTCTTTGGTGTCAGCGCCTATATGAGGCGTGGTTATAACATTAGGAAGTTCTAAAATGGGATTGTTGAAAGGTGGTTCCTGTGAGAAAACATCCAGTGCAGCACCTGCAATTTTGCCTTTTTTTAAGATTTCGAAAAGTGCTTCCTCATCAACTATCCCCCCTCTTGCAGTATTAATCAGGAAAGCCGTTTCTTTCATCAAAGCTAATTTCTCGCGATTTATTAGTTTCTTGGTCTCTTCACTTAAAGGAAGATGTAAAGTGACAAAATCTGATTCCCGCAAAAGCTGCTCTAAACTAACATACTGAAACTGAGGATGGCTGGAAAGTTCTTGATCATGGACTAAGTCATATCCCAGAACCTGCATACCCAGAGCCATTGCCTTTTTGGCCACTCTTTTTCCAATGCGTCCTGTGCCAAGCACACCAAGAGTTTTGCCCTCAAGCTCGATTCCCACCATTTTTTCCCATTGCTTTTTTTGCAAGCTTTTGTATAGCTGGACGATATGACGGGCAAGCATAAACAAAAAACCGATAGTCAGCTCAGCCACTGCATTTTCGTTAGTGCCTGGTGCATTAGCAACCACGATACCTCGTTTGGTAGCTGCGTCAATGTCCACATTATCTACGCCTACTCCGTGTTTCGAAACAACCTTCAAGTTTTTTGCCTTTTCAAAAACACGCTCAGTCAGTGGTTCCAGGCCAAAAATAAGTGCATCAAAGGGGGCTATTAGCTCCAACAGCTGGTCTTCCGTTAAAGGATGTGGATAGGGTGGAAAAACAGGTTCTATATCATTTTTTCGAAGAAGCTCTTCCGCCTGTGAAAATTTACCAAAAGAAACCCTGGGAGTAATAAGAACCTTGGCTTTGTTCATTGTTTCATCACCCCTTTACTGCTCCAGCAACAATACCCATTCTTACAAAGCGCTGAACAGTCAGGTACAGGAGAGCTGGAACTAACCCGGCAAATATAGAGGTTGCCGCCAATGCACCGGGATCGACAATCTCGCCACCATAGAGAAAGAATCCAATATGCAGGGGTAGAGTGTACTTATCAACGTCGTTTATAAGGACTGTGGCGAAAATAACGTCTCCCCAGGAAAGTACAAACGAAAAAATAGCTACGGTTACCAAACCTGGAGCTGCTAAAGGAAGAGTAATTCTTAAGAAAGCCTGAAAACGCGAACATCCATCTACCATTGCTGCTTCATCAAGCTCCCGGGGTATGCCCATAAAGTAACCACTCAGCATATAGGTAGCAAAAGGTATGGTATAGGCAAGGTGCACTATGCTCAGGCCAAAAAGAGAGTCAGTCAAGCCTACTCTTTTCAGAATAAGGGTCATGGGCACCATCAAAATAAAAGGAGGGAAGACGTAAGCGAAAAGGATTAGGGAAGAGGCGATTTTCTTGCCCGGGTAAATAAAACGTGCCAGGTTATAGCCTGCAAGGCTGGATACTACCATGGTAAAGGTTACTGCAAGAACCGAAACCCAGAGAGTGTTCAGGAGGGGACGATTAATGGTTGAAGAAATCGTTAGGGATACTCCGGTAACTTCTTCCATGGACACTTCTTCAGGAGCTAATTCTCTTTTTCCAGAAAAGATCTTTTTAAAATTATTAAGGCTCAAATTGCGTGATGGTACCAGGTTCCAGGCTTCTTCTTCAGGAGAGAAAGCAGTTTTAACAACCCAGTATACTGGTATAAAAATCCATAGAAGGAGAATGAAGCTAAAAACAATGATCTGGATGTTTTTGGAAAGCCTTTTTTTGTTCATTGTGAAACCCCCATCTGACGAAGAGTGAAAAAGATGAGAATCGCAAATATAGGTAAGATACTAACTGCATAAGCAGAAGCCAGGGGATAGTTCAGGCCCAGTAAAAATGCTATTTTGTAAGTAGCTATGGGGATGGTCAGGGTGGCATCTGCAGGGCCACCTCCAGTCATCATCTTAGGAATCACGAAATCTCCCATGGTCCACATCAAGGAGAGACTACAAACGATCCAGAAAACAGGTTTTAAAATGGGGAGAGTAACGTATAGAAATTTTTGCCACGAGGAGGCCCCATCAATAGAGGCACTTTCATAAAGCTCTTCCGGAATGGCCTGTAGTCCCGCTAAGAAACCAAGATAAAAGAAAGGCCACCCATGCCACACGTTCACAAGAATTATAGAGGGCATAGCATATTCAAATCCAAGCCAGTGAATAGGTTGTAAACCAAAGAGAGAAAGCAAGAAATTACCTACACCTCGGTAGTCATAAATAAACCAGAAGAGTACTGCGCAAATAAAAGGGGGAAGAGCCCAGGGCAGAATAGAGATAGCCCTTAGAAACCCTCTACCTCGAAACTTTTGATTTAAAAAGATAGCCACTGCTAAGCCAATTACCGCTTTGATACCAACTGCTGGGAAAGCATAGAGAAAAGTATTTTTTAAACTTTTATAAAAAAGTGAGTCCCTTAAAATACGAGCAAAGTTAGCAAAACCAATGAAGATAGGCTCTCTACCCAGGGGCATTTTATAAAAACTCAAGACAAATATATAAATAAGAGGTATTATCAAAACAAAAGTGAGAAAAAAAAGAGCTGGCAAAAGATAAAACCAATCGTCCAACCTTTTTAAAAGGCGCAACCCCATCAACCCCCTCAAAGGGAGGGAATAATATTCCCTCCCTTTAAACTTTTCAACTAATCATTTTCCGTAATTTTCTTTGGCCATCTCTTTGAGTTTGGCATCATATTCGTCAATCAGCTTGTCGGGGTCTTCTCCTCTAACTACGGCTCGAATTACCATATCATTAATCATCCAGCCATTTTCAAAGTCTTCCATTACTGAAGTGGCTTCACCAAGTGGGTAGGTCATTGGCCACTCGTCAAACTGGATGCGCATTGCTGCTTCGTAAGGATCCATAAGCATTACCGGGTATTTTCCCTGTTTCCAATTTTCGCTCAAAACCTGCATCTGACTCTTAAAAATAGGCAGGTTATAGAGCTGAGACTGTTCGCACCACCCCTGGCGATATTTTTCTTTGTCGCCAAGTATGACCATTAATGCTTCTTTAGCAAGCTCCGGATTTTTGGTGGATTTAAAAATGAAGTTCGATTCTTGACCCAGGTTGATGGGGAAAGCATCGGGAACTATCAGAGTTTTGGGAACCAGTTCTGGTTTCCCGGTCATAATGGCATACCAGATGCTCATGGGGTTCGAAGTCATAGCAACTCTGCCATCCAGAAAGGCGAGATTGTTGGAAATATCCACCCATTCTCCGGAATCAGGAGGAGTAAGTTTTCTTTCATAAATGTCTTTGAAAAACGCAAAAACTCTTTTGGTGGCAGAACGATAAGGATCCTGCCCAAACACGACTCCCTCGGAAGAGCGTTCGGTCATCATGCCCCCGCCAAAACCGTACCAGTAAAGAAGGAAAGTCCAGGCACAATCATAACCTGTTCCACCCAGGGGAAGACCAATCCCATAAACTCCTTCTTCTATGCCAGTAAGTTTTTCAGCAGCCTGAAGTACTTCTTCTTCGTTTTCGAAAGGTAAAAGATCCATCACACCTGCTTTTTCAAAAAGGTCTTTACGAATGTGGAGCCAGGTTATTTCCCAGCCCATGGGAATAGCATAAACTTTTCCATCTACGGTTCCCATCTGGAGTATGAGTTCAAAGAAGTCGTCCCGGCCCAGTTGATCAACAACGTCATCAAGAGGTAGAAGCAGCCCTGATTCAGCAAACTTGGTATAGGGCATACCGCCAATGACCATATCGGGTTCCGTGCCTGAAGCAACAGCGGTAACCATTTTTGCCGCAATATCACCTACTGGAATCCAGGTAATCTTCACATCGATGCCTTTTTCTTGAGCCCATTCATAAAGTACTGAATTCGCCCAATAAGCCTGAGCAGGAGCAAAGGAGGCCCTTCCCCAGATGTTCAATTTTGGCTTTTCCTGCGTTAAGGCAACACTTCCGGTAAGGATCACCAAAACTACAACCAATACCACCCCAATTTTCCAAGACATCACAATCCCTCCTTCCTTATCATGATCAAAGAAAGTTAAATTTGGACAAAGTAATAACTAAAGTTGAAGTAACTACTCGTTTCTTGGGGTTCTATCCACCTCCTTCCTTAAGAATTTGTACCTTTGCAATTTTGTGTCATTCACTGAGGAAAAATAAATGCCGAGGAAGTTGTCGTATTTTCCTGTTATTTGGTATGTTAAAGCTTTCTCCTCCCCAAACCAGCCTTTAGAAAATAGTAAACCTTTGTTCCCATTCCTGTCAACAAGGCGGGTTATAGTGCCATAGTTGAGAGCACATCAGAAATCAAGTAATGCGCGAGGCGGTTTTTTTCTGATAATAATTGCGTAGAAATATTGAGAGTGAGTTTAGAGAGAGGGTTATAGCCAGGAGTACCACAATCCCTGCTGCAGCGTTGGCGTGAAAACCCTTTTGAGGACGTGACACCCAGTTAAAAATCTGAATAGGTAGAGCAGTGAAGGGTGCATTAAGACTGTCGGGAAGAAAAGCTATATAGGTTAAAGCTCCTATCATTATCAAAGGCGCAGTCTCTCCTATGGCACGAGACACAGCAAGAATTACACCGGTAAGCATGCCCGGGATGGCTACCGGTAACACCTGATCCTTAATCACTTGCCAGCGGGTAGCTCCCAGAGCAAGGGCTGCTTCTCGTAAGGATAGTGGCACTGCTCTAATGGCTTCACGAGTAGAAACAATAATAATCGGCAGAACAAGCAAGGTAAGAGTAAGTGCTCCTGCCAGAAGGCCCCTTCCCAAGCGCATAGTCCGCACGAATAGCTCCAGTCCTAAAATACCGTATATTATTGAAGGAACTCCAGCCAGTGTGGAAACATTAATTTCTATAAGCTTGCTTAACCAATCCTTACGCGAGTATTCCTCGAGATAAATCCCTGCCCCAACGCCTAAAGGCACAGAAAAACAAATGGTTAAACCTACCACATAAATACTACCTACCAGAGCAGGTAATATGCCTGCACGTTCTGGGCGACGGGAGGGAAAACTACTCAAAAACTGCCATCCAAGGCGGGGGAGCCCGTCGTAAAAAACGTCAATTAAAAGAACAAAAAGAGCAATCAGAGAGAGGAGCAAAGCGCCCATGGCAAAAGCAAGAAAGACCTTTTCCTTGGTTTTTTTGCGCTTCAAAAGTAAATCCACTTTTAAAGACTCGTTTTTACTCATAAGCTTCTCTAAACCTCTTACGCAGCCATTGAGCAAGCAAGTTAAGGATCAAAGTTAGCAAAAAGAGCACTATTCCCACTGCAAAAATGGTTTTGTACTCAAGACTCCCTGTAGGAGTATCCCCAAGGCTGACCTGGACAATGTAAGCAGTCATAGTTTGAATGGGAACCAGAGGGTTAAAGGTTAACTGAGCCATTTGCCCAGCAGCAATGGTAACCAGCATGGTTTCACCAATGGCACGAGAAATTGCCAGGATGAAAGAAGTGGTAATCCCTGAAAAAGCAGCCGGTACAACAACTTTAAGAGAGGTTTCCATTTTTGTAGAGCCTAAAGCATACGCTGCTTCGCGTAAACCCTGGGGCACCGCGTACATAGCATCTTCACTAAGAGAGGAAACGATGGGCAATATCATGATACCCATGACTATTCCTGGAGATAGCGCATTGAACCCTGAAAGAGAAGGTATTATTTTCTGTAAAAGAGGGGTAACAAAAAGCAGGGCAAAGTACCCGTATACCACGGTCGGGATTCCGGCCAGCACTTCCAGTATGGGTTTACAAATACGTCTCACTCGAGGAGAAGCATACTCACTTAAAAATATTGCAGTAAGCAATCCTAAAGGGCCTGCTACTGACATGGCAATTAGGGAAGTAAGCAGCGTTCCACAGAGGAGAGGCAAAATCCCAAAGTGCTTTTCATAAAAGAGAGGTGTCCACAAAGTATCGGTTAGAAAGTCTAATATAGAGATTTCCCTGAAAAAGCCAATTGCTTCAAAAATCAAAACAAAAATAATTCCCAGAGTAGTAAAAATGGAAATCAAACTGAAAACAAAGAAAATGCCTTTAATGAACGATTCTTTTCTTTTGGCTTGCAAAACAGCTAAATCTCTGTTCTTTTCTGGATAAACTGCTTTTTTCAGCATTGTCTCCTCATCACTTAGATGCCAGGAGGTATACCTCCTGGCATCTAAGTGATCTTTGAAACTGACTCTTTTTAGATTGTAGTCATTCTAACTTCCATCTGTCAACCAAGATACGGGTTATTCTCCTTCCATTTGTAGGAGTTCCTCAATCGAAACCCCTATTTTAGTCCCTTCACCACCAAAAACAGTGCCAGTTTTACGTTCCTCAAATCTTTTCAGAGCTAGCTCGTAAGCACTATCAGGAAGAGCTACATAACCTATCTCTTCAACCAGCCATTTAGCATTTTCAAGGTAAAAACGCACAAACTTTTGAACTTCCTCACGGTCAGCACTTACCCTGTTGACATAGATAAAGAGAGGGCGAGAAAGAGGTTGATACAGTCCTTTGTTGATAGTTTCGAAATTAGGTTCAATTGGTCCTTCTCCATTTTCAGCAATTCCATCGTCGATAGGCACGACCTTCAAAACGTCCTGATTTTCAAGGTAATAAGCAAAACCAAAGTAACCCAGTGCATACTTATCTCTGGATACCCCCTGAACCAGAACATTATCATCTTCGCTGGCAATAAAGTCTCCTCTGGATGCTCCAGCTTCTCCAACTATAGCCTCGGTGAAATAGTCGAAAGTACCAGAATCTACTCCAGGACCAAACAGAGTTATCTTTTTTTCAGGCCATTCCGGTCTTACATCACTCCAGTAAAGAACCTTGTCTTGGGCTTGGGGTTCCCAGATTCTTTTAAGTTCCTCAACTGTCAGGTAATCTACCCAATCGTTTGTGGGGTTAACTACTACAGCTATTCCATCAAATGCTATGGGCAACTCAATATATTCGATACCGTTTTCTCTGCAAAGTTCAATTTCGGAAGCCTTAATAGGTCGCGAGGCATCATTAATATCAGTTTCACCCCGGCAAAATTTTTTAAAACCACCACCAGTTCCGGAAATACCCACTACTATTTTGATATCACGGTTCTCCATTTGAAACTCTTCTGCCACCGCTTCGGTAATGGGGTAAACAGTGCTGGAACCATCTATGCTGACAATCTTGTCTGTAGCGGTTGCCACCTGTAAACTGAAAAGCACAAAAAATAACACCATAATCGCGGAGAACTGCTTCACCGCTCAGCACCCCTTTCCGTTTCTCGTTTTGATTTGCATTTCATAATCAAAAACACAATAAAGCTTTTTAAGATAAGTGTAAAGACCTTCCAGCTTTGAATCTGAAACATTAAGGTAAAAAGTAAAATTTTTGAGAAAGACCGCTAAAAAATCAACGGTCTTTTTAATTTCTATCTTGCATTATCTTGCATTATGTATGTCAGGATGGTATAAAACTTAAAATGGCCTGATGGTCCATTTAACCACATAAAGGGGGGTTAGTAAAATGAGAAAGTTTGTGTTAGCTTTAGTAGCGTGCTTTGCGTTTACTCTTCTTTTCTCCACACTTATTTATGCTCAGGAACCCATAAAAATAGGAGTAGTAATGGGGTTAACCGGTCCCTGGGCTTCTATCGACACACCGGCTCTCAATGGAGTAAAGCTCGCTGCTGAAGAAATAAACAAGCAGGGAGGAGTCCTGGGAAGACCTATTGAGCTCAAGGTAGTAGATACCAAAGCAGACGAGGGGGAAACTGTAGCTGCGGTAATCAGACTAATTGAAAACGAGAAAGTTTCGGCTTTGATCGGATATTGCGACACCCATTGGGTCAATATTGCAGCTCCACTTGCTCGTGAATACGGTGTTCCCTTTATAACTCCTGGTGCAACTCATCCTCGCATTCCAGAGCGCACTGGAGCCTGGCTGGCCTGCTTTGGAGATAATGCTCAGGCTGCTGCCATAGCAGAGTACGCAGTTGAAGACCTGGGTCTCAAGCGAGGAGCAATCTGGGTGGATACCGCCGTTGATTTTTCGGTGGCGGTTTGTGCTTATTTTGCAGATGCACTTAAAAACTATGGTGGAGAAGTGGTTTACGAAGACTACTTTGAGACCAGCTGGACAGACTTTTCAGGCATGGTAGCTCGATTGAAAGAATATCAGGACCGGGGAGAAGTAGATTTTGTATATGTAGGTGCTATTCCTGGAAATTGTGGTTTGATAGCCAAACAAATCCGGGAGGGTGGAGTAACTATACCTATTCTGGGTGAAGATGGTTTCGATACGCCCCTTTTGGTTGAGACCGGTGGAGAATACGCCGAAGGAGTAATTTTTGCTACCCATATGTCCCTGGAAGATCCTGATCCCTTGATTCAAGAATTCAAGAAAAACTATGAAGCGATGTTTGGTAATCCTCCTGAAAACGCGTTTGCAGCTCTGGGTTATGATGCAATGAAAGTTCTTGCCAGGGCCATCGAAATTGTGGGCACCGACGACCCTGCTAAAATTCCGGAGGGATTAGCTCAGATTAAGGGCTTCAAAGGGGTATCGGGAGTCATTTCTTATGAAGAGGGAAGCCAGGTCCCGAATAAGTCAGTAGCGGTAATAGAAGTTAAGAATGGGAAGTTTGTAACCATAAAGCAGGTAACCCCCAAGTATCTGCCAGACCCCAAAATAGCTAAATAAGCTTGCATCATTATAGAAACCGAAAGAGTTGAGATCTCAACTCTTTCGGTTTCTAACTAAGGTGGAAAGAATGAATCAAATAATACTGAAAGTAGAAAACTTGTGGAAACATTTTGGGGGGGTAACCGCTGTAAGCGGCTATGAACTTGAGTTACCAAAAAGAGCCATATTTGGCCTTATTGGACCCAATGGTGCTGGTAAAACAACTATATTTAATCTGATAAGCGGCGTTTTGAAGCCGGATAAAGGTAAAATCCTCTTTAAAGAGAAAGATATCACCCATGCACGACCTGATATCATTGCTTCGATGGGTTTAACCCGTACCTTCCAAAATCTTCGTCTTTTCCCTAACTTGACTGTAGAAGAAAATCTCAAGGTAGCTGCTCATATTCACACCTCTTACGGTTTTGTTCATGTCTTACTGAGTTTGCCCCGTCTTTATAGCGAGGAAAGAAAAGTCCTCAAACGAGTGGAAACTATGCTGGAGCTTTTTGATATGCAGGCGCAACGTAAAGAAATTGTCTCTAACCTTCCTTACGGTTTACAGAGAAAATTGGACATTGCCAGAGCACTTATGACCGGTCCAGAAGTGCTTTTGCTTGACGAACCCTCAGCAGGCATGAATACTCAGGAAGCTGAAGAACTGGCGCTGACCATCAAGAGAATCAAGGAAGAGCTTGACTTAACCATGATCATTGTGGAGCATCGTATGCCTTTTGTGATGGGGCTTGCCGAAACCATCCAGGTTCTGGACTATGGCTCGGTAATTGCAGTTGGTTCGCCCTCTGAAATTCAAAATAATCCAAAAGTAATTGAAGCTTACCTTGGGGCTGGTGATATAGTTGCTTGAACTTAAAAATGTAGGGGTAAAATATGGAATTATACCTGCTATCCAGAAAGTGAATATAAAAGTAGAGCAGGGGAAAATAGTATCGTTAATAGGAGCCAATGGTGCAGGAAAAACGACCACTCTGAAAAGCATTGTTGGTGTATTAAAACCTTTTCAGGGACAGATTTTCTACCAGGGAAGGGAAATAACCAACAGGCCTGTCCCCTGGAGAGTGCGCCAGGGAATATGCCTGGTACCTGAAGGACGGGGAATTTTCAATCGTCTCTCAGTGAAAGAGAACCTGCTCATTGGTGCCTACCATCGCCAAAGTGAAGCAGAAATTCAGGAAGACCTCGAACTGGTATATAGCCTTTTTCCTCGTCTTAAAGAACGTGAAAATCAAGTTGCTGGGACCCTCAGCGGTGGAGAACAGCAAATGCTTGCTCTGGGTAGAGGATTGATGTCTCGTCCTCAGCTAATGTTACTCGATGAGCCTTCTTTGGGCCTTGCTCCGCTGGTTGTCAAGGAGCTTTATGAGTTAATTAAAGAAATCCGTGAAAAAGGGGTAACCATTCTTTTGGTGGAACAGAATGCCGTGATGGCCATTAAAGTTTCTGATTATATTTATGTGCTTGAAGCAGGAGAAGTAAAAATGGAAGGACCCCCGGAGAAAATCGAGTCCCTTGAAGATGTAAGACGAGTTTACCTGGGAGGATAAATACCCATGTTTTCAATAGGTTACTTAATGCAACAAAGCATGAATGGAATTATCTTAGGGTGTATTTACGCATTGCTTGCTCTCGGGATGACCGTAGTATACGGAATTTTAAGGTTAATAAACTTTGCACACGGAGCTCTGATCACACTGGGAGCTTTCTTTTTCTATTTTGTTTTCTTTAAAGCAGGACTTCCTTTTGTAGCCACCATTTTCCTGCTTCTGGGATTTGGAGGAGTAATGGGCATAGTGCTCGACACCGTGGCTTACCGAAAACTAAGAGGGGGGCCTGAAGTAGCTTTGTTGATCACTTCTCTCGGTTTTTACACCTTTATAGAAAACTTTATGAAAATGCTGGTTTCTCCTCAACCTTATGCATTCAAAGTCCCTCCATATCTGGTGAACCTTTATCGTACTTCTTACCTCACTTTCCGCACCATTGACGTTTTCATCATTGTAGCTTCAATTTCCATTATGTTGCTTTTTCATCTTTTTGTGAAACATAGCAAAATGGGTATCGCCATGCGGGCTACCAGCGAGAACCTTGAAGTAGCCGAGATGATGGGTATTGAGATTAACAAAGTTATATCCATTGCTTTTCTAATTGGATCAGCAATAGCTGCTTTCACGGGTTTTATGTGGGGTGCTAAGTATGGACAAATCTCATATGATATGGGGTTTTTAACCGGAGTCAAAGCTTTTGTGGCGGTAGTGGTTGGCGGGGTAGGCAGCATTCCCGGAGCAATGCTGGGAGGATTCATTTTGGGTCTTGCTGAAATCCTCTCCATTGCTTTTTTGCCAACAGCCTTTGCCGAATATCGGGATGCCATTGTTTTTGCCATACTCATACTGGTCCTGCTGGTACGTCCCTCTGGAATTATGGGAGTAAGAGAAGAGGTAAGAGCATGAAAGCAAACAAGATTCCAACAGAAATTTGGTTTATTATTGGCAGCCTGGTGCTATTTTTGGCTCTCTTCGGTGCCACCAGGCTCTTGAACCGCTACATCTTGCACATAATAATCCTGATTGGTATTTATTCTATTGCAACTGTGAGTCTGAACCTTACCAACGGCTATACCGGACTCTTTTCTCTTGGACATGCAGCCTTTATGGCTGTAGGAGCTTATACTTCGACTCTCCTCACTTTCCCCCTTACTCTACGCAAGGCTTATGAGCTGCCCTTATTGCCTCCGTTACTTGGCGGACCTGAAGCCGCCTGGCCTTTCCTGCCTGCACTCATAGCTGGTGGTCTAATGGCCTCCTTCTGTGCTATTTTAATAGGGGCTCCGGTCTTGCGATTGAGGGGACATTACCTCTCGGTGGCTTCTCTTGGATTTATGGTTATAGTGGTAACCCTTGCCAAAACCTTGCGGGGCTTTACCAGAGGTTCAATGGGTATCAACGCCATACCCTCCTATACCAACATCTACTGGACTTATTTCTGGCTTATCATAGCTATCTACGTCGTAT
Source organism: Atrimonadaceae bacterium G-SL-SR-0-11 (assembly GCA_048814795.1). Lineage (GTDB taxonomy): Bacteria > Atribacterota > Atribacteria > Atribacterales > Thermatribacteraceae > Thermatribacter. The sequence goes on along the minus strand of CP184673.1, from coordinate 1,535,950 downwards.
GGCGCATTGTTAACTCTCGCTTTGGAAGGGCGATGATTGCCATTCGAGAAGACGAAGTAGCTGCTCAAGTTCTCGGTATTTATCCTATGAAATATAAACTTCTTTCCTTTGTAATTGGTGCTTTTTTTGCTGGTGTGGCGGGAGGCCTTTACGCTCATTTTACAAAGGCTATCCGTCCTTTTGAATTCTCCTTCTTTCTTACTTTTCAGATAGTGGTTATGTTAATTATCGGAGGCATGGGCACCATGAGTGGACCTATAGTGGGTGCCGCTTCTCTTATCACCTTGCGTTACGCGCTTAAGCCTGTTGAGGAGCACTTCAAGGTTTATGGATTTATAGAGCTGATCTATGCAATACTTCTTATAGTGATAATGCTCTGGAAGCCAGAGGGAATTATGGGAAAAAGATTGAGAAGATGAGGGGGTTAAACTATGGCCAAAAAAGTTTTTCATCCTGAAATTAGCTATTCGGATTTTAAGGAAAACCGCTTTGATAAAGCCATCCTGGCGGTGGGTTCTGCTGAAAATCACGGTTTTCATCTACCTTTTGGGACCGACACTCTGGTGGCTCAGGCTCTGGCCATGGAAGTTGCAAGAAGGGTAGAGGGAATGCTGGTGCTTCCACCCCTTCCTTACGGAGTAAGTTTTCACTATCAGGATTTTCCCTTCACCCTTACTCTGCGTCCGGAAACCTTGATTGAAGTGCTTAAGGACGTACTTTCTTCAACTATCGAGCAGGGTATAAACAGGATTGTAGTTCTAAATGGACATGATGGAAACATTGCGCCAATCGAAGTTGCATCAAGATCCATTAAGGTAAAATATCCCGAAGTAGTGATTGCCACTCTGGATGCCTGGTGGATAAAAGCGGGAGAGCTGCTTCCTGAAGATACTTTTGAAGTTTGGGGGGGTCTGGGACATGCTGGAGAAGGAGAAAGCTCTATCATGCTTTTTCTGTATCCCCAGCTCTGTCGCATGGAAAACGCAAGGGGAGTGGTTCCTGAGCTTCCCGAAGGCCCAGATATTAAATGGAAGTTCAGCGAGTTAACTCCCTACGGTGCCACAGGAGATCCCACAAAAGCTTCTGCAGAAAAGGGTAAAAAAATGTTTGAAGCTCTGGTCAACTATGTGGTTTCTTTTGTAAAAGAAATGGACAAGGAAAGCTGGAAATACGGTTTAAAGAGAAAGATATAGGAGGGAAATAATAGTGGGAATTCCCTGGGTGTCCATAGAAAGCTTGTCTCAACATTTGGGCAAAAAAGTGGAAATTCGAGGGTGGCTTGCTAACAAGCGCTCAAGTGGTAAGATAGCTTTTTTGATCTTACGCGACGGCACGGGTTTTCTTCAAGCTACAGCCTTCGCAGGTGAGCACTTTAGTAGCGAAGAAGTTAAAAACCTTAAGCATATACCCCTTGAGTCTTCACTTATAGTCCAGGGTAAAGTTAAAGAGGAAAAAAGAGCTATCGGTGGATACGAACTGGAACTTGAAAAACTGGAGGTTGTTTCTGAAGCCGAGGAATATCCCATTCAAAAAAAGGAACACTCTGTAGAGTTTCTTATGGAAAACCGACATCTCTGGTTACGCTCTCGCAAGCAAAATGCTATCTTACGCATTCGCAATCAGGTCATTATGGCCATTCATCAGTTTTTCCAGGAACGAGGTTTTACTCTCATCGATCCACCTATTCTCACTCCTGCGGCTTGCGAAGGGACTACCACCCTTTTTGCTCTTGACTATTTCGACCTGGGTAAAGCTTATCTCTCTCAGAGTGGTCAACTCTACATGGAAGCAGCCTGTATGGCTTTCGGCAAGGTATACTGTCTTGCGCCAACTTTCCGTGCTGAAAAGTCTAAAACCCGCAGACATCTCACCGAATTCTGGATGGTGGAGCCGGAAGTCGCTTTTTACAACTGGCAGGATAACATGAAATTGCAGGAAGAGTTTGTTTCTTTTGTGGTGCAGACGGTACTTGAAAAACGCCAGCACGAGCTGGAGGTTCTGAAGAGAGACCCAAAACCTCTGGAGCGGGTTGTCCCTCCTTTTCCTCGCATTTCTTACGACGAGGCTTTGAGCATACTCCATAAAAAGGGTTTCCAGATCGAATGGGGAGATGACTTTGGGGGAGATGAAGAAACAGCTATTTCTGAAGAGTTCGATCGCCCAGTTTTCATTCATCATTACCCTAAAAAAGTAAAAGCTTTTTACATGCAACCTGACCCTGAGAACCCGGAGGTAGTTCTCAACGATGATCTGATTGCTCCTGAAGGCTACGGTGAAATAATAGGCGGAAGCGAACGCATTCATGACCTCAACTTGCTTAAAGAGCGTATTAAGGAGCACAATCTTCCCGAGGAAGTATTTGGCTGGTATCTGGATTTGCGGAGGTTTGGAAGCTGCCCTCATTCAGGCTTTGGTCTGGGGGTGGAACGGACTGTAGCCTGGATATGCGGTATTCACCACATCCGCGAAGCTATCCCTTTCCCTCGCCAAATTTACCGGCTTTATCCATAGCCGCTTTGGACCAAATCCAAAGCGGCTATGGCCGCACCAGTTAAGGAGTAACCATGCAAGTTGGAAGGCTTGCAGCTGTATTGAACTGGTTGCCTGCTGCATCTTTGATGTCCATCAGCGGATTATAGGTAAACACCACTATAACCTGATCGCCAGCTACCATTTGATCGCTCATCCAATCCCCCGTTAAGGTCACTGTTTGATTGTCAGCCCCCAGTGTGACCTGGGTTACATTAAATGCCGAACCACCAAGACATCCCGAGAGGCAACCGACCCCCCAATATCCAGGTAGTTCGAAAAGATTAACATCGCCCACGGTGACCGGCTCGTTGAACTGAACAGTGATGGTTGGTGCATCTCCAAGCGGAGCGTCTGCTTTAGCGGAGCAGGAAAGGAGATAAGGCGGTGTTATGTCCACTACAATCTGGAACTGTTCTTGCTCGCTTTCAGGAAGTCCACCTGCTTCTGCTGTGAAACCGAAGGTGAAAGTACCTTCGGTGGTTCCACTGGTCCAGGTCCAGGTAAAACTTCCTGCATCATCGGTGGTGGTGCTATCAAAGAGTGTTCCGTTCAAATACACTTTTATGATGGCATTGGCCGGTCCACTTCCGGTAAAGGTAACCGTGATACCACCTCGTATGGAATCACCACTTTGCAGATTTCTTACTCCGTCATTCACCGTGATAAGCTGAGGCGCCTGGGTTTGATTGGGAGTAGGTGGGGTAGTTGGTCCTGAAGGAGCACAACCTGCAACAAAAGCAAGAAACACGCTCAAGGAAACAAACAGAAGTATTTTTTTCATGAATCTTTCCCCCCTTTAGGCTTGGTGTTTTTTATTTTACGCTTTATCATCCCAAAAAACAAGTTTCATAGCTTGTATAGTAACAAGTATCTAACAGTTTATTCCAGGATGAGAAGAAAATTTGCTTTTAAAGAAGTATTTCCCCGTTGACAAACCTCCCTGAAAGTGTTACGCTTAGTGCAAGCTTGCGCAAGCGGTAACTTTTAATATTTCAGGAGGTTTGTATTTCAATGGCAACAGGTAAGGTCAAATGGTTTAATGCCCAGAAGGGCTACGGGTTCATCGAATCCGACGAAGGCGGAGACGTTTTCGTCCACTATTCTGCTATTGAAGGAAGCGGTTTTAAAACCCTCGAGCAAGACCAGCTGGTTGAGTTTGAAGTCCAGCAGGGGACCAAAGGTCCTCAGGCAGTAAAAGTTAGAAAGCTTAGTTGAAAACAAAATGTGAATATGTTGGTGGAAAGTTAAATAACCAATGAGAAAAAACTCGGGTGCTTCAGCACCCGAGTTTTTTTGTTGTGAAGCCAGGCTTTTTACTTTTTAAAAGCCTTTTGCAAGATTTGTGTTTCACTAAAATTTATGCTTGCCGATTATTCATGATAAAGAGGGCCGGCTGGTGAAAATAAGCCTCGCTCAGGTAACGTTTCATCATACGATGGCTGTTAAAATAGGGAGCCAGTTTGCCAATAGCGTTTTTCATCAGTTTTATCCACTCTTCCCTGTGATTGCAGAAAACAGGTAAAATAGCATACTCCAGCTTTCCATAAAAATCCTCAATCTCTCTTTGAACTTCGTTCTCGCTTTTTTCATCAGGAGGAGAACCAATAGACCAGCCAGTTATGCCTTCCAGACAGCCCTCGATCCACCACCCATCAAGGACACTGAAATGCAGGACACCGTTGTGAGCAGCTTTCATGCCGCTCGTTCCCGAGGCTTCAAAAGGTTTTTGAGGTGTGTTTAACCAAAGGTCTACTCCTGAAACCATCCTTTTGGCGATTTCAAGGTCGTAATCTTCCAGAAAAGCAATCTTGAGATAAGGACTCAGTTCTTTTATCTGTTTAAAGATTTCCTGAATAAGCCTCTTGCCTTCCCAATCCTGGGGATGTGCTTTTCCCGCAAAGATTATTTGGAAAGGCTGCCTCTTGGCAATTCTGATCAATCTCTCCCGATTTGCAAAAACAAAGGTAGGGCGTTTGTAGGCAGTCATTCTTCTTGCAAAACCCATGGTAAACACTTCTTCGTCCATGGATATACCGGTTTTCTCGAAAACCAGATCAATAAGAATCTTTTTCTCTTTTTGATGAGCTCTCCACAACAGTTCATCGGGAATTACGTCAACACGAGCCAGCAGTTCAGGCTCATGAGCCCATCCCGGGATGTAAAGGTCATAAAGTTCCCTGAAAGCCGGTGAAGTCCAGGTAAAAGTATGCACGCCGTTAGTTATAGAGTGGATTACGTAACCAGGGAACATATTTCGAGAAACTTCGCTGTGTCTTTTAGCCACACCATTCACATAACCACTCAAATTTAAAGCCAGAAGAGTCATGTTTAGTTCGCTTTCTCCGCCTAATTTTTGAAGTAGAGCAAAGGGGAGTGGTTCTCCAAGTACCTCTCGAACCATCTGGTAGGGGAATCTATCGTGACCGGCTTCCACAGGAGTATGAGTAGTAAAGACACAGAGATTTCTCACTTCATGCAAACATGCTTTCTCTTCTTTTTGGCAGCTTATCCTATCTTTAAAAAGTTCCAAAGCTAAAAGGGCGGCGTGACCCTCATTGATGTGATACTTGCGCACCGAAAATTCCAGCGCTTTAAGCATTTTTACTCCGCCAATACCCAACACGACTTCCTGTTTGAGTCGATAACGTTTGTCACCCCCGTAAAGATAGTGAGTAATTGTTCTGTCGCTTTCCGTGTTTTCTGGCAAATCTGTATCCAGAAAAATTACCGGTACCTTGCCACCGGTGACACTTTGCCATATGTAAACCCAGGCACCAATAGTTACTTCTCGACCTTCAATGGTAACTTTGACTTTATGGGGAAGGGGAGTCAGTAGACGTTCCACGTCCCAAATGACAGGATGTTCTATTTGATTACCTTCTGGAGTAAGTTCCTGACGAAAATAACCCCTACGATGGATAAGGGTAACCGCTACAAAAGGCAGGGAAAGGTCAGCTGCGGAACGTACTGTATCTCCAGCCAGTACTCCCAAACCTCCGCTGTAGGTTGGTATTTCTTTAAAAAGGGCTATTTCCATTGAGAAATAAGCGATAATTTCTTCTTCCTTCAAATGATTAAGGATTTCCATAAAGATTTCCTCACCTTCCCGTTGAGCCAAGTCCATCTGTTCCCCTTGGGGAAGACGACAGAACCTGAGCCTCAACTATAATTACCCGTGGCACTTCGCGTAACGCACCCTGAGCTATTCTATCTCCCCTTTTAATCTGATAAGCGCTGTTTCCCAGGTTGAAAAGCCTGATAAACCAGCTTCCCCTATAGCCAGAGTCAATGGTGCCAGGATGAATAATAATACCATGCTTAATACCCATACCGCTTCGCGGGCGAAGAACCACCTCATAGCCCGGTGGAAACTCGGAAGCTATCTTGAGGTCTATCACAACACTACCTTGAGGGGGGATAATCGCACTCTCAGGGCTAAAAATATCAAAGCAAGCATCGTCAGGATATGCAAAACGTGGTACAACAGCCTCTTGAGAAAGCCTTTTGAAGCGTATAATTACTTCTTTTTTCATTTCAACCCCCGTTTTTGTTAAAAGAATTTAGCCTGAGAAAACTTTTTTGTCAAGCTCGCCAGAAGCTTGTTGCACGAACATTGTTTGGGTTAAAATAATTAAAAAGATTAAAAGCTATCTGGCAATGAGAAAAACACTTTATTTTAATAATCCCACTCAAGGAAGAGTATCATTTGAAGAAGTGGTTAGTTCAATTGTATCTTTTATGCGGGAAGAACCTGACTTCTCTTATCGTCTTATAATTGGGACAGACTCCCGCGAACATTGGAAAGGTTCTTCCACCCAGGTTTTCGTAACGGCACTAATCATCCACAGGGTAGGGTTTGGTGGTCGATATTTCTGGAGAAAAACTTTTCGCAAGGGGATCCAGAACATAAGAGAAAAAATATATGCAGAAGCCATGCTTTCTCTGGAAGTTTCTCAGCAGTTTCTGCAAATTTTCAACAGTCTGTTCAAAGATGAACTTTCAGATTACAAAATAGAGATTCACATAGATGTGGGTAACAACGGTCCTACCCGACACCTTATTCGCGAACTGGTAGGCATGATTGAAAGCTTTGGTTTTATTGCCTGTGTAAAGCCGGAATCCTTCGGTGCTTCACGCGTTGCGCATCGCCACACTTGAGGAGGAAGAGCTTTAATGAGTTTTTTAGAAAAATTCAAGAGGGAATTTGCCAAAGAGTGGAACTCGCTTAAAGAACACTCCTTCTTGAAGGATCTTGTTCAGGGAACGCTCCCCAGGAGATGCTTTTTCTACTACTTGAGTCAGGACGACTACTACCTGGAAGATCTTCTCTCTGCAATAGGAATGCTGGTAGTCAAGGCAGATGAGAAAGGCCTTAAGTACTTTGCGATAAAGCTCCTTAAGGAAACAGTGGATGGGGAATTAGCAATGCACGAGTTACTTGAAAAAGATAATGAGTTCAGCAAGTCACCAAAGGGGAAAGTGGCTTTATGGTACGGTGATTTCTTGATAAATATTGCTTTTAGAAAAAGCACTTTCGTGATTATTGCTTCGATACTGCCTTGCTTTGTGAGCTATCTCGAAATTGGTACTCACTATTTGAGTAAGACATCATCCGACATACCAGTCCTTTACAGAGCCTGGTTGGAAAGCTATGCGGGAGAGGCTTACCAAAAGTTAGTCGAAGAGTTATGTTGTTGGTTTGAAAAAGAAGCCCAGAAAACTACAGACACAGAAAGGCAGGAAGCGAAAAGCGTTTTTAAACAAGCTATCGAGTTAGAATGGCTTTTTTGGGAAGAGAGTTATAATTGTGGAAAGTTGACTCTTGAAATATGAAAGTTTACTATATTGCTAATTGATACTGAAAAATTGGGGATGGAGTTCCCCTTTAAGTGCCACTCAGGCTGATGACTCCTGTACCAGTAGGTGCAGGAGTTTTTTGTTTTATTACTTTATGTATCCCAAAAGGAGACCAGATGGATTATTTAGCTTCAAGAATAAAAGAGTATCTCGACAAACCTGGATGTCCTATCTGTGCTCTATTACGCGAACAGAATAAAAAGCATCTCGATACACTTTTTTGGGAAATGGTCAATGACCCTCAAGTGCGTACTCAACTAACAAAGAATGGAGGATTGTGCAGTGACCATTTGCGCCTTGTATTTGAAGAGCGTCCCTCGGTTCTCGGCATTGCCATTATTTTTAAAGACCTGCTATTGCACTATCTTCGCGGTGAGTTACCAGCTCCTGAGGATACAAGATGCCATCTTTGCCTTCGGAATCAGGAACTGGAAAGGGAATCAAGTAAAATTCTCAAAAAATACTGGCCAGAGTGGAAAAGACAGTGGGGAAAATATACTTTTCTATGCAGGCAACACCTTTGTCTTTTCCCACCAGAAGATGAAATATCCAAGGAAATTTGTGGCTTTTCCGAAAACACTTTGTATAGAATACTGGAACTTGTCAATTCTTTCATAGAAAAGTTTGATTACCGCAAAGCTGCTTCTGGTTTTTCTGAGTTCGAAAAAGAATCCTGGCAGTATCTTCTGGAGTTTTTCGCTTCTAAAACCTTTCGCAAAATTTACTGAGGAGGTAAAACTCTGTGAAAGAGCTGATACTGATTGCTGTAGGTGGAGCAATTGGCGCAGTGGCACGTTTTCTTTTAAGTGGTTGGTTTCAAAGCCTTATAACTTTCTCCTTTTTTCCTCTGGGGACCTGGTTGGTCAACCTTATTGGTAGTTTCTTTGTAGGCTTCATCATGTATACAGCGGAAATAAGCGGAGTAATCAACCGTGAGCTCCGGATTTTCCTCACCATAGGTTTTTTGGGCTCTTTTACCACGTTTTCAACCTTTGAGTACGAATCATTTCGGCTCCTTGAGGATAGAGAATATTTTTATTTTTTGCTAAATTCAGGAGGTGGTTTTGGAGTAGCTCTCTTTTCGGTTTTTCTGGGTAAAATAATGGCAAACTTTTTAGTGAGGTGAACCATGAAAAAAGAAGAAAAAGCCATACTGCTACGCATTTTTATTGGGGAATCCGATAGATACAACGGTAAGCCCGCTTATCAGTACTTACTCGAAGAGTTCAAAAGACGCAAATTAGCTGGAGCCACAGTATTAAGGGGAATAGCAGGGTTTGGGGGGAAAAGTCACCAAATTCAGACTACATCGGTCCTCAGGCTTTCTTCAGATCTTCCAATAATTATCGAAGTTGTAGATGTAGAAGAGAAAATATCTCAACTTAAGCCCCTCCTGGACAACGTAGTTAAAGAGGGTCTGATTACCGAAGAAAAAGTCACCATCTATTTCTATGGAACTGAAAGTTAGACAATTTTGAAAATTAACTTCCAGCTTTCTTTTTGCATTTTTCTTCCAGATAATATAAAAATTCTCGATAGGGCAAGAAGGCGAGACCAGTATACCGGTCCGCAGCACCGTAGTAAATACGTATTTGATCATTTTCTTCATCGACAATTGCTCCAGTTGGAAACACGACTCCAGGAACATCTCCTAACCATTCAAAGCTTTCTGTGGGGCTCATAATCCATTCGTCAGTTCTGCATATGACCTGGGTGGGATCTTCAAGGTCGAGTAAGGCTGCCCCAACTCGATAAAGGCTCCCTGAAGCAGTTTGTCGCACCCCATGGTAAAAAATCAGCCAACCCTGAGGAGTTTCGATAGGTTGAGGACCAAGCCCCACTCGGGTGTGATCCCACCATCCTGGACGAGTAGGTATTAACACCTGATGATCACCCCAGTGTTTGAGGTCAGGAGAGAAAGAAATCCAGATATGAGCTTCTCCTCTGATGATGGGACGGTGTATAAGTGCATAGCGCTTCCCACGGTCGGTTTTAAACTTACGAGGAAAAAGGCAAGCATCTTTGTCTTCAGGAGGGAGAAGAGAGCCGTATTTAACAAAGTTCTTAAAATCTTCAGTAAGTGCCAGAGAAACTACCGGGCCGCCTATACTGAAAGAAACATAGATAATCGCATATTTTTCTTCTTCCTCAAGCCATATAATTCTTGGATCCTCTAAGCCCCACTGTTCCTCATTTATGTGGGCTTCTGGATAGAGAGCAGGCTCCGGGTCAATTCTCCAGCCTTCTATTCCGTCTTTGCTTCGAGCAAGAGTAAGATGAGAAAAGCCCCGGCAATCCTCAACTCGTACCAAAAGCAGAGTTTCACCCCTAAAAAGAGTTGCTGCAGGGTTGAAAGTGGCATTGGCTGGGTAGGGCCACTTTTCTGGAGACAAAATTGGATTTTTCTCATAACGTCTGACAAAATTATTAAGCCCTAAAAAATTATGCTTTGACAAGGTTATCACCCTCAAACCCAAATTTCCAGGATTGGAAATGACAAGTAGGTTTATTATAGTATAATTTTACTGGTTTTATCCAGCCATACTGCAAAGAGGAGGTACGCAAGTTGTTCAAAATACTGGAAAAACAAGTATTGACTCCCGAGATCAAGCTAATGGTAATCGAGGCTCCACGAGTAGCCCGAAAAGCAAAAGCTGGTCAATTTGTCATCCTCAGGATTAATGAAACAGGAGAACGGATACCGCTCACCATTGCAGACTTCGATGCAGAAAAGGGTACAGTAACCATAATCTTTCAAGAAGTAGGAAAAACCACCATGATGCTTGGCGAGATGGAAGCAGGTGATGCACTTCTGGACTTTGTCGGTCCGCTGGGTAAAGAAATGGAGGAAAAGTACTTTGGCCATGTGGTATGTGTTGGGGGAGGAGTAGGGATTGCTCCCACTTTTCCCAAGGCCAGAGCTCTTAAAGAAGCTGGCAACAAAGTAACTTCTATAATTGGTGCCAGAACAGCAAGTATGCTTTTTTGGGAAAATAAGATGCGAGAAGTCAGTGATAGGCTTTATGTGACCACTGATGACGGCAGTTACGGAGAAAAAGGGTTTGTAACTACTATCCTGGAAAGGATTCTTGAGGAAGAAAAAGTGGACCTGGTAGTGGCCATCGGTCCAGTTATGATGATGAAAATGACCAGTTTGTTGACCAGAAAATACAACGTACCTACTCTGGTCAGTTTAAACCCTATAATGGTTGATGGAACTGGAATGTGTGGTTGCTGTCGGGTAAGTGTAGATGGACACTGCAAGTTTACCTGTGTTGATGGACCCATTTTTGATGGGCATGCTGTTGACTTTGACGAACTTTTGTCTCGTCAAAGAATTTACCTTGAAGAGGAAAAACGTGCCTTAGAAAAATATTTGGTAACCAGAGCAAAGGAGGAAGCACATTATGCAGAATAGGCTTTCTGGTCGTCCTAAAATGCCCCAGCGCCCCCCTCAGGAGCGCATAAAAGACTTTGCAGAAGTACCTCTGGGTTTGTCTGAGTGGGCAGCGGTTGAAGAAGCAAGACGTTGTTTACAGTGCAAGAAACCGCAATGTGTACAGGGTTGTCCAGTAGAAATAGATATTCCTGGCTTCATAAAACTGGTTGCTGAAGGGCGTTTCGAAGAGGCAATTGCCAAGATTAAAGAAAAAAACAACTTACCAGCCATCTGCGGAAGAGTTTGTCCTCAAGAAACCCAGTGTGAAGAAAGGTGCGTCCTTGGCAAAAAGGGACAACCCATTGCCATTGGTTACCTGGAGCGTTTTGTAGCCGATTATGAACGTGAAAAAGGAATCCGCTCGCCATCGGTACCTTCCTGGAATGGACATCGCGTAGCCGTTATTGGTTCGGGTCCTGCTGGTTTAACCTGCGCCGGAGACCTTGCAAAAATGGGTTATCAGGTTACTATCTTTGAAGCCCTTCACGCACCAGGTGGGGTTCTGGTTTATGGAATACCCGAATTCCGCTTACCCAAGAGTATCGTTGCTCAAGAGGTTGACTATGTGCGTTCTCTTGGGGTAGAAATAGAGCTAAGCTGCGTAGTTGGAAAAACTTTGACCATTGATGATTTAAAAGAAGAGGGCTATGAAGCTTTCTTTATTGGAACCGGGGCTGGTTTGCCTTATTTTCTAAACATTCCTGGTGAAAATCTTAACGGCATATACTCGGCCAACGAGTTTTTAACCAGAACTAACCTGATGAAGGCTTACTTATTCCCGGAGTTCGACACCCCGGTGAAAATAGGTAGAAGAGTGGCAGTTATTGGAGGAGGAAACGTTGCCATGGACGCTGCACGCTGCGCCCTGAGACTTGGAGCAGGAGAAGTTTGTTTGGTGTACCGCAGGACCAAAAAAGAGATGCCGGCCCGAGTAGAAGAGGTGGAAAGGGCCGAAGAAGAAGGAGTAAACTGCATAATTTTAACCAATCCGGTGAGATTTATAGGCAATGATAATGGTTGGGTAACCGGGATAGAATGCATACAAATGGAGCTGGGAGAGCCTGATGAATCGGGGAGAAGAAGGCCAGTACCCATTCCCGGATCTGAATTTGTAATCCCTATAGATACCGTGGTGGTGGCCATAGGTCAGGGTCCTAACCCCTTACTTCTTGAAACCATAGAGGGACTTGCTCTCAATAAAAAAGGATATATTGCCGCAGACCCTCAGACCGGTGCAACCTCTTTGCCAGGGGTTTTTGCAGGCGGAGACATTGTCACGGGTGCAGCTACTGTGATTTCCGCGATGGGCGCAGGCAAACGTGCAGCCCGTTCCATAGATCTTTACCTGAAAGATTCACACAACTTTCCGCAATGGAGGTAAGGAGGTAATAAAGTGCGTGAATTGGACCTTTTGGTAATCGGTGGTGGTCCGGCTGGGTATGCAGGAGCAATACGCGCAGCGCAGAAGGGATTAAAGGTAGCGTTAATAGAAAAAAGAGAGTTGGGAGGTACCTGTCTTAACCGGGGTTGTATACCTACTAAGGCTTTGTTTAAAGCTCAAGAAGTTCTGCATCTCGTTCGAAACGCTGCTCAATTTGGAGTTAAGGCGAGCTATAAAGGTTTGGATTGGGAGCAAGTTCTTAAAAGGAAGACTCAAATAGTAAAAAGATTAACGGGTGGAGTGGGTTTCTTGCTTCGCAAAGCTGGAGCAGAGGTTATCCAGGGCACAGCTCGCTTTGTGGATGAAAATCGGATTGAAATTATCAGAACAGATAAGAATACAGAAGTTTTGAAGGCAAAATCTATTTTTCTGGCTTCTGGTTCCAAGACTTTCCTTCCGCCTATAAAGGGCGTAGAACTTGAAGGCGTTATTGACAGCGAGGAAGCACTGTCTTTACCCTCTCTGCCTGAGCGGCTTGTGGTAATTGGCGGAGGAGTTATTGGCATGGAGTTGGCATGCATTTTTAACACTTTTGGCGTTAAAGTGGAAGTAATAGAAATGATGCCTAAAATATTGCCCCCAGTCGATGGTGAGGTAACTGCTTTGCTCACCGAAATAGTTGAAAAAAGAGGCATGAAAATACATCTTGAAGCCAGAGTTAAAGAAATCCGAAAGGAAAATGACCTCAAGGTTATCTTTGAAAAAGAAGGTCAGGAGAAGGAAGCAGAGGGTAACTTGGTCTTGATAGCAACGGGCAGGAAACCTCTTTTAGAAGGTTTGAACATTGAACTCACCGGTGTGAAGCTGGAAAATGGAGCCCCCAAAACTGATGCAACAATGCGCACCACTGCACCACATATTTATGCGATAGGAGATGTAAACGGAAAACATATGTTAGCTCATGTCGCTTACAAAGAAGCTGAGGTAGCTGTGGCCAACCTGCTGGGGGAGAAAAAACATATGGATTACCGGGCTGTACCTAATTGTGTCTTCTGCTCGCCTGAAGTGGCTTCAGTAGGTCTTTCTGAGGAAGAAGCTGTTCAGCAAGGTTTTGAAGTTAGCATTGGTAAATTTCCTTTCCGAGGCTGCGGAAAAGCTCTGATAGAAGGCGAAACTGAAGGTTTCGTCAAAATTATTGCTTGTAAAAAAACAAGAGAAATACTTGGAATACACATTATTGGTCCACAAGCTTCTTCGCTCATTGCAGAAGCCACACTGGCTATGGCTCTGGAGTGCACTCCTCAAGAAATTGCTGAAACTATCCATGCACATCCAACCCTTCCCGAAGCAACTATGGAGGCAGCGGAGGCCGTTTTTGGTTTTCCGTTGCACTTTTCATAAACGGAGGCAACTCTTGAGGAAACTTCCGCTTGCCAGAAAACATCTTAAGATAGGTGCAAGGATGGGGGGCTTCGCGAGTTGGGAAGTTCCCATCCTTTACAAAAGTATTCGCGAGGAATATTTTACCTGTAAAAATGTCTGTGGTCTCTTCGACATCTCACATCTGGGAAAATTTGTAGTTAAGGGCAAAGATGCGGGAGCTTTTATGGAACTTGTTTCGACTCGTTGTTTTCCGGAAGGAGTTTCCCTGCGAGGGAAAGTGAGCTTTTTTTTGAATGTAAGAGGCGGCGTTGTGGACATGTCTTTGGTTTACAAAATAGAGGAGAAAAAGTTTTTGATATTCACCAACGCTGGAGCCCGGGAAAAATTTTATTTATGGATAAGTTACATTGCAAACCAGCACCATCTTGAAATAGACGTTGAGGATTACACCGAAAGAAGTCTGCTTTTTTCTATACAGGGACCCAAAAGCCAGGCAGTTGTGAAAAAAGCTTTTTCTCAAGATTTAAGTTCGCTACCTCGTTTTGGCTGGAAAGAGCTCAAAATGCCTAATCAAGATTTAATGATCATGCGCAGCGCCTTTTCTTACGAAGATGGTTTTGAAGTGTGGTGCCGGGAAATAAATGATGGGGAAATCTGGGAAGTTTTACTCCAATGCATTACTGAAGAGGGGGGCTGTCCTTGTGGTTTTGGAGTTCGAGACCTTCTGCGTTTCGAAGCCTCGCTACCACTTTATGGACAGGAGATCGATGAAACAGTAACTCCTCTCGAGCTCAAAAAAGAACACCTCATAGAATGGGAAAAAGAGAACTTTATAGGCAAAAACTCCCTCTGTCTTGAACAGAAAATTGGGCCCAAGAAACAGCTGGTAGGTATAGAAATAACTGAGGGTAAAAAAATACCTCGTTATGGCTATCCTGTCTACAATTCCCAAAGCTTACCCTGTGGCTACATTACCAGTGGCAACTATTCTTTCCTGTTTAAGAAAATCCTGGGGCTCGCTTTTCTGGATAGACAGAACTGTTTTTGCGGCAGAGAGCTGGTTATTTCAGCTCCAGGGGGTAAAATAAAGGGCAGGGTAGTAGATATCCCTTTTATTACATCTTTTTCCAAAAAGGGGGAATGAAAAATGAACGTTCCAGAAAACTTGCTTTACACCAAAGACCATATATGGGTTAAAAAAGAAGGAGATTTGGTGATTTGTGGTATTACCGATTATGCCCAAAGTGAACTGGGTGATATAGTCTTTATAGAACTACCTTCTCTTGGTCAGAAGCTTAAAAAAGATCAGAAAATGGGCAGCGTAGAGTCAGTTAAGAGCGTGTCCAACCTCTATGCTCCAGTTTCGGGAGAAATTGTTGAAGTGAACACTTCTCTGGAAGATAAACCTGAAACAATTAACCAAAAACCCTATGAAGGGTGGATAGTGAAAATTAAAATAGAAAATGAAGAAGAACTGGAAGAACTGCTTACTGCAAAGCAATATAAAGAGTTTATTCAGGAAAGCTGAACCGGCTCTAAGAACCATATTCGACGGTAAGCACTCTGGTTTCTGGAATATGGCCCAGGATGAAGCTTTGCTAATAATAGGAGAAGAAACAAAAGATTGTATTCCTCCAACCTTACGGTTTTTTTCCTGGACAGAACCAACTCTTTCAATAGGGCGGTTTCAAAGGACGAATAGCCTTAATTTTCCCTATCTTAAAAAAAAAGCATTCCCCTGGTCAGGCGTCCTACTGGAGGAAGAGCCATATTACACGACAATGAAGTGACTTTCAGCTTATACCTTCCTCTCTCCAGAGAAGCACTAAATCCTCTTTCTCTTTATCTTTGCCTTAAAGAAGCGTGGTTAAAGACACTACAGGAGATTGGGTTGTTCCCGGATTTGCAGAGCAACCCCCAAAAAAGCTATCTTTCTTCACCTTATTGCTTTTCTCTAAATACCGCACATGAAATAAGCATTAAGGGGAAAAAAATAATTGGAATAGCTCAGGCAAAAGCAAAAAGGGGAGTCCTTTTTCAGGGTTCGTTTGTAATTTCCGGTAACCGTAAAGAAATGGCCAGTTGTTTTCTGAACCATGAAAAAGTTGAGCGAGAACTTTGGTCAAATTTCGTTACTCTTGAAGAATTGATTCCCCAACCACCAGAAAAAGAAAAAATCGTCCTTTCCTTTCTTAACCACCTTGCTTCCGTCCTTGAGGTGTACTGGTTTGAAGGAAAAATAAACGATGACGAGAGGAAAAAAGCAGAGGAACTTTTCCGGACCAAGTATGCTCCTTCATCTACCTACCATATTGAAAGATAATCCGATAAAATCGGAGAAAAATTTACAAAAATCTCTCCAACCACTTGCCAAAGAGCAACAAAGTAGCTAAAATGTTAACTGGCTTAAGCGGGGTCGTGGTGTAGCCTGGCCTAACACGTCAGCCTGTCACGTTGAAGATCGCGGGTTCAAATCCCGTCGACCCCGCCAGACATTTGTGCCGAGATAGCTCAGGTGGTAGAGCGATGGACTGAAAATCCATGCGTCCCCAGTTCGACTCTGGGTCTCGGCACCATTGAGCGAGCGGAAGTAGCTCAGGGGTAGAGCATCACCTTGCCAAGGTGGGGGTCGCGGGTTCAAATCCCGTCTTCCGCTCCAGTGGCGGCATAGCCAAGCGGCTAAGGCAGAGGATTGCAAATCCTTCATTCCCCGGTTCGAGTCCGGGTGCCGCCTCCAGAAAGAGTCTGGTGTGGGCGGCTAGTTCAGAGGGAGAACGCTTCCTTGACGCGGAAGAGGTCACTGGTTCGAGTCCAGTGTCGCCCACCATTAAAACACATAAAAAGGGGCGCCACCTTGAGAAGTGGCGCTTTTTTCATTTATAGAACAGGTAGGGGAGGAAAACAATGAACAAAGAGAAGCGTGCAATAGCTGCCGTTTTGAAAGAGGGTAAAATTGTAGATTTAAACTCTGTCAAAGAAGGCGACGAAATTGAGCGGTATATCTATTTCGAGGATCCGGAAGGCAAAGAAATCTACTGGCACAGCACAGCTCACATTATGGCCCAGGCAGTGAAAAGGTTATATCCAAAAGCTAAACTGGGCGTCGGGCCAGCAATTGAAGAAGGTTTCTACTATGATTTTGATATCCCAGGAGGTATCGAAGAAACGGCCCTTAAAGAGATAGAAAAAGAGATGAAAAAAATTATTAAAGAAAATTTGCCTTTTATCCGCAAAGAAGTTAGCAAAGAAGAGGCAAAAAAAATTTTTCAAGAGCGAGGAGAAAAATATAAACTGGAAATCCTTGAAGAGATACCTGAAGATAAAGTGAGCATATATCAAAATGGGGAATTTGTAGACCTTTGTCGGGGGCCTCATGTACCTTCTACAGGGTTTATAAAGGCATTTTCCCTTTTGAGCCTTGCAGGAGCTTATTGGAGGGGGAAAGCTGAGAATCCTATGTTGCAGCGGATATACGGAATTTCTTTCGAAGGTAAGGAGGAATTGCAGGCATATTTAAAACGCTTGCAGGAGGCTCGTAAAAGGGATCACAGGCGTTTGGGAAAAGAGTTAGATCTTTTCAGCCTCCACGAAGAAGGTCCGGGTTTCCCGTTTTTTCATCCCAAAGGTATGATCATCGTAAACACTTTAGTCGATTTCTGGCGTAAAGAGCACTTGAAACGGGGTTATCAAGAAATTAGAACTCCCATAATACTGGATAGAAAACTCTGGGAACGTTCTGGACATTGGGAACATTACCGGGAAAATATGTACTTCACTCAAATTGAAAACCGGGAGTTTGCCATAAAACCGATGAATTGTCCTGGTGGTATTCTTGTTTACCAGACCCGCTTGCGCAGTTATAAGGAATTCCCCCTGCGTATAGCAGAACTCGGCTTAGTACACAGGCACGAATTATCCGGGGTTTTACATGGTCTTATGCGTGTTCGCTGTTTCACTCAAGATGATGCCCATATTTACATGGAACCTCACCAGGTCAAAAACGAAATTATAGGAGTAATAGAGCTTGCTGACTTTTTTTACAGACTTTTCAATTTTGATTACGAAGTAGAGTTGAGCACCCGTCCTGAAAAAGCAATGGGTTCTGAAGAAATGTGGGAAATGGCTACTTCTTCTCTGGAAAATGCTCTTAAAGAGCTAAGTCTTTCTTATCGCATCAACGAAGGGGAAGGTGCCTTTTATGGTCCTAAGATCGACTTCCACTTGCGCGACAGCCTGGGTCGCCGCTGGCAATGTGGCACTATCCAGCTTGATTTCTCAATGCCTGAAAAATTTGATCTTTCTTATATAGGCAAAGATGGAAACCGACACAGACCTGTTATGTTGCATCGCACCATATTGGGAAGCATAGAACGTTTCTTGGGAATACTTATTGAACATTTTGCAGGAGCTTTACCGCTCTGGTTAGCACCTGTACAGGTTATAGTGCTTCCAATAGCCGAAAGACATATCCCTTATGCCAAGAAGGTAAGAGAAATTATCTTAAACAAAGAAATAAGGGTTGAACTGGATGACGAAAATGCAACTTTGGGGGCCAAAATAAGAAAAGCACAAAATAACAAAATCCCTTATATCTTGATCGTAGGCGACAAAGAAGAACAAGAAGGAAAAGTAAGTGTGCGCAAAAGAAAAGAGGGAGATATTGGAAGTTTAACCCTGGAAAGGTTTATGGAAGACATCCAGGAAGCAATAAATAAAAAATCAGTGGATTAATATGAGACAAACCGAGCTACATAAAAATTTCTGGAACCATCATGTTGCTAAAGAAAAGCGAAGAGATAGAAATTTAGAAAAAAAGATCCATACTGATTTAGTGTGGCTTGAGATAGAAAGAGTGTTGCAAGAAGGCATGACTGTTCTGGATGCAGGTGGAGGCTATGGAAGGTATTCTCTACTTTTTGCCGAAAGAGGTTGCGAGGTTTACCATCTTGACATCTCGAAGCAAATGCTTAAGCATGCCCAGAATGAAGCTCGAAGGAAAAATATCAACAACATACATTTCCTGGAGGGTGATATAAGGGACCTTTCCTTTTTTGAAGACGAAAAATTTGATCTGGTCGTTTCTTTAGATGCACCTGTATCCTATGCCTATCCACAGCACGAAAAAGCCCTGGAAGAATTAAGCAGGGTAAGCAAGCAAACACTCATCATTTCAGTAGTTAACCGCCTGGGCCAGCTTCCAGTATTTATGGAAACAGAGCTTCGCTTCCACAAATCTTTGGAAATCAGCAAGAACTTTTTGAAAACTGGTAACTGGGACCATCCATCATTTTTGAGTTCTCTGGAAGCTAAAATACCGTTCCTATCATATTTTGTTTTTCCGCCTCTGCATGGATTTTTACCTCAAGAAATAGTTGATATGATAGAAGCTAATGGTTTTACAATTGAACGCCTGGTAGCCACAGGCACTTTAGCTCGTATGTTGCCTTTAAAAACACTGCGCAAGCTATCTAAAAATTCAAAACTATACCACGAGTTTTTAAGGATTTCTCTGGAATACGACTCCCAAATAGAAGTCCTGGGAATAGGTGCTAAGTCAGCTTCTGGAATCTTAGTGATAGCTTATCGAAATAAAGAGAGAAAACAGTGAAGTGGCGTAAGTTTGTTATTTTGCCAAAGGACGAAGCCTCTCGTAAACTTCTGTATTTCTTCTTCCAGGGGAAAAAAGTAGCTGGTCTGTGGGAAAAAGAAGAGAAAATAATTGTTTATTTAAAAGAGGAGCAGAATCTGAATGATTTACCACTGCATCTTGTGAGTTACTTTGAAGAAGACGAGGAAGTAGAAAGTGATTGGAAAAATAATTGGAAGAAGAGCTTCTCAGTAGTGTGGGCCGGGGAAAATATCTCTCTTCGCCCTCCCTGGATAGGACCAACTGGAGCTGACGTGGACCTGGTCATTTACCCAGGGCTCGCCTTTGGTACCGGTCATCATCCTACAACTTTATGGTGCATTAGGATGCTTAAAAAGTACTGTAAAAAAGGAAGTACGCTTCTTGATGTGGGAACAGGGTCGGGAATACTTTCTATATTTGCTGCCCAAATAGGAGCTTCCAAAATAGTTGCCGTGGACATAGATCCTCTGGCTCAAAAAGAATTACAGAGAAACTGTGTTTTGAACAATCTTCATCCCCGGAAGATTGATTTTATACTGGGCAGCATTGCCGATGTGAAGGATAAATTTGATCTCTTAGTGGTGAATATAAGTCCCGATTTTATTATCGAAAATGCGCATCTTTTTAGAGAAAAACTTATTTCTGGAGGATTGCTCATAATTTCTGGCTTTGAGGAAAAAGACATACAAAAAGTGTGCCACCAGCTTGATTCTTTAAGTTTTAAAGAAGTAGACTGTACCATTCAGGACAGCTGGGTAACTATGGTTTTCTTGAACGAGAGCAAGTAGGTTATAATATTACAAAGGCTCAAATAGTGAGGTGGTTTGTGCGTTGAGAGTTGCTTTTGTGTATTCTACTAAAGATCAGGACCTTGTGAACATCACCAAATACATGATAGCTCTTTTTGAGAAGTCTGGCCATATAGTAAAAGCTGTAGAAGTTGAAAACCTTTCTTCACCAATAAGTTTCAGGCCCTTTGATCTTGTGCTGGTGGGAGCAAAAATAACCAGTTTCTTTGGAGGCAAAATATCTCAGGAAGTAGTTAAGTTTCTACAGGGTGCTAACGGAATGGAAGGCAAAAAATCAGTTGCTTACGTAAAATCAGCACTCTTTGGAACCGACAAGGCTCTGCGCCGTCTTATGGGGCACATGGAATCGCGAGGTGCTTTTGTGGTTGACTTTGAAGCTATTAGAGGCCAAAAGGAGGCAGAAGAACTGGTAAAACGCCATCTTTAAGAAAGAGAAGGGAGGGTTAAAAAATGGAAGAACGGTCGGAAAAGAGCAAAGAGCTTTTTGAAGAACTACTTTTTGGACCGATTGAAAAGCTTTTTGGACCCCTGGTTGATGATGAAGTAAAGAAACATCTTTCTCAAGCACGAGTAGAACTGCTCAAAGCTATGCGAGTTGCGATAGATCGTGAAATTGAAAAAGCGGAAAAAAAGATACAGAATTAAAATGGTGCGCGGTGCTGGATTCGAACCAGCGACTTCCACCGTGTGAGGATGGCACTCTACCGCTGAGTTAACCGCGCACTGAACGCCTGTAAGCATTATATGCAACTCCCTAACCCATGTCAACTGAGTACAGCTTAAAGAACTAAGAAAAAGTATATAAAAGTAGCTGTAAAACTTAGCAGTACTTGGACACTGGGAAGTAGACTTTCTACCGCAAAATGGTAAAATAGAATGCTGTGTTGAAAACAGCTATCTCCCAAAAGGGGAGAAATCTTGATAGAAAAGGGGATATGTGATATGGCAGTGCACTTCAGTGAGCTTGGTCTGGTCAATACCCGCGACATGTTCCGCAAGGCCATGGAAGGCAAATATGCTGTTCCAGCTTATAATTTTAACAACATGGAACAGCTTCAGGCCATAATCATGGCCTGTGTGGAATGTAATTCTCCGGTTATACTGCAAATTTCCAAAGGCGCTCGTAAGTACGCCAACCAAACCCTATTACGCTACATGGTACCAGGAGCAATCCAAATGGCCCGGGAAATGGGCAGTAACATTCCCATTGCCCTTAACCTGGATCATGGCGATTCTTTTGAGCTTTGCAAAGCCTGCGTAGACAATGGCTTTTCTAACGTTATGATCGACGGTTCCCATTTGCCGTATGAAGAAAATATAGCCCTCACCAAAAAGGTGGTTGAATATGCCCATCAATATGATGTTACAGTGGAGGGAGAACTTGGCGTACTGGCTGGTATTGAAGAGCACGTTTCCTCAGAAGAGAGTCACTATACCAAACCCGAACAGGTTGAAGATTTTGTATCCAGGACCGGCGTAGACAGCCTGGCTATTTCCATAGGTACCTCCCATGGGGCCTACAAGTTTAAACTGAAACCAGGAGAACCGCTTCCTGAATTGCGCTTTGACATACTTGAAGAAATAGAAAGACGCCTTCCGGGCTTTCCTATTGTCCTTCATGGTGCATCATCTGTGCTTAAAGAATATGTAGAAATCATAAACAAGTATGGTGGTAAACTGGAAAACGCAGTAGGTGTACCCGAAGATCAGATAAAGAGAGCAGCTCAATCAGCAGTTTGCAAAATCAACATCGATTCCGACGGGCGTCTGGTCTTCACGGCTATGGTCCGCAAATACCTTGCTGAAAACCCAGCTGAGTTTGACCCTCGGAAATACCTTGGAGTAGCCAGAGAGGAACTCAAAAAAATGTATATAAGAAAATGTGAATTGCTGGGTAGTGCAGGTAAAGCTTGATTATCAAAAAGGCCTGGGTGTTGTGCACAACACCCAGGCCTTTTGGTGTAGAAAGCACCTTGCAGTTTAACTTTGTAAAACTTTCAATAGTAAAAAGCGATTGATTATTGTTCTTCCAAAAAGCTCAGGTCACTCTTATTGACAACTCTGACAAGTAGAAAAACCGCTGGCTTCAGGAACTTCTACCTCAAAATCGGGCATGGCTGCTGAAATATTGACCGATGCACGGTAAGAAACCTCATGACCGGCATTGTCTTCTCCCTCAAATACAAGCAGGGCTTGACCCGTGGTTATATTGTGCGAGAAAAGATAATTTTCTACATCACTTGAGAAAATTTCTACAGTCCATGACACTCCTTCCGAGCCTTCGTCCTGCAGGGGTGGAACCAGGATATAAACTAAGAAGGAGCGCTCCAGAGAGGGAATAAGATTACCCTGTGCATCATAATAGTATATACGGCATCGGGTGATTTCAGCACCTACCTTATTAAGGGGATAAAAAGTGAATTTAACCGAGCGAGCAAAAGTGATCGATATTTCCTGGTTAGTTAGAGAAGTATCAGTGTAAGAAATAGCCTGGGACTCAGTTGATTCTTCCTCAGTTCCTTCCTGTGTGCTTGTAGTCACTGCCTGGCTTGAAGCTTGAGTAAAACTGGAACTGGTACTGCTCTGAAATTCCAGAGTAGTTCTTGAAATAACGCCAACTGAACCTGTTTCGATTGGGGAACCATCTTCGTCAAGAATTTCCATTTCGATGCTTAGCTTAGCCGTGGGAAACATTGGATTATCGGCAAACCATCTGCAACCAGAAAAAAACACCAGACCCAAAACTACGACCACAACAAACAAAGCTTTTTTCATATGCCCTCCAGAGAAAAACTCAGCATTTTGCATTTTTTGAAGATTATTGCATTTTTTGAAGATTACGCATTAAAGGTTGATAGTTAAAAACTAACCTTTACAAAGCCCCCAAAGACTAAAAACTCTGGAAGGTTCTATCTACTCTAAAACCCTAATAAAGAAAACCGAGGTTGAGTGAACGCTTTTTAAAAACTTGGAGCTTGTTTCTCAAAAAACCACTATTTGGTGCCGAAGGGGGGAGTTGAACCCCCACGGGTTTTCACCCACTGGATCCTGATTCCAGCGCGTCTGCCATTTCCGCCACTTCGGCACGCATTCATAAATATATCACGGAACAAAGCTTTGTCAAGACGTTTTCACCCAGGGATGAATGGAAACTACGGGGTTATCGTTCCCCAGATCTAAACACTCGATTTCTTGTCATACTGAAAAACGTTTTGGAAGGCCGGAAGGAGCTCTTCCTCCTTTCTACCTTGCTGATACCTGTCGATGAGTTCAGATTAGCAGGTTTAACGAAGAAGGGCAAACCTGTTCGTTTCGCCGCTTCCTGAAAAGAAAGATCTAAAGGAGAATGGGTGCCGAGGAAATTCACTGCAGGAAATTCGCCACCGGTGTGCTCCCCGGAGTGGCCTTGTAGTGGTTTCTTTGCTCATGCCAATGGCCAAGCCCAGAACCCCACTCCCACAGAGGGGACGTGCATTAATTTCAACATTCCCTGAGTAGTTTCGTCCTCACCCAGAGGACCGTAAAGGAGGGGATGAACGCCGCTTTGATCTTACGGTCCATAAATGTGCACCTCTTTTTGGCTCTGTTCTACTAAAAATGCAGGAGATACCAGCTCGTTTTCCCGATAATTTTTTTCTTTCTCCGGATTTCGGCATGGAAAAAGAGACTCGGAGAGTGGTGTAGGAGCTCAAGGGGAATGGTGATTTCTATAGCATTTCCTCTGGTTGTTGCCGTTATGGCAGAATGCGATAAGATGGTCTTTGAACCTTTCTGTTGCAGCGAAAAATGCACGTTCTGGACAAAACCTTGGCTTTCATCAAGAGCCGTTACGGGGTAGAGAAAAAAAGTATAAACATCCTTTTGAGAAATGGGTTTTTTCAAAAAGAGGGCAAGATAAAAATTCGTAGAATCTCTGGCCGCCATGAAGCTGGAGAAAGAGGGGCTTCTCTTCCATATTTCCCCCCTCTGTGGCTCTACATACCGGGTGATTGAGGAAGGCCATTCCTCAACTTTGCCGTCGATGTCGATGGGGACGGTAATGCTGGGAATTTTAATAACCGGGTTTTGTCCGAAGAGCTCGTTTTTGCGAACAAAACTTAAAAGATGTTCTCTCACAGGTGATTGGCTCCGGTACTTCCGGATGGCTCTCATTTTGGCAAAATTGGCAGAAGAGGACGGGAAATAGAGTTGCCAGTCAAACTGCAGTAAGCACAAAGGCGGTGGTGGTAAAAGCAAGGCTTTGGGGCGAAATCCAAAAGCATAGGGCCAGACCCCGTAGTGGACTAAGTACCAGTATACCCGGGGTTCGTGTGACGGAGCACCTCTGAGGCGCAGTTTTTCTAAGACGTACATGGTAAAGGCATACGTGGCCCAGTGGTCGGGATGTCTATCAAAAGGGGAAGCGGTGATGATGATGGTCGGCTGGATTTGGGAAATAATATTCTCCAGCTCTAAAGCCAGGTTCTCTCCTGAGTAGGGGCTACCCGGGCGGTAGCTAGTGAAGTAAGGGTCCATCCAGTTCCTGGTAAAACGGGAGAAATACGGATTGGCAAAAGACCAGTGGTCTGTCCACAGAAGCGCAAGGCCCTGGTCTGGATACCCCAGGAAGAAGATGTTTTCTCGAGGAACACCCAGGGTTTGCAAAGCGGCAATGGATTCTTTCTGTCGACGGTAACCCAGCTTTACCGCCTTTTTGGTTCTGGTCCAGAAGACCCGGAAGGCGTCACCATTGGTGACCACTATCACGTACACTTTGGTTCCCTGGCTTCGAGCATCGTAAATGAGCCCTCCCGAGCTCAGGACTTCATCGTCACAGTGGGGAGCAACAATGAGGATGGTGTCTGAAGGGCTGAAAGAAAAGTTATGAACCCTCTCGGCGTAAGCTTTTTGAAAAGCGGGAAACCCAACTCCACTACCACTTTTTTCCCAAAAGAAATGTAGCAGGATTATAACGGCAACCGTACAGAGAGTGAATACTCTATAGAAGTGCTGGCGATGAACATTTTTATTCCTGTCTTTTCTTCTGTATATCATGACCCCGTGTTTCTACTGGTCACAAAGGTAAAACTCTGGATGGTACGTTCCAGGTTCGGTAAATATTGATTGAAGTTTTTCCGAGAAGAGAGGCAAATAATCCGGTAAAATCCCTGATGACAGGAAGAAAGATAAAGCCTATCTTGTATCTTCCCTTTCTCGCCTGGAAAGAGATAATCAAGCCAGTAAGTGGGTGAGCGGTTGACGGTGGTCTTTCCTTCTCCAGTAATGGTTACTCTCTGAAAGATGGTAATGTCATCGTATATTAAATCCTGAGCTACCTCTCTGAACTTTTCCAGAGACTCAGAGTTCCTGTACTCCAGGGTGACTTTGACCTGCATTTCAGTATTCCAGGCTGCAAAAATAAGGTATGGATTGGAGAGTAGGGTGGATTTTCAATTGCCCAGTTTTCCGGAATCTGGAGGCTGAAACTGGCAATAGAAGAAGATAAGCGGTAAAGACGACCAGTATTTCCTGCGTGGCGGCCATGAACCATTGAGAGAAACCGCTCAGGAAAGGAGAAGCGATGATAATCGTGAAAACTACCGACCATTTTTTCTCCATTTTTCTTTCTCTCCGGGGATATTTTATCATTAGGAGTCCCTTTCTGTATAGAAAAGCACTCTTGAGGGTAGCGTCAACTTATTTGTAGGAATATTTTTGAAAACTCTCTCCATTTCCTGATCTATCCTCTTTTTCCTCACTCATCCAGATTGCAGTTTTTCATATCACAGGAACCCAGGACATATCCTAGGTTAATGCTTTGATGGTCGTAGGCAGGGCACTCACCACTTCTTGCATAACTGGGATGTGGTTATAGATTTCCTGGAACATTGCTTTTGCTTTGCGGTTTCGGAGACAAGGGCGGAGAGAAGAAACTTATACTTTTGAGCTTGCAGGTAGTAATGCCTTACTGAGCATCCGTTTGAACTTCAAAGCTCGCAAGATATCATACGGCCCATTTCCTCTCTTCCCTAGCCCAGGGGATGATCACCCCGGAAAAAAATTCAGAAATCTTTTTGAAAGTATCTTGCAATTTAAGCATTTAAGTATTAAAATGCTTAAAAGAGGTGAGAACATGTGGCGCATCCTTTCAAAATGCAAGAAGCAACTTCAATAGCTTTGCACAGCATGATTAAAATTGCTCAAGCTTACCCAGAACCACAACAAACCGCTGATTTGGCCTCCGAAATAGGAGTCTCCAAAAACCATCTGGCGAAAGTACTTCAAAGACTTCACAAAGCGGGTCTTATCCTTTCAAAACGAGGACCAAGTGGAGGGGTAACACTTGCCAAAAAACCTCACGAAATAAACCTCCTTGAAATATATGAGGCCATAGAAGGTAAATTCAACCCAAATATCTGTTTGTTGTCCAAAAAGGAATGTCCTTTTAAAAGATGCATAATGGGTAACTTGATCGGCGAAATGGGAAGCATCTTTGGTGATTTTTTCTCATCGCATTCCCTTGCCGATTTTAAGTCTAAAAATAATGGGAGGTGAATTAATTTGTTCTGTTATCAATGTGAACAAACGGCACAAGGTACAGGATGCACAGCGTTTGGTGTTTGTGGCAAAGATCCAGAAGTAGCAGCCTTACAGGACTTGCTGGTGTACGTGCTGGAAGGAATAGGGCAGTACCTATCGAGAACGCGAAAAAGCGGTTTACAGGACCCTGAAATTGATCATTTTGCTTTAGAAGCGCTCTTTGCAACTCTTACCAACGTCGATTTTGATTCCCAACAACTTGCAGAAAGAATCAAAAAAGCAAGCATATTAAAAGAGCGAGCGCGAAAACTCTATGAGGAATCTTGTAAAAAACAGGGTATCACTCCGGAAAACTTAGAAGGACCAGCTAAATTCGTGGTTCAGGAAAACTGGGACACTTCAGAAATGGTTAGACAAGGGGAGCAAGTCAGTCTTGAAAAAGACATAGAGAACCTCGGCGAAGAAATTGCCGGAGCTAAACACTGTGTTCTTTACGGTCTGAAAGGGATTGCAGCCTATGCTCACCACGCTCAGATCCTTGGTAAAGAGGACCAGGAGCTATACAACTTCTTTTATGAAACCCTGGATTTTCTAACTTACGAAAACTCCTCTCTGGAAGAACTGCTTTCCAAGGCTTTAGAAGTAGGTAAGTGGAACTTAAAGGCTATGGAGCTTTTGGACAACGGACACGTTGAGCGTTTCGGACATCCCCAGCCCACACCAGTACGCATCACCCCCAAGGCTGGCAAAGCTATTGTAGTTTCAGGTCACGACCTGGTTGACCTCGAAGCCCTGTTACAACAAACCCAAGACAAGGGCATTAATATATACACACATGGTGAAATGCTACCGGCTCACGGTTATCCTGGACTAAAAAAGTATCCGCATCTCGTAGGCAACTATGGAAGCGCATGGCAAAATCAGCAGAAAGAATTTGATGCCTTTCCGGGAGCCATCCTTATGACCACCAACTGCATTCAAAAACCGAGAGAAAGCTACAAAGACCGAATTTTCACCTGTGGGCCTGTAGGCTGGCCAGGGGTTTTACACATTAGCAATCGCGATTTTACACCAGTTATCGAAAAAGCGCTCTCTTTGCCAGGATTCGAGAAAGATGAACCTGAAAAATCAATCACCGTGGGTTTTGCCAGAAATGCTGTGCTGAGTGTTGCCCCAAAAGTTATCGAAGCAGTCAAGCAGGGCAAAATAAGACACTTTTTCTTAATAGGTGGATGTGATGGGGCAAAACCAGGACGCAACTACTATACTCAACTTGCCCAAGTGGTTCCCCAGGATTGCGTGATTCTCACTCTGGCCTGCGGTAAATACCGTTTTAACAAGCTCGACTTTGGCACCGTAGAAGGCATCCCTCGTTTGCTTGATGTAGGACAATGTAATGATGCTTATTCTGCCATCCAGATTGCTCTGGCACTTTCAGAAGCTTTTGGTGTAGGGGTAAATGAGTTGCCTCTTTCCCTGATTCTTTCGTGGTATGAACAAAAAGCTGTTGCAATTCTTTTAACTCTTTTGCACTTGGGCATAAAAAACATTCGTCTTGGTCCCAGCATGCCAGCATTTGTAAAACCAGCAGTATATAACATCCTCAAAGACCAGTTCAACCTTATCCCCATAACTACTCCTCAAGAAGATCTGAAAGCAATACTTGGATAATTCACCAGCCCCTCTCCATGGAGTACGGGTTTGAAAATGCAAGCCTGTGCTCCATGGGCTTGATGGTCATCGATAAGAAGAAGTCAGTTATAAGCTTCTGATTTCAATGCGGGGAGGAGAAGTAGAAGCGCGAGTCACCAGGTAGGGCTTAACTACTAGCGTCTTTTGGACGACCTCCTCATTTTTGATTAAGCTGTCTAGTAGTTTCACCCCCAAATAAGCCATTTTCTCAAATGGCTGCGCTACAGTAGTAAGAGGAGGAGAAACTAATTCACAAATGGGTAGATTATCAAAACCAACTACTGAGACATCTTTGGGAATGCTGAGTCCTTTATCGCGAAAAACTTGCATAGCTCCAAACGCCATCATGTCGTTATGTGCAAAAACTGCGGTGGGCAAATTACCAGTTGCGAGCATTTTCAGAGCAGCTTCTTTACCGCCGCTAATTTTAAAATTACTCTCAAAAATGTACTCCTTGCGCAAATCGATTCCCGCCATTCTAAGGCCTTCGCGAAAACCTTCAAGTCTTTCTCTGCACAACTTTATCTTTAAAGGGCCAGTTATGCAAGCAAAACGTCGATGTCCCATTTCAACAAGGTGCTGAGCAGCGAGTAATCCCCCCAGAAAGTTATCGAGTTTTACTGTTGGTGCAAATTCTATTTCCAGAGTCCTGTCCAGAACTACATAAGGAACCCGCTTGAGGTGAGAAGACATAAAGAGGATACTTTCATCAGAAACCCTGGAAAAAATTATACCGTCTACTTTTCTCTGGATCAAAATCGAAAGATAACTTCTTTCTTTATTTTTATCGTTGTTGGTATTGCAAAGAATAACATTGTAACCACATACAGAAAGAAATTCTTCGATGTACTTAGCTAACCCGGCAAAAACGAGATTTTCCACATCCGGAACCAAGCAACCTACCAAGCGGGTCTTTTGCTGGCGCAACCCTCGAGCCAGTAAATTGGGTTGATAGTTGAGCTTTTCAATAGCCTCTATAACTCGGGAACGCTTTTCTGAGCTAACTTTCCCTGAGTTATTTATTACCCTGGACACAGTAGCAATAGATACTCCAGCCAGTTTGGCAACATCCTTAATAGAAGGCACTTGAAAACGTTATCCTCCTTTCTCAAAATATCGTAACAAGTTGTAGAACAATTTTCAATTCCTGTTTACGGGTTGACACAAATTTTTACCTTGTGTTACATTAAGGAAAACGTTAACAGAAGTCTTTTTTCAGTACTCATTCAATTGAAGAAAGGTGATGCCGGCATGAGTAATAACGTGAAAAGCATTATTGAAAATGCTCTCGAACAAGGTCGGGGTATATTTCGCCTTTTTCCAACCTGGGTACCTCGTGCCTTTTGTATTCCGGGGAAAAGGTTAAAACTTCATCCCGATGATTACTACGCTCTTGGAGCCCACCGTGGGGGTATTGATGAACGCTGGTTTGCTTCCACAGTAAGAGCTGACAATGGTCCAGAAACACCTCCCGATGAGGGATTGAGTTATATCTACTTTGAGGATGGAAACAAGGAACATAAAATCCTTCTTAAAGACGCAATAGAGCTTATGGGGAAAGAAATTCTTGGGGAGGAAATAATGCAAAAATATGGCGGATGGACCATGTTCGCCAAATTCTTTGATAATATGAACCCTCTCCCTCATCATGTGCATTTAGATGACGAGAAAGCTTCAAAAGTGGGTCAGCTTGGTAAACCGGAAGGTTACTACTTCCCAAAACAGCTAAACAACCATGGCGGTTATTTTCCTTACACCTTTTTCGGACTTAATCCTGGCACCAAGCGTGAGGACATTGTAAACTGCCTGAAAAACTGGGATAAGGGAGACAATGGTATTCTCTACTACTCCAGAGCCTACAAACTCAAGTTAGGAACTGGCTGGAATGTTCCTCCCGGTATTCTTCATGCACCCGGTTCGCTTTTGACCTACGAACCGCAGAGAGCTTCAGACGTGTTCGCTATGTTCCAAAACATTGTATGGGACAGCTACCTTCCCTGGGATCTCCTGGTGAAGGATGTTCCTGAAGAACACAAAAATGACCTGGATTACATAGTGGACTTGCTCGATTGGGAAGCAAACCTGAACCCCAACTTTTTTGAAGACCACTTCCTACCTCCTAAACCAGTAAAGCCTGTTGAAGAAATGCATGCTGAAGGATATGAAGAGAATTGGGTGGTCTACAACAGCGAGTTCTTCGCTGCAAAAGAACTCACCGTATTTCCGAAAAGTTCGGTAACCATTAAAGAAAATGGGCCTTATGGGGTAATCGTAATTGAGGGTCACGGCCGCTTCGGTACTCTGGAAATCGAATCGCCTCAATTAATCCGTTTTGGACAAATGACTAAAGATGAATTATTCGTTACCTACAAAGCTGCTCGAGAGGGAATCACTATAACCAACCTGAGCGATAGGGAAAATTTGGTAATGCTTAAACATTTTGGTCCGGAGGTTTAGTAACTTGTCTGAGGAAATAATCCTTCGTTTCGAAAAAGTAAGCAAACGTTTTCCTGGAGTTTTGGCTCTCGATGAAGTGAGTTTTGACGTAAAACGAGGTGAGGTACATGCTCTGGTAGGGGAGAACGGGGCGGGGAAATCCACGCTGATAAAAATAGTAAGCGGGGTCCATCGTAAAACTTCTGGAGAAATCTACTACGAAGGAAAACCAGTGGATTTTCATACTCCCCATGAAGCGCTTGCCAGAGGTATTGCTGCCATTTACCAGGAGTTTAATTTAATTCCTGCGCTCACAGTTGCTGAAAACATTTTTATGGGTCACCATTTTCTCACGCCTCGCGGTTTGGTAGACTGGACCAGAATGCGTCAGGAAGCTAAAAAACTGCTGGATTTCTTAGATGTAGATATTGATGTTGATGCCAAGGTTCGAGACCTTGGAGTAGCTAAAAAACAGGTTGTGGAAATTGCCAAAGCGCTGTCTCTAAACGCTAAAATTTTGATCATGGATGAACCTACAGCAGCATTAGCCCAAAAAGAAATAGAAACCCTTTTTCGCATAATCCGTTTCCTGAAAGAGAAGGGAGTAACTATTATTTATATCTCGCACCGTCTGGAAGAAATTTTTAAAGTTTGCGACCGGGTAACTGTACTGCGAGATGGAAGACACATTGCAACCAGAAATCTCCAAGATCTCGACATGGAAGACATTATCCAGATGATGGTTGGAAGAGAGATAACTAATAAGTTTCCACGCATTCCTCACACTCCTGAAGAAGAAATTTTAAGAGTGGAGGGACTTACCCGCCACGGTGTTCTGGAAAACATTTCTTTTTTCTTAAGAAGAGGTGAAATTCTTGGCATTGCAGGAATGGTTGGTTCAGGAAGAACCGAGCTGCTCAGAGCAATTTATGGCGTAGATCCAGTTGATGGAGGAGAAATTTACATAAAAGGAGAGAAAGTTCAGATAAATTCGCCTGTCGAAGCCATTAATCTTGGAATGGCTTTCTTACCTGAAGAACGTAAAACCCAGGGACTGGTACTTCTTCTATCGGTTCTGGATAATATAGGTCTCCCTATTCTGCCTCAAATTTCTGAGCGAGGGTTTGTTGATGATCAACGCCTGCTCGAAATAGGAGAAGAAATGGTCCAGCAGATGAACATAAAAACACCATCTCTTTATCAGAAAGTAATGTATCTTTCTGGGGGCAATCAACAAAAAGTGGTTCTTGGAAAATGGTTTGCTCGTAAGTGTGACATCTATCTTTTCGACGAACCAACTCGAGGTATTGATGTAGGAGCCAAGGTAGAAATTTATCATCTCATGAACAGACTACTTGAAAAGAAGGTAGGCATCATAATGGTTTCTTCTGAACTGCCCGAGATTCTTGGAATGAGTGATCGAATTCTGGTAATGCGTGAAGGAAGAATTGTTGGCGAGCTCAACCGAGAGGAGGCCACACAGGAAACTATTCTGAGTTTAGCAGTGGGGGGTAGAACAAAGAATGCAGTCAGCCAGTGAAGAAAAAGAAACACAAAAAAGTTTTTTAGAAAGGTTTTTCATTTTTTGGGATAAAGCAGGGATACTCCTTGCTTTCATAGTTGTGTGTGTCATTTTCGGCGCGTTAAACCCGGTTTTTTTCCATCCTCTTAACATACTGAACGTAATTCGGCAGGTTTCTATCATTGGAGTTATTGCTGTAGGAATGACTTTTGTAATCCTTCTGGCTGGAATTGACCTCTCAGTTGGCTCTATAGTTGCTTTTTGCGGAATCATTGCCGCAGCTTTCCAGGTGAAGTGGGGAGGTAGCCTATTTTTAAGCATTGTTGTCCCTCTCTTGATTGGCGGCGGAATTGGTTTCATGAACGGTTTCATTTCTACCAAGGGAGAACTACATCCCTTTATTGTAACTCTTGGCTCGATGAGCATCTTTCGAGGGGCAACTCTTCTTGTAGCTCAGGGAAAACCCATTGCTGGGATGAGCCAGGCCTTTCGTTTCATAGGAGCTGGTATGGTGGGACCCATCCCTTTTCCGGTTATTATCTTTATATCTATAGTTATAATTGCCGGCATAATACTGAAGCGTACCGTTTTTGGGCGCTATATTTACGCCATAGGTGGTAACGAAGAAGCTGCCTTACTCTCTGGTATTATGGTAGACCGGTATAAAATATCAGCATTCACCATACTTGGCTTTCTCTCGGGGCTGAGCGCCCTTATTCTTACTTCCCGTCTCAACTCTGGAGAGCTGGTAGCAGGCCAAGGATACGAACTTGACGTAATCGCTTCGGTCATAATTGGTGGTACCAGCCTCATGGGTGGTGAAGGAGGCGTTTATGGCACTCTGGTAGGTGCGTTGCTAATAGGAGTTATATCTAACGGACTCAACCTACTCGGAGTTCAGCCCTACTGGCAAATGATAGTTAAGGGCTTTATCATAATCCTTGCTGTCTTGCTTGATAAACTAAAAAGACGCTTCAGAACGATTTAATAGGAAAGGAGGTGTCCTATTTCAGACAAACTAAAAGTCAAAACCAAGAAAAAAAGAGGAATAAACCTGATTGATTTTAAAAAGGAGGTCGATGATCCATGAAGTGGATAATTAAGGTTATGATTATAACGATAGCTATAGCAGTGCTTTTTGGGGGAGTGGCGATTGCTCAAAAGTTAACCATCGGATTATCTTTTCCGAGTCTCTCTTTTGCCTGGTTCGCCTTTTTAGAAGATGCTGTTAAACAAAAAGCTCAAGAGCTTGGAGACATTGAGGTAATATCCTTAGAAGCTCAAAACGAAGTTTCCAAACAAATTTCCATAATTGAGGATATGATTATTAAAGGTGTAAATGGTGTTCTTCTGGTACCCATTGAAGTTGAAGCAGTCATCCCCGCTATTGAAGCTCTCAACAAAGCCAATATACCTGTCGTAACTGTGGATAGAAGAATTAAGGAAGGCGCTCCGGTTGAAATTCTCTGCCACGTAGGAGCCGATAACACCGAAGGCGGTCGCAAAGCAGCTCAGTTTATAGTGGAAAAACTTAAGGAAAAGTATGGAGAACCAAAGGGTGTGGTAATCGAACTTACTGGTACTCCAGGAGCAGGACCTGCTATTGACCGCAGTGCTGGTTTTCATGAAATTATCGACCAGTATCCCGAAATAACCGTTAAAAGCCAAACCGCTAATTTCCGACGCGATGATGGAATGAAAGTTATGGAAGACTTCATAATGAGCACTCCCCAAATTGATGCAGTGTTTGGAGCCAATGATGAAATGATTTTAGGCGCTATCCAGGCTATGGACGCAAGCGGCAAAATTAATGTAAAAGAAACCATAACCGTAGGTTTTGATGCACTGCCTGAAGCTCTGAAGCTTATTGAAGAAGGTATCCTTGATGCAACCATCGAGCAGTTCCCCGGCAAACAGGCATCTACAGCTTTTGAAATACTGGTTAATTATCTTAGAAAAGGTGAGAAGCCAGCACAGAAAGTAATGCTCATCGAACCAGCAGTTATAACCAAAGATAATCTCGACCAGGCTGAAAAGAGCTTTTAAGCTTAAAAACTGATAAGTGATAGTTTGATCTGTAAAACACCAAAAAAGAGGGGTAAACTTACCCCTCTTTTTTGGTTCAGCAGGTACAATAATTTGCCGACCCATGCTTCCCAAATTGCCAAATACTGATAAAATTATGTTACTATGGCTTCAAAAACAACTTTAAAGCATGCCAATAATATAATCCTCGAGTTTAAAGGAATAACCAAGCGTTTTCCACCTAATAATTTAGCTAATGACCATATTACTTTCGGAGTTGAAAAAGGAAGCATTCACGTCATCCTTGGAGAAAATGGAGCGGGTAAATCAACCCTCATGAATATCCTCTACGGTCTATATCAGCCTGATGAAGGCAGTATTCTGCTCCAGGGTAAGGAAGTAAGTATTACTTCACCCAGACGCGCCATTGAGCTTGGCATAGGCATGGTCCATCAACATTTTAAGCTGGTCGAAACTCATACAGTGCTGGAAAACATAGTTTTGGGATTGAAAAACGCCCCTTTTAAATTACCTAACAAAAGACTTGAAGAAGAAATACGTGTTATGTCAAAAGCCTTTCAACTGCCCGTAGATCCTCAGGCCAGAATTTGGCAACTTTCCCTTGGGGAGCAGCAAAGGGTAGAAATCCTTAAAGCTCTTTACCGAGGAGCTGAAATCCTCATTCTTGACGAGCCAACTTCGGTGCTTACACCCACAGAAATTGAAGGGCTTTTTTCGACGCTACGTTCAATGAAAAAAGAAGGAAAAACCTGCATATTTATAACCCACAAACTCGAAGAGGCGATGAAGATTGCAGATACCATAACCGTGCTTCGCAAAGGTAAGGTGGTTAACTCACTCAAACCTGATGGAGTAACCCTAAAAGAACTTGCCGAACTTGTAGTAGGCAAAAATATTGAACTAATTACTCCAAAACCATCAGTCCCAGAATTTGGGGAAACCGTTCTCGAAGTATTAGATCTCTGGGCAACCGGAGATAGAGATGTCCTCGCTCTACAAGGAGTATCTTTCCAGGTACGTGCGAAAGAAATCGTTGGTATAGCTGGAATATCCGGCAATGGTCAGAAAGAATTAGTGGAAATACTCGCCGGATTAAGAAGTCCTAAAAAAGGTAAAATAATAGTGAATGGAAGAGAATTTACTAAGATACAACCCACGGATCTTTTACAAGAAGGGATAGCCTACATTCCTGAAGATCGAAGGTTAGCTCTTGTTGAGCAAATGAGCATTAGCGAAAATCTGGTTTTAAGGAGCTTCTATCGCAGTCCTTTCGCAAAAGGACCCTGGATAAACTGGAAAAGGATAAGGGAAAAAGCGGTGCGACTTGTTAAGGAATATGCCATTAGCCCTCAAAACATTGAACTACCAGCAGGCCTACTTTCAGGAGGCAATAAACAGCGAGTAGTGCTTGCCAGGGAGCTTTCTCGACATCCTCGATTAATCATTGCTGCTCAACCAACAGTAGGTTTAGACATCGCTGGCACATCTTTTATCCATCGCTTACTCCTTGACAGTTCTTCAAGAGGGTCAGGTGTTTTACTTGTGTCGAGTGATCTCGATGAAGTGATGTTACTTGCGGATACGATTCTGGTATTTTTTAGAGGGAAGATAATAGGCAAAAAAGAAAGGCCTCAACAAGGATGGAGTGAAGAGGATCTTACTCAAATAGGTCTCTGGATGGGTGGCGTAAAGGAGGAGAGGGTTTGAAAACAAAGAAATTGACTCTGGTAGAACATTTGCAGCCTGTACCAACCAGTGTAATCAGTATATCTATTTTAGCTCTTATTGCTGCTTTGGGAATCGTTAGTTTGATTTTTATTGCCTATGGAATCAGCCCTTTGGATGGTTACCGAACACTATTTAAAGGAGCCTTTGGGAGCTGGTATGCCCTTTCAGAGACTTTAACCAGAACCATTCCCCTTTTAATAGTGGGTTCAGGACTGACACTGGCTTTCCAAGCTTCTATCTGGAACATTGGAGCAGAAGGTCAAATTTTGCTTGGAGCTTGCGCTGCTACCTGGGTAGCCCTTTTCTCAGGTTTGCCATCTGCCTTAATAATTCCTACAATGTTTTTTTTGGGTTTTCTCGCTGGAGGGATATGGGCCTTGTTACCTGGTTATCTCAAAGCCAGATTTTCGGTCAACGAAACCATAGTGACCCTGATGCTTAATTACGTAGCTTCAAACCTTGTACTTTACCTTATCCATGGACCCTGGAAAGGAAGGAGTGCGCGGGGTTTTGCTTACACTGACATGTTTCCTAAAGAAGCCTGGTTGGGCACCATAAGCAATACGCGTATTCCCATCCTGACCCTGGTATTTGGTTTTTTGGCAGCTCTGGTATGTTATATAATACTTCGCTATACAACCTTTGGTTTTCGCCTTCGGGTAAGTGGACAAAATCCCCAAACTGCTAAACTGGTAGGCATTAAACAGGCGATGGTCACCCTGTGGGTAATGTTTCTCTCAGGAGGCTTAAGTGGTATGGCAGGAGCTGGTGAAGTAAGTGGTATTCATCATCTTCTGCGGCATCCTTCGCACATTTCATTAGGATATGGTTATACAGCCATAATTGTAGCCTGGCTGGCCAGAGCCAATCCCTTAGCGGTTCCTCTCTCTGCATTTTTGTTTGGAGCTTTAATGTCTGGTGGTGACGCACTTAAGGTATCGTTGGGAATTCCTTTTCAAATGGTGCACGTTTTCAATGGATTGATCATCTTTTTCCTTATTGCAGGAGAGAGGTTTATGCGTTACGGATTAGAAATAAAAGAACAGGAGGTAGAGATTTAGCCTTGGATGTCATTTCCTGGATAGAAAGCGTTTTGGTCCGTTCTTTGCTCTATGGTACACCTCTGGTGATCGCTACTCTTGGTGAAATTTATGCAGAACGCTCTGGCATTCTTAACCTTGGTGTAGAGGGAATGATGCTCCTTGGCGCCTTTGCTGCTTTTGTAACTACTTACCTTTCTGCCAATCCTTGGCTCGGCATGATAGTGGGAATGGTGGTAGGTGGGGGTTCTTCGTTAATACATGCTTTATTAAGTATTACCTTGAGGGCAAACCAGGTAGTTTCAGGTCTGGCTTTAACCATGTTTGGTCTTGGTTTAACCGGTGTTTTAGGAAGAAACTTTGAAGGAAAAACGTTACAGGTTAGCTTGACCAAGATCCATATTCCTTACCTCAATAAAATTCCTTTATTGGGCAAAGTGTTGTTTGAAGGTCAAAATATTATGGTTTATGTTGCTATAGTATTGTCAATCTTTCTCTGGTTTTTGTTGTTTCATACCAAATGGGGCAATTCCATAAGGTCAGTTGGAGAAAACCCAGCTGCGGCTGATGTTATGGGAGTTAACGTGTGGAAAGTGCGATACGTTTGTGTGTTTATAGGGGGCGTTATGGCGGGTCTTGCCGGAGCCTATCTATCTATCGTATATAGGCCTTCCTGGGCTTATGGAATGACTGCCGGCATGGGCTGGTTGGCAGTAGCACTAACCATTTTTGCTTTCTGGAATCCGCTCTACGGCATGATAGGAGGATACCTTTTTGGAACCCTTTATCATTTATCTTTCAGACTCCAGCCCTGGGTAGCAGCTGAATTGTTAAACTCCTTGCCTTATCTTTTTCCGATTATCGCCCTACTTATTTTTTCCAGACTGGCTTTACACAAAAAAATCGGCGCTCCCGCTTCGCTTGGTAAACCCTACAAGCGAGGCGAATCCTGAGAAGCATGTTTCTCAAAATATCTTTGGGAGGTGGTTAGCTTGAGAAAATTTCACAGTAAAAAGTTCATTCCGCTGTTTCTGGTTCTGGTACTTGGTTTTGCCATTTTTGGGGTAGCGTCAGCCCAGGAAAAAATCAAAGCTGCCTTTATTTATGTAGGACCCATTGGTGACTATGGATGGAGCTATGCCCATGAACAAGCACGTCAAATTGTCGAAGAAGCATATCCCTGGTTAGAAACGATTTACGTTGAAAACGTGCCCGAAGGGGAAGTAGAAGGAGTGATTGACCGGGTTATCAATCAAGAAAAAGTGGACGTAGTGGTTACCACCAGTTTTGGGTTTATGGATGGAACGCTAAACGCAGCCCTGAGATACCCGGATAAGATATTTTTCCATTGTTCGGGCTTTAAAAGAGCACCCAACATGGCCACTTACATGGCTGACTTCCATCAGATTTACTATTTGAATGGAATTATGGCTGGAGCACTTACTAAATCTAATAAGATTGGGTACGTAGCTACCTTCCCTATACCCGAGCTCAAGCGTCACATTAACGCTTTTACCTTAGGTGCGAGAAGAGTTAATCCTGAAGCGAAAGTCCTGGTGCGCTGGCTCCAAAGTGCCTGGTACGATCCAACCGGCGCTAAAGAAGCTGCTGAATCCCTTATTGCTGAAGGCGTAGATGTACTTGCCTTTACCGAAGACTCTCCCACTGTAGTACAGGTAGCACAGGAGCATGGTTTACCGAGTTTTGGACACTATTCCCCTATGCTGAATTTTGCAAAAGAGTCAGTCGTTTCTGGGCAGTTAGTCCATTGGGAGGCAATATATTTCGATTTCTTTGCCAAAATTTATGCTGGATACTACAACAGCAAAAACCTGGAAAACGTCGATTATTGGTGGTTGCTTAGAGAAAAGGCGGTAGAGCTGGGAGCTGACTTTGGAGTGCCAGTGAACCCGGTTTTTGAGGAAAAACTTGAAAGTTTTATAGTGAATGATCCAATGTATGGTGAGGTAAGCGCCTTAGAGCTGGTTAAACTTCTTGAAAAAGCTATGTCTGATCCTGAATACGTTTTTAGCCCCTTTAACGGTCCCATTTATGACCGTAAAGGCAAGCTCAGAGTAAGAGAAGGCGAACGTCTTTCCCTTGAAGAATTGTTAACCATTGAATGGGCCGTAGAGGGTGTAGAGGGTTCCTGGCCGGGTGAACCAGAGTAATCTTTAAATGCGGAGGAAGGGGGGTTTAACAGCCTCTTCCTCCGCCTGATAAGGCGTGCTTGTTTTCTAACCGAGTAAGCTGCTCGAAATTCAGTTTCTCCTTCCCAAAACTTTTTAGAGTCATCACCAAGCAAAGGAACACTTGTAAGAGCAGGGAATCTCTATCTCAGGAATGGCAAAAACTTTGTGCAAAATCTAAGTGAGATCTCAAAAAGCAAAGAAAATTTTACTCGGAAAAGGGGAAATAACAAACAATTTTTGGAAACCGTTTGCAGGAATTTGGTGCAAAATAAAGTATTGTGACATGTATTGTACGAAAACAAGAAGGCAAACCAATGGCTTGACAAGAGCTTTTCAACCTACTATTATTA
Organism: Atrimonadaceae bacterium G-SL-SR-0-11; assembly: GCA_048814795.1. Taxonomy (GTDB): domain Bacteria; phylum Atribacterota; class Atribacteria; order Atribacterales; family Thermatribacteraceae; genus Thermatribacter. The sequence goes on along the minus strand of CP184673.1, from coordinate 1,496,395 downwards.
GTTTGAATTTAAGTAATCCATTGCAAAACTTGTTGAGAAGACACCCGAAGATGAATGCTGGGGAGAGTTAGAATTAAATGGATGCTTATGTAACAGGCGACGGTAGAGATTTTGCTATCTGGAGCAAATATGACCTCCTGGAAAAGTTCCTTTTCTTTTCCGTTTTTTACAGAGGAAGTCTTAGAGGCTACTTTCAGAATCTATTGTTTATAGGGTCTCAGCAAAAACATAAAGGAGTAAAGTTTTTTCCTTGCGATTACGCTAACTTTTCCTGACCAACCATCTAAAATTGAAAAAGTAGGAGTGAATCTTTTATTAAATATTAAATATGTTCTTGCTTTTTAAAGCAAGTTCCTGACCAAATAATATTTAAGGGGGTGAAAACTACTAAAAAACTAAATTTAACCTACAAAAATTTAAATTTATCCTGAAAGGAGCTGAGAAAGTTGCGAAGACTGGTTTCTATATTGGTGGTCTTAAGTGTGAGTGTGGTAATGGGCTTATCTTTTGCTGTGGCTGATGAGTTGAATTTAGGGCGTTTTGATGGTGTTACTGTTAAAGCCTGTCTTATCGGGGGAGGAGACTACGAAAAGATTTATGAAGAGTTCTTCCCAAAGTTCGAGGAGCTGACCGGTGCCAAAGTAGAAATCGTGTACAAAGGTAATGGTTTTGATATTGATAAAAAGATGAAAGTGGATTTTGCCGCCGGGGCTGTTGATTACGACGTTTGTTGGAACCACACCAGTTTCTTTAGTCAGTACATCGATTTTTTGGAACCACTGGAAAAGTATTTCACGGAGGAGGAACTGGCTGATTTCTCACCACGAATCATGCAGTTTGCCTGGAAAGATGGTCATCTCTGGTTTATCCCCCGCCATGCTGACATCAGTGCCTTGCACTATCGAACCGACCTCTTTAATGATCCTGAACTGCAGAAAAAGTTCAAAGAACAATACGGATATGACCTTAAGCCTCCTGAGACCTGGGATGAATTCAAGGATATCGCTCTTTTCCTGAATAATCCTCCTCAAATTTACGGCACACAGTTCGCTGGAAAAGAAGAGGCGCTCTCTGGAAGGTTCTGGGATATTCTGATGGCCCATGGAGGCAAGATCCTGGATGAAAACTATAAACCAGCTTTCAATGGTCCAGAGGGCATTAAGGCAGCCAGCCTTCTTCGAGACCTTTACCAGGCTGGGGCCATGCCTCCAGGTATGCTCAATTTCCTGTGGGATGATGTGGCAGCAAACTTCGCTAACGGAACCATCGCCATGTATACCGAGTGGTATGGCTGGTATTCCTACTTCCAGAATCCTGAAAGTTCTAAGGTTGCTGGCAAGTTTGACTTGGCTCGCCAGCCCAAGGGTGATGCTGGTATTCACAGTGGCTGGGCTGGAGCTCATGCCTTTTCAATAACCAAATTTAGCAAGAATAAAGAGGCAGCAGCAGCTTTGGTGAAATACATAACCAGCTATGAACCCCAGCTTTTCGAGGGACGGATAGGATATATTCCAGTCCGCAACTCGGTCTTTGAGACACTTAAAAAGGAAGCTGAAAACTCTCCCGACCCGCTGGCCAAAAAGAGAATCGAGCTAATGCAGCTTCAGATTAATGAAGACTTCACTCCTCCGCCAGTTGTACCTGAGTGGATTCCTATCTCCAACATTCTTTATCCCACTTTACAAGCCATCATGCTTGGCGACAAAGATGTTGAAGAAGGACTCAATGAGGCTGCCAAAAAAGTGGAAGAGCTAATGAGAGAAGCAGGATATTACGACTGAGGCAAAAAGAAGGGGTGCCTCCAGGCACCCCTTCTTTGAAGGAGGATGAATATGATACATGCAATCCGACGAAAAAAGCGGCATTTTTTTGATCGCAACATTGCTTTTCTGATGATTCTTCCAGCTATCGTCATTGTTTTTGTACTGATTGTGATTCCCATGGCTTATTCTTTTTACCTCAGTCTTACCAACCTGAATTTGTTGCATCCTTCCCGAGCTCGTTTTGTGGGTTTCAAAAATTACCTGAAACTTCTTGAGGACTCTGTTTTCTGGCGAGCCCTGATCAACACTGTTCTGTTTATGGGGATCGCGGTAAACGTGGAGTTTGTTCTGGGATTGGCTATCGCCCAGCTTATTTTTAAAACTGTAAGAGGAAAAAACATTATCAGGACAGCCATCATGGTGCCCATGATGTTTGCGCCAGTACTGGTGGGTTTCCAGTTTAAGTGGTTTTTTAACGACCAGGTTGGTCTAGTCAATAACCTTATTTACCTTGTTACAGGTGAGTACCACCTTATTCCCTGGCTTATTGACTATCCTCTGAATCTTTTTGCCATCCTTGCTGCGGAAATCTGGATGAGCACTCCCTTCATGGTGGTCATTTTACTTGCAGGTTTAGTTAGTTTGCCAATAGAGCCTTTCGAAGCTGCTGCCGTTGATGGTGCTTCTTCCTGGCAGCAGTTCCGCTATATCACTTTGCCTCTTCTTGGTCCTTTTACATACATTGCCATGGTTATCCGCTCACTCGACTTAGGTCGAGCCTATGACCTGGTTCGCATCATGACTGGTGGAGGGCCTGCGAACCGCTCAGAAATGATCTGGACTTACACCTTTCGTCTGGCTATAACCGACAATAAATTTGGCATGGGAACAGCAATGTCTTTCGTAACCGTGGTCATTTCTTTTGCCTTTGTCATATATCTTTTCCAACAGCTGGCTAAAAGCCGACAGGGGGTGTACTGAGATGAGCTCCTCTCGAGTACGAAGAGTATCAGCACGAAGTAAACACCTCTGGCAGTGGCTTCACGACATCATCACCTACGTTATCGTCGTCATTTTTTTTCTGCCAGTTGTCTGGATTGTACTCACCTCCATGAGACCTGAAGTGGAAGTAAATGCCCGCCCCCCCGTCTTGATCCCCAGCAAGCTGGTGTTTGATTCCTTTGTTCATCTTTTCGGAGCGGGATACGCTGAGAAATCAGTGCCTTTTTACGCTTACCTGAGCAACTCTCTTTTTGCTTCCTTAGTGAGTACTGCCTTAGCTATCGTTATAGGAACGCTGGCCGGATACAGCTTTGCCCGCTTTCGCTTTCGGGGCTCAAATGCTACCTTTGTTGGCATGATGCTTGCCCGTTCCATACCAGGTATTGCGGTGAGTCTCCCACTTTTTATTCTCTTTGCCCGGACAGGCTTGCTTGACAAAAAGATGGGTCTTGCTCTTGCCTATGTGGCCATGAATATTCCTTTTACTACCTGGTTGATGCAAGGCTTTTTCAAAGATATTCCTGCTGACCTGGATGAAGCAGCTCAGATCGATGGTTGTTCTCGCTGGCAGTCCTTTATTAAAATAGACCTACCTCTGGCTCTGCCAGGGTTGGCAGCAAGTGGAATCTTTGCCTTCCTTACCTCTTGGAACGAGTTCCAGATTGCCAGTGTTCTCACTCGTACTCCTGCCTCCAAGACTTTTCCAGTTGGCCTTTACGACTTCACCCAGCAGTTCACCGTAGATTGGCGTGGTATGTGCGCTATGTCAGTAGTAATGCTCATTCCAGCTGTCATTTTTGTTATTTTAACCCAGCGCCAGCTGGTACGAGGACTTACTTTTGGGGCTTTTAAGTGAAAAGGAGTGATTTTATGCCTCAAGAAACGCTTTCCCCTCGAGAACGGGTTCTAAAAGCCATAAACCACGAGGAACCCGATCGGGTTCCTATCGACATTTCAGCCGTTGACGAGGTGATGGATGCTCTCATCGATTATTATGGAATTAAAGTGGATGATGAAGAAATTAAAATCTACATGGGTGCTGATGGCAGGATATTTGAGCGTAAAAGGAACAAAGCACAGCTATTGCTACTTGAAAAACTTCACGTGGATTTTCGCTGGGCCTGGGCACCCTATATAGGTCCGGAGCTTCGAACCTATCCAGATGGCTCCCGCGATGGGCTTTTTGGTATTCGGAGAGGTGGTCTTTTTTTGGCTATGCCCTGGAGCACCCCCTGCAAAATGCCTGTAGCGTTAAAGATATTGAGGCTTATCCCTGGGAAGAATATGCCAATGTAGATCATTACGACTACGAGCAATTTGTACAGGAATGTAAAGACTTTCACGAAGCGGGGTATGCGGTTTATGGAGGTCCCTGGGCTCCTATTGCTTTCTGGGCTATGGATCTTATGGGTATGGATAACTTCATGATCGCCATGTATGACAACCCTGAAGTGGCGGCGACCCTGGTTGAGAAAATTGCTAACTTTTATTACCGACAAGCTGAGATTATGTTTCAGAAAGGAAAAGGGTATATCGACATCTTTTTCATGGGCGACGACTACGGCGTACAGAACGGCCTAATGATGAGCCGCAGGTTGTGGAAGAAGTTTTTTGCTCCTCACCTGGAAAGATTCTGGAGATTAGCCAAGTCTTACGATCTGAAAGTGCAGTTGCATTCATGTGGTTCGGTGCGCGAGCTCATTCCCGACTTCATAGAAATGGGCCTGGATGTTCTCGATCCTATCCAGGTAAGAGCGCGAGGTATGGTGCCAGAGGAACTCAAAAAGGAGTTCGGAGATCGTCTTGCTTTCCATGGCTCCATTGACACCCAAGAAACCCTACCTTTTGGGAGCAAGGAAGATGTGAAAAAAGAGGTCCTGCATCGTCTAAAAGTGATGACTCCAGGTGGAGGATTTATTATTTCTCCAAGTCAGCACTTGCTTACCGAAATTCCCTTGGAGAACATTGTCACTATGTATGAGACAGTTTATGAATACGGTTTTTATTCTGTCATTCATAAGATAAAGTGAAAAGGAGGTCTGAACGTGGAAAAAGCAGATACAAAAATAAAAAGAGTACTTACTGCTCTAAAGGAGCGCAAGGAACCCGACCGAGTTCCTTTAACTGACTTTTATTGGAGCGGTTTCCTTGCTAACTGGAAAAAGACCTTTAATTTACCCGAAGAAGTTGACATTTATGAATATTACGATCTTGACATAAAGGTTATCTCACCCAACATGGATCCCAAAGTCGAAAGTTGCACCATTCTTGAAAAAACACCAGAGTATGTGGTTTTTAAGAGCGGATTTGGCTGTACAGTAAAAAAGTTATTTGATGCTCCTATGCCCATGTTCCTTGACTTTTCGGTAAAAAGCGCAGAAGAATTTTCTACTTTTACCTTTGATGATCCTCGTGATGACAGAAGGTATTTTGAACAACGTTGCGACATTATAAACTGTGGAGACAGTTTTGGAACCCTTCCCAGCTTTGCGGAAGACGTTGAGAAAAATAAAAGCAAGTTTTGCCTTTTTGGCTCCATTTGTGAACCTTATGAAACTATGTGGAGGATAAGAGGAACCGAAGGATTGTTGTTGGATCTTGCCATGTACCCCGAGAAGGTAAAAGCTTTTGCTCAAAAAGTAACTGACTTCATGCTGGGTATCGCTGAGCGAGAAATTGAACTTGCTCCTCTCACGGGAATGGTAATCTGGGGTGATGTTGCCTACGACAAAGGTATGTTCTTTTCTCCCAGGTTGTGGAGGGAAATATTCTTTCCCTGCGTCAAGCGTCTTTGCGAATTCATACACGATAAGGGGCTCATCACCGTGTACCACGGGTGTGGTAAAAGTCTGGAAATATTCGAAGATTTAATTGAAGCAGGAGTAGATGTTTACAACCCTCTTGAAGCTAAAGCTGGTATGGATCCAGTTGTCCTGAAAAAGCAATACGGAAATCACATCTCATTTTTCGGGGGTATAGATACTCGTCTTCTCGGAGAAGGAAACTGGGAAGAAATAGAAAAAGAGGTTTTGTATAAGCTCCAAGCAGCGAAAGGTGGTGGATATATGCCTGCTTCAGACCATTCAGTAGCCAGTAACGTAGATCCTCTGATTTACGACAAGCTTATTAACTTACTTAAAGAAAAAGGTCGTTATCCTTTATCAATCTGAGAAACAAAATTCCAATGACCACTATATACGACATAGCGAAGAAGGCTGGCGTATCGCCAGCTACAGTATCGAGAGTTCTCAATAATAAGCCGGGGCTAAAAGAGTCAACTCGTCAGAAAGTACTTCAGATAGCCAAGGAACTAAACTATTCACCAAATTACCTTGCTCGAAGTCTTAAAAAACAAAGAACTGATACTATTGCCCTTATTGTCTCTGATATTACCAACCCTTTTTTTACAACACTTGCTCGAGGAGTTGAAGATAAAGCTTCTCAAAACGGGTTTAACGTAATCTTCTGTAACACTGACGAAGACATCGAGAAAGAAAAAGCTTATCTGGAGTTGATGCTTCAAAGAAGAGTAGATGGAATCCTTATTGCAAGTTGTAGCGATGGAAAGACCTTTTCGCTTTTTTGCAAAAAAAACGTCCCTCTGGTACTTGTAGATCGCAGAGTAAACAACCCGAATTTAGATTGCGTAACCGGGGACAACGAAGAAGGAGCCTACCAGCTCACCAGACACTTAATCGAAACCCACGGCATTAAAAAGATTGCCATTCTTTCCGGACCACTCACTCTTTCCACAAGCAGAGAGCGCATACAGGGATATCAAAGAGCCCTGCGAGAGTTCAATATAGCAATTCCCAAGAATTACACGGTTATCGGCACTTACAAAGAAGACTTTGGCTATCGAGCAACTCTGGAATTCCTCAAAAAAGAAGGTTCAAAGATTGAAGCTATCTTTGCGGGCAATAACTTTATAGCAGTAGGGGTCATAAGAGCTGCTCGGGACGTAGGCATCCGTGTACCAGGAGATTTAGCTCTGGTAACCTTTGATGACTTCGAATTCGCTTCTTCTCTGTTTCCTTTCCTAACCGCTGCTAAACAGCCAGCTTATACCATGGGTAGTCTGGCCTGCGAATTTCTCTTACAACGCATAAGGGGAGAAAGAATAAAAGAACGGCGAGAAGTGGTACTGAAACCGGAAATTCTCATTCGTCGCTCCTGCGGTTGCCAACAATGAAAAGGTGTTTCCGGTATTATGCCTGAATATTATTGAGCTATGAGCAAAATAAAACTTAAAAGAGCCTTAGAAAAGGATCAAATATGGCTTTTGATTTCAATTTTAGTATTTTCAGCAATAACGCTGGTTCAAATCGCAAAAGCGGAAGCTTTGTCTAAAGAAGAAATTCAGAGAGAATTGTTACATCTCTGGAGAGAAAGAAATGTTTATAAGGAGTTACTTATAGATGCAAGTGAAAGCTTTGTGCCTGAAACAGAGCTTAAAAGAGATCTTTATAACATTTTGCAGAATGAAAGCAGTTTTTCTGACGAACTCCAATACAAAGCGCTCAAGAAACTCTCAGAAATAGAGGAGCCCAGCGTGCTGGGCTCCTTTTTGATTAAGTATTTCAAAGAAACGAACAGTTTATTCCTTAAAAAAACTATAATTAGACATCTTGCAGGTAATGACGATTGGATACCATTTCTCGTCTCGGTATCAAGAGGAAAAACTTCGCTACCCGAGAAAGAAGAAATTCTCTTAAGATTGGAAGCATTTAAAGCTTTGTTTAGTTGGCAAATCAAAATAGCATTGCCAGATTTTATCTCCTTCTTGAGTGAAATTGATTTGCCTCCTGAACAAAACCTTCTGGAAAACTTTGACGATAGAATCCTGCCTTACTTATGTGCCCTTTTAAATTCTTCTTCAAACAAGGTTAAAAAATTAGCCCTCAAAACGTTGCTGGAAAGTTCTTTTAAAACACATGTCTGCCTTGAACTTCCTCTGAATGACCCGAATCCCGAAATACGTGCCCTTTCTCTAAAAGTACTTTTCAGGCATGAACCTGGGGAAGCACTTAAAATAGCAAAAATGATTCAGGAGGAAAGCGAGGGTAACATCAATAATTTAACTCAAGCCATCCTTATAGCTTTAGATGGCAAACCAGCAAATAGAAACCCAAATTTCGAACTCTGGGACTCAGAAGTGGTTGAAATATGTGCTCAGACCGAAAAAGGTATCAATTATCTCCTAAATAAAGCATTACTCGAGGGAAGAGTGGAAAAACTCCTCAATTCACTCACGCAATGCTCGTATGTTTCTCCTTCATCAATGCTGTGGTTAACTCTTAAAGAAAACAACTGGGAACCCTTGACCTTGCTTCGTTTCTTTCCAGAAGAAAAAACAAAATGGATAGTGCTTAAAAAGCTTCAAGAAGGGAAAGTCCCTCCCAAAGATTTTCAAATTTCCTTTACTTACCCCGAGCTCAGGAACAACTACCACATACTACGCAAAATATTTAAAGAGGGTGAAACTAAAGCTAAATTATATCTTATACCACTACTCTGGCCACTCCAGGCAGAGGTTTTGCCTCTTCTCGAGGAAATCCTCCGTCAAAGCCCCCCAAAAGCAGTACTTGCAGAAATCATTCGCCTTCTTGAGACTGTACAAGAACCGGCCTCTTTGCGCTTCCTTTCCAGGATAAGCACTTATCCTGACATCGAAATCAAAATCCAGGCCTATCTTGCTCTTTTAAAAAAGTTATAAAAACTTTGCTTTTTTATAGTGAAAGCTTTATCATAGTGAATAATCCCTGATAAGGAGGAAAACTTTGTGAAAAATCTAATTCTTAGCGAAGAAATCAAATCATCTCTTCAGGAATTCGCCGAGAAACTTATAACAACTAGTTTTTTCCAGACGTTCCAGCAAAGCCGCTCCAGTCTGACTGCTGACCAGGAAGCTCTGGATCTCCTGCAGCGCTGGAACGAAAAGCAGAGAGAGCTCAGCGAAATTGCTTCCGAAAGAGATTTGAGAGAAGAAGATTTTCTGGAAGTAGAAACGATTCGTGAAGAAATATTTAAAAACACAACTCTTATGAACTATTTCAAAGCTCAGGATGAATTAGTTACTTTTTTAAAAGAAGTAAACAGGGAACTGAGTAATATCCTGGGTTTCGATTTTGCCCTGTCCGCTGCTCAGCCTGACCCTGAAGAAGAAACCTGGGAGTAAAAATCTGTTTCTATCTGAATAAGCAAAAAGCGCTCTTTCCCCATCCATGTTATTTTATCGGGTAGCATTTTTACAGGATCAAATACAAAGCTACGACAGCTTTCGGGAGGAGAAAAGGGATCGTCGATACGAATACCAGCGTAGAGGGTATGCCAGCCCATGGCCTTAAGCCTTTGTGCAACGTTTGCACCACAAAGGTTTTCGACAGGTTGAGCCTTTTTTATAACGGTACATCTGCCTGAAGTTATTTCCAGACCAAACTGGGAAGTGTCCTTTTCAAAAAAAAGACAATAACGACAAGCATCTATGCGTAAACCGCACTTTGGGCAAAGCAAAGGCCGCTGTTTGGGAATTATGCTTCTTCTATCAGATGATACCTTTAAAGCATTTTTAATCTCTACTCTACAAAAAGGGCAAAAGATTGAACTTGGGGAACTTAATCCGCTTAATCTGGAAAATTCCTTAAGTGTTGTTCTTTTTTCTTCCTCGTTCAAAGGTAATTTTAAACGAAGATACCAGTAGAAATAAGGGTAATTAAAAAATGCTGCAAGAGCATAAAGCAGAGCCTTTAAAAAACTTTTTGTTCGAGCCCTCACCAGCATAAAAGCCCTCAAAGCAAAGAAAAAGGCTACGAAAAACCAAAAAAGAGGAAAAACAAATAAAAATAACATTCTGAAAAAGAAATTTCCGGAGTAAACACTGTAAATAATCCCTGAAGATAACCAAAAACAAAAGAAGAGAAGATGTAAGCGCCAGCTCATTGGGAAGATTTGTTTTCAACTATTCTAAGACGTGGCTCTTCTATAATAACCTTGGTGTTGGGAGGTATGGAATGAGTAAGCCAGACGTTGCCACCTATAACGCTGTTTTTGCCAATTACCGTATTGCCCCCAAGAATAGTTGCTCCAGCATAAATAGTAACTCCACTTTCAATGGTAGGATGTCTTTTGATTCCCCGAATTATTTTACCTCGCTCATCTTTGGGGAAAGAAAGAGCTCCCAGGGTAACTCCTTGGTATATTTTTACGTTGTCCCCAATTTCACAGGTCTCCCCGATGACTACACCGGTTCCATGATCGATAAAGAAACTTCTTCCAATTCTAGCTCCAGGATGAATATCTATACCAGTTAAGGCATGAGCATATTCCGTCATCATACGAGGAATCAAGGGTACATCCTGTAAAAACAATTCATGGGCCATACGATAAACAGAAATAGCCAGCACACAGGGATAACTAAAAATGATTTCTTCAATGCTTTTAGCTGCTGGATCTCCGTCATAAGCTGCTTGAACATCTTCATCAAGCATTTCCCTAACCTTGGGCAATTTGGAGAAAAAAATTTCTGTTTCCCTGCAAGCTCTTTCACGACACTTGCACAAAAGAGATTGAAAATCTTCTTCTTCACTCTTTGATAGACTACCAAAGGCTTTAGCAATTTCTTCGCTTAACATCGTGAACAAACGGTCGAGCTTATTGCCAACAAAGTACTCAACGTTACTCCAGCACAGATCGGTCCTTCCCAAATAACCCGGAAAAAGCAATTCTCGCAACTCTTCGGTAATTTTAATAACCTGCTCTCGAGAGGGAAAATGTTTTTCCTCTATGTTGGTAATTCGCTCTGTATTCCGATAACTTTCAACCAGCTCTTTAGCCAGTTTCCCTATAGATATTCGTTTCATTTCAAACATAAAGATTCAAAAGCGCGCCAGCACGCTTTCAATGCGCATAATAAAAGTTTGAGGTATACTCTCTCTCTGGCCATTTTGACGAACCAGATCCCAGAGAAACTTTTCAAATTCATAACGCCGACAACAAGCACGGCATAAACTCAAGTGCTTTTCCAGAGCTCTGCGTTCTTCTTCAGTAAGCATTTCGCCATCAAGATAAAAATAAAGCTTTTCCACGGCTTCTCTACAATCCATTATCCACCCTGCTCCTTGTCGACTTATTTTTATTCGAATATTCCCAAAGTAACTTCTGCAAAATTTTTCTTCCGCGATGTAAACGGGACATAACCGTGCCGATGGGGATATCAAGAATTTCGGCAGTCTCTTTATATGAGAATCCCTCAACCAGGGTGAGAATCACTACGGATCTAAATTCAAACGGGAGGCTCTCAATAGCATGCAAAACATCCTCTCTGGTAAGAGTGTTTAAAAGCATTTCTTCAGGCGTAAAACCTTCAAATTGGGGCTGAAAGTTAACATCTTCCGCCATCTCTTCTAAGGAAGAATGCTTTTCTCGATCTCGAACTCGATAGTAATCGTTGATAAAAGTATTGGTCAAAATCTTGAAAATCCAGGCTCTAAAATTGGTACCAGGCTCGAAACGGTCAAAGGCAGCATAAGCTTTCATAATGGTTTCTTGAACTAAGTCTTCAGCATCTTCTCTACGACGAGTCATACGCAGAGCTGTTCTATAAAGAGCCCCCAGCTGGGGCATAAGCAAATCCTGAAAAACCTTCTTTTGATCTTCTTTAACAGAACTCATCATTTAAACAACATCCTTTAAGATTCTTTCAAAAAATCAGCATTTTTAAGTTTTTCTAACTCCTTGTGGAAATCAATGATTTCGTCAATGGTAATTTGCCCCCTGGGTCTTTCTTTTCTGTGCTTGTGAGTTATCATCTTTGCAATATCGTTCATTTTCTCTAAACTAAAGGTTGCTTCTCCAAAGTCTCTGCAATAGGGACAAATATACCTTATAAAGGCTGTACCACGATAAGCTGGAATCTTGTAAATTCCAATCTCGGTAATATCCTCCAAAGAAATCAATGCTTTACAGCTCTTACACCTAAGAGGCAATTCCTGCATTTCGTCCTCCTGGAACACCTGTTTTTCAAATATTCTACCAATAGGTATAAAATAATACAAGAAAAAGTTGTTTTAACCCAAAACATCAAAGGAGGTTTTAAAAGTGGAACTTCAGAAGCTTCTGCAGTACGCTTTAAAAATGGAAGAGGATGGACGTAATTTCTACCTCGAAGGCGCAAACCGCGTCAAAAATCAGCTTGCCAAGGAAGTTTTAACTCATCTTGCTGATGATGAACTAGATCATATTGAAAGAATCCAAGAAGGTTACGAGCGAGTAATCAAAAATGAATCCTTTACTACGAAAAATATTCAGGGATTAAGAAGGTCTTCTCGTGAATACTTCGAGAACATCTTTACCGAAGCTCAAAAAAAATCCCAGGAGCTGATCGAATACGAAGCAGAAGAGCTGGACATCTTAAAAACCGCTTTAGACCTGGAATCTAAATCCCATCAATTTTATTCAGAGCAAATAGGCGAACAAAGCGACGAACAAGTTAAACAATTTCTTGATTTTTTGGCCTCAGAAGAGTACCGCCATTACAATTTGATCTTCAATACCATCCAATACATAACCAATCCCAGTGAATGGTATTACCAGGAAGAAAAGCCTATTTTCGAAGGAGGTTGAAATAAGGGTGGGGAAACCCCACCCTTATTTCAACGAGAACAACCGTGAAAGAGGAGTTCCTTAGCAAAACTATTCCTCTTCAGAACCTCAAAGAAGTAAAAATAAGCAACAATTTGAATTGGTATGCCCACCAGTCTTGGTATGATTAAAAATCTCCAGGGAATGCCAAACAGGGTAGCTAAAAAGAACGGTGTAAGCAGAAAACCTACGAATAATTGAGAAATTAAAATACCACCCAGAATTCGTGAACGCTCAGAAAAACAGGTTAACATTGCGAAAAGACCAGGAATAATTCCATAGAGAGCAGAGGAGAGAGTAAAGTGAGGCATATAAGGGCCACCACCAGGGCTAAGGATATAACCCAGAACATCTGAGAAAGCACCAACCAGAGCTCCTATTAAAGGTCCGAAACAAAAACCGGCAAAAATGATAGGAAAGGAACCAAAACCTATTCTAACTCCCTCCACAGCCCCAAAATTTACTCTGATACTGGCAAAACGAGTAAGCACTACGGAAGCAGCAATTAAAATACCCCCGAAAACCAGAGAACGAGTCCGTATATGCAATTTATCCCACCTCCCCAATTTGACCTTAACTTTTCAAAAGGAAAGCTTTGCAGTATATTAACTTAAACGCCAAAATAAAAAAAGTAGAGTTGACAAAAACGATGTTAACAAAATCTAAAGTAGCGCTGGTAAAATGCAGCACTTATCAAATAGATGAAGTAAGAAAGAGTCTTAACGAAGGTATTGAGCTTCTGGGAGGAATTGAGGAAATCTTTGGATCAAAAAGAAGAGCGCTGCTTAAACCAAATCTTCTTGCTGGCGAAGCTCCTGAGAAGCATGTAACAACCCATCCTGCAGTCTTCTATGCTCTGGCAGAAATCCTGCTATCTGAAGGGTTCAAAGTTGGTTACGGAGACTCGCCTGGCTTTGGCAAACCAGAAACAGCGACTCAGAAAGCCGGCTATGAACCTCTGGCCAGACAGCTGGGGATCCCCCTGGAGGACTTCGTAAACGCAAAAGAAATAACTTTCCCCCAGGGAAAACAAGTAAAGCGCTTTCAAATTGCAAAAGGGATAACTAAATACGAAACAATTGTAAGCCTTGCTAAGTGGAAAACCCACGGTTTAACTGTGATAACCGGAGCAATAAAAAACCAGCTGGGTTGCGTTCCTGGTATGCGTAAAGGCGAGTTTCACTTTCGCTTTCCCGATGTTGAAGCTTTTTCCAAAATGCTTGTCGATCTTAACCTCTTGCTTCGTCCTTCCCTGTACATAGTAGATGCAGTAATGGCTATGGAAGGAAATGGACCTCGCAATGGGAAGGGAAAAGCACTTAATCTTCTCGCTTTGAGCGCTGATCCAGTAGCCTTAGATGCCACTATGTGCAGAGTGATTGGCCTGGATCCCTCGATAGTACCCACTTGCAAGAAGGGAGAGGAATTAGGTCTTGGGACTTATAGAGAGGAAAATATAGAAATTTTAGGTAGCAATCTGGAAGAGGTGAGGGTTAAAGGCTTTGAAGTTAAAAAAACGGGGAAATCACATCTTCAATCCCTTAAAATTTTAAGGGGAATTCTTCTGGATTACCCATCCCTTGTTCCAGAACTATGCAAAAAGTGTGGAATATGCCATTCGGTATGCCCCGCTCGTCCTAAAGCAATCAACATAGAAAAGGGGTTACCCGAATTTAACTTTAAAAACTGCCTGCGTTGTTTTTGTTGTCAGGAAATGTGCCCCTCGGGAGCCCTAATAATCAAAGAACCTCTACCAAGAAAAATCATTCGTAGCTTCTTGCCCTACTAAAAAGTTTTGTAAAGCATAATTTCAAACATTGACACTTTAGAAGGGAATCGTTAAAATATCTCTTGTTTTCAGGGTGGGCCGTTAGCTCAGCTGGTAGAGCACCGGACTTTTAATCCGGGTGTCGCAGGTTCGACTCCTGCACGGCTCACCAGATTTTTTAAACTGGCTACAGGTTGTTTTTGATAGTCTTTTGTGTTAAACTTAGCACTTCAAAAAGAACCCGAAGTAAGCCGGCCCCTGTAAGTGCGAAATTTAAAAACTTTGCAAATCATTCATAAATTGCAAACAAAATTAATTCTTCCTTCTATTCCTCTTAACCCACTCTGCGTACTCAGCCATGGCTCTTTCCATAGTGTAGCGAGGTTCAAAACCAAGCTCTTTTTTTGCCAGAGTTATATCCAAAGTTTCTCCCCTTGGAAACATCTTCCCCGGACCAATGTGGGTTTCCCGCGGCTGATCACTGTATTTCTGTGCTAAACGAGCAAGGTCAGGAAAGCTGGTAACTTCTTCGGTAGCAATGTTAAAAATTCGGTGATTTACTTTTGGTTTATGATAGGCCAGAAAGGTGCCCCAGGCAGTATCCTTAACATAGGTAAATCCCAGACGTTGTTCTTTCCCTTTTTCCAGATAGAGATTATCCAAGCCCTCTAAAGACCCGAGCAAATTTCGGAAAAGAGGAGTCATTTCTGAAGGCAAAAGGCCAGGACCAAAGAAGAAATAAGGTCTAACTATCCTCGCGTCAATTCCATAATGATTACCATATTGAAGAGTCAAGAACTCAGCACCTGCTTTACTGGCGCCGTACAGGTCGGAGGGAGAAGGGGGGTGAGTTAATTCTCCAGGATTGTCCTTAGTTTCTCCATATACCGCTCCTGAACTAATATAAATAAACTTGGGCACCTGATACAAGCGGGCAAATTCCAGTAAATTAAGTGTTCCTATAACATTAACAACTGTGCTGGGGTGAGGATTGTTCCAGTATTGAGGAGTAGCCATAACCGCTGGAGTGTGGATGATGCCTTCAATTTCGCTACCCCATTTTAAAAAAACAGGCAGGATGCTCGACCACTCAAGTACGTTACCTTTTACAAAAACAATTTTATCCCTGACTTCTCGAAGATAGTCAAAATCCTTTTCCTTGAGGTCAAAAGAAATGA
Organism: Atrimonadaceae bacterium G-SL-SR-0-11; assembly: GCA_048814795.1. Classification (GTDB taxonomy): domain Bacteria; phylum Atribacterota; class Atribacteria; order Atribacterales; family Thermatribacteraceae; genus Thermatribacter. The sequence continues at coordinate 1,481,045 of CP184673.1, read as the reverse complement.
CACCCTTATCGTTCTGAGTAAGGTAATAGGTCACCCAGGAACCCAGCAAGCCATTACCACCAGTTACTAAAACCAGAGACATGAAAACACCTCCATAACCCGGATCTTTATAGTATTTTAGCTTAAACCAAGCTTCGAAAAAATACAAATTACTTCAAGTTACAACGGTTGTTTGCAAAATGTTCATTCCTTGTTTCTACATATGACTAAGCCTGGTCGTTTGGGGAAAAACCATCTCGATGGTTACAGTTCATAATTTCAATTAAGCTCTGGATGATTGACGAAAAAAGAAACACCACTTATAATAAATTTGTCTCAATCGAGCGGGAATAGCTCAGGTGGTAGAGCGCCAGCCTTCCAAGCTGGGTGTCGCGGGTTCGAGTCCCGTTTCCCGCTCCAATGCCTCAAATGCCCATGAGAAGCCCCTTTCAGATTTCATAACATTTGTTGTTTTACCCCGGTTTTTGGCGAGTCTGGCGAACAAATTGAAGACCAAAAAAGAAACTTCTCTGTGGGGTCTTTACCTTGAAGATTTTCTTCTAAGTGGCAGGGTAGAAGGAAAGAAAAGTTCAACGCTGAAATGGTATAAGGAATACTTAACCCCGTTCGTAAGGTTTCTGGACCGGGAAGGACTTAACCAAGCCACTTTGCGCAAATACGTTAACAGCCTTTTTGACCGCCTTAAAGTAGTTACTGTTGACACCCACGTTCGGGCCATAAAGGCTTTCCTTAACTTTCTTTACCGAGAAGGTTACCTGGAAGAAAACTTTGCTTCTACCCTTAAGCGTCCCCGCTTACCCAAGCAGTTTCCCCACATCCTCAATGATGAGCAAGTAATGAGCTTGCTCAAGGCACCCAACAAAAAGACCTGGGCAGGGTTCAGGAACTATGTAATGCTTCTCACTTTCCTGGACACCGGAATACGGCTTTCAGAACTGCTCACCCTTACCTTAGACCGGGTTGACCTGGTCCGGGGTTCTCTGACGGTTACAGGCAAAGGGGAAAAGGAACGTGAAGTTTACATGGGCAAAACACTAAAAAAGGCAATGGCCAGGTGGCTTAAGCTGCGTGGCTTTCATCCTTATGAAGACCGGGTGTTCATAACCCAGGACGGAAGACCCTTGAAGAAACGGGGGGTAGAACAAATTATTAGAAGATTAGCCCAGAAAGCGGGTATTGAAGGGGTAAGGTGTTCCCCACATACCTTGCGGCATACCTTTGCCACCAACTACATAAGAAATGGTGGGGACGTCTTCACCCTGCAAAGGCTTTTGGGACATTCCAATATTGAAACCTGTATGGTTTATGTTCACATGGGCGGAAAGCAGTTGCGGGAAGCCATGCTCAAGTATTCACCAATGGACAGGCTGGTTTAGCTGAAGGGGGGTGAAAACTGCGCATTAGAGGGCCTGAGAACTTCTGAAACTGGTTGGGTAAGGTTTTGGTATTTCCCGGTGTTTTAGCGGCCACGAGAGAGTGAAAAAGGGGGGTTAATTAAATGGACCTGGACGAGTTAGCCCAGAAATTAGGTTTTCCAAAGTTAATCCTGTTTCCAGTTTATGAGAAGGGGGAAAATCTCATGATGGAATTTGGGGAAGTTGAAAACAGCGCAGAGAAAAGCGAAAAGGAATTGAAAGCCTTGCTTGGTTGCTTGCAGGAAGTGGAAGAAAACTTGATTGACACCCTGGAAAAACACCACCTCAGCGATTGGAGAACCTTAGAGCTATTCACGCATGGAGAAATAAGCATTTACAGGTTTAGCAGTAATGTTGGCAGTTACATTGCCCTGTGTTACAACAGGGCACAAATACCGCCTTCCCCGGGGTGGTTTGGTAGAAGTTTTTACGTCCACAACGACTTTAATTGTCCAGCTCGCTACCTCTCTGTTCCTGAAGCCCTGGAATTGGCGCAAAAGCTGCCTGAATACCTGAAGTTCTTCAACGGCAGGTTGCTGGAATTGAAAAATAAGGCAGAGGGTTTAAAGAAAGCGTTAGCCGAACAGGACAAACTGCAGTAAGCAGACCCGGTAACATACCCCGGGGTATAAGTAACATACACCGGGGGAAGTATATTTTTTCTAATTTTTCGAGTTTGAAAAGAGCAAAAAAACTCTAAAAGGAATTTTGCGAGTTTTGCAAGGCTGTAAACGCAACAAGTTAACTTTCTTAACCCAACAAAAAAGACCCCGGGGTGTTATTACCCGGGGTTATTTAGCAAGGTTTTTTAGAACCCTCTCTCTTGCTTTTTGAAAACTAATGTAAAACTCTTCCCGTTCTCGCCGGTCTTCTTTCTCAGCTTCTTCTCTGACCCAGTGTTCAATTACTTCTTCTTCGCTCATAGGTCCCGGGGTAAAGTTAATTTCATTTAATCCTGCTGATTTGAGAATGAAAGAAGCTGCCTTGATTTTGGTTTGCTCATCATCGCTTTTTTCCAGGATTTCCTCCAGGGTTTCTAAAGCCTTGGTTGTTAAGCTATATAGCCTGGAGACTGCCTGTGCGTAAAGCTCAGCCTGGGCTTTGTTGAGTTCAGCAGTGAAAACCGGGTCTTTGGTTCTCCAGTTCCAAAGGGTGGTGCGGTCAATGTTCAGTTCTCTGGCAATCTCGGTTTGAGATTTGCCCTGGAGCAAAAGGGTAATTGCCCTTTGCTGAATTGGAGTAAGTTCTCTGGTTTTCTTCATTCTTTCAACCTCCAATCAACAAAATCTAACAAAACTCAACAAAATAAAGGGTCAAGGACTGCGTGCTCTGTGATTTTTACAATGTTCGAATATTGCCTCTTTGGGAATCTCATACTTCTTACTCAAGTATTTAGGAGACATCTCACAGTCGAATAAGTATTCAATCTTGCTTCTCTGGGGATGGTTACAAACCGGGCATGAAGGGTCAATGAACTCTGGGGTGGGTGTTTCTTCTTCCGGGGGCTCTTCCCCGGTATTCAAATCGGAAGCTGGGGGAGATTCAAGTTTTGTTCCTTCGGGGGAGTTACTCAAGTTACCGATGTTACCATACTTCCGGTATAAACTTCTATATACAGGGCTTTTATATTTATATATAGGAAAATCGGTAACATCAGTAACTTCGGTAACTGTTTGGTTTACCTTTTCTCCATCTTGAGTTTCACTGCTTGAAGAAATGGGACCCGGGGTAAATTCTTCTTTAAGACGTAGCCCCTTACGTGCCTTTTGGTTTCCAGTCAACACCACGGTTTCAAATCCCTTTTCTTCCAGCTTACTGCTAAATTTTCTTTTAGAAATCGGTGTCTCGTCGTTTTCCTTACACCAGCTCTCGTATGATGCGTAAAGGTCTTTAAAGGGTGTTATTGCTTGCGGGTCATAAACACAGCACTCTTCCAGCCATCTCTGCAGAACATCCATTTCACTTTGGTAGGCTCTGGTTGCCTCAACTACCACCTGTGGTGGTTTGAGACCTTCTTTCTGCCATTTCAAACAGCCTTCAACCAGCCACCGCAGAATACCCTCTCGCTCACCCCACAGCTTTTCAGGCAGAGTCTTGTCCTGGTGCGCTTCATCGAAGAAAGCCACAAAAGGAATGAGCACAATCCTTGACCACATGGCCACGGTGGTGTCGTTAACTAAAGGTTTGTGGTTCGTTGAAAGCCAGATTTTATGGGTGGGTTCGAATTCAAAATAATCTCTGCGCATGAACCTGGCTTTCAGTTTGTCCCGCCCGGTCATCGCCTTAACGATTGCCGTAGCCAGGTGCTTCCCTTCTTCCGTTTCCTGTACCAGGGCAAAGCGGGCACCGCACAGGTCGGCAATGGCTGTTGGGTGAGCATCGCCTTTTTCAGAGCGCTTCAACAGAGCATCAGGCGCAACTTGCTTGGCATAGTCGCCCAGAATGCGCTGTATTGTTCCCAGTAAAGTGCTTTTACCATTTCTACCTCTACCCCAGCAGATGAAGAGCTTGTCCTCACGCACATCGCCGCTGAGGGAGTACCCAAGCGCGCGTTGCATGAAAGCAACAAGCTCAGGGTTTCCGGGGAAAATCTCTTGCAGGAACCTTTCCCACCGTGGTGCTTCAGCTTTTGGGTTGTAGGCGACCGGGCAAAGCTTTGTGAGCCGCAAGCTGGGGTCATGCGGTTTGAGTTCCCCCGTCCGCAAGTCCACGACGCCGTTTTCGCAGTTCAAAAGGAATGGGTCCTTGTCAAAATCTTCGGCAGAAGCCGGGACCATGGGGGCGGCAAGCTCCACCATAGCCGCAATCCTCTGGCGGTTCTCCGAAGCCAAGGCCCACTTTGCAAGGCGCTCCCGTTCTTCCTTGGTCGGCGCCTCTGTGGCCTCGGTGTAAATTTTTCGCACTGTTTCCTCAGCTAATCTTGTAACCCGCTGTTTTCCTGTGTCCTTAATCCAACGCTTGCCGTCCCACACGAGCCAGCCCCACTCTGGAACGTAGCAGACGACGCGGCCAAAGTAATGGACCAGCCTTTCCGCATTACCCAGGTCGGTGCAGGGTTGAGCTGGGCGCTCGGTGTCTGGCTGCTTTTTGTGAAGCTCCAGCCATTCACCCACCTTGCGCAAAACCTCTTCCGGGTAATACTCTGCGAGTGTTGGAAAGCCCGTTGCCGGTAAGTTCGCTTTAACCTTTGTTTCTGTGTTCCGGATTTGGGTTATACGCGTTCGGACTTCCTCATCGCCAGCCAGCTCGCATAGAGCATTGAGAAATTCAGCAGTTTCTTCATCGCCCCAACCATTGCGCAGCAACCAGCCGGACAATGCCATTGCTGCAAACTGTCTTGAGCCCCGGGGTGGGTAATAGCGAGCCAGAAGCACGCATGCAGCTAATTTCGCTACAGCACGCCTTAGGGTTGCAAAGTCAATCTGGACGGGTTCCCCCTCAAGGTCCCAACGGATTTCTTCCCCGGAAGGGTGGACAGACCCCGGGAATACGGTTTGTGCACCGGTGGAGCGAATTTCCGCAATGGTGCCGTCATATTCAAAGCGCGTTGTCTTTGCACCGGGGCAGTAATAGAGCCAATGCGAACGTGGCTTGCTTTCTCTGCCAAAAACAGCTTGGGTTCTGGGAAGGAAGTAATCAGCGATGCGTAAGGCCTCCGGGGTGTCGAGGTCAACATCGCAAAGACCACCGGATGGCTCACCCAGAAGAACACCGATGTTTTTGCCATTGTTGAAATACCGGGGTAAATCTTTCAAAGTTAGGCGCAGATTTTGCCACCCTGGAACCCCCGGGGCTTTAGAGCCCCGGGGGACGGGAATTGGTGCCCAGCTTCGTTTCGCGTAGTCTTGGGCGGTTTCAAGCAAAGAGGAGGGGCTGTTTCTGCCCATTTTGCTCTCTCTCCTTCACAGTTTTTTGGTGTCCAATGATGGTCCAGTAGCGCAAAGGTAGCGCTAACTGCGGTCCAAAACCACGGTTAATGGCAATGCTTAAAGCCAGAAACCTTTCAAACGCGCATTCGTATTCATCGTCCCCGCAGCGCACGATTATTTCTTCCGCGCTCTGTTGCTTAAGAAAATCCACGACCTCGCCGGAAAATGCCCAACCTTTGGGCTTCTGCAGCATGTGCTCGGGTCGGGCATGACGGACAGCAATGGTTTTTCCGTCTTTCTGCTGGATGTAAATACCGGCCATCCGCCCCGTTGCCCTGATGGGAATCTTGTGGTATGCTACCACCATGAGGACCACCATCCTTTTTTTTTCCCGGTCAGCCTCTCTGTTCAGAGGCGACCGGGTTTTTTTCTTCACTCAGGTCTTCCAAGAGCCTTTCAGGACCAACACCGTAGAGCTTCGTCAGTCTCCCTAAATACTTCTCTGACATGGGCCGCAGCTTGTTTTCCCATTTCGAAACTAACGTTTCTGAAACACCGAGCTCGGTGGCCACCACCCGTAGGGGCCAACCTTTTTTTAACCGCAGCAGTTTCATGCCGGTCAGCTTTGGCAACGCTCCGCCCTCCTTTCTTCTTCAAATTCTTGACTTCAACTAAGATTCATGGTACCATGGGGGTAGAAAACTATGGGAAAAGGTGAAAAAATTGGAACAAAGCCGAATTCCACTTTCTCCATTTTTGGCTTCCATGGAGTTCCGTGCCCTGCGGGGGAAGGTGTCCTTTCAGGACATTGACTTTCCAACCGGAAAGGAACGCCTTATTAGCGTAAAAGGAACACCAGTAATCTTTACTGCCTATAATCCCTCTTCCCGCTCAGAAAGCTGGGAAATCAACGGGAACCCACGTTTCTGGGAAGAAAGGGTTAAACAATTGAGTTTTGATTTTGAGCGCAAAGATTGGAATAAAATCAGAGACTTTTATGTTAGCTATGGCCCAGTGAAGCCAATGTTTCTGAGTGCCACCTTAGGGATTGATTTTTCAGGTACCACCCAACGGGGTTTAATCTGGTTCCGCTACCTCACTAACATTACCGATTGGGTGAAAAATGGAAAGCTCTCAAGGTTGCGAGAGTTCTTTAGTAGAGAAGATTGCGAGTTTTTCCAGCTTTTTTCTTTTGGTATTTCTCGGATTAGGCCTCTGGAGAAGTCCTTAGAGTTTTCTCAGTCTCAGGAAGAAATAAGCAATAGGTTTTTGGATGTGCTAAAACCTTCTTTTACGATTTCCGATGCTATTATGGCCGCAATCCACGAGAGCGTAAGCCCAGACCTGCTTGGCAAAGAGATGATGGAGAGAGCGCCTGAAGTCTCCACTTTGAAAGACCACGAGCTTATTGGCTATACCTGGGATTTGATTGCCACGGCAGTAGGAGCAAAACTGGAGACCATTGAGCTTGTCCCGGTGCACCAGCAAGGGACAAAATCTATTCCCCCGGTGGTCTGGTATTTCCGAGCCTATTGTGCTTTAGATGCCGCCTTTTTGCAGTGGTATTTTCAGGAAGTAGCACCCTTAATGGTGAGAACCTGTGAAGCCCCGGGGTGCAACGCTCCGGTTCTTGACCCCCGGGCTAAGTATTGTTCTCGAAGGTGTTACGAGCGGGCAAAAAAGAGACGCTACCTTGAGCGAAAACGGAAAAGTAATTAATCCATTTTTGGTGAAGCTAATTTGGGTTTTCGGGCACTATGGAGAGTGTTGGAAAAGAAGGAAGATGGCTGGCAAAAAGTTAGAAGAAATCTATAAAGAAATCAAAAGCTCTTAAAAAGAAAAATGCTTAGTCTGGCGAACAACTAAGCAGAAAGGGGGAAGCCCAAAACTCGCTGAAACCCTTGAAAAAAGGGCTTCTCAATCGAGCGGGAATAGCTCAGGTGGTAGAGCGCCAGCCTTCCAAGCTGGGTGTCGCGGGTTCGAGTCCCGTTTCCCGCTCCATTTTATTTTTGTAGAATATTTCTTCTAATTTCCTCGCTGTTCTCTTTGCAAAACCATACGTACAAATCGACCAACCCTCTTTAAGTAAAACCCTAAATTAGTATATAATGCCTTAAAGCAAACACTGATAAAGGAGGAGGATAATAATGACCAAAATCTTACTTATAAAGGTGGGCAATCGTCCCAAAAATGCAGTTAAGGTGCAAGAAATACTTACTCGCTTTGGCTGCAATATTAAAACCAGACTTGGACTTCATGAGTTTTCTTCAGAGTGTGAGGGTCAGGACGAAGGAATAATAATACTGGAATTGATAGGGGAACAAACGGAAATTGAAAAGATGATGAGCGAGTTGGAAAAGTTGGAAGGCGTCAAAACCATATACCAGGAACTTTAACAAGACCGAGAAAATTTCATTAAGGTGAGGAGAAAAATGGACAATAAGGGAGTCAATGTTCGGAAATATGTGATAGCTCCAGAGCAACTTTACTGGAGTTGCGATCCCGATTCTTTCTCCTTCGAGAACACAGAGGAAGTTTCTTCTCTCGAAGAAATTATGGGTCAAGAGAGAGCCTTAAGAGCTTTAGAGATGGGCCTTGAAACTGAACATCCAGGTTACAACCTTTTTGTGAGTGGTTTCGCAGGGTCGGGTCGCGCTGAAGCTGTTAAGAAATCCATCCAGAATATTATCAGGCGCAAAAAAGAAGCGGGTCAATCTTTTGAAATCTTCGATTGGTGCTATGTTTTTAACTTCGACAATCCTGACCAACCTAAAATGTTACGTCTCTCCAGAGGAGAAGGTAAGAATTTTGCCCGTTCCAGCGAAAACCTGCTTAAAGTTTTAAAAGAAATTATCCCCAAGGCTTTCAGCAGCGATGAGTATAAAAATCAAAAACAAATACTTATTGACAATCACCAGAGAAAACATCGTCAAATAATTCAGGAACTGGAAAAGATGGCTCTCGAGGAGGGATTTGTTTTCAGAGCTACCACAATGGGGCCAATCCTGGTCCCTCTTGTTGACGGAAAACCAATGACTCAAGAGCAGTACTTAGCGCTAAGCGATGAAGAAAAAGAAAACATAGAAAACAAGCGACAACAGCTCTTGACCAAAATTAATAAAGCCTTCGAAAAAATACACCAGCTGGAAATCGAACTGAAAAATCAGATACGAGAGCTTGATGAGAAAGTTGCCGAGTTTACTATTGCTCCTTATTTTTTGGAACTAATAGAAAAGTATCGTGAAATCCCCGATATCGTTGAGTTTCTCAAATCCCTTAAAAACTTTACTCTCCAGTACATACATATTTTTAGAGACACTCAGGAAAACCAGCCTGTTCAACCTCTTCAGCTTTTGCCAATTCAACGCCTCCAGGATCCCTTTTTGCCTTTTAAAATCAACGTCTTCGTTGACAACTCGGAAACTGAAAACCCTCCAGTTATATTCGAAACCCACCCCAACTGGGTTAATCTCTTTGGACGTATTGAACGAAGAGCTTTCATGGGCACTTACTTTAGCGACCATACTATGTTAAAAGCGGGGTCACTCCATAAAGCAAACGGTGGATACATTATCATGTATCTTAAAGACCTGCTCGTCAATCCTGGAACCTGGGATGGCCTGAAAAGAGTTCTCAAAACCGGGATGATACGCATGGAAGATCCCTTTGAGCAGTACGGCCTAATTGCCCCTCAGGGCCTTCGCCCAGACCCTTTGCCTTTTAAAGCCAAGGTAGTGCTGATCGGAGAAGAAATTTTTTATCAGCTACTTACAAGTTTTGACGAAGATTTCAGAGAGTTGTTCAAAGTAAAAGCTCATTTTGATTATCAAATTAACAAAAATTCTGAAATCATAAACTCATTCGCTGGCTTTATAAAAACCTGTTGTCAGAACAATAACCTATTACCCTTTCACAAAACTGCAGTAGCTAAGGTTATTGAATACGCCACTCGCCTGGCGGCTCACAAAGAGAAAATAACCTCGCGTCTCGGTTTTCTTAAGGATGTGCTTATTGAAGCTGATTACTGGGCACGCAAAGAAGAAAAGAACCAAGTCTTTGAACAGCATGTTCAAAAAGCGATTCAGGAGAAAAGAAAGCGACTCAACCTTATTGAAGAACGTATACAGGAACTTATCGAAGAAAACACTTTACTCATTGACACTCAGGGAGAAGCCATAGGGCAGGTAAATGGACTAGCTGTGTATGATCTTGGTGATTACAGCTTTGGTAAGCCCTCAAGAATAACGGCACGGGTTTTCCTTGGAAAACAAGGTGTAGTTAATATTGAGCGCGAATCGCGCCTAAGTGGCAAAATTCACGATAAAGGAGTTTTAATTTTAAGTGGGTACCTGGGGCATAAATATGCTCAAGACAAACCTCTTTCTATTTCGGCCAGCATTTGCTTTGAACAATCTTACGAAGGTATAGAAGGGGATAGTGCTTCCCTTGCAGAAACCTGCGCCATACTTTCGAGTTTAGCAGAAATACCCATTCGACAAAGCATAGCGGTTACTGGTTCTATAAACCAGAAAGGGGAAGTGCAAGCCATAGGTGGCGTGAATCAGAAAATAGAAGGCTTTTTTAGAGTTTGCAAGGCTCGAGGACTGGATGGCAACCAGGGAGTTATCATTCCAGAAAGCAATATCAAAAACCTCATGCTTGACAAAGAAGTAATAGAAGCCGCAAAAGCAAACAAATTCCATATTTATGCTGTCAAAACAGTTGACGAAGCAATGGAAATACTGACTGGTTTACCCGCTGGCAAAAGAAAAGAAGATGGCAAATTTGAAGAGGGAACTATAAACTATTTGGTTGACAAAAAACTTTGGGAAACCGTCAATATCCTCAAAAAGCTGCAGGTAAAAGAGGGAGAAGAAAAAACCCAGGAAACACCAAGAGAAGAAAACCAATCTCCAAAATAATCATCTAAAACCCAAAAATAAAGACAGCAAGGAGGGGATTGAAAGTTAGAAACTAAATCTTTTTGCAAACCTGTCTAAACTTTTAAAAACCTCTAAAAACGCATGCTTCCTCACTCAAGAACAATGATTATGGATTATGCCCGCTTAAATTTATTGACCTTACTTGACAAATACCCCAAAAAGTGGTTTAATTCTGCTTGCAACGAAAGGTAAAATTTGGTCAATAAAAGCCAGTAATCTAAAGCAGAAAGGCGGTGAGAAAATGTCTGAAAAAATGGAAGAAGCTCTCAAACAGAACCAAGCAGAAAGTCCTCCTAAAGAAAAAGTTTCTCAAGAAGAAGTAGAAAGGTTGAAAGCTTCTCTCGAAGAGCAAAAGAAGATAGCTGAAGAAAAAGAAAAATTGGCCAAGGATTATCTAAACGACCTGAAAAGAGTCAAGGCTGAATTCGATAATTTCAGAAAAAGGGAAATGATTTACCGACAAAACTTTTTAAAAACGGCAAATCGGGATCTTATCATAAAGCTTTTGCCGATACTCGATGATATAGAGAGAGCTCTTGTGGAAAGCAAAAAACATGGTGAAACCGGAGCTATAATAGAGGGATTTGAACTTATCTACCGGAAATTCCTAACAATACTTGAAAAAGAAGGGGTAAAACAAATCGAGAGTATCGGTAAAAAGTTTGATCCCAAATATCACGAAGCAGTAGCCACGGTTTCCGATAAAAATCGCGAAGACTATGAAATAGTTGAAGAAATAAGAAAGGGTTATTTAATGAACGAAGAAGTCCTGAGACCTGCTCAGGTTAAAGTAAATCGAATTTCTGAAGACAAATTCGCATAAAAAAAGAAGTTAAAGAAGGAGGTAATGAAAAATGGCCAAAGTAATAGGCATAGACCTGGGAACCACCAACTCGGTAGTTGCTTACCTTGAGGGAGGACAACCTACTATTATTCCCAATAAGGAGGGCTCAAGGCTAACTCCTTCGGTTGTCGCCTGGACTAAAAAAGGGGAAATCCTGGTAGGACAACTCGCCAAAAGACAAGCTATAACTAACCCCAAAAATACAGTATTTTCGATTAAACGCCTAATGGGAAGGCGCTTTGAAGATCCCGAAGTTCAAAAGGCGCGCAAGGTGCTACCCTATGAAATCGTCCCCGGCAAACATGGCGAAGCCTGCGTAAAAATTGGAGAAAAGATTTACACTCCTCCCGAGATTTCTGCAATGATATTGCGGAAACTTAAAGAAGATGCTGAAGAATATCTGGGTGAAAAAATAACTGAAGCAGTTATCACTGTTCCTGCTTACTTTAATGATAGCCAGAGACAGGCCACCAAAGACGCAGGTAAAATAGCTGGATTAGAAGTAAAACGAATTATCAATGAACCTACAGCAGCAGCTTTAGCTTATGGACTTGGTAAAGGGAAAGAAGAAGTTGTCGCTGTGTACGATCTGGGGGGCGGAACTTTTGACATATCGATACTGGAGATCGGAGATGGAGTGTTTGAAGTAAAAGCAACCTCTGGTGATACTTTCCTGGGAGGAGACGACTTTGATCGCAGAATAATGGATTATATAATCGACGAATTCAAAAAGGACCAGGGTATAGACCTACGCAATGATCAGATGGCTTTGCAGCGTCTCAAAGAAGCAGCAGAAAAAGCAAAGTGCGAACTCTCAACTGCTCTGGAAACCGAAATCAATCTTCCTTTCATTACTGCGGATGCAAGCGGTCCAAAACACCTGGTGATGACCTTAACTCGCGCAAAACTTGAACAGTTAACCATCGACCTGATTGAAAGGACTATCGGTCCTTGCGAAAAAGCCCTGCAAGACGCTGGTCTCAAACCAGAGGATATTGATGCGGTTATTCTGGTGGGTGGAATGACCAGAATGCCTAAGGTACAGGAGATTGTGGAAAAAATATTCAAGAAAGAACCTCGCAGAGGTATCAACCCTGATGAAGTCGTGGCTATGGGTGCAGCCATACAAGGAGGCGTCTTGAAAGGAGAAGTTAAGGACGTCTTGCTCCTCGATGTAACACCCCTTTCGCTGGGAATTGAAACCCTGGGAGGAGTTTTCACCAAGATCATAGAACGCAACACAACCATTCCAGTCTCCAAAAGCCAGATCTTTACAACTGCTGCCGATAATCAGACCACAGTAGAAATTCATGTTCTCCAGGGCGAACGTCCTATGGCTAAAGACAACTATTCTTTAGGACGCTTCCAGTTAACTGGTATTCCGCCAGCTCCACGCGGTGTGCCTCAGATCGAAGTAAAGTTTGACATAGACGCAGATGGTATTCTCCATGTCTCAGCCAAAGACTTAGCTACAGGAAAACAACAGGCTATAACCATCAAGGCTTCAAGCGGACTAACCAAGGAAGACATAGACCGTATGATTAAAGAAGCTGAAATGCATGCGGAGGAAGATCGCAGAAAACGAGAAGAAGCGGAACTTAGAAATCAGGCAGATAACCTTATATACACTACTGAAAAAACGCTACGCGATTCTGGCGACAAACTCTCAAGCAGTACCAAAGAAAGAGTGGAAAAAGCTCTCTCTGCTTTAAAAGAAGCCGTGAAAAGTGAAGACATAGCTGAAATACGAAGGAAAATGGAAGAACTGCAGAGTGCCTCCCATGTAATGGCTCAAGAGCTTTATCAACAGACGGCTCAAGGTGCTGCAGGTGGAGGGCAGCAGGAAGAAAGTACTAAATCCTCTCAAGAAGACGTTGTTGATGCAGACTATAAAGTCGTAGACGACGAAGGCAAATAATAAATAAAACACAAAATGCCTCTCTCTGGGGTACCCCAGAGAGAGGCATTTTGAATCTCAACCTGGTTTCACCTCGATCAGGCCTTTATAGTGTATACTATTGTCAGGGTTTTTGAGCTTTGAAAGCAAAAGGTGGAAATAAGACCATGAAGAAAGATTACTATGAAGTGCTTGGAGTAAATCGCAATGCATCACAAGAAGAAATAAAACGAGCTTATCGGCGGCTGGCGAGGCAATTTCACCCTGACGTCAATCCCAATAATAAAGAAGCAGCTGAAAGGTTCAAGGAGATAAACGAAGCTTATCAGATTCTTTCGGATCCCCAGAAAAGAGCTCAATATGACCGCTTTGGTCACGCTGCTTTTGGAAATAACTATCAAACAGAATACAGTGATTTTGACTTTAATCCTTTTGAGGATTTTGGAAGTTTCGGCGACCTCTTTGACATGTTTTTTGGAGGTACTCGAGGAGCTAAACGCTCACGCACAAGAACCCAACCCCGCAAAGGAGAAAGTGTTACCTTAGAAATAAACCTTGAATTTGAGGAAGCCGCTTTCGGCACTGAGAAAGAAGTATCCTTCGAACGCTGGGAAGAATGTCCGGAATGCAAGGGTATTGGTGGCAAGCAAAAAACCACCTGTCACCACTGCCATGGAAGAGGTGAAATACGTCATACTCAAACTTCCTTTTTTGGCACGGTAGTTACTTCAAGAACCTGCACTTACTGTGGAGGAAAAGGCTGGATACCAGAAGATACCTGCAAAAGCTGTCACGGGCGAGGAAAAGTACGTAGGCTCAGAAAAGTAAAAGTAAAAGTACCCCCAGGAGTGGACACTGGATATCGTTTGCGAATAGCTGGAGAAGGAGAAGCAGGAGAAAATGGAGGTCCTCCGGGAGATCTCTACATCTATATAAAGGTTAAACCACACCGTTTTCTGGAAAGAAAAGGAAAGGATCTGTATTGTACCATCGAGCTCGCTTATCCTCAACTGGTCCTGGGCGATGAAATAGAGGTGCCTACTCTATACGGCATTGAAAAGCTACATATCCCACCAGGTACAGATCCTGAAGCGCTCTTGAGGATTAAGGGAAAGGGAGTAGTAGACACTCGCTCCGGTGCCAGAGGAGACCAGTTTGTTAAGTTGAAACTAAAAATTCCCAAGGTTCTATCACCAGAGCACCGGGCAATTCTCGAACAACTTAAGGAAATAGAAAGTCCCTCCAGAAATTCTAACAGAAGTAACGGCCATCAAAAAAGAAAAAATGGAAGCCTCTTTGAAAAGCTAAAAGAAGCATTCACTCATCCCGAAAGCTAAAAAACTAAAGATGAGTAGATTCTTTTTCTACCCCTTCCTAACCAATCGCAAAGAAAGAGTTTTTCTATCCGAAGAAGAAACCAAACATCTCTTGGCAAATAGAATAAAAGTTGGCGAAGAGTTTACGTTGTGGAACGGACGAGGTTCCTTTTGTAAGGCCTACCTTGAAGCTTATGATAGAAAAAGGGCCAGAATAAGAACAGAAGGACCAGTAAAGAAAAATATTGGCTGTTCACTGCATCCCAAATTGCAGCTTTTTCAAGCTTTACTCAAAAGCACTTCTCGAACAGACTGGTTAGTAGAAAAGGCAACGGAAATAGGGATTTCCCATATCTATTTTTTTCCAACCACACATTCTCTTAAAAAAACGGTCTCAAAAAGTAATTTCAAAAGATGGAGAAGAATCGCACTTTCAGCCTGCAAACAGTCGGGACATCCCTTTCTGCCAACAATAGGCTTCCTTCGTGACACCCAAAAAGCGATCCGCAAACTCGAATCTATTGCGGGAATAAAGCTTCTTGCTGATCCAAAAGCTCAAAAAACGCTATTTGAGTGCCTAAGCCAGCCCCTTCAAAGATTCAGCAAAATCCAAAACGTGTTTCTTCTGATAGGACCAGAAGGAGATTTTTCGGAAACAGAAAAAGAAAATTTTGTTAAAATAGACTGTGTTCCTGTTTTGCTTTCCAGAACAGTTTTAAGAAGCGAAACAGCAGCAGTCTTTGGATTATCAGTCATAAAATCGTATTTTGAGAACATTTACTCGTATGAGATTTGCCATCAAGACTCTGGGTTGTAAAGTAAATCAATCTGAGAGCGACATTATAGCAAGCTCACTCTCTGAAAGCACGCTATACCAAACGCGTTTTGAGGAAAAAGCTGATATATACATTATTAATACCTGTGCAGTAACCAGAGAAGCAGAGAGAAAATCCAGGCAGTTTATAAACAGAGCTCTGCGCACGAATCCTAATGCTGTGGTTCTGGTAACCGGGTGTTACTCCCGGAAAATTCATCTTGAAGGTTGTGTGTTTCTCCGCAGTGAAAGGGTAGCTTTCCTGCCTTCTGTAAGAAAGGAAGAAGAGGTTTTTGATTACCTGCAGAAAAATTTCGGTCTTGAGATTAAAAGCACTGGGGTTCCAGATACCAAACGCTCTCGTGTATGGATAAAAGTGGAAGATGGTTGCGAACACTTCTGTTCTTACTGCATTGTGCCACATCTGAGGGGAAGGGTAAAAAGCAGAGAAATTTGCGAAATCGTGTCGGAAATTAGAGATCTTGAACAGAAAGGAACCAGGGAAATTGTGCTAAGTGGAATAAACCTGGGGTATTACGGAAAAGAAAGGGGGGAGAATCTTTTAAAGCTCATTGAAGCCATACTCAAAAACACACAATCAACACGCATCAGACTTAGCTCACTCGAGCCCTTTACTATAAGCAAAGAATTCTTAAAGGATTATTTCTCTTTTGGAGAAAGAGTATGTCCCCATCTTCACCTGCCTCTGCAAAGCGGTAGCAACGAAATCCTCAAAAAAATGAAACGCGACTACAGCAAAGAGTTCTTTGAGGAACTGGTAGCAACCGCAAGGTCCTTCAAGCCTTTGGCAGGAATCACTACCGATATTATAGTTGGTTTTCCTGGGGAAACTGAAGAGAAATTTATGGAAACCCTTGAGTTTTGCAAAAAAATGCTCTTCTTGAGGATGCATATTTTCCCTTTTTCTCCCCGTCCTCATACCGAAGCCACGAAGCTGGAAAAGCAGGAAGGGGTGTCCGCTGAAGTAAAACGAGAGAGAGAAAAGGTGTTGCGCGCAGAAGCCGATCGTTCAAGAGAAAAGTTTTACAAGCTTCTAATAAACCAGACAGTAAGCGTATTGATAGAAAGCCATGATCAGCGAAAGCAAATGGGTAGAGGTTATTCAGAAAATTATGTTCCAGTTAAGTGTGAAAATATCCGGGAAGAGCAAGTTGGAAAAATAATCAAAGTAAAACTTATCGGAATGGAAGGGGAATGGATGAAGGGAATACCTCTTCAATCTTGAAACCGTGTCCGCGATACTTTCGTATAAAACATAGAAAGGAGTCACAAAGTCATGAAATTCAAAAAATTCTTTGAAATCGTAAGTCTGCTTCTTTTATTGATTATCTTTTCTGGGTGCTTATCAAACCAAGTACCAAATGACCAGACAAAGCCGGTTAAAGACTTTACACTTCCCATGCTTGAGGGAGGATATTTCACTTTAAGCGAAAATCTTGGTCAACCAATCCTACTTTACTTCTTTTCAACCGCTTGCCCTCACTGTCGGGAAGAAACACCGGGCCTTGTAAAAATGTATAATACTTATAAAAGCGCTGGATTGCTCATAGTTGGGGTCGCAGTAAATGTCATTTCTCTTCGGGATTTGAGAAATTTTGTTGAAAATTACGAGATAACTTATCCTATTCTTGTTGACGAAAATGAAGAGGTAAGCGAAGATTATGACGTTAAATATATTCCTCATAACTTTTTTATAAACCGAGAAGGCAAAATCGTTGATGAAGAAGTAGGTTTTATAAGCGAAACAGAGTTAGAAGAGAAAATTCTGAATATCCTTTGATTATCTAATGTCCAAAACCGCTTACCCCAAAGATGCTTATAACCCAAGCCGTGGAGAACCTTTTTTGGTAAGTGCCCTGTTCTTCCTGGTTCTCCTGTCCCCTTATTACCGGGGACTATATTTTGAATACGAAAAATATCCCTTTTTGGTAGCAGTAAACGGCATTGTCTTTATTTGGCTTCTGTGGCGTATTTACAAAAAAGAATGGTTTCGATTTGGTGATACCACAGAGTGGTTATTCGCAGGTTTTGTTCTGTTGTACTTTATCAACATTCCCCTCGCGGCTGATAAAGGTTTGGCCTTTCAAGAATTTCTGAGCTATGCCACCTACCTTCTTCTGTTCCTATTTATAAGAAAGCTTCAAATACCCTTTTTTTTGAAAAAACTTTTTCTACTCTTTTTTGGCATAAATGGCCTGATACTTGCCGTTACAGGTTTTTCTTACCAAATGGGCTGGATAGATCCCCAGAGTACTTTCTTGAAAATGAGTTTTCGGGACCTCTTTCTCGGTGGACGGCTCAACGCTTCTTTCCAGTATCCAAATACAGCCTGCGCCTATTTCACCATGGGATATATCGCCATCTTAACTTTTGTTCTTCTTGAAGAAAAACCTTCCTGGCGTACTCTGGGATTTTTTACGTCTTTTATGCTTCTGGGAGCTTTTTTCTTTACTTATTCACGCGGCGGATACTTGACTTTTCCGCTCAGCCTGGTCTTTTTACTCTTTGTTTTTCAACCCCAAAACGCTGCTCGTTTGCTTACCTATAGCCTGGCAAGCGTTGTTATCTTCTTACCATTTCTTTCAAAAGGAGAAGAACTGCTTTTCCAAAAAAATCCTCTTTTCTTTAGCTACCTCTCAACAGCCGGCATAATTTTTGCCATCTCCGGAGAACTTATAACTCAACTTTTTCAAAAAAGAAAAGTTGCCATAGACCGAAAAAAACTTACCATAGTGATCTCCACAGTGGTAGTAATACTGATTGTTCTATTCGTGATAGCTACAAAAAGCGATTTCCTTCCAAAGCATTTAACTCAACGCATAAAAGACATAAACCTGAGAACCCACAGCGTTTCGGAAAGATTTCTTTTTTACAGAGATGCTCTAAAAATATTTTCACTCCGGCCACTAAACGGATGGGGAGGAGGAGCCTGGAAAGCTCTCTACTTAAAGTTTCAATCCGCTCCTTACTTCACAGAAAGCACTCACAATTTTTACGCCCAGGTCCTGGTGGAATCTGGAATAATGGGGCTTCTTCTTTTTCTGGCATTATTCATATTTATTTTTAAAAAAGTCCTGTACACCAACTCTGAATCCGAAAGAGAACAAGTTTTACAAAGAGGTATTTTGGGTGTTTTACTCATGGGTCTTTTACACAGCCTGATAGACGTTAATTTTTCTCTTGGAGCATTCCAACTCACTATGTGGTTTTTCGCGGGTTTAGCAATATCTGAAAAAGAGAGCAAGGGAGAAAAAGTCCAAAAAAAGAGACCTGTTCACCAGTTAAAAACAAATATAATGTCCACTACATTTTTTGCAATTGCTTCTGCACTGCTTTTAATTTTGTGTTTCATGATGATTCAAAGCACAAACTATGCAATTCGAGCCGAGTATTACCTGAATAAAGAACGCTGGAAGGAAGCTGCTTCACTCGCTGAAAAATCGCTTAATTTCAACCCCTGGAACGCAGAAACTCATTTCCTGTACAGCAATGCGCTTAGGTCTTACTTTCTCAACCAGAAACAACCTTTCCTGAGAACAAAAAGCTTTGAAGAAGCCCAAAAAGCTCATCGTCTGGCTCCTCAAAACTACAAGTATACGCAGTACCTTGGTTTCTTGTATATCGAAATGGGTAAATTTGAAACAGGCATCTCGTATCTCGAAAAAGCTATTCAAAGTGCTCCTTTAGTCCCCACCACTTATGAAGGCTTAATCATGGCCTTTAAGTCCATAGGCGATTTTTATTCTTCAAGAGGTGAAAAAACAAAAGCAATAGATTATTATAAAAGAGCTGGGGAAATAGTTACCAGGCTCTATCAACTAAAAGAAAAATACCCTAAAATAAAAATTAGTAATAATTTAGCAGGGTTAGTCAAGGAACTGGCACAATACTGGGAAAAGTCCAAGGAAGGGGAAGACACAACCAAGGAAAGAGGTGATTGATAGTGGAATGGAAAAGGAACCAAAGCTTGGCCCTGGTAATAGTGGCCCTCATATTGACCGTCTTTTTGCTGGGAGGATGTTCCTCGCTCTATTTTAACTGGTCACCAGAAGAAAACAATTCTTCCTCAGAACAAGAGCCAGAAGAAATTAGCGACAAAGGTATAAACTTTACCCTCCCTGACCTTGATAGCAATTTGGTTTCACTGAAAGATTTCCGTGGACAGCCAATTCTGGTGGTATTCTTCAAAACTACCTGTTCACACTGTGTAAGCGAGGCCCCCACTCTGGAAAGGGTATATCAGAAGTTTAAATATTCCCATAATTTGCTCATTCTCGCTGTAGCGGTTAACGAAGATGGCGTCTCGGGCACACTTATTGCTCCTCAGGAGCGTTACGCAGCAATGGTTCGTAGTCAGTTTGTCAATAGATATGGCTGGTCCTTTCCGGTATTAATAGATAACTACGGAAAAGTACAACGCCAGTTTGCCGGAACAGGAGTTCCTCGCTACCTTTTTATAAATGAAAATGGCGAAATCCGGGGAAGAGCTATGGGAGAGCTAAGCCAATCTCAGCTGGAAAGCTTGCTTTGGCAATATATTCTCTGAGATTAGAAAGCGTTCCATCCCACTTATACCAGCTTCCTGGATGGAACGCTTTCTACGTTTTCGTTTATTCAAACTCAAACACTGCTTTCAAGAGCCCAACCAAGATAATCTTCAAGAACACCAGACCAATCCAGCAAGTCAAGCAAAGTAATCCGTTTTCTTAAGAAACGAGCATAACGAAAGGCATTGTGTACCATCTCTTCTCCAAAACCTAATTCCTCCAAGGAAGAAGGAATTTTAGCTCTTTTAAGGGTATCTTCAACCCAGGGTACCACAAACAACTTTTCTTCCGCTTTTCTTTTGAAAGAAGCAAAATTTGCAGAAGAATTACTGAAAGCAAAAGGAGGAACAAGTTTTTCCATAGCTTCCTTTTCTACAAAGGGGAAAAGTGGCCCAAAGTGCAACTTTAACTCATCAAGCAGGATTTCTGGTTTTGTTCCAATGGCAAATGAAGAGAAAAGATGCAGCTCGTCCAAAAAACGAGTGTACAGTCTCTGGGCAACAACAGTAGCTGCACCCACCCTCAATCCATGTAAAGAAGGATTCAAATGCCTATGTAAAGCAAAAATCTCGAGGTAATGAGCAACCAAATGCTCCAGTCCCGAAGCAGGTCGGGAATCTCCAACCAGGGCCATGCTCAAGCCAGAATTAAAAAGCGTTACTGAGAGGTTGGATATAAACTCGGAGGATCTTTCTTCAAGCAAAGCTGCCTCTCTGTCAAGGTATTCCAGTCCTTCTTTAACCAGGTCAAAACTGTATTCACACATGTATTCATCAAAAAAATAATGTCTGAGTGTCCAGTCGGCATTAGCAGTGGTTTTGCCCATTAAATCAGAAAACCCTGCCTGAATAAGTTCGAGTGGCGCCTGAGAAAGAATATCAAGGTCTATAATAATTGCTCGAGGCGGACGAGCTTCAAAAGTAACCTTGTAACCTCCAACCAGCATGGGTGCCCCCGGCGAGGAATAACCATCCATAGAAGGAGCAGTAGCAACAACAACATAGGGTTTCTGTACCCGGTAAGCTATAAACTTGCATAAGTCATTGATCACCCCTGAACCAACAGCAACTATGAAATCAGGACCTCTTTGGAGATGGACACCTATCTGACTTCTTGCATTTTCATCCGGTTCCAGATAAAAAAAGCCTGGAGGCTTTTCAAGCACGCAGGTTTCAACTTTTACCTCGCTTTCCTTCAACAATTCCACAATTTTTTTTCCAATTAAAGGAAACACGTTCTCATCAGAAACGAGAAGTGCCTTCTTTCCCAAATCAAGTTCTGCAAGAAGCTGAGGTAAGCTGGAAAGCACCCCTTCACCAAGAAGAACCTTCTGTTCGGGAAGCAAATGTCTGCGGCCACAAACACACTGAAAATCCCCAATGCCATTCTTAACAATAAAAGGCAAGTCAAGCATCGGCAAGCTCTTCCTCCGTTAAAATTTTTTCAAATTCTCAAGTAACTCTTGTAAAGAAGAAAACACAAAATCCGGCCTTGAAAAGGAAGTTTCCAGATCAGAAAGACAGGTTTCACCTGTTAAAACCAGGATGGAAGTTATTCCCGCATCTTTAGCCATTTTAATATCAGTGTAAAGACGATCTCCGACCATAGCCAGCTCATTTTTAGAAAGACCCACTCTTTCCAAAACGTAAAAAACGGTCTCGGGATAAGGCTTACCAAATACCTTAGCCTGAACCCCTGTAGCAGCCTCAATTGCCTTCATTATAGAACCAGCGTCAATAATGGGTCCCTGAGGAGTAGGGCAGTTGAGGTCTGGATGAGTCGCTAAAAAGGGGACTCCACTCCTTATAAAGGAAGTAGCTCTTTTTAATCTATCATAGGTCAGGGTTTTATCGAATCCCAAAACCACATAATCCGGATCGTGTTCTACCAAAAGCAGACCTTCTCGCATAAAATCCATAGCCAATTCTGGGGTACCAAGAAGAAAAACCCGTGCTTGAGGAAAAAATTTACGTATGTAATAAGCACAAACTTGTCCTGAAGTAATAATGTTCTGGGAAGAAACATTTTTCAGGCCGAGAGCACGAAGTTTTCTGAGATAAAAGTTTACATTATGCGAAGAGTTGTTGGTTAAAAAATAAAAACTTCTTCCAGTTTTAAGCAAAAAATCAATGAACTCCAGAGCTCCAGGAAGCAGCTTATCTCCAAGGTAGAAAGTACCATCCATATCCAGAAGAAAAGCTCGAATTACAGAAAGCGCCATAAAAAGCTCACCTCAGGATAAAAATTGAACATAATTAGCCGTTAAGTCTTCTTCAAAAGAAATTTCAACATCTTTAAAGATAAAACCATAGTTTTGTTCACTCCAGCTCTTTTCTTCGTTACCCTGCAAGGCTCTTTTCAAAAGCTGAGTGTTCTGATGAATGAAGCGGTAAGTTAAAGCCCTGATTTCCTCAGGAGTTTCAACGTTTCCTTTTTCAAGAAATATCTCAATTGAGTAGTCCCACAAATTTTGAAGGAAACTTTCCGGATTTTGAGAAATATAATCATCAAAGAATTGCTTGATTTCGCCACGAAGAATTCTTGCTTTTTCAGCGTCTCTGTTTTCTGCCTGGAGGAACTCCACGATTTTCTCAAAAATTCCCCGTTCTTTTTGAAAAATGTTAGCCAAGGCACTTGGTTCAAGCCTGTACCAGGGATAACGTTCCAGGGTTTTCCATACTTCTATTTTTACCTCGGAATCACTTTTTTCTTCCCTTTCAATTGTTCTGGAAAGGAAATAAAGCTTGTTCTCAATACTGCTTCCAATTTTACCCAAAAGTCCAAAAAGCTCACTATAAAAGCGAGCACGACACATTTCCCTTAGTAAATCAATTCTGTTTTCAGCTATCACTACACTGCCATCTTTCATAAACTGGAATTCTGGTTCTTCGTCTACAAAATCCAACCTATAGCGAAGCAAGAGGGGATCAATCTTCTTTGCAAACTTCTCACGGTCAACAATGGAAATTAGAGCCTTAATATTCGCCACGTAAACCAGACTTTGATCGTTGGGGTCTCCGGAAATCCTATCCTTAGTCCAGAGAGGAACTTCAACCTCAAGGGGGACATCTATATTCATCGGGAAAATGTCTTCGACCACCCCAAAGGGTGGTGGTTGAACAAGAAAATTAACAATTCGAGAAGTATTGTTCTCCACTATCCTGACCCGATAGGGGAGGGCAGAAGGGCCAAAAAGAGAGCCTTCCCTGACCCAAACCTCACGTATTATCGCAAAATGTTGAGGAGGAAGAGAGTGGCGCGAAAGAAAGAAGAAAGAAAGGAAACCGAACACAATGACCACTATCAGTAGTCCCGCCAACCAATTACCTGTAACCTTGAGTATTGTTCTTAAAAAAACAAGCATTGACCAACAACCCTTCTCAAATAAGATTTTGACGTCTCTGCAACAGGCGCATGTATCTCAGATAGGAAACTCTTTCCAGACTAACTTCAACCGAATCCACCTGGACGCCTATACGGTGCAGAAAAACACCTTCGTTCTGCAAGTAATTCAAGGCCTCTTCTTCTAATTTCTGCCGCAGATTACTTCTCTCAGCTTTTAACCCCTCTACGACACGATTATTAACGATTTCGTTGATCGCAAGATAAAACAAGGTTTGGTAAAGACCAGGGTATTCCATAAATTTCTCCAGGCTGGGTTTGGTAATCAGATCTCGAACTTTTTGAGGGGATGCAATCAGGTGGGCGTGCTCTTTCTGTAAATTCTCCCTGACCACCTCCATCTCGTGTTCCACAAAATCGCGCCACTCCTTCTCCTTTTCCATACGAGGGTGCCTTCGAAGCCATTCCAACCCAGTTAAATACATATCATAAATGGATCCTACGCGATAAGTATCAAGGGGTGAGGGGTAAAGCAACCTTCTAATCCACTCTCTAAAAGAAGGTCTTTTAAGTATAATCTGTAAATATTCCTCGATATCTTGAGCATTGTCCTGACTGAACAGGTTCATCCTTAAATCACTCATAACCCGCTCATACACTGACGAAAGACTTACTTCAAGATCCCTTGCAAGCCGCTCCATACCTTTACCATCAAAGTCATACTCTTTCCAGAGCTCCGGTTTGGAAATTTGGAGAGAGCAATTAAATTTGAGAACCACGAAATCAGTGCCATAACCCTGCTTAAAAAAGGCCATCGCTCTTTCCCACCAGTACTTCAACCTGTTCCAAAAACCCTGGTTCAAGACAGGTTCCACTTCCTTCAAGATGTGGAAAGCATCAACCTTCTGAAGCCTGGAGGTCCTTCGGTAAGTAAAGGCAAAGGGGCGAGGAGGGCTGAGGAGCAACTTGAAGTTTCCAATTTTGATCCCATCATCAACGACCATCACTCGCTTTCCCAGAACCGACTTAAAACCAGGAGAAAACCTTTCCACGACGAGAAAATCTTTTTCACCAACCAGATGCAAGCAAAATACAAACAGAGTAAGAGCAACGATCGCACAACTCCTAAAAGCAATACTTTTTCCTCGTAAAGGTTCCTGATCTGGGTCTTTTAAAAATTCTCTCCGGGGGCCAACAAAAAACCTCTTTAGTGTCTTTTCTTGACGAGACAGACGAAAAAAGAAAAGGTACAGACGGTGGTAATAGTCAACCAGCGCCGAGAAAATCTCCTCTGGAATACGCCCAACCAACTTGAGATGAATCTTACGCTTCATCTCCAGGAACAAGTTTGCAATTTCTTGACAAAGTGAAGCACTGGGGTCCTCCTTCAAACGATCCATCAGTGCCGTAAGCTTTGCCTGCCACACCTCATAATCTTCAGAAGCATAAAACTCAAAAAGTGGCAAAGAAGATTCCCATCGAGTTTCGTAAAACATAAAGTTATTTCTTATTAGAAAAGCCAACTCACTTCTAAGTTCCTCCAACAATTCTTCCTCCGACCAGGAGTAATCAATATTCTTCATCGTGTTTTCAAAGTCAAGTAACCACTCAGCTATCCCCTGGCAGTTTCTCGCCTTAAGCAATAAGCAAAGCTGTTTTAACTCTCGTTTCAACAAAACATTATCCACAAAAGAAACTATGCGGAGAGCTTTCTTTCTAACTTTCTCCCAGAGAGGCTCTTCAAGCAAAACTTCCATTTTTCGCAAAGAGGCAATTCTTTTTCGTTTTTTAAAAACGGTGTTTCCTGATAACAACTTTTGATAAGCAGCATAAATGATTGGCGAAAGCACCAAAACAGTGTGAGCATAAGGATTCAGATAATCACCACCCAGAGTAAAAAGAAAATCAACACCTCTTGCTATAAATCCCACGTTCCACATTACATAGGCAAGAACCACAAAAAGCACCAAATAGAAATAATCCTGATAAAGAAGATTAAGAAGTTTTTTTTGCCAGGTAGCAAAACAATTTTTTATAAAAGCTTCGAAAATTCCTCTTGTATCATCCTCTGTATCAAAAGCACTCCTCACACTAATTTGGAGAAATGGTAATTCAAAGCGCCTACTATAAATCTGACCATGTATGTGCTCAAGATAGCTCCTAAGCCTGTTTCTGGAAACAACCAGCGTTCGTTGACCAGGATTAAGAGGATCAGGTATCTCCCAAAACGAAAACTTATAACTTCTGGGCATTAAAAACACTCACCTCGTATTTCCACTCTGAGAGTAGCCTCAACAAAAGCCAAACCTTGCATCAATCTTTCCTCGCGGGACTGAGTAAAAGTTTCGATGGTTCTTCCACAACATCCGGTCATCTTTTGAAAGAAATCAGGAGTAAGTGTAGTACCAGTTTTCCAGAAAAAAGGGCCAGGCAGGTAAATACCTTCAGCAAGAGGCAAATCCCTCTCTACGTAGAAAGGCAGTTCTTTCAATGCCGCTTCAAATTTATCCTGAAAAATCGCAAAGCCCCGCTTTTTTATAAAATTTCTAATAGAAAGAGCCTTTGCAAAAAAGGGATGATTTAACAAAAATTCTTCCCGGTACTTGGGAAAACGAAAGGCAAACCTCTTCCTCAGAAAAACCTCGCTTTTCTGAAATAAACTCAGGGGATAATGCAGACGGGTAAGCAGGTCTTTTTCTTCTTGCGTAAAGTAATCATGAAGTAAAATCATAATTCCCGCATTCCTGTAAAACAGTTCACTTCCCAGCATTACCGTTTCATGAAGGCTTGAAAAAACCTGAAGAGGGTTGAATCTTTCTAGAACATATCTTTGAATCGCCTTAGCTCTGCGGCTACGGATCGACTCCAGCTTTCTTCCAAAAGCTGCATTGGCATCTTCCCATCCAAACATGTTCCTGATATGCCTTAAACTCACAACCACCGGGTTATGAATTTCTTCTCCGCTTCTATCAACGTAAGCACGGGTTTCTTTAATCCAGCCGTCAGGATCAACTATCGGTAAAAACCCAATAAAACTTGATTCTAAAAGCTCTCGCAATCTCCAGGAATTTTGCAAGAGTGAAAAGAAAGCTGCAAAAAGAGTTGCAGAGTGCAGTCTTTCCCCCCCGTGACAGGTTGCTTCAAACACCAGGTAATGGCTCTGTCGAGAAGGATTGCCAATCTCAAGAACTGGGATTTTATTGCCCAGCGGAGTCAAAAATGGTCCGTTCTCGTCTTCCACAAAAGACATCCTGACAATCAGGTTAGAAGGCCACTTCATTTCATTTACTTTTTGCTGGGCCTTTTCAAGAAGCTGAGAGTACTCAAGGTCAAGCCAGCTCAGGTATTCCAGAGCGGAGTCGTAATTTATCAATTCCTCGTCAAGAAAATTGGTGATCACTTTACTGGTCAAGATTTGTCACCCTCCTTTCTCCAGGGGAAAAGAGGCATTGGGGGTCTCATAAATCTGGTCCATTCACTTTGCTCCGTTGCCTGAGTGGCCGGCCAGTAGAAATCTCGCAGGAAACCCAGACCCAATCTGGAACAAAGATGATATGCTTTCACAAACCCATTTTCAGGATCCGCTCTAACCATTTTGTTCAAAGCGGTCAGCGCCAGATTCTCGACTACTTTAAGCTTAACTTCGGAAAAGGCTTCATCTATGCCCCACTGCAAATGAGCATAGTACTTTTGTAGCTCCTCCAGGTTTCTTTCTTCAAAATAAGGGTCACCTATCAGCATATCCCAGGTCATAGGCTGAAAACCAGGAATGCCATGCATGATGAAAACAATGGGAAACAGTTTGTGTAGAACTCCATAAAAGCCCCCAGGACGAAAGCGTTTGAAATGATAAAAAATATTGCGGTTTTTTTCATCTTCGAGAAGGGAAGTATCCTCCTTGAGAAGGGTGTCCAAAAAGCCTTTTTTAAGGTACTCCAAAAATTCTTTCTGTTCTTGAGAAGGCTTGATTTCCAACCCTTCTTCCCCAGAGGCAACCTCAAGCAGCGAAGAAGCTACAAAGAGATTTTCTACTTCGTTTTTTTCACCTACCTGAAGAACAATCTCCAGCCTTTCACCCTCGGATATCCTCCAGTAACGACTAAACCTCTCTTCAGTAAAGAAAGGATTACGAGGAGAGACAAGTGTATAATCAGATTTGTTGAACAGTCTGTAAAGATTGACTCTGGGCATTACCTTTACCTACCAAAAAAGAGATATCAAAATTAAGGTCTCTTATCTGGCAAAGAAGCCTTGGAGGTAACAACTGGGGAATCAATAGCAAGTCTCCAAGGAAAAACCGAGAAACTTTCTTCGAAAAAGTATAAGCTATTCTTTGTAATATAAAACTGTCTTCCTTCTCCATGGTTAGAATGTCTTCAAAAACCTTTATTAGTTCCGAACATAAAGGTTCCACTCTCTGTTTTCCGCGCAAATAAGTTACTATTTCCACAAAATCCTTTTTAGAAAGCCTCTCAAATTTCTTAAACCGGCTATAAATTTCCTCAATCAGTCTCTTCCTTCGCGGATCCTCACCCATTGTAACCCGAAATCTAACTCCCTCCTCCAGAACCTTTACCTTGCGTCTCTTGAACCAGTTATCCAAGCCAGCCAGAGCCAGGTAGGGTTGTCGAAACCATATAAACCACCAGGTATTTACACTGAAAAGTCCTATAATATAAGCAAACAAGCAGAGAGAGAACATATAGCGATAATTGCGAGCGAGAGATTCGTAAAACCTAAGTTGCATGAGATAGCTATAAACAGTTTCTTCAAAAGCAGCTGCAATTCCCTCGATTTCTCCTTCAGAAAGAGGGTTTAAAACCGGCGGCATGTAAACCTCAAAAGAAACAAAAAGTGGAAGTTTTGCTTTTTTAGCCCTAAACCCCAGGTCGGTCACCCTGAGACCAGTATGAGCAACCCAAGCTCCTTCACCGTACCAACTCCAGCCAAGAGCAGGAACACAATACACTGGAATTTGTAGTTCTTTCAAAGAGGACCCTTCTTTCACATTTAATGCTTTACCATTAGCTTTTTTTGCGAGTATAATAAAAACAGCTTTTTAAAGCAACCACATTGGTAATGAAAAACACAGAAAATTCACAAACTGTGTCAAGGAGGAAATAATGCTAAAAATACACGTTAGCAGACTTCGTCCTGGTATGGTTACTGCATATCCCATTCTTCATGAAAACGGCGTGGTGTTGCTTAAAGAAAACGTTGTACTTACCGAAAAGCTTATTGACAAACTCAAAGAGCTGAATTTTGACTATATATACATAAAAGATAAACGATTCGAAAATGTAGACCAAGAAGAAATATTATCTCAAGAGACCAGGAGAAAAGTGCTACAAACAGTACATGAAACCTTTTACAAAGTCGTCAAAGGTAAAGAAAAATCAGTTCAGCCCTTAAAAGAAGCTGTAAATTCAATAATAGAAGAAGTCCTTAGCTCGAGGAAATCAGTCATCAGCCTGGTGCAACTGCGTAAACACGATGACTCGGTTTTTGCCCATTCAGTTAACGTGGCCACCTTATCAGCTTTTATAGGTAAATTTTTTAAACTGCCTATCGATACTTTGCGTACCCTGGCATTGGGCAGTCTGATGCACGACCTGGGGAAAATAAAAGTACCCCTTGAAATTCTTAATAAGCCAGGAAAACTGGATGCCCAAGACTGGGAAGTGATTAAACAGCACCCTGGGTGGGCAGCTGAACTTATGCTGGAGAGAATCCCGGAAAACACCACGGCTATAAAAATTGCCCTTCAGCACCACGAGAGAATGGATGGCAGTGGTTATCCTTATGGTCTTGCAGGAGAGGAAATTCACCTCCTTTCTCGAATCTGTGCCTGTGCAGATGTGTATGATGCATTAACTGTAGACCGGCCTTACCGCAAGCGTTTTTCTTATTCAGAAGCTTTAGAATACTTGATGGGCAATGCCGGTAGGCTTTTTGATCTTCAGGTGGTCACCACTATGGTAAGACACATAGCCCCCTATCCGGTGGGAGAGACCGTAAAACTCTCTACCGGGGAAATAGCCGTAGTAGTGAAGCTGAACGAAGGTTTGCCTATCCGTCCAGTAGTAAGGGTAATCAGAGACAGAGAAGGAAGAGAACTGGATACACCCCGAGATCTGGATTTGATGAGTGAACTCACAGTTTCAATTGTAGAATCTGTAGAAGCAAGCACGGAGCCTGCCCCACATGCAACCAGCCTTAGGGAGGAAGCAAACGTCTATGATTCGAGTCAGGGTTGAAGATTTGCGTCCAGGCATGAAAATAGCTTATCCAGTATTTCGCGAAGATGGTTCTATCCTTCTTAATGAAGGAGTTGTGCTTACTGAAAGTTATATTCGAAGACTCATTGAGTTAGGCTTTGAATCCGTATTCATTGAACACGAGCTTTTTGAAGATATTACAGTAGAAGAACCGGTCAACTTAGAAACCAAAAGGAAAGTGCAAAAGATTTTCCATGAATCGCTAAAAAGGCTTCAGAGAGGAGAAACAAATGGCTACCAGAAAATTCAGAGTGTGATCCAGGAATTAATAGATGAGGTGCTTAACTACTCTGGGGTTATATTCTATCTGACGCAGTTAGGAAGCAAAAGCGACGCCTTATTTGCCCATTCGGTAAACGTGACTGTAATCAGTTTAATGATTGGTAAGTTCCAGAATCTGAGTTACCTCCAGCTCAAAAAGCTTGCCTTAGGAACCCTTCTGCACGATGTTGGAAAAATTCGATTCCCGCCCGAGCTCTTTCACAAAAAAAGTCCTTTAACTGAAGAGGAACGTAAAATCATTCGCATGCATCCTGTGTGGAGTAGAGAAATTATCCAAAAACACGCAGAGTATGACTTTCTATCCTCGGTTATTGCCCTTCAGCACCACGAGAGAATGGATGGCAGTGGTTATCCTTATGGTCTTGCAGGAGAGGAAATTCACCTCCTTTCTCGAATCTGTGCCTGTGCAGATGTGTATGATGCATTAACTGTAGACCGGCCTTACCGCAAGCGTTTTTCTTATTCAGAAGCTTTAGAATACTTGATGGGCAATGCCGGTAGGCTTTTTGATCTTCAGGTGGTCACCACTATGGTAAGACACATAGCCCCCTATCCGGTGGGAGAGACCGTAAAACTCTCTACCGGGGAAATAGCCGTAGTAGTGAAGCTGAACGAAGGTTTGCCTATCCGTCCAGTAGTAAGGGTAATCAGAGACAGAGAAGGAAGAGAACTGGATACACCCCGAGATCTGGATTTGATGAGTGAACTCACAGTTTCAATTGTAGGTCACCCCGAAGAATCGCCACCACCATCATTTTCAAATACAGAAAAAGAGGAAATTTATCTCCCAGAAGATCTTTTGGATTGATTTTGGTTGTTTAGAAAATAGCTTCCATCACAAACCAGGTCGTTCCAGGCAACAAACCCTTCACGACAACTTGAAAAAGGTAAATTGTAGCTGGTAACCAGTTCTCTGAGAGAACCTATTATATGTTCACGAACTTCTTTGCGAAGATACAGGCTATTACCATGCTTCTCGCAGTAATCATTCCTGTAGCGTCTCGCCGAACTAAAAGCCCGGGTAATTCTCTTCCATGAATCGGCACGCAACTTATAAGTAGAAGAAACCACCTGCACAATAAAAGGCGAAACTTCTTCGATTAGCTGTTCCCATTGCTCAGGGTTATCATTAACCCCTGGTATTATAGGATCCAGGCGCAAGATAACCGGTATACCATTTCTGGCAAGTTCAATTATCGCTTTCTTACGTTCCCCAGGTAGAGGTGCACCAGGCTCAAGTTTACGAGCTACCTCATCGCAGAGTGTAGTCAGAGTTATACTTACTGCCGAACGCGTGGCGAGCAACACATCCATATCCCTACAAACCAGAGAAGATTTGGT
Organism: Atrimonadaceae bacterium G-SL-SR-0-11; assembly: GCA_048814795.1. Taxonomy (GTDB): domain Bacteria; phylum Atribacterota; class Atribacteria; order Atribacterales; family Thermatribacteraceae; genus Thermatribacter. The sequence continues at coordinate 1,450,136 of CP184673.1, read as the reverse complement.
GATAACAAGTACTGGGATCTCAAATTCCGAACACCAGCTCAGAACTTGCCGGGTAAGCTTGAGGTCTTTTTCCAGAGAAGGATAGGGATCCGAAGAATTGCTCAGCGTAAGATAACTTCCTTTTGGGAAACTCTGTAAATCCCGATAAACCTTTTTAAGAAGGTCCTTTTTTTCTCTCACACGGAAAGCTTGAGGTATAAAAGCAGTTATATAACAATAAAGACAGGCGTGTTCGCAACCCGTGTAAGGGTTAAGAGTAAATTTAGGAGGACAGGTACACAACTTACCTCTCCAGGGATCGAAAGGTTTTACTATTCGCAGCTCGAACGCCTCCCAGATTAAATCATAAAACACCAAAGCATCGACCTAATATATAATTATAAAAACATCAGAATAAAAAGGAGATGGTCTGTATGTGGAAAAAAGTTGACTGGACCGAAGTTGCCTCTCGAATTCCAGCCTTAATAGAAAAAGTAGGAGGTTTATTCTTGATCACGGGTGAGAAGGAAAAAAGTAACATCATGACCATAGGATGGATACAAACCGGAAGGGTATGGGGAAGAGCTGTGGCTACTGTACTGGTACGCCCTTCCCGATTTACCTTTGAGAAACTAAAAGAAACTCCCTTTTTTGTTGTAGCGCTTCCCACCGAGAACATGCAGGGAATCATCCAACTTTGCGGCAGCGTTTCCGGGCGAGAAGAAAATAAGTTTAAAAAGGCAGGTTTCACCTTCCGCCACCATGAAGATTTCCCAACTCCCTCCATCGAAGAATGTACAGGAGCTCTATCCTGTCAGGTAATTCAGGAAACAAAAGTCAATCCTGCTACTTTCCCCCAATCCATAATCCAGGAATACTACCCTCAGGGAGACTTTCATCACATCTATTTTGGAGAAATCATTAAAGCCGAGCTCAAAATTTAATTTTCCTTCTTGGTGTCTCCTGCAATCATACTAAAGGCTCTGACTATTTCCATTGGCAATGGAAATACGACCGTAGTTGCGTTCTCGGCTGCAATATCACTGAGCGTTTGAAGATAACGCAATTGAATAGCAATCGGGTTCTGGGATATGATCTTAGCCGCTTCAGCAAGTTTCTCCGAAGCCTGGTATTCTCCTTCTGCATTAATGATTTTAGCCCTACGCTCACGTTCTGTCTCAGCCTGGCGAGCCATAGCTCTTTTTAGCTCCTCAGGAAGGACTACTTCTTTAATCTCCACAGCCGAAACTTTTATCCCCCAGGGATCGGTTTTTTCATCAATTATTTTTTGCAAAGCCTCGTTGATTTTGTCTCGATGAGTAAGAAGTTCATCAAGTTCAGACTGACCCACAATACTTCTTAAGGTAGTCTGAGAAATTAGGGAAGTAGCCATAACATAATTTTCCACCTGAGTAACTGCATCTTCGGCATTCATGACTCGGAAATAAACTACCGCATCTACCGTAACCGGGACATTATCTCTGGTAATAAGTTCCTGTTTGGGAACATCCATAGTCATCACTCGCAAATCAACTCTTACCAGCTGATCGATTAAAGGGATTACAAAGAAAATGCCCGGACCTTTCGCTCCAACCAGACGCCCTAATCTGAATATAACTCCTCGTTCATATTCTCTAACCACTTTGATGGCGGCAGAGAAGAAAATAATTATAATCAACACTATAAACCCTAAGAAAATCATCTCTTTTCACCCTCCTCTTTTTTGTGTACTAAAAGTTTACCACCTCTTTTTTCAATCACCACTATTTTTTCTCCCGGAGCCACAGATTCTTCGGACTCCGCCCACCACAGTTCTCCATCAACAACTACAAATCCTTCAGGATTCAACTCCTGCTTGGCCACACCTTCTTTACCTTTCAGTGCCTCCTCCCCGGTCCTTACATTCTTACGCATCGCCACAATGGCCATAGAAAGTGCAAAAACAAAAAAAGCTAAAACACCTAAAACCGTAAATACTATAAGCCCTATAGGCAACTTAATTCCCACCTTTCTAACGTCAAAAAGCACCAGCGAACCCAAGAAAAGAGCAATTGCCCCACCAGCAGTTAAAACCCCAATACCTGGAGTCACCCAGAGGTCCAGAGCCAGGAAAATAATCCCCAGTAAAATAAAAACTACACCAGCAGCATTGACAGGAAGAATAGAAAAAGCATAAAAAGCCAGCAAAAGACATATACTTCCAAAAACTCCAGGAACAATAGCTCCAGGGTTGGAGAGTTCAAAAATCAATCCCAGAGCTCCCAAAACGAGAAGAAGGTAAGCAAGATTGGGATTTAAAAGAGCGTGCAAGACCTTTTCTCTTCCGCTCAAAGATACTTTCACAATCTCTGCTTCTTCCAAGTCAGGAGCAATCTTCTTCACAACTTCTCTTACAGAATTTGCAATACCATTTATAATGCCACTGGACAGGGCCTCTTTCTCTCCAAGAGAGAGGCTTTCCCTAACCATTTTCTCAGAAATTTCGGGATTGCGCCCCCGGGTTTCTGCAAGAGTTCTAATAAAAGCTGCCGTATCGTTTACTATTTTCTCGTTAACTGTTTCTCCTTCCACTGTAACCGGGTGTGCTGCTCCCAAGGTGGTATTCTCGCTCATAAAAGCATAATGAGCTGCCAATACTAGGAAAGCCCCGGCTGAAGCAGCCCTGGCCCCCCGAGGGTAAACAAAAGCTGCAACCGGAACGGGTGAGTTCAAGATAGCTTTAACCATTTGTCGCATTGACGCTTCAAGACCCCCCGGGGTGTCAATAAGCAAAACCACCAGTTTGGCTTGGGATTCTGCCGCGTTATCTAACAATTTATCTAAATAGCCAGCTAAAACAGGATTAATAACTCCTGAAAGCTCGCCAACCAAAACCAGATTACTCTGAGACCAGCCAATACCCCAAGACAAAATTAGACAAACCAAAACCAGGAACATGGAAAATTTAGCAGGCATTTTTAAACCCCCACGGTAAGCATTTTAGCATAATTTATGTGCAGTGTTATATAATATCAGAAAATTAGACTCACAAAGAGAAAAGAAGGTGACTGTATCTTAATGAAAATACTTCTTATTGCCCCAGGAACCAGTGAACATAACAAAAAAGTTAAGTTAGTGCCTTTCCCTCAAGCAAGCCTTCCCCTATTAGCTGCTCTAACTCCGCCCAAGCACGAAGTAGCAATAGTTGATGAGCGAGCTGAATACGTGCCTTTTGAGGGACAATTTGACCTGGTGGGTATCACCGTCATGACTGCCACTTCACAGAGAGCATATCAAATAGCTGACCGCTTTAGAACTCAAGGGGCGAAGGTAGTCCTTGGAGGTATGCATCCCAGTGCTTGTCCCGAAGAAGCACTGGAACATGCAGATGCTGTGGTAATTGGCGAAGCCGAGGGTCTATGGGAACAGCTGCTTGAGGACGCAGAAAAAGGAGCACTCAAGAAAATATATACCAGAGAGAGCTTTCCAGCTATCTACAAGCTCCCTCCTTCCCGACTGGACCTTTTAAAGAGTAGATACCTTCTCAAGTATGTATTTCAAACTACCCGGGGTTGCCCTCATGGATGTAGCTTCTGTTCGGTATCCCGCTTTATGGGTAGAAAGTATCGCCACCGTGATATAGACAATGTTATAGAGGAAATAAAACTTTACCAGAACAAAACGCGCATAATTGGTTTCCTCGACGACAACGTTGTAAGCAGCCCCAGCTACTCTAAAGAACTTTTCAGGGCTCTTATTCCTCTCAAAAAGAAATGGGTTAGCCAGGGCACTCTTAACATTGCTGACAACGACGAATTAATTAGCCTTGCTCAGAAAAGCGGATGTATTGCCCTTTTTGCAGGCATCGAATCAGTTAATGAAGAAACTTTGAAAAAGGCTCACAAAAGCTTTAACAAAGTTAAAAACTACAAAAGACTCATTGAAAAATTTCATAAGCATGGGATAATGGTAATCGGTTCTTTTGTGTTTGGATTTGACGAAGACGACACCTCTGTATTTCAGAAAACCCTGGAGTTTATCGAAGACGCTAAAATCGACTTCGCTCAGTTCTCAATCCTTACCCCTCTACCAGGAACTGAAATTTTTTACAATCTAAAAAACGAAAACCGTATCTTCACTTACGACTGGTCCAAGTACGATTTTGCTCACGTCGTGTACCAACCTGCCAGGATGACGGTTGAAGAACTCCAAAATGGTTACAACGAAGTATTTAGAAAATTTTACTCCTGGCCCTTAGCCTGGAAAAGGGTAATACGCAACTGGAAGTATTTACATTATTTCATACCAGCCACGTTCTATTACAATTGGGTTTCCAGGCATCCCAAGAAAGTTCCAAATCCGATTCCTGAAACCACTTGACAAACATGATATATTACTGCAAGGGTGTTAAAGAGTGAAAGCCTTACTGGCTCTCGAAGACGGAAGAATTTTTCAGGGCTACGCTTTTGGGGCCCCGAAAGAGACAGGTGGAGAAGTAGTCTTCAACACCAGTATGACTGGCTATCAAGAAATACTCACCGATCCCTCATATAAGGGACAAATAGTAACCCTCACTTATCCACTAATAGGTAACTACGGAATAAACTCCAACGACGTAGAATCGGCCAAGCCTCAGGTAGAGGGACTCATAGTAAGAGAAAAAAGTTCTATTTTCAGTAATTGGCGGGCCGAAAAAAGCCTTGAAGCTTACCTTGAAGAGCACGGGATATTAGGCGTGGAAAGGATAGATACCAGAGCACTTACCAAGCATATTCGAGAAAAAGGCGCCATGCGCGGATTTGTTGCCCTGGGAGAAAATCTTGATGTCAAATTGCTGGTCGAAAAAGCCCGGTCTTTACCGGAAATGAATGGTCAAGACCTGGTGAAAGTGGTTACCACCAGCAAACCTTATCTCTGGCAGGAAAGAGGTATCCACAAAATAGTGGTTATAGATTGTGGAGTTAAATTTAACATTTTAAGAGAACTTGCTAAAAGGAAATGCAGAGTGGAAGTATATCCTGCATTCAGTACAGCCAAAGAAATCCTGGCCGCAAAACCTGCTGGAGTTCTTTTCTCAAATGGACCTGGCGATCCAGCAGCCCTGCCATATCTTGTGGAATGCGCTCAACAGTTGATTGGTAAAGTGCCCATTTTTGGAATATGTTTGGGGCATCAAATACTTTCTCTCGCTCTCGGTGGAAGTACCTTTAAGTTGAAATTTGGGCATCACGGTGGAAACCATCCCGTAAAAGACCTGTTTACTGGACGAGTTACTGTAACTGCTCAAAATCACGGTTTTGCAGTTGATCCTCATTCACTACCCCGTGAGGATGTGGAAATCACCCACCTCAACCTGAATGACAATACCTTAGAAGGCATAAAACACAAAAAACTCCCCTTATTTAGCGTACAGTTCCACCCTGAAGCCAGTCCTGGACCCCACGACACCACATATCTTTTTGACAGCTTCATAAATCTTGTGGAGGAAAGCCATGCCTAAACGCACTGATATTCACAAAATACTGATTATAGGCTCCGGACCAATTGTTATCGGGCAGGCTTGCGAGTTTGACTATTCAGGAACTCAGGGATGTAAAGCGCTTAAAAGCGAGGGTTATGAAGTAATCTTGGTTAACAGCAACCCTGCCACCATAATGACCGACCCGGAAATGGCTGATAGAACCTACATAGAACCTTTGATCCCTCAGGTGGTTGAAAAGATCATTGCCAGAGAAAGACCCGACGCATTATTACCAACTCTAGGCGGTCAAACGGCACTCAATATAACTGTTCAGCTCGCTGAGCGGGGCATCCTTCAAAAATACGGAGTAGAAACCCTGGGAGCTTCTCCAGAAGCAATTAAAAAAGCCGAAGACCGAGAACTCTTTAAAAAGGCCATGCAAAACTGCGGTATAGAGGTCCTGAAAAGTGATCGCGCTTACTCTCTTAAAGAAGCCATGGAAGTGGCTCAGCAAATTGGCTTTCCGCTGGTCATTCGCCCCAGTTTTACTCTTGGCGGAACCGGTGGAGCCATAGCTTATAACATCGAAGAATTCGAAGAACTGGCCCGTAGAGCTCTGGAAAGCAGCTTAAATAGTGAAATACTGATTGAGGAGTCAGTCATCGGTTGGAAAGAATTTGAACTGGAAGTAATGCGAGACAAAAAGGACAACGTGGTAATCATATGTTCTATAGAAAACTTTGACCCCATGGGAGTACACACTGGAGACAGCATCACTGTAGCCCCCATACAAACCCTGAGTGACTATGAATACCAGCACATGAGGGATATGGCCATAAAGGCTATTCGCGAAATTGGAGTAGATACTGGAGGTTGTAATATTCAGTTCGCTGTACATCCTCGTACTGGTCGTATGGTAATAATCGAAATGAATCCTCGAGTATCAAGAAGTTCGGCTCTCGCTTCGAAAGCAACTGGATTCCCCATAGCTAAAATAGCTGCCAAACTTGCTGTTGGTTATACTCTGGACGAAATTCCCAACGACATCACCCAGAAAACACCTGCTTGCTTTGAACCGGCTCTTGATTACTGCGTAGTTAAAATACCTCGTTTCACATTTGAAAAGTTTCCCGAAACAGAGCCCGTCCTGGGAGTTTCCATGAAAAGTGTCGGGGAAACCATGGCCATTGGTAGTAACTTCAAAGAAGCGCTGCAGAAAGGTTTGCGTTCCTTGGAAATTGGAAAATGTGGACTTGAGGATCTTCCAAAGCTTAATTCTTTACCAACTGAAAAACGAAGAGAAATTATTCGAGAAAAATTACAAAAGCCCAATCCTGAAAGAATCTTTTATATCAAAATGGCTCTGAAAGAAGGTTTTTCGATTCAGGAAATCAGTGATCACTCAGGTATTGATCCCTGGTTTATAAAGCAAATCGAAGAAATAGTCGAAATGGAGGCAAACCTGTGTAAGATAAAAGATTGGAAAAAGATCGATCCTGATCTTCTTTTAAGGGCCAAACAATTTGGGTTTTCAGACCGCCAGCTTGCCAAATTTTGGAAAGCCAACGAGTGGGAAGTAAGGGAGTTCCGCAAAAGTCTTGGTATTTTACCTGTTTATAAGCAGGTTGATACCTGTGCTGCAGAATTTGAAGCCAAAACTCCTTATTACTATTCAACCTACCTCGAAGAATGTGAGGCCAATCCCAGCTCCAACCAAAAGGTGATTATCCTGGGAGCAGGACCTAACAGAATAGGGCAGGGAATTGAGTTCGATTACTGTTGTGTCCATGCCACCTGGGGACTGAGAGACTTAGGCATAGAAACTATAATGGTTAATAGTAACCCTGAAACCGTGAGCACCGACTATGATACTTCTGACAAACTCTACTTTGAACCTCTCTATATGGAAGACGTACTCAACATAATAGAAAAGGAAAAACCTCTGGGAGTTATTCTCCAGCTTGGAGGTCAGACTCCGCTGAATCTTGCCAAAGACCTGGAAAAAGCTGGAGTTACCATTCTCGGTACTGGTTCCGAGGGGATTGATATAGCAGAAGACAGAGACCGTTTCAAACAACTCATAGAGAGACTAAAACTGGAACAACCCAAAAACGGTATAGCTACCTCTTTTCGGGAAGCTAAACAAGTAGCCTGGTCAATTGGTTATCCAGTAATGGTTCGTCCCTCCTATGTCCTGGGCGGAAGAGCCATGAGAATAATCTACAGCGAAGAAGAATTAAGTGAATTTATAGAACAGGCTGTTGAAATTTCTGCGGGGCACCCAGTACTCATTGACAAATATCTTGAAGACGCTATTGAAATCGATGTGGACGCTATCAGCGATGGTAAAAGAGTTATCATTGCAGGGATAATGGAACACATAGAGGAAGCAGGAGTCCATTCTGGAGACAGTGCTTGCGTGGTGCCACCTTTTTCGCTGAGCGATGAAATTATCGAAAAAATTTCCCAGTACACCTACGCACTGGCCCGGAAGCTCAATGTAATAGGCCTTATGAATGTTCAATACGCTGTAAAAGATGACACTATCTATGTGCTCGAAGTAAATCCTCGCGCTTCACGTACTATCCCTTTCATAAGTAAAGCAACCGGGGTTCCTTTCGCAAGAATTGCCTCCCAAATAATGGTGGGTAGAAAGCTTGAAGAAATTGGTCTCACCAGCGAGGTGATACCTCACTATTTTGCTGTTAAAGAAGCGGTATTTCCTTTTAATAGATTTCCTAACGTAGACCCAGTTTTGGGGCCTGAAATGCGCTCAACAGGTGAAGTTATGGGTATAGATCGAGACTTTGGAATGGCTTATGCTAAGGCGCAGCTAAGTGCCAACGCTAATTTGCCACTCGAAGGCAAGGTATTCATAAGTGTAAAAAACCGCGACAAAAGAAGCATTGTTTACCTTGCCAAACGGCTTGTTGATCTGGGCTTTAAAATTGTAGCAACAACGGGGACGCGCAAGGTGTTAATCAACAACGGGTTAGAGGTAGAAGCTGTAAAAAAAGTTGGAGAAGGACGCCCCAACATAGTAGATCTTATAAAAAACCGCGAAATACAACTAATTATAAATACCCCATCCGGAGGCCGTTCCCAACAGGAAAGCAGCGTTATTCGCAAGGAAGCCGTAATAAGGAACATTCCTTATGTAACAACTCTCTTTGGAGCAGAAGCTACAGTATACGCAATCGAACGCTTGAAAAGAAAAGAAATTGAGGTTCGCAGTTTGCAGGAATACCGGGAAGAGATTTTCAAAAAATACCAGTTAAGCATCAACCTTCAAGCCAAATACAATGAGCCTGAATCTGTCCTTCATACTTAGAAAAACCATAAATATTGCAGCTATTTGTGGTGGCTCTTACTTAGCCATTATTCTTGCTTCCTTTGCCATAAAAAGGTTTCTGGCAATCACCAGTAAATTTGAAGAAAAACAAGACCTTAACCGCCGTTTAAAAACGGTAGCTCCCCTATTAAATAGCCTAACAAAATACATCGTAGTATTTTTCGCAATAATATTACTACTACGCGAATTTGGCGTGGATGCAACTGCCATACTTGCCGGAGCAGGGATAGTGGGTATTGCTATAGGTTTTGGCGCCCAAACCCTGGTTAAAGACATTCTTACAGGAGTATTCCTGCTTGTTGAAGACAGCATCTCGGTAGGCGATATTGTCCAAATTGGTGATCTTATTGGTACCGTCGAAGACATTGGCCTGAGAGTAACTCGGATAAGGCCCTTCTCCGGAGCCTTAGTCATAATACCCAATGGAGAAATTACCAGGATTGCCAACTTTAACCGCGGCTTTACTCGAGCTATAGTTGAAGTGGGCATTGCTTACGAAGAAGATGTTGACCGAGCCGTGCAAGTTCTTCAAAACATTGCCAGTCAGTACCGAAGAGAAAATCCCTCGAAAATCCTCGAAGAACCTACTATACACCGCATTGCTCGCCTTGATTCTTCAGCAGTTATCCTGAGAGTAATACTTAAAGTAGCCCCCAAGGAACACTGGGGAGTAGAACGCGATTTACTTTACCTCATTAAAAAGACTTTTGACGAAGAGAAAATAGAAATTCCCTATCAGAAACACGTCGTCTTCCTGAAAGACCTGCGCTAAAAAATCAATCCACCAACACCAACTCAAAAACACAGGAAGAAAAAAGCTTCATAAAGGTTTTATACTTAAAATACATTTTTACCTTAAAGGGGGCATGTAGCTTTGGAAATTAACATAAAAATAGCTGGTGAAGCCGGCCAGGGCATTGAAACGGTGGGTGAAGTACTGAGCAAAGCTTTGTTAGAAAAAGGCTGCTATATATTCTCTATTGAAGACTACCAGTCAAGGATAAGGGGAGGGCATAATTTTACCCAGATACGAATCTCCAACCAGCCGTTGAGAGCAATGACCCAGAAAACAGATATTCTGATTGCCTTAAACGAAGAAAGTTTTTTTATGCACAACCAGGAATTATGCGAAGAGGGAATTGCCATAGGCAAAATACCTCGTCTTCACTTAAATTCCACAAAGTTTTTTAAGCTTGATTTTGAAACACTTGCCCGAGAAATAGGTTCCAGAGTATTTGCCAACATGATTGCAGCGGGAACACTGCTATCCGTGATTGGCTTCGAGCCAGAAACTGCTTTTCCTTACCTTGAAAGACGATTTGCAAAAAAAGGAAAAGAGACAATCTTAAAAAATCAACAGGCCTTGCAAAAAGGTTTTGAAGCTGGCCAAAACCTCCAGTTCAAAAAAAACCTCGCTTCGATCAATTTAGGAAAAAAAGCCAAATTTATCCTTAATGGGAACCAGGCCATAGCTCTGGGAGCAATCATTGCTGGTTGCTCATTCTACACTGCCTATCCCATGACTCCTTCGACAAGTATAATGAACTTTCTGGCTGCGAAAAGCGCTAAATACCAAATAGTCGTGGAACAAGCCGAAGACGAAATCAGTGCTATTAACATGGCAATAGGTGCATCTTTTGCCGGAGCAAGAGCTATGACGGGTACATCTGGGGGTGGTTTTTGTCTTATGTGTGAAGGACTGGGGCTTGCAGCAATGTCTGAAACCCCAATCGTTATAGTCGATGCCCAACGCCCTGGACCAAGCACCGGCCTACCCACCAGGACTTCTCAAGGAGATTTGGACTTCGTGCTCAACGCCTCTCACGATGAATTTCCCCGCTTTGTATTCGCTCCTTCCACTCCTGAAGAGGCAATTAACTTAACCATCAAAGCTTTCGAATTGGCCTATAAATACCAGGTTCCAGCAATTATATTGACTGACCAATATCTTGCCGATTCCAGGTTCACGTATTCCGAAATAAAACTCAAAGAAAATCCTAGCGGACCTTACTGGGTTGAAGCAAAAAAGGGTTATAAACGTTACCTGTTGACCGAAAACGGTATATCGCCAAGGGCTATACCTGGCTTTGGAGAGGAAGTTGTAGTAGCCGACAGCGATGAGCACGATGAAGAAGGCCACCTCACCGAAAACCTTGATATACGAGTTAAAATGCAACAGAAAAGAATGAAAAAAGAAACATTGATGGCCAAAGAAATATCCGGACCTTACTATTTGCAAGGAAAACAAGCAACGCTTGTCAGTTTTGGGTCCACCTTTGGAGTTGTTGAAGAAGCCTGTTGGATGCTTAGAAAAGAAGGTCTGGATATAGGCCACCTTCATTTCTCGGAGCTTCACCCTCTTCCAGAAGAAAAACTCAAAATTCTTTCTGGACTGCCTGACCCCGTGGTGATAGAGAATAACTATCGAGGCCAGCTGGCCAATCTTTTAGAACGAAAAACGCTTCTTCCATTCAGGAAAAGAATAAACAAATTCAATGGAAAGCCTTTCTTCGTGGAAGAACTCCTGGCAAAAATAAGGGAGGTACTATCATGATTAAAAATATTTTTGACAATCAAGTATCAATAGCCTGGTGTCCAGGATGTGGAAATTTTGGCGTTCTCCAGTCCCTCAAAAAAACCCTTTTTGAGCTCGGACTCAAACCCGAAAAAGTGGTTATTTCCTCAGGGATTGGACAAGCCGCTAAGATACCACATTACCTCAAAGTTAACGTTTTCAATGGCCTTCACGGAAGAAGTATACCCGCAGCTCTGGCAATTAAAACCGTTAACCCTGATTTAGTGGTAATTGCAGAATCCGGAGATGGGTGCATGTATGGCGAAGGGGGCAATCACTTTCTCCATGCAATCCGAAGAAACCCAGACATTACAGTTATCATTCATAATAACCAGGTCTATGGCCTTACTAAAGGACAGGCATCACCTACATCTCAGGAAGGTTTTATTTCCAAAACCCAGCCTTTTGGAAGCTTGTCCCAACCTCTTAATCCGTTAACCCTGGCGATATCACAAGGAGCAAGTTTTGTAGCACGTGGCTTCGCTGGGGAACCAGAAAAATTAACCGAAATCCTGAAAGAAGCAATTACCTGGAAAGGGCTTGCTATTGTTGATGTTTTACAACCCTGTGTAACTTTTAACAAAATTAACACCTATGATTGGTATAAAAAAAGAGTCTATTATTTGCCCGAAAACTTCGATTGCAGCAACAAAAAAGAAGCCTTTAATAAAGCTTTAGAATGGGGAGACAAGATACCTCTCGGTATTTTTTACAAAGAGCAAAAACCCATTTTCCAGGAAAAATTGCCCTTTAAAAGTAAAACTCTTGTTTACCAAAAACCCCGAGAAAACCCTGTACTGATACTCGAAGAAGAGTTAGAAGCTATAAAATAACTGAGTAACTGGATAAGCGTAGAGGGGGCACCAGAAGTGCCCCCTCTCTTTACTCCTTGAGAGCTTCAAAACACTTGACAACTGTAACCGGCACACAAGTTCTTTTGATAACCCCTATGGTAACACTACCTAAAAATATATTGGCCAACCCGGTCCGTCCGTGAGTACCCATAACCAGCATGTCTACATCGTTGCTTTCAGCAAACTTTACTATTTCTTCCGCAGGGTCTCCAACTGCAACTTCAAAATTCACCGTAATTGTTTCTTTATCAATGGTATTATCTAAAAATTCCTCGTACATACGATTGTTAAACTCCTCCACAACGTTTTCCCAGGGATTGCCCGGCTGAGAAGTTAAAGCATTAACTTCGCCAATAGTCAAAACATGGAGGAGGGTCAATCTGGCGTTAAACGACTTCGCCAAAAAAGAAGCATAACGAATTGCCAAATCTGAAAACTCGGAAAAATCTGTAGGTACCATAAAATGCTTAAGTTCCAAGGTATTTCCCTCCATTTCATTGGAGTTTTCCATAGTTTAGCAAAACAACAAATATAAAGCACTACCTACTATCAGGATCTCCAGTGACCACGGCACAACAGGGAAACCCCGCTCATTCTTTTACTGCACCAAGTGTAAGGCCCCTTATTAGATAACGAGAAGTCAAAGCTGCCAAAATAACAGGTGGAGCGATTGAGAGCAAGGAAAGAGCAGAAACTTTCCAAAAATCCAATCCGCGAACAGTAAGAGTACCTGCAATGACAACTGGCATAGTCATGGTATTTTTATAAGAAAGAGTTACAACAAACAGGAATTCATTCCATGAAAATATAAAACAAAGTATATAGACAGCAACTATACCAGGTAGGGCCAAAGGAAGGGCAACTCTCAAAAATGCCTGCAGCGCTGAGCAACCATCAATAAGAGCTGCTTCCTCAACCTCTTCAGGCAACTCTCTGAAAAAGTCCATCATTAACCATATAGCCAACGGTAGATTATAAACAGTGTGTGCCATAATAATAGCTGGAAGAGTATCCAGCAACCGCAAAGTACGCATGATCAGAAAGAAGGGAATAGCTACAGCAATAGGAGGAAACATACGATTTGAGAGAATCCAAACCGCTATATCCTTGTTTTTCCAGCGTTTGAAACGAAACCTGGATAGAGAATAGCCAGCAAAAGCGCCTAAAAAAAGAACAACAAGCGAACTTATTGAAGAGATCAAAACACTATTCCTTAATCCTCTTAAAGTGCGTTCACCTTCTGCCTCACCGAGTACAACTTTCCAGGCATGGATAGAAGGTTTAAATTGTAAAAAGGGCAAAAAAGCAGAAGTATATTGCTCTCCTGGCGATTTAAAGGAAGTAATTACAGACCAAAAAAACGGGAAAACAGTCCAAATCGAAAAGAGAATCAACACCACCCAGGCAAAACAATAAAAAGCAGATAGTTTCTTTCTGCCCATATTAGACCTCCTTACGCAATCTCTGCAAAAGAAAGGAAGAAATTACCAGAACAATGACCAAAAAAATCCAGGAAAGACTGCAAGCATAACCCAGGTCAAAATACTGAAAACCCACTGTATAAGTATAGTAGGAAAGAGATTCCGTACTACTTCCAGGCCCTCCACCAGTAATACCGAAAACAAGTTCAAAAAGCTTAAAAGCATCAATAGCTCGAAGAAGAATCAGAGTAACCATAATTGGCAAAAGTAGAGGAAAAGTGACGTATCTAAAAGCTTGAAAGCGGGAAGCGCCATCTACAGAAACCGCATCGTATAATTCAACAGGTAAGGATTGGAATGCCGCCAACAAACCCAGGAACATAAAAGGGGTCCATTCCCAAACGTCCACAGCAATTAGAACAAAGGGAGTGAGGCGAGCATTGGTAAGCCAGTCCACCACGTTCATTCCCAACTTGCCCAAAATAACCTTTACGATGCCAGCGTCAGGATTAAGAAGCATTCTCCATATAAAAGCCACAGCAATAGGAGGAGAAGCCATAGGCAGAAGAAAAAGAACCCTAAAAAAATTACGGAAACGAATACGTTCGTTGAGAATATAGGCAAGAAGCAAACCCAAAAAGAGTTCTAAAACCACAACCAGAGCCACATAAAAAACTGTGAAGCGCAAACTGTTCCAGAAACGAGCATCTTTAAAGAGGATATTATAAAAATTTTGGAAACCTATAAAGACCCGGGGGGCAGCAGTTGCTGCTTTCCAGCGCTGAAAACTCAGGGTCAAGGACCAAATCATTGGAAAAACAGCCATAGCCGCTAAGTAACCCAAACCGGGAAGCAGGAAAAAAAACTTTACCAAACTTCTGGAAAAAGAACGCAAACTGAACCACCTCCAGCCCGGTCTGAAAGAGCTATTTACCAAAAAGGCCGGGCTCGAAGCCCGGCCTTTTTGGTTCAATCAAGACCCAGTGACTCTCGGTAAAGTTTGCGTTGTGCCTCTTTACCGTAGTTTTCAGTAATCTTGACCCAATCTTCATATACCGCTTTACAGGCCGCTTCTGGATCAGTCTGTCCCGACAGAACCTCAGCAAGGTGCAAGTCCAAATAATCATAGTACTCTGCAGCTCCAGGGATTCTCAAGTCAGTGACGGCTTTAGGATCAGACAAAATAGTGCGAATAGTGCTGAGGTATTTTTCTACTGAATCTTTATTCCAGCCTCCCTCAATCCATTTTTCTACATCTTCAAAGTGCGAGAAACGCCAGGGATTAGCACCAGTATATCCATGAATTCCACAAACGTCGAGAATACTACGCTCTGGGGCAGTGAAGTAAGTGGCGAATTTATAAGCAGCTAAAGGATTTTTGGAGTATTTGGAAATAGAAAATACCCAACCACCAAAATTCAAGAAGTTCACCTGATTGTAGTCCTCAATCCATTTGCCCTCTTTGAAATCATACGTCTTCTTGGCTCCTGGAAGGGGCCCATAACCAAGCAAACCTTTCACCTTACTGCCATATTCTTCTGGAGACTGTTCCATAATGCCAATATCTCCCCAGTCAATAGCCATTGCAGAGTTGCCCGAAACAAAAGCTTGCCGAAGCTCACTATATCCATAACTCAAAAGTCCTGGAGGAGCAAGCTGGGAAGCCTTCTGAATCATCTGCATAGCTTCAACCCAGCCAGGGTTAGCCACCAGAGGATCCATAGTATCCGGATCAAAGAAAGGAGCAACTCCTGGTTGTGCTGCATACTGCATTACAAAGTCGAGATAAGACCACATTGCCTGGGTTTTGCGCTTGGCTATAAAAGCAAAACCGTATTCTGTTTCGCCATCGTTATCCCAGTCCCACCCATTAAAGAATTCAGCAATATCCATTACCTCTTCCCAGGTCTTGGGAGGAAGGTTATAGCGGTAACCATACTTTTCCTCAAACTGTGCCTGATAGTCAGGGTTCTCAAGTGCATCCTTGCGATAGTAAAACATGTGGCAGTCTCCATCATAGGGAAAAGCGTATACCTTGTTAGCCCAGGAAACCACCACTTTGATAGCTGGCATCACATCGTCCCAATCCGGATAACCATATTCCTTCATGTAATCATCGAGTGGAATTACCCATCCTCCACCCATCACATCACCAGCCCAGGTAGAAGGCCAGCAAATAAGGTCATAGGCCCCGGTACCGGTGATAAAATCAGTCATCATTTTGTCGAATAAAGATGCATAGGGCACAACGATTATCTCAACTTTTGCCCCCGTCAAGGCCTCCCATTCCGGTTTCCAGGCTTCAACCACCGCGGTATGAGGATCAGTAATCAAAACCGTGATAGTCTTACCTTTAAACTCACCTTCCTGAGACTGCCAGGTCTTTTCAGCAGCCCAGGCCACCGAGAAGATAAGCATAACCGACAATACAGTGAGCAAAACCTTGCAGAAAACTTTCACGACTCTCCCCCCTTGGAAAGAAGTATCTATTAAAATTCTAATAATAACAGATGCAAAAGTAAACCTTATTTTCGACAATTAAATTAACAATACAGAAGAGATTCCTGAGAGGCACGCAAAAGGAAAGCTAATGCGTGTGCAGAAGCTATAATAATATGGTAAACTGATACCTGCTAAATTCTGGGGTTGATTGAACTATGGTCAAAAACGATTCTCCCAAAAAATGGTGGCACATATTAAGCATGTTCTTGAAATTAAAATCCCTAAGCAGAGAACGCCGCAAAAGCATTGAGGAGCTTGGAGCAAAAGTCTACGAACTTTACCGCAAAAACGAGCTTGACGTGGACAAATTCAAAGAACACTGTCAAAAAGTACTCTCCTTAGAAGAAGAAATAGAAGAAATCAAAGATAAAATGCTTAGTTTCAAAAAAGAAAAATCCTTTTGCTCGTCATGTGGAAAAGACATCAAACCGGAGATGTTTTACTGTCCCTATTGTGGAACTCCCCAAAAAGAAAAACTTGAGAGGAGGAACGACTCTTGATCAAGCGCTACACTCTTCCCCGAATGGGACAAATCTGGAGTGATGAACACCGCTTCGAGGTGTGGACGAAAGTAGAAATACTTGCTCTTGAAGCATGGTGCGAACTGGGCCTTTTTTCCAAAGAAGTCCTTGAAAAGGTGCGTAGCAAAATATCCTTCTCTGCATCTCGAATGGAAGAAATCGAAGCAAAAACTCGACATGACGTAATTGCTTTTTTGACCACCATTTCAGAAAGCATAGGTCCAGAAGCCAGATTTTTACACTTTGGCATGACTTCCTCCGATATGCTGGATACCGCCAACGCCTATTTAATGAAAGAGGCTTGCGAAATAATCCTTGAAGACATAGACAGAGTCCTGGAGGCCATTAAAAATAAAGCTCTCGCTCACCGTTATACTCTTATAATAGGAAGAACCCACGGGGTTCACGCTGAACCAACTACTTTCGGCCTTAAAATGGCCCTGTGGTATGCAGAAATGGAGAGAAACCGAAGCAGGATGCAAAAAGCCAAAGAAACCATAAGTGTAGGCAAAATATCCGGAGCTGTTGGCAACTACGCAAACATTGACCCCCGGGTGGAAGAATACGTATGCAAAAAGTTGGGACTCACTCCCGCTCCCATATCCAATCAGATAATTCAGCGAGACCGGTACGCTGAAGTAATCTGGTCTTTAGCCATGATTGGAACCAGCCTTGAGAAATTTGCTACTGAATTACGTAACCTTCAAAGAACCGAAATTAGAGAAGTAGAAGAAGGTTTTGGAACAGGACAAAAGGGTTCTTCTGCCATGCCTCATAAAAAAAACCCCATCACGGGAGAACAAATATGTGGGCTCAGCAGAGTATTGAGAGGCAACTTGCTAACAAGTCTTGAAAATATTCCTCTCTGGCACGAAAGAGATATTTCCCATTCTTCAGCTGAAAGAATTATTCTCCCCGATTCTTTCATACTCGCTGATTACCTCCTGAACACCTTCGCCAAACTTCTTAATAATCTGGTAGTTTATCCTCAAAATATGAAAAAAAATCTTGAAAAAAGCAGGGGATTGGTTTTTTCGGAAAGAATCCTTCTTGAGCTCATTAAAAGAGGCTTAACCCGAGAACAGGCTTACGAAGTGGTGCAAAAAGCAGCAATGCGCACCTGGGAAGATGAAAGCCTGAACTTTCAAAAAGCACTCCAGGAAGAACCCATTATTCAGAATCACTTTTCGCAGGAAGAATTGGAACAAATGTTCGATTACAGTCATTTTACAAAACACGTGGATTACATATTTCAGAGACTGGGTCTGGAGGAACAAAAATGAATCAGTGGGATTATAAAAAAGCAGGCGTAGATATTGAATTGGCAAACCAGTTCGTCAAAAAAATAGCCAGCCACATCCAAACCTTAAAATCGGACCAGGTAGTAGAAGGCATAGGTGGATTCGCTGGTATATTCCGTATACCTGATCATCCTTACAAAATGTGTATAGCTGCAACCTGTGACGGGGTAGGTACAAAGCTGGAAATAGCTCAAATAACTCGTAAAAACGACACGGTAGGCATAGACTTGGTGGCAATGTGCGTTAACGATCTC
Source organism: Atrimonadaceae bacterium G-SL-SR-0-11 (assembly GCA_048814795.1). Classification (GTDB taxonomy): domain Bacteria; phylum Atribacterota; class Atribacteria; order Atribacterales; family Thermatribacteraceae; genus Thermatribacter. The sequence goes on along the minus strand of CP184673.1, from coordinate 1,431,937 downwards.
CTTTGTGTGGGTGCCAAGCCGCTCTTTTTCATGGATTATCTTGCCTGTGGGAAACTTGAAATGGAGGTCCTGGAAGAAGTAATCCAGGGAATACTGGAAGGTTGTAAAAAAGCTAACTGCGTTCTTCTTGGCGGAGAAACAGCAGAAATGCCCGATATGTACCGGGAAGGAGAGTATGACCTTGCCGGCTTCGCCATAGGAGAAGTGAGTGAAGAAAAAATTATAAACGGAAAGCTAATTGTGCCTGGAGACGTAATAGTGGGTCTTGCCTCTTCGGGTTTACACAGCAACGGATTTTCTCTGGTTCGTAAAATCTTGAAAGAAAACAATATAGACTACAATCAAAAGTGGGAAGGCAAAAACTTAAGTTCCACTCTTCTGGAACCTACCCGTATTTATGTACCCCTGGTATTACCCCTTCTTGAAAGTTGTCCCCCTAAAGGCATAGCTCACATAACAGGAGGAGGTATCCTGGAAAACCTTCCTCGCGTCTTACCTCCCAATTGTGATGCCTGGATAAACAAGAAAGCATATCCCAAAATGCCTATTTTTTTGTTTCTCCAAAAACTGGGTAACGTTTCTGAAAAAGAAATGTGGAGAGTCTTCAATATGGGCATAGGCATGATTATGATTTTTGACGAAAAAAAAGTAGACGAAGCTCTGGGGATTCTTTCTGACCAGGGTGAAAAAGCCTATTTAGTTGGAAAAATATTACCTGGAAACGGGAGGGTGATTTTAGTTGACGAATAACCCCGGAAAAATAGTGGTCCTTGCCTCGGGTCGAGGAACCAATCTACAAGCTCTAATTGACGCTTCAAAAGAAAAATATTTCAACGGGTACATCTCTCTGGTAATAAGCGACAACCCTAAAGCCTATGCTCTAAGGAGGGCAGAGATTGCTGGCATTCCAACAATAGTTCTTGATTATTCCTTGTTTCCTTCTAAAAAAGAATACGAAAGAAAGTTGCTTTCCGTTTTAAAAGAGGAAGACCCAGACCTCATATGCCTTGCAGGCTATATGAGAATTCTTGGCAAAGAAATAATAAGAAATTTCCCTAACAAAATCATAAACATCCATCCTTCCCTTTTGCCAGCCTTCCCGGGCTTAGAAGCCCAAAAGCAAGCTGTGGAATACGGGGTTAAAGTGAGTGGCTGCACAGTACACTTTGTTGATGAAGGAATGGACACAGGACCAATAATCCTTCAGGAATGCTGCCCGGTTGAAGACCATGATACGCCGGAAAGCCTTGCTGAAAGGATTCTTCAACATGAACATCGCATTTACAAAGAGGCCGTAAAGCTTTTTTTAGAAGGAAAGTTAGAAATTAAAGGTAGAAAAGTTACCCGAAAGAGGTGAAAAAGACCTTGAAAGTGATGATCGTAGGCAGCGGGGGAAGAGAACACTGTATAGCCTGGAAAGTAAAACAAAATAAAGAAGTTGACAGAATTTTTTGTGTACCTGGCAACGGAGGAATGAGTGAAATAGGTGAGTGCATAGCTCTTTCTTCATTTAAGGATATGCTCTCCTTAGCAAAAGAAAAAGAAATAGACCTGGTCCTGGTAGGACCGGAAGCGCCCTTAGCCCAAGGCATAGTGGATTTATTTCGTGAAAACGGAATTAACATTGTTGGTCCCACCCAAAAAGCAGCCATGCTTGAATCCAGCAAGGCCTTTGCCAAAAATTTTATGGAAAAGTACTCCATACCCACTGCACCCTTCCGAATCTTTGACAACTATCAGCAAGCCATAGAATATTTCCAAACAACTCATAATTACCCTGTGGTCATCAAGGCTGATGGCCTTGCTTCTGGAAAAGGCGTGAGTATTGTTAACGATTTTGGAGAGGCTAAAAATACACTCTGGGAATTAATGGTACAGAAAAAATTTGGAGAAGCCGGAAAAAGAGTAGTTATCGAGGACTTTCTGGAAGGAGAAGAAATTACAGTAATGGCTGTTTACGATGGCAAAACCTACCTGAGACTTCCTGTTTCTCAAGATCACAAAAAGGTAGGCGAAGGAGAAACAGGACCTAATACTGGGGGTATGGGTTCTTATTCACCTGTACCCAGTGCGGAAGAAACACTCCTTCAACGAATAGACAGGGAAATCTTTCAACCCCTTGTAGAGGGTATTCAGAGAGAAAAGCTCGATTATCGAGGAATTATCTATGCAGGCTTGTTGATTGACTCTCAAAAGAGACCCTTTGTGCTTGAATTCAATGTGCGCCTGGGAGATCCAGAGACTCAAGTAGTTTTACCTCGTATTGCCAACGATTGGGTAGAAATACAAACTGCGATCATCGATCAAAAACTACATTTCTTAAAAATTAAGGAAGAGGAAAGGGCGGCACTTTGCGTAGTTCTGGCTAGCAAAGGTTATCCCGGAAACTATGAAACTGGAAAAATCATTAGTGGACTGGAGGCCTTCCAGAATCTGCCTGAAGATGAGGTGCTCATATTTCACGCTGGAACCAGAAAGCAAAATAATCTCTTTCTCACTTCAGGTGGAAGAGTGCTAAACGTTTGCGGTAGAGATAAAACACTCGGAAAAGCCGCCACTAAAGCCTACCAGGCAGTTAGAAAAATACACTTTGAGGATATGTATTATCGAAAAGACATTGGTTGGAGAGCGTTTAAAAACCTCGCAAACTAAAAAAGCGAGGGCTAAGCCCTCGCTTTTTTAGTTTGATTGCCAAACCTTGAGATATTTTTACGCTCTTACCTTTTCTTTCATTGCTTCTTCCTGAAGCTTGCGCAAATATTCCTGCCGTTCTGTTTTGTAGTCCTTATAATAAATGGTTCCCTTATATTCGGTTTCCCATATCTCATCAGCCAGCTTCTTGAAAGCTTGAGCATAAGAATCCACATCATCTTTCAAGGTGGTAACTAAACTCTCCGCACCTTCATGGCTGGGACGTGCACCATATTTTTCTACCACCTCACGAAGGACTTCGGGAACATCAATTAGCATACAAGGACGCATTAAATTGTTGTCATAAGGCTGCCGCTCCTGAATAGCCCGGAAAAATGGAGAAGATATAACCTCTTTAAGAGATTTATCCTTAATGTTGTCAACAGTAAAATGACAAAAAACGCACGGCTCTACATCACCGGAGTTATTAATATGGAAATACCTTCTACCTCCAGCTAGACAACCACCAACATAGGGACCATCATTCCAGAAATCCCCTATAAATATTGGCTTTTCATAGCGTAGTTTGTGTACCTGTTTTCTAAGGTGAAGTCTCTGTTCTGGGGTGGGCATCAAAGAGACATCCGGTTTCTTGCCAACTGGAACATAGGTAAAGTACCAACCAAAAGAACAACCCTTGTCAATCAGAAAATCCATGAACTCATCGCTGGACACCAGCTCAGTGTTGTGACGTGTTGCAGTGATAGAGAAACCAAAGATAACTCCCTCTTCCCTAAGCGCCTCCATGGCTTGCATGATCTTTTTGAAAGTTCCTTTTCCTCTCCGTGCATCGGTTTCTTCTTCGTACCCTTCCACGCTTATTGCCGGATAGACATTTCCCATCTGAGCAAGCTTCTTAGCCATAGCACGGTCAATTAGAGTCCCATTGGTATAAATCTGAAAAGATATGTCATTGTGTTTTTCAAAAAGGTCCAGATGCTCTTTTCTGATAAATGGTTCCCCACCAGAGATGGTCAGAAAATGCATTCCCATCTCTTTAGCTTCAGTAAAAATACGGTCCAGAACCTCTATAGGCATATCACTTTCTTTACGATACTCACCTGCATAACAACCATAGCAGTTAAGATTGCAACGCATGGTGGGGCTAACCACAAAAAAGAAAGGAACCTGACAACCTAATTCTTTTTCCAGTTTTTGGCGCTTGGGAACACCCAGCAAAATGCTTTTCACTATAAGGTTGACCATTAGCTTCTCTCGAACATTGGGATGAGTTTCCTGAAGCACCCTTCGAGCAAGAACTATTTGAGGCCTTTTTTCTTCAAACATACGGCGAAGTCCTGCAATTTGATCCCGGTAGTAGGGAATGGGCGTCAATTTTTCAGCGAGATAAGTTAACTTAATTATTGTTTCATCTGAAACGTTACGCAAGGAATTAACTATCAGTTTCACTACCTGTTCTGTGGTAAAAGCCTTAATAGAATCAAAATAACTCATATATAAAACCACCTCCTCCAAATATCCAAATTATTATAGCATAGACCACCTGCAGATGGTCAAGCTAAGAAGCTTGGCGCAGCAAATCGTGCATCTTTTTTACTTCTTTAATGTCCAGCCAGGTTAGGTACCTTGGAGAGCCAGGCGCTCGTGAATTATACCTTAAAAGAAAGCTGGGATGAAACATGGGAAATATCTTTTTGCCGCCTCTCCAATCATACCATTGACCACGTAATTTGCTGATAGGTAATTTAGTGTCAAGCAAATAAGAGGCAGCAACACTACCCAGAGCAACTATGATGGAGGGATTTATAATGGCAATTTGAGCCTCCAGAAAAGGGAAACAAGTCTCTACTTCCTGAAGAGTAGGATTGCGATTTCCTGGAGGTCTACACTTAACCATGTTGGCTATATACACTTCTTCTCTGCTAAGATTAACCGACTGAATTATTTTGGTCAAAAGCTGACCAGCCTTGCCCACGAAAGGGCGACCTGTACGGTCTTCTTCCTCACCAGGAGCTTCTCCAATAAACATTAGTAAAGCGTCAGGGTTACCTTCCCCAAAAACGATTTGAGTGCGCTGCTCGGCAAGTGGACACCGAAAGCATTTCTCAACTTCTTCACGAATTTCTGTCAATAGGTTTTCCTTCCTCACTGTATCAAGACCAAAATCAATTGTGATTTTGTCAATTAACTTCTACATTTTAACACAAGAAAAAACATGAACTAAAAACTCCAGACCCAAGCTATTAATTTAAATAAAATCTTTAAAGTTAAGGAGCTAATCTGCGCATTAAAAGTACTCAGTCCGTCAATTTTGCAGTTTCACCAAGATCAATATCATCAGTCAGGACGGTATTTCGATTTCCAGAACCCGATAGTTATAACAGTTAACTACCAGGGTCTCATAAAAAAGATCCTGCAAGCCTTGCCTTCGATCATAAAGATGCACATGACCGTGAAGATGATATTTAGGACGATACTTCTTTATGATATGAGTAAAAACTGAAAAACCTCTGTGCACAGCATCCTCTCCCTCATGTAAGCCCCGCGGAGGAGCATGGGTCACTAAAACATCAAGATACCTGCCAAAGCACACTTTGTTCCAGAGAAGCTTTGGCAACAATCGGAGGTACTTGAAATACATATCCCTTTCCGAATATTGATGTAAGTTGCCATTATACCAGGGAGATCCTTCCAAACCAGCAAAGATACAGCCGCGATAAATCACAGTTTGCTCATCCAGGTTAACACCCCCTGCCAGAGATTTTTTACCACCAGAGGGGTCATGATTACCATGCACGAAAAACAGTGGAACATTTAAAGAAGAAACTATGAAATCAAGGTAATACTCTGGTAGATCTCCACAAGAAACCACGCAGTCAATATTGCTAAAACGCTCACGCAGAGAAACGCTATATATACGAGGATCTACTCTATCGCTAACAGCCAGCACTCTCAAAAAATTATTACCATTACCCATAAACTTATTTTATTAAAAATTCACGCTAATTCCAATTTTTGGAAAATTAACATATAATCATCAGAAGATGGCCAGAAAGCAAGGTTGGAAGAAATAAAATGTATTCGTTAAGTGTTTTTACTTTTGGCAAATTTTAAAGGGCAAATTTCAAAAATCCAGATCTTGCCTGTTTGAGAATCTTAAATCTTATATAATTGCCGGGAGGAAAATCAGAAATTATGAAAGGAGAATATGGAGTAGTCGATAATCTTTCCAAGCTGCTTGAGGTATTACCGAGCCATATCCGCTCGGTAATTGAAGAGCAGGAAAATTGCGATGATTTAATAGAAATAATTATGGACCTGGGAAGACCTCTGGAAGCCAGGTTCAGTGAGGGATTTTTTGTTTTTCAAGATTACGTTATTACCCGGGAAGATATTGATTATGTAGTACAAAGAGTGGGTTCTTTCACTAAAGATAACCGAGCTGGAATTGAAAGAACATTACATCGGATATCCTGCATCAGAAACCGCCTGGGAGACATTATTGGCCTAACTTTAAGAGTCGGAAGAGCAGTATATGGAACTATAGATATTATCCGCGACATAGTAGTATCAGGTAAAAACATTTTGCTCCTTGGCCCACCGGGCGTAGGGAAAACTACCAAACTACGGGAAATTGCCCGAGTGTTGAGCGATGAGTTTCAAAAAAGAGTGGTAATAGTAGATACTTCTAACGAAATAGCTGGAGATGGAGATGTTCCTCATCCCGCCATAGGAAGAGCAAGAAGAATGCAGGTATCTTCACCAGAAAGACAGCACGATGTCATGATCGAAGCTGTAGAAAACCATATGCCAGAAATCATTATTGTGGACGAAATTGGCAGAGAAGAAGAGGCCAGAGCATGCAGAACCATTGCCGAGCGAGGAGTACAGCTCATTGCTACTGCCCACGGTAATACTCTGAAAAACCTCCTCCTAAATCCCACGCTTAGCGACCTGATAGGTGGTGTCCAATCAGTCATACTGAGCGACGAAGAGGCCAAAAGAAGAGGCACTCAAAAAGCCATACTGGAGCGAAAGGCTATTCCTACTTTCGACGTAGTAATCGAGCTCCGCAATCGCGATACCCTGGGAATCTATCACGATACTGCACAGGCTGTGGATCTCTTATTGCGAGGATATGACCCCAAACCCGAAATAAGAATGAAAACCGAAAAGGGCACTATAGAAGTTCTTCAGCAGGAAAAAGTTTCTGAGAGAGAAACACCTACTCCTCAAACAGTAGAGCAAGTCTTACCTCCAGACTTAACAAAAACCAAATTTTTGAGAGTATACCTGTTTGCAATCAGCAAAAACTATGTACAAAGAGCCATTAATCAGCTAAAAATTCCTCTCGAAGTAGTGGAAGATTTGGGTTCTGCTGACATCCTTTTGACTCTGAAAAGTCGTTACCGAAAGGGCACTAGCAAAATTAAAGAAGCGGAAAAACGGGGTATACCTATTCACGTTATAAAAAGTAACACCTATGTTCAGGTACAAAAATTTGTAAGGGAGCTTTTTGGTTATGAAGAACCTATACATGATAATACTGGGATCTTGGAAGCCGAAAAAGCCGTCCATCGAGTGTTGAAGCAGGGAGAACCAGCCGAACTCCCTCCTTCCAATGCCTACGTTCGTAGATTACAACATCGTATCGCCGAAAAATATAACTTGTTCTCGCAAAGTATAGGCGAAGAGCCTTTTCGCAGGGTAATCATATATCCCCGCAGTCTTAACGAATGAGATAAAAAATGGCAACAATGCAAAAATCACCCAAAGGGCTTTTCATAACTTTTGAAGGCATCGAAGGAAGCGGCAAAACCACACACGCCAGAAAACTGTTTGAATACTTAAAAAAAAGGGGTTATGCCTGTATTTTCACTCAAGAGCCTGGTGGTACTCCCTTGGGAGAGAAAATAAGAGCTCTTCTCCTAAACCCAGAAAGTGAAAGCATTGACGCGCTCACTGAGGTCTTACTTTTTGAGGCCTCGAGGAGAGAACATGTAATCAAAGTTATTTTCCCAGCTATAAAAAAAGGCGAAATAGTGATCTGTGTGCGTTTCAATGATTCCACCTTAGCATATCAGGGGTATGGTAGAAAAATTCCGCTGAATATTATAAATTATCTTAATAGAATGGTTACAGAAAGCTTGGAGCCCGACCTCACTTTTCTTCTTGATGTGACACCAAGGGTTGGTCTTCAAAGAGCTCTTGCGCATACTCCTCAAGAAGAAATGCGCTTTGAAAAAGAATTCGAGAAAAAAGGAGACCTTCTTCGCGAAATTAGAGAAGGTTTTTTGGATCTGGCCAGAAAAAACCCTAATCGGGTAAAAATCATGGATTCCCACAAACCGAAAGAGGAGGTTTTCGAAGCAATAAAAAAAGAAGTCGAAAATCTCCTTGACCAAAAAGTGAGTGATTTAAAATGAAATTAACTTCACTTTTTATATGTGTAGTCCGGGATCAGGATGCCTTAAAATTAGCGGAAGTGCTTAGGGAAGAAAATGTCTCTTTCACCAAACTTGCCTCCACTGGAGGTTTTTTGCGGGAAGGAAACACTACCTTTCTGATAGCCACCGATGAAAAAAGTAAAGAAAAGATCAAACGATTAGTTCGTGCCAATTGTTCCCGCAGAGAAGAGACTATTGAGTCCACTCTGCCTGTTAACGAACCACTTGGACCCTACTTACCTCAAAAAGTTAAAGTAGAGAGAGGAGGAGGAATTCTTTTAGAAATACCCATCCAGTACTACGAAAGGTTTTAAAGAAAGTTGAGCTGGCAAAATATCAAGGGACATAAATTTCAGAAGGAATATCTTCAAAAAGTTGTTTCTTCAGGAAAGATTGCTCATGCCTATCTATTTGTAGGGAAAGAAGGTATAGGGAAAAAGCTCTGTGCCCTGGAATTTGCAAAGCTTTTAAATTGTTCCTCTTCCGACCAAAATGGTTCCTGCGATAAATGTAGAAGTTGTACTCTAATTGAAAGGGGAACTCACCCTGATTTTTTAAAAATAGTTCCTGAAGGCGAAACTTTAAAAATCGATCAAATAAGAGAATTCAATAAATGGATTCATTATAAACCCCTGGAAGGCAAATATCGCGTAGGAGTGATCGAAGACATCACTTTTATGACCGAAGAGGCTGCGAATTGCATCTTAAAAACCTTAGAAGAACCACCCCCAAAGAGTGTTATCATCCTCACCAGTCCTGGCATCAGGAACTTCCCTTATACACTGGTTTCGCGATGCAGCATATTGCATTTTGCACCTTTACCGACGAAAACAATCGAATCTTTCCTGATTGAAAAACGGAATATACCCCCTAAAAAAGCCCTTTTTGCTGCTCAAAAAGCCCAAGGGAGCATAAATAAAGCTTTACAAATATTGGAAAAAGGTAAAAAAATATATCGGTTTATTGAGGAATTTAGTACACTTTCCAGTATCAGTTCTCTCCTATCCCTGGGTAACGAGTTGCTTTCTTCCGAGACCAACCTCCAAGAGGTGTTATCATTTCTCGAACTTTATCTGCGAGATCTGCTCGTTTATTCAAAATATAAGGAGAGAGAATTGCTTTATTTCACTGAACTTGAGGAAAAGATTATAAAGGTCATAAATAACAAAAATTTCAGTGAAAAAAAATTTTATAATCTTATAGAAGAGATCGAACAACTAAACAGAGATATCAACAGCAACGTCAATCAAGATGCAGCGCTAATACACTTCCTGCTCGAGTTTAAGGAGGCAATTCAGGATGCGACATAAAATAGGTATAAAGTTTTACGGGAATACCAAAATTTATCACTTCAATTCAAGAAATTTGCCAATCAATCCTGGAGAAAAATGTGTAGTAGAAACCATATTGGGAATGGAAATTGGCGAAGCAGTAACTTACCCCATGCCCGCTGGTCAAGAAGAAAACCTCAAACCCGTTATAAGAATAGCAACACCAACTGACCTCAAGCAATACGAACTAAACACAATCAAGGAAAAAGAAGCCTTCACAGTTGCTCAACAAAAAATACAGGAATGCAAACTTCAAATGAAACTTCTAAAAGCTCATTATACCCTCGACCGAAGCAGATTGATTTTTTACTTTGGAGCTGAGGGAAGGATAGATTTCAGGCAACTTGTGAAGGACCTGGCTTCCATTTTTCACACTCGCATAGAAATGAGGCAACTTGGGGTAAGAGACGAAGCAAGAATTGTGGGTGGATGTGGAATCTGTGGCAGAGAAGTATGTTGTAGCCGTTTCTTATCTAACTTCGAACCCGTATCAATTAAAATGGCTAAAGAACAAAACCTGGTTCTCAATTCAGCCAAAATATCAGGTCTCTGTGGGAGACTGATGTGTTGTCTTAACTTTGAGTACCACCTTTACAAAAAATTACTCCATCAGTTGCCTCGCAAGGGCAGTAAAATAGTCACTCCTTTTGGTGAAGCAAAAGTGTTAGAAGTAGACGTAATCCATAGCGCCATTCACCTTGAACTCGAAAACGGCGAAAAGGTCAAAATTCGAGAAGAAGATTACAACCGCTTTTTTCTGTAGGAACTTTTATCGAAAAACCAGATATTGTAGTTACAGAATACTTTCATAACAGGTGATTTACGATGATCGCGTTTACAAAAACAAGGGACACTGTGACCAAGGAGTGCGAGCTGGCTTCAGCAGAGAAGTTATGGTTTGAAAAAAAGATTCAGGAATCCCAGCAAAAAGTATTGAGCTTCGCCCATTATCTGGCTGGCAATTTCGACAAAGCCCAGGACCTGGCCCAAGAAGCTTTTTTAAGAGCCTTTAAATACCGTAAAAGCTACAATGCCAACTATCCTTTTGAAACCTGGGTAAACAGCATTCTTCTAAACGTTTATCGCCAACAGCTCAGAAAAGAAAAATTACTAAAATTCCTGACACCTCATAAAAACTCAAACGATCAGCAACAGGAAACATGGGATTTTTTGAGCTTTAAAAAGGAAGCCATCGCAGACCCCGAAAAAGAAACCATGCGCAAGTTGGTGCTTGGAGAAATCAAAAGGACCATAGAAAAGCTTCCCCCAGGGATGAAAGAAGTAATTATACTCTGCGATCTTATGGGATATTCCTACGAAGAAACAAGTAATATCGTTAAATGCCCTATCGGCACCGTCCGTTCTCGATTGCACAGAGCGCGTAAAAAGGTCAAAAAAGAAATCGAAGCAAGGTATGGTGAGGATATTTTTCTTTTTTGGAGTGATTAACCGTGAACTGCTCAAAAGTCCAGGATAAACTTTTCGCCTTTTTAGACAAAGAATTACCGCTTGAAGAATACCAGGCAGTCCAGGCACACCTCAAGCAATGTTCACTATGTGCCAGTGAAATGCTGAAAGTAAAGAAGTTTAAAAAAGCGCTTGAATGCGCCTTTGAAACAAGCGAAATACTTTCTCTAAAGTCCGGTTTTACCTTAAACAAAATTCTTAAGAGATCCCGAAAAAGAAGCATTCTACAAACCCTGGTATGGGTCACAGTAACTGTGGTAACTTCTCTAATTATTTTGAGTGTGTTTAGTTATTTCCAAAAGGAAAGTTTCAATTCTCAATTTGCTCAATCCCTCACCGCAATCCACTTTGGGCTGAGTACTGAAAGAACCGAATTCACTATCCCACAATCCACAAAAAGAACTGACCATCTGATTGTCCGGGAGATAAAGCTAACTCCTGGAGGATATTAAAATGCAAACCTTCAGAAGGAAAAAGCTTGCCACAGTGATATTGTGTTTCGTTTTTCTACTGGTTGTTTTTTTAGCAAAATCCTGGGCAAAAATACTCAGTCCGGAAGAAGCAAAACTTTTTTTAGAAGAAATCTATCATAAGCAGCACTTCCAGGATTTCTGGAGTCTTTGGAAGGTGGAAGATTTGGCTACTAAAGAAGCCGAATTTTATGAAGTAGTCTTTATAAAAGAAAGAGGTTTTCTATGGAGAAATCTGAAGGAAGAAAATATCCTTTTTATAGACTCTAAAGGCTGGCGCCACACCATAAGTCTTAAAGAGGGTAGAGAAATAGCGCTTTACCCCGCCGTTTGTCCTTTCGAGTTTCTCGATCTCAGCAACCTGGATGCTCTCTTAAGTAACTATTTAATAGAAATGCACTCCGGATCAATTACCTTTACATCCCGCGAAACCCAACAGGTACAGAAAGTTTTTATCCTGGATAAAGAGCACAACATCAAAGAAGTCCTGAACTTTTCTCCGCAGGGAGAAGCACGGAGCATTGTTCAGCTTATATATATTGATTTCAGCCCGAATCAAAATCAGATTGCCGCACTGAGCAGCTGGCCCATAAGAAATCCTTATCCCGAAGAACCGAGCAAAAGAGACAGTAAGGAATCTTTTCCTCTTTTCTTTCCCCCAGGCTTTAAACTAAAAAAAGTTTATAAAATAGTTGAGAACGGTCGCATATGGCACTATCTGGTATACACTGACGGACTTTACTTCGTTTCAGTATTCTATAACCCCTTTCCATTCCTTGTCGAAAACCGATTATTTCTCCTGAATTCTACGTCCAAATACATTAAAAAGGGCATCACCACCCTGGTTAAAGAAGAAAAAGGACGTTATTTCCTGATAAGTGGACCTTTTCAAGAAGAATTTCTAAGAAATGTTTTACAGCTTTTTTCTTTAAAATCTAAGTAAGGAGGTCGTTGGAAAGTGAAAGGAAAACTTATTTCCTTAAGCCTTATGTTGGTAGTTTTAGCTCTTTTCCTTGTCCAACCTGTTTTCTCCCAGGTGGCCCAAGTTCCGAGCGAAGGAAATGTGGTTGCTGATGTAGTGGAAAGGGTAAGTCCTGCAGTGGTAAACATTGACACCCTGAAAGTAGCCACCTATCGTTCTCCCCTTGCTCCCTTTTTCGAAGACCCATTCTTCAGATACTTTTTTGGAGACACACCCCAGTATGAACGGAAAGTCCCGGTTCGCGGAGTAGGAACAGGTTTTGTATTTCGTTCCGACGGATACATTCTAACCAACAACCATGTGGTTGAAGGAGCTGATGAGATTAAAGTAACTTTCATCGATGGCAAAGAGTTCACTGGGAAAGTGATTGGTGCTGATGCACTTACTGACATCGCCGTGGTTAAAATAGATGCCAGCAATCTCCCTATTATCCCACTTGGAGACTCAGACAAAGCCCGAGTTGGAGAATGGGTCATCGCCATAGGTAACCCCTACGGACTTTCCCATACAGTCACTGTGGGTGTCCTCAGCGCCAAGGGAAGGCCCATTCAGGCGGGAGATTCAGGAAGAGAATATGAGAACTTCTTCCAGACTGATGCCGCAATTAACCCGGGAAATAGTGGAGGGCCTCTGCTTAACTTGAAAGGAGAAGTCATAGGCATTAACACCGCTATATTACCTTATGCACAGGGCATAGGTTTTGCAGTTCCCATCAACATGGCTAAAGAAATCCTGGATGATCTCATTGAAAAAGGCAGAGTTGTGAGGGCCTGGCTTGGAGTTTACATTCAGGACGTAACCAAAGAAATAGCCCAGACTTTTGGTCTGAGTGAAGCTAAAGGAGCTCTGGTAGCCGATATATCACCGGATAGTCCTGCTGAAAAAAGCGGCATTCTACGAGGGGACATAATTCTCAAAGTAGATGACCAGGAAATTGGCGATGTGGCTAAATTACAACAAGTCATACGTTCACACAAACCTGGCGATATAGTTACCCTCGAAATCTGGCGCAATAAGGAAATCATCCAGCTTCAGGTCACCCTTGGCGAACTCAAAGAAGAGGGTATACCCACCGTGTCACCCAGGACTTATTTTGGAATGGAAGTCGGTGAAATTAATCCTGAACTCATTCAGCGTTTCTCCCTGCGCAGAAATGAAGGAGTAGTGATAGTCTCAGTAGAACCCAATGGGCCAGCCGACAAAGCCGGCCTAAGACCCGGCGACGTTATACTGGAAGTAAACCGCCAGCGCATCACCTCCCTTGAGGATTGGTACCAGGCCACTGCTAAAATAAAACCCCAGGACGTTGCACTGTTTCTGATCGATCGAGGAGGAAGAACCTATTTTGTGCCAGTCAAGGCTGAAGAAAGCAGGTAGGTGAAAAACAGGAAAAAATGAAGCGCTTGCAAGACCAAGCGGGGTGGGGCAAGGTGTATTTTTGCCCCACCCCGCTTGGTAATCTCAAAGATATAACTTTACGGGTTTTAGAAACCCTTCAAACAGTGGATTTCATAGCTTGCGAAGATACCAGAATTACTTTAAAACTGTTAAATCATTATCAGATAAAAAAACCTCTATTCAGTTACCACAAACATAACTTTAAAAGCGCTTCCAAAAAAATCATAGACCTAGTAAAAGAGGGAAGAAGCATTGCCGTAGTGTCAGATGCGGGCACCCCTGGTATACAGGATCCCGGGGCAGAGCTAATCAAGCTGTTAATCCAGGAAGAAATAGCTTTTGAAGTACTTCCTGGACCCTCAGCACTAATACTTGCTCTGGTTTATTCTGGCTTTTCCGACCAAAAATTTTTATTCCTGGGATTTTTGCCCAAAAACAGGAAAGAAAGAACAAATTTGCTAAAAAAGACCCTCCATGCTCCTTACGCCGTGGTCATTTATGAAGCTCCTCACCGGCTTGCTGATACCCTTCAAGAAATACTCCAGATTGAAAACAGGGATATAACTCTATGCAGAGAGCTCACCAAATATTACCAAGAAATTTTGTACGGTAAAACAGACGAAATTTTGAAGTTTATTACCTCAATCGACAAGACAAAAGGAGAAATAACTTTGGTTTTAAGCGGTAAGAGTGGCAAAGAAGAAACAGAATTCGAAGTCAGCATCGAAAACGTTAAGCGTATAATTGAATATCTGCAAGACAAAGGTCTTCCTGATAAGGAAATAGTAACCCTGATTAATGAAGTTTTCCAGATCGGAAAAAACAAAGTCAAGAAGTTATTGGGAAAAGAAAAGACAAGTTGATTTCTGAAGCAAAAACTGCTTAAATTTAAGCTGTCCAAGAGAAATAAAACTAAGGGTGGTAGAATGTCCGCTGGGAAAATTTCCATAAAAAATTTTAGCGTTTTTTTTGGAGAAAAACAGGTGCTGTTTGACATAAATATGGATATACCTGAAAACAAGGTTACAGCAATAATTGGGCCTTCCGGATGTGGTAAATCGACTTTGTTGAGAAGCATAAACAGAATGAACGACTTCTTTGAAAATATGAGAATAGAGGGCGAAATAATTTTCGAAAATCAAAACATATACGAAAACAGTGTGGATCCCGTTAAGTTGCGGCAAAGAATAGGAATGGTCTTTCAAAAGCCAAATCCTTTTCCTAAAAGCATTTTTGAAAATGTAGCTTACGGTTTGAAAATTCAGGGATGGAAAGATAAAAAGGCCATTGCTCAAAGAGTAGAGGAGAGCCTGAAAGCGGCAGCACTCTGGGAAGAGGTGAAAGATCGCCTTCACGGATCAGCGCTTCTGCTTTCAGGAGGTCAACAACAAAGGCTTTGCATTGCAAGAGCCATAGCCGTAGAGCCCGAAGTACTGCTCATGGACGAACCGGCCTCAGCTCTGGACCCAATTGCCACGGCTCGTATAGAGGAACTAA
Source organism: Atrimonadaceae bacterium G-SL-SR-0-11 (assembly GCA_048814795.1). Lineage (GTDB taxonomy): Bacteria > Atribacterota > Atribacteria > Atribacterales > Thermatribacteraceae > Thermatribacter. Next base: position 1,416,693 of record CP184673.1, on the reverse strand, counting down.
TAAAAACCCTAAAAGATCGATACACTATTGTTCTGGTAACCCACAACATGCAGGAAGCGGCACGAACCTCAGATTACACAGCTTTTCTGCTTATGGGCAGGCTTGTTGAATTTGGACCAACCCATCAGATCTTTACTAACCCTCAGAAAAAAGAAACCGAAGACTACCTGACAGGTCGTTTTGGATAGGAGCGTAGAGCTTTGACTTTATCCATCTTTTTGAAAAATCAATTAAAAGCAATTTGGCTTGGAAATGTAATTCTCTTCTTAGTCTTATTTTTCTTGCTTACTCTTCCTGCCTCTGGCCAAAATTTACCCAGAATTGTCTGCTTACCTTTTGTAGAAAGAGAAAAAGGCGAATACGCACTTGGTTACTTAGTAAGGGACATGATAAAAATTGGCCTGGAGCAAAGTGGATATTTCGAAATCTTTAGTTCTTTCGAAACTGAAATTCTTCTTGAAGGAATAGACAATTCTTCTAATACCTTTCTCACCAGCAGTTTCCTGGAGCAAATTAGTAACAAAACCCAGTGTGACTACGTTCTCACAGGTTCAGTTCTTTACAGAGAGTTCAACAACCAGCAAAATCTTATAGTAAGTCCTCGGTTGTTTTTGAAAGTAAGTGGTGAAACGGTCAACCTGGCCAGTCAAGCTTTCCAGCTGAACAATCTTTCTTTACTTGGCAAACACTTTACCGAAGAAATAATTCACGTGTTAGTTCCAGATGCAAAAATTAATATAGAATATCCCAACTTTGAAGCAACAAAAATCTTACCCCTTTATAAAGCGATTGCCAGAATGAAAAAAGCTTTGAATACCTACAACCAGGAATCACAATTTCCGGACAAGCCTCTCTGGCAACAAGCTTTTACCCTGGCTACAGAGACTGTTCATAATGCACCTGAATATCGAGAAACCTACCTTTACCTTGCCTTAATGTATCATCAAACAGGATGGCTTGCCAAAGAAGCCGAAGCCTGGGAAAAATATCTACAGCTTTTGGAAAAAGAAAAAGTCAGAGCCTTTGCCATCGAAAACTTGCTTAATGCGTACCTGCAACTGGCTAATTTGTATTTATTCCAGAAAAAATACAACCTTGCTTTACAAACCTTAAAAAAAGCTGAAGAAATTGAGTCTGATTCTTCACAAGTCTTGCTCTTAAAAGCCAAAATCCTCTACGAGGAGAACAACATTCAGGAAGCAATAACTTCTCTCAGGAAAATCCTGAGTAAAAACCCTCAACATGACGAAGCGCTCTATTTATTAGATTTTTACTCCAAAGCAGAAAAATTTGGCAAAGAGGCCTACTCACTTTACGTAGAGGGCTATAAAAGTTATGTTGCAAGGGATTTATCCAAAGCAAAAGCCTTACTTAATAAAGCCGTAGAAGCTAACCCCGAAATGAAAGAAGCCTATTATTTCTTAGGTAGAACCCTTTACGATCTTGGTGAATTAAACGAAGCCGAAAAGGTCTGGAAAAAGCTTTTAGAAATAGACCCTTTTCACGCTCAGGCTCAGAGATTTCTGGATAAAACCATCCAGGAAAAAATTTACGGCCGTGAAACACTCCAAAGTTTCAATCAAGGCTTAGAGCTCTATCAAAAAGCGGAATATCGCGAGGCTCTTACCTTTTTTGAAGAAGCCATTAACAAAAACCCTAATTTTCAGAAGGCTCATGAATATATTGCTCGGTGTTACTATTATCTCGGCGAAGAAAAAAGTTACATTGAAAAGAGACTAAAAAGTATAGAGTTGCTCAACGATCCCCAGGAAAGATCTTACCAACTATACGACCTGAGTATGGAGATCCTGGGATGGGGCAATACTGATCAAGCTTTGAAAACCGCTGAAAGAGCGCTTCGGGAAAACCCAGAACTCTATCAGGCATCCCTTTTAATAGGCAATCTTTTAACTCAAAAAAGGGAATGGGAAAGAGCAGTACAGTTTTACAGTCAAGCCGAAAAAGCTACTGATAGTAAACTCCAGGAAGAAGCTTTGTGGGGTAAAGCCTTTTGTCTCAGTAAACTTGAACAATGGGAAGAAAGCCTCAGAGAGTTAAACAAGCTTATAAACAAGTTTCCTTACGCCACCTTTATAGAAGAAGCAGAATTACTCAGACTGGAAGCAGAAGCCAGAACCTTGAAATTACCAGAACTTAATAGTCATTATCGTCAGTTTCAACTCCGTTTCCCACAAAGTAAATACCTGGATCAGGCGACCTTCTGGTACGGGTACGCGTTCTTCAAACAGAAAAGATACAGCGAATGCATCCAAATATACGAAGATTTACTACACAAATTTCCTGAAAGTGCCTTCCGGCCACAAGTAATGGAAATACTGGGGTTGGCTTACCAAGAAAGCGGAGACACCGGAAAGGCCCTGAACATATTTCAGGAAATGAGTGGTGAAAAAGGTGCTTTTTATCAGGCTAACGCTTTCTACCAGCAAAAAGATTGGAAAAAAGCTATAGAGCATTTCGAAAAGTTTTTGAATCAATATCCAAATAGTAAATTGTCGACTGAGGCTCAGTTCAAAATAGCTGTTTCTCTGCTTGAAAGAGGTGAACTCAGTAAAGCCAAACAGCTCCTTGAAGAAAAATCCGCCCTGTTTGAAAGTGCTTTCCCTAAGGAGCTTTACAAAACCCAGATAAAACTGTACTCCCAAGAAAAGGATTGGGAAAAAGTAGTAAGAACAGGGGAAAAACTTTTTCGCAAACAAAAAGCTTCTGAATACGAAAAAGAATACCTTTTAATAGTCGCCTGGGCGTATTACGAGCTTGGCCTTAAAGAAAAGGCTAAAGAGCTCATTACGCTTGCCGGAGAAGATCCTGAACAGGTCCTAAAAGATCCAGTAAAAGAGGCTCTTGAGAAGGCTTCTTTTTTGATCGACCAGCAAAAATACTCAGAAGCCCTTAAGGTCCTGAAGGAGATAGCGTCTGATAGTCTCTCTGACCCCCAAAAGGGTATCTTCTTCCTTTTGAAAGGCAAAGCTTTATATTTTGAAGGAGATCTAAAAACCGCAAAAGCTTTATTTGAATCCTCTTTAGAACTTCTTCCTCAAGAGTTTCAGGAAGAAATCTTGCTTTACCTGGGAGAAATCAATTACCAGCAGGGAGAGCTTGAAAAAGCCATTGATAATTACTATAAGCTCTGTCTAACCAGCCAGGATCCCCTTTATCAGTGGAAATTGGCCAGTCTCTATCACCAAAAGGGAGAGTATCAAAAAAACCAAGACCTACTCCAAAAGCTTAAGGACATTCCCGAATACGCTGAAAAAGCCTATCTTATGCAACTTGAAGAACTTTACGTCCAAAAAGAATATTCCCATTTCTTGCAGGAAGCTCTCTCTTTTATTCAACGCTTCCCCCAAAACCCTGATCGCGAGAAAGTGCTTTACTTCAGCATATGGTCTGCGTATCATCTCGGTGATAAAAAGCAGGTCGAAGAGTTAATCAAAGAATACCAGAACTTATTTCCCGAAGGCAAATATTACAGGGAACTCAAATCCTTGCTTGCAGATATTTACTTGCTTCAGGAAAACTATCAGCAAGCATTACCAGTTCTTGAAGAGCTAGCCCAAAAAGCTATCTCTTCCGAGGAAAAGCTCTATGCTTATTACCGTCTGGGTAGCGTATACCTTAAAATGAACAACTTAGAAAAAGCAACTGAATTTCTAAGCCTGGCCCTGGAGCTCTATCCGGAAAAATCTGAAAACTTGGAAATCTGGGAAAAAACAACCTATCTTCTGGGTGTAGCGTTAGAATTAACAGGAAATTACGAAAAAGCGAAAGAGGTGTATCTTGAGCTTTTTCAAAAGGCAAAAAACGAGCAGTGGAGAGAAAAGGCCAACCAGCGAATGGCTGCTCTGGGGGAAGAATAAGCTAATTTTTAGGAGGTTCGATATATGCAGATTTTCTCAATAGTCACTAAGGGTGGCTATATAATGTACCCTATACTCGTCTGTTCGGTAATTTTCCTCGCAGTCACTATAGAGCGATGGTATGTGTTGCGCAACACTCGCGAAAAGCACCGAAGATTTTTTAAGTCAATAAGGAAACCCTTACTCCAGCGAGACTTATCTTCACTGGTAGACTTAAGTCAGAAAAATCCCTGTATTGCCTCCAAGATCATCCTTTCAGGTCTCAAAAGATATTTTGCCGGACACCCCCGTGAGGCAAGAGAAGCTATGGAAACAGCAGCTCTACAGGAACTTCCTTACCTCGAAAAACGACTGAATACTCTGGTAACTATCGCCAACATTTCTCCCCTCCTGGGACTGCTTGGAACAGTAACCGGCATGATTAAGACCTTCAACGTAATTTCGGCTGTGGGCGTGGGCCGGCCCGCGGAAATGGCCGGTGGTATTTCTGAAGCTTTAATCACAACTGCTGCCGGTCTATCGGTAGCCATACCAACCATCATAGCGCACCATTACCTCTCTAATACCGCAGAAAGCTTAATGAACGAGATTGAAAGAGTAAGCGGTGAGATTTTAGAGATAATCGAAGAAGAAGCTGGGTTGCTTTCTGGAACAGCTTCTTCCCAAGAAAAATTCCAAAAAGAGGTTCAAGATGTTTCGGTTTCGACGGACGAAGAAAAAATCGAAACCAGAAGTTAATATGACCCCACTGGTGGATGTAATTCTCCAGCTGGTGATTTTCTTTATGGTAACCACTACTTTTATAAGCATCGAAACCGGGGCGCAGGTTAATCTTCCCACTGCCGACTTTTCACAACTTGGAGAAGGGAAAACTCTTACCGTAACCATTACCGAAGATAATCGCCTTTTCATTAACGGTTCCTTTGTAACCTGGGAAGAGTTTCCTAACCTCATTGTGGTAGAGTTACGCAAAGAGCCGGGAATTGCTGTAGTCATTGAAGCAGACAAAAACGTGTTGCACGGTAGAGTGGTTCGCATCATGGACGTCCTGAAAAAAGCAGGCGTTCAAAAAATGGCCATAGCTACCAGGCCCCCTGAAAAAGAGTGATCATAAATGCTTGATGAAAAAAGAGTATGGTCTTTTGCTCTCTCTATATCTATCCTTATAAACATATTAATTATAGCAGCAGCTTCGGTTTACTGGCTTTCTTATCGCTATCTCCCTAAACCAGAAGAAAAAATATTTATGGTAGAGCTTCTGGAATTACCAGCCGAAGAAACACCCGCAAGCCTGAAGCCTGAGGAAATCCAGGAAATTGCTGAGCTGAAGCCTCAAGTAACACCTAAAGAAGAGAACATCCAGCAACCACCACAAACGATTGAAGAAGAGCTTTCGACCAGTGTAGAATCCAACAAGCCCCAGACTCAACTACCCAAACCAGAAATCGAACTACCACCAGCAGACCTGACCCTGGCAAGATCCTTACCTTCAGGAGCAGAACTACTAACCAAAGGCGAAGAAATCAAGGTCGAAGAAAAACTTCAAAAACAGAGTATACTTTCAACTGAAGTCATCAAGAATACAATAGAAGAGAGTGGTACCTCGCCACTACTTGCCAAAATTGCTGAACGCACAACCCAGGAAGTGGAAAGCACTACTGGCAAAAACCTCCTTATGGGAGACATTGCTCCGCCTACTTCCGACGTCGAAAAAAAGTCTCCCTTCACCCAGAGGCCTTTCGCAGTGATCATAGAAAATGCTCCTGCAGCTCGCCCTCAGTCCGGATTGAGCCAGGCCGACATCGTTTACGAAATCATGACCGAGGGTGGAATTACCAGATTCCTGGCCATATTCCAGTCAGAAGACGTCGAAAAAATAGGACCGCTACGTAGCGCAAGGCCTTACTTTGTAATGAAAGCAGCAGAGCATAACGCCGTGCTGGTACACTGCGGAGGGAGTGTGGAAGCTTATACGTACTTGCAACAGCTCGCCCTGGATCATATCGATGAGATGAAAAACTTCAAAGCTTTTTGGCGTAGTAAAGATCGTAATCCACCTCATAATCTATATACTTCTTTGGCTTCCCTTAAGGGAGAAGGTAACAAACTGGGTTACAACAAGCCAGTTCTGGCCTCTTATTTTCCGGTTTCTGGAAACCTAAACCTCGGCGATGAAGCTTTTTCATCAGCAAAGAAAATAGAGATTAATTATACAAACAACTACCGGGTATCTTTCGAGTACGATCCAACAAGAAACATCTACCTCAGAAAGGTTAACGGAGAAACTCACATTGATGCCCTAAACGGTAACCCAATAACTTCTCGGACCTTAATCGTCCAGGTCACCAAACAAACAGTTAAAGATGAAGAAGGTAGACTGGCAATAAACTTTGTAGGTAAGGGTAGAGGCTGGGCCTGTTTTCAGGGCAAGCTTATCCCGGTAATCTGGTCAAAGCCAACTCTGGAGGGCAAAACAAGCTACTACTTGGAAAACGGAGAGAAGCTGGTCATGCCTCCTGGAAAAGTATGGATAGAAGTAGTAGATGAGAAGACAAAGGTGGTGTTTCAATGAGACGTATACTTTTTTATATAGGGTCTCTGCCAATTTACTCTTATGGTGTAATGTTGGGCGTTGCTTTCTTGGTTGGGGTCATCTACGCTATGAAGAGGGCTCAAAAATATGGAGTTTCTCAGGAAACGGTCGTTGAAGTAAGCATTCTTGCTATCTTGGGAGCAATCTTTGGATCTCGAATAACTTACGTCATTCTTAATTGGGAACTGTATAAAAATAATTTCTGGTACATCTTCAACCTTAGAGAAGGGGGGCTGACTTTTTTAGGAGGATTAATTGGAGGGCTGCTCCTGGTTCTACCCTATCTTCACCTTAAAAAGCAATCCCTTTTAAAACTGTTTGATATTCTCTCGCCACCGCTTGCCCTGGGATATGCTATTGCCAGAATAGGTTGTTTTTTAAACGGTTGTTGTTATGGAAGAACTTGCTCTTTTACTTCCTTTCCCCTGGGAGTGCATTTTCCCCACCTCTCTGGTTTTCGTTACCCCACTCAAATATACTCTTCTTTCTATTCTTTGATTATTCTTTTTGTGCTGCTTCGCTTGGAAAGAAAAAAACAATTTGAAGGAGCACTTTTTTTTGATTACTTATGGCTTTATGGGATCGCCCGCTTTCTGATAGAATATTTAAGAGACGAACCTTTTGCGATTGCGGGTTTGCTCACTAAGGCTCAGTTGGCCAGCATTTTTCTAATTGTCGCTGGACTTTGTCTAAAAAAGGTAATAAAAAGCTATGTCTCTAAGAAATCTTCAAGAAGCAATTGACGCCTTTCTCGATTTTCTTTACTGGGAAAAGAGGGTTTCTGAAAACACGCTCTATTCTTACGAAAACGACCTAAAGGTGTTTTGCTCTTTTCTAAATGAAAAAAAGGTTACATCTTTTAAAGAACTTAAATTACAAGATCTGGAAGAGTTTCTGAATTGGCAACACAGAACTGGGCATACCTCCACCACTTTAGCCCGACGTATCTCTGCTCTGAGGTCTTTTTTTTCTTTTCTGCTTAAAAAAAATTTAATAGAGGAAAATTTAGCCCATTCGCTTGATGTTCCCAAAATAAAAAGGAAAATACCTCGGGTACTAACCCTTGAAGAGATGGAAGCAATCCTGGCTCTTCCCGATACTACCAAGCCTTCGGGGTTAAGGGATAAAGCCATACTGGAACTCCTTTACAGTAGTGGCTTGAGAGTGAGTGAACTGGTGAATCTTGAGTTTTCCCACCTTGACCTTCAAAACCGCATGCTGCGCCTCTGGGGGAAAGGGTTTAAGGAAAGAATCGTACCTTTTGGAGAAGAAGCAAAAATAGCTATTGAAGCTTATCTTGCCAAGAGCAGGCCTCACTTCTTAAAAGGGAAAAGAAGCAATTTTATTTTCCTGGGACCTTCGGGAAAACCGATAACTCGTCAAAGCGTATGGAACATAATAAAGCGTTATACGCGCGAAGCAGGTATAGCTAAAAACGTAACACCTCATACTTTGCGGCATACCTTTGCAACCCATATACTTGAAAATGGAGCTGATCTGCGCATAATTCAAGAATGCCTCGGGCATAGCGATATCTCAACCACCCAAATTTACACCCACATAACCAGGAAGGCTTTGCAAGAAGCTTACGATAGGCACTTCCCAAGAAAATAAAAATAGAACAGCAAGGAGTGATATGAGCAATGGAAAACTTGAAAGCCAAAATTCAGGAAACCAGTGCTTTTATTAAAGAAAGAACCAAACTTAGTCCCAAAATAGGAATTATTTTAGGAACGGGTCTTGGTGCTTTGGTAGACGATATTGACATAGAAAGAGTTATTCCTTACCAGGAAATACCCAATTTCCCAGTATCCACAGTAGAAAGCCACCAGGGAAATCTGGTATTAGGAAACCTTTCTGGGAAAGCAGTAGTTGCCATGCAGGGAAGATTCCATTACTACGAAGGTTACACCATGCAACAAATAACTTTTCCAGTGAGAGTTATGAAAGCCCTGGGCATAGAAATACTTATTATAAGTAATGCAGCAGGCGGCATGAATCGGAATATGAAAAAAGGAGATTTGATGATCATCACCGATCACATAAATCTTTTAGGAGACAACCCTCTTCGAGGACCCAATGATCCAGAACTTGGACCACGTTTTCCGGATATGTCGCAAGCCTATGATAAAGAACTGCGAGAGCTGGCTTTAAGTATAGCTATAGAAAAAGGGTTTTACGTGCATCAGGGAGTCTATGTGGCTCTTCCTGGACCTAACCTGGAAACTCCAGCAGAATACCGATTCCTGATAACCATTGGTGCAGACGCTGTCGGTATGTCAACCGTTCCTGAAGTCATCGTAGCTAAACATGCAGGAATAAGAGTGTTTGGTATTTCTTGTATAACCGATCTGGCAATTGATGGAGTAGTGGAACCGGTCAACTTTGAAGAAATCGTGGAAGCAGCTAACAAGGCAGAACCAAAATTAACAACCATAATAAGGGAACTTGTAGCCCGCATTCAATTATGATAGAAAGAGTTCTCAAAACTGCTCTGATAGCCACCCTGCCCATAAGTGAGTTACGGGGAGCCATACCCTATGGAGTTTTGGTGGAAAAACTGCCCTGGTTCTTAGCTATAGTTGTTTCGGGGGTAGCAAATCTCATTCCATTTTTCGTAATTATGACTCTCGCTCCACACCTGGAAATCTTACTTAATAAAAATTCTTACTTCAAAAAAAAGTGGCTCAAGCTGTTAGAAAATGCTCGAAAGAGGTTCCTTCCCTACCGGAAATTTGGCAAATGGGGTATATTGTTCTTTGTGGGCGTACCTCTTCCTTTTACGGGAGTATGGACAGGCTCCTTAGCCTGCTGGCTGTTAGGCTTTTCAATTAAAGAATCTTTAGCATACGTTTTAGGAGGTATTGCTATGGCAACAGTAATCGTTGCCATAGCAATAAAACTGGGAGGACAACTGCTCTAACACTTTGACTTTGGGAAAGGAAGGTGTAATAGTGATCAAACCCATAGAATGGAAAGACAACGCCCTGCGTTATCTTGACCAGACACTCCTTCCCACTCAAGAAATCTTTAGGGAAACCAAAGACTTTAGAGAAGTAGCTGAAGCTATAAAATCTCTTCGTATTCGAGGGGCTCCTTTGATTGGAATAGGTGCTGCTTATGGTCTGTGTTTGGGGGCATTAGAAGGAATTGGTAAAAATAATTTTTACTCTTTTTTGGAGAAAGTGGACTTGACTCTCCGCTCCACCAGACCTACTGCAGTGAACCTTTTCTGGGCACTTGACAGAATGAAGAAAATTTGGCAAGAGGCTCAAAAAAAGGGTGCAACCCCAAAAGAAGCTTGTTCTGAACTAATCAAAGAGGCCACAGAAATAGAGCGAGAAGATGAAGCCACAAACCAAAAAATCGCCGAATTCGGTGCATCTCTGATTCAGGATGGAGACGTAATCCTCACTCACTGCAACGCTGGAGCACTTGCCTGCGGATCCTGGGGAACCGCTCTGGGCGCAATTTACTGGGCTCAGCTGGAAGAAGGTAAAAGAGTGCAAGTTTACGCCGATGAAACGAGGCCTTTGTTGCAAGGGTCTCGGCTCACTGCTTATGAACTCACCAGAAATGGTATTCCCACTAAGGTGATTTGCGATAACATGGCAGCTTTTATGATGCAGCAGGGGAAAATAAATAAAGTGATTGTTGGTGCAGACCGGATCGCCAACAATGGAGACACGGCGAACAAAATAGGAACCTACTCACTTGCCGTACTTGCCAGATACCACAACATACCATTTTACGTAGCAGCCCCAACCTCGACAATCGATTTTACAATCGATGAGGGGAAAGAAATACCCATTGAAGAAAGAAGTGCTTCGGAAATAAAATATTGGAAAGAATATCAAATAGCACCTGAGGAAGCTGGAGTAGAAAATCCAGCTTTTGATATTACACCAAATTCCCTAATAACTGCTATCATCACCGAGCAGGGTATTTTATACCCACCCTTTCGAGAAAAAATACTTTCTATAAGGAGGAAAGGCAAAAAATGAACAACCGAGAAAAGCGATTAATTACTACGGAAAAAATAGAAGAAATCATGAAATATCATCCCCAGAAAGGATGGATTACGTCTTTTTATTTAAACATTGACCCTCGTTTCATAGTCGCTGAGAAATTTAAGAAAGTTGCTCATAATCTCTTTAGAGAAAAATTAACAGAGCTTAAGGCTGAAAATTACCCGGAAGAAAAAATATATCAATTCGAAAAAGACTTCAGTCAGATAAAGCAATTTCTGGAGGAAAAACTTGAAATAAAGGGGAGAACCCGGGGGGTAGCAGTTTTTGCTAACTCGGAAGATGATTTCTTAAGAGTGTTTCTTCTACCTCAAGCAGCGAAAAACCAGATTATCTTTGATCCCGATCCTTACTTGAGACCACTAATTGCTATCCTTGACGAGCATCATCGTCTCCTGTTAGCAGTCGTAGACCACCGCGATGCTCGTTTATTTGAAATTTACATGGGCGAAATAATGGAACACGAAGAGTACAAAACAAATATCAGAGGAAAGATAAAAGAAGGAGGCTGGTATGGTTTAGAAGAGAGAAGGATAGAAAGAAAAATAGAAAATAAAATTTTGCAACATTACAAGGAAGTCGCTTTCGCTTGCATGGAACATTTTCGAAAAGAGCTTTTTGACTACCTACTGGTGGGAATAAAGCAGGAGGATTATCCCACTTTCATTAACTTATTGCATTCTTATCTCCGTACCAGAGTGAAGGGAAGACTTAATCTCAATCCTAAAGACCCTATAAACATGATTATTGAAGAAGCACTCAAAGCCGAAAGAAATATCGAAATAGAAGAAGACAATCAAATATTACAGAACCTCATCGAGAAAATAGGCAATGACGACTTAGCAACGAGCAGTTTACCAAGTGTCCTGAGAGCCTTGCATTTTGGAGCCTGCCAGATAGTGGTGGTAGATGAAGATTTTACTCAGGAAGGTTTCGTCTGTCCCAAATGTCATTACATAACTTTAGAAAAAAATGATTGCCCGGTATGTAATCTTTCACCTGTCGAAGTAGAAGATATCATTGATGAAATAATCGAAGAAGTTCTTCTCCAGGGCGGAGAAGTAAAATATATTAAAACAGACAATCCCTTACTTGAAAAAATCCAGAGAATCGGAGCCTTTCTAAGATTTAAAGTTTGAGCAAAAGACAGGGTAACCGTCATTTCTCAAGCTTAAAATACACCAACCCGGTTACCCTTTGCCTTTTTCCACTCCAGCTCTTGCCTTTATTCTCTCATCAAGCAAAATAAAATTTCAATCTTAGCATCAGTCGGTCCTGGAATATTCTCAGCGAGTAATCTGTTTTTTTGGTTAAAACCACCCGTGGGAGTTGATAGTTTTGAGGTACCTCACTCTTCAGAAAGAACACCTTGGAGCGTTTATTAAACACCTCGGCTCACTATCCAAAGTAGTGGCCCCGGTCAGGAAAGAGCGAAAAACAAACCAATTTTCTTTTGAGGAAGTAAGCCAAGCAGAAAAAATAGTCCTTAACTATATTCCTACTATACTTCCTCCCAAAAAGTACTTTATGCCTCAACACGAAACTCTGGCTGAATACGACGCCAGCTGGGGACAAAAAATGCAACCGGTTGTGGAAGTCGAAAAAATTATTCTCTTTGGAGTGCACACCTGTGATCTTGCAGGAATTCAATGCCTTAACGTGGTCTTCAACGACCGTCCCAAAGATATCAACTATCTCATTCGTAAAGAATATATAACTCTTATAGGGCTTGAATGCAATGATTATTGCGACAACTTTGCATCGTGCGGCTTAATGGGAACCTTTCTTCCTCAAGGAGGATACGACCTTTTCTTAACTGACCTTAACGATTACTTCATGGTACACGTCGCCACTCAGAGAGGAGAAGAACTGATCAAAAATTTTCAATTCTTCAGGGATCCAGCACCAGAACACTTTAAAAACCTTCAACGTCTTCGAGAAAAGAAAAAAGATATTTTCAAACCTGAAGTTCCCATAGACCGCAATCTGATACCTAAAATGTTCGAAGAAGGCTTTGAAGCCAAGGTTTGGGAAGAAATCGGTAGCCGCTGCCTTTCCTGTGCGAACTGCACCAATGTATGTCCTACCTGTTATTGTTTCGATGTAATGGATGTGTCCAACCTGGATCTCAAGACCGGCAAGCGTATCCGAGTGTGGGATTCTTGCCAAAACGAACCCTTTGCAAAAATTGCCAGTGGGGAGAGTTTTCGCGCTTTGCGGTCAGATCGCAAACGTCACCGTTTTAACCGAAAATTTTCTTATCCAGTAAAAAGGTATAACAAGTTTTTCTGTACAGGTTGTGGAAGATGCAGCAGAACCTGTATGGCAAAAATAGACCTTAAAGAAACCATAACTCAATTAGCCCAGGAAACCGGCTACTTACATTCAAAGGGGGAAAGAATATGAACAAGCTTTTGATAAGTCACACTGGTTATGAAGTGAAAGAAGCTACCATAGTGCGTACTTCAAATTTGACCAATCAAGATAAATTATTCGAAATCGTTTTGCCAGCGGGAGAAATACTGGACTTTGAGCCTGGGCAATTTGTAGAAGTATCTCTGAGGGGCGTAGGAGAAGCGCCCATTTCTATATGTTCTTCGCCAACTCGAAGAAATAGTTTCGAGCTATGCGTTAGAGCCGTGGGCAGGCTTACCAGAGCACTACATCAACTTGAGGCTGGGGACAAAATAGGTATTAGAGGTCCCTTTGGAGTAGGCTTTCCAATTACCAAGTTGATAGATAATGACTTACTGATAGTTGCCGGTGGCATAGGTATCGCACCCTTGAGATCCCTGATTAATTATGTCATGGACAACCGCCGAGATTTTGGTAAAGTCCAGGTGCTTTTTGGCTGTAAAAACCCTCAAAACATGCTTTTCAAAGATGAAATCACAACCTGGCAGCAGAGGTTGGATGTAAATTTCAGTTGCACAGTTGATGAAGCAAGCCCAGAATGGATGGGAAATGTAGGGGTTATAACCACTTTAATCCCCGACGTGGACATTGATCCCGAACACACCTTCGCAGTGATAGTAGGTCCTCCCGTCATGTACCGTTTTGTGATTGCAGAACTTCTCAAAAAGGGGGTTGCTGAAGACCGAATTGTGCTTTCCTTAGAACGTCATATGAAATGCGGCCTTGGTAAATGTGGACATTGCCAAATCCACGATATTTATTGCTGCCAGGATGGGCCGGTATTTTTTTATAGCCGTATCAAAAACCTAAAAGGAGTGATATAATGAAACCTCCCAAAGTAGCCTTTTTTGACTTCACCTGCTGCGAAGGTTGCCAGCTGCAGGTAACCAACTTTGGTGAATCATTACTCTCCATTCTGGAAATTATAGATTTAGTAGAATTTAGAGAGGTAATGAGCGAAAAGTGGGATGGCGTTTATGATATAGCCATAGTCGAAGGCAGCATTACTACTCCGCATGATGTAGAGAGATTAACCAAAATTCGCCAGAGATCGAAAATTCTCATAGCTTATGGTTCCTGTGCAACCATTGGAGGAATTAATGGCATCAAAAACAACTTCCATCTCGAAGAAATAAAGGAATATGTTTACGGAGATAGTGCTCGGTTTTTCGAAAGCCTACCTACTAAGCCCTTACATGAAGTGGTTGAGGTGGACTACTTCATCCACGGCTGTCCAGTATACCCCCCAGAATTTGTGGAAGTTTTAAAGTGTGCTCTCTCTGGCCTTCCTTACCACGTCCCGGATGTAGCAGTCTGTGTGGAATGCAAATTTAACGAAAATGTTTGCCTTTACGAAAAGGGAATTACCTGCCTGGGGCCTATTACTCGAGCTGGCTGCAATTCATGGTGTATCAACAACGGAAACATATGTTATGGATGTCGGGGTATGGTATCCAATCCCAACGAAAAAGGATTTCAGGAGGTTCTCAAGAGATACAAAATTGATCTTGATTTCATTGTGAAAAGAATGGATATGTATAACACTTGCCGTCTAAAACAAAACCTGCAAGGTGGGATGCAAAAATGACCAAGAACTTTAAGGTTAATTTGGAATATTTAACTCGCGTCGAGGGTCATGGCAATGTGGTAATCAACGTAAGAGATGGCTCTCTGGAAGAATGTCGTCTGGAAATCGTAGAATCGCCTCGTTTCTTTGAAGGTATGCTACGCGGACGTTCTATATTCGAGGTACAACATATCACCTCCCGCATATGTGGAATATGTGCCTGCAGCCATTCCTTAGCATCAATTCAAGCAGCTGAAGAAGCCATAGGTTTCACTCCCAGCGAACAAACTGTAAAATTGAGAAAGCTACTCATGGACCTTGAAATATTAGACAGTCACATTCTGCATATTTACCTTTTAGCTTTGCCCGACTTTCTGGGGGTCAAAAGTTTTATCCCACTCATCGAAACTCATAACCAAAAGGTAAAACGCGCCCTAAGGATGAAACAAACCTGCAATAAGGTGTGTGACATTTTAGTGGGAAGACACGTACACCCTATATCCTGTACCGTAGGTGGGTTTACGAAACTTCCTCGAGAAAGAGAATTGGAAACGATGTTTGAACTGCTTGAGGGAATGACCAAAGACCTCGAAGAGACTGCAGAGTTGATGTACCAACTCTCTTTCCCCCAATTCGAACGCGATACCGAGTATGTGGCGTTAGTTTCAGAAGACACAGAGTACCCCCTCCTTCAGGGAAGTGCCATTGGTTCTTCAGAGGGCATAACAGCTGACAAGAGTGATTACCAGAAGATAACTAACGAATTTGTGGTGCCTTACTCAACGGCAAAGCGTACCAGATGGAATCGTGAATCTTACATGGTGGGTGCCTTAGCACGCCTTAACCTAAACTATTCCAAGTTACACCCCAAAGCCAGGGAAGTAGGCGACGCACTGGGTATGAATCCTAAAATCACAAATCCCTATCTTAACACTCTTGCCCAAGTCGTAGAATGTTTCCACTGCCTGTACCACGGTATGGACATCCTTCAAGAACTCATGCAAAAGGGCATCAATTACGACGAAGAAATTGTAGTAGGCCTTAATGAGAAAAAAAATATTCCTATAAAAGCAGGTAGTGGAGTAGGAGTAGTAGAAGCTCCACGAGGAACCCTTTTCCATCATTACCAGGTGGACGACAATGGTCACATCGTAAACGCAAACTGCATAATTCCAACTGCGCAAAATCTTCAAAATATAGAGCAAGATATGAAAAAATTAGTTCCAGAAATACTCGAAAAAGGCGAAGAGGAAATAACTCATATGTTGGAAATGCTGGTTAGGTCTTACGACCCTTGCATCTCTTGCTCGACCCACTTTCTCAAGGTGAGTTATGTAAAATAATGACCATGAAAGAAAAACCAACCGTCCAAGAAGCACTAAAACTTGACCCAGAAAAGAAAACTCTGATCATTACCGTTGGCAACCCTCTTCGTAAAGACGATGGAATCGGTCCTTACCTTGCAGAGTTGCTATCAAAAAGACTACCATCCAAAGTTTTGTTGCTCAACGTTTACGACCGACCAGAAAAAGCCCTGGATTTTGTAGACAAAAGCATTGGGAAAATCATCATAATAGATGCCGCCGACTTTGGCGGCAGACCAGGAGAAATAAGAGTTATTTCTGAAGAAGAAATCTTTGCAATGACTTTGAGTACTCACAATCTACCCATTCCCATTCTCTACAAAGCTCTTGCTGAAGAAAGCGGTAGTACGGTCCTTTTTGTGGGCATACAGCCAGTAGATGTATCCTTCGGAGAAGGGCTGAGCCCCCAGGTAGAAAAAGCTGCCAGTGAAATAATTAGCTACATACTGGAGGTATGAAAAAATGCATGAGTTGCACCTTATGCAGCAATTGCTCGATGACCTGTTAACAATGGGAAAAAAAGCAAATGCCAAAAAAATAACCAAGATATACCTTAGGATGGGTTCCTTCACAGAGATTAATCCAGAAGTGTTACGCTTTTTCTTCAAAGAAAAAAGCAAAGGCACTATTCTGGAAGAAGCAGAGCTTGACATCGAGCCAGGTCCCAACCGAGAACTACGCTTGCTTTCTTTTGATTACGAATAGGATGGGTCTTTCGTGTGTTACGCCATACCCGGACTTGTAAAAGAAATTAAAAAAAACCTGGTTATCATAGATTATTTTGGAGAAGAAAGAAAAGCCTACAATGAGCTTGAAAATCTTTATCCTGGAGACTTTGTTTATGCCCAAGGAGGATTTGTAATTAAAAAAATTCCTCCTGAAGAAGCACAATCCATCCTCTCCACCTGGAAAGAAACCTTTTTTGAACTTCAGGAAGTAGACCTCAGGTTGAGTCGACTTCAACTCGAGAGGGAAACTGCCAGTAAAAATTTGCTCAGGATACTCGACAAGGTTTTAGAAGAGAAATCCCTTTCTCAAAAAGATGCACTTTTTCTTCTAAACCTGGAGGAGAGAAAAGAAAGAGAATTGCTCTATAAAACTGCCAATTTCTTACGCAGAAAGTATTTGGGCAACTCCTGCTGTGTACACGGAATAATTGAGTTTTCTAATTTCTGTTCTCGAAATTGCAACTACTGCGGAATATCCCTCCACAATAGAACCCTAAAACGCTACCGAATGTCTGACGAAGAAATAATAAAAATAGCGACTCAAGCTATTGATAAATACGGATTTCAGGCCCTGGTTCTCCAAAGTGGAGAAGACCCTCGTTTCCCTGCAGAGCGACTTGCAGAGCTGATAAAGGAGATCAAAAGGCAACGCCCCGCGTTAATCTTTGTGAGCTGCGGCGAAATAGGCGAGAAGGGCCTGGAACTCCTGTATCAGGCAGGGGCCCGCGGAATTCTGATGCGCTTTGAAACCAGTAATCCAGCACTTTACGAAAAGTTACATCCTGGCTATTCATTAAAAAAACGACTTCAACACCTGAAAATTGCGTACCAGATAGGTTACCTGATCATCACCGGTGCTTTAATTGGCCTTCCAGGTCAGACTGATGAAGATATTCTAAATGACATTTCCCTTACCTGCGAGCTGCATGCCGAAATGTGCAGTTTTGGTCCATTTCTGCCCCATCCAGAAACTCCTCTTGGAGACTCTCAGCCTCCAAGTAAAACTCGAGTACTCAATGCTTTAGCATTAACACGCATCCTGACATCCAGGAATTCCAAAATACTGGTGACCACCTCTTTTGAAACCTTAGACCCCTCAGCTCGAGAAAATGGCCTTATGGCTGGTGCAAATTCATTAATGTTAAACGTCACTCCCCCCTATTTCAGAGAGCGATACTCAATTTATCCCCACAGAGCACACGAAAAGGAAAGCTTAGAAGAGCAGATAAAGCAGACGCTTCAGCTCCTAAATAAGCTGGGAAGAGCTCCAACCGATCTGGGCATAGAAATTGAGAATGAAAAAAATAAAAACTAAGCTTCTCCTCACCAATATCTTGCGTTACTCTTTACATTGTGATTTGGCCCTCCAAGGTGTAGCGTAACGGAAAAGATTTCATCTCGTCAGGATTTTTTCTTTATAACCACCCCAAAACTGAAAATAATTTTCCCGCTTCCTTAAAGAAATACAATAGCTGTTCCAAAACCCAAAACGCTTACCAGAACCAATCAACAACCTTTATCCAGAAGTTTACAAAGCAATTTTTTCAAGACCAAAAGGTCCTCAATCGTTTTAAGCTGCATGCCCAGCACTTTCCTCTTTGCTTCACGAAGTGCCATTCTATCTCCCAAGGCTTGAGCTTTTTTAAGAATTGAAAAGGTGAGTGCACCTGTCGAACGGGATTGAGAATCTATTTCTGGTATAACCATGTCGTTCTGATTCTCGGCAAAAAACTGCAAGAAAACACCCTTTCCAGCATCTCCCTTGTGAAGCTGACCAGTAGAGTGAAGAAAACGCGGGCCAAAACCAACAGTAACAGCAACACCGCTTAACTGTTGCAATAGAAAAGCAATCTCTTCGAGCTCCTTTTTTGTTTCCTCAAATGGTGCTACGAAAGCCTGAATAGCAATATAGCCACCAGGGGTTACTTCCTTCAAAAAGCAGAACATAACTTCCTCGAGACTGTCAGCAGGCCAATCCCCAAAAACACTAATGCCATTCTCTTCAAACAGGTGTTCCTCCTGAGGTAGCTTTCCTTCTCTAAGATAGCTATCAATTAATTCTCGAGTAAACACCTTAGTAGACTCTACATTAGGTTGGTCAAAAGGGTTTATTTGAAGAATGTGGCCAGCCAGAGCAACAGCCATTTCCCACAGGAAAAATAAACCTCCTATATCGTAAAGATCCCCAATCTGAAAACTCAGTAAAGGATGACCGTTTTGCTTGAGCTCTTCTTTAAAGTCTTGAAACAAAGAACTTCCTTCACTTTCAACAAAGACGAAGGTCCGGTCGTCACCATAATTCTCTGGTTTAAGGGGTTTTTCAGTAACCACAGGGAGAATTCCTTTGCCTTCTTTTCCCGTGCTTTCCGCAATTAGTTGTTCAACCCAATCCCCAAAACTCGAGAGATGAGGGGGATCAAAAAAGAAAGTAACTTTATCTCTACCCAAAAGAGCAAATTCTCCCAGATAAACACCAAGCAAAACAGCCGGATTGTACTCTGGGTTTTCATCACTGCATAGTCTCTGCATTAAAATAGCCTTATCAAGCAACTTTTCAAGGTCCATGCCCAAAAGGCTCGCTGGCACTAATCCAAAAAAGGAAAGCGCTGAGTAACGGCCTCCTATGTCGGGGTTGTTCAAAAAAATCTTTCTAAAACAATACCTGGAGGCAATTTCTTCCAAGGGACTGCCCGGATCAGTTATTGCCACAAAATGCTTTCCTGACTCCTTTCTACCTTTTACCTGGGAAATTTTATTGAAAAAGTACTTAAAAAAAGCAAGGGTTTCTGCAGTAGTACCTGATTTGGTAGACACGATGAACAGGGTATCTTGTTGAGACAATTTATCCTCCAGATAAGCTATCCAATCAGGATCGGTGCTATCGAGAACCAGCAAATCCAGAAACCCCCTGGCCTTACCAAAAACTTTACTGAAAAGCTCGGGAGCAAGGCTGGATCCCCCCATTCCCAAAAGACATGCAACCTCGAAACCATCTCTCTGCATTCTTTGTGCAAATGCTTTTAACGTGCTAATTTCCTCCTTCATTTGCTTTGGCGAATCAAGCCACCCCAAACGGTTAACAATCTCATTTGGTAAGGGTTTCCAGAGAGTATAATCCTTGGCAAATATACGCGAAACAGTTTTTTCTTGCTTTATTTTCTGCAACCTACTTTTGATTGGGGGTACAAAAGCTGCCCACTGCAGCTCAGAAAAAGGATACGGCCACATCTCCATCACCACTTTTTGGCCCTGATTATACACTTTCCTGACACAAAAAGACAAACATTTTATTCTTGATGTACTTGCCCAGAAGGCATCTTTCTGGTATCTAATTGAAGTCCACAACTTTTAAAAAGGAGAGAAGAAAAATGAATCCTCTGGTTGGAATTATCATGGGGAGCGATTCAGACCTGCCCGTCATGAAAGAAGCAGCGTTAGTCCTTGAAGAATTCAGTATCGCCTTTGAAATAACCATTGTTTCGGCCCATAGAACCCCAGAAAGAATGTTTAATTATGCTCGCACAGCCGCCAAGCGTGGTATTGAAGTCATCATTGCTGGAGCTGGCGGGGCAGCACACCTTCCAGGAATGGTCGCTTCCATAACCCACCTTCCAGTCATTGGAGTGCCGGTAAAAAGTTTTTCTCTCTCTGGCATCGACTCCCTTTTATCCATTGTCCAGATGCCCCGAGGAATACCTGTAGCTACAGTAGCCATAAATAATGCTCGCAACGCAGGCCTGCTTGCAGTAAGGATTCTTTCCATAAAGTATCCAGAGCTACAAGAAAAACTGAAAGAATACCAGAATTCAATGCGCGAAAAAATCGAAGAAAGAGCGGCATTGCTTGAACAACTTGGATATGAAAGTTACTTAGATGGTATCTTTCCCGGTGGTAACCAAAAATCAGATTGACAAAGCGTTTTGAAAAGATTATATTTCAAAGCAAGCGGTGCGCCTGTAGCTCAACTGGACAGAGCGGCGGACTTCGGATCCGTAGGTTGGGGGTTCGACTCCCTCCAGGCGCGCCAGAAAGTGCTGAAAGCCCCTTGGTAAACCTCTTTGGAAGCAGTCGTCCTCTTTTTGCTAAGGTCGGTTTTTGCTCTGAAAAAAGCAGGAGTCCGTGCTTCTTGAAAGGCTCACCTAAACATTCTCTTCTTATTCCCAAAAAGCAATTTTTAACTTATACTTTCGTCATATAATGAAGGAGGCGATAAGTCATGAAAGCAAAATTGATTCCCATATACTTTCAGTCAGCCCGGGATCGAGAATTTGTAAAAGGGGTGGAGCATCTTAAAAGGTTTTTCTCGCAGGAAGCTGATATACTTGAACCTTTACCGCTGGGAAGTCCTTTACCCCAAGCAGATGCAGTAGTTTTTCCTCAAATCCTGGGAGACGCTTTCCGAAGGGTTGAAGAAATAGTCAAAATCGAAATTCCCGTAATAGTGATAACTTCAGACTTCGGAACTGTGAACATGTGGGATTGGGAAATAGTTAGCTATCTGCGGTCGAAAGGGATAAAAGTGTTTGCTCCCTATGATTTGGAGATAAGCAAAGCGCTAATCAGAAGTCTCGCTTTGAAGCGAGAGATGCTTGAAAGTGAATTTCTTGTATTTCAGGATAACCCGGGAGAAGGGATGCAAGCAAGCATTTTCAAACGCTTTTACTGGTGGGAAGAGGAATGTATTAGTGCGATCAACAAAAAATTTGGAATATCCGTAAATAAGAAGAGTCTCAAGCAACTTGCCGAAAAAACCAAAAACATAGAAGACGATGAAGCATACAAGACCTGGCACAGGTGGAATTTTCCCATTGGCAAAATTTCTGAAAGAGCATTGCTTTCTGCTTTAAAACTTTACTTGGTCTTGAAACAAGAAATAGAGAAAAACCCCAAAATTAAAGCTGTTGGTATGAACTGTTTGAACGAGTCTTTTTACCTGGATACCACTCCCTGCCTGGCCTGGAGCATCCTTTTCGAAGAACAAGGATTAATCTGGGGTTGCGAAGCAGACCTCCTTTCTATGCTCACCAAATTCATAGTTTACACCACCCTCCGTTCTCCAATAATGATGAGCAATGCATATCCCTTCCTGATGGGTAGAGCAGCTCTGCAACACGAGAGAATAAGCAGTTTTCCTAAAATTGATCAGCCGGAAAATCACCTTTTAATAGCCCACTGTGGTTATTTTGGCCTCATGCCTCCTTCCTTTGCAAACATCTGGACACTAAGGCCGAAGGTCCTTCAAATTGTTGACCAGAACGCCACTGCTGTTGACGCATGTTTTCCAGAAGGCCCAGTAACTCTGGTTAAAATAGATCCTTCTCTCTCCAGATTACAGATAATTCAAGGACAACTTAAGGGTTACGTAGAGTATCCCAACTCCGACTGCCTGAGGGGAGGCATAATCCAAGTACCCGATGGATACAAAGTAATGGAAAGATTATATTCTCATCACACCTGCATCTTAACAGGACACCACTCCCATACTTTAAAAAATGTTGCCTCAGTGCTGGGGCTGGATGTGGAGGAATTAAAATAGACGGATAGCCAAACTCTGTGGAATTCCGCTTTGTGCTGTTGCAGCCAGGGATAGTAAAGGTTTAAAGGGAGTAATTCGACATAATACAGTTTCGTTTTCTTCAAACAACCTGCTCAAATTTGACATTTCCTGATTTTTAACTATAATAAAAATAGGCTTTGCAAAAGATACTATATGCACGTATTTTAACTTTTTCTCACTAAGGGTTTCTTCAAAGCTTTCAGTTACAGATATATCTTTTGGTTCGGGAATCCTTGTAAAGAATTCAATCATCTTTTGAAAAGGAGGTGGTGGCGTTGAGAAATAAAGCAGTTACCGAAGCTTTTTCTCAAGAAAGTCTTGTGCCTAACCCCCAAGAAGTTAAGAAACCATGGGGGAGATTTATTCAATACACCCTTAATCAACCCACCACAGTAAAAATACTGGAAGTTAATCCAGGCGAGATTTTAAGCTTGCAATCTCACAACCATAGAGACGAGCTGTGGGTACCTCTCACTCCCGGTGCCATTGTAGAAGTTGATGACCGAGTTTCAACGCCTGAAGAGCTGGAACCAGTTTTTATTCCGCGGTATACCAAACATCGTCTAAGTGCTAAGGACCAGAAAGTACGGGTGCTGGAAATATCCTTTGGTACTTTTGATGAAGGAGACGTAATCCGCTACGAGGACAAGTACGGAAGAAACACCCAAAATCAACAAGAAAGGAGGGTAGAGGAATGAGAAATCACCTTTATTCAGGGAAAGTTGTCTACTTATCTACTTACCCTCCAACTGAATGCGGCATAGCTACTTTTACCCAGGATCTCGCCTGGGCTGTGGCTGAACACACCTCAACAGCGCCAAGCATTATTTCAGTCCTTCAGAGAGAAAATAGTTCTCCTCATCCTCAAGAAGTAGAGTTAACAATCGATAAAAATAACCCAAAAGACTACATAAAGGCAGCTCTCTTTGCTAACCAGAACGCAGATGTAGTGAGTGTACAGCACGAATACGGAATCTTTGGAGGAGAAGACGGCGAAATGATACTTCACTTCCTGGAATCCCTTGAAAAATCTGTAGTAGTAACCTTGCATACCATTCTGTATGAGCCAACTCGCAAGCAAAAAGAAGTTCTTTCCAAAATAGGACAACATGCCGACAAAGTGGTTTGTATGAATAGCCTGGCTATCTCCCTGCTGGAAGAAATCTACAATATACCTCGAGAAAAAGTCGAAATGATCCATCACGGAGCTCCCTCCAAAGCTATAGAAAACAAGGAAGACATTAAGAACCAGCTTGGGTTGCAGGGAAAAACTGTACTTTCTACTTTCGGCCTGATTAATCGAGGAAAAGGTATAGAATATGCCATTGAAGCCTTGCCTCGCGTTGTCAAAAAGTTTCCCAATCTCATTTATTTAGTTTTGGGTGCTACTCATCCTGAAGTCAAGAAAAAAGAAGGAGAGAAATACCGCAAATATCTCGAAGATCTGGTTACTGAGCTGGGTCTTGAAAAGCATGTCCGCTTTGTCAACCGGTATCTTACTAAACGAGACCTGATTAGATACCTGATGGCTACTGATATTTACATCACGCCCTACCTCAATCCTCAGCAAGTAGTGAGTGGAACCCTGGCCTACGCCATGCATTTTGGTAAAGTAATCATCTCTACTCCATATCTTTACGCAAAGGAACTGCTCCGTGATGGAAGAGGTATCTTAGTCAATTTCCAGGATTCGAAAAGCATTGAAGAAGCGCTGTGGTATCTTTTAAGCAACCCCTGGCGGATGTATCAGATAGAACACAAAGCCAGGATTTTTGGTGAGCAGCTTTCCTGGAACAACGTAGGCAAGGAATACGCTCGTCTTTTCGACAGAGTCAGCTCTTTTCTGCTTGCCTCCTGAAGAAACTAAAAAGGAGAAGATAGCCATGATTTGCAGAAATATTCTTCCCAAAATGCCAAGCATAAATTTGAGCTATCTGGAAAGTTTAACGGATCATGTTGGTCTTTACCAGCATGCTATATTCGGTGTACCCAACCTGGATTTTGGGTACACCACTGACGACAATAGTAGGGCTCTAATTGTAGTTACTAAATACTTCGATCTATACAAGGAAGAGAGGGCTATAAAGCTAGCCAGAAGATATTTGGCATTTTTACAATGGGCACAAAGAGAAGACGGATATTTCAGGAACGAGGTGTCCATTGACCGTCAGTTTCTCGATGAAATAGGCTCTGAAGATGCTCAGGCAAGAACTTTTTGGGCGCTTGCTTCGAGCCTGAATACAGGAATCAGCGCAGACCTCAAAGGAGCCGCAAAACAAATGCTGGAACGCTTTTTGCCTCATCTCTTCTCGCTCCACTATCCTCGTCCCTGGTCATTTGCTTTGAAAGGCTTAGAGGAACTTTCCAAAAATAAAATACTCTCTACAACTATTGATATCCAAAAAGCCGCTTTAAACTTTGGAGAAAGATTGTTCTCGCTTTACAAAGAACAAAGCGATGAAAACTGGCAATGGTTTGAAGACACCATGACCTGGGGAAATGCTCTTCTGCCTTCGGGACTTTTCAGCGCCTATAAATTAACTGGTCAGAAAGAGTTTTTAACTGTAGCACGGGAAAGTTTTGAGTTTTTGTGCGAAAAGGTTTTTGAAAAAGAAATGTTTATGCCAGTTGGTAACCGGGGCTGGTACCACAAAAATGGCACCAAACCAGTTTTCGACCAGCAACCAATCGAAGCAATGTGGATGCTAATTGCCTCCCTCGAAGCCGCCGAATTTTACAACTTGGAAGAAAACCTGGAACGAGCGCGTAGTGCAGTAGAGTGGTACTTTGGCAAAAACATTCACCGCCTGAGCCTTTACAATCCTCTCAACGGTTCCTGTGCTGATGGACTTACCCCTGAAGGTCTCAATGCCAATCATGGTGCAGAAAGTACCATTTGTTGCCTTTTAAGCATGTTGATTACTCAGGAAAAAAACTTGCTCGAGTTCTGATCACCAAAACTTACAACACTGAAACCCTGTTGGGATTGCTCGATGAGTCAAAGAATTTTGGATTATTATTTACTTATTTCGCTATTAACGTATAATATTGAACATACAACATAATGAAAGTAAAATCCGAAGAAGGGGACAAGTAGTTCCAGAACCGGAGCTCACAGAGAGCCGGTAGTGCTGCGAGCCGGTGCCCGGTTGGGAATGAATGGGCCCTGGAGGAACAGGCCGAAAGGAAGCAACTGGCAAAAACGAGTAGGTCAGGTCGTATAACCTGCGTTAAAGGTAAGAGTGGGGTTTTCAAACCCAAAAAGGGTGGCACCGCGAGTTGCCCCTCGTCCCTGTGGCGAGGGGTTTTTTTATAAATAAAATGAGGGGGTGAAAAAATGAAAAGGTTAGCATTGTTTGCACTGGTGTTTATTTTTATAGCAATGACCGTTTCTTCGGCAGCGCCTCAAGAGAAAGTAAAAATAGGCATCATGCAAATAGTGGACCATCCAGCTCTTAATGCTGTCAGAGATGGGCTCATTGATGCACTGAAGGAAGAATTTGGTTATGTGGAGGGTGAAAATGTTGAATATGACATTCAATCTGCTCAGGGAGACGTAGCTACGGCCAATACCATTGCTCGAAAATTCGTAGCCGAGAAAGTGGATTTGATCGTCTCCATTGCTACACCGACCTCTCAAGCAGCAGCCAATGCCACCAGAGAAATTCCCATCGTCTTCTCCGCAGTAACTGACCCGATTAGTGCTGGTCTTGTTGATTCTCTCGAAAAGCCAGGTGGTAATATCACTGGTGTGTCGGACATGACTCCTGTAGATAAACAGATACAACTCATTAGATATCTGTTTAAAGAAGCAAAAAAAGTAGGAACTCTGTACAATGCTGGAGAGGTAAATTCGGTGGTCACCAACGAAATGGCCAAAAAGGCCTGTGCTGCTAACGGGATGGAGCTTTTGGAAGCTACAGTAGCCAGCACTGCTGACGTTGCCATGGCAGCCCAAACTCTGGTACATAAAGTAGATGTCGTATACGTTTCCACTGATAACACCGTAGTCAGCGCAATTGATGCAGTAGCCAAAGCCTGTAACGAAGCAAGAGTACCACTGGTACTGGCTGATCCCACGACGGCAGAAAAAGGAGCGTTACTTGCTTTGGGTTTTGATTACTACCTCCATGGCAGGCAAACAGCGGAAATAGTGGCTCGGATACTTAAAGGGGAAAATCCTGGCGATATCCCGGTACAGTTTGCCCAAAAGCTGGTACTTTTAGTCAATTTAGGAACGGCCCAAAAGCTTGGTATGAATATTGATGAACTTCGGGCTCAGCTCGAGCAATATGTTCTTGAGATGAAAGAAAAGGGCATAGAAATAAACCTACAGTTTCTTGGGTGAACAACCAAATTCAAAGGATGGTGTAGGAATATTCCTGCACCATCCTTTGAACGAAGGAGGAAAAGCAGATAGGCGTTTTCTTCTTATACAGTTTGCAAGAGGGTATTCTGTTTGGAATCTTAGCACTTGGAGTCTTCATCACTTTCAGGTGCTTGAATTTTCCAGACCTGACTGTTGACGGAAGTTACCCCCTGGGTGCAGCTATTTTTGCTTTCATGATTTCTCGAGGCTTTGACCCCTTCTCGGGAATGCTGGCCGCTCTCTTAGCCGGAGCACTGGCTGGGCTCCTGACAGGCACACTACATACTTTCTCGCGTATACCCGCGCTCCTTTCTGGTATTCTTACTATGATATGTCTTTATTCAATTAATCTAAGAGTCATGGGAAGACCTAACATTTCCCTTTCGGAAAACCTAGGACATCGAACAGCTTTCACCATCTTGCGCGACCTGTTTCCGGGAATACCTGAAGTTTATTTGCGTTTTTTCTTTTTGCTTGCTCTGGTAGTAATTTTAAAAATCCTGTTAGACCTCTTTCTTCAGACTGAAATTGGTCTTTCTCTACGAGCCACTGGAGATAACGAAACTCTCGTAGAAGCCCAGGGAATAAATCCAGATAAAATGAAGTTAATAGGTATAGCTCTTTCTAACGCTCTGGTAGCCCTTTCTGGAGCAACGTTTGCTCAATATCAAGGTTTTGTAGACATAAACATGGGAATAGGCATGGTAGTCTCGGGTTTGGCTTCAGTCATAGTAGGAGAAGTACTCGTTCGAGGAAAAAGAATTTTCTGGCTTACTTTTCAGGTCATTGTAGGATCGATTGTTTACCGAATGGCCACGGCAGTGGCTCTTAACTGGGGCTACACTATTGGTTTCAAACCCTATGATCTTAAGCTCTTTACTGGCATTCTGGTCATAGTCATTCTTTCCTTTCCCGCACTAAAGAAAAAGCTTGCCGGAGAGCGGTGAATAATGAGACCAATACTGGAACTCAAACAACTGAATAAATACTTCTTCAAAGGCACCATCGATGAGCGTTGGGCCATACGCAGGCTGAATCTTTACGTTTCGCCCGGAGACTTTATAACTATCGTGGGAAGTAATGGAGCCGGAAAGACAACTCTTCTCAATCTTATAAGCGGTACCTATTTGCCAGACACTGGAAAAATACTGATTGACGGAAAAGATGTTACCTACCTCCCCGCTTACAAAAGAGCACACTTTCTGGGAAGAGTTTTCCAGGATACCTTTCGGGGAACTGCAGCCTCTCTAACCATAGAAGAAAACCTGGCTATTGCTTACCTTAAGAGCAAGAAAAAGGGGTTACGTATGGCCATCAAAGACAAAATGCGCAGGTATTTCCGGGAAAAGTTAGCTGAGGTTGGCCTTGGACTCGAAAAACGCCTCGGGGATCGAGTAGGGTTGCTATCTGGCGGTCAACGCCAGGCACTTGCACTGTTGATGGCTACTATGGGTAACCCTAAAATATTGCTTCTCGACGAGCATACCGCTAATTTAGATCCCAAAACAGGAGAAAAAATAATGAACCTTACCAACTCTCTCATCTCCGAAAACGGCTTAACCGCACTTATGATTACCCACAACTTGAACGATGCCTTGCGTTATGGAACAAGAACTATTCTGATGGACGAAGGAGAAATAGTACTTGATATTTCTGGAGAAGAAAGAAAGAGAATTACCGTAAACGAGCTTTTGGAGCGCTTCAGCGCAGCTCGACACAAAAGCTTCGCAGAAGACCGTGCTTTGCTTTCCTCATGATTTTTCCAGGCAATTTTTCTCAAAAGAGAATAAAAGTATTAATCAAGAAGGAGGACGAACCATGATAGAAAACCACATTATGCTCAAAAAATCCGAAATGCCCACCGTATGGTACAACATCCTGCCAGACCTTCCTCGTCCCCTGGATCCTCCATTACACCCCCTAACCAAACAACCAGTGAAACCGCAAGATCTTGAACCTATTTTTCCGCCAAGCCTTATTGCCCAAGAAGTTAGCAATGAAAGCTTTATCGACATTCCAGGAGAAGTACTTGATATTTACCGCCTGTGGAGACCTACTCCCTTAATCCGAGCTTTGCGGCTTGAAAAAGCACTTCAAACTTCTGCCCGTATTTACTACAAGTACGAAGGAGTAAGTCCCGCGGGAAGCCACAAACCTAATACTGCTGTAGCTCAGGCCTATTACAACAAAAAAGACGGTACCAAAAGGTTAACCACTGAAACCGGAGCCGGACAGTGGGGCTCGGCACTGGCTATGGCCTGCCAGTTCTTTGGCATAGAATGTACGGTATATATGGTTAAAGTAAGCTACGAGCAAAAACCTTACCGTAGAGTCCTTATGCAAACCTGGGGAGCCAGTGTATTTCCCAGCCCCAGCGAACGCACTAACGCAGGAAGAGACATTTTGGCCAAAGACCCCAATTCTCTGGGTAGTCTGGGTATAGCCATAAGTGAAGCCATTGAAGATGCAGTTAACACCCCTCATTCAAAATACAGCTTAGGGAGCGTTTTAAACCACGTTTTGTTGCACCAAACCATCATCGGTGAAGAAGCTCGACTGCAGCTCGAAAAAGCAGGGGAATCTTTCCCAGACATAGTTATCGGTTGTGTAGGTGGAGGAAGTAACTTTGGAGGAATCCTATTCCCCTTCATGCGAGATAAACTGAAAGGGTCTAAAAACTTCAGAGCCATTGCAGTTGAGCCTGTAGCCTGTTCATCACTACTCAAGGGTAAATATGATTACGATTACGGAGACGTAGCCAAAAACACCCCCCTCCTGAAAATGCATACTTTGGGGCACGATTTCATTCCTCCTGCCATTCATGCCGGAGGACTACGTTATCACGGTATGGCCCCCATCATAAGCCTTCTTTATGATGCAGGATACATTGAAGCCCAGGCCTATCACCAGAGTGAAGTATTTGAAGCAGCTTTGCTTTTTGCAAGAACTGAAGGCATCGTTGTAGCACCAGAAAGCGCTCATGCGGTTAAAGCTTGCATTGAAGAAGCTAAAAAATGTGCGGAAAAAGGGGAGGAAAAAGTAATTCTCTTTAATCTTAGCGGCCACGGCTTTTTAGATCTGGGAGCTTATGATAAATTCCTGAACGAGGGACTCCCTGACGTGTCCGAATAAATTAATGAGGAGGTCCGGGGCTCAGCCCTGGACCCGTTGAAATGCAAAAGAGAGTTCTCATTGCAAACCCCTGGATTTATGACTTCACAGCTTATGATCTCTGGATGAAACCCCTGGGGCTTCTTTTTATTGCCTCGCACCTTAAAAAACTGGGTTTCGAAGTTGAACTTTTGGATTGCCTGGATCGTAATCACCCCGGAATGCCTGAAGTAAGTAATAAAGGACCCAGGCGTTTGCGCGAATTTGGCTGTGGTGGATACTACAAGGAAGTCTTGCCCCGCCCAGACCCTTTAAAGGAGATCCCTCGTCACTTCGGAAGATTCGGGATACCCCTGTCAAAAGTTAAAGAAGACCTTTTCCAGCGAAAGCCCTTTGACGTTGCACTCATAACCTGTGGAATGACCTACTGGTATCCAGGAGCAGTGTTTCTAAAAGAGGTCATCAAAGAAATTTGGCCCTCCTGCCAGGTAGTGCTGGGGGGCATTTATCCTTCTCTCTGTCCAGGGCATTCAAAACAGTGGGGATTTGATGCAATTATTTCTTCCGCTGACCCTGTAAAAGTGTTAAAGGAAATAGGCATTGTTCTGGGGAAAGATCCCCAAATTAGCACTGTTGAAGAATTTTTATCCGTACCGCCCCTATACTCACTTTATGAAAGGCTTTCCTACGGTGTTATTTTAACCTCGGTAGGGTGTCCTTTCTGCTGCAGTTATTGTGCCTCAAGCGCCCTTTGGCCCTTTTTCTTAAGAAGAAACCCCACCTTAGTCATAGAGGAAATTCAAACCCTTTATCACTCTTTCGGGGTCAAAGACTTTGCGTTTTACGACGATGCTCTTCTTTTTCGAGCTCAAGAAAGTTTTTTACAGCTTCTTGAAGGAATAATCAAATTAGACCCACCTTTACGTTTTCACCTACCAAACGGTATACATGCCCGTTTTCTGAAACCTGAAATTGCCAGAATGATGTATAGAGCCAACTTCAAGACCCTGAGGATAGCTCTGGAAACAGCTTCACCAGAAATCCAAAGAGCAACGGGCAGCAAAGTTGATAATCTAACTTTCGAAAACGCAGTTGCCTCACTACAAGAAGCTGGTTTCTCTCCCCAAGAAATCGAGGTATACTTGCTCTTTGGGTTTCCTGGTTCTTCTACTGAAGACTATTTATTCTCAGTAGAATATGTAAAAAAAATGGGCTTGCGTCCTCGCATTGCTCTGTACTCTCCTGTACCGGGAAGTAAAGATTTTGAAAAACTCGTCAAAGTCTATCCAGAAATAAAGAATGAACCATTACTCCACAACAAGATAGCCTACCTCTACTACAGTGGCCAAAACGAACTTTACACCGAACTGCAAAAACTGTGCTCCAAACCGTTATAATATAAAACCGAGGAGGTGAAAAAGGATGAAAATTACCTGGTTTGGCCATGCCTTTTTCCTGGTAGAAACCGTAAATGGAATTCGTATAGCTTTTGACCCCTTCGACAGCAGTGTTGGTTATCCTCTTCCTGAAGTTACCGCTGATCTTGTTTGCGTGAGTCACAATCATTACGACCACAACAATGTTTCTCTGATTAAGGGGAATCCTCGCATAGTAAATCAAAGCGGAAACATAAAATACGATGGGGTCAATATTTCGGCTTTCCCAACCTTTCACGACGAAGAGAAGGGACGAAAAAGAGGCGAAAACCTGGTGTACAGAGTAGAAGCAGAGGATTTAGCTCTTCTACACCTTGGTGACTTAGGAGATCTACCATCCCCCAAAGAAATAGAAGCATGGAAACCAGCGGACGTTGTTCTTATCCCGGTAGGCGGAATTTATACCATTGACCATAACAGGGCATACCAGCTGGTCAAACAAATTAACCCCCGGGTAATAGTACCTATGCACTATAAAACCCCCTATCTCAGCTTTGAACTTAATTCAGTTGATCCCTTCTTAAAACTGTTCACCAGAGTGCGCCATTTTGAAACTTCTACTTTGGAGGTGACCAGAGAAAGCCTGCCTCAGCAGGAAGAAGTGTGGTTGCCCAGGGTTCCTTAAAAAAGCTGTAAGACTTGCAAAATGCCTACCAGGTTGATAAAATTTAAAGCCGTGTGTTTTGTTTAAAGATCTGAGGAGATGAATACATTGTTTATTTTTGTCAAGGAGCGTGAAAATGTTCACGATTTTTGTTTGTGTAGGAAGCTCCTGTCACCTTAAGGGAGCTTACGAAATCATCAAAATATGCCAGGAGCTTATCAAAGTCCACCAGCTTGAAGAAAAGGTGGAACTAAAGGGAACTTTCTGTTGTGGAAAGTGCAGCGAACAGGGTGTAACGGTAATTATAAATGGAGAAACGCTAAGTGGTGTCTTGCCCTCCAATTTTGAGGAAGTTTTTAAAGAAAAAGTACTGAAGGAAATCCAAAATGAGTGTGATTAAAACAGAAGCAACCAGCTGTCGAGATTGTTACAAGTGCGTACGTCATTGTCCGGTCAAAGCCATTAGAATAAGTATGGGTCATGCTGAAATAGTCGATGAGCGATGCATCAAAGATGGACGTTGCTTAAACATTTGTCCCCAGGGAGCCAAGGTGGTTCGAAATGACGTAGAAAAAGCAGCTGCTCTTTTGGAAAACAAAGAAAAAGTGGTGGTAAGTCTCGCTCCTTCTTTTGTAGCCGCTTTTCCAGAAATAACCCCTAACCAACTGATTAGTGGTTTGAAAAAGTTGGGTTTCTCAGAAATTCGCGAAACAGCAGAAGGAGCAGAATGGGTAGCCCTGGAACATGCTTTTTTGCTAAAAGAAAAGGAAGGCCCTCTTATCTCCAGCTCCTGCCCTGCAATCAACGCTTTAATTTATACCTACTACCCCCAATACATCAGCTATCTGGCACCGGTAGTCTCTCCAATGATTGCTCACGCCAGGATGCTCAGAAAGGAACACCAACCACAAGAAATAGGAGTAGTGTTCATTGGACCCTGTGTTGCCAAAAAAGCAGAGGCCGAAGAGGAAGAGGTACTTGGAGAAGTAGATGTAGTACTCACTTTCCAGGAACTTAAAGAATGGTTACAAAAAGAAAAAATAGACCTGGTCTCTCTACCAGAAGAGCCTCTTAACCATTCTCGAGTTAGTTGGGCAAGGGCTTTCCCGGTGGAGGGAGGGCTATTGAAATCAGCATTACTGGAAACAGATCTTCTCTCCGTGGAAAAGATAGTTATAACCGGCATTGACCGGGCAAAAAGGTTTCTGGAGGAATTTGAGAGAAAAAGCCCAGGGCTAAGGCTAATCGAAATGATGTCTTGTGAAGGAGGATGCATAGACGGACCAATGCTGGAATCCGGTCTTTCTCTGGTAGAAAGGCGTAGAAAGGTGATCGATTTTGCCAAACAAACGCTGGTAGGCACTAGCAACAACGACCCAAAAAATCCCCAAAGTTTACCCAATCTGCGCAGGGTCTTTAAAGAGAGAATTATCCCGCGTCCCATCCCTCCGGAAGAGGAAATAAAAAAGATTCTTTCCCTAACCGGCAAGTTTTCCCCAAAAGACGAACTAAACTGTGGAGCCTGTGGATATAACACCTGTCGCGAAAAAGCAATAGCCGTATACCAGGGCATGGCTGAAGCCGAAATGTGTATCCCCTTTATGCGAGCGAAAGCAGAATCATTTTCAAGTTTTTTAATGAGCGTAACCCCTAATGGGATAGTACTCCTTGATGATAATTTAAGAATAATGGAGGTTAATCCTGCTTTTCGGAAAATGTTCCACCTCGAAGGGAAGCTGGTGATTGGCAAAAGAATAGATGCTTTCATGGATCCTTCTATTTTTGCAGAAGCATTGCGCACCCATAGAGCGGTGACCAGAGAATTTTATTTCCCCCAACATGAAGACCTTTACGCGAGGGTTTCTGTTTTCTATCTGGAAAAACCCAAGTTGCTGATGAGTGTAATTGTGGATTTGAGTCGTGAAAAAGAACAGGAGAAAAAATTGGAAGAAATTAGAGAAAAAACCATAGAAAGAGCCCAGCAGGTTATCAACAACCAGATGCGGGTAGCCCAGGAAATTGCAAGCCTTCTTGGAGAGACTACAGCGGAAACCAAGGTTCTTCTCAACGCCTTGATAAAAATCCTAAAAGGAGAGTCTGCAGAGTAGTGGAAGAACTTTTCGTCGAAATAGGATCAGCACAAATACCTAAACATGGAGAGGAACTATGCGGTGACAGTATTGCTTATCACAAAAGCCCTGAATCAACAATAATAGTTTGGTCAGACGGACTGGGAAGTGGAGTAAAAGCAAGCATTCTGTCCACCCTTACTTCAAAAATCATTTTAACTATGCTTTACGAAAAAACGCCTCTTGAAGAGGTAATGCAGACTCTGGCCGACACCCTTCCCGTATGCAAGGTTCGTAAAATAGCCTATAGTACTTTCTCGATTTTGCATATTAAAAAAAATGGTGATACTCACCTTGTCGAATTTGACAATCCTGAAGTCTTCTGGCTCAGAAACGGGAGGCTCATGCATATTGAACGCACAGAAAGAAAAATCGGAAAGATGACCGTCCAGGAAGCCAACTTTCGCCTCCAAAAAGGTGACTGGATAATTGGGATTAGTGACGGTGTGGTACACGCGGGAATTGGTGGAAAATGGAATCTGGGCTGGCAATGGGAAAAAATTGCCTCTTTTTTAGAGGTAACTGTTAACCCGCATCTGAGCGCTTGCTCTCTCGCCCGGAAAGTTATAGATACCACCTTAAAACTCTACGATGGAAAGCCAGGAGATGACGCCACCTGCGTGGTTGCTAAAATCCGCCTGTCAAATCGAGTAGTTCTCTGGGCTGGTCCCCCAGAAGATTCTAAATCTGATGCAATGGTATTCCAGAAGTTCGTCAACTATCCAGGCAAAAAAGTAGTATGTGGAGGAACCACCGGGAACATCGTTTCCCGCTTCCTGGGCAAAGAAATCAGAGTAGACCTCGAATCGTTAAACCCAGAAATTCCTCCGATAGGGATTCTGGAAGGAATAGACCTGGTTACCGAAGGAGTGTTGACCCTTTCTCAAGTGTTAAAGTTTTTCAAAGAAAATGTAGATCCCGAGAAGCTTGCCTTCCAGAAGGATGGAGCCAGCCGTCTTTATCTGCTTCTGTGCGAGGCCGATGAGGTAAAAATTATAGGGGGAAGAGCTATTAATCCTGCTCACCAAAACCCCAAGCTATCTGGAGAGCTTTCCCTGAAAGTGCGAATCCTTGAAGAACTTGAAGAAGAGCTCCGTAAACACGGGAAAATGGTTTCTTCGGAGTTTTACTAAAACCGAGCAATCAGATGGAGGTGTTAAAAAATGAAAAACAATGCCGGAGTTAGCACACTGGAAAGAAGTTTTGAAAAAGTCAACAAAATCCTCAAAAAGTACGGCTATCAACCCAGCAACCTTATAGCCGTCTTGCAGGAAATCCAGGCGGAATATAGATATCTACCCGAGGAAATTTTAACTTATGTTGCTACAGCACTGGGAGTATCGCCAGCCTATGTTTACGGAGTAGCCACTTTCTATGCCCAGTTTTCTCTAAAACCTAAGGGAAAACATATAATCCGGGTGTGCGATGGAACAGCCTGCCACGTTAAGGGTTCTTCCCAGGTATTAAAAGTTATTCGCGAAACATTGGGTCTTGAAGAAGGTAAAGATACTACTGAAGACTTGTTATTCACTGTGGAAACAGTTGCCTGCGTGGGAGCCTGCGCTTTAGCTCCCGTAATTACTGTAGATGACCAGGTTTATGGTCTACTCGACGAAAAAAAAGTTCGAGAAATAATTGAAGCGATCCTTAAGCAGGAAGGAGGCAAGTGAAATGCGCTTTAAAGAAAGGGCAACGCTGGAAAGCTACATAGAACAGCTCAAGTCCAAGCCTCAACCTCGCCGTATTTTAGTGTGTATGGGCACTGGATGTCTGGCCAAAGGAGCTCGAGATGTTTATCAGTCCTTTGTGGAAATCCTACAGCGTAAAGGCTTAAACTTCAAAGTGGATATAGATACTTCCGAAAGTGCAAAACATTTTGCAATTTGCGGTACCGGATGCATGGGAATTTGCGAAACTGGGCCTCGAGTACGTATAGAACCAGAGGGAATACAGTACCTGCGTGTATCTCCTGAGGATGTGGCAGAAATAGTCGAGGAAACTTTGGAAAAGGGAAACATCGTGCATCGACTGGTTCAGCAAGAAACCATCAACGGAGAAACGCGGTATTGGCCCCTGGTAAAAGACGATCCTTTCTACAGAAAACAGGTACGGGTCGTCTTGCGCAATTGTGGCAACATCGACCCAGAAAATATAGATGAATACCTTCGCAACGATGGGTATCGAGCACTCGCCAAAGCAATCACTTCAATGACTCCAGATGAAGTTATCGCGGAAGTGACCAAAGCGGGACTGCGTGGTAGAGGAGGTGGAGGGTTCCCTACCGGACGTAAGTGGCAGTTCGCCCGAATGGTAAAAGCAGATCTGAAATACGTTGTCTGCAACGGTGATGAAGGCGATCCAGGTGCTTTCATGAACCGTTGTCTAATGGAAGGAGATCCTCACGCAGTGCTTGAAGGGTTGGCTATTGCTGGATATGCCATTGGAGCCCGGGAAGGATTCATATATGTGCGTGCCGAATATCCTCTTGCTGTCAACCGATTGCGCAAGGCCATAGAGAGTGCCTATCAGGCAGGACTTCTGGGGGAAAACATCCTGGATAGCGATTTCAGCTTCGACATTCACATCAAAGAAGGTGCTGGAGCATTTGTATGTGGAGAAGAAACTGCACTTATTGCCTCCATAGAAGGAAAAAGAGGCATGCCCCGCCCCAGGCCTCCTTACCCTGCTCAAAGTGGCCTGTGGGGCAAACCCACCATCATTAACAACGTGGAAACACTGGCTAATGTACCCCAGATCATTTTAAAAGGAGCCGAATGGTTTCGTGCCTTCGGTACACCAAGTAGCCCGGGAACCAAAACCTTTGCCCTGACCGGCAAAGTAAAAAACACGGGTCTTGTGGAAGTGCCTATGGGTATTACCCTGCGCGAGCTGGTGTTTGAAGTAGGCGGAGGCATACCCAACAATAAAAAGTTCAAAGCAGTGCAAATAGGAGGTCCTTCCGGGGGATGTCTCACCGAAGCCCATCTTGACTTACCTATCGATTATGATTCTTTGTGCAGTGCAGGAGCAATCATGGGATCTGGAGGTTTAGTGGTACTCGATGAAGATACCTGCATCGTTGAGGTAGCAAGGTTTTTTATGTCCTTCACACAAAATGAATCCTGTGGTAAATGTGTTCCCTGTCGTGAGGGAACCAAACATCTTCTAAACCTGCTCCAGAAAATTGTTAGTGGAACAGCCTCAATGGAAGACTTAGAACTGCTTGAAGAAACGGCTCAGGTAGTTAAAGATGCCTCACTCTGCGGCCTGGGGAAAACTGCTCCTAACCCGGTTTTAACCACCCTGCACTACTTCAGAGACGAATACATTGACCATATTGTGCACCGGATATGCCCAGCCCACATCTGTCAAGCCATGAAAGAATACCGGATAGACCCGGAAAAATGCAAATCATGTGGCAAGTGTGCACGGGTTTGTCCAGTTAAATGTATTTCTGGCCGACCCCGGATTCCTTATGTAATAGATCAGGAGCGCTGTATAAAATGCGGTTCTTGCTTTGAGGCTTGCCCCTTTGATGCCATAACCGTTGAGTGGAGGAGGAAAAACAATGAATGAAAAGAGAGTGATCATAATTGATGGTCAGGAAGTTCCGCTAAATGGCGAAAAAAACATTTTAGAAGTAGCCAAAAAGGCAAACATAGACATCCCTACTTTTTGTTACCATTCGGACCTGAGCGTATATGGCGCCTGCCGTATGTGTATAGTAGAAGTTGAGGGAAGAGGAATTTTACCAGCTTGCTCTACACCTCCAGAACCGGGGATGGTAATCAAAACCAACAGTTCTCGCATACTGAAGGCCCGAAAAATGAACATCGAATTTTACCTTGCCAATCACGATCGAGACTGCACAACCTGCGAGAAAAACCTCAACTGTCGTCTCCAAGAAATGGCTTCCCGTATGGGTATCAGAGAAGTCCGTTTTGGAGAAAGAACAGAGAAGTTACCCCGAGATGCTTCAAGTTTTTCGCTGGTGCGCAATCCAAACCGATGCATTCTCTGTGGAGATTGCGTAAGGACTTGCCAAGAAATAGAAGGTATAGGTGTTTACGATTTTTCCCATCGTGGCTCTCGTGCCACGGTTGAACCAGCCTTTGGAAAGGACCTTGCTGAAGTAGAATGTGTATATTGTGGTCAATGCGCTATCCGCTGTCCTACTGCTGCTTTAGTAGTGAAATCAGAAGTCGACACCGCTTGGGAAGCAATTCTGGATCCTGATAAATTCGTGGTAGCCCAGATTGCACCAGCAGTCAGGGTTGCTATCGGGGAAGCTTTTGGACTACCACCGGGCGAAATTACCACTGGAAAAATTGTCACTGCCCTCAAGAAAATAGGCTTCAACCGGGTGTATGACACCTCTTTCAGTGCAGATCTCACCACCATAGAAGAAGCCGAAGAATTTATCAAACGCCTGCAAGAAAATAAAAGGTTGCCTCAATTTACTTCCTGCTGCCCCTCCTGGGTACTTTTTGCAGAAAGAAACTATCCCTTCTACCTGGAACACCTTTCTACTGCCAGATCCCCACAGCAAATGTTCGGTTCTGTAATCAAGAATTTTGTTGCTAAGCAGGAAGGAATACCACCAGAACGTACAGTTTCTGTTTCCATAATGCCCTGTACCTCCAAAAAGTTCGAGGCCAGAAGGCCAGAATTCAAAAATGAAAGGTACTCTGATGTAGATATAGTACTCACCGCTCAAGAAACCATCCAGCTCATACGTTCAGCAAGTATTGATTTCAACGAGTTAGAACCCCAACCCTTCGATGTACCTCTTGGAGCAGGAACTGGAGCCGGAGTGCTGTTTGGAGTAACCGGTGGAGTTACCGAAGCAGTGTTGCGCTATGCCTATGAGAGATTGACGGGCGAAGAACTTAAAAAAGTAGAATTTGAACAAGTAAGAGGTTTGAAAGCAGTTAGAACAGCAGAAGTTGATTTCGGGACCAAAAAAGTGAAGGTAGCTATGGTTCATGGCTTGGCAAATGCCCAGCGCTTGATCCAAGAGATACGCGAAGGAAAATGCTACTACGACTTTGTAGAAGTAATGAACTGCCCTGGAGGATGCATTGGTGGCGGGGGCATGCCCCTGGGTTACCCTGACTATCCGGAAGTGTTGCGTAAACGAGCTCAGGGTCTTTACAATGCAGATAAGTTATCTCCGGTAAGAAAGCCCCAGGACAGTCCAACAGTCAAGTTCCTTTACGAGCGCTGGCTTAAAAAACCAAACAGCAAAACTGCTGAAAAATTTTTGCATACTCACTACTACTCGCGTCGAAGAATAAGCAAAGAAATAATCCGCATTCAAGAAGCCAAAAGTGCTCAAAAAGTCGATATTGCAGTATGTGTAGGCACCAGTTGTTATTTAAAAGGATCTTATAACCTAATTCAAGCTCTGGCTAATCTGGCTCGGGAATACGAAGTGGAAAACAAAGTAAGTATTGGAGCTACTTTCTGCTTAGAAAAATGCGCCCAAGGACCCAATATACGAATTAACGAAGAAGTCGTAACAGGAGTTTCTATGGATAATTTGAGGAAAATATTTGAGGAAAAGATTCTTTCTAAGCTACAGGAGCCATTGACGCATTAAGCATTTTTTCGTATAATAACAGCGCTTTGTTAAAGCAAATACGGGGCTGTGGCGCAGTTGGGAGCGCGTCTCCTTGGCGTGGAGAAGGTCACGGGTTCAAATCCCGTCAGCTCCACCAGATTTAAAGCTCGTCCTGTGTGGGGCGAGCTTTTTTTTACAGGAGGTCCAGAAAGTGCCCAATTTCTATCCCTTTGAAGACATAGAGAAAAAGTGGCAGAAGGCATGGGAAGAGCAAAAAATATTTGAGACCACCAAAGATCCTAACCGAAACAAGTTCTATGTTCTTGAAATGTTCCCTTATCCCTCTGGAGAC
This sequence comes from Atrimonadaceae bacterium G-SL-SR-0-11, assembly GCA_048814795.1. Taxonomy (GTDB): domain Bacteria; phylum Atribacterota; class Atribacteria; order Atribacterales; family Thermatribacteraceae; genus Thermatribacter. The sequence continues at coordinate 1,376,999 of CP184673.1, read as the reverse complement.
CCCCACATGGGGCATGTAAAAAATTACGTCATCGGAGACGTAATTGCACGTTACTTTATACGAAAAGGCTACAACGTATTGCATCCCATGGGTTTTGATGCTTTTGGCTTACCTGCTGAAAACGCAGCCATACAGCACGGTATTCATCCCGCAGTATGGACCTATGAAAAAATCGACCGAATGCGAGAAGTCTTAAAACAATTGGGTATAACTTACGACTGGAGAAGAGAAGTTATTACCTGTGACCCGGGGTACTATAAATTCACCCAATGGTTCTTTCTGCAATTTTACAAAAATGGGCTTGCTTACAAAAAAGAGGGACCGGTAAACTGGTGTCCCTCTTGCGCTACGGTGCTTGCCAACGAACAGGTCATAGATGGTGCCTGTGAACGCTGTGGCACTCCCGTAGAAAAAAAATTACTGAACCAGTGGTACTTTAGAATAACCGGGTATGCTGAAGCACTGCTTGAAGATATGAAACTCCTTGGGAACTGGCCTGAAAAGGTACTCGTCATGCAACGTAACTGGATAGGAAAGAGTGAGGGAGCAAGCATTGATTTCTTTCAACCTGATTTGAAGAAAAAAATAAGTGTTTTCACTACTCGACCAGACACTATTTTTGGGGTTACCTTTTTTGTGCTGGCACCTGAGCATCCCCTTGTAGAACAGCTGGTCAAGGGCACTCCCAAGGAAGAAGAAGTCCGTAAATTTAAAGAGAGAATAAGCAAAAAAAGCGAAATAGAACGTACCTCTGATACCTCAGACAAAGAAGGCCTTGCCCTTGGGAAGGATGTTATACACCCCATCACCGGTCAGAAAATCCCCATCTGGATTGCTGATTACGTGCTTCTTGAATACGGCAGTGGTGCAGTAATGGGAGTGCCAGCTCATGACGAGCGTGACTTTGCCTTTGCCAAAAAGTATGGGTTACCTATCATACCAGTCATCCAACCCCCAGAAGGCAACTGGAACGGCGAATGTTACCCTGGAGATGGAGTATTGATTAACTCAGGTGCTTTCTCAGGGCTTTCCTCTGAAGAAGGGAAAAAAAGAATAATCGCTTTCCTTAAAGAAAAGGGATTAGGCGATGCAGCAGTAAGCTACCGTCTAAGAGACTGGCTCATCTCTCGACAGCGTTACTGGGGAGCACCAATACCTATCATATACTGTGAAAAATGCGGGGAAGTGCCAGTTCCTGAAAAGGATTTACCAGTGCTTCTTCCGGAAAACGTAGATTTCCACCCCACTGGGCCTTCGCCCCTGGCCCTTTGTGAAAGCTTCGTAAACACAACCTGCCCAAAGTGCGGAGGGCCGGCTTGTCGAGAAACAGATACCATGGACACCTTTGTGTGCTCATCCTGGTATTATCTGCGTTATTGTTCCCCATGGGAAAAAGACAAACCCTTTGATCCAGAAGACGTAAAATACTGGATGCCCGTCGACCAGTACATAGGTGGGGTGGAGCATGCTATTCTCCACCTGCTATATTCTCGATTTTTTACAAAGGTCCTTAACGATCTGGGCCTCATTCCATTCCGAGAGCCTTTCACCAACCTGTTTGCTCAGGGTATGGTAACCAAAGATGGAGCCAAAATGTCCAAGTCTAAAGGCAACACAGTAAGCCCCCGTGAAATCATACAAAAGTATGGAACCGACACTGTGCGCCTGTTTATCCTTTTTGCTGGTCCACCCGAGCTCGATATGGAATGGTCGGATCAGGGAGTGGAAGGAGCATTCCGTTTCTTGAATCGTGTCTGGAATATAGCCAAAGAAATAATAGACCTCCAGAGTGACCAGCAAACCTCTTGCAACGAAAACTGGATGAAAAATCTGGAACGCAAAGTACATCAAACCATATACAAAGTAGATCGAGATACCAAAGAAAGATTCCACTTCAACACTGCAATAAGCGCCATTATGGAGTTGGTAAATGAGCTATCTGAGTCTCTTCGTTCCCTTAAAGAAAAAGGTGTTCACCCAAAAGAAAAAAACCTTATGATGTGGGCCTTAAAGCAAATGACCTCTGTTTTGAACCCTTTTGCGCCTCACCTCACTGAAGAAATATGGTCACTCCTTGGAGAAAAGGGTTTTCTATCCTTAGCTCCATGGCCAGAATATGATGCCCAAAAAATGTTAACTGAAACAGTAATCATTGTTGTTCAGGTAAACGGCAAGGTGAGAAGCAAAATCGAGATTAATCGCGACGCCTCAAAAGAAGCCGTGCTTGAAAGAGCTTTAGAAGATGACAAAATTCAAAACCAGCTTAACCAAAAAAAGATTCAAAAAGTGATATACGTTCCCAATAAACTAATCAACCTGGTAGTTAACTGAAAATAATTATGAATTATAAGGAAAAACTTATAGTTATTATTCTGGGAGTTCTGTTAATTGCTATTCTGGGCGTCTGGTGGTATCAACAGGATAAGCCGCCCAATCAAGGAGAAATTAATCAAATAATAGTGCAAATAGAAGGGGCAATTCTCAGTCCTGGCGTATACAGAGTAGCAGAAGGTACCCGCCTGTTTGAACTGATAGAATTAGCTGGAGGAACACAACAAGGGGCGTATTTACAAAATCTAAACCTGGCAGCACCTCTCTATGATGGACAGAAAATAATCATCAATTTTAGCTCTCAAATGGGAGAGGAAAACCCCAAAACTCCTTCTCTTGCTTCAACCACAAACATCCCCGCAACAAGCTCGAAAAACGCAGATGGCGAGTTAGTTAATGTTAACCTGGCCACCGCCATAGAGCTTGAAACTCTACCTGGAATAGGGTCAGTAATAGCACAACGCATAATCGAATACCGCGAACAACATGGACCCTTCCACTCCTTAAATGAACTTGCCCAGGTCAAAGGTATTGGTCCCAAAAAACTTGAAAAACTTAAAGACTTAGTTTGCTTCTAACCCTCGGTAGGTTCTTCCTCCTTTTCTGGATAGGTAACTTCTCTTACGTTTACATCAATGCGGTTCACCTTCATGCCAGTTTTTGATTCAATAACCTGTTTAACTTCCTGTTGCACCTTTCGTGCAACCTCGACGATAGTAGCTTCTATATCCACAGCAATGGAAATCTCTAAATTAACTGACTTCTCCTTAATATCAACCTTTACACCCTTATTGAGTTCTCTTTTTCCAATTAAAGTGCTCAAAGAAGCCTGCGGTAAGCCAGCCATACCTGTTACTCCAGGCACTTTCATAGTAGTAATTGCTGCCAGAGTAGCGATTATTTCCGGGGCAATGGTAATTTCTCCAAGAACTTCTTCAGAAGCAGCTTGATTCAACTGAACCTCAGCGTTCTGATTCTTCTGACCTACAGGAAGATCCTGACGTTCCTCGTTCATAAAAACTACCTCCTCGATAAAGATGATTCGCTCGGTACATAATATTATATATTATCACTTTAACACCTGTCAGGTAACACATAGGTCAAAATTGACAGGGATTCTTTAATTTTCTATAATGTTTTTACTTTTTGACAAGGGAGGAATTGTAGTGACCGAGATCAAGGTTGGTCAGGGAGAAAGCATTGACGAAGCTTTGAGAAGATTTAAACGAAAATGCCAGCGAAACGGTATTATCTCTGAAATGAAAAGAAGAGAGTTCTACGAAAAACCAAGCGAAAAAAAGAGAAAAAGAGCTCAAGCCGCAGCCCGGAGGAAAAAACGTCGGTGAACTTGAATCTCTCTTTGAAAGAGAAACTCTTCATAAACATGAAAGAAGCTCTTAAAAAGGGTGATAAGGTACGCCTTGATACGTTAAGGCTTATCCTTGCCGAGATCAAAAATAAGGAGATAGAAAAGAAGACCAACAATCTTGAAGAAGCTGAAATAGTAACGTTACTTCAAAAGGAAATCAAAAAAAGAAAAGAATCCCTGGAATACTTTGAAAAAGCTCAGCGTAAAGATTTGATAGAAAAAACTAAAAAGGAAATAACAGTGATTGAGTCTTTCTTGCCTCCTCAACTTGCTGAGGAAGCAATACGCCAGGTTGTTGAAAGGATTATTCAAAGAGAAGAAAAGTTCTCTTTCGGAGAAATTATGAAAGCTGCTATGAACGAGTTACAGGGAAGAGCCGAAGGTAAAAAAGTAGCCCAAATAGTTCGGGATATCTTGGAGGAGCGTGGTTAAAAAAATTTGCGTAATCAGCACTGCGTCAACAACGAAGCACGTTTAAAAATAGACAGCCTATCGGACCTCAAAAAAATTTTTGGTGGTTTCGATGCTAATGTAACTTTGATAGAAGAGATTTTTGAGGTCGAAATTTCAGTGGTCGAGGATTCAATAGTTATCAGAGGTAAGAAAAACGATTCCTCGGCCCAACTTGCCTTAAAATTCCTTGAAGAGTTAATCCAGTTTTTCAAAGAAGGACTGGAAGTAGAATCCCGGGATCTCCAAAAAATGGCCCTGGCTTTTAAGACCAATCGCAATGCATGGTGGAAAAACGAGGCTGGAGAAACTATTTTAGTAACTGCTTATAACAAACCCATTAGACCTAAAACGCCAGGACAGGTAAAGTACGTCCAGGCAGTAAAAAAGGCAGAAATAACTTTTTGCATAGGTCCGGCTGGCACCGGAAAAACTTATCTCGCTATGGCCATGGCCTGTGCAGCACTGCAGAAAAAAGAAGTAAGCCGTATTGTCCTGGTTAGACCAGCTGTTGAAGCAGGTGAAAGCCTGGGTTTCTTGCCTGGAGACCTCAAAGAAAAAATTGAGCCTTATCTCAGGCCCCTTTACGATGCACTCTATGAGATGCTTTCTCCAGAAAGATTTCAAAAGTTTAGCGACCGAGGCATTATTGAAGTTGCTCCTCTTGCCTATATGCGGGGGCGAACCCTCAACGACTCGTTTATCGTCCTCGACGAAGCTCAAAACACGACTGCCGAACAAATGAAGATGTTTTTGACCCGTATGGGTTTTGGTTCAAAAGTCGTAGTCACTGGGGATATTACTCAAATTGATCTTCCGGCTGGCAAAACCTCTGGCTTGGTGCTGGTGCAGCATATACTAAAAGATATCGAGGGCATTGAGTTCATATATCTCTCTGAACGAGATGTAATCCGCCACCACCTTGTTCAGAAAATAATCCTTGCTTATGAACAATTTGAGAAAAAAGCTTTCCCGAAAAAGTAGCCTGCTGATCCTTATCAAGCAAAACCTATCTCTTGTCACTGAGCCGATACCACTTTCATTTTTGACCTATGCCCTGATACTCTTTGTAGTTCTCTGGATCCCCGGATACTTCGCCAACACCAATCTCTATCCTGGAAAAGTGCTTATTCAAGACATAGTTGCCCCTGCCGACCTGGAAATAGTAGATATAGAAGAAACAAGAGAACTTAGGGAAAAAATGGTTTCCAGCATATCACCAAAATATTCAGTAGACCGAGAAAAAGTACAAAAAATTCTGGAAGAAGTGACTTCTTTTTTTACGGAGCTGGAGAAATTACGCCAAACCTCTCAACCAGAACTCCAGCAAGCACAAAGCAATTTTATAGAAAAATGGAAAATCACTCCTGGTGTTTTAGAATGGTTTGTAAAAACTCCTCCTCAAGTTTACACTACCGCGAAAGCAAGTTTTCTGAAACTTTTAAATGCGGCACTTTCTGAACCAATAGTCCTGGAAGATCTGGAAAACGTTCTGTGGGAGCTGAACCTTAAACTGGAAGAAAACACTCTGCCAGAGGAAAGCAAAAGAGCACTAAGTTTCCTTGCTTTTCGTTTCTTAAGGCCTACAGCCGTTTTGGATATTGAAGCAATGCAAAAAGCTAAACAGGAAATAATGAGTCAGGTGGAGCCTGTCAAGAAAATCATTCCCAGAGGCGAAATCTTAATTCCCAAGGGGAGTGTATTGACCCAACAGGACGTGGAGATGCTTCGTTCTCTGGGATTGGGTAACTGGCAAAGAAGCTTTAGTGGATTATTAACTCTGTTGGTCCTGATAATTATTTGCTGTAGTGCCGAATTTCTTTACTTAAAGAATTTCACTCCCTCCGTATTGAACAACAAAAACCTTCTCTGGATTCGCGTTTTGATCGTGGCAAGCGTGGTGGGTCTGAACAATTTTTCAACCCGTCTTTCTCCCTACTTCGTAGTTCTTCCTATAATTTCCTTTGTCTTTTGTGTCCTGTTAGGCAAAAAAGCTACTTTCGGAGCAGCCATTGTTCTCTTTCCTCTTCTTCTCTGGAGCAGTCACTTTTCTTTTATTCAAGGCACCTATTCGTATCTTAACCTGTTCCTGCCCCTCTTTCTGCTTCCAACAAAAATATCTCGACGAAACCTGGTCAAAACAGGCTTCCTGATGGCATTCGTTAATGTTATTCTAATTGCCCTTTTTGCCTATTATGAAGAAAAACAAGTACTTATCCTGCTTGAAAACACTCTTTTTGGGTTAATAAGTGGAGTTGGTTCTTCAGTTCTGGCATTGGGGGCAGTAGCTTTTCTGGAAAGCACATTTTATGTGGCTTCTGATTTCCGCCTGCTGGAACTTATCAATCCTACCCACTCCCTGCTCCGCAAGCTTATGATAGAAGCCCCGGGCACCTACAACCACAGCGTTATGGTTGCCAACCTTGCTGAAGCTGCAGCAGAAGAGATCGGAGCCGATCCACTTCTGGCAAGAGCTGGTGCCTATTATCACGATATTGGTAAATTAAGAAGACCTTACTTTTTTATTGAAAACCAAATGGGGGGAAGAAACATCCATAATCGTCTCAATCCCAACCTTAGTGCACTGGCTATACAAAGTCATGTAAAAGACGGAGTAGAAATAGCCCGTGAGTATCGTCTTCCCCCAGAAATTATAGAGATCATCAGGCGTCATCATGGAAGAACATTAATTCGCTATTTCTATGAAAAGGCCCTTCGAGAAAGAGGCAATGCAGTTATGGAAGAAGAGTTTCGTTATCCAGGCCCTCTTCCTCGCACTCCAGAAGAAGTGCTGGTCTTTCTCGCCGATAGTGTGGAAGCAGCAGTCAGGGGGATACGCAATCCAACACCGAGCAAAATTGAAACCGCAGTTGAGAATATTTTTCAGAACTACCTGAGAGACGGACAACTGGACGAAGCTAATCTAACCCTCAAAGACTTACGCAAAATAGTGAGAACCTTTGTGCTGGTTCTGATTGGAACCTTTCATACTCGTTTACCTTACCCTGAAAGCGTAATCAGCGATTCTCCAAACGAAGAGAGACAAACTGAGGTAGGTATAAAAAATGAAAGCTAACCGAGTAAGAATTGTTAAAACTGGCGAGTTCAACCTCAAAAGGGATATCGTTTCAAAAAGAAAACTTGAAAAACTATTGCAACTGGTCTTGAAGGAAGAAAACGTAAACTTATCAGGGACTCTCAATCTGGTTCTGGTCGGAGAAGAAAAAATGCGTGAATTAAAAGAACGCTTCTTTGATAAAAAGGAGCCTTCAGATGTAATGTCTTTCTTTTACGGAGAAGAAAAGGATAAAACATGGGGGGAAATAATTATCTGCATCCCTGTGGCTCTCAGGCAGGCACAAGAGGTAGGAAACCCTATTGACGATGAATTAAGTCTTTTATTTATTCACGGACTTTTACACTGTTTAGGCTATGATGACCAAGACCCCCAGGATTTACACATCATGAAAGAAAAACAAGAACATTATCTAAACACTTTCAAAAAGCATCTCCTATTTGAGAAGTTGATCGATGAAGCTCACAAACAACTTAACTTATCTTATGCGCCTTATTCAGGATACAAAGTAGCTTCCGCTTTGCTTTGCACAAATGGAAAAATCGTAACTGGCGTTAACGTAGAAAATGCTTCTTTCGGACTTAGTATTTGTGCAGAAAGAGTTGCTGTGAGCAAAGCAGTATCAATGGGATTGCAAAACTTTGAAGCCATTGCTATCGTTTCTGAAAAGAAAGACTTTTGCTACCCCTGCGGTGCATGTCTCCAGGTTCTTGCCGAATTCTCACCAGAAATACAGGTCTTGGTGGCCCGCTCCAGGGAAGATTTCAAGGTCTTTAATCTAAAGGAACTGTTACCTTATTCTTTTTCTTTAAAGCAATAAATTAATAACAAACGGAGGAGAGTTTATGGGTTTTAAGTCTGGCTTTGTAACCATTTTAGGACGGCCTAACGTGGGCAAATCTACTTTTCTCAACAAAGTAGTGGGACAAAAGGTTGCTATAGTTTCTCCTAAACCCCAAACTACCAGAAGATCCATAAAAGGAATCCTCAATCGTCCGGATAGCCAGATCATTTTTGTCGACACACCAGGCTTACATAAGCCGGTAGACAGTCTGGGAGAATTTATGATCAAAGAATTACAAAATGCATTAGAGGGAATAGACCTCCTTCTTTACATGACCACTCCAGAAGAAGGCTGGAAAGAGGACATTCATTACTTGAATCAATTGAAGAATCTTACTAACCCAAAGTTCTTGGTGATTAATAAAAAAGATTTGGCTACCGAAGAAAAAATTCTGGAAATCGTCGACTTCCTTTCTCGCCAGGTCCCTTTTGCCGAATCTCTGGCAATCTCGGCCTTGAGCGGAGAGGGCGTTTCAGAATTAATTGAGAAAATAACAGATTACCTTCCTGAAGGAGAACCTTATTATGAGCCTGGCATAGTTTCAGATGCTCATGAAAGAGAAATAGTTGCTGAAATAATCAGGGAAAAAATCTGGTGGAACGTACACCAGGAAGTACCCTATGGCATAGAAGTTAGAGTAGAAGAGTTCAAGGACAGGGGTGAAATCATTTATATCCAGGCCACTATCTACGTCGAAAGAGATTCCCACAAGAAAATTATAATTGGCGAAGGAGGAAGAATGATCAAGAAAATTGGCCAGGAAGCACGGGAGGAAATTGAGTATAACTGGGACAAGAAAGTGTATTTAGACCTCTGGGTGAAAACCGAAAAATCCTGGCGCAAACGTCCTGAAGTACTGAGGCGCTGGGGTTATAAAATAAAATAAAGTTTATGCTTAGAGGTTACCTAAAAGACTCCGGTATCGTGATCAAACAATTTGACGTAGGTGAAATAGACCGCATCGTCCTGGTATTTACTAAAAAAATGGGCAAGATAAAAGTGATGGCTAAAGGAGCCAGAAAAGTAGGCAATCGCTTAGGAGGAGCTCTGGATAAGTTCGTTTTCTCCGAATTCTTGTTTTACGCAGGTCATTTTCTACCGGTAATAGTACAGGCAGAAATCAAAAGGTCATTTCGGACGCTTGCCAGGTCTTTTGAAAAATGGCTTCTGGGAAACTACGTATTGTACCTTATTGACCAGTCTCTCGAAGAGCAGAGTCAGCAAGAAAATTTACTCGGAGAAGTTCTAAAAATTTTTTCTTTCGCAGACAAATCAGCCCCTGAAACGGTCCGCAGAGGAGTTCTTAAGTTTAAGCTGATGCTACTTCAATACCTGGGATTACAGCCTCAGTTAACGAGTTGCGCAACGTGTAATCAAGAAAACAAGAAATTCCATCTCTGGAGCCATGCTGAGGGAGGAGTCATATGCGAAAGTTGCGTTTTAAAACCAGAGTTAAACAAAAACTGTACCTATATATCGCAGGATACAACTTTAATCTGGTCACATCTTCTCGATCTTTCTTATCCTTTGCTTTCCAAGTTAAAGCTTACTGACGATCAATTTTTCCGTCTGGATGAACTTAGTTCAGAATATTTTTCGCATCACATGAATAAAAACATTTTGAGTATTGAAGCTTTTCTTGCCAGGTACCCTGAAAAACCCACAGCAAGCGAACTGTAGGGAAGTTGACAGTCAGTTTTTCTGCTGTTATAGTTTACTTTTGGTGGTTTTCGGAAGGAGCTGAAAAGATGTATTTCCAGGACATAATTCTCAACCTCAGTAGTTTCTGGAAGGAAAAAGGTTGTGTGATTCAGCAACCTTACGACGTTGAAGTTGGAGCTGGCACCATGAATCCGGCTACCTTTTTAAGGGTGCTGGGTCCCGAACCCTGGAAAGTAGCTTATTGCGAGCCTTCTCGTCGTCCCACTGATGGACGTTATGGAGAAAACCCCAATCGCCTTTATGAACATTATCAGTTTCAAGTAATCATCAAGCCTTCTCCAGCAGAAATTCAGGAATGGTATCTGGAAAGTCTTTTTAATATTGGAATCGATCCATTGGAACACGACATTCGCTTTGTAGAAGATAACTGGGAATCTCCCACCCTTGGAGCCTGGGGGCTGGGCTGGGAAGTATGGCTGGACGGAATGGAAATAACTCAGTTCACTTATTTCCAGCAGGCAGGGGGCATAGACCTCAAACCCATTTCCGTGGAAATAACCTACGGTCTGGAAAGGATAGCCATGTACCTTCAGGAAAAGGATAATGTTTTTGAGATTCTGTGGAATCCACACTTTACCTACGGAGACATTCGCTTGCAAGAAGAAAGAGAACATTCTGTATATAGCTTTGACGCAAGCGATCCCGACTTACTCTTTCAATTATTCGAACTTTATGAGAGAGAAGCTACAAGACTGATAGAAAAACAGCTTGTCCTACCTGCTTATGACTATGTCCTTAAATGTTCTCACGTATTCAATCTACTCGAAGCAAGAGGGGGCATAAGTGTAATTGAGCGAAGTCAGTATATGGCTCGTATCAGAAAGCTGGCCAATAAGTGTGCTCTGGAATACCTGAAAATAAGAGAAAAAGCGGAATTCCCATGGATAAAAAAGGAGCTGTAAAAGAAGATGAACTCTTCTGGTAAAATTCTCCTGGTAGAAGTTGGCATGGAAGAACTTCCCTCAAGCCTTAAAGAAGAAATTTTCAAGAAATTTGAGGAAGTTTTCCTGGATGTTCTGAAGTCAGAACAGATTGTCTTCAGCGAACATAGAATTTTGGGTACCCCAAGGCGAATTGCCGTCCTTTTCAAAGGAGTAGAAGAGTTCCAGAGGAAACAAGTTATAGAGGTGAAAGGACCCCCTAAAAAGGTAGCTCTTTCACCCCAGGGGGAATGGTTAAAACCCGCTTTGCTTTTTGCAAAAGCTCAAGGAGTGGAAACAAGTTCTCTAATTATCAAAGAAGCAGAACGAGGAACCTATGTGTTTGCACGCAAGGAGATTCCAGGAAAAGCGGTCAAAGGAATTTTGCCCAAAGTTCTAAAAAAAATCCTATCGAGCCTCCAGTTTTCGCGTTCCATGCGTTGGGGGGAAGGAAACCTAGCTTTTGTGCGCCCTATAAGGTGGCTGGTAGCTCTCCTGGACGATGAAGAAATAATTTTTGACTTTGCAGGCATAACTTCTTCCAGGTTTAGTAGGGGACACCGGTTCCTTTATCCCGAGAAATTGGCCATTCCCGACGCGGCATCCTATCTTGATACACTTCGCAAGGCCTTTGTAATAGTTGATCCCCAAGAAAGAAGAACAAAGATAGAGGAACTTCTAACTTCCTGCGCCAGAAAAGAAGAAATATTCTGGTTAAAGGACGAAACTCTTTTGGAAGAGGTAAACTTCCTGGTAGAATATCCTGGAGTGGGAGTAGGGCATTTTGAGGAAAAATACCTTACTCTACCTCCGAAGGTTCTAATAACAGTCATGAAACATCACCAGCGTTACTTTGCTTGCACTGACGAAAAGGGTAATCTTTCTCCTCATTTTATGGTGGTCCTGAACAGGCCTGCTGACAAAAGTGAAATCATAATCAAGGGCAATGAAAGGGTTTTAAAAGCCAGACTTGAAGATGCTCTCTTTTTCTTTAACGAAGATCGCAAAAGCTCTTTATCTGAAAAAGTAGATAAATTAAAAGGTATAGTTTTTCAAGAATCGCTGGGAACCATGTGGGAAAAAACCCAGCGCCTGATCCAGCTAAGCAAGTACCTGGGACAAAAGCTTCACGTTAGCGAAGAAAAAATAGAACTTCTGGAAAGAGCTGCTCTTCTTGCCAAAGCAGATCTGGCCTGCGAAATGGTTAAGGAATTTCCAGAACTACAGGGATATATGGGCCGAGTCTACGCCCAGGAAGATGGAGAAGCCGAGGAAGTTGCGCTGGCTATCGAAGAGCAGTATTTCTCTCCATCAGAAGGCAATTATCCAAAAACGCTGACAGGAAGTGTACTGAGCTTAGTTGACCGAATGGACACCATTGTTTCAAGCTTTGCTTTAGACCGCATCCCCAGCGGCTCCGAAGACCCTCTGGGTCTCAGGCGCCTCGCTCAAGGCCTTATAGGTATAATAATAAACAAAAGCTGGTTTTTGAGTGCCAGAGAATTAATTCGTGAAAACCTCTATTTAATCGCAAAACAAGGATTTGTACCTTTTGATGAAATCGTTGTGGAAAAGGTCCTGAATTTTCTGATGACTCGCTTGCGCAATTTACTCCTGGAGCAAGGGGTTAATTATTCAATCATCAATGCAGTTTTGAGCGTTCCAATTGACGACATTTACGAAATTTATCTCAGAATTTCGACTCTTCAAAAGCTTTGGGAAAACAAAAAGAATATTTTAGAAGCGGTTCTTACCGGCTTCACCCGAGCTTACAATATAAGCAAAAACTTTGATAGAAAAGAAGAGGTAGATGAACAACTTTTAAAAGAGGAAATAGAAAAGGAACTCTATCGGGCTCTTTCGCTTTTCGAAAAAGATTTCGAAAAGTCACTTAAAGAAGGAAATTACCAAAAAATGTTTGAGGATTTTTATAGCCTGGTCCCCATCTTAGACCGGTTTTTTGAAAAAGTCCTGGTCATGGTTCCCGAAGAAGCAATACGCAAAAACCGACTTGCATTGATGAAAAGAATAGTTCTTTTATGGTATAAATTTGCGGACTTGTCTCAGGTTGTCATTTAGGAGGGACACCGTGGAAGTTAAAAGGGAAACAACTTCAAGAGACGACTTCAACATTTTTGTAATATCTGATGGCACTGGCAAAACAGCTTTATCGGTAGTACAAGCAGCCCTGGTTCAGTTTGAACTGCCCCGGGTTAACATTTTGCCTTTCACCAAAGTTCGTCACTGGGAAACCATAGAGAACATTTTGGATATGGTAAGAATTCAGGATCTCGTAGTTTATACGCTGGTCAACGAAGAAATGGCCAGCCGACTCCGCGCTGAAAGTGTAAATCGTGGCATTTTTGCTCTGGATCTTCTGGGTCCCATTGTAGAAGCCCTCAAAAAAACCAGTGCCCGCCAACCACGAGGTAAGCCAGGTCTTTTCCAGAGCCTGGAGGAAACTCCCAGTCACACTGAAGCCCTGGAATATTCGCTGGAAAAAAGTACTGGCTTCAGTATTTCCAATCTTGATAAGGCCGATGTCATTGTTTTCAGCGTGTGGTACCCTCATCGCGATGAAATTATCCTCACCCTTGCAGAAAAGGGGATGAAGTGCGGATTTATTATTATCAATCCCGATTTACCGCTTCCTTGCGATCTCGAGGAGGTGATTAAAAAAAGTTGCAAAAAAGGCGTTGTTCCGGTAGGTATTTGGATAGATGAGATGGACCTGAGCAGGATTAGAGCTGAGAGAATAAATGCTCTGGGGTTAGACAAACTTAGCAAAAAAGCACTGCCCGAAGTTGTAAAAAAAGAGCTGAATTTTGCCCTGCAGATATATAAAAAGCTGGGTTGCGAGATTATCGACATAACCAATTTGACTACCAGAGAAATCAGCGAAAAAATAGCAAGTCTTATTAACAATAAAAAGAAGGAGGAAGCATCATGAACAAGAAGAAATACGTTTACTTTTTTGGCGAAGGAGACGCCTCAATGAAGATGCTCCTGGGTGGTAAAGGAGCAAATCTTGCTGAAATGACTCGCATTGGTTTGCCGGTGCCACCAGGATTTACTATTACCACCGAGGCCTGTGCTCACTATTACAAAAACAATGAGCAATGGCCAGAAGGACTCGAAGAGGAAATCTTGAAAAACCTCAAACAGCTTGAAGAAAAAAGCGGTAAGAAGTTCGGCGATCCCAACAACCCGCTTTTAGTTTCGGTCCGCTCTGGTGCACCCGTTTCCATGCCAGGCATGATGGACACTATTCTTAACCTGGGGCTCAATGACGAGGTGGTGGAAGGCCTGGCCAAGTTGACCGGGGACAAGCGCTTTGCTTACGACTGTTACCGCAGATTCATTCAGATGTTTGGAAATGTGGTTATGGGCATTGACCACTCCAAGTTCGAAGCCATACTTGACGAGGTAAAAGAAGAAGTAGGAGCCAAGCTGGATACTGATTTAGATGCCGAAGCACTTAAAAAGGTAATTCAAAAGTACAAAGAACTCTATAAAAAAGAAACAGGCGAAGATTTTCCTCAAGAACCGTACGAACAGCTTAAAAGAGCAATTAACGCCGTGTTTGAATCCTGGAATAACAAACGCGCTATCACCTACCGTAAGATTCACGGAATTCCCGACGATTGGGGAACCGCAGTAAATGTTCAAATGATGGTATTTGGAAATATGGGATTTGATTCTGGAACTGGTGTTGGATTCACCCGCAATCCTTCCACTGGAGAGAAAGAATACTACGGCGAGTATCTTCTCAATGCTCAGGGCGAAGACGTAGTTGCCGGGATAAGAACGCCCAAGCCAATAGTAGAAATGGAAAAAGAACTTCCCGAGGTTTTCGAGGAATTAAAGAAAGTTTATGAAATCCTTGAAAAACACTACAAAGATATGCAGGACTTTGAGTTCACTATTGAGAAAGGCAAATTATATCTTCTTCAAACCCGAACCGGCAAAAGAACTGCCCAGGCAGCAATCAAAATTGCTGTAGACATGGTTAAAGAGGGACTCATCGATAAAAAGACCGCTATTTTGAGAGTAGATCCCAACCAGCTGAATCAGCTCCTGCATCCTCAAATTGACCGCAGCCAACCTATACAGGTACTTGCTAAAGGACTTCCTGCTTCACCCGGTGCTGCCTATGGTAAAGTAGTTTTTGACGCTGACGAAGCCGAAAAACTGGGCAACGAAGGAGAAAAGGTCATTCTGGTCAGACCCGAAACTACTCCTGATGACATTCACGGCGTGGTTGCTGCTCAGGGTGTTTTGACCAGCCGTGGAGGTATGACCAGTCACGCCGCAGTGGTAGCTCGCGGCATGGGTAAACCCTGTGTTGCCGGTTGTGAAGCAATCAAAATTGATCTCGACAAGAAGCAGTTTACCGTAAACAGCACTGTAGTAAAAGAAGGAGACTACATAACCATAGACGGTGGAACCGGGGAAGTTATTCTGGGTCAGGTAAAGACCATTCCACCCCAGCTTTCCGGAGATTTCCAGACTTTACTTTCCTGGGCCGATGAAATAAGAAAGCTGGGAGTGCGTGCCAACGCCGATACGCCTCAGGATGCTCAGAAAGCGCTGGAGTTTGGAGCAGAAGGCATTGGACTCTGCCGTACAGAGCACATGTTCATGGCTCCAGACCGACTTCCCAGCGTGCAGAGAATGATTATGGCTCAGACCGAGGAAGAACGTAGAAAAGCCCTTGACGAAATAGAACCCATGCAGAAGGGCGACTTCAAGGAAGTTTTCCGTGTTATGGAAGGAAAACCGGTAACTATCCGCCTGATCGATCCTCCTCTGCATGAATTCCTGCCCAAACTTGAAGATTTGCTCGTGGAAGTGACTACTCTTCGCGTCAAAGGAATAACTGGCCCAGAACTCGAAGAAAAGGAAAACTTGCTTAAAATAGTGCGCAACCTGCACGAAGCTAACCCCATGCTTGGACTGCGTGGGTGTCGTTTGGGCATTCTTTATCCAGAAATTGTCGAAATGCAGGTCCGAGCAATTATGGAAGCAGCCTGCGAGCTGACCAGGGAAGGCGTGAAAGTAATTCCAGAAATTATGATCCCGCTGGTGGGTCATCGCAATGAAATCAAAGTTCTCAAAGAAAAGCTTGACGAGGTTGCCCAGGCTGTGATTAAAGAATACGGAGTAGACATCAGCTACAGCTTTGGAACCATGATTGAAGTACCTCGTGCAGCACTTGTGGCAGACCAGATAGCTGAATATGCTGAGTTCTTCTCTTTTGGAACCAACGACCTTACTCAAATGACCTTTGGCTACAGCCGAGATGATGCAGAAGGAAAATTCCTTTTCTACTACGAAGAAAAGGGAATTCTTGAAGAAGATCCCTTCCAGGTTCTGGACCAGGAAGGAGTTGGCCAACTCATGCAGATGGGTGTCCAAAAAGGTAGAAATACCCGTTCCAACCTGAAGTGTGGCATTTGCGGTGAGCATGGTGGAGAACCCAAATCAGTTAAATTCTGCCACAAAATAGGGCTCAACTATGTAAGTTGTTCACCATTCCGTGTGCCCATTGCCCGCCTGGCAGCGGCACAGGCTGCAATCGAAGCAGAAAAGTAACAGAAAAAGCCTTACATCTCTGAACCGGGGGAGTTACCCCCGGTTCATCGGGTGATAACCTTGAAAATTGAAGAAATAAAGAAATTCTGGGAAGAAAAAGAAAAGGAGCTCCTTTCTCCTTACGCTACTCTGAGCTCCCAAAGCAGGGGAAGGAAGCATCCCGAAGCAGAGTGCGACCTGCGTAATGCATTCCAGCGCGACCGAGATCGAATTATTCACAGCAAGGCCTTCCGACGGCTAAAGCATAAAACTCAAGTTTTCCTTAGCCCTGAAGGAGATCACTATCGTACCCGCCTCACACACACCCTTGAAGTAGCGCAAATCGCTCGAACCATAGCTCGGGCTCTTCGCCTCAACGAAGACCTTACCGAAGCTATAGCACTGGGACATGACCTGGGACACACCCCCTTCGGTCATGCTGGGGAAGAAGCGCTCAACGAAGTCTATCCCGAGGGTTTCAGACATAACGAACAGAGCCTCAGAGTGGTAGATTTACTTGAAAGAGAGGGGCAAGGTCTGAATTTGACCTGGGAAGTCAGAAACGGTATTCTGAAACACTCCAAAACCTACTCTAACACCTTGCTCTGCCCTGAAGAAGATCTCCCTGCCACACTGGAAGGACAGGTAGTACGCCTTGCAGATGTAATAGCTTACGTCAACCATGACATTGACGATGCTCTCAGGGCTGGCCTCATAAAAGAAGCCGAACTGCCTAAGGAATCGATTGCCGTACTCGGAAGCACTCATCGCCAGAGAATAGACCACATGGTCAAGGATGTAGTGCTAAATAGTATTGATTCCAACTGCATCGCCATGAGCCAGGAAACCAGAGAAGCCACTGAAGAGTTACGTAGCTTTCTCTTTCAAAGAGTTTACTTCAGCGACGAACAAGTAAAAGTGAGAAGCAAAGCCAAAAGGCTTATTAAGGAGCTTTACTTCTTTTTTCTGGAACATCCTAATTTTTTCCAAAAAGAGTGTTCTTTCTGCTTATCAAAAGAGGTTTCTCTTGATAGAATTATTTGTGACTTTATTTCAGGCATGACTGATAGGTATGCTCTTTACATGTACAAAAAATATTTCCTCCCTGATCCCTGGCCCCAGCAAGGTAGCGGCCCAGGCAACAGGGAAACTAACTAAAAAGCAAAATAAAATAGAAAGGAGGAGTTATAATGGGAGTAGTACTGTTTGCCCCAATTGCAGGCTTAATAGCAGTTCTTTTTGCGCTCTCGCTGGTACAGAAAATCAACCGTTGCAACCCTGGAAATGAGCGTATGCAGGAAATATCAAAGGCAGTTCAGGAAGGAGCTATGGCCTTTTTGAAGCGAGAGTACAGCTTCCTGGTTTTTTTTGTAATAGTCATGTTCATAGTGCTTGGCTTTGCCCGTAACTGGGTCACTGCAGTTTGTTTTCTGGTAGGTGCTCTTTGCTCGGGTCTTGCCGGGTTCGCTGGAATGCGCATTGCAACCAGGAGTAATGCCCGCACTACCCAGGCAGCCACAGAAGGTGTCAACCAGGCCCTGAAAGTAGCTTTTTCTGCTGGCGCTTTCATGGGAATGTGCGTGGTTGGCTTTGGACTCCTGGGACTGGGAATTCTGTACGCCATTATCAAAGACCCACAGGTAATCAATGGTTTTGCGCTGGGAGCCAGCTCTATCGCACTTTTCGCCCGTGTTGGTGGAGGAATTTACACTAAAGCAGCTGACGTAGGCGCTGACCTGGTGGGAAAAGTAGAAGCTGGCATACCCGAAGATGACCCTCGCAACCCAGCGGTTATTGCCGACAATGTGGGTGACAACGTTGGCGACGTAGCTGGTATGGGTGCAGACCTCTTTGAATCCTATGTAGGTTCCATCATTGCTGCAATGATCCTCGGGGTAACCCTCTTCTCCGGTTTCGCAGGTGTAGCTTATCCTCTTTTAATGGCAGCCTTCGGCATTATCGCCGCCATCATTGGCACCTTCTTCGTGAATGCCAGGGATGAAAAGGGACTTGCCGCCGCTTTAAATAGAGGCACCTACATGAGTGGAATTTTAGCTGCTGTATTCAGTCTAATCTTGTCTCTTACCCTTTTCGGAAATGTTAGTGCCTTTGTGGCCACAGTAGCTGGACTAATTGCAGGAATCGCCATCGGTCTCATTTCCGAATATTACACTTCAAGTCACTTCAAGCCCGTACGCAATCTTGCTGAAGCTTCCAAAACCGGACCAGCCACGGTAATCATTAATGGACTTTCGGTAGGAATGGAAAGCACGGTTGTACCGGTAATACTAATCTGTGGAGCCATACTGGTAGCTTACTGGGCAGCAGGAATCTACGGTATTGCGATTGCCGCCGTGGGTATGCTCTCCATTACCGGTATGACCTTAGCCATCGATGCTTATGGTCCCGTTGCCGATAATGCGGGTGGCATAGCCGAAATGGCAGGACTGGGACCCAATGTCCGTAAAATAACTGACTCGCTCGATGCTCTGGGTAATACCACTGCTGCTATTGGAAAGGGTTTAGCTATTGGTTCCGCCGCGCTAACCGCTCTGGCCCTATTTTCAGCCTATGGTGCAGCAGTAAATCTTAAAGTAATCGATATAATTAAACCCATGACAGTAGTAGGACTCTTCATAGGTGCCATGATGCCTTATCTTTTCAGTTCTCTGGCTCTCCGAGCGGTTGGCAGGGCAGCTTTCCGAATGGTGGAAGAAGTACGCCGGCAATTCCGCGAAATCACCGGCCTTATGGAAGGAAAAGCCAAACCAGACTATGCCCGGTGCGTGGATATTAGCACCCGCGGGGCTCTTTCTCAAATGATCTTGCCTGGAGTTCTGGCTGTAATAGTTCCTTTAATTGTTGGAATCGTCTTGGGCAAAGAGGCTCTGGGTGGACTCCTGGCAGGAGCTATCGTCTCTGGCTTGATGCTGGCAGTAATGATGGCCAACTCCGGTGGAGCCTGGGACAACGCTAAAAAATATATTGAAGAAGGCAACCTTGGCGGGAAAGGGTCTCCTCAGCATGCAGCAGCAGTAGTTGGTGATACCGTTGGAGACCCATTCAAAGATACAGCTGGACCTTCGCTAAACATTCTCATTAAGTTGATGTCCATTGTAGCTTTGGTTTTTGCTCCAATTTTCATTCGTTAACCGCTTATTTGAACTGGGGACTCCGGGGGCTTCTCGGAGCCCCCAGGTTGGGTGGTTCAGGTTGTTTTTTCCCCAGGAATTTCTTGAAGAAATACGACAAAAAGTTGATATTGTGGACTTAGTCTCTCAATACGTGGATTTAAAACCCGCAGGCAAGAATTTTCGAGCTCTATGTCCTTTTCACGAAGAAAAAACCCCTTCTTTCATAGTGTCTCCAGAAAAAGGGATTTTTCACTGCTTCGGTTGTGGAGTAGGAGGTAACATTTTTTCCTTTGTGATGAAAATAGAGGGAGTAAGTTTCCCAGAAGCAGTAACCATCATTGCTGAAAAATATGGGTTGCCTTTACCTCAAAGAAAAGAAGGCTTTCTCTCCAGAGAGGCAGTGGAGAGAAAGCGCCTTCTGGAACTTAACAAAACGCTGCAGCGATTTTACCACGCCCAGCTTGTAAATCCCCAAAGCCGGGAGGCACAGGAAGCTAAATCTTATCTACTCGAAAAACGTGGATTAAAACCAGAAACTTTGAAATATTTCGGCATTGGTTTTTCTCCTCTGGATAGCAGAGAAACATTGAGTTATCTAATGAAACAAGGTTTTTCAGGAAAAGATCTTATAGCAAGCGGAACCGGGGTCCTGGGTAAAAAGGGCCAATTACTGGACCGCTTTAGAGGCCGAATAGTTTTTACGCTTCATGACGACCAGGGTAGGGCAGTTGGATTTGCAGGAAGATCTCTCTCTAAAGAAGGAGCAAAATATATCAATACCCCGGACAGTCCTGTTTTCTCCAAAGGTCAAAACCTGTACGGCCTTTTTGCCGCTAAAAGTTCCATCCGTAAAGCCGGAAAAGCGATAGTCGTTGAAGGATACATGGATTTCTTGAGTCTTTATGAAGCCGGTGTAGAAAACTGCGTGGCATCCATGGGAACAGCTTTTACGTCTCAGCAAGCCTCCTTGCTACGACGATACACCCAGCAGATTGTCCTTTGCTTTGATTCTGATAAAGCAGGAGAAGTAGCTACGCTAAGGGGAGTGGAATTACTCCGATCTCAAGGACTCGAAGTCAAAATAGCTCGCATTCCTTCTCCTTACGACCCAGATTCGTTTTTGAGAGAAAAAGGCCAAGAAGCGCTTTTAGAAATTTTATCCAGAGAAATGTCCTATTTTGACTTTTATCTGGAATTATTGCTGAAGCAACATGGTTATAAAACTGTGGAATCTAAAGTCAAAATCATTCAAGCCCTGGTTCCCTATTTGCAGGTCGCAGATGCGGTAGAGCGGGAATTACGCATTAAACAGCTCGCCAGGAAAATTGGTGTGGAAGAATCACTCATTTACCGAGCAATAGAAAAAGGAGCTCAAAGCAATGCGAAAGAAAAGTTCCTCACACTAACTACTGATTTAAGGGAACCCGGGAATATAAAAGCCGAAAAAATGATTATAAAAAAAGTGCTGGAGGATTTGTCTTCCCGAGAAAAGCTTCTTGGAGAATTTGAGGAAAGTGATTTTTCCTGTTCCAATAACCGTCGCTTGTGGCGAGCCATAAATACCTTGTTTTCTAAAAAAAGGGACTTTTCTTTTGCTGATCTGGTAGGAGTTTTTATCAGTGATTCTGATATGCAACATCTGGTCTCAGAAATAGCTACTCGGGAGGATCTGGAATTTGGGTTGGAAAGAGAAGAAGTAGTTCAGGACCTGATCAAAACGGTCAAAAAAAACGCGCTTTCTCGACGACGAAAAAACACCGAAAAAGAGCTTTCCCGAATCTCAGCGCAACTTTCCAAGAGCAGCTTACCCGAGGAGGAACAACGAAAACTCAAAGTTCTTCTTCAAGACAAACTGAGAGAATACGACCAGATACTCAGAAAAGAACAGGAATTAATAAAAAGTTAAAAATAAATAGAAAGGGAGAGGTCGCTTTGGCGTCCAACCACAAGAAAAAAGGTGTGTATAGCGATTATGATGTTTATGCTTCATCGGCTATCTCTCCTTTGCTGGAGAGTGGTAAAAAGAAAGGCTACATTACTTTCAAGGAGCTCAACGACTTTTTAGGAGACCAGGTGGTAGATGTTGACCGCTTAGACGACATTTACAGCACTCTTTCGGATTTGGGCATCGAAGTATCTGACGAAGAAACAATACGTGAAGAAGCGGAAAAGGCCTCTGAAGGCGAGGACCTGCAGTTTGAAGAAATTAAAGGGATAGGAGTTGATGATCCAGTCAAAATGTATCTTAAAGAAATTGGTCAAGTCCCTCTGCTCACACCTGAAGAAGAAGTGGAACTCGCCAAAAGGATCGAGCAGGGAGACATAGAGGCCAAGAAAAAACTAATCGAAGCCAACCTGAGACTGGTGGTAAGCATTGCCAAACGTTATGTGGGCCGAGGACTGCTTTTTCTGGACCTGATCCAGGAAGGCAACCTGGGGCTTATCAGGGCTGTTGAAAAGTTTGATTACCGCAAAGGCTACAAATTCAGTACTTACGCAACCTGGTGGATACGACAGGCCATAACCCGAGCAATCGCTGACCAGGCAAGGACTATCCGCATCCCGGTACATATGGTGGAAACTATAAACAAGTTAATTCGAGTTTCCAGACAACTTACCCAGCGCCTGGGCCGAGAACCTACTCCTGATGAAATAGCTAACGAAATGGGAATAACTGTCGAAAAGGTTCAGGAAATAATGAAAACTGCCCAGGAGCCACTGTCCCTGGAAACCCCAATCGGTGAAGAGGAAGATAGCCACCTTGGTGACTTTATAGAAGATACCGGAGCCATGGCACCTCCTCAAGCAGCATCGTACATGCTTTTGCGCGAGCAATTAGAAAGCGTACTGAACACCCTTTCAGAAAGAGAACGTAAAGTGCTCAAGCTCCGCTTTGGGCTTGAAGACGGAAAACCCCACACTCTTGAAGAAGTGGGACAAATTTTTGGGGTAACCAGAGAGAGGATTCGACAAATCGAAGCTAAGGCCCTGCGCAAGTTGCGACACCCCAGCCGAAGCAAAAAATTACGGGACTACCTTGACGAATCAGAATAGTCTGGATATAATTTCTCAACGTAGAGCGCTCCTCGGTAGCTCAACGGTGGAGCATCCGGCTGTTAACCGGAGGGTTGCAGGTTCGAATCCTGCCCGAGGAGCCAAATTTTTTTCAGACACAGGTGAACCGCATGAACACCCGCCCCTCCTTGCCTTTTTCCGTCCTACGAGCATACTCTGGATGGCTTTAAATTTATTTAATCTTGTATTTCCCTCTTTCTTTTTGACTTGAAACTTAAACAAAGTGGAAACAAAAGCACGAAAAAGCTGTTTTACTCCACAACACACAACATTCTTTTTGACTAAACTCGGTCAGGACTTGAAGGGATCCTCAGGTAAAAAGATAATTCCCAATAGATTGCTTAAAGTCAGAACCGATGGGCGGTATACTGAAGTGGGGTAGACACAGCAAGTTAAGAATGAGAAAATACAAAAAACAAGAGTTGACCAGACGCTTCAATTAAAGGAGGGTTTTACAGTGCAGGATAAAGAGAAAGCCATACTTGACTTTATGAAAAGCCATGGCAAACCGGTAAGACCAGGAGACATCTCTAAAGCCACGGGTATTGATAGCAAGGAAGTAAGTGCCATAATCAAAAAGCTAAAGGAAGAAGGCAAAATTTATTCACCCAAAAGGTGCTACTATGCACCAAAATAATAGTTGAATAAATCGATTCTTTAAAAACAACAGAAAAAGCAAAATGCGTTACACTGCCTTTGCACCCTAAAAAGGAGAGAATTGATGGCCAAAAGAAAAAAGTCCTGGCAGGAAAAGCTTGCCGATAAAAAAGACCTTCCCAAGATAATGAATATTGATAACAAAAAAGCCGCTCGATGGGGAGGAAAACCAGGTGACACCATGGTAATACCCTCACCACTGGAAGTTGATGAGGTGATGAAAAAGGTACCTTACGGAAAACTGACAACTATTAACCATATCAGGAACTTTCTTGCCAAAAAACATGGCACAACAATTGCTTGTCCAATAACCACAGGGATTTTCGCCTGGATTGCTGCCCATGCTTCTGAAGAGAATAAAAAAGGGGGCAAACAAGATATCACCCCTTACTGGAGAACCTTGAAAAGCAATGGAGAGATAAATCCTAAATATCCTGGAGGAGTAGAAAGGCAGAAAACCCTCCTTGAAAGTGAAGGACATCAAGTAATCAAAAAAGGGCAGAGATACCTGGTAGTTGATTATCAAAAACACCTGATAGAAATGTAAATCCCCCGGGATCTACCAGACACGCTTTTGCCGCAAAAAGAAGAGCATTTTTAAGCTCGCACAGAGGAGAAAGGTAAATTGCTAAAAATAATATTGGTCATAATTGCTTTAGCTCTGACTCTTTTGATCGTCATTCCTTTTATTGGAAACCTGTTTTTCAACAGGAAAGTAGGCAGCGAAATAGAGGAATTATTCAAACAAAACAAAACTGAACCACCAAAGGTGATAACCGAAAAGGACCTGGAAGGACTTCCTGAACCTGTACAAAGATGGTTGAAACAGGCAAATGTAGTGGGTAAAGAGAGAATATCTACAGTCAGACTAAAACAAAAAGGCCTGATAAGGACTACAAAGAAGCAACCCTGGATGCCTGCTCAGGCTGAACAGTATTTCACGGTAGACAACCCGGGATTCATATGGAAAGTGAAGGTAAAAATCAATTCCCTTTTATTCCTGGTGGGTAGAGATAAATATTTCAAAGGAAAAGGCAATATGCTTATCAAACTGCTTGCTCTCATAAACGTTGCAAATGCAGAAGGTAAAGAAATAGACCAGGGCACAATGTTGCGCTATCTTGGCGAAATAGTATGGTTTCCAGGCGCAGCCCTGAACAGCTATATAAACTGGCAGGCGATTGACGAACACTCGGCCAGGGCGACCATGAGTTATGGGGAAATAACCGCTTCAGCAGTATTCAGGTTTGATGAAAGCGGTAATGTCACAGAATTTTCCTGTAAAAGATATATGACCAGAAATGGACACTACAGCCTGGAAGACTATCTGGCAAAACTGGGAACGTATAAAGAGTTTGAAGGAATCAATATTCCTACAAAAGGAGAGGCAAGCTGGAGATTAGCAGATGGAGACTTCACCTATTACAAACTGGAAATAATTGATATTGAGTACAACAAACCGGCACCCTTTTAATAAACATACACGACCTATGGTTTAGAAAACAAAAAACGTAGATGAAACCCAACCTGAAAATCAAACCATTTTTTTAGACCTCTTATTTTGATACATTTCCTTATCCGCAATCATTAAAGCTTCCTCTGGGTTGCGAACTCCCTTTAAATCACTTATACCATAAGAAAAGGAAACCACCAGGGAGGAGAGAAAAGGGTCCTCTAATACTCTTTTGTACAGGCGTTCCATAATCGACTGGGCATTTTTAAAGGTGGTATCCGGGAAAATAATTATGAACTCATCTCCTCCATAGCGGAAAGCCAGATCCTGAGAGCGTATTTCCTGGCGTAAAAGGGAAGCCAACTTTTTCAAAACATCGTCGCCCTTTTGGTGTCCAAACCGATCGTTAATAAATTTCAACCCATCAACATCCAGCAAGACCAGAAAAACATCTCGCTTCTTCTGCACCCATTCCCGGAGTTTTGCCCAGAGATAATGGCGATTATAAAGTCCAGTCAAAGAATCCAGGCGGGCCTGCTCCATCAAAAGGGGCAAGAAATTAGAAAACACTTTGAAGATAAAAATGATACCCAGCGTACCAGCAGGATAAATGGCAAAATAAGCAACCAGTGGTGGATAATCCTGAACAATGCTAAAAATGCCTATCCACAAAGAAAGACTTATCAAACCCATTCCGTGAGAAAGAAGGGTAATTCCAATAGGTAACGAACGCCAGAAGGTGAGTATAGCCACCACCAGGCAAGCTCCCAGGGTAACTAACTTTGGAATGCTCTCCTTTATATAAGGCACATCCAGAGGGAAAGCAATAACAGACAAGACAGCGGATAGAGCAAAAAGAACAACATAGAAAAGCACAATCTTTGTGGACCAGGACATTCTTTGTCAGAAACCACCTTTCGACAAAGACCATCCCTAAAAAGAAACTAAAACATGCCAGATAAATAACCAGGGCAGGTAATCAACTTCTTCCCATATCCTGCGAACCACCTCCTCATCGCCTGGAATTTCCTCGGGAAGCATTTTGCGAAACTCTTCCCAGGGAAGGGTACTCCCTGCTTTACGGCTCTCCACCAATATCCCCCCTTTCAGTACTGACCATATTCTCTGGTGAAATCGGTCATCGCTTTAATGTTTTCTATACGAGCGTCGTTCTGGATAATGGCCGAAGCATCCATTATATAGCCACCATCCCGTGCTACATTATCAATTATTTTCTTCACACAGGCTTTAACTTCCTCAGGAGTACCAAAAGCAAGCAAATCGTTGGGAACCCCTCCACTGATGCAAAAACGGTCACCCAGAACCTGATGCACCTTAAAGATATCCCCTCGATCAACATGATAAATTATACTTCCTGGAGGAAGCTCCTTGAAGGTTTCCAGATGATAGTCCCAGTTGCCCTCAGCGTAGAAAAGTACCTGATGTCCTCGCTTCCATATTTCCTCAAGAATAGGCTTAAGAGTGGGCCAGAAAATATTGGAAAAGTGTTCAGGGTTAATGAAGGGAACACAACTGCGATGCATCCAGATGGTTATGGGTAGATTTTTTTCAGGATCCGCTCCAGAAAGAGCCACTTCTAAAAGATGAGGCATCAGAGCTTCACAGGCTCTGAGAACCTTCTGGGTTCGCTCATGAAGGTCAGTAACCAGACCATAATACCCTCGAAGTTTGTCAGCCAGAATATCGAGAGGTGCTTTCAATATCCCGCTTATGGCCGGAACCACACCGAGCTCTTCTCGAAACTCTCGAGCCAAATCCGATAGAGCCTGAAAATACTGCATCATGGCCATACCACCTCTCAAAAAGGCCAGATTATGGTACTCATCAACAGGCTCTCCTGGCTTCTTGACAAAACGAGACACCCTGGGAAACCAAACGTTGAGAAGATATCCTGTTGGGTCTTCTATCAGAGCATCATACTCCTCAGGCTTCATAAAGGCCGCCTCTTCCGGTGGCTCTCGATACTGAAAACCAGTGTCAGGAGGTATATCTATACCTGGAACACCATAATAAGTAATGCCCATTGCCTGGGTAAGCCCCGTCCAAACGTAAATCATGTTAGGCACCATAGCATCCCAGTCGAAGTCCCGAGCACATATTCGGCAGGCCTCGAAAGCCACTCGATAGTCGTGTGTAGCCTCCTGAATGCTAAAGCCGGCATATTTGGCAGTAAACTCGGCAACAAAAGGGCGTATAGGAACCATATCCGGCTTTTCATTACGCATGGCTTTTACATAGCGCGCGAGGCGTTTCTCATAGAGCTCTCGTTTGGTCATAAAGGCCCTCCCCCAATCGAGTTCATTCTACTATATAAAGTACTAAATAAAAACGAATGTTACAACCCAAAATAGAAGTAAAAATTCAGCGCTTCCATAGATTGGCCGACCACTGCCAGATAAAGCGCAACCCGGACAGGGTGGAAAAGCTGCCCAAACCTCTGCCTACCTCTCCAAAAAGCTCCTGTAAAAGCACTCTGGAACCAACTTCTCCTTCTTCTTTAACCCTTGGTAAAACCTTGCGTATTGCAAAAAACCCCAGCACAAAAGCAAACAGGAAGAAAAAGTCCCAACCCTCTATACTGAAAGGTTGAGCCCCATAATCCCTAAAAGGTGTCTTAAAAATTATCCGGATAGAAAGCTCATAGCTTGTGAAAAAATCCGCAAAACTACCACCAATTATTGGAGCAACTCCAGCGGTAAAAGAGCTCAACAAAGTCATCATGGCAAGATAAGAAGTTCCCTTATCTTGTGGAGCTAATTTCATGCCTATATTGTTCTGAGCAAGGGTTATACCCGAAGAAGCCACACCGCTCAAACAGTGAATAATAAAAAGAATTGGCAAGGTCAACAAATGCTTTTGGGGAAGAGTAGTAAAGGTCCATCCCAATACGCAAAAAAGGAACAGAAAACCACAAACCTTCAACACCGATTTGTTGTTCCAGCGATCAGCAATGCGCCCCCATAACTCAAAAAACAAAACACTTGTAAGCTGATTGACAACCGAAAACAATATAACCAGGGTCAACTCCATTTCTAACCTTTGTAAAAGGTAAACAGTAAAAAAAGGTGCTGCCAGATTAACGGAAAAGTTCCACAAACTGGTAAAGGAAAGGAGAGTCCGGAAATTGCTATCCCTGAAGGGTTGCTTGAGAGATTCTATGAACGAGAAAGCAGCCCTTTCCGATTTAAGCAGGGGCTCGCTGGTCCTTGCAAGGAAAATGGTTCCCCAAAGACCAGCTACAGTGCCTGCCAGAAACAATAACGGATAACCCATAAAGATTGTTAAAGGTAAATTAGAATTGGAGAAACGTTTACCCCAAAAATCTATGTACCAGCTTCCCAGAAAGCTTAAAGCTATGCTCACGGCAAAAGTTAGCTTGAGCCTTCTTCCGAAAAAAGCACCCATTATTCTCTGGGGAATAAGGTCTCTCATCCAGGAATTCCAGCTACAAGCAGAGACACCACCCAGTAGATTGTGAACGGCAAAAGCAAAGATTATCAGTCTGAGTACGTCCTGCTCAAGGAAAGGAGAGAAAACAACCAGAAGAAGCATTGTTCTGCTCAGGAGTGAAAACACAACGCAGATAAGGCGACGGTTGCGTAGCCCTTCTACCAGGTATACCGATGGAACTTGCACCAGGTTGGCCAAAGCAGGCAAGGCAGCTAATATTCCAATAAAAGTATTGCTGGCCCCGAAACGCAAGGCAAAAGCGGTGAGAAAAATGCCTCCCGTTAAAGTAGCCATAGCCTGAGATGCTATGCCGTCCTTGATAACGTATCTAAGACTGCTCTCCAATTCCTCTGAAGTAAGGCTTTCCTGGGGTTTAAAAGATGAAAAGGCTCCGATGAAGCGATTTTTTATCGCCATAACAAAAGACACACATTTTGCCCAGAAGGGAAATTCTTTTATCGCACTCACGGCTCCTTTCCCGATGGCGAATCAGACCAGCAAATTTCACTAAAATTTTATTTTATAATGTGGAAAAACGGAAAATGTATGAATGGCATTCGTATTGGCATTTCGAAAAATTAGGTTACGCAAAACAACAAAGAGTAAGATTAATTGTATTTGTTGACAAGCAAGCGATTATAGGGTAGTTTTTGTGTTAGTATAGTCAATCCAACAAGAAAGGGAGGGTTACATGTGAAAAAAGTTTTATTTGCAATACTCTTGGCTTTGCTTCTTGCATTCTCAGCAGCTTTTGCGGGAGCTCAGGAAACCATACGCATCGGGGCTAACCTTGAAATGACCGGTGCTGTAGCGGCTTACGGTCAGATGATATGGGAAGGTATCAATCTGGTCAAAGAAATTGTTGGAGACGAAGTCTTGGGCAAAAAAGTAGAACTCATCTTGGTGGATAACAAAAGTGACAAGGTAGAATCTGCCAACGCAGCTACCCGTTTAATCGATAAGGAAAAGGTAGTAGCTATGATTGGGCCAGCCATCAGCGGTAGTATGCTCGCTGTGGGTCCCATCTGCGAAGAAAAACAGGTACCGGTTATTTCGGCAACCGCAACCAACCCTTTAGTAACTCAGGAAAAGAAATTCGTCTTCAGAGCCTGCTTCTTGGACCCCTACCAGGCTGCAGCTGCAGCACAATTCGCCATTGAAGATCTTAAAGCAAGCACCGCAGCTATTCTTTCCGATGTAGCCCAAGACTACTGTGTCGCTCTGGGAAATTTCTTTAAAGAGGAGTTTACCAAGCGGGGTGGAACAATCGTTTCCGAACAGTACTGCAAAACTGGTGACCAGGATTTCTCTGCACAGCTGACTACCATCATGAACTCTAACCCCGATATTCTTTATGTTCCCAACTACTATACTGAAATAGCCCTTATCTGCCGTCAGGCCAGAGACCTGGGTTTTGAAGGCATTATCCTCTCTGCCGATGGCGCAGATGCCCCAGAACTTTTTAGCATTGGTGGTGACGCTGTAGAGGGAATCTATCATACCGCTATATGGGATGCTACTAAGGGCTTGAACGAAATAGGGCAGAAGTACATTGACCTCTATCGCGAGAAATACGGAAAAGACCCCAACATGTTTGGGGCACTGGGAGCAGACGCCTATTTAATCTTGGTTGACGCCATCAAAAGAGCAGGTAAGGCAGATCCTATAGCCATTAGAGACGCCATAGAAGATACTGAGAATCTCGATGTGGTAACTGGAAAAGTCACCATAGAAAATGGTGATGCCATAAAGCCTGTGGTAGTGCGCAAAGTAGAAGATGGCAAATTTAAGTTTGTCAAGACGGTAGTTCCTTATTAATATTTAGGCTTCTAAATAAACATCGGGGGGTTTGGTTTCTTATAGACCAAACCCCCTGTACCAAACGAGGAAAACTTTAAAATGACGGGTACTATATTTTTGCAACAACTAATGAACGGAGTATCTTTGGGGAGTCTTTATGCTCTTTTGGCCATAGGCTATACTCTGGTTTATGGCATTTTGGGACTCATTAATTTTGCCCACAGCGATGTGTTCATGCTGGGAACTTATTTTGCTTTCTTCATGCTGGTGATATTTATGCTCCCCTGGTGGCTGTCTATCATTATTGGAGTAGCGCTGTGTGCTCTGGTAGGGGTAAGTATAGAGAGGGTCGCTTACCGACCGCTACGTAATGCTCCACGTATCTCAGCTCTGATAACAGCAGTAGGAGTTTCTTTTTTTATCGAAAACCTGGGTCTGGTGACGGTAGGAGCCCGGCCTAAGGGTTTTCCAAGACCTCCTCTAATGAAAAACATCTATATGCTTGCCGGGGCAAGGATTCAGGGAGTGACTTTCTGGGTACCTATCATCAGCATCGCCATCCTGTTACTACTTTTCTACATCGTTTACAAAACAAAAATGGGGATGGCCATGCGAGCTGTTGCTAAGGACCTGGAAACAACAAGGTTAATGGGAGTTAACGTAGACAAAATTATAATGTATACTTTCGCGTTGGGCTCAGCCTTAGCTGGTGCTGGTGGAGTAATGTGGGCCTTCAAGTACCCTCAAATAAACCCCCTAATGGGAGTCTTTCCAGGATGGAAAGCCTTCACAGCAGCAGTCGTAGGAGGCATAGGCAATGTGGTAGGTGCTATGATAGGAGGATTCATTATCGGAATATCTGAAATATTGATCGTTGCTTTCTTTCCCCACTTAAGTGGATATCGCGATGCCTTTGTATTTACCATCCTAATAATTTTTTTACTCGTCAAACCCAGTGGCATAATGGGCGAAGCACAAAGGGAGAAAGTTTAAAAAAATGGGTGAAAACTTCAGAAGAAATCTCCTATTAACATTTTGTCTTTTTGGGTTGTTGCTTTTAGGGGTATGGCTTGCAGAAAATAATCTCAATAGTTACCTGATAAGGGTTTTCAATACCGCTTGTATTTATATAATTGCCGCATCTGCTTATAATCTTATCAATGGAATAACTGGTCAATTTTCGCTTGGCCCCAACGCATTTATGGCAATAGGAGGGTACACAGTAGCCTTATTGATGTTACCAGTAGCTCAAAAACAGCAGGTTTATTTTTTGAAACCTCTTATTTGGCCTTTTAGCGCCTTTAGTTTTCCGCCCTATCTTTTTGTAGTAGCGCTCTTTATAGGTGGTTTGCTTGCAGCCCTGTTTGCACTTCTAATCGGCGTTCCCACTCTAAGGCTTAGAGGCGATTACCTGGCAATCGCGACTTTTGGGTTTGGAGAGATCGTAGTCGTTCTCGCCAATAATCTGATTCCCCTTACCAACGGAGCGCTGGGCATCAAGGGCATTCCTGAGTATACCAATCTCTGATGGACGGTAGGATGGGCTTTCTGGACAGTTTTTGTCATCAAAAGCCTGGCCAATTCAAGCTACGGTAGAGCTTTAAAGGCAATACGCGAAGACGAAATAGCTGCTGAAGCCATGGGGGTGAACCTCTTTCGCAGCAAGTTAATGGCTTTTGCCATTAGTGGATTCTTTGCAGGAGTTGCGGGCGGTCTTTTTGTAACTCTGATCAGTACCGTTTCACCTACACTGTTCACCTTCACCATGACTTTTAATTTGCTTATAATAATTGTACTGGGAGGCCTGGGGAGCATTACTGGCTCTACAATAACTGCAGTAATCTTCGCTTTTATGCAGGAATTACTAAGAGAAGTAGAAGCACCCCATACCATTGGGCCCTGGACATTTCCGGGGATACCAGGAATGCGTATGGTGGTCTTTGCTGCTTTACTGGTAGTATTGATGATATTTTATCGAAAGGGCCTTTTTGGAAACACAGAACTCTCCTGGCAAACTGTAACCGATTGGTTAAAAGGGAGAAAAAAAGCATGAAGGAAAATACACCACTGCTTTCTCTACAGAATCTGACTATAAATTTTGGAGGATTAACCGCTGTTGATAGTTTTTATTTAGACATATATCCTGGAGAACTGGTGGGTCTGATTGGGCCAAACGGAGCAGGTAAAACTACCGTATTTAACATAATATGTGGACAATACAGACCAAGCAAAGGGAAAGTGTTTTTCAAAGGAAAAGATATAACTGGAATGAGTCCAGATCGAATAACCGCACTGGGAATTGCAAGAACCTTTCAAAATATTAGACTTTTCGGCGACTTAAGTGTTCTTGAAAATGTGCTGGTCTCCTTCCACGTGCGCATTAAGAGTTCATTCATTGCACCAATGCTTTCCCTGCCCACCTACTGGCAAGAAGAAAAACAAATTAGAAAAGAAGCCATGGAGCTTCTGGAAGCAGTCAACCTCCACAAATTGGCTCAGGAAAAAGCCCGCGCACTTCCGTATGGACAGCAGAGGAGATTGGAAATCGTTCGAGCGCTGGCAACTCACCCCAAGCTGCTTTTGCTTGATGAGCCTGCAGCAGGCATGAATCCTCAAGAAACAATAGAACTCATGCATTTCATAAAACAAATCCTCAAGAACTTCAACCTTACTATTCTTCTTATTGAACACGATATGAAAGTAGTGATGGGAATTTGCGAGCGCATCGCTGTTCTGGATTTTGGAGTTAAAATAGCAGAAGGTAGTCCTGAGGAAATCAAGAACAATCCACGGGTGATTGAAGCTTACCTGGGAGCGGAAGTCTGAAATGAACAACAAAACAGTACTTAAAATAGAAAACCTTCATGTCTTCTACGGGGGTATTCATGCCCTGAAAGGCATTAATATGGAAGTAGGAAAGGGCAAAATAGTAACCCTGATTGGATCCAATGGAGCAGGGAAAAGTACGACCTTGCGAGCGATAACCGGTCTGGTTAGAGCTCGAGAAGGTAAAATCATATTTGATAATCGAGATATTACTCGTGAAGCAACACATCAAGTGGTGGAAAACGGTATTGCTATGGTGCCTGAAGGAAGGAGAATATTTCCCAACCTCACCGTAATGGAAAATCTCCTTCTGGGAAGCTTTACCCGCAAGGACAAAAGCGGAATAAAGAAAGATTTAGATTGGGTTTTTCAAATCTTTCCCCGCTTAAAGGAAAGAACCCACCAAAAGGGGGGCACTCTAAGTGGCGGAGAGCAACAGATGCTTGCTGTCGCCCGTGCCTTGATGTCCCGTCCTCGCCTGTTGATGATGGATGAACCATCTCTAGGATTAGCCCCCCTTCTGGTAAAAGAAATTTTTAGAATAATCCAGGAAATAAATCATCAGGGAACTACCATTCTTCTAATTGAGCAGAATGCGAAAGCAGCACTTGAAATAGCAGATTACGCTTATGTACTCGAAACAGGAACTATAGTACTTGAGGGAGAGGGCAAAGCTCTACTTAATAACGAAAAAATTAAAAAAGCATATCTTGGAGAAGATTAGCAAAGGAGGAAAGGCTATGGAAAAAAGAGAATATATGGGTCTTGAAAGCAGAATGATCAATAATATCTCCTTTGCAGAAAAAATCACCAGATGGCCCTGGATCCAGGACAAACGGGTCAAAAAAAGATTTCTTAAGAAGGAAGAATTAGAGCTTATAAACAAAAACCTGGTCTGCCTTATTTGTGGAAAAGTTCATGAAGGAACCTGCCCGGAAAAAATTAAGCGGTAAAAAAACCCAGAAGAAAATTTAATAACAAAGAGTACCAGAGCAAGAAGAATTATTGCTGTGAGAAGTAATCCTATTCTTTCTATTTTTAAAGTAAGCAATTAATGTTTTCTCTACCTCAGCAAAGGATACCTTTCCCTCCCACTTGTCAAGCACTCTGGCTGCAGGATCAACCAGAAAGCAAGTAGGGGTTTCCCAAACTCCCCACTTTGCTTTCAGACTTTCAGAAACCAGGAACACTTCTCCCGAATTCACAGATTGAGTTATCTGGAGGAGCTTTCTCCAATCACAATCGGAGCATACAGGAAGTATACGGACCTCGTCCCCAAACTGAAACGATTTTAGATTCTCATTCAGCTCAAGAAAACAATAAAGACATTCTAAACAATCAGAACTGATAAAAAGAAGCAAAGTGAAGCCTTTTTCAAAATTAACGTCTATCTTTTCGCCTTTCAGAGAATAAGCCTCGAAGGGAACAGCTTTCCGAACCGAAGCCCCAGCTCCACAAATCAAAACCAGACTTATAATTAAGAATGTCGCAATAATACCCACAACTTTTTTGTTCATTTCCTTAATCATACCACAAGTCATTTCTCAAAAAATAGGCACTGGAGTAAATAATGGTGAAATTTCTAAAGCAAAAGATGAAGTCAAGCGATACAGTTTTCTAGAACTCCTTTCTAAAAGGAAAATATCCCAATTATTTGATGCTTTCTTTCCCGAAAACACAATCCACTTCTCATCTGGAGAAACAGCAGGGTGTGCCTTTAAGAAACAATCGAAAGTAAGCCTTTCTAAGCTTTTTTCCACCAGATTAAAGGAAAAAAGATCGAAATCACCGTTTTGTTCGCCCACAAAAATTATTTCCTTGCCGTCAACTGAGAAAATCGGATCCAGGGCATTACCCGGAAAGTCAAGCTCTTCCGAATAACCCGAGAACAATTCACAAATTTGAATACGCCAGTATCCATCCTTGAAAAAGGAAAAAGCTACTTTATCACCTTGCGAAGAAGCAACAATTCTACCCAGTTTTTTTGGAACCTTCAGCTCTTCAAAAAGTTTTCTCTGTAGTGCTCCATCCTGCTCCATGACAAAAATTTCGTCTTCTCCATTGCGATCACTCAGAAAAACCAGACGTCCACTCTCACCGAGCGGGTAGGGCGAAAAGTCGTTGTATCCTCCACAACTCAAAGGGAGAAAGTCCCTCTTCTCAAGGTCTAATCTCCAAATTTCACGATAACCTCCTCCTCGGTGCACCAGAAAAACAAACCGGCCATCATGGGAAATACTTATGTCTTCTAAGTGTTTCAGGAAATCTACTTTGATTTCCCTTTCCTTGCCATTTTTCGGGTCTCGAACAACCACTGAAAAACAGCCATCCTCATTCCTGATAAAAAGAACTTTAAAACTTCTGTGGAAATCCAGGAGTTTCACTATCCTGTGCCGAAGGGTTTCCAACATTTTTTCCTTTTCACTCAGCGGGCGAACCATGGAAAGGACTTTTTGATAATCATCAGGAATCAGTACCTGAAAAAACAACAAAGATTCTCTCTGATAGCCCCAAAAAATCAGATCAAAATCTTGCAGCAAGCTTGTCTTTTCAGAAGAGAAGTGAAAATCTTTTTTGAATTCTGCTTCTCCAAAAAACCTTTCCAAAAACTCAAAAAGGGAATAAAAATAACCTCCATCAGTAGAATCTATGAACAAAACCCTCTCCAAAGCCAAGCCCTCTG
Source organism: Atrimonadaceae bacterium G-SL-SR-0-11 (assembly GCA_048814795.1). GTDB lineage: Bacteria > Atribacterota > Atribacteria > Atribacterales > Thermatribacteraceae > Thermatribacter. The sequence goes on along the minus strand of CP184673.1, from coordinate 1,341,614 downwards.
AGCAAGCACAAGCCAACACAAGGAATAAGAGCACTAAAAATCCACTCACTCTTAAAATCGAAAATCCTCCCTTTCTCTCGACAGGCCAGTTCATTCTGCTTATTTTATTTGATATTCTATTTTAAGATGAAAAAGAAGTATTCGAGCTCTGGAAGTTTCCAGTTCGACAAATAACTATAAAATATTTTGCCAAAAGGAGTTTATAAATTGCAAAAAAGCAACTCTGAAAAAAGGAACAATGTTAAAATCATTACCATCTCTCGGGAGGTGGAAAGCTGGGGTGATGAAATTGGAAATCACCTGGCCAGTATCCTTTCTTTTAAAATTGTGGACTCTAAAAATTTTCATGAACACCTCAAAAGATATTATCCCAATCTTCCTCCAGAACCACCTTTGGGAGAAAAAGAACGTAACATATGGTTACGCAAAGCACGCTTTTGCTTTGAAAAAATAGCCCAAGAAAAGCCTCTGATAATCCTTGGTAGAGGAGGGCAAAAAATTTTTGAAAACTATCCCAGCAGTTTCCATGTATTGGTTGTGGCCAGTTTACAAACAAGACTGCAAAGAATCATCCAAAAATATTCCCAGGAAGAAACCATTGCCCTGCGTATTCTTCTCCAGCAAGATAAAAAGAGGGAACGTTTTTTACTGGAGAAGTTCGGTATAGATTGGAAAAACCCCGCGCTTTATCATCTCACAATCAACACCTCTTTCTATTCCGTGGAAAAAGCCACCGAGCTCATACTGGAAGCTATCGAAAACTTTCAGCAAGAAGCCAGGTCCCAGTTCGAGCCACCATCAAATAAGCCGAGTACCTTTGCGCACCCTTCTGAAGAGGAGTTTGCTAAATTACTCGATTTTTATGGCATTAAGTGGTTATACGAACCTAAAACTTTCCCCTTAGAATGGGACGAGGAAGGCAATGTAACCGAGGCTTTTACTCCCGATTTTTATCTGCCGGAGTTTAACACCTTTATAGAGTTAACCACTCAGCGCCAAAAGCTGGTGTGGAAAAAAAATAAAAAAGTCAGGAAATTCAGAGAACTTTATCCGGATCTAAAAATAAAAATCATCTATGCCCGCAACCTGGATCACATCAGAAAGAAGCTGGAGCTTGACGATGAGTAGAGAAGAATTTCAACTTGGAGAAGTAGTTTTTTCCAGTGCGGAAATAAAAGAGAAAGTAAGCATATTAGCTCAGAAGCTTAACGAAGAATATGCAGCTTCCCAACCAGTGCTGATTTGCGTACTAAAGGGAGCTGTTTTTTTTACAGTAGACCTTTCCCGTAAACTGAGCTTTGATTTTGATCTCGAGTTTATCGCTCTCTCCAGGTTCAGTTCTGGAACAGGAAAAGCAGTTATTGAGAAAGATGTGGAAACAGAGCTAAAAGACAGAGAGGTGCTGATTGTTGAGGACATTGTGGATACTGGATTGACTCTTCATTTTTTAATAAACACTTTTCAGAAAAAAACCATGAAAAGAGTACGAACTTGCACTCTTCTGGATTGCCCTGCAAGAAGAATAATCGACGTTTCTGTAGATTACTCTTGTTTTGAAATACCGGATATATATGTTGTGGGATATGGACTGGATTTCAGGGGCAAATTTAGAAATCTGGATGAAATCAGGGTTCTCAAGGATCCCTATGGCAGGAGCACCCAAATCCTCAAGAAGATGGGAAAGGAGCGAAGAGATGTTAACATTTAGAGAAATTGTAAAAAGAATGGAAGGATACATTCCGGGAGAACAGCCTAAGGAAAAAGGTTTCATAAAACTTAACACTAACGAAAACCCCTATCCACCTCCTCCAGAAGTTCTTAAGGCTCTTCGGGAAAAAGTCACTCCAGAGCGTCTCGCCCTTTACCCTCCACCACTCAGTGACCAGCTACGCTTTAAGTTATCCGAGGTATACGGAGTATCTCCCAACCAAATAATAGTGGGTAACGGATCAGACGAGCTCTTGAACATCATATTCAGGGCCTTCCTGGGTTATCGATCCAGGGTCGCCTATCTTTATCCAACTTATACCCTTTACCGTACGTTGGCAACCATTCAAGAAGCAGAATACCTGGAAATACCCTTCCAGGAGGAAAATTTCCAAGAATTACCATCCCGATTCCTGACAGAAGAAGCTGACCTCAAGATAGTTTGCAATCCCAACTCACCCACCGGGACTTTTATAGCTATAAAAGAAACAGAAAAACTTTTACAGGCTTCCAGATGCCCGATAGTCCTTGACGAAGCCTATGTCGACTTTGCCGAAGAAAATGCTTTGCCACTTCTGTCAAAGTACCCCCAACTGATTATAGTGCGAACCCTATCCAAATCTTTCTCGCTGGCTGGGTTGAGAATAGGTTTTCTCTTTGCGCATCCAGAAGTCGTGGAAGAACTTCTTAAACTAAAAGATTCCTATAATGTTAATATCCTCTCCCAAATTGCTGGAGTGGCCGCTCTGGAAGGGCTAAGCTGGGTTAGAGAAAACATTCGTAAAATCAAAAAAACCCGAGAATGGTTTAGTCAGGCCCTGGAAGACCTTGGTTTTCAAGTGCTTCCTTCTCAGGCTAACTTTGTGTTTGTGAGAAAACGTTCCCGCGAAAGTCTGGAAAAGGTTTATCAGGAACTTAAAAAGCGCAAAATCCTGGTTCGCTTTTTCCCCGAGTGGAAGGAGTGGTTGCGTATTACCATAGGCAAAGACCAGGAAATGCAAGTATTGCTGGAAAACCTCAAGGATATATTGAGCAGGGAGCGGAACAAAAGTGATTAAGCTTTTCATATGGGATCTCGATAATACCATTATTGCCAGTTCAGAGTTACTTTGGGGAGCTTTTTCACGGGTTGCTTACAAATATCTCGGGAAAAAACTATCTCCCCAGGAAATCGTGGCTATGTATGGACCTCCAGAAAGCGATATAATAGAGAAAATGGTAGGCAGAGAATTAAAAACACAAGCGCTTAAAGATTTCTATGATTTTTACTTGACTTACCATGATTCTAAAGTAAAGGTCTTCGAGCCTGTGGTAGAAGTCATCCGGTACCTAAGAAAAAAACACACGCTTCAAGCATTGTTTACTTCTAAAGGTAAAAAGAGTGCCCAGATTACCCTTGAAAGAACAGGCATGTCTTCCCTTTTTCACGTTGTTGTTTGTGGTGATGAAATACCTCGTCCCAAACCCTATCCTGACGGGGTGGACAAAATATTGATTAGCCTTAAAGCTGACCCTGAGGAAACAATCTATCTCGGCGATTCTCCGCTTGATTACAAATCGGCGCGCATTGCAGGAGTCTTTTTTGGAATGACACTCTGGGATGCACTTTTCGAAACTTCCAGCTTGTGCTTAAAACCGCGCCTCTACTTTAAACAGCCGGTAGACTTGCAAAAATGGGTCCGAAAAATGTATCCTTAAAATGCGATAAAGCCAGAGATTCTGGAAAGTTATTCTCATGGAGAAACGATTTTTCCAATTCATTTACAAACGGAATGGGGAAATTGAGAGATTTACCCCCCAAAAAATAAAGTGTGCCATAAGCAAGGCGTTCCGTTCTTTAGAAAAAGAACCAGAAGAAACAGTAATTGAGAAGCTTCTTGAAGAAGTACTCCTTCTCTTAAAAGAACGCTTTGGTGATACTATCCCTGGAGTTGAAGATGTCCAGGACGCAGTAGAAGAAGTTTTGATGAAAAGAGGCTTCCCCGACGTAGCCAGAGCCTATATTTTATACCGCGAAAAACGCAGACACCTGCGGGAAGCAAAAGCGAAGCTTTTCGGAGTTCAGGACGATTTAAAGCTTTCCCTCAATGCCGTCCAGGTACTTCGGGAACGCTACCTTCTTAAGGACGAAGAAGGAAATCCTGTGGAAACACCACGCCAAATGATGGAACGAGTAGCCAGAGCCATAGCTCAAATAGATGCCAATTACGGTGAAAACCCAGAGGAGGCATACCAGAGGTTCTTCAAAACTTTGATTGCCCTGGACTTTCTGCCCAATTCACCCACTCTGATGAACGCTGGTTGTCCAGGCGGACAGCTTGCAGCATGTTTTGTTTTACCTGTAGAGGATTCACTGGAGGCTATTTTTGAAGCTCTTAAAAATATGGCTCTAATCCACAAATCAGGAGGAGGAACCGGATTTAGTTTTTCGCGTCTGCGCCCCCGGGGAGACCGGATAAGTTCTACTGGTGGTCGCGCCTCAGGCCCTGTTTCCTTCATGCGTATTTTCGATACCGCAACCGATGTGGTTAAACAGGGTGGAAAGCGCAGAGGAGCCAACATGGGAGTTCTCAGATTTAATCATCCTGACATACTGGAGTTTATTCAAGCCAAAAAAAGAGGAGGAGAGTTCGAAAACTTCAACCTTTCCGTGGCTATAACTAACCAAGAAATGGAAGCCGTCAAAAAAAAGCAAAAAATTCCTTTGGTAAATCCTCGTGATGGAAAGGTGTGGCGTGAAATATCCGCCTCTGAAATCTTTAACGCTATATGCGAAAGTGCCTGGAGTTCTGGAGAACCGGGTTGCATTTTTATAGATGAAATCAACAGCAAACATCCCCTGAAAGAGTTGGGAACCATTGAAGCCACCAATCCTTGCGGTGAAGTTCCTCTCCTTCCCTATGAATCCTGCAATCTGGGCTCCATAAACCTTGCTCACATGGTAACCGAGGGGAAAATAGACTATCCAAAGCTTGGAAAAACCGTCCACACCGCAGTGCACTTTCTTGACAACGTGATAGATGCCAACCACCATCCATTGCCTGAAACCAACCAGATGGCCAAAGCTAACCGTAAAATAGGCTTAGGAGTTATGGGCTTTGCCGATCTTCTGGTGAAAATAGGTATACCCTACTATTCAAAACAAGCTCTTAAAATCGCTGAAGAAGTAATGCAGTACATTATGCTCCAGGCAAGGAGAGCTTCTACGGAATTAGCTTCCCGAAGGGGGACCTTCCCCAATTTCGAAAAAAGCACATGGTACTCTCAAAACCTTCCTTTGCGCAACGCGACTCTAACCTCAATCGCACCAACTGGCTCAATCAGTATAATTGCTGGTTGTTCAAACAGTATAGAACCCTATTTTGCTTTAAGCTTCCGTCGCTACGTGCTTGAAAACACTGAATTAATCGAAGTCAACCCCCTCCTTGAGGACTACCTAAAGGAACTCAAACTTTCTCAAAAAGATTGGGAAAAGATACTCGCTCAGGGTACACTTCAAAACATAGAACGAATCCCCCAAAAGATTAAAAATCTCTTCCGTACTGCGCTCGAAATACCGCCTGAGTTTCAAGTGGAAATTCAAGCTGCCTTTCAAAAGTACGTCGATAACGCGGTATCCAAGACCATTAATTTGCCTCAAAGCGCTTCTCTCGAAGACGTTAAAAAAATTTTCTTCCTTGCCCACGAAACTCACTGTAAAGGTATAACTGTCTTTAGACAGGGAAGCCGTAGCCGTCAAGCAATATACCCAGGCCTCTTATCTGAACCAGAGTGTGAGACATGCTGAGGACTTTACTCTCAACCAAGTGTATAGTTCATTTTCTCCCACTTTTATGGTATCATTGCCTTTATCCCTGGTAAGGAGGTTAAACAATGCGCTGGCCTGGAATACTGGAATATTTTGGTGAATATCTACCAGTGACCGATAAAACACCTCGAATTACCCTTCAAGAGGGCAATACTCCCTTAATCCGTTCTTACCACCTTGCCAAAAGGTGTGGAGTGGGTTCCCTGTACTTCAAGTTTGAAGGCATGAACCCAACGGGCTCCTTTAAAGATCGAGGAATGGTGGTAGCCATTGCCAAAGCGAAAGAGGCAGGTCAAAACATTGTTATGTGCGCCTCTACAGGAAATACTTCGGCCTCCGCCGCAGCCTATGCAAAAAGAGCAAATATGCAATGTGTAGTGCTAGTACCGGAAGGGAAAATAGCCCTGGGCAAGCTCTCTCAGGCCCTTATGCATGGTGCGAGAGTTCTGGCTCTCGAAGGAAATTTCGATCAAGCTCTATCGATAGTCAGAGAAATAACTTCCAAATATCCTGTAGCTCTGGTAAATTCTATCAACCCTCACCGTATAGAAGGCCAAAAAACAGCTTCCTTTGAAATAGAAGAGTGGCTTGGAGATATACCCGATTACTTAGCTCTACCCGTGGGTAATGCCGGTAACATCACCGCCTACTGGAAAGGGTTTAAAGAGCTGGTAAGTAGAGGTAAAACCAACAAACTGCCTAAAATGCTGGGATTTCAGGCAAAGGGAGCCTGTCCCCTGGTCCTTGGCAAGCCGGTAGAAAACCCCCAAACCGTTGCCACGGCAATAAGAATTGGCAACCCGGCAAGTTGGAAGGGAGCAATTACAGCTCGTGACGAATCAGGTGGGCTTATCGAGGCAGTTAGTGATGAAGAGATTCTGGGGGCTCAACGTCTGCTTGCCGAAGAAGAGGGTATCTTTGTGGAGCCGGCTTCGGCTGCATCTCTGGCTGGAGTAATCAAAAAGCACAAAGAGGGCTTCTTCAAGGGACACGAAACTGTGGTCTGCGTCCTGACCGGTCACGGCTTGAAAGACCCAGATATTGCAATAAAACAGTGCGAAGACAAAATAGAAAGAGTGAAACCCTCTCCTGAAGAGGTAGTGGCCCTGCTTAATCTGAAAGGTGAAAAGCAATGTTAGAAGTTTTTGCTCCTGCAACCACTGCTAATCTTGCTTGCGGTTTCGATGTCTTGGGATTAGCACTCAGCCTCTTTTTCAAAGCCACCATCCGAAAAAAAGACACACCAGGAATCATTATCAGGGTTTGCGGAGAAGGTGCAGAATTTTTGCCTCAAAACGAAGAGAACCTCTTTGTGAAAAGCATGCAGCATCTGTGGGCAGAAATAGGGTTTAAGCCTGATTGGGGATTGGAAATAGTTACCCAGAATGAAATTCCCATTTCTCGAGGCCTGGGTAGCAGTGCTGCTTGCATAACAGCGGCTCTCCTTGCGGCCAATGAACTGGCAGGCAATCCGCTTGATCAGCGCCAGCTCCTGAATTTAGCCTGGAAGATCGAGGGACATCCTGATAATATTCTCCCCGCATTCCTGGGGGGATTCACCATAGCATCAACCTTCGAAGGTGAACTGCAGTTCAAAAGATGTTCTTTCCTGGATCTTGAAATTGTTGCCTGTATTCCTGGCTATCAGCTTTCCACCAGGGAGATGCGTCGGGTTCTTCCAGAAAGGTACCCCCGTCATGAAGTGGTCTCTAACCTAAGCCGACTGGCCTTTCTGGTATCAAGTGTTTATGAAAGGGACCCAGAAGGGTTTCTGCAATCTCTCAAAGATTATATTCATGAGCCTTACCGGGGCAAATACATCAGAGGCTTTGAAGAAGTCAAGGCCTACGTGACAAAAAACGAGCTTGGCAACGTCACTATAAGCGGTTCCGGACCAACCCTCATACTTTTTTTGCGTCAACCCCTTACCGAAAAAGACAGAAAGAATATAATGGAAATATTCCAGAATAAAGGAGCTGGGGAAATAAAGTTTGTTAAAATGGGCTGGACAGACCGTGGGGCACAGGTGAAAAAATAAGTGAGCTTAATTGTCCAAAAATATGGTGGCTCTTCTGTAGCCACCCTTCAAAAGATACAGTTTGTAGCTGAAAAAATTAAAAAATATTTCGAACAAGGTCATAGACTGGTGGTAGTTGTGTCAGCAATGGGTAAAACCACCGATGAACTTTTGCAAAAAGCGCTTGCCCTGCACCCTTCTCCACCAGAAAGGGAACTGGATATGTTACTTTCAACAGGAGAACAAGTCTCTATAGCTTTGCTTGCCATAGCCCTTGATGCTCTGGATATTCCTTCTGTCTCTTTGACTGGTGGACAAGCAGGGATTATCACTACCGACCTTCATACCAAAGCCAAGATTATTCACATTGACACTCGCCGAATCCTGAAAAGCCTGGAGCAAAACAAAGTGGTCATTATTGCTGGATTCCAGGGCAAAAACCTCCAAGATGATATTACCACTCTGGGAAGGGGAGGTAGTGATATTACTGCCTGTGCCCTGGCTTATGCTTTGAGAGCTAATTTCTGTGAAATTTTCACTGATGTCAACGGAGTTTTTACAGCTGACCCAAGGATAGTTCCCCAAGCAAGCAAAATAAACCAAATCTCCTACGATGAAATGTCAGAAATGGCCAACCTTGGAGCCAAAGTCATGCAGCCACGGGCAGTAGATTTTGCTCACACTTATAAGGTAAAAGTCCACGTGCGCTGCACTTTTGATAATCAAGAAGGAACCTGGATTAAAGAGGTGGGTAATATGGAAAATGCCCAGGTAAGAGCAGTAACCCATAGTGGCGATGTGATAAAAGTAGTTCTGCAGGGTGTTCCCAATAAACCGGGGATCGCTGCAAAAATCTTTGAGATTCTCGCCAATCTCTCGGTATCGATAGATATGATCATCCAGAGCGAAGGCAGAGAAACCGTCAAAGACGTGGCCTTTGTGGTATTAAAGGAGGACGAAAACAAGATAAAAAGAGCTATAGAAGAGTTGCGTAACAGGATAAAGTTTCAAAACGCTATCCTGGATTACGAAAAAAGCAGGATATCCATTGTGGGTGCGGGCATCGCCTCAAATCCTCAAATTGCTCACCGCATGTTCAAAACCCTTGCCGCAAACAATGTCAATATAGATATGATAAGTACTTCTAATTTAAGAATATCTTGTCTTATACCTAAGGAAAAAATGGAAGAATCAGTAAGAGCCCTGCATAGAGAATTTATAGAAAAAGAGAAAATAGAGGTGGAGACCAATGAGTAAGCTTAAAGTAGCCGTAGCTGGGGTAACTGGAGCAGTTGGCCAGGAAATGTTAAAAATTCTCGAAGAACGTGCCTTCCCGGTAAGCGAACTCATCCCTCTTGCCTCAGAACGCTCTCGAGGGAAAGAAATAACTTTCCACGGTGAAAAGCTGAGCGTACAAGTGCTTTCTGAGTTTGACTTTAAGGGCATCGACCTGGCTCTTTTCAGCGCGGGTGCCAAGACCAGCAAGGCCTTTGCACCACTTGCTGCTTCCAAAGGATGCATAGTTATTGATAATTCTTCGGCATTTCGCCAGGATCCAGAAGTACCCCTCATTGTCCCAGAAGTGAATCCTCACAAGATAAGCGAATACAAAAACAAAAATATCATCGCCAATCCCAACTGTACCACTATAATTTCAATAGTTCCTCTTAAACCTTTACACGATTTTGGAAAAATAAAGAGGGTAGTGGCAGCAAGCTATCAGGCTACCTCTGGAGCGGGGGCCCTGGCTATGCAAGAGCTAAAAGAGCAGATACAAAACTACGTTGAAGGAAAACCTATAGAAGCAAAGGTATTCCCGCATCAAATCGCCTTTAACCTTATACCCCACATAGACGTATTCATGGATAACTTTTACACCAAAGAAGAAATGAAGATGGTCTGGGAAACTCAGAAAATTATGGACGATGATTCCATCAAAGTTACTGCTACCTGTGTTAGAGTCCCGGTATTCAGGGCACATTCAGTAGCTTTAACCATAGAAACCGAAAGGAAGATAACTCGCGAAAAAGCTATAGAATTGCTCACCCAGGCTCCGGGAGTAGTGGTCGAAGACGATCCTGCTCAGAATAAATATCCTATGCCCTGGTTCGTAGCTGGTAAAGACGAATGTTTTGTGGGAAGGATTCGAGAAGACATATCTCACCCTTCTGCACTCACTTTCTGGGTAGTAGGCGACCAGCTGCGCAAGGGAGCAGCACTCAACGCTATACAGATAGCTGAATTACTTATTAAAGAAAACATCCTGTAAGTGATTGCAAAAAGAAAGCCAATGGTTAAAATATAACTTGTCTCTGGGCGAGAGTGGCGGAAATGGCAGACGCGCTGGACTTAGGATCCAGTGGGCCAAAACCCGTGCGGGTTCAACTCCCGCCTCTCGCACCACTTAGTTTCCCACTTTCCAGAGCAGAGCTTTTTCACCAAAAGTTTCTAAGCTTTAAAAACATGTACTATAGACAAATCTAAAGCTTGAGCTCCACTCGGGCTTATCCCTAAAAGAAGAGCTGGGTTCATGACTTCCCAACAACAGCCAATGCCTTTGATCCAAAAAATATCTATAGCCCTTCGCCATTTCTTCCCGACGAGAAAGCCGTCATTTGTCAGAACAACTGGCTTTTGTTGACGAAATGAGTCAGACAAACTATAATACCACAGGCAATCTCTTAAATATTGAACGGTCTTGTCCAATAGTCCAATTTTGCGCTTAAGGCAAAATATAGAGGAAGGTGACAAAATGTTAGAAGTCAAAAAACAGGAAAAAGAAAAACACCTCATAGAATTAGAAGTTACAGTAGACACGGAAAAAGTCAATGAAGAGTTAAAAGCAGTATATGCCGAATTAAACCGAAAAATAAGCATTCCTGGTTTTAGAAAAGGGAGAGTACCTCGTTCTATCCTTAAAAGCAGGGTAGGCAAAGAAGCGATACTGGATTATCTTGCTCAGAGGCTTGTTCCCTGGTCTTTACAGGAAGCCCTGAAAAGAGAATCCGTGGAGTTTATCGGTGAACCTGAAGTGGAAATAGTGCAGATAGAAGAGGATCAACCTGCTGTTTTTCGTTTCACTCTCATCGAAAAACCTCAGGTTACCCTTCCTGATCCTGAAAGCATAGAAGTGAAGAGGTATAAAATAGAAATAAGAGAGCAGGATATTGAAAGAGAACTGCAGCGTCTCAGGGAGTCCCGAGGTAAATGGGTGGAAAAAGAAGAACCTGTTCAAGCAGGTGATCTGGTGACTTTCAAGGTGGGTGAAAATTCTTATTCAGTGCTAGCAGGAGAAAAAGAAGGCCTGGCACAGGAAGTGCTGGGAACCAAAAAGGGTGAACAAAAAACAGTCACTCTTGAAGAAGAAGACGGAGATACTGTTGAACTCGATTTAGAAATTACTGGCGTCCTCCAAAAAAAGATTCCGGAAATTGACGAAGCCTTCCTTAAGGAAATAGGAGAATTCGAAAGCCTGGAAGCTCTCAAAGCTAAAATACGGGAGTCACTGGAAAAGTTAGCCCAAGACCTTATCGAAGAAAGGATGAAGAGAGAGATAATTGTAGAGTTAGCCAAAAAATCTGAACTTCATCTTCCTGAACCACTTATCCAACTTGAAACTCGCCGACAAATAGATGCTTTTCGCAAAAAACTGGAACAGGATAATCTTACTTTAGAAAAGTACTTGGAACTTACCAACAATGATTTTGCCTCTTTTGAAGAAAGCATGCGGAAAGTGGCTCAGTGGGAGTTGCGAAAGTTCTTTGTCATTCAGCAATATATTGAACAAAACGAAATCAAGGCTGAAGAAAAAGAAATTGAAGAAAAAATAAATGACCTTGCCAGAAGTACTGGCAAAGAACCCCAAGAGGTTAGAAATATCTTAGAACGAAATGATAGAATAAAAAATATAGAAGAAAACATAGAATTTGAAAAAATGCTTGAGCACCTTAAACAAAGGATAAAGGTGAAAGAAATTGAAGAGCCCATAAATCTTGATCAGTGGAGAGCGCTGGCAGATCCTGAAGAGGAGATGGTACTGTGAATACCATGAAAAAAGAACCCCGTTTAAGCTATCTGGTACCCATGGTAGTTGAGCAAACCCCTCGAGGAGAAAGAGCTTACGACATCTACTCCAGGCTTTTGCAGGATAGGATCATCTTTCTGGGCACCGAGATAAATGATACTGTCGCTAATCTGGTAATCGCTCAACTACTCTTTCTGGAAGCCATGAACCGTGAAAAAGACATAAATCTCTACATCAATAGCCCTGGAGGTTCAGTCTCAGCAACACTGGCTATTTACGACACCATACAATACGTTAAACCCGACGTGGCTACCATCTGTATTGGACAGGCAGCAAGTGGAGCTGCTGTTATCTTAGCCGCTGGAACAAAGGGGAAAAGAATGGCTTTGCCCAATTCGCGGATAATGATTCATCAGCCTTTAGGAGGGGCACAGGGTCAGGTAACTGATATTGAAATCCATGCCCGAGAAATGGTGAAAATAAGAGACCGCCTGAACGAGCTTTTGGCTTTTCATACTGGACAGCCGGTTGAAAAAATTCGCAAAGACACTGAAAGAGACTTTTTCATGTCTTCGGAAGAAGCAAAAGATTATGGCATCATAGACCGGGTGCTTTATCCTGATAAAACACCGGGAGGAAAAGAAGAAAAAAATGACCAGGTTTGATGAGGATAGAGGAAAACTGCGTTGTTCCTTTTGCGGTAAAACTCAAAGTGAGGTTAAAAAGTTAATCGCTGGCCCAGGGGTATACATTTGCAACGAATGCATTGAGCTTTGCAATGAAATAATTAAAGAAGATTCTAACAAAGCCAAAAAGGAATGGACTCCGGATCGCATTCCAACACCCAAGGAAATAAAAGAATACCTTGATCAATATGTCGTCGGCCAGGAAAGAGCCAAGATAATTCTCTCTGTAGCTGTTTACAATCACTACAAGAGAATTTTTTATCGTGCAGAAGAAAAAGATATAGAAATAGAAAAAAGCAACGTTCTGCTTATCGGGCCTACAGGATGTGGCAAAACTTTGCTTGCCAAAACACTGGCCAAATTTCTCAATGTTCCCTTTGCAATAGCAGACGCCACTACCCTGACTGAAGCAGGATATGTAGGCGAAGATGTGGAAAATATTTTGTTGCGCCTTATTCAAAACGCTAACTTTGACATAAAACGTGCCGAGAAAGGAATAGTATACATTGATGAAATCGATAAAATTGCCCGCAAAAGTGACAGTCCTTCCATCACCAGAGATGTCTCTGGTGAAGGAGTTCAACAGGCATTACTTAAGATACTGGAAGGTACCATAGCTAATGTACCTCCTCAAGGAGGAAGAAAACATCCCCATCAAGAATTCATTCAAATCAATACTGAAAATATCCTCTTCATTTGCGGCGGAGCTTTCGTAGGCTTGGAGAAAATTGTTGAAGCAAGACTTAAAGACCGTCGTATAGGTTTTGGTAACAAAGAATTGCTTTCCCACGATATAGAAAAAACAAACATTTTACACCGGGTCCAGCCTGAAGACCTTATCAAATTCGGCATGATACCAGAGTTTGTGGGCAGAATCCCAGTAGTTTGCGCACTGGACCCCCTCCAGGAAGACGACCTGATCAGAATACTTACTGAACCCAAAAACAGCTTGATAAAACAATTTCAAAAACTTTTTGAATTAGAGGGAGTGCATTTAACTTTTACCGAAAGTGCTCTAAGGCTGATCGCTAACAAAGCTCTTAAAGAGGGAACTGGAGCAAGAGGCCTGAGAGCCATCATGGAAAGGATAATGACTGATCTCATGTTTGAGTTACCCTCTCGCAAAAACGTTGAATCAATTGTAATAGACGATCAGTTTATAATTGACGCTGATAGAAAAAAAGAGAGGTTTCTATCTCTCCTGGAAGACAAAACCACCGAAGAGAAAGAATCTGCTTGAGAAGAGGAGAGTAACATGAGTGTCAAAAAAAGCAAAACTATCCCCCCTACTTTCAATCCTTTAGAAATAGAGGAAAAGCTCTACAATTTTTGGGAGGAAAGTGGCTTTTTCACTCCTGATTTAGAAAGCTCCAATCCTCCTTTTTCTATGGTCATACCTCCCCCTAACGTAACCGGCTTTTTGCATATGGGACATGCACTTAACCTCACTCTCCAGGATATCCTGGTGCGCTTCAAGAGAATGCAGGGATTTAATGTTCTCTGGGTTCCAGGTACAGACCATGCAGGCATCGCCACCCAAAACGTGGTAGAAAGGGAACTTGCCAAAGAAGGCTTGAGTCGCCATGATCTGGGGAGAGAAAAATTTTTAGAAAGAGTATGGCAATGGAAGGATATTTACCATAAAAGAATCAAAAATCAGCTAAAGCGCATGGGAGCTTCTTGCGACTGGACCAGGGAAAGATTTACCATGGATGAAGGACTTTCCAGAGCAGTCAGGGAAGTTTTTGTCCGTCTTTTTGAAGAAGGGTTTATTTATCAGGGCGAATACATTGTCAACTGGTGTCCTCGCTGCGAAACTGCACTTGCTGATATAGAAGTGGATTTCCAAGAACAAAAAGGGAAACTCTACTACATCAGATACTATTTCAAAGACGATCCAGAAAACTTTCTGACCATTGCCACCACTCGTCCGGAAACCATGTTGGGCGACGTAGCCGTAGCTGTTAATCCTGGAGATGAACGCTATAAAGCCTTTATAGGAAAAACGGTTATACTTCCCATAGTGGAACGAGAACTTCCGATTGTTGGTGATCCCTATGTGGATCCTGAATTCGGTACCGGGGTGCTCAAAGTAACTCCAGCACACGACTTCAATGACTTTGAATTGGGCAAGAAACACAACCTACCTATAGTAAAGGTAATCGACCAAAAGGCCAGAATGACTAAAGAAGCAGGTGAATTTGCTGGCTTATCCCGTGAGGAATGCCGCGAAAAAATATTAGCCAGGCTTTCCCAAATGGGATATCTTGAAAAAGTAGAAGATTACACCCATGCAGTAGGCAGATGTTACCGCTGTTCAACGGTAGTAGAACCCCTGATCTCAAAACAATGGTTTGTCAGGATGAAAGAACTGGCTAAACCAGCCATTAAGGCAGTTGCCGAAAAGCAAATAGAATTCATACCTGAAAACTGGGAAAAAGTCTATTTTGAGTGGATGTACAACATAAAAGATTGGTGTATCTCCAGGCAAATTTGGTGGGGTCACCAGATTCCGATTTTCACCTGCGAACACTGCAATTTTGTATTCGCCCACCGCGACCAACCCCAACAATGTCCCAAATGTGGAGGGAAAGTAAACCAAGAAGAGGACGTTCTTGATACCTGGTTTAGCTCCGCACTGTGGCCTTTCTCGACCTTAGGTTGGCCCCAAAAAACCAAGGAGTTAGAAATATTTTATCCTACCTCTGTGTTGGTAACTGGTTTCGACATCATATTCTTCTGGGTAGCCCGAATGATAATGATGGGCCTCAAGTTCACTGGTGAAGTGCCTTTCCGCAAAGTTTACATAACTCCCCTGATAAGAGACGCTCAGGGAAGAAAAATGAGTAAATCTGCAGGCAATGCCATAGACCCCCTGGAAATAACCCAAAAATACGGCGTAGACTCCCTGCGTTTTGCCCTCGCCTGGTTGACAGTTCAGGGAAGGGACATCAACCTCTCTATGGAAAGGATTGAAGCATCGAGAAACTTCATGAACAAACTCTGGAATGCCTCTCGGTTCGTTCTCATGAATACAGAGGAGTTAAACCCCTCAGACGTTGAAGAACCAGTTTCTGCTTCCCTTCTGGACCTCAAAGACCGCTGGATTCTCTCCCGCCTACAACAAACCATAGTAAAAGCAACCGATGAGCTCGACAGGTTCAACTTTGGAGAATACACCAACCTGATATACGAATTTGTCTGGGGAGAGTTCTGCGACTGGTATATAGAGTGGTGTAAAAAGGACCTCTACGGAGGAGAACCTCAAAAAAGAAGAAAAACCCAGCAATTGCTGGTCAAAATTCTGTCTCAAATACTTAAGTTACTTCATCCTATCGCACCTTACATAACTGAAGAGATATGGCAAAGTCTTCCCATCAACGAGGCAGAAAGCATAATGATAACCTCCTGGCCCCAAAACTCGCCGGAAAAAATCGACCCGCGGGCAGATGAAATTATTAGCCTTTTTCAAGAAGTCATCCGCGAAATACGCTTTCTTAAAGCCGAGCTACGTATACCACTCACTCAGAAAAGCGAAGTAATCATTAACTTTACCGACGCAAATCCCCCTATTGAGGAGCTTAAAGAACACAAAGATTACATAGAAACACTGACCAAGTGTGTTATCAAAGAAATTGGTATTGGCCTGAAAAGGCCAGAAGGTTTTGCAGTATCCAGCACCAAAGGAGCAGAAATATATCTTAATGTGGAAGGGACCATTGATATTGGAAGAGAATTGCAACGCCTTGAGAAAAAAATTCAGAAAATTGACGAAGAGCTGGAAAGGGTTTCCAGAAGAATCAACAATCCCAACTTCCTGAACCGAGCTCCTAAAGAAACCGTGCAAAAAGAAAAACAGAGATTTTCTGAGTTGAGCAGCGAAAAAGCCAAGCTTGTTCGGTTAAAAGAGGCTATAGCAAGGTGATAATTTCTCCTTTTAGAAGAAAAGATCCTATTGAAACCATCGTTATTTTGGCGGGCGGATTAGTGATAGTGGTTTTTGCTTTCTTTGCGGCGCGCGGAGATCTCGAAACCTATACTTCTATGATAACCGGAAACTGGATAAAGGAAAGCACAGAAAGTACTCCTGATAGCACCTTAGTTCCCAAAAACATCGGGCAAAAAACCCAGGAAATTCAGAAAAGTATTGAAGCATCACTTCCGCAAGAAGTGCCCCCATTGCAAACAACCCAAAATGAACAGAATTTTCAGAACAAAGCTGCAGTCCCTCAAGCAGAAAACCGAGATACTCCGAAGGTTTCCACGGAACCCCCCACTTCAAAAACTCTAACACCAGAAGCTCAACAAACACCACCAAACCCCATTTCTCAAAAAGAAAGTTATTACGTTCAGGCCGGGGCTTTTTCCAAAATTGAAAATGCAAAAAAAATGCTCTCTCTGTTAAAGGAGCTTGGCTTTACAGCTTCTATAGAAAAAAGTAATAATGTTTACAAAGTCAGGATATACGGTTTTGCTACTTTCGAAGAAGCTAAACAAGCAGTCACCAAGCTTGCTAGCCAGGGCATAGAAGCATTTGCCAGTAAATAAGGAGAGATTAACTATGACTCTAAGAGAAATTAAAGAAATCCTTGATGCTGAAGTTCTCGCAGGGGAAGAGTTCTTAGATCAGGAACCCTCTTCAGCATGTGGTAGTGATTTGCTCAGCGATGTGCTGGCCTTTACAAAAGAGCGATCGGTATTGCTTACTGGCTTAACCAACACCCAGGTGATTCGCACTGCAGAGATGAGCGATCTGGTGGGAATAATATTTGTGCGCGGCAAAAAACCCGACTCTGCAACTATAGAGCTCGCTAACATCAAAAAAATACCCCTTTTAGCAACCAAATTACCAATGTACGAGGCTTGCGGAAAACTTTACATGAAGGGTCTCAAAGGTTGCAGTGAAGTAAATTCCACCACCTGTGGTACATCCGATGAAGCAGACAAATAGCGAACCGCTCCTTTCTCTACAGAGAAACATAAAGGGCGGTGATTTTCAAAGCGCAGGAGATATCTCCAGTGAGATAAAAAAAATACTTCAGCAAACCGGTTTCCCAGCTGATTTTACAAGAAGAGTGGTCATCGCTGCCTACGAAGCAGAAATGAATGTGGTGATTCATGCTTATCGAGGTGTTTTCTCCGTAGATATATATCCCGACCGTGTACATATTGTGGTGGATGATGAAGGGCCAGGCATACCCGATCTGGAGTTAGCCTTTCAGGAAGGCTACTCGACAGCCCCACCTCATATAAGAGAAATGGGATTTGGAGCTGGTTACGGATTGTCCAACATGAAAAAGTGCTCGGACCAACTTAACATTGAAACTCAAGTCGGAAAAGGAACTAAAGTGATCATGGACTTTTTCCTTGAAAACAAAACTTAGGTGAGCATATGGAACTTAAAACTTTATTTCACTCGGTGCGTCTGGACGAAGAAAAATGTAAGGGGTGCACCCATTGTATAAGACGCTGCCCCACTGAAGCAATAAGAGTAAGGGAGGGAAAGGCGCGCATCGACGAAGAACGCTGCATAGATTGTGGTGAATGTATCAGAACTTGCCCCAATCACGCTAAATATGCTCAAAGCGATCCTCTTGAAACCATTCGAAAATTTAAGTACTCGGTAGCACTGCCAGCTCCTTCTTTTTATGCTCAGTTCAGGGTGGACACCTCCTTAGAAAAAATACTTGGAGGACTATTGATGCTTGGTTTCTCCAGCGTGTTCGAAGTCGCCAGAGGAGCTGAAATACTCGCCGAAGCTACAATTGAATATTTATCCAGAAAAGATATTCCAAAACCAGTAATCTCTTCAGCCTGTCCTGCCGTGGTAAGACTTATTGAAGTAAAATTTCCCTCACTAATTGAAAACCTGCTACCAATGGATTCGCCTCTGGGGTTAGCAGCCAAAATCGCTCGTCTGGAAGCCCTTAAAAAAGGCTTTAAGCCTGAAGAGATAGGTGTCTTTTTCATTACCCCCTGTCCCGCCAAGGTTACTGAAGTGAGACAAAGCAATGAAGGCCTTTCGCGAATCGATGGAGCTATATCTATTTCAGAGGTTTATTCTCAACTTGTTAACAAGCTTGAAGAAGCAAAACCTGCTACCTCACTCCAGGTAGCCAGCTGGAAAGGCATAGGATGGGCACGTTCGGGTGGCGAGCAGGAATCCCTCGGAGAAGGGGAATTCATGGCAGTAGATGGGATCCACAACGTCATCTCGGTCCTGGAAAAGATAGAAATGGGAGAGCTCTCAAGAGTAGTTTATTGCGAAGCCCAGGCCTGTATCGGAGGATGCATCGGAGGAGTTCTGGCTGTTCGCAATCCCTTCATAGCCAAAGTAAGTGTAAATCATTTAATTAAAAAATACAGTAATTATAAACCTATAGACAGGGATTCGCTTGTGAAGTGGCAGCAAGAAAGCATCCTGTCAAGAAGCACCCCATATCAGGCCAAAGAAGTATTAAAACTTGATAAGGATTTTAGAAAAGCCATGCAAAAGTATCAAACAATTGAAAAGCTGGTCGAAAAACTACCTGGGCTTGATTGCGGAGCATGTGGTTCGCCAACCTGCAGGGCTCTCGCCGAAGATATAGTACTTGGCAAAGCTCTGGAAATCGACTGTCCTTTCCTTTTAAGGGAACAACTACTCGAGAAAGCCAGAGAAATCCAGGAATTAGCAAGCAAGGTTCCTCAAACCATGGCTGAAAAAGGAGGAAGATCGAGTTGAAAATAATTGAGATTGTTGAACCTCTTCAGGCTCAAATCATTGCCAGAGGTAATCTTGAAAATCAGGAAATATCAGGAGGTTATGCAGGAGACTTACTAAGCGATGTCATAGCCAATGCCAGAGAAAATTCTGTATGGGTAACCATTCAATCTCATCCTAACGTTGTCGCGGTAGCAAAATTGGTTGGTATTCCCTGTATTGTAGTGACCAACTCACAGGAAGTTGATGAACAAACTTCACAGCGTGCCGAAAAAGAAAGTATTACCATCCTCAAAACTCCCCTTACTACTTACCAGGCAGTTGCCATTCTCTCTCGACTGGGTTTACCAGGTCTAAAGCGTAATGCCTAATGCTCTATTAAGGGCTGACCTTCACATTCATTCAGTGCTTTCGCCATGTGCACACAGAGAAATGTTGCCTCACTGCATAGTTCTTGAAGCACTACAAAAAAAATTGGACATTATTGCAATAACCGACCACAACGCCTGCGATAATGTCAATCTCACCTTAGAATTAGGACAATGCTTCGATTTATGGGTTATACCGGGCATTGAGGTAGAGAGTAAAGAAGAGGTACACTTTTTGTGTTTTTTCCCTACCGTAGAGCTCCTTACCGCCTTTAACAAAGAGATTGAGACCAATCTTCTACGAATCCCTATTGATGAAAAAATATGGGGGGAAGAGTGGGTAATCGATGAAGATGGCCGAATCAAAGCCAAAAAAGAATACCTGTTAACTTATCCAACTCAATTATCAGCAGAAGAACTAATCACCTTAGCTCGCAAATATCAGGGATTTGTCATCCCTTCCCATATTGACCGAGCTTCTTACAGCGTGCTTGCCAACCTGGGCTTTATACCTCAAAAATGGAAAATTGAAACAGTAGAAATCTCTACCTGGGAAAAGGCAGAAACTATTCGAAAAAGCACCGACCTCGAAAAGTATTCGCTGGTTTCATTCTCTGATGCTCATTCTCTCTCGGAAATTGGCCGCACTTTCACTCTCCTTGAAATCAAAAGAAGAGACTGGGAATCCCTACTCCAGGCTCTAACTAGCAAAAAATCCTCCTAAAAAAGAAAATTAACCTTCAGTTCCCTTGAAAACTCAAACCTTTGTTCTGTTTCCCTTTTTTACTTTCTTGTTCTATCCTTTTGTGGGGTGTTGTGTTTTTTTGTGGGGGAAAGTGGGAAACAATGTTTCTTGGTCAGTTTGAGTATTCAGTAGATGCCAAAGGTAGAATAACCATTCCCAGTACCTTTCGGAAAGAATTAAACGATACAGCATATCTTACCAAGGGAGTGGAAAGATGTATACTTGTTTATCCAGAAGAATCCTGGCAAAATTTGTGTCAAAAAGTGGCGAATCTCTCTTTTACAAAGAGAGATGCTCGAGAATTCACTCGCTTTTTTTTCGCTAATGCCTCTCAAGAATCAATTGATGCTCAGGGCAGGATCCTGCTTCCCCGACATCTCAGAGAATATGCTGCAATTGACAAAAAAGCAATTATAGCCGGAGCCGGTAAAGTAATTGAAATCTGGTCCGAGCAAAACTGGAAGGAACACATGAAGGAAGTTGAAGAAAAGTTTGGAGACATCGCGGAAAAGATAATGTTTGAAACAAATCTATGAAAAATTCTGTGGAAAAAATCTTTCATAAACCAGTAATGGTTCAGGAAGTTTGCAGCTTCCTGTTGAAAGAAAAAGAAGGAATATTTGTAGACGCCACCTTGGGAGGAGGAGGGCACACTCTGGAAATCCTGAAGCGTTCCTCTCCAAAAACCCGAATCATCGGGATAGACCAGGATTCAGAAGCCATAGAGTTTGCTCGTAAAAGGCTGGCTGCTTTTGAAGAAAGAATAACTCTGGTTAAAGGCAACTTTTCACAACTGGACCAAATTTTGAAAGAGCTTGGGGTTACTGACATTTCGGGCATTCTTTTTGATCTGGGTGTATCTCTTCACCAGATCAAGACTCCCGACAGGGGTTTCAGTTTCCAGCTCAATGGTCCCTTAGACATGCGAATGGATATCTCTTCCTCAGGTAAGACCGCCTATCAGCTTTTAAGGGAAATTCCTGAAAGGGAACTACAAAATATCATTTACACGTTTGGAGAAGAGCGTTTTGCCAAACGCATTGCCCGAGCTATAGTTCGACAACGTCAAAAAAGCCCCATACAAACCACTCGAGAGTTAGCTGAACTGGTCAGAAAAGTTTACCCCCCTGGTAAACACCGTATTCATCCAGCAACCCGCACCTTTATGGCCTTGCGAATTTTTATTAATCAAGAAATAGAAAATCTTGAGAAGGCTCTTCAAAAGAGCGTACCTTTCCTTAAAAAGGGAGGCAGAATTGTAGTAATTGCCTATCATTCAATCGAAGACAGGGTAGTAAAGAACTTCTTTAAAAGCTCACCAGAACTGGCAGTGCTCACCAAAAAACCTCTTTTGCCAAGCTCTGAAGAGCGCAAAGAAAATCCTTGCTCCCGGAGTGCACGCCTTCGGGTAGCACAAAAAATATAGGGGGAGAAAGTTAAAAATGGAGAATTCAAGGATTAACTTTTACATTTTAATATTCATCATCCTGGTCTGCGTTTTATCGATCAGCTATCTTGGTCTCCAGGCTAAATTGCTCGAAAAATCACTCCTTCTTAAAGAGCGTCAAAGAAAGGTTGCCGTTCTGAAAACACAGGCCGAACAGCTGGAAAAGGAAATCAAGTTGTTAGCCTCTCTGGAGCGTATCCAGAAAATTGCTCAGGAAAAACTGGAAATGCAGCAACCCACAAAAAGAGTTTTTCTGGCCAACCTGCCAGGGATTTCCCAATCAGCTACTGCACGTTTAGTTGAAAAGCAAAATTCTTTCGAACAAACAGATTAATTTCCTTGAAAAGTGAACAGAAGGAATTTTTTTTACAGATCCTTATTCCTGAGTATATTCATTACCATACTGTTTCTGCTGGCTGGTCTTCGCCTGTTCTCCTTGCAGGTAATCAACAAAAATTTTTACCTGGAAAAGACTGCACAGCGTCTGAAAATAGAAGAAATACCCGCACCCCGTGGTGAAATAGTGGATCGGGGAGGAAATGTTCTTGCTCGGGATATTGAAACGATATCCATATATGCTTATCCAAAAATAGTAAAAAACCCAACCCAAACAGCTAAAGTGCTTTCCCAGATATTGGAAATTTCCTATTCAGAAATCCGGCAAAAACTGGATTCTGAATTAAGCTCCGTGCTCATAGCAAAAAAGGTTCCGGCCACAATCTGTGAACAACTAAACGAAGCTAAATTGCAAGGCATTGGTTGGGTAAGAGAGTGTACTCGTTTTTACCCCCAGGCACCTAACGGAAGCAATCTTTTAGGCTTTGTAGGCACTGATCACCAGGGCTTGGAAGGACTTGAGTTTGCCTTTAACAAATTGCTATCTGGAAAAGCTGGATACCGCATCAGTGAAAAAGATGCCTTGGGACGGGAAATTCCCACTACTATAAAAGAGATTCCACCCGTACCCGGAAAAGATCTGGTAATTACCATAGACAGTACCATTCAATTTTTTGCAGAGAAAAGGTTACAAGAAGCGATCGCTCAAACGAACGCCAAAAGAGGAGTAGTCATTGTAAATAGCCCCCAAACAGGAGAAATATTGGCCATGTGCTCTTATCCCAACTATAACAACAATCACTTTTCAGATTATCCTCGCGAAAGCTGGAAAAATCTGGGTACAGCCCTGCTCTTTGAACCAGGTTCCATTGTAAAACCCCTTATAATGGCTCTGGCACTTGAAGAAGGAGTAGTAGACTCCGAAGAAACTTTCTACTGCAATGGTTCCATAAAGGTTGGGGGACACCGCTTCAGAGACATCAAATCTCACGGCAAAGAAAAACTGGAAGATATCATTATCAACTCTTGCAATACGGGCATCATAACCATAGCTATGCGCTTAAACCCAGAAAAGATCTATTCCTATCTGAAAGAATTGAAACTGGGGGAAAAAACCGCTCTTAACCTACCTGGAGAAGAAGCCGGTATCCTGCGTCCTCCAAAACAATGGTCTGGCCTTTCCCCAGCAGCTATATCCATAGGTCAGGAAATTATGACCACTCCACTTCAGATGTTAACAGCTCTTTCAATGATTGCTAATCAGGGCACATTTATACCCCCCAGAATTATCAAAGGCTCCCCTTATGAAATATCAGGAAGCAACCCCTCGTCGATCAAGCGAATAATCTCCAAACAGACAGCGCAGAAGGTACTGAACATGATGGAGAAGGTAGTGCAAAAGGGAACCGGCATCAAGGCTTCACTACCGGGCCTCCGTATTGCAGGGAAAACGGGTACTGGACAAAAAGTTAACCCCGATGGTCGTTATTCGAACGACAAATTTGTTTCTTCTTTCGTTGGTTTCTTTCCCCTTCCTCGGCCAAGTTTTGGTATCATTGTAGTGCTCGATGAGCCTCAGGGCGAATATTATGGTGGAGACACAGCGGCTCCTGTCTTTAAAAAAATTGCTCAAGATATAGCTATATACAAAAATATCATACCATCCGGAGCGGAGGTAAAAACGATGTGAAAGTAAAAGAATTTGTAAAGCTTCTACCTGATTACAAAAAAATGAATATAGTCAACCCAGAAGAAGAAATTCTTGGTATTGCTATAAATTCAAAAAAGGTAAAACCTCATTTTGCTTTCTTTGCTATCTCTGGAAATAACACGGATGGGCATCAATACCTTGAGGAAGCCCTGGAGCGAGGAGCAGGAATTTTAGTGGTGGAGAAAGAACCCTGTCTGCCGAATCAGAAAAACGCGTCCTGGGTTCTTGTTGAAAAAAGCCGGGAAGCGCTCAACAAAATAGCCAGCCCTTTTTTCGGCAATCCTTCTCGAAAGATGCGAATTTTTGGAGTAACCGGAACTAACGGAAAAACAACTACCTGCTTTTTCTTAAGAAATATCCTGGAAACATCCGGGATTCCTTCCGGCCTTCTAACCACCTGTTTGAATGCAATTGGTCCTCTGGAATTTGAACCCCTAAACACCACTGAGGAATCGATAAACATTCAAAATTATTTGCATACCATGCTAAAGATGGGTATCCAGAATGCCGTAATTGAAGTTTCCTCGCATGGTTTGGCTCTGGGAAGACTACAAGGAGTTTCCTTTGATTATGCAGTGATAACCAATCTGATTCCAGAACATATGGAGTTTCACCTGGATTTCAAGGATTACTTTCAAAGCAAGAGAAAACTTTTTAGAATGCTCGAGGAAAATCTCGGCAAAAGTTACCCGCGAATGGCACTTTTCAATGCAGACGACCCACATTGCCAGAAAATGCTCGAAGCATTGGGGATAGCCCGTCTTGGTTTCGGCTTAAAAGAAAAAGCAGATATCAGCGCCGAAAGAATAAAGCATTCGCTTTACCAGACCAGCTTTATTATGAATACTCCCTGGGGCAAGACAAAGATTGCCATCAATTTTCCCGGAGAACATAACGTGTACAATGCATTAGCCGCTGCAGGAATGGCCCTCACTGCCGGCGTGCCCCTGGAAAAAGTAAAAGAAGGGCTCGAGAATACCAGGAAAATACCTGGAAGATGGGAGAAGGTGGAGAACAAAAGGAGCATAGAAGTAATAGTCGATTTTGCGCACAACTGGCACGGTTTGCAAAAATCTCTATCCCTGATCCGTAAGAGTATAAAAGGTAATTTAATAACTGTCTTTGGTTGTGGGGGAGAAAGAGATCGTGCCAAAAGGCCATTAATGGGGAAGGTTGTTGCTCAATACAGTGATGTATGTATTATAAGTACTGACAATCCTCGTAATGAGGATCCTATGCAAACTATCCACGATGCTTTAGAAGGAGTACAAGAAGTAGCCAAACAAAAAGAAGTAAAATATTATGTCATTCCTGACCGCAAAGAAGCTATACAAAAAGCACTGAAAGAAGCTAAAAAGGGAGATGCAGTTTTTCTCGCCGGAAAAGGACCTGAACGCTTCCAGATAGTTGCTAACCAGAATTACCCTCACAACGACTATCAGGTTGCCAAGGAGTTTTTGGAAGAAGATGAAGATTAAAGTTGAGGAAGTCGCAGCTGCTCTTCAAATAGAACCAACCCAGAAAGGTGTCACCAGGTTTTTTGAAGGAGTAGCTATCGATAGTAGAGAGTGCAGGTCAAATCAGCTTTTCTTTGCACTTCCCGGTCAAAAAAGCGACGGCCATTATTTTATAGAAGAAGCACTGGATAAAGGAGCAAGTGGACTGGTGGTGCAAAAAGAACCTCCTTTAATCAGAGAAAAAGGAGTGCACGTTTTCAGAGTAAAGGATACCATCCAGGGGCTGAGAAAGCTTGCCGAGCAAACAATCATAAAACACCCTAAAATCAGGATAGCTCTCACCGGCACCGCTGGTAAAACCAGCTGCAAAAACTTTTTATATCAGGTTTTAAGTAAAAATCTACGTGTAGAAATAACTCCCAAAAGCTACAACACTCTAATAGGAATTTCCTGGTCGGTATGCAATTTTCAAAAAGAGAGTGATCTCTGGATTTTTGAGGCCGGCATTAACCAGAAAGGCGAGATGAAAGAACTATCCCAGGTTATTAAGCCCAACATAGTAATTTTCACAAGTCTGGGCAAAGGGCATCTTGAGGGCTTAATCAACGAAAGAGAAGTAGCCTACGAAAAAGCCCAGCTGATAAGCGAAGACACCAAACTTGTTTATCTCAACATTGACAACCCCTGGTGGCCAATCATCCAGCAAAAAGCCTCGAAATACGAAATACCAGTGATAACTTTTGGTCAAAACCCTGAAAGCATGCTTCGAGTTACACATGTTGAACTGGAATTAGAGAGATTGGAAAGCTCTTTTCAGATTACTACAAAAAACAAAAGGATTTCTTCATACCGAACTCCTCTACCTTTCCCCGAGTTAATTCCCTTACTTGCTCCTGTCATCGACATTGCCACCAGACTGGGAATGCCGCAAGAGGTGATATCTCAAAGCATTGCTCAGTTAACCCTGCCAGAAGGAAGGGGCAACTGGTTCCGCTACAACAAAGGTATAATTTTTAACGACGCGTATAATGCCAACCCGCTATCTTACCAGAAAATACTTAACCTCCTCGCCAGGTTTTCCAGTATCAAGATGGAAACCTGGCTCGTTGCTGGAGACATGCTTGAGTTGGGAAAGCATTCTCCAGAAGAACATCTTAAACTCCTTAAGAGCATTGCTAAATCACCCATAAATAGTGTCATTCTACTTGGAACACAAATGCACCAGGCTTATCAGGATTTCGCCAAGCAATCCTTCCCTCAAAAAGAAAAGTTTTACCTCGCCCATTCTCATCAAGAAATTCAAAAAATTTTAATCGAAAATCTATCCTTTAAAAATGAAAGGTGGGTAGTAGCTTTTAAGGCTTCCCGACAAATAGAGATAGAAAAAGCCATCCCTGAAGAGTGGAGGCAAAAAGAATGTATCCAGATCTAAAAGAGTCTATACTTCTATTTCTGATTAACTTTGCATTGAGCTTTGCGCTGTTTCCCCCCTACATTCGCTGGCAGAACAAAAGAAAAGTAGGGCAGAAAATCAAAAAAGAAGGACCGGAATTGCACCTTCACAAGGAAAATACACCCAGCGGGGGCGGAGTGATCATTGCCCTGACAACAGTTCTGGTTTTCTTGTTTTTCTCTGGAACAAGCAATCATCCCTTACTTATTCCCGTCTTTTTAGGAACCTTAGGCTTCTTCGGGATAGGTCTTATCGACGACCTGTTGAAAATCTTTCATAATCGTCCCTGGGGAATAAAAGCCAGAAACAAGTTACTTTTCCAACTTTTATTCAGTATGCTGATAATGGTCCTGGGCAGGGAAATCTTTCCTCATCAAATAAATCTTCCTTTTTCCGAAAAGCAACTTATTTTGACTCCCTGGTCTTTTTTCTTTTATGGGGTATTCCTTTTAATTGCTACCACAAATGCCTTCAATATAACGGATGGTCTTGATGGCCTGGCCGGAGGATGTGGATTTTTGACCATGTTATTCTGGAGCAGTTTTTTTCTCCTTAAAAACATGCCCCACTATGCAGGATTTTGTTTTGCAATAAGCGGCTCACTGATGGCCTTCCTATATTTTAACGCCTGGCCAGCAAAGATATTTATGGGAGATTCGGGGTCTCTTTTCATAGGTGCCATTATAGCCGTAGTGGCTTTGCTATCGGGACAATCTCTACTCATTATCTTTTCAGGTATAATCTACATTGTCGACACCCTCTCAGTAATAATTCAGGTCTTTTACTATAAGTTCTTCAAAAAGAGGGTTTTTCTTATGAGTCCAATTCACCATCATTTTGAACTCAAAGGACTTAAAGAGAGTTTTATAACCACTCGCTTTTGGATCATTCAGTGTCTGGGCTGTCTTCTGGCTCTTTACGGAATGGGGAGATAAAGGAATGAGCAATTACCTTGTAATAGGTCTGGGAAAAGCAGGCGTTTCGGTTGCCAAATTACTCCTCTCAAGAGGGGAAAAAGTTTGGGCAATAGACGACTACAAAACCGCACAGGAGCTACCAGCCTTCCTGACTCAAAACCCCAACTTTTACTTTCTCGCCAGGTCAGAATGGCAAAAAATAGGAAAAATCCCTTTCAAAAAGTGCATCGTAAGCCCTGGCATCGGACAGCATTCTCTCCTCAGCAAACTGTCCAAAAGCAACACGCCAATAATCAGTGACCTGGAATTGGTCATGGAAGAACTAAAAATTCCCACCATAGTCATAACTGGCTCCAACGGGAAGAGCACAACTACCGCTTTAGTAAGTCATATTTTTGAGCAGAATGGAATCCCGGCCTTTACAGGAGGAAACTTCGGAACACCAGTTGCCGAGATTCTGCTTGATAAAGCTGCTCTTGAATGGGCAATTCTGGAAGTAAGCAGTTTCCAACTGGAAAGAATTATTAATGCTCGTTTTCACATCGCAGCCCTACTTAATATTTTCCCCAATCATCTTGACCGGCATGGAAGCATGGAAAGCTATTTTTCCGCCAAGCAAAAAATATTCGCCAATCAGCGAAAGGAAGATATAGCAATCATCAACCTGACTCATCCTCAATGGATGGCCAGAAGTGTTTCTGGTATTAAGTCCCAACTGGTAACTTTTTCGGCAATGAGGGCTCTTCAAGAAGGTTACTTTTGGAATCAAAATCGTTTGTGTAAGAAGAAAGATGGCATTGAAAAAACCCTTTTCTACGTCTCTGACTGGAACCTTCCCGGAAGACATAATCTTGAAAATCTGACCTGTGCAACAGCTATCTGTTGTGAAGCTGGAATAGACCCTGATGTAATAGCCAGCTCTCTGGGTAGCTTTCAAGGATTGCCCCACCGCTTAGAAAAAGTGCGCGAAGTTGGAGGAATATCCTTTTTCAATGATTCCAAATCAACTACTCCTTCGGCAACAAAAGCGGCACTTGAAGCCTTAAATGGGCCGATCATTCTGATAATGGGGGGTAGAGCCAAAGTAAAAGATTTTTCTGAACTCACAACAACTCTTAATCCAGATAAGGTCAGGGCAATAATCCTCTTTGGAGAATCGGCACCGCTTATTTACAAATCCCTATCAGACTTTCCCGTCCTCTCAATTTGCAATAATCTCGAAGAAGCGGTGGAACAAGCTCTGCTCAAAGCATCCAGGGGTGATTCCATTTTGTTTTCTCCGGGTTGCACCAGCTGGGACCAATACAGGAACTTTGAAGAAAGAGGTGAACACTTTAAAAACATTGTCCATGGACTTGCTAAAAGTTGAAAACCCAATGTTATCAACCAGTTCAACAAAAATAAAAAAACACTGGTTTTCACGCTGGAAAGCAGAACCGGTACTTTTCTGGAACACAGTAATCCTTTTGTCAACGGGAATTATAATGGTTTTCAGCGCCAGCATGACTACAAGTATATATGCCTACCACGATGTACTATTCTTCTTGAAAAGACATCTTTTAGGCGTTTTGCTTTCAGTTCCTTTTTTCCTTCTCGGTTCTCTTCTTTCTCTTCAGAAGCTTCGTCAGCTGAGCTCGAGAATTCTGCTTCTCAACCTTCTGTTGCTTTTAATGGTCTTTTTTCCAGTTATTGGACGAGAGGGAGGAGGGTCGGCACGCTGGCTTTCTTTTGGACCATTCAATCTCCAGCCATCGGAATTTGCCAAATTCAGTGTCCTACTTTACCTGGCTTCTGCTTTAAGCACTCACCAGGAAAGAATCAAAGATTTCTGGCTGGGAGTTTTGCCTTCTTTCTTGATGATAGGCATTATATGCCTTCTCATTCTCCTGGAACCAGATCTGGGCACTGCCTCCTTTATTATAGCAATAACTTTGATAACCTTATTTGTAGGTGGAAGTAGACTTTTTCACCTTCTCATTTGCATAGGAACTCTTCTTCCAAGCGGCATATTTCTGGTGCTTTTCAGCGGCAAGGAGTACTGGATGAGAAGAATAGAGGCATTCCTCAATCCCTGGAATGATCCTCAGGGAAAGGGCTTTCAAATCGTCCAGTCTTTAATAGCACTGGGTTCTGGAGGCATCTTCGGTAAAGGACTTGGAGAAAGCAGACAAAAATTTTTCTTTTTGCCTGACCGACATACTGATTTCATTTTTGCTATTATTGGAGAGGAACTGGGTTTCCTGGGTGCCATCTTTGTAATGGTTCTTTTTATGGTTGTTCTTTGGAAAGGCTGGAAAATAGCAACCAGTTCCAAAGACAATTTTCAAGCTGTGTTAGGAATGGGTATTACGGCTAGCATTACACTGCAAGCTTTTATAAACATAGGAGGAGTAACAGGTATCATTCCTGTAACTGGAATAACTCTACCTTTAATAAGCTATGGGAACTCTTCCCTGGTGGTCACCATGTTTCAACTGGGTATACTATTTAACATAGCCTATGAAAACAAATTCCAAAATAACAAATTTTAATATCCTTATCGCTGCAGGAGGAACGGGGGGGCACATATTTCCCTCCCTTGCAATAGTGGAGGAACTAAGGGAATTAAACCCGGGAGGAAAAGTGTTTTTTGTTGGAGGCACAAGAAAATTGGAAAAAGCACTTCTTGAATCAAAGAAGCTTCCCTTTTTTGCCATTAAAGCCAGGGGTTGGAATAGGTCCCTGAATATCAACTTGCTGAAAGCCTTCGCTACCAATTCAATAGGTATATGGCAAGCTCTTGCTGTAATCCTGAAGACTCAACCTGATGCTCTGCTTTGCATGGGAAGTTATCCTTCGCTACTCACTGCCTTTTGGGCAAGGATCTTGGACATTCCTATTTTTGTGCACGAACAAAACGCGCTACCGGGCATGGCCAACCGGGTTATAGGTAAGTGGGCTAAACGGATTTTTGTATCTGTACCCGAAAGTAAATCTTACTTCCCAAAAGAAAAGGTAATTGTAACTGGAAACCCCTTACGAAAGGACTTACTGTTCTGGAAAAATCGTAAAGTCGAGGCACGCGAAAAATTGGCTCTGGAAGCCCAAAAACCTACCATTTTAGTAATGGGAGGCAGCTTGGGAGCAGAAATAATAAACCTTACTTTATGGAAGATACTCGAGGAATTAATTGACAAGTCCTTTCAGATCCTTCATCTTACCGGTAACAAAGATTTTACTGCCGCTTGTAAAATTACTTCTTCAAAATACTACAAGCCAATTCCTTTTTCAGATTCACCGGGAATGCTTTATGCTGCCTCCGACCTCGCCATATGCAGAGCTGGTGCCAGCACTATTTTTGAGTTGCTGTGGTTTGGAATACCGAGCGTCCTGATCCCCTTAAAAGAGGCCGCTGAAAATCATCAATACTACAATGCGTTATGGTTGCAAAAAAAACAAAAAGTTGAAATAATTCAGGAGGAAGAACTTACTCCCTGTTCTTTAAAAGAAGCTATAGAAAATTTATATCAATCGAGCAAAAGAAGCAAAGTTCAATATCAGGAAACCCAGGACGAAGACCCAACAAATTTAGGCCTGGAAAAAGCTGCAAAAAAAATTGCTGAAACAATTGTTGAAGATATAAAAGGAGGAAAAACTTTTGAATGAACCGATAAATGCTTTTATTAAATTACCCAAGAACCTTTATTTCATAGGTATTGGCGGTACAGGAATGAGCGCCCTGGCCTTTATAGCCCACGAAATGGGCTACCGGGTAAGTGGTTCGGACATAGTGGAAAACGAAGCTATTAATCGCTTGAGAAAGAAGGGAATTCAGGTTTTTATAGGACACTCCAGGGAAAGAATAAGCCAGCAAGAAGCAATAGTGGTTTCTTCGGCAATTCCCAGTAATAACGAAGAACTGGCAGAGGCGCGAAGGTTAAATCTCCCGGTTATCCACCGTGGCAATCTGCTTGCTCAGCTTTGCAGTAAAAAGAAAAGTATCGCCATTGCTGGAACCCATGGTAAAACCACTACAACCTCCATGATTTCTATGGTTCTGGAATGGGCAAACCTGGACCCCACGGTGGTAATAGGGGGAGAGCTGGAAGACATAGGAGGCAATGCCAAAAGCGGTAGTGGCGATTTCTTTGTAACTGAAACTGATGAAAGCGACGGATCTTTCCTTTATTTGAAACCCTATTGTGGAATAGTAACCAACATAGAGGATGATCATATAGACCATTATGGAAGCTTTGAAAAAACACGTCAAGCCTTTGTCAGCTTTTTGAAAAGAATAGAGCTCGACGGCTTTGCGATAGTATGCGGAGACCGCCCTGAAATCCAGGAAATACTCGTTAAAGAAAAATTCAATACAAAAATCCTCAAATACGGCTTAGCTAATCCCAACGTCGATTTCCAAGCCCAGATTCTGGAAAGAAAACCCCATGGATTTCGCTTCCAGGTAAAAACTCCATCTGGAATAGTAGGAGAATTTGTCCTTAACATCCCTGGTTTGCATAACGTAAGCAACTCTGTGGCTTGTATAGCAACCACTCTGGAGCTTGGGATAGACCAGAAGTTCATTAAGGAAGCACTCGCTTCCTTTAAGGGCGTGAAAAGGCGTTTTCAAAAAGTTGGAGAAATAGATGGTGTCACTATTTTAGATGATTATGCACACCACCCCACAGAAATGGAAGCGGTCATCAAAACTGCTATGGAACAAACCCATGGTAAAGTAGTGGTGGTATTCCAACCTCACCGCTTCACAAGGACTAAAAGACTCTACAAGAGAATGGCCCAGGTCCTTCAAAACACACATCAGGTCGTACTATTACCAATTTATTCTGCCGGAGAAGAACCTATAGAAGGAATCTCTTCTGAGCTTATTTTAAAGGAGCTCCTTGAAGCGGGATATTCCAAAGTCCAGCTGATTGAAGATTTCCAAGAAGCTACCGAGTACTGCATGAAAATTATAGAACCCGGTGATATTCTTATTACTATGGGAGCAGGGGACGTATGGAAAGTAGCTTTCGCCATATGCAAAGAAAGTGGCAAAATGTTGCTCGAGAACTAAAAAGGTATCGGATAGAGGTAATTGAAGAACCTTTGCTTGCGAATTACACTACCTGGAGAGTTGGGGGTAAAGCACTTGCCATCATTAAACCCGCTAATCTGTCACAACTAATAAAGTGCCTGTGTTTACTAAACGAAGGAGAAATTTACTGGAAAGTAATTGGCAATGGTTCGAACATATTACCAAAAGATCAAGGTTTTGAAGGTATAATAATTAAGCTTGAAGGCGAGTTCGCTAAAATCAACAGAAGCCCATCTGGTATAGAATGTGGAGGAGGAACGCCCCTTAAGAAATTGATAAATTTTTTCATTAAAGAAAGTTTAACCGGTGGCGAATTTTTGGTTGGTATTCCAGGTACAATAGGAGGAGCAATTATTAATAACGCAGGATGTTTCGGGCAGGAAATAGCAGGACTTTTGGAAAACTTGCTGGTAGTGCATGAAGATGGGAAAGTGTTGAAAATTAACCGGAAAGAAATCGGCTTTGATTACCGTTACTGTTCTTTGCAAAACAAAGTCATAATAGTTAAAGTTTCTTTAAACTTAAAGTCAGGCGAACAGGAAGAGATTAAAAACAGGATTCGCACCTATTTTCTAAAACGTAAGCATACTCAACCCATTGAGTTCCCTTGTGCAGGAAGTGTTTTCAAAAACCCAAAAAATGGATATGCTGCTTCTTTGATAGAGAAACACGGTCTAAAGGGCGTCAGGCTCGGTCAAGCCCAAATATCTCCAAAGCACGCTAATTTTATAGTTAACCTGGGAGGAGCCACCGCCTCCCAAATAAGATATCTTATAGAATGGGTGCAAGAAGAAATATACTTGCGCGAAAACTTGGTTTTAGAAAGAGAAGTGGAGCTATGGGATTAACTCCAAAAAACAGATTTTCTATTTTTAGGGATATCTTTTTTTTTACCTCCTTATAGGACTGGTTGCCTTCTTTGGTTTCAGTATATTCTTTAGAAGCAACATTTTTAAGATCAAACACATTGAAGTAATAGGTGTTGAAAACCCGGCAATCATAACAAACGCACTTGACATTCCGAAGGAAACAAACATTTTTTGTATAAAAAGCTGGGAACTTCAAAAAAAACTTGAGTTACTTCCCACAGTTAAAAGTGCCCGAGTGGAGAAAGTATTGCCCAACACCCTGAGAATAATAATACAGCCGAGAAAGGCTTTTGCTCTGGTGAGAGTTGGGAACCAATCTTTCTGTGTGGATGAGCAGGGTCAAAAAATTACCTGCCCCAAACACGAAGGGACACCAAAACCTGTGATTCGCCTTCCTAAACTTGAAAATGCTCTGATTCGGGAATCTTTAGAATTAGTCAGAATCTGGCAAGAAAAATTTCAGCATCCTCTTGCGGAAATCGAAGCCGTAACCGAGAAATTATTTATTTTAAAACTTCAAAATGGTATATTTATTAAATGCGAAAGTGCTGAGAACCTGGAGCAAAAAGCTTTGATTCTTGAAGCCGTTCTTAGAGATGCTATAATTCAGTCCATTCAAGTTGGAGGTTTCGATGTACGTACTGACAAAGAAATTTTTGTTATTCCTTCGAGTGCAGAGAAATGAAAATCTGGAACTTTAAAGATAAAAGCAACCAAATAATTGGTGCCATAGATGTGGGAACGACCAAGATATGTGCCCTCATCGGTAGAAAAAAACGGGAAGGCGTAGAAATACTGGGCATAGGTTTGAGCAGCGCCAAAGGTATTAACAAAGGAAACATTATTGACATCAAGAAAGCTTCTCGAGCAATAAGCGAAGCTATTTCCTTAGCAAAAGAAATAGCCCAGGAAGAACCCGGGGTTTTCTTGGTTAGTTCCGCGGGTAGCTATTGGAACTCGGTTAATGTTGAAAACGAAATCCTGCTTAGCAAAACTGCCAAAGAAGTAACCGCAAAAGAAATAGAAAAGGTCGTTCAGGGAGCCAAAGCCCAGGTTGACCTTGCGGGGAAAAAAGTCATTCATTTGCTTCCTCAAACCTATCAGCTTGACGAACAAAGGGGAATTACCAATCCCCAAGGAATGATTGGTACCAGGCTCAAAGTTTATGCTCACTTAATAAGCATCATGGATAACCAGTATCACAACCTTTTAAAAAGTTTTCAGGAAGCAGGGATAGAAGTCTCTGAATTGGTATTCCAGCCTCTGGCCTCTGCCGTCTCTGTCCTCAAGCCGCTCGAACGAGAAATGGGCGTAGTGCTTGCTGATATTGGAGGGGGCACAACGGACATAGTAATCTTTCACAGAGATGTAATTAAATACTCCGCTGTAATACCCCTGGGAGGAGAACACATCACTTCAGACCTGGCAATTGGTTTGAGAACTACCAAAGAAGAAGCTGAAACCATCAAGGTCCAGCACGGTTGTGCTTTTAGTCATCACCTGGGCGAAGAAGATACAGTTGAAATAAGAGACCTGGGAAGTTCCTCCCTTCAATCCATAAGCAAAAAACTCATGTGCCAAATAATAGAAGCCAGAGCCAAAGAAATCGGTGCTTTTTTAGCAAGGGAAATTCGCAAGTCAGGTCTTCACAAGTCTCTAAAAGGAGGATTGGTAATTACGGGAGGCACAGCAGCTCTGGAGGGCTTTGGCGACCTTCTGGGCGCCATCACCGGTTTGCCTACTCGAATTGGTATACCGGAGAACACAAACCTTGACGGCATGGTGCAAACCTTATCCCATCCCATGTTTGCTGCTGCTTGTGGCCTTTTACAGTTAGGAATGCTTTTGGATTCTCCCCAAGAGAGTACCAAGTTTTTTTTTCATCACCAGGCAAATCAAGGCAAGAAATTCCTTAGGCAACTAAAAGATTACTTTATGTTGGAATAAAGTGGAGGACAATCTTATGACTAACACCAAAATCAAAAAGATAAAAGATAATAACGTTAAGATAAAAGTCATCGGCATAGGTGGTGGTGGTGGTAACGCAATTAACCGCATGATTGAAGCAGGTCTCGAAGGTGTCCAATTTGTGGCCATGAACACCGACGCCCAGGTCTTGAGTCGTTCTCTTGCCGAAACTAAACTACAAATAGGCAAGAAACTGACCCGAGGTCTTGGAGCCGGAGCCAATCCTGAGATCGGCAGGAAAGCTGCTGAAGAGGACAGAGAACGAATATACGAACTTCTCGAAGAAGCAGACATGGTATTTATAACTGCAGGAATGGGAGGAGGCACTGGTACCGGAGCTTCACCAGTAGTAGCCTCCATCGCTAAAGAACTGGGCATCCTTACTGTAGCAGTAGTCACCAAGCCTTTCACCTTTGAGGGAGGAAAAAGAAACCGCCAGGCTCATGAAGGGATAGAAAATTTGCGTAAAGTGGTGGATGCGCTTATTGTTATTCCCAATGATAAACTCCTGGAAATAGCGGATCATTCTACTTCAGTGATCGAAGCGTTTCAAATGGCTGATGAAGTACTACTGCAGGGAGTAAAAAGTATTTCGGATTTAATCAACACCCCAGGTTTGATAAACCTTGATTTTGCCGATGTAAGGGAAATCATGAGTAACGCAGGAACCTCTTTAATGGGTATTGGTAAGGGAACCGGAGAAGGCAGAGCCAAAGAAGCAGCCCAAAATGCTGTTCGTAGCCCTCTGCTCGAATCTTCGTTTGAGGGTGCAAAGGGTATTCTTTTCAATATTACTGGAGGAACCAACCTGGGCTTATTCGAAGTAAAGCAAGCTGCTGATATAATTACTAAGGCGGCCTCTGAAGAAGCACACATCATTTTTGGGGCAGTAATTGACGAGAGAATAAGAGAAGAAGTAAGGGTTACTGTAATTGCTACTGGTTTTGACCAGCAAAAGAAAGAAACCGAGAAAAGGGAAAGGCCTGATACTACAACTTTTTCGCCAGATGACCTTGATGTACCAGCCTTCTGGAGAAAGCAAAGTTAATTAAATTTAACATGTCTCATACTCCCAGAGAAAAGATTTTGCCCTGCATTGAAAAAGAAGCAGGCATCAATCTTAATTCTAAAGGCGGGGCTTTTTCTTTTGTCCTTTGTTTTCCTGGAGAATATTCTCTAGGTATGGCTAATTTGGGTTTCCAGGCACTGTTACATAGCGTATATCAAGTACCTGAATGGAGAGTAGAAAGAGCTTTTTTAGAAACTTTGCCCCGCTCCTTAGAAAAAGGGATACCCTTAACCAACTTTGACCTGGTGGGATTCTCAGTACCTTTTGAAGTAAACCTGCTCAAAGCAATAGAAATGCTTAAAGTATCGGGTATTCCCCCTTTTTTTAAAGAAAGAACCAACCACGACCCCTGGGTTGTTTTTGGTGGCATAGCACCCTCTTTGAATCCAGAAATATTTGCTCCTTTCGCGGATTTCCTAATCATCGGGGAAGCCGAAGAAATCTTTCCCCAAGTTCTCGACTCTTTGAAGGATGCCCTCTCCAACCGCGAAGATAGAAAAGATAGGGGGGAAACCAAACTGAAATTAGCTCAACTACCTGGTGTCTACATACCTGAACTCATCGAACCAGTATATGAAGGAAATTTTATAATAAACTTTAATGTAAAGAACAAAGACCGTTCTTTACCCATAGAAGCCCAAAAGGCTAATGTCGACCACTTCCAGACACACAGCTTTATCTACACTCCTTGTAGTTGTTTCAAAAACACTTTCCTGGTGGAAGTAAGCAGAGGATGTAAATACGCCTGCAAGTTTTGTGCAGTAAGCAGAATTTACGCTCCCGTAAGATACAGAAATTTAGATCAAATCAAACAGAGCCTCGAATATGGGTTACAGTTCACCAACAAAATAGGCCTGGTTGGCTCAGATATTCTTGGACATCCTCAAATTGAGGAAATCCTGGACTTTTTGTCTCAGAGAAAAGCAAAGGTAACTACTTCGTCCCTCAGTGCTTCAATGCTCTATAAAAAAAGGGGACTGCTTGCTCTTCTTTCGTCCTTAAAACATGAAACTCTCACTCTTGCTCCAGAATGCGGGGATGAAGAAGGTAGAAGGTTTTTGGGTAAGAATCTCAGTAATCAGGAGTGGCTGGACCTGCTCAAGGAACTTTTAGAGAAAAAATTTAAAATAAAATTGTATTTTCTTTTAGGGCACCCAATGCTCTCTCCACAAAAACATCTTGCCTTTTTGAGTAAGATCATCGCTGTTACCAAAAAGAAGGAACTACTCTCGGTTTCCTACAGCTTTCTGGTACCTAAACCCCATACTCCTTTTGAAAACCTGGAAACTTCGAGTCTTGAAAAATGGTTAAGAGAAGGAGAAACCTTTAAAAGGGGGTTGCAAAAATTAAAAATAAACTTCGCCGGAGAGAGCCCCAGGCTTTCCTTTGTGCAGCTCATTCTCTCCAGAGGAGATCGAAAACTTGCTGAAAAGCTACCTGAGTTACTCAACTATGGTCATCCTCTGTCCTTGGGTCACTGGCGCGACCTGCTTAAAGAGCTACAGAGAGATATTAAAGAGTGGACACGTAACCCCTGGAAAGAAGGACTCAAGCCCTGGCAAACAGTCAGTTTCTCTTCCTGGCAATCTACACCCAAAACATCAATTACTGTACCCTGCGGGAACGGAGGTGAGTCAGCTTGAATGCACCCTCATCAATAAGAGAAAACCTGGAAAAAATTTTTGAAAAAATCTCAAAAATTTGCCATAAAACAGGTAGAAACGAAAAAGAGATAAAAATCATAGCAATTACTAAGGGCCAAGGCCCAGAAAAGATAAAAGAAGCAATCGAATGTGGTATATCGAGAATAGGAGAAAACAGGATTCAGGAAGCACTTCAAAAAATACCCTTTTTACCTCTACAAAAAATCGAATTGCACTTTGTGGGACAACTCCAAACCAACAAAGTTAAGCAGATGTTATTGCACTTCCATTATCTTCATTCTCTTGATAGAATAAAATTGGCACAAACAATACATGCTCAGGCTCTCCAAATGAACGTCAAAAAAAGTTTACCGGTTCTGGTTCAGGTAAATTTAACTGGCAAGGAAACCCAAGGTGGAGTTAGTGAAGAAGACCTGGCCCCTCTTATAGAAGAAACAACCAAGTATCCAGAACTGGACATCCAGGGATTGATGACTATAGGCCCTTATCCGGTAAACGAGCAAGAAACGCGTCGGGTCTTCCGCAGGCTTTGGGAGCTGAAAGAAGCTATAAATGCACTCAAAATACCTGGTGCTTATTTACGCGAGCTTTCAATGGGTATGAGTGAGGATTTTGAAATTGCTATAGAAGAAGGTGCAACAATGGTACGTTTGGGTAGAGCAATTTTCGGGGAAAGGAGTATTTCCAGATGAACCAGCCCGTTCAAAAAATCCTTTTCATAGGCTGTGGAAATATGAGTAACGCTTTAGTAGAAGGATTGTGCAGTGATGGATGGCATAAAAAAATGGAGTTTCATCTTTACGACAAAGTATCCTCCAGAGCAGAAGCACTGGCTCAACGTTTTGGTCTGAAAACCCCAAAGCCACCGCTTGATGGAAATCAATACCGTTTTATATTCCTGGTTGTCAAGCCTAAGGATTTACCTTCAGTTGTGCCAATACTCAAAAATCCAGCTAACAGCGTCATAATTTCTCTTCTTGCAGGAACCAGCATAAACAAAATTAACGAAGTACTACCGGGAGCCAGGGGATATGTGCGTATAATGCCCAACCTCTGTGCTGAGGTTGGAGAAGCAGTTGTACCAGTAGTATTTTCAGAAAACATTCCTCAAGAATCCAAAGAGGATCTGTTGTTTCTCTTGGCATCACTGGGGTGGGTTTTTGAAACCCAGGAGGCTGAAATCGACTTACTTACTGCTTTGAGTGGAAGTGCCCCCGCTTTTGTGGCCCTTTTTATAGAAGCAATGATGGACGGAGGAGTGAAGTTGGGAATACCGTGGGAGAAGAGCCTCAAAGTGGCCATTCAAACCGTACTGGGCTCGGCATTGCTTTTGAAAAAGAAAGCCCTCCATCCTGGAGAATTTCGAAATCAAGTTGCTTCTCCAGCAGGTACAACTATTTTTGGATTGCAAGTTCTTGAAGAAGGTAAGCTTAAAAGCACAGTTATGAAAGCTCTTGAAGCGTCGTTTAACCGAGCCAAGAGCTTAACCCCTGAGGAGTGAACCAAATGTCTTTGAAGCCTGAAGATTTTTTACAGATAGAATTCGGAACTGCCTTTCGAGGTTACAACAAAGAAGAGGTAGACGAATTCCTTGAAGAAATAGCCAGTTACTTTCAAGAGTTGCTAAATCAGCAAGCTAAACTGGCCCAAGAAAACGAATTTTTAAAACAAAAACTCAATCAGCAAGAAACAGAAATCCAGAAGCTAAAAACCACGCAGGAAGAGCTAAAAAAACAAGTTAAAGTAGAAAAAGATTTGCTCCAAAAAGAAGCCCAAATGATAATAGCTGAAGCCCGCCTGAAAGCTCAGAACCTCCTCAATGAAGCAGAAAGGAAGAAAAACAAATTAGAACTCGAACACCAAAAACTACTGGAACAATACCGACAGTTCCAATTGCGTTTCAAAGCCTTGTTGCAAACCTTTCTGGAGAGTTTAAATCAACACGAAAGGGAACTATCAGAAACACCCTTACACCTGGATTCTAATACCTCACCAGATCCTGCCGGGGAAGTCGTCCGTTTCTCCCTCGAGGACTTTCAGGAAAAACAATAAAAATGAACCGAAAGTGGCCGGTTATCACTACAATCGTTGCCCTGGGAATTGCCATTGACCAGGCATCAAAATGGTACATACAAAATTTAGTTAAACTCCCTTACCCCCTGATAAAGGACTTTTTTGAGTTAAGATTAAGGTACAACCCGGGCAGTGCTTTTGGAATAAAAGTTTTAAACACGACCCAGCTTTTTGTCATCACTGTTGCTATAACTGTAGTGTTTTTACTGTTTTTTGCACTAAATAAAGCGGGAAACCTTAAAAACCAGGGTCTTTTTATCTGGGGCGCAAGCTTCTATATATCGGGTGCCTGGGGAAATCTCATCGATAGACTGCGCTTGGGATATGTAATCGATTTTTTTTATACACCTTTCTGGGCAACTTTTAACCTGGCTGATGTTTTAATAGTTTTGGGAATGGGGCTTATCTTTTCAGGATTCCTTTACAAAGGAAAAAATGAAAAAACAGAAAATTCTGGTTTATGACGAACCAGGCTCTCGCCTGGACGCCTGGTTAGCAAAAAACTTCCCTGAAGCATCCCGCTCTTTACTCGTCAAGCTCATCAAAAGTGGTAACGTTAAAATAAACCACTCAACTGTCACCAAAGCCAGCAAAAAGGTAAACTCTGGAGACATAATAGAAATTATCTGGGAAGGAAAACAGTTTTTAGAACTCGAACCACTTCCTCTTCCTTTGGAAATAGTCTACCAGGATGAGGATATACTGGTTATTAACAAACCGGCAGGAATAGCCACTCACCCGGTAAACGTTTTAGAAAAAAATACTCTGATCAATGCATTGCTTTACCATGGTATAAGCTTAGCTCGGTATGGAGCTCCCTTGCGTCCCGGCATTGTACATCGTCTCGATAAAGAAACTTCCGGAATAATGATTATAGCCAAATCCGACGTAGCCTATCTCAAATTAATCGAAGAATTTAGAAAACGAAGAGTGAAAAAGGTTTATCTTGCCATTGTTGAAGGAAAATGGAAAGAGAAACCCAATGAGTTAACTTTACCTATTTCCAGAAACAAAAGAAATCCCTGCCTGATGGAAGTAAATTTCCAAAAAGGCAAGGAAGCCCAAACTCTTATTAAACCCTACCTTGTCAGAGAGAACTACTCGCTACTTCTGGTCAATCCCCAAACTGGTCGTACTCATCAAATACGTGTTCATCTGAGCTTTGTTGGACATCCCATCGTAGGAGATAAAAGGTATGGCACTTTTCAGAGCACTCAGCAAATGCCGAGGCAGGCCCTCCACGCTTTCTCTATAAGCTTAAAACATCCCACTCGGAACCAGGAACTGACTTTTTATGTAGATCTTCCTGGTGACATGAAGGAGTTTTTGCTCAAACATTTCAATAAGCTTCCAACCCCAGAGGAAATTCTGGTCGCACAAAAAGTGTTTTTTCATTCTTGAAAAGAACCTCACCCAAGTTATTTCCGGAGGCAAACCTTAAATTCCTTACTTCAGTCATGATTACCGGAACAACATTTTCGTTCCTTCCTCTGGAGTAAAAAGCTGCTATCTTAGCCGCACGCTCTATATCATTTTCTACACCCCGCGAGGGGTTTACAACTTTCAGAATTACATGAGCACCAGGCATCTCCCGGACATGAAACCATAAATCCCTTCTTGAAGCAATCTTGCTGATTAAAAGATGATTAGCTCTGGCATTTTTACCTATCAAAATATAATTACCCTCAGGCGTAGAGTAGCCCGTCACTCCTGAAGGAAAACGCTGTGATAAAGAAACTTTTTCTTCGCTTAACCCAGAGTAACTTGCTTTTTCGTTATTCCCAACGAGAGCTTCAAGCTTGTGAAGTATTTCTGATTCCTGCCGCTCCAACACAGCAAGTTTATCCTTTATCATAGTAGCTCTTTTTAGGAGTTTTCTATAAAGCTGGAAGTAATTCTGCATGTTTTGAGCAATACTCAAAGCAGGTTCCAAAGAAATACAAACTTCCTCTGGAACCCGAGAAAGAATATTCCTAACGGTTAATCCCTCATTGTCCTGCTTGATAACCTCAAGATGTGGCCAGAGTTTGAGAAGTTCTCCTTTGAGACGTGCCATTTCTATTTCTTTTTTATCGGGCAGCAAAGAGGCAATTTTTTCTTTCTCCCACCTTACAGCCTCCAGCTCTTTCTGAAGCTCTTTAATCTTCTTTTCTTGTGGCTCATGTTGCCTGTACCAGTCTTGCAGAGCATAAAAATAAGCTTCAAGGGCCTCTTTAAAAGAGGAGAAAACTAACATCTCAGCATCGAGATATCCATCCTCTTTCCAGAAAATACCCAAGGGTTTTTTTGATATTCTTTCCAAAAAAAGGTACGATTTATAGTCTCCTTCGAGAAGGGGTTGTAAAACTTCCTTCCATGCTTCTCGTATCGTCTCATACGAAATTGGTCTGCTTTCTATTTTGTGCCAAAGATATCTGCTAAGGAAAGTACCCACACCATCAAAATTATTGATAAACCATTTTGGCCCATCAATAACTGCCTTCTCAATTTCTGGAGAAACTTCGCTTTTCAGAAAAATCAGAGGGTCTATCTTGTTCCCCAAACAAGGAGGAGGAGAATATATAAGACCTGGAAAGATATGCCTGAAACTACTCTCCCTTTGTCCTATGAAGCGTGTAGCGCTCAAAATGCGCTGCGAACCAGTTTCAACAAGTACCAAATTGGCGTTTCTACCAGTTAGTTCAAAAAAAAGAAAGAACTGCTTTTCAGACCTCTCCCACAAGCTCGAATTCTTGATAAGTAGTTTTACCACCCGATCCCAGCCAACCTGTTCTATTTCAACAATATGCCCACCCAAGAGATTTCTTCTTGTGGTTTGCATCCAGTGGTTAGTGAGGTTAAGCTTTTTATCAGGAGAGTTGTTGGAAAAGAACAAAGTATTCATATCGGGATGAAAACAAGAAACTAAATAACCATTGGATGAATTCTGGTTATAGAGTCTTAGAACAAAACCTTTTCGAGGAAGTAAAAAAATGTCCTGTATGCGAGCACCAACTACCATAGGTTTGAGTTCTTTAATCAAAAATCTAAGAGGTAATCCTTCTAAAATTTGCATTTTCGCATCCATTGACAGCCTTGAGTCTCTTCAAGTAATATAGCGGCAAATATCCTGGTTTGTAAAGGAGCTACAATATGAAAAGTATGACAGGCTTTGGTTTTGCCGAGGGTGAAGGTGCACTCGGCACTTACCGGATTCGCATCAAAAGCTTCAACCACCGTTTCCTGGATATCAGCATCAGGATGCCAAAAGAACTCTACGTTTGGGAAGAACTCCTCAACCAGCTCATAAAATCTCATATATCGAGGGGTAAAGTTGAACTACGTGTCGATTTTGAACCCAAGCTGGAAAATTTTACCATCGAAGTGCACCCTCAGCTCGCCCGCTCCTACCTCAGTGCTCTTGAAACTCTCTGTAAAGAACTGGGAATTAACTTTGATCCTCATATAGAGCTTATTCTTAATTTGGGAGAGGTAATCAAGCTCAACAAAGAAAATCAATGTTGGGAAAAAGAATGGGATCTTTTCCAAACCATTCTTGAAGAAGCTATTCAAGCTCTTCTGAACTCAAGAAAGAGCGAGGGCCTGAAAATGAAAGAAGATATAGAAAAGCACCTGGAAAAAATAAGCAAAACCACAGCAAAACTCAAGGAACAAAATGAACAAGTTACCGAGTTCTTTCGTCAAAAGCTATCCAAAAGAATAGCCGAATTGCTACCCCAATCACCCATAAACGAAACTCTCCTGGCTCAAGAGGTGGTATATTATGTGGAGAGAAGCGACATTAATGAAGAAATAACGCGCATACAAGCCCACGTAGAAAGAATACACTCCCTCCTTAACGTTGAAGGCCCAATTGGCAGAGAGCTGGAATTCGTACTGCAAGAAATACACCGTGAAGTTAACACCATTGGAGCCAAATCAGCCCACCTGAGTATATCGGAAATGGTTATCGATCTCAAAACAACCCTCGAAAAATTACGGGAACAGGTTCAAAACATAGAGTAAAATGGCGGGAATTCTTTTTGTTATTTCGGGACCATCAGGAGTAGGGAAAAGCACCATCAGGAAAGAGGTAATCAGAAAGTGTCCAGGGCTTAAATATTCCATTTCCTGTACTACCAGACCCCCTCGTGAAGGAGAAATTGATGGAGTGGACTATTTGTTCATAGATTTCCCAACTTTCGAAAAAATGAAGCAACAAGTAGAATTCCTGGAATGGGCAAAAGTACACGGCAATTACTACGGAACTCCTCGCAGGCCTATTGAAGAATGGTTAAAAAGAGGAGAAGACGTGATTTTAGAAATAGATGTTCAGGGAGCCAAACAGGTTAAAAAAAATTTTGAAGGAGGCGTTTTTATCTTCATAGCACCTCCCTCACTCAAGGTCTTAGAAGAAAGACTAAAAAAGCGCAATACCGATCGTGAAGATGAAATACTTCTTCGCATGACCAATGCTCGTATTGAAATGCAGTGCATTTCTGACTATGATTATCTGGTGGTTAATGACCAACTCGAAGAGGCAGTAA
Organism: Atrimonadaceae bacterium G-SL-SR-0-11; assembly: GCA_048814795.1. Lineage (GTDB taxonomy): Bacteria > Atribacterota > Atribacteria > Atribacterales > Thermatribacteraceae > Thermatribacter. The sequence goes on along the minus strand of CP184673.1, from coordinate 1,296,992 downwards.
AGAAATTATTGGCGATAATTATCGCAGAAAGATGCAGAATAAGAAAATCTCATCCATCAGGAGGTGAGAGAAATAATGATTCCCATTGATAAGTTGCTTGAAAAAACTGGAGATAGATACACTTTGACCACCGTTGTTGCTAAAAGGGCAAAACAAATAAGTGAGGGAGCCACTCCTCTGGTAACTTTGGAAAGGCCCCACAAACCCATCTTTATAGCCATTCAGGAAGTATTTGAAGATAAGATTGATTTTTATGAACCCCAGGAAGATGATCTATCATCCGAGTAATTTCTGGAAAAACAAAAATATTCTGGTTGGGGTCTGTGGAGGTATAGCCGCATTCAAAATAGCTCACCTGGTAAGCTATCTTGTAAAATTTGGCGCTAATGTTCAAGTAGTGATGACCAACAACGCTCAACACTTTATTGGTAAAAGCACCTTTGAAGCCCTTACTGGAAAAAGGGTTTACGATAGCCTTTTTAACGTCCCAGGAGAAATCCCACATATAGAGTTAGCCCGAAAAAATGACTTAATCCTCGTTGCACCAGCTACAGCTAATATAATAGCCAAAATAGCCTGTGGGATAGGGGATGACCTGCTGTCAACCCTATGCATGGTAGAACCACAAAAACTATTTATCGTACCCGCTATGAACCATAAAATGTGGAGGAACCCGGCCGTACAGGAGAATCTGAACAAACTCAGAACACGAAACATAAAAATCCTTTCACCAGAAAGGGGGAAGCTGGCCTGTGGAGAAGAAGGAGAAGGTAGACTACCCGAAATAGAGAACATAATTGAAGAAATGTTTTATTTTATATATGACGACAAATTTCTCTCGGGGAAAAAAGTGCTGGTAACAGCAGGAGCAACACGCGAATGGTTAGACCCTGTACGTTATATCTCCAATCCATCAAGTGGCATTATGGGTTACTCCTTAGCCGCCCAAGCCAAAGCTCTGGGCGCAGAAGTGATTCTGATAAGCGGTAAAACCCATCCCCGTGTCCCCTCTGGTGTTGAGAGCGAAGAGATAGACACCGCCCTTCAGTTAGCCCAAAAAACCGAGGAACTTTTTCCCAACTGCGACATTCTCCTTATGAGTGCGGCAGTCTCGGATTTCAGGCCTGAGGTGCAGAAATCCTCAAAAATTAAAAAACACCAGCAAGAATTGCTGGAGCTTCGCTTAATTCCTACTATTGACATCCTGTCAGCAGTAAGTAAGCTAAAAAAACCAGAACAAATAGTGGTAGGTTTTTGTGCTGAAACCGAAAACCCTCTCGAAGAAGCCAGAAGAAAACTAAAAACAAAAAATCTTGATTTGATAATTGCCAATTTAATAGAAAAAGATAAATCTGGTTTTGAAGTCTTAACTAACAAAGCCTGGATTATAGACTACAGGGGCAAAGAAATAGAATTCCCGCTTCTTGATAAAAGAGACCTGGCAGAAAAAATCTTCTGGCACTTAAAAGAAATTTTTCAACAATAATGCTTCTGGCAGAAGTTGCTCTACCAGTACCTCTGTTTCAAACTTTTTCTTACATAATCCCAGAAAAGCTGATCAATGAAATAGTCCCTGGAAGTATAGTTTTAGTAGATTTTCGCTCTCGAAAATTGACTGGGGTAGTGGTTGAAATTGCCGAGCGAAACGCAGAGGACAACCTCAAAGAAATACTCCAGCTTCTACCCCTGCAACCATTAACGGACGCTTACCTTGAACTTGGCAAAAGATTATCCATAGCTTTCTTCGCACCCCTGGGAGAAATACTGGCACTTTTTGTTCCTAAAATAAAAATTTCCAAGAGAAGTTCTCTGCTTAAAGAGAATTCCTGCCCTCGAGATCTCTTTCTACCTCGCAAGCATTTTCTGTGCTGCCAGCTGGCATTTGAAGAAGACCGATTGCGCTTTTTGAGACAATTCTTAAAAGAGCACGTTGCAGAAAAGAAAGAAAAAGTTCATCTTGTTTTCCCTGAGCTTGCGACTCTGGACCGCTACTCAGGATTTATAAAAGAAAATTTTCCAGATTTGAAGCTTATCCGTTTTGACAGCAGACTGTCACCCTCCAAAAGATTCAAAATTTACCAGGAAATTGAAAAGGGAGACTTCGACATTATCACCGGTTCCTCTCTTTCCCTTTTTTTGCCAACCCAGGGTATTCATAACTATATAATTGTTGATCCAGAAGAAAGAGGGCACTTCTCCTCGAAACATCCTTATTACAATTCCCTAACAGTCCTGGAAACCAAAATTGAAACTTTTGGAGGCACATTGATAACTTTGTGTCGCATCCCGAATCTTTACATATACTTTCGTCTATCCCAAAGACAATGGAACACACTCAAACCCTCTTTCGAACCTCGAAGTGCCATCTCCAAAAAAGTAAATACCGTGATACAGGAAAAATCCAACAAGATTTTCTCTCTATTTGCCCAGAAAGCTATCTCAGAAAACCTTAAAGCAGGAATCAGAAGCCTGGTTCTGGTTCAAAAAAGTGGATATGCTGCCGCATTGGGTTGCAAAGAATGTGGCTTTTACTACACCTGTGAGATGTGCAACATAGCTATGCGCTTTCATGCTCATTCCAAACAATTAATTTGCCCTCTCTGTGGCCAAAAATTGTCTCCAAACCCGGTGTGCCCGCGTTGTGGAGGGACATGGCTTGAGGGTTGGGGAACAGGAACAGAGAGAGCTGAAGAAGAGTTAAAAAAACTTTTCCCCAAGGTAGGAATTCAAAGGGTTGACTTTGAAACCCTTGAAAAGGGGAATCTCGAAATTCACAGTGATTCACTCCTAGTAGTGGGAACTACTTCAATATTACAGGAAAAGCTATTGCGCAAATCTTCTCTGCTAATAATAGAGTCCCTGGAAGACTGGTTTCTTTTGCCTGACTTTGAAGCACGAGAAAAATTTCTGTTATCTTTTTATAAAGCATTTCTTTTCTTAGGAGAGGACGTACACTCCCGAGCAAGAATCATTATCCAAACCCGAAAGCAATTTAAGGATTTCCTAAATCAGTTTCCTAAAAAATGGCAAGCCTTTTTTCAAGAAGAAATCGGAAAGCGCCAAAAGAGTGGCTATCCTCCCTTTAGAGCCATGCTTTGTATTACTGCGGAGGGAAGGAATAAAAACCGCTCCTTTCAGGTTTTAAATCAAATGCGCGAGCTTCTGACGAACAGTGAAAACAAAAAATACGATATTTTCGGTCCCTATTCTGGAGAAGGCTTTAGAAAAAGAGGTAAGTTGCAAACAGAGCTTATAATATTAGCAGATAAAGAAAATTTGACAGAAATATATTTGAAGGTTGATCCTTTGTTTAAATCAACGAGTGGCATAAAGGTGCGTTGCAAGGTATCCTATTAAAGAATGAAAAAATGGAGGAATAAAATGGTTCGCAAAATAGTCCTCTATGGGAATCCTATATTGAGAAAAAAGGCACAGCTCGTCACTTCGATAGATGGCAAAATCGTTTCCATACTTCGGGACATGGAAGAAACCATGTTAGCTTCTTCGGGTATTGGCCTTGCCGGAAACCAGGTAGGAATTTCGCTGCGCCTGGTAACTCTGGTACATCCTGAGAAACAGAAAGTTTTACACCTTATAAACCCAGAAATAGTAGAAAAATCTGGGAATGGCGACCTTCAGGAAGAAGGTTGCTTGAGCCTACCGGGGTTATATGCCAAGGTGGAAAGAGCTGAAAAAACTCTGGTTAAGGCCCTGGACATTAATGGAAAAGAAATTCAAATAGCTGCCGAAGGTCTCCTGGCCAGAATTCTTCAGCATGAAATTGACCATTTAAACGGAACTCTTTTTATAGACCGCCTGACACCTGCACGAAGGTTGCTTATAAACGGAAAACTAAAGCAGATAGCACGAAAAGAGAAAGGAGAATCATGAAAATATTTTTTATGGGCACTTCGGAATTTGCGATAGAAGTTCTCAGAATTCTTCTTGAAAGTCAGTTCCAAAAGCAAATCAAAGGCATAGTTACTCAACCCGACCGTACCTGTGGAAGAGGACAAAGAGTAATGCCTCCTCCACTTAAAAAGTTTGTTATTTCCAGGAATGAAGAAATTCCTATTTTTCAGCCGGAAAAAGTAAACCAAAAAGAATTTGTAGAATTCCTGAAACAGGAAAGTCCCGACTTGATTGTTGTTGCTGCTTATGGACAGATTCTCAGGCGAGAAATACTGGAAATTCCCAGATGGGGGTGCATCAATGTACACGCCTCCCTATTGCCTCGGTATCGAGGGGCAGACCCCATAAGGTGGATGCTCCTGAAAGGAGAACGAGAAGCCGGTATTTCAATCATGCTTATGGATGAAGGAATGGACACCGGACCCATACTCAGCCAAAAAACTCTTCCTATCGAAGCCGAAGACGATTATGGCAGTCTCACCAAAAAACTTGGGCAAATAGGGGGCCAGGAGCTATTAAAGGTAATACCCGAATGGGTATCAGGCAATTTAAAGCCCCTTCCACAAAACGAGAAGGAAGCAAGTTATGCACCAAAAATTAAAAAAGAAATGTTGCGCATTTCCTGGACAAGACCAGCTCTGGAAATTCTTAACCAGATTAGAGCTTTCGCGCCAGCTCCAGGAGCTTTCTGTTGTTTTCGCAACAAAAAGGTAAAAATTCTCAAAGCCAGGTTTGAAGAAAATATTAACAAAGAACTTCGGGAACCAGGTACTATTGTAGAAATAAAAAAGGAGGGGATTGTGGTAAGTGCTTTGGACAAAAATTTGCTGATTGAAAAACTGCATCCAGAAAGCAAAAAACCTCTCCACTCCTGGGAATTCTGCTGTGGTTACCGCTTAAAAGTAGGAGACCACTTTGAATAGGAGGTGAATGCTGTGTTTTATCCTTTCTTTTTTGACTATACTTTTTTGCTCTTGATACCAGCCCTGATCCTTGCTTTCTACGCCCAGAGTAAAGTCTCCGGGACTTACGCAGAATTATCCAGAAAAAGAGCCAGAGCAGGACTCACTGGCAAAGAAGTAGCCCAACTCCTGATACAGAATTTGGGTTTACAAATTCGGGTTGAAGAAATACCTGGAACACTTAACGACCACTACGATCCTCGCCATGAAGTCCTGCGGCTTTCCCGCTCAGTAGCTCGGGGAAGCTCTGTAGCCGATTACAGCGTTGCTGCTCACGAAGTAGGCCATGCTCTCCAAAAAAGAGAAGCCTATACGGCTTTCTCCCTGCGTTCGACACTGGTGCCAGTAGCCAGTTTTGGTTCTCAATTAGCCTTGCCTCTTTTCTTTATTGGTTTCCTCTTCTACATTCCCACCCTAATGGATATAGGAATCATATTTTTTAGCGCAGCAGTACTTTTCCAGCTGATCACCCTCCCAGTGGAGCATGACGCCAGTCGCAGAGCTTACGTGCTGCTAACCCAAGCTGGTATAGTTGCCGAAGACGAAAAGCCGCTGGTCAAAAAGATGCTTAATGCAGCAGCCCTGACTTACGTAGCTGCAACTGCAGTAGCTGCTCTACAACTTCTCAGACTCTTTCTGTTGCGCGAGAGCAGAGATTGAAACAGGAATTCATTGTCCTCAAAAAGAACATAATAAAAATACTCGATGCCCTTTATAAGGGTAAAATCCAGCGCCTGGACCAGGCATACAACACTTATTTGCGATCTTGCAGGAACCAGAATGTGGACAAAGAAAATTTGATAAGGCTCTGCAGAGGTGTGGTAAAGCACTCTCTGCAGCTTGATTCCATATGCAAAGATTTTCTTCCTAAATGGGAAAGGCTTCCTCTGTCTATCCAAAACTTACTACGCCTGACCACTTTTCAGCTTCTATCTAATACCAGCACCTTAAAAAGCGTGGTAGTAGACGAAGCCGTAGAAATAAGCAAAAGCTTTTATGCCGGGAATTTTTCTGGCCTGGTCAATGCCACCCTCAGAAAGATTGCCGCACAAAGCGACAAATATCTTAAAAGCCTGGAAGAGGAAATAGAACTTCCTCTCTGGCTCCACAAAGAGTGGGCAAACAAACTGGGCGAAGAACTGAACGATGTAAAAAAATCCCTTGCCTTACCACCTACATTATTTTTGAGGACCAATACCCTCAAAACGGACACTTGCCGTTTAGCACATTCACTTTCTAAAGAAGATATCGAAACGGAGTCTTTTTCTTTTCCCCCTGAAGCACTGATGATAAAAAAAGGTAGCTATCAAAAACTCTGTGAAACCCGTGAATACAAAAATGGAATGTTTTATGTTCAGGATCTTTCTTCCCAACTGGTAGCCCATTTACTCCAGCCTCAACCAGGAGAAGTGATAGTAGAAGTGGGCTGTGGATCCGGAGGTAAAACAACCCACCTTGCTCAGCTGATGGAAAACCAGGGAAAGATAATTGCTATCGATAAACAGGAGAGGAATTTAAAGCAATTGCTCAAGAACGCTCAGCGCATGGGAATTGAAATTGTAAAACCCTTATCCTGGAATGCAATTTCATTTATTCCCGAGCTAAAAGAAACTGCTGACCGAGTTCTGGTAGACGCCCCATGTTCCGGATGTGGAACCATCAGGAAAAACCCAGAAGTACTCCTGCACAACAATCCGCAAACATTAAAAAAGTTAGCCGAGCTTCAGAAACAAATGCTCCTTGGAGCTTCACGCTATCTTAAAAGCGGGGGTACAATGATATACTGTGTATGCACCCTAACCGATGAAGAAACCTGGGGGGTTATCGAATCTTTTGAAAAAAATGCTCCCTATATGGAAAAAATAAACCTGCAAGAATGCTTGCCAGAGTTAGTTAGAAAAAATCTTCAAAATAGTAAACGCTGGAAAACTATGGCTAAAACCAAGCAAAACTGCATCGAAATATGGCCTCATTACTTTAACTCAGACGGGTTGTTTGTAGCTATCTGGAGAAAAAGATGAGAATTAAAAAAAGAGAAAGGAAAGACAAAAAAATTAACGTTTGGAGTTTCATCCGTCCCCTGGTGGCAGCCATATTTTTTGGCTTTGGCCTTCTGATAAGTGGCTACTTAGGCCTCTTTATTTTACATGCTTATTTCACAACCAGCGAAATAGAAGTGCCAGATTTTTCCAACCAGGATTTACTCAGTGTTTTGAATACCGCAAACAAGCTGGGTATCTATGTAGAAGTAATAAGGACTGAAAGCAATCCCCAGTTTCCATCTCAGGTGGTTATAAGTCAAACCCCTCCCCCGGGAAGTAAGTTAAAAAAGGGCAATCGAGTCAAAGTTGTCATCAACCAGATGGGCACTACTTCATCGCAGCAGAGCAAAATTACAGAAACTACCGAAACTATAACTGTTCCTGATCTACGGAATTTTCCAGTGGAAGAAGCCGAGGAACTCATAAAAAATGAGGGATTAAAAGTGGGTAAAATTTCGGAAGTCTTCCATGAATCAGTACCCAGAGGCTGCGTCATCTCACAAAGCCCTCCTCCAGGAAGTAAAGTAAGCAAAGGTTCAGCAATTAATCTTCTGGTGAGCAAAGGTGGGGAAGAAGGAACTGCTCTGATTGAGATCCCCGACCTGGTAGGCCTGAAAATTCAGGAAGCCAGAAATATCATTCAGCAAAGGGGGCTTCGTCTGGGAAAAGTAGAAGAGGTAGAAATTCCGGAGAAAGCTCCTGAAACCGTGATAGCCCAACAACCTCTGCCGGGTGAAAAGCTTGCTCCAGGAGGAATTATCAATCTAACAGTGAATAAAAAAATAGAGGGTTTGAAAGAAGTAAAATTGCGCTTCCCTCTCCCCGAAGCAAAGCAACCCATAGAAGTCAAAATAATCATCACTGATCAGCTTGGGGAGAGAATTGCATATCGCCAAACCCACCAGGGAGGAGAAACGGTTGAAATTGGCATTCCCAGTAAGGGACCGGGCAGGGTAGTAATATATCTTAACGATTACTATTATTGGGAAAAAGAACTACGCTAAGGAGGAAAGAAAATGGCAAAGCTTGCGCCATCTATATTATCCTGTGATTTTTCCCGACTAAAGGAACAGCTGCTTGCAGCCCAAGCTGGGGGAGCAGACATAATTCACGTAGATGTCATGGATGGTCATTTTGTGCCAAATATAACCTTTGGAGTTCCCATTGTTGAGGCAGTGAGAAAAATTCTACCCCAAGCAACCATAGACGTGCACTTAATGATCGAAAATCCACGTCGTTACATACCGGAATTTGCAAAAGCAGGTGCTGATATAATCAGTTTCCATATAGAGGCTGAAAAAGACTTCGACGCAACAATAAATTTGATCAAAAAACAGGACAAAAAAGCCGCAATAGCTCTCTGCCCCGGAACACCAGTGGAACTTATCTTTGAAATCATTTCCAAGCTGGAAATGGTTTTGTTGCTTACTGTAAATCCAGGCTTCGGAGGGCAAAAATTACTACCTGGAATGGATGAAAAAATTCTTAAGTTACGTCATGAAATAAAGCGCAGGGGTCTGAAAACAGAGATTGAAATCGATGGAGGAGTAAAAGAAGAAAACATTGAATATCTGGCTTCCAGGGGAGCGTCTATAATAGTTGCAGGATCACTGGTTTTTTCGGATGAAGAAAAAATCGAAGAAAAAGTAAGAAGACTTTCCCTCAAAATAGAACCATATTAACCATCTCAACCAATCACCTAAAGACTTTGTTTTCAAGCTCTACAAAAGAGAAAAAAGAGAAGAGCGTGGTTGTGACCACGCTCTTTTAAGCCTTTTGAACTTTTCCAGCTTTAAGGCAAGCCGTGCACACATTTATCCTTCTCCGCTGACCGTTAATCAAAGCCCTCACTTTTTGGATATTAGGACGCCATATCCTGCGACTTACTCGATGGGAGTGGCTAATCTGATTCCCAAAAGACGGTTTTTTACCACATATCTCACACTTAGCCATGTTGTTGTCACCCTCTTTCTACTTCCATGATTGCAACTGGCTACAATATTAACAATTTAAAATAAACAAAGCAAGGGGCAACTCAGCTTCCCATTATTGAAAAAAGTATTAAAATAAGAATTTGTGAGTACGGAAAAGGACTTTCTACAAAAAGTTTTACGCCGAGAAAAAGAAAGATTGGACAACCTTTCAGTGATTGGCGGATTTAATCATTTCATTAAAAACCATCTCGCCGAAATCTTGCCTTCTGAATTGATAGAAAAAGCAGAAGGCTATCCCTTGTTTACAAAAAACGAAAAAACAAAATTCCTTCGGGAAATAGAAAGTGCAATTCTCACCTCTAAAAAAAGCAGCTCGACAGTTGTCCACAAAAAAGAAAGTTTTTCCTTACAAAAAAAGTCCTTGAACCTCGAAATGCCCATACGTTACCTAAAGGGCGTTGGTCCAGCTCTTGAAAAAAAACTTAACCGGCTCAATATCAAAACCCTTGAAGATCTTATTTACTTTTTCCCAAGAACCTACCGGGACAGAGGGCATCCCACCACCATTAACATGCTTAGGGAAGGAATGCTCCAAACCATAGAAGGAAAAATAATCAGTGTTCGTAAAAAGAACATCCGCAAGGGTACTCTTTTAAAGATAACCATTGGAGACAATACGGGACTGGCAGATCTTTTGTGTTTTAATCAAGCTTATCTAAGCAAGATATTGCGTCCAGGAACTAAAATCCTGGTCACGGGACGCTTCAGAAAATCTCCTACCAGTAACCGAATGGAAACCAGTAACTTTGAATACGAGCCAGCTTCTCAATCCAAAAAAGAAAACTTTGAAAAAATCGTGCCTATTTACAGTCTTACCAAGGGGCTTTCTCAAAAAAAGATTCGTTCTCTGGTAGAATACGCACTGCAAAATTACCTGCCGAGCCTCGAAGAAACTCTACCTGAAGAAACTCTTCAAAGGCTTAAACTACTTCCCAAGAAAGAAGCCATTTATCTTTTACACAATCCTGGAGAGGGAAATATTGAAGAATTATTGCAAAGAAGAAGCAAAGCTCACCTTACTCTCATTTTCGAGGAATTTATCCTATTTGCACTGAGCTTAAAACTCCGTAAAAATAAATTACAAAAATTAAGAGTTGTACCCTGCCCCCCGGGTTCCAGGCTGGTGGAAGCCTTCCTTGCGAAACTGCCTTTTAAGCTAACCAACGCCCAGTTAAGGACTTTTGAAGAAATATCCAGGGACCTGGAAAGCGGATTTATAATGAACCGCCTTATTCAGGGAGATGTGGGATCTGGCAAAACACTGGTTGCCATTCTCTCTGCCTTGAAAGTGATTGACTCTGGACAGCAAGTAGCGTTCATGGTCCCTACTGAAATACTTGCTGAACAACATTATCACCGTTATTTAGAAAGCCTCCAAGCACTCGGCCTAAAAATTGCTCTCATTAAGGGCGGTAACAACAAACAAAAAACAGAGTTACTGTCTCAGATAGCTGAGGGGAAAATACACTTGGTTATTGGTACTCATGCACTCCTTGAAGAGAAAGTGCGGTTTTTCAGGCTGGGCCTGGTAATCGTTGACGAACAGCACCGCTTTGGAGTAATGCAAAGAGCAAAGTTAAAGGAAAAAGCGCACGTCCCTCATACTCTGGTTATGACAGCTACTCCTATTCCCCGTACCCTGGCACTAACTCTTTACGGCGACCTCGATGTATCAATTGTAGATGAAAAACCTGTAGGTCGAAAAGGCGTAGAAACTCTATTTTTCCCTATTAAAGAGCGTTTCAAAGCTTACAATAGAGTAAGAAGCAGGATAGAAAAAGGTGAGCAGGCCTACGTGGTTTGTCCTGCCATTGAGGAAAGCGAAGAAGAAATCAGCAACGTTCAGGAAATAGCTAAAATGCTTCAGGAAAAATGGTTTAAAGGTCTAAGAATCGCTATCATCCACGGAAGGCTTCCTTCGAAAGAAAAGGAGGAAATCATGTCCAACTTTGAAAAGCGTGTAATAGACGTTCTGATATCAACCTCGGTTATTGAAGTGGGTATAGATGTACCCAACGCAACCTGCATGGTCATTGAAAACGCAGAAAGATTTGGATTGGCGCAGCTGCACCAGCTGAGAGGGAGAATAGGACGAGGAAGTGTACGTGGTCTGTGTATTTTACTGGCCAATCCAACCACTGAAGAAGCAATTCAGCGAATGAAGATCATGACCTCCACTGAAGATGGTTTCAGAATAGCAGAGGAAGACCTTCGATTAAGAGGACCAGGTGAGTTTTATGGCGTAAGACAGCACGGCGTACCAGAATTCTACTTGGCAGACCCTTTTGAAGACTGGTCCATACTTGAAAAAGCACACCAGGAAGCAGAAATTATTCTTTCTAAAGATCCCGAACTCAAAAATTATCAGAATCTGCGTATAGAAATAGAGAGAAAATTTGGAAAGTATCTTGATCTGGGTGAAGTAAGTTAATGGGTTACCTGCACATAGTTGGTGGAAAACTAAAAGGAAGAAAAATACTGGTTCCCTCTGGAAAAGCGGTAAGACCAATGCAAGGGTTTTTGAGAAAAGCCCTTTTTGAAATACTCAAACTTGAGCTGGAGGAAAGTGTGGTCTACGATATATTTTCAGGAAGTGGAGCACTGGGAATCGAAGCCCTGAGCCGGGGAGCCAAAAGGGCTTATTTTTTGGAGAAAAATCCTCAGGTATGTCGGGTAATCCAAAAAAATCTGGAAATTTGTTCTTTGAAAGAGCACTCCAGGGTATTGTGTATGGATTTCTTGAAACTCAAGAAATTTCCCAATCTCGAAGAAAAACCTTCTCTGACTTTTGTTGATCCCCCCTTTGCGAGCAACCACTTAAAAACCGTCGAAAAGTTGTATAATTTTAGGGTGGTTTTTGAAAAATCTCTGATTGTAATAAGGCTCCCCAAGGCAAAGGATTCGCAGAGCGGGAGACTGCCTTTTTTTGAAGTTGAAGATAGGCGCGAATATAGTAAAAATGTGGTTCTAATTGGACACCTAAAAAGAGAGGAATAAGCTTATGGAGGATAAAAATTGCTCTTTAAAAGCAGAAATTGCCATATATCCAGGTAGTTTTGATCCGGTAACCAACGGGCATCTGGATATAATAGAGCGGGCCAGTAAAATATTCCCCCAGCTTGTAGTAGCTGTGCTTAGTAATCCCCAGAAAACCCCCTTGTTTACCCTGGAAGAGCGTAAAGAGATGCTCCAAAAAAGCACTGAACATCTGCCCAATGTGCAAATCGAAACTTTCAGCGGCCTTCTGGTGCGATTTGCACGCCAGAAAGGATGTCGAATAATAATTAGAGGGTTAAGAGCTATTTCAGATTACGAATACGAAACCCAGATAGCCATAATAAACCGCAAAATGGCTCCTGAAATAGAAACTCTGTTTTTACCCACCAGCTCCGAATATTCTTACTTGAATTCAACCGTGGTAAAAGAAATAGCTCGCTTCGGAGGATGCTTAGCCAAACTGGTTCCTCCCTTCGTCGAAAAAAAATTAAAAGAGAAATTTTCAAAATATAGAAAGGAGACCTAAAATGAACGTTCTGGAAAAACTAAAACAAAAAGCCAAAACTCTCAAAAAGCAAATTGTTCTTCCGGAGGGCAACGACGAACGAGTTATCAGGGCAGCTCATGATGCTGCCAATGAGGGCTTAGCATCTATAATTTTACTGGGGGAACAAGGAAGTATACTTAGTAAGGCAAAAGACATGGGACTGGACCTCAAAAATGTAGAAATAGTTAATATTCAAAGCGACGAAAAAAGGGAGCTTTACGTCCAAAAACTTTACGAGCTAAGAAAACACAAAGGACTTACACTGGATCAGGCCAGAGAATGGCTGAAAAATCCTATGTACTATGCTTGCATGATGCTTCATGAGGGACGTGTAGATGGGGTAGTTGCAGGAGCAGTACTCTCCAGTCCGGACGTAATAAGGCCAGCTTTACAAATTATAAAAACTGCACCAGGAATAAAGCTCGCTTCAAGTTGCTTTTTAATCGCGGTTCCCAACTGTCCATACGGTGCAAATGGAGCTTTTCTTTATGCAGACGCTGGCTTTAATCCCAATCCCAACGCTGAAGAGCTGGCCTACATTGCGATAACCACCGCCAGAACCGCCCAGCTTTTGCTCGAAGTGACTCCCTGTGTTGCAATGCTTTCCTTTTCAACCAAAGGAAGCGCCAAGCATGAGTTAGTAGATAAGGTGGTCGAAGCTACTAAAATAGCACGTTCTTTAAATCCAGAGATTCTTTTAGATGGCGAACTGCAGGCCGATGCGGCTTTAGTGCCTGAAGTAGGGGAAAGAAAAGCTCCAGGCAGCCCTGTTGCTGGCAAAGCCAACGTTCTGATTTTCCCAGACCTTAATGCCGGAAATATTTCTTATAAGCTAACAGAACGTCTGGCCAAGGCTACAGCAATAGGGCCAATTTTACAAGGCCTGGCAAAGCCGGTCAATGACCTTTCCCGAGGTTGTAAATCAGAAGATATTGTGTTACAAATAGCGGTAACTGCGCTACAAACCCAATTCTAAATAAACTACAAAACAGAAAGGATGGAGAAAGATGATCATACTGGTCGTGAACTGTGGGAGCTCTACTGTTAAGTATCAGCTCTTTGATATGCAAAACCTGGAGCAAAGCCGGGTTATTGCCAAGGGTATCGTAGAACGTATAGGTTTGCCTGGTTCTCGCCTCGAACACTACTATAATGAAAACTTTATAACCAAAGAACGCGAAGTTGCCAATCATCAAGTCGCTCTGGAGTGGATACTGGAGGTACTCACCGATCCTCAAATAGGAGTCATCAAAAATGTAAAAGAAATTGAAGCAGTAGGACACAGAGTGGTGCATGGAGGAGAAAAATTCCGGCAGTCAGTATTGATTGATGAAGATGTTGTTAAAGCTATTCGCGAGTATGTTCAGCTTGCTCCACTTCACAATCCTCCAAACATTCTGGGCATTGAAGCCTGTCGCCTTGCACTACCCGAGGTTCCTCAAGTTGCGGTTTTCGACACTTCTTTTCACGCCACAATGCCACCTTATGCCTATACCTACGCTATCCCCTATGAATATTACGAAAAGTACCGCATCAGAAGGTATGGATTTCACGGAACATCTCACCGCTACGTGGCCGAACGGGCTGCAAAAATATTAAAAAGCAGCCTGTTCTCTCTAAAGCTTATCACCTGTCACATGGGAAGTGGGGTAAGTTTTGCAGCCATAAAAAATGGGGAATCAATCGACACCTCTATGGGTTTTACTCCCTTGGAAGGGCTGGTCATGGGAACACGCTGTGGGGACATTGACCCTGCTATAATTCTCTTTTTGATGGAGAAAGAAGGCCTTTCCACTAAAGAAATGGATGAAATTCTCAATAAAAAAAGCGGTGTTCTGGGCGTATCCGGAATTAGCAGTGATACCCGAGACATTGAAGACGCTGCCCCCAGCAATCCCAGAGCGCAACTCACCCTGGATCTTATAGCTTATCGAGCGAAAAAGTACATCGGAGCTTATTATGCCATACTGGGAGGGTTAGATGCTCTGATTTTCACGGCTGGAATTGGAGAAAATTCTTCCTATATAAGGAAATCAATATGTGAAGGCCTTGAGCATCTGGGAATAACCGTTGATGAAGCAAAAAACACTGTTCGAAGAAAAGAAGCTATCATCAGCCAGGACGGAGCTCCCGTAAAAGTAATGGTTATTCCCACCAATGAAGAACTAATGATTGCCCAGGATACCTGGAGGTTAGTGACTCAAAAGAGGTGACCAAGGTGAAGGTTTATATTGGAGATGTTAAAAAAAGAGCCGGGGGGAAAAGCCACGAAGAAATAGAGGAAACGATCGATCCTTTGTATTTTCGTCAAGAAAAAATTCTCTTTGCCGACAAAATCCGAGCTTCATTGGATATAATCAACTGTGATACTGAAATAATGATCGAGGGCCAAATAAACACCCTCTTGATACTTACCTGCTCCAGATGTTTAGAACCATTTGTCTACGACCTATCAGCAAACTTGCGCCTCGAATGTCGCAACCTGAACCGTCTGCATCGACCATCCGAGATCGAAGCAGAAGCACAAGAATCTGACGAAATAAAATATTTTGTCGAAGAAGACAGCTACCTCGACATAACCCAGGAAGTCAAAGAGAGTATCATAGTCAATTTACCTATGAAACCTCTCTGCAAACCAGACTGCAAGGGAATTTGTCCGGTCTGTGGAAAAAATCGTAACCGTGAAAGGTGTGATTGTCAAAAAGAGGAAATAGATCCCCGCCTTGCAATATTAAAAAACTGGCAACCTTAGCTGAGCATTTTCTTTGCAACTAACCGAGAAATGTTTTATACTATCCTACAACCTGAATTGGAAGAGGTGGTACCATGGCAAATCTGACCAATAAAACTTCCCGTTGCAGAAGAAATAAAAGAAGAACTCACTGGGTAATAAAAGCACCTAATCTGGTGAGTTGCCCTCATTGTCACATGCCAAAACTGCCCCACCGGATTTGCCCCGAGTGTGGCTACTACAACGGCAGGCAAATAATTGAAAAAGAGGAATAGTAGCATCACCCATGAAAATAGCAATCGACGCCTGGGGCGGAGACTTTGCGCCCCATGAAATCTTAAAAGGGGTAAAAGAAAGTTATACTGAAGATTGTAGCTTGATCCTGGTGGGGCCAAAAGAGCAGTTGATTCGTCTATACTCGGAATACCGGATGGACGAAACCAGGTTTCCCATAGAAGACGCACCTCAAGTCATTGGAATGAACGAAAATCCGACCGAAGCAGTGCGCAAAAAACCATTATCAAGCATATGCAGAGGGATTCAGCTGCTCGCAGAAAAAAAGGTTGACGCCTTCGTATCTGCAGGCAGTACGGGAGCTGTAATGGCTGCTGCCTGGCTGGGACTGGAGAGAATCGCTGGGGTAGAAAGACCGGCTATCGTTACTTCTATACCCAATCCAAACGCATATACTTTGTTGCTTGACGTGGGAGCTAACGTGGATTGCAAGCCCCAACACTTGCTCCACTTTGCAGTTATGGGAGCAGAGTATGCCAAGATAACCCTTGGTGTGGATAATCCCAAAGTAGGACTTCTCAGCATAGGCGAAGAAGAAAACAAAGGTAACGAGCTCTCCAAAGCCACCTACAAACTTCTCAAAAGTAGAGAAAATGTGCTTAATTTCGATTTTATTGGAAACGTGGAGGGTTATAACATTGTTGATGGCAGAGCAGATGTTGTGGTTTGTGACGGCTTCACGGGTAACGCATTACTTAAGTTTGGAGAGGGAATTATAGAGTTAATTTTCAAGATTATGCGGGAAAATATTAAAGAACCAGCTTCAGCGGCTAAAATCCAGGAAGCCTGGAAAGCTTTCGACTGGAGTGAGTACGGTGGAGCACCATTGCTTGGAGTGGAAGGAGTTTGTCTAATATGCCATGGTAAATCAAAAGCAAAAGGTATTAAAAGCGCAATCTTAAAAGCCAAAGAACTGGCAGAAAATGGTATAGTTCTTGCCATCCGAGAAAGACTGTCCAAACTCAACGCTGAAGAGGCAAGAGGTGTAAGATGAAAACGAGAGTTACCAAGCTACTGGGGATCGATGTACCCATTATTCAGGGAGGAATGGCCTGGGTAGCTACCGCTCCGTTGGTTGCTGCAGTATCCGAAGCAGGCGGATTGGGAGTTATTGGTACTGGTAACATGACTGGAGAAGAGTTGAGGTCGGAAATACGCAGAACTCGATCACTTACCAGTAAGCCATTTGGAGTCAACTTAATGCTCCTTTCCCCTTACATCCAGGAACAAATAAAGGTAGTCAAAGAAGAAAGAGTTCCTGTAGTTACTACTGGAGCAGGTAACCCTGGTCACCTTATAGAGGATTTTTCGAAACTTGGAATAATAACCATTCCTGTAGTTGCTTCTGTATCTTTAGCCAAGCGCTTACAAAAAAATGGTGCAAAAATAGTTATTGCAGAAGGAATGGAATCGGGAGGTCACGTGGGAGAAATAACCACTCTTTGCTTAATACCTCAAGTGGTAGATGCTGTGGAGATACCAGTTATTGCAGCAGGAGGAATAGCTGATGGAAGAGGCATGGCAGCATGCTTCGCTCTTGGAGCAGAAGGAATTCAAATAGGAACTCGTTTTATATGCTCTGAAGAGTGCGAAGTGCATCCCGCTTACAAAGAAGCCATAATAAAAGCCTCAGATCGCTCTACTGTAGTAACCGGGGCCTCCACGGGGCATCCTGTAAGGTGCCTCAAAAACAAGCTTGCCCGCAAGTTTGAGGCCCTCGAAAAACAGGGTGCTTCCAGAGAGGAAATAGAAGCGCTTGGCAGCGGTAAGCTAAAAGAGGCCACCTGTGGTGATGTCCAGGAGGGTTCAGTAATGATGGGACAGATAGCAGGGTTGGTTAAGGATATAAAACCCGTTAAAGAAATTATTGCCGAACTCTTAGAAGAATGTAGACAAACCATCAGCAGATTATATGCCGAGGTAGTAGATCAATGAAAAAGAGAGTGTTTCTGTTTCCAGGTCAGGGTTCCCAAAAAGTAGGCATGATAAAAACTTTCTTGGAAGATTTTCCAGCCCAAACCAAAAAACTTTTTGAAATAGCCAATCAAATCTGCAATCAGGACCTCTTAGAACTTGCCTTAGAAGGTCCTGCAGAAAAGTTAAACTTGACTTACTATACCCAACCCGTTATACTGACGACCAGTTTTTTAACTTTTTCAATCCTGGAAGAACGTGCTCTTGAACCGGAAGTGGTAGCCGGACATAGTCTGGGAGAGTACTCAGCTCTTGCTTGTGCAAAAAGCATTAGTTTCGAAGAAGCCGTCTTCCTGGTACACAAAAGAGGAATGCTGATGCAAGAGGCTATGGAAGCAAAGGCGGGTATCATGATAGCAATAATTGGTCTTGAATTGAAAGAAGTAGAAGAAATGGTTGCTGAGCTTTCGCAACAAGGGCCAGTAGAAATTGCAAACATTAATAGTTCAGACCAAATAGTGATATCTTCAGAAAGCGCACTTGAAAACGACATATTATCCAAAGCCAAAGAACGAGGGGCCAAAAAAGCTGTGACCTTAAGTGTTAGCGCTCCCTTTCATTCTTCTTTTATGAAGCCGGCTCAAAATAAATTTGCCACTTTCCTTGAAAGCGTAGACTTTAAAAAACCAAAATATACTTATATAAGTAACGTTACTGCTAAGCCCGTGGAAGAGCCTCAAACTATTAAAGAATTGCTCATAGAACAAATGACCAGTACGGTTCGCTGGAAAGAGGTAATTGACTACCTCTACCAGAGCAACTATCGAACATTTATAGAAGTAGGACCTGGAAAAGTTCTCGGTAACCTACTTAAAAGACAATACTCGGATGTGGAGGTTGTTTTTACCGATACAAGCAAGAATCTAAAGGAAGTACTGGAAAGAGGCGAGTTATTATGAGTACTTTCGAAAATCAGGTAGCCATAATAACTGGAGGACGAAGGGGAATAGGCAAGGCAATTGCTCTGAAACTTGGTAAAAATGGAGCTCGGATAGCTTTTAATGATATAGGCCAACCAGAAGAAATAACTAAAACAGTGGAAGAGTTTCGCTCTGAAGGCATAGAAGCCAAAGGCTATCTTGTGGACGTAACCAACCGAAATGAAGTGCAAAAAATGATAGAAGACATAATAAAATCCTGGGAAAGAATAGACATTCTGGTAAACAATGCTGGCATTACCAGAGATGGACTGTTCTTGAGAATGAAAGACGAAGACTGGCAAAAGGTTATCGAAGTTTGTCTGCAGGGAACTTACAATTTTACTAAAGAAGTCCTGAAGTACATGGTAAAGCAAAAGTACGGTCGTATCATAAACATCTCTTCTGTTGTGGGCGTAATGGGTAACGCAGGACAAACCAACTATTCTACCGCTAAAGCAGCCATACTTGGCTTTACCAAATCTTTAGCCAGAGAAGTAGCAGCGCGGGGAATAACTGTCAACGCCGTAGCTCCAGGTTTTATAGATACCGATATGACCCGCAGGTTACCTGAAGAAGTCAAAAAGTTATGGATAGACCAGATACCTATGCGAAGAGGTGGATATCCCGAAGACGTTGCAGAAGCAGTTGCTTTCCTTGCCTCAAAAGCTTCGGGTTACATTACAGGACAAACTATTCATGTTAATGGTGGTATGTTGATGTTATAATATAAATCCTCAAAGTTCTCCTATAGGAGGTGTAAACAATGGACGTTTTCTCCAAAGTAAAAGAAATCATCGTGGATCAGCTTGGTGTAGATGAGGACGAAGTAACCCCCGATGCGTCTTTCATAGACGATCTGGGCGCAGATTCTCTGGATATTGTAGAACTCATAATGGCTTTTGAAGAAGAATTTGACATTGACATCCCGGACGAAGATGCAGAAAAAATAACTACCGTTGGAGAAGCTGTAGAATACATAGAATCCAAGATTAGCTGATTATCCCAGGGCTCATGAGTGGGCAGTTCTGCGACGATTTATCGCAACTCGAAAAGAAGCTGGGATACAAGTTCAAAAACCTAAAGTGGCTGGAAACTGCCCTAAAACACAAATCAGCTCTGGAAGGCAGGAGTGGGGAATGTAACGATAAACTTGAGTGGTTAGGAGATGCGGTAGTCGGCTTATTCATAGCCGACTACCTTTTTTATAATTATGACAAACCCCGGAGCTGGCTTTCGCTAATGAAGTCAAAGTGGGCCAGCGAAGAGTGTCTGGCAAAAGTAGCACGCAGAATAGGCTTGAGCAGTTTCGTAAGGCTGGGAAAGGGAGAAGAAAAAAGTGGCGGTAGAGAAAAAGATTCTATAATTTCCAGCACGCTGGAAGCAGTGGTTGGAGCTGTCTTTGTAGATTCGGGTTCCTACCAAACTACCAGAAAGGTTCTTGAAAAAATATTCCTGGAAGAGGAAAGCCTGGAGTTTTTATTCTTGTCTTTGAACTACAAGGGCTTGCTCCAGAGGTGGTGTCTCCAGAAAATGGAATGTATTCCCAAATATGAAATAGTTCAGGAAGATAAAACCTGTCCCAGATACTTGGTAGGAGTAAAAATAAACGGGAAAATTGTGGCTTACGGAGAAGGACCCAGCAAGAAAAAGGCAGAACAGACCGCAGCAAGGCAGGCTTGGGAAACTTTAGTTGCCGAAAAGCAAAAACTCCAATAAACCACCATATATGCAAATTAAAGAACTCTTTCTCCAGGGATTTAAGTCTTTCGCTAATCCAACTCGCATAGAGTTCGTCAAGGGACTCAATGTCGTTGTGGGACCAAACGGTTCTGGCAAAAGTAACATTATTGACGCTGTTAACTGGCTTCTGGCCAACCCACCAAGATTCCTTCGAACCACCAAAAGTCAGGAAGTCATTTTTCAGGGCTCTTCCAGCTCTCCTCTGAGTATGGCTCTGGTGGAGATGTTGGTGTCTGACTACACCGAAAACGAATTTTCCTTAGGAAGAAGAATTTTCGTTTCCAATACTTCCGAATATCTATTAAATGGACAACCCACGAGGTACAGGGATTTTAGAAGCGAGCTTGCCAGAAGAGGAATAGATTCCTCTAAAACTAAAATTATGGCTCTTGGACAAGAACAGCTTCAAAAATTTTTCAATTCATCGCCCGAAGAAAGGTTTCACTTTTTAAAAGGTATAAGTGGAGTAGAAGAGTGGGAAGAAAAATTAACAAACCTATGCTCAGAACTTGAAAAAATCAAAGCAAAATTCCAAAGATTAAGAGAAAGGGCTAAAGAAGTGGAGTTCCAGATCAAGCAAATTAAGCCTCTGGCAGAAGAAGAAAAGCGTTATCTAATAGAGTTTCAAGAGTTGCAATCCATCAAGGCAATATACCTGGAAAAAGAAATTGCTTACCAAAAAACGGCCCTTCAAGACTTAGTGAGTCGTCAAAAAACTATATTCCTCGAAAAGCAGGCCCTGGAAGAAGAAATAAACTTCAGTTATCAGCAAAGCGCAATCAAAGAGAAAGAAATAGAAACCATTTCTCAGAAAATAGAAAGAATTAACAATTTACGGGAAAAGCTCTTGGTTAAAAAGGAAGAGCTAGAAAGAGAACTGTATATTTACCTTGCTCGAAAGAGAGAAACTATTGCAACTGCTCTTTCGACGAGAAA
This sequence comes from Atrimonadaceae bacterium G-SL-SR-0-11, assembly GCA_048814795.1. Classification (GTDB taxonomy): domain Bacteria; phylum Atribacterota; class Atribacteria; order Atribacterales; family Thermatribacteraceae; genus Thermatribacter. The sequence goes on along the minus strand of CP184673.1, from coordinate 1,275,943 downwards.
AAGGCTTCTTGAGGTAGAAAAAGAAATTTCGATACTGGAAAAGAATCTCCCTCACTTTGAACCAATTGAAAACAAAACGAAATTACTTGAAGAAATTGGAATCCTGCAACAAAAACTTGGAAGCCATCTTAGAGCTCTAAACACTACAAGAAAACGCAAAATTAGACTCCAGGAAAAGGTTACTGCTCTGGTAAGCCAGCAAAAAAATCTGGATAGCGAATTTTTCAATTCCGCTAAAAAACTACAAACTTTATCCGAGGGAATTGCCAGAGCAAAAAGTTTCCTTGAAAAAGGATGCCAAGATATACTGGAACAATCTGCTCAGATTTCAAAATTCAAGTCTCAAAAAGAAAGGCTTCTTCAAAAATTATTTCAACTAAAAAACCTTGAAGAAAGAGTAAGGAAAAGGCTAAATATTTTCCAGGAAAAAAAGGAAGTTGCGGACCACATCATAAATCTGGCAAAAAAACTACGTAGCGAAGGGTTTACAGAAGAAAGTGTGGAAGCGATATCCTGGCTGCTGGATAAACTTCAAACCCTGCCTCTTTCTTTATTGCATCTTCAGAATTCTGAAAAGAGGGGTAAGTTCTTTTTAACACCCGGTTTTGTATCTTCTTTCAGAAGTGAAAGCTCTTCCAAATTTCTTCCAAATGCTTGTTTCGATAGTTTCCCTGGCGCAAACCTGGTAACTACCAAGGGAGACCTTATCATTCTGGGTGGAGCAATCGGAGTGTTTCCCAAAAGAATTGTTTTCCAAGAAAGCGAATCGAAAACCCTGATTACATTAAAAAAGCGCAAAGAGAAATTGCAAGAAAGAAAAAGAACCCTGGAAAAAGAACTCCAAAACACAGAAAACCTGATAGAAAAAGCGGAACAGAAGCTACATAACCAAAAACTGCATTGTGCCAAAATGGAAGAAAAGTTAAACTTTTTCCAGAATCAGGAAACACAGTATCAAAAACTTACTTTCGAGAGAGAAAAGCAAAAAGAAGAAGCTTCCAAAAAACTCCAACTCAAAGAACAGCGCCTTGCAGAACTTGAGAAATTAGAAGCAAGCCTTCAAGACAGAACAAACCAAATTAAAAAGACAATAAACAGGAAGAAACAAAAATTACAAGAACTGGATCACATCTATGCAACCCAAAAAGATTACCTGCTGAAGATCGAAAGATTAAAAGAAAAAATAGAATTGATAAAAAAATATTCCGAGTCTGCAAACTTTAACCAGGCAGTATCCTCCAATTGGCATTCTAAAAATTCCAAGCTCCAAAAAATCCTGACACTGATTAAAAAGCTGAAAGAGTCAGTCGAAAAAGAGCAACAAAAACAGAATGTACTTAAAGAAGAACTTAAAAACTTACAGAGCAAAATAAGATCTCTGCAAGAAAAACTCCAAAAACAGGAAAGACTTTACAACAATTTTCTAATGCGTAAAGAAGAAATATACCAAAAAATTCAGGAACTGGAAGCTGAAAGAACAGAAATAAATGACGTTAACCTGACCAATCAGGAAATAGCAAAAATTAGACAACAATCCCCTGAAGAGTTAAAAAGCATGATTAGAAAGAAAGAGCAGGTGATCTCCAGTCTCTCGCCAAAACAGGGAGCTATAGAGGAAATGGAACGCCTTTTGAAAAGACAACAATGGCTAAAAACCCAGATACTCGGGTTCGAAAAATTAATTACCCTTGCTCAGTCCGAAATCCAGAAGTGTTATGCCATAAGCGTACATCGCTTCGAAAAATTTATGAAGGAACTACAGCAAGCCTTCGCAAGAAACTTTGCAGAGATCTTTGAGGGTGGTAAAGCACGCCTGGTTCTTAAGAAAAGTAGTGTCGAAACCCATATAAAGTTACCGGGTAAAAAAGAGCGTGACTTTATACTTTTATCAAGCGGTGAAAAAGCTCTCTGCAGTTTGTGTTTTGTGCTTGCACTTCTCGAGACAGCAGGGTTGCCTTTTGCGTTGCTCGATGAAGCAGACGCCAATTTAGACCATTTTAATGCCCAAAAAATAGCCAGACTCCTGCAAAGCTTTGCCCAACAAAAGCAGTTGATAGTAGTAACCCACCAGGAAGAAGTGATGGAAGCAGCCCAGAGAATAATAGGTATAACTATGGAAAACGGCATATCGAAAGCCATCTATTTAAAAGACATTAACTCGGAAGCTCATATAAACAAATCATACAAACATCTCAGGGAGGAATGAAAGGTGAGCGCAGCAAAAGGTTTCTTTAAAAAGTGGCTAAACAGTTTAGACTCCATGAAAAAACAAATAAAAGAACGTTTAAATACAGTCTGGAATCGAGAAACAATCACTGAAGAAGATTGGGAAAAAATTGAAGAAGCTCTTATTCAAGCTGATATAGGACCTCGCCTTGCCATGGAAATAATAGAAGAACTCCAGGTTACCAGATCTGAGAATAAAGACTGGCAAGGTTGTTTATTCGAGAAACTGTACTCAATCCTGGAAAAAAACGATGCTCGTCTTTTTCCAGCAGCCAGCTTGCAGTCAAGTAAAGTTATAGTCTTAATGGGAATAAACGGAGCCGGCAAAACAACCCTTGCTGGAAAACTTGCCCGTTTTTTCAAGGATCAGGGAGAAAAAGTTTCACTCGTCGCAGCCGACACCTTTAGAGCCGCTGCCCAGGAACAACTCGAAGTTTGGGCAAAGCGTGCAGGAGTAAATATAATAAAGTTTTCTTCTGGAACTAACCCCGGAGCAGCCGTTTTTGATGCTCTGCAACTGATCAAAAAAAGAGAAGACACAGTGGCCATTATAGACACCGCAGGGCGGTCTCACGTAAACAAAAACTTGCTTAGCGAACTTGAAAAGCTGTCCAAAATTATCTCCAGAGAAATACCACCTTCCAACGTAGAAAATCTTCTGGTAATAGACGCTTTGGCCGGACAGAATGCTTTCCTGCAAGCTGAAAACGTTGCTAAATTTATTCCCATAACCGGAATTGCACTTACCAAGTGGGATAGTCAAGCTAAAGGAGGAATTGTCTTTAGAATCCATCAGGAACTCTCTTTGCCCATAAAACTGATTGGAACGGGCGAAGCGATAGAAGACCTGTTCGTCTTTGACCCTGAAGAATTTGTAAAAGCCATTGTTTACTAAACTTGGCAAAACAGCTAAGGCCTTTCCTTGACATAAAAGATGTGGGCTATTATTATCTATCTGTTCTTTTTGAGCAAAAGCTGAAACTATTCAGAAGGAGAAAGAGAGAAAAAGACAATGTTTGAAAGCTTGGTAGACAAGTTTTCTGGTATTTTTAAGAAACTGAGGAGTAAAGGCAAGCTGTCCCCTCAGGAAGTGGAAAGTATACTCAAAGAATTGCGGATGGTTCTGCTTGAATCAGACGTTCATTACAAGGTTGCCAAAGAACTGATAAACAGAGTTAGAGAAAGGGCAGTGGGCAAAGAAGTTCTGGAAAGCGTAACCCCAGGAGAAATGGTCATAAAAATACTCTGGGATGAAATTCGTAAATGTCTGGGAGGAGAAACCCAAAATCTTAATATATCCGCATTACCTTCTTTATTGCTTCTCGTGGGTTTACAAGGCTCTGGAAAAACCACCACCTGTGCTAAGCTTGCTCTAAGACTTAAAAAACAGGGCCACTTTCCTATGCTGGTTTCCACCGACACCAGGCGTCCAGCAGCCAAGGAGCAGTTGAGAACTTTAGCTCAACAAGCCCAAATTAGCTTCTTTGATGAGGTAGAAACACCATCTCCACTGGAAGTAGTTAAAAAGGCTCGCGCTCTGGCTCGCCAAAAAAGCAATGATGTCGTGATAGTGGATACAGCAGGAAGGCTTCATGTCGAAGAAACGCTTCTGGCAGAGCTTAAAGAACTAGTCAAACAGGAAAACTTCCAAGAAATACTTCTTGTTCTGGATGCAACAACCGGTCAAGAAGCCGTCAAAGTAGCGAAAAGTTTTGAAGAATGGGTGAAGCCAACTGGCATAATACTCACTAAAGTAGACACCGATGCCAGGGGAGGAGCTGTGCTTTCGATAGTCTCCCAAACTGGGTGGCCAGTAAAACTGGTAGGCACAGGAGAAAAGCTGGAACAGATAGAAACTTTCCACCCTGACCGGATGGCCAGCAGAATTCTGGGTCTGGGAGACACTCTAACTTTGATAGAAAAAATAGAAAAGGCCATTGAAAAAGAAAGTGAAGAAAAAATTGTCCAAAAACTGAAAAAGGAGGAAATAACACTCAACGATTTTCTGGAAGAAATTAAACGACTACGCAATGTTTCCTCCTTTGAAGAAATGATAGGAATGCTTCCTGGAAGCTTGCGCAGCAATCTGACCAAGATAGACGGAGAGAAAAACCTAAAAAGAGTAGAAGCCATTATATGTTCTATGACTCCCCAAGAAAGACTAAATCCTTCTATAATAAATGCAAGCCGTAAAAAAAGAATAGCTCGAGGAAGTGGCACCTCCGTTCAGGAAGTGAATAAGCTGCTTAAGCAATTTGAAGAATTTAAAAGACTATGGAAGCAGATCCATAAAGGTAAGTTTTCACCCCTGCGCAAAAGGGGTATCTTCGGGTGGAAAATATAAAAAACATCAGTACCTCATAGTGAGAAAGGAGCGTTGATAAAAGTGGCAGTTAAGATAAGATTAACCAGAGTTGGCAGAAAACATGCCCCTTATTACCGAATCGTGGTAACTGACTCAAAAGAAGCTCGCGACGGGAAACCAATAGAAGTTTTAGGTAATTATTCCCCGATCGCTAACCCACCAGTATGGGGCCTAAAACTGGAGAGAGTTCAATACTGGATATCCAAAGGAGCACAAACAACCCCTAAGGTCCAGTCAATTCTTAAAAGTACCATCAAAGCAGAGGAGGCAGTAAAACAGTGAGAGAGCTGGTTGAATACCTGGTTAAAGCCCTGGTCGATAACCCCGAGCAAGCCAAAGTAACGGAGGTCGAGGGTGAACAATCGGTAATATACGAGGTCAGAGTAGCTCCGGAAGATATGGGTAAGATAATAGGAAAACAGGGAAGGATTGCTAAAGCAATTAGAACTATTGTCCGTGCTGCTTGTGTCAAAAACGGGAAAAAGGCCATAGTTGAAATACTTGAATAAATAAAAAATAATTGGGATCGGAGATGCCTACCAGAAAAAAGGACAGGATAATGGTAGGTAAAATAATTAAAATTCAGGGTCTTAAAGGGTGGCTTAAGGTTACCACCTTTACTTCTTTTCCTGAACGTTTTACTCCAGGAGCAACACTCTGGCTGGAAACCTCAGAAGGAAAAGCTTTGAAAGTAAAAATTGAAGACGTACGAAGCGAAAAAGAAGGGTTTTTGTTTGTGCGTTTCCAAAATTACACCACGAGAGAACAGGTAGAAAAGTTTAGGGGAGCACTACTTAGCATTGATAGAAATCAGGTACCACCTCTGCCTGCAGGAGAGTTTTACCATTTTGAGTTAATTGGCATTCGCGTTTTTGAAAAAAACGAGTTTAAAGGAGAAATTGCCGACATCATAGAGGGACCGAATTATGATTACTTAGTGGTCAAAAACCAAGAAAAAGAGAGTCTTATGCCCTTCATCAGGGAATTCGTTAGAGAAATCAACCTCCAAGAAAATTATATTAAAGTAAGTTGCCCTGAGGGCTTCTGGGAATGAGGATCGACGTAATTACCATTTTCCCAGAACTCATAGAAAACTACACCAAGGTATCTATATTAAAAAAAGCCCAAGAAAAGAATTTGGTGAAAATAAAAGTTCACAACCTGCGCTGGTTTGCTCTGGACCGACACCAAACCGTGGACGACTACCCCTTTGGTGGCGGTCCGGGTATGGTGCTGAAACCAGAACCAATTTACAGAGCAGTAAACTTCATTAGAAGTTATACCCGAAGCGCTCCTCGAATAATTCTACCCAGTCCACAGGGTAAGGTTTTTCATCAGCAAAAAGCTCAGGAATTAGCCAAGGAGAACCACTTACTCTTTATATGCGGACGCTACCAGGGAGTAGATGAAAGAATCCTCAGTCTTCTAAAATGTGAAGAAATCTCTATCGGAGATTACGTCCTATCAGGGGGAGAACTTCCTACTCTGGTTATTATTGAGGCTGTTGTCAGACTCATACCAGGTGTACTTGGAGACAGGGAATCCATAGAGTATGATTCTTTTACTGGTGGCCTTTTAGGTCCTCCCCAGTTTACCAGACCCCGAGTATTTCAAAACCTTGGCGTCCCTCAAGTTTTGCTCTCTGGTAATCACCAGCTCATTGCTAAATGGCGACGCGAAAAAGCTCTCGAAAAAACAAAAAAAGTGCGTCCTGAGCTTCTCAATCTTGTAAAAAAAGAAAAAGAATGATATAGTATTTGCCGTCTCGCAGCCGGGCTACAACATAAAGGGAGGAGATAGTGGAAATGGATAAAGCGAGAATCATACAAAGTGTTGAGGCGTCTTATCTGAAAGAAGTTCCCGAAATAAAACCTGGTGACACAGTAAGGGTGCATTTTAAGGTCGTAGAGGGCGATAAAGAAAGAATCCAGGTGTTTGAAGGTCTGGTCATATCAGTTCGAGGATCAGGCACTGGTCGCACTTTCAAGGTAAGAAAGGTCTCTTTTGGAATAGGTGTAGAGAGAACCTTTCCCCTGTATTCTCCTCGCATAGAAAAAATAGAGGTCTTACGCAGAGGCAAAGTACGTCGAGCAAAACTATATTACCTTAGAGGAAAAAGTGCCAAAGAATCTCGTCTTGAAGAGAGACGCTAAAGCCCAGAAAAAGTCAGCTTTGCGAGAAATAATTGAAACTGTAGTATGGGCTCTGGTTATAGCTCTTCTGGTACGTTATTTTGTAATAGAAGGTTACTACATCCCTTCAAGTTCAATGGCTCCCACGCTGGTGCCTGGGGAAAGGGTGCTGGTAGCCAAGTTCATTTATTGGTTTACGGAACCATCACGAGGCGATATCGTCGTTTTTCGCTATCCCATAGATAAAAGAAGAAACCTCATCAAAAGAATTATTGGGTTGCCAGGAGAGCACATAGAAATAAAGGATGGAAAAGTTTTTGTAAACGGCGAACCCTTAGAAGGAAATTTGTTTAATAGAACCTATTATGAAGCAGGATATTACGGAGAGGGAGAGCACGTTGTGCCTGAAAACAGTTACTTTGTGTTAGGTGATAACAGTAGAAATAGTGATGATAGCCGTTTTTGGGGCTACGTACCCAGAAAGAACATTTTGGGAAAGGCTTTTTTGGTATATTGGCCTCCTCAAAAGATCCGAATTCTACGGTAAAAATTGAAGAGGAACTGTGGAGAAAAGGATATCGCTTCATTGGAGGAGTTGATGAAGCCGGCAGAGGAGCACTTGGCGGACCATTAGTTGCAAGCTGTGTTGTTCTACCTCCTTTTAAATCTTTTTCCTTTTTAAAAGATTCCAAACTTCTCCCTCCCCAAAAACGTGAGAAGCTTTTTTCTTTCATCTGTGATCACGCTATTTCCATAGGAATAGGCATGGCCTGCGAAAGACTTATCGATATTTTAGGTATTAACGCCGCCAACCTGTATGTCTTTAGAGAAGCCATTTCCAGAGCGGTACTTCCTCAACCTTTAGAGTTTTTAATATCTGACTGGTTGGAGGTAAAGGGAATTCCCGTACCCCATTTAGCCCTACCCAAAGCGGAACAGAAGAGCCAAAGTGTGGCAGCAGCCTCCATTATCGCAAAAGTCTTCCGAGATAAACTGATGCAAGGACTATATCACGATGCTTTCCCAAAATACCGTTTTCGTGAGCACAAGGGGTATGCAACCAGGATACATACCCAAATAATATGCGAACTGGGCATCGCAAAATGCCATCGCCAATCTTTTTGCAAAAATTATGGAACCAAAAGCAAAAGGCAACTTTGGAGAAACAATAGCCAATAGATGGATTAAGAAAAAACTCAAAATGAAGGTCATCGCCAGAAATTACCGCTCACCCTTCGGCGAAATAGATTTAATTGCCCAAAAAGGTGATACTTTTGCCTTTTTTGAAGTAAAGCTAAGAACTTCAATTCAAATGGGGAATCCCGAAGAATCGGTAAACCTTTCAAAACAAAATAAAATTAAGAAAACCGCAATTCATTTTTTAGTAAAAAGGGGGCTCAATCCCGAAAGTACGGATTTCAACTTCTGGATCATTTCCATTCAGAAACAGGGAAAGAAATTTAACATACGATGTATTCCAAACGCTTTTTAACTCACCTGAAAAGAGGTGAACTCTTTTGTTAGCAAGGATAAAGAGTGCTACAGTGATAGGAATCGAAGCCAGGTTGGTAGAGGTGGAAGTGGATGTAAGCTCGGGCATGCCTTCCTTCCAGATAGTAGGTCTTCCGGATACTGCTGTCCAGGAAGCCAGAGAAAGAGTGCGCAGCGCCATCAAGAACTCTCAATTTTCATTCCCGGCTCGTCGGATAACTGTGAATCTGGCACCAGCGTCCCTCAAAAAAACCGGAAGCGACTTTGACCTGGCAATAGCCCTGGGTATTCTCAAAGCCAGCAAGCAAATAGATTTCGACCAAGAAAACTCCAGAATCTTTCTCGGAGAATTATCCCTATCGGGAGAGCTAAAGCCAGTAAGAGGTGTTCTCTCTATTGCTCATTTTTTTTCTAAAAACAGTCAGCCGTTTCAACTAATATTACCTGAGGACAACGCAAAAGAAGCAGCCCTTTTTGAGAATCCGGCAGTATTTGGACTAAAGTCTCTTACACATACCTGCGCTTTTCTCGAAGGTAAAGAGGTAGTCAAAAAAGAAAGCATTCTAAAACATGATTTTTCTCAAAAATTTGACTTTACGCTGGACCTGAAAGACATAAAGGGGCAAAAAAGAGGAAAAAGAGCCTTGCAAGTTTGTGCTGCAGGAGGACACCATCTTTTAATGATGGGACCACCAGGAACCGGAAAAACCATGCTGGCCAAGGCTTTAGCTTCAATCCTTCCCGTACCGAACCTGGAAGAAGCTATTGAAATAACCAAAATCCATAGCATAGCCGGCCTTTCAGAAAATAAAGCTCCCCTGATAACCTATCGCCCCTTTAGGTCTCCTCACCACACTATATCAGATGCAGCACTTATCGGAGGAGGTCAGTGGCCAAAACCCGGTGAAATAAGCCTGGCCCATCACGGAGTACTATTTCTCGACGAAATACTGGAGTTTAAAAGAAATGCACTGGAAGCCCTACGAGAACCTCTGGAGCGGGGAATAATAACCATATCACGAGCTAATATGAGTATAACTTTTCCAGCCAGGTTTATTCTTGTAGCTGCCTGTAACCCCTGTCCATGCGGTTTTTTTGGAGACAGCAAAAAGCATTGCACCTGCTCTTATCAACAGATACTTCGCTATCGAAATAAACTTTCCGGTCCTATAATGGACCGCATAGACTTGCAAATAGAAATACCCAGATTAGATTTCGAAGAAATTATTTCTGAAAACAACGAGTATTCTTCCTCAGAAGCACGCGAGAAAGTCGAAAAGGCAAGAGAAATCCAAAAAGAACGCTTTAAGAAAGAAAACATCTCCCTCAATGCAGAAATGAACCCCCGCCAGATCAAGAAATACTGCGCCGCGGAAAGCGGGGCAATAAAGCTTTTAAAAGATGCCGTTGACAGGCTCGACTTTAGTGCTCGAGCGTATCACCGCACTCTCAAAGTTGCTCGAACCATAGCCGACCTCGAAGATAAAGAATGCATTCAAGAACACCATGTCGCCGAAGCCATTCAATATCGCATGCTTGATAAAAAACGTCTGGAGTATTAAGCCATGAACGAATTGGAAAGGGCTCACTGGGTGGCTTTCAGCCATATCAGAGGTATAGGCCCGAATCGCTTTGCAAAGCTCCTTTCCCACTTTGGAAGTGCCTGCGATGCCTGGAAAGTTTCGGAAAAAGAAATAGCCTTTATTTTGGGTGAGAAGCTGGCTTACCAAATAGCCCAGCAAAGAAAAGAGATTGAGCCAGAAAACCTGTATCACAAAATAACCTCTAAAGAAATACAGATACTAACTCTGGAAGACCATAACCATTATCCTTTGCTTTTAAAAGAAATTAATCATCCTCCTTATGTTCTTTATTGCAAGGGGAGTTTTCGGTTCAGAGACTTTGAGCACTTCTTAGCCATAATTGGCACCAGAAAACCAACTCCTTATGGCCTCAAAGTTGCCCACATTATATCCAGGTCGGCTGCAGAGAGCGGGATAGTGGTAGTGAGTGGTCTGGCTACAGGCATAGATGGAGAAGCTCATCGTGGAGCAATAGATGGAAATACACCCACCATTGGAGTTTTAGGTTCAGGTTTTGACAATCTCTATCCTCGTATACACAGAAAACTTGCCCAGAAAATTCTTGAAAAAGGAGGTCTTTTGCTTTCAGAATATCCCCCTTCCACAAAGCCTTCAAGGGAAAACTTTCCACAAAGAAACAGAATTATTAGTGGACTATCTCATGGAGTACTGGTCGTAGAAGCTCCTATTAAAAGTGGTACCATGATCACCGTTGATTTTGCATTAGAACAGGGTAGAGAAGTGCTGGCTGTACCGGGTCCCATATTTTCCAGAACCTGTGAAGGAAGTAATCTCCTCATAGCTCAAGGTGCACATCCTGTCATTTCTGAAACAAGCATTCAGGATTTTTTCGGCTTGCCTCGTGAAACAGCAAGAAAAGATGCGCCCTCAGAAAAACCTACTCCCATAGAGGAAAAACTATTACAACTCATACCCTCCGATGGCATACACAAAGAAGAACTTATAGTTCAAAGTAAGCTTGAGGAAGGTAAATTTTACAAGACCATTCTTTCTATGGAAATCAAGGGTTTCATCAAAGAATCGGCCGATGGGAGATTGTTCCGCTATTGACAAAAGACAAAACTCTCTGCTATAAAGTTGATAAGGATCGGGGCGTGGCGCAGCCTGGTTAGCGCGTTCGCTTGGGGTGCGAAAGGTCGGCCGTTCAAGTCGGCTCGCCCCGACCAGTTTTCCTCTCAATCAGCTACTCAAGGAGGATGCTACATGGTGATTGCAGAACTCTTTTCTCTCCAAGGAGAAGTGGCTATCGTAACCGGTGGTGCCCAGGGCCTGGGCAAAGAGATGGCCATGGGACTTGCAGAAGCGGGTGCAGATGTAGTAATTGCTGATCTGGATATTGATACCGCTCAAAAGACCGCTTCCAAGATTCAGGAGTTAGGCAGGGGCTCGCTGGCTCTTCAAGTTGACGTTACCAGCAAAGAGCAGGTTGAGGAGATGGTCAGTCAGTCCCTATCTCGTTTTGGCAAGATAGATATCCTGGTCACCTCGGCAGGCATAGGGCAGTGGAGAAAGGCTGAAGAAATGAGCGAGGATGACTGGAAAAGGGTAATTGATGTTAATCTCACTGGCACTTTTCTCTGTTGCCAGGCAGTAGGTAGAGAAATGATCAAGCGCAGAAAAGGGAGTATCATTACTATTTCTTCAATGTCAGGTTTGATAGCTAACACTCCCCAGCCCCAATCCCACTACAATGCTTCCAAGGGCGGAGTGATAATGCTCACCAAATCTCTGGCCTCAGAATGGGTCAAGTACAACGTAAGAGTCAACACTATTTCCCCCGGATACATGGAAACCAAGCTGGTTGCCGAACTCCTTAAAAGTTATCCCGAATATGCACGCATATGGAAACAGTTAACTCCTATGGGTAGGCTTGGTAAACCAGAAGAAATTAAGGGGCCGTGCGTGTTTCTGGCCTCTCCAGCTTCTTCGTACATAACAGGAAGCGTTTTGGTAATGGACGGAGGTTACACTATATGGTGAGGGGGGTGATAAAAACAAACCTCAAGGTGTATCGATAACGGAAGCACCTTTGGTGCTGGACATCAAAATTACTAAAAGAAGGAGGCTGAAACCATGCGTAAACTAATTAGTGTGTTTGTAGTTACCTTGCTGGTGCTTGCAGTAGCAGGATTAGCCTGTGCAGAAGTAGCAAATCCAGAATGGTGGCAGAAAGCAGCTGAACCTTACAAAGGAGTAGTAATCAAGGGCATTTCGGAAAGCACACCACCTTCAAAAGCTATGGTAGAAGTGGCAGCTCCAGAATTTGAAAAACTTACCGGTATTAAGGTGCAATTTGAAGTGACTTCCTGGGACGAAATGTACAATAAGTCTATCCAGGACTTGCAGTCTGGAGCGGGAATATATGATTTTATATATGTTGAACAGGACATAATCTATGCCTACCTGGACCAGGGGTGGTTGACTAATCTCTCTTCCTTTATCCAGAACTCTGCAATCACCGAACCTAACTTCGATCTGGAAGACTTTACCAGTTTTATCAACTACTTTAAAGATGCCGAAGGAAACGTTTTTGCCATTCCCTTTGAAGCTTTCCTTAAATCCTATATCTACCGCAAAGACCTGTTCGAAGATCCCGAAATCCAAAAAGCCTTTAAAGAAAAATATGGATACGACCTTGCAGTACCCACTAACTGGGATCAGTACACTGACATAGCTAAGTTCTTTACAGAATACGGTAAAGAAAAGGGCATAGAACTTTACGGTCACGTTGCACAGGCCAAAACTCACCCCTGTGTGGCTTATGAAATGTGCGAAAGCATCTGGCCAGCCTGGGGTATCTACAACTGGGGCATCAACCTGGAAACCATGCGAGCCAGCGTGGATAAAGGTGGTACCCTCAATAGCGAACAAGCTAAGAAGGCCTTCAAATGGTACGTTGATATGCTCCAGTATGCGCCACCCGGTGTACGTACCTATACCTGGGATGAAACCGCTGCCGTTTTTGGGGCTGGGAAAATTGCCCAGGGGCTGATTTATCTTGAGAATTTAGGTTGGCTGGCAACTGATCCCACCAGGTCCGCAGTAATCGGTAAAATTGGAGTGGCACTCCCGCCTACGGCGCCCGGAGTACTTGAAGAAGCCAAAGCGGGTAAGGGTTACATCGGATACTACGACGGTGGAGCTCTTGGAATACCCCACAGTGCCAAAAATAAAGAGGCAGCCTGGCTATTCATTCAGTGGTGTGCCCGCAAGGAATGGCAAGCAGAATTCGCCAAGCTGGCCACTCGTGTGGTACGCAAATCTACCTTTGAAGATCCTCTCATTAAAGAGCTGGATCCCAAAATGGGTGGCTACTTCACGCTATTGAAAGAACAAGGCCACCTCTTTGCTGGTGCTCCTCCTCTCCCCATGCACCGACCTTTGAACGAAATTTATCTCAAATGGGTTTCCAAAGCGGTAGCCGGAGAAATTTCTCCCGAAGAAGCTCTTGACAACCTTGCCCAAGAAGTAGACCAACTGATGGAAGAGCTGGGTTACTGAAGGAGGCAAAGTAATGAGAGAGAGCAAGGCACAAGCGTGGGGGCTTATTGCCCCCACGCTTACTTTGATGATATTAATAGGTGTTATCCCGGTCTTATACATTATCTATCTCAGTGCTTTCAAGTACAATGTATTCTCAAAGCTTGGAATGGTCTACGTTGGCTTTAACAACTTCAGAAAACTAATGTTTGATGAGGACTTTCTCAAGTCTTTACGCTTAGGACTTACTTTTGTTGTGCTTTGCTGCGCTATAGAAATGCCCCTGGGTTTACTGATAGCGAACTTGTTAACCTTTGAGTTTAAGGGGAAAGGCATTTTTAGAACTATCATGACTCTCCCTCTGGCCATGGCTCCAATTAGCATTGGAAGTATGTGGGTTCTGCTTACCAACCCTGACATCGGACCAATCCCTTTCTACTTGCGAAAAATAGGGGTTGACTACAACATAGGAGTTAACGCTACTCAAGCTTTCTTTACCACTGTTTTTGTTGACATCTGGCACTGGACACCTTTTGTGACCCTTACTCTAATGGCCGGATTATCAAGCTTACCTAAACAACCCTATGAAGCAGCACTGGTAGATGGAGCCAATCGCTGGCAAACCTTTCGCTATGTAACCCTACCCCTTCTCAAGCCAGTCCTTCTAACAACCCTTTTCATAAGAATCATGGATACTTTCAGAATATTCGATGAAGTATGGATGTTAACCAGTGGTGGCCCCGGAACAGCAACTCGTTATGTAAGTATCCATCTGGTGCGCCTGGTCCTTCAATCCATGGAATACGGTTATAGTTCCGCGATGTCTCTGTTTTTACTGTATTTGACCATTGTGATGTGCTGGTTACTCCTGACTTTTATATCTTCTTCACAGGAGGCTTCATAGATGACCAAAAAGAGCTTGAGATTGCTGTTAATATATTTTATTTCCACCGTCATTGCCATAGCAACCCTCTTCCCCATTTACTGGATGTTTGTGGTATCTGCTCGAACCAAACTGGAAGTTTTCAGTGGACCGCGGCTTATACAAACTTCATTCTACGCCATGAACTACTATCGTCCTTTCTTTAAGGACATTTACGGCAAATACCTCATTAATTCTCTGATTATTTCTTCGGGAAATACCGCCCTGGTTATTGCGCTTGCCGTTTTGGCAACTTATTCTTTCTCTCGTTTCCGCATACCAGGCTCCAACAATATCTTTTTCTGGACCATAACTAACCGCATGGCCCCACCTGCAGTTTTTATTGTTCCTTTTTTTCTGATTTTTACCAGAGTGGGCCTGAGGGACACTAAATTGGGTATGATTCTACTTTACTGCATATTTAACCTTCCTTTTGCCATATGGTTGCTTAAAGGAATGATGGACTCCATTCCTAAAGAGCTGGATGAAGCAGCATTAATTGATGGTTGTTCTTTATGGGGAGTGTTAACTCATGTCATCCTTCCCCTTGCTAAACCGGGAATCATGGTTACTGCAATACTAACCTGGATTTTCGCCTGGAATGAATATCTTTTTGCATCCATATTAACCAGTGTTAATGCTCGAACCATTACCACAGGTCTTGCCGAGTTTGTAACGGTCATAGGTACTAATTGGGGAGAAATGGCTGCAGTATCAATGGTCTGCCTCATACCAGCTGTGATCTTTATTGGTATTGCTCAAAGACATATCATTGCGGGCCTTACCTTTGGAGCAGTAAAAGACTGAGGGGTGAAAAACACATGCGCATTTTACCTTTCAAGAGCAATCTCTGGGATCGGATTTTTATCGGCGTGGTAATAATGTTCGCTGTCCACCTTTTATGGGTGCGTTTTATAGAGCAATTTGTACCACTTTATGTAGCAACTGTAGGTACTTTGATTTTTCTGGGAACGCTTATTATCACCGGGTAGGATACCTCCTACCCGGTGATGTGTTTTTAGTCCCTATACCGCATTGTGCCAGTAGATATCAAACCCCAGATACTTATCAAAAGCCTCGACCAGAGCATCCGCCACCCAGGAAAGGTTTATGGCAGCGTGGTGTTCAAAACCGTTATCGGACATAACATACAGAAGATCCTGCAAGTTCTCAACCTTTATTACACCCCAACCACCAAAGGTCTCAACTACGTCCTCTGTAATCTCTCCCTCAGCTACATAACCAATTATCTTCCCAGAAACATCATCGGTGGCCAGACGACTGATAGTTACCGGACCAGCAGGAATCTTGCCATAACAAGTACCATAAGCCTGCTCTCTGGGAACTGCAGAAGAAGAAATTATATCTCCATAACCCATACGAGGATTCTGAAGCAGGGATTTGGGGAAATTACTGCAATGGAAAAGCACAGCTTTATCCGGATCCTCGTCAAAATTGTTATTCCAGTCCACCAGAGCAGAGGGCTTGCCAGAAGCCAGCTGTAACGCATACATGGCTAATCCACCCGTTAAATCAACTTCACAGGCAGCAGGAACCAGACCTTCGCTAAGCATACTCATAACCGCACAGGGCATAATCCCCAGGTTCTCCTGGATAGAAGTCCAGCACTGAAAGGAAATAAGGGATACCCCGGTTTTCTCGATCCATTCTTTAAGAACCAGCCGCAGCTTGGCCATTTTAACCAGGGCCTCTTCGGGAATGCCTGTGGTGTCAATATAATCTTTGATTTCCTTAACCCCTGCCAGCACTCTGGAATCTTTGTCTTCAAGTTTCCCAACTTGAGCCAAAATTTCAGAAAGATCAGCTACCTCAACTGAAATGCCATTACTTTCGAGAATTTTTTCTGAAAAACGCACCGTATTGAAAGCGTTGGGCCTTGCCCCAATAGCCCCCGCCTTCAGGTTCTTAAAACCGTTGACAACTCGGCATACTGAAGCAAACCAATTCACGTCTTCTTTAAAAAGATCGCTATCCGGATCCTCAGTATGCTGGGTGGTCAACGAAAAAGGAATTCCAAACTGTTTCAAATTGTTACAAACAGATAGTTTTCCACAAAAACCGTCTCTACGCCGACTAATATCCATAGCATCGTTTCGGTCTGGAAAAGCATGAACCAGAACCGGTACTCGAAGTCCTGAGAAACGAAGAGCGTAAGCAACGCCTTTTTCGTCGCCAAAATTGGGGAGAGTAACGATAACCCCTGAAATCTCGTTACGATGTTCTTCAAAAAGGCGGGCACATTTCTGAGCGTCCTCCCAGGTTTCCACTGTCCCGAATTTGGTATCCTCGGGAGTAAGAGTTACCACTCCGTAGCCCATGCTCTCAAGCACCTCAAGAATCTTTTCTCTGCCTTCCTTTGCCAGAACATCCGGAAAGAATCCTCGATTACCCACGATTAAACCGAAAGTCTGCTTCACGAAACCAACCTCCTTTCAAAAAATCAAAAAACCGCTTCAAAAATCTTCAAAACAATTTTAACCCAGAACTATTATAACTAAACATAGTAAAAGCTGTGCTGCGTGAACTAATCTCACCATTCAAAATACAAGTCTTTAATTGAAGACGAAACCGAAATTACTAATCCTGTTGCCCACTTTTAAAAAAGAAAATATCAAAACCCCAATCTTGGAAAGTGCCGAAAACCCTGTGGAAAGAGCACATAGATTGTATTTTAAATTTAAAATACCTCAAAAACCTTGGCTGCAAAGATCAAAACCAAAAACTTTCTTTACATGAATTTTTTTCGATTATTAAAGAAGCCGCTTCACAGTAGCAAGAAGGAACAAACAAAACCTGGTTTTAAGGAAGTACTTTCAAACTGAAAAGCTTTTTGTTCTTTAGGAAAACACTTGTTCAATTAACCCAGGCAGTTACACGTGATCTGGGAATTTCTTTTTAGCCTGAAAACACTTGAAGAGGGTCAAAAAACGCTTTCGATTAGGAGAATGTTCTACAAAAAGAATGAAGCCTGGCGTTTCAGGTCCTACAAGGAGGGTAAAGCAAACCTTCAAATTTTGTTGTCATCTTTCATTCATAAAGATTGACGATATTGCCTTTACTTGTTATAATTGCTTCGCGGTAAAGCCGGGCTGGTGGAACAGGAAGACACGCTATCTTGAGGGGGTAGTGGGCTTTCGCCCGTGCGGGTTCAAATCCCGCGCCCGGCACCACCTTCTTAAAAGCAAGCCTATAATCCCTTCTACAAGAACATTTTGTCTTGTTGAGTGTCTTTGACTTAATTGACTTAAAAGAGTAGATCGTATATCGCTTTGCTTATGAAAAATATACTGGATTTTTTTGATGCCTTTCTGATAAGCTTAGATGGAATAATACACAATAAAATTCTACAGCACCAAGCACGTGAAATAATATTTCAAATACGCGAGACAGGCAAAACACTTCGCCTTTTAAGCAACAATCCAAATTATTCCAGAAAATCAATGTACTCAAAACTTCAAAGCCTGGGCATAGAAACCACTTTGGAAGAAATCATCACCCCGGATCTGATTCTCAAAACATTTCTTAAACTCCAAAAACTGGACAAAATATATCTCTTAGGAAGTCAAGAATTAAAAAGGGAACTACTCGAAGCGAATATTAAAATCGTTCAACAAATGCCACAGGCAGTGGTAGCCGGTTTTGACGAAAAAATTTCCTTTAAGGAAATAAAGAAAGCAGCTAACTTTATCAAAAGAGGTACTCCACTAATAGTAACCAATCCCGAGTATCAGTTCAGCTCTGACGAAGGGATTATTCCAACCACAGGTGTAATTGCGGAAGTCCTTGAAAAAATAACCTCTTTCAAAGCTATTCACTTGGGAAAACCCAATCCATTCTTCTTTCTATTAGCTTTGGAAAGTCTTCCTTCCCAAAACCTGCGTTGTGTGGCAATTGGTGACAACCCTCAAACTGACATAATTGGTGCTCACTGGATGGGCATACCAGCTATACTGGTAGCTCAGAACTTTAGATACTTCCCATCCAGGAAAGACCCACGAAATCCAGAACTCTGGATCAAAAGCTTCAAAGAGCTTGAGAAAAAAAGGGTGGAAGAACTGACATACCGAGCTAAAGCTTTTCAAGTTCTTCCCGATGGTATAAAAGTTGCCACTTGCGGCATGGTCTTTGATCGTAAAAAGCGCATACTTCTTGTTCTCAAGAAAGACAGCGAAAAATGGGGGTTACCAACTGGAACAATGGAGATAGGCGAAACGCTGATTGAATGCCTACAGCGGGAAATTTGTGAAGAGACGGGAATTAATATTGATCCCATATCAATAATCTGTAAGGGCGTGTTCACAGATCCTGAAAAGCTGGTCTTTGCAAAAGAACTGGGAAAACCCTTTCAGTTTGTAGTAGTGGTGTATAAATGCAAAGCCCTTAATAACAAACCCCGTCCCGACGGAGAAGAAATCGAAAAAGCCAACTTTTTTTCACTGGACAGACTACCTCCAAATCTTTTTGAAATTCACAGAGAATGGATTCAACGTTTGTTAACAATCGATGAACAGCAGTGCAAAAATTAAGCTTTGGCCTACTTCCAATGGCTTTAACAGCCCGAGTTGACCGCTAATAGCTTTTCTGATATCTTTTCTCATAAAGCCGGAAAAATTTAAATTTCACAATGCCAAACTCGACAAAAGAAGGAGGTTCCACAATGAATCACAAAAAAAAGCTGGGTATTCTGGTAGGAGGAGGTCCAGCACCAGGAATCAATGGCGTCATCGGTTCAGTAGCTATTGCTGCCAATCTAAGGAGTCTCGAGGTGATTGGTATATACGATGGCTTTAAGTGGATATCCAGCTCTTCCTTCAATCCTGAGCAACATACCGTAAAATTGGAGATAAAAGATGTCTCCCGTATTCACCTCCAGGGAGGATCCATTTTGCGTACCGCTCGAGACAGCTTGGTAAAAGCAGGGAAAATAGATTCTGAAAAGGTAGCCAACGTCAAAAAGGCAATGGAAACCCTGGGAATAAGTTATTTGGTTACTATAGGAGGTGACGACACCGCCTATAGTGCCAGCATCTTGGATTCAGAAATGCAAGGTGCACTCTTAACAGCCCATGTTCCCAAGACCATCGATAACGACCTACCACTCCCGGGCAATATGCCTACTTTTGGCTTCCAGACTGCAAGAGATCTGGCTACCCAACTGGTCAAAAACCTTATGGAAGACGCAAAAACCACCAACCGCTGGTACTTCGTGGTAATGATGGGTCGATCGGCAGGTCACCTTGCCCTGGGAGTAGGAAAATCCGCAGGAGCAACTTTAACCATAATACCTGAAGAATTTGGTCAACAGAATATAAAGGTGGAAGATGTTTGCGATATCCTGGAAGGAGCTATGCTCAAAAGGAAGTTGCTGGGAAGAAAAGATGGAATAGCTATCATTGCCGAGGGAGTAGCACTTAAGTTCGGAAATGTTGAAGAAATTGAAAAGATTCTTGGTAAATCTGTACCCCGAGATCCTCATGGTCATGTAAGGCTTGCCGAAGTACCACTTGGTGAACTCTTAAAAAGTGAAATCGAACGGAGGTTTAAAGAACGTGGAGAAAAAATTACCATTGTGACCAAAGATATTGGTTATGAACTGCGCTGTGCACCTCCGAACGCTTTTGACATAGAATATACAAGAGAACTCGGCTTTGGAGCTGTAGAATATCTTCTAAGTAACGAATACAGCATCAAGAACCAGCAAAAAGGGGCCCTGATAAGCATTGTTGAAGGTAAACTTAACCCCATACCTTTTGAACAAATTCGGGATCCTCAGACCGGAAGAACGAGAGTAAGAACAGTAGATATCAGCTCCTATTCCTATCGCGTAGCTCGTTCCTTCATGATTCGACTTGAGAAAGAAGACCTTGAAAATCCCGATACTTTAAGCAAATTAGCCAGCTTAAGTGGACTAAATAAGGATGCCTTCAAGAAGAAATTCCAAAAAGCAACAGAATGGTAGTTTAGCCGGGGGTCTCACCCCCGGTTAAACATGTTAAAACCCATTGAACAAGCCCTTTTTCCTGACCTTCCAGCATTATCCAATTTTCCAGCTTTCAAGCTCTTTTTTTACTGGCTTCTTCATTGCACAGGTCTTTTTAAGAAAGCCCCTCGATAAAATATGGTTTTTGACACTTGTGTCAATTATTGCGATCATGCTCTTAACCATCAAGCAACGCTGGATTTTCACCCTGACTTTCGTTGTCTTCTGGATTTTGGGGGGTACAATATTTTATTCAGTAACTTTTTTAGAACCCCTCTACTACTTCCTGAACTTTGACAAACAGGAAGTTACACTTGAAGGAACTCTTCTTCCCAAAAACAAAAACCTGTTTCTGACCAACCTTAATGGATTCCCCACCTATTCTCCACAAATACTCATAAAAGGAACCAACAATTTAATGAATGAATTCTCTTACCAGAGAATCAAAATAAGTGGAGTCTTCAGGCTGTTTTCTTCCTGTGCTACTCCAGGGGTTACTGACCTGAGAAAATTTTATTTCCAAAAGCGCACGGTGGGATACCTGGAAAAAATTAAAGTTATTTCAAATAAAAAAGACAACCCATGGTATCAATTCATGAAATCCATGGGAACCCTGAAGGAGAAACTTTTTAAAAAATGGGGTGACCACCTTAAAGAAACTTCTCCTTTATTTTTTTCTCTTTTAACGGGACAAAAAACAAAAGAATTCTATGAACAAAGCAGTATTTTTCAAGAAGTGGGAGTTTTTCATCTTTTTTGCGTATCAGGTCTACATCTGGGGTTGGTCGGAGGAATCATACTCTGGATAGCTCAAAAATTCTTTCCATACAGACATTTTGTGCCTCTCTTAACGAGCATCTTATTTACCTTTCTATATCTTTGTATAGCCAGTCTGGCTCCCTCTGCGTTACGAGCCTGGATAATGTTCAGTTCTTACCTCTTAAGCCTGCGAGTGGGCAGAAACACAAGTCAGATAAGTTATTTTTTGATAGCCCTATTAATTATGGTCTTCCTGGACCCCGCGATTATATTTGATACCGGTGCCCAGCTTTCTTTCGCCTCAACCCTGGGAATTATTTTCTTTCTTCAAGAAGGATTCCATTACCTTACAATCGCAAATACATACTTAAAAATAATCTGGGGCTCGCTGGGAACAACCCTCTTTGCTATAATCTTCAGCATGCCTTTTCTGCTGGTTAAAGAACTCACTTTTTCAAGTCTGGTTTTCATGGGAAATATCTTAATTGCCCCTTTTTTAGAAATAATCCTTGTTTTTTCACTTATCATTCAACCCGTAGCTTTTTTCTCTCCTGTATTATCGCAATTTTTTGGAAAAGTATTGTACCACCTCTTTAAAGCGTTGCTTCTAACAGCTAAAAAACTAACGTCTTTGCCTCACTTTTTCTGGGACTTTTCCATCGAAAAGGAAATAATGAAAGGGTGGTTATTCTGGCTTATTTTGGTAGAAACCGCAATCTTTCTTTTCCTGTTTAGACCAAAAAAGACAGTCCGGTCAAAAGTCACAATCATACTGACTTTCTTAATCCCCATTTTTTGTCTGGGAATTTTTATCTTAAGGCCTCCTAACCAACCTCAAGTGTGGATTCTGGATGTGGGACAAGGCCTTTCTGTAGGAATAATAAACGAAGAAAGAGCCGTGCTTATAGACGCCGGTGGTTATCTACCCCAATACGGAAATATTGGTAAAAACGTGATTGGGGCATTTCTTCATTTCAAAAACGTAAAAAAAATCGACAGCCTATTTATAACTCATTTCCATGAAGACCACACCAATGGGACAAAGGGACTGATTGACATATTTGGCCCTTTACCGATTTTCGTTCCCTCGTCCGGTGGTTTAAACCTCCCACAGAATGCTTCATTCTTTTTCAAACTATCTTCCTACCAGGAACTACCGATCTTTGAAGATATTACACTAAAAATCTTCCCAATCAAAGCTGGCTTAGACCCCAACAATCAGGCACTGGTCTTCAAAATATGTTTTCCTTCATTTAACATACTGGTAACAGGAGATATTGAAGAAGAAGGGATGACAAAGCTTGCTCCCTTCCTTTCAAACCTGAACAGCGAGGTAGTAATCATGCCTCATCATGGAAAATATCTCCAAAATCTGAAATGGTTTCTCGAAAACGTTAAACCACACCTGGCTATAATCTCTTGTGGTGAAAACAGTTTTGGACATCCCAATCCTGAAACAATATCGTTGCTCAAAGAGCTTGGTATAAAAGTGTTAATAACCCAAAAAGAAGGAGCAATTTGTTTTCAGCAAACGAAAAGAGGAGGAATTCAATTTGCAATCAGGGACAAGTTCAGCCTCTTTTGAGAAGTGGCTCAGGGAAAAGTTCAAGGGAAACAGCTTGCTCTTTGTCGGAAAAGTTAATAAAGAGTATTTCGAGAGAACCTATCTCGAACCATTAATGAAACACTTTGCAGTATCCCGGGTTATAAAAATAGAAAATATCCAGGAGTGGGAGAAGAAAAATAAAGATTTACTGCAAACCCCGCTCTTTGAAAATAATAAAGCAATTGTTTTTTGCTCTGAAGTAGAAGAAAATGCTTTCTTGAAAATTAGAAAATCACTGGCTAAAAAGCCCAATATAATATTGGTAGGCACCCTTAAGAGCAAGCCTAAAAAGCTAAGTGACGTACCACAGATAACCCTGCAAAATCTTTCTTCAGCACACACCCTCCCGGCTCTAATCAGGCAATCGCTACCCAAAATGCAGTCTGCCACTGCTAAAAAGCTCGTTCATTACTGGCATGAAGCAAACCTCAGGGAAGAAGACGTAGTTCAGTTTCTGAGTCATTTTTCCAGCTTAAAAGAAATAAAACCAGAGGATGTAGAAACTTATTTTGAAAACGAGGAAAAAAATATTCTTTTCCGATTTCTGGATGCAGTTATTGAAGGAGAAACAGAAAAAGCCCTTAAATATCTGGATTTGCTGCTAAAAAAGGGATTCCCTCATTCCCTTTTGATCTCTAACCTTGCCAGAAAATTGAGACTGATCCTGCAATGTCTGGAAAAACAGCAATTAGAGATTGACCTCTGGACAGGAAAGAAAATAAATAGCTACGAACTATATAAAATAGTTCGACAAAGCAACAGTTTTTCACCCCAAAAAATTAAAAATGCTTTTCGCATTCTGCGAGAAAACGACAGAATGCTCAAAACATCTTCAGTACCGCCACAAGATATATTATTCAATATAGTAATCGAACTAACCAGCCTTTAACCTCAAACCTGTTGAGAAGAAATAAGCGCTTTGTTAAGCTTTTGATAAAGACGAGATTTCAACCTAGCTGCCTTATTTTTATGAAAGACGTCTTTGGAAGCAGCCATATCGATTCTCTTTACAACCTCTTTTAGAAAGAACTCTCTGGCTTCTTCTATGTCTCCATTTTGAAGCATGTTGAGAAATTTTTTGATATAGGTCTTGGTGGCACTTTTTATTGATTTATTACGAATTCTCCTACGCTCGCTTTTCCTGAGATTTTTTAAAGCTGATTTGGTATTTGGCATAACTCCAATCACCTCTCGTAATAATTGAAAGAAGCGCGAGTTGCATTTTAACATGAAGAAAGGGGAATTGCAATGGAGACAAAATAAAATCCAAACAATCTCCTTGACATTTATCCAAGGCTACCTTAAAATTCAATTTGTCTTTAGCCTGGTCAATCTAAGCAATCAAGGAGAAGAAGGAAGCATGGAGCAAAGAACTTATATTCCCAAAATTCAGGAGATACAAAGGAAATGGTATCTTGTTAACGCCGAAGGGCTCACTTTGGGGCGTCTGGCCTCCAAAATAGCTACTCTTTTGATGGGAAAACATAAAAACAATTACACGCCTTTTTTTGATACTGGAGATTTTGTGGTGGTAATCAACGCAGAGAAAATAAAAGTTACTGGAAAGAAATTGGAGCAGAAGTTGTATCGTCACCACACGGGTTATCCTGGACATCTTAAAGAAGAAAGGCTAATGGATCTTTTAGCCCGTAAGCCTGAAGAGGTCATTCGCCGGGCAGTATGGGGCATGCTCCCCCATAACCGTCTTGGAAGACGTCTGATTCGCAAGCTTAAAGTTTATGCGGGTTCTCAGCATCCTCACCAAGCCCAACAACCTATTTCCATTGCAATTGAGGAGTGAAAAAAGTGGAAAAAAACATGAAGTATTATGCAACTGGGCGAAGAAAAACTTCAGTAGCTCGAGTATGGATTACCTTAGGTAACGGCAAGATAACCGTAAATGGCCGCTTCTTAGAAGAGTATTTCCCTCGTCAAACTCACCGAATTTTAGTAGAAAAACCACTTGTCTTAACTGGTAGCGAAGGCAGATTCAACGTGGAAGCAAAAGTAGAAGGTGGAGGATTGAGCGGACAGGCAGGAGCAATAGCGCATGGCATTGCCCGAGCATTACTCCTGGTAGATGAGGGCATGAAACAAACTCTTAAAAAAGCTGGCCTCCTAACTCGAGATCCAAGAATGAAAGAACGCAAAAAATATGGCCAGCCCGCAGCAAGAAAAAGCTTCCAGTTCTCGAAAAGATAAACATAACAGGCTCTTTCGAATTCGAAAGAGCCTGTTATGTTTTGCTATCCATCTTTACCTTCGACTAATCTTTAAGAGCTACCTCCTGACCAAAAATGAGCAGTTATCCCCTTTTAAAAATAAATACCGAAGCTATCCGATACAATCTAAGAACCATTCTTCAGAGACTTAACCAGTGGAAGCTTAGACCGGTAGCAATAACTAAGGGGTTTTGCGCCGATTTGCCACTGGTTAAGCTTTTTCTGGAAGAGGGAATCACCTATTTTGGAGATTCTAACCCCAGTAATTTGATTAAAATTAAAAGATTCTTTTCTTATAAAAATAATTTACGACTTTACTTAATTCGTCTCCCTATGAATTCAGAAATCCAACTTATAATTGATAACAATTTAATCCCTTTTGTATCAAATCTTGAAACTCTAAAATCACTGAACTACATAGCTCATAAGAAGGCCAAAATCCAAAAGGTTATTCTGGCAATCGAAGGAGGGGACGCAAGAGAAGGGTTCCTTGAGGAAGAAATTCTTGATGGTTTTGATTTTAACACTTTAAAACACGTTGATATCATTGGCTTGGGTACCACCTTAGCCTGTCTCAACGGCGTGCTGCCCGATTTAGAGATTGTCAACCAGTTGGTCAATCTTAAAAGACAACTGGAGAGGAAACTTAACAAAGAACTAATTTTATCAGTGGGAGGAACTACTTTTCTGGAATTGTGGGAGAGAGACCCACTTCCTGAGGGAATCGATGAAATCCGCATGGGAGAAGCTTTCCTGTTTGGTCATGATATAAGCAGAAAAAAAGCCTTCTCCTGGTTAAGCCAGGATACTTTCGAAATATCTGCTGAGATTGTGGAAATCAAAAAGAAGCAACCTCTCTGGAAAAAAGCCAGAGGATTTGACGCCTTTGGCAAAACATCAACCCCCTTGTTCGATGAAGGGGAAAAGAAAAGGGCACTGTTAGCAATAGGGAAACAAGATATTGACGAAAACCAGTTATATCCCAAAGACAAAAATGTTACAATAGTTGGTGCAACAAGTAATTATCTCGTTTTAGACCTAAGTAAGAGCTCTCAAGATTATAAAATAGGTGATAAACTAAACTTCAGAGCGGGATATGGAGCCGTTCTTAGAGCATTCCTTTCTCCGTACGTTAGTAAAATTTATTCTTAGAGAATTTAAAAGCAAGAGGAGGACTCAAGATGCACAGTTTTAAAGGCCGAGATTTTATAGATATTGCTGACTTTACCAAAGAAGAAATAGAGTACATTATCTACACCGCCTTGGAACTCAAAAGAAGGCTGTTCCCCAAAGAGGAAGCAAATCTGCTTAAAAATAAGGTTTTAGCTCTTCTTTTTGAAAAACCTTCCCTACGCACTCGGGTATCCTTCGAGCTGGCCATGCATCAGTTAGGAGGTAAAGCTCTTTATCTTGGCCCCCAAGAAGTAGGCCTGGGGAAACGAGAAGCTATTAAGGATGTCGCCCTGGTTTTGAGCAGAATGGTTGACGGAATAATGGTCCGAACCTTCGCACACAACAATGTACTGGAACTCGCAAAGCATGCCACAGTACCAGTTATTAACGGACTGTCTGATCTCCACCATCCCTGTCAAATCATGGGTGATCTGCTTACCATAAGAGAGAAAAGGGGACAGCTTGAAAACCTCAAGATTTGTTTCGTGGGTGACGGCAATAATGTTTGCAATTCTTTGATCACTGCCAGTGCTCTGTTGGGGCTGGAAACCTGGATATCAACACCTCCCCAATACAAACCCAACCCTGAGGTGTGGAAATGGGCAGAAAGAGAATCTAAAAAGAGCGGGGCCAAAATTGTTTATGAAGCCGACCCTTACAGAGCAGTGGAAAATGCTGACGTGGTTTACACTGATGTCTGGGTAAGCATGGGTAAAGAAGCAGAATATGAAACAAGGATCCAACACTTCAAACCTTACCAGGTTAACAGCAAGCTACTCTCTCGAGCGTCTAAAAATGCTATAGTTATGCACTGTATGCCTGCACACCGGGGAGAAGAAATCACCGACGAGGTAATGGACGGCCCTCAATCAGTAGTCTATGACCAGGCTGAAAATCGTCTTCACATCCAAAAAGCTATTTTAGCTTTAATAGTAGCTTGAGTGGAGGAAGCGTTGTTCGTTTTGAGTTGGCGTCAAATATTTGAATTTATTATTCTCTACTGCTTTATCTTTTACGTGCTTCGCTTTCTTCGCGGGACGCCACTTATTACTCCGCTCAACTTTCTATCCTTCATCCTCATTGCCGCCAGTGTTTCGAATTACACAGGATTAAAAGAACTTAACTTCTTTTGGAAAGTCCTACTTGCTGGATACGTTGCTTCAATGCTCGTAGTCTTTCAGCCTGAAATAAGACGAGTATACACCAATCGCGCCTACAACAGAGAAACTACTGCAGCAATTAGTGGTTTGCTTTTCCATAATGAAGAGTTGCGCGCAAAACTAATAGAGGATCTGGTGATAACCTGTCAAACTCTCTCCAGGAAAAAAATAGGAGCGCTCATCGTTCTTGAGCGCTCTAACAGCTTAAAGGACTTCGTGCAAACTGGAATTCTTATAGATGCTCTCTTTTCACCGGAACTTGCGATTTCCATTTTCCTGACTGAATCGCCACTCCATGATGGAGCAGTGATACTGCGAGAAAACCGTCTCATAGCTGCAGGATGTATCTTGCCTCTTGCTGAAGTGGTAGAAGGCAAAAAGCTGGTGGGTACAAGGCACCGTGCCGGCATAGGAATAACCGAGCAAACCGATGCATTAGCTATTGTGGTTTCTGAAGAAACCGCTAAAATTTCTTTAGCAGTACATGGTAAAATGGCCTGGGGAATCGAAGCCCCCGCTCTTAAAAAAATGCTTAAAATTCTGTACAGAAAGGTATGATGGAAAATTAGCTTTAAAAGCTGGTTGATATCGCTCAAATCATTCAAAAAACT
This sequence comes from Atrimonadaceae bacterium G-SL-SR-0-11, assembly GCA_048814795.1. Taxonomy (GTDB): domain Bacteria; phylum Atribacterota; class Atribacteria; order Atribacterales; family Thermatribacteraceae; genus Thermatribacter. The sequence goes on along the minus strand of CP184673.1, from coordinate 1,248,191 downwards.
TTTTCTTAAAAGAATTAAAAGAGAATATGATATCCTCTGGTATGCTCTACTTCTGGCAGCAAGTTTATGGTTTTTCTTGCTAAGCGAAGCTTATCTACAAAAATGAGTAAAATGTGAAATCCATTGGCGCTGAAGCTGATAACAGAACAAGTTTTATTTCAACACAAACAAAACCTGACTTATTTAGCGTTCAAGAAGAAAGGAGGAAATTGATAAATGAAAAAGTTTTCCATGAACAACATAAGGAATGCAGGATTATTTGGGCATGCAGGTTCAGGTAAAACTACAATTTCTGAAGCGATGCTCTATAGTGCCGGAGTTATAAACCGTAGAGGAAGAGTAGAAGATGGGAACACCGTTTCAGACTGGCAACCAGAAGAAACCAAAAGAGCAATGTCCATCGACCTTTCCCTTCTACCTTTTGAATGGAAAGACCATAAAATAAACCTCATAGACACACCAGGATATATGGACTTTGAAGGGAATGTGGTAGCAGCAGCAAGAGCAGTCGATTTTGGAATAATCTCTGTATGTGCTGCATCAGGTATGGGAGCAGGCACTGAAAAAGCCTGGAAATATCTTGAACGAGAAAACTTACCTGTGGTCTTTTTCATCAATAAGATAGACCGCGAAGGAGCAAAATTTGAAGAAACTTACCAGGAGCTTTCCAGTAAGCTTTCCACGAAAATAACACCAATAACTATTCCTATAGGCAAGGAAAGTGATTTTCAGGGTATTGTGGACCTGATATCCATGAAAGCCCTGTATTTTGATGCCGAAGGTAAAGTATCCTTAAAAGAAATCCCGCCTCAACTTGAAGAAACAGTAGCTGAAGCCCGGGAAAGACTTCTCGAAAACGTTGCAGAAACCAACGATGATCTTCTGAATGCCTACCTTGAGGGACAAGAAATAAACAACGAAGAGCTAAAAAAGGCTCTTAAAGAAGCGATCAAAACAAGAAAAATTTTCCCCCTTCTCTGTGGCTCCGGCTTGGAAAACAAAGGTGTTAACTTTTTGAGCGATTTCATTGTCGAGTTTATGCCTGATCCAGGCTTAAGAGAGAAAGTCAAGGGGATAAACCCCAAAACCCAAGAAGAAGTAGAAATACCTTGCAACGAAGATGCTCCTTTCTCGGCTTTTGTTTTCAAGGTAATAAGTGATCCCTATGTGGGTAAGATGGCAATGTTTAGGGTTTTCTCTGGAAAAATTACAGCAGATGCCAAACTTTACAACGCTTCTCGAGATAGCGAAGAGAAAATAGGTCAACTACTATTGCTAAGGGGCAAACATCAGGAACAAATACAAGAAATCGGAGCTGGTGACATTGGTGTGGTGGCTAAGGTGAGTAATATCGGAGCTGGAGATACCCTTTCCGATCCTACCAATCCCATTGTGTTTCCTCCACTTGAGTTACCAGAGCCCAACTACATAGCTACCATCAAACCGGCAGGCAAAAGCGATGAAGAAAAAATAAGCGCTGCAATATCTCGAATTGTAGAAGAGGATCCAGTACTAAAGGTAACCCGAGATCCAGACACCAAAGAAGAACTGGTTTATGGTCTGGGTGATATCCACCTCGACGTACTGGTAGATAAGATGAAACGCAAATTTGGAGTAGAAGCAACTCTAAGTGTTCCCAAGGTACCCTATAAAGAAACTATTAAAAAAAGTGCCAAGGCGGAAGGTAAATATAAGAGACAATCTGGTGGAAGAGGACAGTATGGTCATGCCTGGTTGGAAATTGAACCCCTCCCTCGAGGACAGGGATTTGAGTTTGTAGACAAAATTGTGGGAGGAGTAATACCTAAAAACTACATTCCGGCGGTAGAAAAGGGAGTACAGGAAGCAATGCAAGAAGGAATCCTAGCTGGATACCAGGTTGTGGATGTTAAGGTGACTGTTTTCGATGGTTCTTTCCATCCTGTGGATTCCTCAGATATGGCTTTCAAAATAGCTGGTTCAATGGCTTTTAAGAAGGGAGCTCAAGAGGCAAATCCCGTTTTGCTGGAACCAATAATGAAAATAGAAGTTCTGGTGCCCGAAGAAAACATGGGCGACGTTATAGGTGACCTCAACAGCAGAAGAGGGAAAATTTTGGGGATGGAACCTCAAAACGGGTATCAGAAAATCCAGGCTCTGGTACCTCTGGCGGAGTTATTCAGATATTCCGTCGATCTCCGTTCTATAACCCAGGGCAGAGGTTCTTTCACCATGAGATTTGACCATTATGAAGAAGTTCCTTCCCAAATTGCTGAAGCTATTATTGAAAAAGCTCGAAAGGAAAGAGAAGAAGATTGACAATTCCTGAAATTTACATAGGCGTGGATCTGGTGGACATTGAAAGGATAAAAAACGCTTTTCTGAGATTCGGCAACCGATTCTCAGAAAAGTTATTTAACGAAGAAGAACTGAGCTACTATGCTCCCAAACGTCTTTTGGAAGGAATGGCAACTCTTTTTGCGAGTAAGGAAGCTGTAAAAAAACTTTATTTACAAAAAGACATCAATCCAGGTTGGAAAGATATTCTAATATTACACGATCGCAATAGAAAAATCATGGTGAAGGCCAGCACCAGAGTGCCACCTACCTTTGAAAAAATACATCTCTCAGTTACTCACACTCCCAAGGAAGTATGTGCAGTAGCCGTAGGGCTCTGTCTGGGAGGAGGTAAATGTTGAGAATGCATTTGGTAACTTCTGAGTTAATGCAAAAAACAGAACAACATCTCTGTCAAAAGTATGGGATAGACACCCTGTTACTCATGGAAAACGCGGGCAAAAACGTGGCAAGCGAAGCACTCTCCATCTTGAAAGAAAAAAACCTCGAACAAATAATTATACTCTGTGGGGGAGGCAATAACGGTGGAGACGGGCTGGTAGTGGCACGACAACTGTTAAGCAAAATTGTAGATTATCCGGTGACTGTTTATCTCCTTACCAAGCCAGAAAAACTTAAAAAGGATCCTCTTTATAATTATCAGATACTCAAAAATACGTCGGCCCGAATAATAGAAGTTGCTTCCTCAGAAGACATAAAAATTTACCCCCAATCTCTAATAATAGATGCAATATTAGGCACTGGTCTTTCCAAACCTGTAGAAGGCCTTTACAAAGAAGTCATAGAAAAAGTTAACAACACTAGAAACACTTTCGTGCTTTCAATAGATGTTCCCTCGGGAGTTAATGCCACATCAGGTGCAATAATGGGTTCTTCTATCAGAGCTTATTGTACAGTTACCCTTGGATTGCCCAAAAGAGGACTTTTCGTTTTTCCAGCTAGAGAATATGCGGGAAAAATTAAAATAGCCGACATAGGCATACCCATTCTTCCCCAGGAATTACCTTTCTCAATCAAGGATGTTCTCATCACGCCTCACCTGGTAAGAAAATACTTGCCTGAGCGCAACCATGATGCTCACAAAATAAGCGCCGGGGTAGTTGGCATAATTGCCGGTTCTCCGTCAATGCTTGGAGCAGGCATTTTGACCTCTCTGGGAGCTTACTGCGCTGGTGCAGGAATGGTGATCTGGCCTCTGCCACTTACCGTTGCTTCGCTGGTTAAGATCCACTTACCTGAAGTAGTAACGCCTCTGATTAAAAATGTCCAGAGGGAAAGGTATTATTCGCCCACTATTGTAAAACTACTCAAAAAAACCTTTGTAGATAAAAAATGCAAAAGCTTAATAATTGGACCAGGTTTAGGAATTTCTCCTTCAACGACTTTCTTTGTCGAAAAATTCGTTCAAACTAGTCCTCATATTGGTGGAGTGATCGACGCAGACGCTTTGAATTGCATAGCTAAGGAGCGAAGAAGGTGGAAAGGAAAGCTTTCGGGCTGGATTATAACTCCTCATCATGGAGAGGCAGCAAGACTCCTGGAAAGTTCCCCAAAAGAAGTGGCGGAAAATCGGTTTGAAGCAGCCCAGCAACTGTCTGATTATTTCCAGTGCATAACGGTCCTGAAAGGACCAGCAACCCTGGTGGCCGAACCCTCAGGAAACATATTTGTAAACCCTACTGGTGGTCCAGAACTGGCCACTGCCGGTAGCGGGGACGTTCTTTCTGGAATCATAGCGGGTATACTGGCACAAAGTGAAAAACCCTTAGAAAGCGCCATTTGCGGTGTCTTTTTACATGGGCTGGCAGGAGATATGCTAGCTCGAAGCAAAAAAGAAATAACTGCAAAGGAGATAGCTTACGAAATTCCCGCAGCAAAGAAGGTGGTTCGCGATGGACAATACAGAATACCCTTCCTGGATGGAAGTTGACTCTCAAAAATTGCGTAACAATTACCAGATCCTTAGCAAACTTGCTCCAAAACGAGAATATAAAATAATTGGCGTAGTCAAAAGTAACGCTTACGGGCATGGCATTGAAGCCATAAGAGTTCTTTCAGAATGCGGTCTTTCAAATTTCGCGGTGGGAAGTATCCAAGAAGGAATCAAGCTCAGGAAAAGTGGTATCGAGGGAGAACTGATAATTCTGGGAAGTGTAATGCCAGGAGAAATAGAAACCCTTTTTTTTTATAAACTTACTCCCGTCGTCTCTTCCCAAGAAGAATTGAATCTCCTAAAAAAAACATTTAAAAAATCGCCCTTAAATTTTTATTTATTTATAGATACTGGAATGGGAAGAATGGGTTTCTTACCTTCAGAGCTGGAAACAGGATCCATTAAAAACCACCTCTACGAGCTTTCCCCTAAACTAAAAGGGATAATGACCCACTTTGCCTGTGCTGAAACCGACTTTGAGTATACTCGAAAGCAACTCCAGCTATTTGGAGAAACCTGCCAGAAAATAGAAAGAATCTGTGGGCAGCCTTTTAAAAAATACTGCGCAAACAGTGCAGCATTTTTAAATCTACCTGAAGCCCGTCTTGACGGAGCTCGAATAGGCATAGCACTTTTTGGTGTTTCTCCTACCACAAATCACTTGCAAGTCGAAAAGTTTGGATTAAAGCCAGTAATGAACATCAAAACCCGGATAACCCATCTTAAAGAATTACCTCCAGGTCATAAAGTAAGTTATGGGGCCACTTTTACCACCTGGAGAACTACCAGAGTAGCAGTTGCAAATATCGGTTATTACTGGGGGCTACCACGTAACCTGTCCAACAAAATAGAAGTTCTCCTTAAAGGGAAAAGAGTTCCTGTGTTAGGAACTATTACTATGGAGCAGATAGTAATCGACGTAACCGAGGTGGAAGGAGTACGGAGAGGGGATGTGGTCACTATTCTGGGCAAAGATGGTAACGAAGAAATTCGTCCCGAAGAACTGGCTGAGAGGGCTGCAACTATACCCCACGAAATACTTTGCAATTTTGGGAAAATTGAATGCAGGAAGGTAATATGAAATATGAAAAAAGAGGATAAAAAAGGCACAGTCATTCTGCAAGCTGAAGTTACGCTGGAAAAAGAAACTCTCGAAATAGGCAAAAAAATTCTTGTTCTGGCACAACAATATAGAACAAACTTAATATTGCTTGCAGGAACTCTTGGGGTTGGCAAGACAACTCTAACCAAAGGCATTGGAGAAGCTCTGGGTGTCCCTGTAGAAAAAGTAACCAGTCCTACCTTTGCGTTGATACACGAGTATCAGGGTAAACAGGGAATTATGTACCACATGGATTTTTATCGTCTTGACAGTTGGGAAGAAGTGTTAGAGCTCGGTTTTGAAGAATATGTAGACCAACCTGGAATAGTAGTAATAGAATGGGCTGATAAATTCATTAATCATTTTTCAAATCCCCTTATTATGGTTAAAATATTCTGGAAAGATTTTTCCGTGCGAGAAATAGTTGTGGAGTACTGGGAATGAAAACTGAAGACAACAAAAAATATATTCTTGCACTTGATAGCAGCACTCCCTGGCTCTCTGTGGCGATCAGCGAAGGCCAAGAAGTTAAAGTCTCTTTGCTCCATTATACCAGAGAAAATCACTCCAGATATTTGTTTGATCACCTGGAATATATTAAAAAGGAATATTCTCTACAACCCAATAACCTCGAGGCCATTATAGTGGGAACAGGCCCTGGCTCTTTCACCGGGGTAAAGATTGGGGTCTGTGTTGCCAAAGCAATCGCTTTTAGTTATCAATTGCCTTTAGCAGGCTTTTCCTCTTTGGAAAGCCTTGTTCTTGAAGCAATCAAGGTGAACCCTTTTCCAAAAAACCTTGAAAAGCTACTCCCGGTAATTCACCATAAGAAAGAAGAAATATTCTGGGCAGACTTAGATTGGAAGTCATGTCAGGAGGAAATACAACCAATTACCCGGGTCAACACGGGGAGCATCCAGGAGTTCATGACAAAATACGCCCATTGCAAGGGACTGGTCGTATCCCCCTTTTCTTTTCTCCAAAAACATTTTGAGAAAAGCGGAAGAGACCTTTTTTTCATGCAAGCTTTCCCACAAGCATTGCGATTGATTGAATTATACCAGCAGCGTAAAAACAAAGAAATCACGAACACCGAAAACATCTTTCGCGTCAGGCCCATCTATGGTGCAAAACCTTTTTAATAATCAAACTCAACCAGTAAATGCCGAAAATGCGTTTACTATTCAGAAAATGTGTTTCCAGCACCTACCTTACGTGGTAGCCATAGAAAAACAGTCCTTTAAACATCCCTGGAGTTATTCTCTCTTTTTGAGTGAACTTTCTAACAAAATAGCTCACTATTTTGTAGCTCTCCTGGACAGCAAGTTAATAGGATACATTGGGCTCTGGATTTACCTTCGAGAAGCCCACATTACCACTTTTGCCATTCACCCTGCCTTTCGCAGAAAAGGTTATGGCAAAAGACTCCTGCACCACGCATTCGAGTTTGCAAGGAGCAAGGGTTGCAAAGAAATTCTCCTGGAAGTGAGAACATCCAATAAAGTAGCCCAGGCGCTTTACCGTAAACTGGGGTTTTCTCAAATAGGCCTTCGCAAGTCTTATTACAGCGATGGCGAAGACGCCCTGGTCATGAAAAAAAACCTATAAGCAGGAGAGAAAGAAATGTACGTTTTGGGAATTGAAACCAGCTGCGATGATACCTGTTGTGCAGTGCTTAAAAATGGAAATCAGGTCCTTTCCAATGTGGTGTCCAGCCAGGTAGATTTTCATAGCAAATACGGAGGAGTAGTACCCGAAGTAGCTTCGCGGAAACACCTGGAGTTGCTTCCCCATGTGACTCAAGAAGCGCTCTTTCAGGCAAAAATCGGACTCGAAAAGATAAACCTTATAGCAGTAACCATAGGACCAGGCTTAATGGGCTCGCTACTCATGGGAACTTGCTGGGCTAAAGCTTTAGCCCTGTGTTTCAACCTACCTATCGTTGGTGTTAATCACATAGAGGGTCACTTATTTGCCGCCTATCTTGAGCATCAAGATCTAACTCCCCCTTTTGTGGCTCTCATTGCCTCAGGTGGACACACTGAATTGATAGCCGTTAAAGAATGGGGCAATTATCGCCTTTTAGGACGCACCAGAGACGACGCAGCAGGAGAAGCTTTTGATAAAATAGCCAGGTTTTTAGGTCTTGGTTATCCTGGAGGACCAGTTATTGATGATCTCAGCAAAGAAGGTAACCCATCACGTTTTAATTTTAAAGCAGGCTTCGAAAATGAAAGCAGTTTTGAATTCAGCTTTAGTGGCCTGAAAACAGCAGTAATAAGAACTTATCAAAGTTCAAAACTTGAACCAGAAGACACGAAGGACCTGGTAGCCTCTTTTCAGGAGAGTGTAGTTCGAGTACTCACTAAAAAAACTATTCTCGCTGCCAAAAAACTGAAAGTCCAAAAAATAGCAATAGGAGGAGGGGTAGCCGCTAACAAAGCTCTCAGAGAGAAGTTGAAAGAAGAGGCCCAGAAAGAAGGACTTAAACTTTACCTTCCTTCAAAAAAATTCTGTACCGACAATGCAGCAATGATAGCCGCCTGCGGTTACTTTCATTTCACCCAAAGACCCCAAAATTATTTCTCTATAAAGACTTTGGAACCAGACCCCAAACTTAGCATAACCTGATCGATGTCCAACGCGAATAACTTGCATTCTCCTTACGCTCTGATATCATAAATTGAACACTTTTAGACAACTACCAAGTTTAGTTAATACTGGAAAGGAAGGTGCATTAAATGGCTGCCAAAAAAGTGGTTCTTGGAACCGAAGCTCAGAGAGCCATAAAAAATGGAATAAACAAAGTGGCAAACCTGGTAAAGGTTACCCTTGGCCCCAAGGGCAGAAACGTGGTTATAGAAAAAAAATACGGTCCTCCAGTCGTCAGTAATGATGGCGTGACAATAGCCAGAGAAGTAGAAATCGAGGACTATCTTGAGGAGATAGGTAGCAAACTTGCCAAGGAAATAGCTACCAAAACTAACGAAGTTGTAGGCGATGGTACCACAACTGCTCTGGTGCTTGCTCAAAAAATGATTGAAGAGGAATTAAAAGCAACAGTCATAGAATATAACCCGATTTTGCTTAGGCAGGGCATGGAAAAAGCTGTTAAACGGGCAATCGATTTTATAGAAAATTCGAGTGTCAAAATAGAAAACTCTGAGCAAATTGCTCAGGTAGCCTCCATTTCTGCAAACGACATTGAAATTGGTAAACTAATAACTCAAGCCATAGAAAAAGTTGGCAGGGACGGAGTAGTTACCATCGAAGAGTCACCTTCATCCCAAACCATCCTTGAACTGGTAGAAGGAATCCAATTTGACCGTGGTTTTCTTTCGCCATACATGGTCACCAACTCAGAAAAAATGGAAGCAGTACTCGAAAATCCCTACATACTGGTTACAGACTCTAAAATAAATACCAGCAGACCACTTATCCCCCTCTTGCAAAAGGTACACCAGCGAGGAGCTTCTTTGCTCATCATTGCTGAAGAAGTGGAAGGGGAAGCCTTAACCACTCTGGTAGTCAACAAGCTTCAGGGCGTTCTAAAGGTATTAGCAGTGAAGGCTCCTGCTTTCGGAGAGCGCAGAAAAGAAATTCTTAAAGACATAGCGGTGTTAACTGGAGCCCAGGTAGTCTCTCAAGAACTGGGCATGAAACTCGAAAAAGTAACCACCGATCTCCTGGGACAGGCTGACAAAGTTGTAGCTACCAAGGATAAAACTACCATTATAGGAGGTAAGGGCAACAAAAAAGATATCGAAGAACGCATAAAACAGATCAAGGCTCAAATGGAGAAAACAACTGCTGAATACGAAAAAGAAAAACTTCGGGAACGACTTGCCAAATTAACAGGAGGCATAGCAGTTGTTAAGGTCGGAGCACCAACCGAAACAGAGCTTAAAGAGAAAAAGTTTCGGGTAGAAGATGCACTCGCTGCTACTCAGGCGGCAATGGAGATGGGAATCGTTCCAGGAGGAGGAGCTATTCTGGTGCACGCTTCTCAGAAAATTAAGGCACTGGATTTTGAAAAAGAAGACGAAAGAGTGGGAGCCAGCATAATCGGCAGAGCTCTTGAAGAGCCTGCAAAGAGGATTGCAGAAAATGCAGGCTTTAATGGCGCACTCATCACAGCCACAATAAAAGAAAAACCCATTGGCTGGGGTTTTGATGTAATGAGAGGTAGTTTCGTTAACATGTGGGACGCAGGCATTATAGACCCAACCAAAGTAGTGCTCACCGCTCTTCAGAACGCGTTTAGCATTACCTCTCTGGTATTAAACACCCAGGTTATAATCGCAGAATCAGAAGAATAGGAGCTTCCCAGGGTTATTGGAATGACTCTGGGAAGCTTATTTGAAAAGCCAAATTACTTATTTGAGATTATCGCAAACCGATAGTATAATTTTTGAATCGTTCAGGCAAACCCTATTTTTCCGCTCAAGCAATCTTAAAACAGGAAGGTGGGCTGCTATGGAAAATTGGTTTATCGGGAAAAACCGCACAGCAAGAATGGCCTACGGATTCGACGACGTCTCGCTGGTCCCTGGTGAAGTAACCGTTGACCCCAGTGATGTGAACATCTCAACCAAAATAGGAGATATTTCTCTGGGCATTCCTCTTCTGGGAGCCGCTATGGATGGTGTAATCGATGTTAAGATGGCCGTAGAAATTGGCAAAATGGGCGGCTTAGGAGTGCTTAATCTGGAAGGCATATTTACCAAATACGAAAATCCCTACTCAGTAATCGAGGAAATCATAAGTCAACCCAAAGAAAAAGTGACCAGTCTCATCCAAAAAATTTATCAGGTTCCGGTGAAAGAAGAATTAATATTTTCAAGAATCCAGGAAATTAAGTCTTCGGGAGTTCTTGCTTGCTGCTCTTGTACTCCCTCCAAGGCCATGACCTTGGGTAAATTAGCCTTGAAGGCCGGCGCAGACATTATAGTCATTCAATCTACGGTAACCACCCTGCGCTTCATTTCTTCAAAACAACAGGCTTTTGACCTTGAAAAGTTTTGTAGAGAAAGCAGGGTACCAGTAATCGTGGGAAACTGCGCAACATACAAAGCTGCTCTGGAACTCATGAAAGCCGGAGCTTCAGGAATTCTGGTAGGCATAGGGCCTGGTGCAGCCTGCACCACCAGAGCAGTGCTGGGCATAGGTGTACCCCAAATTACTGCTACCATAGACGTAGCCTGCGCCAGAGACGATTTCTATAATGCAACTGGTCGTTATGTAGCAGTGATAACCGATGGGGGTATGAGAGTCGGAGGGGATATAGCAAAAGCCTTTGCCAGTGGAGCAGATGCTGTCATGCTTGGTTCTCCTTTGGCCAGCGCCAAAGAAGCACCAGGCAAAGGACACCACTGGGGTATGGCGACTCCTGATCCCAACCTTCCACGAGGTACTCTGGTGAAAGTGGGTATCAAAGGTTCATTAAAAGAGATACTTTTTGGCCCCAGTCATCTTACCGATGGTACCATGAACCTCCTTGGAGCACTTAAAGGAGCGATGGGAGCTCTTGGCGCAAAAAACATCCAGGAAATGCACCAGGTAGAAATTGCCATATCCCCCAGTATATGGACTGAAGGAAAGCTGCTCCAAAAAAGCCAGGGGGTAGGAATGGGGAGATGAAAAAGGCATGGATAAAATAGTAATCCTTGATTTTGGATCTCAATATACTCAGCTTATTGCTCGCCGAATTAGAGAGCTGCAAGTTTACAGCGAAGTGTGGCCCTACCACATGAGGGGTCAAGAATATGACCTGCATAATCCAGAAATCAAAGGGATAATCCTTTCAGGAAGTCCCTACAGCGTAACCAGTGCAGAGGCTCCTTCTCTTCCAGAAGAAGTGCTGCAAAGTGGAAAACCTGTTCTGGGAATTTGTTATGGAATGCAGCTTCTGGTAAAAAGTTTGGGTGGAAAGGTTATAAGAGCCACCCAGAGAGAATATGGAAGAGCCCTCCTAACGATTCTTGAAAAAAGAGGGCTGTTTGAGAGAATGGGTGGAGAAACCATTTGCTGGATGAGCCATGGAGACAGTGTAGTTGCCCTCCCTCCTGGTTTTTTGAGAATTGCGAAGACTGAAGATTGCGAATATGCTGCGATCCGCAGTGAAGATGGGAAAATATGGGGCATCCAGTTTCATCCCGAAGTATCCCACACACCTCTGGGCAAGGAAATATTGGCCAACTTTGTTTTTTCCATATGTGGTTGTAACCCGGAATGGACTCCGGAATCCATTTTAAAGCAGCTAATAAACTATATTCGCAATGAAGTGAAAGAAGAAAAAGTGGTATGCGCATTAAGTGGGGGGGTGGATTCCGTAACTGCAGCGGTGCTGACTTACCGAGCAATTGGAAACCAGCTAAGCTGCATTTTTGTAAATAATGGGTTACTTAGAAAAGGAGAAGCTGAAGAAGTATTAAAAAGCACCCAAAAACTTCTGGGCAAAGAAAGAATCATTTACGTAGACGCTGGAGAGCGTTTTATTTCCCTCTTGCAAGGAGTCACTGATCCTGAAGAAAAGAGAAAAATAATAGGTAAAGCGTTTATCGAAGTTTTTGAAGAAGAAGCGGCAAAATTGGGAAACATAACCTATCTGCTTCAGGGAACTCTTTATCCAGACGTAATAGAAAGCATTTCAGTCTGGGGTCCTTCTGCCCGCATTAAGACTCACCACAATGTGGGAGGGCTACCCGAACACATGCAGCTCAAGGTCCTGGAACCACTTAAATTTCTTTTTAAAGACGAAGTGAGAACTCTGGCCCAGCAGTTAGGAATACCCGAGAAAATAGTATGGAGGCAGCCTTTTCCAGGACCCGGATTGGCTGTGAGAATCGTAGGAGAGGTAACTCCCGAACGATTGGAAATATTGCGAGAAATGGATTATATAATATTTCAGGAATTGAGCAAATCACCAGTGTTCCGCAAGATATGGCAATCCTTCGGAGTGCTGGTTCCTGTGAGGAGTGTAGGCATTATGGGTGATGAAAGAACTTACGAATATGTAGGAGTGTTAAGAGCAGTGCTCAGTGAAGACGGAATGACCGCAGACTGGGCTCGCCTGTCCTACGATACCCTGGATATTATAGCAAGAAGAGTAGTTAACGAGGTCAAAGGCATTGGACGTATGGTATACGACATCACTTCGAAACCACCTGCAACAATAGAGTGGGAATGATAGGAGGTTTCTCTAAGGTGTCTATCTACATAGTTGTTGGTACTCACTGGGGCGATGAAGGCAAAGGAAAAGTAGTTGACTACCTCAGCGAAAATGCGGATCTGGTGGTAAGAGCCCAGGGGGGCAGCAATGCTGGTCATACAGTCATAGTAGAAGGCAAAAAATATGTATTCCATGTTCTACCCTCAGGAATTCTTCACCCAAATAGCACCTGCATACTCGGTGACGGAATGGTGATAGATCCGGAATCGCTCATTGAAGAGTTAGATATTTTGCGAAAACAGGATGCAAAAGTCACGGAACGCATCCGTATCAGTGGCAAGGCTCACCTGGTTATGCCTTACCACAAAATCTTAGACAAATTGATTGAAGAGTTCAGAGGCGATCAAAAACTGGGCACTACAGGCAGAGGAATTGGACCTTGCTATGAAGATAAAGTAGCTCGCTGGGGGATAAGGGTGGGAGACATGCTGGATGAGCTCAACTTTGCCACCAAACTTAAAATGGCCATATGCTATAAGAATGCTCTTCTTGAAAAAGTCTTTGGACATCCCCCCCTGAAGTTTAATGAAATATTGTATAAATACTATGAATACTTCCAGGTGTTCAAAGATTGGATTACGGATACTTCGCTAATGATCCATCAAGCAGCCAAAGAAGGAAAAAACATACTGATCGAAGGAGCACAGGGTTCGATGCTGGACCTTGATCACGGCACTTACCCTTTCGTTACTTCTTCGCACCCCATTGCAGGTGGTGCTATATTAGGAGCAGGTATAGGGCTGCTTGAAAATATTGAGGTAGTGGGAATATGCAAGGCTTATACTTCAAGAGTTGGTAAAGGTCCTTTTCCCACAGAACTTAGAAACGAAACTGGAGAGCTGCTCAGAGAAAGGGGCCAAGAGTTTGGAGCAACCACTGGCCGTCCAAGAAGATGTGGGTGGCTTGATGGGGTAGTGCTCAAATATGCAGTGCGCATCAATAACATCAAGTGGCTTGCCCTTACTAAACTGGATGTTTTAAGCAACATACCTGAAGTAAAAATATGTAGAGCCTATAGAATAGAGGGAGAAGAAGTTGAAGAATTCCCTGTCAATCCTCTTTACTGGACCTATTGTGAACCAGTTTACGAAACCTTTTCGGGCTGGAAAGGAGATATTTCAGGAATAAGAGAATATCGGAACCTTCCCAGAGAGACCAGACAGTACATAGAATTCATCGAGGACCTGAGTGGCGTGCCTGTGGCTCTGATTTCGGTAGGCCCGGACAGAAGTGATACAATAATAAGAAAGGAATTCTTCTGAGAGAGTGGTCTCTTATGGAAGAAAAGGAAAAAATCCGTCAGGAAATCGAAAAACTTCGAGAAATAATCCACTATCACGACTATAGATATTATGTACTGAATTCTCCAGAAATATCTGATGCGGAATACGATGCTTTAATGAGAAAACTTGAAGAGTTAGAAAGTAAATATCCAGAGTTCGTCACCCCTGATTCTCCCACCCAAAGGGTAGCAGGAAAACCTCAGGAGGCTTTTCCTCCCTTTGTCCACAGCAGGCCCCTGTTAAGCCTAAACAATGCTTTTTCAGAAGAAGAAATGCGAGAATTTGATCGACGTGTAAAACGCTGGCTTGGAGAAAACGAAGTTGAATATGTTGTGGAATTAAAAATAGACGGGCTGGCCGTAAACTTGCGCTATGAAAATGGAATTTTTGTGAGAGGCGGAACCAGGGGCGATGGATTAACCGGGGAAGACGTAACTCCCAATCTCAAAACCATAAGAAGTATTCCTTTAAAACTTCGAGGGTCCAAACCACCACAAATAATAGAAGTTCAAGGCGAGATCTTCATGCCCAAAGAAGAGTTTGAGAAACTAAATGAAGAAAGAAGAAAGAGTGGAGAAATTCCTTTTGCTAATACCAGAAATGCTGCTGCTGGTTCTTTGAGGCAACTTGATCCTAACATAACCGCCAAAAGACATCTTGACATTTTTGTTTATTCAGCCCTTTTCATTGAAAGCGACTACCAGCCTGAAACCCATTGGCAAGTACTTCAATATCTGAAAGAATTGGGTTTCAAGTTAAACCCCCACTCTAAGCTGGTAAGTTCCATAGATGAAATAATAGCCATGCATAAAGAGTGGGAGGAAAGGAGAAAATCCCTGGACTATGACATAGATGGTCTGGTTGTAAAGGTAAATTCCTTACGCCAGCAAGAAAGATTAGGAACAACAACCAAGAGCCCTCGCTGGGCCATTGCTTTCAAATTCCAACCGACTTATGGGCTGACTCAAGTGATAGCCATAGAAGTAAACGTGGGAAGGACCGGAACTCTTACCCCAGTAGCCGTGCTTGAGCCAGTAGAAGTGGGCGGAGTAGTCATCAAAAGGGCAACACTACACAACGAAGACGAAATCCGTAGAAAAGACGTGCGCATAGGAGACTGGGTAATCGTGGGAAGGGCCGGTGAAGTAATCCCGGAAATAGTAAGAGTGATCAAAGAAAAGAGAACTGGAGAAGAGAAAGTTTTTACCATGCCTAAGAAATGCCCAGCATGTGGTAGCCAGGTGTACAGAGAAGAGGGAGAAGTAGCCTGGCGCTGTATCAATGCCAGCTGCCCAGCTCAAATAAAAGAAAGAATAAGACACTGGGCCTCAAGGGCGGCTATGGATATAGAAGGTTTAGGAGAAAAACTTGTGGAGCAACTGGTAGATAAAGGGCTTGTAAAAAGCATTCCCGATCTTTACAGATTAACTAAGAATCAGCTTGAAAAGCTGGAGCGGATGGGCTCAAAATCCGCTGAAAACCTTATCGAGGCCTTGGAGCGTTCTAAAAAAAGACCTCTTTCCAAATTCATTTTTGCTCTTGGTATTAGGCATGTTGGAGAATATATAGCCCAATTACTTGCCGAAAATCTTAAGGATATTCAAAAACTTAGGAAAGCAAAAAGAGAAGACCTCTTAAGAATTGAAGGAATAGGACCTATAGTAGCGGATTCTATAGTACAATTTTTTGCCAATCCCGAAAACCAAAAAATGATTGACGAACTGCTTAGCCTGGGCATTGAACCTCAAGCTCCGGAAGAAAAACCCAAAAGTAGTTTCTTTGCCGGTAAGGTTTTCGTGGTTACTGGCGCTCTGGAACGTTTCTCTCGAGACGAAGTTAAAAAAATTATTGAAGAAAAAGGAGGAAAAGTAGCCAACGCAGTTTCGTCACGTACAGATTTCCTCGTTGTGGGTAAAAACCCTGGTTCTAAGCTAAGGGAAGCAGAAAACAGAAAAATCCCCATCTTGACCGAAGAAGAATTCTACAAAATCCTGGACCAGGAAGGGTGAGTTTCTAAAAGAGAGGTGAACAGTTGTGGATCCAAAGCTCGAGCTGGAAGAAATAAAGAAAGTGGCTCAACTTGCGAAACTAAGCTTTAAAGAGGAAGAACTACAGGCCTTTTTCGAAGATATTAACAGCATTGTTTCTCACTTCGTAAAACTCGAAGAACTGAACTTAGAAAACGTTTCACCAACTTCTCACATTTCCTGGAGCAACCCTCCAACCAATCCAGATCAACCAGTGGAGTGGTCCGAGTATCAAAAAATTTTGGAACGCGCTCCCCAGGTGAGTGGGAATTATATCATCGTTCCTAAAATAGTCGACAAGTAGGTGAAAAAAATGGACATAAAGGATTTTAAGAACTTTTCTCTGGAGGATTATCAAAAGCTCATCAAAAACAGGGAAATACTGGTAAAAGACTTAGTTCAGGCGTTTTTGCAAAGAATTGAAGAAGTTGACCCTCACCTGCATGCTTTTTTGTTTGTTAACCGGGAATCCATTCTGAACGAAGCACAACTTTTAGATAAACAACTCGAAGAGGCAAATTCTGAAGAGCTTCCTCCTCTTTTTGGAATCCCAGTCGCCATCAAAGATAATATCTGTACAAAAAACATGCCCACTACCTGTGCCTCTAAAATACTGGAGGGCTTCATACCTCCCTATGATGCTACCGTGGTTTCCAGACTTAAAGCTCAAGGAGCTCTCATCATTGGCAAAACCAATATGGATGAGTTTGCCATGGGGTCTTCAACTGAAAACAGCGCCTTTGGCCCTACCAGAAACCCCTTCGACCTAAACAGAGTACCTGGAGGATCAAGTGGGGGTTCAAGTGCTTGTGTGTCTGCTTTAGAAGCCCCTGTGGCTCTGGGGTCAGATACTGGGGGTTCCATAAGACAGCCAGCCGCATTTTGCGGAGTAGTGGGTCTTAGACCCACTTATGGTCGGGTATCTCGTTTTGGACTGATCAGTTTTGCTTCTTCTCTGGACCAGGTGGGACCAATTACCAGAACAGTCAAGGACTGTGCAACTATTTTTGAAATAATTAGTGGCAAAGACGAAAAAGACTCAACATGTGCTCCTTATCCAGCTTTTCAGGCTCAAGAAATACTTTCCCGAGAAGAAGTTAAAAAGCTAAGAATAGGGTTGCCCAAAGAGTATTTCTCAGAAGGTGTAGACTCCGAAATTATTGACAACCTGCAAAACACCATAACTTTCTTGAAGAAGGAAGGAATTGAGTTGGGTGAAGTTTCCCTACCGCATACTTTTTACGCTCTCGAAGCCTATTACATAGTTGCTCCCTCAGAGGCCAGCTCCAACCTGGCGAGATACGACGGGGTGCTATATGGTTTCAGAGCAAAAGAAGTAACCGAACTGCAAGAAATGTACCTCAAGACCCGCACTCAGGGGTTTGGCAAAGAAGTTAAAAGACGTATAATTCTGGGCACTTACTCTTTAAGCTCTGGCTACTATGATGAATTCTACCTTAAAGGGATGAAAGTCAGAACCCTGGTGAAGCAGGACTTTGAAAAAGCTTTCGAAACCTGCGACCTCCTGATCACGCCTGTATCGCCATGCCTTCCTTTCCTGTTTGGAGAAAGAACGCGAGATCCTTACCAAATGTACCTGGCAGACGTATTCACAATTCCCTCTGCAATGGCTGGTATACCAGCACTCTCGATTAACTGCGGCTACGCCAAAGGCCTTCCCATTGGTCTCCAAATTATTGGCAAACCTTTTCAGGAAGGATCTCTATTTGGTCTGGGCTTATTCATCGAGGAAGGGCTTGCTCTTGGGGCTCCTTTTCCAGAAATCCTTGCCAGAAAGGAGAAAGCCTATGAATGAACAAATCGAAACTTTCATAACCATAGGCCTGGAAATACATTGTCAGCTGTTAACCAAAAGCAAGCTTTTTTGTCGGTGCGCAACTGATTATATAGGAAAAGCTCCCAATACTCTTATTTGTCCAGTCTGTACAGGTTTACCTGGCTCATTACCAGTTCTTAACGCTGAAGCACTCAAATTAGCCATCAGAACCGCCTTGGCTTTAAATTGTGAAATACTCCCTCAAGCAGTATTCCACCGTAAAAACTATTTTTACCCGGATCTTCCCAAGGGATATCAAATCTCACAATATGATCTACCCATTGGCAAAAATGGTTTCATGGAGTTTTCTTTTCAGGGCAAGCGCAAAAAGGTCAACATAAAAAGAGTACATCTTGAGGAAGATGCCGGAAAGCTAATCCATGAAGGTCCAGATTTACCACCATCTACTTCGGGAGTGGATTTTAACCGCTGCGGAATCCCTCTGGTAGAGATAGTAACTGAACCAGACCTCTCTTCCCCCGAAGAGGCCCGAGAATTCTTGAACATGCTTCGACGTCTGGTACGTTATATCGAAGTAAGCGACGGAAACATGGAAGAAGGTTCGTTGCGCTGTGATGCCAATGTCTCTGTTTCTCTAAAAGAAGGAAGCATGGGCACCAAAGTAGAAGTAAAGAATATGAATTCATTTCGTTCGGTTTATAAAGCTTTAAAATTTGAGGTAGAAAGGCAAAGAAAAATGCTTCTAAACAACCAAACCATAGAGCAAGAAACCAGACACTGGGATGAAACAAAGCAAGTCACAGTTTCGGCTCGAGGCAAAGAAGAAGCTGAAGATTACCGATACTTTCCCGATCCTGATTTGTTGCCCATCACAATAGACAGTCAACTTATTGAGGAAATAAAAAGTAACCTTTCAGAGTTACCCTTAGAAAGAAAAGAACGACTAATGGTAGACTATGAACTTACAGAAAGTGAAGCCGAAGTTCTAACTCAGGAAAAAGAACTTGCTGACTTTTTCGAAGAATGTGTGAAGCTTATGTCCAAACCGCAACTCATCTGCAACTGGATAATAACAGAAGTGCGCAAAAACCTTAACATAACGAACCAGAGCATTGACAAAAGTAAAGTAACACCCCAGAAGCTTGTAGAGCTCTTAAAACTGATCGAAAAGAAAGAGATAACTGCGAATATAGGTAAAGAAATTCTTGAAGAAATGTTTAAGAGTGGCTTAACAGCCCGGGAAATTATAGCTAAAAAGGGTATTTCAATGATAAACAGCGAGAAAGAACTGGAGAAAATAGTTTTTGAAATTATAGAAAAGAATCCTCAAAGCGTAGCCGACTATTTGAGTGGCAAAGAAAAGGCATTACATTATCTCATAGGGCAGGTTATGAAAGTAACACGTGGACAGGCAGACCCAGAAATGGTCAAAAATATTCTGGTTAAAAAACTTTCCGGAGAGGAATGAAAAAACAAGACATGAAATTTGTGCATCTTCATGTTCATAGCGAATACAGCCTCCTGGACGGAGCGATCCGTATAGACGATCTGTTAGATAAGGTCCAAAAAAATGATATGGAAGCAGTGGCTCTCACTGATCACGGCGTAATGTATGGAACTGTCGAGTTTTACAAAAAAGCCAAATCCCGGGGAATTAAACCCATTATAGGGTGCGAAGTTTATGTTGCCCCCGGCAGCAGGTTTGAAAAAACAGCTCTTAAAGGAAGCGAACCGGCCTATCATTTAGTGCTCATAGCCAAAAATCAAGAAGGATACCGAAATTTAGTCGAACTGGTAAGCAAAGCATACCTCGAAGGTTTTTACTATAAACCGCGAGTTGATAAGCCGCTACTTAGAGAGCATTCCAAAGGCCTCTTCGCTCTGTCTGCCTGCCTGGCTGGAGAAATACCAAGAGCAATACTTTCTGAAGGTCTCCAGAAAGCAACTCAGATTGCTCTCGAATACGAAGAAATCTTTGGTAAAGGTAACTTCTTTCTTGAGCTACAGGAAAATTTGATACCCGAACAAAAAGCCGTTAATCAAGCCCTGCTGGAAATAAGTCGAAAACACCGGATTCCTCTGGTGGCCACCAACGACGCTCATTATCTGGAAGCAGAAGACGCTGCAGTACATGACGTTATACTGGCTATTCAAACCGCCACTACCCTTGAAGATCCCAAAAGATTACGCTTCCCTACCCAGCAGTTTTACCTGAAAACCAAAGAAGAAATGATAGAAAGCTTTAAAGAAATCCCAGAAGCACTGGAAAACACCTTATTAATTGCAACTGAGTCTAACCTGGAGCTTGAACTTGGCAAAACCTTGCTCCCTGATTTCAAACCTCCTCAAGGATTTGATCTCTACGGTTATCTTCGCCATCTGTGCCTTGAAGGTCTTAAAAGAAGATACGGAGACCCTCCTCCCGAAGTAGCCCAAAAACAGTTAGAGTACGAGCTAAAAATCATACATGAGATGGGTTATACCGCTTATTTTTTGATTGTGTGGGACTTCATAAACTTTGCGCGCAAAAAGGGTATCATGGTGGGACCGGGTAGAGGTTCTGCAGCGGGAAGTATTGTGGCTTATACTTTAGGAATAACCAATATTGACCCGCTCAAATACGGTCTCCTGTTCGAACGTTTTCTAAACCCGGAAAGAGTCAGCATGCCAGATATAGATATAGACTTTTGTTTTGAGCGAAGAGATGAAGTCATAAAGTATGTTGCTGAAAAATACGGAAGTACCAATGTCGCTCAGATCATCACCTTTGGTAGGATGATGGCTCGCCAGGCAATTAGGGATGTGGGAAGAGCTCTGGGATGGAGCTACGGAGACGTTGACAAGATAGCCAAATTGATCCCTGGAGGACCAGGAGTAACTTTAGAAAGGGCGTTAAAAGAAAATTCTCAATTGCGCAAGCTCTGGGAAGAAAATGCTCAAACCAGAAAGCTCCTGGAAGTTGCCCTTAAAATAGAAGGGCTATGTCGACACGCTTCGGTCCATGCAGCAGGCGTGGTCATTTCCGATAAACCGCTGACTCACTATGTACCCCTTCAAAAGATGAACGGTCAGGAAATAGTAACTCAATTTGATATGGATTCCCTGCAGGAGTTAGGTCTTCTCAAAATGGATTTTCTTGGGTTGCGAACCCTTACCGTAATCGAAAGAACAGTGAACATAGTTAAGAAAACACGACAGGAAGAAATCGATCTTGAAAATATACCTCTCGATGATACCCAAACCTTAGAACTCTTAGCTCGAGGAGAGACCACTGGAGTGTTCCAGCTTGAAAGCTCGGGCATGAAAGAACTTTTGAAAAAATTGAAACCGGAGGGTATCGAAGACCTCATAGCCCTGCTGGCTCTTTACCGCCCTGGACCTCTGGGTAGTGGGATGGTTGAAGATTTTATACAGCGCAAACATGGAAAAGTTAAAATTGAATACCCCCACCCCCACCTCAAAGAGATCTTGCAAGAAACTTATGGTGTTATCCTTTATCAGGAACAAGTCATGAAAATAGCCAGCCATATGGCCGGCTTTACTCTGGGGGAAGCTGACATCCTCCGCCGGGCAATGGGTAAGAAAAAACCTGAGGTTATGAAAGAACAACGTGAAAAATTCATTGAGGGAGCTCAAAAAAGAGGCTATGACCCCAAAATAGCCGCAGAAATATTTGATCTCATTGAGTATTTCGCAGGCTACGGTTTCAACAAGTCCCACAGCGCAGCTTATGCTTTAATTTCCTATCAAACTGCTTATTTGAAAGCTCACTATCCCACGGAATACCTTACCGCCTGTTTGACCAGTGTAGCCAATGATACTGATAAAGTAGCCAAGTTTATAACGGAATGTAAAAACCTGGGAATAAAAGTTTTGCCTCCTGATATTAACGAAAGTCTGGCTAATTTCACTGTTGTAGGCGAAAAAAAGATTCGTTTTGGTCTTGCAGCTATTAAAAATGTTGGTGAAAACGCTGTAGAAGAAATTCTTTCTCACCGAGAGGAATCAAAATATAAAAGCATTTTTGATTTTCTTCAGAGAGTCGATAATAGAGTGGTCAACAAAAAAGTTTTAGAAAGCTTAATAAAAGCCGGAGCTTTCGATTCTTTGCACCCCAACAGGGCACAACTGCTGGATTCACTCGAAGAACTTATAAAGTACTACGCAAAAAGCAAAAAGAAAGATTCCAAAAGGCAAATTTCTCTCTTTGGGAGTAACCAGCAAGACGCGGAGGAGCCAGAACGTTTGCTTAAAGAACCCAGAGAACTCGAACATCAGGAAATCCTGCGGATGGAAAAAGAAACCTTAGGTCTCTATGTTAGTGACCACCCGGTATCAAAGATACTCTCTCAATACCCACACCTTAATTTTCTATCTATTGAAGAAGCTAAATTCCTAAACGACAAAGTCAATGTGCGCCTGGTAGGAGTGGTTACTGACGTTCGTAAAATAATGACTAAAAAAGGAAAGGACATGTTATTTGTAAACCTGGAAGACGAATCAGGTGCTATTGAGGTCATAATTTTTCCAAATCTTGTTAATCAATTTCAAGAAAACTTTTCAACAAATAATGTATTGTGCGTCGAGGGTAAAATTGACCCCACAGACAACAATGAGAATAAGATAATTGCAGAAAGACTGATCAGCCTTGAAGAGTTATCTCAAGAATCCTATCCAAGCATCTTTATAGAATTGGAAACTACAAGAGATATACGCCGAACCATTTTCTACCTAAAAGACTGCCTATCCAGATTCCCGGGCAAATATCCCGTAGTTTTGAATCTAACTGGAAGAGAAAAAAAGTGGTCCATAGAGCTTGGCAAAAGCTTTCGGGTTGCCTGGAACGAG
Organism: Atrimonadaceae bacterium G-SL-SR-0-11; assembly: GCA_048814795.1. GTDB lineage: Bacteria > Atribacterota > Atribacteria > Atribacterales > Thermatribacteraceae > Thermatribacter. The sequence continues at coordinate 1,225,632 of CP184673.1, read as the reverse complement.
GAGCTAATTAACGCTCTGGAAGGAGTCGTGAATAAAAATCAAATCTGGATTACCGATCGAGGTGGGATATGAAACAAAAAACAATAAAAAACTGCTTAATTTTCCCCCTAATTACCTTAGGGGTTTTATTATTTGTGGTTGGTCCCCTTCAGGCTCAAGACGAAGCAAAGACACATTATCAAAACGGATACCTGTTCTTCTCTCAACAGAAATTCGAACAAGCTAAAGAAGAATACCAGAAAGCCCTGGAGCTTAACCCTAATTTTTGGGAAGCACGTTATTGGTTGGGTAAAACCCTGGAGCAGCTTGGAGACCTATCCGGGGCTCTGAACGAATGGGTTGCTATTCTCGTTCCTTTTCCCAACAACAGGGAGGCATTCCAAAAATGGATTACCTACGCCCCTCGAATCTGGGGCAAAAGGGATGTCGATCTTGTTTCTCTATCCAGCGAACAAAATCCACCCGAACCAGAAAAACTGTGGAAGGAGTTCCTCCCTCGAGCAATCTTACTTAGCAAAAGCGAAGACCTTGATAATCTGCTGATCGCAATCCAAGTGCTTGATTGGGCAACCCAAAAGGTAAGCAACCTCTTTTCACCTTATCTTAAATCTACCATTAATCGGGCAGTTCAAAACATATCGAGCAATCCTCAGCCGGAAGACATCATCACTTATCAATTGCTTTCTTATTTGAAAAAGAGAGAACTTATTACTCCAGAACAAAGCCAAAAAATATTTGCGCTCCTGTTTGCTCAGCAAGCAGGAATTTCAGAAGAACAGGTTGCGACAACCGAAACATTAGAATTAGAAATAAGCACGGAAGGAGTAACTGCAGTTGAAGGAAACAAAGATAAAACCCAAGCCAGCTTCTTTATTGACCAACCTTAGTTTGGTGCCGAAGGCGGGAGTCGAACCCGCACGAGCGCAAGGCTCGCTAGATTTTGAGTCTAGTGCGTCTGCCAGTTCCGCCACTTCGGCACTCTACGAAGAATTATAAAGAAAAGGAACGCTCTGTCAATATGGTTGATAAAAAAGAGAAATTCATTCTCATTGATGGTAATTCGCTTCTTTATAGAGCTTTCTTTGCTCTACCACGCTTTCAAACGTCAGTAGGTAGACCCACTGGAGCCACTTACGGCTTCCTCAACATGCTCCTGCGCGTAGTAGAGGATTACAAACCCTTTTCAATAGTGGTTGCTTTCGATTATCCTGAAAAAACTTTCCGCCACCACATCCAAAAAGAGTACAAAGCACAACGCCCTCCAACTCCTGAAGACTTGAAAATCCAAATAAAAGATACAAAAGAAATTACAAAACTTCTGGGTTTTCAGGTCATTGAAAAAGCCGGCTATGAAGCTGACGACCTCATAGGAAGTATCCAGAAAAAACTTAGCGGTAAATTCTTGATTCTTATCCTAAGTTCAGATCTTGACTTTCTACAATTGCTCGACGAAAACACTATTTTACTAAAACCCTTAAAAGGGGTAACCCAACTTCGGAAAATAGACTTACAGAGCTTTATACAAGAATGGTCCATATCTCCAGAACAAATTGTTGACTATTTAGCTCTATGTGGTGACCCATCAGATAATATAAAAGGTATAACCGGTGTCGGAGAAAAAACTGCTCTACAGCTTATCAAAAAGTTTGGCAACCTGGATAACCTGATTAAACATGTTGAGTCATTGCCACCTCGGCTGAAGAAAGCCATTCAAGAGAACCTGAACCTCATTGAAGAAAACCGACAACTCCTAACAATAAAAAGAGAGCTGTCCCTCGATTGGGATGAACTAACCAAGCCCTGGAACTGGGAAAGTGTAAACTGGGATACTCTTTTCGCTAAGCTTCAAAAACTGGAATTTAATAAAATCATAGAAAGATTAGCTAAAAAGCGAGATGAGCGCTTGGAAATTCCAGATGCAAGCGACAACTGTTTCCCTCTGACCCAGGCGATAAGCCTTGTTTTCACAGACAATTCTGAAAATCAAAAAACCACTTACTGCTTACTTCAAAAAGAATCAGGATGCCTGCAACTTGAAGAAGACGAGTTAATAAAGCTACTCAAAAAAGAGACCGGAACAATCATGATACATAACTCTATTTTCGCTTTTTCCAAGAAATTTGCAAAATCATTGAAAGAACAACCTCTTAAATACCCCAACGCAGAAATAGTTCTGTTTTTAAGTTTTCCAACTCTAACTGAAGAGTACCGATCTCTCATCAATAACAAACTCTTTTTGGCTCAACCTTCAGCCTTTAATCATTACTGGGAAATACTTGAGAAGGCAAAAGAAAACTTTGAAACACAACCCTCTTTGATCGAATTCTATAAGAACGTTGAATTAACCCTGCAAAGAAACTTATCGCCAAAACTTAAGGAAAATTTCTTTTTCTTTCATACTGGCAAAAGAAGGGAAAATCCACCTTCTACTCATTCAGAACTTTCTCTCTTTGAATGGAATTCCAAAATCACCTTTACTATAGATACTTCGATATTGCTCAAAAAAAGCAGGCAAACAATTAAAGAGGGAGGACATGAAATCTGGAAGAACTGGATTCTTTATCAAACTCTTTTGGGTTTACGATACTTACCAAAAGAGGAAAGAGCAATTGCAGAAAAACAGCTCGCAGCAATTATGGCCAACGAGCTCGAAAGAACTCTCCTGTGGGCTCTTTTTTGCTGCAATTTTGATAGAATAAATATCGGAGCAAAGACAATAGAAATACCTTACCAGGAAGGAGTTCTTCCTACTCTATCAGAATTCTTGACAAGGCATGGTTCTCAATTATTTATCTGCAAAACCATCCAGCTAAAAGCAAAAAATAGATTTGAAGTACAGGTCGGCATAAAAGAGGAAAGTACAGAGGAGGTCTTATAATGGAGGTAATTCTGGTTTCCCCAGAAGCATATCCCTACGCTAAAGCTGGGGGAATGGGTGACGTAGTTGGAGCTCTGTTTAAATACCTTCCCAGGCATGGAATAAAAACCCGCCTCTTTGTTCCAGGTTATCCAAGCCTTTTCAATTACTCAGTAGAGAAGTTGGAAAGAGAAGTGGATTTCCTGTTCGGAGAAGCCACTGTCAAAGCGAGTTTTTATGAGGCAAAACTGGAGCCTCGACAGAGTTTGGTTGCTGTCTGCAATGATAGATTTTTCAATCGCGAACGTATCTACGGGTATCAGGATGATATAGAACGATTCATCTTTTTCTCCAGGGCCATTTTCGAATATCTGGTGCGCACTCAGGAAGAGGAATTCATTATCCACTGCCATGACTGGCAAAGCGCTCTACTTTGTGCTTACATCAAAATTTACTGGCCTCCCTACCGGGGCAGACCAGTGAAAACGATTTTCACAATCCATAACCTTGCTTATCAAGGAATAGGCAAAAGCGATTTGCTCCGTCTGTTGAACTTGCCTTACAACTTCTTTAGTCATGAATACCTCGAATACTACGGCAACCTTAATCTTCTGAAAGCAGGCCTTATCTTTGCAGATATAGTCACTACTGTAAGTCCCACTTATGCTAAAGAAATAACTTCTCCCGAGTTCGGAGAAGGACTGGACGGTCTAATAAGAGCCCTTGCCAGCAAAAAAAGGTTCATCGGTATCGTGAACGGTATCGATACTGAAGAATACGATCCTCAGAACGATTCCTGCCTGGTGAAAGGATTTTCATCAAAAAGCCTGGAAGGCAAATTGGAAAATAAAAAACATTTTTTAAAGGATTTCTTCGGTCAAAAAATAAGCACTGATTCTGAAAACAAACCGCTCTTAACCATGATTGCACGCCTGGTCAGGCAGAAGGGGTCAGAACTAATTCTTGCTCAACCTGATTCTTTCTTTCAGATTCCTGCTTTCTGGTTTTTTATGGGAACAGGAGAAGAAATCTACGAACTTGGACTTAAGGAAGTGGAAAAAAAATACCCTAACGTTAGAGTAGAAATACGATTTGATGAGCAACTGGCTCGTTTGGCTTATGGAGCATCGGATATATTTGTAATGCCTTCACGGTTTGAACCCTGTGGAATAAGCCAGCTTATTGCAATGCGTTATGGCAGTATCCCTGTGGCCAGAAAAGTGGGAGGACTTGCTGACACCATAGTAGATTACCCTTTTAACCCACGGCTTAACACTGGCTTCCACTTCTACGAATATAAAACTGAGGAATTGCTCAAAACCATACAGAGAGTTTTCGAAACTTACCAGCACAAAAAAGATTTATGGAACCTTATAATCAAAAATGCTATGGAATCCGATTTTTCGTGGAATAAAACCATAGACAAGTATGTTGAACTCTACTGCAGCTCCTAAAAAACCCTTAATTATCGGTGTAGGCGGAGGCAGTTGTACTGGCAAAAGCACTCTGTGTTCGTTTTTTGATCCTCAAACAACCAGAATTATTGACCTGGATGCTATTGCCAAAAACCTCTCTAAAAAAGGGGGACCCATCTGGAAAGCAGTTGTTAAAACCTGGGGAACAAAAATCCTTGATTCAAAGGGAAATCTCTGCCGACATAAATTGAGAAAGATAGTCTTCAGGAATAAAAAAATGTTGCTCTTACTGAACCAAATAACGCACCCTCTCATATACTGGGAAACAAAAAAGATCATTTCGAAATCGACCGGCTACCCTTTAATCATTATCAACGGAGCTATTCTATGGGAGGGCGGCTTTTATACTATGCTGGACTACCTCGTGATAATTAAAGCTCATTCCAAAATCCAAAAAGAAAGACTCCTCAAAAGGGGTTTGTCTATCTCGGAAGTAGAACAGCTGATTAAAAGTCAGTTTTTCCAAAAATGCTTGGAGAAAAGAGCAGATTTGATTATAAACAATGATTACGACAATCCAGAAAAACTAAAGCTTGAAATCCAAAAGTTATGGAAAGCAATCTCCTCTCGTTCTCGCCCTGAAAGTAATTAAGCGGGAATAGATAAACCCTAACTTGGTTTTTCTTCAGGTGGGAAAGGAAGCAAAACAACCCATGAAAACTTTCAAATTAATTTCTCAATTTAAACCCTGTGGAGATCAACCTCAAGCCATACAGGAGATTAAAACAGGTTTTGAGAAAGGATATAGATACCAGACCCTGATTGGAGTAACGGGATCTGGAAAAACTTTCACTATGGCAAACGTAATCGCAGCTCTTGGAAAACCCACTCTAATCATATCCCACAATAAAACCCTGGCTGCTCAGCTTTACAGTGAAATGAAAACCTTTTTCCCTCAAAATGCCGTTGAATACTTTGTGAGTTACTACGACTATTATCAACCCGAAGCTTACGTGCCAGAATACGACCTCTATATTGAAAAAGATGCCTCCATCAATGAGCAGATAGACAGGATGCGCCTCAAGGCAACAAGCTCACTTATGGAAAGAAGAGACGTAATAATAGTAGCTTCCGTATCCTGTATTTATGGAATTGGTTCCCCAGCAGAATATCAGAAAAGAGTCTTTCACGTTAAAAGAGGTAACCTGTATTCAAGAGATACTTTTGTCAGAAAACTTGTTGATCTTCTTTATGAACGTAACGAAATTGAGTTCAAAAATGGTACTTTCAGAATCAAAGGTGATACCGTTGAGCTTTTTCCAGCTTACAGTGATAAGGCCCTCCGCTTTGAATTCTGGGGAGAGGAACTCGAAGCCATAAAAATTACCGATCCAGTCAGTGGAAAAACTATCCAGAGACTTGATGAGGTGTTTATATATCCAGCCAAACATTACCTTGCTGACCAGCTCATTTTCGAAAAAGCACTCAAAAACATAGAAGAAGAAATGGAAGAGCGAGTGCAGTATTTTCTTTCGCAAGGTAGAGTTACCGAAGCAGAAAGGATAAAGCGCAGAACCCTTTATGACCTTGAGCTGCTTCGAGAAACCGGATACTGTCCGGGAATCGAAAATTATTCTCGACATCTAGACGGGAGAAAACCCGGCGAACCACCTTATACACTTCTTGACTACTTCCCCAAAGACTTTCTGATTATAATTGATGAATCACACGTTACCGTTCCCCAACTCAAAGGCATGCACGAAGGAGATCGCTCTCGCAAAGAATCCCTGGTAGAATTTGGCTTCCGTCTTCCCTCTGCATTTGATAATCGACCTTTAACCTTTGAAGAATTCACCAGTAAAATCAACCAGTGTCTCTTTGTCTCAGCTACTCCAAGTTATTATGAACTCGAAATAAGCGACCAGATTGTTGAACAGCTTATTCGTCCAACGGGATTGCTGGACCCTAAGGTCGAAATAAAGCCCGCAACTGGCCAGGTCGAAGATTTACTTGGGGAAATTCGCTCTGAAATCCGCAAAGGTAACAGAACTTTAGTTACCACACTCACCAAAAAGGGTGCAGAAAATCTCTGTGACTACTTAAATGCAGAAGGTATCCGGGTAAAATATTTACATTCGGAAATCAACACCTTAGAAAGAGCACGCATAATCAAAGAACTGAGGGAAGGAAAATTCGATGTACTGGTGGGAGTAAACCTGTTACGCGAAGGGCTGGACCTTCCCGAAGTAGGGTTGGTAGCTGTGCTTGATGCAGACAAAGAAGGGTTTCTACGATCAGAGGTCTCTTTAATCCAAACCATTGGTAGAGCAGCCCGTAACGTGGAAGGAAGAGCCATTTTATACACTGACAAAATCACTGAATCAATAGAAAAAGCCGTACAGGAAACCAGACGCCGAAGAAAAATCCAAGAGGAATTCAACCGAAAAAACGGCATTGTTCCAAAAAGCATTCAAAAAGAAATTAAAAGCCTTATACCGGAAATTGTCGGACTAACCAAAGAAGAAGAAGCTGCTTTGCACATTCTTGAAAAAACTGGTGCTACCAGCCTTAAAAAACGGATTGAACTCCTTACTCAGGAAATGTGGAAGGCAGCCCAAAACCTCGAATTTGAAAAAGCTGCCCTTCTGCGAGATGAAATAACCCGCCTCAAAAAAGAAAAAAACAATCTTCGAAAGGTGTCAGGAAATGAAATCTGAATATATCTTAGTTAAAGGAGCTCGGGAACATAATCTAAAAAATATTGAGGTTAAAATACCGCGCAACCAGCTGGTAGTTATCACTGGATTAAGCGGTTCCGGAAAGTCCTCCTTGGCTTTTGATACACTTTACGCGGAAGGACAGAGACGTTACCTTGAATCTCTATCTTCCTACGCCCGTCAGTTCCTGGAAAAGATGGAAAAACCCGACGTAGATTTTATAGAAGGTCTTTCCCCCACGATAGCCATTAATCAAAAAGCTACCTCTCATAACCCTCGTTCCACTGTGGGCACTGTGACTGAGATTTACGATTATATGAGAGTTCTTTTCGCGCGGTGTGGAGAGGTATTCTGTCCGGAGTGTGGAAAACGCATAACTTCTCAGACTGTACAACAAATCACCGACGAAATAATGCAACTACCAAAAGGCAGCAGAATAGCAATTCTATCTCCTCTGGTAAGGGGCAGAAAGGGAGAGTACAAAAAGCTACTCAGTGATCTTCTTAAGAACGGTTTTGCAAGGGTGATAATAGACGGCGAGATGCTGGAGCTTGAAGATTGGGAAAACATAGAGTTGGATCGCAATAAAAAGCATGAAATAGACCTGGTCGTAGACCGCTTACTGGTTGAAAAAGAAGCTCATCGCCGAATTGCTGACTCAGTGGAAATCGCTCTCAGATATGGTAAGGGGTTTATGAAAGTAAAAATCTACCACGAAAAAGGAGAAAGAGAAGAGATTTTCAGTGAACATTTTGCCTGCCCTCAGTGTGGTATAAGCTTCCCAGAAATAACTCCTCGCATGTTTTCCTTTAACAATCCCTATGGAGCTTGTCCCGCCTGCGGGGGTATTGGTTATCTCACCTTTATCGATCCTGGACTGGTAGCACCTGATTGGTCAAAAAGCATTCAAGAAGGCGCCATCCTCCCCTGGGAAGATGAAAGTTTCTACTCCAAAAACCGAGTAAAGAAACAGCTGGAGCGAATGGGAATACCCACTAACGTGTCTCTCGAAAAACTCAGTGAAGAAGAACGCAACATCATATTTTATGGCAAGGGTGAATTTGAAGGAGTTATCACTTTTCTTGAGCGAAAATTAAATTCTGAATACTGGTGGGAAAGAGACGAAGTAGCTCCTTTTATGGCAACCAAAACCTGCCCCGAGTGTAAAGGGGATAGGTTACGCAAAGAAAGTTTAGCCGTCAAAATCAAGGGATTCTCTATAGGAGATCTTTCCAGGTTAACCATTGCAGAGTTAAGAAAGTTTTTCACAAACCTACGATTTTCTGGTAATCAGAAAATCGTAGCCGAACCCCTACTGAGAGAAATAAGATCTCGTTTAACATTTCTAAAAGAAGTAGGCCTGGACTATCTTACCCTTAACCGACCCGCCTCGACTCTTTCTGGAGGGGAATCTCAACGCATACGACTGGCTACCCAGATAGGCTCCGGGCTGGTGGGTGTGCTTTATGTACTGGACGAACCCACTATTGGCCTTCATCCCCGAGACAACCAGAAACTTATAGGTACCCTTAAAAGACTCCGCAATTTAGGCAACACAGTAATAGTGGTGGAACATGATGAAGAAACCATTAAGAGTGCCGACTACATCATAGACATTGGACCAGGAGCAGGAGAAGAGGGTGGTCAAATTATTGCTCTGGGCACACCCCAAGAGATAATGAACAATCCTCGGAGTTTAACCGGACTATACCTGAGTAAGAAAAGGGAAATACCAGTCCCTATACGCCGGGAGAAACCGAAAGATGCCTGGTTGATCATTAAAGGAGCAAGAGCAAACAACTTAAAAAATATCGATGTAAAAATCCCCCTGGGCCTTCTGGTAGGGATTACTGGAGTATCCGGCTCTGGGAAAAGCACCCTCATGGAGGAAATCATCTATAAAGCCTTAGCCCAAAAAATCTATCACTCCAGAACGGAACCAGGAAAATTCGAAACAATACTGGGCAGCGAAAATATAGACAAAGTTATCGTAATAGATCAATCACCAATTGGAAGAACCCCTCGTTCTAACCCAGCCACCTATACTGGAGTCTTTACTGAAATAAGAAATCTCTTCGCAAAGTTACCCGAGTCAAAAGCTAGAGGTTATAAAGCAGGGCGCTTCAGTTTTAACGTAAAAGGAGGGCGTTGCGAACACTGTCAGGGCAATGGAGTAATCAAGGTTGAAATGCATTTTCTACCTGATGTATTTGTAACCTGCGATCAGTGCAAAGGCAAGCGATACGCTCGAGAAACACTGGACATAAAATTTAAAGGTAAAAATATCGCTGAAGTCCTCAATATGAGCGTTTCTGAAGCGCTGCGCTTTTTTGAAAAAATACCAGCCATCAGGAGAAAACTTGAACTTCTGGAAAGAGTAGGTTTGGGATATATCAAGCTGGGACAACCAGCAACAACACTTTCCGGAGGCGAAGCTCAGAGAATAAAGCTGGCTAGAGAGCTTGGGAAAGTAGCCACCGGAAAAACTATGTATCTTCTCGACGAACCAACTACAGGACTCCACTTTGCGGACGTGGAAAAGCTTCTCAAGATACTGATGGAACTTCGCTCTAAGGGTAACACTATCCTGGTAATCGAACACAATCTTGATGTTATCAAATCCTGCGACTACCTGATTGACCTGGGACCCGAAGGAGGAGAAAGGGGCGGATACATTGTAGCCGAAGGCACTCCAGAAGAAGTGGCTGAAAATCCCAAATCGTACACTGGCCAATTTCTAAAAGAGGTGTTAAAGCTTGAAAACAGAGAAGTTTGCCCGGTTTGAAGTCAATTCTTCAAGCATATCCCAGCTACCTGAGAACTGTGGGGTTTATCTACTCAAGGACAATCGTGGAGAAGTAATTTATGTAGGCAAAGCAAAGAACATTCAAAAAAGGGTCAAAGCACATCTCCAAAATGGTTCTACTCTTTTTAAAAAAGAACTGCGTAAACGTATTGCCCTCATCCAGAGCATATTAACCAGAGACGAAAACGAAGCCTTACTCCTTGAGGAAGAACTTATTAAAACCTACAAGCCTCCCTTCAACATCCGCTTAAAAGATGACAAAAGTTATCCCTACCTAAAGTTCGAGCAGAAAGGAGACTTTCCAGCCGTCAAGATAGCCCGCAAAAAGACTGGAGGAGATGGTTTATACTTTGGTCCTTTCGCCAACAGCAAAAAAATTAAAGAAGGATTAAAGGTGTTGAGATCGATTTTTCTTTTGAGAGGCTGTAGCCTTGACGAAAAAAGTTTCCCAATCAAGCGCCCCTGCCTGGATTACGAAATAGGTTTATGTTCAGCACCCTGCACAGGCTTGATATCTAAAGAAGAGTACCAGAAAAACCTCCAAAACGCCTTTCTTTTTTTAAATGGAGACTATCAAAAAATTTTAAAACAACTGGAACAGGAAATGTGGCACAAAGCAGAAAAATGGGAATTTGAGAAAGCAGCACGCTATAGAAATCAAATTGATGCAATAAAGAGAATCGCTTCTCGGTACCGCTTAGTACTCGATGAATCTACCAATGTAGACTTTGTTGAAATGGAATTATCCCAGGAAGACCACCTGGGTTCCATAGTAGTTTTGAAGGTAAGAAAAGGGAAACTCATAAATAGCGAGAATTTTTTGGCTACAATTTCCAATTTCGAAAGCAAAGAAGAGGTGCTAATCCAATTTCTTGATATGCACTATTCTGGGCAATTTCTACTCCCCGAAGAAATATGCTTGAGCTCTGAATATCCAGAACATGTCTTGGAACTATTTGAAAAGGAAATAAACCTACCTGTTTCGGTTAGAAAAGCTCAAAATAAGGAAGAAGAAAACCTACTATCTTTCGCCAAAGAAAACGCGGTTAAGAACTTAAATTCTGAACGGGCAAGAATACTGCGTCGCGAAAAGGCCACTCAAAGCTCTCTTTCGGGATTAAAAGAGATTTTGCGTCTCAACTCCTATCCCGAAAAAATAGCTGGCGTAGATATTTCAAATTTCCAGGGCAGCGAAGCAATAGGAGTAGTGGTAATTTTTGAAAAGGGAGAACCCCGTAAAAGCGAGTACCGAAAGTTCAACATGTCCAGACTGCAACATCCTGACGACTTCTCAATGATTGAAGAAACCGTTGATAGATACTTGAAGCACCTTACTAAGAATAATGTAAAACTGCCTGACCTCTTTTTAATCGATGGAGGTCGAGGACAATTAACCTCTGCCTTGAAGGCCCTCAAAGCACAAGGACAAAATATCCCGGTAATAGCCATTGCTAAAGAAAACGAAGAAATCTATACTACTTTCCAAAAAGAACCAATCAAATTACCCGTTCACTCTGAAGCATTGCAGCTCCTGCAAAGAGTGCGTAACGAAGCTCATCGTTTTGCAGTAACCTCTCACAGAATAAAAAGAAATAAAAAGCTCTTTCACTCTGTTCTGGAAGAAGTAAAAGGAATAGGTCAAAAAAGAAAAAAGCTCATTCTTTCAACTTTTGATAATCTGGAAGAAATTCTAAACCTTGATCCCCAGGAAATAAGCAAAAAATTGAGAATTTCAAAAAATTTAGCCTGGAAACTGAAAGAAAAAATCCAAAAACATTCTTTAAAAGAAAGTGGAAATACAGAACTTTCTTAAAGAAGAACTTTATTCAATTATTCCCGATAACCCTCAAAACCTGGAAGCCGAATGGATGGGCATCATCCACGGTCTGGGTGTGCTTCAAAAAAGCAACGATCAATTTTACCTTCTTTTCACCCACCAAGACATAGCGTTGATTAAAAAAATAGTAACCATTCAGAAAAAAGTTCGGGGTGGTTCACTCAATTACCAGATCTTTGCCCTTGATAAGAAAGGCTTAAATAAAGGCAAATTCTATCAGGTTGATTTCGAATTGGGCAAAAAATGGGAACTGTTACAGGTTAGCTTAACGCGCTCTATTAATAGTCTTCGAGAAGCTGGTTTTCACTTTTTAAGAGGTCTTTTTGAAACTAAGGGCTATCTTGGAGAACCCCACAAGTCTTACCAACTGGAAATGCGTCTTTCTTCAGAAAAAGTCTGTGATGAAGTACTTGAATTTCTACAAAAACAAAACCTGGATTTTAAAAAGAGACTTTACCGCAATAGGTTTATTCTATACTCTAAAAACATAAACACCATAACCAGTTTTGTTCATTCCATAGGAGCAACACACACCTATCTCATCCTGGAAAAACTGGTCGCCGAGAAAGCCACCTTCAACGAGTTAACCAGGTGGGTCAACTGTGAGACTTCCAATTTAGAAAGGACTGTTGCTTACTCAATGCGCCTAAGAGAAAAACTGCAAAGGATAGATCTGGAGACCTTGCCGCCCAAACTACTTGAAATAGCACTTCTGCGCATTAAACATCCCCTCGCTTCTCTAAAAGAACTGGGCAAACTCTGCAGACCTCCTATTTCCAAAGGCGAAGCCCACAGAAGGCTTAAGACAATAGAAAAAATGGTAGAATCTAAGTCTTTACACATTAAATGATGTATTTTACAATAATTCTGTAGTTTTTGAATTACTTTTTAAATTTTTTGTCAAAAAGGAGGAATATAGATGGCTGGTGTTGTTTTGAAAAACGTGGTCAAGCGGTTTGGAGATGTAGTAGCGGTAAACAAGGTGGATCTAGAAATTAAGGACAAAGAGTTCATCGTACTGGTCGGTCCCTCAGGATGCGGAAAAACCACTACCCTGAGAATGATTGCTGGTCTTGAAGAAGTAGACGAGGGTGAAATCTATATTGGAGACACCCTGGTGAATGATGTGCCACCCAAAGATCGCGATATCGCCATGGTATTTCAAAACTATGCTCTTTACCCCCACATGGATGTTTACAACAACATGGCTTTCGGTCTTAAGTTACGTAAGTTTCCAAAAGATGAAATAGACAGACGTGTAAAAGAAGCAGCTGAAATACTTGGCATCCAAGAACTTCTGAGAAGAAAACCAAAACAGCTCTCAGGTGGACAGAGACAGCGAGTGGCAGTAGGAAGAGCTATTGTACGTCACCCCAAGGTTTTCCTTTTTGATGAACCTCTTTCCAATTTGGATGCAAAGCTACGCGTGCAGATGAGAGCAGAGCTTTCAAAACTCCATGACCGGCTTCAAACTACCATGATATACGTTACCCACGACCAGGTTGAAGCCATGACCATGGGAGACCGAATAGTAGTTATGAGAGATGGAATCATCCAGCAAGTAGGTACCCCACTTGAACTTTATAACAAACCCGCAAACAAGTTTGTAGCCGGATTTATAGGAACCCCGTCCATGAATTTCCTGGATGTGACTTTGAAAAAAGATGGCGACTTCCTGGTCCTCGACGGACAGTCCTTTAAGATTGCTGTTCCCGAAGAATACAGAGCTGCCCTGGAACCATACGTAAACAAAGAAGTGACTTTTGGAATCAGACCCCAGGACATCTATGACCTCGCAGTATCAAAAGAAATGCTTCGCCAGGACGGCAACGTTATCGATGCCACCGTCGATGTGGTAGAACCTTTGGGCTCTGAACAAATAGTTTATCTTACCTGTGGAGCACATACCATCGTAGCTGTGTTTGATATGCAAACCCATGTTGATGTGGGCGACACAATGAAAATAGTAGTAGACACTGATAAAATGCACGTCTTTGACATAGATACTGAAAAGGCAATCATTTAAGCTCAAAGTCAGAAAGGGTGGCGTTTAGCGCCACCCTTTCTGACTTTGTATTCTTCCCTTTACAATAAAGCAAGTTAGTGTATAATATCTGGCATGGTTAAAAGAGAAAATTTCCACTAAAGGAGGTAGATACACTTGAACATAGCCATAAACGGTTTTGGCAGGATTGGGAGACTGGTATTCAGAAGGATGCTGGAAACTGGAAACGTCAATGTGGTGGCAATCAACGACTTGACCGATGCCAAAACTCTGGCTCATCTCCTCAAATACGATTCAGTCCACGGCACTCTTTCCAACAACATTTCTTCCAAAGAAGACGCTATAATTGTTGATGGCAAAGAAATAAAAGTTCTTGCTCAAAAAGACCCTGCTCAGCTTCCCTGGAAAGACCTGGGAGTAGATATTGTAATAGAGTCAACCGGGAAATTCCGAGACCGCAAAGGAGCTTCCCTGCACTTTGAAGCTGGTGCAAAGAAAGTTATTATCACTGCCCCTGCCAAGGAACCCGATATAACCGTGGTAATGGGAGTTAATCATTCCTCCTACGACAAAAACAAACACCACATAGTATCCAACGCTTCCTGTACAACTAATTGCCTCGCACCTATTGTAAAAGTGCTTCACGAGAACTTTGTTATCCAAAAAGGGTTTATGACTACCGTCCACGCTTATACAAACGATCAGGTAATTCTTGACTTTCCACACAAAGACCTGCGTAGAGCAAGAGCTGCAGCAATGTCCATGATTCCCACCACCACAGGAGCCGCAGCAGCTATAGGCAAGGTAATGCCTGAACTCGAAGGAAAATTAGATGGAATGGCTATTAGAGTTCCCACCCCCGACGTTTCAGTGGTGGACTTTGTAGCCATTGTGGAAAAAGAGACTACCGCGGAGGAAGTTAACGCTGCTCTCAAGAAAGCCGCAGAAGGCGAACTAAAGGGTATCCTTGCTTACTGCGAAGAACCCTTGGTATCTATCGATTTCTTACATGATGCCCACTCCTCGATTGTAGATGCTTTGTCCACCAAAGTTAACGCCAACCTGGTTAAGGTTCTTTCCTGGTACGACAATGAATGGGGATACTCTTGCAGGGTAGTAGATCTTGCAAACTATATGATGGAGCAGGGATTGTAGTCATGAGGAAACCTATCGCTGCCGGCAACTGGAAAATGAACAAAACCATTGCTGAGGCTTCGGCATATGCCGAAGCCTTGTTGCAGGAACTGGGAACACTTGATGTAGAAGTCATTATTTGTCCTCCCTTTACTTCTCTACACGCACTTTCCCAAAAAATAGCAGGTTCGCCTGTAAAGCTGGGAGCTCAGAATATGCACTGGGAATTAAAAGGTGCATTCACTGGCGAAGTTTCAGGGCCCATGCTTCTTGAAATCGGTTGTAAATATGTAATCCTTGGTCACTCCGAAAGGAGACATATCTTCCGGGAAACAGCGGAAGAAGTAGGTCAAAAGGTGCAGACTGCACTAAAGCTTGGATTACAGCCTATT
Organism: Atrimonadaceae bacterium G-SL-SR-0-11; assembly: GCA_048814795.1. Taxonomy (GTDB): domain Bacteria; phylum Atribacterota; class Atribacteria; order Atribacterales; family Thermatribacteraceae; genus Thermatribacter. Next base: position 1,210,469 of record CP184673.1, on the reverse strand, counting down.
CTCTGTGTTGGAGAAACCCTCGAAGAACGGGAAAAAGGCGAAACTGAAGCAATATTAACCTACCAGCTCGAAAAAGGAATAGAAGGAATTATCACCCTTGCTAATGTTGAATCAATGGTAATTGCATATGAACCGGTATGGGCCATTGGAACCGGCAAAGCAGCTACCCCTCAAGATGCTCAGGAGGCTATCGCTTTTGTAAGGGAAAAAATTTCCGAAAAGCTTGGCAAAGAAAGAGCTCAAAAAATCAGGATTCTTTATGGAGGTAGTGTAAGTCCAGAAAATGTTGCCCAGTTCGTAAATCAAAAAGATATCGATGGAACGCTAGTTGGAGGAGCCAGTCTTGATGTTGGTAAATTCCTAAACATCATCAAAGAAACCGCAAGGGTATCGGGTGGGATATAAAATGACCAGCTGGATGATTGTTCAAATTTTGATTTGTGTAGGTTTAATCCTTACTGTAATCCTTCAACCTCGTAAAGCAGGAATGGGTGGAGGTATTTTCGGTGGAGCAACCCGGGCAGACCGGAGCAGCAAATTCAAAAACCTTCCTCTGCTTACCAAGCTCACCGTACTTTTTTCAGTAATCTTTATGTCGCTTTCCCTTGTTTTTGCCCTGACTGTATACCGATAAAAACGTCAACCAACTATTGCCAAAACCAAGAGGGAATGAAATGTCTCAAAATAGATGGATTGATAGTATAGAAGAAGCTTCTGTATTACAACCCTCCCCGGGGAGGTTGTTTTATTCAGCAACCCACGAAGAAATTAAGCAAGGTTATACCACAGATATTTACTTCGTAAGTGCCCAGCAGATTCTCAAACACCTAAACTTAGAGAATACTCTGGTAACCGCTGAGATATTTCCCCGCCGAGAAGGTGTAATGTGTGGAGTTCAGGAAGTACTCAATTTACTTAAGGAAAGTCGGGTCGAGATATGGTCTCTCGAGGAAGGAGAAACTTTTGAGGCCAAAGAAGTTGTGATGAGGATTAAAGGCCCTTATTCTGAGTTTGGCATTTTTGAAACACCTCTTCTGGGGATTTTGGCCCAAAGCAGCGGGTGGGCTACCGCTGCCCGAGAGTGCAAAAAAGCGGCAGGCAAAAAAAAGGTGCTCGCCTTTGGAGCAAGGCATGTACATCCCGCAGTAGCTCCAGTCATGGAGCGTGCTGCCCTGATTGGAGGAGTCGACGGCTGCGCATGTATTTTAGGGGCTAAACTTGCCGGGAGGGAACCAGGAGGAACTATACCCCATGCAGCTATTCTCATTGCAGGCGACACAGTAATCGCCGCCAAAGCCTTTGAGGAGGCTCTACCAGATCATTTACCTCGTATAATTCTGGTAGACACTTTTAAAGACGAAGCGGAAGAAGCACTCAGGGTGGCCAAGGTACTGGGAGAAAAGCTGGTTGGAGTGCGGCTGGATACTCCCGAAGAACGAGGCGGTGTATCCCCAGCTCTGGCTAAAGAGGTGAGAATTCGCCTTAACCAGGCAGGTTTCTCCTGGGTGAAAATAGTGGTTTCAGGAGGTTTAAATCCGGAAAAGATAGCGTTACTTAAAGAGGATGCAGATATGTTTGGCGTCGGAAGCTATATCAGTGGAGCACCACCCATAGATATGACCATGGATCTCAAAGAGGTAGCCGGTCAGAAGGTTGCTAAAAGAGGAAGGATTCCAGGGATAACACCCAACCCACGCTTGAAAAAAATGAAATAAGGAGGTGAAATCTGGGAGAGGAAACCACTATTCCGCTTTATCCAATAAATCAACCCAAAGGGGGGAGTAATTATGAAAGGTTGGAGAGTTTGCAGTTGGTTGTTTTTGATTTTCCTGATTATAGGCGGTATGTCTCTGGCAATGGCTGAGGTCAAAAACCCGGATACCTACATATACCTCAGCATTGGAGAACCGGATACACTGGATCCTCACTACGCTTATGATACAGCCAGCGGTGAAGTTATTAATTTTGTTTATGAAAACTTGATTGCCTATAAAGGAGAAAGCATTACTGAGTTTGTTCCCCGTCTGGCCACCGAAGTACCATCAGTGGAAAACGGACTCATCAAAGATGATGGAAAAACTTACGTATTTCCCATAAGAAAAGGCGTAACTTTCCACAATGGAAATGATCTCACTCCAGAAGATGTTGAATATAGTTTCGAACGTGGAATCCTTTTTGACCCTTATGCAGGACCAATGTGGATGTTAATCGAAGCCCTGTTTAATTACCAAACCCTGGAAGATTTCGTTGCAGACAAACTGGGAGTAGCCTGGAGTGACATGTTTAACGAAGATGGAACTCTGAAGGATCCCGCATATGAACCAAAGTTAATCGACTTTTACAACCAGTACATTGACCCTGCAATAGAAGTAGAGGGAGACAATGTAGTATTTCATCTGGTGAGACCCTTTGCTCCTTTTTTGAGCATACTGGCTCAAAACTCAAGCTGGAGTGCAATCCTGGATAAAGAAACCTGCATAGAGCTGGGTCTCTGGGACGGGAAGCCTGAAGGATGGTGGAAATATCACAATCTTAAAAAAGAAGAAAGCCCTCTTTATGAAAAAGCGATCGGAACTGGTCCCTTTATACTTGCCGAGTGGGACAGAACACAACAAAAAGTAACTCTGGTACGCAACGAAAATTACTGGGGAGAAAAACCCAAAATTGCCAAAGCTATCATCTGGGGCATCGACGAATGGAGCACCCGCAGAGCCATGCTTGAAGCAGGAGACGCCGATCAGATTTACACCCCACTTCAATATCTGGAACAGGTAAAAGGAATGGAAAATGTGGTCATCAAGGAAGGAGCACGTCTGACCATAACCGCGATGCACTTTAACTGGAGCGTTGTTCCGGAGAGCAAGTATCTGGGTAGTGGTAAACTGGATGGAGAGGGCATTCCTCCCGACTTCTTCAGCGATATCCACGTTCGTCGAGCCTTTTGCTATGCTTTTGACTATGAAACCTTTATAAACGAAGTCCTCAATGGATACGGATATCGGATACCGTCAGTACTTCCCAGAGGACTTCTCGGCTACAACGAAGACCTGCCCATGTACCAGTTTGACCTTGAAAAAGCCAAGGAAGAACTCCAGAAGGCCTGGAATGGAGAAGTGTGGGAAAAAGGATTTAAGTTAACCTTGCTTTACAACACTGGAAATGAAGCTCGTCAAACCGCCTGTGAAATGCTTAAAGAAAACATTGAATCCCTGAATCCCAAATTCAAAATAGAAGTGCAGGGAGTACAATGGCCAACCTACCTCGATGCCTATCGTAGCGGGCAATTGCCTGCTTTCGTTATCGGCTGGCTAGCTGACTATCCAGATCCCCATAACTTCATTTTCACCTATTATCACAGTAACGGTGTATACGGCACCACCCAGGGTAAAAATTTCATAGAATTCGCCGAGCAAAATCTTAATCAGCTCATTGAAGAAGCAATATCCAAAACTGATCCAGAAGAAAGACAAAAAATCTACGAAAAAATACAGAACATAGCTTACGAAAACGCTCTGGGCATACCCTTCTATCAACCCGTAGAAATCTTTGTTATGCGAAGCTGGGTTAAGGGATGGATGTTTAATCCTATCCGCCCAGGTGAAGTTAACTTTGACGGAGTATGGAAAGAAGAGTAGCAACCTTCAAAGAGGGGGGTTCTCCTCCCTCTTTGACAAAACAAAGGAGTATAAGCCAGCATGGTGTTTTATATAATTAGAAGACTCTTGTTCCTACCTTTAACGCTGTTTGGTATATCACTCATTGTCTTCTTGATGATTGGCACTCTGAGTCCTTATCAGCGCCTGGCCACTTTTATTAACAGTCCAGAACGCCTGAAAAGCGCAGACCTTGATAAACTGATTGAGCTTTATGGATTAAATGATCCAATCATTGTGCAGTATGGACGCTGGCTTAAAAACCTGTTTAGAGGAAATCTGGGATGGTCGTACGTTGGGAAAGAACCGGTTTATGAGGCAATCTTGAAACGCTTTCCCTATACTCTGGAACTCACCATCTTTGCAGTAATACCGATTATTTTGCTTGGCACTTGGATGGGAATTGTATCTGCGTTGCACCACAACCGTTTCCTTGATCACAGTTTACGTATATTCGCGGTGGTTGGATGGTCTTTTCCTGATTTTGTTTTCGGATTGCTGGTACTTATGATTTTCTACAGTACTCTGGGTATTTTTCCGCCTGGCACCCTCAGTATATGGGCAGAAGAGGTGATTAAATCTCCAGCCTTTAAACAAATAACTGGCATGCCAACTATCGATGCTTTGCTTAACGGTAGAATAGATATTTTTGTAGATGCCCTGCGCCACCTGGCTGGTCCAGTTTTAACCCTGGTCTACGTTGGTTTTGCTTTCATTCTGAGAATAACCCGTTCTTCGATGCTTGAGGTTTTGCAAAGAGATTATATCCGAACTGCCCGAGCAAAGGGTTTAGCTGAAAAGGTGGTCATCAACAAACACGCAAAGCGCAACGCCATGATCCCTGTAGCCACAGTGAGCGGGCAGACGATTATAGGTCTTCTTGCCGGAACAGTCATTGTAGAAACTATTTTTAATCGCTCAGGAATAGGAAGTTTTATGGCACTCGCTGCTCAGCAACTTGACTATGCTTCGATCATGGGAGGGACCTTATTTTTTGGCTTTATACTGGTGATAGGTAATTTGCTGGTGGATATATCTTACGCGCTAATTGATCCCCGGGTGAGGCTAGAGTAAAAATTGAGAGCAGAAACTCGTAGAATACTTAAAAAACTATTTTCCAACCTTTCGGCCATATTGGGTATTTCTCTTCTGGCGTTCTTCATAATAATAGCTATTTTAGCTCCTTTCATCGCCCCACCAAAACCAGGAAGAAATCCCTATTTAATGCCCATTGTGACCTGGAGCTCTAATCCCCAGCCTCCTTCCCCGGAGCATCCTTTTGGTGTAGCCGGGAAAAGGGATATTTTTTACGGTGTCATCTGGGGTACACGAACTGCCTTTAGAATAGGCATAATAGTAACCCTTATTTCAACCATTATAGGGCTGATTGTAGGCTCTATATCAGGATACTTCGGAAAACTACTCGATGAAGTGATGATGAGGATTACTGACGTTTTCCTTGCCGTTCCCTTCCTGGTAGCCGCGATGGTACTAACCACCATCCTGGGAACCGGTCTTGACAAGGTAATGATTGCCATGATTGCTTTCAGCTGGATGTACCCAGCAAGGCTGATCAGAGGCAATATCCTGCAGGTTAAGGAAGAACAGTACGTCATAGCTGCTAAGGCTCTGGGAGTCAGAGATTTTAAGATAATCATGCGTCATGTTTTACCCAACACTATATTTCCAGTATTGATCCAAGCCTCCATGCGCATGGGTTCGCTGGTCATAACCGCTTCTGCTTTAAGCTTTCTGGGAGTGGGAGCCCCTCAGGGTTATGCTGATTGGGGAGCACTGCTCAATTATGCCCGTAACTGGATGCTGGGTGGTCAAGGTGAAGCGCTCAAATACTGGTATATGACCGTATTTCCTGGTATGGCCATGGTGCTTTTCGTTCTGTCCTGGAATCTGGTAGGCGACGCCTTGAGGGACGTCTTTGATCCACGATTAAAAATATAGAGAATATAGAGGGAATCCCATTGACAAGAAGGAAAACTCTGTTACTCGTCAAAGACCTTCGGGTTTACTTTTACAACGAAAACAAAGAAGAGTTAAAAGCGGTAGACGGAGTAAGCTTCGAAGTGAAAGAAGCTGAAACCCTTGCCCTGGTAGGAGAGTCTGGTTGCGGTAAAAGTGTAACTTCTCTGGCCATCTTGAGGTTAATTGATTCCAATGGCGTTATAAAAAGCGGTGAAATAATTTTCCAGAACCAGAATCTGCTGTCACTGTCAGAAAGCAAAATGCAGGAAATAAGGGGCAAAGAAATATCGATGATCTTCCAGGAACCAGCAACTGCTCTGAACCCAGTATATACTATTGGAGACCAGATAATGGAAGCAATCATGCTACACCAGAAAGTCAACAAAAAGGAAGCAGAAAAGCGAGCTGAAGAAATGCTAAAACTGGTCGGCATTCCCGAACCCCAGAAAAGACTTCGTGAGTATCCCCACGAACTTTCAGGAGGCATGAAACAAAGAGCCATGATCGCTATGGCCCTTTCCTGCCACCCAAAATTGCTAATTGCTGATGAACCCACAACGTCTCTGGACGTTACCATCCAAGCCCAGATTCTAGAACTTATCAAAGAACTGCAGAAAAAATTGAATATGGCGGTAATTCTTATCACTCACGATTTGGGAATTGTAGCTGACTTCGCGGATAGAGTAGCAGTAATGTACGCCGGGAAAATAGTGGAAGAAGGAAGTCGCCTTGAAATCTTCAAAAAACCAACCCATCCTTATACTCTGGGGCTTTTACATTCCATACCCCGTCTGGATACCAGACAAGAGAGGTTGGATAGCATTCCAGGTATGGTTCCAGACCCTTTATCTTTTCCAGAGGGTTGCAGATTTCGCAACCGTTGCTCCTTTGCGGAAACAAAATGTGCTGAGGATCCTCCGCGAGTGCATCTTGGGGGGGAACATTTTGTTTACTGCCACTTCTGGCAAAAACCAACAATGAAAAGAGAACCTAAGGATGAAAAATTCTGAACCTATTCTTCAGGTAGAACAGTTAAAAAAATACTTTCCAATCAAAGCAGGGGTATTCAGGAAAGTGGTAGCTTTTGTAAAAGCAGTGGATGGAGTAAATTTTCAGGTAAAAAGAGGGGAGACCTTTGGCATTGTTGGGGAATCGGGATGTGGGAAAAGCACGCTGGGCATGACTCTGCTTAAACTGTATCCACCAACCTCGGGAAAAGTCATTTTTGAGAATCAGGATGTTTTTTCCTTGTCCGACTCCGAGCTCCGCAAGTTAAGGCGCAATATTCAAATGATTTTTCAAGACCCTTTTAGTTCCTTAAATCCCCGCATGACTGTTGGAGCCATTATCGAGGAAGGGCTGTCAACTCATCACACAGGAAGTGCAAAAGAAAGGAAAAAGATGGTTGAATCCCTGGTGGAAAAAGTGGGTTTATCAAAAGATATTCTCAAAAGATATCCTCACGAATTTTCAGGGGGGCAAAGACAGAGAATAGGTATTGCCAGAGCGCTGGCACTAAAACCAAAGCTGGTCATAGCCGACGAAGCTGTGTCAGCGCTCGATGTATCCATTCGCTCTCAAATAATTAACTTACTTAAAGACTTAAAAGAAGAATTCTCTCTAACCTACATCTTTATTTCTCACGACCTTGCTGTAGTCAAATACATATGCGACCGCATTATGGTAATGTATCTGGGCAAAGCAGTCGAGATCGCTCCCAAGGAAGCACTCTTTGAAAATCCTCTCCACCCCTATACAATGTCCCTTATTTCTGCAGTGCCCGTTCCAGACCCCGATTACAAAGTGAGGAGAATTATTCTCAAGGGAGATGTTCCAAGCCCCATAAATCCACCTTCGGGTTGTCGTTTTCACACCCGCTGTCCCGTAAGTCAACCTCTGTGTGCTTCACAGGAACCGGATCTGCTTGAAATACAACCAGATCACTGGGTAGCCTGCCACTTTCCAGGAAGCCTTAAAATTGTCGAGAATCAAAAGGTTGACTGAATCAAATCAAATATGATATTTTTTTGCTACCTTGCAGAAAAAATGCCAGGTTTGAGGAGGCGATAATTATAGTAGAAATCAGATACCGTGTAAATAACCAAATTCGTGCCAAGGAAGTACGACTTATCTCTGCAGAGGGGCATCAAATAGGCATAGTGCCCCTAAAAAAGGCATTGCTTTTAGCTGAGGAAGCTGGTTTAGACTTGGTTGAAGTTGCCCCTAACGCCAATCCACCGGTGTGTCGCATCATGGACTATGGAAAATTCAAGTACGAGAAAGAGAAAAAGGCCAAGTTATCCCGTAAAAAGCAAAAAGGCTCGGAACTAAAAGAGCTTACTATGCGTCCCAAAATAGACGTCCACGACTACCAGGTGAAACTTCGGAACGCTGTACGGTTCCTTGAAGACGGCAACCGGGTCAAGTTTACGGTACGTTTTCGGGGTAGGGAAATGGCCTTTAAAGAAAAGGGCGTTGAGCTCTTACAGAGAATTATCGACGATTTGAAAGAAATCGGCAAACAGGAACACGACATAAAAGAAGAAGGCAGAAATATCTCTGTAACTCTGGCACCTAAGAAGTGAGGAGGAAAAAGGATGCCTAAAATGAAAACCCATCGTGGAGCAGCTAAACGATTTAAAATAACCGCTCATGGGAAGGTAAAACGGTCTCAGGCTTACAAAAGCCATCTCCTTTCTAAAAAGAACCGTAAAAGGAAGCGAAGACTGAGGAGAACAGTAGTGCTTAGTCAAGTTGAACAAAAAAGAATCAAAGCGGTTCTTCCTTATTGCTAAAGAGGTAGGTGAATTGTAAAAATGCCCAGAGTAAAAAATAGTGTTGCCTCTCGACGTAGAAAGAAGAAAATCATGAAAATGGCCAGTGGATACCGCGGTGCCCGTTCACGATCTTACCGCCGCGCCAAAGAACAGGTTATTAGGTCCCTTGCTTACGCTTATCGTGATCGCAGAAACAAAAAGAGAGATTTTCGAAGACTATGGATAATAAGAATAAATGCTGCAGTTCGCCAGGAAGGTATGAGTTACAGCAAGTTTATCGGAGCCCTAAAAAAAGCAGGAGTCAATGTGGACCGCAAGAACCTGGCTAACCTTTGCATAACTGACCCTTCTGCCTTTTCAAAGCTCATTGAAATAGCCAAAAGCAACCTTTAAGCCCTATCCGGATGGTCCGTAAAAGAAGAACTGTAGATTTTACGGACCATCCGGAACTTATTCAGGAGGCAAAAACAGAGGATGAAAACCCAGGAAATGAACCTCGAGTTATATTATTCCGAGTTTCTCCAAGAACTTGAGAACGTTAAGGATATTTCCTCACTTAATCAGCTAAAAGGCAAATTTATAGGTCGCAAGGGCAAAATTAGTGAGTTATTTAAAACCTTGAAAGACCTGGATCCACAGGAAAGAAAGGTTGCAGGGAAAAAACTCAATGAACTCAAAGAAAAAATCTCCTCTTTGCTTGACAAAAAAGCTCGAGAGTTGAAAAGCAAAACCCAACCTGAAAGAGCCGTTGATCTAAGCCTTCCCGGCAAAAGAAACTGGTGTGGTTCTTTCCATCCTTTAACCATTACTTTAAAGCAGATTATTGAAATTTTTCAAACCCTGGGGTTCCGTCTTGAAGAAGGACCCGAAATAGAAACTGAATACTTTAACTTTGAGGCTTTAAATATCCCTGCTGATCATCCTGCACGAGATGAACAGGATTCCTTTTATTTGAAAGACAATAACTTTCTACTGCGTACCCACACTTCTCCAGCACAAATAAGGGTAATGCAAAAGTATCAACCTCCCCTTAAGGTTATAGTTCCTGGGAAATGCTTTCGTAGAGACGCATTTGATGCCACACACAGCCCCATGTTTCACCAGGTAGAAGGACTGGTAGTTGCAGAAAAAATATCCATGGGAGACCTCAAGGGAACCATTGAAATTTTTACAAAAAGACTTTTTGGAAAAGAACGTAAGGTGCGTTTTCGACCCAGCTATTTCCCATTTACCGAGCCAAGCTGTGAAGTAGATATTAGCTGCGGCATGTGCGGAGGAGAGGGTTGTCGCTCTTGCGGTTACAGCGGATGGTTGGAAATAATGGGAGCAGGATTGGTACACCCTCAAGTTTTGAAAAACGGGGGTTACGATTCCGAGCGCTTCAGGGGGTTTGCTTTTGGAATGGGTGTGGAAAGAATTGCCATGCTAAAGTACGGCATTCCCGATATTAGATGGTTTTATACTAATGACATAAGATTCCTGGATCAATTCAAAACCTTTCGATAGGAGAAAGGCACCATGAAGCTACCCATCGCAGTGCTAAAAAGATTTTTATCAGATGACATTTCTTTTTCACCGGGAGAATTAGCTGAAAAGCTTACCAACCAGGGACTGATAGTAGAAAAAATTTCCCACCCCAGGGAGCTATTTGAAGAAAACTTATTTTCAGCAGTACTTGCAGATATTAAAAAAGATGATGGTGTGGTCCATTGCACGATAAAGTGCGGAGCCAAAACCTATCAAATCAGCGTGGAAGACTGGGGAGTGCCACCCCTGGGAAGCAAGGTGTTAATTAATTTAAGCGATACAAATAGACCCTCTCCTATGCCCTGGGAAGGAGGGAAAGATAGCGCTGTCTTTCCTTTTCTGATATCTATCGATCCAGAAATTCCTGAAAAAGAGCCTTTATTTGAAACCCTGGTTGGAAATGAACCCATCCTGGATTTAGAAATAACCTCTAACAGGGGCGACTGCCTCTCTATGGCAGGAATAGCTCGTGAAATCGGAGCTGGTTTTGGACTAAAAATCGTCCTTCCAGAAGAAACCCTGAGCGAGGAAAACTGGGAAGAGGAATTTAGCCTGGAAAACCATGATGAAGAACTTTGTCCCTTCTATTCTGGAAAACTGATAAAAGACGTTAAAATAAAACCTTCTCCCTGGTGGCTTATAAAAGAACTCTGCCTATTCGGGCTGAGGCCTATAAACAATGTGGTAGATATAACCAACCTGGTTATGATGGAAACAGGACAGCCTCTTCACGCTTTCGATGCTGACAAGATTCGCGGCAAAAAGGTAGTCGTTCGCAAAGCTTATCCTGAGGAAAAAATATGGACCCTTGATGGAGTAGAGCGTGTACTCAATCCTTCCAATCTGGTAATCGCAGATTCTACTTCAGCCATAGCAATTGCAGGTGTAATAGGAGGCCTGGATTCTGAAGTTACCCCTTTCACTTCTTCTGTCTTTTTGGAAGCAGCAATCTTTGCTCCTTACTCAGTCAGGAAAACTTCTCGACAGCTCGGGCTGAGAACTGAAGCATCTTCAAGATTCGAACGCAAAGTTGACCCCGAAATGGTACTGTTTGCTTCTCGAAGAGCCTTACATCTAATACAAAAACTGGCTGGCGGTCGGATTAACAAAAAGTGGTTAACAGCTGGCAATTTACCCCAGAAAAAAAGAATAATCACTTTCAGGAAAAAGAAAATAGACGAAATGCTGGGTTTCGAAACTCCACTGCAAGAAGTCATCTCTATTCTCGAGCGGCTGGGATTTGAAATAATTTCTACCCAGGAAGATTCTCTTCAGGTTAAAGTCCCATCCTGGCGACACGATGTCACTCAGGAGGTAGACCTCGCAGAAGAAGTAGGGAGAATCGCTGGTTACCACAAGATACCTTCTACAATACCCAGCTTCCCTTTCGATCCAGGTAATTTACATCCTAACAAAAAGCGTGAAGAAAAAATAAGAAGTTTTTTAGCCAACCGGGGCCTGAAAGAAATTGTTTCTCTCTCTCTAACCAATCAGCAGCTAGCAGAAGTTATTGGCGTTGAAAAAGGACTGGTAACCATAAGCAATCCTATCACCAAGGAACATTCCGTTTTACGTCCTACTCTTTTGTGTTCCGCAATAGAAGTACTCAAGAGCAACATAACTATGGGGAACTCTGATTGGGGCCTTTTCGAAATGGGCAAAACATTCCAGCTTCTGGAGGAAGAAACAGACCAACCCTTCTCCGAAACAAACAAGCTTTTTATTGCTCTCTGTGGTAACTCAAAACCATTGCTGTGGAGCAAAGAAGGAAAGCAGGACTTTTTCGCATTAAAGGGTTTAATTGAAGAACTATTTGAAACCAATGGCATTAGCAGTGATAAACTCGACCTCGTTCCTCAAGTTTATCCCTTCCTTGAAGAGCCCTTTTCCTGTGCAGTAAGAGCCGAAGGACAGAACCTGGGCTGGATGGGAAAACTTAACAGCGAACTTATAAAGAAGCTCGACTTTTGGGGAAGTATTTTTGTCTGCGAGATTTCCCTGGAAAAACTATTTGCGTTATCCAAACCCGAAGAAGAATTCAAGTTACAAGAGATACCAACTTTCCCCGCGGCCTATCGAGACATTTCTCTGGTAACCGACATAGACATATCGTGGCAGAAAATCCAGAGGATAATTAAAGCAAAAATAACTTCAGAGGCTATTCCGGTCGAAAAGATAGAAATTTTCGACCTTTTCCAGGGCAAGCCTCTCCCACCAGACAAAAAGGGAATTTCTGTCCGAATTGTCTTTCGTTCACCCCAAAAAACGCTTGATGAAACAGAAGTCGAAGAATGGATTTCAAAAATCAAAAGCGAATTGAAACAGGCAAAGGGGGTAAAATTGAGGGAGGAACTTACGACATTTGATCAGTGATTGGTACACCCTGATTGGATTAAGCATCATCTTGCTGAACATCGTTATAAGTTCAGTCCGGGGGTTCAGTAGGGAATTTTTGAGCTTGTGCGGAGTGATCGTTGGAGGAATCCTGGGACTAAGATGGGGAGCTCAAGTTGCCGGTTTTTTGTTACCTATAAACAGTGGCTTATTGCTGTTAATAGTTGGCTTTTTACTCCTTTTTCTACCCAGCGTTTTCGTATTCTCCTGGGTTGGCATCCACTTTAGAACCCTCTTCAAAACTCTGGGCGTTACCTGGGTTGACTCTTTACTAGGAATGCCGATCGGAATAATTAAGGGTATCCTTTGGGTTATAATTATAACGGTATTGATATCGAACTTTCAATTTTTAAACTTCCTTGATAGAGGAGTCAAAAATTCCTTTCTGTATAAAGAAATAACCAGGCCTTCGATAACTTATCTATATTCCTGGACTATCCAGATACCAAACACTGAGTTTTTACAGGACTTACTTCAAAAGAGTTTGAAAGAAGAAAATGAGAGAACTTTCCCAAGAGGTTTTGAAGAGTTTTGATTTTCACAAAATAATTGAGAAACTCTCTAAAACGTGCAGTTGTGACTTAACCCGGGAGTGGGTAGAGCAAATTAAACCTCTGGCCTCAAGCGAAGAGATTGTCCAGAGCTTACAGGAAGTCAAAGAATGCCTGGAAATGTTAACCTTCGACACTCATCTGGAATTCGATCATCTCAGAGATTTACGAGAAATCCTGAAAAAACTTTCCAAAGAAAAAAGCATCTTACGCCCCGAAGAATTAGTCCAGATACTCCAACTTTCAAATATAGCATCTCATCTAAAGAATACTGTTAAATCCCTATCCCTTGACGAAAAGTATCCCTCTTTAAAAAAATACTTCCAAAAAATTGATGACCTAAATGAAGTTAGAAGAGAACTTGAAAAAACAGTCTCTCCTGAAGGCAACATTCTGGATACAGCGAGCCCCAACCTGCTCCAAATCAGAACCAGAATCCAGCATATTCAAGCAGAAATAGACCAGCTGATGAAAAACCTGGTCCGGCACTACTATGAGAAAAAAGTGCTACAAGAGGCAACTCATACCATTCGTAGAGGAAGATACGTCATACCCGTAAAAGCCAACCAAGCTTCAAAAATTCAGGGAATTATTATAGATTCTTCTTCGAGTGGCTCAACTGTTTTTGTCGAACCCCAACCCATCCTGCTCCTTAATAACCAGATCGAAATTCTTCGTTCTCAAGAACAAGAAGAAATATTGCAAATACTCAGCCGAGTCTCCGATTTATTACGTACCCACCTTGAAGAAATTCAGAGTAGCTTTTACAACCTGGCTAAGCTTGACTTCATCAAAGCCAAAGCGTTACTTACTCGCACCTGGAAAGGTAATGTTCCAGAGATAACCAAACATCAGCTAAAAATTAAAGGGGGTAGACACCCCCTTCTGGGAGAAAAAGCTGTCCCCTTCGACATTTCTATAAATTCATCACAACCAACCATCGTGGTAAGCGGACCTAACGCGGGAGGCAAAACTGTCCTTATTAAGGCCCTGGCCACGAACGTATACCTCGCTCACTGTGGTATTCCACCAGCTGTTGAGGAAGGTTCAATCATTCCCTTGCTCGACGAAATGTACGTTGACATAGGGGATCACCAGAACTTAGAAAACAACCTGAGCACCTTTACTTCCAGAATGTCTAAGCTAAAAGAAGCTATATCTCAATTAAAATCCGATTCTCTCTTTCTCATCGACGAAATAGGAAGTGGTACCGACCCTGAAGAAGGTTCTGCACTGGGTATTGCTCTCTTAGAATTTCTGACCGAAAAGGGTATTCTCTGTGTAGCTACTACACATCTTCCTAAAATCAAGTTTGCTTTCGACAAAAACCCCAAAATTAAACCTGCATCTCTGGAGTTTGACCCTGTCACTCTTCAACCAACCTTCCGGCTCAGGACCGGGAAAGTGGGTAGTAGTTTCGGTATTAAGGTAGCTGAGCTCATAGGAATGCCTGAGGAAATTATAAGGAAAGCAGTCCAGAAAATGGAACATGATTACCTGGTAGTCAACAACCTTCTCCTGTCGCTTGAAAAAAGAGAAAAAGAAGTAGAAGAAACCCTGACAAGGCTTCGGCAGAAAGAAGCAGAGCTGATTAGCAAGGAACAGGAATTGCTCTCGCTTCAAAAAGAGCTTGAAAGAAAGAAAAAAGAAGCGTTAGTAGAATTCACTTCTACAGTGCAAGAATATTTCCAGAAAATACAGAAGGAAATAGCCAGTAAAGTGGGTCAACTGAGAAAAGAAAACTCTTTAAACGAAGCCGCCTACCAAGAACTCAAAGAGGTAATGACCCAGGGCAGAAATTACCTTCAAACCCTCCAAGGTGATCTTGAGCAAAGAAAAAAACCCCATATCCCAGAAAAAGAAGAAAACGTCTATCTGCCCGATTTTAAAACTTTGGGCAAGGTAGTTTCCGTGAATCCAAAGAAAAAGAAAGCAGTTGTGGAAGTTAAGGGTCAAAAGATAAAAGTTCCCTTAGATAAAATAGCAAAAACCGATCCGAAAAATACAGATCAGGAAGAAACCATTCAGAGTTGTTCTCCAGTGAGGATATCCGTTCCTTCAAAAAAGACCATTACCAATGAACTGGAAATAAGAAAACTCACCCAGCAGGAAGCTCTTATGGAACTTGAAAAATACCTGGACCGGGCCCTTGTCGCTGGTTTCAAAACCGTATATATAATTCATGGTAAGGGAGAAGGTATTCTGCGTAAAATCACTCATGAATACCTAAAACAGCAACCATTCGTAGAAAGCTTTCGTACCGGAACCCCCCAAGAGGGTGGTTTGGGAGTAACTGTGGTAAAACTTAAATAAGTTTCTATCAGTGTTTCTGATTGCAAACAAAAGTCGGTTCTGTGCCCTCCTTGAAAGCTACTTTTACCCGGGGACAGCCAGAAGCAGGAAGAAGACCACTTTCGGCACAAACTTCCAGCTCCACCACTCCGGAAGGCTTGACAAAATCCTCGACCGGCAAATCCCGGTGATAGGCTTCCATAATCTTTTTGAAAATAGGAGCAGCAATTACTCCCCCCGTCCTGCTTGGACCAAGGGGAGTACGGTCATCGTTGCCAAGGAAAACCCCGCAAACCAGCTGAGGAGAAAACCCGATAAACCAGGCATCAACATAATCTTCGGTAGTCCCTGTTTTTCCACCAGCTGGTCTGCCGAAATAAGCCCGTCTACCAGTACCTCTCAGGATAACTCCTTCCATAAGCCGGGCCATAACATAAGCAGTTTGAGGAGAAATAGCTTGCCTGATCGCAGGTGAACCAGAATAAATTACCCTACCATCAAAATCCTCAACTCTGAGTATGGCTACAGGCTGAGGAACTTTTCCCTGGTTAGCAAAAGCACTGTAAGCTTTCACCAGCTCAAGAAGTGTCACTTCAGAAGTCCCCAACGCCAGGGAAAGGTCCTTACGCAACGGACCCTGTATCCCCATTTTTCTCGCATATTCAATAACTTTGTTGATGCCAACCTCCTGAAGAAGCTTAATAGCCACAATATTGATTGATTTCTCAAGCCCTTCCCTTAGAGTTACCTCACCACTAAAGCGACGATCGTAGTTTTGAGGTTCCCATCCATTGGGAAAAGTTATCGGCTCATCAATTATAGTGCTACTGGGAGTAAAGCCACTATCCATGGCCGCAGTATAAATGAAAGGCTTAAAAGTAGAACCAGGCTGACGATACGCCTGGTAAGCACGGTTAAACTTACTCTCCTGATAATCTCTACCGCCAACCATAGCTTTTATGAAACCTGTAGTGGGATCCATGCAAAGTACGGCCCCCTGAAAACCACTTTCCAAAAGGGTTTCTTCTGCTTTTTTCTGTAAATCAAGATCCAAAGTAGTGTATACTTTTAAACCGCCTCCAAAAACTATCTCTTCATCATAAAGCTTCAATAATTCTTTCAAAACAAAATCGGTAAAATAAGGAGCTGGAGAATGTTTCTTCTCAAGGCCCGAAAGCACAATAGGCGTAGCTAAGGCCTTCTCCTTTTGTTCTTGAGTAATGAATCCCAATTCCTGCATTCTTTCCAAAACTCTTCGTTGCTGTCTCTGTGCTGCTTCAAAATTAATATAGGGGGAAAAATTGTAGGGCGAACGGGCTATCCCCGTCAGCATAGCACACTCGGCCAGGTTCAGTTCAGACAGATCTTTACCAAAGAAAACTCGAGCAGCGCTTTTGACTCCGTATGCACCATGTCCAAAGTAAATCTGGTTCAAGTAGGCTTCCAATATCTTTTCTTTGGGATATTTTCTTTCTAAGAGTATAGCAAGCAGGGCTTCTTTTATTTTTCTGTCAAAAGTTTTTTTAAGCTCCAAAAACTGGTTTCGAGCCAGCTGTTGAGTTATAGTGCTCGCCCCTTCGGCTCCCCAGCCTCTTGCAATGTTAGCCAGCAAAGCTCGCACAATACCTGTGAGGTCGACACCAGGATGAGAGTAAAAGTGCTGGTCCTCACTGGCAATAAACGCTTTTTTTAAAATTTCCGGTATTTCGTCAAGGCTGGCAAACTCCCGGTTTTCCACGAATACTTCGTCCACCAAGCGGCCTTTCGAATCATAAATCCGGGTGGTAAACCTGGGCTGGAAATGATCAATCTGGGCAGATACCTTTTTGAGCTCGTTTCCCCAGAGAAACCAGACCAAGCCAATGGTAATAATTCCAACAAGCAAGCCAACTAAAAAGGAGCCAAATACCCAACGCAAAAACGTGGCGGTTTTTTTTGCCTTTCTATCTTTTCTTTTCACTCTCTCAGCTCTTCCAAAAATGTTTTTTCTATAATATATTAAACTCAATTACAGTCAATGGAGGCAGTATAAATGGTAAAACTAATTCGAGCAGCTTTTATTTGCGCCATTTATGTCGTTTTCACCATACTTCCTCCTTTTTATGCCCTTGCCTATGGCCCCATCCAGGTGAGAGTAGCAGAAGCACTTACTGTCTTACCTTTCATTTATCCTGAAGCTATCTGGGGACTCGCGCTGGGATGTCTGCTCGCCAACCTTGCAGGAAACATAGGCATATATGATGTCATCTTTGGAAGTTTGCTCACCCTGCTTGCCGGCTATCTAACCTCTCGCATGCCCAAGGCATGGCTTGCCCCGTTGCCTCCAATTTTTTTAAACGCTTTTGGCGTATCTATCTACCTTGCCTTTATTCTGAAAATACCCTACTGGTATTCAGTGGCATACATAATGTTAGGAGAAAGCCTTGCCTGCCTGGGCATTGGATACCCCCTTTTACATCTGCTCATAAAAAGAAAAGCCGGTAGATAAAAGATAAGCGCCACTTTTAACCAGAACGATAAATTTGCATTAAGACAAAAATTGCCTTAAAATATTGTTTGAAATGCCTTTCAATTTTAAAAGAGTGGGTCATAGCCCACTCTTTGTTCTTTTTTGTAAAGTAAACCGGGGCAATAGTTTGACCTCTCCAAACAGGGGGTTAGCATGAGCAGAGAGATATTTGAGGCCATAGAGCAAATAGAAAAAACTAAAGGTATTCCCAAGGAAACTCTTAAGCAAGCTGTGGAAGCCGCCCTACTATCAGCATATCGTAAGAACTTTAAAGGCTCTCACAAGGGAGTATCCGTAGCTATTGACCCAGTAAGCGGGAAAGTAAAAGTACTGGCCAAAAAACTGGTAGTGGAAAACCCCAAAGACTACACAACCGAGATTTCTTTGGAAGAAGTTAAAAAAAGGGGACTGGAGGCCAAAATCGGAGATTGGATTGAAGTAGAGATAACTCCTCATAATTTTGGAAGAATTGCTGCTCAAACCGCTAAACAGGTAATTTTGCAGCGCATTAGGGAGGCTGAAAGAGAGCTGATTTACGAGGAATTCTATGAAAAAGCAGGAGAAGTGGTTACGGGTCTCATAAGTTACCAGGAAGGAAACAACATAATAGTAGACCTTGGGAAAACCAGCGGCATTCTTCCCCTTCCAGAACAGATTGCTTCCGAAGTATATCGTCCTGGAGGAAGAATGAAATTCTACATTGTAGAGGTACGTAAGACAACTAAGGGGCCGAAAATCATTCTCTCCAGAACTCATCCCGGGTTAGTGCGAAGACTTTTAGAGCTTGAAATACCTGAAATCCATGATGGACTGGTTGACATAAAGGCTATAGCCAGAGAACCCGGAGTTAGATCTAAAGTAGCAGTCGAAGCGCGCGACAAGAAAATAGATCCTATCGGTGCCTGTATAGGAAACAAAGGGTCTCGAATAAGAAGCATTATAGACGAGCTAAGGGGAGAAAAGATTGACATTATCCTGTGGAGCGAAAGACCGCAAGAGTTTATTGCTGAAGCTCTCAATCCTGCTGAAGTTAAAAGAGTGGAGCTCGATGAAGAGCAAAGAATCGCTACTGTATATGTAGCTCAAGACCAACTCTCTCTAGCCATTGGGAAAGAAGGTCAAAATGCAAGACTTGCGGCCAGAATAACCGGATGGAAAATAGATATTAAGGGAATACCCGCCAACGAGGAAGAGGAGATTGTCGAGAATGAAAAAACGCAAGATACCCATTAGAACGTGCATAGGGTGTCGCGAAAGAAAACCTAAAAAAGAGTTAATAAGAATAGTGAAAACTCCACAAGGAGAGCTTTTAATAGATGATACTGGCAAAAAAGCGGGTAGAGGGACTTATGTATGCCCTAAGTTAGAATGCGTTGCCAAATTAAATCTCAAAGGGATTTCGCAAGCCTTAAAAATAGAATGTTCCCAAAAAGAATTGCTAACACTGGTTGAAAATCTTAAAAAGTACCTGCCAGCAAGCTCTCCGGAGGGAAAGGAGGTAGAAAATGCCCAAAGTAAGGATATATAAGATTGCCGAACAGTTTGGTGTCCCTACCAGCGAATTGATTAGCATTTTAAAAGACCTGGGCGCCGAAGTTAAAAACCATATGAGTTCCATCGATGACGACCTGGTAGAACTTATAAAAGAAGAAGTAGATTTTCGCCGAAAAAAAGCAGAAGAATTACAAAAAAGGAAAGAACGTATCATCACCATTGATACACCGATAACTCTGCGGGAAGCTGTCAAACTGTTTAACCAGAACCTTGAAGACATAATTATTCGCCTTGCAGACTGGAACATCATTTTCGACACACGAAATCCCTTGCCCCCTTTAGCCTTGGAAAGGCTGGCCCGGGAGCAGGGTTGGGAAATAGAGTGGAAAGATGAAGTCAAAGAGAAAATTCTTGAAGCTATAAGTCCCAAACTCCAACCCCGTCCTCCAGTAGTGACCATACTGGGTCACGTGGATCATGGGAAAACTACACTTCTGGATGCTATTCGGAAAAGTAGAGTAGCAGAATCCGAGCTTGGAGGCATAACTCAAAAGATTGGAGCTTACCAGATAGAAATTAATGACCAAAAAATCACTTTCATAGACACGCCGGGACACGAAGCTTTTACTTCCATGCGAGCCAGAGGGGCTCAGGTCACCGATATTGCTATCCTGGTAGTTGCTGCAGACGATGGAGTAATGCCTCAAACCGAAGAAGCAATACAACATGCTCGCGCCGCTGATGTTCCAATCATTGTAGCCATTAACAAAATCGATAAACCAGGAGCAAATCCTGACCGAGTTAAACAGCAGCTTGCTGAAAAAGGCCTGGTGCCCGAGGAGTGGGGAGGAGAAACCATATGCGTTAACATTTCCGCCTTACAAAAAAAGGGTATTTCTGAACTCCTGGAGATGATTCTGCTACAGGCAGAACTTCTGGAACTGAAAGCCAGAAAAGAGGGATATGCCATAGGAACTACCATTGAATCCAGAATAGACCGCGGTAAGGGTCCAGTAGCAACAGTCATAGTACAAGAAGGCACCCTGAGAGTTGGGGATTGCTTTGTCGCCGGCACCACATGGGGCAAAGTCCGTTCCCTCTTTAATGACCTTGGAAAACCCATAAAAGAGGCAGAACCTTCGGCTCCCGTTGAAGTTGTCGGTTTTGCGGAACTCCCTCCTGCGGGAACCAAACTCCTGGTCACCGAAAATGAAAAAATAGCCAAAATCATTGCTGAGCGGAGAGCAGAGAGAGAAAAAGAGAAAAATCTCAAAACCCCAGAGAGAGAACTAATCTCGCTGGAAGAATTATTTGCCAGAGAAGAAGGTAAAACTAAAGAAGTAAATCTACTGCTCAAGGCTGATTTTCAGGGTTCCTTAGAAGCGGTGGAAAAGGCGGTTTCACAGCTTAGCTCCGACGAAGTCAAGTTAAACGTAATTTACAAAGGAGTGGGTAATATAACTGAAGCCGATGTAATGCTTGCTTCCGCTTCTTCAGGGGTAATCATTGGCTTCAATGTAAAACTTCCCAGCGAAGTAGCAAAAACAGCAAAAAAAGAAAAGGTAGACGTGAGGACTTACCGAATCATTTATGACCTGATAGAAGACCTTCAGCGAGCTATTCAGGGGATGAAAGAACCCAAGAAGGTAGAAGAAGTAATAGGCAAAGCTGAGGTAAGGGCCATCTTTAAAATTCCCAGGATAGGAACAGTTGCGGGTTGCTATATAATAGATGGTAAGCTGGAAAGAAATGCCCTGGTCAGAGTAATCAGGAATGAAGAAGTCATTCAGGAAGGTCTGAAGATAAGCTCACTCAAGCGATTTAAGGAAGACGTAAAAGAAGTAACCCAGGGATATGAGTGTGGAGTGGGCCTGAATCAATTCGAAGACTTCAAAGAAGGAGACATACTGGAGGCTTATCTCATTCGCGAGGAAAGATGAGAGTGGGTGTTTGTCAAGTTAACATCTTTATTAATGAAAGTTTTTCTCTCAAAGATAAAAGAAAGGTAATGAACTCTATAAAACAGCGCTTGCGTAATAAATTTAACGTCTCCGTAATCG
Source organism: Atrimonadaceae bacterium G-SL-SR-0-11 (assembly GCA_048814795.1). GTDB lineage: Bacteria > Atribacterota > Atribacteria > Atribacterales > Thermatribacteraceae > Thermatribacter. Next base: position 1,189,232 of record CP184673.1, on the reverse strand, counting down.
AAGAAAGCAATGGGACAAGCTATAAAAAGGGAATCCTGGGTATATCCTGTGTTGGCATAGATGAAACTGGTGTAAAAAACCTTCTTGAGCGCGTTGTTTTGTTTCTGGAAGATGACGGACGTTTTGAAATCACCGAACTTAACATGGAAATATATTGATCAGAGCTAAAAATTATTTGCTTGCAGAAACTCAAAAAATGTTGTGGTGAGCTTAATGAAAGAACAAAGACCCAAAAGGGTGGCTGAGTTAATAAAGCGAGAAGTATCCAAAATATTGCTTTCCCAAACCAGCGATCCACGCCTCAAACACTTCACTATAGCAAGAGTGGAAGTTACTCCAGACCTGAAGCTTGCTAAGATATTCATCAGCTTTATCAGTTCTTCTTTTTCAGAAACAAGCTCCGAAGAACACTTCAAAGCTCTGCAAAAAGCATTGGGTTACATAAAAAAAGAGCTTGCCAAGAGATTGGTTATAAAATCCCTACCTGAAATACAATTTGTGTCAGACTCCACCTTAGAAAAAGCCTTTCAGGTAGTAGAACTACTAAAACGTATCGAAAAGGAAGAGCATAAAGATGCAAGAGGAATTTCAGAAAATAGCTAATATCTTTCGCGAGAAAGATTATTTTACGATCACCTCTCACCAAAACATAGATGGCGACGGTATAGGATCGGCTCTGACCGTTTATTTTCTTTTAAAGAACCTTAACAAAAAAGCCAAAATCGTCTATGATGCCCCCATACCTTATTTTTATGAATTCTTGCCAGGCGTAAACCTCATCGAGCAATCTACAGATACTGATTTCGAAAAAGAAGTTTTGGTAGTCGTTGACTGTTCTAACCTTAAAAGGACTGGCAAAATAGCAGCAACAGCCAGCGAATATCAGACCATTATTAACATCGATCATCATCCAGATAACCAGTACTTTGGGAATGTAAACCTGGTCGATCCTGACTCCCCTTCCTGTAGCCTGCTTTTATATCAGGTGATCAAAAAAAACAATTTTACGCTTACCAAAGAAATAGCCACCAGCATTCTAACCGGGATCATCACTGACACTGGCAACTTTCAGTTTGTGGAAATGAATACCTATCTACTTGAGGTATTGAGCGAACTGACTCAGAAAGGAGCCTCTTTATCACAAATAATTAAACACGCTTTCCGATATCGGAAATTAGAATCTCTAAAACTCTTGGGTAGAGCATTAAACAGCATGGAATACGATGTAGAGCGTGGAATAGCTTCCATTTATGTTACCCAGAAAGATTTTAAAGTTACTAATGCACAGGAAGATGATACAGAAGGAATAGTCGATTACGGTCTTTTCATACCTGGTTCCCGGATATCAGTGCTTTTCAAAGAAACTCAACCTTGCCACTTTAAAGTAAGCCTTCGCTCTCAAGATAACCTAAACCTTCTACCAATAGTTCACCATTTTGGAGGAGGGGGTCACGAAAAAGCAGCTGGATTTAAGATAACGGGCAATTTTGAAGAAGTCAGAAGTCGGGTCTTGCAGTTTATCCAAAATTACATCGATCAGGAGTTATTAACCAAAAAGAGTGCCCTATGAAACAACTGGAAAACGGTGGCCTGCTGAACCTCTACAAACCTGTTGGATTTACCTCTATGTCTGTTTTAAAAAAAGCAAGAAAAATCCTTAAGCAAAAAGCAGGGCATACAGGAACATTAGATCCCTTCGCAAGGGGAGTAATGCTGGTATGCTGGGGTAAAGCTACCAGGTTAGTCTCTTTTTTCCAAGCGTTGCCCAAGACCTATCTTGCCAAGGTACGCTTTGGAATTACTACCGACACTTACGATGTCAAGGGGGAAATCAAAAGCTTTGATTTTCGACCTCTCAGCTTGCAGGAGATAGAAACGGTTCTGCCTCACTTTAAAGGTAAAATAGTTCAGCAAATACCACCCTTTTCGGCAAGAAAGTTACAGGGGGAACCTCTTTACAAAAAAGCACGACGGGGAGAAAAAGTTCCCGACCTGACCAAAAAGGTATCGATATATCAGCTAAAGCTTATCGACTTTAAAGAAGGCGTTTTTGCAAAGGCAAAGATTTTTGTAGAATGCTCGAGCGGAACTTATATAAGAACCCTGGCCCACGATCTTGGCCGGATAACGGGGAGGGGAGCCTATTTGTTCTCCCTGCTCAGAGAAAAAGTAGGTAACTTTTCTGTAAAAGATAGTATAGACATTTTATCACAAAACTTAACTGCAGATTACCTCATAAAGCACAGCATCCCGCCAGATGAAGCTCTTTACTGGATCCCCAAACTCTACTTAGAAGAAAAAGAAGCACTAAGATTTATCAATGGCAATCCTGTAGCATCGACAATCTCGCCACCAGGAACATACAAAGTATATTGCAACAACCACTTTTTAGGTCTGGGAAAAATAATCGAAAGTAATTTAAAGCCTGAAATTGTACTCAAAGGAAGACTATCATGAAGTTCCTCAAAAACCATCTTTCGCCTAGCGAGGGGAAAATAATTGCACTGGGTTTTTTTGATGGTGTTCATTCCGGGCACCGCGCAGTTTTAAGTGCTGCTGATCAGGAAGCAAGAAAAAGAAATAAATCCTTAGAAGTTATAACTTTTTATCCCCATCCCCGCAACTTTATTACTCGTAGCAAAATAGTGAAATATCTAACTCCCTACTCACAAAAACTTCTTCTCTTTAACTCTTTTTTTCCTGAAAGCACCCTTCGTTTCTGGAGATTCAATAACCATCTGCGCTTTCTTTCTCCTGAAGAATTCATTGCCATCCTGGATAAAATTTACCGTCCCTCTGCAGTTTTCGTAGGTTCAAATTATCACTTTGGCTTCAAGGCTTCGGGAAACACCTCATTCCTTAAAAAAGGACTGAACAAAAGAGGCATTGATGTAAAAGTAATACCTTCTGTAAAGCTTGATAATGCCATTATTTCGAGCTCACTTATAAGATCTTTTCTTGACGAAGGACTTATAGAAAAAGCAAATTCGGCACTTGGTTATCCTTTTTTCATCATTGGTAAAACCCGCCCCGGAAAAAAAATAGGACAAAAACTGGGATTCCCTACTGGTAATATCTATCCAGCTTCCCAGAAAAAATTACCTAAACCGGGAGTTTATGTGGGAGTCGCGGAAAGCTGGGATCAGAAGATCAAACAACCAGCTCTGGTTTACTGCGGCACCAAACCTTCTTTACCAAATAGCAAAAAACGCCAGGTCATTGAATTTTTTATACCTGACTTTCCTTATCAAGAACTTTATAACCAGCGCTTTTCAATATATCTCTGGAAGTTCCTGCGTCCGGAAATCACCTTTTCCAGTCTATCTGAACTAAAACAACAAATCTTGAGAGACGCAGAGTGCCTTAAACAATATTTACATCAGTATCCCACTGTGGTAAACTACAATCTGAACGTTACGAATTGGAGGTGCAGCTCAAGTTGGTGTTAGCCAAAGAAAAAAAGCGAGAAATAATAGAACAGTTTAAAACTCATGATCAGGACACCGGTTCTCCAGAAGTCCAGATAGCAATTCTTACTGCCAGAATTAGGGAACTCACTGAGCACCTGAAAAAACATCCCAAAGATTTTCACTCCAGAAGAGGTCTTTTTGTGATGGTTGGACAGAGAAGAAGGTTGCTTAATTATCTCAAGAAATATCATGTAGACCGTTACTACGCCATACTTCAAAAACTTGGCTTGAGAAAGTAAAGGAGGTTTCAGTCATTATACACACTTTTGAAATTCCATTTGGTAGAGACCAAATTCTAATTCTAGAAAGCGGTAAATTAGCCAAGCAAGCGGGAGGAGCAGTAACTGTAAGATACGGTGATACTGTGGTTCTGGTTACTGCTACGGCCTCTGATCAACCACGCGAGGCAGTCGATTTTACCCCTCTGGTGGTTGATTTTGAAGAGAGATTTTATGCTGCCGGCAAAATACCCGGCGGTTTTATTAAAAGAGAAGGTAGACCTCGCAACACAGCCATCCTGAGCGCTCGGCTTATAGATCGATCGATCAGGCCTCTTTTTCCACCACTTTTTTATAACGATATCCAAGTGGTTACCACCGTCCTGTCGGTAGACGAGCTTCATCCACCTGAGGTAATTTCCATCATAGGCGCTTCCATAGCCCTGGGCATATCCGGCATTCCTTTTGCAGGTCCTCTCGGAGCCTGCCGGCTGGGTATCATTGGAAATGAAATCATTTTAAATCCCACCCTGGAAGAGCTAAACGAAAGTCGCTTAGACTTGGTGTTAGCGGCATCAAGCCAGGGGATTACCATGATTGAAGCTGGTGGCAAAGAGGTATCAGAAGAGGAAGTAGCCAAATCCTTGTACGTGGGTCACCAGTTAATTCAGCAAATTATTAAAGAGCAACAGGAGATAATCAAGCGAATTGGCAAACCCAAGCAAGAAGTCAAAGAACCTGAACATCTCGGAAACCTGGAAAGCTGGCTAAGGGATAAATTTTTGTCCCAAATCCAAACCACTATAAGCATACCTGAGAAAAGCGCGCGAGAAAAAGAAATGAAAGCGCTGCTTCAAAAAGCCCTTCAGGAGTGTGAAGCAGAATTTGCCACTTTAGAGGGTTTTACTTACACCTGGGAAAAAATTGTAAAGGAAGAAATTAATCAGCTGGTTCTGAAGACTGGAAGACGTCAGGATGGCAGAACCCCTAAGGAAATTCGCCCCATTAGCTGCGAAGTGGGTTTGTTACCGCGTACCCATGGCTCTGCCTTATTCACAAGGGGACAAACTCAGGTCCTGGCTATAACTACTCTGGGAGCTACCAGCGAAGAACAGAAAGTAGATGGCCTGCAGGAGGAAGAAGCTAAAAGGTTTATGTTACATTACAACTTTCCTCCCTACAGCACTGGAGAAGTACGTCCTTTAAGAGGTCCGGGGCGCCGGGAGATTGGTCATGGTGCCCTTGCAGAACGGGCACTGGAATGTTTTATTCCTCCTGAAGAAGAGTTTCCCTATACTATCAGAGTAGTTTCCGAGGTACTGGAATCGAACGGTTCTTCTTCCATGGCCACTGTATGTGGAGGTAGTCTTTCCCTAATGGACGCTGGAGTACCTGTACGTGCATCTTGCGCGGGAATATCTATTGGGCTTATGTTCGGGGAAAACAATGATTATATCCTCTTACGTGATATCTTGGGTTCTGAAGACCACTATGGAGAAATGGACTTCAAAGTAGCCGGGAGCAAGCAGGGAATAACTGCCGTTCAGCTGGACGTAAAAAATCACGGGCTACCTGTAGAGATCCTTGTCGAAGCGATACAGGAAGCTCGAGAAAGCCGTTTATACATACTGGACATTATGGATTCGGTCCTATCAAAACCGCGTAGTTCTGTATCCAAATACGCACCAAGAATTGCCACCATAACCATAAGTACTGACAAAATAGGAGCACTCATTGGTCCAGGTGGGAAAGTGATTAAAAAAATAATTGAGGAAACAGGCGCCACTATTGATATTAAAGAAGACGGAAGAGTAATTATCTTCTCAAAAACAGAAGAAGGCAAAGAGAGAGCTATTGAGATGATAAAAGCAGTCACCCAGGATGTCGAGGTTGGCAAAATATACCTGGGTAAGGTTACCAAAACCACGGATTTTGGTGCTTTTGTAGAGCTTTTCCCAGGCAGAGAAGGTCTTTGCCATATTTCGCAGCTTTCCCAAGAAAGGATACGTAAAGTTGAAGATTTTGTAAAAGTAGGTGATGATCTCCTGGTCAAAGTCATAGGTATAGATTCCTTAGGGAGAATAAACCTTAGTCACAAAGAGGCACTGGCCGACAGTACTCCACACCAGGAAAAACAACGCAGCAAGAGTTTTAGAAAAAAATAGTTTCTTTTTGCTTTATGACTAATTTAAAAATAAAGCTTTTAGTAGCTTCTTTTCTAAGTTTATTTTCAATATACCTTTTTCTGGCTCTCCTCTCTTTAGATGTCGGAATAATGGGCACTTTCATAAAGGACAACTTGTTGAGAGCCCTGGGGTTGGGTAGTTATATTGTGCCTTTTTACCTTGGCTACCTGGTAGTTGAGGTGTTTACTTTCTCTCGTGCCCGGCGTTTCAAAACTTATAGCAGGTTAACTGCCTTGGCGCTCTGGCTCATAGTGTTTACAACCCTCTGTCACCAGAAAAGCGAAGAAACCTCCTTTTTTCTTCTCTATGGCTCTATGGGTGGCAAGTTAGGGCAGTTAATTTACAATCGAACAGCTTATTATCTCGGAAAAGCAGGAACCTGGCTTTTGCTTCTTTCCATGGCTATTCTGGCCACCTACTTAATAGAAGAAGGTAAAATATTTAGAAAAGCATACATGGGCCTGCGTAACATACATTGCTACTTTTTCAAAAAAGATAGACAGTTCACAGGATTTCGCAGAAAACGAGCCATAGCAAAATTTAATCTTAAAAACGAAGAAAAAAGTACGCCAGAGGAAGCTATTATTGAAAGTACAACTTTAAAAGAGACTTCTCTACCCAGCGCGATCTTCACAGAAGAAATATTTACCTTCACCGAAGAAAAACCGGATATTGCCAGTAAGCCCGAATCCCGAGCTGAAACCCCTGAAGAAAAGCTAACCCCCAAATCTCTTGATAAAAACACTATAAGAGAAAAACCTTCTCTCAAGCCTGATTCAAAACTCAAAAAAATAATTGACAACTCCCAGAAAGCAGGATGGTCTCTGCCGCCTACTCGTCTTCTGGACTACCACAATAAAATCAGAGCAAAAGAGAAAACCTTTAAAACAGACATCACCAAAAACATTCTTAAACTGGAACAAACCCTGTCTGAGTTCAGCGTGCCAGGCAAAGTGATAAGTGTTCAGGTAGGTCCTACAATAACAAGGTATGAATTCCAACCTGCCCCGGGTATAAAGGTCAACAAAATTGTCAACCTTGCTAACGATATAGCCCTGGCTTTTGCCGCAGCAGCGGTAAGAATCGAGGCACCCATACCCGGTAAAGCAGCAGTGGGAATAGAAATACCAAACAATCATAAAGAAATAGTTTCTCTTCGCGATCTGGTGGAAAGCGACCAGTTTCAGGATGGCAAATCTCCTCTGCAGATCGCGCTTGGCAAAAGTGTTACTGGAGAACCTCTAATCTGGGATTTAAGAGAAGCTCCTCATCTCCTCATCGCTGGAGCCACGGGGTCTGGTAAAAGTGTATGCATTAATGCCATCTTGATGAGTCTACTTTTCAAAGCGGATCCCAACCAGCTACGCATAGCACTTGTAGACCCTAAACGGGTAGAATTATCCATATACCAGGGTTTACCCCATCTCTGTGCCCCAGTGATTTCTGAAGTAAGAAAAACAGTAAAATTTCTAAAGTGGCTGTGTCGAGAAATGGAACAACGTTACGAAATGCTTTCTGAGCTTTCAGTGCGCAACATTGAAGAATACAACTACCTTGTTGACGAAGAAGAGAAATTGCCCTATGTGGTAATTGTAATTGATGAGCTGGCCGATTTGATGATGACAGCTTCGTCGGAAGTAGAAACCTCAATTTGTAGATTAGCTCAGATGGCCAGAGCCGTAGGTATGCACCTCGTAGTAGCCACTCAAAGACCCTCTGTAGACGTGATCACAGGCTTAATAAAGGCTAATTTCCCTTCAAGGCTTGCTTTTGCGGTATCCTCTCAGGCAGACTCAAAAACCATTCTGGATGGGCCAGGAGCAGAAAAATTACTGGGAAACGGCGACTTCCTGTTCTCACCAGTAGGAGCTAACAAGCCCATCCGGGGGCAGGGAAGTTTTGTGTCCACCCGCGAAGCCAAACGAGTAATCGAACACTGGCTTGTTCAGAAAGAAAAAGGCAGGATTTTCTATGCTTTTGATTTTAATCCTCGAGAAGAAGTCCTGGAAGAGAGTACAGAAGAAGATGAATTATATCGGGAGGCAGTCAGGGTGGTTGTTGAAGCAGGGAGAGCCTCAACGTCTCTTCTGCAAAGAAGGCTGAGAATAGGATTTAACAGAGCTGCCAGAATAATAGAAAAAATGGAAAAAGAAGGCATAGTTGGCCCCTATGAGGGCAGCAAGTCCAGAAAGGTAATGATTGGGAAAAAGGGTGATTACAATGTCTGATTGGGGAAACAGCCTGGGTGTAGGAGCAACACTGAGAAACAGAAGAGAAGAAAAGGGTATCACCCTTGAAGAAGCTCAGGAAAACACCTTTATTCTTAAAAGATACCTGGAAGCTATAGAAGAAGAGAAATGGAACGAATTACCCGGAGAAGCTTATACAATTGGCTACCTCAGGGTTTATAGTAGCTTTCTGGGCCTGGACCCAGAACCTATCATTGCTTCCTTCAAAGAAAGAGAGAGAAACGAAAAGAAAGTTCACCAGAATTTTCAAAAGAAGCCCAAATCAGGAACTATAAACTCAAGAAAAATACGCACGGTGCGTATTTTTCTTTTCACCTGTGTGATAGCAGCAGCTGCACTGGGTATCACTCTTATACTCTATAACTCCACAACCATTTCTGACCAATCCACCACCATAGAAGCACAGCAAGCTGGAAATAACATAGCAAGCACCGAAAGCACTGAAACTGAAGAAGAAACCCTTCTGGAGGAAAGTCCACCTCCACCAGAACCCCAGACACTCTCTATTACTCTTTTACCCGAAGACCTGGCCTGGATAGAAGTGGAATCCGAGGGTAAAACAGTTTTCAGAGGAATACTCATCCCCGGTAAAAAATACCTTCTGCGAAGCTCTACCCCGATAACAGTTGTTGGCCGAGAAGGTAATAGGGTAAAAATAATAGACCAGTTTGGTAACCAGGGGTATCTGTCTGAGAGTGCAGGAGAATTTGCGCGGAGCTTCGCTCCATGAGGAAAATAGCCCTTATTTCCCTGGGTTGTGATAAAAACCTGGTAGACTCCGAAATAATCCTGGGCAAACTTTTAGCTCGGGAACCCTGTGCTCTGGTGTCTCCTGAAGAAGCAGAGCTCGTTATCCTTAACACCTGTGCTTTTATTGAGGAAGCCTGTCAAGAAAGTGAATCCTGGATTGAAAAAATTGTGAAACTTAAAAAACAACACCGAACTAAGAAAATCATTGTCGCTGGCTGTTATGCCCAGCGTTTTCAAGATAAAGCAACCTCTCTCTATCCAGAAGTAGATCTCTGGGTGGGCGTAAACAATTTTCCGGATTTGCCCTCCTTACTCGAAAAAGCTCCTTCGCAAAAAGTTATTACAAATGGCCTCCCTTATCTGTATGACCACACTACAGAAAGAATCATTTCTGGACCCCCTTACCTGGGCTTTTTAAAAATAGCTGAGGGATGTAATAATCGCTGCAGCTTCTGTGTAATCCCTGCCATCAGAGGGCCTCTGCGCAGTAGAAGCATTGATTCCATCACTAAAGAAGTTGAAAACCTTTTGGAACTGGGAGTGAAAGAAATCATCCTGATTGCCCAAGATACTGCTTCCTACGGTATTGACCTCTACAAAAAGAGGGCTTTGCCAGAATTACTAAAAGCTCTCGATAGGCTTCTTTCCTCAGAACACTGGTTAAGAATACTGTATTTCTCTCCCCAGGGTCTCAATGAGAAATTCCTCGAAGCATTTGCAAACAGCAAAAGAGTGGTCAAATACCTGGATATTCCTTTACAACATGTGGATCCGAACATCCTTTTCAAAATGAACCGTTCACCACAAATTGAAAAAACGTTTGACTTTTTGAAAATAATGCGAAAGAATATACCCCAGCTCTTTTTAAGAACTACCTTCATGGTGGGCTTTCCAGGTGAAAGCGATACGTCTTTTCAGAAAATACTCCTGGCCATGGAAGAATTTCCTTTTGAAAGAGTAGGAGTATTCGCCTATTCCGAGCAGGAAGAAACACCAGCATCCAAGCTATTTCCAAAAGTACCAACCGAATTAAAAACTCAGAGACTAAAAGCTATCAAAAAGAAACAGGAAGAAATAATGAAGAAACGTCATCAGAGCCTGGTAGGGAGCAAAATCGAGGTTATCATTGAAAAGGGGCCTTTTTCAGAAAGAAACGGCTCTTCCAAAGCGTTTTATTATTTAGGCAGGAGTTATGGAGATGCGCCTGAGGTTGATTGCGAAGTAAAAATTAAAACCAGGAACAAATACCTTAAACCAGGAACTATTGATAAAATGAAAGTTACTGCTGGTAAAATTTATCTTCTGGAGGGTGAACTTTGAAGGCAGCTATTCTTTGCATCGGAACCGAGTTAAGCACCAATATGGTCAAAGATAGCAATGCAGAATTTCTGAGAAGCAAATTCTTAGACAGAGGAATACTGACTGAATATACCATATTCATACCCGACAACAAAGAAACCATTATCAAGGCTTTGCGTTTTTTGACTCTAAAAGAAGAGGTACAGTTCGTAGTGGTTAGTGGTGGTCTGGGACCCACCGAAGATGACATTACTCGCGAAGCCGTAGCCGATACTTTTTCAAAAAAACTGGTTTTTTCGCCTCAAGCTTGGGAAGAAATCAGAAGAATATATTGTGGCATCAGAAAAAAAGAGCCCCCCGAAAATAACAGAAAGCAAGCCTTAATACCAGAAGGAGCCCTGATGCTCCAGAACAAAGTTGGCACTGCCCCGGGTTTTTTGATTGAGGAAGGGAACAAAAAGATATTCGTCATTCCAGGTGTTCCCCAGGAAGTAGAATTTTTCTGGCGCTATATAGATGAACAGATCGGCAGCGTTCAACCCAGTTTCTTCAAAACCGAAACCCTAAAATTCTGCGCCATAGGGGAATCTGAGCTGGCCAGTCAGCTTCAAGACTTCCTCGTAGATCTACCACCGGAAGTTAGTCCGGCTTTTATACCCCGTTCCGGCGAAGTCTGGTTTTACCTCTATGCTTTTAAAAACCCCTTACCAGAAGAAGAACAAAAAGTTCAGGAAGCAATAAAAAACATAAAGCAGCACTTTAAAGATAGGCTTTTTTCAGCATATGCGGAAACTTTAGAGGCAGCGGCAGGCAGGCTTTTAAAAGAAAACCAGCTTACCATAGCCACTGCAGAATCCTGCACTGGGGGCCTGCTGGCAAACCGCATAACTAATGTGCCTGGTAGCTCCTCCTATTTTAAACGAGGGTACGTAGTATACAGTAACCAATCCAAGATAGAAGATCTGGATGTTCCAGCTACAGTAATAAACAGTCACGGTGCGGTGAGTGAAGAAGTAGCTTCTCTTCTCGCCCAAAACGTTGCCCAAAAAGCTAAAAGCGATATTGGAATAGGAATAACGGGTATTGCTGGACCTGGCGGGGGTTCCGAGCTTAAACCCGTAGGTTTAGTGTATATAGGAATCTCCTGGGGAGAACACTTGGAGGTGCACAGATACCAGTTTCACGGAGAAAGAAAATCCATAAAGTTCCGAACTACGCAGGAAGCACTATCCCAGCTTTTCATCCTTCTCTCTAAGAGGTGTTCCAGCAATGAAAAATGAGACAACCTTAAGATGCTTTATTGCCCTGGACCTTGAAGAAGCTGCAAAAGAGGTCATAGCAAGCTTTATCGAAAATGCTAAAAGTCTTTTTCCTGAAGCAAAATGGGTTAATGCTCAACAAACACACCTCACTTTACGTTTCTTTGGAACCATGAATAGCGACCAGCTTCCACTCCTGTCCAACATCACCAAGCAGATAGCCGTCTCCTTTCAGACAATACCGGCGCTTATCAGCAAAGTTGGGGTCTTTCCAGAACCGAAAAGAGCAAGAGTCATCTGGATGGGTTTTGATGTTCAGGCAGAAGGCAAAATCAAGGAGCTCGCTGAGAAATTGAATCATAAACTATGGGAATCTCTTAACATTGAAGCAGAAGAAAAATCTTTTGTGCCTCACATAACTATAGCTCGCCTTCGAAAACCCAAAAAGGTGGTCATAGAGGATTTCCATCTACCGGAAAGTATACCCACCAACCTTTATCGAATAACGATATACAAAAGCACCTTAACGCCTCGTGGCCCTATTTACAGTGAACTAAGCTCCTATCCTTTAAAGAGGTGATAAAAAATTGAGCGAACGCGATGAAATGGTTAAACAGGCCATAAGTAATCTGGAAAGAAAATATGGCAAGGGCGTGATTATACCTTTCGGCAAGGGTCTGACGGTAAGCGATGTCGAAGTAATCAAAACCGGTTCCATCTTATTAAACATAGCCCTGGGGGTGGGCGGTCTGCCCCGGGGTAGAATAATCGAGATTTTTGGTCCCGAAGCTTCAGGGAAAACAACCCTTGCTTTGCATGCTATCGCTGAAGCCCAAAAAAGGGGAGGTCTTGCAGTTTTCGTGGATGCGGAACACGCTCTGGACCCCACCTATGCTCAAAAAATTGGTGTCCAGACCGACAAACTCCTTTTAGCTCAGCCTACTACCGCAGAAGAAGCTATCGACATAGTTGACGCACTTACTCGAAGTGGGGGAATAGATATAATTGTTCTCGACTCGGTAGCTGCATTAGTACCCAAAGCGGAACTTGACGGTGGTATCGACGAAGCAAGTATAGGTCTTCAGGCCCGCATGATGTCCCAGGCTCTGAGAATTATAACCGGTTACATCAGCAAGACTAAAACAGTAGTAATTTTTGTTAATCAATTACGTGAAAAAATAAGGATGGGTTTTGGTTACGGACCCACTGAAACCACTCCTGGAGGCAGAGCCTTAAAATTCTACGCCAGTGTTAGAATAGACGTCCGTAGAAAAGCTTACATTACCCATGATGGCGAAACCATCGGTGCCCAAACCGTGGTAAAGGTTGTTAAGAACAAACTGGCTCCACCTTTCAAATCAGCCGAGATAGACTTATTCTATGGAGAGGGTATATGTAAAGAATCTGAGATATTTGCCCTGGGAGAAACAGCCAAGGTTATCAAAAAGTCAGGAAGCTGGTATTCCTTCGAGGATTACAGATTAGGGCAGGGCAGAGAAAACGCCCGTCAATTTCTGAAAGAAAACCCGGAAGTGGCCGATAAAATTCTCTACCAGGCTCTGAACGAGCTTGGGATTGACCCCCGTATAGCCTTGAATGAAACCGGAAACAATAAAGAAGCCGATGAAATCAAAAAAGAATCTTGATCCGCTCAAAAGAAGCATAAAATTTCTATCTCAAAGGATGCTCACCGAAAAGCAGCTAAAAGACAAATTACAAAAAGAAAACCTGGATTATCAAAAAATGGAAGAAGCAATCAAAAAACTTAAAGAGTGGGGTTACCTCGATGACAGGAAATACCTGGAGGAATACCTGAGAAGCAAAAGAAATATCAAATCCTGGGGATACTGGAAAATAAGGGAAAAGCTCAAGGAAAAGGGATTGTCGAATAACCTTCTTGAGTTGTTGCGAGAACTCTATCCTTTGGAAGAGGAAATCCAAGATGCTAAACGCCTGCTGGAAAGCTGGACAACCAATTCTTCCGAGATAGACCCAACCCGGTTGTTGCGGAAGTTAGCAGGCAAGGGATTTAGCCATGAAGCCATTCGGGAAGCCTGGCAGCGCTATCAAGAAGATTCACCATTTCCTTGACTTAAGCTGGTCAGGCCATTAGAATTATTCTCACAACACTTTCTGCGTACATTGAAAAGTGAATAAGGGGTGAACACAATTATGTTTCTGGCATATATATTGTTAGGAATTGCGATAGGAATCATAGCGGGAATGTATCTTAAAACTTTGCAGTCCAAAATTCTTGAACGGCGAACTTCCAGATGTGCACAGGAAATCCTCGAAGCGGCACAAAAAGAAGCAGAAAACCTAAGAAAAGAGACTTTGCTTGCTGCCAAAGAAGAGATTTTGAAAGAAAAACAATTCCTGGAAGAAGAAATACAACGTAAACGCCGAGAGCTTCAAAACTTTGAAAGTCGTCTCTTACGCAGAGAAGAAAATCTTGAACGCAAAATAGAGCAACTGGAAAAAAAGGAAAACCAACTAAACGAGCTTTTAAGGGAAACCGAAAAAATAAAGCAAGAAACTGAAAAGCTTAAGGAAAAGGAGATACAGGAACTGCACCGCATTGCCAACCTTTCCCGGGAAGAAGCCCGCCAGGAAGTTCTAAGCAGAGTCGAAAAAACCCTGGAACACGAAATTGGCCTAAAAATAAAAGAAGCAGAAGAACAGGTCAAAAAAGAATCAGAGAGAATTGCTCGAGAAGTAGTTGTCCAGGCTATTCAGCGTTATGCAGCTGATTTTACTGCTGAAAATACAGTATCTGTGGTAGCCCTTCCCAATGACGAAATGAAAGGCAGGATTATCGGTAGAGAAGGACGAAACATACGCACTTTTGAAATGATAACTGGTGTAGATCTAATTGTCGATGATACACCCGAAGCAGTTATTATTTCCTGTTTTGACCCTATTCGCAGGGAAATCGCTCGGATAGCACTGGAAAAACTAATCCTGGATGGAAGAATACATCCGGCCAGGATCGAAGAGCTGGTTGAGAAAGCAAAAATACAGGTTGAAGAAAAGATACTCCAGGAAGGAGAACAGGCACTATTCGACACCGGTATTAAGAATGTGCATCCAGAAATAGTTAAACTACTTGGTAAACTATATTTTCGTACCAGTTACGGACAGAATGTGCTCCAGCATTCAAAAGAAGTAGCTCATCTGGCTGCCCTCATGGCAGCCGAGCTGGGAGCCAGAGTAAATGTAGCTAAAAGGGCTGGGCTTTTGCACGACATCGGCAAAGCCCTGGACCATGAAGTTGAAGGTCCTCATGCGCTTATAGGTGCAGATGTAGCCCGACGTTATGGAGAAAAAGAGGAAATCATAAATGCCATAGAATCTCACCATGGAGAAGTAGAACCTGAGAGCATTGAAGCGGTTCTGGTACAAGCTGCGGACGCCATTTCTGCATCGAGACCTGGTGCGAGGCGCGAAAGTCTTGAAGTATACATCAAAAGATTGGAACAGCTGGAAAAAATAGCTAATTCTTTTGAGGGCGTTGAAAAATCTTATGCCATCCAGGCAGGTAGAGAAGTACGCATTATTGTGAAACCGGAAAAATTGAACGATGTTCAGGCTGCCAAATTAGCTTATGAAGTAGTAAAAAGAATAGAAAAAGAGCTTGAATACCCGGGACAAATCAAAGTTACTGTAATTAGAGAAACCAGAGCAGTAGAATACGCCAAATAAAGAGGGGTCTATATGCGTTTTTTAATAATCGGTGACATAATTGGTAAACCTGGAAGAAAAATGTTATCCAAAAAACTTCCTCAAATGAGAGAAGAGCTGGTAGTTGATGCCGTGATAGTGAATGGAGAAAATGCTGCTGGAGGTATGGGGATAACCCCTGAAGTGTGCGAGGAAATCCTGAGTTACGGGGTAGAAGTAATTACCTCTGGAAACCACATATGGGACAAAAAAGAAATTAGCCCTTACATTGACAAACAGGAGAGATTACTCAGGCCGCTCAATTACCCCCCGGGAGTTCCTGGAAAGGGTTCGATTGTTCTGGAAACCAAGGGAATCAAGTGGGCAGTCGTTAATTTGGGCGGCAGGGTCTTTATGCCACCTCTGGACTGTCCTTTCCGCACTGTAAAGCGTGAAATAGAAACCCTGCGCCAAATTACGAATATTATTCTGGTGGACTTTCATGCCGAAGCTTCCTCAGAAAAAATAGCTATGGGCTGGTTCCTTGATGGTTGGGTTTCCTGTGTATTTGGTACCCATACCCACGTGGCTACTGCTGACGAGCGCATTCTGCCTCAGGGAACAGGGTACATAACCGATATTGGCATGACAGGCTCCAGGGAATCGGTTATTGGAATAGAAATAGAGCAAGTACTGAATCGTTTTTTGACTGGCTTACCCACCAAATTTAAGGTTGCCAAAAATGATGTAATCTTAAACGGTATCATCGTTGAAGTAGATAATTCTACTGGAAAAACAATTGAAATAGGCCGTGTTTCAGTAAAATAACTTACCAGTTTTGGGTCAAATAAAATAAAAACCATAAACACAGGGGGGAATACAACATGGATGTCTTAAAAGTTTCTTCCAAATCTAATCCAAACGCAGTAGCAGGTGCCCTGGCCGGAGCAATACGCGAAAAGGGGATTGCCGAGCTTCAGGCTGTCGGTGCAGGCGCAGTAAATCAGGCAATTAAGGCAGTTGCTATTGCAAGAGGTTATGTGGCCCCAAGTGGGATTGACCTGGTGTGTATCCCAGCATTTACGGATATTACTATTGACGGAGAAGAAAGAACAGCCATTAAGTTAATCGTCAAACCTCGTAACGGCTGAAAATAAATTTTTGAGAGTAGTCAAGTTAGCACGAGCCTGTGTACCTTATACACAGGCTCGTAGAGAACAAAATCCATTTAGGTGGTTTATTTTGGACTTCTCCCGGCTGAGTTTTAAAGTCATTACCTTCGGTTGCCAGATGAATCAGAGCAGGTCAGAACACATTGAGTACCTTTTAAAAAAAGCAGGACTTAGAACCTGCTCTGAAAAAGAAGAACCGGATATTATTGTCTTTAACACCTGTGCAGTTAGAGAACACGCCAAGGACCGGGCAGTAAGCATTATAGGTCAGTTCGCAAGCAAAAAAAGAGAAAATGGATTCCCCATTATCCTGGTATGTGGTTGTATGAGCCAGATCTACCGGGAAGAACTGCTACAGCATGTTCCCAACATCGACGCACTTTTAGGTACCCATAACCTGGAAGAAATCCCTCTCTTGATCCAAAGAAGGCTAAAAAACAGGGTAGACGCTCGACCCCAGCTTTCCTTTTGGGAAAAACCCGAAAAACAGTTCTTAGAAGAGGGGTATTCTCGAAAACCGGGAATATCGGCGTTTTTACCTATCACCTATGGTTGTAACAACTTTTGCAGCTATTGCATAGTCCCATACGCAACTGGTCCCCAAAGAAGTAAGCCCGTAGAACTCATACTCAAAGAGCTTCAAAAGATACTGGAAGAAGGCTTTAAAGAAGTAACTCTGTTAGGTCAAAATGTTAACAGCTACGGCGAAGATCTGGGAATGAAGTGGGGCTTTGAGAGGTTGCTGGAAAGCATAGAAAGATTGGTTGAAGAAAAATCTCCCGGAGTCTGGGTTCGTTTTATAACCTCACACCCCAAAGACATGCGAAAAAGTATCGTTGATCTGGTCAAAGAAAGCAAGGTCCTGTGCGCTTATTTCCATCTCCCCATCCAGGCGGGCTCAAACAAAATACTGAAATTAATGAACAGAGGCTACACAAAGGAAAAATATCTGGAAATCGCTTCCTATATCAGGGATACCATACCCGACGCCAGTATAGGTACTGATATAATTGTCGGATTCCCGGAAGAAACGGAAGAGGATTTTCAACAAACCCTGGAAGTCGTTAAGAAAGTTCAGTTTGAAATTGCATACACTTTTGCCTATTCGCCAAGACCCAGAACTCGGGCTTCTTCAATGACCGATAGCGTCCCGCCCCAGGAAAAAAAGAGAAGACTTCTTGAATTAAACCAGCTGGTTCGCAAAGAATACCAGGAGAGAGTAAAAAGGGTTCAGGGTAAAACCGTTACCTTATTGATAGATGAACAAGGAAAAATTCCTTCTGGAAGAACACCTTCCAATCTCAGGGTATTTGTTAAAAGTGACCTGGAAAACAAAACAAAGGTTGGGGATATACTGCTGGTCAAAATTACTGAAGTGCGCGATGGTAAAATCTTTGGGGAAAAAGCCTGAACAATTACCCTGGATTTGCATTGTGGGACCTACTGCTTCAGGAAAAACAGAGCTTTCCCTTCATATAGCTGAAAAGCTGGGCAAGATAGAGCTTATTTATGCGGATTCCATGGCAGTGTATAAGTATCTTGACCTGGGCACTGCCAAGCCAGCCCCAGAAGAGAGAATCAAAGTTCCTCATCATCTGATAGACTTTTTAGAGCCAGATGAGAGATGGAGCGCCTTTGATTTCAAAAGAAGGGCTTCCGCGCTATATAAAGAAATAATTTCTCGGGGAAAAGTACCCATTGTTGTTGGAGGAACCCCTTTTTATCTCAGTGTGCTTAAGGAAATGTCCCTACCATACGTTGCCCCCAACCCAAGAATACGCGCCATCCTGGAACGAATGAGTTCACCTCAGCTTTTTGCTCTTTTGCGGGAAATCGATCCCCAACGTGCTCAAAAAATAGGCAAAAACGATAGAAAAAGGTTGATAAGGGCACTGGAGATATTTATTATCACAGGTAAAGCGCCATCTTCCTTTCTCAAGAGGGAAAGAGAAAAAGATACAAAAAACTTGGTGATGGTTGGAATTAAACTCGATAAAGAGACGATTAAAAAAAGAATCAGAAAAAGAATAGAAAAAATGTTTGTACAGGGTTTGGTAGAAGAAACTCTTCGGGTACTAAACATGGGTTACTCACCGGATGCGCCGGCCCTGAACAATTTCACCTATAAGCCCATCGTGGAACTCCTCCAAGGGAAAATAAGCGAAAAAGAGGCTTTCGAAAAAGTTGAAAAAGGCACCCTGTCTCTCTTGAAAAGGCAATTGACCTGGTTTCGTAAAGAACCCATTTTATGGTTGGAAAGAGATGCAGCGGCTGCTTATCTTATAGATTACCTCAAAAACATTTTAACGGAGGTGGAAGATCTTGAACCAAGATAAAAAGAGCGACCAAGAAAAGCAAACTTCTCAAGAGCCTGGAAAAATAAAAGACCTCTGTTACTACTTTTTAAACCTTCTTTCAGCAAAAGCCTGGCAATACCTGGGCCTGATTGCTCATCCAGAAACCGGTCAGATTCTGGTAGACCTTGAAGAAGCAAGAAAGGCTATAGATCTTTACTCAGTCATTCTTGGCGAAATAAAGAAGGACCTTTCTCGCGATGAGAATCGAGAGCTTGAAGCTCATCTTGCCAATTTGCAGTTAAACTTCATTGAAAAAATGAAAGAAATAGCCGAAAGCTAAGTTTCTCCCCTTGCAAAATTTTACATAATATATATTATGGGAACTAAAATGCTAAACTTATAATAGGCCTTAGACAGCAGCTTTTTTCTCAAGATAGTCCTTGCTCTCCCTGCGAATCACACAATGTAATTTGACTTTCCTTCCGTTTCCCACACTCTCCACAGACTCTACATATCCAAAACGATAAATTTCGCGTTGTAAATCCTGAACTTGAGAAGGATAAACCTCAAGAGAAAGCTTAACCATTCTTTTCGAAAGCAAAGCAGCAATTTCTCTGCGAAGATTCTCAATTCCTATCCTTTCCTTAGCAGATACGAAAACACAAGAAGAAGCTACCTCAAAGATATCTCTCTCCAGGTTGGGCATCTCTCCCGAAATCAAATCCACTTTATTAAAAACCAGAATTTTGGGGTAATCACCAACCCCAATTTCGTGCAAAGTTTGGTTAATAACTTGAAAGTGCGTTCGATACTGGGGATCGGTAATATCCAAAACTTCAAGAATCAGGTCTGCCTCTTTGACCTCAAGAAGAGTACTTTTAAAAGCCTCTTTAATAGTAGGGGGCATCTCCCTGATAAAACCTACCGTATCGCTGAAAACTACCTTACCAACGCCCGGCAAAAAACTCTCTCTTGAAACAATATCCAGGGTCACAAACATTTGATTTTTGACGGCTACCGTAGCATTGGTAAGGGCGTTTAAAAGTGTCGATTTTCCCGCGTTGGTATAACCAACTATAGCTACAACCGGCACCCTATTTTCGTTGCGTAACTTTTTCTGCACCAACCTCTGCTTTTCAAGTTGCTCCAGGCGCTGGACAAGGAAAGAAATTTTTTTCTTGATAGTTCTCCGCTCCACCTCTATTTTTTGTTCTCCGGGCCCCCTGGTACCAATACCTCCACCCGTACGGGAAAGAACCTGTCCCTTACCAGGCAACCTGGAAAGCTCGAAACGCAGGCGGGCAAGCTCTACGCGTATCTTACCCTCGTGAGTTTTCGCTCTCTCAGCAAATATCTGATGAATAACCTCGCTTTTGGTAAGAACCCGTTTTTGCCACTCTTTCTCGAGATTACGTTGCTGAGAAGGGGTAACTTCGGTGCTGAGAATAACAAACTCAACTTCTGGTAACTCTTTCAATCGCCGTTTAATTTCCTGGACTTTGCCCCGGCTCAAATAATAGCGGTAAAAAGGATTTCTGACCGTACACTCAAAAACTTCGGACACCCAAAAACCAGCACTTCTTGCTATTTCTTTTATCTCTGCCACCAGCGCTTCCTCAGGAAAAGCGCAAGAAGAAGCATCCTTAACCAGAATAACCACACTTCTACGCAGATCCAAACCCTCACAACCTCTCATAATTCCTCTTTATCGACCCCCCTGATAAACGTTTTTAAGTATTTCCCAGTACATTTTCACGCGTTCCTTAAAGCCTTTAACCAGACCAAACTTCTCCTCTTTCATAACATGGGTAAGTCCCGGTAAACTAACCAGTTTCACCCGAACTCCATTTTTACGTATATAGCGGTTAATAGCCACCTCTACCCCAAACCTTGAAACTTCCATATCAGAGATATTTTGCAACAAATCAGCTCTAATAGCTCTTTGCCCGGATAAAAGGGGCGCTATTTTTTGAGCAAAATCGGTGGCCAACCTCCCCTTCTCAAAGACTCCAATAGTGATGTCTGCCTCTCCCTTTAAAACCGGCTCAACCAGATTCCTCACATGAAATTCCTGCAAGCCTACCAGATCCGCATCAAGTAATAAAACGACATCAGTCCTTATATATTCCAGTCCCCGATATAGTGCGCCACCCTTGCCAACATTGAAACTCAACTCAACCACTTCGGCGTCCTTAGCCCTGGCAATTTCCACAGTGCGGTCTGTAGAGCCATCGCTCACCACAACCACTTGCTCCACGTAAGGTGAGCTTCTTAACACATCCAGAATTGGCCCTATGGTTTTCTCTTCATTATAAGCAGCAATTATTGCCGTTACCTTATCCATTAAAAGCCAACGCCTCCATTATTTAAAGCCACTCTTCGCTCGATCCAACAGGTTAATAATTTCCTGAGGGGAAATCTCTTCTCTATTCCCCGTCATACGGAATTTTACTTCAATTTTACCCGTTTTCAAAAATTTTGTCCCCACAATTACCTGAACAGGAATTCCTAAAAGATCTGCTTCGTTAAACTTAAAACCAGCACTTACATCACGATCATCAAGGAGCACTTCAAAACCCTGTCCCAGGAGATCTTCATAAACTCTTTGAGCTTCCTGCATTTGTCCCTGTTGCCTGGCGTTAACCGGTATAACAATCACCTGATAGGGAGCTATCGAATAGGGCCACTTGATACCCTGCTCATCGTGATGGGCTTCAATAGCTGCAGCCATCGTCCTACCAATCCCTATACCATAACAACCCATAATTATGGGCTTTTCTTTACCATCCTGATCTACAAAATAAGCCTTCATAGGTTCACTGTATTTGGTACCCAACTGAAAGATATGTCCTACCTCTATACCTCTTTTTTCTTCCAGGGAGCTACCACATCTTGTACACTTTTCCTGCCCTTCGGTGCTACCCAAACCACAGGAAGGACAAATTACCACTTTTTCCTCACCCGAATCAGCAAGAATGAGAAATTCATGAGACACATCTCCACCAATAACTCCTGACTCAGCCTCCACAGCTATAAAGTCAAGGCCACAGCGCTCAAAAACCCTACAATAAGCATGGTACATTTTTTCATAGCTTTTCTTCAACCCTTCATAATCCACATCAAAGCTGTAAAGATCCTTCATAAGGAATTCTCTCGAGCGCATAACGCCAAAACGAGGCCTTATCTCATCTCTGAACTTGGTCTGTATCTGATAAAGCAAAAGAGGAAGTTGCTTATAAGAACGAACTTCTCGACGCACCAGATCGGTAATTACTTCCTCATGAGTTGGTCCCAGGCAAAAATCGCGGTCCTTACGATCTTTAAAACGAATTAACTCCGGACCATAAATATGCCACCTGCCCGTTTCCTTCCACAGTTCACCCGGATGTAGAGCGGGAAGCAACAATTCTTGGCCGCCCACCCGGTTCATTTCTTCTCTCACAATTTCAATGATCTTGTTCAAAACCCGCAGTCCCAAAGGTAAAAAACTATAAATACCCGAAGAAAGCTGACGAATTAAGCCCGCCCTAAGCATCAAACTGTGACTCGCAACCTCAGCCTCCTGAGGCGTTTCTTTCAGGGTTGGAGCAAAAAGAGCTGACATTCTCAACTAAAGCTACCCCCTTTTGGCTTCAACTAACTTTATCCTTTCTTTCAAAAGTGAAATAAAATAATCCAGAACCTCGTGATCTCGAACAACCTTTTCCACTTTACCTTTCGAGAAAATAACTCCACCTGAGCGAGAAAAAGCCAATCCCAGCTCCACCTCCCTGGCCTCGCCAGGCCCATTTACTTCACATCCCATTATAGCTATTCGGAAGGGGAGGATAATTCCTTCTTTCTCAAAAAAGGCTTTCACCCTCTCCACAGCAGCAACCACGTCTCCCCGACAGCGTGCGCAGGTGGGACAGGAAATAATATCTCCTCCCCTCTTGCGTAAACCCAAAAAACTCAGAATCATCCAGGCTACTCTAACTTCAAGTGCTGCGTCCCGGGAAGTCAAGGAAACCCGTATGGTATTACCAATTCCCTCAAAAAGAACCAAACCAATACCCAGGGCTGACCTTACCACACCTTCCAATCCTCCTCCAGCTTCGGTAACTCCTATGTGAATCGGGTAAGGAAAGGCCTTGCTCAATCGGCGATTAATTTCTACCGTTTCTTCAACCTCTGTTGACTTTGCAGAAAGAAATAAATTCTTAATTCCCTTTTTTTCTGCAAAATCTACCATCTCAGAAATGCTCTCAAAAAGAGCTTCAACCCGAGGAAGACTCCTAAAGCGGGCAGGAAGAGAACCCGCATTGGCTCCCACCCGTAAGACAGTATTGTAATCTCGCAACACAGAAAAAAGTTTCTCAAGACGAGAACGATCACCTAAAGTCCCGGGGTTAATCCTTACTGCTTCAAAACCTGAACGAACACATTCGGCAGCTAAATCAAGGTTGAAATGGACATCAGCAATGAGGGGAATTTTCACTAACTCTTTAATCTTCTTCGCCCCTTCCAGGGCGCTTTCCTCCGGAATAGATAAACGAAAAATCTCACACCCGGCAGCCTGAGCCCTGTTAATCTCGTAAACAGCCGCTTCTACCTGAAGAGGGTTTTGTCTTCCCATTCCCTCTACATAAACAGGGCTACTACCTCCAATGACCAACTTACCCATAACTACTTCTCTGGTATCTGTCCTGCGCATCAGTCACCCACCAGAATCCTCATGACATCCTGATAAGTAACAAAAATAGCTAAAAGAAAGATGAAAATAATTCCGACAAGATAAATAAATCCTATCTTTTCCTGTTCCAGGGGTTTACCACGCACTTTCTCAACCAGAAAAATTAGCAAATGGCCACCATCAAGTAAGGGTATGGGGAGCAAATTAAAGATAGCCAAGAAAACGCTGATGATAGCCGAAAACATCAACAGGTTCAAAAAACCCAGACTCGCTGCCTGACCAGCCATCTGAGCAATCCCCAAAGGACCTGTCAGTTCCAGGGGCAACCTGCCCAGCAAGGTGTAAAGAAGACCCACTATGCTCAACAAAAACCAGTTTATCACAGTATAGGCACTCTTCCCCAAAGCCAGCACGGGATTAACCCGACGATTATTAATGCCGAAAACAGCCCGCACCAGAGCTCTTCCCTCTTCCTCGTCCCACTCTGGAACAACAACTATCCGTTCTGTCTTACCCCCGCGCTGGATGGTCAATTCCACCTTTTTTCCTGCGCTTTGAGAAAGGAAAGAAACAAACCTTTCCAGATCCATAGTCTCACCGTTCACCTGAAGCACTACATCTCCCGCCTGCAAGCCGGCTCTATCAGCAGGACCACCAGGAATGACTTCTATAACCCTAAGCTCCTGCGCAGGAACGCCTATCACCAGAAAAACAATAAATACCAGCAATATAGAGAGAACTATGTTCATTAAAGGCCCAGCAAGCACCACCAGGCTTCTTTGCCACATTGGTTTACCGTCAAAGCGTTGTGTTTGCGGTACCTGGGCTTCTTCATATCCCTCGATAAGGTTTCCTTCCATACCGGCCATCTTCACAAAACCACCCAGAGGAAGCAGCCTTATTGAGAACTCGGTTTCCCTGCCACGGTAAGAAAAAATGGGTGGCCCGTAACCAATGGAAAAACTGAACACCTTAATACCGAAAAGGCGGGCGAAAATAAAATGTCCAAACTCATGAAAAGTTACTAAAAGACCGATAACAAAAATGAAAGCCAAAAAACTCAACATTAAGAACGCCCCCGCACCACAATACGTTCTTTAGCCAGACGGTAACCCTTCCAATAAATTTCAAGAGCCTCTTCCAGATTGGAAGGATCAGAAACTTCGGTCTGCAAGCATTCCTCAAGCACCACCGCTATCTCTCCAAAGGACAATCTACGGGCAAGAAAAGCTTCAACACAGGCCTGGTCAGCACCACAGAAGAAAGCTGGATACCCCCCCTTTCGTCTGGCCACCTCAAGTGCCAGGTAAAAACCCTGAAAGCGTTCAGAAACCGGATAGTCAAAACTAAGCGTGTGAACCCCGCCCAGCTCTTCTGCAAAAAGATTCGAAACTGGGGTGAACTTCCTCCCCAAAAAAGGATACAACGAAGCTCTGACAACCTTTCTCATATCGGGAGGAAACATTACCATATGATATATGCCACTCTGCAACCTGAGCCCAGCATGAATATAACTCTCACGCTGCACAAAAACATCAATCTGATGAGAAGCGAGTTCGAATAAATAGCAAGCCTCTATTACCTCCAGTCCTTTATTAACCAGGGTAGCCGAATC
The DNA here is from genome assembly GCA_048814795.1 of Atrimonadaceae bacterium G-SL-SR-0-11. GTDB lineage: Bacteria > Atribacterota > Atribacteria > Atribacterales > Thermatribacteraceae > Thermatribacter. The sequence continues at coordinate 1,164,385 of CP184673.1, read as the reverse complement.
AACGGTAATCTTCTCACCCATTTTCCAGTTGGGATGAGCCAGGGTCATTTCGGGAGTTATATCCTCAAAGCTTCCTCGCCATTCGTAAAAAGGTCCCCCAGAAGCAGTCAAATAAACTTTTTCCACCTGCCCGGGATCTTGCAAACCTCTGTAAAGACTCCACAACGCATAATGTTCGCTGTCCAGGGGTATTAAATTTCGGTTAGAAAAAATCGAAACTTTGTCCTTCAAAACCTCACCAGAAATTATCATTAACTCTTTACTGGCTACCCAAAGGGGTTTAGAAAAACTCAGTAAACCTGCGAAAATATCCAGGAAGTCCAAACCAGCCGAAGCCATAAAAACCCCGTCTATTTCTGAAGAGAAAAGGACTTCTCGCAACCCGTTCTCAGATAACAAAACAGTATTGCCAATTTTTTTCTCTGCCATTCCCTTAATAAAAGCATAATCAGGACAATATTTATCAATCTGCTCTTTCAGTTTCTGATAGTTCTTAAAACCGCTTATAAGGCAAATTTTGAAGCTATCAGGGTATTCAGAGAGCACCTCCAAAATTTGAGCGCCCAAAAATCCAGTAGATCCCAGAACAGCGATTCTCAAAACCCTCTACCCCCAAATCGTACAAAAGAGATATACTAAAGGTCCAACCATAAAAAAGGAATCAAAACGGTCCAGCAAACCCCCGTGGCCGGGCAGAAAAACTCCCGAATCTTTCAAACCCGAGCGACGTTTGAGACCAGACTCAAAAAGGTCTCCTAAGAAAGCCACACTACCCAGAGCCAGACCAAACCACCAGCTAATAGCTCCCGAAAAAGGCCATAAAGAAAACCTACCTATAAAATAAGCCCCCAGTGCAGCACAAAGCAAGCCTCCCCAAAAACCTTCCCAGCTCTTGCCCGGACTCAAGCGGGGAATCACCTTGTGTTTCCCCCATTTCTTTCCAAAAAGATAAGCCCCGACATCGTTCAACCATACCACCAGAGCAAACCCTACTATGGTTAGTCTGCTCCACTCTACACCTGCCCTGACCCAGAAAAGCGGCAGCAAAAAACAATAGAAAACGCCAAACAAGAAGAACCCCACTCTCTCCAGGAGCCGAGATAAATCGCTCATGCCCCAGCAAATTAAAGCCGTAAATACTCCGTACCAACCAGCAATCAGGAAATGACTAATATTTGCGATTTCAAAAAAAAATTTTCCATAAACCAGGAAGGAAGAAAAAACAAAAAGAATCAGAGCAAAAATTCTTTCTTTCTCTATAAAAACCATCCTTGAGAATTCTTGTATAGCCAGGAGCGAAAGCGCCCAAAAAAGGAAAATAAAACTCCATTTACTGAAAAGAACCAGAACCAGAAAAAGAGGAATCGTGGCTACTATACTCAATGTTCGTTGTCTTAGCTCGCTTTTCTCCATAGAAATGGCTTCTTTCAGCAAATCCCCCCAAATTTTCTCTTCCTCTTAGAAAAATCACCCATAGCCACTTCGAGCTCTTCTGGTGTAAAATCGGGCCATAAAGTGGGAGTAAACCACAACTCAGCATAAGCCGCCTGCCACAGCAAAAAATTGCTCAGCCTTTGTTCCCCCCCAGTGCGAATTACCAGATCGGGATCCGGTTGACCCGAGATGTCCAGAAAACGGGAAAAAACTTCTTCTCTGAGAAATTCAAAATCACCCCTGTACACTGCAAACCATTTTTGAAAAGCTCGCAAAATCTCATCGCGCCCTCCGTAGTTGAGAGCAATATTCAGTCTGAGACCAGTGTTGGAAGCAGTATCTTCCTCAAGCTGGACCATTCTTGAAACCAGATTCTCCGGAAGACCTTCCCTGCGACCGATGAAGATCACCTTAACTCCCTTTTCTTTAAGCTCTGGACCATATCGGTCAATACTCTCTTCAAAAAGCCTTAACAAAGCCTGGACTTCGCCAATTGGTCTTCGCCAATTTTCGGTAGAAAAAGAATAGAGTGTCAGAGAAATCAGTTTTTCTTCAGAACTTTTGGCCACAATATCTCGAATGACTTCCACTCCCTTGCGATGACCCTCTACCCGGGGAAGCCCTCTCCTCTCTGCCCATCTGCCGTTTCCATCCATAATTATGGCAATATGTTTTAACTCTCCCCTGTTCATAGTTCCATTATTTCCTTCTCTTTACGCTCCCATAATCCTTCTATCTCATTAATGTGCTCATCGGTGAGTTTTTGAACCTCAGCCTGGGCATGTTTGCTTTCGTCCTCGGATATTTCACCTGCTTTTTCGAGCTTACGTATCTCTTCGTTAGCCTCTCTACGCAAATTGCGTATAGCCACTTTCGCATCCTCGGCTATCTTTTTAGCCAGTTTAGCTATTTCTCTTCTCCGCTCTTCGGTAAGCGGAGGAACTGCAACTCTTATCACATCAGAATCAACTGCAGGGTTAAAACCTAACTCCGATTTCCATATTGCTTTTTCAATCGCCTTCAGGGAAGCCTTGTCCCAGGGCTGGATAAGTATGGTGCGAGCATCGGGGGTGGTAATGGATGCAATCTGTTTCAACTCTACAGAGGTACCATAGTACTCAACCTGGACATTTTCTACCAGTGCCGGAGAGGCCCGACCAGTCTTAACATGGGAAAGCTCCTCCTGAGCTACACTCACTGCTTGCTTCATCCTTTTTTTAATGTCCTTTAATAACTCTTTAACTTTGTCGAGCATCTTCCTCCCTCCCAACAAAAGTTCCAATTTGATGTCCAGTAACTACTTTGACCAGACTGTCTGGCTCAACAATACTAAACACTATAATAGGAATATTATTTTCCATACATAATGAAACTGCGGTGGAATCCATGACCTTAAGGCCTTTATTGAGAAGATCCAGATACTTTAACTTTTCAAACTTTACCGCATCTTTGTGTAAAAGGGGATCTTCTTCATAAATACCATCTACCTTTGTGGCTTTTAAAACCGCTTCTGCCCGGATCTCAGCCGCTCGCAAAGCAGCTGCTGTATCTGTAGAAAAATAAGGATTGCCAGTGCCTGCCGCAAAAATAACGATTCTCCCTTTTTCAAGATGCCGAATAGCCCGCCTTCTAATATAGGGTTCAGCTATAGCCCGCATCTCGATCGCTGTCTGAACCCGGGTAGGGACGCCCTTGCTCTCCAGGAAATCCTGAAAAGCAAGAGCATTAATCACCGTGGCCAGCATACCCATGTAATCAGCAGTTACCCTGCTGATACCGTCTTTGTCCGCAGAGCGTCCTCTAAATATGTTGCCCCCACCCACTACTATGGCAATTTCTACTCCCAGGTTTCTCACCTTAATGACCTCTTCACTGAGGTAATCGAGAAACTGAACATCAATACCCCAGGAAAGAGATCCAGCCAGAGCTTCTCCAGAAAGCTTTAGAAGAATCCTCTTAAAGCGCAATGAAGAGTCACTGCTCATCCTCTTCACCCAGCTTGAAGCGAACAAACCTTTTGACCACTATATTTTCACCCAATCTGGCTATCGCTTCAACTACCAGGTCTTTAACCCTTTTGTCCGGGTCTCTAATGTATTCCTGTTCTAAAAGACAATTCTCCTCATAGAACTTTTTCATCTTGCCTTCCACTATTTTTTGTTTAACATGATCTGGTTTATTGCTATCCTTAAGCTGCTCCCAGTAAATGCTTTCCTCCTGGCTCTTTATTTCCTCAGGAACATCTTCAGGGGCAATCCAGCGTGGAGCCTGAGCAGCAATTTGAAGAGTAAGCTCTTTGACCAGCTTCTGGAATTCTTCAGTGCGGGCCACGAAATCCGTTTCACAATTTACTTCCACCAGCACACCAATTTTACCATCAGTATGCACGTAAGAACCAATCAGCCCTTCTTTGGCTGCGCGGCTCTGCTTTTTGGCCGCAGTTTCTATCCCCTTCTTGCGCAGAATATCGCAAGCCTTCTCGATATCTCCACCAGCTTCCTGCAGGGCCTTTTTGCAGTCCATCACCCCCGCTCCGGTGCGTTTACGAAGTTCGTAAACTTCTTTCGCTCCTACTTCAGCCATCATCTATCCTCCTCACTATTTATTTCCTTTTCATCCTCTCCAATTTCTTCAAATTCTTCCTCTTGAAGCTCCTCAAGGATATCCAGCGGCTCCTCGGAGACAGGAATTTCCTCCTCAGTAAAACCTTCCTGAGCAACTTCCTCGGTCTCTGCAACTTCACCCACCGGCGGGATTTCCTCTTTGCCTTCCTGAGCTAAACGCCGCCCCTCAAGCACTGCGTCAGCAATGATAGAAGCAAAAAGACGGATAGCCCGGATAGCATCGTCATTGCCAGGAATTACGTAATCAATCTCGTCAGGATCGCAATTGGTATCCACGATAGCCACTATGGGTATACCCATCCTGCGAGCTTCAAGAACCGCGTTTCTTTCTCTACGAGGGTCAACAATAAAAACGCAGTCAGGAAGTCTTTCCATATTTTTAATACCACTCAGATACTTTTCAAGACGTGCCTTGCGCTTTCTGATGCGCATAACTTCCTTTTTGGGCAAGCGATCCATAATGCCCTGTTCTTCCATGGCTTCAAATCTTTTAAGCCTTTCTATGCTGCGACGTATGGTTTTAAAATTGGTCAACATTCCACCCAACCAGCGCTGATTAACATAAAACATGCCACAGCGAGTGGCTTCCTGCTGGATAGACTCCTGCGCCTGTTTTTTGGTGCCTACAAAAAGCACTATTCCGCCTTCCTTAGCCAAATCCCGTACAAACTCATAAGCTTCTTCAGTAAGCTTTACCGTTTTTTGAAGGTCGATGATGTAAATATTGTTGCGTTCGGTGAAAATATAAGGCTTCATCTTGGGGTTCCAGCGGCGAGTCTGATGTCCAAAATGAACACCAGCCTCAAGAAGTTGCTTCATAGTAACAATCACTGAATATACCTCCTTCCGGTTCTTCCTCTGTGGAGCAAACTCATTCTCCAAAACTGGAGAACACCGGTTCACGCTCCACAAGCGTTTTGGTTCTAAAACAGCTCTGGTAAGTATATCACGGGTGAGGAAAAGTTTGCAACAATTTACAGCAGCTAAAGTATATAACGAGCCACATCCTCGTCCTCCAATATGTCTTCAAGCTGTGAAATCACATAGTCCTTGTCAACAACAAAGCGTTGCCCCTTAAGACGAGGAGCATTAAAGGAGACTTCCTGCAACAACCGTTCCATAACGGTGTGCAATCTTCTTGCACCAATATTTTCCATTTTCTGGTTCAGGCGATAAGATATGGCTGCTATTTCACGAAGAGCCTCCTCGGTAAATTCAAGTTCCACTTCCTCAGTGGCAAGCAAGGCTTTGTACTGTTTGACCAGAGAATTGTAAGGCTCTATCAGTATACGATAGAGGTCGTCCTCAGAAAGGGGTGAAAGCTCCACCCTGATAGGAAATCTTCCCTGGAGTTCGGGCAAAAGATCCGAGGGTTTAGCCTGAGAAAATGCACCAGCTGCGATGAACAGGATATGGTTGGTCCTGACCGGACCGTGCTTGGTAAGCACTGTTGACCCTTCCACAATGGGCAAAAGATCTCTCTGCACTCCACCCCGAGAAACGTCAGGGCCATGAGCATCACGACCAGAAGGAGAAGCAATTTTGTCAATTTCATCAATAAAAACAATACCGCTTTCCTCCACGCGACGTATCGCCTCTGCAGTTACTTCTTCCATATCAATCAGCCTTTGAGCTTCCTGGTTAAAAAGAATATCTTTAGCATCTTTAACCTTTACTCTTTTTCTCTTTTTGCGAGGAGGAAACATGCTGCCAAACATTTCTCTGAGATCTATACCCAGCATCTCCACTCCCGAGGAAGCGATTACTTCCACTGGGGAAGAACTTTCTTCTACTTCTATCTCTATGATTCTCTCATCAAGCTCTCCCCTGCGGAGTTTTTCTCTGAGCTTTTCCCTGGTACGTTGCAAAGATGATGAAGCTGTTGGCCACACCACGTCCACCTGCGGTGACTTTGAAGAAGCTTCCTCCTCATCAAAATAAATTTCACTGCCACTCTTAGAAAGCAGAGCATCAAGAATCCTTTCTTCCACCAATTCCTGTATCCTTTTCTCCTGATTTTGAATGCGTTCACTTTTGACCATTCTAATTGCAAGTTCAACCAGGTCTCGAATGATAGATTCTACATCCTTGCCTACGTAACCAACTTCCGTGAACTTGGTAGCTTCAACCTTGATAAAGGGAGCAGCTGTCAATCGAGCAATGCGACGAGCAATCTCGGTTTTGCCAACACCGGTCGGACCAATCATTATAATGTTTTTAGGGGTAATCTCTTCAGCAATATCGGGAGGAAGCTTGCGGCGTCTTATCCGATTACGTAAAGCAATAGCCACACTTTTTTTGGCGGCTTCCTGCCCCACGATGTATTTGTCAAGTTCCTTAACAATCTCTTCAGGAGTCAAATATTCATCTATCATCCCATGACCTCCTCAAAGCTTCTCAAGTGTTAACTGCTGGTTGGTGTAAATACATATCTCCGAAGCTATCTTCAAAGATTCCTCCACTACCCTTTCCGGCGGAAGATCTGTGTTACGAAGTAACGCCTTGGCAGCAGCAAGAGCATAATTACCACCTGAGCCGATCGCAGCCACCGGCTCATCAGGTTCTATAACATCACCACGCCCGGAAATAATAAGAATATGCGAAGCATCCATCGCCAAAAGCAAAGCGTCCAGATGGCGCAACATTCTATCTGTCCTCCATAGTTTAGCAAGCTCAATCGCCGCTCGGGGCAAATTACCACTGTAGGCACTCAATTTCTCTTCAAAACGCTCCAAAAGGGCCAGGCAATCGGCCCCACTACCAGCAAAACCTACCAGGACTTTACCTTCCAAGAGACGACGAATCTTGCGGGCTCCATGCTTCAAAACAGCTTCGTTAAATGTGACCTGTCCATCGCACCCCATAGCTCCTTTACCCTCTTTCAACACAGCAACAACCGTAGTGCCATAAAAGGTTTGCTTCAATCTTCTCGCCTCCCGGAATGAGGATGGGTTAAATCATACACCTTGCGCATTCTCTCCCAATCTATATGGGTGTAAATTTGAGTAGTAGAAAGACTGGCATGGCCAAGCATTTCCTGTACCAATCTTAATTCACCACCGCCAGCCAGGAAATGAGTTGCAAAAGTATGTCTTAAGGTATGCGGAGAAATTTTTTTCTCAAATATACCGGCCTCTCTCAAAACGTGCTCAAACACTTTTCTTATGCCCCGCGCACTCAGTCTTCCTCCCCGACGATTAACAAAAAAATACTCCTCTCTATCCTTAAAAAGCTCCCTAAATGTTTCATATTCCTGCAACGCCTGGCGAGTGCTTTCGTTAAAGGGTACAATTCTCTCTCGTTTGCCCTTTCCATAGACTCTCACCAGACGATTGTGTAAATCAATGTTTTCTCTTTTTAAGCCCGCCATTTCACTGACCCGGAGACCACTTGCGTAAAAGAGCTCAAAAATGGCCCAGTTACGAGCATTTAAAAAACACTTATTTTCAAAATATCTTTTCTTCAAAAAAGACAGTAATTGATCGATTTCCGAAAGTGTCAAAAAGGTCGGTAACTTCTTTTCAGTTTTGATACCCCCCACTTCCTGCGCCGGATTGGAAGACACCAGCTCTCTTTTTTTCAAGAAGCGATAAAAAGTCCTCAAAGCAGAAAGTTTATTCTGTTGAGAAACCCTGCTCAAGCCACTCTGAACCTTGAGATGAACCAGAAAAGAACTTATGTCTTCAGGAGTAGCCTCCAGCAAACCTTTATTTTTACTTTTTAAGAAAAGAGCAAATTGTTCAACCACTCGTCGATAATTTTCAATGGTGTGTGTTGAATAACCACGTTCCGCTTCAAGATAATACAAAAAAGCCTTTAAATAATCACTTTCTTTGCAGTTCAATATCCAGAGGCACTCCTTCCCAGTTCAATCTTTGCCTGAATATTTGTTCCACAATTCTGACGACTCTCCTCTTAGCTTCTTCATCCATGAAATTAGTATAAACACGTATACAGGGAGGGGCAATGCGAGTCTGAGTGGCATAGTAAAGTTTAATTTTTTCGGATAAAAAACCTCTTGCCCTAACCTCAGACAGTCCCTGCTCCAGAATTTCATTGAGAACACTGGTTTTAACTCTCTGATAGTAACGAGTGATTATACCAGCCAGAGTTGCAAAAATTTTATCTCTGACACCAGCATCCAGTGCAGAACCCACCAGGAAGCTTGCATAGTGGAGAAAACTCAAATCTCGACGGGCCCATTCTTCAATTTTGGTCTGGGGAAAATTGGGATTAAGCTTTTGCACCAGATCCCACTTGTTCAGGAAAATCAGACAACACTTTTTCTGTTCAGCAACCTGAGCAGCTATTCTTTTATCCTGGCGGGTTACTCCACTTAAAGGATCAATCACCAGAATGCACAGATCGGCCTCCTGCAAAGCACGTTGAGCTCTGGTCTGAGCATAAAAAGAAACCGCGTTCTGGAGACGAGCTTTTCTTATCAGTCCTGCTGTATCAATTAACTGATAATTACCAAAAGGGGTGTCAACGGGTATAGTAACAGCATCTCTGGTGGTTCCCGGTACATCGCTGACAATGCAACGTTCCCGGCCAAAAAGCAAGTTACAGAGAGTAGATTTGCCCACGTTGGGCTTCCCAAGAACCACTATTTTGGAACGTTGTGGTGGAGAAGCTGCTTTGCTCTCGGAAACCATTCCCTTCAGAAGTTCGCCTACCGTTTCTTTTAGGCGTTTTATTCCATCACCATGTAACGCAGATATTTGCAGCATGTTTTCCACGCCCAGACTAAAAAAGTCAGCAGGAGGAACTTCGTGGGTCATTCCCTCCCTTTTATTGATAACCAGCAACAATCGTTTCCCCAGACGACGCAAACGGACCATCAATTCCTGTTCAGAAAAAGCAAGAGACGCTCTTCCATCAACCACAAATATTACCAGATCGGCCTCCTCAATAATCTCCCAGGCTTTTTTCTCGACCACACTCTGGAGGAATTCCTGAGAATCAAACTCGATACCCCCTGTGTCCACAACCCTTGCTTCTATACCCTGAAAATCAACGACTTCCTCCAGTAGATCCCGTGTCACCCCCGGGGTAGGATCCACAATAGCTATCCTTCTCCCAGCCAAACGATTAAACAGGGTAGACTTTCCAACGTTGGTCCTTCCTACTATTACAACCAGCGGTCGTTTTTCATGCTCACCCATTCTGTTTGCCAGCCTCGCTTCGAAGGCTCCTTTCAACCTCTTCCACTATAGCACGGGGAGTAGAAGCGCCACTTACCAGCAAAACCTCGCCTTCAAGCTGAGGAAGAGAAGAAAGCTCCTCTGCGGTTTCCACCCAAAAAACTCTGACTCCCTCCTGTTGTGCCAAAAGAAAGAGTGCCCGGGTATTAGCACTGTTTTTGCCTCCCACCACTATCACCGCATCAATTTTTTGGGTGCGTATCACATCCAGAAGCTCCTGCTGCCTCTCCTCGGTTTCCGGGCAGAGAGTATAAGCAACCTGCAACTCAACATCCGGAAAGCGTTTCTCAAACCATGCCTGAAAGGTATCCACCACAGACCTGGGGAGAGTGGTCTGTTCCACCAATCCCACAAAGTGTCGACTCTCCAGCCAACCTGCTATATCCTCCCATTCCTTCGGATCTTTACTGCAAACCACCACCTCGGAATTGATATAGCTCAGCAAGGCTTCAACCTCTGGGTGCCGGTAGTCTCCCAGCACGATCAAGCCCTCGTTCTCTCTCTGCATCCTCTGAGCCAGAAAATGAGCTTTCCTCACCCGAGGACAGGTAGTATCCACGATTTTTAAGCCTTTTGATCTTAAAATCTCAAAATCCTCTTTTTTTATGCCATGAGAACGAGTAATTACTGTCGCTCCAGCAGGAATATCTAAAAGATTATTAACAACCCGGGCTCCTTTATTAATTAAAAACTCCATGACCTGCCGGTTATGAACCAGCTCTCCAAACAAAAAAACCAGCCCCTGTTTTTTCTCTAAAGCCTGAAGAGCTTTCTGGAAAGCTCGCTCTACACCGGGACAGAAACCAGCCTTCCTGGCCACCATTACTTTTTTAATCATTGCTGCACCAGGTTATAAAGTAAATCTACTACCTGCTCTTTACTCATAAACGAGGAATCTATCAGTAAAGCTCCTTCGGGCACCCTTAGAGGAGCCTCACTGCGATTAGAATCAATGTAATCCCGCTCCAGAATATTTCTCAAAACCAATTTGTAATCCACTTCCTGCCCTCGCTCCTTTAGCTGTAACCATCTTCTCCGAGCCCTTATTTCCGGGGAAGCAGTAAGAAAAACCTTCAAATCGGCATCAGGTAAGATGACTGTACCAATATCTCTACCCTCGGTTATGGAAGGACGAGAAAGAGCCAAGTTACGCTGTTTAATTTTTAAAAACTGACGAACTTCTTTCAAGGCAGCTACTGGGGAAACCATCTGATCCACCAGCGGAGTGCGGATTTCCCGGGTTACTTCTTTCCCATTGAGAAAAACCCTGCCTTCTTCGGTAAGTTCTATTTCGACCTGGTCAAGCAACTCCTGCACCAGTTTTCTATTTTCGATATCTATTTTCCTGGCGATTAGAAAAAGAGTCACCGCTCTGTACATAGCCCCAGTGTCTACATAAAGATAGCCCAGTCTTGCCGCCAGTTCAGAAGCTACAGTGCTTTTCCCGGCTCCTGCTGGACCATCTATAGCAATCGTCCTTTTCATAAACAGTTCCTCTCCTCAAGTTCGCAAAATTCCACCTCGTCGCAACCCAACACTTGCAGATGATCAAAAAATTCGGGATAACTTATCTTCACACAATCAACGTCCACTATTTCCACTGTTTCCCTGGCAATCAGGCCTGCCACAGCAAAGCTCATGGCAATACGATGATCCCCAAAGCTTTCCACCCTACCTCCGTTTAACTTTGAAGGACCTTCAATTACCAACCCGTCATTGCGTTCCTCAATTCTGGCCCCGAGGGCTTTTAAGCCCAGAAACATCGCCCGCAGGCGATCACATTCCTTCACCCGCAGTTCCTCTGCACCGGTTATAGAGGTAACTCCCCGAGCCTGAGTGGCCAAAACTGAAAGGATGGGCACTTCATCAATAAGGGAAGGAATAAGTTCTTTTCCTATGTCAATGCCGCGCAAAGAAGAAAATTCGACCTCCAGGTCTCCCCGGCGTTCACCAAACTCCTCCCTCAGATTATGAATTTTTATCTGACCACCCATCTGAGCAATGCATCTCAGAAAGCCAGATCGAGTAGGATTAAGGCCTACATCCTGAATGTAAATGCGAGATCCGGGTATGGTTAGGGCTGCTGCAACAAGAAAGGCCGCTGAGGAAACATCTCCAGGAAGCGAAAAATTTCTGGCTTTCAGCGACCCACGAGGAGGATAAACCACTATTCGGCCAGGTTCTCTCTCTAACTGAACTCCAAGGTAAGAGAGCATGTTTTCGGTATGATCCCGGGAAGCAAAGGGTTCTCTTATACAGGAAGGGGCACTGGCCCCCAGTGCCGCAAAAAGCAATGCTGATTTTACCTGAGCACTGGCAACGGGAAGGTTATACTCAAAGGGACGGAGAGGATATTTACCCCTGACGAAAAGAGGTAAAAACCGGTCACCATTGCGTCCCCCAATTTGAGCACCGGTCAGAGAAAGCGGTTCGATTATCCTTCGCATAGGCCTGCGGCGCAAACTTGCATCCCCAGTCATCACCGTGAGCCCCTCCACCCAGGAAGCAACACCACACAGAAGACGTGCCGTGGTTCCTGAGTTACCGGCATAAAGCACATCCTCGGGTTCTGCAAGCTCTCTCCAGCCACCGCTTTCCAGAACCACTTTGCCAGCATCTGGATAGGTTTCAATTTTGACTCCAAACTGACGCAAACAGGACAAAGTGGAAAGACAGTCTTCACAAAAAGAAAACCCGGACACTTCAGTAGTTCCCTGAGCCAGGGCGGCCAGAATCGCCGCCCTGTGGCTCAAAGACTTGTCACGAGCACAGTAAAGAGAACCAGCAAGAGGACGATTCACCGGATGTACCCGCGCAACCTTCATGAGTCAACCTCGCCAAATAAATCTTTGCGAAGATTTTTTGCCTCCCCCAAATAGACATGTCTCACCGTTTCCTGGTCAAAAGGTGTATTGGCCAACACCATAATCCGTATACACCTTTGCAATCCACCTGCCACTTGAGCTTCCTGAGCGCACAGGATAGGAATATAACGAAACTTTTCTTGCTCCCGTATGGCTTCTGCAGGAAAGACAGATTGAATGTCAGGAGTGATAGTTATAAAAACCGCCGCAATATCTTCCACGTTGAGTAAATTTTTCTCCAGAATGGCCTCGAAAAGCTCGAGAGTAACCTTTTTCACCTGAAGAGCGTCGTCGCTGCTTACGACAACAGCCCCCCTTATTCCCCGTATCAATATTACCCGACCTCCCCACCAATAATTAGCATCAAAATTCTATACCTTCTCGAGCGGTAATTCCCTTTTGAAAGGGATGTTTCACGCATTTGATTTCCGAAACCAGATCCGCTCTTTCAATCAGTTCCCGGGGTGCCTTCCTCCCTGTAATCACCACTTCAAGGGAATTTATTTTATTTTCCAGAACCCGTTCAAACTCGGCAAAAGTTAAAAAATCATACCAAAAAGCGTAACAAAATTCATCCAGCACCATAAGGTCCCATCCTCCCTCAAGCATGGCCTTCCTGGCTACTTCCCAACCACACTTGAACTCCTTAAAATCCAGCTCGGAGGGTTCTCGACCTATAAGGAACTCGCCAGAGCCAAACTGATAAAACTCTACACCCGGAAGGCACTGCATGGAAGCCAGTTCGCCAGTAAAGCGTTTTTTAAAAAATTGAAGATATAAAATTTTCCAGCCCCAACCAGCTGCTCGAAGGGCTAATCCCAAAGAAGCCGTGGTTTTACCCTTTCCATCGCCTATGTAAAGCTGTACCAGTCCTTTTCTTTCAGGTTTTTTCATTAACCTTACCTCGCAGAAGACGGATTCGCAAATCTTGAAGAGCTTTTACTTCATAAGCATTTAAATAACGCCACTTTCCAGGAAGAAGTCCGGAATCAAGAATTACAGGACCCATTCTTACTCTGATAAGTCGCAACACTGGATGCCCAATTTCTTCAAAAAGAATTTTTACTTCGTGCTTTTTTCCTTCAGTGAGAGTCACTCTAACCAGACTCAAAGAGGTATTTTTCTTTATCACCGAACCCTCTCGAATACGATAGCTTTTCTCGTTGAACTCTATGCCCCGCTTTAGAGTATCCAGCTCCTGCAGAGTTACTTCGCCCGCAACATAAACCAGGTATTCCTTTTCAACTTCAAAGCGGGGATGAGCAAGAACATAAGCAAGCTGCCCATCATTGGTGAAAAGCAGCAGGCCTTCGCTATCCTGATCTAGGCGACCAACCGGGAAGACCCGCACAGGTATGTTTCGAACAAGCTCGGCAACCGTCTTCCTTCCCAGGGGGTCAAAAAGGGTGGTCAGGTAACCCCGGGGTTTGTAAAGTTGAAAATAAACGAACTGCTCCCCCGTAAATTCAACCGGCTTACCATCCACGGTTACCTGATCTCTCTCGGTAACCCGGTATCCAGGAGAGAGCACGACTTCACCGTTCACCATAACCCGACCCTCTTGAATCAGACGATCACATTTTCTCCTTGCAGCCACACCGGCTTTAGCCAGAAATTTGTTTAAACGCTCCTCCATCTTCTTCCCCCAGAAAGTTAGCACATATTTTACGCCAGGTCTCTTCACTCTCTAACCCAAAAACTTCATAGAATTTATCAGTTACCTGGTACTTAAGAGGAAATTTCTTACCAGCATCTTCGGTAACCACTGAAACCAGGCCCCTTTCAAGCAAAGACCTGAGAACGCTCCCCGAATCAACTCCTCGCTTCAAATCTATCTCTCCCTTGCTCACCGGCTGGTGAAGCGCAATAATGGCCAGCACCTCCAGAGCCGCTCTGGAGAGTTTACCTTGAGAAACAACCTGTAACTTCTGCTTCAAAAAAGAACCAATTTCAGGACGAACCACCATCTGCCATTTACCAGCAACCTTACGCACCACAATGGCCCCTTCGCGCTGATTCAACTCCAGGCAGAGTTCTTGCAGTGCCCCTTCAGTCTCTTCAAGAGAACAGCCCACAATTTCGCTTATTTTTTCCAGAGAAAGAGCGCGGGGAGAGGAAAACAGCAAGGCTTCCACCAACACTTTAGTTTTCAGATGTTTCCCGCTCATCCTCAACACTCAAGACGTAGTCACCATTTTTCTCCCGCAGGAAAAAGACCTTTCTAAAAATAAGGTCCAGAAGAACTAAGAAAGTGGCAATGGCCTCTTTTTTTGAATAAACATTTTCAAAGAATACAGACCAGACATACTGTCTTTTCTTCTTTTTGTTTATAATAGTCAAAACCCTCCGCCTGCACTCCTCAACCAGCGCCGCAAATTGAGCATCTAATTGCAAAGCATCCTCCGCCCTTTGAGTAGAAAGCAAACTCCGACAGAGCTTTAAAAGCTCAGAAAGATCCAGTTCTTCCACGTCGGCATATTTTTTACCCTGTAATCCACTCCAGCGCTCCCGTGGAGCCTTAAACAGGTTTTCTTCTTTATCGTGCAGGGCAGCAAGAAGTTCACTTATTTCATTCAGCCAGTCTTTCTCCAGGAGAGGATAAGAATCCATTGCTGGCTCTGAATGTTCAGGCTCGTCATCACCCAGAATACTATTTATTGCCTGCCCCATATCAGCAAGCAATTCTTCGATGAGAGCTACTCTCTCCATGAAAGAAGCAGTTTCATTGAAATTGACTTTGCTCCATTTATCGAGTAACTCCATAGGAAATCTTCATCGCCTCTCTAACTTCTTCCATAGTCCTGCGAGCGATCTCTCGAGCCTTTCGGCTTCCCTCAATAAGGATTTCTTTGATCAGTCCTTCTTTTCCCTGGTATCTTTCGCGCCGAAACATAATGTGATCCATGAAATCCACCAAAAGTTCAGCCAACTCCCTTTTGCAAGCTACACACCCCAGGGAACCACTGCGACAGTCCCGCTCAATCTCTTCAACCCGAGGGTTGGCTATCGCCTTATGAAAGGTGAAAACGTTACACCGTTCCGGATGTCCCGGGTCACGACGTCGAATCTTCTCGGGATCCGTGAACATGGCCATTGTCTTTTTCTGAATTTCCTCCCGCGTATCATTTAAAGCAATGTAGTTATTAAGGCTTTTGCTCATCTTTCTGCCATCAATCCCCAGTATCCGGGGCGAAGAGGTTAACAGCGCTTCCGGCTCGGGAAACACAGAACACTGATAAAGAAAATTAAAACGACGGGCAATTTCGCGAGTTATTTCAATATGAGGAACCTGGTCCTCGCCTACCGGAACTCGCGAGGCTTTATATATCAGAATATCTGCCGCCATCAATACCGGGTAACCCAGATGCCCAAAACCAACCGCTTCTTTTAAACCCATATCCTGCAGTTGCTGTTTCAACACCGGGTTCCTCTCTAACCAGCCTACCGGGGTAATCATGGAAAAAAGGAGGTTCAGCTCAGCGTGCTCCGGAACCAGGGATTGAATCATCAGAATACTCTTTTCTGGATCCAGACCCACACTCAACCAGTCAGCAACCATTTCTATCAGGTTCTTTTCTATTTCCTGAGTGCTATCGAAAGCGGTAGTCAAAGCATGCCAATCGGCCACTCCAAAGATACAATCATATTCATCCTGAAGGCGAACCCAGTTTTGTAGAGCTCCAAAATAATGACCTATATGCATCCGGCCAGTAGGACGCATACCGCTGAAGATCTTTTCCCTAATGGTCACCAGCTTTCATCCTCTCCCAAAGTTTTATAGCCAAAGCTATTTCCTCTTCGCGACTGGAAACCAGGCCATCAATCCTGGCCATCTGCAGTCCTCGCAAAATTTTAGCATAAATTGGACCCTGAGGTATGCCCAACTGCCTGAGATCAGAACCGTTTAACTCCGGCTTAATATACCTCCACTTGCATAAATAATTCCCGATCCGCTCCCTAACCAGTTCTTCATGGTAAAACTTGGCCAGAGTGTAATACAGAAATTCAAGCGGTATTTCTGAACAAGCTTCAAACAGGCTCGAAGGGCGGGAGGCTTCATCCTTCAGGATCCGTTCCAGCACAGCACGTTTTTCAAGGTAAGTCCTTACTTTGGAATAAAAACGCTTGGAAAGATGAAAACGTTCTACAAATTCTTCCAGAGAGTCAAATCGTATATCAGAAAGCAAAGGTGTCATTTTTAAGAGAAAAATATCCAGTTTTTCAGCAGACGCCTTTTCCTGAATCAATTCTTCAAGCCGGGGGTAAATGATTTCATAATCACTTCTCCAGACGCAACCCGGAAAAAGATAAGGAAACATATCCAGCTGGTAAAGGCGCTGCAGATAAGCATAAAACCCGTTCAATCTCAAAATAAGCTGAATTTCTTCTTTAAGGCGATCAGGCTTGATTTTTGATAGCAATCCCTCGCGAACAGTTTGTTTAAGAAGACTCATAGTAAAAGGCTCGATTTGAAAACCGTACTTTTTCTCAAAGCGCACTGCCCTTATGGCCCTTGCCGGATCTTCCACAAAGCTAAGGGGATGCAAAACCCTGATGAGCTTCCGCTGCAGGTCCTTAAAACCTCCAAAAAAGTCAAATAGTTCTCCCCAATCATCGGGATAAATGCTTATCGCCATGGCATTAATGGTGAAATCTCTTCTGAATAGGTCGCGCCGCAAATTGCTGTGCTCTACCTGAGGGGGAGCACCGGGATAAGCATAGAATTCCTGTCTTGCCGAAGCAAAGTCTATCCTTCTTTTTTGTTCGCCAATGAAAAGAGAAGCAGTACCAAAAGGCCGATAGGTAACCACTTTTGCTCCCAGCTTCTGAGCCACAAAGCTGGCAAACTCAATGGCATCGCCCTCAACCACTAAATCCAGATCATAGTTGGGGAAACCCAGAATGAGATCCCTCACCACTCCCCCAACCAGATAAACCCTGAGACGCTTTCTCTTGGCAAGCTCAGAAATAAGCTGAATGTATTGAAGGTCTTCTTTATTGAAATGCTCAAAAATTTTTTCTGCAAAATTAAGGCGTTTTAAGCTCTGTACTTCCAGGTTTTGTCTCTGATGCAAACCTCTTAAAAGATCACTCCGGGTTATTATGCCCAGGACCAGGCCATTCCTGGTGACCGGTACTCTACCAATATCCTGCTCCACCATCAACTGCCACACCTTGAAAATAGAATCTTCAGGTCCGACACTTATCACCCGAGGATTCATAAAGCTTTTGACCGGAGCATTATTAAGTCCGTGACTTATTGCTTTTTCCACATCCTTTCGGGAAATAAGCCCTACCAGATGGTTCTCTTCCACTACTGGCAAACCTGAAAAACCAAAACGCACCATAGTTAAGAATGCTTCCTCCACAGTGGTTGATGGAGACACGACCTTTACCGGGTAAGACATGATATCCTTAGCTTTGACCAGACGAACACAGCGTTGCATTCCCTCTTCAATCTTCTGGCGGACTTCAGAAAATGACATACCTTTCACGCTGCAGGAAGCTGCACTGCGATGCCCCCCACCGCCCAGCTCCTGCAATACGCAATTTAAGTCAATCTCCTCGATTCTGCTGCGAGCAATGACGTAAATCTTCTCCTCCATGGCAAACAGAGCAAAAAGCACGTCTATCTCCTCGAGATCCATAAGTTTGTGAACCAGAAAAGAAACTCCTTCCACATATTCCGGAAGTTGCACCTGAGTAAAATGGACCACACAACCCGCAATCTCCTTAGTTTCCAGGGAATTTATCATATCTTTTAAAATACGACGCTGAAGGGAAGTTAGCTGTATGCGCGTGAAACGGGGGATAAAAGAAAGCAGAGCTCCCCTTTGAAGGAGAAAGGAAGCGGCATCCAGATCCTGAAAAGTAGTGGTGGAAAAGGTAAAGAAACCTGTATCCTCGTAAATCCCCAGTGCAAGCAGGGTGGCTTCCAGGGAGTTAATTTCTATGTTTTTCTCTCTTAAAAGCTCCACCATGATGGTCGAACAGGCTCCCCGCCTGAGCAAAAGCTGTTTCTCATCCCTTTTTTCGTCGTCATCAGTTAAATGATGGTCAATAACACAGTAATCTACCTTGCCCTCTTTAATGAGCAAACCTGCTTTACCAACTCGCTCCACAAAAGAAGTATCCACCACAAAAACTTTTTCTACTTCTTCCCAGAACACTTCTTTTTCCTTCAAAAAATCAAAGAACTGTCCGTAAAGAGAAAGAAAACGCCGCAGGTTGCGGTTTACACTACCTCCCAGAACTATTTGGGTAGAAGGGAAAAGGCGAGTGACAGCGTACATGGAAGCAAAAGCATCAAAATCAGTTCCTTCATGAGCGACTACGATTTGCATTGTACAAGCTCCTCTACAAAACCCTGAAAAAGTTTCCGCAGGTTCTTTTCCTGCAAAGAAACAAGCTTTAAAACTTCAGTATGAGAAAGTGGTTCCTCAGAAATGCCACTTCCCCAGTTGGTTACCAGCGAAATTCCTGCAACCTTTACCCCCAGCGCACAGGCCAGTTTTGCCTCTTTAACAGTAGACATACCCACCACATCTGCACCCATTTTCCTGAGCATTCTAACTTCCTGGGGCGTCTCGTAAGAAGGTCCCAACACTCCCGCATAAATACCTTTCTGGACCTTAACTCCGCCTCGAATAGCCAGTTCAAAAAGCAACGAGGCCAGAGAGGTATCGTAAAAGGGGCGCGTACCATATAAAAAATCGGGGAAAAAAGTAAAGTCAAGCTGGTCCTGAATTATCATCAGTGTTCCGGGTTCAATAGATTTCCTCAAGCTTCCCGCAGCGTTGGTCAAAACCAGTTTCGAAACTCCCGCCAGGGCAGAAAAAAGTGCTGGAAAAGTTACCTCCCAGAAATTATAACCCTGATAAAGATGTAATCTGCCCACAAAAAACAAAATTCCAGCCTCTCTCCACTGCCCTACCAGAACCCGGTATTGATGTCCAGAAACGGTATCCGGTAAAGCAAAAAATTCTCGGTATTCAAACTCCTGCACCACTCTCATTTCCCACAAAATACGGTCCCATCCTGAACCAAGAACAAAAGCTATCTGAGGAATTATTTTCAGGCGAGCAACAAAAAGTTGCGCAGCAGAATAGACGTTTTCAGGACAGAACTTTTGAAGCAAAGCTCGTGCCCGGTCCATGCCACTCAACTCCTAAAAGCTCTGCTATGGAATGAGCAACATCACAAAAGGTATCCCTGATGCCCAGGCTTAATCCTCTTCTTCTGGCAGGAAGATAAACGAGAAGTAGAGCATATTCCCTGGAGTGGTCAGTACTTGGAGTTGTGGGGTCACAACCGTGATCGCTGGTAATGATAAGCAGTTCATCTTCTTTTAGAGAAGCCAGGAAATCGGCCAGGGTGGCATCCCAGGACTGAAGGGCCATGGCAAAACCATGGGGGTTGTTGCGATGACCGTAGAGGGTATCAAAATCATTAAAATTGGCCCACACCAGATCGCCTCGCCCGCTTTTTTGCAATTCAGAAAACACCCTGAAAGTATCTGCATTGTCAGCAGTTTTTATGGAATCGCTTATGCCTCGAAAAGCGAAAATCTCCCCAATCTTGCCCACACCTATCACTTCTCTACCAGAGGCAATCAGTACCTCAAGCACAGTTGGAGAAGGAGGAGGCAGAGAGAAATCTTTGCGACGGGGTGTGCGCACAAAGTTGCCCGGCGAGCCCACGAAGGGGCGGGCAATGACCCGGGCCACAGCATGTTCTCCGGTCATGACTTCCCGTACCTTTCGGCATATCTCATACAACTGAGGAGGAGGGATAACCTCTTCATGAGCCGCAATTTGCAACACAGAGTCAGCGGAAGTGTAAACTATGGGATAGCCGGTACGCAGATGCTCGGCACCCAGTTCTTCAATTATAGCCGTGCCCGAAGCAGGTTTGTTCCCCAAAATTGGTTTACCAATGACTTCCTCAATGCGATGCACCACCTGGGGAGGAAAACCCCGGGGATAAACAGGAAAAGGTTTATCCAGAATGATACCCGCAATTTCCCAGTGTCCGGTAAGGGTATCTTTGCCTGCCGAGCGCTCCCGCATCTTCCCGTAGAAGGCCTGGGGATGGGGAACCTTAGTTACCCCCGGTATATAATCTATACATCCCAGACCCAACTTCTCCAGATTAGGAAGGTGCAACCCCCCTACCGCCTGAGCAGTGTTACGCAGGGTATGGCTACCTGCATCGCCATACAATTCGGCATCGGGAAGTTCTCCCACCCCCACACCATCTAAAAGAGCAATGAAAATTCTCATTTATTTTCTCCCAACCACTGCCATATGGCTATCATAGTCTTAGCGTCTTTTATTTCACCGTCTCGAAGCATCCGGTAAGCTTGCTCAGCATCCACTTCCCAGCAATAAATGACTTCATCTGCATCTCCCTGGCGAGGCTTGGCAACGGGTTTTGCATTTTGAGCTCTGAAAAAGTGAATTACTTCACTGCTGTAACCAGGAGCAAGAACCACCTGAAAAAGATACTTCCAATCCTGAGAGACATAGCCCGTTTCCTCCTCAAGCTCCCGCTGGGCACAGGAAAGAGGTAATTCGTTTTTCTCCAGGGTACCAGCTGGAATCTCCCATAACCATTCCCCAACCGGAGCCCTGAACTGTTTGACGAGAAGCAGTTTCGAAGAGGTGGTGGTAGCCAAAATACTGACCGCTCCCGGGTGCTGAATAAAAATCCGCCTCATATCTCCCTGATAAGTATTGCGAACCACCTTAAAAATACAGGCATCCATTATCAATTCGCTGCTTTTAAGTTTGGGAACTTCCAGAGAAAGCTCTTCATTTTCCTCAAAACGATAAAACACCACTAAACCTCCTCTTCTGGACTAATCCAAACGTGTTTGACTTCTACCTCCGGATGTTGACTGAGTTCTTCAACAATTAAACCCGGATCTCGAACAGCAATGCGCATAACTACATAGCGGAATTGAGGGCGTTCCTCATCATAGAAAGTAGCCAGACTCAGAATGTTAACGTTGTGTTTCTTAATAATGCCCGTTACTTCGTGCAAGACACCCGGCTTTTGAGGAAGTTCCAGAGTGATTCTACTTCCTCCTTCTTCAACCCCCAGTGTCTCCACGAGAGCTTCAAAAATATCTGATTCGGTGATAATACCCACCACCTTTGAGTCCTCAACTACTGGCACACCTCCAATTTCGTTCTGTTTCATGATTAAAGCCACTTCTTCAAGAGGAGTATCGGGAGCAACAGTAATGACCATTTTTTTCATAATCTCTGCTACAGTCATCTTGCTCAAAAGGTAAGTGAGCTCAAAACGGCTTAAAGTGGTGGCTTTAGAAGGACTTGCTTCAAGAAGATCGTTATAGGTCACGATTCCCACCAGCTTCTGGTTGTCAACCACCGGCAATCTGCGTATTTTGTTGTCCTTCATGATCTTTTGGGCTTCCATAATAGGGGTATGACTATTAATAGTAATTACCTCTCTGGTCATCCGGTCTTTAACTAACATTAACCTCACCCCTCCTAATGACAAAATCCCGACCTACCTGAAGAGCTTTAAGGTTGGCCTCTAATAAACCTTCCTTCCCCTGCAAAATGGTTTGCAATGCCTTCTCAACACTTGCAAAACTCACCAACTCTCTTGTGGCCACCAATCCTCCCAGCATCACCATGTTTATTACCCGAGGATTACCCACTATTCTTTTTGCCAGTTCATTAGCAGGTACTTTTACAACTTCTACCGTGTCAGAGCGATAATCTGTGGAAACCAGGGAAGAGTTGACCAGTAAAAGTCCTCCCTCGCGAACCGAAGCAGCAAATTTCCTTAAGGAAGGTTCGTTCATAACCACACAAATGTCGGGATGAGCAGTAACCGTGGCTCCTATTTCTTCTTCAGAAATTATGACCGTGCAATTAGCTGTTCCACCTCGCATCTCGGGTCCATAAGAAGGAAACCAGGTAACCTCATACCCTTCGATCATTCCTGCTTCAGCAAGAACCCGACCCAGAAAGAGGATTCCCTGCCCTCCAAATCCAGCGATAACTATTTCAGCATGCATCGAACACGTCCTCCTTAACTTTGATTTCACCAATTTCAAAATAGGAAGACATTTCCTTTTCCAGCCACTCCACTGCTTCCACAGGGCTCATCCCCCAGTTGGTAGGACAGGGAGAAAGAAACTCCACCATAGAGAAACCCCTACCCTCCATTTGAGTAAGAAAAGCTTTACGCACCATTTCTCTGGCCTTGCGAATTAAGCGAGGATTGGTAAGAGCAGCTCTCGCTATGTAGGCGCTACCTTCGCAGGCGGCCAGCACCTCACCAAGGCGCATGGGAAAACCATGCATCCTGGCATCTCTGCCCTCTGGGGAAGTTTTGGTCTTTTGACCTAAAAGGGTGGTGGGTGCCATCTGACCTCCAGTCATACCAAAAACAGCGTTGTTAACAAAGAAAGAGGTTATCAGCTCGCCTCGATTGGCTGCATGAACAATTTCTGCAGTTCCTATAGCCGCAATGTCACCGTCTCCCTGATAGGAAAAAACTATCCTGTCCGGAAGCGAGCGCTTGATGCCTGTAGCCACTGCAGGAGCCCTGCCATGAGCACCCATTACAAAATCTATGTCCAGAAATTCGTAGATATAAACCGAACAGCCAACTGGGCCAACCCCAATGGTTTTATCGGCAATGCCCAGCTCATCTATGACCTCAGCAATAATTCTCTGAGCCAGACCATGGTGACAACCCGGACAGTAAGTAAAAGGCTTATTTATCAGGGTTCGAGGTCTTTCAAATACTACCTTCATGAGTTACCGCCCCCTTCTCTCAAAGCAAAAACCCTCTCCAGCACCTCGTCAACAGTGGGAACCATCCCCCCCGTTCTTCCGTAAAAATGCACCTGGGCTTTGCCCGACACAGCCAGTAACACGTCTTCAAGCATCTGCCCCAGGTTCATTTCCACCACCAGTACCCGGCCCGCTTTTTGAGCCCACTCCCTGACAGCCTGCTTCGGGAAGGGATAAAGAGTTATGGGACGCAAAAGACCGAGACGTAGACCAGCCTTTTCACCTTCTTTAACCACGCTTTTTAAAATCCTGCCCACCGTTCCAAAACCCAGAAGAAGCATTTCTGGCTCTGAAGAACCAAAATACTCGAAGCGAACCTCTTCCTGCTCGACTTTTAAATATTTCTCCTGTAACTTTAAGTTAAGCTTTTCCAGTTCTCTGGGGTCCAGAGCAAAACAGAGGATATACTTTCGCTCTTTTCCGTTTTTACCTCTTATTGCCCAATCTTTATCCGGCAAGGGAGGCAAAGAAGGTTCCCTGAAAACCACTGGTTCCATCATCTGCCCCAGCATACCATCACCAAGAATTTCCACTGGATTGCGATACTTATCAGCAAGATAAAAAGCAAGATAGGTCAAATCCACCAGTTCTTGAACAGAGGAAGGAGCCAGAGTAAGCACCCGATAATCTCCATGTCCTCCACCCCGAGTAGCCTGGAAATAGTCGCTCTGGGCAGGCTGAATGTTGCCCAAACCCGGTCCCCCTCGGGCCATATTTACCACCACACAGGGTAACTCTGCCGAAGCAAGGTAAGAAAGCCCTTCCTGCTTCAAGCTCAAACCCGGCCCTGAGGAAGAAGTCAAAACACGCATGCCGGCTGCCGCCGCACCATAGACCATGTTAATAGCTGCCACTTCGCTTTCTGCCTGAAGAAAAACACCTCCCACCTCAGGAAGACGTCTGGAAAGGTACTCGCTGATTTCTGTCTGGGGGGTGATAGGATAACCAAAGTAAGCACGACAACCAGCACGAACCGCGGCTTCGGCAATTGCTTCATTACCTTTCATTAAAATTCTTTCCATCGTGCTTCACTCCTTATAAACAGCAATCGCCACTTCGGGACAGACCTCGGCACAAAAACCACAACCAATACACTTTTCCTCTGCACAAACTCGGGCTGGAAAATATCCCCGGGAATTGAAATTTTCGGAAATAGCAAGCACTCCGCGAGGGCAAGCCCGCAAGCATAAACCACACCCTTTGCAAAACTCGAAGTCAATTACCACTCGACTGCTCTTTCTGGAAACCGCCATCAGCATCATCGCCTCCCACATCCCATGCTAAATTAAGATAACGGCGTATACCTAAAACTGCACAATCCAGAAAACCCAGAACAGAAGAAGACAATTTCAGCTCCTCCCAAACCGCCACAAACCAGATTGGTAAACCAAGTTCTTGGGAAAGTATTTTTGCCTTTTCAAAAGCCTGCTGGATCAAATTTTCATCAGTGTAACGACCAAGATGGTCATTCAAAATCAGGGAATGGAAGCTGGTTCCCACCTTTTCTTCTACCCTGCGTACAAAAGAACAGTAGCCTGCTATTGACTCAAAAAAAGGGCGATGAAAATTAACCACCAGGCTGCAGTAAACTTTTCTGTTTTGCCAGAAAGGAGCGAGACTCCTGAAAATACGCAAACCCCGCTCATCACCCCCCAGGTCAATTATAAGGGGAGTTTCCAGAGAAGCATTACTAAACAGTTCCAGGAATTCTTTTTCCCACACCGGGTAATCTGAAAAACGAGCTACTGAGAAACTCTGGCGAAGGGGAATTTCAAGGCGGTAACGTCCGCTACGCAGGGTAAAATCACTTTTTACAAAATCAAGGTCCAGAAGTTCACACTCTCGAGCCAGGAATTTCCTCAAATAAGCAGCCAGATTAAGAGCAAGCTCCGTCTTACCGGTGCCACTTGGTCCACCAAGCACAATGATTTCACTTTCTTGCCAATTTTCAGCAAAAAAATCACCTGTTTTAATTACCTGCACCACCGACCCTCTCCAGTAAGGTTCGAGCGTACTCCACCCCGGAGCGATCCCCTTCACCTGCTCCAAGCATTCGGGCCAGCTCTTCAACACGTTCTTCGCGGTTAAAGAGAGATCGCACTTCGACCTCGACCTTTTCTCCAACAAAATGCTTTCTCACCCTGAGATGATGATCAGCAAAACAGGCTATTTGGGGCAAATGAGTTACGCATATCACCTGATGATTTTCAGCTAACTTCTTTAACCGCTCGCCAAGCCAAAAAGCGGTCCTGCCACCCACTCCCTGGTCTATTTCGTCAAAGACCAGAACCGGCAGGCTCTCCAAACCAGAAATTAGAGACTTAATGGCCAGGACGATGCGGGAAATTTCTCCTCCCGAGGCAACCTCAAGTACCTTGCCCATTTTCTGACCCGGATTAACGGAGATAAGGAACTCAATCATATCAGTACCTTCTTCGGTGAAAACCCGTTCCTTGTAAAAATCAACCTTAAAACGTGCTTTTTCAAGTCCTAGCTGAGCAAGTTCTCTCTCCACCAGCTCACTAAAACTCTGTGCTGCCTTTTTCCTTGCTAAAGAAAGCTTTGCAGCGAGTTCGTTCAATTCATTCTCCAAAAGGTACCTGCGTTCCTGCAGGCGCTCTATTAACAAACGGGTGTTTTCAAGTTCTGCCAGTTTTTCCTTGCTTTCTCTCTGAAACTTGACAAAACTTCCCGTGGTTAAACAGCGATATTTCCTTTTCAAGCGCTCCAGAAGTTCTATTTTTTCCTCAAGTTCTCTGATCTCCTCTTCAGAAAAAGAGAAACTTTCTCTGAACTTTCCCAAAACATAAGAAACTTCCTGCAAATCTACACAAAGCCCACTCAGATTCTGAATAGCAAGCTCGAGTTCCTGAAGTTTTTCATTCTCCCGAGGCAAAGAGCGCAACTCCTCTTCGATCCGGCTTAATCTACTCAAAATACCTTCCTCAAGCTCGTCACCTTCGATCTCGCGTAAGGCTCTCCCCAGGACTTCCAGAAAAAGTTGCGCATTGGCCATGCGGTTAAAATCACTTTCCACCTGGAATATTTCCTCATCGGATAAACCCAGCGAATCCAGCTCCTCAACAATTTCTCTCAACTCAGAAAGTCTACTATCTACGTCTTTCCCCAGGGCAGCCAGCCTATCACAGGTCTCCTTCCATTCCCTGAAAACCCTGCGATACTCTTTCTTGCAAGATAAAGCTTCCTGATCCAGAAGGGCATCCACAATACAAAGCCTGTTACCTGGCTCAAAAAAGTTTATCTGCTCACCCTGTCCATAAACATCAAACAACCTGGAACTCAATTTTTTAAGGAAAGCAAGAGGGACTGACCTGCCGTTAACCCTGCATTTACTCTTGCCCCGGGAAGAAATTTCTCGGGAGAGCACTACCTCATCACCATACAGCAGACCCTCTTCTTTGAGCAATTCCTGCACTTCCGGATTGTTCTGAACCTCAAAGAGAGCTTCAACCAGAGCACAGGACGCACCTATCTTAACCAGATCTTCCCGAACCCGGACACCAGAAAGCAAAACCAGTGCATCAACTACCAGAGACTTACCGGTGCCGGTTTCACCCGTCAAGACATTCAGACCTCTCTCAAAAGAGATGCTCTGATATTCCACAATAACCAGGTTCTTGACTACCAGTTCCTTTAACATTCTCCCTCGACTCGTTTACGAATATCCATACCCCAGGAAAGCTTTCTGCGCAATAAAGAATAAAAGGACTGCTCATCAAAGGGATGCAGAACAACCAACTCGATATTGGACTTTTTAACCACTATGAACTCTCCCTGGTGCAGGGCATAACCCCTCTGGCCGTCCAGAGTTACCATGGTACCTTCTTTCTCGGATTCCAGAACCACTTTCACCGTTGAGGTGGGAGCGGTTACCACTGACCGGGCATAAAGAGTATGGGCACAGATGGGAGTGATGATCAAAAGCTCGAGTTCCGGGTAAACCACCGGTCCCCCCGCCGAAAGCGAATAAGCGCTGGAGCCAGTGGGAGTAGCCACTATCAACCCGTCAGCAGGAAAAGAAGCCAGAAAATCAGAATCGACGTAAGTGGAAAGCCTGATCATCTGAGCAAAAGCTCCTCTGTATATAACCACATCGTTAAGGGCAATATCCTGTTCCACCTTTCCTCCCCGATAATAAACAGAGCAATCGAGCATCATTCTCTTGCTTTTATAAAAACGGCCTTCCAGGACAGCCGAAGCAGCATCAA
The DNA here is from genome assembly GCA_048814795.1 of Atrimonadaceae bacterium G-SL-SR-0-11. Taxonomy (GTDB): domain Bacteria; phylum Atribacterota; class Atribacteria; order Atribacterales; family Thermatribacteraceae; genus Thermatribacter. Next base: position 1,137,192 of record CP184673.1, on the reverse strand, counting down.
GCATATTATCAACACTAACTGAAGCAAGAAAACCCAAACCTCCCATATCTATTCCCAGAAGGGGAACCCCAGAAGGTGCATACCAGCGAGCAGCGTTTAAAAAAGTACCATCTCCTCCCAGGACAAAAACCAGAGCAGGCTTCTCAGAAAACGCATCCGCAGAATCCAGAATCAGGGCTTTCTGGCCCCGGCTTTCCAGATAGCTCTGTAGTTTTCGAGCCTCCTCCAAAACTTCAGAACTATTTTTTTTAACGAAAATATGTATCTGGTCTGTTTTGCTCAAATTCTAACCACCCATCTTCCAAGTATTATCCCCAGAAAGATACCCAGCGCCAGCACCCACAGGCCTTTCCACCGGGCATTTCTCGAGGTAAGTTCTGGAAAAAACACCTGATGCATCACTTTTCGCTCCCCATCCACAAGAACCACCCCATAGGGGCGATAAGCAACAAAGTATTCCAGGAGCTGTCTCCTTATCGAAGGGCGAAAAAGAAAATTCGTCTCCTTACCACTCTTCACTTCCCCAACGTAAAGCCTGTTCCCTCTTTTAAGCAAAAAATCAGGGCGAATTTCAAAACCCATTATTTTTCCATCCACCATTATATTCACTCTTCGCAAGGGCTGTCGAGCCACTACCCTGAAACCTGCTTCCTCAAAAAGAGAAACTGCTTCCTCCTCTGCTGCTTTAGCCCTGCGTAATACTCTGCGTTGCAGGCGAGAGCGCCTCCAGCGCAAAAGCAGAACACCAAAAAAAACCCCTCCCAGCAAGGCCAACAAAAGAAAAAGAAAATAAATCCAGCTCAAGATGAACCACCCATCAGAGAGCGATGGGCCCGATCCACAGTTTCCTGGATTTTTAGCTCCAGGTTTTCCGGAAGTCCCGCACTCGCTTTTTGTCGAACCCAGTGTACAAAAAACTCAATGTTTCCTTTATCACCACGGAGAGGAGAAAAAGTAAGCCCTTTAAAGAAAAGCCCCAGGGGAGCAGCACAGTCGATCACCTTCTTTAAGATCTTCTCATGAGTTTTTCTTTCTTTAACCACTCCGCCTCGAGGAACCTCCTCTCTCCCCGCTTCAAACTGAGGTTTGACCAGAGCCACCACATCCCCACCCTCTTTCACCAACCCCACAATCGCTGGCAAAATGAGACAGAGGGAAATAAAGGAAACATCGATAACCACACCATCCACCTCTTCACCCAGCATCGCTCTGTCCAGAAAGCGAGCGTTACAACGTTCCATTACCACCACCCGGGGATCGGAACGTAATTTCTCGTGGAGTTGCCCAAAACCAACGTCAACCGCAAAAACTTTTTTCGCTCCCCACTGCAGGAGACAATCCGTAAAGCCTCCCGTAGAAGCACCCACGTCCAGGAACACCCTATCTGCAATCGAAATCCCAAACACCTGCAGGGCATGCTTCAGCTTTTCCCCTCCTCTGCCCACAAAACGCGGTTCCTCAAACAAAACAACATCTGCTTCTTCTTCAACACGAGTAGCTGGTTTAAGAGAGTGAGAATGTCCTCTTACAGAAACTTTCCCTGCCATAATTAACCTTTTTGCTTTTTCGCGGCTTTCACACAGACCTCGTCTTACTAAAAGTTCATCAAGTCGAACTCTTTTGCAGGACATCAGTGTTCTCTTTCCACAATAAAACGTGCAATGTCTCGCAAGCAATCCACAGGACGCTCAATACGAGCAAGCACACTCAGTGCTTCCTCATACCAGCTCCTGAGCTGTTTTTCTGCTTCCTCAAATCCCACCACTCGTAACAGGGTAGCCTTTCCCTGAACCAGGTCCTTTCCGGCAGTCTTACCAAGTTGATCTCTGGACCCTGTAACATCCAGAAGATCATCCTTGAGCTGGAAACATTTTCCCAACAACAACCCAAACTCAGCCAGAAAAGAGCGTTCCTCAGCTTTGGCTCCACCAAGTATCGCCCCACAAAGTATTGCTGCCTGAATAAAGCGTGCGGTCTTCATAACCATTATCTGTTCCACTACCGATCTGCCAACCGGTTTTCCCTCTTTCTGAATGTCCAGCACCTGCCCACTCAGCATGCCAGACGCACCCAGAGCTTCAAAAAGAACTACCAGCACTTCCCACAACTTTTCCTTTCCAAATTCCTCAAGAAAGCGTCTGTCGGCTGCAAAAACACGCAAGCCCTCGATTAACAAAGCGTCCCCCACCAGAACCGCCATAGCTTCCCCAAAAGCACGGTGCAGGCTCAATTTGCCCCTACGATAATCATCGTTATCCATGCAGGGCAGGTCATCGTGAATCAGTGAAAAAGAATGAATCATCTCAATACCTGCAGCCAGGGGTAGAAGTTTTTCTCTCTCAATTCCAAAAACCTCTCCTGAAGCAAAAAGCAGCGAAGCCCTTACTTTTTTACCTCCTCCGATCGTACCGTAACGCATTGCTTTCTCAAGTACCGGAGGCACACCCCGATAAAGGAGCTTCTTTTCCAAAAAAGCATCAACCAGCAAGGCGTTTTCCTCGAGATAGTCAAGCACTGTTTTCACTTTGATAATTCCCCCACAGGTATTTCTTTGCGTTCGATTTTCTTGACCAGCTTGGCCAGTACTCCATTTATGAACTTTCCCGACTCTTCACTACCATATTTTTTGCCCAGCTCCACTGCCTCATTTATAGCAACCCCCGTTGGAATATCCGGCATAAATAAAATTTCAAAAGTCGCCATCCGTAAAATATTGCGGTCAACGTTCATCATGCGATTCAAGCTCCATCCCTCAACCGTCTTGGCCAGGACCGTATCAATAAAATCCATATTCCGGTCCACTCCCCGCACCAGTCTGAGGAAAAAAGAACGAGTTTCCTCGTCCCAGTCCTCAGGTAGCTCGGTATATTTGAGCACCTCATGGAGGGAGCATTCCCGTAAGTCCTTCTGAAAAAGTACCTGTAAAGCTACTTCTCTGGCTTTTCTTCGCAACAGGGCTCACTCACTTCAAATAACGATTTCGGTAAAATCCTGAATGTAAACATCGATATTACCAATCCGCAAACCAGTCTTTTCTTCAAAAGCATTTTTTAAGAATTTCTGCAAATGCCAGGCTATTTCCGGAACCCTGCGTTCCAGCTTGAGAATCAAATAAAGCCTGATGCTCACCAAACCCTTACTTATTTCCAGCTTCACTCCCTCCTCAAAGCCCCTGTCCAGAGCGTCGACTCCGGGAACCATAAGCGCCAGAAAGGCCACAATACGTTGCAAAACCCCGTAAGGATAGATGACTTTGCCTTCGGTAAGCTTTACTTCCGCAACACGCACAATACTGCACTACGCCCTTTCTAAGTATTCTCGGGTTCGGGTATCAACCCTGACTTTGTCCCCCTTGTTGACAAACAGGGGAACCTGGATAGTAAGACCTGTTTCCAGAACTGCCGGTTTGGAGCCGCCGGAAGCCGTATCTCCGCGTATACCAGGTGAAGTTTCAACTACTTCAAGTTCCACAAAAGAAGGAATATTAACACCAACCACTTTATCGCCATACTTGAGAAGTTCCACTTCCAGACCATCGACCAGGAAATCCTTGGCCTCTCCTATCAGTTCTTCAGGCAACACAACCTCCTCATAGCTTTCAAGGTCCATGAAATGATAACCCTGGCCGTCAGCATACATGAACTGGGCGTTTTTGCCTTCCAGAATCGCCCGGATTACTTTTTCTCCGGCACGGAAGCTTTTCTCAATTATCAGACCCGTATTGATATCCCGAAGCTTGGTTTTGATAATCGCTCCCCACTTACCAACTTTGGTGTGCTGAAAAGCAACCACTAGGTAAAGATTGCCGTCAATCTCGATACAGTTTCCTACTCGCAAATCGTTGCTTGAAATGTAGTCAGGCATATAGTAACAAACCTCCTTCAAATCCTTTCAGGCAAGTTGTTTAGTTTACGCAAATTCTCTTTAGCAAGGAAAAACAGGTTTTCAATCCTGATTCCACCTTTTCCAGGAAAGTACACTCCTGGCTCAATCGTCAACACCATACCACTCTCAAGTGTTGCCTTACTCTGCGGAGCCAACCTTGGCTCCTCATGAACTTCCACACCTACCCCGTGCCCCAAGCTATGCACGAAATAACCTCCCCAACCCTTCTCCTTTAAAAAAGAACGAGCGGCTTCATCCACTTTTCCGGCTTCAACGCCTTCTGCAAGGGTGGCCTGGGCTCTTTTCTGGGCCTCGAAAACTGCTTCGAAAAGCTCTTCAAACTGAGCATCGTGCGCACCAAAGCACAGCGTTCGGGTCATATCCGCACAATAACCTTCCACCCTCGCTCCCCAATCGATCAGTACCCAGTCCCCCTTCTTCAAACTCCGCTCACTCGGAAAAGCATGGGGAAGAGCCGAACGCTCTCCAAAAGCAACAATGGTTGGAAAAGCCAGTCCATCAGCGCCCATAAAGCGCATTTTGTAATCCAGTTCCAGGGCTATATCTTTTTCCTTAACCCCAGCTTTAAGCAAAGGAAGGGTTTCTAAAAAGGCTTGCTCAGAGATTTCCACCGCTTTCAAGATTTTAGCAAGTTCTTCACTGGATTTTCGAGAACGCAAGCCAGCAAGGAGTGGAGGGGCCACGTTCACGCTTAGACCCTGTTCCTCCAGTTTTTTGACCATTCCAATCGGCAGAGATTCTTCGACCAGGAGGATTCCGTCATATCCTCGCTCTTTGAGCAACTCTTTCAACAGCGCAAAAGGCTTTTCTCGATATTCCCTGACTGCAACTTCCCGGGGAACTTCCTCCCGGGCCTGAACAGCGTAACGACCATCACACACAAAGACCGCTTCTTCCCCAGGAAAAACTAGAAGAAAACCTGTCGAACCGCGAAACCCCAGGAGGTAAAAAAGGTTGCTTCTCTCACAAACCAGCAGGGGAAACCCGGCTTCCACAGCTAACTTCTTTTGAAGTTCCTGTAATCTCAACATAACTCAGGCTTCTTCTCCTTTTCTCCAGAAAGCGTGCAAAGCAACAATATATCCCAAATGACCCAGTCCAGAAATCTGCCCCCAGCACACAGGAGCTATAACCGAATGCCTGCGAAATTCTTCCCGGGCGTAAATATTGGACATGTGCACCTCAATGGTGGGAATTCCCACCGCAGCGATACAATCCCGGATAGCAATACTGTAATGGGTGAATGCTCCTGGATTGATGATCAGACCATCAAAGTGAGCGCTTTTTTGTATTTTATCAATAATTTCCCCTTCATGATTAGATTGGAAAACCTCGATTTCCATACCCAGTTCTTCGGCTTCCTGTTCTATAACATCCACCACTTCCGGAAAGGTCATAGTACCGTATATGTTCACTTCCCGCTTGCCCAAAAGGTTAAGGTTGGGACCCAGGATCACCAGAATTTTCATTTAAGAACCGCTCCTCTCGTAGAATCAAAAACCTTCTTAAAAACTTCTTCGGGAACACTTACCCCGAAAACAGGGTCACCAAAGTCTCTGAGTAAGGAAAACTTAATATGTTGCGCTTCCCTTTTTTTGTCGTGTTTCAGGATCGCCCAGAAATCTTCAGAACTCAAAGGCACTTCCACACTCAATGGCAAACCCATTCCCTGAAGAATTTCTTTTTGAACTTCCACAACCCGGGGTCTGGTAATTCCCATCTCAATACCTATCATGGCTTCCACCATCATACCTATGGCCACCGCTTCGCCGTGGCGCAGGACACCATAACCCAGGGCTTTCTCAAGACCATGAGCTACGGTGTGTCCATAGTTGAGAATGCTCCTCAAGCCTTTTTCTTTTTCATCCTGTTCCACGATTTCTTTCTTGAAAACCACTGCCTTCTCCACTACTTCCTCCAAGACGCTGTAGTCTCTCTCCAGAAGAGCTCCACCTCTCAAAGCAAGCAACTTCAAAAATCCTCCCCCGGCCAGAAAAGCTGCCTTGGCCACTTCTGCAAGACCTTCACGATATTCTCGCTCGGGAAGAGTTTCCAGAAAAGACAGTTCTATAATAACCCCATGGGGTTGATAAAAAGTGCCCACCAGGTTCTTCCCTTCTTCAAGATTAACACCAGTCTTTCCTCCTACAGAGCTGTCCACCTGAGCCAGAAGACTGGTAGGAATCTGGTAATAAGCGATACCCCTCATAAAAGTGGAAGCCACAAACCCTCCCAGGTCGGTAATCACACCTCCTCCCAGGGTTACCAGAAAACTCTTGCGATCCAGACCTTCCCGAAGCAAAAAGTGATAGGCCTCTTCCGCAGAAGCAAGAGTTTTAAACTCCTCTCCATCCGGAAGCTCTAAAGAAGCAAGTTCAAATCCCTGTTCCTGAAAAGCCTGACAAACCTTTCCAGCATGTAGAGGACCAACCCTCTGGTTGGTTATTAACGCACCTGTGCTAAAGGATAAATCCAGGCCACCAAGTACTCCTTCCTCAAAAAGGCCACACCCTATAAACACTGGATAAACACGTTCTTTAGTTTTAACAATCAAATTGCGCATGCTTAATAATCGCCTCGGCAATCTCTTCCGGGGTTAATCTTCCAGCACTAATTATAACATCCGCCTGACGATAACGCGAAAGGCGTTCCAGGTATAACCCTTTCAGCAATTCTTTGCGAGGATAGCGGCGAAGAAGGGGGCGCCCGGAGTCAGAAGCAATTCTTTTCCAGAGAATTTCAAAAGGAACCTCGATAAAAACGGTAAGAAACCTTTTTTTGAGAATCTCCCAGTTTTCGTCCTTCACAGGCAACCCACCACCCGTGGAAAGCACCAGCTTCTCGCGGAACATCACCTCTTTTAGAACCTGACCCTCCAGATTTCTGAAGTGTTCCTCCCCAAAAAGTTCAAAAATTTGGGGAATACTCAGGCCACTTTTTTCCTCAATCAGGGAGTCGGTGTCCAGAAACGAAAAACCCAGCTTTTTGGCTAACAAACGCCCCACGGTGGTTTTACCACAACCCATAAAACCCAGGAGAGCCACATTTTTTACTGGCATTTTAACCCTCAGTAATCGATGATATGAGGGGTAAGAAAAACCACCAGTTCAGTCTCTTTGTGAGTGGTATTGCGCAGGGTAAAAAACTCTCCCAGAAGAGGAATATCACTCAAAAGGGGTATGCGGGTTATTTTCTCGATATCTTCGCTGCGAATCAAACCACCAATCACCAGAGTTTCTCCAGGACGCAGTCGAGCAGTGGTTTCAGCAACCTTCTCTGAGGTTTGGGGAACCGTCCAGCTCAATCCCTCTGCCTTTACTTCAGTAAGCTGTCCGGTACTCACCTCAGGTTTGACATGCACCAGCACTTTGCCATCAGAAGTAAGAAGAGGAGTCACCGTTAACTTCACACCCACGGTTTCCTTGACCACACTGTAACTTTTGTTCCCCTCAGCATCTATGGAAGTCTCAAGGTAGGGAATGGTATCCGTCACCTCTATGCGGGCCTCTTTACCACTCAAAGTAAGAATGCGGGGATTACCTACCAGGCGGGCCAGATTTCTGGTTTCCAGAGCTTTAATGGTAGCTTCCACCAGATCTTGACGCTCTAAGGTTCCACCCAGGGCCATTTCGCCAAAAGTAATCTGACCCTCCTCCCCGCCAACTTTCCAGGAAACCCCCAGGTCTTTTATCTTATCCCGGTTGATCTCCACCAGCTTGGCATCGATCATGATTTGAGGACGTTTTCGATCCAGGTTCTCAAGGAGCTCACCCACCGCTTTTAGCTCTTCCTCGGTTCCCTTTACAATAATGGACATCTGTGCAAAGTCGTACTCTATGCGTTGCTCATCAGGAATAATGATACCCAGGAGTGATTTAAACTTGCCAAATTCAGCCTCATCCTGGTAAAGGTTATTGCTCAACCTGAAAACCCTCGTTTCCAGGGGGCGATCAATTTCCTGAATTATTTTTTCAACTTCGGCAAATTCAGCCGCTCTCCCCTTGACCAGCAAACTCTTGGAAGTCAGATCCACCTGTATTCTTTCTGTATCCGGTATCACCAAGGAAAGAGCCTGTTTAACCTCTTCAGGGTTTGCAAAACGAAGACTATAGCGACGGACTTCAAGAAGCCCAAAGTTCTTCTCCAGAACCTCTCTACTCCCCACAATTATGTTGTTTCCAAAACGAATCTGAGCCAGGCCTTTCATTTTCAAAATGTAGTTTAGAGCCTGGTCGAAGGTCAGACCCTCGAAAGAAACACTGATTTTACCCTCCACCGAATCATCGACCAGTATGTTCACACCCTCAGCCTTGGCAAGAGCCAGAAGAACATCCCGTAAATCGGCATCTCGGAAATCAAAAGAAAGCAAATTTTTCCTTTGGGAAACATCCCCAAAGGGACCCTTCAAAAGGACGCTCAAAAGCCTGTTCCCGGCTTCTCCGTAAACCTCATATTCCACTTTCCCGGTGAGCTCCAGCCAGATTTTGAGCCCCTCCTGGTAGGGCTTCAGAATCACCTTGCGCAGAGGACCTACCCCCATGGTTCTTTCTGCATAGGAGAGTGCATTCACCGCCCCCTCAACATCCAGGACTATATGAAAGGAATCCGGAGAAACATCGCTCCAGCTCGCTCTCCCAGAAAACTTGAAAGTCAATTTAATCTCCTGCGAGTCAGCTCTCCAGAAAAAATGAGTAAGCTCCAGAGCAGAGGCGTAACCAGCCAGAAACAGAATTGAAAATAAAACGCTAACCCAGAAAAGGAGATAGCCCCTAAAGGTTAATCGGTAAGGTTTAATGTTATTTCCCTCCCCTGATACTCGAGAACCACTTCTTTCTCCTTCACTTTAACCAATTTTATTCCCGAAGACAAGGGTTTTTCAGAAGTTAAAAACTCAATCTGACCATCAACTTCAAGCAATACCACCCGGCCCTGAGGAGAAAGCACCACCCCTTTGAGGTTAATTTCGGGTTGCTTCTCCACCTCTTCTGATTCCTTTCCTGCAGAGGTACCTCTGGCTTCCACCACTTGCCCCGTCACCGCACTGGAAGTTCCCTCAGGATATTTTACCGTCTCCTGAGGAAGAGTAGCCACCAGCAACTGGGGAGGCACCTTGAAAATATCCCGGAAAGCCAGAAGCTTTTCATCAGGGTAAGCAGGCGGGAAGAGCTTTTGAAGATTTGTATCCTTCAGCAGAGCGGGAGCTGTCTCCTGCAGCTTTTGTGGTAGCAGGGTGGAAACTTCCTGAGGGCGCAGGGCCACATCCAGAACCTGTACCCCGGAAAAAGCTAAAAAAACAATTAAGGCTGCAAGAGCGATTTGCAGATAAAACTCCTGACTTCTCACCTCTTACCTCCTGAAGTCCCAAGAATGTAGGTCTTTAAGGTGAGCTCAACGTCGAAGCCTCCTCTTGTAGCAGGAGTGAAATTGATCTTCTCAAGCTGGATGAGACGCGGAATGCGACGTAGAGTATTTAAAAAAAGGAGCATCCCCCGATAAGAAGAGTGCAACTTTATCTTCAGGGGAACCTCGGTATAATCTTTCTCACTCTTCAGAGCCTGGGGGGTCAGGGATTCCACTTCCGAATCCGACAGGAAAGCAGCATCCTCCACAGCAAGAAGCAACTGGGGCATTTCCTTTTCCTGAGGAAGGCGCTCCTCAATAGCCTCTACCGTGGAACGCAACTCTTCCAGACGCTTTTCTGTGGCTCGTAAACTGGCAACTCTCCTTTGTAACTTCATAACCTGCTGGGTAAGGTTCTCTTTCTCTTTACCGATACGGTCAAGTTCAAAAAGCAGGGGATGTAAAAGAAGGTAGAGAAAAGCCAGAAGCGCTCCACCCCAGATCAACAAAAGGAAAGGCCAGCTTTTCTCAAGACGCACTTTTTTCCACCAACCCCACTTTTAAAGTAAATTTGTAAAGGCTCTCTTCAAGAGACAGAGATTCAAGGTCCACCTCTCGGAAAAGCTGATCGTAGGCGGAAAGAGAACTTATCAACTGAGCAATGCTGAAAATGCTGAAAGCCTTTCCTTCCAGGCGCATTTCACCTCGAGAGGCCTTTAAACTCTCAAAATAAACGTCCTGAGGGAGGCTGCTGCCTATGACCTCAAAAATCTGCAACCAATCGGGCTCCGCTCCAACCAGGCTTTGTAAAAGATCCAGTCTTTTCTCAAGAGCAGCGACTCTCCTTTCCACGTCTTTAAGTTTCTGTTCTTCCTGTTTCAAAATTTCTACCCGGGAGCGCAACTCTTCCAGCTGAGTTCGGGAGAGAAAAACTTTATCAGAAAGCATTAAAAAGGAAAAGATATAAAGAACCGAGAGAGAAATCAAAAGTACCATAAAGAAAAGACGCACCCAGTTAGGGGTTTTCTTAACCACCAGCCGGGCTGGCAGAAGATTCACTTTTACCGGGTAAACATTTTTCAACTCCAAAGGGATGCACCTACCGCACCAAGGACAAGAGGCAGATTGGGCACAGGTTTTTCTTTTTCTGGAAGAGCAACATCCCGCAAACTCAGGTTAAGTTCTGCCTCAATCCTGGCTCTGAAAAGGGGTATGCTGCTTCCCCCTCCACACAGAAAAAACTCTCCAAAGGCATCAGGACCATACTCGGTCTGCAAGAAGGTCAGCGATCTGCGTAACTCCAGCAAAAATTCCTGAACTTCACTCTCCACAGCCTCATACATCTCCGGAGGAGCTTCCTCAACTGGTCTCCTCAGAAGGTCCAGGGCTTCCACGGGAAGCAGGTTAAACTTATCCCGCAAATACTGCCAGAGCCTGCGCAATCCCCAGTCAATGTAGCGCGAAAAAACGAAGCCAGCCTTGAAAAAGATGACCATACCTTTGTTGAAACCAACATCCAGGAGAACGAAAGAACCTTTATCCAGATAATCCGAATAAATACTCAGAAATCCCCGCAGAAGGCTCAGTATTTGAGGTTCCACACCCTCCAGACGAATACCTGCCCTGCGAAAAATTTCAAGGTACACTTCCAGGACCACAGAAGGTAAAGCGGCGTAAAGCACTTCTACCTTTTCGGCTTCCTCCCGAAGCACATGCCAGCCAATCTGCAGCTCTTCCTCACCGGGCACCAGGGAACGCACTTCCCAGTACAGAGCGTTGCGCAGTTCTTCCCCACTCATTCGGGGTAAAGATGCCCGCTGAATGACCATGCGAGGATGATAGAGGGCAAGAACCGCTTCCCGGGGAAGACGCTGTCTGCGCCATAACTCGCGCAGCTCAGAAACCAGAAAAGCAGCGTCTTTTATATCTCCTCCCGAAAAAACATCTTTTGAAAAAGCAAGAAACCCTGCTCTCCTGCACTCAAAACCTGCTCCTTTTTTGCGCTCAGAAAGAGCGTATTTCAAGGCATAAGAACCCAGATCTATACCCAGCATACTTTTACCTCACATAGGGAAGCGTGAAAGGAGTGACCAGGTTTTTCACCACCACACCCTCTTTCTGCTCTGTATAATCCACCTCCCAGTAAATCCCCGACTGGTGTTTTAGGAGTATTTTACCATTAGAAATCGCAAACCGGAAATCTGGCGCAAAGGAAGAAATGCTATCCAGTACCTCTTCTCCCTCTTTGATCTTAACTACCGCTTCACAGAGTACACCTTCAAAGAAATAGTCCCGACGCACCTTTTCACAGTAAGCCTCCACCAGATCCCGGTGAGAAAGGACACTCTTCCAGAGCAAGCAAAACCCGGCAAGAAGCACTGCACAAACCAAAATCAAAATCACCTCTGCAAAACCACGCTCTTCAGCGATAAATTTTTTCACCAAGTACCTCCCCACAAAGCGTTTTCAAGTGATAGCCCCTGCTTCCCTGAAAACCCAGCTCAACCTCCACAAACTGCCTTCCATCATCCAGCAAAAAGGTCCTAAAAGAAAGCTCTAACCCTTTCAGAATAGCTACCGGGTTAGCCACCCCCCGGTTTTTAACCAGCAGTGCATCCTGCAAAGAGTAGACCTCCACGGGATTTTTACCCATCCAAACCCGGAGACGCTCTCCCCGAGCAAAATCAAGCGGAGAACTTCCGTAACGGATAAGGTCCAGCAAGGTCATGAAGGCCAGCAGTTCATGGGCTTCCTCCTCAAGACGAACCTGAGTTTGCGCTCCAAAACTTGAAAAACTTCCCACCAGAAGAAAAAAAGAGGTCACCACCACCCCCAGGAGAGCCACCCCCAGGAGCACCTCAAGAAGCGAAAAGCCTTCTTCCTCACTTAAAGGAGAGCGTCTCCAGAGCATAGAGCTTCTCACCATCTTTTTTAAAGACTTCCACCTCAAAAAGTAAAAGCTCGCCCGAAAACTCCTCTACTTCGAACACCGCTTTGAGCTCTCCTTCTCTCACCTCTCCCCGGGCAGGAATTTCCAGCCACCTCTCTCTTTTCAGGTCCTCCAGGGTATTCACCGCAAGAAAAAGCGCTTCCTTTTTGCAGGAAATCTCCCCCCTCAAGCGCTCGATCACAAGAATACTTCTGCTCAATGCCAGAGAGAAGAGAGAAAGGACACCGGCAAGAATCAGCACTCCCAGGAGAGTTGCTCCCCGACTGCTCGAAAAAGGGCTCATTCCAGGCGTACCCTGGCAGTTACCGGGGTGATCAAAATTCGAGAGCGAATTTTCCCTTTCTCCAGGGTCACGTTGCCTCCTGATGCGGGAACGCCGGTGGGAAAAAAGAGAAGACGCTGCCCCGGGAAGCTGGTATGGCTCACCTCAACTCCCCGGGGCAGGGGAAAGCTGGTCGTCTCGCCGTCGGGGTAATAAAGCTTGAAAAAGTTTTTCCCCAAAAAAACAGAAACACACCCTCCACGCCTCAAAGCCTCCACCCGGGCCAGGCGCAAGCACTGAGCAAGTAGAGAAGCAGAATTTTTCAGTAAAGCCCTGTTTGCAAAATCACCCAAAAGAGGAAAGGAAAAGCTCAAAAGCAGAGCCAGAAGCGAAACAACCAGGACAAGCTCCAGAACGGTGAAACCGGCTGCTTTCTTTTCAACACTGGCTGATTTAAGTCCCCAGAGCACCATACAGGTACCAGTTTAAAATAGAATCACCGAAAAATAAAGCCACCACTGCGGCACAGGACAAAAAAGGAGCAAAGGGGAGAGCATCTTTAAGACCTTTTTTGCGAAGAAGAATGAGTGCCACTCCGACCAAGGCGCCGAATAAAAAAGAAAGGAGCACCGCCAGAGGCGTAAGCGGCCAGCCCAGAAAAAGCCCCACTCCCAGAGCAAGTTTCACATCTCCAAAACCGATACCCCGGGGGAAAAAGAAGTGGAGCAGAAAGAAAAAAACAAAGGCGAAGGCAGCACCAGAGAGAAAACGCAGTACATCTCCTTCCCAGATTACCCGAACAAGCGCCAGCCCCAGCAGCGAAAAAGAAAGTTCATCAGGTATGCGCAGCCTGCGCACATCGACCCAGCTTATCAAAAAAAGAAGAACCAGAAAGAGGAGCGTAAAGAGCATGGTAAAAACCCTCGGGAAGGCTTAAGCCTTCCCGAGGGGAAGAAAATTACCAGTCAAGGGCTTGAGCATGAGTAAGATCATCTAACTCAGGATCTGTCCCTGTTATAGTAAGTCCGGTAGCCGCGTTAGCCGCCGCTCTTGGGCTAGCTCCCTCTCCAATCACACCAGCCGGTCCCACAGCATAATAGGTACCACCATAAGAGTTGGGATCCCAAATAACGAAACTGGTAAAAGAACCAGTTTGCGCGCCGCTACTGTCAAGAGGTGCGTAGGTATAATTACCGCTCCCCGCCGGTGGCGTAGGCTCCTGAGCAATATAGGTACTCAGCCAGGTCTCTACATCGGCAGTGCCCGGATACGTGGTCTGGTTGTTCTCAGTTGCATAGAGCTCCAGAGCGCTGGCTAAGCTGTGCAGGTTAGCTTTGGTTGCGCTTTGGGCAGCAGTCAATCGAGCAGTGAGGTAACGCGGTATGGCAATGGCCATCAGGAATCCCAGAATGGCTACCACCACGATGAGCTCAATCAGGGTGAAACCCTCTTCACCTTTTTTACGCTGCTTTTTTCTGATTATACTCCACACGGTTTTTCACCTCCGCTTATTTTCAAAGTAAGGCCTTTCTAAAAACTTCAGGATAAAATTTCTTGCCACAATTATAAAACTCATAAAACTTAAAAACCACTGCTCTGCATTCCCTGGGAAGCCATCTCGAAGATGGGCAGAAAGAAAGCCAGGGCTATGAAAAAGACTCCCACTCCTACAATCAAAGTGAGTATGGGTTCAATCATGGTAGAAAGCCGTTCTACAAAAACGTTCACTTCCTTGTCGTAGAGTTCGTTGGCACGCTTGAGGGTGGCTTCCAGGTTTCCCGACTCTTCTCCCACGCTTACCATCTGTAAAAGCAGGGGAGGAAAGAAGGGGTAATCACTCATGCTCTGGGTGAGGTTTCTCCCCTGGCGAATCTTTGAGGCTATTTCGCGCAGGATATCAGCAACGTAATAGTCGCTGACCGCTTCAGCAGTCACCTCCAGCGCCTGCACCATGGACATGCCGCTGCGCAGAAGACCGCTCAACACCCAGGAAAACCTGGACAGAACCAGCTTTTGAAAGAGCTCTCCAAACAGCATCAAACGGTGTTTTTTCTTATCCCACCACCTCCTGCCTCGCTCAGATCTGGCATACAGCAAAAAAGAAGCTAAAGCCCCCAGCAACCCCCCATAAATTGCATACCAGTAAGTGTTCACAAATTGCACCACAGAAAGTAGCAATTTGGTGGGAAGGGGGAGCTCAATGCTCAGTCCCTCAAAAAGCATGACAAACTGAGGAAACACGAAATACACCATGAAGAAGGAAGCGGCAATCATGGCCACCAGAAGAATCACCGGGTAATACATGGCCGACTGCACTTTGTCTCGCAGGTTCTTCTCCCAATCAAAGTAATCAGCAAGGCTGGAGAGAGCGCTGTCCAGGCTTCCTCCCGCCTCTCCTGAACGCACCATGCCCAGAAAAACCCTTCCAAAAACATTAATATGTTCAGCAACGGCCTGAGAGAAAGAGTAACCCCGCTCGATTTTGGAAGCGATGTCCTTTATAACCGAAGCAAAGAAGCGGTTGGCAGTCTGCTGGGAGAGGCTGGAGAGAGCCGACAGCAGAGGAACTCCAGCATCGAGCATCACCGCTAACCCCCGGGCAAAAAGAGCCAGGTCCTTCAGGTTCACGTTCTTAGTTCCTAAAGAGAGACGCAATTCCTTCTGAAGAAGCTGGGAGCGCTCCTCCTCTATAGCGGTTATAAAGTACCCTCGCTCCCGCAACATTGCTGCCACTTCTCGCTCACTCTGGGCTTCGAGTCTTCCCTCAACCTGTTTTCCAGAAAAATCCCGCGCCCGGTACACAAAACTGGGCACCTTTTACCTCCCACCTTTCCAGAGCAGGAGCTCCTTGGGATCAACCGCTCGCTCCAGAGCGCTTTCCCAGGTAACCAGACCCTTTTTGTAAAGCTCAAAGAGTGCTTGATCCATGGTTATCATACCCTGAGCACGATTGGTCTGCATTACACTGTAAATCTGGTAAGACTTACCCTCGCGAATCAGATTGCGTATGGCACTGTTGGCAATCATTACCTCACAGGCAACCACTCTTCCTTTGCCATCCACCCGGGGAAGCAGTTGCTGAGAAATTATCCCCTGAATACAGCTTGCCAGCTGGACCCGCACCTGAAGTTGCTGATGAGGCGGAAAGATGTCTACGATGCGGTCCACGCTCTGGGGAGCATTGTTGGTATGCAGAGTGGCCATGACCAGGTGTCCGGTCTCCGCAGCCTGAAGTGCGATGCTAACCGTTTCCAGGTTGCGCATCTCTCCCACCAGGATAACGTCAGGGTCCTGGCGCAGGGCATGAACCAGAGCACTTTCAAAGGAAGGCGTGTCAGAGCCAACTTCTCTCTGGTTAACCAGGCTTTTTTTGTGGGCGTGCAGGTACTCAATGGGGTCCTCAATGGTAACAATGTGACAGGAACGAGTAGAATTAATGTAATCGATCATGGAAGCCAGGGTGGTGGACTTACCACTCCCGGTGGGTCCGGTGACCAGGATTAAACCCCGGGGAAGGGAAGCCAGCTTTTGCAGGACAGAAACTGGGAGTCCCAGCTCCTCCATGGAAGGTATGCTGAAACTTAAAGCACGTATAGCCAGGCCACAGGAACCACGCTGGCGATAAAGGTTCACCCTGAAGCGGCCCACCTGAGAAATACCAGTCGAAAAATCCAGTTCGTTCTCTTCCATAAATTTTTGCCATCTCTCGCTATCCAGGAGAGAACGGGCCATCTCTTCTGTATCCTGGGGAGAAAGTGGAGGATAATCGGAAAAAACCAGCTTTCCGTTAACGCGAAAAGTAGGAGGTTTCCCCACCGTAAGGTGCAGGTCAGAAGCCCCGCGCTCAAATACCTCTTTTAAAAGATCAAAAATGTTCATAATCTACTATCTTCCCCTCTGCCACTCTATTATAGATATCGGCAAAAGAAAAGGAAACTTTAGAGGAAGCTGGAGAAAATCAAAAATTTTTATCAAAAATTGCCGGTCACCCGGTAAGCTTCTTCGATGGTGGTGACACCGGCTCGTACCTTGCGCAGAGCGTTTTCTCTCAGGGTGCGCATTCCCTTCTCCCTTGCCTTGCGGGAAAGCTCTCTCTCAGTAGCCTCCGAAAGTATCATCTGACGCAACTCTTCATCCATCACCAGGATCTCACTCACCGCTACCCTGCCCCGGTAACCGGTTTGATTACAGCGAGAACAACCTTTGCCCCGGTAAACGGTAAGCACCTCTTCCTCTCCTCCGCTGATTTCCCTGGCAATCGCTCCCTTCACTTCAATGGGTATCCGGCAGCCATCACATATTTTGCGCACCAGGCGCTGAGCTACAGCCCCAATCAAAGCCGAAGAAATCAAGTAAGGAGCCACCCCCATTTCAGCAAGTCGGATCACTGCTCCACAGGCAGTATTGGTATGCAGGGTGGAGAAAACCAGGTGCCCGGTAAGCGCTGCATGGATCGCTATTTCAGCCGTTTCGCGGTCCCGGATTTCACCAACCATGATAACATCCGGGTCCTGGCGCATGATAGAACGCAGGACATTGGCAAAAGTAAGCCCAATCTGGGGTTTAACCTGGACCTGGTTAATGCCCTCCAGGCGATATTCCACCGGGTCCTCGATGGTAATTATGTTCAGGTCAGGCTTGTTGATGAAATTGAGCGCTGAATAAAGAGTGGTGGTCTTTCCGCTTCCGGTGGGCCCGGTGAGCAAAATCATGCCATAAGGATACTGGATAATCCGGTAAAATTTTTCGAGCTCCTCAGGCTCAAAGCCCAGACGGTCCAGGTCGAGAACCAGGGCTGATTTATCAAGGATGCGCATCACGACTTTTTCGCCGTAAATGGTGGGCAGCGAAGATACTCGAAAATCAATGGCCCGATTATCAACTATCACCTGGAAACGCCCATCTTGAGGCAAACGACGTTCAGCAATATCCATCCGAGCCAGTATCTTTATTCGAGAAACCAGGGCAGCATGAACCTTAGGAGAGGTAGAAGTTGCATCATGGAGAATGCCATCAATCCGAAAACGAATGCGCACTTTCTCTTCCTGGGGTTCAATATGAACATCGCTTGCTCCACTGCGGACAGCCTGAAGAATGATCATGTTAACCACGCGCACGATGGGGGCTTCTTCACCCATAGCTCGGAGCTGATCAATGCGAATTTCCTCTTCCCCGGCGAGAGTAAATACTCCGCCCTCATCCTCTGCTTCTTTCACAATTTCCTCTACCGATTCTCCAATACCATAATAAGTGTTGATAACTCGCTCAATTTCCTCCGGAGAAGCCATCAAGGGCTTTACCTTACGGCGAGTCATCATTTCCACCCGGTCAATGGCCACCACGTCCACAGGGTTAGCCATAGCCAGAAGCAAAGTGCCGTTTTCCTCTCCTATTAAAACCACCTTGTGCTGGCGACAGAACTTTTCCGGAAGCAGGGTAACCACCTTGGGGTCCACAACGTAATTCCCAAGATCTACGTAGGGAGCTCCCAGCTGCTGGGCGAGGGCGTTGAAAAGATCCTGTTCGGTAATCAGGCCCTTCTTGAGCAGTATTTCACCAAGTTTTTCACCAGTTTTTTCCTGAATCTCCAGGGCCTCTTGCAGATCCTGGGTAGTGATCTTACCCCACTCAACCAGTATCTCACCCAGTTTTCTCGAATTCAACGAGGGAAGCTGTGTGCGATCAGTAGCCAAAAGGAGACCTCCCCTCAACTCTCAAGTGCTCTAAACATTACATCAAGCGGGGCTCGGCACCCAGTAAACAACTGGAAGCTTTCTGCCCCCTGAAAAACCAGCATGTCTTTACCGTCAAAACTTTTAATGCCCTTTTCCCCTGCTCTTTTCACCAGGGGAGTACCTTCCTTGCTGTAAACAAGGTCTATAACCCAGCAAAGACCTGAAAAATGCTCCCAGGAAAGAGGTATTTCTTCACCTTTTAAACCCAGTGCTGTTGCGTTGATTATAGCATAAATCCCATCCAGGACCGGTTCTTTCTCCGCTTCTTCAAAAAAAGTTGCCCAGTTTAAAATATTCACCGGACAACTCAAAGCTTTCCGGGACCACTCCAGAAAAAGTCGAGCTCTCTCCGGAGAGCGGTTGACAAGCCATATTTTAGAAACTCCTTCTTCATCCAGAGCACAGGCCACCGCCCGGGCTGCCCCTCCAGCACCTAACAAAAGAACTTCCCTGCCCTCAAGGTACGCTCCGTTTTTGCGCAAAGCCCGCATGAAACCTGTCACATCAGTGTTGTAGCCAAGCAGCTTCCCATTTTCGTTCACCACAGTGTTAACTGCTCCCAGCAAAGAAGCGTAATCACACAGAGTATCCATAAAATTTACTGCCAGTTCCTTATGAGGTACTGTGAGGTTGGCACCCCTGAAACCCAGAACCCTCAGACCACAGAGAGCTTCCCTCAGGTTGTCTGGAGCAACATCAAAAGCAAGGTAAACATAGGGAAGTCCCAGCTTCTGAAGAGCAGCGTTTTGAAAAAGAGGAGAAAGAGAATGTCGAACAGGATGTCCCAGGAGAGCAAGTAGAGAAAATTCTGAAGTTACTCGCATGGCGCTATTCCTTCCCCCAGTGTTTTTTGAGCAACCATCTTTCCAGCTTGCGAATCAGGCGGGTCCAGAAAAACTCTTTTTTGTTGAGCGGAATGACCAGAATTGTGAAAAGGCCCATCCGCTTCCCACCCCAAACATCGGTAAATACCTGATCCCCGACCACCGCCACCTCGGAGCGTTCAAGCCCCATGGCTCTGAGCGCCTCTCGAAATCCACGGCGTCGAGGCTTGCGCGCAGAGTGAATTCCCGGAACATCCAGCTTCTCAGAGAAATAGCGCACTCGACGCGGCAGGGCATTGGAGACAATGTACACCTGGAAATCCAGGCTCTTAACCTGCTCTATCCAGGAAACGGTATCCTGAGAAAGCTGGTAACCGTTCCAGGCCACCAGAGTATTGTCAAGATCCAGAATAAACCCCTTTATCCCTCTCTGGCGCAGCGTACTAAGAGGAATGTCAGAAAGCTTCCTGACGTAAAGGTCCGGTAACCACCTGCGAAGGAGGGGTTTCATGGTGCAACCTTCTCCCGATTTTCAAGATGTTCCCTGTAAGTGCGGGAAAAACGGTGTCGACCATCTTCTCCGAGCACAAAATAAAGATAATCGCTCTCTTCAGGATAAAGGACTGCAAGCAAAGAAGCAAGACCGGGATTGCAAATAGCCCGGGGAGGAAGTCCTCCAAAAAGATAAGTATTAAAGGGAGAATCGATTTTTAAGTCTTCAAACTTCAGATGCTCAACCCAGACCCCTTTTTCCTCATACAGAGCGTATATCACAGAGGCACAGGACTGAAGTTTCATGCCTGCTTTCAGGCGGTTCAGGAAAACGGAAGCTATCAGGGGACGATCCTCAGCCACTTTAGCTTCCCGCTCCACCAGAGAAGCAAGAATCACCAGATCCTGCAGGGAAAGGGAAGTCTTGCTCTTCCAGTAATACTCTTTCAGGAACACCTCTTCAAAACGCTCAAGCTGGGTCTCAACAACCTGGTAAGGAGAAGCGGGCACCGAGAAAAAATAGGTGTCAGGAAAGAGAAAGCCTTCCAAGGAAGCAAAATCTTTCAGCCACTCCTTATCAAAAAGAGCAGGATCGCTAACCAGGGAAAGGTACTCCTCTTTAGAGCAAATTCCTTTTCCCTCCAGGACTTCGGCCATCTGGCGGGAAGTAAACCCTTCCGGAAAAGTCACTTTAACCAGAAGCTGTTTGCCTCTGGTAAGTATTTCTATAATCTGCGCCGGTGATATACCCGGTTTTAAAAGATAACTCCCGGCACGAATTGCGCGGGGGGCAAGTAGACCGGCCATAATCTGGAAGGGTAAAGGGTTTCGAACTATACCTTCCTCTTTCAAAAGAAGGGATATTTCCCTAACCGATAATCCTTTGGGTACGAACACTTCTTTGAAACTTTCTCCCTGGGAAAAATCAGCATAAAACCAGAGATATAAAAAAACACAAACTACCCACAAAAGGGAAAGCTCAAGAATCGTCCTTCGTTTCATAGCGCTTAAGATAGGTCTCAAGCAGGATAATTGCTGAAAGCTGGTCGATAATCTTTTTTCTCCGGGTGCGGGAGAGATCCGCCTCGATTAACCTGCGCTCTGCTTCTCTGGTGGTAAGACGTTCATCGAGAAGCACCACCTTTCCAGAAAAGCCCTTTTTCAATTCTTCCAGAAACTCCCTTACCAGACAAGCTTCCCTTTTCTCTTCTCCACCCAACCTCAGCGGAAAACCCAGTACAATAATTTCCACTCTCTCTTCCCGGGCTTTTTCCAGAACCCTGGAAGCAGCCTCTTTAATGCTTCCTCCAGCTAAAACTCCACCTGAAAAAGCAAAGTTGCTCCCTCGATTAAAAGCGAGACCCACACGCCTGGTTCCCCAATCAACAGCCATTATTCTGGGGATTCTCTGTCTACCAGTCTGCACAACTCCTCCACAAACGTTGTCCATTTTTCTCGAGGCACACCCCCAAACTGGACCAGATGGGAACGACCTCCTCCTCCGCCTCCAGAAACTCTCAGAGCTTCTTTAACCAGCTTTTTGAGATCCAGATTTTTAACCAGCTGACCAGTAGTGCCAACCAGACCCTGAACCCGGCCTCCTTTTTCCATACCCAAAACAATCACTCGAGAAAGGGACTGATCTCTCAACTCATCAAAAACTGGACGAAGAGTGTCTAAGTCCAGCAAGGTATCTTCAAAGAGATGAGAAAATACCTTTTCTTCGCTTTCCAGGACTTTTTGCCGAATGAAATCCACCGTTACCTGCTTTTTGAGCTGGGTTAATTCTTTTTTAAGGCTTTTATTCTCTTCAAGCAGTAATTGCACCCTGTTAAGAAGCTGCGACTCGTCAACCTCAACTGCTTCTTTAAGGGATTTCACCATCTGGGCATCCCTTTGAAATCTTTCCAGGGCCAGGGGGCCGGCAACAGCCTCTATGCGGCGTATACCGGAACCTATACTTCCTTCAGAAACTATTCTAAACAAACCAGCCTGAGAAGTGCGGGTAAGGTGGGTTCCTCCACACAGTTCCGCAGAATAACCCAGAACCCTTACTACCCGAACTTCTCTCTGGTATTTCTCATCAAAAAGAGCTATTACTCCACTGCGGCGGGCTTCTTCCAGCGTGGTATAACTCACCACGACCGGTAAATCTTCAAAAATTTTTGCGTTCACTTCTTCTTCTACTGCCCTGATTTCCTCTTCCGTGAGAGGAGCAAAATGAGCAAAATCAAACCTTAGCCCCTGCTCACCCACCCAGGAACCAGCCTGCCTTACCTGTTCTCCAAGCAGGTTGCGCAACGCTCTGTGAAGAAGGTGGGTGCAGGTATGGTGGATGGCCAGCATCCTTCTCCTCTCTGGATTCACCTGAGCGACCACCGGGTCTCCCACCCGCAACCTGCCTCGCTCTACCAGTCCCTGATGGACAATACACGACTCTCCCACCAGAAAAACCCTGGTTATCTTAACTACTCCTTCCGGAGCGAATATGGAACCTGTATCCCACTCCTGTCCGCCCTTTTCCGGGTAAAAGGGGGTGCGCTCTAAAACCAGAAAAACCTCTTCTCCCTCTTTAGCCTGGTCACAAAAACCCTCCCTGCTCAGCAAGACCAGGAGCCTACTTTCTTCTTCTAAATTATCATAGCCAGTAAACTCGCTTTTAAAAGAACCAAGCGTCTCTTCAAGAGCTTTATGGTCCCGGAGCATCTGTTCCTTTTCCTGAAAAGCCTTCTTACCTCGAGTACGCTGAGCCTCCATTTCCTGCCTAAACTCTTCCTCAGAGTAACTCAGGCCTTCTTCCTGAAGCACCTCCTGAGCCACATCAGGTGGAAAGCCATAGGTATCATAGAGTCTGAATATCTCCCTGCCTGAAACCATTTTTAAACCTTTTTGCTTGGCTTCGTTCACCAGTTCTTCGAGTAAAGAAAGCCCCGATTTTAAAGTAATGTCAAATTTCTCCTCTTCCTGAAAAACCACCTGAGAAATCAGGCGTGTTTTCTCAACAAGTTCCGGGTAAAAATCCTTCATGATTTCCGCAACCTTGAAAACCAGTTCATAGAGGAAGGGCTTTTCAAACCCCAGTTTTCTGCCATAACGATAGGCCCTGCGAATTAATCTGCGCAAAACGTAGCCTCTGCCCTCGTTAGAAGGGAAAACTCCGTCGGCGATCAAAAAAGTAACTGCTCGCACGTGATCGGCAATTACCCTGAAAAAGGGACAGGCTGAAGAACGGTAATCGAAACCGGTATGTCTTTCAAGGTACTCGATGAGGGGTAAAAAAAGATCGGTTTCAAAATTGCTATCTACTCCCTGCACGACCGAAGCGATGCGTTCCAGTCCCATCCCTGTATCGATGTTTTTGCGGGGAAGTTCACGTAGAGTGCCGTCACTCTGGCGGTCAAACTCCATAAATACCAGATTCCAGACCTCAAGATACCGGTCGCAGTCGCAACCAGGCTTGCACTCAGGCCTACCACAAGAAAGTTTTTCTCCAAAATCGAAATAGATTTCCGAACAGTAGCCACAGGGACCTACCGGTCCGGAAGCCCAGAAATTATCCTCATCACCCAGAAAAACTATTTTTTCTTCAGGTACTCCCACCACATCTCTCCAGATTCGAAAAGCTTCTTCGTCTTTTTCGTGAACCGAGACCCAGAGCTTTTCTTCAGGCAAACCCAGCCTTTGAACCAGAAACTCCCAGGCCCAGATGCAGGCCTCCCTTTTAAAGTAATCCCCAAAAGAAAAGTTACCCAGCATTTCAAAAAAGGTGTGATGGCGCCTGGTGAAACCTACTTTTTCCAGGTCACTTACCCGCACGCACTTTTGAACTGTACACACCCGTGGATAAAGCGGTTCCTTTTTACCCAGAAAGAAGGGCTTGAAAGGAACCATACCCGCTATGGTCAAAAGGAGAGTGGGGTCATCCGGTACCAGAGAGGTACTGGGAAGAACCTGGTGCCCCTTTTCCTTAAAGAAAGATAGAAAAAGTTGCCTCAGCTGGTTGCTGTTCATAGCTCAACCGCCTTTCCTCAAAATCCACTACCTGAAAAGTGTTCAAGCGTCGATTAGTAGAGGGCAGCCACCGTATTTCAATAGGAACCACAAAATCTGGCTGCAGCTTACCCCGCTTTATCCAGTAAAGAGCTTCAGAATTATTGTACTGACCGGGATTGGCCCTGACCACTAAGGTAAGTGGCTTTTCCACCCAAAAAACTTCGTCCACTTCAGGAATTGCCCCAAGACGTGTATCCAGAACCTCTCGTAAAGCAGGAGGTGGAGAAGGTAAAAGATTTACCAGAGCAACGTTTTTGCGCAGAGTGCCAATGATTTTAACATTGGCTATTCGAGCACGAAAGTTAAAGCTTTCCAGCGTATTCAAAAGACAGGAATTGCTCTTTACCACGGCATCTCCATGGAAATCAGAGGCAAGAGGTTTCAGGAGGTGTTTCAAAAAGCAACCTTCTCGTTGCTCGTTTTCTCCAATCCGCAAAACAGGAATGTCCAGAAAGCGGGCAAGCCGCAGGATAACTGCTTTATCAAGGTGAAAAAGAGGAGAAAAAGTGTTGTCGAAAAACTTAATCCCTCGATTCCCCCAGCTGTCGCTGCGGTTAAACCCCCCTATAATCAGGGTCTTTTCCCCAAAATGGTTTTTGATTCTACCCAATTTGGCCTTCCGGGTACAGCGATTACAGGCAGGTCCTCCTCGAGCCACAGAGACGATATCTTCTTCTCCATCAATCCATACCTGTTCTACCCCAAACTCGCGAGTTAGCAATTCCACGTTTCTTCTCGCCTGAGGGGGCAGGTACTTGCCCCAGTCCACAGTGCAGGCAACCACCTTATCCCTACCCAGGGCACAAATAGCTATGAAAAGAGCAAGCGTGCTATCCACTCCTCCCGAAAAAGCAACCACTGCTTTTTCAAAGGAGAAAGCTACATTTTTCAGCTCTTCTTTAAGGGAACGAAAAAGCTCAGAAAGAGAGAAACCTTCCCTGTCCAGCATCATTTCCGAAGGTTGTTGAGGATGGAACTCAACTTCTCTCCAATAACATCTCCCAAGGTTACTCTTCCATCCTGAGTGGAAGTCTCCTCTTTGTTGGCCATTGTTTCTTCTCTTTGGGCCTGCTTTATGCTCAGGCCAATCTTGCGTTCCTGATCGTCCAGTTTGATGATTTTCACCCGCACTTTCTCACCAACCGACAACACATCAGCAGGAGAGGAAATGCGCTCTTCAGAGATTTCGGAAATGTGAACCAGACCATCCCAACCCTCTTCAAGTTCCACGAAGGCTCCGAAATCAACCAACCTTACTACCTTACCCTCGTGAATGCTTCCCACCGGATACCTGCTTTTCACTCCTTCCCAGGGATCAGGAAGCAATGCCTTGCGGCTGACCACAATTCTTTGTTCTTCAGGAACAAACTCTATAATTTTGAGCTGCAAGCTCTGACCTTTTCTTAAAACCTGCCCTGGATGCCTTACTGGCTCCCAATCGATTTCCGAAAGAGGAAGCAGAGCTTCAACTTCAGGAGCAAGCTCTACAAAAGCCCCAAATCCCATCAAACGCTGGATTTTCCCTTCTACCATGTCACCAACTTTCCACTGGCGAGCTACTTCCTCCCAGGGATTAGGACGCAATTGTCTGATGCTAAAAGTAATCCGCCTTGATTCCCGATCTATATCGATGACCTTGGCCTCCACCAGCTGATTCCTTCTGACCACCTCATTAACCCTGGTAATTCTCCTCCAGGAAAGCTCTTCCAGCGGAATATGACCCTCAACCCCTTCTTCAACCTCCACCAGGGCACGTCTGGGAGTGATCTTGGTAACCCTAACTTTCACCGTACCCCCCAGAGGACATTTTTCATCAAGGTTTTCCCAGGGATCTGGAAACACCTGTTTGAGTCCCAGAGAGAGCCTGCGATTTTCAGGATCAACTTCTAACACCCGGGCTTCAACAACATCGCCTACTTTGACCACCTCTCTGGGATGGCGCACATAACTCCAGGAAAGGTCCGAAACATGAATCAAGCCTTCTATTCCTTCTTCCACTTCTACAAAAACTCCAAAATCACGAATGGAAACCACTTTACCTGTTACAATATCTCCAGGGTTTATCCGCTCGGTAATACTATCCCAGGGATCCGGGGTTAACCTTTTCAAGCTTAAAGAAACCTCTTCCTTCTCAGGATTCCAGGCAATAACCTTGACTTCGACCTCGTCACCCTTCTGGAGCACATCTTCGACCCTGCTGACTCTCCCCCAGGAGAGTTCGGAAATATGCAAAAGACCATCCAGACCTCCCAGGTCCACAAAAGCACCAAAGCTGGTTATGTTTTTCACCACACCTTTAAGTATCTGTCCAACTTCCAGAGAATCTATAAGGGCCTGCTTTCTTTTGTGCTCCTCCTCTTCGAGGATTACCCGGCGGGAAACCACCACATTCCTGGCCTTACGGTCTGCTTCAATCACTCTCACTTCCAGGGTCTTGCCTACCCACTCATCCAGGTTTTTCTGGGGAACAAGGTCAATGCAAGAAGCCGGGAGAAAAGCGTCAATACCAATATCGACTATAAGCCCTCCCTTGACTTTGCGCGACACCTTGGCCTGAAGGGGCTTTCCATCACGCAAACTTTCCTCTATATCGAACCAGGCACCCCGGTAGCGAGCTCGCTCGCGAGAAAGCCAAACATAGCCCTGTTCATCGATGCGATTCACCATAACCCATATTTCTTCTCCCTCTTCCAGCTCGT
Source organism: Atrimonadaceae bacterium G-SL-SR-0-11 (assembly GCA_048814795.1). Lineage (GTDB taxonomy): Bacteria > Atribacterota > Atribacteria > Atribacterales > Thermatribacteraceae > Thermatribacter. The sequence goes on along the minus strand of CP184673.1, from coordinate 1,110,931 downwards.
GCTTTACCTCACCGCTTCTTCCCAGGGCTTTTTCGGAAAAAGGCAGGATTCCCTCAGCTTTATAGTTTATATTGACGAAATAACCTTCTTCTCCTCTTTTGATAACCCTGCCTTTGAGAATCTCTCCTACCTTGATGGGGCGCACGTTCTCGAAGTTTTCGTTAAAAAGATCCATACTTTTTTCTTCACTCACACCACACACTCTCCTTCCTCCGATTTCCCTCTATCACAAATTTTGGCCCCGCTTTTGCGGTGTGCCAACTGCTTTGATCCTCGCCCTCAAAAAAGTGGGCGCCCCTCGAGCAAACCACGGTTTGCCCGAAGATAAGCTCCCAAGACAAGGATGTTGGGTCAAAGCCTCTTTTGGCATCACCTGCAAAGCAGGGCCAAATCCACTACCTTTACATCCAAATAATAGCACAACACTAACCTCTTTTCAAATTACAAGTATCCCGCAAGGCAATTCCCAGAACTTCAAGTTGTTCTTCGGAAACCGGCGCCGGAGAACCGGTAAGCAGGCACACTCCCTTCTGAGTTTTTGGAAAAGCGATTACCTCTCGAATGGATTTTTCCCCACACATCAGCATTACCAGCCGATCAAAACCCACAGCAATTCCTCCGTGAGGAGGACAGCCATATTGAAAGGCCTCCAGCAAAAAGCCAAATTTCAATCTGGCTTCCTCTTCTCCAATATTAAGCAACCTGAAAATCTTTTCCTGAAGTTCCCGATGATGAATACGAATGCTCCCCGAAGCAATCTCATAGCCGTTAAGAACCAGATCATAAGACCTGGCACGAACCCGGGAAGGATCAACATCAAGAAGTGGTATATCCTCATCAAAAGGAGAAGTAAAGGGATGATGGCTGGAATCCCAACGCTTTTCCTCTTCATTCCAGAAGAAAAGCGGAAAGTCGACAACCCACAGAAAAGAAAATTCCCTGTCAGACAGGGCAAAAAGCTGGCGTCCCACCTCTATCCTGATTTCTCCCAGAAACTCCAGAACTTTTTCTTTTTCACCCCAGGCAAGAAGTAAAACCGAATTTTCTCCAAAACAAAAACGCTTCCCTATTTTCTCAAGGCAGGCAGGAGAAAGTTTCTTTTTAAGTGGCGAGCTGAACCCCTCAGGAGTTTTGCGGAAAAAGCTGAAATAGAGCTTTTGTTCCCGGGCTCTCTCTGAAAAGTTGTCAGCTACCTTGCGCGAAAACTGGTGCCATTCTTCGAAAAAGATTCCCGCCATCAGGAATTTGTCTTCAGAATTCCCTTCCCAACCCGGAAGTTCTTCTCCCTGGAAGAGACTATTTAAATCCTCAATGAGCAGTGGAATCCGCAAGTCTGGTTTATCAGAACCATACTTAGCCATGGCTTCTTCCCAGCTCAATCTGGGAAAGGGAACAGGAAGAGATATACCCAGCGTTTCAGAAAAAAGCCTTACCATCAACCGTTCTACCACCGAAAGTACATCTTCGCGATCCACAAAAGACATTTCAAGATCTATCTGGGTAAATTCGGGCTGGCGGTCTGCTCTTAAATCTTCGTCCCTGAAACAGCGTACAATCTGAAAGTAGCGGTCCATGCCGGCAATCATCAAGAGTTGCTTGAAAAGCTGCGGGGACTGGGGAAGGGCGTAAAAACTACCCGGGCTTAAACGGCTGGGCACCAGAAAGTCCCGGGCTCCCTCAGGTGTGCTCCGGGTAAGGAAAGGAGTTTCTACCTCCACAAAACCTTCAGAGCTCAGAAAATTACGTACTGCCTGAGCAGCACGATGCCGAAGCAAAAGATTTCTTTGCATCCTCGCTTTCCGCAAGTCAAGGTATCGGTAACGCAGTCGCAGTGCTTCATCGGTTTCTTTGCGATCTTCTATTTCGAAAGGTGGAAGCTGAGACCGAGAAAGAATCTCCAGCTGGTTTACCACCACTTCTATTGCACCAGTGGCAAGATGAGGATTAACCGTCCCCTCAGGCCTGGCCCTAACCACTCCCCAGACCCGAACAACGTATTCTGGACGAAGCTCTTCGGCCTGTTCATAAACAGGGTCTTGAGAACTCACCACCAGCTGAGTCAAGCCATAGCGATCTCTCAAATCGATAAAAACGATCCCACCATGATGACGCAATCTGTTAACCCAGCCACAGAGAATTACTTCTTTTCCAATATCCTCTTTTTTTAGCTCTCCACAGGTGTGTGTGCGCAACATTTTCTTCTCTCCCTCTCCAGAAAGCTTAAAAGCTCTTCTTCAGAATATTCTTTCTGAATCCCTCTGTCCAAGTCTTTTAAGGAAAAGATTCCACTTTGTTCTTCATCTTCTCCCCAAAGAAGCACGAAACGGATTCCTGCACTCTGGGCCTCCTTAAGCCGGGCCCTGAGGCTGCGTTCGGCTTCACCAAAATAAAAAGGAATGTTCAAATTGGCAAGTTTCAGGGCCAGCTGCAAACATCCGGGCTCCGTTGAAGGAGAAAGCGGAGCCAGATAGACCAGCGGCTTCTCCTTTCCAAAAGAATCTTTTTTCTCGGAAAGCAATAGAACCAGCCGCTCCATACCTGCAGCAAAGCCCACACCAGCTACTCCCTGCACTCCCAGAAAATCGGCAAGGCCGTCGTAGCGGCCTCCGCCCATAACCGCGTTCTGAGCACCCAGCTCGCCACTTTTTACCTCGAAAGCAGTGCGGGTATAATAGTCAAGTCCTCTCACCAGCCGGGGATTCACCTGAAAAGGAACCCCGAGTTTGCTCAGACCCTCCTCAACCCTCCGCTGGTGCTCTGCGCACTTTTCACATAAAAAGTTCTGAATGACCGGAAAATCCGGAACAGAGAAAACCTCCTGACAGCTTTCGTTTTTGCAATCGAGCACCCTTAAGGGATTACGCTCGATGCGTTCTCGACAGGTAGCACAGAGTTTCTGACTATGGCTTCTCAAAAAGCCCACCAGTTCATCAAGATACTTCCCCTTGCAGTCTGGACATCCCAGGCTATTTATCTCCAGAGAAAGCTGTGGCAGGCCAAGACGCTGACAAATGAACCAGGCAATCAGCATTATCTCAAGATCAGCACCAGGACCAGCAAAACCAATAGCTTCAAAACCAAACTGGTGGAATTGCCGCATTCTCCCCGCCTGGGGTCGCTCATAGCGGAACATGGGACCAAGATAATACCATTTTACCCGGGGCTTTCTAACGTGAAAACCATGTTCCACATAGGCCCGCACCACAGCCGCAGTTCCTTCGGGTCTCAAAGTAAGACTTCTACCAGACTTATCCAGGAAGGTGTACATTTCTTTCTGCACAATGTCAGTAGCTTCACCAACGCTCCTTTGAAAAAGTTCGGTATATTCGAAAATCGGAGTCCGGATTTCCTGGTAACCAAAACAACGAGCTACTTCGCGGACTTTCTCTTCTAAAAAATGCCAGATGTGAATCTCCTCATCCAGAATATCCTTGGTTCCCTTAGGTGCACGTATTTTTTGCATCTTTTCTCACTCACCGAAACGGGATTTATATATTGTATTGCACACCTTACTCTTTTTCAATTAACGTACCTCTATTCTTCTCACCACTTCAAGTTCTCGCAACGATTCCACTATCTTCTCAACGGTTAAGTGAGGTGGAATGTGTACTCCCATAATGCAGGTTACCGAGTCTTTCTCTTCCTCCTTTTTGAGCTCCACGTTCTTGATATCCACTCCCAGACTTCCAAGTAATGAAGCCACAGTCCCCAGCGAGCCAGGACGATCCAGCAGGCGCATGGAAAGGTAGGTTACACCTTTTCTGAAACTTTCCACATAACGCAGAGCAGCCAGGGTGAAAATCACAAACCCGGTGCCCACAGCACCCAGAAAATAAAGCCCGGAACCGAAAGCAATTCCTATGCCGCAGGTCGCCCAGAGACTGGCAGCAGTGGTTAAGCCAGTTACACCCCAGCCATAGCGAAAAATGGTCCCCGCTCCCAGAAAACCAACTCCACTCACAATCTGAGCAGTTATGCGGGCAGGATCAGAACCAAAACGCGTAAAACCCAGAAGAGAAACCAGGGTCATTACGCAGGAGCCCACCGAAACCAGTATATGAGTTCTCAAGCCTGCTGGTTTTTCTGCTCGTTCTCTCTGAAAACCAATCAGACTGGCAGCCAGAAAAGCCGCAAAAAGCCTCAAAACAATGTCTACCTGGTTCCCCCAGGAAAGATCAAATGTTAACAATCTCAAATTCACCTCTTCCATTTTCACTCACAAAACGCTCAATATCCCGCAGGTAAGGCAAAGCGCTTTGAGCCCCCACCTTGGTACAGGCAATTGCTCCCGCATTGTTGGCAAGCAATAAAGCCTCAACCCATTCTTTACCTTCACCAATCCCCACCACCAGTCCTGCATTAAAAGCATCTCCAGCAGCAGTGGTATCCCTAACCTCCACTTTTCTCGGATGCAGATATAGAAAACTATCGTTCCGGTAGCTGGCAACCGCTCCCATTTCCCCCAGGGTAATCACTTTCCAGGAAGGACAGCGCTTATCCAGAAGCTTAATGGTGCGTACAGCGTCTTCAATTCCCTCAATTTTCATCCCACTCAAAACTTCAGCCTCGTATTTGTTGGGGGTGATGATATCCCGGGGTCCCAATATCTCAAGAGGGAAAGGTTGCGCAGGAGCAGGGTTAAGGATTACCCGCAACCCAATTTCGTGAGCCATCTTTATCGCTCTCTTCACCACTTCAAGGGGAACCTCAAGCTGCAGGAGCAAAAAATCAGAGCTTTTAAAAAGGTGCGCTGCGCGTTCCAGATCTTCACAGCTGAGGGCCATATTAGCCCCAGGAGCGACCAGTATGCGGTTTTCTCCACTCTCTTCCACAAAAATAAAAGCCAAACCGGTATGCATCAGTTCTTCCCTGAAAACAAAACAGTAATCCACGTTCTCCTGTTCCAGGTTAATCAACAACCGTTCTCCAAAATCGTCGTCGCCCACCTTTCCAACCATGCGCACTACTCCACCCAATCTGGAACATGCAATAGCCTGATTATTCCCCTTTCCTCCCGGGTGCATGGAAAACTTCTTTACAAAAAGATTTTCCCCGGCAGCAGGCATTCTTTCAATTTCAAGAACCATGTCCATATTCATGCTGCCCACCACCAGAATCCTTGGCCTGGTCATCGCATTTTATCTCCTTTCTTGCTCTGTTTAGCCTGAATAACCTTTTCAAGAAAGCTTCTTTATTTTACAATTTCAGTGTTGCAAAAACCATCCCTCAAAAGGAGGTAAAACAGTGATCCGCATAAAAACAGCCCTGTTAAGTGTTTCCGACAAGAGTGGCCTTCAAGAGTTGGTCTCTTTCCTGCACAAGCAGGGAGTAACACTTATAGCTACCGGCGGCACAGCCAGGTTTATCAGCGAAATGGGAATTCCCGTGAAAGAAGTTTCTGAAATAACCGGTTTTCCTGAAATTCTGGGAGGAAGAGTGAAAACCCTGCATCCGGTGATCGAAGGTGGCATTCTGGCCCGAAGAGAACTCCCCCAGGATACAGAAGACCTTCAAAAGCACAGTATCCAGACCATAGACCTTGTAGTCTGCAACCTGTATCCTTTCGAGAAAATAATTGCTTCCCGGGAAACCGATCTGGAAAAAGTGGTTGAAGAAATCGACATTGGAGGGGTAACTCTTCTGCGGGCAGCAGCCAAAAACCATCGTTATGTGGTAACTATCTCTTCACCAAAGCAATACCCGGAACTGATAGAAGAAATGCAAAAAAACCAGGGAGCAGTTAGTGAAAACAAAGCTTTCAGGTGGGCCATAGAAGCATTTTCAAAGACTGCCCTTTACGATAGCCAGATCGCTAACTACCTTAGCGAGCTAACCCAGAAGGAAGAAATCGGATTTCCTGAATATATAAACATACTTTTGGTTAAGAAAGCAGACCTCCGCTATGGCGAAAACCCCCACCAAAAAGCAGCTTTCTATCAGGACCTCTCCTTCGATACTTCCGGTTTCATGAACCAACTGGAACAGCTGGGTGGAAAAGAACTTTCTTTTAACAACCTCTACGACACTCAGGCTGCTTTTGCTCTGGTGCGGGACTTTCAAGAACCCGCGGTAGTAATTGTGAAACACAACAACCCCTGTGGAGTGGCTTCTGACCCAGATCTTGCCGTGGCAGCCAGGAAAGCTCTGGCAGGAGACCCGGTTTCGGCCTTCGGTGGTATAGTGGCCTTCAACAGGAAAGTAACTCCGGAGAGTGCCCAGGTTTTTGAGAATCTCTTTCTGGAGGTGGTTATTGCACCAGATTTTGAACCTGGAGCTCTCCAGGTTCTTTCAAACAAAAAGAATCTTCGCATTCTTAAGGCACCTCTTAGCGAAAATTCTCTGTTCGACATCAAGAAAGTTGACGGTGGATTACTGATACAGGAAGCGGATAGCATAAACCTTGAAAAAGAGAACCTTCGAGTGGTTACTCAGAAACAACCCACCGAAAAGGAGTGGGAAGACCTCTACTTTGCCTGGAAAGTGGCCAAGTTTGTAAAATCCAATGCCATTGTCCTGGCTAAAGACAAGCAAACAGTGGGAATCGGAGCAGGACAAATGAGCCGCATTGACGCTTTAAAAATAGCCGTAATCAAAGCCCAGGAGCAAACCCAAGGTTCCGTTCTTGCTTCAGACGCTTTCTTTCCTTTTAAGGACGTGGTAGAAGAAGCAGCAAAACATGGTGTAACAGCTATTATTCAACCTGGTGGCTCCATAAGAGATCAGGAATCGATTGAGGCCTGTAACCAACTGGGAATATCCATGGTGTTCACTGGAATAAGGCACTTTAAACACTGAACCAGAGGGGCATCTCGGAATGCCCCTCTTTACCCTTCAAAGAGAAATTTGTCTCCCTCCTTCTTTGCTTGAGACCTCGTGCATTAAATCCCGCAGGGCAAAATAGCTGCGAACATATTTATCGTAATAGAAACGATAAATCTCGTGGTGGCTCTGATTGGGATAAATCTGCCCGGAGACTTTTACCATCTTTAAAGTGGCATCGGCTATGCTATCAAAAAACCCACTTCCATAAGCAGCAAAAATTGCTGTTCCCAAAACGCTGGTTTCTTCAACGGTGGTCAGGTAAATGGGTATATTGGCAATATCAGCATGTATCTGGAGCCAGAGCTTGCTTCTTGCCCCGCTTCCACTGGCGTAGACTTCCTGAACCTCAAAGCCGTCCTTAGCCAGAGTCTGCAGGATGTGATAGGTACCAAAAGCCGCGCCTTCGTAAATCGCTCTCAAAACATGAGCCTTGGTATGACTCAAGGATAATCCCCATATGGCTCCCCTGGCCAGCGGATCCTGATAGGGGCTCCGATTACCCTGGAAATAATCAATTACAATTAACCCGTCGGCACCGGGGCTCACCTGAGCCGCAATCCTATCCAGAGCTACAAAAAGGTCTTCTCCAACCTCGCAGGCTTCACGACATTCTTCAGAAGCAAAGTTTTCTCCAAACCACTTGATAATCGAGCCAGTAGAACTCTGACCACCCTCAAGAATCCATAAGCCAGGGATCACCGCCTCATAATATGGTCCCCATATACCAGAACTGAAAATAGGATGTTCGGAAACAGCCATATGGCAGGTAGAAGGTCCAATGACCAGGGCCAGGCGCTGAGGGTGTACCACATCAAGACCCACCATTGCAGCGTAGGCATCAATCCCACCCTGAATAACCGGAATGCCAGGAATAAGACCCAGATCATAGGCAGCGTGCTTGGTAAGTTCTCCAACTGGCTGACCAACTGCAAGGAGTTCACGAGGCCACTTGTCCAAAATTTCTTCAAAGCGCAGCTCCCTCAAAAGGGAAACCGGCCAACCACCTTCAGTGGGGCAATAATTCCACTTGCAAATCGCGTTGTTGAGTGAAGTGACCCAGCGATTGGTCAACTTGAAAACCATCCAGTTCTGGCATTCCGCGATCAAATCTGTGTTGGCAAAAACTTCAGGCAGGTTTTCCTTAATCCACAGTGCTTTGGGAATCATCCACTCTGGAGATTCATGCCCTCCGGCGTAGCGCAAGATGGGGTTCTGGGTAGCATTAATTCTTTCTGCCTGCTCGAAAGCTCTGACGTCCATCCACATAATAGCTCGATACTTGGGATTACCAAAGCGGTCTACCGGCAAGACCGTACAGGAAACAGCACTTACTGAAATTGCTGCAATGTCTTCAGGACGTACTTCTCCTTCAAAAATGCAACGTCTCACCGTATCCTGAGCCGCTTTCCACCAGTCCAGAGGATCCTGCTCGGCCCAACCGGGTCGAGGATGATACTCTGGATAGGAGTAAAAAGACATAGCTATCACGTTGCCACGTAAATCAAAAATTCCACTTTGCAGCCCTTGAGTACCCACCACAATTCCCAAAAAATACGGAGGTCCAATTTCTGGCATCTCAAAACCTCCCATCCCTTCAAAAGGGGTATAATAAAACCGTCATGGTTAAATTTATTGCCGACTGTATGCTGGGTAAGTTAGCGCGATGGTTAAGGATTAGTGGTTACGACACCCTTTACATACGCTATCTCTCCGACCCAAAAATAATAGCTCTTGCTCGCTTTGAGAAAAGATTTGTCCTTACCCGAGATCTTGAAATGCAACACCTGGAACCCAATCTGGTATATCTCGTCAACTCTCTCTCCATTCAGGAGCAGCTTCAGGAAGTTTTTGAGCGCTTTGGACTGTTTCCCAAACTCAACGAGTCACGCTGTCCTCACTGCAACGAAATACTGCTACCAATCAGTCGCGACCAGGCCAAAAAACATGTTCCCCTCTTTGTATATCAAAGCTTCAATAATTTCACCCAATGCCCCTCTTGTAAGAGAGTGTACTGGCCGGGAACGCACTGGCAGAAAATTGCTCGCCTCTGCCAGTGCGCAACTAATAAAGCAAAATAACTATTTATCGAGCAGCGCTTCTACTCCAGGAAGCTTTTTGCCCTCTACAAATTCCAGCGATGCTCCTCCTCCAGTCGAAATATGAGCAATTTTATCTTCAACACCTGCTTTTTTAATGGCCGCAATGGTATCTCCACCTCCCACAATAGTAACCGCACCACTCGCAGCCACTTTTTTAGCAATTTCAATAGTACCTTTGGCAAAACAATCGACTTCAAAAAGTCCCAGCGGTCCGTTCCAGAAAATGGTTTTAGCTTTTTCTATAAAGCTTCCAAACTTCTCCACAGTTTCAGGTCCAATATCAAAGCCACCCATATCGGGAGGAATTTCGTTCCACTTAACCACACGAATTGGCACTCCTTCCTTGCCTTCCGGTGCTACCACAAAATCCTCAGGAAGCTCAAAGCTAACTTTTAGCTCTTTAGCCTTTTCCATGATTTTCCTGGCTTCCTCAATCATGGATTCTTCAAGAAGAGACTTACCCACTTCATAACCCAGAGCCTTGATAAAGGTATAAGACATACCTCCACCTATAAGCAGGATGTCAACCTTTTCAAGCAATTTGCGAATAACTCCAATCTTGCTCGAGACCTTCGCTCCACCCAGAATGGCCAGGAACGGCCTGTCCGGGTTGTTGAGTTTCTCACCCAGTACCTGAAGTTCCTTTTCCATAAGGAACCCTGCATAAGCAGGAAGGAACTTGGCTACTAAAGCAGTCGAGGCATGAGCGCGGTGGGCAGTTCCAAAGGCATCATTAACATAGATATCAGCCAGCTTTGCAAGCTGACGGGCAAACTCTTCATCGCCACCTTCTTCTCCAGGATAAAAGCGGACATTTTCAAGCAGCAATACTTCCCCTTCTTTAAGCTCAGCTACCGCTTTCTCAACATCTTCACCCACACACTGATTAACCTTACGTACTTTTTGCCCCAGGAGCTTTTCCAGTTCCCGGGCCACGGGATCCATACGCAACTCTTCCTTAACCTTGCCCTTTGGCCTTCCCAGATGAGAAACCAAGATGACCTTAGCACCATTCTCTATCAGATATTTAATGGTGGGCAAGCTGCTCACAATACGCGTGTTGTCGGTAACTTCTCCTTTTTCGTTGAGAGGCACATTAAAATCTACTCGCACCAGCACTTTTTTGCCTCGAAGCTCCTCTTTACTAAGATCTTTTATAGTTTTTTTGTTCATACCTCCTGCCTCCTTTACTTTTCAGTATAAATCACTTATTTGCTTTTATTTTGGAGCAATGCGTTTAAAAAACGAGCTCGATAAATAACGCCCGCCACCTTACCCCCTTCTACAACCGGAACAACTTCCATATCGGTACTCATAAGAAAGTCAAGGACATCTTCGACTTCTTCGTCAGTTTCTACATAGTCAGGGCTTTCCGTCATATACTCTGAAACTTCACTGGGAGCATACTCCTTAAGCACTTCCTCGAAAGACCTGGAAAAAGGTTTGCCCAAGGCTACTTCTTTCTGAGCTTCTTCCGATACAAGCTGCATAAATTTTTTGACCGAGAAATATCCAACCAGACGTTGTTCCAGGTCGACAACTGGAACTCCATCAGCTTTTCTGCGATCTAAAAAATGGAGAACTTCAGAAAGCGGATCAAAATCGTTTACTGTAAAAACTTCTGTAGACATCATTTCTCTAACCAACACCATCTCTGCCTCCTTTTAATTTTATCATTCCAGCTACCAGAGAAAGTTTCTATAGTAATATCTGTTTGCCATCATCTTACACCAAAAAGCTCCCACTAAAAAACCACCTATGTGAGCGAACCAGGCAACTCCCCCAGCGTTAGGTAGGAGAAAAGAAAAAGCCCCATACATTATTTGTAAAAAAATCCACAAAAGCAAGAGTAGCGCAGCAGGAACACGTATGAAAGTAACGAAAAACCCCAGAAAAACGAGAACTATAACCCGCGCATAGGGGAAAAGCACCAGATACCCTCCCATAACTCCAGCTATAGCCCCACTCGCTCCCACTACAGGAACGATTGAAGAAGAAAACAAAATAGCATGTACCAGTGCAGCAGAAACACCGCAACCAAGATAGAAAAGAAGAAAATGAAAAGGACCCAGAAAATCCTCAACGTTATTCCCAAAAATCCACAGATAAAGCATATTGAAGAAAAGGTGCATGAAACCTCCGTGCAAAAACATGGAGGAAAAAATCCGAAGGTAAGAAGGTAAACCCGCCCAGAAATGAACCTTGCCCCACAGCACCGCCGGGATCAAGCCTGCCTGATAGACAAAAGCCTCAAGCCGAGATCCCAGACTCAGCTCGTAAATAAAAAATAGAATGTTCAAAACAATAAGAGTAACCGTAACATAAGGAAATCTACGAGTTGGCAGTTCATCTCGAATCGGAATCATGCATTAAAAATAACAAAAAAAGTGTCTTCAATCAATAATTTCGGAAAAAACTTGGTTGGCAACCAGTATCCCCTGAGGAGAGAGAAAATAACGAGAGCCTTCTTTCTGTAAAAAACCCTCCTTCAAGAGAAATTCCAGGCGTTTAACTTTTTCTCCAACCAGTACAGCAGGGTATTTGCGGCTGAGAACTTCCACATCAACCCCTTCACTGGTGCGCAGGCGGAGAAACATCTCTTCTTCTAACTTTCGGTCAAGCGGAAGGGTTTCCCGGTACTCAATGGGCAAAGAATCACGCTCAAGGCGTGAACGGTAATTTTTCAGATGCCTGGAATTTCGGTGGCGCTCACCCCCAAGGTAGGACCAGGCCGCTACCCCCAAACCCAAATATTCCTCATTACGCCAGTAACGGAGGTTATGGCGGCATTCAAAGCCCGGTTTCGCAAAATTGGAAATTTCATAGTGAACATAGCCCTTCTGGGTAAGCCAGTCCTTAGTCCAGGAAAACCACTCTGCCTTTTCGTCATCAGAGGGAAAACTGCGAGGATGTTTTTTTACAAACCAGGCCATAGGAACGGGAAAATGGATCGAGAGCTCATAAACAGAGATATGAAGGGGATTAAAGTTCAAGAGCGTCTCCAAATCCCTTTGCCACTCAGAAAAACTCTGAAAAGGCCAACCATAAATGAGGTCTGCTCCCCAATTCTGAAAACCTTGCTCGCTGAGCAGTTCCAAGATAGCACACGTATCCTCTACTCTGCCAACCCTTTTTGCAAAACGCAAAAAACGTCGATCAAAGCTCTGTACTCCTACTTGAATACGGTTTACTCCATTACAGACAGCCTCTCTAAGCCACTCTCCGTCAATGGTCTCCGGATTCACCTCAACAGTAATTTCTATTTCCTCCGAGCACCTGAAAAAGCGCTGAAGATAAAGCAAAAAATCGCCTATCGAAAAAACAGGAAGCAGTGAGGGAGTACCCCCACCAAAGTAAACACTCTCCAGGAAACTGCCTTCCAAATCGAAAGATCGAACTTTAAGCAGGAGTTCCTTGCGAAGCAAAGTGAGGTAACTTTTCCAATCCCGGTGCAAACCCCAGGGATAAGAAACAAAATCACAATAAGTGCACTTCCCCAAACAAAACGGGAAGTGGAGGTAAAGCGAAAGCTTCTTCATTGCCCACTTTTTAAAACTACCAGGAAAGCTTCCTGAGGTATACGCACTTTGCCAATAGCTTTCATCCTCTTTTTGCCTTCTTTCTGTTTTTCAAGAAGCTTCCTTTTGCGGGTCACGTCCCCACCATAACACTTTTGTAAAACATCCTTGCGCAAAGCAGGAATGTCCTCCCGGGCAATAACCTTACCACCGATACTGGCTTGAATAGCCACCGCAAAAAGCTGGCGGGGAATGATTTCCTTTAACTGGGCAACCATCTGTCGTGCACGGTAATAAGCTTGTTCCTTACAACATATAAAAGATAAGCCATCCACCTGATCCCGGTTAACCAGAATGTCCACTCTAACCAGATGGGCAGGTCGATAACCAGAAAACTCGTAATCCATGCTTGCAAAACCACGACTCAAGGCTTTAAGTCGACTGTAAAAATCAAGCAGTATTTCAGCCAGAGGCATTTCGTATTTAATGAGCACCCTCTCTGCATCAAGATAAATCATATCTTTAAATACTCCCCTGCGTGACTGACAGAGTTCCATTATTCCTCCAATGTATTCCGGGGGAGTAATAATCTGAAGCAGTACATAGGGTTCTTCCGTTTCCTCTATTTCAGTAGGGGGAGGAAAATCCTTGGGCGACTTTACTTCGACTATCTCACCTCGAGTGGTAAGCACATGATACACCACATGAGGAGCAGTAGCTACAACTTCCACTCCAAATTCCCTCTCGATGCGTTCCTGGGTAATCTCCATATGTAAAAGTCCCAAAAAGCCACAACTAAAACCAAAACCCAGAGCTTCCGAAAAATCGGGTTCAAAGCTGAGAGCTGCGTCGTTCAGCTGGAGTTTTTCCAGGGCATCCTTCAGTCTTTGATAGTCTTCTGACTGTACTGGGTAGAAGTTGCAGAAAACCATGGGTTTGACCTTTTTATAACCTGGAATGGGTCTGGGATGGGGATCCAGAGCAGAAACCAGGCTATCACCAACCCGGGCATCGCGAATATTTTTCATGTTGCAAGCCAGATACCCCACATTTCCAGCTTCGAGTACCTCCGTTGGTTGCATTTTGGGGTTAAAAATTCCCACTTCAGTAACCTCAAATTCAGCTCCCGTGGAAAACACGCGAATTTTATCCCCTCGCTTGACTGTACCGTCAAATATTCTTATAAAAAGAAGCACTCCCCGATAGGAGTCGTAGCTGGAGTCAAAGATTAAAGCCCTGAGATGAGCACTGCTATCGCCCTGAGGAGGGGGAATGTATTGCACAATTGCCTCCAGGAGTTCCCCCACTCCAGCACCTGTTTTAGCGCTGACCAGAAAGAAAGGTGGATGCTCCCTGCCAAGAACATGCTCTATTTCTTCCTTAACGCGCTCTGGAGAGGAAGCGGGAAGATCGATCTTGTTGATAACCGGGATAATCGTTAACCCCTGAGCAAGTGCTACGTTGGCGTGAGCATAAGTCTGGGCTTCTACTCCCTGAGTAGCATCCACAACCAGCAAAGCACCTTCACAAGCAGCCAGGCTTCTTGAAACTTCGTAACTGAAGTCAACGTGTCCCGGGGTGTCGATAAGGTTAAAAACAAATTCTTTCTGCAGTCTTTTAGAAAAATATTTGAGGCGTATAGCTTTGGCTTTTATGGTAATGCCCTTTTCCCTCTCCAGATCCATCTGATCCATAAATTGCTCCCGCATTTTTTGCTTGGGTATTGCCTCACATATTTCCAGTATCCGATCAGCCAGGGTGGACTTGCCATGATCTATATGAGCAATAATACAAAAATTACGAATACTATTCAGCTTACTCATCACGTTTTGTTCCCTTCACAAATTTGTTGTAGAATCTTTCAAAAATTAGAACGACCGTTTTTTTCTCCTCCATCTTTAAACCAATAGTCAAAAACACATAAAACAAAGCAAGCATAAATATTATAACCACAAGTACACCAATTCTCGACGCATCGAAGGTCTGTCCCAGGGTTTTCCACAGGAAATATGCAAAAAACACGAAAGCTGTAATCTGTAACGCCAGCTTCCACCACCAATTACCAGTATCGGACATGTTTAAAGGCTGACTCCTGTTTAAAAGAAATCCCAGGAGCAGAAAATTCAAAAGAGCACACAGAGAAGTGGCCAGAGCCAGGCCAGAAAATCCCATGAACCTTGCCAGAATAAAGTCCAGGATCACGTTACAGCCCACAACTAACATTCCGATTTTAACCGGGGTATAGGTATCCTGCAAAGAGTAAAAAGCCCGGGTAAAAAGGTGAACCAGCGAAAAAGCAGGAAGCCCCAGAGCATAAAAAAGAAGCGCCTCAGAAGTCATAGAAGTCGCTTCAAAACCAAAAACTCCTCGCTGATAGACCATTTTCACCAGATCTCCCCGGAAAAGCATCAAAAAAACGGTTATTGGCAACATTACGAAAATAACCAGTCTGAAACCCTCAAGCAGTGTATCCTGCCACTTTTCCACTTTTTCCTCCTGGATGCTCTGGGAAAGAGAAGGCAAAATGACCGTAGAAATGGCAACGCCAAAAACTCCCAGTGGAAGTTCCATCAACCTATCCGCAAAGTAAAGTGCAGAAACCGCTCCTTCCCTGCAAGTGGAAGCTATCAAGCGGTCCACCAGGGTATTGAGCTGACTGACCGCCAGCGCAAAAGTCACCGGCAGCATAAGCCGCACTACCTTTCTGAAACCAGGTTCTCTCCAGAAGCGAAAATGCAGTCTCAACCTCAACCCCAGGCGATAAAAGGGAAAAAGCTGAAAAAGAAACTGCCCCATTCCTCCAATCAAAACTCCCAAAGCCAGAGAGTAAACATCCACCCACTTTCTAAGAAAAAGCAAGGACCCTATCATCCCCAGATTAAAAAAGACCGGAGCCAGTGCCGACCAGCTAAAAACGTGTAAGGTGTTCAAAGAGCCCATCAAAAAAGCCGACCAGGAAATGAGTAACAAAAAAGGAAACATCAAACGGGTGAAGTCAATAGTAAGAGCCAGTTTTCCAGGGTCTCCCCGAAACCCCCAGGCCACAAAACGCACTATCTGAGGGGCAAAAAGAATCCCCAACCCACATAAAAGAGCAACTATCGCAGTAAGGCCAGTAAAAACTGCAGAAAGAAAGGTAAAAACATCTTCTTTTTCCCGACCCTGGTATTCTGAAAAAACAGGAACCACTGAAGTACCTAAAGCTCCCTCAGCAAAGAGACGTCGTAAGAGATTAGGAATGGTATAAGCAAGGAGGAAAGCATCTGTAATCCAGGAAGCTCCAAAAGTAGCCGAAAGCAAAATTTCTCGCCATAAACCAACGAACCTGGACAAAAGGGTGCCCGAAGCCACTATCAAGGTATTGGCAATTAAGGATCTTCTCTTGTTCATCTTAAATTCTAAATATCCTCGACTGAGATACAAAAAAAGACCTGAGATCTTCTCTCAGGTCTTTCCTGTTCTTTAAATCCCGGCAGCGTCCTACTTTCCCGCCCCGTTGCCAGGGCAGTATCATCGGCGCTGGAGGGCTTAGCTTCCGGGTTCGGAATGGGACCGGGCGTTTCCCCTCCGCCATGGCCACCGGGAAACCTCTGATTCTGCATCTATCAATAAGGCTCTGTAATACCTCTTGCTCTCGATAAAGCCTTTGCGGTCAAGTCCTCGACCGATTAGTACCCCTCGGCTCAAGGTGTTACCACCCTTACACCTGGGGCCTATCAACCGGGTCATCTTCCCGGGGTCTTACCTGGTTAACCCAGTGGGATACCTTATCTTGGGGTGGGCTTCGCGCTTAGATGCTTTCAGCGCTTATCCCATCCGGACACGGCTACCCAGCACTGCCCCTGGCAGGACAACTGGAACACCGGAGGTCCGTCCATCCCGGTCCTCTCGTACTAGGGACAGCTCCCCTCAAGTATCCTGCGCCCGCGACAGATAGGGACCGAACTGTCTCACGACGTTCTAAACCCAGCTCGCGTACCGCTTTAATGGGCGAACAGCCCAACCCTTGGGACCTGCTCCAGCCCCAGGATGCGACGAGCCGACATCGAGGTGCCGATCCTCCCCGTCGATATGGACTCTTGGGAGAGACCAGCCTGTTATCCCCGGAGTACCTTTTATCCGATGAGCGATGGCCCTTCCACACGGAACCACCGGATCACTAGGCCCGACTTTCGTCTCTGCTCGAGGTGTCCCTCTCGCAGTCAGGCTCCCTTATGCCCTTACACTCTTAGCACGATTTCCAAACGTGCCGAGGGAACCTTAGGGCGCCTCCGTTACCTTTTAGGAGGCGACCGCCCCAGTCAAACTGCCCACCTGACACTGTCCCTCGCAAGGATTCACTTACGCAGGTTAGAATCTGGATATATCAAGGGTGGTATCTCAAGGGCGGCTCCATGAGGGCTGGCGCCCCCACTTCTCAGCCTCCCACCTATCCTGCACAGGATATACCCGGATTCAATGTCAGGCTACAGTAAAGGTTCACGGGGTCTTTCCGTCTTGTCGCGGGTAGCAAGCATCTGCACTTGCATTGAAACTTCGCCGAGCCCCCCGTTGAGACAGCGCTCCAGTCGTTACGCCATTCATGCGGGTCGGAACTTACCCGACAAGGAATTTCGCTACCTTAGGACCGTTATAGTTACGGCCGCCGTTTGCTGGGGCTTCAGTTTGGAGCTTCGCCCGGAATAAATTCCAGGCTAACCCCTCCCCTTAACCTTCCAGCACTGGGCAGGCGTCAGACCCTATACATCGCCTTACGGCTTAGCAGAGTCCTGTGTTTTTAGTAAACAGTCGCCAGAGCCACTTTCCTGCGACCCTCTCGAGCTCGGAGAGCAAGTCTCCTCACCCTAACAGGGCACCCCTTCTCCCGAAGTTACGGGGCTAAATTGCCGAGTTCCTTAACGGGGGATCACTCGCGCGCCTTAGAATACTCATCCTGCCTACCTGTGTCGGTTTGCGGTACGGATACCTCTTTCCTGGCTAGGGGCTTTTCTTGGCAGCAGGGGATCAACCAGTTCGCTCCCGTAGGAGCTCCCCATCACCTCTCGGCGTTAACGAGGGCAGGGATTTGCCTCCGCCCTCCGCCTACGGGCTTGGACAGCCTATTCCTCCAGGCTGATGGCCTACCCTTCTGCGTCCCCCCCTCGCTCGTAGCGGAAAGAGGTAGCGCCGGAATATCAACCGGCTGCCCATCACCTACGCCTTGCGGCCTCGGCTTAGGATCCGGCTAACCCTGAGAGGACGAACCTTGCTCAGGAAACCTTAGGCTTACGGCGAGAGGGATTCTCACCCTCTTTATCGCTACTCATGCCGGCATTCTCACTTGAGGTGCCTCCACGAGTCCTCACGGTCTCGCTTCAACGGCCTACCCAACGCTCCCCTACCAACCAGAGAAGCCGTAACCTCTCTGATTCCGCAGCTTCGGCAGCAGGCTTAAGCCCCGAGAATTTTTCGGCGCAGCGCCGCTAGACCAGTAAGCTGTTACGCACTTTTTAAAGGATGGCTGCTTCTAAGCCAACCTCCTGGCTGTCTCAGCAGCACCACTTCCTTTACCACTTAGCCTGCATTTAGGGGCCTTAGCTGGCGGTCTGGGCTGTTCCCCTCTCGACCACGAAGCTTATCCCCCGCAGTCTGACTCCCCGGCTTTGAGGAGAGGTATTCGGAGTTTGGTTGGGTTTGGTAGGCGGGTAAGCCCCCTAGCCCATCCAGTGCTCTACCCCCTCTCCTGACCACCGGAGGCTAGCCCTAAAGCTATTTCGGGGAGAACCAGCTATCTCCAGGTTTGATTGGCCTTTCACCCCTACCCACAGCTCATCCGAGCAGTTTTCAACCTACATCGGTTCGGGCCTCCACGAGGTTTTATCCTCGCTTCACCCTGGCCATGGGTAGATCACCTGGCTTCGGGTCTACGGCAACTGACTCAGCGCCCTGTTCGGACTCGGTTTCCCTGCGGCTTCGCACCAGAGGTGCTTAACCTGTGCCAGCTACCGTAACTCGCCGGCTCATTCTCCAAAAGGCACGCAGTCAGGCTGGAAGAAACTAAGTTTCTCCCATAGCCCTTCCACGTATTGTAGGCACATGGTTTCAGGTTCTATTTCACTCCCCTCCCGGGGTTCTTTTCACCTTTCCCTCACGGTACTGGTTCACTATCGGTCGCCAGGGAGTATTTAGCCTTAGGAGGTGGTCCTCCCGGATTCCCACGGAATTCCTCGTGGACCGTGGTACTTGGGAACATAAGGCAGAGAGAAAGGTCCCTTTTCGCCTACGGGGCTATCACCCTCTCTGGCGAGGCATTCCAGTCCTCTTCGGCTAAGGGCCTTTTTGGTAACTCTCCGGCCTCACCCTGGTTTGGCCCCCTTATGTCCCACTACCCTCAGAGGGCAACGCCCAGGGGCTTTGACACCCTCTGAGTTTGGGCTGTTCCCCGTTCGCTCGCCGCTACTTGGGGAATCGCATTTTTGCTTTCTTTTCCTCGGAGTACTTAGATGTTTCAGTTCCCCCGGTTCGCCTCCTCTCTTTGCAGAGAGGATACTGGAGGTTTGCTCCAGTGGGTTGCCCCATTCGGGAATCCCCGGATCAACGCTTGCTTACAGCTACCCGGGGCTTATCGCAGTTAGCCACGCCCTTCATCGCCTCCTGGCGCCAAGGCATCCACCACGTGCCCTTTCTTAACTTGACCGCAAACCTTTCAAGCTTCTACAACAGAAGAAGTATTACAGAGCCTTATTTACTTTTCAAGGTGCGAAGTGCAATAGGTATTGTAATGAGTTATCGACTTTTTTGCAAGGGGTTTAACCAGAAACTTTTTAAAATTTAAACCCTTCAGGAAAGAATGTTGATGAGTTCTTTAGCCACTTCTTCCGGCCCTTTCCTTTCCCAACCAGGTATGCCCAGACGGGTACGCATCTGGCCCACAAAAATACCTTTTTTAAAGAAAGCCTCAAAATATTTTCGAGCCAGTTTGTCATGAAGTTCTCTGTATTGAGGTGGACCAAAAATATTGGCAAAATAAGAGTGCACGATTCCAGTAGAAGTGGTGGTTCCCTTACTCATCACAGCTCCTTCAGAAAAAACTTTCAACGCCTCTTCGGCACTGGCAAAGCGTTCGATGATGGGGTGTTCCTCGTCTACTTCCTCATAGTTATTGGCGTAGAGAACAAAATCCACTTCCCAGCCCTTGATAAGGTTAGAAAAAGTGGTCACCGGAATGACCACTCGAGCATTAACTCGGGAAGGACTCATAATGATTGCCCGATCTACCTGCCCAAACGCATAACCCGGCTGCAAATCGTCAAGGCGCAAAAAGGCCCCGATTTCCGTACCGTAACCCTTGATCTTACCTTCTGCATCTATTTCGAGAGAACCCATGTCATCAGCAATGATAATCATATCGCTTAAATTATCCTGGGCAAGAATGCGAAATGCCTCCAGGGTTTCAGACTTTCCAGCAGCAGTATCTCCAATCATTAAAATAGTGGCTTTCTTACCGTTTTTAAGAAGAATCCTCACCATTGCACCATGGAAAGGAAGTCTACCCATTTTCATAACCTTCACGTTGTGAAGGGTGAGCACCATTTTCTTGAGATAACCAAAATATCCAAACATGTCCCGATTAGGGCAAGCAGCGATCAGCAGCCCATTCTTTTCATCATCGTAAAAAACGGTTGGAAAATCTGCAAGCTGATCCAAAAAATCCCCAGGAACACCAAAAAGATAAACTGCGTCCGGCTTCCGCTTCAGATCGTCGTCAGTGGCGATTTCGAAAAGATTACACAGGGAAAAACCCAGATCGTAAAACTTCTCATGAAAGTAAATCAGTATCAGAAGGGGACCCACTTTGGCAGGATAACAAAGCCACTCTTCAGGTATTACTTCAACCACTTCCATAGGGTTTCTATTGATCTTCCTGAACTGCCCAGTGCGTTTGTTCATGGGTGGATCCAGAATCAAAGGCGGATAAAGAAGAATCTGTCTTATAATCGGTATAGAAGAAAGTTTCTCTTGATAATCACCTTCCGGTAAGGACACATCTTTGGGTACCGCTATAGCAGCAACGTTAGTTCCTGCACGAACCTGGCGGTATATCCAGGGATGTTCCCCGGTTATGTTTTCCTGAATATCCCGATACACACTGCGCACCAGGTGAGTCAGGGTTTCCACTGTATTGTTAAAGGTGCGATAAGGTCTACGGTCAAGCGCCGGGGTGCCTCCCGGAGAGGTGCAAATCAAGTAACGCTCAAAACCTCGCCAGAAGTTGTAAAGGTATTCAATGAAATCGTTGAAAAGCAGGCGATGTTTTAAAAAAGATTCGCTACCTTCCACCAGGTTAGGAATGAGATCCAGTGGCATTTTTGTCAGAAAACGCAGGACCTGCAACAAAAGATCAAGGTCCGCTTCTCCCGGTTCTTCTTTGCCAAAAATCTTTAAAAGGGGTGACTTCCGCTCTACCAGGCTCTCTACACCCTTTTTAAGGATAACCCTGAAGAGTTTACTGGAAAGTAGCTCCTCAGGGTTATCACATATCCTATCCTGAACCTTTAAAATAACCTTTCTCCCCATCAATTTAAACTGTTCGCGATCCTTGACCATACTCAAACGTCCTCTCCCAAATTTCTCGGTTTTAGCTATTATACAGTAACCCGCAACCACCCTCCATCAACGTAGTAGTTGGAACCTACACAGTAACTTGCCTTTGGTGAACACAAAAACACCACAAAATGGGCCAACTCTTCTGGCGTGGCGAATCTACCAATGGGAGCGTTTTCTCTGGCAATGCTTTCCAGGTATTCTTCGGGTGTCATGCCTTTTTCTTTACTCACGATATTTGCCGTCTTGTACCAGTCGGGAGTAAGAATCAAACCAGGACTCACACAGTTAACTCTTATCTTATAAGCGATAAATTCGTTGGCAAGACACTTGGAAAACATAACCAGAGCAGCCTTGGTCACGTTGTAAATGGGTTCGTAATCAAGAGGTTGTCTGGCGCATATAGAAGCATTGTTGATAATCACCCCACCACCCCGTTTTTGCATAAGAGGTGCCAGCAAACGGGAAAGACGAACTGCAGCCATAACATGCAGATCCCAGTAATACTGCCATCTTGAATCGGGAGCATCAATGATTTTTTCAGCGCTGCCGGTTCCAGCATTATTAATGAGAATATCCACGCCTTCAGGATAAGCGTTTTTAATTGCTTCCACAAACCTTTCTATATCCTCGAGCTTGCTAACATCACAGGCAAAGCCCAGTGCTTTAATCCCAAACTCTTCAGAGATTTTCCGGGCAGTGTTTTCGACTTCCTCCCTGTTTCGAGCGCACAGGGCCAGATGGACTCCTTCCGCAGCTAATCCTCTGGCCACTGCTTCGCCAATCCCCTTGCTACCCCCAGTGATTACAGCAATTTTGTCTTTTAATTCCAGATCCACAAAAACTACACCTCCTGATACACAAAAAGGGGCAACCCCTGAGCTTCCTTTTCCTATCTTTTAAGCACTTCCAATTTGATTATTTAAGCACGCAAATTGCCTCTGGAATTTCCACAAGAGGCAGAAGAGCCTCCGATACATAAAACTGGAGCGAGTTCTCGGTAGGCCCAATAAAACCTAAGTGCATATCCTGAGCCAGGACAATTCGGCCAACTTTTCCACCCCAACCCAAAAGCACTCCTCCTTCTTCAAGCACCGGTGCTTTCAAAACACCAGCCTCGCAAAAAAGGCGCAAATGTTCAATTTCCAGCTGATTGCCATTTGGGTATCTACGGAAAAGAAGGTTGAAGCGCTCTGGAGCAAGAATCAAAAGGTAAGGACCAGGCACTCCTTGCTTCTCAAGTACGTTCATTGCTTTGATAATGTCCTCAACTGCCTCTCCGACTTCCTTCCAGGCAGAAAGGGAACTGTTCTTTGAGCCTTTAACTGTGAGAAGGCCCGGAATCTCAGAAAAACCTTTAAAAACCAACACATCCTCTTTCCTTGTGCAGGCTAAAACAGCATCACGCAGGGGGCGAAGATTAAGATAAATACTCTCTTTTTCGAAAGCTGCCAGCATGCGTTTGGAAAGGGAAAAGGTTTCGCTGAAAGAAGGAATACCTACCGTCTTTACTAAGTGCATTTCTTCCTGGCCAGTCTCTTCTACCGGCACTGCTAAAAGCCCCAGACCATGAGGACCTTCAACAGGCAGTATCTTTCTTCCTACTAATAAACTGCGAGCAGTTTGAATCATTATTTCTTCCAGCTTTTGCCAGGTAGCTTCCCCAAGAGGCGCATCCTTCTGGAAAAGATAATCTCCCATTTCTAAACCTCCTCACTCAAGAGAGCCAATGGTTGGCCTTTTGTCGGTTTCAAGATTTTCCTGCTTGTCTTCCACTGCCACCTCTTTCATCATTTCCTCCACTTCTTTCCTGCCCTTTTCCAGAAACTGAGCTTCATCAGCCGCCAGTATTTCCAGCAAACGACTGAATTCACCGATATGAACTCTTTCCTCATTAGCAATGTCTTCCAACACTTTTTTAGCCAGGGGGTGATCACAGGCAGCAGCGTGAGCAAGATAAAGATGCACTGCCTCGTGTTCAGCGGCAATGTTGAGACGTATTGCCCTGATTAACTCTTCCCTGCTCATCTTTCTTCCTGGAACCATGCCCGAAAAGGGATTCACAAACTCTGGCATTCCATCTTCCTCCTTTTAGACGATATTGTAACCTCTTCCCACCCCTCTGGAGGGGTGGCCTCCCTTCAGAGGCTTGAAATCAGACCAGTCCAACCCTTTAACCTGATCAGGGAGCGGATCAAAACCTTTCCTCATTATGGTTATATTGTACTACAAACATTGGACCACTGTGTTGTTTCCAGTAGCTAAGTCAGGATGCTAACTTTCACTTTACCTCTAAAAGCACGAGAAGCTGTAAACTATTTGCCTTTGCGCCAAAAGCGTGGACTTGAAAAGACACTGAAACTACTTCTAACCGGGGGAAATACTCCTTTCGATGCTGCTCTAATATCTTCTACCACATAAAAGGCGGAGGGCGCGCACCTTCGAATTATTTCCACAACTTTTGAAAAATTTTTGCGATTGATAACGGTGTATACAATCTTGACCGAACCTCGAGAACCCCGACCATCCAAAATGGTTACCCCAAATCCCGAACGCTTCAGGCTCTCTATGAGGTTGCTTGCATCACCCGAAACTATGATTCGCAGCATGCACAGACCGACTGCCAGTTTCTCCTCGAGTAACATGCCCAAGTAAGTACCGGTTGCAAACCCACCAGCATAGGCAAAGTAAGCCGGTATATTATCCAGGTTGCGCATAATCTGGGTTATGGCGACAACCCAGATGAGCACCTCGCAAAAACCCAGAACGGGAGCCAGTTTGCGCATCCCTCTTGCTACCAGAATTACTCTCAAAGTTCCAATGCTCACGTCAGTTATTCTGGCTCCAAAAATTAAAAGCGAGGTCAGAATGGTTCCCGTTAAATCACCAGCAAACATAGAAAACCTCCGCTTAAGATCATCTCAGTACTTAGTATATAATACAAGAAAACCAGGACCTACTACATACTTCCTTTAAAGCTTGGAAAGATGCTCTTCTTAAGGTTTTCTCCTTTCCGGAAAGCATGGAGAACTCTCTCACATAAAGTATATTGAGAGAACTATCCCCAAAACACTGACCAAATAACGAAACAGGTTAACCCCAAACCCCTCATGATTATCTCAAGAAATTTCAAATTTCAATTTTTTTTAAGATATAATGTATATGCTTTTTAGCAAAAAAAGCTCCTCAGAAAGGAGGGCAGATAGTGAAGAAGATTTTTTGGGGAACAATTGTTGTTACCTCTGCGATCTTCGTTTTCGCACCATTTGCCGTTGCTTATCAGATAGCCATCCTGGGAAATCTGGACAAACCACCTGGAGAATTACCCCAGGACAGCATGCTCCTGGTGGATACAGGTAATCATTCCTTAAGTGAAGAAGCCTGGCTACAAATGCTTTCTGCTGCCAGCACCAAATCAATCATCCTTCCTTCTCAGGAAGACTGGAAAACCAAAAACCAGGCTTTAAAGAAGCTCGCCAAAAACTCGAGCATTGTAGTCACCAACCCTCCCCAAGACCTAAAACAGGACTTTCTTTTGCCCTGGTATGTGTTTACCCACAATTACCATAAGGTAATTCTGCTTAACTTCTGGGAGGAAGGTTCTACACCTGATCTGGAAGCCATTGGCACTTTCCTCAAAAAAGAGAACCCGGACCAAATCATAATCGTAAGTGGAAAAGGGCTCTCTGAAAATCTGCTAAAAGGGCTTCCCGACTGGGAAAAACGGATTTCCATGATCCTCAGGGAAGAAATTTCCCAACCCTTGTTCAAAACCTTAGAGGTGAAGGAAAAGCCAGTCCTGCTCTTTTTCTACTCCTCTCGCTGTCCAGTATGTCGCAAAATTAAAAACGAAATAACCCCTCCGGTCTTTGCCAAGTACCAGGACCAGATAAAAGTGGTGTATTTCGACTACGTCATAGAAAGCAACTACCGCAAACTGGTTGAACTTGAAGAATACTGGCAGGTAGAAAACAAGACCTCCGTGGAAATATTTTCAGAGGTCGGTTACCTGGCTTCTGAAGAACTGGATACTTATCCACAAGAACTGGAAGAGCTTATCAAAAAAACCCTGGAGGGCCGGGTCTCTCCAGGGATAGAACAAACCACTCACAAAAGTAAACTGGAAGAATATCTTTTTTCCCGCTTGAAGGAAGCTACTTTCTGGGTCATTGCTGGAGCTGGCCTGCTTGACGGCTTAAATCCCTGTGCTTTTGCCACCATAGTCTTCATGGTAAATCTTCTTTTTCTGCTGGGACATGAGCGTAAGAGAATATTTGAAGTTGGCATCACTTACAGTATTGCTGTGTATGTAACTTATTTTCTGCTTGGCTTTTTTTTCTTTGAGATCTGGCAACACCTCGGAAAATACCATATCATTTCCCAGATTGCTTATGGAATTATGGCTGCTTTATTGTTTCTCTTTGCGTCTTTAAGCATTAAGGATGCCATCCAGTACAAAAAAGAACGCAAAGAAACCGGCTTCATTCTTGGTCTTCCCAAAGGCTGGCGCGTAAAAATCAACCAGTATTTGAAACAGAGTTTTGCCGAACGGCGCTTAATCATAGCAGCTCTTCTGAGTGGAGTGGTCGTTTCTTTTCTGGAAGCGGGCTGTACCGGACAAATCTACTTCCCCATCATCATGTTGATCCATTCAGAAACCGCCTATCGGATTCGAGCCATTTTTTACCTTTTGCTCTATAACGCTTTCTTCATTGTTCCTCTTTTTGCCGTTTTTTTGAGTGTCTATTTCGGCAGCCGTTCCAAGAAAATAGTTGAGTTTGGGCGGAAAAACATCCTTTTCTCAAAAATTGCTCTCGCTGTTTTATTCATAATACTTGGAATCTTGCTTCTTGAAGGAGCATTGCACTGATAAGGAGGGACAGAGAATGAAATCTGTTTTTTTAATACTGACAATTTCTGTAGTCACCTTGCTCTTCTTCATAACAATAGCCCCTGCTCAGGAAGGGCCCCTGCCGGTTACTGTTCTCAAAGTTTCCCGTCCCCACATAATTGTTGCCAAGGTCTGCTGTGATGGCAAAACACAAAAAGTGAGAATCAAGCTTGCTGGAGTTAAACCTCCACTGGGCAACTTCAGCATATTCGAACAGGGCAAGAGTTTCTTACGAGAGCTCTTGCTGAATCAGGAAGTTTACTTCGACTTTGCCACCGGGCATACTCCACAGGAAGAAATTTGGGTAGGTTTTCTTTATATCAAGTGCTCATGCCCAGAGGGAGAAGAATGGATTCTGGTAAACGGCGAGCTCATCAAAGAAGGCCTTGCTGAGGTGGATACCGAAACAGCTGGAGAAAATCAGATAGCTTATTTACTTTTCCTTGAAGAAGAAGCCCGAAACAACCAGAAGGGACTCTGGAAAGCGCAAAAACCCAAATCTCGTAAAAGAGAAACTGAAGAATGCCCCACCTGCGTGCGTTAAAAGAGTCGAAAACTCGAACCGAAACACCAATTGCGTTAAAAAGACTCAAATTCACTTTCACTCTGTTTCAAGATTTCTAATTCTCTGATTACAGTGCTACAATATAATTATCAGCGATGAATTCGTTTCCCCAAAACAATGGCGAGCGACAATCAAAGGGAAATCTGGATATTTTTGCATACCAGTGAGGAAACTTTCAAAAAGCTGGCCGAACCCACCAGAAATGATGGGATCACCCTG
The DNA here is from genome assembly GCA_048814795.1 of Atrimonadaceae bacterium G-SL-SR-0-11. Classification (GTDB taxonomy): domain Bacteria; phylum Atribacterota; class Atribacteria; order Atribacterales; family Thermatribacteraceae; genus Thermatribacter. The sequence continues at coordinate 1,084,234 of CP184673.1, read as the reverse complement.
CTAAGAGACTCTCTCACCGGCCTTTTCTCACGCCTATATTTTAAGGTTGAATTAGAGAGGTTAAACACAGAAAGGCAGTTACCCCTCTCGATAGTGATGGCTGACCTAAATTACCTGAAACTCATCAATGACGCTTTTGGTCACCGAGAGGGAGATCGTTTCCTGGTCAGGGTAGCAGAAGAATTGCGTAAAATATGCCGTAAAGAAGACATCATTGCCAGAATAGGTGGAGATGAATTTGCCGTTCTGCTTCCCCAAACCAGCCAAGAGCAGGCAGAAGCGCTTATGAACAGGTTCTCTGTTCATCATCCTCCTGAAAGCGCAAAGTGCTCTATTCCTATATCCCTTGCCTGGGGTATAGCCACTAAGAGATATCTCCAAGAAGACATTGAAAAACTTCTGGACCAGGCTGAACAGGAAATGTATCATCAAAAAACCCTCAAAAAAAGAAGACTTGAAAAAGAAATCCTGGAACTAATAAAAAAGTGTCTTGAAGAGAAATTATATCCTATTGAACCTCGCTTACCGGTCTTTCAAAAAATAAGTTTGGGATTGAGTTTAGCAACCGCGCTGGAACTCTCCCCAGAAAGCAAAGAATTGCTCACCAAGCTCCTGATTTTTCACGACCTCGGAAAACTGAGCATCTCCTCAGAAACTCTCAAAAAACCCGCCTCTGAACTTACTGCTGAAGAGTGGCAAACAATTCGAGAACACCCGGAAAAAGGATATCGCATTGCCTCTCAGCTCCTGGAGCTTGCACCCCTTGGCGAAGCTATCCTCTGCTTTAGAGAGTGCTGGAATGGCGAGGGTTATCCTCAGGGCCTGAAAGGAGAAGAAATCCCTCTTCTTTCTCGAATAGGCTCAGTAATAAGCGCATACGAGGCAATGGTGATGGGCAGACCTTATCGTCCACCGCTAACTTCCAGGCAAGCACTGGAAGAACTCCAAAAACATTCAGAAACTCTCTTTGATCCTCAAATCGTTTCCAAATTTGCTGAACTACTCCAGCGCGAAAACCCAAACAACCATTTTATTTTGTGATAACTCTATAAAGCCCTAAGCCTTTCATAGGTTTTATAAATAAATAATATTTTAACGTTAATTAAAAGGAGGGAATGGGCTTTATGCAGGTTTGGGGTTCAGACAAACGAAGAGCAATTTTCCATAGACACACTCTCTTGCCTTGAAGATTGCCTCAGCTTCTGTGCCCAGTGGTGCGAAAGTTGTACGGTCTGTAACTGCGAGGAAGGAAGCGTTGTTCTTGACGGAACAACCTGTCTCAGCCAGTGTACCGCCTTCTGTGAAAACTGGTACAGCGTTTGTCAGGAATGTGAAGAGGAAACCTGCTCAACCTGCCAGGAACCATCAGAAAGCGAGACAGGTTGCCCTACCGGGAACTGCCCTTTATAAACAGGAAAACATAATTATTGAACGAAAAGGCCTTACACAAGTCTTAATCATCGTTAGGGAGGAAAATGAAAAACAAAGTTCTCTAACTTTCTTTTCCTGGCACTTGCAGTCATAACGGTAGTCTCCTTTTATTTAATTTGTGCTGCTTTACACCTGCTGCAAGTAATGCTAAAAAGCGTTCTCTGGTACTCTGCAGAGATGTAATCCAGAAACCTTCTGTTGACATTCTGCTAAATTCACTATATATTGGGTGCACAATAATAAAATAAAGGAGTTTTCTCAACCTTCGGGGCAGGGTGAGGAGGTAACCCTCCAATTCCCGACCGGTGGTGATGCCCCTTCAAAGCAAGGGGACGAGCCCATCAGCCTCAGCGGTTGAACCGGTGAGAATCCGGTGCCGACGGTATAGTCCGAATGAGCGAAGGTTAATATTTATTTTAAGGCCCCAGCAAAGGTTGGGGCCTTTTTTTATACTTATATTTTTCAGAAGGAGGCTTTAGAAATGGAACAAGGAAACTGGATAGTTAAAAAGGGTCTTGCGGAAATGCTCAAAAACGGCGTTATCATGGACGTGACCACCCCTGAACAAGCCCGCATTGCAGAAGATGCAGGGGCAGTGGCTGTGATGGCTCTTGAAAGAGTGCCTGCAGATATCCGTCGCGAAGGCGGAATAGCTCGCATGGCCCCAATCGAAAAAATCGTTTCCATCATGGAAGCCGTATCTATTCCGGTTATGGCGAAAGTGCGCATCGGGCACATTGCCGAAGCACGAGTACTCGAGGCATTAGGGGTGGATTTCATTGACGAAAGTGAAGTCCTTACCCCTGCTGATGAAGAATGCCACATTGACAAAAACGCTTTTACCGTACCCTTTGTTTGCGGTGCCCGAGACCTTGGAGAAGCCCTACGAAGAATCCAGGAAGGTGCAGCAATGATTCGAACCAAAGGAGAAGCCGGAACAGGAAACGTTGTTGAAGCTGTGCGACACATGAGAAGGGTGATGCGAGAAATTAACTTCATATCCAACCTGCCTCCCGAAGAGCTTCCTCGAGTAGCTAAGGAAATGGGCGTATCTGTTGCTCTTCTTGAGGAAGTGCGCAGGGAAAAACGCCTTCCCGTAGTAAATTTTGCTGCCGGTGGGATCGCAACTCCCCAGGACGCTGCCTTAATGAGAATGCTGGGGGCCGATGGTATTTTCGTTGGTTCCGGCATCTTTAAATCTGAAAATCCGGCAGCCTTTGCTCGAAGCATTGTAAGGGCCTGCACTTTCTTTGACGATCCTGAAGCACTTCTGGAAGCATGCAGAGGAATCAAAGGTGCTATGAAGGGCCTCAGCATAGAGGAACTCGAAATATCTCTACAGGAACGGGGGTGGTAGACAGTGAAAATCGGCATTCTTGGTTTTCAGGGAGGAATTGAAGAACAGGAAAGAATGCTAAGGAAACTTAAAGCAGAACCGTGCCGAATACGCTACATCCAGCAGCTGAATGAAATAGACGCTTTAGTCCTCCCCGGAGGAGAAAGTACCACAATGGGTATTTTTCTTCACAACTCCGGCCTCTTGGAACCCCTAAAAGAGGTCATTGAAAAAGGCCTGCCTGTGTTAGCTACCTGCGCAGGCCTGATACTGCTCGCTCAGGAAATCGAGGGATCAAGCTTTGCTTCCTTAGGAGTGCTTCCAATCAGAATACGAAGAAACGCTTATGGAAGACAAAAAGAAAGCTTCACCACTCAGGTGAAGCTTTCTTTCGACCCCACAAAACCTTTCCCGGGCGTCTTTATCCGAGCTCCTAAAATAGAAAAAATACTTGAAGATAAGGTGGAAGTCCTTTCCTTCTTTGAGGAACAACCAGTAATGATCCAATATGGCAAAATAATCGGCTGCACCTTTCATCCCGAACTTACCAGCGACACCAGAGTACATGAATATTTTTTGAAAAGAGCACTATCAGGGAATTAAGGGTTTTCTTTCAGGACTGACAAGAAAGCCAATTTTTAGAAAGGCTACTGCCAGCAGGTGAGTTGGCATCAGTAACTGAAGAAATTTGTGTAGAAACTGCTTTAAAACTCAACGAGGAGGGTTTGATAGAGTGCTTGACAGAGTCATTTGAAGCAGGATACAATTTTTTTAAAGCCAGCCAAAACCATAAAATTCAGGCTGGACCAGAAGGAGGGGTTATATATGAAACGACTGTGGTATCTCGTCCTTGGTGTGGTCCTCGTACTCTTTCTTGCAGGATGCGTGAACTCTCCGTCTCGCAGCGGTCCCGACGAAGTGCTTATGAAGGGAGGAGGATTTGACGAGTTCGGCTACAACTACGGGGCGCGAATTTTCGTGGGGAAGGCCGACGGGGTTGACAGAAACCTCGACGGTATGGTCTGGGGAGATCCCACCTATGCCAACGATCACCTGGTAATGAAATGGAGCAAGGCCTGGGACGATGCAAGGTTCAACGGGGATTCCTGGACGCCGGAGGCCTGGTGTACCAACGAATGGAATGGCAACGTTCCTGGTGGCAGTGGCGAGGTGTGGCATTACAAAATCATCTGGGTAGGGCCAGAGCTTGAGGAGAGCCCCTACTGGCGAGAGGGCGGTTACCCCATATGGGGTCAATTTGAGGTCATCATGAGTCATGGTACTGTGGACGGGGAACATTGGTGGGAAACTCACGCCACCCCCACGGGCTTAGCAACCCCGATAAAGCCAGCGAAGTGAGCCCTGCTGCGCAGGATGCCTCCCGGGAGGCATCCTGCCTCTTCTGAAAGCTTCTTATAGATTCACCGGGTTGCCCGCTCATGCTCCTTCTTTAGAGCCTTTTGTATCAGTACAAGATGCCGCTTCGTCGTGATTAAGTCGATCCAAGCCACAAAAGGCGATATCTATAGAGTGTGCTTTTACAGGCTTTCGCTATCCTCTGGACACTATCCCTTCAAGCGCAGCAAAATTGGAATTCCCGCGTTTGAGCGAGAGCATCCCCAGGCGTATCCCGGTGTTGAGGATAAAGAGAGCAAACGTATAGCCATAATCTTGCAAAGGCTTTCTGGTCTGGTGCTTCAAGGAGCATCTTTTTGCAGTCTCTGGTAAGCAACCCTCACTTTCTTCTCTGCTTCCTCATCGCTAATCCATAACCCTGCTTTAATACAGGCATTTTTTAGGTATTCTATGGCTTCTTTGAGCTTCTCCACTCCCTCTTTTTCAGGGTAGTAATCCTCTGCCCAGAGGACGGCCTCTTCAGCAAGCTGGATTAAGCGCTGGTATTTCTGGAACTTGATTTTATCAATTCCCAGGCGAGCAAAAACGTAGCTTAAAACTGCAGGTAAAACCAGGATTAAAATATCGGTGATTGTCTTTTGAAAGTCCACGAGCCACCACTCCTTTTTTAGGTTTTCAAAGAATGTGCGGAGTGGGTGACGGAGAGGAAGAGAGAAGACAAGAATACCTTTAAAGAATCCGAATGCAGTGGTTTTTTACCTCAAAAGCTTAAGCGTTATGGGGTGGATGCCCAGTTTCGAACAGGCAAGGTGGAAGTCTTCACGCAGAAAAGGCCATACGAGCCTTACTATCTGTCGTTTGAGAAAGAACTCAAGGATAACTTCGTCTTCCAGAGCTCTGGAGACGATGTCCCGGTTGGCTACAGAAAACAAAAGAAGATACTGAGCCTGGAAACGCAGCTTCTGCGCTTTCCCCTGTTCTACAATAACAGTAAACGTTCGGTAAACCTCCAATTTTTGCCCTTCCAAGGACGGCAAGTCGTCTTTCTCTCCGATTTTGATGGTGATGGCTCCTTCTTCAAGGGGAGAGAGAAGCTTGAAGCTCATCTCCCTAACTGTCACGTCTTCAAGTTCCAGGTTATTGATGAGCTCCAGAAACTGCTGGCTCTTTTCTTGATTCAGCTTGCCGAGGGAAGCGTTTCCTGACACTCTATTGATACCTCCCCCTCACGGTGAATACTGGCTACAGGTTTTTCTTTCCAAACGGACTTTCTGATTGTAGAAAAGCTGGTAAGGTTTTCCCTCTCATGCTTTTTTTGCTCGATCACTTCAACAAGAAGGTTTTTGACAACTGTTTCTGGATTTTCACCCTGTTCCTGGGCAAGTTCATCAATGAACTCACGGTACTTACGGGGCACCAGTGCAGCATAACGGCCGTGGATAGTAATAAACAGCTTTCCTCCCAGAGCCTTGGCCACCCGGTACAGAAAGTCAAAGCCCGGTTTTCTCCCCAGATTTTCAAACCGAGAAATGGCTGACTGCCTCGTTCTCAAGCGACGTGCCAGATCTTTCTGAGAGAGGTTCTGGCGCACCCGCTCCTCAACAATCTCCAGAATAAGGTCATTAAGTGGAGCATAATAGTCAAGCACTTGGTTTAATTCTGGGTTTTTTTTCAATTCAGAAAATGTTTCTTTAATGTCCCGCTCCGGGTTATTTTTTTGTTCAATCATAGCTCTGCCCTCCTCTCCCACTTCCGGTACTCCTCAAGCCGCTTTTCGGCTTTTTTAAGGTTTCCTTTAACTCTCTTTTTCACTTCGGCGTCTAAAATGACAATTTTCTTTTGACTTAATTTTGAAAAACAGAAATATACTCGAAGCACACCTCCTTTCCCAGTAGGCGGGATCCGAAATTCCCAGAGCTCCTTGCTAAGTTGCTTGATACGCCCGCTTTTTACGTAATACTCAAACAGCGAATCATCCTCTTCCAGTCTTTTGCACATGCTTTCAAACTGAGAAAGAAACTTTCCGTACTTTCGGTAATTCCTCTCGAGAAACTTTTGCCAGATGCCTTTGCTCTGGGGATCAAGCTCTTCAGGATATTCAACAATTTTCATTGTTCATTTCGTTGTTTATTATATAACCAAAAGGTTATATCTGCAACCCTCTTGCGAACTTCTTTTTGATCCCTTTGCTATACTGCTTTAAGGGCGAAGCCACAAGGCACTAATATACTTAGGCGTAAATATAGCATAGACTTTGTTCTCTACAAAAATTTGCGATAGTGGTTCTTGAGTTAAGAACAAGAGATGAAATTTTTTAACGTTTTTGGAAATGAGGAACAATGCCCATAGTCCCTATAAAAGCGACCTGTGGCTATACAGTTAATTGCTAGGGCTGGGTATCTAAAAAGATGGAAAACGAATAAAAAGGATTTAATTAGAGGTTGATCTATTTTTGAATCCAGGTGATACCTGGGTTGGGTGTTAGAGTATTAAAATATTTCTGGTATATTTCAAAAGGGAGGGGGTAAGAATGAGCAAGAAAAGCACGTGCAAAAGAGTTTTCGTAGTACCCAAGCGTGGAAAGGGCTGGGCTGTGAAGGAGGGCAGGAAAACCGTCCAAGAGTTCTCAAAGAAGAGGCAATACGGTTCGGGCGGGACTTAGCAAAAAGCGCACCGCTTTCCCAGCTTGTAATTCACAAAAAAAGACGGCACAATCCAAGAAGAGCGCACTTATGGCAGGGATCCTTTTCCACCTGAGGGTTAAAGCCTGTAGATGAAAACTTGCGTGAAGCTCAGAGTCAGGTTTTCCCTTTCGGGTTTTTTGCCCTTCACTACAGTTATTAACACTATCACCAGTTCAGCAAAGCAAAGTTAATGCTTTCAGGTCCGCAACGACAGATGATAAATATGATAAATGCTAATCTCCTAAAAGCACGCGCTTATATATAATGCTTATCGAAGAAGAACATTCTAAAGCAGCAACAGAAAACATAAACACTAAAAGAGCACCTTTGAGATTCATGGTTTCAATTAATGAAGGCTTACTTGACGAGTTATCGCAAGTTACGAGACAGAGAAAAGAAAAAGCAAGACCGTTAATATTGCTTGTAGGGGTTTTGTGAAAATGAAAACAAAAGGAAAATTTGTTAGACCAAAGAAAAAACTTTTAAAAATTAAGGAGGTAAAAATGTCTGAGTTAAAAACTTACAACATATTTCTTAGTCATTCTTGGAGTTACAGTAATGCGTATGAGAGTTTAATGAAGCTTCTCAAGCAAGCTCCTTACTTTCGTTTCAAGGATTATTCAGTTCCTAAAGATGACCCAATTCATAACGCTCCAGATTCTCAAGCTCTTTATGAAGCCATCAAAAGACAAATGACTCCTTGTCATGTAATTTTGGTGATGGCTGGCGTATATGCAACATATAGCACTTGGATTAAAAAGGAGATCCTTATAGCAAAAAGAGAGTTTTGCAGACCAAAACCTGTCATAGCTATAAAGACGTGGGCTCAAACTAATGTATCTCAGTTTGTAAAGGAAAAAGCAGATGAAATAGTAGGGTGGAATACAAATTCAGTTGTATCGGCTATAAGGAGGCTAGCCATATGAGTATGGAAGATAACAAATACGGCGAAAAATTTAAAGAACAACTGTTGGAGCAGTATAAGTTATATGTGGAAATGGCTGATAGGACAAGCGAAAGGAGAATGCGGACAAACGAATTTTACATTTCTCTATTATCAGTCTTACTTGCCTTACTATCAATACTAGTAAGTTTAAGTAATATATGCTCAGTAAGTATAAGCAGCATAAGCAATATTGGCAATCCCAATCAGACTTTAATATTCGTTATTGTATCCCTTTTGGGCATAGTCTTATGTGCCCTATGGCATATAAACATACGATCTTATAGACAGCTTAATTCAGGAAAATTTAAAATCATCCATGAAATGGAACAAAACTTACCATTTCCTTGTTATCGCAAAGAATGGGAAATATTGGGAGAAGGAAGAGAAAAAGATAAGTATTTACAGCTTACAAGAGTTGAGAAATATATCCCTCTTATTCTCTCAGCCCCCTATATTTTTCTTCTTTTATACGCTTTAGCTTCCTATATTGGCAGGTTGTTTTGAAAAAAGGAGAAAAGCAAGAGATGCTGAAACAAGTTTAGCACGAGAAGCTATAGATCCTGAAATGAATTCAGGGTGACCGCAACTCCCTAGTCATAGTCAGTTCAACATACGGGCGTCTCTTGCGCCCGCCAGTTCAAAACGACCATAGCCTTCGGCTATGGTTAGTTCAAGATGGCGAAAGCCTTAACAAAGTGCCTCTTGCAGAGAAGTGAAAATTGCCGGAAATACCAAGGTCATTTCTTTCCTTCGTCTTCTGTCGAGTCTGAAGTTGCTGATGGCTCATTAACTTCTTCTTGATCTCCTCGATTAGGACGGACCGGTGGTTTTATCGCTGACAGCGGGTCTAAACTTTTCTTAAGTATCTCTTCTTTCGTAGCTCTCTCAGTTGTGTTTTTCTTGCTATCTCCTTCACTCATGGCTATCCCTCCTTATAATATAATCATCGCCGTGAATACAGCGATCAAAATGATCCCAACCAGTACCGAAACAAAAACACTACTCATCCACTTTCGGTTCTTACTAGATATCGACTTTGCTTTGTTATACTCTTTATCCGCTTTGTCACACTTTTCCTCGCCCTGTAACTTAAGATATTCAAGCACATGACGATGAGATTCTACATTCTGCCAGCGAATCCAAGTAAGTGCACCAACGGTATATATCAAAGCTATCCAAGCCACAAAAAGGAGCCAGAGGAGATGTTTCTCGCTTTTAATCCTCTCATTATTGAAAATAAACCACACAAAACCAAGAAGTGAACCACCAAAAAAGCTTGTACCTATCGTCATCAACTGCCTATATAATCCATCTGCCTCTTGTGACATGGTATTGTAAAGCGTATCTGGCGATACTAGACTCAGACTTTTTTTGCAGTTATTTTTCTGTTCTCCGTTTTCACTCACTTTTCCTTTCCCCTTATTGCAAGACCTTGGTTTTCCTGCAGATAGACTTGCAAAGAAAAACATTGCTCAAACCACTTGACCCCAAACGCATTATGGCCGCACTCTCCTAACGGTGAGACCGGAATTAGGACCCGGAGGTAGCCCAAGCGATGGTTCGACACCCTGGGAGATTCTGAGGTCCTCCAACAGATGCTGCGCAGATAGCCGTTTTCCAATCATAGCTTGAGACTCGGGCCGAGGATTTGCTACTTCTTTGCCTCTATAAACCTCAACCTCTGTGCCACCATTCTGAAGCACATGTCGGCACAACCCACGAATGTAGAAGCGGTTGAACTCACCTTCCGCCAGGGTGTCCGGAGCTGTTTTGGGAACGCGAGCCTTAACGATGTTTCCTTTTGGATCCCTTCGCTCCTCGGTTTCACGCATGATCCCAAGAGAACGGATCCGAGACGCCAACCAATCGTCATTGTGCTCAAGAAATGCCTCTCGTAGGAGATCAGGCCACACACGAGCACCTTCACTGGTAAGCCTTAGGCTGATGTAAAGCCGTTCCGTTTTAATGTCTAACTCGAGTTCTTCAATCATACATCTTCGAACATCCTTGTCTAAGTCCTCATAATTAAGACCCATATTTTTATCCCTCCTTTGAATTTATCTTTTTCACCGTGCTGATAAACCTCTCCGCATCATTCACTGGTTTCCCTACAGATAAGTTTTGGTAAAGTGTCTCTTGCAGGGAAGTGGGAGTGCGGGACTCAGTTATAACTTTGCTTGACTTTGCAAAAAGAGGCTTGATCACCTTCCAAACACTTCGGTAGCGGAGGCTGGAGGAAACACAAACACGTAATGCAACAGAACATCGACTTGCGCTTGTTGCCTTCCAGAGTTCTGTTTCGTACCTGATGAGAGCGCTGCTTTGAGAGTGGCATTTTCACTCATCCTCCAAGTAGTATAAAAGTTCACTGCGAAAGAAGCAAGAAGCTTCTCGTTCCCGAATCTTACGTTTCTTTCGAAGCGGAATGAAAACCTTAGAGTCGCGAAGCGTTTCCCTAAAAAGTCCAAAGCTTTTAGGAGTCTTTGCGACGGTGCTGAAATAAACAAAATTATGATGGCTCTTATAGGAACCATCGTAACGGAGAAAAAGCGCAACTCGCAAAATACCGTAGACTACTCTTTATTTTGTAAAGGAGAAAGGCTTAGGTATTTGATTTTTAGCGTTTTGGAGATACTGGGAAACCTTTTTCACGATTTCTGGGGTTTTCTTCTTTCTGGAAGGTGCTTTTTATGGGTGTTTGAGTACATCGACAGAAAATCGTTCTCGATTTGGGTTTTAATTGGTCTTTGATTAAGTTCTGATGAGGGTTAGAGAGTATTTGGAGTTTGTTTTAGGCTTGTGGTGCGGGTTAGAGGGTGTTTTTATGGTGGTTAGGAGGTGATTTTTCTGTCGATGTCCGGTAAGGGGAAAACCCCCGGGGATCGACAGCAAGGTGAAAAAGGATTCTATTGTTCTTGACATCTGGGTTTTTGAGTGTTTTAATGTTTTTAGAAGTGTACCTTGACAAGTAAATACTGTTTTTTAAAAAGCCTCTGTTTATAAGGGTTTTGGTGGGTTTGTAGCGTGCCTATAAGGGATTGAAACGCAGTAAACTCATCAGTATCTATTTCATCGCCAAGAGTTTGTAGCGTGCCTATAAGGGATTGAAACAAGCCTATGCCAATGACACCACGAAAATACCGCCCGTTTGTAGCGTGCCTATAAGGGATTGAAACGCAAATGGGTATTTCCAAGTCGATTATGAAGGGCGTTTGTAGCGTGCCTATAAGGGATTGAAACATGATTGCGAGCGTGATTCTTCCGTTATTGTTGTTTTGTTTGTAGCGTGCCTATAAGGGATTGAAACGTGCAACCTGGAAGGAGATGCTACGCACGACGCCCTGTTTGTTTGTAGCGTGCCTATAAGGGATTGAAACGCAGTAATTCCAGTAATTGAAACTGTTTGAGAGTAAGGTTTGTAGCGTGCCTATAAGGGATTGAAACCACCTTCCTACCCCTTGACGTGTAGTCGAGATATCTTCCCTGTTTGTAGCGTGCCTATAAGGGATTGAAACTCGTATATCTCGGTTTTCAGCCACGAGAACGAGTTGGTTTGTAGCGTGCCTATAAGGGATTGAAACCGTATAAAGCCAAGCACAGATTATTCACGCAAAACATGTTTGTAGCGTGCCTATAAGGGATTGAAACATCGCAAACTAAGCTTGCATTAAGTATTGGAATACCGTTTGTAGCGTGCCTATAAGGGATTGAAACCCTCCTCCGTTCGTTTTTCTACTTTAAGTATAACCTTGTTTGTAGCGTGCCTATAAGGGATTGAAACGCAATCGTTCCTCATAAGCTTTTTTGTCTTCCTCGGTTTGTAGCGTGCCTATAAGGGATTGAAACGCATAATTGAAAATGCTATATATTTTTAGCTCTTCGTTTGTAGCGTGCCTATAAGGGATTGAAACAATGCAACTAACGCTACACAAGTTGCGTTCGAAAGAGTTTGTAGCGTGCCTATAAGGGATTGAAACCTCAACCCCCCTCTGTTGTCTTTTTGGCAACAGTATAAGTTTGTAGCGTGCCTATAAGGGATTGAAACTCCTCTGATTATGAATGGTGTTTATTTCCTCCTGCAGGTTTGTAGCGTGCCTATAAGGGATTGAAACCCACTCAATCTGACCAACCGAACCACATCGTCCAGGGTTTGTAGCGTGCCTATAAGGGATTGAAACAAACTTATAAGGACGCTGTAAAGTGGGCGCAAGAACGGTTTGTAGCGTGCCTATAAGGGATTGAAACCCACTCAATCTGACCAACCGAACCACATCGTCCAGGGTTTGTAGCGTGCCTATAAGGGATTGAAACAAACTTATAAGGACGCTGTAAAGTGGGCGCAAGAACGGTTTGTAGCGTGCCTATAAGGGATTGAAACGATGTAATAATCTTGTCGATTTTCTCCTCGAGTCTATCAGTTTGTAGCTTCCCTATAAGGGATTGAAACCTCATAACCCGCACAACCACGAAAAAACCCGCAGGATTGGGTTACTCTTGCTTATTGAACCGCTCGTAAAACCACCGGACGTTGTGCACCCAGTTGCGGTTTAGGTTGTCAGGGTCATTTTCCGCGCCAATGGGAGCATACCTGTTTCCCAGGTAAGTGATGAAATCCTCTTCTTTCTTCTGAGCTTTGAACCTTGAGAAGTTGTTTTTAATGGTTTTGCAAGCGTATTCACACTGGGTTTTCAGGTCGGTATCCTTGGCTTTCACAATACCAAACTCAAAGCCTGGTTTGCCCCGCTCGGCTTCTCGAATGGCTAAAAGTAAAGCAAAGGGATTAACGGGATAAAAAGAGGGAAGTTCGGGAAAATGTTCTTTTGCAATATCTATGATGGTTTCTATCTCTTGAGGGTAGGAAAAGCGCTTGTTGACATCCTCCCAGTTAAGCCCTGTCTCTTCCTCTTTGATGAGTTCCAGGATATCCTGGACAAAGATTTTGAGAAGCTGAGCATAAGCCTTGAAGTGCTTTATCCTCTTCATTTCAGACCTCGCAGAAGAAGTGATAAAAGCAGGGAGGGAATGAGAAAAGAGAGAATGCTTCCCCACACCTTGAGCGCTGCAATCTCTTTCTCGAGGGACAGGATCCTCTTTTCATACTGGGTGAACCTTCTCTCTAACTTGTCAATGCTTTTTAAAATCACGTAAACATCGGGAGAGGCCAGAGCCTCTCCCTTTTTTGCTTTAGCCTTAGCCACGATTAAGTGAGGGTGATCTGGGTTACCGTAACATCCTGGACATATGCGTCCTCTTTGGACACCAGGTTTCCACCAGAAGTGCTAAAGAGGTTGTCGGTTATGATCTGGTTCATCAAAGCGTCCACTTCTGCGTCGGCGAGTGTGTCTTTGGGGTTGGGCAAAGAAATAGTGAAAAGCCCACCATCAGCATTGCGAAAGCGCATGTAAAGGGTTTTAGCCATTTAAAGCTCACCTCCTGTTTTTTGGGTGAGCCTTTCAAGAAGCACGGACTCGTGCTTTTTTCAGAGCAAAAAAGCGACCTTAACAAAAAGAGGACGACTGCTTTCAAAGAGGCTTACCAAGGGGCTTTCAGCGTTTTCTGGCGCGCCTGGAGGGACTCGAACCCCCAACCTACGGATTAGAAGTCCGCTTCAGAGCGGATAGCGCTGAAATACAAGCCCTGGAAGCCCTCTTTTTGACAAGGTCGAGCTCCGCACTTTACGGACTCACCCTGTTGTTGTGTCCAGTATAGCACACCTTTTCGTAGCCCGCAACGTCTCGAAGCCTTATTTTACGCAGTTTCTCGGCAAATGCTTCTCTTTTTTTCTGTGCGCTGAAGTACTCTGCCTTGCTCGCCAGGTCCTCATCAACTGCAACACCGAAGCGCACAAGGAGCTTGAGAAACTGCGCATCCGCTGCTACTCCCCCAGCGCACCTCGAAGCAATCTGGAGAGTGCTTCCCTCTGGAGCTTTTGATAAGCAACCCGCACTTTCTTTTCTGCTTCTTCATCGCTCACCCACAGCCCAGCTTTGATGCAGGCGCTTTTGAGGTATTCTACCGCTTCTTTGAGCTTCTCAACACCGGGTTTCTGCGGGTAGTAATCCTCTGCCCAGAGGACGGCTTCTTCAGCAATCTGGATTAAGCGCTGGTATTTTTGGAACTTGATTTTGTCAATTCCCAAGCGGGCGAAGATGTAGCTTAAAACCGCAGGTAAAACCAGGATCAAAATATCGGTGATTACTTTTTGTGCGTCCATAAACGACCACCCCTTTTTGTGTTCTCAAAGAATGCGCGGGGTGGGCGACGGGCGAAAGGAACCTGCTTTTTTGTGTGTGTACAACTCGCTGGTATGTTTTTGCTTGTTGATCGTTAGTGTAAATTCATTGTAGGTCTTTAACAACCATAAAAAAATAAAGAGACCTCACCATCCAGAGTATGGTATAAGAGTGTTGTTTGTACAAAGGAAGCACAACAATACCACAACCTGTGGAGGTGAGGTCTCATGAATAGCTATGCCAAATTCTCAAAGGATTCCAGAGGATGCTGGAAGTATCTCTGGAGTTACTGGAAAAAGGAATCAACTTTCAGGAGTTTGAAGAAAAGCTCTGCGGGAGAAATACTACTACAATGGAAGAACACTATGGAAATCTTTAAAGAGGGATTGACCTATGCAGACAGTGTCTTCATAATAGAGAAAAGGTGATAAATGAGATAGCGTAGTCACAAGAGTCGGAAGGTCGCTTATCGACGCTTTTAGTGGCTACAGCAACTAGTATTTAAGCACCAAAGCGAGCGGTAGGGAGCAGAGGGTTTGGCTCACCAGCGTCATTGTAGTCTCTCCAGCCACCCTTCTTCAATTATTGCTTCTGGTTTGTAAATTTCCAAATTATCTGCATTAAACTCAGCTTTTATGCTCACTTTTATTTTTGAAAGATCTACAAGTTTCCAACCAATAGTTGTAAATCTTTCGGGTTCTGTTTCTTTGATAATGAAACCAAGAAGTAAGTGAAAACCATCAGAATTGATTTTTTCAAGAGTTTTTTCCTTGGTAGAATAATAAAAATCCCTGGGAGAACCTATATCTGGCCTTGTTGTCGCTTTAATTTCCACAAATGAGATCCTTCCGTTTTTCTCTATAACTTTTACGTCTGGATAACCAACTTGTTTTAGAGGTTGAATCTTTGAAATAACCTTAAACTTAAACTTAGATTTATTAGATGTGTTATACATGTTATATATCTCATATTCTAAAATTCTTCCAACTTCATTTGGTCTGAATGCTTTAGGTTCTTTGCCGATAACCAACCTATATGTATCTCTTCCAATAGGGGTTTTGTGATAAAAATATGCTATTGTTTTTGCAATGGTAGATAAATCTTCGATCAACTCAGCATCTTTCTCTCTATCAATACTTAATACTTTGTAGCCAGTAGATGACTCTACTATTATAGGAAAAGAAGCACCCTCAAAAGCCGACAATATTTTCCTTATGACTTTCTGATACTCCTTCATTCTTTCGAGATTTTTGTTATCGTCCACCGTATCAACCCCTTCGACAATAATTCTATTAGGATAAAAACAATGCTGTTTAGACATGCGCCTGTGTAACTGCTCCTTTAGGGTTTCTCGATTCTTAAATAGTCCTGCCTAAACCTCACATAACGAATTCCCTCGTTTCCGAAAAGTCCTAAGGATAAATATATTATTATTCTATATTCTCTTGGATTTCGCGACATACCAATACGGTTACGACCCCTACCTTTTTAGGTTCTTTTAGCGTAATGTTTTAAACTTTCTCAAGATTTAGATTATTTTACTAATTCCTTAAACAACCTAAAGTCCTCTAACCACTGCTCGCTTGCTTGTCTACATTCCAACATCTATTTGAAATTAAAACAGCCATTTCTAATTTGTTTTGACAGGTTTTGGTTGTTGCTTATAAAGCGATTTTGTTCTTTTTGGGGTTGAGGTCTATCTTGGCGAGGTCTGGCGTATGCCTCCAATCATGTTCAAAACTCCTTTTTAAATATTAGTATGTTTTCTTTCTGCATCACGTTGTAAAGCCCAAAGATTATCTTGTCTATGTTTTTCACAAGCTCAAAGCCAATTTTTTTAGCATAGTCTATGATAAATTCTACTGTCTTCACTTCTTTGCCCTGATATGTTGCGTTTCCAATAACTATTACGGCATATTTTCCTGGCTTTAAAACCCTGTACATTTCCTCTAAACTTCGTTTCATGTCTTCATTGTAGAGATCTATCCGTTTTTGTCCTTTTCCTCTGACTCCAATAAACTCTTCTCGTAACTCCTCCAAGCAATATCCCAAAGTTCTTAATGCGTGAGCATCGTTAGAAACGTAGTCTAAGGCGATTGAATAAGGAGGAGAAGTTACTATGCCGTCTACGCTATTAGGTCCAAGCGGTAGGTTTCGAGAATCGCCAATTTTTATATCTACTTCCCCAACTCCCAAATTTAGTTTTTTAATAATATTCACATAATCTTCCACCGATGAAATCATTAAGTCCAGTTTTTTTCTGAAGGCTTTAGTAAAATCTTTCTTCCTTCTCGCGTTGTCGCTTACTGCAACTAACTTGGCCATCAAATAAAAATTTCTTACTTTCTCATCGGATATACTCTCAATTGTCTTGTCTAAACCCTTATTATCTAAGCTAAAAAGATTACCTCCAACTTCTTTCAAAATTTCTTCTTTCCATTCCAATATTTTGGGTAAAATTTGGATAGATTCTGTTTTTACCCTGCTCTGGAGAACACAAAGTGGAGAAATATCAATACCCACGCAGTTAATTCCCAGTAATTGGGCTTCCACTGCCGTTGTCCCACTCCCAATGAATGGGTCTAAAACAGTGTCCCCTTTATCTAACCCTATAATATTAAGTAGCGCTCTAATCATTTGAGGGTGAAACTTCCCTTTGTAGGGGTATATCCAATGTGTCAAATACTGATTTACCGATCTCGTTTGGTTTTTCTTCACGATGTGAAAGTAATCTGTGTATTCACCCTTAATTAATTTGAAGTATGCAAGTTTTCTTTTAAGTAGCTCTATATTTCCAGCTTCTTTTAAAATCCTAAATTCTCTTAATCCATTGGTAACTTCAAACTCCAACCCCAAAGTCTTCAATTCAAGTTGTGCCAATGCCAACTCATAGATAAATTGAACGTTATCAAACAGTACCAACTGCTTCTCACCGGGTAAGGATTCCTCTTTAAACGCCCAAAAATCACCAATTTTTTCTGCTTTTTCCAGCATTATTTCTCCCTTGGTCTTAATTTCTTGGTTCATGATTGTCCTCTCCATAATACTTTTTATTATTTTAGGTCCTTTAAATCCGTTGAAAGGCTACCGAACCAAACCTTGACAGCCCATTCATAGCACTTCTTAACGCATTCCCTACCTGAAGCTATGCCTCTTTCCCCAGCATGTTATCAGGTAGATTTTTGTCTTGACAAAACTTGCTTTGTTTATGTGCATACGGGTTTCTGTCACTTTGCTGTCTTTATATCCAAGCAATTATTGTGTGTATCCCAAGTTCACCCCCTTTTCCAATAAGATACTTTATAATTTATAAAGCCATAATCGCAAAGTATGTTTTTAGGTTGTACTTCTTTAAAAAACCATTTTTTGGCTTACATTGGGTGCAATATTTTTTTTAAAACCTTCAATTTAGTATAAGTTAATTTCCGTTGAATTTATATCCACAGGCTTGGGTTTTATCGCCTAATCCTTATGCTTGCCCAGTATAAGCATTAGAACCCTTTTAAGGCTTGTTTAGGCTTAAGTCGTGTTACACACTCAGTCGGTTCAATTATAACCATTTTTCAGACATCTTAAACCTTAAGGTTTCTTTATATTAAAACTTTGTTGTTTTTTTCTGCTATGTTCTTCTTTAGCTAATATTGGGAACAAAGAAAAATTTGTGTTTTTCAGGGCTCTTTCTGCTAATGGGTTTCAAGAACACCCTGAAGCAGCTTGAGGCAATTACCAACGTGTTTCACGGAACAAGATCTATTGCCAACGTCGAAAATCGTCAGAGAAGG
This sequence comes from Atrimonadaceae bacterium G-SL-SR-0-11, assembly GCA_048814795.1. Lineage (GTDB taxonomy): Bacteria > Atribacterota > Atribacteria > Atribacterales > Thermatribacteraceae > Thermatribacter. The sequence goes on along the minus strand of CP184673.1, from coordinate 1,066,466 downwards.
GCAATGTCGGTTGGTTTACCAATTCCAGCTGGCCATTAAGGATAAATCATATAAAGAGAGGAAGGAGCAATTTCGAGCGCTTCTCAAGTATTGGGCAAGGAAGCTCGGTTCATTTCCTAAACCGATCATAAAACCAGCGCACGTTGTGCACCCAATGCTGGTTTAGGTTGTTGGGGTCGTTCTCTGCACCCAGGGGAGCGTAGCGCTTGCTTAAAAAAACGATAAAGTCCTGCTCGCTTTCTTGTTCTTTGAAGCGCTGGAAATTGTTCTTTATGGTTTCGCAAGCATACTCGCACTGGGTCTTTAAGTCGGTGTCTTTCGCTTTCACAATGCCGAACTCAAAGCCTTTTCTTCCCCGCTCGGCTTCACGAATGGCAAGGAGGAGCGCAAAGGGGTTCACCGGGTAGCTCTGCGGTGCTTCTGGGAAGTACTTCCTTGCGGTGCGCAGGATGGTTTCCACTTCACCGGGAAAGGAGAAGCGCTTCTTAAGCTCCGAAGCGTTTATACGCAAAGCATCGAGTGCGGGCTTCTCTTGCGCTTCTCCTTCTTTTTCTTCTTCGTCGAGCAGGTCCAGGATGTCCTGGGCAAATATTTTGAAGAGTTCCGCATAAGCTCTAATATGCTTTTCTTTCTTCATCACTTCAAACCTCGAAGAAGCAGGGATAAAAGCAGAGAGGGAATTAAGAAAGAGAGAATGCTTCCCCAAACCTTGAGCGCAGCGATTTCTTTCTCTAAAGAGAGAATGCGCTTTTCATACTGAGTAAATCTTCTGTCCAGCTTATCAATGCTTTTTAGGATTACGTAGGTTTCGGGAGAGGCCGCAGCCTCTCCCTTTTTTGCTTTAGCCATTGCTCAAATTAAGAAATTGCTATCGCGGTTACTGTGGTGTCTTCAACGTATGCGGAGTCTTTGGAGACCACGCTGCCGCCAGAGGTGTTGAATAAGTCGTCGTTAATCACCTGGTCCATTAAGGCGTTTACCTCTGCGTCGGTCAGCCCGTCTTTGGGATTAGGCAAAGACAAGGTAAACAGACCGCCGTCAGCATTGCGAAAGCGCATGTAAAGGGTTTTTGCCATGGTGTTCACCTCCTATTAGCTGGTCAGAGCTTTGTCTTCTTCGAAGATGTAGTCAACCACCGGATTAGCGCACAGAAGCGCCAGCGCTACCCCAAAGTCGTAAACTACCTGGGGCGGAACGCCAGTTTTGATGTTGCCGTAGCTTTTGCTGCGGATTATGGGCTTTCCAGTTTCAGGGTCGGTGCCTTCGTTAAAGCGAATGCGTAGCCTATTTGGTAACTCCTGAACAATTACTGGAGCAGCCATTTGAATACCTCCTTTTTAAGTGTTTTTTGGAAGCTTCCAGGAAATATGCAAAGTGGGCGACAGGGAGTAAAGCTCGACTTTGTTTTCGTAAAGCGCAACAAAGCCCTGGTTCCACTCGGGGTGGGTGCTGGTTGCTTGGATGTACTCGATTTTGCTTTCGTCGAACATGCCTCCGCAGTCAATGCAGAGGAAGCTCGCCGATCGGGAAAAAGTGATGCCGAGCGAGTGCGAGTGCCCAGCAACGATGTTCTGGTGGTAGATGTCTGCAAGCTGGACGGCAACCGAGAGCTTTACCCTGCTGTAGTTTTTCGGATGGCATATCCGAAAGGCTCTGCCTCCTGCGCTCACTACCAGGTGGTCTTTCTCGGTGGTCTTTATGCGCTCGTCTTTGTGGATCATCGAAAAGAAAGACACAAAAGAAAGCGGGGTATTTAAGCGCCTTATAATGCGCCGTTCGTGGTTTCCAGGGATAATGTGTATTTCGTTAAAACAATTAAGCAACGTCTTTATAACCGCTTTTGCTTCCGTAAGTTCCTGGTCAATGGTGATAGCTTCTGTTTTCGCATAGCTGGACAAAATATCAAGATTAAGAAAATCGCCAGCAATGATGATTTTTTCAATGCGCTTTTTCTTTGCCGTTTCCAGAAGAAAAGAAAACGCTTCTCTGTCGTAGTGCGGAATGTGCCAGTCGGAAGTGATAAGGTATGCGGAAGTTCTGCTCTGGGTTATGCTTTTGAGCCTGGCGAGCTGGTGGAGAACCGCTTTCTGTGTGCGCTTCAGGACTTGCGCAATCTCTGCGGAGTTTTTGCCTTCTTTGTGCAGTTCTTTCAGGACCTTTATTTCTTCTTCGCTCCAGCGCAAAAAAACACCCCCTTCGCTTACCATAAATAAGCAAAGAGGGTGACAAGAGGAGATGAAAAAGGACTAACGCTTGCTTCACAAAGTGAAGCAAGCGTGTTCCTTGCGCTTTCTCTATTCAAGAAAGCGCAAGGCGGATGCTATTTTTTCTACTCTGCGCGCTATCGCGCACAGCAACAAGTTTTTGTGGTATTCGGTTAGCTCTGCAATTTCCTCAGGCGGTGCAATCAAGGCATATTCAAAAACATCCTCAAGGCGCTTTTCAAAACCGTTTTCATTTAAGGGCGTGCGTTCCATCTGTGCGCTTCTCCTTTTTTAAAAAAATGCGGTGCTTCCGGAGAAGCACCGCTTCGCTTTCCTACGGGACGAGCTTTTCAAGCTCTCGATAAGCTGTCTGCTCTTTGAGCTCTTCTTCAAGCTCCAGAATTTTCGCTGCTAAGAGCTTCATGGCCTTGCACTGCTTCTGGGGGGTAAGCTTCTCCAGGGTTTCCACGCTTGCGCTGGCTATCCACCTGACGGCTCTCTCGGTTTCTTCTTTCTCCTTCTCTTTTTTCTTCCTTTCCTGTTCCTGTATCCATAACTCAACCGCTACCATGTGCTTGCACTTTTCTTTGTGGGTCTGGAAGTAGGGGCAAGTGCATTCTTCTGTGGTAACACTGTAGCCGTTCACTTCAAAGCTTTCTTTTCCTACCTTTACGGCTCCGCTTTCAAAGAGCTCTTTTCCTCTTGCAAAAATCCTTGCTTGTGAAGACTTTCTTGAAGCTTGGGTTTTGGAAGTTTGGGTTTTCATTTTCTCTTTCCTCCTTTTTTGTTGTCTCGCAATTATATTTTCTCATATATTTAGCAGTTTGTCAATACTTTTTAAAGAAAAAATATAAAAAAATTTTAATGTATTATTGTTTTATTGTTTTATCAAGAGATTTTTTTGTGTTTGTGTGTTTTTTTGTTGTGTTTTGTTGTATAATGTTTATTGTGCCGTGCGGCCTTTCCTCCTGTTGTCTCGCAACCTCAGGACGGACTCACCCAAACCGCACGGCACTTTTTTTGTCTCTATACATGTTTTTAAGCCCGTAGAGCATAGAAAGAACAATGAGACGAGGAATAATACCTTTTTGTTTAGAAAAACACTCACAGCGCCTAAAAATGCGTTTTTACGGCTTACGATTCCGAGCACTGCGAAGCAGGCGCAGGAATAAGCGCTTCGAGTTTTCGAAGCGCTCTTTTTTTATGCACCCTGACGCTGCTTCGCGAAATGTTCAGGTGCTCTGCTGTCTCGTTCAGGCTGCGCATGTCGTAAAACAGGCAGTAAATTACCTCCTGCTGCATGGGCGAGAGCACCTGGAAAGGAATTTCAATTTCCCTGCAACTGGTGTCTTCTGCATTCTCTTTTTCGTAGGTTGCTTGCTCAAGCACCCAGGAGAAAGCCTGAACTTCCCTGCGGTGCTGCTTGAGATATAACCCCTCCTTCCTCAAGCGCTCTTCCCAGCGCGCTCTCTCATCCATCGCTCAATGCAAAAGGAGATAAAACCCGCTCTCTCCACTCTATCCTGGGTTGCAACGGGAACGGTCAGCTCCTGCGGTAGGAAGCTTTTCAGGAGATAGCCCTGCGCTTCTCTGGTCAGAAGATCCTCAGGTGCTCTTACGGGGTGCTTGTTTTCGAAAGCAGTTTTAAGCGCTGGGAAATAGAAGATTACGTTATAGGGTGGGTCTTCGCTTATTCTGCGCAGCTTGTCGATCAGTTTGTCAAAAACCAGAGGGTCTGCACTCCTTCTGCAATGAAGGAGTAGATAAGGCAGAACGTCAAAAGCGGTGCGGTCGCAAAGAAGGATACAGCCCTTTTCCTGCCTGCGATTGATTTCCTCAAGATGAATGTTGAGCCAGTCCTGCTCAAAAAGAAGGTATAAGTCCTCTTTTTCCCTGAGTTCCTGTAAACTTCTCACCTTGTAAACCAGGGAATACATATCAAACAATCGCTGAGTTACCTCATCAACCACCCTGACCCGTGCTCCTTTCTCTTGCAGTAAAAAAGCCACGTCCTGAACGGTGGTGCTTTTGCCTGAACCTGAACTACCAGAAAAGCCGATAATCATTGTTCCTTTCCTCCTTTTTCAATGAGATAAGTCAGCGCGAGCGCTACTGCGTCGGCTTCGTGGGTGCTTTTTACTCGGTAACCTCTTTTTCTCAAAAAAAGCATCACCTCTTGCTTTTTCGCCCTGCCGTTTCCAAGCAGGAGCTTTTTCCAGGTAGAAGGTGCATAGGTTGCTCTTTTTATTCCTCTTTGCTCCAGCACTGCCTTGATAATGCCTACTGCTTCAATGTGCGGGTTTGCATATCGAGAGCGCTGAAAAGCGCCCTCGATTACCGCAACTTCCGGTGCGTATTCTCCGCACAAAGCAGAAACACGCTCCAAAAGCCCAGCATACACCGGTGGATTAGTCCTTATACAGCCTGCACAGAGGAGCTTACTCTCCTCAAAAACCGCATAACCGCAGTTGCGAGTTCCTGGGTCAAGGCTCAAAATGCGCACCGGAACACCTCAAAAGGCTTCTATTTTCTGAATGCGGAAGGCGTTAATGATTAGCTGGTACTTCTTCTCACCGCCTCGCTCGTAGCTTTCCCAGTCGAGCTCTCCCTCTACGAAAAACTCGTCGCCTTCCTGCCACGCAGAAGCGCGCTCTTTTACCTTTTCCGCAAGCTCGCCATGGATGCTCACCGGTACATAAACCGACCCTCGCTGGGTGTCTCCCTGCAGGAAGAGCTTAACTGTGGTTCCGCCGTACTCAAAAATCCTTGCAGGCTTTTTAAGTGCGCCCACAAAACTTACCTTGTTTTCCGCTTTGCTTCCCATTCCTTTATCCTCCTTTCAGATTTCCAGGATTTTGCACATTCTTTCAATGCGCGAGGCAATTCTTTTGCCGTAGCGGGTGCACACTTCCCCAATGGAGAGGTTGGAAGTGATTACCGTAGAAAGCAGCCACTCCATGCGGTGATCAAGGATGCGGTATAAATCATCAAAAAACCAGTCCTGCTGTTCCTCCGCTCCTAAATCATCGAGCACCAGGAGCTCCGCCTCAAGCAAGGGAGCGATTACCTTTTCTTTACCGCCGTCTTTAAAAAGCGCGCGCAGGGAAGGCGGAAGTTCCGCACACTTTGCGTAAACGCAGAAGACGCCTTTTTGCAAAAGCGCATTCACCAGACCTGCCGCAAGATGCGTTTTGCCCCGTGCGGGTGCGCCGAAAAGGTAAATGCCGTTTAACTCCTCCTCTTGCGCTTCCGAGAAATGCTCCGCTAAATGCAGGAATGCTGATAAAGCATTTTCCTGCTTTGCATCGGTTGGAATGTAGCTCTCTAAAGTGCGCCTTCTGAAACGCTTGCTCATCCTTGCGCGCTTGAATGCTTCTTCAAGCGCTTCCTTGCGAGCTTCTTTTTGCCTGCGCTCTACCTCTTCAAGCACTGCTTTTTGTTTTTCACGCTCTAAACAATCGCACGTCGGGCGGAAGCGGATTTTGTCTTTGAGCGCTTCAGGCAGAAAGCGCTTTACTTCCTCGCTTATTTCCACATACGGTGCACCGCAGAACTCACAGCGGGGAATGGTCTTCTCAACCATACTGATACGCCTCCCAGTTGGGGATTAAGAATAAACCTTTACGGGGAAACTCCAGAGGGTTTTTAAGGTAAGTATCCTCGATGAGCGCGATGACTTCATCCGCTGGCAGGTTGTAGAGCATTTTGGCAAGGATTAATTCCTCTGGTGGAATCATTGCTCTGCCAGAGAGCGAGTGGAAAAGCTCCTTGATTTCTCTTTCAATTTCTAAATCGCTCTTTGGTAAATTTGGATTTTCTTTTTTCTCTCTCTCATTCTCATTTTTCCCTTTAGTTAAATGAGAGATAGTTAAATGGTTATAGTTAAATGAATATAGTTCTTGTCCATCTCGTGGACTTTGGAAGTCCACGTCGTGGACTTTAGAAGTCCGCCTCGTGGACTTTGGAAGTCCACGTCGTGGACTTTGGAATTTGGAAATGTAATAGGTGTTGTTTCCGTGCATACCGTGCCTGGTTTCCTTTTTAATAAAGCCGTACTGCTCCAGGATCTTGAGCGCCTTGCTTATAGAGCTTCGGGAGTTTATCCCCGACACTTCCTTTATCCGCTCGTAGCTTGGAAAGCACTTTCCCTTTTTGTTTGCGTGAAGAAGCAAAGCAGTATACACCGGTAAAAGGTAGGTGCATTTTTCCTTTGCTGCAGCTTCTCCTATTTTTACAACCACTTCATGGGGCATCTGGACGTACTGCACCGCTCACCGCTCCTTTCTCTAAAGCGTTCGGCAATGCGATTTATAAAGCGGAGTATTCGCTTCATAGTTTTACCTTTCTTACTTTTCCAAGAACGTTTACAAGCGGTGTTGCTTTTGCGTGTTCCCGCCGTAGGTCCTCACCGGTAAGCGCAAGGTAGCGCTTGGTCATGCTTAAGTCCGCGTGTCCAAGCGTGCGCTGGAGCGCAAAGACGTTTCCGCCGTTTCGCAGGTAAGAAATAGCGAAGCTGTGTCGTACGTCGTAAGGTGTAACCTTGCACCCTGTTTTCTGCGAATACTTCCTCATGCGCGCGCTGAAAGAGCTTTCGGAAAGCTCCGCACCGTCAAAACTGCAGAAAACAGGAGCGTCTCTCCACTCCGCAGGACGCACCGCAAGGAGTTTTTTAATTTCCTTTGCGGTTACTGGACTTATAGGAACGGTGCGCTTTCTCCTTGTTTTTGCAACCTCTGCTGGAATGGTTACCTCAAGCGAGGAAAAAGAGAAGTCGGAGCGCTTGAGCTTCAGCGCTTCCCCAGGGCGCACCCCGGTATCGAGCATGAAAATGATAAGTGCGTAGTCTCTTAAGCCCGTGTAGGTCTTCCTGTTGATTGCGTCAAGGAGCCTGCGGAGCTTTTCTTCGCTGATCGCTCTCGCTCTACCTTCGTCTTTTTTCCTTCCGAAGTCGATCGGATTCTTGCTTATAATTCCTTCCTTTGTCAAAAAATCAAAGAAGCTCTTAAGATAGGCACGGCGCAGGTTAAAAGTGGCGGGCTTTACATCGGCAGCAAAGTATTCGAGGACCGCACGGCGCAGGTTTTTCTCGGAGCGCAAAGCACCTGGAAAGCGCTTAAAGAAGCTCTGCAGGTGGTTTTTGTAGTCCTTGAGCGTTCGGGGGGCGCGACCTTGAGCCTTCTTCTCAAACAGGAAAAGCTCGATAAGGTCAGAGGGCGTATCTGGTTTTCGAAAGGCAATTACATTTGACAAAACGGCTCACCTCCTGTGTTCTCGGGTGAGCCTTTCAAGCACTACGGACTCGTACTTTTTAAGGCAGAAAAACCGCCTTTTGCAAAAAGAGGGACTTTCCTTTCTCGCAGGCTTGTGAAGCGGGTTTCAGCACTCCTGGCGCGCCTGGAGGGACTCGAACCCCCAACCTACGGATTAGAAGTCCGTTGCTCTATCCTGTTGAGCTACAGGCGCACCAACAACTCTCGGCTGCACTCTGAAATATATTACTATTCGTTCGAAAAGTCAACGGGTAATAAGTTCTCAAGTAACCAAAAACAAAAGAAACCGCATCAAGTTTTTCAAATAGTATACCCGGTCTCTTCAAGGACCGCTTTCAGTTTTTCCCGCAGCCTTTCCACCTCTAAATAAGGAAGAGACCGCAGGGGAAAGCGCATCAAACCATTACCAAAACCGCGTATTGCCAGAGCAGCCTTCAAAGTAGCCAAGCTGGCTCCTTCTCCCAGTGCCTTAGATATGGCAATTAGCTTGCGTTGCAAAATCTGGGCTTTTGTATACTCTCGCCTTTGAAAAGCCTGCCATACGTCCAGGAAGGGCTCCGGAAAAACCCCTCCCGGTCCGGTTACCGAACCGTGTGCACCAAAAATTAACACTGAAAGAAAAAGTCGATCACAGCCCACTATAACCCTAAACTCGCCAGAAGAGGATAAGATATACTCGGATATAGTGTTGAAGCTACCGCTTGAGTCCTTAATGCCGACTATGTTTGGAAACTCCTGTCCCAGGCGGGAAACAGTGGAAGCGGAAAGGTTGTTCCCGGTAAGGGAGGGAATGTTATAAAGGTAAAGTGGGAAATCTTCGAATTTTCGAGCCAAAGCAGAATAATAATCATAAAGTTCTTCCTGACTGTAAGAATAGTAAAAAGGAGTTACCACGCCTGCCCCATCAACCTCCAGGGAACGAGCGTGTTCGATGAGCTCGCAGGTGTCCTCAAAGTTGACTGCACCACAGTGAGCAACAATGGTCATTTTTCCCTCGTTGGCAGCAACTATGGTTTCAAGAACTTTTTTCCGCTCTTCAAGAGATAAAACCTGTGCCTCGGCAGTAGTACCACAGGCAAAAACTCCATGCACTCCTTTCTGAACCAGAAATTTCACATATTCCCGTAAAGCACCATGATCGACCCCACCCTGAGCATCAAAGGGAGTCAGGTGAGCAACAACAACTCCTTCCAGCAACCTCATACTGCTCTCTCCTTTCTTCTCCAGTGCATAAACACAGGACCAAAAATAGCTACAATGGTTCCCAATATAAAGACCAAAGCTATAGGTCTACTCAGAAAAATAAAGGGATTACCGTGGGAAATGATAAGTGCTGTGCGGAAATTCCGCTCTACCATAGGACCAAGAATTAAAGCCAGAATAATTGGACCCAAAGGGAACCCATAGCGACGAAAAAGAAAACCCAAGATACCACCACCAAGAGCTACCCATACGTCAAAAACCCGATTATTAAGAGAGAAAGAGCCAACTATGGACAGAATAATGATGACCGACCACATGATGGGCTTGGGAAGCAAGATAAACCCTCCTACAAAGCGAGAGAAAAGAAAACCAACCACTAAAAATACGAGATTAACAAGCACCATTAGACCTATTACTGTATAGACAAAATCGGTTCTATCCCGGAACATAGCTGGTCCGGGCTGCACCCCGTACATTATGAAAGAACCAATCAATACCGCTGTGACTGCGTCACCAGGTATACCCAGGGACATCATGGTGGTCAGAGCTCCGCCCAGGCAAGAGTTATTGGCAGCACAGGTTGCTGCCAAGCCCTCGATGGAACCTTTGCCAAACTCCTCCTTGTGACGGGACAGTCTTCGAGAAAACTCCCAGCCCAAAAGCGAAGCAATATCCGCTCCTGAACCTGGAATAGCACCGATAATAACTCCCGTAAGGCTTCCAATCAAAGTTGCAGGAAGAGTTCGAATAAACTCACTCGCTTTAACCAGCATCCTCCCCAGCTTCTTGCCAATTAAATAGCCCGTTTGGGTTGCCGTACCATTTTCATCTTCGATACTGGTGAACATCTGATAAAACACTTCACCCAAACCGAAAATACCGATCATCAAAGGTATAAAGGATATACCACTCAAAAGTTCTGTTGAGCCAAAGCTAAAACGGGGAGTAGCGAGCATGGGATCAAGCCCTACCATGGCCAGGGCAAAACCCATAAAACCAGCAATTAACCCTTTAACAATAGAAGTCCCAGAAACAGCTACCATCATACTCAAACCAAAAAGACCGAGAGCAAAATATTCTGGAGGACCAAAAGAAAGCGCAAAACGGGCCAGTGGAAAAGCCGCCACAATAAAGACCAGGGCACCAAATAACCCTCCTATGGCCGAATAAAGTACGTTAATTCCCAACGCCAAACCTGCCTTCCCCTGTTGCACCAGAGGATACCCATCAAAAGTAGAAGCAATAGAAGCCGGAGTACCCGGTATATTGATCAATATTGCCGATATCCCTCCTGAAAAAATAGCCGAGTTCCACACTCCAACCAGCACTGCAAGACCACTTTGGTAAGGTAACCAGAAGGTCAACGGGGTAAGAATGGCTACAGCCATGGTAGCTGTGAGACCTGGCAAAGTTCCAACGACCAACCCAAGTAATACGCCCATTATCAAGTATAAAAACACTCCAGGTTGCAATATTTGCGCCAAAGCCACCAGAATGTCATTCATGGCTACTCTCCCATAATCATTAAGATGTCAAAAAAGTCTAACCCGGAAAAGCTGATTAAAGAGAAAGTAAACCCCTAAGGAAAGCACTCCTGAAGAGAGCAATGAAAAAAGGGGCTTTAACTTCATGATATATTGAATAAAAAAGAGATATATAAAGGTGTTAAGCAAAAAAGATCCTCTCTCCCACAAAAGTAAGTACACCACAGTAGCTGCAATCAAAAACAAGAGGCGGATGGCTGACGGTAAATTCACGGGGGACTTCTCTTCGTGTTTTCTATTCTTCAGGCCCTGGAAAAAAAGTAAGCCACCTAAAACAATCAGGCCAAAGGCCACAATACGGGGAAAAAGAGCCGGGTCCAGAGCGTAACTTAACACCCCTCTGGGGAGCAAAGCAGCGCCCCAGAGGATAAAGATGCCCAAAACAACCGTAGCAAGACCAAAAATTAAATCAGCCACGTCAATATCTTTATCTCAACTATTTTTCGGATTTACCCATCGCCCGCGGTATAAGCTCCATATACATCTCAAACTGCTGCTTGGCAAATTCTGCAAAAGAGGGGCCATCGAGATAAGCAAGCTGAATACCTCGTTCCTTCATAATTCTGGTAAAGGTTTCTGAATTAAAAGCCTTGTAAAAAGCGTCTGCGATTTTATCGTACACTTCTTTTGGAGTACCTTTTGGTAAAGCAAAACCGCCCCAAGCCATTACGTTGATATCGTAACCCAGTTCCTTGGCTGTAGGTACATCCGGGAAGAGCTCAGTACGAGAATCTCCTAAAACAGCAAGCATTCGCAAATCCCCTGATTTCACTCCCGAGAGAACTTCTGATGGGCTACAGGTCACTGCATGGATGTGCCCTCCCAAAAGAGCAGCTACGCTGGGAGCTGCACCATCGAAGGGCACAAAGGTGAACTTAACACCCAGCGCTTCTTCGAGAGCTAGACCGGCAATGTGCCAGATAGAACCTGTACCAGAAGTACCAACCATTATTTCTCCTGGATGTTCCTTAGCATAGGCAACAAACTCTTCAAAAGTCGTATAGGGTGCATCGGAACGAACTGTTAAAGCTGCAGGAACAATGTTGGTTCTCATGATAAGGTCGAAATCGTCGGGCGAAATATCAGCATAACCCAGAGCCTTAACCATCGAAAGTTCCACAGGTACATAGCCAATTGTGTACCCATCAGGCTTACTTTCTTTCAACTTTCCCATAGCGATTGCCCCAGAAGCACCAGTAATATTGGTAGCAGTGATGGGAACTCCTAAAAACTCCTGAGCGGCAGCAGCCATAGCCCTTCCTACAGTATCAGAAACTCCTCCTGGTGCAGCCTGAATGATCAGGAGTATTTCTCTCTCCGGAAAAGCAGCACTAGCTACACCGGTCAGAAAAGCGAGAATAAAAAGAGCCAACACCAGTACCCCAACCACAAAAACCTTTTTCTTTCGCATAATGGTTACCCCCCTTACTAAGGTTGAATAATTTATTTTTAATTGTAACGTATCAAGTACAATATAACAATTTTCTTTACAATTTTCTTTGAAAATATTCTATGCAAGTCTACATCATGGGTACATGTAGCCAATCCAATATCTCCCAGATACTCCCAGAATCTTCTCTCTTAGTTTTTAAAGCACTATTACTTGGGTTGAGGATGCATGGCCTCTTCCCTTCTTGCCTTACTCAACTGTTGTGAATCTATGTGAACTCTTACTTACTCAAGCACTGATTTTCGACTCTACAAGATAAATTCGAAGTAACGAGTATCCAGTCCAATTTGACAAATCTCCAAACTTCCTTTATATTTTTTTAAAAACAAATAACAATAAGCTTCTTCAGGGCAGGGTGAGGGCAAAAAGTCCGATTCCCGACCGGCGGTAAGAGGCGTCAAGCCTCAAGCCCGCGAGCCCCAAAAGGGGTAGATCCGGTGAGAATCCGGGGCCGACGGTATAGTCCGGATGGGAGAAGAAGCAAAGCCCCCAAGCCCTGGAAGATTCCAGGGCTTTTTTGCCTCCTGAAGAAGCAAAAAGGAGGTAAAACCCTTGAAAAAACTGGTTTATGGCGCCGCCCTGAGCGGGCTATCCCTGGTGATCAGTCTCCTGATCCATTTCCCCATCATCCCTCAGGCACCTTTTTTGCTTTATGACCCTGGTGATGTGCCGGTGCTGATTGCCGGCTTCAAATTTGGAACACCACTGGGGATAATGGTTACTGCTATAGTGGCCATTCTCTTTGCACTCATAACTGGTGAGGGAGGACCCTGGGGGATACTGATGCATTTTCTGGCCACGGGTACTTATGTACTTGTAGCCAGCCTGATTTACTCCAAAAACCGAACCAGGCAGGGCGCTCTGTTAGGACTCATCGTAGCCCCGCTCTTCATGACTGGAGTGATGGTCCTTGCCAACCTGGTGGTAACTCCCATCTACCTTGGAGTCCCAAGAAGTGTAGTGGTGGGAATGCTCCTTCCCGCCATCGTACCCTTCAACTTACTCAAGGGAACCATCAACGGAGCACTCACTTTCCTCTTATACAAGAAAGTAAGCCATCTTTTGGAAGAACCCGCTAAATCTAAAAAGGTGGCCATTAGCGCTCAGGAAAGCAATCGCGCCTGCTAATTTCCAGAGAAAGCAGGAGGATTTTCCAGCGCAAACCGTAGCTGGAAAATCCTCCTAAGCTTTTTTTACCCACCACCCGGTGACAGGGTAGCAAAACAGGAAAGGGGTTCTTGCTTAAAGCCAGGCCCACTGCCCTCTGTGCTTTAGGCCTGCCAATTCTTTGAGCCAGTTCCTGATAAGTAATTACCTTACCCTGGGGAATGTTTCTCAGTTCCCAAAGAACATTCCTTACAAAAGGAGTAAAACGTTCAAGGTAAAAATTAAAAGAAGGAGGTGCAAAATCCAGCAGGCCATCCGCAGCAAAGTAAGCTTCCAGAAACTTTTCAGCCCTCCCCCGTTCCAGACTGAAAACCAGTTCTTTTCCTGCGCAAAAAGAGTCTTCCTTTAAAAAGGAAACCAGCTGCTCCTTTTTGGGCCAGGCAGGAAGAAGCACGCGAAAAAGAGCCTGGTTATAATAAGCCGTGAGACCTGGCCCCCAGGACGTACTGTAAAAACGGTAGTAAACACAGTCCAGATCTAACACCTCTCGCAGAATTCTCTAAAACGACGAGCAGCTATCTCTACATCTTCTCGCCCAGAAAAAATACTGGAAGTTCCAGCAACGAAAACGTTGGCGCCTGCTCTTTTAAGCTGGGGAACCGTCTTCTCACTAATACCTCCATCTACCTCGATATCCAGCTGCATGCCTTTTTCGGCAAGCATATTGCGAACTGCTCCAACTTTGGCCACCACCTCAGGAATAAACCTCTGGCCAACGAAACCCGGGTCAACGGTCATAACCAGCACCAGGTCCAGATAAGGAAGCAGATACTCCAGGAAAGAAGAAGGCGTGGCAGGTGAAAGAGCTATTCCCACTTTTTTCTGGTGCTTTTTAATGAGGTCAATCAGGTGATAAACGCGAGTGCTGGTCTCCACGTGAAAAGTGATGATGTCTGCTCCCAGCTCTGCAAAAAGAGGTATGAAACGCTCTGGATCCTGGACCATCAGGTGGACGTCGAAAAGAAGGTCGGTCTGGGGACGGAGTTTGCGCATTAAATTGGTGCCAATGGCAAAGTTAGGCACGAAATGCCCATCCATGATATCTATGTGCAGCATATCAACTCCGCCCTTTTCCAGTTTCCTTACCTCAGAAAGCAGGTTCAGGTAATCAGCACAATCCAAAGAAGCAGAAATCTTAATCGACAACAGAAACTCCCCCTTCAGCCCACGGAGCAATAATCACTTTGGAATAAAAAACCTCTTTCCTTAGCATTGCGTTTAAAAAATCAGGAGCCTCCTTTAGGGGCACCAGGTGTGAAATCACCCTTCTGAGAACTGCTTTTTCTCTTTGGGCTAAAAGTAAAACCCGTTCCCAATCGGAATCAAATCTCGTAAAATGGGAATTCCAGCTACCCAACAGCTTGATTTCCTTGCGAAGGATGAGACTAAAATGTTGTGGGGAAACAGTAAACTCTCTTTCCTGGTTTCCAAGCAAAACAAGAGTGCCTCTTTTTTGCACCCGGAAAAGAGACTGTAAAAAAGCAGATGCGTTTCCTGAAGCTTCAAACACCTTATCAAAAAGTACTGTTTTTTCTTCGTCCGGCGATAAAACGGCATCGAAGGTAAAGCGCCTTGCAAAATCCTTGCGCCGGGAATCAACCTCAAAACCAACCACTGAAGATGCACCAGCCAGTCGAGCCCAGTGAGCAGTTAAAAGACCAATGGGGCCCAGACCAAACACAGCAACCCGGTCACCAGGAGATACCAAAGAGCGGCGCACCGCATGCAGGGTTACCGCAGCCGGCTCAGTAAGCGCACCTTCCTCCAGAGAAACTCCCTCCAGCAAGGCAACCAGATTGGTAACCGGAGCGACTACATACTCTGCAAAGGCCCCGTTTCTGCGGGAACCCAGGTAATCATAAGCATCGCAGAGCTCAAAGTAACCGGATTCGCAAAAGGGACACTTGCGACAGGGAATGAGGGGGTAAACCGTCACTCTCTTCCCAACCCATTCTTCGCCAAGTTCACAACCCGCCTTGACCACTTCTCCCGCAAACTCGTGCCCTGGTATAAGCGGATAAAAGTAAGCCAGATCACCGAAAACCCTGGGCAAATCTGAACCACAAACTCCACAGGCTCCCACCTTAACCAGTACTTCACCTGCGCCTGGCTGGGGTAAGTCCACTTCTTCGAGAACCAGCCTCCCTTTATCCCTCAAAACCAGGGCTCTCATCCGGCTCATGGGTTGACCACTACCTTCAAACCCTGATGGGATTCTGCCACCTTAAAAGCCTCGTGTATCCTGTCAAGTGGAAAGCGGTGAGTTATGTATTGAGAAGCTTTCACCATTCCTTTGTCCATTACCTGAAGGGCCTTGCGGTGGTGTCTCGGCAGGCTACCGTGACTCCCCAGAACCATGCATTCTTTATAGTGAATAAGATTGCTGTCAATGCTGATTTTTCGAGAACCCTTAGGCAATCCCCCAAAAAAGTTAATCCTTCCTCGATGGCGTACCAGCTCCAATGCAAGCTCTTGAGCATCGGGAGAGGCACAAGCCACCATCACCACATCAATACCCTCTCCGTTAGTCACTTCCATGACTTTCTCTACCAGGCCCTCATCCCCAGAGAGAAAATAATGATCCGCACCAAACTGCCTGGCAGCTTCCAGTCGAGCTGGAGAACGCTGGATCAGTATGATGTTGGTAGCTCCCATGTAGCGACCCATTTCTATCATCATGCAACCAATCGGCCCGGCTCCAATAATTCCCAGACTATCTCCAACCCCCAAAGAACTCATTTCCAGGCCATTTATGGCACAGGCCAGGGGTTCGGCAAGAGCCGCCTCGTCAAAAGATAAAGAATCAGGCATACGATGCACTGCTCCCTGAACCACAGTAAGGCTGTTCAAAAGAATATATTCGGCAAAACCACCCGGAAACTGATACCCTATAGCATAGTTTATAGCACAGTTAGTGCCCATCCCATTCTGGCACCAGTAACACTCTCCGCAGGGAACATCTGCTCCTATGGCTACCCGGTCGCCAGGTTTGAATTTTTTCACCCCTTCTCCAACCTCGACCACTTCTCCAGCAATTTCATGACCAACTATCTGGGGGAAATGAACCCGGGGGTTACCATAATGCATTATCCTGATGTCGGAACCACATATAGCGCAGGAGCGCACCCGAACCAGAACCTCGCCTTCTGAAACCTGGTAATCAGGAACTTCTTCCACAACCAGCTGGTCAATACCCTTTAAAAGCGCTGCTTTCATTTCGAGCCTCCCCCATCAATGCATACAAAGTATAGCCCTGCAGAGGACAAACCGCAGGGCTATACTTTGTGTCAAATATGCTCTAAAATTCAGCTCCTCAGGCTTTAACAAACTCGCCACTAACCTGGGTTCCTTTACCCAGAGTGTCAGAAACTGGACACCTCTTATCAACTTCTTCCATCAGGGTTTTGATCTGTTCATCACTGAGGTTACCCTTGACCTTAACCGCGTAACGCACCGCCAGAAAGCCTGGGCGAACCAGATTGTACTGACCCATAAAGCCCCGGGGGTCCAGGTCTCCCTCTACCTCTATTTCCACACCCTCTACAGGCAGGTTCTTCTCCTGAGCCACTACTCTGGTCACTATACCCAGACACCCTATCAAAGAAGCCAGCAAGCCCTCAACCGGGTTGGGTGCCGAGTCCTTGCCACCCAGATTTTCCGGCTCATCAAAAGCCATCTGGAACTGGCGCACCTGAACATCCACGCGCAAACCTTCCTGAAGCTTACCGCTTGCCTTAAAAGTCAATGCCATATCGAAAACCTCCCTATTTAGTATTTTGGAAAGCACAATATCTCGCAAATCTTGAGCTTGAAAAAAGAATTCTGGTGTGCCGCTCGCAATACCAGAGCGGTATCAGCACCTTTGCCACTCCCACCAATGGAAATTATCTCCCGGTCAGTGGGAACGCATCCTGCATCAGCAGCCATAATGGCCACTTCCACGGCCACTTTGAAACCCTGAGAAATGCGACGATAACTCTCGGCAATCACCTCGGGTATACTCAGACCACCAAACTTTTCTCGAAAGGATCGATTAACGCCGCTTAAGGCATGAGAAGACATAACTATGGAAACCCCAGCCTCAGTGAGTTTTTCCCTGGCTTCAGGAGAAAGGGATACGCTATCTCCTCCGTTAAAACCGCAATGATAGGTAACTGCAACCAGTTTACCTCCGAAAGAACGTTGCCTGGCCTTATCAAGCAGCTTAAGCGCCGTATCACCACTGCTCGTTGCCACTACAATGTGCTCAATTCCGCCCTGAAGCGCTCTTTCCAGAGCAAAATCCAGAGTAAGATCGGTATTCTCCGCCCCTGGCTTTTCAAAGTAAACAATCTGTTTCTTTTCCACCACCAATACCCCCCCTCACTGGTGTAGCTCGATCATCTCACCCGTTTCCATGTAGTATATCCGCTCAGTGACGTTGGTAATGTGATCTCCTATCCTCTCCAGGTAACGAGCAATCATCAAAATCCAGATGCTCGACCGGGCCAGTTTTGGATTTTCCTCAATGCCGGTTACTACACTCTCGTGCACGGTGCGATACAGAGCATCAACCTGCTCATCACGGGCAATAATCCTTTGCACAATGCCCAGATCCCTCTGAATAAAAGCCGTGGAGGTATCTTCGAGCATCTCCACAACTATTTCCGCCATTTTAGCAACATCGGTAACCGCCCCAGGAAGGAGTTGATCGGCATTAGCCAGGCGAATGCTGAACTTGGCAATATCAATGGAATAGTCACCAATACGCTCCACATCGGTGATAATTTTGAGAATTGCCGCAATGGTTCGCAAGTCTCTGGCAACCGGCTGTTCAAGGGCGATAAGCTGCAAACATTTCTCCTCAATCTTGAAATTATAATCGTCTACCACATCGTCAAGTGCAATAACTTCTTCAGCTTTTTCAACGTTCTTTTCTTTAAAAG
Source organism: Atrimonadaceae bacterium G-SL-SR-0-11 (assembly GCA_048814795.1). Lineage (GTDB taxonomy): Bacteria > Atribacterota > Atribacteria > Atribacterales > Thermatribacteraceae > Thermatribacter. The sequence goes on along the minus strand of CP184673.1, from coordinate 1,048,703 downwards.
ACTCAATAGCCATAACCAGCATCTTTTCTGCGGCCTTAATCATGTTGATGAGGCTTTCCTGTAATTCCTGAAGTTCCTGTCTGAAATGTTCTCGTGGTATAGTCAACCCAAAAAACCTCCCACACAAGCGCTATATTGGTAATATTAAATCAAATTTCGATTAATTTAGCCACTCCTTTCGACAAATCACAAACTGCAACGGTAGGTTTACCACTCAGGAGACCACACACCTCCCCAGGGTTAACCAGCAATTTGCCCTGGTTTTCCTTTACGGTGGCCTGATGAGTATGCCCATAAACCACCAGGTCAAAATTGCCACTTGCAAAGGCTACCTCTGCAGGTTGAGGATAATGAGCAACCCAGATACGGTAACCTTTCTCCTCTATTTTCAAATGAGAGCTGGAAATTTTACCGGAAGAGCGTTCGAAAATCCCCAGAATTTCCCCATCGTTGTTGCCCCTCACTCCGTACCAGGGCAAGGAAAGTTGAGCAAGCAGAGCTACACTGAAAGGAGCAACATAATCTCCAGCATGAATAATCAACTCAACTCCTTCTTCCTGAAGAACTTCCAGAGCCTTTTTTAAGTTCTGTAGGTGGTCGTGACTATCAGAAAGCACGCCAATCAGCAACCAAAGCACCCCCTTTAAAACTTCTCCCAGTGCAGAACGTCTTTCAAAGCTCGTTTGTAAGCTTCTCCTCTTGGCCACTCAGCCGGGTACCCAATGGGAATCAAGCTTACCAGCTTGTAACCTTCGGGAACATCGAGTGTCTCTCTTACCGCTTCAGCATAAGCCTTTTTGTCTCCCGCCACCCAGCAAGCACCAAGACCCAGAGCGTGAGCAGCAATCAAAATATTTTCTGTAGCGGCACAGCCATCTTCAAGGTAATACTTGGTCTCCTTGCAAAAAACAGCGACCAAAACCGGCGCGTCCTTGATGAATTTACCATAGTCAGTGAGCCGAGCGATTTCTTCCCTCTTTGTACTATTGGTCACCACCACAAATTCCCAGGGCTGAATGTTAATCGCCGAAGGGGCTAACCTGGCGCAATCAATGATAGTTTCTATCTTTTCCTTTTCCACGGGCTGATCGGTGAACCTGCGAATGGAACGCCTCCCCCGCAAGGCTTCAATGGCATCCATGAAAAACACCTCCCTTACCAACCACTCAAGAGTTTCAACTGCCTGTACATTTTATTTCTTTCCTGAGGATCAGTTTTTACTTTGCGCAGCAGCTCCTCAAGAAAAGAAATGCTTTCCTGATAAACTTTGCGATCCACAGGATAAGGGATCCCGTCTTTCCCACCATGGGCAAAGGAAAAGCTTACTGGATCCCTGAAACTGGGAGGAGCACCCAGAACTACTTCTGAAGTGAGGGCTAAGGCTCGCAAGGTTTTAGGACCTACCCCGGGAGTGGCCAGAAGCCTCTCAAAGTTAGCCGGCCTTTCTGCACACAGACTATAAAGGATTTTAGAAATGCGAGAGAGATCAAAATCTCCCTCCTGGATATGGTGTCGAGAAGGTAAAGCCAGGTGTAAAACTTGTTGCATCTCTCCAATCAACGATTCCGCACTCTGGTCAACAAGCTGCACCATACCCTCCCGACAACTCTCGCTCTCCCGAGCTACCAGATTAAGAGCTCGTTTCTCCCGGCGCTGAGCACACACACCCCGGTGAGGCTCACAAACCAGATCCCTAACCATCTCACCTAACCAGTGATATCTTCTGGCCAGCCGTAAAGTTTCATTCATTCCCTGCTGTACCACCGCCCAGTTACCAGAACTGGTGAAAAAGAAAACATGATGGTAAAGCTGGTATCCATCCTGCAAAGCGGCACTGTCAATTTTAGCGGCCATCTTGCTTAAGTATACAAGCCTGTCAGCAAAAGAGAAGGAGCAGAGCTCCCCATAAGTTTGAATTTCCTGGGGAGTTTTGCGGGAAGTAGCCCCCTTACCCCCACAGATGAAAATTCCCAGCTCACGTTCCCTGCCCTTAATACCTTCCTTCAGTGCTCCACAAAGGGTAGTGGTAATTCCGCTTGAGTGCCAGTCAAAACCCAGGAGGCAACCCAGAGACTGAAAAAACACTGGATCTGATATGCGACGCAAAAATTCCTCAGCGCCAAAAAACTCTACCGTAGTTTCAATAATCAAACCCCCCAGGCGCTGCATTCTCTGAAAAAGCCAGCGGGGACACTTGCCTCCATGAAGCGGAGAATCCACAAAACCCCTGCGCACTGCACTCACAATTTATATCCAAACCTCCTCAGCAAAGCTTTGCGCTCTGCAATATCTTGTTCAGTCTCCAGACCCTTGGTTTTGAAACCATCAACAACCCCAAGGATTGCTCTTCCCTGTTCGGTTTCAGCAACAATTACCTGCACCGGATTGGCAGTGGCACAGAAAATTCTGCAAACTTCCGGCACCATCTTCACTGCATTCAAAACGTTGATGGGAAAGCCTTCCTTGAGAAAGATTAAGAAAGCGTGACCAGCCGAAAGCAACATCGCATTCTCCCTGGCAAGCTCTGTCAGTTCTTCATCGTTGCCACTGTAACGCACCAGACAGGGACCAGAAGCCTCGCAAAAAGCGATGCCAAACTTGAGATGAGGTGAAATTCCCACCAGGGCCTCATGAAGGTCCTCAACAGTTTTGATAAAATGCGAATGACCCAGGATAAGATTATACTGCTTTGGATTTTTAAGTGAAATTACCTTTAGCTCCACGTGTAATCCCTCCTTTCAGGCTTATTCCTTTTTTAACCAGGGTAAAACCTCCTCCAGCAATCCTCCAACCTTTTGGCTCCAGGTCTTTTTTTCAAAACCAGGCCTCTCAGGTTGCTCAATTCCCACAATTTCTTTAATAAAACCCTCCAGAGCCTTTTCAAAACCTATATCATAACCTGCCTTCTGACTTTGAAACCATTTATAATCCATTATATAGGCAAAAATATCAGCTAAACCTTTACCCGGAAAAGCTTCTTCAAGGTTCTTTTCTACTATCTTTTGAACCACGGGAGTATATACGCACAAAAACCAATTCAAGGCCGCCTCCTGAAGCGGAACCTCTCTGCCCAGCGAAGCGCTCATTTGTTTAGCATGGTCCTGGATATAATTCAAGAAAGCATCGTAATGGCGTGGTTCAGTGGCATCAATGCCCTTCAGACCAGTGATTTTTTCAAATTCGGCCCTCTTTTTGCGCAAGGCTTTGCTTTCGATTTTGGGAGAAGGGAAAAATTCTATCACTTCAGCATCAATGAACTCTCTTCCCAGTTCCTTGGCCACTGCCACCCGGTGATTTCCATCAAGCACATAATACTCATCTCCTACTTTATAAACAATGATGGGAGGTAAAATCTCCCCTTTTTCCATAGCTCTTCTTATACGATAGTAGCGGGTATCCGGGCGCTTAAGTCTGAAACCCGGCAAAAGATCTGCCGCTCGCCCCACACTGCCCACTATCTTTTCAACCGGTATAGCGTGAATACCTCTATAAACCCGGTTAGAAAGACCCAATCGCCGTGAAACTTCACCAAAGGCTTTGATTTTTTCCTTGCTGCCCTTAACGGGCATTTTTTTTCACCCCTATTCGATCAATAGATACTCAGGACTCATCAGGTTACCAATGCCCAGCCAGTATACCAAAAAATCAAGCCGATTAAACAGCATCAAAACCCCCAGAAATAAAAGCAGAGCACCACTCACTATCTCTATTAATCTCCCTCTTTTTTGGACTCCTTTCAAGACCTGCATCACCTTGCCCCAGCCCACACCAAGGAGAATGAAAGGCAGGGCAAGCCCCAGGGAATAGAAAGCCAGCATTAGACCACCTTCCCAGATTTGCGCTTTTGCCGAAACATAAAGCAAGATAGCACCCAAAATAGGCCCCACGCAAGGAGTCCAACCCAGACCAAAGGAAATACCCAAAACAAAACTGCGCAGCTGAGCCCAGTCCGTCTTAAACTGAGCTCTTTTTTCAGCATACAGAAGACGTATCTTCAAAACACCCATAACCTGAAGCGCAAAAATGATGATAACCGCTCCAGCAATTCGATTAAACCAGTCTTTATAGAGGAGAAAAAACCCTCCCAGCGCTGAAGCTCCAATACCCATCAAAAAGAATATTCCTGAAAATCCACCCACAAAAAGCAGAGTATGCCATAAAACCTTTTTACGTTCCTTCTCTATGGATTCTACCCCGCTCAAGTAACCAATGTAGGCGGGGGCAATTGCTAAAACACAGGGCGAAAGAAAAGAAAGAAGTCCAGCCACAAAACTAACCACCACGCTAAGTTCAAAGTCCAAATAAAACACCTCCCAAAGAGCGATCTGGCCTCATCACAAGGACAACCAGTCCGATATGTTTAGTATATCATCACTTCAAAAGCTTACCGATCAATACCATTCAAAAACTGTTAACCACAGCCTGCCGTTGAGCCGCCTTTTTGCCAAAGTCACCTGTCAAAGATCAAAAATCTTAACCTGTTTCTAAAACCAGAATTGCCTTTAAGAGTATTTGTTCCTCTTTAAAAAATTGTGCTATAAAAATAACATGGATCAAAAGCTTTTACCTTGCAAACCATCTTAAAGGGGGCAGTAAATTTGTACTGGGAAAAAGAAATTGAAACCATACCTCGCCAGGAGCTTGCAAAGCTTCAAGAGCAAAGACTCCAGAAAACCTTAGAACAGGCCCAAAAAACGCCTTTCTACAGAGAACTTTTCCGCAGGAACCGTCTGGATCCTAAAAAAATAAAAACCCTCGAGGACCTGCGTAATATCCCACCAACCACCAAAGAAGATCTCCGCAGCAATTTCCCTTATGGATTTCTGGCAGTACCTCTTGAAGAAGTGGTAAGACTCCACTCTTCCTCAGGAACCACGGGTACTCCGACCGTGATTTATCACACTGCCGAAGACCTCGAAAGGTGGACCAATCAGGTTGCCCGCTGTCTTTACATGGTAGGCGTGCGGCGTGGAGACGTTTTTCAAAACATGATGAGCTATGGTCTGTTCACCGGGGGCCTGGGCATGCACTACGGAGCAGAAAGAATAGGAGCTCTTACCATCCCCATTGGCCCGGGAAACAGCAAGCGCCAGATCTGGTTCATGCGCAATTTCAAAACTACAGTCATCCACATCATACCCAGCTATGCCCTGCTCCTTGCCAACATCATTAAAAGCGAAGGTTTAGACCCCAAAGAGGACCTTTATCTCCACACCCTTTTAATCGGAGCTGAACCTCACAGCGAGGAAACCCGCCGCAGAATCGAAGAGGCTTTCGGTGCCAAAGCCTACAATTCTTACGGATTATCCGAAATGAACGGACCCGGGGTAGCCTTTGAGTGTGTCTACCAGGAGGGCATGCACCTCTGGGAGGACTATTATTATTTAGAAGTAGTGGATCCCGAAACTCTTGAAACCTGCCCGCCCGGTGAAGTAGGCGAAATTCTTCTAACCACCCTGAACCGGGATGCAACACCTATCATACGCTATCGTACCCGCGATCTTGCCTTCTATTACGAAGAACCCTGCCCCTGTGGAAGAACCCACCGCAGAATTTCCAGAATCAGAGGAAGAAGCGATGATATGTTTATCTTCAGGGGAGTAAACATTTTCCCCATCCAGATAGAAAAGGTACTTATGAACATACCCGAGGTGGGTTCTAACTACCGGATCATTCTGGACCGGGAAGATTTTAAAGACACCATGAAAGTGGAAGTGGAGATAAAGCCAGAGTTCTTTTTTGGAGACTTGCTCAAGCTGGAAAGACTCCGGGAGAGGATCAAGGCGGAATTGAGAGCCGAGATCCTGGTCACCCCCGATGTGATTCTGGTAGAACCGGGAAGCCTTCCCACCAGCGAAGGCAAAGCAGTGCGAGTCATCGACCAGCGTAAAATGTGATAAAAGGAGGTTGGAAAGCATGGCCCATCAGATTTCGGTTTTTGCAGAAAATAAACCCGGCAGGATTGAAAAAATAACCGGCCTTCTGGCTCAGGCCGGCATAAACATCAGAGCAATCACCATCTCAAGTGCCAACGGCTTCGGAGTTATCAAAGTGCTCACCAATCAACCCCAAAAGGCCTACGCAATCCTGCGTGAAAATAACCTACCGGCTTACTTACAGGAGGTAATAGCGGTGGTCATGGAAGACCAGCCGGGAGGGTTGCACCGCATAGCCAGAGCGCTAACTGAAAACCAGATCAACATAGAAGATGCTTACGGCTTTGTCATAGAAAGCGGGAAAAAGGCAGTGTTGGTTCTTCAGGTGGAAAGCCAACCTCGTGCTCAGAGTATCCTGGAGCGCCAGGGATTCACGCTTCTGAGCGATGAAGAGCTTTATCAGCTTTAAGCATAAACTCAACAGGAGGGGTTAAAATGGCAAAACTGGTCATTTTCTATTCTCGTTCAGGTAAAACCAGAGCTTTAGCTTCGGGAATCGCCCAGGAAACAGAGGCCAAAACCGAAGAGATAAGGGTCAAGAAAGTCAAGAACCGCCTGCCAGGAGCCTGGAGCATGACTGGTGCTTTTAAAAAGGGCAAGTTACCACCTGTTTACCATGAAAGCATTTCTACCGAGCAGTTCTCTGAAATTTTCATAGGTGGTCCGGTATGGGGAGGCACTATCGCCCCAACGGTCTTAAGCTTCATTCAAAATAAAAACTGGCAGGGCAAAAAAGTACACATCTTTGTTACTTACGCACTGTTTGGAAGTAAAAAAGCCTTAGAGCAAACAAGAAAAGCCCTGGAAGGAAGGGGTGCCACAGTTTCGGGAGAAAAAGGTTTCTGGAGTCTTTTTAAAAGCAAAGAACGCCTGAAGTCGGAAGGAATAAAGTGGGCCAAAGAGGTAAACTCAAAGAGTCCATAACCATTAGTTATCCATCAAATCCTCACCTGCCTGGAGAACAGGCAGGTGAGTATCATGCAGCTATCCAAGAGAAAGGCCGTACTTTTGCATAGCTTCTTCAAAGCGATTTCGCAACTCCTGCGCTTTTTGATCGTAAAGTTCGGGGTTCTCCCAGGTGTTTTTGGGAACAAAAATTTCCTCCGGCAAATCACCCACTTTTCTGGGCACCATAAATTTAAATACTGGGTCCTGATAAAATTCTTCATCTTCGATACTCCCCTCGATTGCTGCCCTCACAATAGCCCTGGTGTAATCTATGTCTATGCGGTGTCCTACTCCATAAGGTCCACCTGTCCATCCTGTATTCACTAAATAAACCCGGGTTTTATACTTTTCAATTTTTTCGCCAAGCATTTTCCCGTACACCAGGGGACTACGTGGCATAAAAGGTGCTCCAAAACAGGAAGAAAAAGTGGCCTCTGGTTCTACAATACCCCTTTCCGTTCCTGCTAACTTGCTGGTATAACCCAGAATAAAGTGATAAATTGCCTCCTCTTTGCCCAGCTTAGCAACCGGAGGCATAACTCCAAAAGCATCAGCAGTAAGAAAAATGACCACCCTGGGATGTCCAGCTACCCCAGGTATAAGAGCATCAGGTATAAACTCTATGGGGTAACTTACCCTTGTGTTTTCAGTATATCGGGAATCAGAAAAATCGGGCTCACGGGTTTCTTCATCCAGAACCACATTTTCCATTATCGCGCCATAACGTATAGCACGGTAAATCTGCGGTTCTTTTTCTTTAGAAAGGTTGATGCATTTTGCATAACATCCGCCTTCGAAATTAAAAATACCCTTATCAGACCATCCATGTTCGTCATCGCCAATTAATTTTCTATGAACATCAGCAGAAAGAGAAGTTTTCCCGGTTCCCGAAAGGCCAAAAAACACTGCCACATCATCTTTATTGCCCACGTTGGCCGAACAGTGCATGGGCAAAACTCCCCTCTCGGGAAGCAAAAAATTCATCACAGTAAAAATGGCTTTTTTGATCTCCCCACCGTAAGAGGTACCCCCGATTATAACCATACCTTCGGTGAAATTAATGATTATAAAGGCCTCCGAACGGACTCCGTCTACTTCTGGAACAGCGTGAAAATTGGGAGCACAGATGACCGTGAACCGGGGCACAAAGTGGGCTAACTCCTCCCGGGTGGCCTCAAGAAACATGTTTTGAACAAAAACACTCTGATAAGCAAACTCATTGATAAAGCGAACCGGCATTCGATAGTCCGGGTCTGCACCTACAAAACCATCATAAACATAGATATCTCTCTGCTGCAAATAGCTCAAAAGCTTTTCCTTAAGCTTGTGATACCTGGCTGGTTCAATGGGAACATTAACTGCACCCCAGTCTATTTCCTTCTCCGTTCTCTCGTCGCAAACGATAAAACGATCTTTGGGAGAGCGACCAGTGTACTTGCCGGTCCACACGGCAAAGGCCCCCGTAGAAGACAACACTCCTTCTTTCTTAGAAAGGGCATGTTCAAAAAGCCTGGGAATAGAAAGGTTATAATACACATTACGGGGGTTCGCTATACCAGCCTTCTCCAGAGGATAGAATAACCCCATACATCGACCTCCTTCAAGGAGATTTTGGAAATTTTATCACAAAGTCCCGGTAAGTCAAGTTTGCCTGGTTACCGAGAGCCAGACTTAGATGACAAGAAACTGATAACCCTTGACAAATATTACTTTTGGTGTAAAATAGGTCCTGGCTTTGGGAAAGTAGTCAGAAAGCGACGCGGGGTGGAGCAGTCAGGAAGCTCGTCGGGCTCATAACCCGGAGGTCGTCGGTTCGAATCCGACCCCCGCTACCAGGAAAATAAGGGAGTATGCTTCTTAGCATACTCCCTTTTCTTTTGGTAAACCCTGTCCCCTTGTAAAACAAGAAAACCCTTTGCTCCCCTCTAAAAATCGAAAAAACCGGAAATATGCTACTATATATGAAAGCGTTATCCCAAACTGCAGGGGGCAGATGTGAATCAGGGAAAAATCGAGAAATCCGAATACTTTCGCCTTTTCCTTTATGCAGTAGCTTTCTCCGGCCTCTTCTTCTTGGCACGAAAAAACTATCTCTTCTTCCATACTATTATAGAATGCTTTGCCATTTTTACAGGTCTTTCAATTACACTCATTTCACTTGCCACACGCAACTTAATCCAGAACAGGATTTTTCTAAAATTTGGCATTCTCTATTTTTTCGTAGTAGCCATTGACTTCCTCCACACCCTTGCTTACAAAGGCATGGGGGTGTTCCCCTACTGGACAGCGAATCACCCAACACAGCTCTGGATTGCTGGAAGACTACTGGAGACTATCGGATTTTTCCTCATCGTTTTCTTCACCGGTTTGAAAGAAAAAACGCTTTCCACGATCCTGGGACTGACAAGCGCCCTCCTGGTCACAAGTGTATGGCTAAATATTTTCCCGAATTGTTTCCTCGAGGGATACGGTCTTACAGCTTTCAAAATAGCCACGGAGTACACCATAATAGCCACACTCTTGGTAGTTTTGCTTAAAATTCTAAAAAGTAGAGAACAGTCACTGTTAGCTTTCAGAAAACCTCTGGTGCTTGCCATCGTTTTTACCATGCTTGGCGAATTAGCCTTCACCCTTTACAGTGATGTATACGGCTTTTTTAATTTCCTGGGACATGTGTTCAGATTCATATCCTACCTGGTCATTCTCAGGGGTGTTATCATTGATTCGCTTAACAAACCCATCCAGAAACTAATGATCGAGCTTGACAGAGAACGAGAAAGGCTCAGAGAAATAGCTCACTATGATAACCTTACCGGTCTTTACAGCAGAAACTTCTTCAATGAGCTCGTCCAGAAACAGGTTGCAACGGCCCTGAGAGAGAAAGCACCTCTCTCTTTCATCATGATCGACGTGGACCGCCTCAAGCAGATAAACGATACCTGTGGACACCTGGTTGGTGACCAGGTACTCAAGTTCGTCGGAAACTGCATCGCCAGCTCAATTCGCACTTCCGACACAGCTGCACGCTACGGAGGAGACGAATTCATCGTTATGCTCTACAACACAACCGAACAACAAACAGAAGAGATAATAACCAGAATCAGGGAGAAAATAAAAACTGCTGACAGGTTTGATTGCAAACACAACCTGGATGTGGACATCAGCTTCGGCATAGCCCAGCTGGAACCAGGTGAAAACTATATAAAAGCCATTCACAGAGCGGACCAGAAGATGTACTTCATGAAAAACTCAAAGAAAAATACCAGACCGCTACAGAACCATCAACAAGCTCCTTGATCAATACAGGTTGTAGATTCTCTTCACAAAAAAACTCAACCCTGCACCCAGAAGAGCCATCAAACCGCTAAATACAAAAGCAGGCGTAAAGCTTCCGGTAAGATCAAACATCCAGGAACCTATCCCAGAAACCAGAGCAGCCACACCAAAAGCTGTAAAAACCAGACCGTAATTGGCTCCCAAATTCTTAATCCCGAAACAAAGGGCTATCAGAGTAGGGAAAAGAGCCAGGTTTACCGCATAACCGAAGCCCACCATCGCCGAAGCCACATAGAGCCTGGCCTGACTCAAAACCAGTTCTCCAAAGAGCACTAAAGTAAGGCCCTGCAATAGATAGGCCCCAATCATGGTTGAAAGAACCCCAAAGCGATCGCCTAAATAACCTGCCAAAGGACGACCCAGCCCGTTAACACCTGCAAAAACAGAAATAGCCAGCGAAGCAAAAAGAGGGTCGAGGCTCAGAACTTCCTGACCATACGAAGCAATCAGGCTTAGCGATACAAAACCACCAGTGCTCACCAGAAAGAAAACAAACCACAATTCCCAAAATAACTTCTCTCTAATGACCCGAAATGGGGCAAGCTCAGCACGAACTTCTACAGTTTTGCACTGCCCGGTTTGCAAACACCGCTCATAGAAAGGCCAATCCCGAGGGGGATTCCTCAAAAACCGTGAAGCCACAAAAGAAATCCCCGAAGTTAAGATTCCTATCACCAAAAAAGTCTTCTCTATGCCATAGAGAGGGATCAAAAAACGAGCTTTCAAAGGAGCAAAAAAAATAGCAGCCAGACCAAATCCCATTACTGCAAGAGACACGGCTAAGCCGGGTTTGTCTGGAAACCACTTTCTGGCAACCGGGGCTACACAGCTGTAGGTAAGCGCACAAGCCAGACCACCCAGAAAACCGTAGGAAAGAACCAGCCACCAGGGGTTGGGAAAGCGGTCTACCAGGCCAGACAGAGTATAAGCAACCAGAAAAAGAATTGCCCCCAACGGAGCCACTCTGTTGGGACCTTTTTTATCCTGCCAGTGACCAGCGGGAACCATAAAAAAAGCAAAAACCAGCATAAAAAAGGTAAAAGGGAGAGTAGCACCGTATTTTGACCATCCAAACCGCTCCATCATGGGACTCACGAAGACTCCCCAGGCATAGGCCACACCACCCATCAAAGAAAGAAGAAACCCTCCCAAAAGAACTTTCCACCTTCCCCTTAAAGCAAGGTCCTCCTCATCCATAGACGCCCACCTCATCCCCATCAAGTTTTAAGTCAACCACCTTACCAGGTAATAGTTTCTCTTGCCCCTTCTAATCACCAGGTATCTCCCTCCCAAACAATCCTGGCGTCCAAAAGCTTTGTCAACTTCCTGCACTTTAACCCCGTTAACCTGAATAGCTCCATTTCTGAGGTGTTCCCTGGCTTCTCTTTTCGAAGAGGCCGCACCACACAAAACCAGCAAGTCAACAATACCAACCTCTTCCCGTCCTTTAATTTCACAGGAAGGAACATCTCTAAACGCTTCTTCGAGCTCCGAAAGTTCCAACTCCTGAACCTGGCCGTAAAAAAGTGCTCGAGATATCTTCTCTGCTCGCTCCAGTGCTTCTTTTCCATGCACCAGCGCAGTCATTTCTCGTGCAAGTACGCGCTGAGCTTCTCTGTGCTCGGGATTCTTTCGCACTTCCTCCTCAAGCTCCAGGATTTCTTTGGGGGACAAAAAAGTAAAATATTTAAGATAAGTAACCACATCTCTATCATCCACGTTGAGCCAGAACTGATAAAACTGATAGGGAGTAGTGCGTTGTGGATCAAGCCACACTGCCCCCTGCTCGGTTTTGCCGAATTTAGTGCCATCAGAGCGAGTTACCAGCGGAAAGGTCAAACCATAAACCTTTTTCCCCAGTACTTTCTGGATAAGGTCCATACCTGCCGTTATGTTGCCCCACTGGTCACTGCCTCCCGCCTGGAGCTCACAGTCATAGCGCTGTGCAAGCTGTAGAAAATCATAAGCCTGAAGCAACATATAGCAAAATTCAGTAAAAGATATGCCCGATTCCAATCTGGATTTCACAGATTCCTTGGAAAGCATGTAACCCAGAGAAAAATGTTTCCCAATATCCCTCAAAAAAGGAATCATTTTTAATTCCCCAAGCCACTCAAAATTGTTGACGATTCGAGCAGGATTGGAAGCAACTTCAAAATCCAGAAAGCGCTCTAACTGGGAACGTATCCTCTGCGACCACTCTTCCACCACTTCCTGAGGATTAAGGGTTCGTTCCGTGGTTTTCCCGCTTGGGTCGCCAATTAAACCAGTGCCCCCACCTACCAGGGCAATGGGGCTGTGGCCGGCCAGCTGAAAACGACGCAATCCCAGAACAGGCAAAAGATGTCCTACATGCAGGCTATCAGCAGTAGGATCAAAGCCCACATAGAGCACTATCCTTCCTCTGGACAACCGCTCTCTTAATCCCTCCAGGTCGGTAATCTGGTAAATAAGCCCTCTGAATTCCAGGTCCGCAATAAGGTCCACCTTGTCAAACCTCCCACAAGTCAGGTACTTGCTGGTCTTTTTACAACATTTCTTTCTTCAAAAGAAGATGCTTTTTTAATTCTTTGAGCATCGAATAGAGCAAAAAAGAAGAGTAACCGGTATGCACCCGGACAAGCCAGTCCGAGCACAAAAACTCAAAAATGTCTTTTAGAAAAAGATTCTCCGCCCTGATAGCTGACAATGGAAAACAGAGGCCTCCCACCTTCAGCCCCTCAGGACTCAGGCTGAGTAGCCCTCTTTTTAAAAATTTTAGACGACCATTAAAACGATTCCTAACAGACACTAAAACGCCAGTAATTTCTAAGCTCTGACTCTGTGCAAAGCAGGACAGCTTCTTCTTTTGGTTCTCCATAAAATCGACCAGGGGAGTCCCTTCCACAAAACCATACTGGTCCAGAACCCACTGTGCCTTACAACGACAACACTCAAACGCATTCCCCACGGCTTTCACAGAGCGGAAAGTGTCACATTCAGGACAGAACCATATTATCCTTTCAATGCCCCTGGATTTATGCTCACCCCGATACTCAAAGCCTCGCTCAAGCTGCCAGTCCCACTCAGAATGAAAAAGATTCCTCTCATCGGGAAAACCATCGTACACGCTGATCTCCACTTCCACCGGACCCTTTCTACGGCTCTCTGCCCAAACCGGTTGAGCAAGCCAGGCTCCTTTAATCTTGGCCACTACTACTGGAATACCCAGCGCCTTAACCAGCTTTGAAGTGCCGGGCATTACTCCCTCAAAGTTCCCCGACCAGGTTATTGACCCTTCAGGAAAAATACCCACTACTCCACCCCTTTTTACAATCCCAAAGATACCTTTCACTGCACGAGGGTCTGGATAATTTTTTTGCTTGGGTATCGCGCCAACCATTCTTATCAACACCCCCAGGGTGGGATGGTGAAAGATCAGGCGGTTGGCCACCCAGTGGATAGGGTAAGGAGAAAAAGCACTGATTATAAAAGGGTCCAGGGCGCTCAAATGGTTAGCCAAAAGTACAAAGGGAGGCTTTGGGAAAGCGCCAAACACATTGCATTGAGTATACCTTTTGGAAAGATAGGCTGCAAAAAGTGGCTTCCCCAAGAGCCAGAGTGGCGTAAAATCCGAAACCTTAACCGAAGCAGTTGATTTAAGTTCCTGTAACATGGAAAAATTTTAACATGAAGAACCAAAATCCCCAATACTTCAAAGGAAACAAGAAAAGAAATGTCCAGCCCTGTCTTTATATCAAAATCTTTCCTGCCTCAAGGGTAAATACAAAGCGAAGATTCGTGCTGAAAACCCGGGTAGAAAGCATTCTGAAGCAACAAACGTGGGAAAAAAGCCTAAAGCATGACTTCTTCAAAAGCAATTTTTAAGCTTTCATCGACATAGCGGTAAAAATCAAGGACCTCGTTCTGAGATAAACCATACCAGCGAAAATGGATTTTCCAAACAGATTCGAAATATTTCTTTCCACAATGATGGTGAAAAAAGAGTGGCACAAACCGGGTAACTGAAGACCGTTCACGAAAAGCCTTTCCCCGGATGGGCCTGCCACAAAAAGAACAAAGCTTTTCCTTCATTTTTCCAGCTCCTCACAATAAATCACAGAGCAACCAGTTCTATTTTACCTCTTACCCCCATAACCTTTCCAAAAGCCACAAATATACCCTGAACACCATAAGCGCTTTCGCTAATCTGCAATACCTTTTCAACATCTCCTCTGTCCTTTACCAGATTAGCCAGGCTGGTTGCCCAGGCATCGGCAAGTGCCGCAGATTCACTGATCACCACCACGGCATCGGCTTTACCAAAACTCAGAGAAGGACCTACCTTGCCCGAAGAAGTAGCCACTCCCCAGCGACCGGGTGGAAGCTTAATGCCCAGTTTAAAGCTAAAGGGAGAACCTTCTCCAGCATAAACTGCTACCACTCTGGGTTGACCGGAAACAATCAGTAAATCTCCACCGTTTTCCACTATAAATTCTGTAACTTCTCCCTTAACACCTTCAAAAACCCTCTCATTGATGGCTCCAGCCACTGCGGCCATAGGACCCACCCCGGCCTTTTCAGCAGCCCAGGCCATAAGCCGACACACAGGAGGAGCAAAAGCAGGCACCCGAAGCGGTTTCAGAGAACTCAAAAATTCAGGATGATAACGCAAGTAGGCCTTCAGATTATTGCGCTCTCTCTCCAGGAGTTCCCTGACCCTTTCTCGTAAATCAAAATCGGCCATTACGAAAAGGTCACTTTCTTCAATTTTAACTTCAAAAGAAACCAGATCGGGTACCTGCATCAAGCGGCGATACCACCGCTTCACGTATTCCATGCTCAAATCAACGCCTCCATAGCAAAAGTCGGACAGGCCATAATGCACATCTCACAGGCGATGCATTTAGTACCATCAAAACACACTTCGAAAGAAGGCTTTTCTATAAACAGCGCCGAAGTAGGGCAAACACCAACACAGGCCCCACAGTTAATGCAGCGTTCATCATTTTTGCGAATATCCTGACTAAGAGACTCAATAAGCACTCCCTGCTCTCGCAGATACTGCAACCCCTTTTCCTGGTTTACACCTTCACCAATTATTTCCATGACCATAATGCCCTCACGATGCGGCGAAATGGAAGCCCTCAAGATATTGAAAGCCAGCCCAAAACGCAATGCCAGATCACAGACTATGGGTCTGTCTGCAACTTCAGCCGGGAAGTGCAAAACTATTTTCCGAGAAACGGTCATTATGCTCACCTCTTTAGAGTTGCCGTGTAGTTTTCAACCGGGCGTTCCTTAAGGTTTTTAAAGCGCACTCCCGATTCTACACCGGGAAGATTAATCACCGGGCGAGTCAGCTCAAAAGCACCTTCCTGAATCCACTTCTTGAGGGTCTGAGCAATTTCTCTTGCCCGCTGGTAGCTGGAAAGCGGGAAGGTAGGAACTTCTTTGCCTCTGACCACTATTCTGCCACTCCTCAATTGAGCATAGCTAACATATTCAAGAACTTCGCCAGTTCCCTCAGGATAAGCAGAACTGTAGTCGACCACCGGTGCCAGTATTTCCTCATCACTCACTGAACAATAATAAAGAGTTTCCTCATCGAGGATGGGAATAGGAACCCCAACTCCTACAGCAAGAGAACAACCATAGCCCCTGATGCTAACTCCCCAGAGCCACTGAGCACTCATTCCTTTCAGGTCACCAATCAGGGCCAGCGTCCCGGCACCACCTTTGGGGATCCCCCTTTCGTTACGCTCCACTGAAGGATTGTGCTGAGTACCCTGCCAGGCAACGTAACCAATTCCTCCTCCCAGAAAGATTCTGGTTCCCACTCCAATGACCCGATAAAAAGGATCGTTTAAAAGGGGGCTTAACTGGCCTGCCGAAGAATAACCAGCATTTCCAAGGCGAGGAAGAAGAATACCCATGTAGGTATAGATAGTTTTATCGGAAAGGTTAACCGCTACGTTGTAGTTCTGATAGGCATTGCGAGGATTGAAAAGATAGGCTTCGTTCAGGTCCTTAAGGTTAATCCAGGTAACCAGCTTTTTACGCGGATAACAATCCGTGCCATAAGCATAGGCTTCAAGTAGAACATCTTTCCCGGCAACCAGGTCTTGAATGACGTGACCTCCTCCATAGCGAAACTCGCCAGGATGCACCTTGTTAAGAGGATCGTCCTGGGCCGGTTGAGTTGCTCCAATGTACATATCTACAGCTGCCAGGCCACAATAAGCCAGCACTCCGTTCAAATATGCCTCGGAAATCTTCATGCGGGGTTTGGTATGTCCAATATTCAAAAAAGCACCCGAAGAACACATGATGCCAAAAGTACCCGTGGTCACCACATCAACCTGACGGGCTACTTCTTTCAGTCCTTTTTCTCTAACCATTTCAATTACTTCTTCGGCAGTAACCACCACCGCTTTGCCTTCGCGGATTTTCTGATTAATCTCCTCATAACTGCGTAACTTTCCCTCCACCTTTTATCACCTCCATTTTTTCAGGTAGCTAAAAATAAAAAACCCTCGCCCAAGGGGCGAGGGTTACCCGCGGTACCACCCTTGTGACCGACACAAAGAACTCGCCGGCCACTCTTTGCCTTTAACGGAGCTACCGTTTGTGGCTACTTGCCTTCACCACAACCTCTCCAGGGCCATTTCGTCAGGCTTCGGAAACCGGGCTCCCACCTTTCCCCGGCTCTCTCTGTTCCTCCCCTCTGACTACTAATCCCTGTCCTCGATCTCCAGCCTTGATTCAACTTTGTTTTGAGAATTATAGTTACCCAAAAATAACTTGTCAATAGATTTTTCTACTTTTTCTATAAAAAAACTAATATTTCTAAGTCCGGTTGTCTTGCGGTATACTATCCAGACATAAAAATACTTCAAAGAGGTGATAGAAATGTACAGGCTACTGATACTCAAAATCGCGGCCCGTTCAAAACAGGCTCCCCAGGTTCAAAAAATCCTCACCCAGTTCGGGTGCAACATAAAAACCCGCCTGGGGCTTCACGAAGTTTCTCCCGAATATTGTGCTGAAGATGGCCTGGTAATATTGGAACTCACCGGAAAACAAGAAGAAATCGACCAGTTAAAAGAAAGTTTACACAAACTGGAGGGAGTTATCGCCCACTACCTCGAAATATAAATTTTGAGCTTCTTATCTCAAAATTCTCCAAGACAAGCGGCCCATTTCTTCGCCCTGAGGACTCACCTTCAGGTCACCACAAACCACAAATATGGGCTCCTCTCGAGAGAGAGGAGTAGCCCATATTTCTACCTTGCCCTCAGAAAGATCAATTTTCTTAAGAACTCCCAGCCCTATTTCCCGGAGTTGCTCAGAATAAAGGCAGCAGAGCAGGTTGCCCATCTCTTCAGGAAAGACCCAGTATCCACTCCATCCCTTAGAAAAAGCGCCATGCTTTGCCCGCTCCGAGCAAAAGACGTGATACCGTTTTCTCCCCACTTTAAAAACTACCCCTCCCTCTACAGACACAATTTGCTGGAGGTAAAAATAGGGAGAAAGGGGAGCAAAAAGGCGCAATCTGGACAATTCCAGAACAAAACTTCTGCCTCTGGAAAAGTATTCTGCAAAAAGCAATTTTCGGTAACTCTTCCTCTCCTCAAAGCTTTTGTTCTTGAGCCCAGCTGGGGTGGGTAAAACCAGAAAATCTTTTATTCCCAGGGAGCTAAGTACAGCAAATTCCTCTTCGCTCCCCAAACCAATCACAAGCTGGGGCATCAATAACTTTATCTTCAACATTTTGAGGTACAAACCTTCTAAACCCCGAAAAAGGCCACAGGTGTCGACCACAACTATTTCGGCAAGTTCCCGAGCCATCTGTACCATTTCAAACACGGAAAGCACAGTCAAAAGCAGGTGTCGGGAGGGAGTGGTGTCACCCACAAAACGGAAATAAGGAGTAAAAAGGGCGTCCTGGGGTTTTACGCACTTCTCCGGGGGAAGCATACCCACTGTAGTGGGTGGACCCACCATAGATTGACCCAGATCACTATCCACCAGAGCAAAATCCCGACCACGCTTTTTAAAAAAATCGCAGATAAGTCTGACCAGAGTGGTTTTCCCCCGATCCACTGGAGCAACCACCATAATCACTCCTGCAAAGTCGGGGAGTTTTCCTTGCAGTGGAACCCATTCTTCTGGCCAGGGAAAATCAGTGTCCATAGGTCATGCTCAAAAGATCGCCCAAAGGTAGTATTTGATAACTCCTTTCCTGAATTGCTTCAATCATTTCATCGAGTAAAGAAGCAGTCTGAGGAACCACATGCAAAAGAACAATATCGCCCGGAGAAAGCTGGGTAAGTAAGTTCTCCACGATTTGTTCCCGAAAATCGTTCAACGCCCAGTCTCTGGTATCCAGAGACCACATCAAAATACTGTAGCCAGTGCGTCCACAGGCTTCCTTCACCAGATTGTTAAGAAAGCCTCCAGGAGGCCTGAAATATAAAGGAATGCGGCCCGTAATTTTAAAAACCACTTTTTCACATTTTTGTATATCTTCTATCAGCTTTTCAAGGCTCTTAGAGTCATCAAAAATATGAGAAAAGGAATGATTCCCCAACTCATGACCCTGCAAGACTATATTTTTCAGTAACTCAGGATATCTTTGCGCCTGAGCACCGACAATAAAAAAGGTGGCTTTAACCTTTCTTTTGCTCAGGACTTCCAGAATATCCGTTAGAGCAGGAGCTGGAGCGTCATCAAAGGTCAAAGCCACCACTTTATCCTCCACGTGCACCTGGGTGATCACTCTCACCCGATTCCAGCCGTAAACGTACTGTCCACAGGGTTCAAAAGCCAGAGTTTCCGTGCTCCCCAAAAACCCTATCCAGAGAGCAACCAATCCCAGAAACACAAAGAGGAAACGCATCAAACAACCATTTTCAGCTTTTGCTCGATATTCTTCTTGGGAAGATATCCTACCAGCCGCTCTACTTCCTGACCGTTTTTAAAAATGATCAGGGTAGGAATGGCGTGGATACCATACTGCTGGGCTATAGAGGGAGATTCATCGGTGTTAAGTTTGGCCACCCTGATCTTGCCAGCCCACTCCTCGGCAATTTCCTCCACGATGGGAGCCAGCATGCGACAGGGCATGCACCACGAAGCCCAGAAGTCGACCAGTACGGGAAGTTCCGAATCGAGAACCTCTTGCTTAAAATTATTCTGGTTTACTTCCACAACGTTTCCTGCCATTTCAATCACGCTCCTTCTTTTGGCCGATTTTCAACTCTTTGCCGGAAAGTAATCGGCGAATGTTTTCTCTGTGCCTTATAAACACGAGCAACGCTGCCAGTATTCCCCAGAACACAAAATGCCAGGGACGATTGAACACCACCAGAAAAACAGGCATCAAAGCTGCCCCGGTGAGAGAACCCAGGGAAGAATAGCGCGTCAAAGCAACCGCTATCACCCAGGAAAGAAAGCACAGAGAAGCCGCAGGCCAGGAAAGGTAAAAAAGCACTCCCAGAGTAGTAGCCACACCTTTTCCGCCCTTAAAACCAAGAAAAATCGACCAGTTGTGGCCGATCACGATTAAAAAAGTAGCAACCAGCCACCAGCCTGAATGGGGCACGAAAGTGCTGGCCAGATAAGCTCCCAGAAATCCCTTCAAAGCATCGAGCACTCCTGCCAGCAAGGCTCCCTTAAAACCCACCACCCGGGAAACGTTGGTAGCACCAATATTGCCGCTTCCAAACTTCCTTATATCCACTCCTCGCACTGCCCAGCCTACGATAAGGCCACAGGGCAAAGAGCCCAAAAGGTAATTAATGATCGGGACTAACCACCAGGGCATCAGCTCTCACCATACCTTCCAAAAACCAGCGTTCCGTTGTGTCCGCCAAACCCAAAAGAGTTGGAAAGGGCATTACGGATAGAACATTCCACACTCTTTTGAGGAGTATAATCAAGGTCGCACTCCGGATCAGGATTTTCAAGATTGATAGTGGGTGGAATAATCCCATGATAAACTGCAAGAACTGTAGCTGCAGCTTCAATGGCCCCTGCTGCTCCCAAAAGATGTCCCACCATCGACTTGATAGAACTTATTTTCAGAGAATAAGCATGTTCTCCAAAGGCACGCTTTATGGCCAGAGTTTCCATACGGTCGTTGAGCGGGGTTGAGGTTCCATGAGCATTTATGTAGTCAACTTCCTCGGGTCCTATCCCCGCATCCTGCAGGGCAAGAAGCATGGCCCGTGCTGCTCCACTCCCCTCCGGGTCTGGAGCAGTGATGTGATAGGCATCGCAGGTTGAAGCATATCCCTTCAACTCAGCGTATATCCGAGCTCCTCTCTTTCGGGCAACTTCTTCTGCTTCAAGCAGAAGCGCGGCAGCACCTTCGGCCATCACAAAACCATCCCGGTCCCGATCAAAAGGCCGGGAAGCTCTCTCTGGCTCATCGTTGCGCACTGACAGGGCTTTCATAGCACAGAATCCCGCCAGAGAAATGGGAGTGATGGAAGCCTCAGCGCCTACTGCAATCATCCAGTCAGCCTCTCCAAGCTGGATAATGCGCAGTGCCTCACCCAGTGCATGGGTTGAGGCTTCACAGGCCGTGGAAACACAGCTGTTAGGACCCCTCAAACCTAACTGAATAGCCACATTCGCTGCCCCCATGTTGACAATCATCATGGGAATAAAGAAAGGACTGACTTTGGATGGCCCTTTCTCCAGTAATACCTTGTGCTGGTCTTCAAAGGTTTTAATACCCCCAATACCTGAACCAAGAATCACTCCAATCAGGTTGCGGTCTACGCGCGTCACATCCAGGCCTGCATCTTCAATGGCCATCATTGAAGCGCAAACTGCAAACTGGGAAAAGCGATCCATCCTGCGGGCCTCTTTGCGGGAGAGAAATTTTTCCACGTCAAAGTCTCGCACCTCACCAGCAATCTGGGAATCAAAATCCGAAGGATCAAAAGCTTCGATCCGCTTTATACCTGAGCGGCCCTCCAGCAGAGCCTGCCAGAACTTTTCCTTACCAGTACCTACAGGACTGATCAGCCCTAACCCGGTAACAACCACCTTTCTTTTCAAGAGCAAAACCTCCCTTTCACCAGCGAATAAGTGCAGAACCCCAGGTTAAACCTGCACCAAAGCCGACAAGCAACACCAGATCACCTTCCTTGATTTTTCCCTCCCGATAGGCTTCGTCAAGGGCAATGGGAATGGAAGCAGAAGAAGTGTTGCCATATTTGTGCACGTTAACAAATATCTTTTCCTGGGGAATTTTCAACCTTCGGGCAGCAGAATCAATAATCCTGATATTGGCCTGATGAGGAACAAATAGAGCGACTTCCTCAAGTCCCACTCCAGCCCTTTTTGTTACTTCCCTTGAAGCTTCCTCCATTATTCTCACCGCAAATTTAAAAACTTCGTTGCCATTCATTTTTATGTAATGTAACCTTTTTTCCACGCTTTCCCGGGAAGCTGGTATGCGAGAACCTCCAGCTGGAAGCTCCAGAAGGTGTGCACCTCCACCGTCACTACCCAAGTAGGAAGCTATTAAACCTGGACGATCCGTTTTCTCAAGCACACAGGCTCCCGCTCCATCCCCAAACAGAACACAGGTGGCGCGGTCTTCCCAGTCTACAATCTTGGAAAGGGTTTCCGCACCAACTACCAGGGCTTTTTCGCCCCCACCTCCAATCAGATACTTTTCAGCCACAACCAGCGCATAAACAAAGCCCGTGCATCCAGCCTCAAGATCAAAGCAGGCCGCCTGAGGAGCACCCAGTTCCCGTTGCAGAAGACAGGCTGTAGCGGGGAAAAACATATCGGGGGTAACTGTAGCCACCACAATCAAATCCAGTTCCCGGGGATCGACCTGAGCCATCTGCAAGGCTCGACGAGCTGCTTCAAGGGCCAGCGCAGAAGTAGTCTCTTGAGGTGAGGCAATTCTTCTTTCTTTGATTCCAGTACGAGTGGTTATCCATTCATCACTGGTATCCACCATCTTTTCAAGGTCCTGATTACTCAAAACCTTATCCGGAACACAAGAGCCAACACCGCTGACCTTTGCAAAAAATTTTTCCAATTCCTACTCCTCCTTAACTTCAACCAAGGAAAAGCCAATTTCTGCCTCAGCCACAACATTATCACCAACTCGAGCTACTCCACTGAGCTTACCCATTCTCCTTTTAAGTTTCAAGAGAGTAAGCTCCATAACCAGCTGGTCTCCAGGCACTACTGGTTTTCTGAAACGAACATTTTCAAGGGAGGTAAAATAGGGAATGCAATTTTTAAATTCTTCCATATTCATCATCATGGTAGCCCCCACCTGGGCCATACTTTCCAAAATCAAAACTCCGGGCATAACTGGTCGTCCAGGAAAATGCCCCTGAAAGAACCACTCGTTGATGGTAACATTTTTAATGCCTACCACCCGGTTTTCTTCCAACGAAATTATTCTATCAACCAGGAGGAATGGGAAGCGATGTGGCAATATTTCCTGAATTTTCCTAACATCAAATTCCATCCTCGAATACCTCCTCAGTGTTTTTAATAATGTATCCAAACAAAAGCAAATTGACAAGCCAAAACGTTTAAAGTAGTATTATTAAACAATAAATGGAAGGCTATTAAGAGGTGGACGGAAAATGATGAGAAGCTTGCGTAAAAACCTTGATGTAATACTGATTATAGTAGTGGTTGCTTTTGCAGTAACCATCTATTACGGCTATGGAGCCTATCGGCGCACAGGCAGGACCACTCAGGCAGCAGCTGCAACAGTTAACAACACAGTTATCACTTTCTCAGAGCTGGACTCCGCCTTTCGAAATCTCCTTTCTCGTTACGACAACAAAACTCTGAACCAAATGGATGAAAAGGCCTTCCAGTTTTTGCGCATGATGACCCTGGAAAATCTCATTAACAACGAATTGCTTTATCAGGAAGCCCGATCCAGAAAAATAAGGGTTTCCTCTCCAGAAATAGAAGAAAAACTTAACGCGATCAAGGCCAATTTCCCATCCGAAAAGGAATTTAATGATTTCCTGAGCTACCAGCGCATAAGTTTGCCAGCCCTTCGCGAATCCATAAAGAGAGAACTCATGATTCAAAAACTTATCGACTCTCTCGGCCAGGGCATCGAAATACCGGAAGAAGAAGTAAAAAAATATTATGAGGAAAACAAGAATCTCTTTACCACTCCTGCCCAGTATCACCTGCGCCAGATAACTGCATTTTCACAGGAAGAAGCTGATAAGGCTCTCAAACGCATTTATCTTGGAGAAGATTTTGCCGAAGTGGCTCAGGAATTATCCCAGGACCAGTACAGCTCCAGTGGCGGGGACCTGGGCTGGGTCAGCGAAGGTTTAATACCTGAGGAAGCCCGAGAAACCATAAAAGAACTTGCCAACCAACCCAATGCAGTTACTGGAGTAATCAAAGTGGGAGACACTTACCGAATTTATCAGGTTCTTGAATTTAAACCCCAACAAACCACTCCCTTTGAAGAAGCTAAAGACGATATACGTAAAATCTTAGAAAACGAACAGAAAAATGTACGCCTGGAGCACCTGATTGCCGAACTTCGCGAAAAAAGCACCATCACCATCTCAGAAGCCCTGCAACCTCAGGAAGTTCAGGCAGAGGAAAGCGAGAGTGCTCCTCAAGAAGAATCCCCTCAAGAGGAGTCAACACTTGACCTGAAAAACAACTCCGAAAACACTCCCTGAAGGATAGATATGGCGTACAGAGGTTTTTGGGTTGTCATAGCAGGGATCCTGGCTGTAGCTTTTCTGTTTCTATCTTTTTCCGGCAACAATTCTTCAAAAGAAAGCAGTATCCATCTCTGGAACTACGACCTCTCCAACCTAAAAAGAAGCGAACTACTCCCCTTCCTGGAGCTGGTAAATGAAGAATGGCTGAACGAACCTTTCAAAGTAAGGATACAAAAAGAGGTTTTCCTGTTACCCAAAAAAGAGCTGGGATGGGGCTTAAATCTTGCCCAGACCCGGAAAGCCATTCTGCAAGCCAAAACTTCTCAGGTAATTCCCATTCTCAACTACGACCTTGAAGCAACTTCAAAGTGGCTCCAGGAACTTGCCCAAAAAACCCACCTTCCCCCCGAAGAAGCCTCGCTCCTTGCAGGCAAAGTCAAGAGAGCCCGGCATGGAAAAAGTATCGATGCACAACAAGCCCTGCAGGAAATAATTCAGGCCATTGAGCAGGGTAAAGACGAAATAGAAATTGCCATGACCCAGGCCATACCTCCCCGCAAAGATACCAGGCAGGTTCTTGAAGAAATAGGGTGCAAGTATCTCCTGGCTTCCTTCCAGACCTCCTGCCGCCAAAAGGATGAAGGGGCCCTCTTCAACATCAAAAAAGCCGCTCAGACCATAGACGGCCTGATCGTGGAACTTGGCGAGATTTTTTCCTTCAATGAAGTGGTAGGGGAAGCTGGAAAAGAAGACGGTTACCAGGAAGCAGCGATTTTTGTGAATGGAAACCTGAGCACCGGCTTTGGAGGAGGTATTTGCCAGGTAGTGTCCACCTTATACAACGCCCTTCTTCTCACCGAAGCCCAAATCGTTGAGCGCCACCCCCACTCCGGGTACTACCCGGAAACTGCCTACGTTCCACCCGGAAGAGATGCTGCAGTGAGCTACGGCTACAAGGATTTTCGCTTCCGATTTAAGGATCAAAAAGTGGTCATCTTTGCCGAAGTGGACGAAAATCAAATGCTTACTGTTTCACTGTGGGGGGAGAAAGAAAACCACCTGCAACGTTCTTTTAAAACCGAAGTTGTTGCCACCCAAAAAGCAGAAGCAGGAAAAAATTTCCTGACCGTGCGTACCACTGTCCTAGAAAGCGAAAACCCCATTCTTACCTATCAGGACACCTACCTGACCAGCGAAGAGTTTGCAAAAGAACTCGTTCAAACTTACTGATTCCAGATGACTTCCATCATAGCCAGTATGTTTTCGCAGGGAATATCTCTGGGCAAGGCATGAGAAGGAGCGGCGATATAGCCTCCGCTTTTGCCTATTTCTTCAATAATTCTTCTGACTTCCCTCTTCACTTCTTCCGGAGTACCAAAAGGCAAAAGGCGCTGAATGCTTATTCCTCCCCAGAAAGCCAGTTTGCCCTGATACTGTCTTTTAATGGCAAAGATATCCATTACCTCAGGCTGAAAAGGGTTAAAAACATCAAGCCCGATCTCCACCAGGTCAGGAAGAATCTCCTGAACCTTGCCACAGGAATGAAGGGTAACCTTCTTACCTTTTTTCTTGGCCAAAGTAATAAGCTCTGCTAAACGAGGTTTTATGAATTTCCTCCACAAACGAGGTCCCATGATAAGACCCTGTTGCCAGCCCCAGTCATCTCCAAAGTGCACTCCATCCAGGCCCATATCCAGAGCTCTGTCAATGACCCGCAGGTTAAAATAATTGATGTGATCCAGAAGGTCTTCTACAAATTCAGGATTCATAACCATGTCAGAAAGCAGGTTTTCCATTCCCCGCAGGCTCCAGGCCCGCTCAAACAGAGTGTAAGTCTGGCGTAAAAGCAGGAATTTATTTCGGTTCTTTTCCGCAAAACCAGGTATTCCTTCAAAACGTCGCGGGTCATCAGGGTCGGGAAAGCGATATCCCGAAAGCGATGGTTTTTCCAGAACCGGGGCAGGATTGCCAATATCCGGGTCAATATGGCGGTCCCACACCACACCCCACTCATCCCGTACAAAACCAGGTTTTACTTCTGAAAAACCATCAGGGGGAATCGCCTTTATAAAAGCCAGGTGATTCCCCCACTCATCAAGAAAACTTGGATTCCCAAGAAACTGGGCCATTTTTTCCCAAGCAGGGATGGTAAAATCAATGTGATGGGGAACCCGGTCAACTTCCCGGTATTCTATAGCCCTCAGTATTCGCTCTTTTTCGGTCATCTCAATCCACTCCCCCTATTTCTCTCGAGCAATAACCTCTATGTCAATAACTGGTTTTTCCTGAAGCAGCTTGCCCAGATTAAAAGTTTGGTACCAGGTTTTGCCTTCCACCTGACCATCAACAAAGCTGAGAATTTCACCGGGCATATAAGTTTTAACCACCAGATCCACAGAACCTAAAAAGGGTCTTACACCCCAGGAATTAAGCCCCTGAATTGAGGATTCAATGCCTTCACCATCCACCCTGCCTCGCAAAACTATTAAGTCCCCGTCTTTGGAGAGCGCAAAATTCTCTCCCAAAAATTGTTCAGTAAACTCTTTTACCTTTTCCGGACGCTCACTGAAATCCCACACCCAGGCAACCGCATAAGGAGGAGCGTCTTTCTTTTCCTGAAGAGAAATAAATTCCCGGTCCTCAGGAGGAAGCTTTTTGTATTCCTGCAGCGCAAAAGCGCGCGCTTTGTCAAACACCGTATAATCCTGAGTATAGATCACCACCCTGGCCTGGGGAATAGTAGCCTGAGAGTCCACTTTAACCGCTACTTCAACCTGAGCGCAACCAGCAAGCAACAATAGTAATCCCAGAAGAAGAAGAACAACAAACACCAGCGAGTGCTTAGGCATAGGAATACCTCCAGAAAATAAATGTTTTATTAAATATTAACACAGTTCGCATTTGAGGAGGTAAAAAACATGGCCTATGTGGAGCTCACCGCCCAAAAAGGAAAAATTGAAGCCCGGATTGGCGAAACAACAATTCCTTTCAAAAGTAGCGGAGCCGAAAGCGAAACCGGTCACTGGCCCACCGAATACATTCTGGCAGCGCTGGGGAGCTGCTTTGCGGGAACCGCCTTCGCGTATGCCAAAACCAAGAATTTTCCCCTGGAAAAAGTAATTACTCGCATCAAAGGAGAACTGGCTGACGCTCCTTCCCGAATTGCCAGAATCGAGATGGAAGTGGAAATGGAAGGCAATCTCACTCCAAAAGAGCGCGAAAGAATCCTTAAAGCAGCAGAGCGGGCCTGCACCGTAATGAACACCCTGCGCCAGGGCGTAGAACAAATAGAAACCAGATTAGCTTTTTAGAAATAGAAACTGCTGCCGCGCGGCAGCAGTTTCTATTTCTAAAAGATGCGGTTATAGCCCGGAGGCCTTCGGTCAGTAAGCTTAGCATGAGCAATATTCAGCTTCCTGATTATAGCTATGCCATAAGGGCAGCGCTTTTCACACTCTCCACATTGATTACAGGAAAGAGCATTTTTAGAAAGCTTAGAATAAGCCTCCTGCGCGTAATCCTGATTGCCAAACCAGAAACGCAACCGGTCCCGGAGAGCGTATTCGGAGGGATCTCGCACCACTCCATCCTGCATCTGACGATCGTACTGACCCTCCAGCAAGAAAATTCGAGGTATATCAATGCCTTGAGGACAGGGAAGACACTTGTCACACTGCCGACACACGTAATTCCCGAGTTCCGGAGCCTCACTAAACCATCTTTCCTTCTCCTCTTCACTCATGGGAACAAAATTCTCCACGACGGCCAGATCTTTCCTCAGGTATTCTTCGGTATTGGCTCCCAAAACCACGCAACTCACCGGCAAAGATAAGGTATAGCGCAAAGCCTGTTCAAAGCTGCGCCATAAGAAACCGTCCGCAAAAGGTTTCATAGCCAGAACGCCTGCTTTCTTCTCCTGAGCAAGAGGAATGACTTTTTCTTCCCAACCCGGAAAGTTGAAGCGGTCAAAGTAATTGAGAGGAATCATCAGCGCATCAAAAGGGTAACTCTGGAGTGCCTTTTCAGCAACCTCCGGTGTCACGTGATTTGAAAAAGCCACATAGCGAATTTTTCCATCCTTTTTGGCTTTCTCAATCCCTTCCAGGGCTCCGCCAGGAGCAAGCAACTCTTCAAGGGTCTCAAAGCGATTGAGTTCGTGAATAAAGAAAAGATCCAGATAATCAGTGTTCAACCTCTTTAAGCTTCCTTCAATGGAACGAAGTATTTCCTCTTTCTTCCTGCTTCTTGATTTGGTTGCCACCACACACTCTTTTCTTCGGGTTTTCAGGACCTCTCCAACTTTCCTTTCGGAATCTCCGTGTCCATAGAGCTCAGCAGTCTCCAGGTAATTACCTCCCAGGTCAAGATAGAGATTGATCAGGCGCACTGCGTCTTCAAAAAGTAGTTCAACTAAGTGAAATCCCCCCAAACCCAGAAGAGAAAGCTCCAGATCAGTATTGCCAAGTTTTCTTCTTTCCATTCCCAACACCTCCTCAGGGTATTATCCTTTAAAAAAGAAGGGCTGGCAAGAGAACCTGGAAGACACCCGAAAACCACTACTTCCTATCTGTCTCTGGTCAGGAATTCCCGTATTCCAGGCTTCAGCACATCCTTTTTCTGCCGCTTTCTCTGCTCGTTCTCCAAGCTTGAAAAATTAGTTAAAATCAGCAGAAAATATACTTCAACGGTCAACCCGAACATCAACCAGATTTAGCTTTCCAGGGCTACCCTTTCACGCTCCCGCGGGTAAGACCTCCAACCAGCTGCCGCTGGACAAACATAAACATAATGAACACCGGAATGCAGATCAGGGAAGAAGCGGCCATGAGGTTGCCCCAGTTGGTTTCGTACTGGCCCACATAGTCAAATATGCCCACCGGGAGTGTTCTTTTAACTTCACTGGTGATAAACGTCAAGGCAAACATGAATTCCTGCCAGGTTATAAAGAAGAGATAAGCGAACGTTGCCCCCAACCCCGGGCGCACTAAGGGGACAATAACTCGCCAAAAAGCTGCAAGACGGGTACATCCATCAATCATGGCTGCTTCCTCAAGTTCTCTGGGAATTCCCAAAAAGAAGTTTCTGAGAAGCCACACTCCAACCGGAACCGAAAAAGTGAGATAAGCAATGATCAGAGACCAGTAAGTATCTATTAACCCAAATCGGCTCATCAGCTTGTATAAAGAAACGATAATCGCCGCCAAGGGGAAAAGCTGGCTCAGCAGAATCAAGACAAAGAAAAAGTTTCTTCCCGGAAAATGCAAACGTGCATAGCTGTAAGACGAAAAAAGAGCAACACCGAGCACTATGACTGTGGATGACGCTGCAATGAGCAAGCTATTCAAAAAATATCTAACAAACATGGAACCCCGTCCAATGACGTGCAAATAGTTAGACAAAGTTGGCCTCTTGGGGCACAGGTAAGGAGGCGAGGTAAACTGCTCATCAGGAGCTTTGAAAGACATAGAGACCATTACTGCTATGGGGAAAAGAACAAAGGCAGCCAGCAAAAAAGCAAACAAGTAAATTCTTGCATAGTGCAGAGAGACTTTCCGTCGACCCATCATAGCGACTCTTCCTTTCTAAAGGTTAACCTTACATAGATGAGGCTGAAAACCAGGAGAAAGAAGAAGTCCAGCGCAGCAAATCTGGAAGCGTCACCAAACCGAAAGCGTTTGAAAGCCAGGTCGTAGACATAGGTCGGAAAAATGTGCGTCCGCTCAGCCGGACCACCTCCGGTCATGACGTAAACAAGCTCAAAATAATTAAAAGTCCAGATGAAGGTCAGAAGCAGGGTGGTCACTATTATGGGTCTCATAACTGGAAGAATCACATACCAGAATCTCTGATAGGCATTAGCCCCATCGATTTCGGAAGCCTCCAGTAGTTCCGGTGGAACAGTTTGCAAGCCAGCCAGATACATAAGCGTTGAAAAGGGGAAGCCCTTCCAAATGGCTGCAAAGATGACTGCATACAAAGCCCATTTGGGATCGCTAAGCCAGGTAAGGGGTTGCGATATAATGCCCAGGATTCGCAGATAGTGATTGAGAAGACCAAGCTGAGGGTCATAAATTAACCTCCATACCATGCCAGCTATTACCCCAGGCATGACCCAGGGCAGGATAACGATTCCTCGTAGCAGAGTTCTTCCGGGAAAAGATTGATTGAGAAGAACAGCCGAAGCCAGGCCTAACAGGAACTGAAAACAAACCACCATCAGTGTCCAGATAATAGAATTTTTAAATATCAGGGAAAACATCTTACTGCTCAAAAGCTTGTCAAGAGCAGCTTTTAAACCCAGATATCGGCTTGAGGTTAACGAGACATCGTAAAGACTGAGCTGAAAAGTACCCAGCAAAGGATAAATTACCAGCACAAATAGAAGCACGATTGAAGGCAAAGCAAAGCTATAGCCATAAATCCAATCCTTTTTCACCAAATGTCCACTCCCCCCAATATATAAGAAAAGGAGCGGGGGAGTTGAACGCCCGCTCCTTTCAACCACCAACCTCTCAAGATTTATTGATTAGCTGAATAGTATTCGTTGAGCAACTGATCGATCTCCACTGTAGCCGCTCTGAGTGCTTCTTCGACAGTCTTTTCTCCAAGCAGTATAGCAGTAGTTGCATTTCTCTGTATTTCAGCAAGGTCAGGATACTTTGGGAAAATTGGTCTATAAAGAGCCGTGGTGAGCTGCTTAAAGATAACTTCCGGAAATCTTCTCTTTTGCTGGAGGAAAGCCTTCGCCGCTTCGACATTAGCAGGAGTTAATGAAGATACTTTTTCATTAATTTCTCTGCTCGTCCAAAATTCAATGAATTTCCAGGCTGCTTCTTTAGCAGCAGACTTCTGGTATATTACCATGTTCCATCCGCCAAAAGTCCCAATAGATTCTCCATTTTCTGGCTTCGGGAAATTAGTACAAGCCCAGTCCATTTCCGGTGCCCTGGCATTAATGGTGTCCTGTCCCCATTCGCCGTACCAGAACATGCCCACTTTTCCAGCAGTGAAAAGCTGGAAGGAATCTTCTTCAGTTCTCGACACTTCTCCAGGAGGATTAACTTCTTGAAGTTTCTTAAAGAATTGCATTGCTTCAATCGCTTCAGGCTGATCAAGCGTACACTTTGTGAAGGTTTCATCAAGGATAGAACCACCGTTTGAGAAAATCAGAGCGTCAGTGATGCACTGAATAGCGTCTCCCTTGCCTACCCATAGGGCCGTCCCCCACTGGTTTTCCGTGGTCATTTTCTTAGCAACTTCATAGAATTCATCCCAGGTAACTGGTGGCGCTTCAGGATCCAGACCCGCCTTTCTAAAGAAATCTTTATTGTAATAGTTAAGCGCCCAAACACCTACATCAAAAGGTATTCCATAAAGTTTTCCTTTAAAAAGCGCCGAATCCCAGGCCCCTGCAAAATAGTTCTCCCTCTTTACTTTTTCCGACTTAGCCACAAATTCATCAAGGGGCATTATAAATCCTGCAGCAGCAAATTCGGGATTCCAGATCTGGTCCACTACTGATATATCAGGAGGATTGCCTGCTGCAGCAGCTACCAAGAGCTTATCCCGATACTCGCTGTAAGGGAAAACCGTAAAATTCACATCTATTTCGGGATATAGCTCTTTAAACTGTTGAAGAGCTTTCTCCTGTGCCTTGATCAATTCTACCTCTGCCTGTTTCATTAACCACACGTTGAGAGTAGTTTTCTGCGCTCCAGCAAGGGCAGAAAAGAGAAGCAACACAACTAACATTAAACTGCCAAACACCATAACCTTTTTCATTCTTAACACCCCCAAAGTAGTTGTCAGATAATAAATTGAGCGTTAAAAAAGTCTATACGGAATCAGGGCCTCCCTCACCTCCTCTCTCTTTGTTCCACTTTTCCACCAATTCAGAAACAAAACGCACTCTTTCAACATCGCACATGGGGGACAACTCATCAGATATTCCCAGAATGATGCGAGGAGCAAAAGTTTTCAACACCTTTAACGTAAAATCTTCCAGCTCGGATAAGTTGTACTCCCGCATAAAGAGAAGCATTGGCAATCCGTCAAGGATAACCTTGTCACCCACTGCTTCCTTTAGCTCTTCAACCTCAACATCGCCCTGAGGGAGCGGCGTCGGTGCTTCAATTCCATCGAAGGGTAGTTCCTTGAGATAAACAAGAAGCGGTTTTAGCGAACCGTCCATGTGGATGTGGCAGTATTTACCTGCCCTGTGAAGCTGAGCAACCCTTTTTTCGTAGTAAGGCAGTAACCACTCTTCAAAAATCTGAGGAGAATTGAAGCGCCCATCAATGTTTTCACCAAAGTTGAGAATTCTCACCGGACAGGAAGCAAGGACTTCGAAAAGTTCATCTTCTGCCTCTTCGGCTTTTCTGAGGTATTCTTTCAGCCTTTGAGGGTAGTCGTAAACCAGACTAATGGTATTCTCTATCCCCGCAAACTGGAGAAATAGCCTCTGAAAAGGAGACCTTTCCCAGTAGAACTGAATTTCTCCCAATCCGTCAAGTTTATCTTTTGCTTCTTCATAAAACTCCCTGTTGAAACGATAGTGGGTGTTGGTAACGATATACTCGAGAATTTCCAGATCTTCCAGCTTCTTCACCGGATGTTCAACATAATGCCAAGAACAACCCCACTCACCAAGCCGCTTGCGACCATAAAGATTTCCCTTTGGGGAACGAAAATAAACGTGAATGACCTCCCCTTCGACCACTTCTTCCACAGCAACCCCATCGGCATACTCGAAGGCAATATAAGTAGCGGGGGAAGAAATATCAACGCTTTCTCCGTAGAAATACCGCACGGAAGCCCTTAAGTCACGGTAAACGTCCAGTATGCCTGCGTCCTTGAACCGCTTGGGAAGCTTGTCCAAAACTTTGTTAACGTTAAACCAGTGCTCCAGGCGAGGTTGCCACACAATATTTCTGTTCTTTCCCTCAAAGGTATCCAGAATATCTTGCCGAAAATCCAACTTCTGTTACCTCCCTTAGATCAATTCCTCCAGTAAAGAAGTAATGACTTCGCTGGCCACACCCAGGACACCTCCTTTATCCTGGAGCTTGCTCACCAGTATAGGTGTATCCTGTGCTTTTTGAAAAAAAATGTTCTCCCGGGAAGAAGCAATGGCCTCTTCCACGTACTCTGAAAACTGCACCAGTTCTCCTCCCAGAACCACCGCCATGGGGTTTAAAAGGTTAATCACATTAGCAATTCCTTTTCCCAACATAAAGCCAGCTTCCCTTAAAACAGCGAGCACCTTCGAATCCTTTTCCCGGTGCCCTTCCACAAATTCGGAAAAAGCGAAAAACCGTCCTGCTTCTTTTCCAAGCTCGCTGAGAATGGAAGCAGTAGATGTATATTGTTCAAGACACCCCTTATTCCCACAATAACAAAGCCTTCCGTTGGGATCCACAATGGTATGCCCTACTTCTCCACAGGACCCATGAGCTCCCCTAACAAGACTGCCATTATATACATAACCTCCTCCGACTCCCCAACTACAAAGGAAATAGAAAAACGAAGGGAAATCCTTGCCCCAACCCAAAAATGCTTCTGCAAGCGTCGAAGCCCTGGCAATGTTATCAATAACCAAACGATAAGGTATCAAACCTGAAAACAGCTCTTCTACCGACGTGCTCTCCCAACCAAAAAAAGGAGATCCCTCAACCTTTTCCTGGTGCTTGAAACCAAAACCTGGAGTCGCAACACCTACTCCCGCGATCCGGTCAGGTGACAAAGAATGAAGCTGGCGGATCTCTTCAATGACTTCTAAGATCAAATAACAAATCTTAAGAGGACCCAATGATGGGCTAGCTTCTATCTCTCTTTGATCTATAGTTTTGAGGTGCAAATCGCTAAGTATAACAGTTACTCGCCGAGAACAGTCTATACCAAACACATAACGATACTCTGGGTTAAGCTCCAGGAGAGTTGGTTTTCTTCCCAAAGTAGATGTACCTTTACCAACTTCTTGAATAACCCCTTCTTCAATGAGGGAACCCACAATTCTTGATACCGAAGGCAGCGAAAGCCTTACGCGCTTTGAAAGCTCGGTACGAGAAATTGGAGCATTATTTCTAATCTCCGAAAGTATGTTTTTCTTATTTATTTTTCTACATACTTCTGGAGTGCTAGCTATCATTTCAGCTAATAATTACTTTCAGATTGTAATTAATGTAAATACAAATACCACAATTCTTCCAAGCTGTCAAGAAAAATTGATAGCGTCACAGGATAAATCTGCCACAGGCATATTGCTTGAAACGCTTTACTTTCTTAAATTTGCTGACATGGTTTTTTCTCTTTAACCTCATATCGCACACAGTGAATTTTTGTACCTGTTTATGTTTATTTATGGTACTAACCTATCTGGGCGTCTCATACTCAGAAAGGATGTCGTGGCAGAACCCGCCATGGTGGGTGGTGAAATGGGA
This sequence comes from Atrimonadaceae bacterium G-SL-SR-0-11, assembly GCA_048814795.1. Lineage (GTDB taxonomy): Bacteria > Atribacterota > Atribacteria > Atribacterales > Thermatribacteraceae > Thermatribacter. Next base: position 1,014,365 of record CP184673.1, on the reverse strand, counting down.
TACCCAGTCGATATAGAGAGTTATGAAAAGGCTCCTTCTAGGTAAGGTAGGTATTTTCTGAGCATCTCCATGTTGCTTTCTGGTTGATTCCTGAAGTTGAAGCTCATCTCAATACCGTGGTTTTTCTGGAGCTTTTCCCTGAAACACAAGAGGTTAAAGTCATAGCAGAGTTCTTTTCCCAATTGCAGAATCTACTCTTTGAATTCTGGAATCACCTTCCGGTTGGGGGTGTGAGGGAGATTTTCTGAACAATCCCTTCAGTTCCTGAGCTAAAAGTGTTTCTTAAGCCGAAGAGTCTGACGGTAAATCAACCTTAGAAGCCCTGCTGCAGCCTTAAGCGCAATAAACTCATTAACAACATTTTGTAACACGACATACCTTTTCATCTCTATCTCAGTAACTGAGTAGTGCTTTATCCTTTTTTCTACTTATAAGGAAAACAATGTACCCTCTTAAGAGAAAATTGATCCCTACAGGTAACGCTTCAATAATAGTGTAAAAAACTAAGCAGATTTTCCTTAACCAGGAATTAGTTGTTAGGTTGATTGGAACACTATTCTTTGATGTAGATAACCAGTGGGCTGGTGGTAGGAAATACCTGGATATGGCCGACTATTACGAATATGTCCAACTCCGTTAACTTAAACCAAGCCCAAAGATCTGTTACCTTTGACAAAAATCAATAAGACCATTACCAGAGACTCGGACTAATTTACACAAAACATGGGACTTGATTCCACCAAGTGGGGAATCACATTCCACAAGATCCTCTTTGCAGACTTGCAAGTTTAACTTTCTTTTGCATTCCTCTTAGAAACTATATACAAACTTGACATCTTTTCCTATAATTAAAATGTGAGGATTATCTCCAAATCTTATCAAGTTCGAAGGAGGGGCGCTAAAATGAGGGGAAAAATTTTTTTAAGTCTCTTTTTCCTGGTGTTGCTGTTTTGCACTACGGTTGTCTTCGCGCAGACTACTATACGCGTAGCACACTTTTACGATCCCGCTGCCGGTCCTGCTCACCAGATGAATCTCAAATGGCTGGAAAAAGTAAAAGCTGGATTTGAAGCAGCCAATCCAGACATTAAAGTGGAGTTTGAATGGATTAAGTGGGATGAACTCGATCTCAAATCGCTCCGTGATTTTCGGGCCGGAATTTCTCATGATGTTATTTACTCCTCACCACAATACTATGGTCTCCACCAGTTAGCCGGCGACCTTCTCGATTTGAGTCCGTACGTTGAAAAGTGGTCGAAAGAGTTTCTTGAGGATATTTCCTGGAGCCCTGTGTGGAGTTCGGCATACCCCTGGGGAATACCACTTGGCATCCATACCAGAACTGTTGTTTACCGCAGAGATTTATACGAAAAAGCAGGGTTAAACCCAGACAAGACTCCTGAAAACCCTGACGAGCTTGCGGAATATTCTAAGAAACTCACCCAGGATCTTGATGGAGATGGAAAAATCGACATCTATGGCTTAGGAATGTACTTTGGTCCCTCAAGAGCTACCATAGAGCTGTTTTTTGCTCCTTATCTGTGGCATTTCGATGGTAAGCTGTGGGACAAAGAAACAAAGAAGGCAACTTTCGCTTCCGATGCAGGAGTTAAAGCCACTCAGTTCCTCTTTGACTTAATCTACACCCACAAAGTTACTCCAGAATGGTCGATGAGCGGGACTTACGACGATGTTATTCTTCTTAGTTTCCTTGGAGAAAAAATCGCCCAGGCAGAAGGCTATGGAAGCTATTGGATTGGTCCTTTAGAAGAAAAGGGTTGGGTTAAAGGCGTATTTCCGCCTACTCCAGAAGGAAAAGCTATTATTGCTGATGTATATCCTACTCCCACCAAATATAAAGCCCAATTTACCAATGCCTGGAATATTTCAATCCACGCTTTGAGCGAACACCCTGAAGAGTCCTTCAAGTTTATTGAGTATATGATTCAGCCTGATTTGCTTTACGAATACCCGGATGCTGGCTTGCCAGCGCTTCGGAGTTTGTGGAACAAACCGGAATTCCAAACTCCCTTCTACAAAAAGTGGCTAATTGCAGCACAGAATGGGCGACCCATGCCTCCCACTGCTCACTATGGCGATTTAGCTGATACTGTAGCAGCCTGTTTGCAGGAAATCTTCGCAACCAAAGCACCTATTGCCGAAACCCTGAAAAAGTTTGAAGACGAATACAACAGTAAATTTGCTGGTGAGTAGCAAAGGAAGGAACAAATCGTTGCATGGGTAGACTTAGAATGGAGCAAAAGCAGGGAATGGTTTTTTGTAATCGCTATGGCAGGCTGTACCTCCGGAGGTACAGCCTGCCATATTCTTTTCTTCTTCCAAGCGTGGTTCTTATGATTGTTTTCCTCGTCTTCCCCATTGTGAGTGGAATAATTATGAGCCTTCAAGAAACAACAATTAGCGGCGAAACTAATTTTGTGGGCTTCAAAAATTTTCAGCTTCTTTTCAAAGAAGCCCGCTTTATAAACAATCTCCGCCTTTCTCTTCTGTATGTTGCTGGAAATTTGCTTCTTTCTGTACCACTAGCTTATGCTGCTTCATTGCTTATTACCAGTCGGGATATAGGAAAACTTTCTTTCTTTCGAGGTATTTTTCTTCTCCCCTTTATCACTGCTCCAGTGGTTAGTTCGGTTATTTTTCTCTCTCTTACCGACGCAGCCAGTGGGCCTATTACCCTACTTTTGGAAAAAATTACTGGACAACGTCCAGTAATACTGGCCACGCCATCGCTGGCACTTGGAACCATAATATTCCACAGCTTCTGGCGCTCTTTTTCTTTTATCATGCTCTTTTTAGCCGCCGGCCTGACAACTATCCCCACCGAACTTTACGAAGCAGCTCGAGTAGACGGAGCTACCGGATGGAAAACTTTCTTACTCATAACTTTTCCCTTAACCCGCATTCACCTTGCTCTGTCCACACTTATTATCACCATGTGGACCTTGCAAGATGCTGAATCCGTCTTCGCGCTAACTCGGGGTGGCCCAGGCTATTCTACCGAAGTTCTAGCGGTTCGCCTTTTCAAAGATTCTTTCTTAAACTTTAATCTTAACCTAGGAGCAACTATTGGAGTGATTCTTTTGGCAATAAGCTTGCTCTTTATGATCTTTTACTTACGTCTTATGAGGGAGGAGTAATGAGTAAAAGACTTTTTATAGCGAAGCAAATTGCTGTTATTCTAATTGCTGCCTTTGTTCTTGCACCTCTGCTCTGGGGTGTAAAGGTTTCTGTTGCTCCCAAGTACGATACAAGCTTGTTACCCCGACAATTTACCCTGGAACATTATTCCTATATTTTCTCCAGACCAGAGTTTCTTCAATATTTAAAAAACAGCCTTGTTGTAGCTTTCGGAGCTATTTTTGTTGTTCTCCCCCTGGCGCTTCTTGGAGGTTATGCCCTGGCTCGCTTCAACTTTCCAGGAAAAGAGTTTAGCTTTCTCTTTCTGGTTTTTCCTCTCCTTCCCCTCATAGCGGTTTTAGTGCCATTAGTTGCCTTTCTCAATCGATTAGGTCTATACAACCGTTTGGGAGGGCTTATTTTAGTGAATGCTATATTCAATCTGCCCTTGACTATCTGGATGCTTCGCAATTTCATCCTCGAAGTTCCGGTTGAAATTGAAGAAGCAGCTCTGGTAGATGGATGTTCACGGTTAGGAGCGCTCTTTCGTGTTGCGATCCCTTTGATGATTCCAGGGCTTGTGGCAGTCGTTGTCTTTGTTTTTATCACCACCTGGAACAACTACCTGTATGCTTCCGCAATTATTACTAAACCCTCTCTCCGAGTCCTCCCTCAAGGTATTTTGTCTTTTATCGGTACCTGGGGAACTTACTGGGGAGGTCTTACCGCAGCGGGGATAGTAACCTTGTTACCCCCTCTAATCCTCTTTTTTGCGTTTCAACGCTGGTTTATTGCAGGACTTTTTGGACAAGTGCTTAAATGAGAAAACACAACCCGAAAATTTAGTAAATTTATACAAAAAGTGGGGTGAATTTGGATGTCCTGGACACTTCATTTTGTGAGTCATACCCACTGGGACCGGGAATGGTATGAAAGCTTCGATGCCTTTCGCTTCCGTCTGGTGAGGCTTATAGATCATTTGATTGATATCCTGAAAAAAGACCCACACTATCAAACCTTTCTTCTTGATGGGCAAACCATAGTGCTTGAAGACTACCTGGAAATACGCCCGGAAAAAGAAGCAATCCTTTGCCAACTTATCCAGAGTGGCCGCATAATCATCGGTCCTTGGTACATTCTCCCTGACGAATTCCTTATCAGCGGAGAAACACACATAAGAAACTTATTATGGGGAAAGAAGGTAGCACGACGCTTTGGTGGCGATCCAATGAAGGTGGGATATCTTCCGGACTCATTTGGACATATAGCACAAATGCCTCAGATCCTCAAAAAGAGTGGTATTCCTTACGCTACTTTCTGGCGGGGGGTGCCACAAGCAGTAAACCAAAGTGAGTTTTTGTGGGAGGCTCCAGATGGTTCCCAAGTATTAGCCCTCTATGTACCCTTTGGGTATGGAACTGCCTGTAACCTCCCCGAAAACAAGGAAAAACTTGTACGACGTATTGAAAAAATGGTGGAGAAATTGGCCCCATTCGCCACTACTAAGCATCTTCTTCTCATGAATGGAAGTGACCATGTTGAACCTGATCCAAGATTACCCCAAAAGCTCAAGATTCTTCAGAAAGCACTCCCCGAAAATAAAGTGATCCATTCTAACCTCCCGTACCTTTTCCAGTGCATTGCAGAGGAAGTTTGCAATCCCGCGATATATAAAGGAGAATGGAGAGCCAACGATCTCACTTATCTTCTCAGTGGAACCCTCTCAACAAGAGTGTATCTCAAACAAAAACACAGTTCACTTTCTCATCGCTTAGAAGGTCAATTGGAACCTCTTTCCGCCTTGCTTTTTACATTGGGGCATCCTTGTCCGCCAGAAATAACATATATGTGGAAATTACTCCTCCAAAATTCGCCTCATGATTCTATCTGCGGTTGCAGTATTGATAAAGTTCATGAAGAAATGATGCTTCGCTATTCCAAGATAGAAACAGTAATGGAGAAAGTGGAACGTGAGCTATCCCAGGCTTTTGCTGATCAGCTCAGCTCCAACACCAATAAGGAATTACTGGTTATCTTTAACCCTCACCCCTACGAAATCAATGCTTATGTGGAATGCGATCTCTTTTTAGAAAAAGAAAAAATCCAAGAAGTAGATTTTGAAATTAGCAAGCTGGTAGTTCGCGAGGCTAAAAAACCGGAATTTTTCTCGTCTTTAAAGCTTGTTTCTACAAAAGAAATCATAAAACCAGCTATCCTCTTAAAAGAATATACCGAATTAATAGAAGCTCCCCTTCATACACTACCTGAAGTTTTTTTTGCACAGCGTTACCGGATAGCTTTTGTGGCAAAGCAACTTCCGCCCTGTGGTTTCCGAATATATGAAGTTGTACCAGAGAAAACATCTTCTTCTGTCCCGATCTACAAAGACGATTTAGGTTTGGAAAATGAGTTTTATAAGCTAACCGCAAAACCTGATGGCACTCTTCTTTTATATGACAAAGAGTCGGGGAAAGAATTTTTCTTAAAAATTGTATTCGAAGATGGTGCTGATGCTGGAGACGAATATGATTATTCTCCCCCAGAGATAGATGAGATTATTTCAACTCGAGACAGCTTACCTTTGATAGAAAGGGTACCCGGAAACCAGTATTTTGAGGGATTACGTATTTCCTATGAAATGTCTATTCCCTGTTCCTTAAGCCAGGACCGCAAAACACGAAGCAAGGAGCGAACAACCATCCCCATTACTGTAGAACTGAAAATGATACAGGGCATAAAACGTACTGACTGTGACATTCACCTTGAGAATTCTGCTAAAGACCATCGTTTAAGGGTTCTCTTTGTTACTCCTCTAAAAGAAGCAGCTTCTTTTGCTGGAAGTCATTTTGCCGTTTTGGAGAGAAAAGAAGCGTTTTCTGAAACTGCTCCCAAAAAAGATGGAATAATTCTTCAAACCCAAGAAAATGCTTTTGTCGTTTTGAGTCAAGGTTTGCAAGAGTACGAAGTGGTTAAAAGAGAAGAAGGTCTCGCTGTTGCACTAACTCTCTTGCGAGCAGTAGGTTGGCTTTCACGAAACGATCTTCTCACCCGGAAAGGAAATGCCGGATGGCCTTTGCCTACTCCTGGGGCACAGTGCTTAGGAAAACATACCTTTCATCTCGCTGTATGTGTTAGCGGGAATCCTTTTCCTAAGTATCCCTTGGCACAGGAAGCTCTCGTTTTTAACCGCCCACCAGTTACATTTCAGGTTTCTGGAAAAAATCCACAACACTTCTCGGAGTGGTCTTTCTTTCAAATTGATAATCCTCATATCAACTTGAGCGCTCTAAAAAAGCACGAAGATAAGGACGAGCTGGTCTTGCGCCTTTATAATTCAACGCCTGAAAAGCAAGTCTGCACCCTTTCTTTCAATTCACCTATAGCTCTCTGGAAAGAACTTTCCTTGCTTGAAGATGAAATCAAAATAACACCTATTGAAACTTCTAATCCTAACATTGAAGTAGTTTTCGGACCCTACGAAATCAAAACCTTTGGAATATTGCTGGAAAGGTGGTGAATATAAAACGAAATCATGAGCCCTAGAGAGAAAGTCCTTGGTTTATTCCATGGGAAGGGAGAACAAGGTCCTGGTTTATGGATAGGCAACCCTCACCCTGACACGGTAAAAATTTACTGCCAAAAACACAATTTTTCAGATTTTGAGGCTGTACGCCTTTTTCTGGGTGATGAGTGTCGCTGGATTATGGGTGAAGAGGTTGCTTACTGTAGTTCTGAGGGTAAGAGTTTTTTTGAAAACCTTCTTAGGGGCGAGAAAAAACCACTTGAGAAAGCCACTTCGTGGCAAGAGGTTGAGAAATATCCATTACCAGATCCCAAAGAGTTCGACTTTGCTAAAATGAAAAAAATTCTTATGAAATACAAGAACTATTGCCGCTTCAGCGGTATGTGGACTCCCTTTTTTCATATTCTATGCGATCTTTTTGGAATGGAGCAGTATTTTGTAAACATGTATACAAGTCCTTCTCTTGTAGAAGCAGCCACAGAGAAAATAATGAACTTTTATCTTGAAATAAATAAGAAATGTTTTGAAGAGTGTGGAGAAGAAATAGACGTCTTCTTTTTCGGTAATGACTTTGGTACTCAACTCGACCTTCTCGTGAGTCCTGAGTTATTCAAGAAGTTTATACTTCCTTATCTTCGCAAGGTTGTCGAGCTTGCCAAGTCTTATGGCCTACCCGTAATGCTTCACAGTTGTGGTGCAATAGCTAAGATTATTCCCCTCCTTATTGACATAGGCATTGATGCATTACACCCTTTGCAAGCCAAAGCGCGTGGCATGGATGCAGAAAGTTTAGCTCGTAATTTTAGCAAGTACCTAGTTTTTGTAGGGGGAGTGGATACCCAGGAACTTCTGGTCTTTTCCTCCCCAGAAGAAGTAAAAAGAGAGGTATATCGCTTAAAAAGAATTTTTGGAAAGCGTTACATTGTAAGTCCCAGCCACGAGGCAGTGCTTCCCAACGTACCTTTTGAAAACATCAAGGCAATGGCCCAGGCAGCTTTAGAAACAGAGTAGCAGCAAATATGCCCGCGCTATAACGCCTGGAGGTTATTGCATTCAGGTTGTACTTAATTTTTCTCTCAGTTTTGTGAGATATTGCGCGGACCAAACTGACGGAATAAGAATAGATACCTTCTCAACCAGGTTTTGAGCCTTCTACAGAGAGCACTAATTCAGGTAATAGCAGACCACCTGAGATGTTATTCTTAAAAACACCCTGGAGGCCATAAACAAAGGCAAAATACCGTCTATGGCCTCCAGGTAGTAAAATCGGTTGTTTTTTTCATCCAGTTCAAAACAGATGCAATAAACTTCCCCAAAAAACTTCCCGGAACCTACAATTCAAAACGTCTTCCGCCCTAGCTCAAAACCACCCTTCAGGAAGATATTCCTTTTCTGCCTCAAACATCTCATCAACCATCTTTTTGATCTCGTCCAGAGAAAGCACTGCGGAAGTGAGGGGGTCAAGGTAAATAGCTTCGTAAATCATTTTTTTATCCTTTTGAAGGATCCCTTCAACCGCAACTTCCTGAACGTTAATGTTGGTTCGGTTCAAGGCAGCACACTGCGGTGGTAATTCACCTACATAGCAAGGATGAATGCCAAGTTTATCCACCAAACAGGGCACTTCCACACAACAATTCTGGGGAAGATTAGTGATAAGACCAGTATTTGAAACATTGCCATTAATTCTCGATAATTCCCCAGTCTCTATAGAATTTATGATGTATGCCCCATACTCCAAACTTCTTTTAATCTCTATTAGAGTTTCTCCTTTAATTTGACTTTTGATCTTAGAGAGATAGGGCTGGAGACCTTGCTTGCATATCTCATAGTAATCCCAACGCTCAGGGATAAACCTTTGAACCATTTCTGGATTCTTTCGGAAATAAGGCACATACTCTGACATATGATGACTGGATTCGGTAACAAAATACCCAAAATGTTTCATTATTTCAAAACGAACAATTTCCTTTTGATATATTTCCGGATCCTCCATTGCCTTCCACAAAAGCGGATAAGCGTCCTCTCCCCTATAGCGAAACTCGAGAAACCAGGCTTGATGATTGATGCCCGCTACCCAATAGTCGATGTCAGACGGAATAGGTTTGTAAAAAAATTCGCTGGTCTCATCTTCATACTTTGCATTTTCATCAACTTTAACCCCAATAAACTCTGCTAAAGTACGCGCCGTTCCCTGAACACTATGACAAAGACCCACGTTCTTCACTTTCGTAGCTTTATTCATAGACCAACACAACATTGCCATAGGGTTGGTATAGTTAATCAAAAGCGCATCAGGACAAAGCTCTTCAATGTCTTTACAGATTTCGAGAAGAACCGGTACAGTACGAAGAGCTCGAAACACACCTCCGGGACCAAGTGTGTCACCTACGGTTTGGTCAACCCCATACTTGCGAGGAATTTCGACATCGAGACGATATGCATCAAGACCTCCCACCTGGATCATGTTAATAACGTAGTCAGCGCCACTTAAAACCTTTCTTCTATCGGTAGTTGCCTCAATGGTAAGAGGTAAATTCTCCTGTTTCTTCAATCTCTCAGTTAATTGAGTAATCAACTCAAGACGTTCTTCATCAATGTCCACCAGAGAAAACACACTTTCTCGCAAAGCCGGGAAAGTTATTAAGTCAATAATCAACTTCTGAGCAAAAACTACACTTCCTGCACCAATGAATACAATTTTCGGCATACATTATCTCTCCTTTCTTGTCCTCCGGATTGCTATTATTAGCCTTTTACGGAACCAGCCGTTAATCCTTCAACAATATATTTGTTGGCAAGCGAAAAGAGCACCAAAATGGGAATAGTGGTGATGCTTGCTGCAGCCATTAAAGGCCCCCACTCCACAGTCCAGGTTCCCTGAAGCGTGGAAAGACCAACGGTGATGGTACGGGTCCTTTCGGTATTGGTAAAAGTTTTAGCGAACATAAAATCACACCAAGCCAGAACAAAGGCAAAAAGGCTGGTAACCATAATGCCCGGCAAAATTAAAGGAACCGCGACTCTCCAAAAAATGTAAAAATCAGGACAACCGTCTATTCTCGCTGCTTCATAAAGTTCACGGGGTAGGTTATCGAAGTAAGATTTAGTAAGAAGGAAGCAAAAAGGAATGGTAAAGGTGGAATAAGAAATTACCAGCGCAAAATAGGTGTCTACCAATTGATATTTTTTCATGATAATGTAAAGCGGAATTAACAGTAGAATCCCTGGAAACATCTGTAAAAAGAGAACGAAGGTTGAAATTAGTTTTGTACCCTTAGTGCGATACAGGCTTGCTGAAAAAGCAGCAGGAACGACTGCTAAAAAGCTCAAAAGTACTGTAAAACTTGCAACAATAAGACTATTTTTGAAATATCTACCCACCTTCCCATATACCCAGGCTGTCACATAATGTTCAAAAGTAAAGCTACGGGGAATAAGGGTTGGAGAGTGTGCAAATATTTCTTTGCTTTCTTTAATGGAAGTAGTAAACATCCAATAAAAGGGGAAAAGAACGAAAACAATAAGAATACCCGTTAATATCCAAACAACAAATTTTATATGCCTTTCCCGAGTCATATCATATTCGCTCCTTAACCTCTTTCGTAAAGAGTAGATATTTTCGTGAAGTACAAACCGACTGTAATCATCAAAAACATGAAAATAAAAACACCTATGCTTGCAGCATATCCCATCTTAAAATAGTTAAAAGCCTGTTGGTACAAATAAGTAGGAAGAACTTCGGTGCGGTGTAGTGGTCCTCCTCCGGTTAAAAGATAAATCACGTCAAAGTTAGCAAAAGTCCAAACTACGTGCAAAACAACAATTACCAAAGATATCCCTTTTATGCCAGGAAAAGTGATATAGCGAAATACCTGCCACCTATTGGCTCCGTCTATATGAGCTGCCTCATAAAGCTCACGGGGGATCAAGGTAAGTCCAGCTAAAATGGTAACCGTGTAAAAGGGGAAACTTCTCCACACATTTACCAGTACAACTACGGGGAAAACCCACTTTAAATCACTGAGCCACCCTCTTGCAAAATTACCCAAACCAATTGTTTTCAAAACTTGATTTATAAAACCATAATCGGGAAGAAGCATCCATCTCCAGTTCAAAGAATTCACAGCAATTGGAACCACCCAGGGAAGTAAAACAATACCTCGCAATAAATTTTTAAAACGAATGTACTTACTATTTAACAGTAATGCACTACCAAGACCCAAAAGATACTCAAAAAAAACCGACGCAGCAGTAAAAACAATCGAATTTTTAAAAGCAAGCCAAAATAAGTCATCTTTAAAAAGAAGTCGATAATAGTTTCCAAACCAGATTAGTTTGTCCTTAGTCGGATAAAGCAAATTCTTACGCCAAAAAGAAAGATAAATACCATCAACCAGGGGGTAAACCATTAAAATACCCACCAAAATTAGTAAAAGCAAGAAATACCAATAAGGAGTAAGAGCTTTTTTGGCTCGTTGCAAGATAGAAATTTTAAACATATATATTCACCCCTGTTACCCCTGGAGAAAATAGGCATCTATTTTCTCCAGGGGTTACTGCAATTTATTCCTCGTTAATGGTTTCCAAAATAACTTCTAACCTGGCAAGTAAATCTTGTGCAGCTTCAGCAGGGGTCTTCTGCTGATACAGGACTGCCTGAAGCTCATCCATCATTGCCTTGTTAGACTCTGCCATGGGAATCGGAGGATAAGGCTTGCCGTCTGGTATCACCTCAAAGAAGGGTTTTTTCCACTCGTCTTCCTGGTATTCTGGCAAAGAAACAACATCGCTACGAGAAGGCAAATTGTCGTGACGAGTATGTCTGGCCATTTGGTCTTTACCCATTAACCAGGTAAGAAACTTCCAGGCTTCATCTTTGTATTTGGAAAATTTACCGATGCCCTCTACCTTAACCTCAAAATAGGTTGCTCTATTTTTATTTTTGGGCATCGGTGCCCCTTTCCAATATTTAAAGCTTTCCCCAGCTTTATCTCTGTAAAGTTGCATCCAGCTTCCATTGTGACACATAGCTATTTGCCCCACGACGAAAGCGTTATCTAGTTCTAAATATCCCCAACCAATGCTATCCGGAGGACAAGCCTTCAACGTATTCATTAAATCGTTATAAAGGGCAAATACTTCCTCAGCCTGGGCAGCGGTAAAGCCAGGAATCCATTTACCATCTTGTTTTACAACCCACTCAGCTCCCGTTTGCCAGAGAAATGGCAAAAATTCTTGAGGACCTCGAATGGCATCTGAAGATGAACAAAATCCAAAGCCATAAACACCATCCACGGCCTGTGTAACTTTTTGTGCGGCTAATTTAAGTTCATCCCAGGTATCAGGAGGATGGTCAAACCCCGCCTGTTCTAAATAGTCTTTTCTGTAGAGCAAAACTCGGGGGCTTGCAATGCTGGGAATGCCGTAATATCTTCCTTCATAATTGGCAACTTTCCAGGTGGATTCGGGAAAATATTGTTTTTCGCCCCACGCATTTACCCGATCTGTTACATCCTCTACTATTCCCATAAGCGCAAATTCCGGAACCCATTCCCCCAACATATGCAACACATCTGGACCGCTACCAGCTGCTCCAGCAACCACCAGTTTTTCATGCAAATCAGCGTAAACCAGAACGTTGTGTTGTATCTGAATATCTGGATTCATCTTTTCATATTCGCGAAAACATTCTTCTCTGGCTCTTGCATCTTCGTATATCGCAGGATCAAAAACATCCCAAACTTGAAGGACAATTTTCTGTGCATAAACTGCACCGCTCAACAATAAGCAAGCAACCATTAAACAAACTACACCAAGGCTAATTTTCAACTTCATAACAACTCATCCTCCTTAATCTAAAAAGCTCTCAAGATATCCAACCTACCACACAACACTACCCTAAAACGCAAGCAAATCTAATACCTACACATTCCTGTCGACTCTCTAACCACCAGCTTCTCCTCAAGAATCACCTCCCTTGGGCTATCTTCAAGTTGTTTTTCGATCCTCTCCAGTAAGAGCGTAGCTGCTGCCTTTCCTGCTTCATAAGTCGGAATTTTTACACTGGTTAACGGAGGCTCAAGCGCCTCCCCAATAACATCGTCAACTCCAATCAGAGAAAGTTTTTCTGGAATGGGAATGGAGCTCTCTCGGGCCGCCTTCAAAACGCCTATAGCCAGTTGTTCGCTGAAGGCAAATATCGCAGTGGGAAGTTCCTTTCTTGCAAAAAGCATCTTGGCACCCAGATAGCCACTCGCCTGCGAGTAGTCACTTACTTCAACAACCAGCTCCGGAAGTATTTCCACTCCAGCTTCTTCCAGTGCTCTTTTACAACCGGCAAAGCGCCGCTTACTAATTCCACTTTCTCTTACTTTCAAAAAGCCTATTCTGCGATGGCCAAGTTCAAGCAAATGCCTAACTGCTTTATAGCAACCTCCCTCAGCATCTCCAGTTACCATATCCAGTGCGGGAACCCGGGTTGAGCCATAACAGTTCACCACTGGAATGCCGTTAGCAATGGCAACTTCAACCATTTCTTTTAAAGCCTGGTTGAAAGGTGCAGAATAAATAATCCCTTCCACCCGGTTACGGATAAACATTTTCAAAAAACGCTCAGTTTTTATGATATCGTTATCATTATTACAGATGATTACACTGTAGCCTCGCTCAAAAGCTACATCCTGGATTCCCCGGGCAATACCTGCATAAAAGGGATTGGCGATATCCGGCAAAAGGTATCCCAGAGTATAAGTTTTTCTGGTGCGTAAGCTTTTGGCTACCAAATTATGGTTGTAACCAAGCTTTTTAGCGGCTTCCAGGACTCTATCTCTTGCCTCTTTGCTTACGTAACCATAGCCACCAAGTGCCCTGCTGGCAGTTGCTACAGATACTCCAGCTTTTTTAGCTACATCTTTTATGGTCACAATACCTTTTCTGTTCACTTTTTCCTCCTTTCGGGGATATGATAACGTTCTCACAAATATTTGTCAAGGATAAACTCTAAAATTTTTTATCAACACACTATGCTAAAGGGCAAAAATCCACCGGTTCAAAAGTGATATAATATTTTCCCGTGAAAAAAGAAAAAATCTTTGAAGCCCTAAAAGCAGGAACAATCAAAGAAGCAGATTTTGAAGGTATAAAGTACTTCCCCTTTCTCGAAGAGTGGAAAAACATTCCCCGCGGTACAGTAGTAATTGGAGAAAGAATTATTCCTGCTTACCCTCGCATACCTCGAATCATGAGGATAGAAAGTGGAGTACCACGCCACCTCAAAGGCCCGTTCTTCGCTGAAGAAAAAGTAGATGGTTACAACGTAAGAGTGGTTAATACTGGCGGTAGAATACTGGCTTTCACCCGCTCGGGACAGGTTTGTCCTTTTACGACTGATCGCATTTTAGACTTTCTTCCCACTTTATTTTTTGAAGACCACCCGGAATGGACTATCTGTGTTGAAATAGCCGGTCCTGATAACCCCTACATCGAAGCTCATCCTCCTTACGTGACCGAAGATGTCAGAGCTTTCGTGTTTGACATTATCGATGAAAAAGGGGACTTTCTTCCACCCAGGGAAAAATGGGAAATAATCAAAACCTATCAGCTCCCCGCTGTAGAGAATTATGGAGTATTTGAACCCCAGGCAATAGAAAGGCTTTATGAGTTATTAAAGCGATTGAACCAGGAAAAAAGGGAAGGTATAGTGCTAAAATCGCTTGAGGGAGGAAAAAGGTTAAAGTTCGTTACTCCCTTTGCCAACCTTCACGACATTGAAGTTTCCTCAGAACTTCTTGAAGAACTACCGCCTCATTTTTACATAAGTCGCTTGAGCCGGTTAATTCTCTCACTTGACGAACTGGGAGAGAAATGCGACGATAATCTTTTCTACGAAGCTGGCAAAGCGCTTCTTGATGGTTTCGAAGACGCTCTCAAAAAGTTCAAAAAGGAAAGGAGAATATATCACACTTTCTCTTGCCGTTTCCACAACCCGGAAAGAGCCGAAGCCTTACTTAAGCTCCTGAACCGTTCTTCATCGACCATAAGAGTTAAAAAACGCTCACTCGCCAGAGAAAATGGCTTCTGGGTGCTGGTCTTTGACAAGATATTTCTGCGGTCAACCTCAATGCTCGCCAATCTCTTAAGGGGCCAGGCGGTGTTCGATTGAACTCTCTATCAAAGAGCGCAAACTGCTCGCCTCAAGCAACTTTATGCCCAGCTTGTCCGCCCAGGTGCTGATTCCCTGGTCAGCGCTTACCAGCACAGCATCGAGTTCGAAAGCAAGGAGAATAACGTCCATGTCTTCCTTGCTATCAATAATCCCCTGACGCAGGGCCTCCCGGTAGCGGGTACGCAATTTTCTAATCAGCTCTTCCTCAGACATATCGCGAGTGGTCAGCGCCTGTTCAGCAATGCGTAACCCTTTGTTAATACGCTCCCGCAACTCCTCTATAAACTGGTAAAGGAGCTCAGCGGGTATCATTAACATAAAACGCCGAGGAGAACGGATTTTGATAACCAGCTCCAGTTTCCCGGAAACCAGCTTGAAGTCCACTACTTTTTGCAGTTCTTGATACACCGAAAGAGGCATGAAGAACTGGAGCGGAGAACGACTTGCCAGTTGAATAAACCCTCCCACCGCCTTCTCGGGATTCTCACCAAACTGCACAAAGGTATCCGGGTTGGTGAAGACGCTGGTATCAAGAACAATGGTATCCTGCACGTTCTTAAAAATCCCCCACTCAGAGTTTTGCTAATAGCTTACAACCAAAAGATCAGCACCTAAGACTTCTTTGACAAAATCGGAAAGTTCGCTTTCCCCTTATAAGCAAAAACCCAGGTTTTCCTGATTCTATTTCTATCTGGGTTTAGTGGTCCCTGTAAATTTGTGACTTACTAAAGCAAGGAGCAAAATTGTTGATCAGTTTCCCAAAAGCATCTCGGACTCAAGCCGGGAAACTAAAAGATATGCAACCACTTTTAGTGGCCGTCCACTGGTCAGTGAAAGAATACAAAAAAAGAACTTTAAAAGTCAATACATTAAACCAAAAGACTTATCCCTTTTATCCCAGAACCAGTTCCCTCAACCGCAAAGCGTTGGAAATGGCATAACCCTGGTAATCATTGTCAAAATAGCAATACACATCTCGCTCGCAGAGCCACTCCTTCACCTTGCGAGCCCAGATCTGCAGCTCCTCCTCACTGTAACAGTGGGTATAAAGGCTCTGACTTCCATGAAGTCGCAAGTAAACAAAGGGTGCGGTCAGTACTTCCTGATAGGGATAGCGGGGAGTATCAGCAAAACAGAGGCAGAAATTGCGCTCGCGCAGCATTTCGTAAAGCTGGTCACAGAAAAAAGAAGGATTGCGAAACTCAAAAGCGTAAAGGTAGTCTTTTTTTGCAAGAAGGTCCAGAAAGGCAACAAAAACATCCGAACGAAACTCCATCTGGGGAGGAAATTGAAAAAGGATAGGACCGAGCTTTTCCCGAAAAAGAGAACAAATTTCAAAGAAGCGTCCCAGCGCTTCTTCTACATCCCGCAACCTCTTCACATGAGTAATGTAGCGACTGGCCTTCACGGCAAAAAGAAAACCGGAAGGAACAATCTGGTACCAGCGCTCCACCGTGGAAGGACGAGGAAGATGATAGAAACTGGAGTTGACCTCCACAGTATCGAAAACACTGGCGTAATAAGAAAACCAGTCTTTCTGGGGAAGGTCCGGTGGATAAAACAAACCCTTCCAGTGCTTATAGGTCCAGCCCGAAGTGCCGACCCGAAAAACTCCACTCACCAGAGCTTTCCTCCCTCTTGAGGATCTATTCCTTCCTTTATGAAAAGCGGAGCCAGATGGTTGGTGGGCCCAAATCCCTTTCCCAGAGGCAAAGAATGGCTAATTACCAGCTCCATGTATTTTTTGGCCTCTTTCACTGCTTCCGATAAGTCATAACCCAGAGCCAGAAGAGCACAAATTGCTGCAGAGTAAGTGCACCCTGTGCCATGAGTGTTTTTGGTATCAATGCGCCTGCCCTCAAAAGAATAAAACTCCTTGCCATCAAAAAGGAGGTCCCGGGTGCATTCTCCAGGAAGATGCCCTCCTTTGACCAGCACTGCCTGCACACCCCTCTGGTAAATCCGCCGTGCCGCCTCCTGCATATCTGCAAAACTCTCTATCTTTTCCATCTCTGCCAGAATGAGTGCTTCGGGAATGTTAGGCGTGACCAGCAAAGCCAGAGGCAAAAGCTTTTTCACCAGGCTTCCAATAGCCTCTTCCCGAAGCAGGCGTGCCCCGCTTTTGGCCACCATAACTGGATCCACCACTATCTTCTCAATACCGGAGCGAGCAAGTTCTGAAGCCACGGCTTCGATGATTTCAGAGTTAGAGAGCATTCCCGTTTTCACCGCGTCCACACCAATATCTTCAACAAGGCAGCGAACCTGAGCAGCCACCATTTGCGGAGGCAACTCCTGGATAGCCTCCACCCGCTGCGTGTTCTGAGCGGTCACTGCAGTGATAGCCGTCATACCATACACCCCAAAAGCACAAAAGGTTTTCAGGTCCGCCTGAATGCCTGCCCCTCCACCCGAATCAGAACCAGCAATGCTCAATACCCTTTTCACAAGCTCAAGTCACCACCTTTTTGAAATGATTCCAGCCCTGATAACCAATGGAAACTACCTTCCCATCCCGATAGAGCTGCACACCTTTCCCCTCAATCACTTCACCAATCACCCAAACCGGGGTGCCAGTCCGGCGCTGGATCTCTGCTTTCAGCTTTTCGGCAAGCCGGGGAGGCGCGGTAAACAAAAGCTCAAAATCCTCTCCACCAGAGAGAATGGGCAAGAAGGGGTCCACTGCCTTTTCTCGTGTGAAATTCTGGATATCTTCAGAGAGAGGCAGGCTCTCAAGGTGGACCACTGCTCCCACACCGCTTGCCTCAAGGATATGGGAAAGATCCTGCAGAAGGCCGTCTGAAACATCAATCAAAGCACAGGGATAACCACTTTCTGCAATGACTCTTCCCTCTTCAACACGGGGTAAGGGAGCCAGACAGCGTCTGCAGAGCCGTTCAAAGCGGATTATCTCCTCCTTGCTTCCCTCAAGTATTATCTGGAGGCCGCAGGCCGCCTCTCCAGGATAACCGGTAACCAGGATAAGATCCCCAACCCGGGCATTAGAACGCAGGAGCAGGGGGCATCCGCTCTCAACTTCGCCAATCAGGGTAACATCGAAAACCAGGGAACCAGCAACACGGGAAAGGTTACCACCAATGACATCCACCTCAAAACGCTCTGCCTCCGCCTTAATACCCCGCAACACTTCAGAAATCCACTCTTCTTCAAGGTCCGGTCGCAAAACGAAGGAAAGCAGGGCAAAACGGGGCAATCCGCCCATAGCTGCCACATCACTTATATTTACTGCCAGAATACGTCTGCCAAGCAAAAAGGGAGGAAAAAGCGCCATCTTGAAATGAACTTCCTCTACCTGGACATCACAGGTCGCCAGGGTATGCCAGCCTTCTCTTCCTTTAAAAACTGCGCAATCATCGCCAATGCCCTGCACAAGCAAAGTAGAAAAGACCGGAAACATTTCTTTTATTTTCTCGATGAACCCAAACTCTCCAACTTCATCCAGGTAACTCATTTCTTCCTCCAGGAGTCGATTTTCTTCCTAAAAGCGGAAGCAGCTTCAAAAACCGAATCCGCACCCACAATTGCCGAAACCACAGCCACTCCATCCACCCCGGTACTCAAGACCGCATCAAGGTTAGAAAGGTTAATGCCTCCAATAGCCACCACGGGGATACTTACCGCCTGCTTGATTTCCTTCAAGCGAGAAAGGCCAATGGGCTCACCAGCGTCTTTTTTGGTCGCAGTGGGAAATACCGTACCCACCCCCAGGTAATCGGCACCCAGGTGCTCCAACTCTCTGGCTTTCTCCACGGTATCACAGGAAGAACCGATGATGAGATTCGGAGCCAGGCGCCTGGCCACATCAACTGGAAGGTCCTCTTCACCAAGGTGTACCCCGTCCGAAGATGCAGCAAGGGCCACGTCCAGACGATCGTTGACGATGAAAAGAGCGTTCAACTCCCTGCTCAGCTTGCGCAACTCAAGAGCCTCTTCAAACATAGCGCGGGTAGCAAGGTTTTTCTCCCGCAGTTGAATAACTGTTGCTCCACCCAAAATTGCCTCCCGGGCAACCTCCAGGTGCGAACGCCCCCTCTGTAAGGTCCTGTCCAGTATGACGTACAAAGAAAAATCTCTCATAAATTCTCCACCTCGAAACGAGCCAAGCGGCCAAAAGCATCTTCATCTAACTTATACATCATATCAAAAAGATGATTCTTAAAGCTGGCCGGACCCGAAGAAAAAGGAGCTGCCATCTCAGCACACACTCCCAAAAAAGAGAGAGCAGCTGCAGAAGCCATCAAAAAATCCTTTTCCACAGCACAAAAAGCCCCACAAAGAGAGGTTGTCATACACCCGGTTCCGGTAACTCTGGTAAGCAGGGGATGACCGTTGAAAACACGCACCACTCGCTTTCCATCACCCACCCAGTCTACCTCACCAGTAACAGCCACCACAGTCCCAAAGCGAAGGCTGGCTTTCTGGACAATTACCCGGGGCTCCTCCTGGGTTTCCCCGGATTCCACGCCCTTCACCAGAGCCTGCATACCCAGAAGAGAAGCAATTTCTGCCCGGTTACCTCTCAAAACAGAAACTTTCGCTGCCTCGAGAACCTGCAGTGCGCTTTCTGTGCGAAAGGAAGTGGCACCAGCGCCTACGGGATCCAGAATAACCGGTATTCCCAATGCCTCGGCCTTTTTAGCAGCAAGAATGGCACTTTTCACGACCTCCCCAGTCAGCGTTCCCAGGTTAATAACCAGGGCCTGAGCCTGAGCTACCATCTCCTCAACTTCTTCCGGAGCATAAGCCATAACCGGTAGCGCTCCTACCGCAAGCATGCAATTGGCATTGTCGTTGGCTACCACAATGTTGGTAATATGGTGAACCAGAGGCTTTTCAGTCCTTAATTTTTCCAGAATATCCCCAAACGATTTTCTCATAGCTCATTGCCTCCGCATCCTTCCGTCTTTCTCATCTTTTCTTTTGATTTCACCAATGAGATCCAAGGGTGTGAGAGAAGGAATCTCTAAAGAGATATTTACCCCAACCCTTAACAGGTTGATGTAAATATCTGCCTGTATCAACCTCTGCTTTGGCATTGCCAAAGCAGAAAAAGGAATTTTTTCTCACCCACCACCTTAACTTTTATCTTTGTGATGTTTTATAACTTTTCCTTCCACCATAAATATTACATCTTCACAGATATTTGTGGATAAATCAGCTATGCGTTCTAAGGAACGGGAGGTTGACAAATATTATCTACAATTATATAACGCTATCGAGAATTGTTGAATTTTTTATGGGGAAGAACTTTTAACACCAAAAGGGGCAGCCAAATTTTTAAAGATTTATAAAGTTACTCTTTATCCTTTGGTTAAAGAAGGCAAATTTCTGCGGTTAAATCGGTAAATAATTGAGTCCAGAAAGAGAGACTTTTAAAACTTCATTTTATTTAGAGAAAAAATGAATGAATTAATAGCAGTAATAGATGATGAGCCTGATATTTTAGAACTTGTATCTTTGCACCTTACCAGATCTGGTTTTAAAGTTAAAGAATTCCTAAATGCTGAAGGCTTCTTTAAATTCTTATCTTCTAAAATGCCCGATCTTATAATCTTAGACCTTATGCTTCCTGATGCCGATGGTATTGAGATTTGTAAGTATTTAAAATCAAACCAAGAATATAGTTCTATTCCTATTATTATGCTTACTGCCCGTGCCACTGAGACAGACAAGGTTTTAGGTTTAGAGCTGGGTGCAGATGATTATGTAACAAAGCCTTTCTCTCCAAGAGAACTGATTGCAAGAGTAAAATCAGTTTTAAGAAGGAAAATACCAGATTCCGGCAAAAAAATTAAAATAGACGACATCCTTTTAATAGACCTTAACAAATTCCAGGTTTTTGTAGAAGACAAGAAAATAGATTTAACCCCAACCGAATTCAGAATTTTAGAAATCTTAGCTTCTAAAAAGGGATGGGTATTTACAAGAAAACAGATTTTAGACCATTTATGGGGACAGGATAAAGCAGTTTCGGATAGAACTATAGATGTTCATATTAAAAATTTAAGAGAAAAATTAGGAAAAGCAAAAAGATTTATAAAAAATGTAAGAGGTGTAGGCTACAAGATAGAAGAATGAAAGGATCTATATTCTTAAAAATTTTTTTTAGCTTCTGTTTGATCATTTTATCGCTTTCAATCTTAATATTCTTCTTTTCTTTTAGAACAATAAAGTCCCATTACATAAATACTTTATCTTTAGACCTTAAAAACCTATCCTATGCTCTTCAACTTAGAGTTCTACCCCTTATAGAAGAAAAAAATTTCAAAAGATTGGATTCCTTAGTAAAAGAAATAGGCAAAAGCATAAAAACAAGAATTACGGTTATCGCTCCTTCAGGAAAAGTTTTAGCAGATTCAGAAAAAGATCCTAATCTTATGGAAAATCACAATGACAGGCCAGAGATCAGACAAGCCATAGCAGATGGTTTTGGTAAATCTTTGCGTTTCAGCACGACAGTAAAGGAAGAAATGCTATACGTGGCAATACCCGTTAAATCAAAAGAAGAGTTTCTGGGCGTCTTAAGAGTAAGTTTATTTTTAAAGGATATAAACAAACTGCTAAATAACCTGAAACTTAAGATCTTCGGGATAGTAATTTTTATAACTCTTCTTTCTCTCTTAGGGGCATTTTCTTTTTCAAAAAATTTATCTCAGCACTTAAAAGAGCTGGTTTCGGCGTCTAATAAATTGGCTGAAGGCGATTTTTCTGTAAAAGTAAGGCTTAAAAGAGATGATGAAATAGGAAAACTGGCAAATAGTTTTAACAAAATGTCCGAAAAATTAAAACAGTTGTTTGATAATTTAGCTTTAAAACAAGAAGAGTTAAACAGCATCATCTCTTTTCTTGAAGAAGGGCTTTTAGTCTTAGATAAAAAAGGTAAAATTGTTCTTTTCAATGAAAGTTTTAAAAGGATTGTCCAAATAAATCCGGAGGGTAAATTCTGGTGGGAAATTTTAAGAAATCCTAAGTTGCCCCAATTGATAGAAAAAGCAAAAGAAGAGAAAAGAGTCTCTCCCCAAGAGTTAGAGTTGAATGAAAAAGTATTCCTGTGCAGCTTTGTCCTTATACCTTCTAAAGAAGAGTTAATAATTGTTTTGCATGATATTACTGAACTCAAAAAGGTGGAAAAAATGAAGAAAGATTTCGTAGTAAATGTTTCTCATGAATTAAGAACCCCCCTCACCGCTATAAAAGGATATGTTGAAACCTTAGAAGAAGAAGTAAAGGGTGATGCGAGACACTATTTAGAGATTATCGAAAAACATACGGAGCGTCTCATAAACATTGTTAGCGATTTGCTTTCACTTTCAGAATTGGAAGAGAAAGGATTAACCCAGATAAAAGAAAAGGTGAATTTAGAGGAAATGGCCAAGGATGTATGCAAAATATTTATGCAGAAAGCAAAAGAAAAAAATCTAACATTAAATTTAATATGTGAAAGCAAAGTTGTAATCAAAGGAGACCCTTTTAAATTAGAGCAGATGCTGATAAATTTGATAGACAACGCTCTGAAATATACAGAGAAAGGAGAAATTAGTATTCTGTTAAAACAAACTGACAAAGAAGTAATTGTTAAAATAAAAGATACAGGCACCGGAATACCAAAAGAACACCTTGATAGAATATTTGAAAGATTTTATGTGGTAGATAAATCCCGCTCTAAGAAACTGGGAGGCACAGGCTTAGGTCTTTCTATTGTCAAACATATCGTGCTTTTACACAATGGAAGAATAGATGTAAAAAGCTCACCAGGTGAAGGTACGGAATTTACAATTGTTTTTCCTGCCTACTCTTCCTAATCAAAAATTAACTTTCCCCCTACAACTCTTAACATCCAGTTTGTATAAATAAAGTGAAATGGAGAAAGGAAATTTATATCAGAATTATTTACCTTTAATTAAATCAATTGCTTCCAAATACAAAGGCAGGATTTCTTTTTAAGATCTGGTCAAGAGGGTTTTTAGGGCTTATTGAGGTAGAAAAAGGATTTGACCCTTTAATTAACCCCTCCAATTGATTCCTCTAAAAAGTAACCTCCTCCCATCCTTGAAAGGGTGGGCTCTCCCGGCAGCCTCTCGTAAAAGTTTCAACTTATGCTTTTTGCTGGATAAAGAAGAAATTTTAGAAGCTATTCGAAAAGAAAAATTCAAGCCCTGAATTCTGTAGAGTTAAATAAGGGTTCAGGAAGGATTATCTCAAATAGTCAGGGGATTAGGCATTCGCCGAGAAAGGTAAGGCAGATCAAACAACCAATTTTAAGCAATACAAAATTAACCAAAAATTAACAGAGAATTTATACGCAGTTAATAGCCCAAGAATACAAAAATGAAGAACACGTAGAAGGAAAGAACAGCAAGTAGAAAAGGAGTCTTACCAACTCAGAAAAAAATTGTGGAAATTATGTTACAGGGATAATTAAAAAAGGAGGTGAAAGAAATGAGAAAAATCCCGAGTTTTTAGTAGCAGAAAACTTACTTCAGGTGGATTTGGTCTGCAAATTTTAAAAAAGGGAGGTTCAGCAGTGAAAAAACTGATCTTTTCAGCAATATTAATGGGAATTCTACTGAGTGTTTTCTCAGTTCAAGCTTTGGCAGTAGAACTAACTGGAGCAGGGGCGACTTTTCCCTATCCTCTTTATTCTAAGATGTTTTCTGAATACTACAAAAAGACAGGCGTGAAGATTAATTATCAGGCAATTGGTTCTGGAGGGGGAATAAGACAACTCATAGCAAAAACCGTAGATTTTGGGGCATCAGATGCCTATGTAGATGACGAAGGTCTTAAAGAGTTTTCTTCTCCAATTTTACATATTCCAATAACAGCAGGAGCAGTGGTTATAGCCTATAATCTGCCTGGAAATCCAAAATTAAGACTAACTGGCGAAATAATTGCTGATATTTTTTTAGGGAAGATAACTAACTGGAATGACCCTAAAATAAAGGAACTAAATCCAGAAGTAAATCTTCCAGATTTAACGATCGTAGTTGTCCATCGTTCGGATGGAAGTGGTACTACTTTTATATTTTCTGATTACCTGTGTAAAGTTAGCGAAGAGTGGAAGAATCTAGTAGGAAGAGGAAAATCCTTAAACTGGCCTTCTGGTTTAGGGGCAAAGGGAAATCCAGGTGTAGCAGGCCTTGTAAAGCAACTGCCGGGTGCTATTGGATATGTAGAATTAATCTATGCTTTAAGCAATAAAATGCCCTATGCTGAGGTACGAAATAAGGCCGGAAACTTCATTGACCCGAGCATTAAATCCGTAAGTTTAGCCGCCGATACCAAATTACCCGATGATATGAGAGTCTCTTTAACGGATACATCCGCAGAATTTGGTTACCCCATCTCAGGATTTACCTGGATATTGGTTTACAAAGACTTAAAAAAAGGAGGACTAACAGAAGAGAAAGCCCAGGCTTTAGTAAAGCTTTTATGGTGGATGATTCATGAGGGACAAAAGTACACTGAGGAACTCCATTATGCACCTCTGTCTCAAGAAGCAACAAGAAAAGCCGAAAAGATAATTGAGTCTATTACTTATGAAGGGAAACCTTTATTGAAATGAATCCCAAGAGGGGAGGTTTTCCCTCCCCTCTTAACCAGGATGAAAGGAAACCTACATGGAGATGAGGCAGGATAAAATTTTTAAGGCAATACTTTGGTTTGGGGGAATCTCGTTTTTCTTACTTTTGCTTCTAATGCTTATTTTTCTATTCAAAGAAAGTCTATATTCTATCAACACTTTTGGATTCAAGTTTATTACAGGTAAAGTTTGGGACCCTGTGAATGAAAAATTTGGTCTCTTACCTTTCGTCTTGGGGACTATCCTTACCTCTTTTATTTCTCTTTTTATTGCTCTGCCGTTTTCACTTTCTTTAGCCCTGTTTCTAAGCGTATATTACAAATCGGGTTTCCTAAACAAAGTTTTAAGCACTACTACTGATCTTTTAGCCGGCATTCCTTCTGTGATTTATGGATTCTGGGGACTATTTTTCTTAGTCCCCTTGACCAGAGCATTAGAAATAAAATTAGGAGTTATCCCTTATGGGGTAGGGATTTTGACGGCTTCTTTGGTTTTAGCAATCATGATAATTCCTTATATTTCCTCTATCTCTAAAGAAGTAATAAAAATGGTGCCTCAAGATTTGATTGAAGCCGGTTTTTCTTTGGGAGCAACTACCTGGGAGGTTATAAAAAAAACAATTTTACCTTATTGTCGCTCTGGGATATTTGCGGGAATACTTTTAGGTTTTGGGAGGGCTTTTGGTGAGACAATGGCGGTTACCATGGTAATTGGCAACTCAAATCTTATACCCGAAAGCATTTTCAGCCCCGCAAACACTATGGCTTCTGTTATAGCCAATGAATTTACTGAGGCAACAAAAGATATTCATCTTAGTGCTCTTATACAAATAGGCCTGTGGCTTTTTGTACTAAGTGTGATAGTTAATCTTATCGGAAACTTTATTGTAAAAAGGTATGAGGTGAAATGAGCTTAAAGAAAAGAATTTTTAAAGATAAGTTACTGAGAATTTTAGTTGTATTTTTCTCTCTTTCTACTTTGTTTCCTCTATTTTTTATTTTATTTACTATTATAAAAAATGGGATTTCAGTAATAAATTTAGAGTTTTTTACAAATCTTCCTAAACCCGCGGGTGAGGAAGGAGGAGGAATTCTAAATTCAATTATAGGAACTTTTCTTTTAATCACCATAGCTTTCCTTATATCTTCTCCTTTGGGAATTGTGGTAGGAATATTTTTAGCAGAAGTAGAGAATAGATTTACAGAAGCTCTAAAAATTCTGGTAAATGTCCTGCAGGGAGTCCCTTCGATTGTTATAGGAATTATAGGTTATCTTTTAGTAGTAAAACCTCTGGGGGGTTTTTCTGCGCTTTCAGGTGGAGTAGCTCTGGCATTTATGATGCTGCCGGTAGTTATTAAGAATACAGAGGAAACTTTAAGGCTTGTTCCTTTCTATTTAAAAGAAGCAGCTTTCAGTTTAGGAACAAATTATACGAGAACTATATTAAAAGTAGTTTTACCTTCAGCAATGAGTGGCGTACTATCGGGAATAGTGTTAGGAATTTCACGAATAGCAGGAGAAACCGCTCCTCTTCTTTTTACTGCATTCGGTAATCCATTTTTGAATATAAACCCGCTAAAACCCGTTGATGCTCTTCCCCTTTTAATTTTCAATTATGCAATGAGCCCTTATGAGGACTGGCATAGAATTGCCTGGGGAGCTTCTTTTGTTTTAATTACGATGGTTTTTATTTTAAACCTGATAATAAAATTTATAGAGGGAAAAAGATGGAAAACACAGTTTTAAAAATAGAAAATTTAAGTGCAGGATATAAAGAAAATTGGGTTTTAAAAAATATTAACTTAGAAATAGAAAGAGGTAAGGTTACCGCTATAATGGGACCTTCAGGGTGTGGAAAATCTACTCTGATAAGGTGTATAAACAGAATGCATGAACTAACACCAGGTGCAGTTTTAAAAGGAGAGATTTATCTTAGTGGAGAAGGTATTATTTCTCTTCATCCTGCAACAGTAAGAAGAAAGGTTGGAATGGTTTTTCAAAGACCCAACCCTTTTCCTACGATGAGTATTTACGATAATGTAATAGCGGGGTATATCTTAAACGGAATAAAATTGAAAAAAGAGGAAAAAGACAGAATAGTTGAGGAAACTTTAAAAAAGGCTTATCTTTGGGAAGAAGTAAAAGATGTATTATATAAAAAAGGAGTGTTTCTTTCTGGAGGACAACAACAGAGATTATGTATTGCAAGGGCTTTAGCAATGAACCCAGAAATTCTTCTTTTAGATGAACCAACCTCAAGCTTAGATCCCAAAGCAACGTCAATGATAGAAAAATTAATAATGGAATTAAAAGAAACAGTCACTGTAATTCTGGTTACCCACAACCGTTCTCAGGCAGCAAGAGTTTCAGATTATACTGCTTTTCTTTATTTAGGTAAGGTAATTGAATTTGATAAAACTCCCAAGATGTTTACAGCACCTAAGGATAAAAGGACTGAGGAGTATTTAACCGGTAAATTTGGATAAATAGGAGGAGTTTATGTTAGATGAAAAATTGAATGAATTGAAGAAGAAATTAGTCGAAGAAGCAAGTTTAGCCGAAAATATGGTTAAAAAGTCAATCCAGGGACTTATTGAAAAAAACAAAGAAACTTTAGAAAAGGTGATTAAAGAATATGAACCTAAGATAAATGAACTGGAAATAGAGATAGATGAGTTTTGTACTAATTTAATCGCCTTATATCAGCCAGAAGCAGGGGACTTAAGAACCATTCTCATGATTTTAAAGATGAATAACGATTTAGAAAGGATTGGCGATTTAGCAGTCAACATATCTGAAAGTGCCTTGTTTTTGATAGAAAGACCTCTTGTTAAACCTTTAATTGACATTCCCAGAATGGCAGAAGAATCTATAAATATGTTGAAGAATGCAGTAGATTCTTTTATAAACAAAGATGCAAACCTGGCAAAATCTGTATGCGAGAAGGACACGGTTGTTGACAATTTAAGAGACCAAATTTTAAGAGAATTAATTACTTACATGAGTTCTGATCCTTCCACTACTGAACGCTCAATCCATCTAATAAGAATCTCCCGTTCCTTAGAACGCATAGCTGATTTATCCACAAATATCTGTGAAGATGTAATATTTATGGTGGAAGGAAAAGTTATAAAACATCACAAAGATAAAAGTTAAGGTGGTGGGTGAGAAAAAATTCCTTTTTCTGCTTTGGCAATGCCAAAGCAGAGGTTGATACAGGCAGATATTTACATCAACCTGTTAAGGGTTGGGGTAAATATCTCCTTAGAGATTCCTTCTCTCACACCCTTAGATCTCATTGGTGAAATCAAAAGAAAAGATTTCTTTTTTCACTTCAAGAAACCTATTCAATGCCCTACTACTTCATTCCTTACTTTAATACCCCTATCTGCAAACAGACAAACTTCTTTACTGCTCCAACAAAAGACAAAATTCCTATTATCCTAATCTCTTTCCGATCTCCTTTATCGCACTCTTTATTAATTCATCGTATACTCGGTTGGAGAACCGGTCCCCCCAGTTGGCATACTTATCACTTCAAATTCTCCCTGAAGAACTGTTCTATTTTGTCAAAAGGAATTATTTCTACTCTGTCGTATAAATCTACATGATTTGCGTTAGGTATTATCATCTACTCTTTGGGTTCTTCTGGCAATTTGTAAGCATCTTCACTCATATAACAGGAATGAGCTTTCTCACCAACAATAATAAGAATTGGTCGTGGAGAAAATAGAGCACCCGGCCGTCGTACAGAGGGTAATTGTGCGTTGGAAACTGATGTTCGATCTCCAGACTCCCAGATCGTCCATTGGGAAGACGATCTGCACCTATACATGGTGTCGTTGATGAGGATGGTTGTGAGTTCCCCGGTGTGCTTCTTCGCCTCACGAACGTAACGCACTGCCGGATCGTCGCCCTGTTGAAATCGTAGTCCCGCAGCAGTCCCTCGAACGGGAGTTGTATTCGTCCAACATCAAGAGCTCTTGCACCACCAGGCTAACTACGTTTTTCATCTCCAAGGCACCCGGATTGGCCGCGCGGCCTCCCTGAGGAAAACTACTGCACTAGATTGAGAACGCAGAACGAAAGAAGTAGGAGTCGCTGAAACCACCGGTGTAGCGTCAGGTCAAATGAACAGCGTAAACCCCGAGAAGCAAAACATGTCACGAGTAAATCGAATCTATCGAGAATGACCCTTTCGTCCCAAAAAACCCTTAAAAACTATTAAATTTTAAAAAATTTTTCAACCACCTCTTGACTCTTTACCACCGGGCTTCCTCAAATCAAGGGTGATTTCGTGCTGAGATTAACCCGGGGAAGGCGTAGCGGTCACACTACCATCCCCAAGCACCTTTATCAGTTCTTTTTGTTTCCTCTTTGCTCCTCTGATTTAGTTCGAAATAAAGAAATTCCTCCGCAAAAGAAGATACAAACCGCCAGCAACCAGAAAGCTGGGTACCGAAGCTCCCAGAGCAGGAAGTGTATAAAGCAACACTTCGTAAAGCAAAAGCCCCACTGCCCAGGCAACCACTCCCTGCCAGACCAGCATTGGACACTTTTCGTAAAGCTCAGCAACGTCTACTTTTCTCTTTCTATAGAGGAAATAATCAAATATAACCACTCCAAAAAGGGGCACAAAAACAGCACCAATCAGAAAGAGAAAGCTTTCATATCTGTCCATGGGGAAAAAGAGAGCCAGCACAGTCCCCGCAACACCAAAAACCAGCGTGGCCAGGCGCTCTTTTACCCGGGGCCGGATGTTCAAAAAGGAGACCGCTGCTGAATAAATATCCAGGAAAGTGGTAGTAAAAGTAGAAAAAAGAACGATGCAGAAAGCTATGGTTCCAAAGCCTAAGGCCAGCATGGCCGGAATGGGATCGCTTTTGCCAGTCACCAGGGCAGAAGAAAGACCCAGGAAGTACATCCAGGAACTCACTATGAAGTAGCCCCACCAGGTACCCCAGAAAGAGGAACGGGTGTCCTTGGCAAAGCGTGAATAATCCGCAACCAGTGGAAGCCAGGAAATGGGCATGGCAATTACCAGGTCCAAGCCGGCACCAAAGGGAAGCTCACCACTCCCCTTCATGCTCAAAAGCGTATTCCAGGAAACTTCCCGAAACACACTGTAAGTCATAAAAACACAGAGCACTCCCAGGGCCACTACTGCAATTCTCTGCATCCACTGCCAGAAACGACTACCCACCATTGCCCACAGGGTACTCCCCAGACCAGCTATCACCATCCACAATTTCAAATTACTGTAACCAAAAAGTGCGCTGGTTATAACCTCACAGGACTGAGCACAAATAATCACCATCACTGCTGTCCAGCCCAGAAGCTGGATGATGTTCAAAAGCGAGGCGAGATAAGAACCCCACCTTCCGAAAGCCAGGCGCACCGAAACCATGGCTGGAATACCCAGGTCGCTTCCCAGCACTCCTCCCAGAGCAAGTGGTGTGTTGCCGATTATGTGACCCAGCACAACCGCCCACAACCCGGCCCAAAAACCAAGGGGAACCAGCATACCACCCGCCCATACCTCAGAAATGGCAATCGCTGCTCCAGCCCAGAGCAAGAAAAAGTCAATACCCCGCAAGTTGCGCTGCTCTTTGGGAACAGGCTGTATGCCGTTTAGCATTTTTTGGTGCCTCCCTCATAGCACAGGTCAAGGTTTGCTACCCTGCGCAAGGACTTAACAAGTATCAGACCGATGATGCTCCCCGGAATGCTGCTGGCCAGAAAAGCGGTCTGAAAAAACAACCAGGTCCCGGTTTTGCCAACCAGGGGAGCAACCACCAGGGCACTCAGAGTGGCTCCAATCGGTCCAGTACCAAGGGGTTCGGTGAGAGCCACCCAGTCACTTTTGAAAGCCCGGTACAGAAAGCCCACCACCAGTGCCCCCGGAATACCCCCTGGTAGGGCAAAAATAGTGCCCGTGCCAATCGAGATACGAATAAGCCCGGCAAGAAAAGCGGCCAGCGCCCCGTACCAGGGACCCAGCATGATCCCCGCCAGCGCGTTAATCGTGTGTTGAAAGGGAAAGACCTTGGTGGGACCAACCGGGAAGTGAATGCCGGATACCAAAACTGCACAGCCTGCAAACAACCCGGTATAAACCAGCAGACGCAGATGTGTGGAGCGCATCTGATTCGACCTCCCTTCCAGGAAAAATTTCATAAAAAAAGCCACCTGCCAGGAAGACAGGTGGCTTTTTAGCCTGGTTCAGCCAACTCCCTCCGCTGGCATTAACCAGATCAGGTTCTAAGGGTCGAGAGCTTGCGCTCTCCTCTCAGCCCCGCATTATGGAGCTCCCCCGGCCTAAACTTCTATTCACTTCACCTTTATTATACAACACTTTCTACATTTTTAACAGCGCTTGCTTGCCTGAGTCAGACAAGTTTTTCGTCACTACCCACATAACAAACCCTGGCTATTACCCTTTCACCGCACCAGAGAGAAGACCCCCGATAATGTAGCGCTGAAACAGAAAAGCTATCAAAATGGGAGGCAGCGCCGCCAGAATTCCCCCGGCAGACATCATTCCAAAATCGATGGAATGCCGACCAGAAAATTCGGCTATGGCGACTGGCACCGTTTTTGCCTGAGGAGTGGAAGTCAAAATCAAGGCGATAAAGAACTCCTCCCAGGACATTAAAAACGCAAAAAGCAAAGTAGCCACAACACCGGGCAGAGAAAGGGGGAAGATGACCCGGAAAAGAGTTCCCAGATGAGAGCAACCATCTATTTTAGCAGCATCTTCAAGGTCCCGGGGTATGGTATCAAAGTAAGTGCGCATCAACCAAATAACGAAAGGAACCAGAATAGCTGAATAAACGAGAATCAAAGCCTGACGGGTATCCAGCATACGGTACTTGCTGAAAATCTGGTAAAGAGGAATAATCACCGCTATGGGAGGCAACATATAAGAGAAAAGGAGCACAAATAGAATTTTCTCCTTGCCAGGAAAACGGAGGCGTGAAAAAGCATAGGCTGCAAGAGAACCCAGAGAAACACAAATGATGGTCACAAAAAGAGCCACGAAAAAGCTGTTCCACATAATCCTGCGAAATTCACTCTCTGGCCCCTGAGAAAAAAGTATTTTAACATAGCGCTCCAGGGAAGGACGCTCAGGAATCCAGCGCAGCGGCACCCGTAAAAGCTCCTGCAAATCGGCAATGCTGGATATAAAGAGCCACAGAGGTGGTGCAATAAGCACCACCGCCAGCAACACTGCAAATATCCCTATTAGGAGTGAACGTACTTTCTTTTGTCTTTTGATACCCATGGGGTCACCTCAATACTCTATCTGTTTTCGCATAACCCTGCTATACATCAAAGCCAAAAGAGCAACCACAAGCGTTATGAGATAAGCCAGAGCGGCACCCTTTCCAAAGTGCAAGAATTTAAAAGCCTCCTGATAGGTTAAAAACGAAATCACCTTGGTGGCATTAGCAGGGCCTCCCTGAGTCATTATGTAAACAATATCAAACACCCTGAAAGCATCCAGGGTCCGCAGCACCAGGACCACCAGGAAAGTCGGAGTCAACAGGGGGATAAGGATGCGAAACAGGTAAGATCTCCAGCTGGCTCCATCTACTACCGCTGCTTCATACAGCTCCCGGGGTATGGTTTGAAGCCCTGCAAGCAAAAGAAGAGCCACCAGCGGAGTCACTTTCCAGACATCAGCTATAATGACGCAGTGCATGGCGCTCCAGGGATTGGTAAGCCAGGGCCGATAGGAATCCAGAATCCCCAGCTGAGTTAGCAGGGCATTAAGTGCACCATAGTTGGCGTTAAAAATCCACTTCCACATAATGGCATCAACGGTTATGGGCAAAGCCCAGGGCAAAAGCAGGAGGCTCCGCAACACCCCTCTCCCTCTGAACTTTTCATTAAGCAGCAAAGCAATCAGGAAACCAGCCACCATCTCCAAAGCAATGGAAACTACCGTAAAATAAGCAGTTTTCCACATAGAATCCCAGAAATAAGAACTTCTCAAGATCTCCAGATAATTGCGCAAACCCACAAAAGGTGTTCCCATGGCACGCCTGGTAAAATCTATCTGAAAAAGGCTCATGTAGAAAGAAAGCGCCATGGGGTAGAAAATGATGATTCCTATGAAAACAAAAGCAGGAAGAATAAGAAACCAGGCAAAATAAACTTCTTTTCTTCGGAAAGTTCCAGTTCTCATGTGAGTCACTCCATAAAAGAACAGGGCGGGTCAAACCCGCCCCGAGTATCAGTACTTTTCCATAACTTCTTTGGCTCTGGAAACTGCGTCATCCATGGCCTGTTGCGGGGTTTTAGCTCCAGTAAGCGCTGCCTGTAGCTCCTCACTCATAATCAGGGAAAACTGTGAATACCAGGGTACTTGAGGACGATCGAATACGTAGCGGATCTGTTCCTTGGCCACCTTTACAACTTCAGGTTGTTGAGCAATAAGCTCGGGGTCATCGTAAAGCGACTTCCAGATAGGCAGAGCATTCTGACTATACTTTTTCTGCACTTCTTTACTGGCAAGATAAGTTATATATCTCCAGGCCTCGTCAGGATGCTTGCTGGTCTTCATGATGCTCAGACCCATTCCTCCGTTGCAGGTGGCACTTCTTCTACCTTCCGGGAAACCCGGGATGAGCGCCAAAATAGCATTACCAGCAATTTGGGACTCCTGAGGGTCGTTGGCCAGGTTGTACATGTAAGTCCAGTTAAGCCCGAAAGCGGCCTGACCCGCAGAAAATACCCTGCGCACCTCTTCATAGAAAGACTCAATACAGGCAGGATTGAAGTAACCAGCTTCCATGTTATCAACCATGAACTCCAGAGCTTTAAGGGGAGCTCCCTGGTTCATGATGGGGTTGCCATCTTCATCAAAAAGTTTGCCTCCCATGGCCACTGCATACTGTAACCACTGAATGACTACTGCCTCGCCCTGGCCCCAGGCATCGATGATAGGATATTTAACAATTCCGGCATCTTTCAGTTTCTTGGAAATGTCTATCACTTCAGGCCAGTAAGCAGGAGGAGTTGCACCAACATCT
Source organism: Atrimonadaceae bacterium G-SL-SR-0-11 (assembly GCA_048814795.1). Classification (GTDB taxonomy): domain Bacteria; phylum Atribacterota; class Atribacteria; order Atribacterales; family Thermatribacteraceae; genus Thermatribacter. The sequence continues at coordinate 980,895 of CP184673.1, read as the reverse complement.
TCGAGCATCTTTTTGTTGTAAAAGAAGTACTGCCAGTCGTTCAGCCAGGGCATGCCATAAAGTCTGCCTTTGTAGGTGACCGAGGAAAGCACTTCCGGAAATATGTCAGCGCGATCCTCTTCAGAAAGCCGATCGGTTACATCCAGGAGCCAACCCGCTTCTGCAAACTCAGCAGGCCATATGCAGTCAAGAAGGATGACGTCGTAAGTTCCCGCACCACTGGCCGCAGCTACCACGATTTTATCATGCAGTTCTTCGTAAGCCACAAAGGAAAGGTTAACCGCAATATCCGGGTTCTGCTTGAGGAATTCATCAGTCATGGCCCGGATATCGCTTTCCTGGTAGCCAGCCTGTTTCATGAAAAGGCCGCTGATTTCAACTTTTGCCAGAGCAGGCACACTCAAAACTACCAGGGCACAAACAGCAAACACGAAATAAATGGCCAACTTTTTCACGCTTATCCCTCCTCAATAAAAATCCTTATAATTTGCTATTACCCTTAAAAACTAACCTTTCAAGCCACGTCTCACCCCCTTTTATTGCCCAAATTTTCCCCCTCAGGACATATGTATCTCCACGTTATCAGCTACTCCTCCAAGCAAAGTATAAGTTCCAGGAAGAGTTTGCAGAATGGAAGCAGGTACTAAGGTATTCACTCTTCCATGAGCAGCTAAGCGAGCTATGAAGCGCTGCCAGCTTACTCCTCCTCCAATGTAGCCATCCAGCCAGAAACTGCGATCTTTGGCCTGTACAATCTGAGCTGGACCAATGGTAGCTGCTTTGGGTGGTACCCAGGACCAGTCTCCGCTGAAAGAATGCAGAGCATTCTGCATGATGGTCATGGGATGCAATTCTACAATACGGGGTCCTGCCTGCTTGAAAGCTTCCAGGTCATCGCCAAACTCAAAGCCCAGATGCGCTTCCCAGAAAGCAATGTGACCACACCAGCCCACACCACCATAACAGCAGTCAGCACCACCCAGGTCATCGATCATCTTGGCATAGTCGTTAAGCACTTCTTGGGTTGGAAAATGGATGTTTTTCTCAGGAGGACGGAGTTTGGGATCGATTTTCAAAAAGAAACTGTCCCACATGGCTTTCTGGAAAGAACCTGGCCAGGTGGGAGGAGCGGTATTTCCCTCTTCATCGGCATACTCATCCATGTTAAAGGTATAAACATGGTCCATGGGAATACGCAGCTGGTTGATCATTTCTGCAGCAAGGGGATACTGAGGCATGGGTCCTACCGGTAGAATGAGCACCAGCTTCTGGTTTTTCTCCCTGGCCTCTACAATACGAGTTACTATATCCAGGGCAAACTGGAAATAAAAATCTTCCTTGTTTTCAATGATGCGAATTTTAAACTGGGGATTGGGATGTTTGGTAATTTCTTCCCTGGTTATCTTTCTGACTCGCTCACACTCCTTTTGATCCTGAAAAGGAATGAACTTGGCCAAAGAATAACGAAAAGTTGACATTTAGCACACCTCCACAGTTATTAATATACCTCAAAATACAAACTAATGCACATTGCGGAATGATTGGTTCTTCGAAAAACCAGGTCGAACCAGGTTCACCACAAATTTGTAGCGATCGGCCCGATACAAAAACTCAACATATTCTATGGGGGAATCCGTTTCATCAAAGGTTATTCTTGTACAGAAAAGACCCGGAAACCCTTCAGAAACTCCCAAAAGTTTAGCCTCTTCTTGCCCAGACCGGAGGCCTACCAAATCTCTTGAAAACAGCGTAAAGAGACTCTTTTTCCAAGTCCAGTTTTTCTATGCCCGGGAAAAATTTAAGCGGAACATAGGCAACCTGCAAAGCAACGGCTTCGCCGGAAGCATAGCGTATTCTTTTCAAAAATAAAACCTTTTCCCCACTCTCAAGCTGCAAAAGAATTCTTATTTTCTTGGGAGGAGAAATTACCCTTTTCTCTATTACACGACTGGAAGGAACATAACCTTTTGACTCCATATCTTGAGTAAAGCCCACAAGTTCGGTGAGTTTTTCCACCAATTTTTTCCGACCTACAAAAGTCCCCTTACCAGGTATTCGCAAAATAAGGCCTTCCCTGGAAAGTTCATCCATAGCTTTTCTGACGGTCATTCTGCTTACTCCACAGATTTTAGCAAGTTCACCTTCTGAATAAAACTTATCCCCTGGCTTATAACTACCATTCTCAACAAGCGCTTTAACCATATTCTTCAACTGTACGTGCAACGGGATAGGCGAGTTTTTATCTACCTGTAAACTTTTCATCTCTATCAATCCAATATCGAAATCAGTTTAGATTTGTAAAAAGAATACAACTTCGAATAGTATTCTACATATTCTTCTTCCGGAAGAACACAACAACCCTCAAGGCTTTCAACCCCAAACACGTTTTCTCGAGAAAAACCCATTGCCTCCATACCCAACAAACAAGCTCCAATTGAAGCGGTGTCCGGGTAAGGAACCAGGTATGTAGGCAGGCCAAAAACGTTACTAACTATCCTGGGCCAACATCGGAAAAGCCAGGAAAAGCAAAAAGAGCTCCTCAGTCAGGTTTCATCAAAAAGCAACATTATTTAGGTAAAACAGGTCGTTATCACCCCAAAACAGATTCTCCACCCAGATATCCTTTTAGTATATTCCCCTTCTCCTTTTCGGAAATCAGCCGTTCCAGAAGGAAAGCAATTCCAAAAATCCCCAGAAAGGACATGGCATAACGAGAAAGAGCAAAGCGGTAACCCAGGTTCTGCATCTCAAAAAGAAACATGGGTATCTTCATGGTGGACCAGGCACCGAGAAATATCCACACGTTGCGCAGGCTGGTTCCTTTGCACAATAGCACCTCCGCAATTGGGAAAGCTGCGTACAGGGGGCCAGCCGCAAAAACCCCCAGAGCAAAGCACAGAAACATTCCCAGAAAACCAGATTTCTCGCCCAGCCTTTTCACCACTTTTTCTCTGGGAACCCAGACGTCAAAGAGACCCACCATCAAAAAAATAGGCGGAATTATGCCCAGCATGAAAAGAATATTCTTAAAGCTCAATCCAAAAACTTCCTTTCCGCTTGCAGGCCGCACAAAGAGAAGTAACAAAGAGACTGCCAACACCAAAATGCTACCTCTGTACTCCTTAAGTCGACTCATCCCCATTTTCACCATCCTTTCACAGCTATCCAGACCACATATCCAACCAGAAAAGAGTAAAAGTAAGCCAAAAGGTTTCTCCACAAAGTGGCCTTAAACCGGAAATAGCGTATCTCAAGAGGTGCAGTAACCAGACCCACCATCATAAGAGTAGAAACGAAGACCGCCATCTGGGCTACCCCTGCTCCCTGATCCAGAAGCATTTTGGCCATAGGGAAAGCTACAAAGCCCGGGATGAGAGTTATGGCACCCACCAGAGAAACTATGAGGTAACCCAGAATACCACTTCGCTCTCCCAGGAAAGTTGCTATAGCCTGCTGAGGCAGGAACACAATCACCAGGGAAATTAAAAAAATCACGGTCAAAAAAGGGGGCAAAATTCCCGTAAAGCTCTTCCAGGCTTTTTTCAAAGCAAGAACGGTTTTTGCCCGGTCTTTTTTAAAAGAAATCAGCAACCAGCCCAGGGCCACACCATAAAGAACCAGGGTTGAAGCATCCACCTTCATTGTATCCCCCCTTCTTCGAGCTCCCGATATTGAGCGAGGAAGCTTTGAAGGCGCGGGATTTGAGCTTCGATATACTTTGCCCAGGAACGAAGAATGGTTCTACCTTCTTCGGTTAAAGCATACACTCTCCTGGCTGGACCCGGACCTTCAGTCACCCACTCGGAGCTGACGAAACCGTCTTCCTCCAGGCGGCGCAGGGTTCTGTAAACCAGGCCAGGATCCAGGTTTTCCCCCTCAAACCACAGTTTCTGCAACTCTTCGATCAGTTCATAGCCATGGGCCTTGTGACGGGATAACAAAAGCAAAAGACAGGGTTGCAAAAATCTACCCATCTTGAAACCCGGGCACTCGCAATGCTCATGATGAACACCCCTGCACATTTTAAAAACCTCCTTATATGAGTTTTTCACATAGATGAATTATACTTTACCACCGCTACCCCGGTCAAGGCCCGGAAAGTCTTCAAATTATCCAGATTAATTATGAAAAATCGAACTTCTCCCATTCCAATTAAAGTATTTTGGTATTATAATGCTCAAATGAGGTGATGAGCATGAAGAGAAAAATAATCGAAATAGACCAGGAAAAATGCAACGGCTGTGGAAAGTGTGTTGCCGCCTGTGTGGAGGGAGCAATTCAACTTGTAAACGGCAAAGCTCAGCTGGTCAACGAAAATCACTGTGATGGTTTGGGCGCCTGCATCGGGGAATGCCCCCAGGGAGCTATAACCTTAATTGAAAAAGAGATATCCTCCCGTGAGGAAAAGGATAACAACCTTTCCTGCCCCGCCTTCAACTTCTCCTCTTCCAGACCCGACTGGCCCATCCAGCTTGCCCTGATCGTGCCCTTTGCTCATTTTCCCCAAAAAACTAAACTGCGCATAGCAGCCGATTGCTGCGCCTTTGAAAACCCGCTGCTTTTTGCAGAAAACGATGAATCAACAAGGGTCTGCATCGCCTGTCCCAAACTTGATCAGCGCGGAAAGGAATATCTGGAAAAATTGATCGCTACTTTGCGCAACAATCCCCAGATCCAGGAGGTAGAGGTAGTAGCTATGGAAGTTCCCTGCTGTCAGGGGCTTATTTACCTGGTAAAAGAAGCCTTAAAAGAAACCGAACGAGAAGTAAAGCTCAGCTCAAGAATCATCAAAATCGGAGAGGGCAAGCAATTAGCTCCCAGAGCAAATTAAAGAAGAGGGCCGGATCTGCATCCGGCCCCGAAGCGCCACCTTAACCTTTTTCCATAAAACTTATGGCATCTTCAAAGAAAGGCGCACCCTCCATGGGTCCTTTGCGAGTTACTGCTAAAGCACCCACTGCATTGGCAAAACGAGCGCATTTCTCCAGATCAAACCCACGCAACATACCCACCAGAAAAGCAGCGTCAAAGCAATCACCAGCCCCGGTGGGGTCCATCTCGTCCACTTTGAAAGCCGGCACATCAAAACTCCGGTCTTTAACGTAAACAGTGCTCCCTTTCTCTCCCCTTTTCAAGACCACATACTCCACTCCACTCTCCACCAGGAAACGACAAGCCTCGTCAGGGGTAGCCTTGCCAGTAAGCATCATGGCTTCTTCACCACTTGGAAAAACAAAAGAAGCAGCCTCAACCACCGGACGACAGATATCACGCACTTTGTCCACGCCAAGTATTTCCGGGCGCAGGTTAGGATCCAGGCTTATTTTTACTCCCCGCTCCCGAGCCAGGGAAACAGCACGATAAATCGCCTTTCTCCAGGCCTCGTTCATGGAAAGGGCTGAACCATTAATATGGAGAAAAGAAGCTCCTTCAAAGTAGTCTTCCTTAATACGCTCCTCTTCTATAACTCCACTTGCCGCATTGCCAATGTGGTAGATGAACTTTCGGGAACCATTCTCAAAATAGGCCACAAAAGCAACACCAGTAGTAAGATGCGGATCGCAGTAGCAGTACCGCAGATCTACACCATCTTCTTCCAGACGGTCAAGAATCACCTTGCCAAAATCATCATTACCCACCGTCCCTATAAAGCCAACCTTGGCACCGAGACGAGCGGCACAATCCGCAAAAATGGCTGGAGCACCGCTTGGGAAAGGACCAACAAAGAAATCTGGACGGTCAAAACCCACTCCTATTTCCTGACGCATAATCTCCACCAAGGCTTCACCTAAGGAAATAATTTCTGGCATACATCTTCCCTCCATTCTATTTTGGGGATGAAACGGCATAGAAATAATCTTCAAGGGCCATACCAACCCAGTCTTTGATCAGGCTTTCGGGGTCATCATCCAGTAACCCATCACGAACTTTCCGGCACTGAAGCGGGAAAAACTGGCTGAGCAAGGAAAAGGGCAGCTTCACAGAACGCAGATTAGAAAACAGACGCCCCAATGCTTTCTGCACCTCGGGATAGCTCCAGTAGTAACGCACCCGATCGAACAGGCTGTACCTCATCGCAAAGCGTATCTGATTCTCATCACCCCGATAGTAGTTTTTCCAGTACTGAGGGTGTTCAAACATCACCCACTCCAGCACATCAAAAAGTTCGGAAGGCTGCCAGTCTCTATGAAGAGGAAGCAGTTCTTTCTCCAGATTAAACAACATAAAAATAGCCTCTCGTGCAGCAAAGGTAAGGGCCGGTCCGACTTTCAAAATGGCAACCCCGTCTTCCACCATCTCACGAAGTGCCCGGGGAGGCTGATAATCCGTGGAATGGCCCTCGAAACAAAGCTCCGGGTATCTGGTAAGAGCCTTGCTCAGGTCCCGGGCTTTCTCCCTCGAATAAACGAAAACCCGGGAGTCATCAAATTCCACACCCGGTTGCACTACTACCGCGATAACCCTTTCCCAGGCTTCGTTAAGCCCTCTTCTCAAAAAAGCTTCCCGGGTCCTCTCCACTGTCTGGCGGAAATGAGAGGGAGAAGTAACCTCAGGAGGCCCTTCCAGCTCAAAAGAGCCACCAGGTACAGGCACCTCAGTTCCGATAACGTAACAGGGTTTTTCCCGGTCTTCTCTGTGCCAGGATGCTCTTTCGGCAGCCTCGGCAAGCTCTGCCGTGCGCTCTGCAACCACCTCTATGTCCAGAGGTTCACCGGGAATCTTTTTATCATCACCAAGGTACATACTGGCATCCAGGTGAATTTTGGTAAAACCTGCCTTTACATACTCTTCCACCATCTGGCAACCAAGAGCCATTGCTTCCTTAGCCGGTCGTTCCCGAAAAGGATTGGGTCCCAGGTGGTCGCCACCCAGGATAATGTTTTCCACCGGAAAGTTTACTTTTTGAGCCAGGCGATACACAAAATCCCTGAAATTCCGGGGCTTCATGCCAGTATAGCCGCCAAACTGATTCACCTGATTGGAGGTGGATTCTATCAGAGCTGGTAAGTCTGCCTTGCGGGAAAATTCAAAAGTGGCTTCAACAACCTGGGGATGAGCACTACACACCGAACAGATACCCGTCTTTTGCCCCTTCTTGCGCAGATCCAGCATGGATTTGAAGAACTCTACACCAGTCAATCTCATACTCCCTCCTCATCTGGAAATAAACTCCTTCAGGCGCTCTTATCCTCTCTTGAATTATAACGTAAAAGTAAAACTCAGGAGAGTATTTTCCCGAGGAGGGAGCCTGGACAATACAAAGATACTCTCCTGAGTTTATCCGATTATATTCAACCAAAACCAGATTGGTTCCCACCAAAAGATAAATGCAATAAAATATAACAGGGTAAGAAAATGAAAGCACTGATAATATACATTTCCGTTCATCACGGTAATACAGAAAAAATAGCTCGGGCCATTGCCCAAACCCTGAAAGCGGAGCTAAAAACTCCTGATGAAGTGATCCCTCGAGACCTTCTCCAGTACGACCTGCTCGGCTTTGGTTCCGGAATTTTCTTTGGGAAACACCATCGCAAAATCATAGATTGCGTTCAGAGGTTACCCCAGGTTAAGGGAAAATATGCCCTGGTTTTTTCCACCAGCGGCATGGGTAGAAAAAGCTTTAACCAGTACCTGATAAGACTCCTTGAAGAAAAGGGCTTTAATATCGTGGGAGCCTTTTCTTGCCGAGGATACGACACCTACGGACTCCTCAAGTTAATCGGGGGACTCAACAGGGGTAAACCTGACCAGAAAGACCTTGAAGAAACAAAAAAATTTGCTCAGGAAATTGCTGAAAAACTAAAAATTTCTTCAGGAAAGCTTTTTCCTTCAGAACAAAATCGAAGGTAGATTATCAATTTTCCACCACCATAAACCTCGGAAGGCCTAAAGCAGCCTCCCGAAGTCCTGGTCATTGCTTTCCCCAAGTTTTTCAAGAACTTTTCTCACTTCCTGATGTCTTTCACGAGGCATTACAAAAATGACATCCTCATCCTCAACAATCACCAGGTTGTTGACCCCCAGGGTAACCACCGGTTTTTTAGAAAAAACAGCGCAATTCTCACTATCAATAGGCAGGTGCTTGCTAAAAGTTAAATTTCCTTTTTCATCTTTCTCAAGCAACTCAGCAAGCGCTACCCAGGAGCCAACGTCACTCCAGCCAATATCCACGGGTATAACCACAGCCCGCTGGGTCTTCTCCATAACTCCGTAGTCAATAGAAACGCTCTCCAAACCAGAAAAAACCTCTTTTTTAACCCTTTCCTCCTCATCTGTGCCCAGATAATGAGCAATCTCCTGTAACCCTGCCCAGAGATCCGGCATGTATTGTTTTATTTCCTCCAGAATCACCCGGTTCTTCCAGGCAAACATACCACTGTTCCAGAGGTAAGTGCCCTCTGCAAGGAAACGCTGGGCAGTTTCAAGATCCGGTTTCTCGGCAAACTCCAGAACCTTATAAGCCTTGAGCCCGTCTTTAGCCTTGTACTCCCCATCAAAGTGAATGTAACCGTAACCAGTGTGAGGATGAGTGGGTTTTATCCCCAGGGTAACCAGCTTCTCTTCTTGTGCCAGCTCAAAAGCAAAACCTACCGCCCGACGGAATTCCTCCTCTTTTTCAATCAGGTGATCTGCTGGAAGCACCACCATCACTTCTTCAGGATCTCCCCGACTAAGGTAGAGCACAGAAAGGCCGATACAGGGGGCAGTGTTTTTGCCCACAGGCTCAATGATAATGTTTTCTTCAGGAAGATGGGGAACTTCCCTGCAAATTTCAGGGATGTAATCCTCTGGAGTAACCACATACACGTTTTCTATGCCCACCAGAGGTTCAATGCGTTCCACAGTGAGCTGGAAGAAAGTTTTCTCAAAAAAGCGTGCAAATTGTTTGGGTCGATTCCTACGGCTCAATGGCCAGAGTCTTTCTCCTTTCCCTCCTGCCATGATGAGTGCCTTAGGCATTACCACCACCTCCTTTGACTATATTTTACCAAAGAATGAGGAATAAACAAGTCCAGAATTACTTTTCAGAAAATCCTTACCATGTTACACTATTTTCCTGATTGAGAAGAGGTGAAATCAGGTGGCTCTTATTTTTGCCTTTTTTCATTTCACAGTTGATTTTTTCAGTTCTTTCTTGCAGGCTTTAAGTCCTTACCTGATAGAGGTTTACCGGATCGCTCCCCGGCAGATAGCCATGTTTGTGGCAGCTACCTCGCTGCTGTCTTCGCTAAGCCAGCTTATTTTTGCCCAAACCCTGCGAAAATTTAGTAACCAAACTTTGTTGCTTGTGGCAGCTCTTTCTATCCTCACTTTGTCGCCAATCCTCTTTGCCCTGCACCTTTCACTAATGATAAGTGTGCTTTCTTTTCTCCTCATCGCCCTTGCCAATGCTCTTTTCCATCCCCTGGGGACCTCCTGGGCAGGTGCCAACAACCGCCGAAGCGGAGTCGCTTTCTTCATATCTGGGGGAATAACTGGAGGAGCTGTAGGCCCCATCTTCATAACCTGGCTGGTTTCCGATCTGGGTTCCCTGGCTCTCATCCCTTTCAGCTTCGCCATCTGGATAGCAACCATGATTTTATTTTCCAGCCTGGCCAGAAAACACGAACATTTTCAACTGCCCACTTCCCAGGAAGGATTTAATCTGAAGTACTTTCACCTGCTTTTTCCCATATGGCTTATGGTGGGTCTGCGTACTCTTTTCATGTCAGCCCTGCATACCTTTACCCCCATCTGGGTATCCAGCCTGGGCTTTAAGCTGGTGGTAGGGGGAAGCCTGCTTTCAGGAGGGGTGGTGCTGGGTATCCTGAGCAACATTGCCGGCAACCACTTACGCCACAAAATTGGCAACTGGTGGGTGAACTGGATTTCTTTTACAGGAATGGGCGGTTTTATTCTGCTTTTTGCAACCACCAGAAATCCCTTGCTAATCTTCATTTTCTATTTCCTGGCCGACACCTTTGGGTTTTTGACCATGAGTAGCAACGTTCAGGAAGCTCACTATTTGCTCCCCAACCATCTCCCCCTGGCTTCATCCATATCCATGGGCTTTGCCTGGTCTTTTGGATACCTGTTGCATCTGGGTTACTCTTCAATTTTTGGAAACCATCCCCAGTTTGTTCTGTACAGCATGGGCATTGCTTCTATTTGCCTGGCAATGGTAATTTCCGTCTTTAAAGACTTCTTCGGCAAGAAAGGCAACCATGTCCAGGTCGCATAAGCTCGAAAGTATAGTTTTTGCTCTAATCGGCTTTGTAAGCTCCTTTAATTTTGCAACCAACTCCACTCTTTTTTCTCTCTTTGCGCAAAATCTGGATTTTTCTTCTCAACAGATCGGAATCCTGCTCAGTATCTTCACAGCAGGATCCATGTTTGGTGCACCCCTTCTGGGTCGGCTGGTGGATCAGACCGGAAAGAGAAAAGCTATTCTTATCGCCAGTCTTGGGGGACAAGCCATTCTCAATTTTTTGACCCCCGCCATAAACAACTTCTGGCCACTAACCGTAATGCGCTTTTTGCTGGGAATATGCATCGTTGCTCAAGCCCCCATTCTCAACGAATTCATAGTTAACCTGGAAGACCCACAACTCAGAGAACAATCCCTCATCCTCTTGAACCTGGCCAGAAGCATTGGTTTTTCGGTGGGTTGCCTGGCAAGCGGCGTTTTAATGGACTTAAACGCTGCCTGGAACTTTTATTTTTCAACTCTTTTAGCCCTGGGAACCATTATTCCGGCAACCATGTTCATCAAGAAAGTAGACAAAGCAAACATTTCCTCTTCCGAAAAACCTTCTCCCCAAAAGTGGTTTCTTGAAAAAAGAATTGTTGTTCACTATCTATCAGCCATGTTACGAGCCACAGCCATCATGGGTATGCTGTTCTTTCTGCCTCTTTTCTGGCAAAGCAACAACCAGAGTGCCACTTCAAGCGGTACCATCATCGGGCTGGCCAACTTTTTACAAATAACGTTTTTCCCCATAGCCAGCCGTATCTGCTCTCGCTCGCCACAGAAAGCCTTTTCAATAGCTCTCCTGGGTTACAGCATGAGCATTCTCCCCTTCTACATTTTCCCTTTCGCGAGAGCCTGGGCAGCCCTCCTTCCCCAAACTATCTTGAGCGTGAGCTACGTTTTCTTTTATACAGGAGCTATCTTTTTCACTCAGGAAATTGTACCCAGACAGAGGCATGCCGAAGCCATGGGCTGGCTGGAAACTTTCATCAACCTGGGCGGTGCTATGGGGCCGGTGGTCTTTGCAAGCTTTTTGGCACTCAATGAGAACAACTTTCCCAGGACTATCCTGCTTTTTTCCGTTTTGCCCATTCTGGCCCTTCTCCTCTTTACACTTGCCAAATCAGAGCAGAAAGCCAGATAAGCTTTATTTTTGATACAATCTCGTAAAAAAGGTCTTGACCGATGAGAGAAAATAAAAAGTTCATTTCAGCTTCCATCCGCTTTGTATCTCTGGGAAACGATGATTACCAGATTCAGGACTTAGATCCTGCTCTGGAGAAGTTACTCTCTCTGTCCCGAAAAGAGTTGAAAGGTAGCAAACTGAAGGAGCTCTTCTCCAGGTATCCTTCCAGCCAGCTTTTCAGCCGCCCCTTCTGGGAAAGAGTTAAAAAACAGTTCCCCTGTGGCGTTTTCGATTGGTTCCTTGACCCCCCAGGTACTCTGTTCAGGGTTTTTGTAGATCACTCTGAGAAGGAACTCTGTCTTCTGCTGAGCGAGTTGTCTTCTCCATCGGAAAACACCACCCTCTTCCAAACTCTGATCCATCAAAACCCTTTATACGTCTTTTACCGCTACCGATTGCTTCCCAAAGCAGGTTTTGAATATGTAAGCCCTTCGGTAGCTGCGGTAGTCGGCTACACCCCTGAGGAACACTATCGTAATCCTGAACTGGGACTACAAATCGTCCACCCCGAAGACCTTCATATTCTGGAAGACCTGTTCCAGGAAGGAAAGAACCTCGGAAAGCCCATAGTCCTGCGCTGGCAGCACAAAACCGGGAAAATCATCTGGACAGAACAGCTAAACATCCCTGTTTACGACGCTGAAGGGAACCTGGTAGCCATAGAGGGAATCGCAAGGGATGTTACCGCCCACAAAAGAAACGAGGAAGAACTTGCCCAAAAAAGCCAGGAGCTGGAATGGCTTTTGAAAAGCATGATCAATGCTTTTGTCATCCACGAACCCATATTCAACCAGGAAGGCCGACTGGTAGATTTCCGAATCCTTTACGTAAATGAGGCTTACGAAAAAATGTTGGGGTTAAAACTCGAAAATATCCAGGGTAAAACTGCTCGTGAGCTCTGGCCGGGAATGGAAGAAGAATGATTCAGGAAGCATGAAAAAGCCGTTCTGACCGGCATTCCCCAATCCTTCGAACTCTACCATTCCCCAACCGGCAAATATTACCGCTGTCACATTTACCGACCCTGGGATACCCCGGAACGCTACTGTGTGGTCTTCGATGACATCACCGAGCGCAAATTAGCTGAGCAGCGGGAGGCTTACCTCAAAAGGATGCTGCTCGCCATACGCAACGTTAACCAGCTGATTACTCAAGAAGAGGATTCCCACCAGCTTATTGCAAAGGCTTGTTGCCGGTTGGTCGAAACCATGAGTATGTACAGCGTCTGGATTGTGCTTCTGGGAGAAGGAAGAGAAATTATTGATTTCGCTTTCTGCAATATTCAGAAAAACCTGGACAACTTCCAAAAAACAACTCTTGAAAAGCAGCTTTCACCTTGCATAGACCTCATTCTGATCCAGAAAACCCCGCTGGTTATAAACTCCTGCCCCCAGGGCATAAAAACTCTGCTCCTCAAAGACGAAGAAAATCAATCGATAATAGCAGGCAAAATATCCTTCAAAGAGCGAATATACGGTATTCTGCTGGCAACAATACCCGCATCTTACGTCAGAGACGCAGAATTGCTGAATCTCCTTCAAGAACTGACCAATGACCTGGGCTTTGCCCTGCACAAAATAGAAAACCACAAAGCCCTGCAAGAAGTGCAAAAGCGCTATCAACTGCTTGCCGACAACATGCCAGGAATTGTCTACCTCTGCCTCAATGACCAGGCCTGGACCATGATATACCTCAACGATTACATTGAAAAGATTACCGGATACCCCAAAGAAGAGCTCTTGAGGGGAAGAATAACTTACGCCGAGCTGTGCCATCCTGAGGATTTAGAGCCCCTGCGGAACATCATCAACAAGGCTTTAAAAGAGAAAAAGCCCTTCCATGCCATATACCGGCTTCGTAACCGTGAAGGTCAATATCGTTTCGTAGAGGAGTTTGGAACAGGCATCTGGGAAAAAGGGGAATTGCTTTATCTGGAAGGATTTATCCAGGACATCACTGAAAGGAAAATTAATGAGGAAAAGATTCGCTACCTCTCTTCCCACGACCCTCTGACCGGCCTTTACAACCGCATATTCCTGGAAGAGGAAATAGACCGCCTGGAAAGGGAAGAGGTACTGCCTCTGGGCGTCCTTCTTCTGGATATCAATGGTTTAAAATTGATCAACGATGCCCTGGGCCACAGGGAAGGTGACCAGATGCTGAAGGACCTGGCTCAAATTCTCCACAAAACATGTCCCCAGGAAGCGCTGGTCGGTCGCTGGAGCGGAGATGAATTTATGGTCCTTTTACCTCACACCCAGGAAGAAAATTTGCTAAAACTGGCCCAGCAAATCATCATGCACTGTAAGCAGGAAAGCCAGCAAAAAACTCCGCTGAGTGTGAGCTCTGGCTGGGCAGTGAGAACCAGCCCTGAACAAACCATGAACCAAATCATTAACCAAGCAGTGGAGCGGATGCACCGCCGGAAACTGGCTGAAAACCGGAGCGCGCGCTCTACAATAATCGCCTCTTTAGAACAGTCGTTGCGCGAAACCACCCAGGAAACCCAGAAGCATGCCAGTCGCATAGCTCGCCTTGCCCATCGGATAGGCCAGAAATTGAGGCTTGGGGAAGACCAGCTGACCAACCTGGAGCTCCTGGCCCGTCTGCACGATCTGGGAAAAATTGCCATACCTCCTCATATTTTAAACAAACCTGGCCCCCTAACGCCTGAAGAGTGGGAAGTGGTCAAAAGGCACCCCGAAGTCGGTTACCGCATTGCCCAGTCCTCACCAGACCTTCTGCCCATTGCCGAAGCCATATTGGCTCATCATGAGCGCTGGGACGGCACAGGCTATCCCCAGGGGCTAAAAGGAGAAGAAATCCCTCTTATCGCCCGAATATTAGCAGTAATCGATGCCTACGATGTGATGACCCAAGGACGCCCCTACAAAAAACCCATGACCCAAAAAGAGGCCGTGCAAGAGCTCAAAAGGTGTTCCGGCTCCCAGTTCGATCCCCGGGTAGTTGAGGTTTTTGTGAAAATTCTGGAAGAGGAATCGGAGTAACCCAGAAACCAGGGGAAAGTAACCCCGGGGCACTGGCAACCTAAAAGCCTTTTAATGCATTAAGTTATCTCTTTTTGAGCCAAAACCCTGCTTCTCCCCAATGCCGTAAACCTCTTTTAATAATACTTTAATACATAAATACATACAGAAGACCAAAAATATTACATTTTGATAATATTAATTCCACATAACACCAGTTTATACGCCTATGGAATTACCACATGATTTTTCAAATCAAGAACCAGCCAAAGAATTCCTTCTATTTCTCTTAGAAAAAAGCAACTTTAAGGGCTGGGTAGAAGCCAGCGGTGGCTACAACATGCCTCTTTTTAAAGACTTAAGCCCCTTCGCAGACCTGAGTTCCTGGGAAAATTATCCCAATATCGACGTGGTATTTAAGGTGGGTGATTTCTATCATCTGGCTCTCTGGCCTGCCCCAGCCGGTGGCAAAGCTCAGCTCACCTACGACTCCTACATCATTCCAGATATGTTCGCCTATGCAGTAACCGAAAAAATGACTGTAGACGAGGCAATCCAGTGGGCAGAAAAACAACTTAAAGAAATATGGCCAATAAAAAGAAAACAAACTTTGTTTCTAAAACTCCAGCAACTAAGCTAACTCGATTTTTTCGCTTTTGCTACTTTTAACGATTAATCTCTTCCAACAAACCACAAGACATAATCAACCTTTCTACAAAAGATCGATCGAACGCAGGAATATCTCCTACTACACCTAATTTCAAAGAGGCCATAGCGTTACCCCAGATAGCTGCTTCTTTCAAACTTCTGCCAGTAATATAAGCATAGAGGAAACCTGCCACAAAAGCATCTCCTGCCCCTATTGGATCTACAGTTTCCGCAGCAAAAGCAGGCTGATGAATCTGAAGATTACCAGCTGACACAAAACATCCTTCTTCCGCTGCAGTTACAACATAAACCTTATCGCCAATTAATCCCCGAAGCATTTCTAAGTCCTCCCATATAGAGTGGCTCCGACAGCCAAAAATAGAACCAAGTTCCTCACGCTTAACGAACATTATATCAACGTACTTTGCAATTTCTTTAACAAACTTCAGACATTCCTGAGGGCTCCACAACTTACTTCTATAGTTCAAATCAAAAGACACCCTCAAAGATGGAGGCTTTGACAACAAAATCTTTTTTACATTGGTAGCACAAACTTGACTAAGGGGTGGGGTAATACCAGTTAGATGCAAAAGTGAAGCTTGAGATAACACAGATAATTCCTTGTCTCCTATTTCCCAAAGAGAGAAAGCAGATCCCTCACGATCGTATAAGACCTCTCCTCCTCTCATCCTGTGAGCAAACTCTAAAAAATAAAAACCCATCCTTCCACGTTTCAGCAATTTCAGATAATCAATCCCCACACCGAACTTCATCAGTTCTCGCATTACCTTGTGCCCCAGAAAATTATCGGGAAGTGCACTTATGAGCTGGGTTTTCAGCCCTAAAAGAGAACATCCAACAAGCACATTAGCTTCGGCTCCGCCTATTTCAGCGTTCCAGCAATCACTTTTAAGGAATGTCTTAAATCTCTCTGGAGACAAACGAATAAGAGGCTCACCATAACCCAGAATATCTATAGTCAAAAAGTCCACCTCCTGAAAATAAGCTCATACTCTACTTTGGATGAAGCCAGCACATCACATTGTTCGTTTAAGATCGCACTCTTCAAAGAGGAAGTCCCAAAATCCAGAGCAATTATATACATACTGCTCGAAGTCCTATCACTCACTTCCCCTCTTGCCACATCTACAATCAATTTTCTTTAGGACAACTCTGGAAAAAGAAGCGGAAGCTGATTTAAAGAAACCGGTCCTGAGGCTGTAAGCAATACGTCATTTTCGATGCGTACTCCTCCTTGATCGTGAAAGTAAAGCGCTGGCTCCAGCGCAAAAACCATACCCTCGCCAAGTTCCATATCGTCCTTTTTGAAATTCACCAGTTCTCCAGGCTTAAAGCCAAGATCGTGACCAACATGATGCAAAAAGCCAGAGGAAAACCCCTGGCCCGCAAAAAGTTCACGAGCTTTTTCTTGTACCCATTGGGTTGAAACACCAGGTCGTATATCCTTAATAAGGATCTCGAGAACATCTTTTACTGCTTTTAACAGCTTTTTCTTGGGTTCAGCAACCTCTCCAACAACAAAAGTTCGGCATATGTCGCTGCAGTATTCCCGATAAGCTCCTCCTACATCGATTACTATGAACTCTCCAGGGTGGATAACTTTATCCGTTGGAAGTGCAACGGGTTGTGCACTCCTTTGTCCAGAACCCACACATACACCGGAAAATCCGCCAAATTCCTCTCTATCCATTGCAATTTGGATCTCTTGAGCAAGTTCCCGTTCTGAAATATCCTCCTGTAAGCTTTTTAGAATCTCCACAGCCCTAAGCATTCCGGCTTCCGCAATGGCAACCGCCTTCTGGTAACACTCTATCTCCCAATCGCTGCAACGAAGTCTCACCTCTCTGAGGCAGATTGAAGCATCTCTCACCTTCCCACTAAGAAACGACTCAACGTTCTTAAAAACTCTGTAGGGAAGTTCCCAGTATCCAACCACTCCTATAGAATCAGCATCAAAGCTTTTGAGATAACTACAAGAACCAATGACAGGATCTTCAACCGCTCTTATGTCCTCTACATATGTACTGTTCTCAATCCTTTCTTTATCCCACTCGGTATTAAAGAAGAGTAGCGGTTCCTTCCCCAGCGGGATTACAATCACTGCTTCACCGTACACAGGCTGATAGCCAGCAATATATAAGAAATCATTTTCTACGTTGCTCGGAATAACTAAATAATCGATTTTCTCCTGAATCATCTTTTCTCGCACACGCCCCAGGCGAACTTCAAATTCTTCTTGAGGAAAAAGCCTCATCCCTACTCCTCCCAACAAGAAAGCGATAAAATGCTGAATTCTTTTACTAACTATCTATCTTTCTCTTCTGTTGTTATCTCTTCTAACTTTTTCTTGTAATCCTCTCTGGGGGGAGAGAAGATATCGATAACCTTACAATCCACGTCGCCTATGATTGCACCATGAGGAACATTCGGAGGAATAATAATGACGTCTCCTTTTTCCACCCTATACACTTTGCCTTCTATTATCTCATCGCAATAACCCTCAAGCACAATCATAACTTGTTCATTGGGATGAGAATGGATTTCAAAGGTACTTCCCGCCTTCATAGTCAGAAAACTTACCATAACATTCTTTCCCCAAATCAGGTGACTGAAAGATCCTTTGACAAGCTCCACAAGAGGCACTTCTTCAAGGGGGCGTACAACGTATTTGCGTCGTTCTTCAGGAGAAGCTTCTGGAAAATCACATCGTTGCATTTCTCTTTCCTCCTTCATAAAGTTTTAATCTCTGTAAAATCCTGTAGCCATCTGCTTTATAACCGTAAGCAAAAGATTATGAATCTGCTTACTTTTCTACCCACAATAACCAGGGGGGCAACCGCGAAGCTCGCACCCTAATGTTATTTCATTTTCCCGAAAATCAAACATTAGCCAAGTATTGATCTCTTGGTCTCTAAAACATGTTCTAACATCTTCTGTTTCGCCCTCTCTGGATCTCTATCTTTTATGGCTCTTACTATCTCTAAATGTTGATGCAGAAACTTTGCTATGTTTTCTGGCTTTGACATGGCAAAGTAACAAGTCCTCGCGATATCAGTCTGAAGACTCTCCATGAATTGGCGGAGGAGGGAGTTACCAATAGCCTCAAGAATGAGCTGATGCACTTTACCACCTACCTCATGAGCTTTGAGGGGGTCTAAGCTCTCAGCTTTTTGAAGGGCAACTAACTCCTCCTCCAGAGCACAAATCTCCTCAAAGGAAATAGAGGGAGTAGCCAGTCTGGCCAGTTCTGGTTCTATAATTTCTCTTACTTTGAATATTTCCCAAAGTCTCTGCGTAGAGATCCCTGCTACAAAGGCTCCCCGACGTGGAACAATCTTAACAAGCCCGTCTTGTTCTAGCTTTCGCAATGCTTCTCTCACTGGAGTTCTGCTCACTCTCAATTTCTTAGTAAGCGCTCCTTCCGAGAGCGGGGAACCCGGAGGATACTTATTAGAGAGAATAAGTTCTTTTAGCTGACGATAAACCTTTTCTGTTAAAGACAACCGCTTTTACTCCTTTCTTATTTTCTTCTATACTCTCCAAATAAATAGAAGCGTCCGACTTGTCAACCCCAGCTATAACATAAAGAATTCAACGAAAAGCATAAACTCGATTTCTTAATGATCTACTACACCCCATTCTCTTAACTTCTACAAATACCATTTTCTGCTTATCAACAAAGTACCTTTATTAAGCTGAATCCAAATTTTCCTTATATGTTTAACTTTGTGCTCCCTCTTCAGACGCTCTTCAATTTACTCATTAGTTGCTACTTAAAGGCGTCCGCCTACTTTTTTAATACTCTCTTTAAGCTTGTCAACATTCAGTTTTCTTATATTAGAAACACCCTCTTTAACAGCAAGAGCAGCCGCTACTCCCGCTGCTTGACCTTCCGCCATGCAAGTAGGAACAATTCTTGTTGATCCAAGAGCTTCGTGAGTCACACTGATGCATCGACCAGCAACCAACAGATTCTCCATTCCTCTCGGAATCAGAGATCGGAAAGGAATATGGTACTTGTGACCTTTAGGTAGAGAATCTTTTGAAATTTCCCTCCCTTCTGGATCGTGAACAGCCAAATAGCAAGAACCAAAAGCTATACCATCATCAAATTTTCTTCCACTAAGAATATCTTCTGCAGTCAATACGTACTCCCCAACGATCTTTCTAGTCTCTCTTATCCCTAAAAGAGGAGCACTACACGAAACGTATGAATTTTCAAACCCAGGGACAAAATTTTTAAGACACTCAGCGATAGCCCACGCTCTCGCCCTCGCCTCTACTTCGGACCTCGACCTTTCCCAAGGCTCTAAAAGATTCTTTTCCACAGCCCCATGAACATTCAACATGATTTCTCCTTCTCTCGGCGTACTAGCCATTCCCACAAACCAGTGCCTAGTCTCCTCCGCTAAAGGACTAAGAAGGCCTCGAGAAGCAGCTTCTTCTAGTTCTTCTTCTACTCCAACTTTCATGAATCCCTGATAAGACCTGTTGGCAAAAACATCTCCCACCCACTCGGGATGTTCCTCTTGGTAAAGTTTATGGAGCCTTTCTATGTTTACACCACCGATTTTAAGCATCATGGAAGCAGGCATAATCTTCCCGTCTTTCTCCCTTCCTACAACTACAGGACAGCCAGCAAGGGTAGCTACCAAAGCATCACCACTGCAATCAATAAAAAATTTTCCTCTTGCAAAAGCGAGACCATCTACAGTTGCAAAAACTACTCCCGTAATTAAACCCCTATCTACCTCTACGTCACAAACAAAGGAGTTCAAGAGAAATTCACATCCCGCTTCACAAATCATCTCATCATAAACCTTTTTAGCCACCTCAATGTCATAGTGAACAAAATCGTCACGAACCGGGTCACCAACTGTTACGCCAGAACTACGCAATTTTTCGAGAAATTCTATTGGAATTCCACCAACAACCAATTCCTGATGGTCATTCCAGGTCCCGAAAGAACCCAACAATCCTGCAGTCACCATCCCACCAAAACAATTAAACCTTTCTATAAGCAAGGTCTTAACACCCATTCGCGAACATGCAACAGCAGCTATAGCTCCCGCTGAACCTCCTCCGATTATCACTACATCAAAGTTACCAAAATCCTTCACTTCAAGTTCTACTTTCAATTGAATCTACCTCCTTCACTCAGTATCTTCAATATGTTACATCTCCTCCATTTACACAGATCGTTTGTCCAGTCACCCAACTCGCTCGGTCCGAAGCAAGAAAAACCACCATCTTGGCAATATCCTCTGGTTTCCCACCTCTACCTAAGGGTATAGAGTTCTCAATGTCGGTAATAATATCCTCGGGTTTCTTCCCCTCAATTTCTGCTAGGCACTTGGAAGTATATTCCCATATCTCTGTCTTTACAAAACCTGGACACACTGAATTAGCTCTTATGTTATAAGGAGCTTCTTCTAAGCTAAGGGTTTTTGTAAACGCTATTACCCCTGCTTTACTTGCCGCATAGCAAGACAAATATTTCATAGGAGATATGGCTACAGGAGAAGCAATATTTATTATTGCTCCCTTTTTTTGAGCTCTCATAATAGGAATGACGTGCTTACAAAAAAGAAAAACACCAGTTAAGTTAACTTTAATAACTCTTTCCCAATCTTCTATTTCTGTTTCCACAGCAGGAGCTACCAAACTAACTCCTGCATTATTAACCATTACGTCTATGCGACCAAACTTTTCCACTGTATACTTTATAACTTCTCTTACTAATGTTTCCTCACAAACATCTCCACAAAAATAGTCCACCCTTTTCTCCTCGTAAGCAGGAGGCGATTTATCAAAATTAACTACAAACGCCCCTTCATTGATGAGTTCCTTTACAATCCCCTCTCCAATCCCTTTGCTTCCTCCAGTAACTAAACAAACTCTTTTTTTCAATTCACCCACTCTGATCACCTCTTGTTACTTAGTTGGCTATCTACTTGACAGCCCCTAAGGTAAGATTTTCAACAAGTCTTTTCCTGGTCAAAAGAGCATAAACATAAACGGGTACAGTGGCTAAAACCCCAGCCGCATAAGTAGCTCCCCAATCAATATCAAATAATCCCACAAAGGCTGCCACCCCCACTGCTACAGTTGCTGAATGTGCTTGGGTTAAAATGCTTGCGAAAAGGAGTTCGTTCCAGGTCAAGATGAGACAAAAGATCGAAACGGCAACGATTGAAGGAGATAAACACGGCAGAATTATATGAAGCAAAACCTGTGAAAGAGAACAACCATCGACCAAAGCCGCCTCCTCAACTTCTTGAGGAATCTGAGAAATAAACCCGGATAGCATCCAAGTAGCAAAGGGAATTACAAGAGTCAAATAAACTATTGCTAAACCACTCGCGCTACCAATTAGACCAAGTTTATACCACATTAGGTAAATAGAAACTGCTATACTTGCAGGAGGTATAAACCTGTTACTAAGTATCCAAAAAAGAAAGCCTCGACTGTTTCGAGGACTAAGGCGTATTGCAGCAAACGCTGCCAAAATCGAGACTGAAAGCCCCACACCAAGAGAAATAACCGAAACAATAAGGGAATTCAGCAAATTCTTCGGGAACATTGTAGAAACAAGGACTTTTACGTAATTATCTAAGGTGGGACTAAAGAGCCGGAAAGGGTTTTCGCTAATTACAGCTTCTACTGGTTTAAAAGAATTAAGTACCATCCAAAAGATAGGACCTAACTCAACAAGAAAAAATATAACACATATCAAAACTCCCAAAAGTTTCATGACACCCCATTCTCTCATTCTATTCCTCTCCTCTGCTTAGAGATCTAAACACAACCAGAGCCAAAATGAGCGTCATAACCATCAAGATTATTCCACCCGCACTACCAGCGCCAATGTTAAACTCCTTGAAAGCTTTTCTGTAAACATACAAACTTAGAGTTTCAGTAGAAAATCCGGGCCCCCCACCAGTAAGAATGAAGGGTACGTCGAACAATTTCAAAAGATCCACGAACCTTATTAGACCAGTAACTATAATAACCTTGGTCAAGATTGGTAAGACAATATGGACAAGAGTCTTAAAGTTATTTGCTCCGTCAATCTTTGCTGCTTCAATAACTTCTTTCTGAAGGCCGCAAAGAGCAGTAAAGAAAACAATTACGATAAATGGAGTCCATTGCCACGAATCAACAGCTATGACAGCAAATAAAGCCAAACGCGGGTCTGCAAGCCAGTGCAATTTAAGGTGAAATAATTTGTAAAGTGCATAGTTTACTGCTCCCAATGTCGGATGCAACATAAAGCGCCACATTAGAGCAGCCACAACTGGAGGCATTACTATTGGCAAGACAAGGCTTCCTACCCATGCCGCTGGGCGTTTTAAATAAAGATAAATCAGGTAACCCACAGAAATCCCGATGAATAACTGTAATAAAGTCGCTGAAAAAGAAACAAGAAGTGTATTCCCAAAGGCTTTTTGAAATGTCGCATCTAGAAATAGTTCTAAATAACCTTTGAACCCTATGTAAGTAACCCCTTCGTAGGGTCGAGTGAGGTAAAAACGGTGTACCGACATGTATAAAGCGTATAGAAGAGGATAAACGCCAATACCTAACAAAATCAGGATAGCCGGCAAGGTAAAGATTCTATACCAGAACGTTTTTCGGGGATAGTTAACGCCATAAAAAATGCCACTAACGCTACCTTTTGTAGCTTTTTTGTTCTTCATCATTACGCTTCTCCTTGTCCACTTATTCTTAAAAGAAGAGTCCTCCCCCATCAAAGATCCTAGAAGACGGGTAGGATCTTTGATGGGGGAGTATGGGAGTATAAATCAAACTTTAACTATTGTTTTCCAAGTGCTTTTTCTGTTTCTGCCGCAGCATCTTTCAAGGCCTGTTCAAAGCCCTTTTCTCCGGAGTAAGCCAACGAAAGTTCTCGAACCATAATATTTTCAATCTCGACATATTCAGGCACTCTGGGTCTAAGAACACCCACTAACGAAGCTTCATAATGAGCTTTCAAGTAAGGCCATGTCTCTTGAAGGATAGGAGAGGCGAGAGGCTTAGTTCTTGCTGCACATCCTCCTGCCATAGCATACATCCACTGACCCTCTTCTCCAGTTAGGAAAGCAATATATTGAAAGGCTTCCTCCTTGTTTTTAGAATCCTTAGGAATTCCTAAAGCCCACCCACACAAAAGAGAACCTTGGCCCTGGGGACCCTTAGGCATAGGAACATACCCCAATTTTCCAGCTACCTTGGTAGCAAAAAGTTTGGGATTCTCATAGTTAGTAGCCCACATCGATTGCAGATATCCGAAAACCGCTTTTCCGCTCGCAAACTGGGTTATGTGCTCGTATATACCTGTGGCTAACGCACCTGGAGGCGCAAATTTTCCAAGCTGGGAATGAAATTCCATCGCTTTCTTTCCTGCCTCATTGTTAAAAGCTGGTTTTCCGTCCTTCAACCAGTCACCTCCATATCCCCAAAGGTAATGAAGCCACTCTACCAATGTTCCTGTATCGCGCTTCATCATAGTGGAGACACCAAAGATGTCTACCACTCCATCATTATCCAGATCCTGAGCTAGTTTCCCGGCTGCTTCCAAGAATTCATCCATAGTTTCCGGAGGATTGATTCCTGCTTTTTCGAGGATATCTTTCTGATATGCCAAAATACCTGCCCCCGGAGCAACTGGAAGACCTACCAGCTTATCTCCTATTTTTCCAAAGTCACGTATGGTAGGAACAATTCCTTCGAGATCGTATTTGTACTTCTCAACAAAAGGAGTTAGGTCTTCTAAGTATCCAGCCTTTGCATACTCAGCTGCCCAAACATCGTCAACCATTACCACATCATAGGTGCCTCTCTTCGCCGCCATCTCAAGAACTTGCTTCTGTCTTACATTTTCATATGTAACAAAGTCAAAGATAACTTTTATGCCAGTTTGTTTCTCAAACTCTGGAGTCATAAGTCTTATCAGCTTGGCATCCTGTCCCTCAACACCCTGAATAGTAATAGTTTTTCCCGCAAAACAAATGCTTCCTATGCTGACTACCAAGACAGCAACAAAGAATGCTAAAACTAAGTTTATTTTCTTCACCCACTATCCCTCCCTCTACAAAATTTCTCTTTTTCTCAACACACACTGAGATCCACAATCAACCTTCTCTATTTCAGTTCCAACTCAAAATCCACCTGTTATAACCTCTCTCACCTCCTTTTCTCGCAAGGCGATTTAGCAAGCTCCAAGCTTTTTACCTAGAGTCTTGCATCTTCGTTTTATCTCCCTCATACTTACGTATACTATGTGTAAACATGTAGTATACAGTTTGTGTATGAGGATAATACACATGGCTCGCTTTGTCAAGAGGCTGAACTCGGCGCCACCCGCCATCTCGGGTGTTGAAAATCACCTCAAACCAACAAGAACTATTTCCACCAGCTTTTTATCTTTCCTTCTTTTCATCCTCGAAGGATATTTCGCCGTCACATAATAAGCACACTATCTCTGTAACTACTGAGTGTTGTCATAAGGGTATTTCTTTCTATTGTTTATTTTTCTCTTATTTTTTCTCTTATCAGGAAACATGCTCATCTTTTTGCAGTAGCTTGTCAAGGTCCTTAACCAAAAGCTAAATAAAAGCAAACCGCCAGAATAAACCAATTGCCCCGCCAACTCTAAGAGGCTCTGCCAGTTCGCCAAAATGGGCAAGGCATAATCCCCTTCACTTTCCAGTTTGACCCTTAAAAGCGTTCCCTTTCCCTCAAAAATGTTTTATCCTAAAGGGGGTGAAAGAGTATGAGAAAAAGCGTGAGTATCCTTCTTACTCTGCTGCTTCTTTTCTTCTTGCTGAATCAAGAAGCATCTGCTGAAAGCAATTTCCAGGAAGCACGTAACAGAATGGTTAAAGAACAAATCGAGCAAAGAGGCATTACCGAACTCCTTCTTCTTTCTGCTTTGCGCACTGTTCCTCGCCACGAATTCGTGCCTGAAAACATACGCCACCTGGCCTACGAAGATACACCGCTTCCCATCGGTTACGGCCAAACCATTTCCCAACCTTACATTGTAGCCCTGATGACTGAAAAAGCTGGAGTGGGACCTGGATCTCGAGTGCTTGAGGTGGGCACCGGCTCTGGATACCAGGCAGCCGTTCTCTGTGCCATGGGGTGTGAAGTGTACAGCATAGAAATCATTAAACCCCTGGCAGAACGCGCCCGTAAAACACTGGAGCGGCTTGGCTACTCAGCGAAGGTTTACTGGGGAGACGGCTATTTTGGTCTCAAGGAATTCGCTCCCTTTGACGCCATAATCGTTACCTGCAGCATAGACCATCTTCCTCCTCCCCTCATCGAGCAACTCAAAGAAGGAGGCAAAATGTTAATCCCGGTCGGCCCTCCCTGGAGCATCCAGAGCCTCCTTCTGGTTGAGAAAACCGCAGAAGGCATTCGCACCCAGGATCTGGGAGCAGTTCGCTTTGTGCCCCTCACCAGGTCACTCCGGGAAAAATAATTTTACCTGTAGCTCATCTCCCACCAGAAAACCAAGTATGCAAAAAGAACCACCGCAAAGGCCCAGCTCAGCCCCCAGAAAACGACCACAAGGTGAGCAAGCAACGAAGAAACCACTGAAAAGAAGCCATTGCAGGCGAAAACCAGTGGGAAAAGCGCAGGAGCACGCTGGTACACCTTTTGCGAAAGAAGAGGAAAAGGCATCCCGCTTAAAAAAGCAACCAGAAGAAGCGGCAAAAGGGCAGCCAGTGGGAAAACAAGGAGCTTTTCTTTAAAAAACACCAGGAAAACAAGATAACCAACCAGACCCAGAAGATGGAAAAGAGCAAGTTTTTTTGTGCTCTTCTGCTCCAGGTGTGACTGCACCCAGGCACTTCCCCAGCCTGAACCCACAAGGAGAACTATCAAAAGAAGAGAAAAAGTGTAAAGAGGAATACCCACAAAAAGCGAGAGAAACACAAAAAGCGATATTTCCAGGAACATGAATCCAGAACCAGTACAGATACTGCTCCTAATAAAAGCCCTTGCTTCTTTAGAAAAGGACTGCCGTTTCTCCCCCAAGAAGGGATAAAAGAGAAAAAGCCAGGAAAGAATGGTCACCAGGGCAAATACGGCAAGCACCAGCAAAAACCCAGCACCCCCAAAGGGCAACCAGCGCTTTTTCAGGTTAAGCCAGGTTTCTCTGAGCTGTGCAAAAGTGAAAAAGTTTCGAAAATAAGGGCGCAGGTCGCTGGCTGGCCTTATCTCAAAATTGGTTTCATAGTTCTCTCCCCGGATTAACTCCTGCACCACCCGGGCATAGCGCTGGCCGGTCTGAAAAACTTGCTCCATATCCTCGAGTTTACCCCCGGGGAAATATACCCAGTCGAACTGGTGCTTTTTGAGTTCCTCAGACAGTAAAGATATTTCAGAAGCTTGCCAATCACCCTTTTTCACCATAAATAAAGCAAAGTCCAGGTTTTTGACCACTACAAGGCTCCGGGCAAGCCTTTCCCTTCCACAAGCGCCAATCAACAAAGCAAGGAGCTTGGGAAGCACAGAAGGCGGGTTTTGAAGGAAAAAGGTGAAAACTGCCATTCCTCCCTCCTGAGTACGCTCAAGCAGAAGTCGCACTCCCTCTACCGTAAATAAAAAATCTTCGGCAAAAGAAAAACTTCCCGGGAATATGGAAGCCCTTCCAACAGGTACCTTCGCCAAAATGGTGTCGTATTGCTCCACGTTTCGCTCCAGAAAATGCCGCGGAGAAGCAACCACCACCTGAGCAGGAAAACGGGGGGCAAAATCCTTTACAAACTTAGAAAAGGATGGAGAAGCAGTTACCAGCGTAATCTCCTGAACTCCAGCGTGTTGAGCAAGATAAGCTCCCAACCCTTCCCTTCCTTCAACAACCAGGACTTTCTCCTTTCTTCCAACCTGCAAAGGCAAGCGGAGAAGCAGTGCATCGAGGAAATCCTTGGATACTTCTTGAGGAAAAAGTTCCAGCTCATGATGGTCAAAAACCAGCGCAAAGGCTGAAGGAGGAACACCCTGAAAGCGGGTGCTTAAACCGGAACCAACACGTATTGAAGGAACTGAAAAAACCTCGAGCACCTCAAAAGGGTTGCGGTAAGTGCAAAGCAAGGTGCTTTCCGGAATAAGCAACAAGCTTCTCGAGGGAAGATAGGGAGAAAGACGCATACCAGCCGGGAGCAACAAGCAGACAACAACCAAAGCAGCAAAAAGCCATCGCTTTTTCGAAAAACTACCCAGAAAACCCAAAAGGGCAAGAAGGAGCAAAACTCTGGTTTCGCTGAACCTGGAAAGAAGTAAAAGGGCCAGAACTACCCCACAGGCTGAACCCAGTAAATTTAAGCCGTAAAAATAGGGAAAGCGCCGGGGGAAACGTTCAAAGGCAACTACCTGCAAAAGGCCATGAGCTAGGAAAGGCAGAAGAGCCAGCACAATCAAAAGCGCAAAAGGAAAGAAGTGGTAAGGCTTCACAAAGAGCTCGTACACATCAAAAGGAAGGAACACCAGAACTATCCAGAAAAGACTTACAAAACATCCAAAATAAAAAAGGACCTCGTCCTTGAACCAATCTGGAAAACGAGAAGCAAAGCTCCCCGCTACACCGTATCCCAGAAGAGCCAGGGCTACCAAGAGAGAAACAAAGTGATAACCAAAAAGAAAGGTAAACACCCGGAAAAGGGCTGTTTCAAAAGCCAGGGCACCCAGGGAAATCAGAAAAAGACTGAAGGCTAAATGTTGCTCTCCCCTCACCTCACCCCACCTTCTTTATTTTACCGCAAAAAGCAGGGGTTAAAAGGAGAAAAAACAAAATACCTTCACCATGAAAAATAGGGACAAGATTTTTGAATGCTAACAAAAATACTATAGAAATACTAACCTCTATTGCGTTAAAAACAGCGCGATAGCCATTAGGGTTTTGACAGCCTCATTTAATTTTTAAAGATTTTAGTAAATTTTTCTTAAAATTTTCCCACACAATGCTCAAACAATGTAATTGTTTTTGGTATAATAAGAAAAAACTGTTTTGGTGCCAACTTGTCTTCTATATATAGATTCACTAAAAATGAAATGAAAAGCAAAAGAGCCAAGGTAAGATTGAAAGATATCGCAAGGGAAGCTGGCGTAAGCGTTTCTACAGTTTCAAAGATTTTGAATCATCAAAGTTCCTCTTTTTCCCCAGAAACAGTCAAAAGTGTCATAGAAGCATCAAAAAGGCTATCCTATGAAGAATTTGTCTTAAGCACCAAAAAAACTCAAAAAACAATCAGATTAGTTGTTCCCAAGGTAGAGAACCCTTTTTATGCTTCAATTGTAAGGTTTATTGAAGCAGCTGTCTCCGAGAGAGATCTTTCTGTGATGCTTTCAATCACCGGTGGAATCCCTCAAAAGGAATACGAAGTTCTAAGTCTTGCACTAAGAGAAAGAGACAGTGCAATTTTTTGCCCCCTTAACCCTGTCGATTGTGGACTACTTAGAGAATGCGATATGGAAGCCAGTCCAATCGTATTTTTTAACACGAGAATTGAAGATCCTCATGTAAGTTATGTAACAATTGATAATTTCCACGGGATAGAAACAGCCATTAATTATTTGTGGAGCAAGGGAAGAAGAAAAATCGCTTACTTAAAAGGCAAGCCCGATGAAGAAAGGTTTGAAAGCTACTTACAAGTATTAAAAAGAAAAAACTTAGAAATAAACGAAAATCTTGTGGCCGAGGGCGATTACACCTACTATGGGGGTTATAGCGGTATAGTTCAACTTTTAGAAAGAGGGACCATCTTTGACGCAGTAGTAGCTTGCAACGATCTTGCCGCCATAGGAGCCATCGAAGCTCTAAAGTCAAGAGGAATAAAAGTTCCAGAAAGAGTTAGTGTAGTGGGATTTGATGATATTTGGTTCTCAAGTATATACACTCCTAAACTTACCACAATACGCCAGCCTTTATCCAGCATGTGTGAAACAGCGGTTAGAATCCTGCTAGAAAAACTTGGAGGGAGAAAGGATAGCAAAAAGAATGTCTTCCAACCACAACTTGTTATTCGAGAATCTGCATAAAAAACACAAGTTGGTCAACAGCAGCGATTTTAAAATTATATCAGTTGTATAGCAAACTACATGTCTACGTTTAACCTTAAAAGGAGGGATAATAAAAGATGTTTGAGTGGGTAAGGGGTTTTAATTACCAACCAAGCCACGGAAGTTGCAGTTTTGAAATCTGGAGAAACTTTAACAAAAGGTTGATCGACTTCGAACTCTCACTTGGAAAAAAATACTTTCCCAAAATGAATGTTATAAGAATCTGGCTTTCTTGGGATGCTTTCTTAAGGGATAAAAAAGAGTTTGTCCAAAATTTTGACTCTTTCTTAGGAGTAGCTTCTCGTTACAATTTAAAAGTTGTTCCCGTTCTTTTCAATCGTTGGCATGACCCAGCCCTTGATAATGGTGGGATCTACATAGATCACTTTCTGCCCAAGGCCAGTTGGATTTATCGAGAGGATTTGTTCGACGACTACCTCGAAGAAGTTGTTGGCAATTTCGCGAAAGATGAAAGAATCCTGGTTTGGGACTTATGTAATGAGCCATTTTCTTATTCATTACCTTCTTCGCAACTTCCAGAAATTCGAGATGCTGAAAAAAGATGGTTAGAAAGAATTTATTTCAAATGCAAAGAACTTGGGTGTAAGGCGCCTTTAACCGTAAGCACTCATCAACTGGAGGGCGTTGAAGGATTGAAAATGGTTGAACCGATTTCAGATATTTTAGCCATTCACCCTTATTTCGGAGGTAACAACGAAAGCAAAATAGGCAGAAATGAATCAGAACCTGAGTTACTATCGCCTCTTCTTATTACTAAAGAAAAATTTGAAAGATTATTAGATGACTATGTCGATTTTTCGAAAAGATGTGGAAAACCCCTTCTGGTTACAGAAACTTGCTGGGGAAGCTTAGACGATTTTAAAAGAGGAGAAATAATTAAATATACACTGGGGGGGCTCAAAAAAAGGAACATCGGATGGATAGTTCATGCGCTCTGGCATAGTTTAGTTGCCGATTTGCACCGTCCAGAATTTGGCCCAGTGGGCGAGCCTGGCAATCTTTCTTTTATAGAAGCTGACGGTTCCCTGCGCAAGTTCCACCAAGTCTGGAATGATTTTGCGTGAATTATTCTTCCTCGCTTTTCATCGCAATGAAAGGAGGTGATACAAAAGAGTCTCGTTGTACACAAATTCCTCCTATACCAAAAGCTTAACTTGCAATACGAATGAAAGGGGGTTAATTAAATGCTTAAGAAAGTGTTAGTTGTGGTGATAATAATAGTGAGCTGTTTTGCGCTCTCCACTTTAGCCCAAGCGGAAGTTGTTCTGAAATTCTGGGACATGGTATGGGGTCCCGAACCATATAATGACACAGCAAAAAGTATTGTTGAAGAATTTAACAAAACTCACCCGGATATAAAAGTTGAGTATGAAGTTATTCCGTGGCAAGGCTTTTATGAACGTTTTATAACAGCAGTTACGGGTGGCGAAGCTCCCGACATTAGCACAGGCTCTACCGCCATGCCTGTACAAATGGCTGCTATGGGAGCTGCCCTGCCAATAGATGATTTAGTTGAGGAACTAAAGGAGTCTGGAGAATACGAAGACTTTGTAGAGGGCACCTGGGAAAGATACGTTTACGAAGGTCACTATTATGGTTGGCCCTGGCAAATAGACCCACGAGTCATTTACTGCCGAAGCGATATGCTGGAAGAAGTTGGTGCCCAACCACCTACCAACTGGGACGAGCTTGTAGAAGTAGGACAAAAACTTGCGAAACCAGAAGAAGATGTTTGGGGATTTGGTTTTCCTGCCGTACCTGGCCAATATGATCCTCCACAATATTTCCTGAGTTTCCTTTTCCAAAACGGGGGAAGCGTACTTGATGAAAATGGGAATTTAGCCTTTAACTCTAAAGCCACAAGAGAAACGCTTCAATTTATCTATGATTTGGTCTACAAATACAAGATAATGAGTCCAAAAGTTACCTCTTTGCTTGGTGACGATCTTTCCAAGCTTTTTGCAAGAAAGAAGCTGGGTATCTTGTACACTGTAGACAATAGCTGGGTAGTTATGAAAAGGGAAGTTCCCGAAAGTTTACAGTATATAAAAATTGGCGAGATTCTCACTGGACCCGCTGGCATTAAAAAAACAAATGGATACATTAATGCCGTTCAACTTTACAACCAAACTCAACACCCTGAGGAAGCTAAGCTTTTCTTAAAATGGTGGATGAAACCCGAGAACCAAATAATCCTGTTCCGAACAGGAACTTGCCATTTCCCTCCTCGAAAGTCCATGTGGAGCGATCCTGATTTCCTTAAGAACTTTGGCTTCGGAGAGATAGCCCAAAAAGTTCTTCCCTACGTAGCAGGTATGGAGTGGCCCTATCCTCACATTTCCCTTGAAATGGTAAGAATTGAAGGAGAACTGATCTTAAGCAGGTGCTTAGGATGGGTTCTAACAGGCGAGAAAACAATTGAAGAAGCAGTAATTGATGCTACCAAAGAAATGGAAAGAATCTTTAAAGAGGCAGGAAAAATGTAAGCTTGATTTTAAAGCCATATGGTGCTTAAGCACCATATGGCTTTAAAATTTATTTATTAAAGGAGTACATACATATGAGATACAATCCAAAATTGAGATCTCTCAAGACGAGATACACGTTCGCGGCTCCCTCTCTTTTTCTTTTCATGTTGGTTCTTGTTTATCCCATTTCTAATTGTTTCTATCTAAGTTTCCATTACCTAAATATTTTATACCCTCAAAATACGAGATTTGTAGGACTTGATAATTGGGTAAACCTCTTGTCAGACGCCAATTTTCTAAAATCTCTTAAGGTTGGACTGGGGTACGCATTCTACACCACTATCATATCCTATGTTATAGGGTTATTAATTGCTGTCGCTCTGGATGTAAACTATCCAGGAAGAGGAGTTTTAAGGTCCTTACTTTTACTGCCCTGGGTAGTACCAGGCGTTGTAGTAGGACTCACCTGGCGCTGGCTATTCCACGATGAGTTTGGCATAATTCAACTCATTGCAAAAGCTACCGGTATGTCTATCGGCGTAAGAGTGCTTTCCCAGCCAGAGTCAGCTTTTTGGGCAGTGGTTATTGCAAGCGTCTGGCGCAACGCTCCTTTTTTAATGCTAATGCTGCTCGCAGCTCTTCAAGCAATCCCGCAGGACGTAAAAGAAGCAGCAAAGGTGGATGGAGCTACCGGTTTTCAAACGTTCTGGTACATAATATTCCCTTATTTAAGAGCGGTGACAGTAGTAAGCACGACACTAACATTTATATGGACTTTCAATACCTTCGATTTAATATGGGTAATGACCAATGGAGGACCAGCTGACGCAACTACCACTGTTCCTTTATATGCTTACCTCAGGGGATTCAGAGGTGGTTATTTAAGCTATGCCGCTTCTGTCTCCGTAAGCATGTTTGTGCTTTTGCTAGCACTTATGGTTATATATCTCAGAACTTACTTTAAGAGTTCAGAATAGATAAGGGAGGGCATACATGCCTGCAAAAAAAGGAACCACAAAAAATCTACCCAAAGTTATTTGGTATGTTGTAATGATTTTTGTAGTCCTTGTTTTTCTTTTTCCAATCATATGGATGGTTACCTCGTCATTAAAACCATATTCTGAGCTTTTCGATGTAGATCAATTCTCTCTCTTTCCCAAAAAACTTGCTCTCGAAAATTACACTCGTGTATTTACAAAATCAAGGGTACCAGCATATTTTTTGAATAGCTTAATCGTAGCTACATTTGCCACTGTAATAAGCATTGGAGCTGCTTCTCTCGGCGGATATGCGATATCTCGATTCAAAACACTTGACATGAAAATTTTCGGTCTCAGCTGCCTTGGCTCCCAAACTATTCCGGGAATGATGCTTGTTATTCCCCTCTTTCTCTTTTTTAAAAAATTACACCTAGTTAATACTTATCAAGGATTGATTTTAGCCCATACAACTTTTTCCTTACCATTTTCTATATGGATGCTTAGAAGCTACTTTGATAGTATACCTCTTGAACTAGAAGAAGCCGCAATGATTGATGGATGTCCAAGATTTACTATTTTTTGGAAAATAGTTTTCCCACTTTGCGCTCCGGGAGTAATAGCAGTAGCTATATTTTCGTTCATGGTTTCTTGGAACGAATTCCTGTTTGCTTTAGTACTTACTCAAGGAGAAAAAATAAGAACGTTACCAATCGGCATTCAAAACTTTATAACTCAGTATCAATATGAATGGGGTTCCTTATTAGCTTCTGGTAGTATTGCCACTTTCCCAATACTTATTCTTTTTCTGCTATTACAAAAATACTTGGTACAGGGTCTAACCGCAGGAGCTTTGAAAGAATAAGATCAAACCTTTTAGTAAACTTTATAACCAATTTCAAGGAAGGGAGTGAAATTTGTGAACTATTTATCCTTAGCCAAAGCCGGAAAGGTAGAAATAAAAGAGGCACAAATTCCTAAGCCAAAAAGAAATGAATTATTAATAAAAGTAAAAGCTTGTGGAATCTGTGCTTTCGACATTCATGCTTTTCAAGGAAAAATATCCTTCAAGGATTATCTTGAACACCCTGGCCATGAGTTTGTAGGAATAGTCGAAGATTTTGGAGAAGAAGTAAGTGGTTTCTCAATTGGGGACACCGTTTCTGGTTTGGGAAGCGGAGCATTTGCAGAATACATTACAGTTCCTGCAGAAGCGGTCGAAAAGGTTCCTGTCGTTAACGATAATTTTTCAGTCTGGATTTCAGAACCTATAGCTTGTGTTGTTAATGGAATTCGTTCACTCAAAATCGAGCCAGGTAACAGTCTCCTCCTCATAGGATGCGGATATATGGGTTTGTTGATGGTACAAGGTATCCCTGCTAAGCTACTCAAGTGTTTTGCCGTTGCCGATATTATCGAAGAACGTCTATCTTTAGCCAAAGAATTTGGTGCGGAAATAACCCTAAACCCAAAGAATCCAGATTTTAAAGAAGAAATTAAAAAAATTGCTCCTCAAGGCTTTGAAATTGTCATAGAAGCCTCCGGTGCTAAAGGCACCTTAGACATGGCCACCGACCTGGTTCGGGAAGGTGGAACACTATGTATTTTTGGTTATCACATAGGGAGAGAAGAGGTACCCACTGGATACTGGCACATAAAAGGATTGAGAATTTCGAATCCAGCTCCAAACTTTTCTAAAAACTTCCTGAAGGACTTTAAAGATGGAATTGCGCTCATGAAAAAGGGAACCTTTAAACAAGATAAGCTTATTACCCATACATTCAAATACACAGACGCTCAGAAAGCTTTCGAGTTTGTAGTTTCCAAACCTCAGGACTACATAAAAGGAGCTATACTTTTTTAGGCTCCACAACACATTGTTATGAAATGGAGGATTAAAATATGATTCGGATTGGCTGTCAGTCGTTAGCTTGGGCAAATTACTTTCATAATGAACATAGTATTGAACATATGTTAGACGATATGAAAAGAGCAGGATTTGAAAATGTAGAACTCATGGATCCATTAGAAAAATTGGGGGGACCCCAGCACCTTAAAAAGTTGTTAGAAGAGAGAAACCTCCATTTAGCAGGCATAACAATCGTTACTGGAATGGACATGTCTGACAAAGAGAAATTCACAGAAGCAAAGCAACGAATAGCTTATGCAGCATCTCTGGGAGTCAAAGTTGTTCCGCTGTGCGGTGGTTTCCCACCCGAAGGAGAAGACTTGGAATATCTCAAAAAGACAAAGATGGAGTCTTTCTGTGAATTACTCGAAGAACTGGGCAAATATGCACAACAGTATGATGTAGAAATAGCCTTCCATCCGCATTTGAAATGTTTAGTAGAAAATGAACAGGATATTGAATCTCTGCTAGTCCATACAAGCTTGATACAATTATGTCCTGACACTGCACACCTAGCTGCTGCTGGAGCCGATCCAGTAACAGTTGTAAAAAAGTACCCTGAAAAAATTAAATATGTTCACCTCAAAGATTTCAAACGCTACCTAGGCAGAAAACCAGAAGTTATATGGGACCATTTCGTAGAACTAGGTGAAGGTGACATAGGCATTGATTTTCCTAGCTTTTTGAAGGCTTTGGAAGATATAAATTTTGATGGGTATGCCGTTGTAGAACTGGATCGCCCCACCAGACACCCCCTCGAGAGTTTCAAAATAAGCAGGCAGTTTTTGCAAAAAATTGGGTATTGATCCAAAGTAAGCTATAATCCGTTCTTACTGACTAGAACGCCGAATACTGTTCACTATCCTTTTTAGCTAATCTACTAAGCTTGCCGATTTAAATCGGCAAGCTTAGTAGATTAGTACTTGTTCCTCAAGCTCTTTTCTCGCATTCTTAATATTTTACCCAACAATTTTGCTCCAAGTGTAATACCCTCTTGAAGATTTGCCAAAGCGCCATTCCCGCCCTTCCAGGGCTCTTACAAAAAGCAAATTACCAAACAAACCGGAACTAGGAACTACTAGATCTCAAGTGAATCCATTTTGCCTGCCTCCAATTCATATAACCTTTTTACTCCCGAAGTTTTTAAAATAACTAAAAACCATTAGGCTGTTCAAGAAAAAAAGTTTACAAATGCACTTTCCATTGTAAAAATACAAAGCAGCTCAAAAACTCAAAAAACCAGAAGGGGGGAGCGCAGTTAAAAATGGCTAATCAAAAATAGGTTCTCCACAGCACTGCCTACTCTTAAGACAGGCCCCTACCGGGAGAACCTACTCTTGAAACCTTTGCCCCAAGGAAACCCAAAACAAATTTAAACTAATTTTTTACTCCTCGAGCTTGCTTCTCATGCGCTGGTATTCTTCTTCGCTTATTTCACCGCGAGCATAACGTTTTCTCAAAATCTCCAGAGCTCCGTTTTTGTCTTTCCTCGGGCTTTCTCCCAAAAAGCGGATCACCAGATAAACAAGAAGCACTATCACCAGAATGCCGATCAGCATGCCACCCCACCCCCAGCCCATCATAGCAGCAGAAAGAGGACAAAAACCGTAGGAACCAACATCAGAGAAAGCAACGCTTCCCCAAAAGACCGAAAGCAATCCGGCTAAAATAGCCAACCATTTTCTCATTGCAAAAACTCCCTTCTATTTTCTACTTTTTCTATTTATTTAGTAGTTAATTATCTATAACCTTTTCTAACCATGGCTATTCCCGAAACTCGAAATCTTATAACCCTCAAATATGCCCCACCAGAAAGATTGAATGCAGCAAGCATAGCTTTTCAAAAAAATGGAGGTTCGCTCTACCAGCAAGTTTTCCCAGAAACTTATTAACTTTCTGAGGCCACTTTTCTGTTGAAAGCCTGGGCTATAAAAACTCCCGAGAGGGTCAGAAAGGAGCCCAAAAGCTGAAGCGAAGTGGGGATTTTGCCCATCAAAAGGTAGGTAAAAACATAAGCTACCACCGGAACCAGGAGAGAAATGGTGCCCGCAGTGACCGGCCCCAGGTCCCTCACGCTTATAAACCACAGCCAGAAACCAATTATCTGAGCAACCAGGGCAAGCAGCAAACTCCAGAGCACACCCTCCAGAGGAACCGAAAAACTTCTGTCCAGGGAAAACACTATCGGTATCATGAATAGTGCAGAAAAGAAGTTCACCGAAGCGTTAAAGCTGAGCATATCTTCTGAAGCCAGGTTCCGTTTGTAGTAAAGAATCCCCGTCGCCCAGATGAAACCCGCAAAAACCGCAAGCAATGCACCAGCGTCAAAGTTAACGCTTCCCACAGCAGTAAGAATTCCCGAAAAAGCCAGCAGTGCGCCAGCAATCTGGAGAGGATGCAGTTTCTCCCGGTAAAGAGAGACCGAAATAATAATCACAAAAAGCGGCTGGGCATAAACCAGCGAAGAGGCCAGCGCCGGATTTGCAGTCAGGTTAACCGCTATGTTTACAACAGTTACAAACAGCGCACCGTTCAAAAGAGCAGCAGTTAGCATGCGGAAGCTAAAGAGCGGTTTCCTGAAAAGAAGCAGGAAAAAGAGAGCTCCTATCAAAAATCTCATTAAAGAGAGCGCATAGGGCGACATAAACTGAAGAGTAATTTTCATGAGCGGCCAGGAAAGACCCCAGGAAAGCAGAACTCCAACCATGGCAAAGTACCTGCGAGAAAGCGCCATAAATCCGCAACATGCCCCCTTTGCCCAATAATAAAGCATCATACCTTTAAAACCCAGCTATTGCAATCACCGGTGGCTCAAAATTGCCTGCAAAATGCGCTGCATCCAGCCATTCTCAACCCTTCTTACTCCCTGCTTCCAGCAAAAGGACTTCCACTTCCTCAGGAGGAAGGGGGCGATAATAGTAGTAACCCTGTATTTCGTAGCATCCCCGATCCAAAACAAATTCGAGCTGCTGTTTGTTTTCTATTCCCTCTGCTACAACTGCAGCATTGATGGACCTTGCCAGCTGAATTATGTTCTCCACTATCGCCGCGTCCCGGTGCTCATGGGGTATGTTCTCAAAAAAGTGCCGATCCACTTTTATGCGATCAACCGGGAGCATTTTGAGCCTGATAAGCGAGGAATAGCCCACTCCAAAATCATCTAAAGCTATCCGCACTCCCAGTTCTTTTAACTTTCCAAGTAATTCAATGACTTCATCGGTTCTCTGAAAAACAGTGCTTTCAGTTACCTCGAGCTCCAGATTATCCGGGAATATACCTGCTTCTTCCACCGCTCTGTGCACTTTCTCTACAAGCCGGGGGTCTCGAAGCTGGATTGCAGAAAGATTAACCGCAACCCGGCTGACCCTTGCACCTTTTTTCTGCCAGGCAGCCAGCTGAGAGCAGGCAGTCCGCAAAACCCGTTCCCTTAAATCTCACATAGTTTAAATAAAACTTGCACGAACTCGTTTCGAAAAGAGAAATTCCCGAAATAGAGTTCTCCATTACCAAATGCACTTCGCTTTTCAAAGGAGAATCCTCGTGCACCACAGGAAGTCAAAATGTTTCTTGCGGAAATAGCTCGATGAAACTCTCACCCAGGGTAACACCCTGTTCTTCCTGGACCTTTTTGCAACCCGCAAACTCGCCCAGAACCAGAGGTTTTTCAAAGCAACCAGAAAAAGCTTTGAATTCCTTTCTTCTCAGGTTTTTGGGGATGGTACATTCTTCCTCATCGAGAATAGAGGGTGGCAACGGAAGGGAGGGAAATGAACATTTTTTGACCAGCAATCATTGAGGTCTTATGAACATTCGTTGCTCCCTCAAGGCCTGAGCCAGAACTTCAAGGTCCTGAGGGAGCAGAAAAGCTCTTTTCCTGCCAGAATCTTTCCTGTAACCTTGGAAATATTCCGCAGCTAATCAAAGCGCAAGATTGCTCAACCCATGAAGATCACTTTGTTTCTAAGAAACTCAGGCTATCAACGATTTCCTTTCCTTTTCTAGCAATCTCCTCAGACGCGGGAACAAGAGGAAGTCGTGGACGACCACCCGGCAAACCCATCAAGTTCATAACTGCCTTAATCCGCACGATATAATCTGCTTCGTGCTCTCCCTTAGTGAAGAAATCAATCAATGGAACAGCACTGTTCACGATCTCCTTAGCTTTTGCATAATCTCCTTCTACCTCCGCCTCATAAATAGAAAGAGAGAGTTTAGGAACTGCACATGCAATGCCAGAAACAAAACCTTTTGCTCCCATGAGTGCAGCATAGGGCTCATGAGGTTCACCAGCTCCATTAACGATAACGATTTTATCTCCAAGAACTCGCACCATTTCCGCAAACTTTGCAATGAAAGGAGTGTTCTCTTTCAAAGCAACAATAGTAGGAACTTCTTCCACCAGTCTTGCCATAACATCCACAGGAATGTCTAACTGCGAGGCAAACCAGTTGTTGTAAACCATGATTCCCAAACCTGTTTCCTCAGCTATTGCTTTGTAATGAGCGAGAATTATTTCTTCATTCGGTTTCCAGTAATAAGGAGGGCTGACCATTATTCCATCTAACCCTACCTTTTCCGCACAGCGTGCGAGCTTAATAACTTCTCGAGTATCACAGTGATTGCAGCCCCCAAAGACGGGAACTTCATCCCCTGCCTCTTCCTTCACAATAGCAAAAACCCTCTCTCGTTCCTCGAGAGAAAGCATGGGACATTCTCCAGTACTACCGGTGGGCACTAACACGCCTTTACCCTCTCTAACACCGCTCTCTATAAGGAACCTGGTCAGCTTTCTTAGTCCTGCTTCGTCAAGTTCAAAGTTGTCTAGGAAGGGTGTTACCATCACCACTACTACGCCTTTTATCCGGTCTTTTAAAGCTTCATTAGTTTTCATGCAATCAAGTCCTCCTTTCTTAATCAATCACGTATTTAAGACTTTCCAGTCATGTCCTGGCAATACCAAAGCGTCCTGCATTTTAAGCCATTTCATGCCTTCTACGCACTCTGGCAGACTCCAGAAAAGACCGATTGGCCAATCTTTTTCGAGGTTTTCCA
This sequence comes from Atrimonadaceae bacterium G-SL-SR-0-11, assembly GCA_048814795.1. Taxonomy (GTDB): domain Bacteria; phylum Atribacterota; class Atribacteria; order Atribacterales; family Thermatribacteraceae; genus Thermatribacter. Next base: position 941,319 of record CP184673.1, on the reverse strand, counting down.
CACACATCACTAAATCCCCTGCTATTATGACCCTGCCAGCCGAGGTTTCCACTTCCACAACTTGCGATCCCGGCGTATGACCACCCACTTTTCTTACTGAAAGACCTTTGACGAGGGTAGCTTCCCCATCAACAACCACAAGGCGATCAGTTGCCTTCCACAAGCTCTCCAGAGGCTCTTTTTCATAACCTACTTCCCAGAAAGGGGGCAGAAAAGCCCACGCCACTTCAGAACGCTGACAGACTATCTTGGCCCTTTCAAAGACCTTCACATTGCCGATATGATCCCAATGCAGATGGGTGCAAATAACAAAATCAACAACCTTGGGATCGATTCCCTCCTCCTCAAGAACGCGCAAGACATCCCTGCCCTTAAACTGTAGGCCCGCCAGATTGGGGGGAATTCTTAAAGGATCAAATCCAGTATCTACAACAACACGGTATTCTTCTGATTCAAGGTAGAACAGATAAGACGGAACAGCACTTCCTTCTGAGGGGTTACCCCCCCGGAACTTTATATCTTCTCTCACTGGCCCAAACTCACCAACAAGCACTGGCTTAACTTTAAATAACCCTTTCTTCGGCAACACCCTCACCCTCTCCTACCACAAGGGAACAAACTCTTGTTTCAAGACCGCATCTTCCTCTCGAAAAGCAAACTTTTTAATAATTTCGTCTGTTAAACGAATTCCTAAACCTGGAACACCCTTAGCAGGGTAAACGTATCCTGCCGAGAAGCGAGGAGGTTCCACAAGCAGTTCGTCTCGCAGAGGATTGGGGGTACGGTCATATTCCATTACAAAGGCATTAGGAGTAGAAATTATGAAGTGCATATTCGCCATGAAACCCACACCCGAACCGAAAATATGAGGAGCACAGCGAAGATGAAAGGCAGAAGCCATTGCGGCAATCTTCTTGCACTCCGAAATACCTCCAGACCTTGTAACATCTGGCTGGAGAATATCAACAGCTCTGTTGACAATAAGATCCTTAAACCCAAACCTGGTGAATTCGTTTTCCCCAGCCGCTATTGGTACATCTACCGCAGAGGAAAGATATCTGTATCCTTCGATATCATCTGGGTGCAGGGGCTCTTCCAACCAGAAAATATTAAATTTTTCAAACTCACGAGTAACCCTGAGAGCAACAGATAAATCCCAGGGAAAATCGACGTAACATTGCCCTGCATCGACCATTATGTCGATTTTGTCGCCTATAGCACTTCTAATTTCTCTTACCATTTCTATATCCGGACGTGGATCTTCATGCCCTATGCGTACCTTAACAGCAAGATATCCCTCTTCAATATATTGCTTCACCTCATCTATAATTTCTTGAATGGGCTTGGACATCCCTGCACTGGCATAAACCCTGATTTTCTCGCGATAAACTCCACCCAGAAGCTCGTACACAGGTTTATTTAGCCACTTACCAAGAAGGTCCCAGAGAGCAATTTCTATACCACTGATTATCGGGATTACAACTCCTTTGCGTCCCCAATGCGCAGACCTTATGTACATCTTTTGCCAGAGCTTTTCTATATTGGTTGGATCCTCTCCAACGAGCAAGGGCTTAAATCTCTCTTCTACGATATGTCGCACTGAGCGAGGCAAAAAGGCAGATTCTCCTATCTCGCCTATACCATAAATGCCTTTATCGGTTTCTACCTTTACCAGCACGGCGTTGCGTTGCAACGTAATACCACCTGACCATCGCCACACTTCGTCTTCATCATAGCGATAGGAAAGGAGAATAACTTCAAGGTTTGTTATTTTCAAATCACTCATACACCGCACCTCACTTTATGTTTAAGTCCGTCGTTCTAACGGTCTCAACAGCACCATTTTCTAAGGAAGTCTCAACAGCGTTAAGAATGTGAAGAGCAAGTTCTGCCTCTCTAAGGGAAGAGAGAGGTTTGGACCCTCTAAGTATGCATTCATTCACAAAGTAGTCCACTTCTCGATCAAACATTTCCTGATATAAAGGGTACTCCCGAGAACCCTCTCCTTTTACGCTTACCACATCCCTTCTTGAGAAGTGGAAACCCCCAGCAGTACCCAGCACCTTCACTTTGAAGGTCCATGGATCGCTTGTTTCATCCTCAACAGCCCAGGATACAAAAAGATTTGCAAGTGCTCCAGAGGAATACATTGCGTTAACTATAACTTGTTCATCCTTTGAAGGTATATCTGCGTTGCGAAAACAGCTTTTAAAAGCACAAACCCTTTCTGGAACACCAATGTAGGCCAGGATGAGGTAAATATGATGCCAGAGTACCTCTTTGGTGGGTCCAAGGTACTTGTGCGCTAAATCTGGTGGCATGAAGTAGATTTCACCTGCGTACATTACAGCTGGCTTACCTATCGTTCCTTTGCGTACAAGCTCCATACCTCGCCTCAGCTCTGGTAAATATATGTAATTATGTCCTGGCATACAAACTTTTCCCTTCTCTTGTGCCATTCTTTCCATCGACCTTATCTCAGACACTTCAAAACTGACTGGCTTTTCAACGAGTACGTGTTTATTCCCAAGCAAGGCCTTAACAACATAATGGTAGTGTACAGAAGGGGGGGTTAACACAAAAACAGCATCGATCTCCTCTTTCTCGCAAATCTCATCACAGGATAAAGCTGAAACACCCCATTCTGTGGCCCTCTGACGAGCAAGATCCATATCAACGTCGCCAACAGCAACCAGTTGTGCATTTTTGCACTTTCTGACCGCCTCATAATGGTTTTCAGATACTCTTCCACACCCTATGAAGCCGATCTTAACTGCCATGATATTTTACCTCTTCAAGCTTTTTGCTTTCGAGTGATTTCATAAGAGCCCAAGTAATTTCGCAAGCTCGTGCCCCATCTTCTACTCCAGGCTCAGGGCGCAAATCTTTCTCAATACACCTTATAAAGTACTCTTGAAGTCTTTTAACGCCTCCTTCTATATCAGAATGCCACATAAAATCCTTGTGGGTTAGGCCTTTGACCAAAACAAAAACTATTCTCTCACGGAGCCTAGTGTTATCCCCTGAATAAAGTATCTCCTAACCAAAAGGCCAAACGCAATAGCTGGAAACATCACTATTGTTCCAGACGCAAACATTTGCCCCCATCGAATTTCCCCGCTCGGAAGGAGAAATTCGCTAATAACAACTGTTACAGTCTTTGCATTACTCTCAGCCAAAACTAATGGATAGAGAAATTCATTCCATGTATAAAACCAACAAAACACACTGGTTACCAAAATGCTGGTCACCGAGAGTGGAGCAACAATCCTCACTATTACCCCAAGGTAGCTGCATCCATCAATCAAAGCGCTTTCCTCTATTTCGCGCGGCAACCCATCAAAAAAACCCTTCATCATCCATATGGAGAATGGAAGGGTAAACATCATGGTGCCTAAGGCCAAAGCAAGGTGCGTGTCGTAAAGCCCTACCTTACGCACTAGCAAGAAAAGAGGAAGTGCTATGGCTATAGGGGGTATCATTCTTAAAAAGAGAGCGAATCCCTGGAACAATCCCCACCCTCTGAATCGAAATCTGGAAAGAGAATAAGCAGCGAGCGTTCCTAACAACATCGAAAGGAAGGTGTTTAAAAGGGCGACAATCAAACTGTTTCTTAGAGAATACAAATTGTCAATTACTGCCAGAAACTCCCCATAATGAACTACAGTGGGCTTAAACAACCATGCAGGAGGAATGGCAAACATCTGAGCTTCTGCTTTAAAAGAGGAAGCAGCTATCCAGTAAACAGGAAAAACAAAGTAAACCGCAAAAAAAATCAGCACAAAAAGAGCGGGTAATTTTCGCCATTGGGGTTCTCTCCATAGTTTCCTCAACGCTCACGCCCCCCTGTTAGAGACTTTGAGGTAAAGCAGAGCTATTAAACCTATAACACCAAGCATAAGCCAAGAGTAAGACGTCGCTTTCCCCATTTCAAAAAACTGAAAAGCAGTTTTGTAGATAAGAATGCTGAGTAAGTTAGTTGTTTCTGCAGGACCACCCTGAGTAAGCATCCATACAGTATCAAAGGTTTTGAAAGCATCCATCGTTCTAATAAGCAGAACCACCAATATAACTGGCTTGAGCTGAGGAAGAACAATATGGAAAAAGAGTTGATTCTCAGAAGCCCCGTCTACGCGGGCTGCTTCACAGGTACTCTGAGGCACCCCAAGAAGACCAGCAAGCAACACAAGTGTTACAAAAGGAGTATGCTTCCAAACGTCCACCAGTATAACTGCCATTAAAGACAGGTTGGGATCGCTTAAAAAGAGTGGTGGTTCTAACCCTATGAAGCTAAAGAGGAAAGATATGATTCCTGCTCGAGGATGATACATCCACCGCCATGCCAGCGCTGCAACAACGGGAGTTGCAGAAACTGGCAACAGGTAAACACTTCTGAATATCCCTGTCGCCCCTGAGGAGTAATAGAGGAAAACCGCAAGAAGAAGCCCGAGAAAAAATTCTAAAAGCACAACTAAAAACACAAACTCTAAAGTAACTTCAAGGGAATTTAAGAAAGTCGCGTCTCTCAGCGAAGCTAGATAATTTCCTAAACCAACAAACTTCATTCCTTCAAAAGCTCTTAGGAGATTCCAACGGTTTAGACTTAAGAAGAAGGAATATCCAAGGGGGAAAAACGCAACAAACCCCATAAACAACAAACTCGGTAAGAGCAGGAATATCGGAAATAACCTACTCTTTGCTTTTCTGGTCACACGTCATACCCCCTTCACCAAATCTGCGGAGCAGAAAAAGTCTTCACAGACCCTCCTACTCCGCAGATTTAGGAAAACCTGAAATATAGCTTACCTACTTCCCAACACTTCTAAAATCTGCTTTTCCGCATCGGTTAACGCTTCTTCAACTGTCTTTACCTCTGCCAAGGCTTTATTCACTTCAGTATAAATGATACTTTCAACCTGAGCCCATTCTGAAATACTAGCAGGAGGATAAGGCTTACTGTGAAGAAGTGCTTCATAAAAGGTAGTAACCAAGGGGTTAAACTCAGCCACTTCAGCACTGGAAAGAATTGAAGGTCTCGAGACAAGCAAACCGCTTTCGATGAGGATCTTCTTGAGATTTTCAGGAGTAGTAATATATTGAACCAACTCGAAAGCTTCTTCCTTGAATTTAGATCCCCTGGTCAGACCAAAACTCCAGCCACTACCTAATGCAATCCCTGGTCTCGGAGCAACTGCCCACTTATCATGAACTGCAGATTTATCAGGATTACTAACAATCGGTACAAAGGAAGGATAGTGGTAACAAGTAGCGAGAATGCCTCGTATAAAGTCTTCTTGAGCGGTATCAACTCGCATTTCCAAAAACCAAGGTGGAACTACTTTGTAAGTATAACAAAGGTCTTTTAGAAATTGTAGAGCCTCAATTCCAGCTTTATCATTAAAGACAGGGCGTTTTTCTTTGTCAAGAATATCTCCCCCAAATGACCACACCATCTGGGTAAATTCTGATGCCAAGTGACCAGTAGGAGCACCAGGAACCATTGCACCGTATACGTCTACCTTCCCATCACCATCGACGTCCAGAGTTAGTTTTTTTGCCACCTCTGCAAATTCCTTCCACTCTGTTGGCACCGTAAGGCCTTTTTCCTCAAAGAGATCTCTACGATAAAACATTACCTGTACGTTGTTGTAATAAGGTACAGTGTAAAGTTTATCTTCATAGGTGAATAGCTCGAGCGCTGATTCAAGAAAGTCAGTTGTGTCAACATGTCCTACCTCTCCGACAGGTACTAAGTAACCGGCCTCAACCCATCCCGCAAGCCACTCACCAGGAGTTACAAGAACGTCATAAGCGCCAGGATCTCCCTGGAGAGTTATCGTCACTTTCTCTCGCAACGAGTGATAGGGCATTGTTAGCACTTTCACTCTTATACCGGTTTTTGCCTCAAAATCTGCTACTACCTCCTTAAACACCTCTGGAGCACCAGTAGGAGTGCTTATAAGCTTGAGCACAACTTGTTCTCTACCATAACTTCCCGCAATACCAAGCACGCAGACCAAAAACATTACAGCTATAATAAACCCTAAGACTCGATACCTCATACGCTACCCTCCTTATCAAGATTTTTGTAGTCTTAATCAAACTACAAAACTACACAACTACAAAACACAAAAGACCAAAAACAAACTCTTCTTCATATAAACCTCCCCCTTTATAGGTTTTTTTTGTATCCCAACCGCTCGGACACTTTCCGTGCGGTTGAAATTACCATCTCAACTAAAGAGGAACTGGGATTCTCGGCGTGGATCCTGAAAGACGGACCAGAAACACTAAGAGCGGCTATTACTTCTCCAACATGGTTTTTAATAGGCGCAGCTATGCAGTGAACCTCTTCCTCATGTTCTCCTCGATCAAGGGCAAAACCTTGTCTTCTGATCCTATCAAGTTCTTGTTCGAGTGCGCTTTCCTCTACTATCGTAGTAGCAGTAAAGCGGGGTAATCCTTTTTTCTCGATTATTCTTCTTCTCTCTTCTTGAGGGAGATGCGCAAGAAGGATTTTTCCACTTGCAGTACAGTGAAGTGGCCCCCGTTTGCCAACATAAGAACTCATTTTAATAGTGCGAGGAGATTCCTCTTTCATCACGCACAATACCTCTCCATCGGCTAAAACACTCACGTGCACTGTTTCCCTGGTAGAATTCCGTAACTCCCTCACCAGATGGGCGCTTTCTTTCAGCCAATCTATCTGGCGCAACTTAGCCATTCCCAGCTCTACAAACCTGAAGCCAAGAGTATATGCCTGAGTTTTGGGATCTTGATCCACGTATCCCCAGAACTTTAGAGTATCCAATATCCTGTGCACCGTGCTTGCACTCACGCCTAACCTGCTGCTCAAATCAGCCACACCCAGGGGCGAGCCTTCCTCAAACAGGAGATCAACAATGGAAAAAGCCTTGTTCAAAACCTTGATAGGATAATTAGGTTCCTTCTTCACCTTTGTTGCAGTCCCCACCATTTCTTTATTCCACATTATGGAATGCTATTCTTCTTTGTAGAATTATAAAACACGAGATAAACCTTGTCAAGAAAATACGTAGGTTGATAGCGTCAACTTATTGTAGGGATATTTTTTAAAACCCTCTCCATTTCTCCATTTCTTCATTCTTTTCCCGCACTCATCCAGATTGCAGTCTTTCATATCACAGGAATTCAGGACATATCCTGGGTCAGGGCTTTGAGGGTCATACGCAAAGCACTCACCGGTTCTCGCATCACCGGGATGTGGTTATAGATTTCCCGGAAAACTGCTCTTCCTCTCTCCTTCTCTTGCTTTATGGTTTCAGGGGAAAGGGTGAAGGGGGGAGCTTCTTTCCTGGTTTCCGCTTCTTCTCCGGAATCTCTTCTTCCTTCTTTTCATCCTTTCTTAAATTATGGACCAGCCTCTTCACCACCTCAGGACTGACAATACATTCCTGATTTTGGGGAAGGATTTCTCTCCCCGCTTTCTGGTAGGAGAGCTCTGTGGCCTTCTTAAGAACCAGGGCTTCCAGGAGGGGATCGATCCCCTCCTCTTCTTCCTGAAAGCAATCTGGTCATCCAGAAGGTGCAGGTATTCTCTGGTGCCTTTGTGCTTGTAGTAGGTTCTCCCGTAGGTGACATCCCCAAAAAGGGTGAGGATGGTGTTCATGGTCTACCAGAGCTTCTCCTCAAACTCCTGGAAATCCATACTCTTCTCCAGAAAGTGGAGGGATAATTCCAGAATCCTCTGGAACCCCTTGAGAATTTGTTGTACCATATTCACAGAACCTCACCTCCAGAGTATTCCTTTGGTTGTTATCCAACAAGACTTATACCACGTACTCTGGATGGTGAGGTTTTTTGTACTCCTTTCTCTCTGAAGAACACCTACAATAAATTTACACTAACCCTATACTCTCAGAAAGCACCTCCTCGACCTCCACCGGAGCCACCCCCGAAGCCACCGGCGCCGCCGGAAAATCCTCCTCTTCCGAAGCCTCCAGAGTGGGAGCGGGCCTGGGATCTGGCGATGGTGGATGCGGCAACAGTGTGCAGGCCATAAAAATTGCTGCCCATCAGGTAGATACGGGGATGATAGAAATAGGGATGGGGACTCTCCCTCTCGAAAACCTCCCGGGGCACCAGCCACACCCGGGCCGAGAATCCTCCCCGGGGAAGGGGGGTAAGCTCCACCTCCTGGGTTTCGAGGTCCTCGGTCCACAAGTTCACCCCTTCCATCACCTCATACCGGGCCGGGGGAATTTCCCGGAATACCCCACGGAAGGGCTTGCGCATCCGGTAACTTATGGTTTCGTGAACTTCCATCTCTCCGGTTTCCAGGAGCCTGGATTCCACCCGGGCCCGGGAGGTTTTCGGCTATGATGATAAACGCTACTGGGTGGAGGTGGTGGATAACGCCCGGGGGATTTCCCCCGGTGTTTTCCGCATCCATTACCGGAACTTCGTTCGCCAGGGTGGGGAAACAAAGCTCTATAACGAAACCCAGATGGACCTCACCGTGGAACACTTTCCCGGTTACTCAAAGATGCTCAGGAAGAGAGGGGGAAGTAAATTAAACAAATTTTTTAAGAAATTTTTGGGAGGAGCATTGACAAAATAAAAACGCCCCTTATATATATGTTTTGGAAGTTGTGAGTGAGACATCTGAATAGCAAAAATCCCCTCCTTACACCTATGGGGAGCTACTTTTCCGCTAAAGGTAGCTCCCCATAGGTGTTTTTCAGGACTATTTTTCAAACCGGAGTTTTCCAAGGAGGGTCGCTGCAGCATAGACCCCCGGTACCGGAGAGAAGGCGCTGAAGAGGTTGTCCTGTGGTTCGTTCCGGTAGAAGTTGATTCCCCAGGTTTCCCCTTCGGCCGGTTTTTTCACCCTGAGGTCCGCAAAAGCAATGGCGATTTCCACAGTTAAAGTGTCTCCATCTTCGCTGATACCCACCGTCCAGTTACCGTTCCAGGAGGGACCGGTGAGGGAAAAGGAGTCGTAGAGACTGCCGCTACGGTTGACGGCCAGCTGATAGAAGATGCCTTCGTTGCTGAAAGGATCAAGGTAGACTTCGGCGGAATCCTCATAGAAAACCGGCTGGTCGTGCTGGAGGAAACGGTTTTCCCGTTTGGGAAATTGCTCGAAGCGCAGAGCAAGGTAGAGGTTCTCTTCGTCGTATCGCACTGCCACTTCGCTTTTCTTCTCGCTGGTGCCACCGGTCAGAAGGACAAAGGAACCTTCGAAAGGGATTTCCTGCCAGGTTTTTTCGGTCAATTTTCCGTCCACCGTCATTTCTTCCCGGGTAAAGCGAGCGCTTACAGTCCGGGCGTTTTCCCGGTAGAAAGAAACGGGGGGGATGGGGCGCTTGGGGGTTTCTTCCGGTTTCCAAGCAGAGAGCGCTTGCAGGGTCTCTTCGGTAAGATAGGGATAGGCAAAGAGCACCAGTCCCTTTAAGGGGTATTTCCGGGATCTCTCCATTTCTTCCAAGACGGTGGCGATACTCAGGTTTACGGTCCAGACTCCGGCCAGAAGGGGTATATCCGGGGCGAAGGTCTTTGCCCAGAGAAGCATTCCCTCGAATTCGGCCGGACGGGAACTATAGGTCATGGGAACGAGAAAGTCAAAAAGTCCCTCTTCTGCCCAGCGGGGCCAGTCCTGGAGAGAACCCGGATACCGTTGCATGGGAAAACCCAGGGGCTTCACGGCACAGGAAAGCTGCAGGCGGGGGTATTTTTCCTTGAGACTTGTGGTGAGATTCCGGGCCAGCTCGGTGAGACGGTTGCTCCGGAAACGAATCCACGCCTGGAAAGACTCTCCGTCTTTTAAAGGGTCAATGGTTATGGGATCTACACCGTATCTTTCCAGGAATACTCGGCGGTGCTTTTCGGCGTAACAGGTATCGGCAAGAGTCGGTTCGGGAAAACGGAAGTAATCAAACTGGATGCCATCGAGGTCGTAGCGTTCCGCCAGTTCTTCAAGAAGTCCCCGGTAGAATTGTTCTACCTCTTCTTCCATGGGGCAGAGCCAGAAGAGGAAGTTGGTACCGCTCTCGTATCCCGGTTTTCCCTCTTTACTGAGGACTGCCCAGTGGGGGAAACGGGAGAGGATTGCTCCCGGTTCGTTACGGCTGATGTAAAACATGTGGAACCAGGCATGGACTTCCATCCCCCGCCGGTGTGCTGCGTCGAGGAAAATCCGGAGAGGGTCGATTTGGACCTGGGCGAAGGTTTCCATTTGCGGGGGAAGACCTAAGGAAGCCAGAAACGGGGAGGGGTAAACGGTCTTGCCATTATAGAAGGACTCCAGGAAAATGGTGTCAAAACGGGCTCCATGCAGCTGCGCTACCAGGTCCACAATCCCTTCCCGGGTGGTGGGGATACTTTTCACGTCCACCCATACTCCCAGGGTCTGGGGAAAAACCGCATTTCCCCGGAAAAGGAAAAGCAGCATGGCAAACAGGAAAACCACCGGAAAACGCTTCCAGAACACCAGGTTCACTCCTTTATTCTCTGGGTTTGAGGAGCATTACCAGGATGATTCCCAAAGTGCTTGCGCATCCGAAGAGGAAAAAGCTCAGGGTATGTGCCCCGGTGAGGTCGCGAATCAGGCCTCCAAGAAGTGGACCGATCACCCCGCCCACTCCCCAGGCGGTGAAAAGAATGCCGTAGTTGAGACCCAGGTTCTGAAGTCCGAAATAGTCAGCGCAGATGGCTGGAAAGAAGGCCAGCATCCCTCCAAAGGTGAATCCCACCCCGGACTTGGCTATTAAAAGAAGTGCCAGGTTGGTCATTTGCTCGAAGAGGAAGAAAATCACCGCCTGGATGACAAAGGCGAGCCACAGTAACTTCCTTCGTCCCAGATGGTCAGAGACAAACCCCCAGCTCAGGCGTCCGGAAAAATTGGCCGCCGCACAGAGCATCACCGAAAGAAATCCCTGTTCCAGGCCGGCGATTTCCCGGGCAATCTTATTCAAAGCATCCGCCTGATCGAACCCCACACAGACGATGATTTCGTAATCCCCTGAAGAGGCAAAATCTCGCTGGTACCCCTCGTACTCAGCAATGGCTTTGGGCTCCACATAATTGAGCTCCACTCCCAACTCCTCTTTAGCTTTGAGAGCTCCTGCACAGGAAACATCGTTAAAAGATTTATCTCCGAGACCCCCGGTAGCCAGAATCAATCCAATCCTGCCCGCACCTTCCACAAAGGCAAAAAGAGAAAAAGATTCTACCTTCTCATGTATCCCCCCCTGTGGGTAAACTTTTGCCCATTGTATCGCCCCAGTAAAGAAAATTCAAGAACAGGTACAGGTTAGATATTCGTCTTTCCTCTCCATTTTCCTTAAGGATGGTTCGGTCATCAATGGTAAAATTCGAACGAAAGCTTTTTGGGCCTTTTTCGTGATTGGATTGTACCTATCAGGAAGTTTTGTTGTTTTCGAACGCGACATAGCATAGAGCACCCTACCAGCGGTTCGGTGTTGTAGCGCAAAAATTGGTAGTAGTTGAGGTGGAGAATCAGCGTCTTGCCGCTGTCGGTAACCATCCAGTAAGCCAGTTTGTTCAGGTCATCTTCGGTAAACGACTCGTCCGTTGCTCGACGGACAAACGGCAGGCGTTGCGCTGGCAAACAAAAGCGTTCAGATGATCGACCAGCAATTGTGCCTTGGGTTGAACAACCTGTTCAGGAAGATTTCGGTGTAGAGCGCAGCCGGGTACTGGAAGTAGCACAGGATAATGCGCTCGGTACGTCCACAGTTCATTCCCTCCAGGTGCTGACAGATGTTCTCATCGTAGTGCGCCAGGTTATCGGCGGGAGTCCTGACCTGACTGCCGTGGGCAATGCAACGATGGTAGATAGAGGAAACTGCGCCCGTCGGCGCCAAAGCCTTCGACAACGGTTCTAGTATCCTCGAGCAATTCGCCATTGTTACTGTAGCCCAGAAGGCTATTGAGCCAGGCCAGGAAGATCGGGCGACTTTCCGGTTTGACGCAGCGTTGAATACTATTTGGCATACTCATTGCTCGTTCAATACTCTGGAAAGAATGCGCACAAGCGGCAGAAGGTCTTCTTGCATGATCTTCTAAAAGGCAGTAGTCTCCGGCTCCCGGGGTTTCATAATCCTTGAGAGGTTCTTCAGAAATCATCCTCTGGTCACAGAAAAAGTAGGGAATGAAACGGCTGGTTTCATCGTGCCCCTGGGCTCCTTTGTACTGCTCATCCAGGCCGTCCAGGACGGTGGGTTCAAAGCATACCCAGGTCTCCAAAAAATCTTTCTTGTCTTCGAGAATTTTCCGTAACATCCCCCCTCAGGACTTCTCGCCGGTGCTCCGGTGGTAGGGATTCAAAGGCCGAAAAACCTGCGCCACGGTTCGAGCAGCGTCCATGGCCACTTCCAGAATGGCATCGGCTTCACCGGCTAATTCTCCGGCAGTAGCCCCCATTACTACCCGGGCATTCTCACAGGCCTGATTGTGGCTCTGCAGGCTCTGCCACACCAGGATACCCAAAAGCACTGCAATCACCGGGATGAGGATTAAGATGAGCATCTTTCCCCGCACCGAACCCAAACTGCGTATCAAAATGCATACTTCCCAAAACGTTTCACCATCACCTTAAAACCTTCCGAGCTATACCGTCAATAAAAAACTTAACCACCTTCTCATAATCCCTTAACCAGAGAACTGCATCCTTTTTCCAGTGTTTCAGGAAAGGAGGTTTTCGATATGTGTAAGACGTGGTGGATAGGGCTTGTGATAGGATTCCCTCCTCCCCAGGAATAAAACTCTTTCCTTCTGGTTATAAGCCACAAAAACCTAAGGAAAGGGCACGATACAATGCACAGTCCAAAAGGCATGTTTTGGCTTCTTTTATGTTTCATTTTTTTTCCTCGTTACCCCGGCTTTTTCCCTGGAAATAGGCGATACCATTCCCCACTTTACGGTCCTCTCCCATGAAGGGGAACCCCTCACCCAGGAAAACCTTCTGGGGAAACTAAGCGTGATTTTCTACGATACCCGCCACACCGCTTCCTGGAATAACGACCTCAAGCATGCCATCGGGGAATTTCGTGAAAACCATCTTCCCCTTCTTGAAAACCTTGAAGTCATCCAGATCATCGATGCTTCCAGCGCCAATCTCCTCACCCGGGGCATCTGGAAAAGGAAACTTCGCGAGAACGCTCGTAAGTATGGTGTTACGCTTTACGCCGATTGGAGCGGAAAGATGCGCCGCGATTTCGGTTTCAACACTCGAAAGAGTAACATTCTGATCGTCGACACCAACGGCACGGTGCGCTACGCTTTCCGGGGGAAAGTTTCCGAGAGCGAGAAAAATCAGCTTTTCTCACTACTTCTTGCTCTGGGAGAGGAAATGCAAAGCAGGGGAAAAAAGCCATAAAACAAAAAGGGGTGGTCTCACGGCCACCCCACGATATCCTCAACCAGGAAATACTCTCTCCGGTGGCCTCATCCGGCCATTGTTGCCTATCTCGATGATCATCCCGTGGAATTTCTCAGTATCCAGATAGTAGTGCTCGTCTTCGTCAAACTTCCCGCTCTGGATAACCTCGATGCCTTTGGCCTTGAACTCCTCAAGTTTTTTCCGGCAATCCGGATAATAAAACTTCACGTGGTGCAAACCCTCACCCTTTTTCTCCAGGAATTCGTCGTATACGCTCCGACCGGTAAGCGGTTGAATAAGCTCGATTTGTACCGGTCCCGCCTGAGCTAAAGCAATGCGAAAGGTGTGATCCGAAGGCTTGCCCCTCACCATGGAATTCTGGAGCGCCGGTGGGGCAAAAGTATAAATTTCCCAGGGACCAATATGCATGGTTTCCACATAAAACCTCATGGCGCTTTCCAAATCCCGTACCAGATATGCTATCTGAATGAGATCGCCTTCCTGCACCATTACTACACCTCCTTTTTAAAATTGGGTTTTTATCTTCTTCCTGGTATCTCCAGCATACAGATAATTGACCATCATGATGGCAAGAAGCATCAGGCCATAAATCAGCCCCCGAGCATAGGGAACCAGTCCCACCGGAAGGGCATTTTCCTGCTGGGCCACCTCAGCCCGGCTGATAACTCTGTAAAAGGCGAAGCCCCAAAGTCATCCAGTTGTTTACTCGCATGCAGGTCTTTCCTGGCTACAGCTATCACCACTGCCACCGGTCAATCCAGCGGTATCAGGGTAGGTTCTCGCCACTGGAATGACCCCGGTTTAAATCCCACATAGTTCAGATAAAACAAGATAAGTGCAAGCGATTCAGCAGTAGTGTTTGCAAGTTTAAATCCCACATAGTTCAGATAAAACGAAGGTGGAGTATGTTCCGCTCGACCAGTTGAAGGAGGTTTAAATCCCACATAGTTCAGATAAAACAGATAACACTTGTCGTGATAATTCACAAAATAAACATGTTTAAATCCCACATAGTTCAGATAAAACTTTGCTCCTTTTGCAAGAATAGTGAGATTGGGAGCAACGTTTAAATCCCACATAGTTCAGATAAAACTTCTCAGGAAGTATTTATGCCTACCCTTCCACAGCAAGGTTTAAATCCCACATAGTTCAGATAAAACGCGTAGGTAATACTGCTTCTCAGCGTTCCTGTATCTAGTTTAAATCCCACATAGTTCAGATAAAACGTTGCACTTGCCTTAGTGGCTTCTGTCCACGTGGCAAGTTTAAATCCCACATAGTTCAGATAAAACTCAAACAAACCACTGTTCCGCCCGTAACCGTGAAGGTGTTTAAATCCCACATAGTTCAGATAAAACCTTCAATACGTTGAGGTTCAGAAGAGTCAGCATAAACGTTTAAATCCCACATAGTTCAGATAAAACGTAGATGCTCCTGACGAAGCGAGTGCCCTCTCTGTGCCGTTTAAATCCCACATAGTTCAGATAAAACACTCAAGCTCGTCCCAGATCTCCCTTGCAATTCTACGGTTTAAATCCCACATAGTTCAGATAAAACACTGGAGGGATTCTGCGGACGTATCGCCGTAGGCTTGTTTAAATCCCACATAGTTCAGATAAAACACAAACTCATTCCTCGTGACTACTACCTTACGCTTTAGTTTAAATCCCACATAGTTCAGATAAAACGGGATATTGAGGGGCAGACTCATGAAAGAGTGGATAAGTTTAAATCCCACATAGTTCAGATAAAACGCTGAAAGCCATCCAGCAGTCAAGATGGTCTCTACAGTTTAAATCCCACATAGTTCAGATAAAACTGCCGGCTTAGTTGAGCTTGTGAAGGTAGTTGAGCCTTGTTTAAATCCCACATAGTTCAGATAAAACCTTTTAAAGGATGCAGGGATATGTGCTATTTCTGGGTTTAAATCCCACATAGTTCAGATAAAACGTGTTTGCCTCTCCAACACCTTCCGCTACCAACTCATGTTTAAATCCCACATAGTTCAGATAAAACCCTGATACCGTTCCCACGCTCGATATGGTAGTAGTGAGTTTAAATCCCACATAGTTCAGATAAAACCCACTAATCTATTAAAAAAATAAAATAGCTCTACACCTTGAATTTAAAAAGTTCAAAGTCACACCCAAACAACAAAGCAGAAGCTGAAAGCAATGTTTTTTGCATCGAAACGGGAGTAGTGTTTGACTTCATAGCTCAAAAATGCGCTCAACCTTTTGCAAAAAGCCTGCTTCAGGCAATCAGGCAAACAAAGCCCCTCGATGCAGTAAGTGAAAATATTAAACAAGGTTAAAAGTGTTTTCCTTTTCACAGCCAACAACCTGCTTCCTGCAATAGTCTCTAAGTTCAAAACAATACACATAAATCGAGTCGACATCAACATTGATAACTTCTTTCAGCTCCCGCAAGCACTTTTCGAGCTTGCCCTCGCCAATCTCTCCTTCAAAAACTGAATTCTGCACCCAATTAAGATAACGCTTCAGAACTTTTCTCACCCTATTAACCCGCTCTTCTCCAATATCATAGGTTACAATACAATAAGCCATTACCACCACGCCTTGAAAGGAGTGTATACTTCATCTCCCAAAAAGTGCCGAATAAGTTTGTAACACTCCAGTCTCAAAAGGGTACGATAAGAGGCTTTCCTCTTAAGACGGCGGTGTTTAATGGTAGTTTTAAGCTTCTCATCGAAAGCTTCAAGAAACTTTTTCCTTCCTCCCTCGTTCAAGTAACAGCCATTGAGGTCCTGATCAAAATCATTCCTGGTGATCAAACCAGTGTTGACCAGGCGAAAAACCAGTGGATCGGCGATTAAAGGCTTGAATATTTCAGCAAGGTCAAGGCATAAGGAGAAACGCCTTTCTCGGGGTTCGTGAAGATAACTTATGGTGGGGTTAAGCTGGGTCCGGTAGCATTCCGAAAGGATGGTGGTATAAACGAGCGAATTACCAAAAGAGATGAGTGCATTTATGGGGTTGGAAGGCGGACGCTTCTCTCTTTTCTCAAAAGAAAATTCTTCCTTTAAAAAGAGGTTAAAGGCCTGGTAATAAATTCCTTTGGCCCTGCCCTCACAACCCATTAACTCGGCAATGGAAGTCGCAGAATAGGCTTTGTCAAGCTCTTCTTCGATTTTTTGTATAAAAGGCTCGGTCCCCGCGTATTCCCGAAGATTACGCCTGGCATGAAACATAGCTCCTTCAACAAAGGTCAGGGCCAAAAAGAAGCGTTTTTGGGGATCGAGGTAATGCTCGACCTGGCGCACCAGAAGCTCTCCAGAAACATTTTTGTCCCTGGGCAAAAAAGTGCCACTATAGTTACCATAATAATTGTAGATATGCAAGGGCTTGCCTTCCCGGGCCAAAAACACCAGAAGTTCTTTGTTAAAAGTCATCTGACCAAAAACATGAATAGCATCGATGTTTTCGATGGGAATCACTTTCTTTTCCCCATCGCTTTTCTCAATCAGAAGAGTATTTTCATTTCTCTTCAGAGTGCCACTGCACAAAAGGTAATAGGGCTGCATGGGCTTCAAGCAAAGCAAAATTCAAAATAAGCGCACTTTCTGCAAAAGGGTTTTCTTTCCGCCGCTGGTGGAGAAGGCATCTTCAAAACCTCTTCAATGCCTCTGATAGCCTCTTTGAGCTCGCTTACCAGCTCATCAGTGAGAACCACTTCTCTGCTTTTTCGCAACCTTGGATAGGAGATGACGCCCTTTTTATCGATGCCCATCTGCTTTAAATAAAAAAGATAATAGCCAATTTGCATGATGCTTGCCTTCTCAAAAACCCTGCTATACTTGACTTCTCTTATGGCATCCTTCTCAACGAGATCAATAGCTATGAGGTCATCAATGGTAATTCTCCTGCGTTTCTTTCTGGGGTAACTGTATTTATCAAGAAGCCTCCCCAGCATAACCCGTTCCGATTCCTGTTCCATCTGTATACCCCGATCAAACAGCCAGAGCTTACGCCTGCAAACAAAAAAGTAATTTATTTTGACGCCGGTAATGTGCAGAGCATCAAAGGATGTTTGCATCGTCCACTTTTCCTGCTTTCACCCTCACAAAACCCAAATCGTTATAATCACCGGGAACAACAAAAATATTGCTTAACCAGTTCCTGAGGGGATACTCGCTTAAAAGGTCCTGTTCCGGAGCAGGAAGCATATTGAAAAGTTTGTTAAAAACCCTGTTATTTTCCATCACTGCATCCTTAGCCACCGCCCAGGGAACAGAAACCACATACTTAGAGAGAACATCTCTCTTAAAGTGTGTAAAGCTCTTCTTCTCTCCACAGTTATCACTAAGAAAATCGACAACATCCCTACAAAAAGAACCCATTAAATTTTCCGGTACGGCTG
Organism: Atrimonadaceae bacterium G-SL-SR-0-11; assembly: GCA_048814795.1. Lineage (GTDB taxonomy): Bacteria > Atribacterota > Atribacteria > Atribacterales > Thermatribacteraceae > Thermatribacter. The sequence goes on along the minus strand of CP184673.1, from coordinate 923,534 downwards.
ATACGTCGGCAATTTTTCTGAAGATTCTCTGCGCTTCGCTTTTCCTCGAAGACACATATCCGGCATCCAGAATAGAAAGTGTATTAAAGAAAGCTCTGATATATTCCGTACCTGCCTTTTCCATCACTCGATAAAAGAAGCAAACCAGACGATACTTCTTGTACTCAGAAAGCGAGAGTTCTCCCTCCTTAAGTTCCAAAGAATTTTTGCCTTTTTTGTTCTTACCTTTTCTATTCATTGACTTCTTGCGTTTCTTATTCATATTCTCTTTCATAAGTTTCTTATTCATATTCTCTTTCATAAAGCTCACGATCTCCTGCTGTATCTCTTCCTCGCCTTTGCCTTCTAAAAGCCCGTTGAAGATAAAGATGCTGTTCAAAAGCAGTTCCGCAGAATAGGGAGAGTGTTCAACGGTATCTTTCAGGCAAAAGAGGTACACATTGGGCGTGTCCGTAGCAATCCTGTATTCTTCCCCATTGGGAGCGCGGTAGAGCCCATTCCCCAGTCTATCAAACTGAGGGCCGATACGTCTCAAAGCTCTTCCCATTCTTTGCACCAGGGCATCCAGGGGAGCAACTTCTGTAAACAAAACATCGGCATCGATGTCCAGAGAAGCCTCTACCACCTGGGTGGCAACAAGTATTTTGGCACCATCGGGAGACCTCTTGGGGTTCTTGAAGCTCTTCTGTACCTGTGCTTCCAACTTCTGGCGGTCCCAAACGGTAAAGCGAGAATGTAAAAGCAAAAGTTCCACGTTTTGATCCACTGAGCTGCGCAATTCTTCATAAAGTTCTTGAGCCCTGGAAACGGTGTTGACAACCACCAGTATCCGCTGCCCACCGTTAAGCTTCGCTTGTTCAAGAACCTTTTCTGCAAGAGAAGAAAGGTTTTCAACGTTAAAAGCCCTAATGCGGTGCGTTTTAATGCTTTCAAACTTCTCTTTCTTTTTGTCATACAAATTAACAAAAGAGGTTTCTGAAATACCAGTGCGCTGCATGATTTCTCTTTTCACAAATTCCGGAAGCGTGGCAGTCATGAGCAGAAACCTGCCACCCATTTTCGTCAAATCCTCGGCAAACTTCACGATTATTGCTGCAGCTTCTGGCGAATAAGCCTGAACCTCGTCGATAACCAGACCTGCATAAGAAAAAGTGGCGTAAATTTTCTCATATCCAGGTGGGCGCAAAGCATAAGGGAAAAACTGGTCCCCAGTGGATACGCAGGCCGGAAATGCCAGCTGTCTTGAGAGCTGATAGCTGTTGTAGTTGTCCTGGTATTCGACGTTCTCTTTTTTAGACGCTTCTTCCAGAAAAACCAGGTCAGCGTCAGAATGCAACAATCCCAGCTTTTCACCCCACAGCGCCTTACCCCTCCAGTACATCTGGTTAACCGCAGCGCGCAAAGGGAGGGTGTAAAAGAACTTCTCACCCCCCGACCAGAGGAAAGCAAACTCGGTTTTCCCGTAACCGGTGGGAGCAACCAGAATAAGGTTCTGACCACATTTTCCCTCCAGCATTTCTTCCTGCCACAATCTGTTAACTCCTGCTTTCTTTCTGAGAGAGCTGAGCAGCTTGTCCCACAACTCTTCACCGTTCAATCCTTCTTCTTCCGGGGCGAAAAACTCCCCTTCCTCCTCACAAAAGGAAGCAAAATGGTCGCAGCGCTGGAGAAAGCCGCTGAGGTGGATGAAACGTTTTTCCTGTTCCCCGGAGATACCGATGCGTGTGGGGAACCCTTCCATAGTGTAGGGGAGGAAGATGAAATCCAGAAACGTCAAGCCGTTTGTAAGTCCCTCGGCGAGTTTCAGGTTCACACCGAGCAACTCCTGGAGTTCCTGGAAGTCCTTGAGCTCTTCACGAAGGTTCTGGAGGAGCGCTTCACGCCATTTGGTGTCTTCCATGAGTTTTCGGCAAAAATGGAGAAGGTGGGGGTTATCCTTCCCCAGGTATTCGGTGAAGTTTTCTCTGAAGTGGTGGAAGGCGACTGCGGAGAGAAAGAGGCGAAGGCGCTTTTTATCGCTTTTCTCATCTCTGTTATTCTTCACATTGAGCCTGTTCTTCAGCGTCTCCACGTCAACGAAAAAGAGTGAAGCCAGAGAGTGCGGTATTTCCAAGGAAAGATCAGCAGGTTGATATCCGGTATTTCGCAGGCTTTTTATCTGAAAGGCAGGTTGCACTTTCCCCAGATCGTGTAAAAAGCCGGCGTAGCGGAGGAGTTCCTCAATCTCACCCCAGAAACCGTTTTCCCCCAGCACCTTTCCCAGTTCTTCGAGAACCCGGAAAAAGTCCTGGACGTGCACATCCAGGCTCACTCCGCTTGATTTCGCAAGGACTCTACACATCGTTGATTCCCTCCATACCCGTCAGGAACACCGGAAGCCCCTTCTTCCCAAAAGAAGCATCAAAAAGAAAGGAGACCCCCTGGAACCTTCCATCGTTGAGCTTTGCGGAAACGTAGCGGAAATCCCGACTCCCATCCCGCAACTCCCAGAAGATGGGGACCCGGCAGCGCAGACCCTGTACCTCTTCAAAATCAAACAGTTTGTCATAAGGCCAGGGCTTCTCCGGCACCCAGAAGAAGTGCTCGAAGTGAGCATTCCTGGATGCTACCTCAAGGGAAACAATGCATGCTTCCTCTACCACCACCCAGTCCTCTGCTCTCCCAAGATACAAGGGATACAACCGACCAACCGGATTCTGGACTTTTTGGGAGAGCTCTTCGAGAAAAGAAGAATCCTCATGGGCCAGATACACTACAATCCGCACCTCGTTGAGCACATCAATGGAAACTGGTGACTGCCCTCCGGGGTGCTCTCCGACTCCAAAACGAACTCGACTCTCCACCGCTCCAAAGGTTTTCGCATGCTCGGACTTGTTGAGATTCCGCAACCAGGTGTACTCGGTGGTTTTGCTTTCGAAACGTCCACAGATGCCCATTTTAAGGTCCTTGAGCTTCTGGAAGTTCTCGTTTTCCTCAGGATCCTCCCCAAAGGTATATCCCCGAACTCCCAAGATATTGCAGAGCAGTCCCCGTACCGCAGAATAGGAAGGGAGGGGATAGGTGTGGCGCCGCTGGTACGTAAAAGGAACCCGGTAGTGAGCCTGGGGCTGGTAGAGGATAAGGCGCAGAGCTGAGGTTCGATCATTCATTGCCCTCTGCTCCCTCCCGCTCTGAAAGAAATTGCTCCTGGAAACTTTTGAGAAAATTCTCCCATTCGTTCGTAAACTTCCTCTGAGACTTTTCTTTTTCCATGGCATCCCAGGAAACCCGACTGCTTTCGAAGACATAGACCGAATTTTGGTTGTCCTCTGCGCTTTGTGCCAACCAGGAGCTCTCAAGCCCATCGGCAAGTCCCAGAACCCGCATGGTCCCATCGTTTCTTTTCACGATATGGAGGTAGGAATGGAAAACCGGCGCTGGTACTTTCACCACCGCGGCCACCAGAAAGAGGGGCACAAGGGAGTTCAGCTCGTTACTCGACTGGACACAAAACCCGTCTTTGATGGCTTCAAGGAGCTGACGCAGACGCTTTTTCTTCTCTTCCTCAGAAAGGCGAAAAGTCACACGACACTTTCCAGAGGGCAACTTTTCGACGATAACCTCGCCTTTCTGGACAGTATAGACCCTCTTATTCCCCTCAATCTTGCAACTTTCGTAGCAAATCTGCTTCTCACCACCGCAGGCGATGGTAAGGGTCCCCTTATCTCTGTCGAAACGTGGAGGCTGAGCCACGAAAAACGTATAGAACTCTTCGTCTTCTTCGAATTCCTCCTCGTATATCACAATATTCGGTTTATTCTTAGATTTTTCTGCCTTTGAATCTTCCTCTTCTTGAGTCCCCTCCCTCCTATTCTTGACGTTGTTAAGGAATTCTTTCTTAAAAGAGAGTTTCTTCTGCTTTTTCTTTTTGTCATCCGATACACCCATAAGTGCTTTCGAAACTCTCAAAGAGTTTCCATCGACAATAATTCTTTTCTCACTGGAACCGACTTTGTAAGTGTCTTCCCCCTCATCCTGTTGCACGTCTTTCAGAACTGCAACCTGCGGATCAACTAACCGGATGGTTAAGATCCTGTTAGTTTCACTGTCTTGGTAGTTTTTTGCAATCCATGAATCTTTCCCCAATACTTCCATGTCTAAAGCAAAGCTCGCCTTGTAAAAACTCTGATGCTCCTCCTTGTTGTAGATATCTGGAGTTGCCGAAAGGCCCTGCTCAATTCCTCTTGCCACGAGATCGTGGTTCGCGTAAAAAGCCATGTCACCGGGGTAAACCTCGAGCGATACCGCTTTGGTGATGCCCACCGGTGCACGGCGGGTGATGGAAGCCTGTTTGCCAATAGTGTACATGTACCCGAAGGCATCGAGTTCAGCATGGGTCAAAATATCAGCCTGGAGAATATCAAACTGCACCACTTCCCCCTGCACGGTAACCGGCGCAGGTCGCCAGTCGTTCCCATAGGCTTTCTGGAGGGTCGCAAAAAGGTAGTGGCGCAAAGCCGGTTTCCCGATGAAACTGAAGGTCTGACCGTTGCGCGAGAGCTTCTTGATGGAGAGGATATTCCCTCCAATCTTCTCATCTCGGTTTAGAGCACCAGCCTCATAGATGACGGTAACGGTGATATGCTCCATTATTCCACCTCCTCAGGTGAACTTTTTTCCGGACCCAGAAGGCCGCTCAAAAAGGAGTAGATAAACACGCGGAAAAGATCATCGGAATACACCGGATTAAAGACTCGCGCAAGATCGGGTTTGATTTCGACTCCCTGGAAGATATTGAGCAGCGAAAAGAATACCTCATCACGCTTTCCAAGGCGTGTTAATTCCAGTATCCGATATGCCAGTCCTCGTGGTTTTTTCTTTTCTCGATCGTAAATTCGTTCATAGACCTCCGTCGTTTTCCGGAGGGAAAAACCGTATTTCCGAAGCTCTTCACAGAGTTTGGCACTATTCCTTTGAGCCAATAACATCCACCAGTAGCGCCATCCCTCTTTATCCTCTATCTCCGAGCGTTTCAGAAGTTCTTCCAGCGTATCCTGTAAGTTCACGGTGAAATCATCGAGCGCGGTAAAAGCCTCCCGAAACTCCTCAATTTTTACCTTCCCCTGTGAAACTTGGTCCACAAACACACGTAAAGCCCTACGAAATTCCTGCAATGGTTCCTCGCGGTTCAACCATATCACCCCCTAATTTTTCCCGAATCAGAGCGTAAAGCAAAAAGAGCTGAGCCGCAAAATTCATAAGTTTGGCCTCACCCTCTTTGTTTCTCTTTAGGTGGATGTTATCGTTGATATACCGGTTCTCATGTTTCCCCCACTCTCCCTTTGGTTTCAGCGCTATTGCTAAAAGGCGTTCTCCAACCTGGAGGATCTGTGCAAATTGCCTGTCGAGAACCATCCTCAAGACAGACATTTCTCCAACCTTGGAAAGCGACGAAGCTATCCTCCGATCAAGAAGAAGCCCGGTTACTTCGTAAGTCAAACTGCAAAAGCTCACCTCTCCGCCCCTTATGCTCACCACCTCGATATTCATCCCCATCCACACCCCAAGCTGGGTTTCAAGGCGCATTGCAAGCTCGATGAGACTCATCCCCAGAATTTCCCGCGCCGAAGCGATATCCTCCCTGGCGTACATCTCCTGGACCAGCCTGTGGAGGTACCACATTACCTGGAAAGAGGGAGCGTTGAGGAAGATTCTGGAGGAGCCGTCGGCAAGATCGATAAATGCAAAGTCCCTGTGAAGCATGAGATACACACACAAAGGACAGACCCAGAGCGAGCTATTCCCATTCCAGAAGGAGTTGGGGAAACCCCCCTCAGACGGTCCAAGGATGGTGAAATGAGTGTGCTGAAATTTCGCCAGCCTTTTTTCCAGATTGGGTTCTCGATTGGGATACTGTATCAGGGAGGAACCGCAAATATCACAGGTTCTCCCTGAAGAAGCCCGGGAAGTTACCTCCAAGTTCTGAGGAATGCTTTCTAAAACCCTGCAAAATTGGAAATCTCTCCACTCACCAGGTTGTACGAGATTTTGAAAGGGTCGATTTGAGCTGAAGAGACGATTACCGACATAAATAAATTTGTAGCCGAAATCTCCCATCTTCTGTGCAAAATCCTGATACTTTACCCGTTTTTGTACGCCTTTTGTATCTCTGGAGTTGAGCCACTTGTCCAATCCTTCAGGATCACAGAAGTACTCCACAAAATATTTCAACGCCCTGGGAACAGACTCTGAGCCAACAGGTACAGGAGAGAAAAGGGTTCGGAAGGCATCTCCCTCAATCACTACTGTACCATCGCCCCTGAGCCAGGACTGTACACGATTAAGGCCTTCGTACTCAGCAATTACCCTCAAAAACCCCACCACTCCGGCGTTATAAAGCCAGTTACCCGGATAAAGGACAATTTCACTCAACCCAAACCACCTCCAGCATGCCAAAACCCTGCGAGCGCCTTCGACCTATGCCCAGCACCTGAATTTGCTCAAGATCCGCAGGATCTCCCCGGAGCAAAAACTGACCGCTAAAGCAGGTGAAAGTGTAAATCCGGGATGTCTCGTCCCTCTCCCGTATAGCATGCTTGACCACTTCTTTTTTAATTTTGAAGGGCTGAAAATCGAGTTTCCTGCGGAGACCGCTGCCACGCACTCCCTGGAGCAAAGCATCCGCGTAATAGTTGAGTTCTCTTTGAAATTTTTCCCCATCCTCATCGGGCAACAAAGGCTTGCCATGATAGTCTTCGATAAGAACCGGAGAAAGAGTGCGAAACATAACTGTGTCTCCCGTGATTCTTTTTTCCTGAAGGGGAACAATTACTTCAGGATAAGGGATGGAAAACTTGCCTTTCTCGAAGGGATAAATTTGCCTTGAAAGCACACCGTTATAAAAATCCACCAGCAGCCCGGGGTCAACCGTTGAAAAGTACAAAGCCAGCGGTGATTGTAGCACGAACCACTCTTTGTTTTCCTGGAAGCTCTTCAGATCGTGGACAAAACGCACTGCAAAACAGAAAGGCTTGGGAGCTTTGTTGTTTCTTCTGGAATCAAAATGAAACAGACGCACAAAGCGGCGGCTTCCAGAGGGAGTGGCCCGCAGAGCTTCTTTAAAGAAGCTCATAAAAGCGTTGCGATAAAGGAGAGGGACTTTCTCGACTTCAAACTGAATTCGCAAGCGCAAACTCTTTTCCACCTCCTTGAATTATCTATCAAAATAAGCACCAACTAAGGAAAAACTTGCTCAACTCTACTCTACCTTCAAAAATCACCACCTTTTCTACAAAACAAGAAATGAAAGTTCTCCTCTCAAAACACCAGAGGTAACTTAAGCAACCAACTCACCCAAGATTTTTTCTAAAAATCATTCTACCCCCACACAATGTCATTTTCTGTCGCCCTGGTATAACTTTTGCAAATTTTTAATTTCCTCCGCAATTTCTTGACGCAAATACTCAGGCTCCAGAACCTCAGCATGGGCTCCATAACCCATTACCCAGCGCTTGATTTCCTCAGGATTGGCACAGATAGTGAAGATTATTCCTCCATCAGAAAGTTCTTCTATTTTCTGGGTGGGATGCCAGATGCGTTCCTTAATCCAGGTTGCCTGGTAGCTATCAAAGCGAATACGCACCCGAACCAGATCCCCACGATACATGCGAAAGGCCCGGTTGAAATAGTCGGGAGGCGAAAAGTCCCGGGGGCGCTCAAAACTCTCTTCGAGTATTTTAACCTCCTCCACCCGGTCCAGCGCAAAATCTCGAACCTCACCTCTCAAATGACAGAAACCACAGAAATACCATACTCCTTCAAAATTGTAGAGGTGATAAGGGTCAACCCTGCGTTCGCTGGTTTCTCCCGAAGACAGGCTGTGATAGCGAACGAGGACCCTTTTCCGCCCGGTAATGGCTCTGAAAATCTCGCCAAAGGCTTTGCTCACGTCAACCCTCATGGCAAGAGGCACCAGAAAAGGGGAAAGGAACATTTCGAATTCCTCAGGGCTCATCTGCAAACTCTCCGGCAGGGCTAATCTCAACTTATCTCCCAGGCGATGAAACGCTTCCTCAAGAGGAGTCCTCTTAAAGCGTTCAGCAAGGTTCAAAAAAATGAACAGAGCCAGGGCTTCCCCTTCAGTAAGCCCCGAAAAGGGCATCGACCAGGAATGTTCAAAGAAGTATCCCCGACGCTTCCTGTCGTAAGCAATGGGTGCCCCAAAGTCGTCTCGCAGTGCTTCAAGGTAGCGGTCAACGGTGCGCTCGCTGACCTCAAGGATTGCGGCAAGCTCCGAAACGCCGGGATAACTGCCGCGCTGGATTTCCTGAATGATGCGAAAAAGTCGGAAAAGCAAAGAACGCCTGGAAAAAATACTTCGAGAACTCCTTGCCTTAATTTCTTTAGGTTTTTGGCTCGCTCTCTCCAGAATCTTTCCACACCTCCCACATTCCAAATCCAGCCGAGTTTTTATTACCCAGCCCGGCCTGATAGGTTACCTCCAGAAGTTCTGGATCCCCTTCCACCCTGAAAACTCCCGTCCAGCCCACAATCAGTGTTCCCTTGAAAAGGACCACCGCTTTGTTGCGCTCCAGAGAGAAGCGATGCGGAGAAATGGTAAACTCAAGCTGGTCGGCTTTCTCTCCCCTGACCAGGAAATATTTCTTGCGGGCATTTTCAAGGAGCAAACGGCCAAACTCCGCATCAGCGGGACTGAAAAAGTGTGTCTTTTTCTTTCCGCCCTCTTCCCGAGTCCGGTAAACAGTAACCGGGGAAAGAAAACGTAAAAACAGGGTTTTCTGCAATGCGGCTTCCGGACAAACTTCAACCCGCTCGAGAAAAACCTCCTGGCCCATGAGGTCCACCGAGCGCCGCAGCAAGGCCTCCTTAATCAGGTTCTCCAAAATCTCATGGCGAGGCGTGGCAAAGCAAAAAGAAAAGCCCCGGGGAAAGAACAATTTTCTGCGACCTTCCACTTTTTGCGGGTGGCCCTTTTGAAAAATCCTTGAAAAAGTAAACAACTTGAAACGTCTTTTGCCGTAACGGAAACCCTCTTCATGAAGATTCTCTGCCAGGTCCGAAGGCAGAAGGTGGTAGATGAGGTACTGAAGCAGGTGGTTGTAGTGAAGAGGCAACAGGATCCCTTTATCATCTCTGGAAGCAAAAGTTAATTTAGCTCTCAAGACTGCACTCCTTCATTTATTCCCCGTAATTAACCGACCTTACCACCAACCAGCCCAGGGGCTTTTCTTTCTGAACCCTATCCTGAACGATCCAGCGAGTGGCCGGGAAGACCAGCTTACCGTTTTTATCTTTTCTGACCGCTCTGGCACCCCTGAGTCAGGGTAAAAAATTTACTATCTCTTCAAAACCTAATTCACGACCTACCCGCAAAACAAAAGCCACTTCCTGGTTTTCATCAAGCACGCTAAAATTGGAACAACCAAATTCCTTACGCAAAAGATGCAAACAGTAGGAATGAATGGTGCCAATGTACATGTTGCTCAAACCCGGGATTTTACCTTCCAGGCCCAGGTCACGAATGCGGGCATGGATTCTTGTCTTCATACCCTGGGCAGCTTTCTCAGTGAACGTGAAAGCAACAATGCCTTCTGGAGGTTCGTTTTTGCAGAGAAGAAGGTAAAGCAGTCTCCGAATCAGGGTTTCAGTTTTGCCGGTGCCTGCTCCAGCGACTACCTTTATATACCTTTCCTTGGCGGTTACTACCTCGATTTGCTCTCCAGCCAGAGGTACAGGCTCGCCAATTACAGCCTGCAATAGTTCCTCTTCTAAAGAAGCCTCCTCCAAGTAATTAACCCCCTCCAAACCTGACAGCAAAGGCCAATAATCGTTATCTTTATTTTAAATGTTGGTAAAAAAATACGAAAGGTATTGCTACGCTGAAAAGAGCATTATCGTTACAATTTTCACAAAAATTTTTAACCACCTTAAAAAGTAAATCCAGGGGTCGGATCTTTACTTTTGGTGTTTTTGGGGTGGAGATGCTGAAACAGGCTCCCCCGTCATTCCGAACTGACGACAGCCTTGCTCTCGTCACCCTGAATTTAGTTCAGGGTCTATTCTTTGTTTCGGAATCTCGGGGGTTGCGCCAATACGTAGGGTGGGAAGAAAAATGAGACCCTGAAACAAGTTCAGGGTGACAAACACTACGCGTTTGTCAGTTCAAGGTGACGTAATAGAGAAACCCTGAAGATTGCAGAAAACATGGAAACAGTGAGAACCTGAAACAATGAGATGCTGAAACAAATGGGATCCTGAAATACTGAGACCCTGAAACAAGTTCAGGGTGACAAACACTTCGTGTTTGTCAGTTCAGGGGATCCTGAAATAAATTCAGGATGGTGGTAGCCTTTGGCTACCACCAGTTCAGGATGGCTGCGACATTAGTCGCAGCCGGCTCAGAATGACCTGCAAAAAGCATCAGCCGGCTCAAGGTGGCCAGAGTCTTCGGCTGGGATTTAATATACGATGGCGCATGCAAGGGGTACTGCAAATAACAGGCGCAAAACAAAAGAACAGGCAGGAAAATGCAAAAAGTAAAGATCCGACCCCTTTTCTTCTTGGTGCAAAACAAAAGAGCAGGCCGGAAAATGCAAAAAGTAAAGATCCGACCCCTTTTCTTCTTCAAACAAAAAAGGTGGGATGGGTTCCCATCCCACCTCTCTTTCTCTGTTCCCTTTTTTCAGATTTTGAATCTCTCCATCAGTTTCTGCAGGTTCTGGGCCATCTGAGAAAGTTGCTGCACTGCTGAGTTGACTTCCTCGAGTGAAGCATTCTGCTCTTCGGTGGAAGCAGAGACCTCTTCGCTGGAGGCAGCGTTTTCCTCAGCAACTGCAGCCACAGAGGAAATGCTTTCTACAATCTGACCCAACGCTTCGGTAGCCTGAGTAGTAAGAGCAGCACTCTCTTCAGAGCGCTTGACCACTTCCTGAGCACTGCTCTGAGTTTCTTGTTGTGTCTGGTTCACATTATCAAGGGATTGAGCCAGGTTTTCAATGACCTTTTCCAGGCGCTCAATGGCAGCAAGGATCTGGTCGAAGTTGGAAGCCACGTTCTCACTTTCCCTGTTTCCAGCTTCCACCTCGTTCTGGGCTCTCTGCATGCTCTCCACTGCCGAGCGGGTGTCCTTCTGGATTTCGGCAATCAGCTTTCCAATCTGCTCTGCAGCCTGAGCAGACTCTTCAGCCAATTTGCGCACTTCCTCAGCCACCACTGCAAAGCCCCGTCCTGCATCACCAGCTCGGGCGGCTTCGATGGCCGCATTGAGGGCCAGGAGGTTGGTCTGCTCGGCGATGCCGGTGATGAGGTCCACGATCTTTCCAATTTCCTGAGAGCGTTCATCCAGAACCTGGATGCTTCCTGCCACCTCTTCACTCACCCGGGCAATGGAGGAGACGTTTTCGATGAGCTTCTGCAGGGACTCTTTTCCTTTCTGGGCCTCTTCTCTGGTGGTAACTCCTTCTTCTCTGGTTCTGCGCATCATCTCTCCAATCTGATCCAGGGCTTCCTGGTTCCTCTCGAGGTTCTTCTGCATGGTGTTCAAAAGCTCCAGGTTACGCTGAGTGGCCTCAGCCACCTTCTGAGCTCTTTCTCCAACCTGAGCTGCTTCTTCACTGATTTTCTGCAGCTCCTCACTCTGGCGGGTGGAGCCTTCGGCAACCTGAGAGATGGTCTGGGCTATCTCCTGAGTGGCCTTGGAAATCTCCTCAACCGATGTGGCCAGCTCCTCACTGGAGGAAGCAAGGGAGGAGGAGGTGTTCAGCACTTCCTGGACCATACCCCGCAGACTCTCCACGGTGACAGAGAGAGCTTCAGACAGTCTGCCCACTTCATCCCGGGATTTTACTCTTTCAACCTGCACGGTGAAATCCCCTTCCCTGACCCGCTCCAGGGCCTCGGTGACCTTAACCAGGGGCTTAGCGATGGAGCCGGAAATCCAGAGGGAAACAAAGATCACAACCAGAGCCACCACAGCAATGACCACGTAAATCAGGTTGAGCACCTGCTTAGCTGGAGCAACGATGGCGGCATAGTCCACCTTGCCCACCGCTCGCCAGTTCTTGTAGTTGTCTCCTGAGAAAAGGCCACTCTCTGGAACTTTAGAGAAGGCAGCCAGGGCATCGGCACCCCGGAAGGTGTAGCGGATAGAGCCTTCCTCCTGAGAAGATAAGACCTCTTCAAGCTCGGGCACACCGAGATCCGCAATGGAAGTACCAAGGAATGTAGAATCAGGATGTAGAACTATCTCTTTGTTTTTCACATCATAAACATAGAGGTAGCCTCTCTCAAAGTCCACTCCTTTGGTGAGTTGCTGATAGAGGTTAGTAAGATCCACATAAAGCACCAGCACACCAGAGAACATGCCGAATTCGTTGAAAACCGGCACCGCAAAATCAATTGCCAAGGTCTTGAAGCGCTGGGATTCAAGGAGATCGGTAATCACCAATCCTTTGCGCTTCACGGCTTCCTGATACCAGTCTCTATCACTTTGCACAGTGCCTATGCCCTCTCCCCTGGTATCAACGATTATTTTCCCTTCTGAGTCGGTGAGGGAGGCAGCAAGATAGAGGGGGTTTTCGTTGACCAGCTTCTCAAGCTTTCTCAGCTTCTTTTCCGAAGAGACCTCGCTTGAGCTTATGGTGAGATCTTCGGCAAGCAGCTTGACTGCTTCCGCCGTGCTGGATAGAAAGTCGGCCAGGTTCTTGCCCAAAAGCTGGGAAGCCATGCGATTTTTTTCTATCTGCCGCTCGACGAGAGTATTCATGAAGCTCTGCGCAGCAAAGTAACCCAAAGCCCCCACAGGAGCAAGGGCCAGAATCAGAAACCATACTAAGAGCTTACCCTTCAGGCTTTTTTGTTTTCTGGTTTTTCCTTCTTTCATTTTTCAGCTTCCTCCTTCTTCAGTATTTCCTCAAGGTCCAGAAGTATTATCAAGCGATCTCCAGATTTACCCACACCTCTCAGGTACTTTTCTTGGATAGAGGCCACCAGAGGAGAGGGAGGCTCAATTTCCTCTTCCTGGATGCGGAACACTTCTTCCACCGCATCCACCACCATGCCTACCCGGTGAGGAGGGACTTCCACCACCACAATGCGGGTCTCCCCGGTCCGTTCGCCCCGGGGAAGGCCCAGGCGCTGGCGCAGATCGATCACCGGAACAATGCGGCCCCGCAGGTTGATCACCCCTTCCACAAAGGAGGGTGCTCCCGGAACTTGAGTTATGTGCTGCATGCGGATGATCTCCTGCACCTGCTGGATATCCACGGCGTAGGTCTCCTTGCCCAGCCGAAAGGCAACCAGCTGCAGTTCCCGGGTATGAGTATGCGCTCCGGCTTCCAAGATGTTTCACCACCCTTGGTACAGTTTTACTCCTTGCCAACCAAATTTAGCTATTAAGTAATATCGGCAATTTTTTCCAAAATTTTAGGGGAATACAGTTTTTTTGAACTCAAAACAGTATGGTATAAAATAAGAAAACCGGAACCGCTATCACCTGCCGGAAAAAGGAGGGGGTACCCCTGAAACAGAAACTGGTAGTTCAGGAACACTGGGCATCACACCATCACTTTGACCTGCGTTTAGAGCGGGACGGGGTTTTGAAAAGCTGGGCGGTTCCCAAAGGCATACCGCTTGAGCCCGGAGAGCGCAGGCTGGCCATTGCCGTTGAAGACCATCCCCTTGAGTATGCGGACTTTGAAGGGGAAATTCTTGAAGGTTACGGAAAGGGAAAGGTGCTCATCTGGGACCGGGGGTTTTACCTGCCTGAAAAATGGAAAGAGGGAGAAATTCTCTTTGAAGCCCAGGGTGAGAAAATGCGCGGTAAATACGCCCTGATTCACACCAGAGAGAATCAGTGGCTGCTCATCAAAAGAAAAGAGGCGAAAAGCAGTGGAAGGAAAAAGCACTCCCAGGAGTAAAAAAGAGCGCTTTTACGAAATAGACGTGCTCAGAGGCTGCGCCATAGTGAGTATGGTAATTTACCATCTGCTCTACGATCTTTCGGCCTTCGGAAACCTGAAGCTTGAGCTTTACCGGGGAGGCTGGCTTTACTTCCAGCGCTATATCGCCATATCCTTTCTCGGTCTGGCCGGGGTATCCCTGTACCTGAGTTATGAACGTCTGAAGCAGAAAACCGGAGCCGCTCAACTGGGGCACTTCATAAAACGGGGAATGATTATCTTCCTCTGGGGCATGGTAATAAGTGCGGTAACCTATATTTTTCTCGGCCAGGCTTACGTGCGCTTTGGAATTCTGCACTGTATCGGCACTTGCATCATAATCGGTACACTCTTTCTGCGCTTTCGGGTGCCCAGCCTTCCCCTGGGAGTCGTCTTTATAGCCTCCGGCTGGTGGCTTTACCGAAAGGCCTTCCCCTTTGCATACCTCTTATGGCTGGGTTTTAAGCCCTACCGCTTCTACACCGTTGACTACTTCCCGCTTTTGCCCTGGCTGGGCGTTTTTCTACTGGGTGTTTTCCTGGGAGAGAAGCTCTATGCAGGCTACAGGAGGCGCTTCACCATCCCGGACTATTCCCGCTTTCCAATTTTTGCAGCTTTGGGCTTTCTGGGCAAGCATTCTCTCACCATTTACCTTGTACACCAACCAGCAATTCTGGCCCTGCTTTTTGCCCTGGGGCTACTGCGCCCGCCCGGTTTGTGATAGTATATTTTTAATCCAAAATAAGGAGGAGGAAAAAGAATGCACAGTAAAAAAATATTGCTTGTAGTTGTGACGGTGGTCGTTGCCCTGCTCCTTGCATCCTGCATCAGCTTAGAAAACGTGCAAAAGGTGAACTACGCCCTGCAGGTCGAAGAAGAGGAAGGCACCAGGCAGGGACACCTTATCATCCAGCTTACCCAGGCTGACCAGGAAAACTACCAGGCTCAGGTGGATTTTGCACTGGGTGAAGAAAGTTTTTCTTCCACTTTCACGGTAAAGAAGGACGACATCCAGAACTCGTTACTTCCTATAATGTTCTCCAACCCCTCCGCCGCTCAGGTGCTGAGCGTTTTATCAACTGCCCAGGTTGTCCTGGCTCCAGTTCTCATAAGCGGAGGAGAGCTCAATGTGGGTTTTCAGTGGAAGCAGAAAGACGAAGAGGGCGAAACCGAGATAATCGTCTCCGCTTCGGAAACCCGCTTTGGAAAAGAGGCTCTGTGGGTGGAAACCAAAAAAGATGGGAAGTTGATAGCCCGAGCACTATTTGAGAAAGAAACTTACTTCCCCCTGGTGATAGACCTTCAGGACCCAGAGCAACTGGAAAGCGGGCAGAAGCGCTTCTACATCGAAGCCCAGGAAGTGATCTGGAAATAAAGGGAAAGGCTGCACTCAGAGTGGGTGCAGCCCTGCTCTTCTTCAATAGCCCCCGGATACCGTCAACACCTGGCCGGTCACATAATCAGCTTCCTCTTCTGCAAAAAAGAGCACTGCCCGGGCAATATCTTCAGGTTTCCCCAGTCTTCCTGCCGGTATTTTGCGGATAAGCTCCGGTATCTCCTCCGGAGGGGTGACCGAATGCAAAAGATCGGTGTCAATCTTGCTGGGAGCAACCACGTTGACGGTAACTCCAAAGGGAGCACATTCCCGGGCCAGAGCCCGGCACAGGGCAATGACCCCTCCCTTGGAAGCCGCGTAGTGAATGCCCGAAGTACCCCCGGTTATTCCATCACCCACTCCGGGGCCCTGGTTCTCGCCCATCCTGAGTGTCGCCCGAAGGCCTTAAGCCATCTGCGAAAACATGAAAAAATCATGCCTGAGAAGGTCTTCACCTCGAAAAGGAAGTCCAGGAACTCATCCCTCCCCAAAAGATCCTTGAGAAAGCAAAAAGCACCATGGCGGATGCTCGAACTCTCACGGCGAGGAAGCTATACCAAGGCGTCTCAGAGCTGCCCGGAGTATCTCCTCAAGCATATCGCGGTAGGAGAGGCCGGCATACCGGGCCATCGTAGCCAAATGTCCGTCCCAGCACCAGCCAGGGTTGGGATTGACTTCCAGAAGACGGGGCATCCCTTCCCGATCCAGACGCCAGTCAAAGCGAGCATAATCACGACACCCCAGATGCCGGAAAAGCTGCAGAGACCACTCGACGATCCGGCTCCTGACCTCCTCAGGAAGCGCTGCGGGAACGGACCGTACCCCACCATAAGGGGATTGCGGAAACCATTTGGCCTCAAAACCGCAGATGGGGGGAAGTTCTGGGGGAAGGGCGCTGTAATCCTCCTCGGTGATGGGGAGAACAAGGAAGGAGTCCGGAGGATTCCCGATGATGCCACAGCTTAAGTCTTTCCCAGGAAGGAATTCCTCAACAAGTACAGGTTTGTCGTAGCCAAAACGGGTACGAACGCTGGCCACCACTTTGAGGAAATTCTCCATGCTGGTGGCCACGCTCTCCTGCGTTATGCCAAAACTTGAGTCACCGAAATTCGGCTTCACTATCACCGGAAAAGCGAAGGGGAGATGGAAGGCAAACTCTCCCCCCTCGATGAAAACAGCCTGGGGAACAGGAATGCCAAGTTCTCTGGCCAGGCTCCGCACGAGGAATTTGTTGTAGCAGTAGGCGAGACACTGTGGCCCTGCTCCGGTATAAGGGAATCCCAGCATCTCAAGGAAAGCAGGTATATGGAGTTCTTTCCAGGGGTCATTTCTGAAACCTTCATCGCAGAGGTTGAACACCAGGTCCACCTTCCCCGAAAGGTTGAGAAGCTGCGGCAGGAGTTTCCCGTGGTCCTCGAGGTACAGGAAAGTATAATTCCTGAGTTCCTCCAGGGCTTTCTTGAGCTCTACAATCGTATGAAAATCGTCCTCATCAAAAATCGAACCGGGTTTGATTGGATCCCGAAGGGTCGGGTCACCAAGGAGCACCGCCACCCGGAGGCGGGTAACCTTCCGTTGCTTCGACGACCAGAGCACCTTGCTGGTTTTGGCCTTTACCAGAAGGCGTTCCTCCATCATTCCCAGGTCCTGCGCCCTCTTCGATTCGGTACACTCCTTTCCACAGAGCACCACCTCTTCAAACCCTGCACTCTGCAAAAGCCGCTTCAGGTCTTCAAAGGAATATAGCCGCTCCGCATAGAACTGGTCTACCAGGACTCCCTTATCCACATGGGTGACGATCTCGCGGGAAATAAGCCTCGTTGCGTCTTCTGACAGGGACCGCTCCCGAAGGACAAATTCTTTCTTTCCAATCCATTCCCAGGAACGGGGCTGAAAGTGCTTTTTCAGGTACTCCCCATCGGCCACATCGATGAAAATCTTTCCTCCGGGCTTCAGCACCCGGAAGGCCTCCCGGAGCACGGTGAGGTCATCCTCAATGCTCTCAAAGTATCCAAAACTGTTTCCCAAAATCAGCACAACATCAAACTTACTGTCCTCATAGGGGAGCCGACGGGCGTCTCCTTCCCGGAACTGCACCCCAAGCCCTTCACGCCGCGCTGCAGCCCGTGCCCGCTGAATCAGAGAGCGAGAACGGTCCAAACCGAACACATGCTGGAATCCCCGGCGGGCAAGCTCAAGGGAGTGCCGTCCGTGTCCGCAACACAGGTCAAGAATCACATCCTGAGGGGTGAGGGAAAGGGTCTCCACGAAAAAGTCCACTTCTTTGCGGGTTACTTCAGGGTCTCCAACCACATCTCCATCGGTCTTGAGATAGAGAGAAGTGAAGAGATGTCGCCACCAATCGGGCCGAACATATTCTTCCAGGTCCTGTACTGGACCCAGAGAGCGCAGAACACGGGAACGACCGTTCCCCGAACGGACAGGTCCACGATGCTCACCGGATTCCTCCTTCACGGGCAATCCCTCCAGAAAAAATGTTTGAGAAAGATTATATCTCGATTGGTCGCAGAAGTGTATAACAACTTGATAAAAAGAAAACAAAAAAGGGAACTCCAGCTTCGCGTCCTTTGCGGGGTTCTCTGGGTAGTCTACATCACAACCCTTCCCCAGAGCAACTGGAAAGCGGGCAGAAGCGCTTCTACATCGAAGCCCAGGAAGTGATCTGGAAATAAAGGGAAAGGCTGCACTCAGAGTGGGTGCAGCCCTGCTCTTCTTCAATAGCCCCCGGATACCGTCAACACCTGGCCGGTCACATAATCAGCTTCCTCTTCTGCAAAAAAGAGCACTGCCCGGGCAATATCTTCAGGTTTCCCCAGTCTTCCTGCCGGTATTTTGCGGATAAGCTCCGGTATCTCCTCCGGAGGGGTGACCGAATGCAAAAGATCGGTGTCAATCTTGCTGGGAGCAACCACGTTGACGGTAACTCCAAAGGGAGCACATTCCCGGGCCAGAGCCCGGCACAGGGCAATGACCCCTCCCTTGGAAGCCGCGTAGTGAATGCCCGAAGTACCCCCGGTTATTCCCGAAGTGGAAGCAATGGCAATAATCCTGCCCCACTTCTTCTCGATAAGGTGGGGAAGCAGAGCACGGATGCAGTTATAAACTCCTTTGAGGTTGACGGCAAGTACTCTATCCCAGGACTCCTCTTCAAGGTTCCAGGCTCCGGAATACTCTGTATCACCCACTCCGGCATTGGCCACCAGGATATAAGGAACCCCCAGCTTCTCCCGGATCTCCTGCACCATGCTTTTAACCTGAGCGGAGTTTGCAACATCAGCCTGAAAAGCCAGGGCCACACCACCCTGCTTCTCTATCTCCCCGACCACAGCTTCCGCCTGTTCGCGCCTGCGGTGATAATTCACCGCCACCTTTGCCCCCGCCCGGGCCAGAGTTAGCGCACAGGCTCTGCCAATCCCCCGACTTGCCCCGGTCACCAGAGCAACATGTCCACAAAGGCTTCCCACCTTATCACCTCCCCTTCAGCGAACAGCGATTTCCGAAATCATCTGCAAAATACCCTCTTTAATGTACTCCACCGCAATGGCAGCGAGCAAAAGCCCCATCACCCTGGAAAACACTTCGATAATCCTTTCGCCAAGCAGGCGGCTCAGATGATTCGCAAAGTAAAGGATCAGCCAGGTCAAAGCAAGGGCGGAAAGCACCGCCAGAAAGGGTATCAGGTAACCATATTTCTGGGAAAGGATGATCGCCGAGGTAATGGCACCCGGCCCGCAAAGGAGCGGAGTGCCGATGACAACGGCGGCGACCTTGGTATCCGTCCCTCTTTTGGAAAACTCAAGACCCAGTATTTCCTCAACGCCCAGAAGAAGGAGAATGACACCCCCCGCCACCATGAAGCTCGAAAAAGAAATACCAAGGAGTGAAAAAAGGTGTCTGCCAATGAAAAGGAATACAACCAGCAAAACAAAAGCAACGCTCACCGCGAGAAAAGCCTGCGCCGAACGCTCCCTGGCTTCCAGGTCTTTGGTGAGGGTTATGAAAACCATCGCCCCCAAAAAGGGGTCCAGGATGAAGACCAAAAGCAGAAAAGATTTTATAAAATCATAAAACAAGTTTACTGCCCCCTTGCTTCCCATTATACCCGATTCAGGGATGAGAAAAGAGCCCTGGAAACCCGGAGCAAGAAAAAGCTGAGGAGCTGAAACCCCCAGGAACCAGATTCAATCAAGCTCTCTCATTTCCAGGCAAAGAATCTGGGGCACTTCCTCTATAACTTTCAGGAAAGCATCAACCACCGCAGGGTCATAGAGTTTGCCCCGATTTTTGAGAAGCTCAGCAATAATTTCCTCCCTGGGGAGCAGAGCTCGATATGCCCGGTGGGAGGACATGGCTTCTGCAACATCCGCCACGGCAATAATCCGCGCTTCAAGGAGTATTTCTTCCCCTTTTAGCCCCCGGGGATACCCCGAGCCATCCAGGCGTTCGTGATGCTGAAAGATAATTTCAGCAACCTT
The DNA here is from genome assembly GCA_048814795.1 of Atrimonadaceae bacterium G-SL-SR-0-11. GTDB lineage: Bacteria > Atribacterota > Atribacteria > Atribacterales > Thermatribacteraceae > Thermatribacter. The sequence continues at coordinate 903,726 of CP184673.1, read as the reverse complement.
TCCAAGATAGCGAATCTTGCTCAATATTCGATATCCCAGTGTGGGGTGAGTCTTAATCATCTCAAATTCAAGAGGGCTCAAAGGCACCGGCTTGTTAAGGATATCGATGGGGATACCAATTTTCCCCACATCGTGCAGAAGTCCTGCCACCCGGACTTTCTCAATCAGTTCTTCAGAAAGGCCTATTTTCTTGGCAACAGCACAGGCTATACCAGCAACTCTCCTCTGGTGTCCGGAGGTGTAAGGATCTCTCACTTCCACCAGGTGAGAAATGGCCTCTATGGCCTCCTGCAGGGCTTCCTCCAGAGCTTCTCGATAACGCAGGGTTTGCAACCCGTGGTTCAAAATCCGAGAAAACTGCTTCAGAGTCTTTGCATCTTCTCCCCTGAAAGCACTGCTTCTCAAAACATCTTCAAAACCCGAAACTTTCCCCTCTTTACGAATTGGCAATTCCGAATAGCCTTCTTTCTGCAGTATTTCAGCAAATCTTTCCAAAAGCTTACTCCGATTCCTCACACCTGATACCTTCTTGCCGTGAGCTTTTGTCAATAACCTTAAAAGCCGGTAAGCTTTTCTGGCTGCTGTTACATCTTGCATGACCAAGATGAACTTCCTTTCGCCAGCAGGAGAGCTCGCACAAAGAGCCACTTCTTTAATTTTTCCCCTGCGATCCCTTACACGAACAATGCAGCGCAAGCCGGGCGGAGCAGAAGCGTTCAAGCACACTTTCAGGTACTGTTTTGCCTTCTCAACGTCTTCCATTGAAACCAGAAAATCCAGCCAGCTCTTACCTCTAACCTCCTCAAAAGAGTAACCGGTGAACCTCTCTGCTTCCCGATTAAGGGCTACCACCAGCTCGCCTTCAACCAGAAAAGCAGGGAGCTTTAAATCATCGAGAAGTGCAAGATAAGAACTCAAACCAGGGCTTGCTTTATCGTAACGAATCAAGAACAATCCTCCTTCCCCTACAAAAGCAGTTCCCGTAAAAAGGCTTACTTCAAAACAGCGAACGCTTCCTGTCTCCCAAAAGTCGATATTACCAGAAAAATGCTGGTTCAGCAATCGAATTAGCCCATAAAAAAAGCGCCCCAAAGGGCGCCTGCTCTTCAATCCCCCGCTATCTCCCTGTAGCCGGGAACATCCTGGAGCTTTAGTGTGCGCAGTTTCTCGGCAAATTCTTCTTTTTCTTTTTGCGCTCTTGCGTAATTCGCCTTGCTCTCTATGTCCTCGTCAACCTGAACACCCAGGGAAGCAAGGAGTTCCAGGAAGCGGGGACGGGTTGCTACTCCCCCAGCGCACCTCGCAGTAAGCGGGAAAGAGCCTCTTTTTGCAGCCTCTGGTAAGCAACCCTCACTTTCTTTTCCGCTTCCTCATCGCTAATCCATAACCCTGCTTTAATACAGGCATTTTTTAGGTATTCTATGGCTTCTTTGAGCTTCTCCACTCCCTCTTTTTCAGGGTAGTAATCCTCTGCCCAGAGGACGGCCTCTTCAGCAAGCTGGATTAAGCGCTGGTATTTCTGGAACTTGATTTTATCAATTCCCAGGCGAGCAAAAACGTAGCTTAAAACTGCAGGTAAAACCAGGATTAAAATATCGGTGATTGTCTTTTGAAAGTCCACGAGCCACCACTCCTTTTTTAGGTTTTCAAAGAATGTGCGGAGTGGGTGACGGAGAGGAAGAGAGAAGACAAGAATACCTTTAAAGAATCCGAATGCAGTGGTTTTTTACCTCAAAAGCTTAAGCGTTATGGGGTGGATGCCCAGTTTCGAACAGGCAAGGTGGAAGTCTTCACGCAGAAAAGGCCATACGAGCCTTACTATCTGTCGTTTGAGAAAGAACTCAAGGATAACTTCGTCTTCCAGAGCTCTGGAGACGATGTCCCGGTTGGCTACAGAAAACAAAAGAAGATACTGAGCCTGGAAACGCAGCTTCTGCGCTTTCCCCTGTTCTACAATAACAGTAAACGTTCGGTAAACCTCCAATTTTTGCCCTTCCAAGGACGGCAAGTCGTCTTTCTCTCCGATTTTGATGGTGATGGCTCCTTCTTCAAGGGGAGAGAGAAGCTTGAAGCTCATCTCCCTAACTGTCACGTCTTCAAGTTCCAGGTTATTGATGAGCTCCAGAAACTGCTGGCTCTTTTCTTGATTCAGCTTGCCGAGGGAAGCGTTTCCTGACACTCTATTGATACCTCCCCCTCACGGTGAATACTGGCTACAGGTTTTTCTTTCCAAACGGACTTTCTGATTGTAGAAAAGCTGGTAAGGTTTTCCCTCTCATGCTTTTTTTGCTCGATCACTTCAACAAGAAGGTTTTTGACAACTGTTTCTGGATTTTCACCCTGTTCCTGGGCAAGTTCATCAATGAACTCACGGTACTTACGGGGCACCAGTGCAGCATAACGGCCGTGGATAGTAATAAACAGCTTTCCTCCCAGAGCCTTGGCCACCCGGTACAGAAAGTCAAAGCCCGGTTTTCTCCCCAGATTTTCAAACCGAGAAATGGCTGACTGCCTCGTTCTCAAGCGACGTGCCAGATCTTTCTGAGAGAGGTTCTGGCGCACCCGCTCCTCAACAATCTCCAGAATAAGGTCATTAAGTGGAGCATAATAGTCAAGCACTTGGTTTAATTCTGGGTTTTTTTTCAATTCAGAAAATGTTTCTTTAATGTCCCGCTCCGGGTTATTTTTTTGTTCAATCATAGCTCTGCCCTCCTCTCCCACTTCCGGTACTCCTCAAGCCGCTTTTCGGCTTTTTTAAGGTTTCCTTTAACTCTCTTTTTCACTTCGGCGTCTAAAATGACAATTTTCTTTTGACTTAATTTTGAAAAACAGAAATATACTCGAAGCACACCTCCTTTCCCAGTAGGCGGGATCCGAAATTCCCAGAGCTCCTTGCTAAGTTGCTTGATACGCCCGCTTTTTACGTAATACTCAAACAGCGAATCATCCTCTTCCAGTCTTTTGCACATGCTTTCAAACTGAGAAAGAAACTTTCCGTACTTTCGGTAATTCCTCTCGAGAAACTTTTGCCAGATGCCTTTGCTCTGGGGATCAAGCTCTTCAGGATATTCAACAATTTTCATTGTTCATTTCGTTGTTTATTATATAACCAAAAGGTTATATCTGCAACCCTCTTGCGAACTTCTTTTTGATCCCTTTGCTATACTGCTTTAAGGGCGAAGCCACAAGGCACTAATATACTTAGGCGTAAATATAGCATAGACTTTGTTCTCTACAAAAATTTGCGATAGTGGTTCTTGATTAAGAACAAGAGATGGAATTTTTTAACGTTTTTGGAAATGAGGAGCAATGCTTATAGTCCTTATAAAAGCGACCTGTGGCTATACAGTCAATTGTTAGGGCTGGGTATCTAAAAAGATGGAAAACGAATAAAAGGATCTAATTAGAGGCTGATCTATTTTTGAATCCAGGTGATACCTGGGTTGGGTGTTAAAGTATTAAAATGTTTCTGGTATATTTCAAAAGGGAGGGGGGTAGAAATGAAAAAGAAGGGCACGCGCAAAAGAGTTTTCGTGGTTCCCAAACGTGGAAAGGGCTGGGCTGTGAAGGAGGGCAGGAAAACCGTCCAAGAATTCTCAAAGAAAGAAGAGGCAATACGGTTCGGGCGGGGCTTAGCAAAAAGCGCACCGCTTTCCCAGCTTGTAATTCACAAAAAAGACGGCACAATTCAGGAAGAGCGTACTTACGGCAGGGATCCTTTTCCACCCGAGGGTTAAAGCCTGTAGATGAAAACTTGCGTGAAGTTCAGAGTCAAGTTTTCCCTTCTAGGTTTTTGCTCTCCACCGCAGTTGTTAACACTATCACCAGTTCAGCAAAGCAGGGTTAGCGCTTTCAGGTCCGCAGTGGTGGGGTTAATATTTACTTGTGGATTAGAATAATGCCAGTAACATGCTGACTGCTTGCAAACCAGGAACGGTGCTGAGAAGCGTTTGCAGGCTTTGAGATGATTTTGTCATCAGCAGTTATAGCAGGGAATTGGGAAAAACCCAAAAAATAAAGACCTACCCTCTTTTCGCTCCTTGCTGGATTTACATTCTCCGATACTTTTAAAATCGAATCGTCTATTTTTGCGGTAAATATTTCGGGCGTGGTTGTTTTCCTTAAGAATTTTCTCTATTATTTGGAATATTTTTTTAAACTCTGTAAAGTCAAAAGAATTAAAGGGAGAGACATCTTTATAGATATACTCGGCGAACTTAGTCTTTGTTAAAGCTTTTTTTCTACCACTTTCGTCTTCTACCTTATCAACGTCATTTGATAATATCTTTTTGGAAAATTCGTCATTGGTATTTGGGGATATTATTTTATATTTTTCAAACTTACCTGTGGTTGAATTAACTATTTTCTCTACTTCATTGGTGAAAAACAGCCTTCTGTCTTCCTGATCCTGGGTTTTAATTTCTTCGTCCCTAAAAAACATTTCAATACTAATATTTGTGTATTCCTTTCTATGAGATGGAACAGGAAGAACAAATGAAAAAACATTATTCTCCCAACACTTATATCCCTTAGAATCATCCATTACTTTTTTAGTATCTCTTTCATTTAAATCTCTATCAAATATGAATATCAACGGCTTTGATTGATTAATCTTAGAGAAATATTCACACATTTTTATCAAGTTATCTTTTCCAAGATCTTTCTGTGGCTTATAAAAATCAATATCTAAGTCTATGTTTAACTTTCCCTTCGCTTTTTCTAAAATCATCCAGTCAGTTTTGCCTTCTGTAATTATTAAGGGTTTAGTCATGCTCTTAATTTTTTCTTCCAGGGCTTCTTTTTGCTTTCGGAAACTTTCTCCTATTTCATTAAATTTTTCCAAAGCATTCTTAAATTCTGTAAATCTTTCGGCATTTATTAAGTCTCCCTTTGGCAGCTCTATAATCTTCAACTCATTCTGCAATCTTTCCTGAAGTCCATAAACTAAAAATGGAGACTGGGTTGTAATGATAAATTGAATACCAGGAAAGAGTTTTAATAATTTGGGAAACACTTCCACTTGTAAATTCACATGCAGATGCAAATCTGCTTCATCTATTAATACAATCCCTGTTATATCTTCCAAAGAAAAAGAGAAAGAAAGATCTTCTCTAACTCTCCGCTGCCTATCGTAGTCCATCAATATCGAAGCAAAGATATTGAGAAGTGAACTCTCGCCACTTGAGAGATGGAAAATTGTAGGAGAAAGTTGCTTTGTGTCTGCGATTTCTCCTTTTTCGTTTAACTGATCTTTCACAATACTTATCCGGCTTCCCATCTCTCTTCTCCCTATATTAAATCTTATTCGCTCATTTTGATGATGCTTTTTGTTACTCAGTACTGCGTCTATTATAAGATTTAAATTCTTACTCAAGCTCGAATCGTAGCTTATCTGTTGATGGTATAAATGCTCATCCAGGATTACATCTAAAATCCAGGAATATAACTCTTCAAAATTACCCAAATTAACTATATTTCGATAAGAACGGTTTATAAACCTCTCCATTCTTCTAAATGAAATCTTTACTCCTTCTTTGTTAATCCATGCTGGTATCTCTGTCCTGTTCCAAGGGAAATAAAGAAAAACGTTGCTATCTATTACCTCTTTTAGCTCTTTTTCCCTGCTATAAGACTTCTGCATTCTTCCTTCTTTAAACTTAGAATTTAGCAAATTAAACCCTTTTATGCTTATCTTTCCTTTCTCATACTCTTCCTTGAATTTCTCCCACTTTAATAAACTCAGAACTTCGCTGTAAAAATATTCCTTATCTTTCTCCGTGAATATTATTTCGCAAAATCCGTAGTTCTTACCACGCGTTACGTAGGATAAACTGCTAAGCTTGAAGTACTTCTGAGGTTCTGCTTCTATGTCTTCATAAAAGTACCTTTTAAATTCAATAAAAGCATCGGCAATGTAGCTTAATATCGTAGATTTTCCGCTCCCGTTAAGTCCTACAAGCACCACGGGACAGGAGTTTTCTTCATTAGTAGAAAGGTCTACTTCTAAACTTTCAATGGGTCCTATATTTTTAAATCTTATCTTCTTTACCTTCACGCTTATCCCCCTTACTTTAAAATCCTTCCCTACCCCTTTATCTCTCTTTCCTCATCCCAAAAACATCTATAAAACTATTATCCTACTGTGAATTTCTCAAAAGCATCAGAAACGAGGGTTTCCTTCTTTCAGCAGTTCAGCTATTGTGCTTATTTGCTCCTCGCTAAGCTTTCCCCTCGTCTGGCTTCTCCTCTTAATTTTAATACTTCTTCCGGCAATGCTCCACGATTTCAGTAAATCAGCTAAAGGTATGTAGCGGCTTAAAAGGAGTTATCATGGATAATACCGGTAAGCCAAAGAGCATTCAAGAAAGCGAAAAGGTGCTGAATAATGTAAAAACGACTGACGACCTGAAGGAGTAATGATAGTTTATTAAACCTTTTTGCGGCTTTGCCCGGAAGGCTCTTCCTCCCTCAGGCTGGCTTTCAAAAGAGGGAAATCCTTTCAAACTGTGAATCGCTCGCAAAACCACCTGATGTTGTGCACCCAGTTGTAGTCTAAGTTGTCGGGGAAGAAACGGCGCCCGAGCACAGGGTAGGCGCAAAAAGCGGTGCAGAGGGTTTGACTTTCTTTTCTCCTTCCTCTAAAATCCAGAAAAATCATCAGGAGGTTCAAGCCTTGGGGAAAGAAATCCGCAAAGAAATAATGCTCGGTAACCAGGCCTTTGCCCGAGGAGCCTACGAAGGAGGAGTGGAAATAGCCGCGGGATACCCTGGAACTCCCAGCACGGAAATCCTTGAGTTCCTGAGTCGGTACCGCGAGGTCCACTCCCGGTGGTGTCCCAACGAAAAGGTGGCTTTTGAGGTTGCTGCCGGTGCCGCAATCGGTGGAAAAAGAGCCCTGGCCACCATGAAGCATGTGGGGCTGAACGTGGCCAGCGACGCCTTGATGACTCTCTCTTACACCGGAGTGAACGCTGGTCTGGTCTGTATTGTGGCTGATGATCCGGGGATGCATTCTTCCCAGAACGAGCAGGATTCGCGCAATTACGCTTTCTTTGCCAAGGTTCCCTGTCTGGAGCCCTCAAGCAGCGCTGAAGCGCTGGAATTTGCCCGTCTGGCTTTTGAGATCTCCGAGGAGTTTGACACCCCGGTGCTGGTGCGCTCCACCACCCGCATTTCCCACAGCCGGGGTGTGGTCATCCCGGGAGAGCGAAAAACCGTCCCGGTGCGGCCCTATCAAAAATGCGCCCCCAAGTACGTGATGATTCCTGCTTATGCCCGCACCCGGCGTCAGGAAGTTGAGAAGCGCCTGCAACGGCTGCAACAGTGGGTGGAAGAAACACCTCTCAACCGCATAGAGCTCCGAGATACTTCCTTAGGAGTTATCACCGGAGGAGTGCTTTACAGCTACCTGCGCGAGGTGGCACCTTCGGTTTCCATTCTGAAACTGGGAGTAAGTTATCCCCTGCCTCTGGAAAAAATCCGCACCTTTTCCCAGCAGGTGGAAAAGCTTCTGGTGCTTGAAGAGCTGGACCCTATCTGGGAGCTGGAAATCAGGGCTGCCGGAATAGCGGTCAGGGGTCGGGAAATTTTTCCAGGTATTGGCGAAATAACCCCGGATGTCATCGTGGAAGCCCTGTTCCCCGAAAAGAAAAAGGAATACCTGACTTTTGACGAATATCTGCTTCCCCGCCCGCCGGTGCTCTGCGCTGGCTGTCCCCACCGCGGAGTATTCAAGGTGCTCAAGGACCTGGGAGCAACCGTCTGCGGGGATATCGGCTGTTACACCCTGGGAACTCTGCCTCCCCTCTCTGCCATGGATACCTGCATCTGCATGGGTGCATCCATCTCTGTTGCCGAAGGAATAAAGCGTGCCCATCCCGAGCTCCGGGTGGTAGCGGTGATCGGAGATTCCACCTTCATACACAACGGCATCCCTCCCCTGATCGATGCAGTGTACAACCAGACCCCCATCGTGGTGCTCATCCTGGATAACGGCACCACTGCCATGACCGGAGGGCAGGAACACCCGGCAACGGGAAGAACTCTTTCCGGGGAAGAAACAGTGCGTCTGGACTTTCTGGAACTGGGGAAAGCGGTGGGAGTCCCCCGGGTGGAAAAAATTAATGCCTATCACCTTGAAAAACTCAAAGCAACCCTTCAGGAAGCCTTTCAGGCACCCCACCCCACCCTGATTGTGGCTGAGGGTCTCTGCCAGCTTAAAAGAAAAACCAGAAACCAGCCTTTCACCGTGAATGAAACGCTCTGTCAGCTCTGCGGACTGTGTGCCAGCACCGGATGCCCAGCTATTGAAAAGAGGGGAGAGACCATTCGCATTGCTGCTGAGCGCTGTGCAGGGTGTGGAGTGTGCGCTACTCTGTGTCCTTTCGGAGCCATCGAGGAGGTGAACTCATAATGCGGGGAAGCATCGTGCTCTGCGGCGTGGGAGGAATGGGAATTCTCAGGGCCAGTGAAATCATCGCTGAAGTGTTGCTCCAGCAGGGGCTCATGGTATGTCAATCAGAAGTGCACGGCATGGCCCAGCGGGGAGGAAGCGTGGTAACCTATCTCCGCTTCGGCGAGGAAGCTTATGCACCTCTCTTGCAGCGGGGTGAAGCCGACTTCATGATTGCCTTTGAAGAGATGGAGGCCCTGCGCTACATTCCCTACCTCAAAATCGGGGGAGCGGTGTTTTTGAACCGCTTTCAACTCTATCCACCGGGAACCAGTGCCAGCGACTATCCTCAGAATGTTCCCTCGCTCCTTGAGAAAGCCGGATTCAAGCTCTTCACCATTCCGGCTACCGAAATGAGCCTGAAATTGGGTGATCCCCGTTTCACAAACACGTTGCTACTTGGAGCCTTTAGCAGGGTTTTCCCGGTGCAGGAAGAAAAGCTCTGGGAAGAGGCTATCCTCAAGGTATTCTGGGGCAAAAAAGAAGAAGAAAACCTGAGAGCCTTTCGGGAAGGGAGAAAAGCAGTAAAGGTCACAGGTTAAAGCAGACCTAAAAAGTCAATCCAGAACTCCTCGCTCAAGCAGGGAGATAAAAACCTCGGCGATCCGGGGATCAAACTGTTTTCCGGCGTTCTTCCGGAGCTCCGCCAGGATCTCTTCCCGGGAAAGGGGTTTTTTGTAGGCTCTGCCATTGCGCATGGCTTCATAAGCGTCAATAATGGCCATGATGCGCGCTAAAAACGGGATTCCCTCACCCCGCAGGCCCCGGGGGTATCCCTTGCCATCCCAGCGCTCGTGGTGCGACCAGATTACTTCAGCCACATGGACAAATTCCTCCGTAGAGCGGGCAATGCGGTAGCCTATCTCAGGATGCTTTTTGATCGTTTCCCACTTTGTGTTTTGATGCCAACACCGAGATTGTGAAAAAGAGAGACACTGAAAAAGAGCAAGATTCCGAAACAACAGACCCTGAACTGACCACGACCTTTGTCGTGGTCACCCTGAACTGACCGTGACCAGGGGTCACGGTCACCCTGAACTTGTTTCAGGGTCTCGCTTTTCCCCAACCCAAAAACACAAAAAGTAAAGATCCCGTACATTATTGTAGAAGTTGGAGTGTTTTATACTATCTTCAGGATGGAGGTAAGGGTGGGTCGTTAAAGACCGGGTCGGCATTAGAATTAGTGATGTTGAGCCGTGGGTCAGATGGACCACCCTCCGCCAACTCGAACAGTATCAAGGGCGAGGCAGGACCTCGGCCCGAGTTTACGAGGTAGGGTACGGAGGGCAGCCCTCTTTACGCTCCATCACTACCAGATGATGGAGGTAACCCCATGCATAAGTGTATAGGTATTGACGTAGGAAAGCAAGAGTTAGTTGTCTTTGACGGTAAAAAGCATAAAACATTTCCCAATGACGAACACCTATCGCAACTGCACGAGTACTTAAAATCCAGGGGTAAAGAGGTAAAAATAATATTTGAACCTACCAGCACCTATTCAAGACGCTTGGAAGAGCTGTGCATAGCAAACAGTATACCCTTCAAAAAGGTTAACCCCGGTATCCTTCCCAATTTAAGGCGTGTAGAGAGTATCCGTTCCAAAACAGACAAAAGCGATTCCCAATTGCTCTTCCTCTACGGTAGCAGAGAAGATGTGGGAGAGAGCACTCCCAGAAACAACTGGACCAGAAGTGTAATATCCATACTAAACATATACCAGATATTTCAGCGTAATCGCATAGCCCTTCAGGGTAGCTTAGATGCTCTAATAGGAGAACCCTACCTGCCTGAAGACTCCTGTGACCTCATAAAAGAAGAGATTCGCCGCTACCAGGCAATGGAGAAAAAAATGCTGAAGAAAGCAGAGGATCTGGTAATCAAAAGTGGAAAGGCAGATATGCTACAGTTTCTTAAATCAATTCCTGGGGTTGGAATAGTTACTGCTCTGTATCTTTTGGTCTTTTTCTTCAAATTCCCTGATGCCAATAGAAAACAGATAACTGCCCTTGCAGGTTTAGATCCCATCCAGCGTCAATCTGGAAACTCTGTACATGGAAAATCTCGCATCAGCAAGCAAGGGAGCTCTCGTATGAGGAAAATCCTCTTTCAGGCTACTCTCTCTGCTGCCAGGTATAACCCTTACATCCGAAAACACTATGAGAACCTCAAGAATTCAGGAAAACCAGACAAAGTTGCCAGAATTGCTGCAGCCAGGAAACTCTTACTTTTGGCTTTCTCCATCTTCAGATACAGGCGACCTTTTACTGTGGAGTATAAAACTGCAAACTAAAAACAAATCTATAACTCAAAAACTCTTGACTTTTAATACAGTATCCGACCCCTTTTCTTCTTCAAACAAAAAAAGTAAAGATCCGACCCCTTTTCTTCTTCAAACAAAAAAGGTGGGATGGGTTCCCATCCCACCTCTCTTTCTCTGTTCCCTTTTTTCAGATTTTGAATCTCTCCATCAGTTTCTGCAGGTTCTGGGCCATCTGAGAAAGTTGCTGCACTGCTGAGTTGACTTCCTCGAGTGAAGCATTCTGCTCTTCGGTGGAAGCAGAGACCTCTTCGCTGGAGGCAGCGTTTTCCTCAGCAACTGCAGCCACAGAGGAAATGCTTTCTACAATCTGACCCAACGCTTCGGTAGCCTGAGTAGTAAGAGCAGCACTCTCTTCAGAGCGCTTGACCACTTCCTGAGCACTGCTCTGAGTTTCTTGTTGTGTCTGGTTCACATTATCAAGGGATTGAGCCAGGTTTTCAATGACCTTTTCCAGGCGCTCAATGGCAGCAAGGATCTGGTCGAAGTTGGAAGCCACGTTCTCACTTTCCCTGTTTCCAGCTTCCACCTCGTTCTGGGCTCTCTGCATGCTCTCCACTGCCGAGCGGGTGTCCTTCTGGATTTCGGCAATCAGCTTTCCAATCTGCTCTGCAGCCTGAGCAGACTCTTCAGCCAATTTGCGCACTTCCTCAGCCACCACTGCAAAGCCCCGTCCTGCATCACCAGCTCGGGCGGCTTCGATGGCCGCATTGAGGGCCAGGAGGTTGGTCTGCTCGGCGATGCCGGTGATGAGGTCCACGATCTTTCCAATTTCCTGAGAGCGTTCATCCAGAACCTGGATGCTTCCTGCCACCTCTTCACTCACCCGGGCAATGGAGGAGACGTTTTCGATGAGCTTCTGCAGGGACTCTTTTCCTTTCTGGGCCTCTTCTCTGGTGGTAACTCCTTCTTCTCTGGTTCTGCGCATCATCTCTCCAATCTGATCCAGGGCTTCCTGGTTCCTCTCGAGGTTCTTCTGCATGGTGTTCAAAAGCTCCAGGTTGCGCTGAGTGGCCTCAGCCACCCTCTGAGCTCTTTCTCCAACCTGAGCTGCTTCTTCACTGATTTTCTGCAACTCCTCACTCTGGCGGGTGGAGCCTTCGGCAACCTGAGAGATGGTCTGGGCTATCTCCTGAGTGGCCTTGGAAATCTCCTCAACCGATGTGGCCAGCTCCTCACTGGAGGAAGCAAGAGAGGAGGAACCTTCCAAGATACGGCTAACCAGGTCCTTGAGATTGAGAACCATGTTCTGCAGTGCCTTCCCTAAGACCCCAATTTCATCTTCCGAACTCACCACCACTTGAGCTGTTAAATCGCCTTCGGAAACAGCCTGAGCCACGCGTACCATCTGAGAGAGGGGTTTCGTAATACCTCTGGTGATTAAAAAAGCAACTGCCAGAGCAATAGCCACGAGAAGCACGATCAGAGCACTGATAAGAAGAAGATTATCGCCATAGCTTTTTCGAGCAGCTTGCTCTGCCTTCGCGGCGATGTCCAGGTTGACATTGGTCAGCTCATCCAGGTAATTACGCATGGTCTCAAACTTTTCTCTGGCCTGCCCCAGGGTCAAATCTAAAGCCAGGGTCCTGCCCTCACGGGTATCGGCCTTCCTGGCCTCTACAATCTGTCGAGAAAGAGCCAGCCACTCTTCCCGGGCTTTTTCGTACTGAGGGATAAGTTCCAGTTCCTGAGCCTCCGAAGCCAGAGCTTTATATTTATTCCAGCGCTCTTCGGACTGTTTCAAGTTCGTTTCATAATCTTCCAACAACTGGTTAAAAACGTCTGAACCGGTTTTGGCAAAGATTAGGGAACGTTCTGCCACCAGTAACTGCTGCAGGTCTCGGTCGATTTCTAAGATATAATCAACACTGGGAAGACGAACGGCAAAGATTTCGTTGAGATTTTGAAAAACACCCTGCGAGAGCCGGATGCCCAGATAACCAGCTACCACGCTGCAGGCAATGACTATAGAGAAACCGAGTATGATTCTTGCTCCTACTTTGAGTGTCCTCATCAACAAGACCCCCTCACCCTACTGGTTCAGGAATGCATCGACATCGATACCCACCACCACGACACCGATGGCTTTTTCTCCCTCTTTCACCGGTACCGAAACCTGCACAAGATAACTCTGAACGCTCTCATCGAACTCCACGTCACTGAAGTACAGTTCACCTTTACCCTCTTTGTAACACTCGGTAAATTTCGCTTCATCTCCCTGCCAGTAATCGGAAGTCTTATTGGTTGCTGCCACCAGAGCCCCCTGGTTATCAGTGACAAAGATTTCCACTAAATAGGGAGCTGACTCTTGGAGTTTCAAAAGGTACTGGGCACATTCATTTTCTAAGATCGGCTTCATAAAATCCGCAATACCTGGTGTAGCTGTCCAGCGTTCATCCAAAGCTTTAATTTCTTCCAGAGTCACACCTTTTTCATTTTGGGCTTTGACCGCACCGACAATCGTCGGATCTTCACCCCACTTGGCCAAGCTCTCCTGAGCAAAATCGATGATCTCTTGAGGAGCTTTTTCAAGTGCCCAAACTTCTCCTACTCCCAAAAGGAAAACCACCACAAAAACCAGAGCAATGCTTAGAGATTTCACGGTTCCATTCCCCCTTTGCAATTTGGAGTGAATCAATCACTCCTTTGCTCTATATATCGGACAGTTCCCGAAAAACTTTAGAGATGCCATGGGGGGTGTCGTGCCATGGGGGGGTCGGATCTTTACTTTTGGTGTTTTTGGGGTGGAGATGCTGAAACAGGCTCCCCCATCATTCCGAACTGACGACGGCTTTGCTCTCGTCACCCTGAATTGGCTGTAACCTCCGGTTCAGCCACCCTGAATTCAGTTCAGGGTCTATTTTTGTTTCGGAATCTCAGGGGTTGCGCCAATACGTAGGGTGAAACAATGAGATGCTGAAACGATGGATCCTGAAACAGTGAGACCCTGAAACAAGTTCAGGGTGACGGGCGCAGGACGCCCGTCGGTTCAGGGTGACAGGTGCCCTGCACCTGTCAGTTCAGGGTGACTGTGACAAGGGTCGTGGTCAGTCAGTGACAGGCAACAAATGTACCCCGAAGCCGGGGTTAAAGGGCTTATCGATAAAGAAAACCTTGCGTAAAGGACCAGCAGCAGTTAATCATTCATATCCTGGACTTCTGATTTCCCCTTGCAGGGTTTTCCTCAAGAAAAAGACAAAAAGGAATTCCACTATCCAGAAATGAAGTACAAGGTTACTGTTGGAGGATAGATTCAGCTCCAGGAGAAGTTAAAAAGAGAACCTTCGCCTCTTTGAAGCCTGAGGAAAAACCTTTCCAAAAAATCATCTACTCAAGGCGCTGATCAAAAAGAAGGGAAACCGCAAGCGGGGCAAATAAAAAACCACGGGCTCCAACGAACCTTCCAACCTTTTCTCGTCGAGGAATCCAGCTCTCAACCAAACACCCTCGACGCTTCAGGTTCAGGCTTCCACTTTCCTTCTCGGAAAGCTTGGAGCTTTTTTCCTTGCGGAAAACAAGCTCTTTTTCCTGAACCTCAGGTTTTCTGATTCCTCAGAACCCGTGGCAATCATAACTATACCACCCCTTAATTATTCTGTCAAGGGGTATTTGGAAAAATTTTTGTAAATTTCTGGTAGCCTGATTATCATGCCTCCTCAGGGGATTCCAGAACCAGCGTGTGCTCTACCTGCGGGGTAAACCAGTGCCTGGTTCGCAGGCAAATGCGCACCAGCATCAACATCACCGGCACTTCAATCAGCACTCCCACCACGGTGGCTAAAGAAGCACCTGAAGAGAGACCGAAAATCACGGTGGAAGTGGCAATGGCCACTTCAAAGTGGTTGGAGGCACCTACCATTGCCGAGGGCGCAGCATCCTCATAGCTCAACTTCAAGAGCCTGGCCAGGTAGTAGCCAAGCCAGAAAATCAGGTTGGTCTGCACAAAAAGAGGAATGGCAATCCACAGGATGGTAAGCGGGTTGTCAAGAATCACTTCCCCTTTAAAGGAGAAAAGAAGCACCAGGGTGATAAGCAAAGCAACGATGGTGATGGGAGTTAAAAGATGCAGAAACTTCTCCTGGAACCAGGCTTCGCCCTTCCTTTTGATGATGCTTTTTCGGGTGAAATATCCGGCAACAAGCGGTAGCGCCACGTAAACGCTTATGGAGAGCAGCAACGCCTGCCAGGGAACAGGAAGGCGGCTCACGCCAAGCAGGAATCCCCCCAGAGGACCGTAGAGAAAGAGCATGGTCAGGGAGTTTATGGCCACCATGACC
This sequence comes from Atrimonadaceae bacterium G-SL-SR-0-11, assembly GCA_048814795.1. GTDB lineage: Bacteria > Atribacterota > Atribacteria > Atribacterales > Thermatribacteraceae > Thermatribacter. The sequence continues at coordinate 888,680 of CP184673.1, read as the reverse complement.
AGGGTGTGAGCATCGTTACCCCGGGCAAGGTATCCCCATACCAGGACCATGGCCGTGCAGGGAGCAATGCCCAACAGCACGCAGCCGGCAAGATAAGAACGCCAGAGAGGCACAGCCAGCATTTTCACTCCCTCAACCATAACCACCTTTCCAACTCCATAGGTCGCTCCCACAGGGAGGTTCAAACCGAAGGGCATTTTCACGTAGTCGATGGCCTCGCTCCCTATTAGACCCCTGAAGAGAAAACCCAGGAAAAAAAGAGCTATGGCATACATGGTGAAAGGTTTAATGGCCCAGTTGATGAACAGGGTCAGCCCCACCGGCTTGAAGTTTTTCCCGGCCTTCAGCACATTGGCAAAGTCTATTTTGACCATGATGGGGTACATCATGAAAAAGAGACAGACGGCAATGGGTATGGAGACTACCGGGGCTTCACCCACATAAATTGCCATGCCGTCCAGGGTCTTGGCCAGGTGGGGTGCGGTCTTGCCAAGCAGTATTCCTCCTACGATGCACAACGCCACCCACAGAGTGAGGTAGCGCTCAAAGAAGCCCAGAGCTCTTGCTTTTTGAGCGGTGTTCTGCGAATTGTTCTTCATGACCAATCACCTCTTTGGGGCAGATTGAATGCTAGAGGGTTTAATGTTCGTTTCTCTTTGCTTTTCGCAGGCACCAGGCCTGCTGCATATCTCCTTTAAGCGCCGGGCGTCTTTTCGAGCTTGCTCACTTTCCCCGGCAAAGCTGATGACCCAGGCCAGAGCTTCCCTTGATGCCGGTGAGGCTTCCTCTCCCGGAAGCGAACAGTGAATCCATTTGCCCTCCCTTCGGCTCCGTATCAGATCAGCCTGCCTGAGTATAGAAAGATGTTTGGAGACCGTGGAGGGTGAAAGCTGCAAAAGCTCAGTAAGCTGACAAAGACAGCATTCTCTCTGGCTTAGAGCCAGAATAATGCGTATACGTTTTGGATCGGCAAGCGCCTTGGATATGATTGTCAGCTGATTTATTTCGTTGCTCATTTCGTCATTTCGCAAAATATCGAAATGTTTTGCGAAGATTTTAGCATCATTCTCCGGGGAGGTCAAGGTTCCTTTTGCAGATTTTTTGAGGTGATATTCATTCCTGGTGCTGATGTGAGTCCCTGGTAGCCGTAGCGTTCCTTTTCCGGGTCATCTGAGAAAAAAACTGGAAAAACTATACCCACCCTGTGGGAAGTTGCCTGCAAGAAACTACTGCCTTAGGAGTTTATTATTGCCCGTTATACTGAACTGACTGTGGCGTTAGCCGCAGTCACCCTGAACTGACGGGCTTCCTGCGCCCGTCACCCTGAACTGACGAACACGTAGTGTTTGTCACCCTGAACTCGTTTCAGGGTCTCGTTTTTCCCCACCCAAAAAAACACAAAAAGTAAAGATCCGACCCCTTTTCTCCCAAGTAACCCGGTTAACCACTGTGGTTGGTTTGCAACGGCGTTGTAATTAGCACTAATCTCCAACCTTAAGGCTTTTTATTTCCTCTCGTATTTCCTCAATCACTTCCGAATTGTAAATTTCTTTTCTATCGCCTTTTTTAATAGAAAACACAATGAACACCTTTCCGCCCAATTTTTCCCTAAACTCTTCATGAGTTCTGCTCAACCATTCTTTCCACCTGTAGAGCTCCGGTGTTTGCTGGTAAGTTATGGGCTTTATTTGTAAGCCAATGTATTTCCCACCCACCTGGATGTAGAAGTCCACGTTGTAGAGCCTGTCCCACTCATGAGGAGCTGGTTTTATGCTCACTCCCAGCGCTTTTTGCAGCTTCCCGTATACCGTTTTTATCTCAGTCAAATATCCCTCATAGGTCCTCTCAATCACCAGGCCGTAAATATAGGCAATGCAGTCTTCTTCGGTAATTTCCTCTATCTCCGCTTGAATAACTTCCGTGATTTTCACATACAGCTTCCTTCCCAAATCCTCAAGGTACTCCCGAGGCGACAGAGAAAGACCCTTCTTCTTGAGGAAATCAGCAAGTTTCTGGTAATAGGTTTGCTCCCAGTCTGCAAGTGTCTTTGGATCACACTCCCGAATCCACTGCGACACTGGACCCACACTGTTTTTCTTGTTCAAACCCCACCTGTTGGTTGCCATATTCAATATCCATTCCCTGGGCATTATCCCGCTCCTTTCTCAAGTTCAACAAACCTTGCCCAATACCTGTGCCTTCTATCCTTCTCTGCCCTGGCCAGGCCGGATTTTATCAGGTAGGCATTAACAAAAATTTTATTCTTGAGATAAACGTATGCCTCCACGGTATTCCCATTAACAACTGTTCCATTGTCAAAGCGTAGAAAAACTTCCTTTCCCAAAAGGTAATTCTTCAAATACTCAAGTGCTTCCTGCTTTTTCTCCACCACAACACCCAGAAACTTGACTCTTAACCCTGTGTCCAAGCAAAGCGTCTGTTCATCAACAACGTCCACTACCCGGTAGAAGCGGCCATTTTTAAAGTTGAATTTCCCGGGATCAGCTTTGGGAACAGCGTCTTTAATCTGTGGGGTGTAATCCACCTCCTCAACTTCTACTTTGTTGGTCCGCCTTACAAACTCCACATCGTTGACTTGAAACAGGCGGTCCTTAAGGCCCAGCTTGTTCTTTATGACCTCCAAAAAGGCTTCGTTGATCTCATATCCCACAACGTTTCTCTGCAAGTTTAAAGCTGCTTTTGCAGTGGTTCCGCTTCCCAGAAAGGGATCCAGAACCAGCTCACCGACAAACGTGTACATTTTAATCAGCCTTTTGGGCAGCTCTTCAGGAAACATTGCCTCATGCTCTATCTGCTTTGCCCCACCAAAGTACCAGTGTCCATAAAAATATTCCTTCCACTCCTCCTTAGTTAATTTGGATTGCTCTTTAACTTCCCGGGGAAACCCGGGACTTTTGCCGGGTTTTTTGAATATGAGTATGAACTCGTAGTCAATCTCCACCATTCCATTTGGGGGATAAGGATAAGACCCCATCACATTGGCCCCTCCGGTGGTATTCATGGTGGTCTTTTTCTGCCAGATGATAGCACCCATGTAGTCAAAGCCTATATCTTCACACTGGGCGATGAATTCAGCATGCAGGGGTATCACCTTATATCTCCCGTAAATTATGGAGCGAGCAAACTGGTCACCTATATTGATGCATAGTCTTCTCCCCGGCTTCAAAACCCGGTAACACTCTCTGAAAACCCGGTAAAGGTCTTTCAAGTACTCATGCAAGCTCTGACCGTACCCAATCTGCCCCTCAACACCGTAGTCCTTTATATGCCAGTAAGGAGGGGAGGTAACGATCAGGTCCACCTTTTTGTCCTCGATTTCCAGCATTCTCCTGCTGTCAGCAATGATAATTTTCGCCCAGTTCCTCATCGCTTTAACCCCTTCTTATTGTAACCGAACAACTCTTCTCGAGAAAGCGCCAACCACTCCCGGACGTCCAAAGAAGAACAACCCTTTGGCAAAAACAGTTCAGAACGAAGCACAACAAGACAAACTTTTCTCAAAACAACATACCTGACTTTCCAGACTTTCCAAGACGAGAACAATGTTTTTCTCAAGCCCTCCCAACCTCGCTGTCACCCTGAACTGGTGATAGCTTCAGGCTATCACCACCCTGAATTTATTTCAGGGTCTCTCGTTTCAGGATCCCGTTTGTTTTAGGGTCTATCGTTTCAGCATCTCTTGCTTTCCTTTTTGTTTGCGGACCCCGAGATTCCGAAACAAAGAATAGACCCCGAACTGAATTCAGGGTGACGATAGCAAGGCTATCGTCAGTTCGGAATGACGGAAGAGCCTGTTTCAGCATCTCCACCCAAAAAACACAAAAAGTAAAGATCTCGTACATTATTGTAGAAGTTGGAGTGTTTTATACTATCTTCAGGATGGAGGTAAGGGTGGGTCGTTAAAGACCGGGTCGGCATTAGAATTAGTGATGTTGGGCCGTGGGTCAGATGGACCACCCTCCGCCAACTCGAACAGTATCAAGGGCGAGGCAGGACCTCGGCCCGAGTTTACGAGGTAGGGTACGGAGGGCAGCCCTCTTTACGCTCCATCACTACCAGATGATGGAGGTAACCCCATGCATAAGTGTATAGGTATTGACGTAGGAAAGCAAGAGTTAGTTGTCTTTGACGGTAAAAAGCATAAAACATTTCCCAATGACGAACACCTATCGCAACTGCACGAGTACTTAAAATCCAGGGGTAAAGAGGTAAAAATAATATTTGAACCTACCAGCACCTATTCAAGACGCTTGGAAGAGCTGTGCATAGCAAACAGTATACCCTTCAAAAAGGTTAACCCCGGTATCCTTCCCAATTTAAGGCGTGTAGAGAGTATCCGTTCCAAAACAGACAAAAGCGATTCCCAATTGCTCTTCCTCTACGGTAGCAGAGAAGATGTGGGAGAGAGCACTCCCAGAAACAACTGGACCAGAAGTGTAATATCCATACTAAACATATACCAGATATTTCAGCGTAATCGCATAGCCCTTCAGGGTAGCTTAGATGCTCTAATAGGAGAACCCTACCTGCCTGAAGACTCCTGTGACCTCATAAAAGAAGAGATTCGCCGCTACCAGGCAATGGAGAAAAAAATGCTGAAGAAAGCAGAGGATCTGGTAATCAAAAGTGGAAAGGCAGATATGCTACAGTTTCTTAAATCAATTCCTGGGGTTGGAATAGTTACTGCTCTGTATCTTTTGGTCTTTTTCTTCAAATTCCCTGATGCCAATAGAAAACAGATAACTGCCCTTGCAGGTTTAGATCCCATCCAGCGTCAATCTGGAAACTCTGTACATGGAAAATCTCGCATCAGCAAGCAAGGGAGCTCTCGTATGAGGAAAATCCTCTTTCAGGCTACTCTCTCTGCTGCCAGGTATAACCCTTACATCCGAAAACACTATGAGAACCTCAAGAATTCAGGAAAACCAGACAAAGTTGCCAGAATTGCTGCAGCCAGGAAACTCTTACTTTTGGCTTTCTCCATCTTCAGATACAGGCGACCTTTTACTGTGGAGTATAAAACTGCAAACTAAAAACAAATCTATAACTCAAAAGCTCTTGACTTTTAATACAGTATCTGACCCCTTTTCTCCTTTTCTGTGCTCTCCAATGAAAATGTGCTATCATAAATAAAAATCCTGGAGAGGACGCGCAGAATGAGCAACCGCTACCAGGACTGGCTGAAGCAAGCCGAAAAAGACCTGCAACATGCCCAGCTTTCCTTAGAGCATGGGGATTACGAGTGGGCCTGTTTTGCAGCGCACCAGGCAGCAGAAAAAGCGGTCAAAGCTCTGCATCTTTTTTTAGGACAAGAAGCCTGGGGGCATGTGGTTGCCAAACTGCTCCGGGAACTGCCCATACCTGTTTCAGAAGAACTCATTGAGCGGGGTAAGGTGCTGGACGGATATTACATCCCTCCACGGTATCCCAATGGTTTTCCGGAAGGTGCTCCCTTCGAACATTTCGGAAGCTTGCAGGCCAGGGAGGCTTTGCAACATGCCCGTTCGATCCTTGAATTCGCCCGTTCTCAGATGGCCCAGTAAGGACGAGGTAGAGAAGGCTTTCCGGAAATGGGCCAGGAAGCAGAAGGAGCGTCATCCTGATATTTTGCGCATTGGGTATTTTGGCTCCTACGCCCGCACCTCGTGGGGCGTGGGGAGTGACCTGGACATCATCGTGGTGGTAAGCACATCCAGCAAGCCCTTTCATGAACGGTCCTGCGATTTCGATGCCACCGACCTCCCCGTCCCTGCAGATGTCCTGGTCTACACCAAAGAGGAGTTTCAAAAGCTTAAGGGGCGTTTTGCCCGGGTACTCAAAGAAGAAACCATATGGGTTATCCACTGAAGAACAAGATGCCTCACTTAAGGTTCCCGGGGTATGCAAAGTTTGCAGAATACAGCCATGCTCTTAAACGACGCTGGTCAGTCCTTAAGAGCTTCATATATAGCTTCCCTTATACCCTCTTTGGGAGCTTCATGGCCGTACCATATTTCTCTGCCATTTATGAAAATTCCTCTGGTAATTTGATAACGGAGAAAGATGTCTCTGTCATCAGCACAATATTCATTCAGTAAAACTTTATCGCCAAATTCCTCCGCTACTTCTCTAACCCTTTGAGCCTCTATACAACTTGTGGGGCAAAATGTATTCCAAAAAAGATCAATCGTTACCTTGCCTTCATTTTCCCCAAAGCTGTAATTTGGTGCCAATAATTCGGGTTCAGCTGCGCTCTGATCCCTTACTTTCCATAAAACCGCCTCATTATTTCTGCGCCTCACTACCTGGAATCCGCATTTTTCAAAGAAAGCTGCCGGCATAAACCAGTGCTTATGATAATAAGCTATTGCAGCCAAACCTTTCAAACCCTGACGAAGTGCTTCTTCTTCTGCACACGCAACAAGCTTTTTGCCTGTTCCCCTTCCTCTCGCTTTACTCAACACTACCAAGCAAGGAATTACCAATAAGTCTTTTCCAACAGGACCCCAGGGACATACCTCTATGGGTATAAGATGCATAAATCCCACTGGTTCACTATCAATATAAGCAACCTTTGTTCTGACACCTTTACTTTGTAAACTCTGAAGCCAGCCAATTCTCTTTTCAGCCGCAAAGTCTATCTCGTACCTTGAAAGAATTTCTGGAGTATCACTGACGTGGGTACACGTTCCAACAAAGTATTTGTTTGTATCATCCATTTCGCATATTTTCACTGAAGCCATATAAACCTCTCCTATTCAATTAACCGACGTCGCTTAGTGTCTTGGGGACAAAAGAGGTTGCTGAAGGGGAATTGGGATAAACCCAGAGGCGAATCTTTTGCACTTTGTTATGCACAATGCCACTAATTTTATATCAGTGTTAGTTTAACCAATTTTCAATCTTTAGTCCTTTGATTCTATTAAAATCAGTATCAGCAGAAACAAGAATAAAGTTCTTATGGATAACCGTAGAAGCTATTAAAATATCTGCATCTTTTAGGAGTTCGCCTCTTTGTTTCAAATTGGCATAGACTTTCGAAGCTATATCAAAAATATCCCGAGTGTCCAATAGTACCAAACCAAGTGTTTTACAAAGTGATTCAAACTTTGTTAACTTAGTGGTGGCATTAGCTGCCAAAAGGCCACGCTTTATCTCATAATAACTTATCCCATTTATGAAGATTTTTTTGCCCTCTAACGCCTTTCTTCGCGCTATCCGTTTTATTTTTTCATTATCTTTCAGAATTGCCGTTATGATATTCGTATCAAGTACATATGTCATTTAAAAAGAAGTCTCCTCTTTACTGCTTCATCAAATATTTCAATTTGTTCAGGATCCAGGTCCCTCAAGAGCCCTGACATCGCTTCTAATGCTAAAATCCGCTCTATTCTTTCATAAAGTTCTTCATCGGAAATTTCACTCAATTCAAGAGAAGTCTCACTTAGCATTTCCGAAATAGCCTTCAATAATTCATGTTTATCTACTCCTTCAAAAAGTCTCTCTTCACGCGTTATTTTATCAATCATCTTTGAAATTTTAATTAAACACTGTATTTGCCTTGCTCCCTTGTAAAACTCCTCGGTCAATACTGTTTCAGTCTCAAATTCATAAGATTGATCCCTACTTGTTAGAGTCTCAATCTTCATTATTTCCGATAAAGGAGAAGTAAACAAGGGCTCTTGTTCTTTCCAAGACCTTAAATACAACTCTTCTAGTTCGTCAATTTCGATTTCTTTTAATTGGCTACTTGCAGACTCAGCTGGAAACGAAGGAGATGTCATTTCTACATCTCTCGATGTTATTGCTTGGCACATCATTCAAACCTCCTTAATAACTCCCCTTCAATCATTTTAAAAAACCAATCATCAGTTAATGAATGAGCTGCCTCTACCCACGCAATGATTTCTTCTTTATTTTTAGGAGCATCATCACCGATTGATTGAACCATTGTTTCCCATATTAAAGCATCTGCATTTTTCCTCTTTCCCCGGACAAATCGCAAATGAATTGCTCCTTTAGGCTTTATTGTAGGAAAAGCAAATCTCAAATCAATATTTAAAGGTAAATTGCTAACGTCTGTTTCTTTAAAGAGTTGTTCATGTATTTTTATGCTTACCTTTAATTTCTCTTCCAAAAACTCAAATAAATTTTCCTTTTCGTAGTCAAAATCAACGGCATCAATATATCTTAACGATAACTGGTTCACTTTTAAATTGCTCCCTGACTCCGGATATGCCTCATAAAGCACATCCAGAAGATTACATATTCTTTTTTCAAAATCTTCCCATACATATCCTTCCGTATCATTTAGGGTAATAATACCCGGACCTACTTGAATAAGAGGCCACTTGTCCTTGTCTTTCCGAAATCGATGTTGAACAACATATCCGGCAATTTCGTCAGGTATAGTTGCAGTTGGTAGTTGTTCATGAAAGGGATATTCATTTTTTACTCTGTCGTATATTCTACCAACCAGTATTTTATAATGCGGGTCCATTTTTATTCCTGAAACTGATTCTTGAAGTTCCCATCGTAGTTCAAATATCGCCTCTACTAGAGGCTTATTCTTTAATATTTTTCTTTTCATCTTTTATACCTCCACATTCATTCTTAAGGCGGCGTGTGCAATTTTTGCTTAACGTTTTGCGGCTATAGCAAAGTTCGGCTTTAGCGAATCTGGGTACAGGAAACGTAGCCGGATATACATCTGTTAAGTGAAGCTGCACTATTTGTTTCGTTCCTCAAATCTCGCAATAGCTTCTCTAAATTTGAAAAGTTAGCAAAATTATACGTTATTAAATACTATCGTTAGCGATATGTTAGGCCCTCTGAATAGACCACAAAGAAATGATTCCGTTTAAAAGTTCAGTTGCAATTGTTTGATTAAGCTCCTGGCAGCTATATTTATACTTTATTAGCATTTGCCGAACTGTTTTTAATAATTATCCCACCCGCTTATTTTATAAAGTAGAAATGAGCTCATTAAGGTAACCATTTAAAAAACAACGCCTATCGCAGTAGTAAGTTGTGAAACTAGTGCCCAGTTCGTAACACCTTCCCTCCTTAATCTCTTATTTAGCAACTTTCGCCTAAGCTAAGTATATACTAACTATATACAAAATAGTCAGTCACACACAAACTTTGCTCTGGCTTCGGAAAGGTATGCGGAGTTCGTGTTGTCTCTAACTTTAACAGCACGTGCAAAGTTGCCCTTCTTTTTCGCCTTTCACCATATTTTAGCAGGCTTATCGTCTCCCTCAACCCTTTCGCCACGGGGGAAGCATAGACCCCTCTCCTTTTAATGATTCATCCAGGTTCCCTTCTGTTCAGTCCCTGCTTTCAAAAAGAGGGGCATTCCGGCCTGCTTTCCCGGGTGGGGTGTTTACCAGATCATCCCTTCCTTGCAGGAGCATTTATCTGGAATTGATATGCCCCTTTGTGTTCACCGTTTAAGAAAGCAGCAGGCCCTGTAACGGACGGCTCAGCCCTGGGGCGCGACAGCTTGTCCCCAGCAGCCGCTTGCCCGGCACTCTCCATTTTTCCCGTTAACGGAGTCCCGAGACACAGTGCTTCACAGCCATTTCTTTTTTCGAAAATAGACAACCATGCCGGAAGCAACAGCAGCCATAATGCCCCAAACGAAAAAATAGCCCCATTTCCACTTAAGTTCCGGCATATACTCAAAGTTCATGCCGTACACCCCGGCGATGAAGGTCAGGGGTATGAAAATAGTGGCAATGATGGTGAGCACTTTCATGATCTCGTTGGTGCGGACGCTGATGTTCGACAAATAGATATCATGTATGCCACTTAAAATATCCCTGAGGGTCTCTACCATGTCGATGATCTGGATGAGGTGGTCGTAAAGATCGCGTAAAAATATCCTGGTCTCTGCACGGATCAGCGGGGATTCACCCTTTACCAGAGACCCGATCTCCTCGCGCAAGGGCCAGACAGCTTTGCGGATGTTCAAGAGATTGCGTTTGAGACGGTGCAGCTCCTGCAAGCTATCGGGATTCGGGTCAGCGAGGATCCGGTCTTCGAGGTCTTCGATTTGATCTCCGATGCGTTCAACGACTAAAAAATAACTGTCCACAACAACATCCATAAGAGCATAGGCGAGATAGTCGGCCTTCATGGAGCGGATGCGGCCTTTGGCAGTCCTGATCCGCTGGCGCACCGGATCAAATGCATCTTCCTTCTTTTCCTGAAAAGATATGACATAGTTTTCACCAATGATCAGGCTCAAATGCTCCATTTCCATCTGGTTCGTGGTCAGGTCATAATAAATCATTTTAAGTACCATGTAGATATAGCCTGGAAATTCCTCAATCTTCGGCCGCTGGGCGGTATTGACGATGTCCTCCAGAGTCAGGGGATGCAAGCCGAGGCCTTCGCCCAAGGCTTTGATTAAATCAATGTCGTGCAGGCCGCTGACCTTAATCCATGTTGTGGTGCTAAGATCTCTGACCAGTTCCGCGCACTGGTCTATGGCAACATCGCGCAGTTCATTCAACTGGGTCTGGTTAAAGTCGATAACCTCGACGCGAACGGATTCCGTTTTTTGTTCGCCGATGAAAACCATAGACCCGGGGGGCAGGCCCGCCTTATCTGTGCGGCTATAAGGCTTGGTTCGCCTGTTTCTCTTAGATTTTGTCATTTCCTATCCCTCACTATCACTGATGCCGAACGCTCAGGATCAGCAGCGGTGCGTAGCACCGTCCGCTGCATGCCTGCTTAAACCGCCCCAACATGGCCAAAGACAACCAGGGCGACCAACAGGCCAAGCATGAGAATCCACACCGTGACCACAAGGCGCATGGTTCGCCTTGCCCGATCCGCCTCCCACCAGGTCCTGGGGGTTATTTTCTGAAGGAAGAACGTCGCCACAGCTGCCAGGTTAATGCAGGTAACATTGGTCAGAAGCAGCACGAAAGCACCGCCAGCCAGAGTCCAGTATCCCGCTCCAACGAGCAGGCCGGCAACGACAAGGGGGGGAAGCAGTGCTACCGAGATCATAACGCCCACCACAACGGTGGGTACACCGCTTGTAAATGCCAGCGATCCCGCGGCCCCCGCGGCCAGTGCCAGTACAATGTCTCCAATATCCGGATGAGTTCTCGCCACAAGCTCCGGAGCAGCGGGATTGATGTGGAGCAGAATGCCGGTCAGCACAGACAGGACCATTGACACCGCCACTCCAGCGCCAAGGGCCCTGAGTGAGCTTTGCGCGAGACCCCGATCGCCCAAAGTCACCGCGAGCGACAGGGCCACGTTGGGGCCAAGAAGCGGGGCAATGACCATGGCGCCGACAATGATGGCCACATCACCCCGAATCAAGCCAACCACTGCCACGACCGTCGACAGGGCCACCATCACGAGATATGTGGTTGTCAGACGGCCCGCCTGGGAGACGTCCTCATAGAGCTCTTCCCGGCTGATTCTCTCGGCCTGAGCCTTGTTCTCTTCACTCTCTTCACCTTCGGCTGCTTTCTCCTCTGAGGGCTGAGGGGGCAAAGGAAGCGTTGCCTCTACGGGGAGCACCATCAATCGGAAAACAGGAGAAGACCCGAACTGGGAGGCAAGCCGATCCGTGACGGTCTCCACGTTTCCGGCCTCAAGAAGAATGCTGACAAGCCCCGTGTCGTCGTCCAGGTTCGACGTCCGCATATGAAGGGAGGGGACGTCCTGAAGCAGCACGGGGATCCTCTCAAGATCCCCAACGGGAACCGTGACTTCAACAAGGCGAAGCGCCATGCTGGTAACTCCTCACACCGAATTCATGCGGGCTAACGCCCCATCTTTTGATATTCAAAGCGATCCAGATTCATCACCTTACCCCACGCTGTCACGAGGTCCTGGACGAACTTTTCCCGGCTGTCCGAGGCAGCATAAACCTCGGCCACAGCCCTCAGCTCCTCGTGGTGCCCGAAAATCAAATCAACCCTTGTTGCCCTCCACCTCAGCTCTCCGGTTTTTCTATCACAGCCATCGAACAGGTAGCGGTATTTACCGGCTGGTCTCCATTCCACGTTCATATCAAAAAGATTCACAAAGAAATCGCTGGTAAGTGCCCCTATCCTATCTTTTTTCAAGGCGACGGCAGGTATTTCGCTCAATCTTTTGGCGTATGTAAAGTTTGCCTTCGCCGAATCTGAGCACAGTAAAGCGTGGGGATATTTACTTTTAGGCAACTCCGCTAAGGGCAAGCAACGATAGTGGCGAAGCATTTCGCTTGGCGGCATTCTTTTCTGCTACTTGTCTAATTCAATAGACACTTTGCCAGCACCTTTACTCTTTTGACCACCAAGGACGGTTATATTATTCAGTGCAGGTATTAGAATCTCATTGATTAATAATAGCTGTGCTTTATCTATTGGTTTTGGGGCAATTCCATCTAACCAGAGATCAACTTTTGTTCCCCCGATCTCTCTTGCTCTACCGAATTGAAATGTTCTTTGTTGTGCAACTATTTCTATCGTTCCCTTAAATACTGTTCCTGGCTTTACCTGTTCACCTGTAACAATAGCACCTGTAGCTGCAGTTCCACTCTCTCTATCTATTCTGATGCATGTCTGATCTATTTTATATTCTCCTGTCTCAGGCCAGAAATTGGGTATGCGAAGGAACCCCATCAAGCCTGTAGCACCAAAGAAATAGCAGACCGGGCAAATTCCGATGGGTTGACTGTTTTTTTGTGGTATTTCGACTCTGTCTTCCTCAACTTTTATCTCGCAATGTTTCCTATATCCTAAGTTTAACAGCTTTTGTTCGGCCTTTGATGGTCTTGGTGCAGGGATACAAGGCTTTATTAGTTCATCATCGGCTATCTCAAGTTTTGATTTGAGTTCATCCTTTTTGCCTATCAGCAACTGCTCTACTTGATACCTGAATGCTCCTTTAAAACTGGACGCAGGTATCACTGGCCTTCCATCTACAGAAAATACTGGTGCCTTCTTTTCAGTAAGTGGCGATGGGCTGCCCCCTATGTGCAGGAACGAACCTTCCTCGACAGTTATCTTCAGTGGAATTTGAAATACCGTCTGTATCCCCTGTTGTCTACTTCCTGGCAAATTCTCCAATTCTGCTAACCTATTCATCTTTTATCACCTCCATAAATTGAGCTAAGGAACCTAACTTTCTGATAAAGAACGCTATCTCAAGCGTATCAAGCTTCATCGCATATAACTCTTTCAGATACTCTAGCGTTTTTTTGAGTGCCTTTTTTCTAAACTTATCCCCCTCTTTGCCAATTTTATAAAGGAAGTATTGTTCTACAGTTGAGCGATTGTGATTTTCAATGACTTTACCAAAATCCTCCATATTAGGGAGATTGCATTTGACGAGGCCAAATCTATCTAAGGTTAAAAACATCTGTCCAAGAATATGTGGTTTATTTTTAACAGCGCTCTTTAATGCCTCAGTTAATTCTATTGCCTTTTTGGTTAATTCTATTGCCCTTTCCAATCTTTCTTTTTTTCTTCGGTTTCTCTCGGAATTAAGATCAGCTTTTAGCTGGTTAATTTTCTCTTTTAGCTGGTTAATTTTTTCGTCGATTTTTGTAGTCGCTCCAGTAAGTTCAGTGAAATTGCATTTCTGAAATTCCTCACCAAGATTTTTCCACTCAGCTTCGTCAAAAATAGGATAACCAACATAAAAGATGTCAGGGTCGTTCAACACTCTTTTCATTATCTCATCCAAAGTTTTAGCTGTCATACTTATACTCCTCCTTAACTAATATCTCAGGACCTTTAATTATGCTTTCTTCAAACAGTGCTCTTTTATACACGCCACTCACCTCAGAAGTCGGATAAAAAAGATACCCATAACATGCCTTAATGACCTCTGTGATTCCAAAAGCTCTGCATTCGTCCTCAAGCAAGCGTCCCTTCAAGTAACCGAGTCTTAAATCTGGCTTGATTTCATCAATGTACCTTAGCTCACATTTACCAAAACCCTTACTCTTTAAGGCACCAAGAGATATTTTGGCTGGAGTATCTCTAACAAGCATTTCTACTGTTTCATCTCCTACCAAAAAAATGTCTGCCTCAACTGCATTCGTACCATTTGCTGGTTTAAGATATTCCAGAGAGATAGGAAGCTTAGCAGTTCCCAAGAAGGAATCAAAAGGAGCATAGGTAAATACGTCTTTTTGGTATGTGCCTTCCCTGAAAAAGCCGATTGCCAAAACATCTTCTAAGGCAAAGTGATCCCTAAAAGAACCTTTCAAAGTTGAGGTTGGTATGGTTTCTATACAAGGTCGAAAGGTCCCTCCTTTAATCCTCTCGCCTATCGCTATGGCTCGGGTTTTTAATTCAAAGTGGAGGAATGTTTTATTTTTCATGGAATCTCCACCTCCCGAGTTAGTTTGTAAAAGTCAAGGATTTGGCGAATCGATAGGCCTTCCTGGAGTAATTCCGGCAAAGCAGGAAATTTCTTTCTATTATTAAAGACCTCAAGCATAACAGCCATATTACTTCTTGTTTCAACTTCAATGCCTGCCAAGCGATGCAAGAAGTGACTCAACTTTTGGTCTTCTTCTCGAATCCTTTCTCTGAGCAACTTATATTGCTTAACATTTATGCTTAACCTTGAACTTCTTGGGCTCTGGATGTTGATGATATTCTCGGGCCTAGACAAGAATCTCCAATGCTCTTGATAAGGATATTTCACATGGGCGATACTTAATGACAACTTTACAGGAAAGTCTTCAAGACATTGAGAGTCTTCAAGACATTGAGGAAAATACTCTTCTAATAAGTCACAGAACAGATCAAGAACATCCAGGATATCTCTACCAGAATAAACCTTGAATATTCCAAATTCATGATAGTTTTTGACGGGGTAAAGAAAAGTCTCCTCAGTGAATATAGGTTCTTCTTTGATATCTTTTATTTCATAAATTTTGTTTTTTAAAGCCTCCAGGAATAACTGATAATCTTTTACAAAATCAATCTGGACAGCAAGAGGCCTAAATGACTCTTTTAGTGCTGTTCTATCATCACTGCTTACAGTTTGCATTTTTGGGTGAGTATCAACATACTTTTCATACAGTCTACAAATAGTCCTTAACAGTTGATCTTGATCAAGCGTTATCTTCATCCATGCTGCTTTCAGGCCTTTTTCTTCCCATCCAGCGTATTCACGCGCAGGGTCTCCCATTTGACGAATTCCGTAACAAATATCACATAGATGCTCTCGAACCTGGTCTTTTATTCTTTCTTTGCCTCGCCTCATCTGGCAGGACTCACAAAGTGGAGGAGAAATTTGCGAAGGAAGATTCAAGTCTGCTCTTTTTTCGTAAAGTTTTAGATGCCTGTTTCTTGATGAGAGAGAATGAAATTTTTTATAAGCCCTTTCCATTGAAGAGGTTAAAAGATTTAATTCAGCCTCCATTTCTCTGTAGTCAATGATGAATCCTACTTCAAGAAATGGTTTTAATAACTCGTGAATTTTAACTTCATCTTCTTTTGGTATAAAAAGACACATAAAATCATCTGTAAAGAACAAGACATAATCTTTCGTAGCCTCATCTTTTGAAAAGGCTTTAATCAAATCACCTCTTTTTCTGAAAATGTTAAGATCCTGAAGGCGAGAAAGGGATTGGGAAAAGTTAATATAACAAAATACAAGTCGGTATATCCACTTACCCTTCTGTGCTGGTTCATTTATTCTTCCCCCAGTAGCTTCATTTATTGCCTGGATCTTATTGTCCAGATATTCAAGATATACTCTGCCATCATCTTCGATAGTTTGGCTGTGCCTTTTTAAAATACGATAAATCTTTCCTGTTAGCTCTAAATGTGTATAAAGGCTCACAATATTGAAAGGAACGGATTTGTCTTCAGGTGTGAGTTTGAGATTATCTTTGAATCGCTCAAAAAATTCATCGGGATTTTTGCAATTCTCAATAAATTCAAACATTTCTTTAAGTTCGGAAGGTGTGCTAAAAGCAGCCCATTTTTTACCTTTATCTTTTTCTCTTTGATAATAGTTGGAATTCCACAGAACATAAATTCCTTCTCCTGTGAATTCCCCTCTTTTCTTTTTTTCTTGGAAGTCTTGCGAACCTCCCCATGTTCTTGATATTGCTGATGCTAACTCATCTGCGATTCTCGTTAACAAAACATCCACCAGATAATTTTTAGGTACTTTAGTTGAAGCAAGTGATCTAACCTCATCGGTAAACTGTGCATACCAACTTGGAGAGGAGGGCTTAGAAATACCGAGTTGTGAAAAATCAAATTTATGGAAAGTATGACTCTTGATATTAACACCGGCCTGTTGAAGAGCCTGTCTATCTACAAGTTTTCCTATGTCATGTAGCTCTGCAATGAAAGGTTTATTGTCCATGCCTCACACATCTCCTTTTGGCAAAAGTATAAGCCGCCAAGCGAAATGGTGTATAACGTTTTGCGGACAAAAGAAGAACCGATTTGTTGGGATTTTGGGGAATCTTTGATCCCCTTTTACTTACTGTTAGATGCTCCGTAGAGCAAGGTTGCAAAGCAGTCGAAGAGTCGTGGGTGATGTATCCTATATCCACCTTAAACATCCCCTTATCAATACCCGCTCCACCTCCTTGAACTGAGAGGACACCACTGCAAAGAGTATCGCCCCGGTGCGGTAAAGCCGGCGCAGGTCACTGATTGTTTCCGAGCGGGCTTTAGCAAGGAGGGAAAGCAACCGCTCAAGGATAGGAAGGAGTGCAGAAAACGCCTCCTGGAGATACTGATTTAAAACCGGCGCAATCGATGCCCTGCCCTCCACCAAAAAACGGGTGATGAGGTTTCTCGTGGTAGCTTCTGAGGGAGGAGGAGGGAGCTGGGCTAAGGAAACCACTGCAAAACCCCAGGAAACCACCAGAAAAACTGCAAGGGATAACCAGTGCTTCACTGCTCTCCCCTCCTCATCAAACTGCGCTATCTGCACTCCAGGTATTCAGAGCTGCTTTTGAGCTCTGAAAACATTTTAACAAAAAGGAGGCAAAAGGGGGTTACTCTTCCTTGAGCCTTTCCTCAGCGATTTCCCGCAGCGGAGCTTCAAAGTCCGGGTATACTGCAGCGAAGTAGGAAATCAGGTTTTCCGGGGGTATCAGGGTGGAAACCAGGGCCTTTTCGCCCTGAATCGTGCGCTCATCAAAAAGCACCCAGAGCCTCTGAGGTAAAGAAGGATCGACAAGGTCAATAATCATGAAGTTCTCACCCTCCAGGATGATTGGTTGATCGGTATTCTCGTCCATCTGGGACCTAAAAATTTCCTTCATGGTTGGAAGGTCAACGCCTTTCAGGACCGCACTCATGGCCCAGGTCTTTTGGGCATCGTCCCCAGCACCATAAGCCAGGCAAACATGGCTGATATCTTCGCTGTCTTCAACAAGGTAATAATCAAGCAGCTGAGGGAAACCGGCGACGCTCTCTGTGAAATCTGGCTTACCCAGCTTCTCTTCCACAAAACCGCGTTCCAGCGGGAAAGCACTGGCATTGCCGATGACCTCATCGGCTACATCATACTGGATGCTGGCCCCAGCAGGAAGCACCACAACCAGGCAGAAAAGAAAAATGGTGAAAAAAATTGTTCTGTGCATACTTATCCCCTCCTTCGTTTTTTAAAAATCCGAGGATGTTCCCATTCTACCACAGGTAAGGCAGGGACGGGAAGAAAAAGGGTCAGGAATGAAAAAGGGGTCGGATCTTTATTTTTTGGGTTGAAGCGCAAAAATGCTTGCCGATTTCGGCTTTGTTCTGAAATCAAAACAGTTAAAAGGACTACCCTTTGAACCTCGGGTAAGCGAAAAGTTCGCCACTGGGGGCTTGAAAAAAACGGCTCACCAGGGTTATCACCCTGGACTGACTACAACTTCCGGTTATGGTCACCCTAAACTGACAAGTGCAAAGCACTGTCACCCTAAACTAGCGGTAGCCTTTGGCTGCCGTCATCCTGAAAAGTTCCTTTCTCAATTCAAAGGTGCTGGTACGGATTATTTTGCCTTTCATTTTGAGGCAGTTGAAGATCCACCTTATTTTGCATCTTTGGTTAGAGAAAAGGGCATGAAGCCCGTGGTGGCGCTTCGTCCAGAAACCCCGCAAGAAGAACTCAGTGATGACCTGCTTTCTTTAGTGGATATGATTCTGATACTTGCCGTGAAACCGGGGTTTGCAGGCCAGAAGTTTGATGAGAGAGTTTTACCCAAAATCGGACTTTTAGCAGAACGTCTTAAAACGGTTAACCCCGAATGTCTGATAGAAGTTGATGGAAATATTAATGAAACCACCATTCCAGAGGTGGTAAAGCAGGGTGCAAAAGTGCTCGTAGGAGGTACATCTGGTCTTTTTAGAAAAGATAGAAGCATTGAACAGTCGGTGAAGATTATGAGAAATTCAGCCTTGAGAATTCTGAAAAGAGGGAGTTGTTTATGAGCAGCGGTTATTTTTTGGAGATGAAAGACATCAAAAAGAGTTTTCCCGGTGTTCAAGCTTTGAAGGGAGTTACTTTGCTCGTTAAAAAAGGCGAAGTCCACGCTCTGGTTGGAGAAAACGGTGCTGGCAAATCTACTTTGATGAATATTCTTGGTGGTGTCATTCAGGCAGATTCTGGAGAAATTTTTATTGATGGTCAGAAAGTCGTGATTCGCAATCCTCACGAAGCACAACATCTTGGCATTGCCTTTATTCATCAAGAGTTAATCTTAAGATCAAATTTCTTGTCGTTCATCAAGTCTCCCTCCTTAAAAATCACCGTATAACGGGGCTCGCGGCTGAGGTGCGAGGCCGACAAGTTTGCTTGTCGAAGGCCCGTCACCTCCCGCCGCGTGCTCGACCGCCGCAGGCGGTCACGACGAACGACTAAGCTCACTGGTTTTCACGGAGCGCAGCGGAGTAAAAATCCAGTGGAGCGCCTTGTTATGCCCCAATAGCTATATAATTCCCTTTGTATGAAGTGCATTAATTACTATAAACAAAGCTGCAAGCCAATTGGTGTAAGCAAATAGTTTCTTGAGATGTTTAGGCTTTGTTTTTAAAGCAAACTTTCCACCTAATATTCCACCTATAATTGTAACAAAGGCTAATGGAACAGCCCATGATGGATTAAAATCTCCCTGAACCGCATGACCTGTAAAACCCATAAATGCAGTTGCCGCTATTAATGTGGAAGCTGTTCCGACCGCTGTATGCATCGGTACTCCACAAGCTAAAACCATTAACGGAACCAGAAAAGACCCTCCTGAAACTCCGGCCATCCCAGAACCAAAACCTGTTAAAACAGTAATCGGCAAAGCAACCCATAAATTTACATTATAAATTTCATTGCCAGATTTAATACTTATAATTCCTAAATGCTTGTTTTTTGGCATGGTTTGATTTTCTGAAACAGGAATCAACATTACTATTCCTGCTATCAATAACATAACAGCAAATATCAGCTTTAATGAAAATCCGCTGAACAAATGAGAAAAATATCCTCCTCCAAGTGCTGACAAGGCTGTAAATATACCGATCAGAACAGCCAGTACCCATGATACAGACTTATTTTTTTGAAAAATAATCATTGCCGCAACAGAAGCTGAAAAAAGAATAAACTGACCTGTTGTTGCTGCCTCGTGCATTGGAATATTGGCCATTGCCAGAATTACAACATAGAAATTCCCTCCGCCTTTACCGACCATTGTCATTGCAATAGCAACGATAAAAATGAGAGAACTTACTATAATAAGATTTGTCATCTAATAGTCCCCCTTCATTTTTTGCTTTTAATGACCTTGAGAACCTGTCCCGGCTTCAAGGCTTCTGTCAGAGCAGAATATCCGCCTTCAACAATGCGTACCTCCGGGAATCCTTTTGACAGTAGATAGGCATAGACAATAGACGACCTGACATTTGCAGAACAGAATACACCTATGAATTTTGTCTTTGGAATTTCATCAATTCTGTCAGGAATTTCGTTAATCGGTATGTTTAAAGATTCCACATTAGGATGATGCTCCAATTTTATAGAGATGGAATCTGATTCTTCTTTTGATCGAACATCCAATAGAAGACATTCCTTCATATCGAAAAACTTCTCCGGCGATATTTTATGTTTTCCATTTCCCAAATAATCTAATGTAAGACTTTTAAGAACTTGTTCCATTTCAATCAATCTCCTTTCTCATATGATGGGCATAACGGGGCTCGCGGCTGAGGTGCGAGGCCGGAGGCAAGCTTGCTTGTCGAAGGCCCGTCACCTCCCACCGCGTGCTCGACCGCCGCAGGCGGGCGAATATGCGGCACAGCCGCAAGCCCCGTTCGCCGCAAATCAGCGGCGCGGTCTGCCACGTCCGCACGTCCGCTGGATTTGCCTTATTGGGCGTTTACATCTTCCGCGGAAATAAATCTGCCTCCATAAACCTTCTTTGGGAAACCTCCGGTTGCGTATTCAACTGTTCGACGGCCGTGCTCTACGTCTTCATCCGCGTATGCGTCAAGCACAGTCGCGACGAACAGAATCTTGTCGCCACTATCGACGGATTATTCGACGTGGCATTCGATGTGCGCCACACATTCAGCGATGATGAGCACGTCGACATGGCGGGCGGGTAGTGGAGTCAATCCAGTTTCTTTGAACTTGTCGACGTCTCTTCCTGAATGAAAGCCACAGAAATAGATCTGGCGCTTGAGTTCCTGCGGAGGAACGTTGATGACAAACTCACCTGTCTGCAGGATAATTTCCGCGGAATACATCGTCCGCCCAATAGCACAGGCAACCATCGAGGGCTCCTTAGACACCGGCATGCAGAAACTGACCGCTATGATGTTGGCCAGCCCACTACTGCCGCATGTAACAAGGTAGTGCCGCATGGGCCAGAAGTACTTCAGATACTCAGTGTCGATCTTATTCATCGCCATCACGCCTAACGCCGAGCGACCGCCTGCGGTCGCGACGAACTTCTTATTCTACCCAATCTCCGTCTATCCGGGGCGACTCCTTGTCAATCCCCGGAACTGGACCATATATTAATTGCTCCTTTCCCCCATTGTCAATTGATAATTCAAGGAAAAATGTAGATGTGCCTAAGTTTCGTTCCGACTACTTAGGTAAAGTGAAGAAGGTAATGGAAAAGGCGGGCACCTCTCCTTTATACTGGTGCTTCACAAACAACCAAAACAAAGGAGATAGGAGGTAACCCGCCATGACTTCATTATACCAGCGCTTAAAGGAATCCGGAAACCCAAAGGCTGCTATGGAAGTAATATGTGACCTGATAGAGAAAGGAAAAACAACCAGAGAAATAGCACATATCATGGGTATTACCGAAAGATGGGCAAGAACTTTGGTAAAAAGAAACAAAGAAGGCTTAGAACCTGAAAAACTACTAAAGAAAAGAGGACCCCGAAATCCTCATCCTAAAAGAACCAAACCTCACATCGAAGCACTGGTCCTTGAAACTCAACAAAAGACCAACATGGGACCTAGAAGACTGGCAGGAGAACTAAATAGGGCCTTAAACTTAAGCATATCCCCTTTTACCATAAGAAATATCCTAAAACGACACAACACAAAAACAAAAAAAGTTCGTTCAAAAAACGGAAATAAGCGTTACTATGCCAATCTAAAACAATGGGAGGCTTTGCAATATTTTCAGATCGATTCCAAACACATAGCAGATGCAAAAACCCTTCCAGAAAAAGCCTATGCTGCTATATTCAAATACAAGCTTCCCAAATACCAATTTACCGCTATCGATATACGAACAAGAATGAGAATCTTATGCTTCGCAGATGAGCTATCCTTCGCTAACGGATTCTCTTTCATGCTCTACGTAGCCTTCTTGATGCGTGCTCTAGGCATTAGACATAGAATATTCTTCCAAACTGATAATGGAAGTGAATTCGGCGGCCCTGAAAAAAGCATAAAAAGGAAAATATTAAAAGAACACTTCCTGGAACCTTTAGGTATCTCCTTACTCTCCATACCTAAAGGTCAAAAAGAAGCGCAGGGCTTCGTGGAACGAAGCCACCGCACTGATGATGAAGAATTTTACATACCTACCTTACCTCATATAACATCTCCTAAAGCTTTTATGGCTTCTGATCAAGTCCCATATTTTGTGTAAATTTGTCCAGGCCTCTGGTAATGGTTTTATTGACTTTTGTCAAAGGTAACAAATCTTAGGGCTTGGTTTAGGTTGCCGGGATAGAACATATTCGTAGTAATCGGCCATATCCAGATATTTCCTTCCACCAGCCCACTTGTTATCTATCTCGAGCAATAAAGCCCCAATCAGCCTAACTGCCGATTCCCTGTTGGGGAATATGCGTATAACCCTCTCCCTGCGCCTTATCTCCTCATTCAACCTCTCTATGCTGTTAGTCGTTCTCAAACGCTTGCGATACCTCTCCGGCAAAGACAATACAGCTGTCGCATCATCAAATCCCTCTTCCAAAATACTCATCGCCCTGGGAGCTTTCTTCTCATATTCCTCCAACGTCTTCTTCAACAACATACGTGCCGTCTCTATATCCGGTGCTTGTAATATAGCCTGCACTTTAGCCTTAATCTCTCCCTGCAAACTCTTAGGTGCAGCATTCAATATGTTCCGTATAAAATGTGTCTGACATCTCTGCCAACTGGCTCTTTGAAAATTCCTCCTCAATGCCCTAACCAACCCCTTGTGGTCATCGGATACCACTAAATCAACCCCTCTTAAACCTCTATCCTTCAACCATGAAAAGAATCTTCCCCAACTCTCCTCAGACTCGCTGTCTCCTATCATAAAACCCAATACCTCTCGGATACCTTCCTTGTTCACTCCTACTCCTATCAGCATGCTCCTATGCAATACCCTGTTGTCTTCCCTAACCCTTATAACTAAAGCATCTACTATCAGAAAAGGATACTCCTTATCCTTCAGAGACCTATCTCTAACAGGATCCAACCTTTTACATAATTCCGATACCAATGACCTGGATACTCTTACTCCACATAACTCCTCCGTTATCTCCGACACCTTGCGGGTCGACACTCCATTTACCACCATCTCCATAAGAGCCAAAATAAAGGCCTGTTCACTCCTCTGGTACCTGCTGAAAAGCTCCGTAGAAAACTTGCCACCCCTAAGCCTTGGAACCCTCAAAATAAGGCTTCCTACCCTTGTCGTAAGACTATGAGGGTATGTACCGTTGCGATATCCTTGACGTTCCTCTGTACGCTCATAGGCTTTTGCCCTTAACTGCTCTGTAGCTTGTGCCTGAAGAATCTGGTTCAAAACTGATTCCAATAGCTTAGACACACCAGCCTCCCTGCTATCTGACAAAAACTAGTGCAACAATTCCGAGTCGATGGTAATATTGTACTGAGCCATTGCAAGGTCACCTCCGGTTATGGTTTGTTTTAGCACTTACCATTTTAACCCAGAGACCTTGCGGTGGCTCTTCCTATTTTTACACAATTATATGGACTTAACTTGGAAAAGCCTGTATTATAGATACAGGTGGTATAGTGCTTGCTTATTCTTTTCGTGAATATCCCATTATTATTCAAAAACCAGGTTGGTCTGAACATGATCCTTCACTTTACTGGAAAGTAGCCTGCGATATGGTTCGAGAAGGGGGAGAAAAGGGGTCGGATCTTTATTTTTTGGGTTGAAGCGCAAAAATGCTTGCCGATTACGACTTCGTTCTGAAGCCAGAACAGTTAAGTTTCAACACCCCCAAAACAACAAAAAGTCCAAAAATCAAAGATCTGACACCCTTTCTTTCTTCCTCTCTTTTCTAAAAGGATGCCGGACCCCCCGCAAGAGGGGAGTCCGGAGGGGGTAGGGAGGGATCCGCTCTTCCCTCTCTCACTAATAGGCTTTTGTGGTTTCCACTGCAAGCCCCAGGGCTTCTCTGAACTTCCCGTAGAGCTCGGTATTGTCGTAGTAGCCATCGAAGAGCTCCGCCTTAACACCCAGAGCAAAGACCGGAACGGGCTCGGCGGTGTGGGAGTAGGTAGTCCAGGCAAAACCGGCTTTTTCATTCAGAATGTGGGTGAGGGTTACAGTGAGGGGATCGTAGCCACCGTAGAGCACTCTGGCTTCATCGCCCCCTATCTTTTCACCTCGTGCAATAGCCATGCTCGCCTGGAAAGCTTTCTCGAGTCGCTCGAGCTCGTAATCGGAGAGAGCCATGGCCAGTTTCTCTTGAGCTTCAGCGTTCTCCTTAGCAGCTTCTTCGAGCTGCGCTTTTTCTTCCGCCGAAAGCCACATAAGCCCGAAGTTCTCCTGGATTACCGGCCAGAAGTTCTTGAGACTTTGTTCGGCAGCCGGGGTTTTCTCGAAGTACTCCTTCACCTTCTTCTCGAAAACCTCATAGGAAACTTTCTGGTAGTCAAGCCTGTGGGGGTAGAGGTTGTATCCGGTGAGCGCATAGCCCAAACTCAAACCCCCGTTTCCGTGGTCGGCGGTCACCACAATCAGAGTTTCTTCGGGGTGCTTCTCGTAGAACTTCACCGCTTCAGCCACCGCCTGCTCGAAGTCGAGAATATCACCGATAGCTGCTCTGAGGTCGTTGGCGTGGCAGGCCCAGTCAATTTTCCCGCCTTCCACCATCATGAAGAACCCCTTGGGGTTATCGAGGAGCTCAATGCCCTTGCGGGTGAGCTCGGCCAGAGAGAACTCCTCAGCACCGCGGTCCATAGCGTAGGGCATAGCAGCCCCGGCATCAAGAACCGGGTTGATCACCACCACCTTATCGGCGGGGACGGCAAGCTTTTCGAAGTCGCTGCGGTTCTGAATTACGGTGTAGCCCTCTTTTTTGAGGATATCGAAGATGCTCTCCTTATCCTTTTCTTTTCCGGTGGGCTGACGGAAACCACCGCCGGCGAAGTAGTTAAAACCGCTCTTTGCTAATTCCAGAGCGATGTCGTAGTAATTATTCCGGGAGGGGTTTTGGGCATACAGACCTGCCGGGGTGGCATGGTCGAGGGATACGGTGCTCAGGTCTCCGATCTTCATTCCGGCTTTCTGCGCCTCTTCAACCAGGGTGACAAACTTCTCGGCTTTACTCACATCCATATTGAGAACACCGTTTAAGGTCTTCCGCCCGCTCATCATAGCGGTGATCGCTGAAGCTGAGTCGGTGATGTAACGCCCGGCATCGAAGGTACTCATGAGGCCTACTACCGGGAATCTGGTGAAGGAAATCCGCTCCGCACCAGGAGCATCCTTTTCGCCCCGCTTCAAATCGTAGAGGTAGAGCTCAGTAGCGTGGACGGAAGAAAGACCCATCCCATCACCGATGAAGAGGAACACGTATTTCGCTCCGGCCGCAAAGGCTACACTGCCTAAAAACATGGCCATGAACACAACCAGAAGAACCAGATACCGAAACCGAGAAATCATTCCTGTAAACCTCCTTTCTTATTTTTGAAACCGAACCGGCATACTAAACTTCACAAAATCCGCCGCTTCCAAATACGCCAGGGTTTCCTCGGCGCTGGCATTTTCAGTGGGTTTCCAGAACGGATCTTCTGCTATGGTCTTTTTGGCTACCTCCCAGATCTCCGGGGTGGCTTTGAGGCGCACCACTTCGTATTCGAGCCTCTGTGGCGTTAGGGTATACACGGTGTAGGACATGGGGTAGGTAACGGTGGAAGCGTTCTCGATGTACCAGATACCGTTTTTCTCCACCGGGATGGTGCTCACATGGCGATGCCCACAGAGATAAAAGGATACCTGAGGATAATTTTCGAAAAGCGCCATGAGTTCCTCGGCGTTATCGAGATAGAAATTCTTCCAGTCGGGCTTCTTTTCTTCCTCCCGGAAGGGGACAAGCAGGTGATGCCCCACCACAATGGTGAGTTTATCCCGATTGGTGGAAAGGACGTTCTCTAACCACCGCAGTTGCGCCGGAGAGACCTTGCCGCCCCAGCTTCCCACCTTGGTGGTATCAAGCCCCACCAGCAAAAGACTGGGAACCGGTTCGGCAGTCCAGTAACTCTGCGCACCCTCGAACCCAAAACCCTGCAGTGCAAAGACCGTGTTGTACTTGGAACTCCCGATGAGCGCCGCTAAGGGTGCTTCCTTATCCTTGGGAGGGATGGGGCTCACTTCGTGGTTTCCCAGAATCGCGTAGGTGGGCACCCGGATTTCCTCGAGCATCTCCCGCAGTAAATCCACGTTCCAGGGTTCCGCATCCTTGGTGAGATCCCCAGCTAAAATCACAAAATCGAGATCGGGAATGGCGTTCACACCGTCCACGGCTTCTTTGAAGAGCGCCACCGACGAGTCCTCCATTTTCACAGAGTCCCTGGTGTTTGCAGCAGGAAGACTCATGTGGGGATCGGAAATCACCGCAAACTTCACCTGCCCGAAACCCCAGGCTAAAGACACTGCCACAAGCGAGAGAAGCACCGTAAATACCAGAAACAACCACAGTTTTCGGAACACTCTACCAACTCCTTTCCTTAAAGTTGCCTTCAAAGTAGCATGCGAAAATGAAGGAAATATAAAAAAAATGTTAAGATTTGTTAACTCTCTAAAAATATTCTGAACGAAAATTCGGAGCCGTCGGGGGGTCAGGGCCGTCAGGGGGTCGGATCTTTATTTTTGGTGTTTTTGGGGTGGAGATGCTGAAACAGTGAGACCCTGAAACAAGTTCAGGGTGACCGTGACCCCTGGTCACGGTCAGTTCAGGGTGACGGGCGCGCAGGACGCCCGTCAGTTCAGGGTGAGGGGCGCAAAAGGCACCCATCAGTTTAGCATGATGGGCAAAAGAGAGTATTGAAACAAAGGGAGATCCTGAAATAGGAATAAAACCTGTACTCAGGAATTTTATCTTTATATTTAGAATAATGCCCAACAAGCAAAAAATTGCATATTTTTCTGTTTCGTCTATCTAACCTTTGCATCTTAACTTCTTCTAAATCTAAACCATTACTTTATACCACTCAAATATTTTCCTTTCCTGATTGACATCCAACTTTTCCCCATTCTCAAAATTTGTAAAATCTTCGTAGCATTCTCATAACACCTTGATAGCGTTCTCAACCGGTCTTTTGGAAATCTCATAATTGTTTATTTCTCGAGGAAATTTCCAACTCAAAGGAGCTCCAACCATAAGGGATAACAGATGAGGGTTTACGCTCTCCATAATATCTTGCAAAAAACTTTAATCATAGTTATTTCTCACTTCTTCCGGTATCCCTTTGAGCCCTTTGGTGCCCCTTTGATACCCCATTAATGCCCCTTTTGCCCCTTTGATGCTCCATTAAGATGTAATACGTACCTCTGCCT
The DNA here is from genome assembly GCA_048814795.1 of Atrimonadaceae bacterium G-SL-SR-0-11. Classification (GTDB taxonomy): domain Bacteria; phylum Atribacterota; class Atribacteria; order Atribacterales; family Thermatribacteraceae; genus Thermatribacter. Next base: position 861,424 of record CP184673.1, on the reverse strand, counting down.
GTTGTACCAATCCTTTTAAATATCTCTTTTCTCTCCAGTTCAAGCAAATCATTTGTACCCTGTCTTTTCTTAACATTACAGATGGTTTGATATTCTTTATTCGTAATCTTTCCCTTTTCTTTCACATACATCACAGCCTTAATCTGTCTCTCATTTAATCCCATCTTTCTTAAATTATCTTCTGTATAAATATCCTTGTAAAACCAGACACTAAATCCTCCCTGTTCTTCTTTATATTCTGGCTCAGGCAATCCCTGTGCCTTGCACAAATCTACAATTCTTCTTGTGCCTGATCCCCACTTCTCAACAAATCCAGCAAGATAGAAAACATTTGCTATTAAAGGATTTCTTGGATATGAGGAATGTTCTCTTTTTAAGTCCTCTATAGTAAGCTGGGGAGGCAATTTACCAGGATTCCATATCCATATCTTGTCATCATATATCCTGATTTGAATCTCTGCTGTGCTTAAATAATCTTTGTGGATAAGGGCATTAATTACTGCCTCTCTTATTGCCTCTATTGGGTAGTCCCACACATCTTGCCGCTGTATGTCTTTTATCTCAAATTTTAAATTCAGATGTTTCTTTATCGCCTCTAAAACTTTTTCTAATTGTTTAAAAAGGTTTCCTTCTGCTATTACAGTATCAATAGCGTCTGTAGTAGATGTTTTAAATCTTCCAACCCTTGTTTTTGCTGAGATAAAAAATTTCTGAGGGTTTTCTCCAAAAAGTAAAACACCCGCATTTGTCATCTCTTCATTATCAGCAATGAGTTTCAGATTGACAAAAATTTTCTCTATAGAATCCAGCTTGGAGATACTCGGTATTCTGTCTTTAGCAAGACTTTTGAAATCTTCTACAGCAGAAGTTTCTATATCAGAAAAATTAGCTTTACAAGTGAGGCTATCCCATGTCCTGCCGGTCTTCTTTAGCAGGAATTGCATTAATTCGTTACCTTTCACTTCCTGAGTGGTGCTGCCACTTCTAACATAATATTTACCATCATATGAGACAGGAACAGAAAAAGGAGAAACCTTAATACAAATAATCTCCTTCCCATTTTCTGTTTCTACATTAACTGAAGGAATTATCCCAAGTTTGCTTCTTATCTTATTTGGTAAATCTTCTGATAGTCTTCTGGCATTACTAACTCCTATAACCTTATATCTGTCATCTACCCCGATTATCAGTTCTCCTCCATCAGTATTAGCAAAAGCACAGATTATCTTAAGATACTCATCCCGCCAGGAGGATTTGTATTCGGTTGTTTGTGATTCAGGTTGTTTTAAAACCATATTCTTTTCTCTCTGCTGAGATACATTCCTATTTATCAAACGGCGTTTCCTGGGGTAAATATTCCACTAATCTTTTCAGATTCAGTTCTGATTTCAAAAAATCTGATGCTTTCATATTCCTTACGACTAATTGAGATGGGTTCTTAACGCCAATTTTCTTCAAGATGTTTTCTTTAATTTCATCCCCATCTCCAGCATTATAAATATTTGCTATCACTTTCATATCTTTTTTATGTCTGAGTGCCTGTCCTATAATTCCATTGATATGTTCATCTCCGTACCCATAGCCAATTGTAATCATTAAACGTGCCTCTAAGGAATACTTTCTAAACTCATAAGCAAAAAACAAATATGGGTCCACATACTGCAATTTATAGCTTGTCCCAAAAATTAAATCAGGTTCTCTAATTTGGCTCGCCTCATCAGAATATGTTAAAAATCCGTCTTTTCTCTCCCAATTAATTGACCCATGCATTTTATAAAGATAAATGTTTACAGGTATATTCTCATTCTTTTCAAACCGTTGCCACTGCCATCTTCCATTCTTATCAAAGCCAAGCTCGATATGACAATTTTCGCTATTTTTTTCTAAACATAAATCATAATTTAAAGAAAATAGTCGTAAAGGGAATTGCAATTGTCTCGAGAATTTAATAGTATACTTGTAATAACTTGCTTTTGAATAGTCTTCCAGAGTAACCCACTTTCTTAGTTTTTTAATTATTTTTCTCTTCAATTTCTTTATTTTTTCAAAATCATGTCCACACAATTCAATCACTTTGGAATTCCAACTTCCTATAAATGGAAATATAGGATGCTCTTCTTTTTTCTAATTCATTTAAAGTATTGACTAATCTCTCTATGTTTAAAGGCTCTCCATATTTAGCTTGCAATCCATCAGCATATATAATGAAATACTGGGGCCGTCGGGGGGTCGGATCTTTACTTTTGGTGTTTTGGGGGTGGAGATCCTGAAATACTGGGGCCGTCGGGGGGTCGGATCTTTACTTTTGGTGTTTTGGGGGTGGAGATCCTGAAATACTGAGACCCTGAAACAATGAGACCCTGAAACAGTGGGACCCTGAAACAAGTTCAGGGTGACAGGTGCCCTGCACCTGTCAGTTCAGGGTGACGCACACTTTGTGTGCGTCAGTTCAGGGGATCCTGAAATAAATTCAGGATGGTGATAGCCGCAGGCTTCACCAGTTCGGGGTCTTGCGGAAGGTCGGTAAAAAGAGGAATAAGCGGCTGTGATATAATCAAAGTATGAACAGCGAAAAAGCACAAATAGTGAGCACAATAAGACAGGTTCTTTCTGAAAAAAGGGAGATTCTCTTTGCCTACATCTTCGGCTCTTTCGTGGACCAGGAAAACTATCGAGACATCGACATAGCACTATACCTCGAAGACCCCCGAAAAGTGGATTTTCTTCGGCTTGAATTGCTCCTTGCAGAAGAGTTTGAGAGAAAACTCCCCATTCCCTTCGACATCCGGGTTATCAACCATGCTCCCCCGGGTTTCGTCTACAACCTGCTGACCAGAAAAATCCTGGTGCTGGATCGGGACACCGACCGCAGAGCAGCCTTTGAAAGCCTGGCGCTGCGGGAATACTTCGACTTCCGATATCTCCTGAAAGAATACCTCGAGGCAGTCGCCGATGCTCCGCTTCAATCCTGATGTGGTAGCCCGCTTCATAGGGGAAATCCGCAAAGCAGTAAACCGCCTGAAAACCCTCAGCCAGCTTCCCAGGCAGGACTTCCTGAGAAATCCTGATAAAATAGACAGCACCAAGTATAACCTGATTATTGCCATTGAAGCAGCTGTTGACCTCTGTAACCACCTTATCTCCTACAATGGCTTTAGAGTGCCTCAAAGCTACGCCGACACTTTTGAAGTGCTCAAAGAAGAAGGTTTGTTTGATGAGGACCTTGTCCTGCGCCTGAAAGCCATGGCCAGGCTCAGAAACCGCTTAACCCATCTCTACTGGGATGTGGACAACGAAACCATTTATAAAATCCTGCAGGATAACCTTGAAGATTTTGCCCTCTTTCTGCAACACATAGGCCGCTCCCTAAGGTTGGGAAAAGAAACACCGGGATTTTGAAACCAGAGAGGCTGGATACAAACCCCGTCATTCCGGGCTGACGACGGCTTTGCTCTCGTCACCCTGAATTCAGTTCAGGGTCTATTCTTTGTTTCGGAATCTCAGGAGTCGCACTAAAACGCAGGGTGGGAAGAAACGAGAGACCCTGAAACAAGTTCAGGGTGACCGTGACCCCTGGTCACGGTCAGTTCAGGGTGACAGGTGCCCTCACCTGTCAGTTCAGGGTGACGTAATAGAGAAACCCTGAAGATTGCAGAAAACATGGAAACAGTGAGACCCTGAAACGAGAGACCCTGAAACAGGCTCCTCCGTCATTCCGAACTTGTTTCGGAATCTCGGGGGTTGCGCCAATATGTAGGGTGAAAAAAGCGAGATGCTGAAACAAGTTCAGGGTGACAAATAACAAATGGAATTTTGAAACGGAGGAGATCCTGAAATAAATTCAGGATGGCAAGCACAAAGTGCTTGTCAGTTTAGGGTGAGGGATAAAGGGAATTCTGCAAGGAAAGAGGTAAAATTAATAGAGTAAGCAGGAAAATACAAAATGAGGACCTCGTCCTCATAACTCTTTTGCATATTTATCTGAAATCAGGTGACCGAATGAGCGCAAAATGCAAATGGCTTCATGAAATACTGGAAGAATTACCTCTCACCAGGTATCCATTCAAGCTGGAATCACTACCCCTTCGCGGAATTTACTTCTTTTACCAGGAAGGAGAAATGTGGGGGCATGGCGGAGAAAAGTTAAGAATAGTTCGCATAGGCACACACAGGGGAAGTAACTTCAGGAACCGCATAGCAGAGCACTTCTTAATCAATGATAGAAAAATGAGCTTTGACAAGAGCAAGCCAAAGCCCTCTGATAGGAGTATTTTTAGAAAGAATATAGGCAGAGCCCTCCTAAATAAAAATAACGACCCTTACTTAGAAATCTGGGAAATAAGCTTTTTGCGCCGAGCTAATAGGGTTAAATTTGGAGATTTAAGGGACATAGAAAAAGAAAAATCCCTTGAAAAGCAAATTACAGAAATCCTTAGAGATAAATTTTATTTCAGGTTCGTAATTATCGAGAGCGAAAGCGAAAGAATGGGAAGTAAAGGACTTGAGAGCAAACTTATTGGAACTGTATCCAGGTGCACAAAATGCAAGCCATCAGCAAACTGGTTAGGCAATTATTCACCAAAGCAAGAGATAAGAACTTCCGGGCTCTGGCTAACCCAGCACCTTAACGCAGAAGAGATAACTGAAAAAGACATGATATTTATCGAAGATTTGATTCGCAAAACAAAAAACTGGATTGGGGACAGGTGGTAGAGATTATTAAGGGCCGTCGGGGGGTCGGATCTTTATTTTTGGTGTTTTTGGGGTGGAGACCCTGAAACAGTGGGACCCTGAAACATTCACGGAACCTTGAATGATAAACCCACAGTAAGGCACATTTCTTTTTCGTCATTCCGAACTTGTTTCGGAATCTCGCTCTTTTTCAAAGTCTCTCTTCCTTGGGGTTTGCTACAATGTAAAAACCATGTCTGGACAGAGAGAGTACTATGTTTACATTCTCACTAACAAAAGCAACCGGGTTCTCTACATTGGAGTGACCAACAACCTGCAGCGCAGAATGTATGAACACCAGAGAGACCTTGTGGAGGGTTTTGCAAAGCGCTACAACCTGAAGAAGTTGGTCTACTATGAGGTTACTTCCAGCATAAAAGAAGCCATCGCAAGAGAAAAACAGCTTAAAAACTGGCATCGTCAATGGAAGATTAACCTTATTAATCAGAGTAATCCCTGCTGGAGAGATTTGAGTGTAGAGTTTTTCGAGTAAGAGATGCTGGGAGACCTCGAGACGAAAGGGATCCTGAAACAATGAGATGCTGAAACAGTGGGACCCTGAAATACTGAGACCCTGAAACAAGTTCAGGGTGACGGATAAAAAGAGCAGGAAACCCACAGCGAGGTATATTCTTTTTTATCATTTGTCATTCCTGCTTTTTGTCATTCCGGGCTGACGACGGCTTTGCTCTCGTCACCCTGAATTCAGTTCAGGGTCTATTCTTTGTTTCGGAATCTCAGGAGTCGCACTAAAACGCAGGGTGGGAAGAAACGAGAGACCCTGAAACAAGTTCAGGGTGACACGCACGAAGTGCGTGTCAGTTCAGGGTGACAGGTGCCCTGCACCTGTCAGTTCAGCATCTCCTTCATTTCACGATTTCTGGGGTTTTCTTCTTTCTGGAAGGTGCTTTTTATGGGTGTTTGAGTACATCGACAGAAAATCGTTCTCGATTTGGGTTTTAATTGGTCTCTGATTGAGTTCTGATGAGGATTAGAGAGTATTTGGGGTTTGTTTTAGGCTTGTGGTGCGGGTTAGAGGGTGTTTTGAGGGTGGTTAGGAGGTGATTTTTCTGTCGATGTCCGGTAAGGGGAAAACCCCTGGGGATCGACAGCAAGGTGAAAAAGGATTCTACTCTTCTTGACAGCGGGGTTTTTGAGTGTTTTAATGTTTTTAGAAGTGTACCTTGACAAGTAAATACTGTTTTTTAAAAAGCCTTTGTTTATAAGGGTTTTGGTGGGTTTGTAGCGTGCCTATAAGGGATTGAAACAGCAATATCGAAGTGCAAGTGCTGCTCGAGAATTTCGTTTGTAGCGTGCCTATAAGGGATTGAAACCCGAAAAAGCAACTGACGGCATCGTCTACCTTGCGCTTGTTTGTAGCGTGCCTATAAGGGATTGAAACGCGATTACAAGGGAGCGAAAGAAGCAAAGGAAATCGCGTTTGTAGCGTGCCTATAAGGGATTGAAACCAGGAATAAAGCTCCTGCGGTGCAAAAACACGGGTGGTTTGTAGCGTGCCTATAAGGGATTGAAACGTAGGAGCTGATCCTGCCTCATTACCATTCTCCCCTTGTTTGTAGCGTGCCTATAAGGGATTGAAACATGGGTTTGGAAGCCATGGTTACTATGCAGCCTATTCTGTTTGTAGCGTGCCTATAAGGGATTGAAACTCGACTTCCGAAAGCCTCTGAAGCTCCTGCACATAGTGTTTGTAGCGTGCCTATAAGGGATTGAAACCCTGAAAGAGCCGCCTGGTGGCACTCTGGATGGCAGGTTTGTAGCGTGCCTATAAGGGATTGAAACGCTATAACTCGCTGTGCAAGTTCCACCTCGTTTGAGTTTGTAGCGTGCCTATAAGGGATTGAAACAAGATAACTGCATCGATGTTCTGCAGGTATTCTTCAGTTTGTAGCGTGCCTATAAGGGATTGAAACAGGGTAGCTTAGGCAACCTTCCTGCAAACAGCATAAGTTTGTAGCGTGCCTATAAGGGATTGAAACTTTCCTTGAACCAGGCATCGAAGCTTTCTTTGTCCCAGTTTGTAGCGTGCCTATAAGGGATTGAAACGCTTTTTGGCCAGAATTTCCCTTAGAGCAGTGCGCACGTTTGTAGCGTGCCTATAAGGGATTGAAACATGTGCAAGCGCAGATATCGTGGATTGACATCGTGAAAGTTTGTAGCGTGCCTATAAGGGATTGAAACCAAATCGTAAGCATTTTGTTATACTGAATATGCGGGTCTGTTTGTAGCGTGCCTATAAGGGATTGAAACTCTGGAAAACAATGCAAAAACCACAATACCGCCCACGCGTTTGTAGCGTGCCTATAAGGGATTGAAACAAAAATTTGGTCGGGGGACTTGACAGGGAAATATTCTGCGTTTGTAGCGTGCCTATAAGGGATTGAAACTGTTTAACAACGCTGCTACTGCTTCATTGGAATAACCGTTTGTAGCGTGCCTATAAGGGATTGAAACTGCAATTTCTGCCTCCTCTTCCTGCTCTATCTCCTGTTTGTAGCGTGCCTATAAGGGATTGAAACTATTAACGCTGGCGGCTATACGGGTTCTCCTACCTTTGTTTGTAGCGTGCCTATAAGGGATTGAAACAAAGCCTGAATACTTCCCAGCATGCGCCCTAATGTGTTTGTAGCGTGCCTATAAGGGATTGAAACATGGTTTTGAGTAGCTCAAAAAGCTCCCGAGCGGGGGTTTGTAGCGTGCCTATAAGGGATTGAAACCAGAGAAGGTGCTTGAAATCACGTAGCGCCGGGCTTGTTTGTAGCGTGCTTATAAGGGATTGAAACCAACTTTTGTGTGTTGCTTTGCATTTGTTTGATGAGAGTTTGTAGCGTGCCTATAAGGGATTGAAACCTGTATAATTCAGGAATGGTTCCTCTTCCCCTATTTGTTTGTAGCGTGCCTATAAGGGATTGAAACTTTGTTCTTGGTCTCGGTCTTGGTCTTGAGGTGCTGGGTTTGTAGCGTGCCTATAAGGGATTGAAACCTAAATAACTCAGACTTTCACGGAGAAAGTATTCATAGTTCGTTTGTAGCGTGCCTATAAGGGATTGAAACATAGCCTGTGGAGACCCACAGGCTCGTATTATGGCCAAGTTTGTAGCTTCCCTATAAGGGATTGAAACCTCGTAACCCGCACAACCACGAAAAAACCCGCAGGATTGGGTTACTCTTGCTTATTGAACCGCTCGTAAAACCACCGGACGTTGTGCACCCAGTTGCGGTTTAGGTTGTCAGGGTCGTTCTCGGCGCCAATGGGTGCATACCTTTTCCCCAGGTAAGCGATGAAATCCTCTTCTTTCTTCTGAGCTTTGAACCTTGAGAAGTTGTTTTTAATGGTTTTGCAAGCATATTCACACTGGGTTTTCAGGTCGGTATCCTTGGCTTTCACAATGCCAAACTCAAAGCCTGGTCTGCCCCGCTCGGCTTCTCGAATGGCTAAAAGTAAAGCAAAGGGATTAACGGGATAAAAAGAGGGAAGTTCGGGGAAGTGTTCTTTTGCAATATCTATGATGGTTTCTATCTCTTGAGGGTAGGAAAAGCGCTTGTTGACATCCTCCCAGTTAAGCCCTGTCTCTTCCTCTTTGATGAGTTCCAGGATATCCTGGACAAAGATTTTGAGAAGCTGAGCATAAGCCTTGAAGTGCTTTATCCTCTTCATTTCAGACCTCGCAGAAGAAGTGATAAAAGCAGGGAGGGAATGAGAAAAGAGAGAATGCTTCCCCACACCTTGAGCGCTGCAATCTCTTTCTCGAGGGACAGGATCCTCTTTTCATACTGGGTGAACCTTCTCTCTAACTTGTCAATGCTTTTTAAAATCACGTAAACATCGGGAGAGGCCAGAGCCTCTCCCTTTTTTGCTTTAGCCTTAGCCACGATTAAGTGAGGGTGATCTGGGTTACCGTAACATCCTGGACATATGCGTCCTCTTTGGACACCAGGTTTCCACCAGAAGTGCTAAAGAGGTTGTCGGTTATGATCTGGTTCATCAAAGCGTCCACTTCTGCGTCGGCGAGTGTGTCTTTGGGGTTGGGCAAAGAAATAGTGAAAAGCCCACCATCAGCATTGCGAAAGCGCATGTAAAGGGTTTTAGCCATTTAAAGCTCACCTCCTGTTATTCGGTAAGTGATTTGTCTTCTTCGAAAATATAGTCAACCACCGGATTAGCACAGAGACCAGCAAGCGCTACTACGAAATCGTAAACTACCTGGTGAGGAACACCGGTTTTAATTCCACCATAGCTTTTGCTGCGAATGATAGGTTTTCCAGTATTGGGGTCAGTTCCCTCGTTGAAACGAATTCTTGCCCGATTTAAAAGTTCGGTAACCACAACAGGATTGGCCATTGCAAAACCTCCTTTTAGTGATTTTTATTCTGGAAGCTTCCAGGAGATATGCAAAGTGGGTGACAGGGAATAAAAAATTTTTAAAAAATTTCCTTTTACCCCTAAAGTTTTTCTTCATTTTGCCGATATGATATAGTGGCAGTGGCTGAAAAGGGGAGCCTGTTTTCTGGCAAGGTCTCCCAAGTAAGCTCCTTGAAAATTGAACATTCTCTACTTTGAGGAGAATGAAAGGGCAAACTTCCCGAAAGGGGAGGGCGCAAAGCTTCAGGCCTAAAGCGCGAAGGCGCTAAGGCGGCTGAGTTGCCAAGTCTCCTTTTTGTTTTGAGCCGGCAGAGCGCCCTCACCTCTCTGGGAGTGACCCGGATGGAGGTGAAGGGAAATGAGAAGGCGGTTAACCACGGCGTTGCTGATAGCCAGCTTAGCGGTTATTTTGCTCGTAGCCGGTTGTTCTACTACGTTTAACGTTCCCTCAGAAAGATTTTCTTCTTCGTTTACTGGTGCATTTCTGGAACAGAGTTCTTCCCGGGTTCTCCTTGATGTTCCCTTCCTGCCTCAGGTTCCACCCGGCGACTGGTCCAATACCCGAAACTGTGGCGTGGCTTCAGCAGCCATGATCAAAGCCTATTACTTCGGCACCACTCCAGCCCCGGAGGATATAATCGAAGCCGATCACTGGCTCCATGAAAGGTTTGGCATCGCCCTGAACGGAGGTAACGGAGATTACACCAACGTGTTCCAGATTCGCGCCTGGCTGGAAAGCGAAGGTGTCCCCACCAGGGTAGGCATGGGCAATTTAGAAGTGCTCCGGGAGTTGCTCTGGGAAGGAAAACCCGTTCTGGTTGCCGTGTACTCAAACATGAATCCGGCAGGAGGAAACAAACACGCCATGGTGGTAGTGGGAATAGACGGCTCCAGCATCTACGTGAACGACCCCGGCAAGATGAACGGGAAAAACAATGTGTACTCCATTTCTCAATTCCTTGCTGCCTGGTCGGCTCAGAACAACTGGTACCTGACCATAGAGTAAGCAGGGCAGCTCGCCTACCCTGCTTACTCTCTTTTTGCTTCATCAGCCACTTTCAGGGCTGTTTTTAACTTCTCGAGGGCTCTCCTTTTATGCACCTTGACGCTGCTTTTGGTAATGCCCAGATGCCTTGCCGTCTCCGACAAGCTCCGTAAATCGTAAAAGAGAGAATAGACCACCTCCCGTTGCATGGGTGAAAGCACCTCAAGCGGGATTTCAACCCTTTTCTCCCTGCGGTTCTCACCGTCTCCTTCCGGATACACCGCCTTATCAAGCACCCAGGAGAAAGCCTGAACTTCCCTGCGGTGCTGCCTGAGGTATAACCCCTCTTTCCTCAAGCGCTCTTCCCAGCGCGCTCTCTCATCCATCGCTCAATGCAAAAGGAGATAAAACCCGCTCTCTCCACTCTATCCTGGGTTGCAACGGGAACGGTCAGCTCCTGCGGTAGGAAGCTTTTCAGGAGATAGCCCTGCGCTTCTCTGGTCAGAAGATCCTCAGGTGCTCTTACGGGGTGCTTGTTTTCGAAAGCAGTTTTAAGCGCTGGGAAATAGAAGATTACGTTATAGGGTGGGTCTTCGCTTATTCTGCGCAGCTTGTCGATCAGTTTGTCAAAAACCAGAGGGTCTGCACTCCTTCTGCAATGAAGGAGTAGATAAGGCAGAACGTCAAAAGCGGTGCGGTCGCAAAGAAGGATACAGCCCTTTTCCTGCCTGCGATTGATTTCCTCAAGATGAATGTTGAGCCAGTCCTGCTCAAAAAGAAGGTATAAGTCCTCTTTTTCCCTGAGTTCCTGTAAACTTCTCACCTTGTAAACCAGGGAATACATATCAAACAATCGCTGAGTTACCTCATCAACCACCCTGACCCGTGCTCCTTTCTCTTGCAGTAAAAAAGCCACGTCCTGAACGGTGGTGCTTTTGCCTGAACCTGAACTACCAGAAAAGCCGATGATCATTGTTCCTTTCCTCCTTTTTCAATGAGATAAGTCAGCGCGAGCGCTAAAGCGTCGGCTTCGTGCGTGGTCTTTATCCTGTAGCCCTGCTGGCTTAAAAAAAGCATGGTTTCCTTTTTGTTTGCTCTGCCTTTTCCGAGCAAGACCTTGCGCCAGGAAGAGGGAGCATAGGTTGTTCTCTTTACGCCTTCAAGCTCAAGAACCGCCTTGATGATGCCTACGGCTTCGATGTGGGGATTGGCATACCTTGAGCGCTGAAAAGCTCCTTCAACCACCGCAAGGTCAGGCAGGTATTTTTTGCACAGAGCAGATAATTCCCTGAAGAGCTGCGCATACACCGGGGGGGTGGTTCTGATACAGCCAGAAGAGAGGAGCTTTTCACCTTCGAAGACCGCAAAACCACAGTTTATTATTCCGGGGTCAATGCTTAAGACGCGCACTGCGAAGCCTCCAGTTTCTGAATGCGGGAGACAGCAAGGATCAGCTGATACCTCCACTCTCCCGAACGCCGGGAGCTTTCCCAGTCAAGCTCCCCTTCCACGAAAAACTCCTCACCTTCCTGCCACGAGGAAGCGCTCTCTCTCACCCTCTCTGCAAGCTTGCCTCGCAGGACTGCCGGGACAAAGACCGGACCCCGCCCGCTCTTTCCCTCAAGAAACAAGCGCACCTGAACTCCCTGCTCCTCAAGCACCCTGGCACGAGCAGCCAGGACGCAGGACATGCTCACCCGGTTTTCTGCTCTCTGCTTTTCCACTCTCTTTTTCCTCCTTTCAAATTTCAAGAATCCTGCACATGCGCTCAATGCGCGAAGCAACCCGCACACCGTAGCGCACTTTAACTTCAGGCAAGGAAAGGTTGGAGGTTATCACCGTTGGAAGCAGCCACTCCATGCGGTGGTCAAGAATGCGGTAGAGGTCATCGAGAAACCAGCCCTGTTTTTCCTCTGCACCCAAATCATCGAGCACCAGAAAATCCGCCTCAAGCAGCGGGGTCACCACTTTCTCCTTGTTGCCACCCTCAAAATGAGAGCGCAGGGAAGGAAGAAGCTCGGCACATTTTACATAAATGCAAAAAACTTCCTTTTGCAAAAGCTCTCTCAAAAGCCCTGCGGCAAGGTGGGTTTTGCCTCTCCCTGGAAGTCCGAAAAGGTAAATGCCGTTCACTTCTTTACTTCGTGTTTCCTCAAAAGAATGCAGATAGTCGCTGAAAACCCGCAGAGCCTCCCTCTGCTCTGCATCCCGGGGGCAGAAACTGTCCAGGGTTCTCTTCGCAAGGCGGGGAGCCAGGCGAGAGCTGCGGAAAAGCTTAGCAAGGCGTTCTTCCCGCAACTGGCGTATTTCCTCTTCCCGGCGTCTCTTTGCTTCGGCTTCCCTTTCTCTGCGGTAGCAGTCACACTGAGGAACGTAGCGCAACTTCTCTCCTATTCCAGGAAGCTGCAGGAGATGTTCGGGAAGTTTCTGTTCCCGAAAAGGCTTGCCACAGAAAAGACAAAGGGGAGGTGAGAAAGAGCGAGAACTCATGCGCCAGCACCCTCCAGAATAAACAGACCCTGTTTGCGAAAGGTCTGGGGATGCTTCAGGTAGAAATTCTCCAGAAACTGGAGAAGCTTTGCCCCGGGAATGGAAAAGAGGGCTTTCTCCAGAAAGTACTGCTCTAAGGGAACGATATCTCTACCCAGTAAAACGCTGACCGTTTCCTTGATTTTCTTTTCCCATTTCTCTCGTTCTTCAAAGGAAAGGTACTGGTTTCTCTTTTCACTCTCGCTGGTTGCGGTGTCTTTAGTTGAATGAGAGATAGTTATATGGTTATAGTTAAATGATTCTAGTTCTTCTTCATTAATTGAAGTTTTACTCTTCAATGATTGAAGTTTAGAACTGCATTCATTGAAGTTTGGCTCTTCATTCATTGAAGAGCATTTTTCATTGGTTGCAGTGACTTCTTCATTGATTGAAGAAGTTTCTTCAGTGAATGCTTCTTCATTGATTGAAGTATGGAGGTAGTAGGTGTTGTTTCCGTGCCTGCCGTGTCTGGGTTGTTTTTTGATGAACCCGTACTTTTCAAGAAGCAGTATGGCTTTTCTCACCGAAGCATCAGAGCGAATGCCGGATACTTCTTTTATCCGCCGGTAGCTGGGAAAGCATTTCCCTTTGCGGTCGGCGTGAAAAAGCAGAGCTAAGTACACGGGAAAAAGAGAGGGACACCTTTCTGTTTTTGCCACCTCTCCCAGGCGCAGCACTGTATCGTGAGGGACTTTTACAAAGGTTTGCATTTTGAACGCTCCTTTCTCCTTAGGGCTTATTTGGCACTTCACTATTCCTTCTTTCATCAATTTCCCCCCGGGGGTGACATTTCCTGAAAATGCCGGGTCTCCCCGGGAGTGGCTCTGCTCTCTTTGCGGGTAAAAAGAGGAAACTTTCCCGGCCCGGCATTGACTTTTGTTCATACCCGGTCTTATAATCTTGACTGTGCTTTTTCAATGAAATACTTTTTTTGAAGCACACATCAATTTTATATGATTTTTTTGACAAAAAGTCAATTGTTTGTGACTAAAAATCAGGTATCCACGAAAAAAGTTTGCGGAGTTGGTGAACATGCTTGACAAGAAAAAACTGGGACAAAAGCTAAAGGCAATACGCAAAATGCGCGGTTACTCACTGCGCGACCTGGAGGAAATGTGCGGAGTTTCCAGAACCACCACTTCACTGTATGAGCGGGGAATGATGGAAAACATCAGCCTGGCTACCCTGGGGAAGATTGCCAAGGTACTGCAGATCGACCTGGGCAGGCTGCTTGCCGAATGCGGGGATGAAAACTTCAAGCTTCAGGAAACCAGCGAAGAGTTCGACACCCTCTTTTTTGCCCGGGTTTCTGAGCTCTCACCTCAAGCCAAACAGAATATCCTCTCCTATCTTGAGTTCCTGCTTGCCCAGGAGGGCAAAGGCAAGAAGCGGGGAAGAAAAAACAACCCCGAGGAGAGCGAAAGCTAAAATGGTCTTCTGGGCGGGTTACATCGTAGAAGAAAAGGCCAAAAAGTTTGACAAAGTCAGTTCCCTGCCTGAAGCGGTGATGCTCGCCGAAAGTCAGGGACTTTCAGTTGACTGGTGGGACCTTGCTGAGGTGCAGGGGATGCTGGTCCAGCTTCCGGGAGGTAAACCCCACATCTGCGTGAACGAGCGCCTGAGCGAACCCGAACAGGCGCAGGTGGTGCTCCACGAGCTGGGACACTTCCTCCTCCACTGGAACCACTTCTTCCGCCCCATCATGCTGGGACACAAGCACCAGGTCGTCCGGGAAGACCGGGAAGCCGATTACTTTGCCTGGTGCCTGATGAGCGACACCCTGCGGGAAGCCTACCTGCAGGCAAAAGAAGGCTGGGAATACCCCTGAAGCCCAAATTTTCACAAATTTCCAAACACAGCAGCCATCTTTACCCACCCAGTCGGTGGTAAAATAGTATCGAGCGCTTCAAAGTAGGGGACAATAAAAGCGGTGTTACCTCAAATCTCGTTCTTCCGGAAAGTGTGTTTCCTTTTACCCCTTATCGCGCTTTTTCTCTCCGCTCCTTTGAGCGCCTCTTCCCCACCCTTTGAAACCATCTACCAGTGGGAACCGCTGAGTGTTTCAGAGGGGGTTAATAGGCTTGTGGCCGGTGCTTCGATTTACCCCAGAAGCGGTCCTTTCCGGGATGAAAAGCTCCTGGCCTTCTCGGTGCGCGAGCGGGTGCTGGTGGCCGGAAAAAGAAAAAGGGGTCAGATACTGTATTAAAAGTCAAGAGCTTTTGAGTTATAGATTTGTTTTTAGTTTGCAGTTTTATACTCCACAGTAAAAGGTCGCCTGTATCTGAAGATGGAGAAAGCCAAAAGTAAGAGTTTCCTGGCTGCAGCAATTCTGGCAACTTTGTCTGGTTTTCCTGAATTCTTGAGGTTCTCATAGTGTTTTCGGATGTAAGGGTTATACCTGGCAGCAGAGAGAGTAGCCTGAAAGAGGATTTTCCTCATACGAGAGCTCCCTTGCTTGCTGATGCGAGATTTTCCATGTACAGAGTTTCCAGATTGACGCTGGATGGGATCTAAACCTGCAAGGGCAGTTATCTGTTTTCTATTGGCATCAGGGAATTTGAAGAAAAAGACCAAAAGATACAGAGCAGTAACTATTCCAACCCCAGGAATTGATTTAAGAAACTGTAGCATATCTGCCTTTCCACTTTTGATTACCAGATCCTCTGCTTTCTTCAGCATTTTTTTCTCCATTGCCTGGTAGCGGCGAATCTCTTCTTTTATGAGGTCACAGGAGTCTTCAGGCAGGTAGGGTTCTCCTATTAGAGCATCTAAGCTACCCTGAAGGGCTATGCGATTACGCTGAAATATCTGGTATATGTTTAGTATGGATATTACACTTCTGGTCCAGTTGTTTCTGGGAGTGCTCTCTCCCACATCTTCTCTGCTACCGTAGAGGAAGAGCAATTGGGAATCGCTTTTGTCTGTTTTGGAACGGATACTCTCTACACGCCTTAAATTGGGAAGGATACCGGGGTTAACCTTTTTGAAGGGTATACTGTTTGCTATGCACAGCTCTTCCAAGCGTCTTGAATAGGTGCTGGTAGGTTCAAATATTATTTTTACCTCTTTACCCCTGGATTTTAAGTACTCGTGCAGTTGCGATAGGTGTTCGTCATTGGGAAATGTTTTATGCTTTTTACCGTCAAAGACAACTAACTCTTGCTTTCCTACGTCAATACCTATACACTTATGCATGGGGTTACCTCCATCATCTGGTAGTGATGGAGCGTAAAGAGGGCTGCCCTCCGTACCCTACCTCGTAAACTCGGGCCGAGGTCCTGCCTCGCCCTTGATACTGTTCGAGTTGGCGGAGGGTGGTCCATCTGACCCACGGCTCAACATCACTAATTCTAATGCCGACCCGGTCTTTAACGACCCACCCTTACCTCCATCCTGAAGATAGTATAAAACACTCCAACTTCTACAATAATGTACGAGATCTTTATTTTTGGTGTTTTTGGGGTGGAGATCCTGAAACAGGCTCCCCCGTCATTCCGAACTTGTTTCGGAATCTCGGGAGCCTGTTTCAGAGCACAGAGTTTTAGGAAGAAACAAGAGACCCTGAAACAAATGGGATCCTGAAACAAACGGGATCCTGAAACAAGTTCAGGGTGACGGATAAAAAGGAAAAACTGAAACATTCATAGAATACTGAATGGGAAACCCACAGCAAGGCACATTCTTTTTCGTCATTGCAAGCTCATAGAAATAAGCATTAATCCCGTCATTCCGAACTGACAAGAGCAAAGCTCTCGTCACCCTGAATTGGTTGCAACCTCTGGTTGCAGCCACCCTGAATTAACCAGGGTGTTAGTCTTTGTCATTCCGAACTTGTTTCGGAATCTCGGGGTCCGCACTAAAACGCAGGGTGGGAAGAAAAACGAGATCCTGAAACAAGTTCAGGATGACCGTGACCCTCTGGTCACGGTCAGTTCAGGCTGGCTGCGACTAACACCGCAGCCGGTTCAGAATGACCTGCAAAAAGCGTCCGCCGGCTCAAGGTGGCCAGAGTCTTGGGCTGGAGTTGGCTCAGCATGGCGCATGCAAGGGGTATTGCAAATAACAGGCGCAAAAAAGCAGGCCGGAAAATGCAAAAAGTAAAGATCCGACCCCTTTTCCTTCTGGCCCCTTTTCTCCAACTGCTTCACTCTGTCCAGGAAAGCAGGTTAAAAATCTGGCCACTGGTAAAGGGGGGCGGGAGACTCAGATTATTCAGGGGATTGAAATATATTTCTGCGTTGTTGCCAATTTTGGGAATGGATTTAGCAAAGACGCCACCGTATATCACAGCATTATTGCTGATTTCCAGGTTTCCATTGGGAACCAGAATCGCACCAGTGGTAACAGAGTTGTTCCAGAAATACGAGGTCGAAGAACCCAGGGCTACCAGGGACACAACTTCGGGAATGGAATTGTTGCGAACATCAAAATAATCCTCTGTAACAAGGGAAGTAGGTTCCCGAACACCATCTCCGTTGCTATCGATAACCGATATTGAGGCATTGTTTTGGATACGGATTTGCCCAGTTACATAAATCACGGAGCCTTCCCTCACGTTGAGCGTTGCAGTATTGCCAAGCTCGAAATCTCCGTTTATGTAAACATTCCCATCAATGGTAAAGGAGTCGCTCACATACAAGCCGTTGTAAGTAATACCATCGCTCTGTGCCCGGGCTATCCACGCAGCTTTGATGCTATCATCGATAACAGGCAAGCTCTGGCGCGGAACATCGTAGACGTCCGGATACCCTGACCCGGAAATAGTTCCTATACTGCTGTAGCTTGCGCTTTTTGACTTATACACCTGAGACTCGCCCAGCTCCGTGTATATGTCCTGGACACTGGAGTTGGCAAGATACACCGAGTAACCTTTATCATCGGTTCCGTAAGCCACAATGTCGCCACTCACCACGGCGTTGTTGTTGACCTCGATATAACTTTCGGCAGAAATGACCTTTCCCTTAACCTCCACTTTGTTATTCAAAACAATGTATCCTCTGGCAATAACGTCTCGCTCAACTCTGGCGTCATTGTTAACAATAACGTTTCCCTGGGCAATAATCGAACCAGGTACCGCTCCCCTAACGCTGGTAACATCAGCATCGCTGTAAATATCGGCGCTCGAGGCCACAGGGTTGCCCTGTTCATCTTCATCAATGTATATGTACACTTTCCCGGAATCAAGGTTCTGGCTGGTAGAGATGGCGTTTTTCAACAGAGCATCATAGAAAGAACCTGGTCGCAACTGAAACTCGCAACGAATCGTCTTTGCAGCCAGGAGGTCCTCACTCTGGTTCCTCACTTCGCCCCTTGAGGCAATTTCGATGGTATTTCCAGCTTCTTTGGACACGGTAACCTGATAAGTTCCTTTTTTGCCGTTTTCCAGAGTAAGCGGCGATGATGAAGACACGGTGGATACACCGTCACGAAGAGCGTCCCGCAGCACGAACGGATCTGACAACGCTTCCTCAATTCCCATTTCAGCCAGGTAACGGGCCTGTTTCAGGATAGATGTTCTGTGGACGTTTTTGTTGCCCAGAACCACCATAGTGGAAGCGGCGAAAATAACTACTGATATAGCAATGGCGAAAAAGAACACGGCCAGCATTACCGAACCAGATTCGCGGTTAGCGGTTTTTGCGATTTTCACAGTAAAACACCCCATACCAGACTTTCTCATTCATCAACCTCCGGTGGGTTCCGCCTTACTACCGAGAGCTCATAGGTATCAGCAGGAGTGAAAATCGAGATGCGCAGTTCCGAATAGAAAACGAAAGGTATTTTCCCGCCGGGCTCAGGAGAGGTTTTCACATAGCTGACATCCGTTCCGCTTATTCCCCAGACCACTCTGGTGCCGTTTTTCAGTATTTCGCCATTCTGAAAAACATAGCTAACCTGGCTTCCATCTGGAACTTCTATGCTAACGGTGCACTGCCCGGAGCCTTCCACAATGCTCACCCTTCTTGCGTTCCTGAAATCCCTTGCTATCATACCGAAAAAAAGGTTTATTCTATCATTTAGCTCCTGGTCGGCAATTTGCGACCTGCTCCTGGCATTCATGAGGAGCAAAAACTGATAGGCACCAGCAAGAAAAATTGCTATCACCACCACCGTGATAATCACTTCAATCAGGCTGGCTCCCCTGTCACCGGTATTTCTTTCGGGTTTCTTCGCATCAAAAAACAAAATGCCCCTCATCATTTGAGAAAAACCCTCAGGCCGGACCTGGCAATACTGGTACTTAATATGTATTCCCGCTCCTCCACGTTGCGAACTGTACCCCCTCCATCACCGGCGAGACTGCTCCACCCCTTCGCTTCCCTCCACCTGATGATCACCTCAACCAGCATTTTCTCAATGCCATTGCTGGGGTTTCGAAGAAGTACTTCAAAAACAACCGAAGAGTTATCCATGGCTCCCGGTAACCGGTAAAGAGCCGGGGGGAGAGACTCTCCCGGGTAGAACTGAGTAGCAAAGGTGTCCGAGTTAAAAGGTATTTCAAGGCTTTCATTGCTGCCAATCAAACTCTCGAGAGCATTGAAATCGTCAATGCTCTTTTTCCGGATGCGCTCCAGAACATCCTCGGCGATAGTGCTGGCAGCAAGGAGGTTTTCATTGGCCAGCTTGATAACGTTGGTGCGCAAAAGGAGAGAAACCAGCACGGTAAAAAGAAGAGCTGAGACACCTAAAACCACAATTACCTCTATTAAAGAAAATCCCTGGTCTCTCTCCCGAAAAAGAGAGCGCAGCCTTCTGCCTATTACCCTGAACACTTCAAAGTCTCTCCCCCCACTCCTCCTGAAAGCACACTAAAAAGCTTACAGATTGACAATTTCACCCTTCACAATGCCGGTAATGCTATCCGGGGTGATGGCAGTGCCACTCTGGTTGTAGAGATTCCCTCCTACAATCCCTTCCAGAACGATTGCCGCACCTTCTTTCAGGGTAACATCTCCCTTGACAATACCGTTGAGCACAAGGGTTGCTGTTCCTTCCACTGTAACGCTCCCGGTAACAATGCCATCAAGCTGAAAGGTAACACCGGGGTTTACCGTAACGTTACCCTGAATGATGCTCAGAAGCTGGGTGTCAGTTTCGATGATTTTGTCTCCCTCGACAATGGTATCGATTACCACCACTTGAGCATAAACGCTCGTCGCCGCAAAAGCGAGAATAGAAAACACCACCAGCCAGAAAAGCAATCTGTTTCTCATGACCGCAAACGCCCCCTTTCCTAAGGTAGAAAAAGTGAAAATTAGCACCTGGATATGAACAGTGCTTCGTTAGAAGGAGTAATCTTGCTTTGCCTTTTCTTTATTTTACCTCTTTTTTTCTTTTCGATAAAACAACCATTCCTTCCGCACTATACCGCTATCATTATTTACAGGATGTATTTTTATGCCAATTAAGGGTTATTTGCGAAAAAATACCGATTTTTCCGTTTCCCTTCAAAATTTTACGGATTTTCCGCACCCGAAGGAGCACATTGCAACTGCCTGCATTCTTCCAGGGGTTTTTATGCTTCATCTACTCCGCTAAACTCAGAATTTTTTCCTCCATAAAGGGTGAGAGCGGCTCGGCACCCTCCTCAGTGATCAGGTAGCCGCTTTCCAGCCGGACTCCATGAACTCCAGGAACGGAAAAGACGCTCACGTCAACACACACCGTCATCCCGGGCTGGAGCACCTCATCACTGCGAGGGCCAAAGAACGGTGCTTCAGCTTCCATAAGGCCGATGGTGTGAACAAAGGGACAGACCAGATACTTTTCATAACCCCGTTCTGCCAGAAATTCCCGGGTAGGCCTGTCCAGTTCTTTTCCTTTTATGCCCGGTCGGAGGTGGTCCCGGGTTATCCGGTAGGCCTCGGCAAGGTCTCGAAAACAGCGTTGCTGGGCTTCACCAGGTTTCCCCCCTACCACCACGGTATACCCGAAAACTCCAGCATAGCCATTCACCCGGGGGCTTAAGCCCAGCATAACAGTTTCACCCTCCCGGAGAACTTTATCCGAAGCAGTAGGAACCACAGCATTGGAGCGTTCCCCGCTGGCCACGATGCTTTGAAAAGCAAAACCATTGGCCCCCAGAGACCGGGCTCGGTATTCCCCGGAAGCAGCAATTTCCACTTCCCTTACCCCTGCTTCTATCCGGGATTCCATAGCCCGGAAAGCCTCGTCAGCCAGAGCAAAGGCTCTGCGAATGGCTGCAATCTCCCAGGGAGACTTGCGTTCCCGGAAGCGTTCATATTCCGGAGTCACATCCACAAGCTCCACACCTTGTAACTCTTTCCGCAAGAGTTCATAAACCCCCAGAGGCATCCGGTACAGCCCCACGATTCCGATTCGCTCTCCCTGCTGCCCCAATCCCACCTCGGCAAACACTTCCCCAAAAGAGGATATCCGGGCATTGGGGTATTCCTCCCCCGGGACCATGAAAACTGGGATGTTGCGGGTCTTTTTGATGCTCGAGTCGGTTCGAGCGAAAGGCTCGGACTCCGGCCCTCCCAGAATCATCGGCTCCCCCTCTCGGGGTACAAACACGCACCCACTCTCAAACTGCGGACACCACCCGGAAAGGTACCACCCATTGGCGATGTTGAGTTCGTCGTAATAAACAAGGAGTGCCGCCAGATCCTTGTTTTCCAGCAACTTTCGCACTTTGTGAAGCCTATTTTCCAGTTCTTCCTCCGGCAAACCCATCTTTTCACCCTCCTTCTAAATCAGAGCTACTTTAAACCCTCTGACGTGACCTCCCGGCTCAGCGGGAAGCCAGGAGCGCCTTTTCCATTTTGAAGTCCCCTCCAGTTTCTGTCCTCATTTCCTCTCTGCTTCTATTCTCACAGAGTAAAAGTGAAAAGTAAAGGAAATTAGGGGTCGGATCTTTGATTTTGGTGTTTTTGGGGTGAAAAAAGAGAGATGCTGAAACAAGTTCAGCATGACAAGCGCCTTGTGCTTGTCAGTTTAGCATGGCGCACGAGGGAGACCCTGAAACAAACGGGATCCTGAAACAGTGGGACCCTGAAACAAACGGGATCCTGAAACGAGTTCAGGATGACGCACACTTTGTGTGCGTCAGTTCAGGGTGACAATTGAATGAGATCCTGAAACACTCACGGAACCTTGAATGATAAACCCACAGTAAGGCACATTTCTTTTTCGTCATTCCTCTTTTCTGTCATTCCGAACTTGTTTCGGAATCTCGCTCTTTTTCAATGTCTCTCTTCCTTGGGGTTTGCTACAATGTAAAAACCATGTCTGGACAGAGAGAGTACTATGTTTACATTCTCACTAACAAAAGCAACCGGGTTCTCTACATTGGAGTGACCAACAACCTGCAGCGCAGAATGTATGAACACCAGAGAGACCTTGTGGAGGGTTTTGCAAAGCGCTACAACCTGAAGAAGTTGGTCTACTATGAGGTTACTTCCAGCATAAAAGAAGCCATCGCAAGAGAAAAACAGCTTAAAAACTGGCATCGTCAATGGAAGATTAACCTTATTAATCAGAGTAATCCCTGCTGGAGAGATTTGAGTGTAGAGTTTTTCGAGTAAGAGATCCTGAAATACTGAGACCCTGAAACAAACGGGATCCTGAAACAGTGAGACCCTGAAACAAACGGGATCCTGAAACGAGTTCAGGATGACGCACACTTTGTGTGCGTCAGTTCAGGGTGACGGATAAAAAGAGCAGGAAACCCACAGCGAGGTATATTCTTTTTTATCATTTGTCATTCCTGCTTTTTGTCATTCCGAACTGACGATAGCCTTGCTCTCGTCACCTTGAATTGGTTGCAACCTCTGGTTGCAGCCACCCTGAATTAACCAGGGTGTTAGTCTTTGTCATTCCGAACTTGTTTCGGAATCTCAGGGTTTGCATCAAAGCACAGAGCGGAAAGGAAACAGTGGGACCCTGAAACAAGTTCAGGGTGACACGCACGAAGTGCGTGTCAGTTCAGGGTGACAGGTGCCCTGCACCTGTCAATTCAGGATGGCGGTAGCCTTTGGCTACCGCCAGTTCAGAATGACCTGCAAAAAGCATCAGCCGGCTCAAGGTGGCCAGAGCCTTGGGCTGGAGTTGGCTCAGCATGGCGCATGCAAGAGGTACTGCAAATAACAGGCGCAAAAAAGCAGGCCGGAAAACACAAAAAGTAAAGATCCGACCCCCAACACCACATATACCAAAACAGCCCGGCACCATGCCCGCCCCCTAAAATTTACGGGGAAATCATACCCCCAACACCACATTTCATTAGTTTTTTGAATCCCGCTCAAAAATCAAAAAAATTTTGACTTTTAACTGAACTTGAGATAGTGTTAAAAGTTAAAGTTTCTCTGAAAGGATACACCTGAACAAAAAGGAATGAAATAATGAACAACAGATTTCTGTTAGGTTTTTTAGTGCTCTGTGCCCTGCTGGGCAGCCTTTCCCTGCTTTCAGCCCAGGAAACCAAGCTTGTCAAGGTGGTAAGCGGCGATTATTACCCGCCTTTTTTCTGGCAGGATGAAAGAGGAACTCC
The DNA here is from genome assembly GCA_048814795.1 of Atrimonadaceae bacterium G-SL-SR-0-11. Lineage (GTDB taxonomy): Bacteria > Atribacterota > Atribacteria > Atribacterales > Thermatribacteraceae > Thermatribacter. Next base: position 838,282 of record CP184673.1, on the reverse strand, counting down.
CCGGGGCATTACCATAGACATATTGCACCGGATGGAAGAAAAGATTCCCGTACGCTTTGAGGTTAGTTCCCTTCCCTTCTCTGAAGCATTAGAGAAAACCGCAAGCGGCGAGTTCGACATGCTCAATTTCCTCTTCAAAACCCCTGAACGTGAGAAAAAATTGCTTTTCTCCGCTCCCGTTTTGCAGATTGAAAGCTGGGTCTGGGTGAGAAAAAATATCCAGGCCAAAAACGCAGGAGATCTCAGCCATTACCTGATAGGCGCCGTGGAAGGTGATACCGGCGCAGAGCTCCTTAAAGAAAAATACCCCTCACTCACTCCTATTCTCTTCCCCAACTTTGAGCGCCTGATGCAGGAAGTAAAAAGAAAAAAGCTCCACGCCTTTTTGATGGAAGACTTCACCGCCCACTACTACCTGACCAAATACGATTTGCTCCCTCAGTTCAGACCCCTGGAAAAGATAACCCAAAAATGGGCTCACTTTGCCTTCCCCAGGGAACGCACCGACCTGCTCTCCCTTCTCAATCAGGGCCTTTCCCGGATAAGCGAGGAGGAATGGCGGGAAATACTGGGACCCTACCACCTGAAAAGCGTTTTCATGTTGCCCCAGTGGCTGAAAACCCTCCTCATTTTCCTGATTGCCGCAAGCGCGGCCTTTCTGGGATTTTTCCTTCATAAAAACTACTATCTCCAGAAGGTGCTGGCCAGGCGCACCGCAGAACTCCAAAAAAGCGAGCAGGAAGCCCGCAGAGCCTATCAGTGGTTCCAGGAAACCCTGGATACAACTTACGCACTGCGGGCAGAAACCAACGAAAAAGTTTTTCTGGGCAAGATCCTGGAGCTTCTCTTTGAGACCGTGCCCGGCATCAGGGCACTGCTTGGAATATTTCTCGACCACAGAAGCAAAACCTGGAATCTCTACTACCAGAACCAAAAAGAAAACGTAGTAATCCCCCTCCTCAACCTCAGAGAACCCAACCTTCCTGAAGACGCCGCAAAAACCTACACCCTCCTCAAAGATGCGGGCTACCTGGATCTTGACCCCACTCTCAAGACTCCGCCCAACCAGAGCTTTGTTGTCCACAGAAAAGGAAAGCCCCTGGGCATCCTTTACGTGTGGGGGGAAGAGCTGGGGAAGCACCGGGAACTGCTCACCAAGCTACAGCACAGTCTCTCCGTTTTCTACCTCCTGAAACATTACTCCCAGGTAGAGCAACTCTTTCAGGAGCGGACCATCTCTGCAGTGCTAAAGGCCCTGGAATACCACGACCCTTACACCGAGGGCCACTCAGGCCGGGCGGCCCGCTATACACAGTGCATAGGCCAGATCCTTGGCACAAGCCCAAAAGACCGGCAGATCCTTTATCGGGCAGCTCTTCTTCACGACATCGGGAAAATAGCCATCCCCCGGAGCATTCTCACCAAAAAGGCACCCTCACCCCTGAGGAATACCAGGAAGTGAAAAAACACCCCCTTAAAAGCTATGAACTTATAAAAAGCGTGGAAGGACTTGAGGAGATTGCTGAAATCTGCCTTTACCACCACGAGCGCTGGGACGGTGAGGGCTATCCAGAGGGGAAAAGTGACGACCATATTCCTTTGCTTGCCCGAATCCTCGCCATAGCAGACAGCTTAGACGCTATGACCAGTGAACGCCCCTACCGGCGTGCCCTCGGTTTTGAGGAGGCCCTGCTTGAGCTTCACCTCTGTGCTGGAGGGCAGTTTGATCCCCAGATAGTGGCTGAAATCCTGAAACACAAAGAACTCCTGAAAGAAACCTTTGCAGCTCTTGCCCGGGTGTAATAAGCTAAAGTCAAATCCTGCAAAACAAAAAACAGCTTTTCTTAACAAAAATAATCAAAAATCCTCAACCTGTTGAGAAATATCCCCAAATAAGAGGTAAAATAACCTACAAGGACTGAACCGGGGTGAAAAATTGTCAAACTTACTGCAAGCTGGAGTCGACAACCTGGAGGCGCTGCTCAAGCGCTGGTTTGAAAAGCGCGAAAAGAATACTTCACTGGAAAAAGTCCTGAACAGTTTCGTGCTGGACCTTTTCGTTCCCCGCGGTGCTTCCCTGCGGGGAGAGATCGAATCTCAGGGTCTTTCGCGCATCGAAGGAGAACTCTGGGGTGCTCTTTCCTGCCCCGTGCTTTATATTGCTGAAGGGGCCAGAGTCATCGCCGAAGTGAAATGCCGTCTGGTCTATCTTGCTGGCTCCATGCGGGGTATAATCCGCGCTGACTATCTCTACATTCCCTCTGGCGGAGAATTCCAGGGAGACATATTCGTGCGGGCTCTCTGGGTAGAAACAGGAGGAAAATTCAAGGGGAAGGTGGTAACCGAAGACCATGGAGGAACTCCAGGAACTGAAGCTCAAGCTGGGGAAGCTGGACCCGGAAATACTCAAAAAGCTGGTGCTTGAGCACCGGGGAGCAAGGCGCCCCGAAGTTATCTTTGCCGGCTCGGTGGGCCGCGACTGCAGCATTTTGCGGCTGGGAGAAGTCCTGCTGGCCCTGAGCTGTGACCCCATCACCGGAACTTCGCAGGGAATTGGCACCCTGGCACCCCACGTGGTGGCCAACGACCTGGTCTGCGCAGGAGCTGAACCGATAGGAATCCTGCTCAGCCTGCTTTTTCCTCCTTCCACACCTCCCCGGGAAGTGGCTCTGGTCATGGAGGAAATCGACCACACCTGCCAGAAACTGCAGATAAGCATCCTGGGCGGGCACACTGAGGTAACCGACGCCGTAAACCGGGCAATTGTCCACTGCGCGGGAGTGGGCAGGGTCCTCCTTGACCCTCCACCGGATCCCACCCGGGTGGAGGCAGGTGACTACATCCTGATGACCAAGGGTGCCGGCATAGAAGGCACTGCAATCCTTGCCCGGGAGAAAGAAAGCGAGCTTTTGACCCGCTTTCCTGAAGAGCTGGTGCGCAGAGCCCAATCTCTGATAGAGCAAATCAGCGTGGTGGAAGAAGGTAAAGCTATCCTCAACTTCCCGGTGCACTGCCTGCACGATGCCACCGAAGGCGGTATCCTGGGCGGAGTGTGGGAGGTTGCCGAAACAGCAGGGTGTGGCTTTTACCTTGAAGAAGAAGAAATCACCGTGTATCCAGAAACCGAAGCCCTGGCCCAGTATTTACAAATTGACCCCCTGACTCTGATTGGGAGTGGTTCACTGCTCATTTTCACCCCTCAAAAGGAACCACTCCTTTCCGTCCTGAAAGGAAAAGGCATCACTGTTTCCTGCATCGGAAAAGTCACTGAAAAAAGCACGCGCCTTATCAGGCGCAAAAACGGGAAAGAGGAGGAAATACGGGAATGTCCTCAGGATGCACTATGGAAAATCAGCGAAGCTACGCTCAAAGAATAGGAGCCCTGCTTTTTCCCCGCCGGGGCCTGGTCTGGGGTGCACTGGGTATGCTGGTCTTTCTTTCGGCCCATCCTCAACCGCATCTTTTCAAAATCGGCATTCTTCTGATTGTGCTGGGTATTGCCCTGCGCTCCTGGTGTGCCGGATACATCAAGGCCCACCGCGGAAAGATGCAAAACATCCAGGAACTTTTAACCTGTGGACCCTATGCGCATCTGCGCAATCCCCTTTACCTGGCCAACGGCGTGATAGGAAGCGGGGTGGTGTTTCTCTCCGGTCAACTTTTCTGGTTCGCGCTTTTCGTTCCCCTTCTTTTTTCGCTTTACGGCTTCATAATAAGTGCTGAAGAAACCTTTCTCAAGGAGCGGTTTGGAAAGGAATATCAGGAATACGCACAGGCTGTACCCCGCCTTCTTCCCCGACTCAGCCCTTTTCCAGGGAGAAAAAAGGTTCCTTTCTCCTGGCAGGCTTTTTTAAGCAGCGAAATTCACACCATGGTTACTTTTTCGCTGGTAATTTTACTTTTCTACCTGCGGGGAACTTCCCTCTTCTCTTTCCTGGACCGCATCCCCATTTTCTGAAGGAACAAGGTCCACAAAAAGCCGCACGTCACGGAGTGCAACTCCCGTCTGGCGTTCGATCTGCTCCCTGATGCGGTTTTGAACCAGTGAGGAGAGTTCAGGAATCACCGTGTCGGGCTTAACCAGAAGCTTCACCACCACCGAGGCGCCCTGCTTGGAGCTTTCAACCTCCGGCTCAACGGAAACGATACTCGGGATATCCTTGACTGCCTCTCGAGAGAGGGCCTTGATGGAAGAAAAAGAAATGCGTATTTTGCCTTCTCCGGTGTCGAAAACCAGATGCTCTTCTTTTTTACGCAAAAAGAGCAGGCGAAAAACAAAGCAGGCAGCAATCAGGAAAAGCGCGCTCAGCAAAATACCCAGAAACTGCCGAAACAGGTTCCCTGCGAAGAAAAAATAAACCGCAGTAAGTATCTGCTGCAGGGAAAGCAAGGAAACAACCCCAAAAATCAGCAATAAAAGCTCGACACCCAAAAATACCAGGATGGCCCCGATCAGGAAAGTAAAAAACTTACCCCAAAAAGCTTTCATTTATCTCCCTCCTTTTCTTTCTTTTTGGCCTGACTGGCACTGCCCTCCGCACGCAGTTTATCAATGAGGACTGACGCTTCCTGACTGGTAAGCTGGGCAATTCTGGTCTCGTCTATTTTCTTGCCCTGGGCACGCAAAAGGTTGCGGATAAAAGCTTTTTGCTTTTCGGTGGCCAGGCGAGCCACTCGCTCACCCTGCTCTTCCTCTTCCTGGTAAAGGTACAGCCCCACTCCCAGCAAGGTGGCGCATTTTTTGAGGGCGTCCGAAGCTGCCGCCTTGAGGTCGAAGCCCAGATCCAGGGGTTTCCCGGAAGCATCAAAGGTGATGTTCTTGAAACCAAACTGCTCCTTCACCACACCCTCGCACTGTAGCCTGCCCAGAACCCAGATATAGCCGTTCTCAAGGTCAATCGCTTTTTCCCTGATTTCGAAAGACCAGTCCCCGTCGAAAGCCTCGTTCAGCCGTTTAATCACCGAGGCAGTTTCCACATAGTGCAATTCCTCGCCGCTGGGTCCGGGGCGGGTTTTTACTTCCTTTTTGGTAAAGCGGCGCTCCAGAATCTCCCGATTTCTCACTTTCTGTCACCCTCTTTGAGCATCTTCTGGTAAATCACCACATCCACAAACTTTCCAAACTTGTAGCCCACTTCCCGAAGCTCGCCCCGGCGCACAAAACCCGCCTTCTCATGAAGCAGAATGCTGGCCAGGTTGTCGTAAGCTATGAAGGCCAGGATAGAATGATAGGAAAGTTCCCGGGCGCTCTCTATAAGAGCTGAAAGCAGGGCAAAGCCAATGCTCCGGCGCCGGCTGTCCCGGCGCACATAGACCGAATCAGTAACCGTGTAGCGGTAGCCTTCCCGGTCAGAGTAAGGGTTCAACGAGGCCCAGCCCAGTATCTCTCCTTCTTCTTCGAAAACCAAAAGCGGATAGCGCTCGTCGTGCTCAGCAAACCACTCTTTCTGATCCTCTTCTGAGCGAGGAAAGATATGAAAAGTGGCCAGGCTGTTGAGCACCGCCTCGTTGTAGATAGCCGTTATGGCAGCAAGGTCCTCCGGTTTAGCTCTTCGAATACAAAAGGTTTTCTCTCGCATTGCCTCTATATTGTAAGACTTTTTAGGAAATGTGAAAAGGGATAGCACCAATCTATCGAGAAAAGGGGTCGGATCTTTGATTTTGGTGTTTTGGGGTTGAAAAGAGAGATGCTGAAGAGAAACCCTGAAATATTGAGATCCTGAAACGAGAGACCCTGAAACATTCACGGAACCTTGAATGATAAACCCACAGTAAGACACATTTCTTTTTCGTCATTCCGAACTTGTTTCGGAATCTCAGGAGTCGCACTAAAGCGCAGGAGTGGGAAGAAACGAGAGACCCTGAAACACGAGACCCTGAAACAAGTTCAGGGTGACAAACACTTCGTGTTTGTCAGTTCAGGATGTTGATAGCCGCAGGCTTCACCAGTTCAGGGTGACGGATAACAAGGAAAAACTGAAACGAGGGATGCTGAAACAGAAAATTCTGAAATGAATTCAGAATGGTGAGCCTCAAAAACCCGGTCAGAGATAAGTCTGATATAATGAAAGTATGCGTAAAATTGCTTTAAAGTGGTTCAAACAGGCCGAAGCAGATTTGCAGGCTGCCTTAGATAGCCTCAAAAACAAGCATTACGAGTGGGCTTGCTTTCAGGCTCAGCAGAGTGGAGAAAAAGCCCTGAAAGCCTACCTTTACGATAAGGGATACACTTCCATCATGACTCATTCCTTAAAAGAACTGGTTCGAGAATGTGCTAGGCTTGATGCCACTTTTAACCAATTAGCCCGGGAAGCAAGAAGACTGGACATGTTTTACATCCCCACCCGATATCCAAATGGCCTCTCCGGTGATTTTGTCCCTGCAGAGTTTTACGAAGAGGAGGATGCAAGAGCATGCATAAGCTCCGCCGAGTTGATCCTGCAGACCGTGAAAAGCTTATTGAAGCAGTAAAAGAACTCGCCCAAAAACTGAAAAAGCTCTTCCCGATAGAAAAAATCTACCTTTACGGCTCCTTAGCAAGAGGTGAAATTCACGAGGGAAGCGACATTGACCTCATCATCGTCGGCAACTTCAAAGAACGCTTCTTTGAGCGCATAGGCCTGATTCTGGAACTTACCGAACTTCCCATAGAACCTTTAGTCTACACCCCTCAGGAGTTCAAAGCCCTGCAGGAAGAGGGCAACCCCTTTATAGAGGAAGCCCTCCGAACCGGAATCGAACTCTAACCAGGTCTTCCCACTCCAGCACACGGGACACTCCCCATCAACGCGCGACTACTTCATACCAAAGCCGGCAATGCCTCTAAAGCCAGTTACTATGAGCCTTCGAGCCAGAATGGCGAAAATCAAGGAAGGTATAGAAGCCAGAACCCCTGCTGCAGCCATTTCACCATACTTAACTTCGAGGCCGACCGCCATGAATGAAGCAACCTCTACAGGCAAAGTCCTATTGGTCGTAGTAAGCACGAAAGCAAAGAAAAACTCATTCCAGTTAAAGATGAAAGAAAGTATGCTGGAGGCTCCAATTCCGGGAAGAGCCAGAGGAAGGGTAACCCTAAAAAATGAGTTCCAGCGTGTTGCACCGTCGACCCTGGCTGCCTCTTCCATTTCCCGGGGCAAAGCCCTGAAAAACCCCATCATAATCCAGATAATGAGGGGAAGATTGATTACCAGATAGGTGACTATCAGAGAGGTTCTGGTATCAAGCAAACGCAAGCTCATCCAGATAAAGTAAAAAGGAATGATTACTGCCACCGGAGGAAGCATCCTGGTGGTAGCAATCCAGAACTCAATATCTTGCTTTCTTGGAAAGGGGAAACGTGCCAGCGCAAAAGCACAGGGGATCCCCAAAGCCAGAGCAATGAAGGTAGCACTCAAGGCAACTACAACGCTATTGATCACTGCGCTCTGTAGAGTGTAGTGGTGCAGGAGCCACGAAAAATTGGCCATGGTGGGCTTGAAAAGCCACCGCGGCGGAATGGTCATAATATCTATTCTGGTTTTAAAAGACATGGTTATCAACCAGTAAATTGGGAAATAAAGACCCACCAAAACCAGCGCTATAAAAATATAGGCAAGGTATTTTTTTAATACAGTTCTTCTCTCCATCGTCGTGCAAACCTCAAAAAGATAGTTATAAGAATAATGGTTAAATAAAGCACTATTAAAGATACCGCAGCAGCATAGGAAATTCGACCGGCTTCAGATATGCCCATGTAGTATGCGAAAATGTCCACGGTCTCTGTTGAGGTGCCGGGACCACCTCTGGTGAGAATGTAAACAATATCAAAAGTGCGCATTGCATCAATAATTCGGAAGATAACCGCAACCACGATAATGGGCTGTAAAAGTGGCAAGGTTATGAAGCGAAAAATATGCATATCTCCTGCCCCATCAACCCTGGCCGCATCAAAAGGTTCTCTGGGAAGACTCTGCAATCCAGCAAGCAGCATGAGCACCATAAACGGTGTCCACTGCCATACATCAACCAGAATAATAGAAAAAAGCGCCAGGCCAGGCCGGGCTAACCAATCCACCGAACCACCACCAAAGGGTTGCAAGAGATAATTGATTACTCCAACAATGGGATTCAGCATAACCCGCCAAACCAGACCCACCACAACCCTTGGAAAGGTCATGGGCAAAATTATTAGAGTGATAAGCCAGGTGGATTTTTTAAAGAAAGAATCGATGACCAGAGCCAGTACAAGACCCAGCAAAAACTCTATAGCTACCATGCTTCCTATCAGCAAGCCGGTATTTAAGAAGGAACCAACTGCCCGCTTATCGGAAAAAATCTTTACAAAGTTATCAAGGCCTACGAAATTCCTACCCAGATAGGGTTTAGTTATATCAATGTCGTGCAAGCTCAAATATATGGCATAGAAAAAGGGAGGAAGAGTTATCAGAGCAAGAATCAGGAGTGCGGGCAAAAGCATCAGCCAGACATTTTCGCCTAAACTGTACAAAAAACTTCGCTCGCGCATAAAAACCTCCTAATAAACCAAGGCGGGATGGAGATTTATCCATCCCGCCTGGATCTGTTGTTATGCTATTTCTTAAGCTTTCCGGTTCTCATCAGAACTTCAGCCGCATACTGTGCTGCTTCATCCAGAGCTTCCTTGGCAGGTTGAATGCCAGCAATGACGTTTTCAACAGCTATACCAATGCGGTCACCTATTTCACGCCACTCCTCAATAAGTGGTCTGTAATTGGGTTGGGTAATTCTAAAAGATTCAACAGTGGAAGTTAACCAGTCACCACCGAACTTGGCCTGGAAAGCCGGATCATTGAAAACCGAATCACGAGTCACAGAAATAATATTTGCTTGAAGAGCTTTGCTAAGTTCCATATCTTTACCCGTAGCCCATTTTATAAACTCCGCTGCTGCAGCCTTTTCTTTGTCGGTTTTAGCTCCAACTGCGCTGATAGCAAAACCCAGGGAATAATTTCCAGGGAATCTCCCCGCAGGTCCAGCTGGCACCACGGCATAGCCTATCTTTCCTGCAATGGCCGACTTGGTAGGATCTTCTATGCGGGTATAGAAGTTAGTGGCATCAATAATCATGGCTACCTTCCCTGAGGTAAAGGCGTTTTGTACATCATCCCAGCCATAAGTAGCAACACCGGGAGGCCCATAATTCTGCAAAAGTTTAGCATAATTTTCGGTGGCCAAAACTCCTTCCGGAGAATTAAATACGGGGTTCCAGTTTTCATCGAAATATCTGCCACCATAAGACCACAACCATTCTGACCATATGTACACGTTCATTCCGTTACCCCGTAGTCCCCTCATAGCTACTCCGTAAAGATCGGGCGGATTAGTGAATTTCTTAGCATATTCCTCGTACTCTTCCATGGTTTGGGGAGGAGCAAGCCCTGCTTCCTCAAAAAGGTCCTTCCTGTACATCAACTGGGTTGCTTCACTGTATACGGGACCAGCATATATCGTACCCTCATAAGAAAGCAAGCCTCTTACAAAGGCACTGATGTCTTCTACATCGTATTCTTCGTCAAGATAGGGTTCAAGAGGTGCAATCCAGCCAGCCTTTGCGAACTCGGGAATAAACACAGAATCGATAGCCAAAACATCGTATGCTCCTGCACCAGTGCTAACATCGATTACTTCGCGTTCTCTGAGTTGCTGCTCTGGATAGGTCACAATCTGGACGTTAATGCCCGTCATCAGCTTAAATTCGGCAAGGCGGCTCACAATGAAATCCGTTTCTGGAAGAGAACGCAAAGCAACAGTAATCCTTACTCCTTTATAGGGCATATCCTGGGCATAAGCAAAAGCTCCCAACACCAATACCAGCACCAAAACAATTGCCAACTTCTTCATAGTTAAAACCCCCTTTTAAAGTCCTATCATCACAAGTTCCAAGCCCACACTTTGTGTTCAAAAAGAACACACACGACCCATGAGCATTGGCGTACACCCGACTATAGCTACTGCTTTGCCTTTCACCTCCCTTCAAACAAAAAACCGCACACCTAAGAACGACCTATCAGCCTATTTTGGTAAATAAACTTGTCTCCTCTATACAGGGTGTAAGCCCTCTCAATAGCTCTGCCTGTGTCAGTATAGGAGATTCTACCCACCACCAGACCAGGCGTTCCTTCAACAACCTTAAGCAATTTTGCCTCCTGACCAACAATAGAAGTAGCCTCAACTGTTTCAAGGGTTTCCTTAAACACTATGTGGTAATGCTTCTCAAGAAAGTTGTAAAGAGATTCTTCCTTCAAACCCTCTTCAAGAAAGCCGGGCACCAAGTCTTCAGGTAAATATACGTCACTGATAGCCACTGGCTCTTCATCAGCAAACCGCAATCTCTTCAGGAGTACCACAGACGATCCCGCTTCAATCCCCAAATCACTGGTTATAGAGGGGGGAGGAATAACTCTCCTAAAATCAAGAATTTTAGTTCCGGGCTTAATGCCTCGAGAAAGCATTTCTTCGGAAAAGCTGGTGATTGCGCCCACATAGTGAACAATCTTATTTCTCACAACAAAAGTGCCCTTACCGGGTATCCGTATAAGCATCCCTTTACGTACCAGAAGGCTCAGAGCCTGTCTGATGGTAGTACGGCTAACCTGATAAATAACCTGGAGTTCCTTCTCAGGAGGTAAAGCCTCGCCAGCCTTCCACTTACCATTTTCGATCATTTTCCTGAGGCTTTCTTCTACCTGATAATACAAAGGAACTACTGAATTGCGGTTTATCTTCAAGCACAAGAACCTCCTGAATTGATTATACATACCAATTCATAATTATACATGCCAATTCATAATAATGCAATATAGTAATGTTACAACATTTTCTAAATCTGAAAATTTTAGTCATCGTCCAGAAACCCTCAGCCTTCGAGCCAGAATGGCAAACAAGAAATCACTCAGAATTTAAGCCTTGCGACAACGACTTTCCACTAAAACCCAACCCCATTCAGAGAGCTTTTAATCTTTTTCCTGCGGTACATTACACCATCGGCAAGTTCCAGAGGCTTATCGAGGCTTAAAGCATCAGCGGGGAAAGAAGCAATACCGTAACTAAAATCAATGTCAACTCCTTCAACAAACTTTTTGGCAACAAACCCAGTGTGAATACGCTTCATAATCTCCTCTGCCTGCTCGCGGCTCAACCTGGGGAACACAAAACAAAACTCGTCCCCTCCGTAGCGAGAAACCAGATCCTCGTCCCGAATGTGTTTTTCAAACCAGAGAGCAATACGCCTCAGGCATCTGTCTCCCTCGTTATGACCCAAAAGGTCGTTGACCTTCTTAAACTTATCCAGATCCACAAAAGCCAGAGCAAAAGGCACTCCGCTTCTTATCAATTCTTCCAGACGGTCTTCAAAGTATCTCCGGTTAGGAATGCCCACCAGAGGATCAATTTGGGCAAGCCTCTCTGCTTTTCTCTTCTCTTTCTGCAACTCCCTCTCGCGTTCACTTAAAGCCTCGGCCATCCTAACGAAACGCGCCGAAAGAAAGCCGATTTCGTCTTTTCTATCCGTAGGAAGTTGCAAGTTATATTCGCCACGGGCAACCTGTTCAGAAACTCTGTGACATCCTCCCCCTAATGAATTAGGGGGCATCCCAGCGTGGGATAGCGGCACACGCCGCAGGTTAGCCAGCATTCCCCGGTCTACCTGGATCATCACCTTGGCCTTAAGGGGTGCCACGCTCCCCTTTCTACCGGGGTCATGCCCCGAGAGCATCGAGCGCTTTCGCGGCTATGTTTATTGCCCCCACCCTGTCCGCATCAGACTGGTATCCACACTTTACGCATTTAAACCAGCCTTGGATCTTCCGGTTATACCGGGAAACATTCCCGCACTTCGGACAAGTCTTGGAGGTCTCCTTGGGATCGACGTAGATTACAGGCACTCCGGCAAGGGCTGCCTTGTATTCGATGAACGAGGCCAGCTCCTTAAAGTTCCACCCGGACATCATCCGGTTGAACTTCTTTGATCCTTTGGTCCGCTCGCGGATACCCAGCAGGTTCTCAAGCGCGATGGCTTTGCCCTCAGCTTTTGTTATTTCAACTATGCGCTTTGAGATGCAGTGGTTGATATACCGCATCCACCTTGTTTCGCGGCCGGCTTCTTTCTTGACTCGGGAAAGCCTGCCCGATTGCTGAAGGGCTCTTCGCCGCTGTGCCCACCGTTCCTTGCGCCATCTGACCTGGCGACCGTCAAAAAAGATGTTATGGGACAGCACGGCAAGCTTTACTATGCCGAAGTCGACCCCGATTACGCCGCACGGCTCGTTTAAGTGAGTCTCATATACTAATGATATGGCAGCATACCACTCTCCCTCTTTACCATGCCATGTCTCCATGGACCCTTGTTGGCAGGAACCTCCTGCCAGGTCCTGGAGCCTTTTTGCATGGTATCTAGAAGTGGCAATGGGCACTGCTATCTGGCTCCTGCCGCACCATTACCGGAACTATCCGGTCAAATTTGGGCAGGCTGGATTTCTTGCCATTTTTTGTGCGGGAAAGGTATGAGCGATAAGCTGAGAGTGCTTTGAGCATGGCGCACTGGAGTGTAGCACGGTTGAGGTCGAATAGTTCACAGGCTTTGTGGTAGGTTTCCCGGTTTAACTTTGCCCTGCTGGTAGTGTTCAAAGTTTCGGCCTGCTTTTGGAACCAGGCGCAGGCTTTTCGATATGTTTCCAGCATGCGAACCATCTTCTCCAGTTTGCCTTTGTTTGGGGATAGGAGTTTTACCTTTAGTGTTACTGTCTGCATATAGTATCTCCTCCAGTTTACTTAAGTTTCAGCATAACCGGAGAAAAATAGCAAGTCGCCATTCATCTCCCGATTAAAATCGGGGGCATTCTGGCGGGATTTTTGTAAAATCACCTTACTTTTAACCGTCAACGCCCTTCACCACCAGAAAAATCAAGCCTACCCTCCACTCACTCTCATCATTATATATATCACTGGAAACTGTCCTCATCCTCCAAGAAGGCAAAGGGAAGTCCTTTTTGCTTGGCCCCGTACATGGCAGAGTCCGCCTTTCTGATTAGCTCCTCAAGGCTTTTACCATCTTCAGGATAAGAGGCAATGCCCACGTTTGCAGAAACCCTGAAGCTGTTCCCTTTCCACTCCAAGGGTTCTCCCAGAAAAGCAATGATCCTTTTGACTATTTCCACTGCTGAATCGCGGCTCCCCCCATAGAGCACCGCGACAAACTCATCGCCCCCAATTCGGGCCAGCAGGTCATTTTTCCTCAAGCTCTTCTGCAAGCGCTCTGCAACCACTTTCAAAACGGCGTCGCCAGCCTCATGACCAAAGCGGTCGTTAAACTCTTTAAAGCCCTGCAAGTCCAGATAGAGCATAAAGACCGATTTCCCTTCCCGATGAGCCAGATCCAGTACTTTTTGAGCCATCTCCTGAAATGCCCGCCGGTTGAGCAAATCCGTCAGGGGATCATGACAGGAAAGATACTCCAGGCACTCGCTTTGCTCCCTGAGCTTTTCTTCAAGCTGCAAGCGCTCCAGAATTAGGTTCACCTGCTCAGCAAAAAGCTGAGCAATTTCCACCTCTTCCGGCCCAAAAGCCTCGGGATCCTCGAGATTATCCAGGTTGAAAAATCCCATAATTTTGTCTTCCACCACAAGCGGTATGGATAAAGTAGCCTTAATGGTTTCCTTCCGTCCCGATTCAGACAAAATCTTCAGCTTTTCACTGGAGAGCCGGGAGCGATTGAGCTCATCCAGATTCCTTATAATCTTTATTTCCCTGGTCATCTCCCGGGATAATTCCTCCTCGCTAAGGGAAACCCGGGCCAGCTTTTCCAGGTCATAACCAACTGCGGCCTTAAAAACAAAAACTTCGCCCTCTCTAAGCAAGAGGGAACCCTTTTGAGCGCCGGGAACCAGTTCCACGGCTTTGCTCAGAATCGAAGCGTAATCAAACTCGCGGTCGGGATCAAGCAGCACTTTCATAAAGTTCAACATTTCCGAAAGAATTTTGCTCTTTTGCTCCAGTTCCCGGGCCTGAAGCACAAGGCGCTCCTCAAAAACTTTTCTACTCCACAGTGCGCTGAGTTGTCCAGCAAACAGCCGGGCAATCTCAATTTCTCTGGCAAAAGAAGCTCCCTGCTCTTCAAAGTTGAAGAGAGTTAAAATCGCCTGGAGTTCCCCCTCCACACTGATAGCCACAGAAAGGGAACACTTCACCCTCTCAGGGCGCAGGTCCTGCACCAGAGATCGATAAACATCCTCCTCCAGGCAGTACTCAAGCAGTTTTCTCAAGTCGGTGAGCAAAACGGGTTCTCCCTGAAGAATCGCCGCACAATCTGGCAAAGAGCGCAACTTGCTGATGTCAAGGCTAATTTGCCTCAGTTTGTCAAGTGGATAGCCCAGACCCGTTTCAAGAACCAGAAGATTCCCCCGTCGAACCAGGATGCTCCCTCCCTGGGCGCAAGGAACAATCTCCACCGCTTTTTTGAGAATCTCAGAGTAATCCAGCTTCAACCCGTATCCCGGCCGCAGGGTAGCCTGGAAGAAATCGTTCATCGCGCGAAGCACCCGGGACCGCTCCTCGTAATTCTTTCGCAATTCCCGCTCCACACCCAATCTCTCCCGGTAATTCCAGAAAAGCACCAGGAAAACCGCCAAAAAACCTGCTACCGCAGAAAGGAAAAACTTTCCCACACTCCAAAAGCCTTCTTCAAGTCCCCGGAAGTTAGCCCGCAGGCCACAGGCAAAAGGCTTCCCATCCCGGGACACAATCTCAACCACCTCATGCATGTTCAGATGGTGCAACACCACTTGAGGGTCAAGGGTTACCTCAACCAGTTTATCCTTCACAAAATTCCGGGCTTCTTCGTCAAAAACCAGAAACCTCGCCCGCAGGACTTCTCCATCAGCCTCTATCCGGTATCTTTCGGGGAACTGCTCCTTGGCATCTGCTTCCACCAAAGAAGCCTCGATGATAAGCAACGGATAAGTCTCTTTGAACCTGGAAAGCTGCTCTTCAGTAAGCCAGGCGATATCTTCAGTTAAAGCGGTGTAGAGCAAAACATCCTGAAAATATTCCTCAGAAAAATGCTGCAGCTGGTGCTCCACGAAATCAGAAAAAACCCGGGAATAAGAAAGCATCCGCTCATTTACAATCCTGAGCTCAATCAGGGTCAAGAGAGAAAAAGCGATGAAAAAGCCCAGTGCAAAAAAGCCTATCAGGCGCACAACCAGGGATTTTAGCTGCAAGAAAGCATCCAACCTTTCCAGAAATTGATATTTTATCCCAGAAGGTTATCGAGCAACATCATTATACCAAAACCAGCAATCAGAGCATAGGTGGAAAAGCGGGCCATATTCCCGTGGTGAGTTTCAGGGATAATCTCATCGCTGATTACAAACAGCATGGCCCCTGCTGCAATGCTCATACCCCAGGGCAGGAAAGGATGCATGATGGAAACCAGGCCGATGCCCAGCGCTCCTCCCAGGGGCTCTACCAAACCGGTCAAAAAAGCATAAAAGAAGGCCCTGGAGCGTGCATAGCCGACACCGAGAAGAGAAATGGCAACCGCCATACCTTCGGGAATGTTTTGAATGCCTATCGCTGTAGCCACGGTGATCCCATCCTTTACATTCCCACTTCCAAAACTCACCCCCACCGCCAGGCCTTCCGGAAAGTTGTGAAGAGTAATAGCAATAACAAAGAGCCAGATTTCGCGCAACCCGCTTTTTGGTCCCTCCAGACCCTTCTCAAAATGCTCATGAGGTATCAGACGATCCATCAAACCCAGAAGCAGTGCCCCCCAGGCCAAACCCCCCAGAGCCGCCCATACCCCGCCGTACTCAATGGCTGGAACCAGCAGGCTAAAGACAGTAGCTGCCAGCATCACTCCTGCCGCAAAGCCCAGGAGCTCATCACGGAAGCGGTGAGAAACCCTGCTCAAAGCAGGGAAAAGAACCGGTATGCCACCTAACCCTGTGGCCAGACCAGCTACAACACTACCCAGAATGCCCCACCAGAGAATGCTCACCTGCTGAACTCCTCAGGACAATTTTTAATAGTTTACTCAAAAAGAGGATACAAAGCAAAATGAAAACCAGGCAGCAAAGAGCAGAAAAACTATCTTACCTACCAAAAGAGGCAACCAGAAAGCTCGGGAGCTCCCAGGTAACGCGAAAAAGCGTTATCCACCACAGCCCAAAAGCAAAAAAGTAACATTTTAAAACCCCACACCCGAACATCTCAAAACTCAATCCTTCTCTTTCTCATCGTCGCTTCCATAGCGCACTGCCAGTGAACGGCCCTCCTCACCATAGAGGGTGTCATTCCCTTTGACTTTCAGGCTCATCAGTTTCTCCTCCCTTCTTTTTGTTTCCATATATATGTATCGGCAGAGAACAAAAATTCTTTAGGGAGAAAAGGGGGTGAACTGCAAAAATCATCAAAAAACCTCAACTGCGAGTTACTCAGAAAGGCAACGGCCTATTCCTCAAAAACTCCTGCACTTCTTCAAGTCTTGGGAAGGCTGGATAAGCTCCCTGTTTTTGAGCAGTCAACGCTCCACAGGCTGAACCAAAAACGACCGCTTCCCTGAACAAAGAAAGAGGAAGCAAAAAGCCCTTCTCTATTCCTTCCTCAAGAACCCTGGCCAGTACTCCGGCACAGAAGGCATCGCCACAACCCACCACATCTCTCACCGCAACCGGAAAAGCGGGAACTCTGCCCTGCCCTGAGGAATTGGCAAAGAAAACTCCCTGCTCTCCCAGAGTAACTGCCAGATTGCCAACTCCCCAAGCAAGCAAAGCTTGCGCTCCCCGTTCCAGCTCTTTTTCGCCACTCAAAAAAAGAAACTCCTCAAAGTTGAGCTTCAAAAAGTCCACCTCAGGGAGCTTTTCCCGGATTGTCTTCCGCGCCTGATCAGGGTCTTTCCAGAAGGCGGGGCGGTGGTTACAATCAAGAAAAACAAATATGCCCTGCTCCTGAGAGAGGCGCAAAACAGCCCTCGAAACTCCACGAATCGGGGCGTCAACAAAATCCAGAGATACAAGATGCACCACCCGAGCCCCCTTAAAAAGCGTCCAGTCCACATCCTGAAGGGAAAGGCTCAGGTCTGAAGATGCATAGCGCAGGTAGCAGGGTTCCCTCTCACCAAAAACAAAGGTAAGGGAGGTGCGCTCTCCTTTCGAGACCCTCAAGCTCGGCTTCACCCCCTCTGCTTGCAAAGTATCACGGAGGAGCTTCCCGAAGGGGTCCTCTCCAACTTTCCCCAGCACCGCACTTCGTACACCAAGGCGAGCCAGGGCCACCGCCACGTTGACTGAGGCACCGCCCGGAAAAAAGGAAAAGGAAAGAGGACGCTCTGAAACCCGGAAAGCGTCCACCACCACCTCGCCCAGGCAGACCACCTCAAAGGCTCTTCCCTTCTTCTCTGGCATGACTTCCCACCCCCCTTTTTTGAAAGTGGCTTCCGGAAATTCTCGCCTTTCAAAGCCCGGTAAGTTATTTATAATAACACAGCCAGGTTACCGGAGCTGAAACGCACAAATTATTTAGCCCCCTGCTTCTGATATAATGGAGGTGAGGTGATAATTCATGGCGGTTCTCAGAGAACGGGTGGACAAACTTGAAGAGGCACTGATGCGCCTGGTTTACATTCAGCAAAAAACGGAAATAGAGCTTCAAGAATTCAAGAAAGAAATGCAGGAATTCAAAGACGAAATGAAGGTATTCAAGAACGAAATGCTGGACTTCAAGGACGAAATGAAGGTATTCAAGGATGAGATGAAGGTATTCAAGGATGAAATGCTGGGCTTCAAAGATGAGATGAAAGCATTCAAGGACGAGATGCTGGAATTCAAGGACGAAATGAAGGTATTCAAGGATGAGATGAGAAACTTCAAAGACGAAATGAGAGTATTCAAAGATGAAATGCTGGATTTCAAGGAATGGTCGAAAAAGAACATTGAAAACCTCAACCAGCAATGGGGTAGGCTGGCTAACAAGATGGGAACTCTGGTTGAAGACATATTTGCTCCTTCCATAGATCAGGCCATAGAGAAGTGCTTTGGCGTTTTACCGGACATAATCGACGTAAAGAAATTAGTTCGCAAAGAGGGAAAGAGTTTAGAAATCGACATTCTGGCTCTGTGTGAAAAACAAAAGGTGGCCTATGCGGTAGAAGTGAAAGCCAATCCTGATCGCAAAGAATACATCGACGACTTTCTCAAAAAACTCCAGGAAATCCCCGTTTTTATCCCCTCCCTCAAGGATTACACTCTACGAGCCATCTATGCCGGGCTGAACATGAAAGAAGAAACGGTGAAATTGCTCACCAGAAAGAAGCTTTACGCCATGGTTTTCAGGGGAGACATCCTGGAAATTGTGAACCTGGAAGATATCAAGGGATAAGCGCTATTCTCAAGCACCTTCCGGCAGAAGCAAAAGCCCGCTGCGGAAGCTTGCCAGGCGTTTGAAAGATAGCTCACTGCGCTGGCAAACGGTGGCTGATAAAGGCATCTGCCCGGACGCTTTCCTTCCGAATCCGGCGAACCCTGCGCCCAGGCCTGTGCACCGCTCCGCAAGCGAAAAGTCTGGGCCTACATCGCCTTGGGTCATCAGGGAAACAATGGTTCTTTGCTGGAAAGCACCAGCGCACAGATGCTCAATCTTCAATTTTTACCACATACAGGAAGGGCCAGTTTTTGCCGGTCAGGTAGAAGTTTCCGCTTTTGGGGTCGAAGGCGATTCCGTTCATAACACCCGCCTCACCAGTGAGCTCCTGGCGAAGAAAAGAAAAATCCAGCCAGCCCACCACGTTTCCGCTTCCAGGGTCCACCACCAGCACCAGATCCTCATACCAGAGGTTGGCGTAAATCTTACCTTCTGCATACTCAAGCTCGTTTATTCTATCTATTTCCCTTCCCCCAGCGGTCACCGCAACTTCTCTTTTTAGCGAAAGGTCCTCCGAACTCAAGAAACGCAAAAGCGACGAACCATCACTGGCAATGAAATTGCTCCCATCAAAGGTAAGCCCCCAGCCCTCAAAAGGGTAAGGAAGCCGTTTTTTGAACCTGAGCGCTTCTGTGTCCCAGAAAAGAACGGTTCGCTCCCGCCAGGTGAGCTGCACCAGCTCTCCATCTCGCAGGGCAAGTCCTTCACCAAAAAGCTCTTTGTCCAGGGAAACCATGTCCAGCACCTCACCCGTTTCGGGGTCTACCCTGCGCAGGGTAGACTTACCGTAGAGACCGGTGCTCTCGTAAAGTACCCCCTCAGAGAAAAGCAGACCCTGAGTGAAAGCCCGAGAATCGTGGGGAAAACGCCCAACAAGGGTTGCTCTCAAGCAGGGAATGCCACTCGCCCTCAGATAATCCAGGAGCTCCGAAGAAAAGACCTCCCCCATCCAGAAAAGAGCAAAGAAGGCCAGCCCGACCAGAAAGGAAAACCTCCAGCATCCCCGGTAATTTTTTCTCAACAAATGTTTACTTCGGAACACCTCTGTGCTATATTCCTCCTTAAAAGGAGGGTAAAAAATGAAAAATAAATTACTCTTTCTGAGTATTATACTTTTTCTGCTCACTTCGTGCACTTTTGAGTTTTACGCCTGGGCCAACCTTGCCCAGCAACTACCCGCAGAAACCAGAAGAATCACCGTGTATCAGGGAATAAATCTGGCCTGGAAGGAAGAACTCTTTGAAATTCACCTTCAGGCTGGCGAAAACCGGCTCTCCCTCACCCAGGAGGGAATGGAAAAAGGGCGCATTACTGTCCATCCCCTGCAAAAAGGACTCACCATAGAGCGCCTGGAAGACCGGGAAACTCACTACGAACTGGTCCTCTCTGCGGAAGAAGAAGGCAACTACCGCCTGCTCACCGGCTTTTTTGTGGGAGGTATGGACTGGGAAGAGTCCTACCTGGGTATTTTAGAGGGGGCATCTTCACTGCAGCTTTTCCCTGCAGTTTACATTCAGCAGCAAAATAACCGGGAATTTGAAAAAGTATCCCTGCAGTGGCTCCTGGGCAAGCCTGCTCTGGAGCTATTTCCCCCTCAGGAAGCTATGATGGAAAAAGTCATGGCATCCGAATTAGAAAGAGCACCATCCCCTCCGGCAATTGAAATCACCACCCACAAGGTATCTGAATACCAGCTTTTCGCTCTCTCCGGTGAAGTTACCCTTGCTGCCTGGAGCACAAACGCCTTCTTTCCGGAGAAGCGATCCTTTGACTATCAAGAAAAATATCGGCTTTCTGACGAACGGACCCTGCAAGTTCTGACCTTCAAAAACGAGGGCGATCCTCTACCCCCGGGCAATCTTCTGCTCTGGGATGTAGAAAACGGCTGGTGTGAAAGATTACTCTTTCCCGGTGCTCGCCAGAACGAGCAGCTGGAACTGATCTTGGAGAAAGCAAAAATCCTGGCAAAGCGTCGGGAAGTCGCTTATCGCAGGCTGAGAACACGCTTCAACCAGGAAAAGGAAGTGGTAGGCTTTATTTCCCAAAAAGAAGTCCTCTTTGAGCTCGAAAATCCAACTCCAGACGAGATAACCCTTGAAATCGAAGAGAGCTTGCCTCCAGGGGAAGTAAAGCTCCCTGAGGACTGGGAGTTTAAAAACGGTGCTGCCTGGAAAACGGTTCTGCTTTCTCCCGGTGAAAAAAAAGAAATAACCCTGGTTTACCAGTTTGAGGAGGAAATATGATGCGTACTTTATTCAGGTTAGTTTTTGTAGTGCTTCTGGGCTTGAGCCTGGGCAGTTTCGCTTCTGCTCAGGAGATGCTTCTTGAAAAATCAGGAACAAGGACCCTTCTGGTTTTTCCCGATGGTCAGGTTCTGAGTGAGGAAAGCTGGGAAGTGATTTTGCACCCCGGCGAAAATCTTCTCAACTGGCAAAAGCCGGAAAGAGTGAGACCCGAAGAAATCTCCATCAGAATAAACGGTGCCCAGCTGGAAAGCATGGTCTATCCGAAAGACTCCACCCTGGCTCTTTTAAGAATACACTCTGCAGAAGAAAAGAAAGCCACCGTGAAAGCCCTTTACCCTCTGCGGGACTGCAAAGCAGAATTTCTCTATCAGCTAATCTGGGAAAAAGATGCTGCAAATCCCCGGCTCTATTTCTATCTTCTCCTTTCTGGAGGCGAAACACCTGCCCCGGGTAATCTGACTCTTCAGGTCCTGGGCCAAACTTACCCGATATACTGGGAACGGGGAGTACCCCAGCGCCTTTTGCTTGCAGAAAAGGAAATAGAAGCTGAACAATTCATTCGCTATCTCAGCGGACAGGCTCAAACTCTGAGTTTCTGGAAACTGAAAGTTCCCCCTGAACTCCAGGTAAAAGGTAAAGTGGAATGCTTCGAAAAAAATGGAGAAAGCCTGACTTTCCTGGGAGAAGCCTATTTCAGGGATAAAGAAGCGTATCTGGAATTTCCTCTGGGAAGCGCCGAGGATGTGATTGTGAAAGAAACCCTGGTTTTGCGCGAAAAAACTAACCGTCTCTATTCCCGATGGGGTGAAGAAGTCCTTTACGACACTCTGGAAGAGAAAGTCTACCAGGTTGAAAATCGAGGAGAAAAAGCCAAAAGGATTCAGATTCATCAGGAGGTACACCCCAGCTCCCGGGTTATTTCAGCAACCTGCCCGGTTCAGGTCGAAGAGCCTGGGCTTCTCTCTCTGGATTTTGAACTCGAAGCCCAGCAGGAAACAGCGATTCACCTCAAAATCCAGGGCGAAAAACTCACCTGGGGATGGGCCTTCAAGTCCTGATTAACCTCACCTGCAAGGAACAAGCCCGGGAAGTGCTTTTTCGTGAAAGTACAGCAGCTTTTCAGTAGTTTAGAACATATTCTCTCCGAGCGAATAAGCAAGCCTGCTCGGGTAATCCGTCTCATTTTTGCTCTGAGCTTTGTTCCTGCTTACTGCATCTGGACTTTGCAGGATGGTTCATCCTGGAGCGACGCTTTACCACTTCCCGCTGCGCTTTTGTTTGGACTTGCTCAACTCCTGGGCCAAAAGAAGAAATCCCGTTACAATCGCCTCTCCCTGGGGAGCGGCTGCGCTCTGATAATGCTGGTCATCACCGCAACGGGTGCAGAAAACAGCCCTTTTCTATTTCTTTTTCTCCTGCCCATTTTGAGCTACGGCCTGGAAAAGGATTACTTCTGCGCCCGATGGGCAATGTTCATAAATGGTTCCTATTACGTATTCTTGATTATTTTAGCCCTGTGGAGAGGAAACGTATTTGCCCTGAGTTACCTGACCGGTATCCTCACCACCAGCTACGCCATAGAGAAGGTTATCGAACACAACCTGGGATTTCTGGAGTGGCAAATCCACACTTTGAGCAAACAGGCTTTCCGGGACCCGCTCACTGGACTCCTGAACCGAAACGCTTTAAAGCAAATTGCCCCTGAGTTTATAACCAGAAAAATACCTTTTGCATTGCTCATCGCAGATCTCGACAATTTCAAGTGCTACAACGACCGCAGGGGGCACCTTGCAGGAGATAGTCTGCTCCGGGAAGTTGCCCGTATACTTCAGGACTCTTTTCGCTCTCAGGACCTGATCTTTCGCTATGGAGGAGATGAATTTCTGATCCTCATACCGGAAGGAGACCTCGCTCTATCAGAACAACTCATCGAAAGGCTCAAGAAAAACCTGCACCTTGCTCTGGAAGGTGCAGTGGGCATCTCCTGTGGTTTTTCGCTTTTCCCCCGGGAAGCAGAAAAGCTGGAAAACCTGCTCCAAATAGCTGATGAACGTCTCTACGCAGAAAAGGCCCGGGTTGCTGCGGAGCGCTGAAAACGGTTCCGGCGGGAAAGAAAACCAAACCTGATTCCCGAATCACTTCCTTGTCCAAACTGGGAAGTTCTGCGATAATAAACCTATGGAGAAGGTAGCAAGCAGCTTTAATCAGCGCAAAATACTCAAACAAGCCCTGATAGGAGTCGGCGGAAGCCTGGTGAGCTTAGTCTGCATTATTATCTATCTTCTCACCCGCGAAGGCGAAATCTCCTTTTCAGTTGCCCATCCTGAGCAGCTTTTACTGGCAACAGGGATCCTGGCTCTGGCCTGGCTCTTTGATGCTCTGCGCATTCTGGGTAGCGCCCGGATATGGCGGAAAAAGTTACATCTGCGAGATTGCCTGACCGCAGTGCTCTCCGGTTATTTCCTGAGTGGAATCACCCCGGCCAACGCCGGGGGCCAGGTAGCTGAAATTTACGTACTGGTGAAATCCGGCCTTCCCCTGAGTGAGGCCACCGGTTTAACTGTGGTGGGAGGAGCCCTTTACTCTTTCACCCTGGTAGTCCTTTTTTTCCTTTCCTCTTTCTTCTCCCATACACCTGTTCCTTCCCGCATTTTCGAAATAACTTCGCGACTCCTGTTTCTTTACGCAATCCTCCTGGGTATACTTTCCATCTTCTTGAAATACCCGCACCTCCTTTTTCAGGCCTCACACAGGGTGCTATCCTTCATCTCCCGATTTCTGCCCCGCTGCAAAAAGTTGGTTGAGGTAGCACCGCCTTTCCTGGAAAACTTTTTCCGCGAACTGCGCGAAAAGCTTCTTTTCTTTCTAAAAAGACCTCACTACCTCGTCTGGAACATTACCATGTACAGCGCCCACTTTTTCTGTCTCCTGGGAACCACCTATTTCATAGTCGAAGCCGTCTCAGAAAGCAACCTATCCCTGGGTGCGATGGTACGCCTGCAACTTCCGCTCTTTTTCATGCTGCGCTTTGCACCCATCCCGGGAGCAAGTGGCATTGCCGAGCTCTCTTTCGCTTCGCTCTTCAGGGTTTTAGTGGGCGGAAAAAGCCTGGGAATCACGGTTTTTCTGTGGCGCCTTTACACTTACTACCTGTCTTTGGCCACAGGGAGCGTGGCTTTTTTCCGCACTTTATCCCGGTAAGGAAAACCTGGGTACCACGTGACGTCTTCCCCTCAATTTGTTGAGGAACAACTTCAAGTGGATGCGCACAAAGGTTTACCCTCGCGCTTCGGTTCAGCGACGCCCTGCCATCCCAAAAAGAATGACCCGACCGCGAACCTCGCCACCCGGTTGCTATTTCCCTCTACAGAAGTACCCGGAATGCCATATCATTGTGGTAACATACCACTAAAATGCTTCTAAAAAACGAAGGGAGGCTGAAAAGCTTTGAAAGAGGCAATTTCCACCAACCAGGCACCACCAGCAATCGGTCCTTACTCCCAGGCAGTGTGCGCTGGAGAGTGGGTCTTTGTGTCCGGGCAACTGGGAATCTCTCCTCAGGGAGAAATGGTTTCCGAAAGCGCGGCCGAGCAGGCAAAGCAGGCTCTTGAAAATCTGCGCGCTATCCTCAGGAAAGCAGGCCTGGACATGGAAAACGTGGTACAGGTTACCATTTTCTTAACTGACATTCAGCAGTTCTCGGCTGTAAACGAAGTGTATGCCCGGTATTTCGAGCCTCCTTATCCAGCCCGGTGTTGTGTGGAAGTGAATGCTCTACCCCGGGGCGGGCAGGTGGAAATCGCAGCCATAGCGCGCCATCCCTGAGCAATATATTTTTTCAGACAAAACCTGAAGCAAAAAATCAGCGTATACTTAATTGAAATCTCAATTCAAGGAGGGATTGCTCCCGCGGGAGTTACCTCCAAAAGGAGCGAGAGTATGCGCAAGCTGATTTTTCTGATGACCCTTTTTTTGCTGGTGTTTTTTGCTTCAGGATGCCTCATAGGTGGCACCCTGCCCTCAGGTAGCGCTTCCCTGGATCCAGGCTTTGCACAAAACATCAATACCTTTGCAATAGAGCTTCTCAAGGCGCTGTGGGAAGAACAGGAAGAAAATCTCTTCATCTCCCCAGCCAGTATCGAACTCGCCCTCTCCATGGCCGCCAATGGAGCTCGAGGAGCAACCCAGCTTGAGATGCTGGAAAGCCTGGAGTTTGCACCCCTGGAAATGAACGCCGTCAACCAGCACAACGCAAACCTGGTAAAAGCTCTGAACCTGAGAAACGGAAAGGTCACCCTGAGCCTTGCCAATTCTCTCTGGGCAAGAGAGGGCGTGCCTTTCTACGAAGACTACCTGCAAACCGTCCAGCAATTCTACCAGGCAGAAGCCCACCAGGTGGACTTTGCCAATCCCCAGACGGTGGCTCTTATCAACCAGTGGGTCCGGGAGAAAACCTACGGCAAGATCAGCGAGATCCTCGACCGGCTTTCGGACTGGGACGTTCTGGTGCTTCTCAACGCCGTTTACTTCAAGGGAAAATGGGAGTACACCTTTGACCCTGCCAACACCCAGTCCCTGCCTTTTTACTCCTCACAAGGCACCCAGGAGATCCCCACCATGTGGCAGAAAGGCTCCTTCGATTACTTCGAAAACCAGACCCTGCAGGCCATACGCCTTCCCTACGCCGATGAGCGCTTTAGCATGTACATTTTTCTACCCCGTGCTCAGGAAGGGCTGCAGGAGCTTCTTGCAACCCTCACCGCTAATTCTCTTATAAACTGGATACAAAGCATGGAAGAGCGGGAAGGCGAAATTTACTTACCCCGTTTTCGCCTGAGCTTTGAGCGCTCTCTGAATACAACTCTGCAAAACCTGGGCATGAGGCTGGCTTTTGATCCCCAGAATGCCGATTTCGGAGCCATGTTTCCCATTCCACCCAACGCTTTTCTGAGCGAAGTAAAACACAAAAGCATTCTGGAAGTGAACGAAGAAGGGACCACCGCTGCAGCGGTGACTTCGGTCATCGTGGGAATTACCGCTATTCTGCCTGAGGAACCCTTCGTTATGCGGGTGGACCATCCCTTCCTTTTGCTCATCCGGGATGAAGAAAGCGGGCTGTTCCTCTTCCTGGGAGCCGTTGAAAACCCGGAAGCACTTTAAAAACGCTACTTTATCCCCAGAACTTCACCCAGAACGTCCACCAGATGGGGGTCAAACCTGACCCCCTTTTCTCTTTCCAGAAACTCAAACGCCTCCTGAGAGGAAAGGGGAGTTTCTCCATAGTCCGGGAAAGTCAAGGCAAGATAAGCCTCGACAACCTGTACCAGCCGGGAAAGGAACGGTATTTCCTCGCCCTTCTTACCCCGGGGGTAACCTGAACCATCCCAGCATTCCCAAAAAGCATAGATTTCTTCAGCCAGGGGATGCAAAGCAGGAACGGCCCGAGCAATGCGATAGCCCAGGGCCGGGTGCTGCCTGAAAAGCTCTTCCTCTTTTTCAGACAAGGCGTTCTTTTTAAAAAGCACCTCCCGGGGAAGAGCCAGTTTGCCCACATCGTGAAAGTTGACCAGGAGCTTCACTCGCTCCAGGTCCTCCTGAGAAAGTCCCAGTAATTCACCCATTTTCAGGACAAGTCTTTCCATAGCAAGCAGCTTTTCTTTGCTTTCAATTCCCAGTGCAAAAAGAGCATTGCGCAAGATCTGAGTATACTCTTTTCCACACGATTCGCGGCGCAAAAACTTCTTGCGGTAAGCAGCCTCTTCTGCAGCATTTATTGCCTCCCAGATACTTTTCCCCTGCTCTCTTCTGGTTGCAAGGCCCAGAGAAAGGCCCAGAAAAAGCGGTTCTTTCTGGGCTTCTTCTCTGCACAGCTCTTCAATGCGTTCCGCAATTCCCTGGGCAACCGAAAGAGGAGTCCCCGGCAAGATCACCAGAAATTCATCCCCGGCCCAGCGAGCAACAATGTCCTCCCGGCGGCAGGAAGATCGCAAAAGGTCAGCTGCCCGTTTTAACATTTCGTCCCCCCACTGATGCCCCAGAGCATCGTTTACGAACTTCAGACCATCGAGATCGGCAAATATAAAACTGATTACCGGTTCTCTACCCTGCTCCAGGCGAGCCAGCTCCTCCTCGGCATACAAGCGGTTGTAAAGGCCAGTTAGGGTGTCGTGGAAACTGAGATAGCGTATTTTTGCTTCATACTTTTTACGAGCGGTAATATCGGAAACGATCATCCCCATTTGGGAGCCATCAAGCACAAAGAGGCTTACTTCCCAGAAAGCATCGAATTCGGGAACGAATAGCTCTTTGCGCAAGAATTCTCCCCTGCTCAGCAAAGAAACACTCCCGTTCCTCAGAAGCTTCTCAAAGCCGGGAAAGACCTCATCTATCCAGAGACCGCGCAGCTCTTCAGGCTTGAAGCGCACCATGACCGCAAAAGAGGCGTTGGCTTCAAGGATGCGAAACCTTCGGGACGGGTCTTCGTCAGTTGTAACCTCTTCCAGGAGAACAAAACCATCCGGCATAAAGGTAAAAAGCATTCGATAACGCCGCTCACTCTCTGCGATTTTTCGCTCCATGACTCTCCGCTCTGTGGCATCTCGGAAAACCAGAACCACACCCAGAACCTTACCCTCCCTATCCAGGATGGGTGCGCCACTATCATCAATAAAAAACTCTTTTCCCTCACGGCTAACTAAAATGGTGTGGTTACCAAGTCCCACCACCTTACCTTCTTTAATCACCCGGCGCACCGGGTTCGGAATCGGCTGGCGGGTTTTTTCCTGAAAAATAGGAAAAACTTCCTCTACCGGCTTCCCCACCGCCTCAGGAGCATTCCATCCGGTGAGCTCTTCGGCCATCGGGTTCATAAAAATAACCCTACCCTCTTTATCGGTGGCGATAACCGCGTCACCAATACTGCGCAGAGTGGTCTGAAACCACTCTGCTTCCCGGACCCGTTTTCTGGAAAGGGAAAGATAGGCAAGGAAAACCCGTAAATGCTGCAGGAAGGGATCCAGGAGTTGATAGCGTTCGTCATCCGCAAGGAAGTGCTCTCCAAAGAGACACCCCACTAACCCCTCTTCGCTATCCTCAACTGGAACCGAGAAAGCAAAAAAACCTTTATCTTTGAACTTTTCAGGGATCTCTCCCCCTGGCAAAAAGTCGGAAAGAGAATTGAGCAGAATCTTTTGCTCTTTCTGCCAGGTAGCCTGCAGATCGGGCTTCTGGAGGATTTTTTCAAGCAGCGGAAACTCCTCCAGAGTGTGCTCTTCCTCAGACCAGACCAGCTTCTCTCCACCCGGCAAAAGTGCATAAATACAGGAAAAGCCGAAGAAATTAGCTATCTCCTTAAAAGCAAAATTGAGCAAGCGTTCCCAATCTTCATAGGCAAAAAAGCGGAGATGAATTCTCCCCATCATTCTTTCAAAGGCAAGGTGCAGAGAAAGGCGCGACTCCGCTTCGCGGCGCCGCAGCACTTCCTCCTGAAGACCGCGATTGACCTCCCGCAGTTCCCTGGTCCGCAGAGCAATCTGAGTGCGCAGGAGCCAGACAAAGAAGAACAAAAGAAGCAACGCACCTCCGCAAGCTCCAAGAAAATACCAGAACCAGCGGGGCATTTCCCAGGGCTTATGCATTTCCAGGTAGCGATGGATGGCCTGATGATACACAGAATCCGGGTCCTCCTTGAAGCTTGCAAGCCAGCGATCCAGCGCAAATAATAACTGCTGATTCTTACCGCGGGGAACAGCAAAGCGCAGCTCGGTAGGCCGGAAAACAAGCGGGCTTGCTTTCAAGTCGTACTTCTTTCCAAACTGCAACCCAAACAAACTGCTGACCACCCCGGCATCTCCTGTTCCCTTCTGAAGTTCCTGAAATACTTCCTCATAATCAGCAAGCTCCACAAAGTGACAATCCAGAGCAAAACCCTGAGCAATGTTCAAAAAAGCCTGATAATAAATGTCATCTTTCACCACCAGAAGAGTTTTTCCGTTCAGGTCCAAAAAAGAGTTAACCCTCAGGGAGGGAGGGGTGTAGATAACCCCCCAGTTCAGCCAGACGGTTTCCCGGTTGAAATCAAACTCCTGAGCGCGCTCATCTGAGTAAGCAATTGCCAGGAGAAGGTCGATTTCACCCCGGCGAAGCAGGTTGAGAAGCTTTGAAAACTCCTCACGCTGATATTCTATTTGCCAGCCTTCCCGACGCCCTATTTCTTCAAGGATTTCCGGATAAAGGCCCTGAACCTGCCCCTGCTCATCCCAGAAAACAAGAGGTGGGTTCCAGTAAGCCCCAACCCGCACCACCAGAGCCCAGGCCTCAGAAAAGAAAGCAAAAAATATAAAAAGTGCTATCACCAGGAAAAAAGATATCCTCTTGCTTTGACAGGCACAAAATTTCATTTTCTATCCATGAATGATCAGAAACCCCGGTGCCATACCAGGGAATTCTCCTTTGAATCTCCTTTCCTCAAGTCCTTTCTGTCACTTTATTTATACCCTATTTTTCCCATAAAATAAATTATATTTTTCAAAACCGAGACCCACAAAAACTGCTCAGAAAAAATCAGGGAATTGAAGAGAGGGAGTACAAAAGCAAGGAGGACCGTCATCAGGAGGACAGGGCAAAATAATAACCGTCTTGGCCTCCTGATGCCACCAGAAACAGTACATGTTCTCGTTAAGAAGAGATATTACTCAGAAATTAACCCTTAACGGCTCCGAAAGTAAGACCTCTAACTATATACCTCTGGATGGCTACCGCAAGGACAACCGGCGGTCCCAGTGCCAGAATAGCCCTGGTCGCCATAAACCAGAACTGGACCCCTCTGGTGTCTTCAGCACCCGCTAAATAAACCGGGAAGGTTTTGGCTTTAAGAGAGGTCAGAGAAAGGGCAAAAAGAAACTCGTTCCAGGTGAAAGCCACACAAATAGCTGCCACCGCTACAATGGTGGGAGCAGCCAGGGGAAGAGCAATATGCCAGAAAGCCGAAATCTCGGAACAACCATCCACCGCTGCGGCCTCTTCAAGCTCTATCGGAAGCTCCTGAAAAGCCTGGCGAGTGATAACCACAGCAAAAGGAAGAGTGAAAGTGGCGTTGACAATGATAAGCGCCAGCCGGGTATCAAGTAGATGAAGAGTGCGCATAATCAAAAAGAAGGGTATAACCACTACCACTGGTGGCAAAACTCTTTGAGAAAGATACCAGATGGTAAGGTCCCGGTTTTTTACCCTGCGAAACTTAAAGCGAGCCAGTGCATATCCAGCTGGCACTCCCAAAACCATAGCGATCAGAGTGGCAAAAATAGCCACAGTAATGCTGTTCACAAGAGCCATACGACTCTCCCGCACTGAAAGTTCCGTTCGCCAGTTTTCCAGAGTTGGTAAGAACTGGAGGAAGGGAACGGAGAGTCCTGATACGGTAAAGGTTTGGGCTGGGGGCTTCAAGGAAGTTACCACTCCCCAGTAAATCATAAAAAGAGCCCAGAAAAGGATGATGCCTATCAGAAAATACCGAACCACAACACTTGCCTTAGAACGCTTGCGTACCACTCCCACAGCAAACCCTCCTATTCATAGACTTCTCGCACCCTGCGGAAGAAAATGTTTACCACTACCATCACTATAGCCAGAAGAAGATATCCCAAAACCGAAGCATAGCCAAAATCAAAAAATTTCAAGCCAGTACGATAGGTGAAAAGAGAGTATACCTCGGTTGAAGTGCCCGGACCACCACCAGTTAAACTGTACACCACGTCAAAGATCTTGAAAGATTCAATGAGCCGCAAAAGCAAGACAATGATAACCACTGGCTGCACCATGGGAAAAGTAATTTTGCGAAATATTTCCCACTCCGAAGAAGAATCGAGATAGGCAGCATCGTAAACCTCTTCAGGAAGCGATTGCAAACCAGCAAGAATAACCAGAAAGCAAAAAGGAGTCCATTGCCATACATCAAGAAGGATAATAGCCAACCACGCCCAAAAAGGATTAGAAAGCCAGGGTATCTTCATCCCCAAAAGGCTCATGAGTATGCTGTTTATAGGACCACCTTCTTCATAAAAAACAGTGAGTCCCAGATAACCCACTGCGACCGGAGTACAGAAAATGGGAAGGATGAGCAAGGCTCTGAAAAGTGACTTGCCTTTTATCTCCTGGTTGAAAAGAAGAGCAATCAAGATACCAAGAATAACCTGAATAGCAACTGTAACAACTACATAAACCAAGGTAATGCGCAGGGCGTTCCACATCTTGTAATCACTTAAAATACGAGCAAAATTGGCCAGACCCACAAAACGTGCCGGCCTTCCAAGACGTACCCTGAAAAAAGTCAGACTAAAAGAATAAATTAGCGGAAAAATCGTGAAGGAAAGAACCCAAACAATTGAAGGAAATATAAAAAAATACTTAATGCGTTTCCGTCTCCACTCCATCTTCAATCCCCCTTGAAAAAGAGGGAGGGCATTTCACCCTCCCTCAAACAACGCAACTATTTCTCGTAACCAATGGATTCCTGGTAAACCTGGAGTTGCTCGTCTCTACCATAGCGGTTGGTAATATCTTCCCAATCCCTGGCTACCCGATCAAGAGCTTCTTGAGCTGAAACCTGACCAGTATAGGCTTCGGAAAGATGGCGATCCAGAGCTACCCAGTACTCATTACCACCAGGAATTCTGAGATAGGGAGCAACATTGGGAGCAAAGAAGTTGTCATAATAAGCTTTGAGGTACTCTTTGGCATCCTCGGGATGGAAGCCGTTAGCCACATAGTCCTCAAGCTTTGCCGTACCATAAGGTGGCAGGAAGTGGAATTTGGCACCCGGATCAACTCCCGTCCATCCTCGCTGCACGTTCCAAAGACTAATTTTATTGGTAGCATGGAAAGCCAGGAGATGATATACTACTTCGGGATGCTTGGAGAGCGCTGAAATTACGCCGTGCCAGGAACCACCGGTGGTATTACCCCAGACATTGGGCGTTTCAAATTTTACAAATTTCCCCTGCGAACGATCATACACTTCATAACTTCCAGGAAGAATGGCACAACCCAGCTTGCCCTTAATCTTGGAGCGAGTCTCATCT
Source organism: Atrimonadaceae bacterium G-SL-SR-0-11 (assembly GCA_048814795.1). GTDB lineage: Bacteria > Atribacterota > Atribacteria > Atribacterales > Thermatribacteraceae > Thermatribacter. Next base: position 806,520 of record CP184673.1, on the reverse strand, counting down.
TGAACCAGAGATCCGACGTCTCCCCAGGAGAAGGTAAATACTGCCTTACCCCGCAGGAAATAGTCCCAAGCCTCACCAAGACTCCAGGCAACCTGAGCGTCAGGTCCAGTTTTTTGAAGCTTGAGCTGGAACTCCAGAGCCTTTACGTGACCCTCGCTGTTTATGAGTGGAGTCATATCTTCGGGATCGAACCAGTATACGTTATGATACTTATCAACTTTCTCGCCAGGCAGAATGCAGAAAGGTGCAGATAGGGAAGCATAGTGATACATTCCTTGAGCACCAACTTTAAGGTGCATCACGATTCCAGAGTCAGCTTCTCCGTCGTTATTCCAGTCCCAACCGTTGAAGAATTCAGAAACATCATAGAGTTCTTCCCAGGTCTTAGGAGGAATGTTGTATTCGTATCCATATTTTTCTTTGAATTTTGCCCGATAATCGGGATTGCTGAGAATGTCCTTGCGGTAATAGAGAATTTGACCATCGCAATCGTTGAGAGGACCATACCACTTATCACCCCAAGTATAAAGGGCGCGAATGGAGGGTGGAAGAGAATCAGGATCCCATTTGGGGAAGCGAGGGTCTTTCATATAATCATCGATAGGTATAATGTACTCTCCCGTAACCAGCTCACCCATCCAGTCCGAACCAATGAAAAATCCATCATACTGTCCAGTCCCGGTCATAAGGTCAGTCATGACCTTGGGATAGTGTTCTGCGTAGGGTATTTCCACAATATTCAGTTTGGCGCCGGTAATCTGTTCCCATGCGTCGCGCCACTCGTAAAGGGGACCTGAGATGCCACCTTTCGGTCCACCCTGATTAACCGTTACGGTAATGGTTATTCCCTCAAAAGGTTTCTCCCCCGAAGCAGCAATCGTTCCAATTTCTTCGTCAGTGAAAGTTATACTCTCTCCTGAAGCATTGGTAAGAGTGATGTCTGCATAGGCAATCGATACCAGCAGCACCAAAAACACCATCAAGCTCACTGCAATAATCTTACGCATCGCAATTTCCCCCTTCGCTTGGTTTTTAAAAACTAAAACACTCTTGAAATGACTAACCGAAGAGCTACCCTTCCCACCTCACCTCCTTTTCAAGGTTCGCTATTTTCTTCCAGTAAGGCCCTTGCCAGCCCCAAGTCGGTTATCAAAACGTTGATATAACCTCCCTTAAGAGCTGCCTTAACAATCTCTGCTTTTCTTGCTGAACCAACTACCCCAACTACCCAAGGGATTTTCTTCAATTTTTCCAGGGGAATGCTCACCACCCGACGGTCAAACTCTGAGTTAGCAAGCGTTCCATCCTTGCAAAGAAAATGAAACAGAATGTCTCCAACCACTTCTTCCTTTTTCAAAATAGCAGAAGAAACAGGGTCGTCTAAGAAAAACTTGGGAACTATGGATCCTTGCCACCGTGGGTCTCCCATGCCCAAAACAGCCACATTTACTTTCTCCCATAACTCCTCCACTCTGCGCACGCTTTGATCAGAAAAGAGTGCCTGAGCAATTTTTTCATGGTCGACCAGGGCTGGAGCATAAAAAGGAATAAAAAAACCCCCAACCCTCCGGGCAAGCTGGAAACCAAGCTCATTAACCTGAAAATCCATATCTACCTGCCCCACTGCTCCGATGAGTGGAAGAACATTAATAGCCACTTCTCTTTTAAAATATCTACAAACTTCACAAACTGTCCTCCCCCAACCGATACCCAGAAAGTCGCCTTCTCTCACAAGAGATTCTAAGTACCTTGCTGCCGCTCTACCAATGCTACGACAGATAAGATAATAAGGTTGAGTAGGAGCAGCAACAACTATGGCCTTTTTGAGGGCAAACTTTTCAATCAGTCTTTCCTCGAGTTCTGTAAAAGGAGACACCGGGCAAACAAGGCGTATTTCCACAATGCCCTCTTTCCGAGCGGTTCCAAGAAAGCGCTGTACACGTGAACGCGAAAACCCAGTCTGCTGAGCAATTTCTTCTTGAGTAAGGCCCTCCTCGTAATACAGGCGAGCAATCTCATACAACAAGAGCCATTCTTTTTCTTCTTTCTCTCGTTGAATCAAGGAGCTCTCCTTTCGGGCATATGTTCAGAACAATTGTTTACAAGTATTGTATGAGAAAACTTTTATTGCGTCAATGCAAACAGAGGTTCTACCTTAAACCTCACCTTCAGAAGCTGAAAACAAAAAGTGAGCAGAATAATCAGAACCAATTCCCAAAGCATATTTACTGTGCTACACTGTTTGAGAAATCCTCCCGGGGGAGGAGCTTTTCAAAATGCTTAGATTATTCTTCCAGGCCATAAAGTTAATCGTCCTTACTTTCTGTCTGCTATTTTCCCAGGCAATTGCCGCTGCCTGGTCTGGGTTAGGCGCTGGCATGGAAACGGTGACCTCCCTGCCAGCACTTTTTCTGGTCGGACTGGCTCAAACCGCAGTGCTCAGTTACCTCACGGTTCGCTCTCAATATCAGGGGTGGAAATTATACCTTGCAGTTTTTATCATCTTCTTTGGCATAAGCACCGCCCTTTCCCAGATAGAGACTCTGCTCTTCCTTCGCTATCTTGTCTCTGTGGTTCCTGCTGAAATGGTACCCCGGTTTTTCCTTCAGGGCTTTCTGACTGCACTTCTTTTCAGCTTTTTCCTGCTGGCAATACACGGCAAGTTGCTCAGAAAAAAGCGATCCACGGAGGTTTCTCCAGCGATTGTTCCTCCAAAGCGGCTGCCGATAAAACTACTGGCACTTTCTTTTCTCTATGCACTTATCTACCTATCTTTCGGCCTTTTTGTTTTCAGACCTCTGGCTGCCCAGGCCTTTCAGGAATTCTACGCCGGGCTCGAACTTCCCGCCTGGATTTTACCCTTTCAGGTGTTGCGTGGCCTCGCTTTTACGGCGATTGCTCTGCTCGTTACCCGCCTTGTCGCCGGAAAACGGTGGGAAAAAGCCCTGCTTTCTGCGCTTCTTTTTTCGGTACTGATGGGTTTTTTGTTGCTTCTCCCCAACCCCTACATGCCCGGGGAAATTCGCTTGGCCCACTTTGTGGAGGTTATTTCCTCCAACTTCCTCTTCGGGTGGCTTGCCGGCTGGTGGCTGAGTAGCAAGAGTTCCTGAAAGAATCGGTACCCAAAATCACAGGCCCTCGAAACACGAGGGCAGCGTTTTGAGTTGGCCGGAAAGGATGGATTCAAACGAATTTAAAAACCTGGAGCACCTCAAAAACTCACTTTTTACCGCTTTCCATGAACTCGGCTATTGCAGAAGCAGTATGTTCTATATCAGGATAAGTTACCCAGTAGTGGGTAACCAAACGGTACTCTCCCTTCATTGGCGGGTTGATCTTGATACCCCTGTTAAGCAAAAACTGCAAAAAATCGTGATGGGGGAAACCGCTTCGCTTAACCTGGAAGAAAACCATGTTGATATCCAGACGATCCCAGAAGACCTCTATCTCCTCCAGGTTTGAAAGCTTGCGGGCAAGAACTTGAGCCTTCCTGTGGTCTTCTTCAAGCCTCTGAGGCATGGTCCGCAAGGCAACAATGCCTGCCGCAGCCAGGTAACCAACCTGGCGCATGCCCCCACCCATAAGTTTGCGCATTTTGCGGGCTTTTTTGATAAACTCTCTGCTTCCGGCAAGAAGAGAACCTACGGGAGCACATAGCCCTTTGGAAAGACAAAACATTATTGAATCGGCATACCGGGCAATCTGTGAAGCAGCTACTTTAAGGTGGCAGGCAGCATTGAAAATCCGGGCACCATCCAGGTGGACAGGCACTCCCTTTGAGCGGGCAAACTGGTACACTTCCTGCAGGTTTTCAAGAGGCACCACAGAACCTGAAGAATGGGCATTTTCCATGCAGATCAAGCCGGTGCGGGGATAGTGAATATCCTCTTCCCGGTAAAGCCTCTCCAGGTCTTCTATCCTGACTCTCCCCCGGTCATCGTCCACAGTGCGGAGCTGTACCCCAGAAATCACCGCTGGAGCTCCCACCTCATGCTCTACGATATGGTTGCTCTCCGGAATAATAACTTCGTCCCCGCGCCGGGTGTGGGTCAAAATAGCCAGCTGATTCCCAAAGGTACCCGAAGGCACAAAAAGAGAGGCCTCTTTGCCCACCATCTCTGCCCCCAGCTCTTCCAGCTCTTTCACTGTAGGATCGTCTTCGTAAACATCATCTCCCACCTGGGCGCAGAGCATGGCCTCCAGCATCTCGGGTGTGGGATGGGTCACCGTATCACTGCGCAGGTCAATCCATTTCTCATGGTAAGAGTCCACAGCTTATTCCTCCGAAAAAACTTGTTAACTGTATCTATTATTGCATATCAGGCCGCGGCTTAAAATCCGATTTTCGTCAAAAATGAACCGCGACAGACCTTAAAAAGCTTTTTGGAGTTTCCCATATATTCCCCACCTGTGCACACACTCAACCATATGCAGAAAGTTCTCAGGAGGTATTCCCTCAAATATGCTGGTTGAAGAAGAAAGCACATATCCTCCACCAAGCGCCAGCTTGATCAGGTGCTCTTTAACATCTCTTTCAATTTCCTCTTTAGTTCCATAGGCAAGAAGAGGAGTGTGAATGTTGCCTATCAAAGCCACTTTACCATACCACTTCTTTTTCAGCTCATAGATATCATTTGATTCCGGCTCGCAGGGATGGATAGCCCCAACCCCCAGCTCATACAAAATAGGAAGAACCTCGTCCATCTTTCCGTCGGTATGCATAACAATCTTTTTACCCAGCTTCCTGGCAGGCTCGGTCAGAGTTCTAAAACGATCACCAAAAAGCTTCTTGAATAGCTCAGGCCTCACTGCCAGGCCCGAGTTATAGGCAATATCATCGTTGACCATCATAAAAAGAAGTTTATCGCCATAGTACCGAAACACTGCTTCCACTACTTTAACCTGATGCTCAAGAAGAATATCCATGAGTTTCTCGATAAAGGGCAAGTTATCATAAATCTGGTAAAGAAAATATTCGTATCCCATAGCAAGTTGGGCAGAGTCAAAAAAAGAAGTAAAGTTGGGAAATATACCTACTCCGTATTTTTTACCAGTTTCAAGATAGCGTTCAAGAAGGGCCAGCTGTTCTTCAAGGGGAGGAGGAGGTTCCAAGGTTTCAAGATCCTCCCAGCTTTTGATTCTACCCCCGACGTAATGTTCGCTACCATCGGAAGCCTTCTTAAAAACGTTACCTGGACGCCAGGAAAAATTGCAGGGAACGGCGTCCATACCAATTCGAAAGGCAAATTCGACCTCATCTTCCGGAGCAATACTTTTCTGTCCTTCTTTGGCATCGATGACTTCATAGTTAAGCTCTCGCCCCAGCACATATTCGTAAACAATTTTGCTGGTTATCCAGAACTCAAGATGAGGTACTCTGTCTGGCTCCTCAAAGTTCAGGGCTTTGAGGAGCCTCTGGGGAGAGGGTTTCTCGAGAGGAGTTTCGGGATAAAAAGATTTCTCTCTCATTTCTCCACCACCACCATTTGGTGTCCTCTAAACTCGGGTACCGAGAAAACAGCGTAGTTATCCTGCCATTGAAAAGCGAGCTCCTCACCACACGGTGCAAGATACACTCTTTGAGGTTTCTTCGGAGCCCTGTACTTCAGGAGTACACCCCGAAGAGGAACGACGTCTTCGACAATATCTATCTTTCCCCGACGTTCAGGAACATAAAAAAGAAGGTGAATAACATCCCGCCCCTCCCTTTCCTGCTCAAGAAGCGTAACCTCACAGGAAGAAGGCGCGTTTTCTACAACAAGCTGCGGCTCAGGAAGCAAAATCTGCAGTGAATGTTTGATAATGAGCTTATAAGGAAGGTAAGCATATTTCCGATAAAGCGTAAACAGGGGATGAGAAATATAAACAATCTTGCCTTTCTTGACCCAGAAAGGATCAGAGGACTTGCGGTGAGGAGGAGTTTGCCGGTGAGAACAAAATTTCTCCCAATCGCGGTTAAAGTAAGGGTGAACCAGGTAAGCAAGCACTTCCCCTTCCCGAGCAACTACCCGGCTTCCCTTACCGTAGAGAACATAATCGTATTCTGGGCTTAAGTCCTCGACCTTCTCAATATCGGGCCGGAAATAATCAGTATCAAATTCTAAATCCCCGAGATAATCCAGCTCGAAAGTGGGAATGGCGAAGTTTCCAGACTCAGGATCCAAACCTGAGCGATGAGTGAGAAGAAGAGCGCCCCCTCTCTCGAGAAAACGGGAAATCTTTGCCCGCAAAGAAGAGCTAAAGGGCACTCCATCCGGAGCAATAATTACCCGGTAGGAATCAAAATCGGACTCCTCATCAATAAGATGAAATTGTTGATGTAGTTCCATAAGCATTTTGGTAGCTCCTTCATCAGCCTCCAGACCAAAAAACCGGGAAAATCCCAGGGCTGCCCCCTCGGTGATCGAATTAACCAGAACGCCTATTTCAGCTTTAAGCTTCGCTCCCTCGCAGAAAGGCTCTTTCTTTTCGATTTCCCGATACACCCTGCCAATTTTTTCATAAGTTATCCCGTCCAATTTCCCCCGGGGATGAAGCTGATCTCCTACCGAACACTTGGCACCAAGGGCAATTATGCGATTGCACTCATACTCAAGAGCCGCCTGGTTTTTAAGCCCACCAAAGTCTCCCCAGGCAAGATGAAAGCGTCCGGTCATACCCACTATTTCTTTATCAAAAGGAGCAAAGTAACGAACATACATTGGAAAATGCAAATATCCCCACATTCCTGAAGGCAAAGACTCAATTTCCAGATGGCTTGCGTAAGCAAGTTCTTCCCGTATTCCTTTTTCTACTCGCCGATCCAGGCGCACCCGACAGTTGAAAACCACCAGAGCTTCAGGAAGCCTGCTTTTTACAATCTGGGATAGCCTTTGCATGGCCTTTCTTTCTACCAGAAGGTTGTGTTGAAGCCGTTCTTCTTTGCAATCAGGCCGCAGGTTTTTCTCCCGCATGCTTTTCTGACAGTGAGGACAGAAACAACCATCAGGATGCTGGATGATGATATCAAACCACAGACCATCGATTTCCCGTCCATAGAGTTCAATGAGCTCTTTAACGTGTTCCTCCAGGTAATCCATATAGGGGGAATTCATGCACAGAAACTGCCAGCCCTTGTTTTCAAGTGGTGCCCGACCTATGAGTTTACCTTGAAAATCAACTTGCCTCCATTCGGGATGCTGAGAAGCGGAAAGCTCATCCCAGACCACTGAAGTATAAACCGGGCAACGAATGTCTTTGCGATGTAAGGCTTCAATCATTTCTCCCAAAAGATCTCGCTTCAGCGAGGGATGCATTTTGCCCACCCGGGTAGGATAATAACAGTAACCGTGATGACAGCGAGCAAAGATGTTGATGGAGTTTATCCCAGCTTCGGAAAGAGTTTCGGCAAATTCTTCAGGATCAAAATCCTGAGCGACATCAGGAATAAAAGGAGAAGTGTGGAAATCAAGGTGAACCTGACGAAAGGGCAAAGAACTCATGCTTTTTCCTCCTTAAAACTTTATTTTTCGAGCTTCGTCATACATGGCAACCACGTTTCTTGAAGGGATATCCGGCATCAACTCCTGGCTACTTGCTAAAATATAAGCGCCACCGGGATAAGCCAGCGCAGAAATAGCCTCCCTCACTTCCCGGCGAACTGCTTCTTCACTTCCAAAAGGGAGCAGTTCTTGGGTATCAATGCCTCCATGAAAAGCAATTAAACCTTTAAATCTGGAAAGGGTTTTAAGATCCATGCCCTTTGCTCTGGTCTGCAGGGGGTTGAGGATATCAACGCCAATTTCACTTAAATCAGGAATTAGCTCAGATACAGCGCCACAGGAGTGGAGCATAACCCGAAGGCCATAACTTTTTGCCTGGTCACAAAAAAGTTTAATCCGCGGCTTAAAATATTTCCTCCAGAGGCTCGGGCTAACCAGGAGACCCTTTTGAGAACCGTAATCATCGCCCAAAAAATAAATATCAAGATACCCCCGCGTGGCCTCAAAAACTCTTTCATTAACTTTAAGGGTAAAATCGGTGATGCGATCGAGAAGTCGATTAACCAGGTCTTCATTCTCCAGAAGGTCGATAAAAAATTGCTCCACGCCCCGGAGCGCTTGAGAAAGTTGGAAAGAAGCCCACCAGGTACCCCAGGCAGGAGCTGTGCGCAGTGCAAAATCCTTATATTTCCTGCACTGCTCTCTCAGGTGTGACACCTCAAACCACTCGAGCTTCGGAAAGGGGTAAGAATCGATATCTTCAGGGGTAGAAGCCCCCCGAAGAGGAGCTTCTCCGTAACCCAAAAAGCCGTCCTTTTCCCAGACCCCAAATACATTCTTTTGCATTCCATCCCTCTCTTCAAGAGGAGGACCAACGTAGAGGGGTTCAATGGTACGGAAATCCACGCCAAAAAACTGCAAGAGCTCTTCCTCACCAAGAGAAAGCTCTCTGCAAAGCTGTTCTTTCATTCTGGGAGTTGCCCAGAAATCAAGAGGCACCCGGTCCGTTTTCTCTTTATTCAATGCCCTGAGCACTCTTTCTTTGGCGTTCATCGTATCCCCCTCTTTATCTGAAAGAACCAAGCAACATTCCTTTGGTAATCTGTCTCTGGAAAATCAGGAAAAATATAATAGTAGGTAGCGCTGCGATGGCCATGGTGGCAAACATAAAACTCCACTGCACTTCATATTGACCTCTGAAAGAAAGCACGCCCACGGTTATAGTCTTCATTTTTTCACGATTCATGATCAAAAAGGCAAAGAGAAGCTCACTCCATATACCCACGAAATTCACGATCGAAACGCTGCTCAACGCACCCCTGGATACAGGCACCACAATCCTGAAAAAAGTACCCAGCTCGGAAAGCCCATCGATTTTGGCGGCATCTTCAAGTTCCCTGGGAAACGAACCAAAATAGGAATAAAGCATCAAAATAGTAAAGGGAAGCCAGAAGGCAGTGTAAACAAAAATCAACCCCAGATAGTTATTGCGCAACCCAAATCTTCCCAAAAAGTGAAAAACGGGGATCAGGGTAGCATGAGCAGGTACGGCAAGGGCAAATATCAAGAATTTCTGAAAAAAGCTTTTACCTGGAAAGAGGTAGCGCGACAAGCCGTAACCAGCCATTGCTCCCAGAAAAGTGAGGAAAAATAGGGTTCCCCCGGTTACAATCACACTGTTTAAGAAATATCTGCTGATGGGAACTCCTAAATTCCCACCTCGCCAGGCCAAAACGAAATTTCCAAAAGAAGGCCGCCGGGGAGGCAAAAGAATGTTGTTCATTATTTCTTCATCACTTTTCATCGCAGTCATGTAAAGAAAAGCAATTGGAAAAAGCTCTGCTATCGCCCATAAAACAAGAAAGAACAAAATCACCCAAGTAGTAACTTTTGTAAAACCTTTACTGGTCATTTTTTTCTCCTCCAAATTATTCCTCAACCGTTTCTTCCAGACGAGTTAGTCTGATATAGAGCAAAGACAACGGAAAAATAATCAGAAACATGGCAACCGCAATCGCTGCACCGTACCCAAAACGGGTATACCGGAAAGCAGCTTTATAAAGATACACCCCCAAAACTATTGAAGAATCTCCCGGGCCTCCCTGAGTCATTGCCCAGACAATATCAAACACCTTGAAGGAAAAAATGATCTGCAAAACGGTAATCATCAAAAAGACCGGTTTTATGAGAGGGAAAATAACATACCAGATCCTCTGCCATTCACTCACGCCATCGATGGTAGCAGCATCATGGATTTCAAGAGGCACATTTTCCATAGCTGCCAGAAGAATGATCATGGGAAAGCCTGCATACTGCCATATAGAAACCCCTATAATACTCAAAAGAGAGGTGCGGGGATCGCCCAGCCAGAAGGGCGGTGAGTCAACTCCCAGTTTTTTAAGAATGAAATTCACAGGACCCAGAGTGGGGTCAAGCAGTCTGCCCCACAAAAGCCCCACTACGGTCATGGAAACCATGACTGGCAAAAAGTAAACTACCTTGTAAAACCACCATCCCCTTACTCTGCGCTCTATGGCTATTGCCAGAAAAAAGCCCAGAATAACTGTTCCTGCAGTAGACAAAACGGTGAAGATAAGGTTGTTTTTGAGGGCCAGCCAGAACACGCGGTCCTTGAGCAAATAGCGAAAATTCTCAAAACCCACAAAAGTCTTTGCGCTAATACCCGTCCAATCGTAAAAGCTCAATACCAAACTCTCTATAAGAGGATAAAGAATAAAAACCACCATAAAGAAAAAAGCCGGCAATACAAAAGCGTAACCTATCCATTTCCTGCGATTTCCCAGTTTCATAAAAGTAGCCCCCAATTTGGCAAATTCCACACCTCCCGTTCCTTTTGGGGAACGGGAGGTGTATCATGCTTACTTTTTCTTAGAGCGATATCTTTCGGCAATAGCTTCAAGCTCCTGCCCTACCGACTCAGGAGTTCTCATCCCGGAAAGCATTTCCTGGAAGAGGATAAAGCTTCTCTCAGCAAGTTCTGCAGGTACCGGGTCATCCCATCCGGTGGAAGAACCAATTTCTTGAAGTTTCAACCACATCTCATAAATCAGGGGATCAGCAATTTCCTGAATAAGACTGGTGTCGATATCCAGCCGGCTGGGGAATTCAGTGGTTACCCTAAAGCCAAGTTCCTGACCCTCTTTGCTCATGATAAAGATCAGGAACTTCTTGCAGGCATCGAGATTCTTGGTCCCTTTAAGAATCATCATACCGTTACCTGCGTAAAGCAGAAACTTGGGGTCGATTTCCTGCTTTATTTTGGGATAAAGCATCCAGCCAAAATCAAGGTCAGGTGCTTCGTTACGGAGTATGCCCACTCCCCAGGAACCATCCTGATACATGGCTGCCTTGCCCTGAACAAAAAGCATTCTGCCTTCCGGATAGCTTCTGCTCAGGAAACCTTCGGCAAACACGCCTTTTTCTTTCCACTCCAGAAGCATCCGGTCAACCTGCAACCAGGCTTCATCGGTATATCGCACCTTGGGTTCCCAGCCGGGACGCCAGTTGTTATAGAAATCGTTCAAAAGTTCCTGAGGTACCATCCTCTGAAGCAACGTATCATGAGTATGACCAATGATCCACCCCTCTTTGCCACCGTAAGATACCGGCTCATATCCTCCACTTCTTATCTTGTTGATTACCTCATACCATTCCTGATTGGATGCATAAGCAACGTAGGGGGTTTGAGGAGGCATAATTCCCAATTCTTCAAAAATCTTTTTGTTGTAGTAAACCTGCGGATACCAGACTACGGTCACATTCACCGCATATTTGCGGCCATCAGGACTGGTATATTTTTCCAGGGTAGACTGGGGCAACACTTCGTTCCAACCTTCAGATTCATACAGATCATCCAGTGGTTCCAGTAAACCAGCCGCAACCAGGTCCTGATACTGCCTGCCATCAACCCAGTACCAAGCCATATCCGGACGGTCTGGAGAAGCAGCGATGACCGGGAAGTTGGGTTTGTAAACCTCTTCTGCTCCGCCAGCTATATCAATAATCACTTCTATATCGGGATTTTTCTCCATGAAAGCCTTAGCCTGTGCCTGAAGTCTTTCCGCCGTGGGACCAGGTATACAGGTAACCCTGATGCTGGTCTTTGCCAGAACGGAAAAACTCAAAAGCAAAATCAGTACAACACATAAAGGTACTAACCATCCTATTTTCCTCATCATCAATCCCTCCCTCGGATTTTTAGTTTGTTTTTACACCCCAAACACCTGGTTTCAAAGTTTACAACCTCTGGATAAAAAATCTTCTTTATCCTTTTTGGAAAGTATTTCTAATCACCATCTCACACTTCAAACGTATCTCTCTTTTGGCCTTTCCTTCTTTTTTTCCCCGGATCTTCTCAAGAAGTAAAGAAGCAGCTGTTTCTCCTATGTCCCAAGAAGGTTGAACACAGCAGGTTAAAAATGGTTCAATCACCGGAGTCCACTCAATATCATCAAAACTCACCACTTCAATATCTCCAGGAACTCTCACCCCCTTTTCTCTGCAACCTTCCAGAAAGCCCACCGTCAAATTCCCGCTGGTCAGAAAAACCGCCTCTGGCAGAGGGTCAAGCGCCAATAGATAATTGGCCCCTTCCAGGCCCGTCCTTTTGCCAAGATTTTTACCCTCAAAAAGGTATTGCTTGTTCACGGGAACACCATATTCCCTCAAAGCCTTGAAGAAACCACTCCCCCGCTCTCGGGCAGTCAAAATTCGAGGGTCACCGTTCACCATAGCTATCCTGCGATAGCCCCTTTTAAGGAGAAGCTCAACAAGCTGAAAAGAAGCTTCCTCATTGTTGACCCCCACAAAGTCAACGTTAATACCCGAAGGGTAGGTGTCCACAAAGACACAACGCTCCTCTAAAAAATTCATAATCTGAGGGCTCACGGCAAATTCTTTTTCATCGATTTCATTGATGCAGGTAGCAACTATCACTCCTCCTACCATGCTCTGAAGCATGCTTTCAATAAGCTCTAATTCTCTCTCTGGATCACCATAACTACAACCCAGAAACATGCGGTAATCGTTTTGAGAAAGGGTGTATTCAATGGCACGAATAACCCTGAGCCAGAAAATACTGTGAAGTTGAGAAGTCACAAAACCGACTATCTGGGAATTACGCGACCGCAGAGTGGAGGCCAGAGCGTTTTTTTGATACTTCAAAGTCCTTACTGCCTGAAGCACCTTCTCCTCAGTCTCAGGCGCTACCCTTTTCGTTTTATTAAGCACGTGAGAAACCGTAGCCGGAGAAACCCCAGCCAGGCGTGCTACGTCGATTATGGTGGGTTTTGAATCCTCCTTAGCTTCTTTCTTCATTGAAACTTTCACCTTACTCTCAATTTCCGAACTTCGTCAAAATAAGCGAACATATTCTCAAGGGGTATGTTATGAGGAAGATGGCCAGTGCAGTTAATAATGTATCCAGGACAATCACGAGCAGCCAGTACCGAACGCCGGACTTCCTCCCTTACTTCTTGCGGAGTACCAATCGTCAGCACTCGAGAATCTATGTTACCAACAAGAATTTTGGAGTCTCCAAATTTTTTGACCATCATCTCCATGGAAACCGAAGACTCAAAAATGAAACCATCGGGTTCCTGTTCAGCAATGAGATCCACAAGGGAGGAATAATTGCCGTCTGAACAAAAAAGAACCTTTATTCCTTTCTCTCGAAGAGGCTTCCAGAGCTCCCCATAAAGAGAGATAACGTTTTTCTCAAGCCACTGAGGAGAAAAAATTGGCCCCGAAGCCATAGCCAGATCATCGTGGCTTATAAAAAGCTCAATTCCCTCAATTTCTGCATAGGCTTCAAAATCGCGCCTGGAAACTTCAAAAAACTCCTGCATAATTTCCTCAAAACGCGCTGGAGCAGAAGCAGCGGCTTCCATAAACAATTCCCAACCAAAAGTTTCCACTCCCCACATAAAAAGAGTGGTATATATTCCCCCCGGGACCATGGCTACTCCTTCCCACATTTCCTTCTGCTCTCGCCATTCTCTTTCTAGCTCTGCTTTTCTCTGTTCTTTGGTTTTGGAATGTGCCCTGAGCGGAGAGTAACTCAAGACCTCCTCCACGCTTTCAAAAGGCGGCTTCCTCCAAACACTTTCTCCACTTCCCCAGGGTGTCTTATGGTAAACCGCTTTTTTCTCTTCTTCTTCTGGAAAATCCACCGATGCAGTATGCCATACCAGGTTAATACCCAATCTTTTGTAGGTTTCTACTAAGCTCCTTTCTGGTTCCCGATAGGGATCGATACCACTCACTTCTCTTTGAAAATCGGGATGGGCAAGATACTCAAGCTGAGGGATGAGAGAGGGTTTTTCAAGATTTATGGCTTTTCTTACCTCCTCAATGGAAGCTTTCAGCATAAAGAATAGCTCCTTCTGTAAAACGTTTTTCTCGAATTTTACCATCTTGCCTTGACCCTGTCAACACCATCTTCATTTAATAAACAACCCAGAAGTACTAAATGAGAGCAATCGGAACTCCCCAGCTAAATCAACTACAACGCTCAGTTCAAAAACAAAAACTCAAAAGAAGAAGCTATTTTGGAAAAACGTTTTTTCAAAAATAGCCTTCATTGTCACTTTCAAGAACCACAACCACAAATAACACCAAAGAAGTCGAAGCGACTAAGGTTCATTACCAAAAAACAGGACAAAAAGTGGCAATAAAACTCAAAAACTTTAAAGCACAACCAGGCCAAGACATAAAACGAGGGTTATTAGAAATTGCAAAGGCAAATCTATTTTACGTTTCCCGATCCTCCTCCACCAGCTCCGCGCCAATTATTAAACTGGTAATTTCTTCGGGAGCGGTTTCTCCACGCAGGCGCTCTCCCACCTTTTCCCCACGGCGCAAAAGAGAAACTCTGCGAGCAGTGGCAATCCAGGTCGAGGTCACTACAGAAACACGTTTTCCACCAGCCAGCGAGCCAGAAAGAACCACAAAACCCCAAAATCAATGCTTCTTGAGGTACTCAACCAGTTTTACACACTACCTTAGAAATTCTCAAAGAGCATCGTGTTTTTAAAACTTTCCAAAATCTCTACTTTTCCAGCTCGTCCAGCGTCCTCTTCACCACCGGCAGAAAGGTAAAAGCTGGCCCTCCACCCATGACCACACCAACCAGGGCTGCCTCCAGAATTTCCGCTCTCGATGCTCCAGCTTTGTGGGCTGCTCTGGTATGTAATAGAACACAGTTTTCACAGTGAATGGCCACACCTATTGCCAGGGCAATGAGCTCTTTGGTCTTTACATCCAGAACCCCCTCCTGCATAACCTGCTGATAAAAACCATTGAAAGCCCCCAGAGAGTCCGGAATTTCTTCTTTGAGAGCGCGCAGAGCCGAACGGTACTCATTCATAAACTGGTCAATATTCCCCATTACAAGCACCTCCTCAGGATGTATTAAACGTAGGTTAACCAGTGCTGGTAAGCAGAATCTTCTCCCCGCACGATGCGGAAGAAATGCTCCTGAAGTTTGCGGGAAACTGGCCCAGGTTTTCCATCTCCAATGGGGCGGTTGTCAATTTCCACCACCGGGGTAATCTCTGCCGCGGTTCCCGTAAAGAAAACTTCATCGGCAAGATAAAGGTCATCCCGGGTGCACAGAGTTTCTTCCACCTGGATTCCCAGATTCCTGGCCAGTTGAATCACCGCATCGCGAGTAATGCCCAGAAGGATGGAATAAGGATGTGGCGTAAACAACACCCCGTTTTTGACGTAAAAAATGTTTTCTCCACTTCCCTCAGAAACGAAACCATCTTTATCCAGCAGGATGGCTTCGTCATAGCCCAGTTCCCGGGCTTCCATCTTGGCCAGAGCTGAATTGAGATAATTAGCACTCGCTTTGGCCCGGGGAGAACCAGCGTTGATGTAAGTCCTTGCGTAAGAAGAAATCTTGGCCCGAATACCTTCTCTGAGGCCCTTATCACCCATATATGCTCCCCAGCACCAGGCAGCGATAACACAGTCCACATGGCATCCCGCGGGATCCACTCCCATTTTTCCGTAACCTCGAAAAGCGATGGGGCGGATATAGCACTCCTCAACCTGATTTTCCCGGATCACCTGAAGCACTGCTTCCTCAAGTTCTCTTTTGCTGTACGGCAAAGCCATGCGGATTATTTTTGCCGAGTCGAAGAAACGCTGTATGTGCTCTGGAAGGCGGAAAACCGCAGGACCACGCGAAGTTTTATAACAGCGTATGCCTTCGAAAACGGCTGTTCCATAGTGAAGAGCGTGGGAAAGCACATGAACTTTGGCCTCTTCCCACTTCAACAGTTTACCATTCATCCATATCCATCGCAGTTCTTGCATCGGCCACACCCTTACCTCGTTTTTCCTCTTATTTTACCTAATTGCACAAGATAAAAAAATCGCTACAATATAAAAAAACAAAAAAGGGGGTGAAAAAAACGTTTTGGGATGAACGTATGGAGCTTCTCCCCCGGGAGGAACTTCAGAAAATACAGCTCAACCGCTTGAAAAAGATTCTGGTCAGAGCTTACCACAACCTTCCCTATTACCGCAAAAAGCTCGATGAAGCCCGAATAGATGTTTACCGCCTGAAAACTCTGGATGACCTTCAACATCTCCCCTTCACCACCAAAGCCGACCTGCGCAAAAGCTATCCCTTCGGGGCCATAGCCGAGCCAATGCGCAACATCGTTCGCATTCACTCTTCATCGGGAACTACGGGAACGGCAACCGTGGTGGGTTACACCCGTAAAGATATCGAAACCTGGGCAGAGCTGATGGCCAGAACCCTGTGTGGTTGCGGGGTAACCGAGGAAGATATAATCCAGGTGGCCTTCGGTTACGGGCTTTTCACGGGAGGATTGGGGGTCCACTATGGAGCCGAAAAGCTGGGGGCAACGGTAGTTCCGGCTTCAGCTGGCAATACCCTGCGCCAGATTCAGATTCTCAAAGATTTCGATATTTCGGTTCTCTGCTGCACACCCTCCTACGCTCTTTATCTTGCCGAAGTAGCCCAGGAAAACAACATAGACTGGAGCCAGACCCGTTTTCGCTTAGGGATCTTTGGAGCCGAACCCTGGTCTGAAGAAATGCGAGCCGAAATCCAGAAAAAGCTCCCCATTCAGGCTTTCGACATCTACGGACTGAGTGAAGTGATTGGCCCGGGTGTGGCTTTTGAATGTGAAGAACACCAGGGACTTCACATTTCCGAAGACCATTTCCTGCCCGAAATTATCGACCCCGATACCGGAGAAAGACTCCCCGAAGGCGAAGAAGGCGAGCTGGTGTTCACCACTCTGACCAAAGAAGGAACACCCGTTATCCGCTACCGGACCGGAGATGTTTCAGCTCTTTACTATGAACCCTGCAAATGCGGAAGGACTCTGGTGCGCATGAAAAGAGTTGCCTCCCGCACTGACGATATGCTGATCATCCGGGGGGTCAACGTATATCCTTCCCAGATCGAGAGCGTGATTTTGAGCTTTGATGGTGTGGAACCTCATTACCAGATCGTTCTCACCCGTGAAAATTACCTGGATAAGATGGAAGTCCATGTTGAGGTCTCTCCAGAGGTCTTTTCAGACGAAGTCAAAAAACTGGAACAGCTGAAAAAAGCCATCCAGGAGAAACTCAAGGCTGAGCTAAATCTCAACTCCGAGGTCAAGCTCCTGGAGCCCAAGAGCTTGCAGAGAACCGAAGGTAAGGCCCGGAGAGTCCTTGACTTGAGGGGGAAAGAGGGATCGCCATGAAGCAAATTTCCGTTTTTCTGGAAAACAAACCCGGCAGTTTGTACAAAGTGCTTCAAAAACTCAAAGAATGGGGAATAAACCTGAGAGCTCTGGCCCTTGCCGATACTGCCGATTTTGGGGTTCTGCGGTTTATTGCTGAAAACCCTGAAGAAGTTGCCGAAAAACTAAAACAGGAAAACTTCACCGCCACCATCACTCCAGTTCTTGCAGTGGGTGTTGAAGATCGCCCAGGAGGGCTGTGCGAAATAGTAGGATTGCTTGCCGAAAAGGGAATCTCCATTGAATACCTTTACGCCTTTGTATCACCCCAGAAAGAGAAAGCCTACGTGGTGCTGCGAGTTGAAAACCCTGGGCAGGCAGAGGCAATTCTCCGGGAAAAGGGCAAGGAAATTCTGGAGAAAATTCCAGTTTAAAAAAGCTGCTGGCTTTGAGGCCAGCAGCTTTTCCTCAAGCTACATTCACCACTACCTTCACTGATTCGGCCTTGTTCTGGTGGGCAAATTCCAGAGCCTTCTGGGTTTCCTCGAGTGAAAAGCGGTGAGTGATTAAGCTCTTGAGGTTTGCTTTCCCCGAGCTGAGCAGATCCACACACCCCGGATAGGTATTGGCATACCTGAAAATGCCCAGCACATCCAGTTCTTTATCGATAACCTTAATGATGTCGTAATCGAACCGGCTCTGGGAGGGAAGACCCACCAGCACCACCTTGCCTCCCCGTTTGACCACCTCAACAGTTTGCTGGGTAGTAACCACGCTTCCGGCAGTCTCAAAAACTGCGTCCACTCCTCTGCCATCAGTCAGCTCTTTAACCCATTCCACAACATTCGTTTCTCGCGCATTGACAACCTCAGCCGCACCAAGTTCTCGGGCCTTCTCAAGGCGCAGAGGATAAACGTCAACAGCAAACACTCTACCCACTCCCCGGGCCAGCAATACCAGGAGAGTAACCAGGCCAATAGGGCCACTACCCAGAACCAAAGCGCTCTGTCCAGGCTCAATCCCGGAACGCCTCACTGCGTAAAAACCCACCGACAAAGGTTCCACCAGTGCCGCCTCTTCGAAGCTAACTTCCTCTCCTATGCGATAGGTAAAACTTGCAGGATGGGTAACATACTCACAGAAAGTGCCATCGATGGGCGGGGTGGCCCAGAAAACCACGTCAGGACAGAGGTTGTACCTTCCCGAACGGCAGAATTCACACTTTCCGCAGGGGATGCCCGGCTCCATGGTTACCCTATCTCCCGGACGCAGGGTTTTCACCCGGGAACCCACTTCAACGACTTCCCCTGAACACTCATGCCCCAGCACAAAAGGAGGTTTTACCACATAATCACCTATTCTGCCTTCCGTAAAATAATGGACATCGGAACCACACACTCCCACGCTCTTTATGCGTATCAAAACCTCCTCTTCACGAGGAACCGGCACCGGCCTTTCTTCAATTTCGATTTTTCCAATATCCCGCATAACTGCAACTTTCATGGTATTTTGCATAAAAACTCTCCTCCTCACTTTGTTGATGCTTCTATGATTTTTTGCAAAAATTCCGCTTCAGGATAAGCCCCCTCAAAAGAAATCGTTTCGTTGATCACCACTTTGGGGACTGCTCGCACCGCATAGCGCTGAGCAAGATGGGGAAATTCGGCTACCTCAACCATGGCTGAATTCACCTTTTCACTGGCAATGGCCATCTTGTGGGCAAGAACCACTGCCTGAGCACAGTAAGGACAGGTGAGGGTCACGAAAACCTGTATAGAAACCTCTCTGGGGAGGTTGCGCAACGCTTCCTGGGTTTCAGGAAGCAAGTCCACACTCCCCCGGGAAACCCAGAGCAGGGTTTCTATAAACCCTGAAAACTCATACCCCGAGGGTATGCCATAGAAGCGAATACCATAGTCCTTTTCTCCTTCCACCACGATGGCCGGTATTTTATCAATGCCATATTCCTGGACTTTTTCTTTATCAAGTATGAAGTTATAAACTTCAAGGTCAAGCAGTGGCGAGAGAGCAACCACTTCTCGAAGCAGGGCCCCGGTAGCCCGACAGGTTTCACATTCCAACTCCTGAGTGAAAAACTTCAGGCTGACTTTCCCTTCCAGGTTATCCTTCAAAAATTTGATAAGCGTTTCTTTATCTTTGTCCTGCAAAAAAGCCATGTTATTCACCCCTTTGCAAGAGAACTTCCAGCTGACGTTCAAATCCCGGCAGAGCCTTTAAATCGCCATTCGGGCATCTTTCCCCATAGCGAATACTTCCGTTACGGTCGATAACCAGAACATTCCAGTCCAGAAGACCCATTCCGTTCAATACCCCAAAGCTGCGCCCCAGGCGCAGCAGAGGATCGCTAAACGCCTGACAATCCACTCCAGTCTGCGCAAGGAAGTAACGGAGGGCAGGAAAGGGATCACCGCTTATTATCAAAAACAAACCACCCTGCTCTCTAATTCTTTGGTTCAGTTTCTGATACTCGGGGAGAAGTTCGCTAAATAAGCTATTAAAGACAGAATCTACAAAAAGGAGAACCGCTGGAGTACGTCGAATGAGATCCGAGAGCACAACCAGGTTACCCAGAGAATCATAAAGAAAACCATCGGGAAAAGTTTCATTCAACCGCGGTTTCTGCCTCCACAAAAAGCCCAGTACCTCCTGCAGGAAAGCCGGAAGTTCCTGGGAGCTCCTGGCCGTTATCAGGTTACCATCGACCACCACCGGAAGGTCTACAAATTCTCCACCAGCGTTTTCAACATCATCTTTCACCGACACAGCTCCAGTAACCCTCTTGCCCCGGACCACCCCTGCAGAGATAAGCACCCAGGGGCCGTGATGCAGGGCAGCAACCAATTTTTCCTGTTGATAACACTCTCTGACCAGGTTAACCACTGCGGGATAACGACGCAAATAAGCAGGAGCAAAACCCCCGGGAACGATCACTCCGTCAAATTTACCGGCATCCACCGAGGAAGCCAGCTTTTCAACCCGCACCGCAAAGTTATGCCTTCCCAGGTAGTCTCCCTGGGTACCCGTGCCGATGGTTTCCACTTCCACTCCCTCTTCACGAAGACGCAGCAAGGTGTACCAGACATCCAGTTCCTGATATAAATTTTCAACCAGCAGCGCAATTCTTTTGGGGGCCAATCAGGACCCACCTCCCCACTCTTTTTTCAAGCCGGTGAGATAGACAAAGTGTCTGCGTTCCTCATCAATTACCGTTTGAAGCCATTCCATCTTTTCCTGGGGAATAAAGTCGGCAAAACCCTGATAAAATAAAATGCTCTCCTTTTCCACCTCTATTCCAAAGCCGATGACCTCCACCAGACCCGCTTCAGAAGAAGGCAACCCTACCCCTTTCAGGACTTTGCCCAGCACTCCATCTTCAACAATGGCTCTCAAATAGTTTTCTGTCTCTTCCATAGTGTCAATAAAGTCTGTTTCCTGGTTCACTTCTTTAAGCAGAGAAGAGAAAAATTCCAGATGTTTTTCTTCCTCGCCTTTCAAAAGAGAAAAAGCCTCTTTTGCAGAGGGGTCAGTCGTTTTCTGAGCCAGTTCTTCGTAAAAAGCCGCACCTTTTTTCTCAAGCTCCACTGCCATGGTGAGAATTTCTTGAGGAGAAAAGCGCATTACCACAGCTTCTTCACTCCTTTAAACTTTTCTCCATTTTAGCACTTTTGATTTCTTAAAGTCATCACTGAAGCATCAAGCTAGTGCTAATAGATTAAACTCCTGTGATAAACACATCCTGCAGTAAGAAAACGCAGGTAAGGAGTTAAAAGCAATGCCGAAAGAGTTAATAAGTGATTTTTTGAAAAAAATAAAAAAGCCTCAGCGCTTCAGGATCTCCTGTAGTAAGTAGTAACTAATAGGTTTAAAAGTTATTTCTACCTCGACAACTAAAGCTATCATCATTGGAACTGTATTTTTCAAGCTTCCGCATCTGGTGCCAATTCCCACAGGATATGGAATCCCTAAAGATCACTGATACATACCAAAATACCAAAACCTATACTGTGGAGAAAACAAGTTGATGAATTTTTCTGATTATCCATTCTTGCGGGAAAAAAGAGAACCGACCCTTCTAATAATCTCACTTCAATCTAAATGGTCTACTTGCTAATGATTCTTTTTAATTCTTTTATCTCTTCTTCGAGTTTTTTCTCTGAAAAGGCTGTTTCCTAAAAAATTTCTCTTCCATCTTCCAAAACGTCTCCTTCCACTTGTAACACATGGATTCATGAGCCTAGTACCCACAACAAGGTTTTACCTTTTAAGCCTTTCAGAACAACCACCTTGATTCTGCATCCAGTTCTTTTTTCCATATATGACTGTTACCCTCACAGATATTAATATACAATTTTACAAGAATACCTTTTTATTGGAGTAACAAATTAAGTTTTCCTCAAGTTTCAAAGAAGCGAAACTTGGGAAGCAACATAAAGAGTTATTTCTCTGCTAGAACTGAAAATAAGATTCGATAAGCCATCAAATAATTAGTAAATATTTCGTGGACAAACAGCAATCTCCAGTGCTCAATTTCAGGAACACAAAGCTTTATCTAATTCAGTTATGAGATAAAAACTCTTGCCAAGCAAATAGAGCACCTGTAAAAAGTAACAGAAAGGACTGTAAAAAGCTTTTATCCAATGAAGTTTATTAAAAGCCACGCTCATGTTCATCAAATCAAAAAACTTGGTCACTACTTCATCACTTTCAATATTATTCCAACAACCACCTCCACTTCTACTTAAGAAAAGCAACCACACGTATTTTGGTGTATTTTATCTTAATAATAGAAGTTCCCATAGTTTCCTTAATTAGCTTGAAATCAGGATTTCAAACCAGCAAGCGCAATTCCCTCCATAAAGTTTCGTGAAGCAACAACAAAAAGGAGTACCGTGGGTATGCATGACAGCACACTTATGGCTAATTGTTCAGGGTAGGGGGTGAAATAAACCCCTGTAAAAAGAGCAATACCAAGAGGAACGGTTCTCATCTCTGGCCTTGTCGTAATAACAAGCGGCCATAAAAGCAGGTTCCATACCCACTGTCCGTGCAAAATTGCGAGCGCGAAAATAGCTGTCCTTGAAAGAGGCAATGCCACAGACCAAAAAATTTTAAACTCGCTTGCCCCATCAATTCTTGCTGCTTCTATAAGTTCGTCAGGAATAGAATAAAAGAATTGCCGCATTAAGAAAACACCAAAAGCAGTAAGTCCTTCTGGCAAAATCAAACCTAGATAGGTATCTCGAAGTCCCATGCGACTTACCAAAACATACAAAGGAATAACAATGACCTGGAGAGGAATCATAAGAGTAGCCATAACAACTGTAAATAGCAAACTGTTACCCTTAAATCGATATTTAGCAAAACCATAACCAGCGGTAGTAGAAAGGAAAAGACACAAGAGAATGGAAAAAAGAGCCACGATAGCACTATTTAAAAAATATCTCGGAAAATCATAACCTGCATAATTAAGAGCACTCAGGTAATTTCTAAAACTCCAGGTGCTGGGAAGCCAGCGGATAGGTATAGCCAGAACCTCCTCATTCGTTTTAAAAGAACCTAGAACCATCCAAACGAACGGGAAAACATATATCCCACTGATAACCACAAACAAACCGGTAAGCACGTGATGTTTATTTCGACCAGCTCCAGAAGCCATCTTCTAAGTTGTACCCCTTTCTAAAAAGTCTCCGTTTGAGAACGAAGAATACGATTTTGGATCGCAGAAAACACAATAAGAGTTATAAAGAAAAGAACAGATATTGCTGCCGCATAACCAAATTTAGCGTTCTTAAACCCTTCTCTGTAGACAAGAAGAGCAAGGGTTTCCGTAGATCGACTCGGTCCTCCTTCAGTAAGCACGTATTGAAGCGCAAAAGAACCAAAAGAAAAAAGAACACACGACACAAAAACTAAAATAATAGTGTTACGCAATAAAGGAAGCGTTACATGAATAAGGCGTTTCCAAAATCCCGCACCATCGATGATAGCAGCTTCATAATAGACTCGAGGAATATTGAGAAGCCCTGCAATAAATATGACCATATAATAACCGGTGTATTTCCATACATACACCAGTATTACTGAATAGGGAGCCACCTTAGGTGAAGTAAGCCAACGCACGTTAAGTCCTAGGCTACTTGTAAAAACAGAAATAAGACCCCTAGTTTGAAACATAAATTCCCAAACAACCGCTATTCCAACCATCGAAAGAACCACAGGTAAAAAAATCAAAGACTGAAAAAGGTGCTTGCAACACACTACAGAAGCCCCCGAAAAAGGCAATGCAAGCCAGAAAGATATGATCATAAGAAAAACCACGCTGAAAAGAGTGAAGTGAAATGTTACTTTATAAGCATTCCAAAAGTAATGATCTTTGAAAAGATGGAGATAATTCTTAAAGCCTACAAATATCTTTGGACCAACGAGATTCCACTCAAAAAAAGAAAGAGAAAAACTTGCTAAGAGAGGGTAAATCAAAAAAAGTCCAAAAAGAATTAATGTTGGTAAAACAAAAATATACCCCCACATATTTATCCTGCGAACATAACTTCTTCTTCGTTTATTTTGACTCAAAAAATCACCCCCAATCGCACAGCCAACCAGGAAACAAAAAGCTGGCTCCTCCGGGAGAAGCAAATCCCTTGAGGAACCAGCTTTTTTCAGCTACTCAAGAATATTTTTTACTTCTTCCTGGAGCGACTTAAGAACTTCTTCAGGATTTTCTCCACTAAAAACTACTCTATGTATAGCTTCGCCCACGGCATCAGTAACTTCATTAAACTTAGGTGAAGCAAGAAGGATAGCCCCGTGATCTCTTTCATAACCAAATACATCGTTATTAGGAATGTACTTATCAGCAAGGGCTGGATCTAAACTTTTTCTTGGCTGAAAATAACCATGAACAATGTATGCTTCGGGATTGCTTTCTAAGTGATCAATCCACTTCCATGCCCATTCTTGATTCTTGCTGTGCCTAGCTACAAAAATAGAATATCCATAAACCGGACCACCCACATCTTTTCCACCAGAAAATCTAGGATACTTAAACGGAGTCACATCTTCAGGTTTAACGGAATAATTTTTCAAAACACCCCAGTACCATGTTCCTCCAGTAAGGAATGTGGAAGTCAGGCCATTCCCAAATCCTTCCCGATCATCATCAAACAAACCAGGATCGAAAATGCCATCTTTAGTGGCAAAGTTTGTAAAAGTAGTAAATGCTTCAAGGGCTTCTTTCGTGCCGAGACTTTTCACAAACCCTGCCTCTGTAGACCAATCCAGCCCTTTCTGTTCCATAAAGCTATGAAGCACAAGGAAGGGGAAAATAGGTGCTTTAAGATTAACTGCAAAACCGTTCCGTTTGTAAATGTTACCTTCCTTAACGACAAGCTTTTTGCAAGTCTCGACAAACTCACTCCAAGTAGAAGGAAGATTAGCTGGATCCAACCCGGCTTCTTTCATATGGGCGATATTTATCCAGGCGACATAGTTACTCATTTCATGAGGAATTCCATAATACTTGCCTTCGTAGAAACCACCTGTTTTACGAAAGGCATCTGGAAGCCACATATCCACTACTTCTTCGATTGTTTGCTTGCCAAAAGCACCAGGGTCAATCTCTGCACATAGTCCATTAGCCATATACCAGGCAGAAAGCATATTGGGTAGAGCAAAGGTATCTATGTCTCCCTCCCCCATCAGGGCAAGCCGCACCTTTGTAGGAAGATCCGGATCTGGAAAGAACAAAACTTCAACTTTTACGTTCGGATTTTCTTTCATAAAAGATTCAGCACTACTTTTTACAATTTCATCATAAGGTGGTTGAGTCCAATGATAGTGAACAATACGAATCTCTTTTGCCCAGCACGCCAAGGCTAAAGCACCCAAAAACAAAACACATACAAGAAATATACCCAAACTCTTCAATCTCCATAAGTTCCTCTTCATAACAACTATTACCTCCTTCACATGTTACACTCAAACAACCATTATTCTTTTGCCTTCCACCACTCCTAGGAACCAGAGTCAACTTTATCCCCGATACTTGCTTAACCGATTCTCCCTGCCAGCAAGCCTCACCTCCTCTTTATTTTAGTTTGTAAATCTCCTTTGGGTTTTCATAGAGAAGCTGACGAGCAACCCAAAGTGCTTTCTTCTCGGAGAAATAGCCGTCTTCAATTTTTTGACCCAGAACTTTTGCTAAAGCGTTAACTACCAGACTCACTTTCCCATATGCCCACTCGACTGAGTAAGCATCTGTAGCAACTGCTATCCATTTGTTTGCTGGTAATAGTTCAAGCCGTTGCGAAATAATCATCTCTACGGTAGAAGGAGTAAAGGTATGCCACCAGAATCCAAGTAAACTCACATTTGGTAACATTCGGGCAATAATAATCAATTCCTGCGAAATCGAAAAGGAAGCATACATCAGGTTAAACCTTACCTCAGGAAAGTCCTTAAATACGGATACCAAGTCAAGTATATATTGGTGATCCGTCCAAACGTAAGATTCCCCATACCTCATGCCTGGTCTCGCCCAGTAGGCTCCAACATAGAACTGAGCAGGACTATCAAGCTCTCGAAGCAAGTCTAAGTAACAATACAACAACCATGTAACAAGAGTGTTTTGTTCATCCAAACTGAGTTCCTTACCTGAGAGTTTTTTCTGGTATATGCGATTAACTTCCTCCTTCGAGCTATTTCTCTTCCTAAACGCAGGGCTAATGAATGAAGTAAAGTAAGAAATTCCTTCCTTCTTCTTACTAAGAAAAAGTTCCCGCAGCCTCTCGACGAATTCCGAAGCCGTTTCTGGAAAGGAGGAATATTCCCTCTCCACTAAATCAAGGAGAGACGTTGTGCGAGTAGGGTCAAAGCTGAGACACTGCAGATCCTCGTAGAGAGGAGTTAGAATCCAGTATTTCTCTAAACCTTCTTTACTCCAGGAGCTTTCACAAACCAATGAACGTTCTATTCTGGCCTTTTTAAGAACCTCGAACGGCCAACTATCATCACTTGCTTTGCTCACGATAAAACGTTGAATATCCCTCCAGTTACTCGAAGATATCTTACCTCCAGGCACTTCGTAAACGTCCTCGAGTATCTTCCTTAAGCACCAAAAAGTGGCTGTATTCTCGATATAGGGAACATACTCGAAGAAATGGGAAACTCGATCCTCTAGGGGGGCTTCCGATACTAAATAATTGTCATCCGGCAAGCCTGCAGAGTATAGCTCCCTTCTAAGAAAGTGGTAGAAAAGTATATCAGATATGTCACGAGCATGAGGGTAGGCTGGTGAAATATGGGAATGTACATCTAAAATTGGCAACTCTCTTAACGCAAAAAGCACTTTTTCAAAATACTTGTTCATACAAATGAAGAAGCCCTTCTTTCTCAAGAAACAATCTTTAATTTCTCTTTAACCTGTTCAACAATTATTTTAACCGCTCTTCGGAGCAATCTTTCTCCCATCTCTGGATTAGCTGAAAACCGTGGGTCATCCTTCTCTTGGACTTCAAAGTTAGGAGCAGGTCGGCCAAAGAAGGCATCGCTGTCAACTATTCCAAAATCACAGTAACGGTACTTTTTATCTTTACTCGGGAGCTTGCTAACGTCAACTCTATCAGGATATATGGCCATTAATTTTGAAGTTTCAGAAGCCACAGCATGTCCATAATCAACAACTCCATTTTCATCAGGAACAGCCACAAATGCAGTAATAACTACAACGTTCCTTTCGTTCTCAAATTCCTTGGCTAACCTCTCCAAGGTTGAAATTTGATTTGCAGCTCCATGGCCGTTCACGATTACTATGAACTTGTAACCTTGTTCTACAAGCTTATCTAAAATGGCTCGAATTCCTAAACCAAAAAAATCTTCAGGAATGTAAAGACTTTTCATGCTGTTATTAGGAAAATCCATACCAACGATCCACTCATCTCCTTGAAAGCCAAGGCTCCTCAAGGTATTGGCATCGCGTTCTCTCTCCGTACCCCAATAGAAAGGAGGTAACACTACACCCCCTACCCCCCTTGCAACCCGAAGCGCAACTTCATAGGCAATAAGAGGGTCAGTTCCTAGAGGTAAATGTGGACCATGCCATTCCAAAGGACCTACCGGCAAAAACACTAAGGGAAGTCGCTCTTTCTCCCGAAGTATCTCGTCCGGTCTCATTAACTCAAAACGGATTTCTTTCATCATTCTTCCCCCTTCCCAAATTTTCAATGTAAAACTACCGGAAAAATCGTTCTTTGATGATACACAAGGCTACTTTCAATATTTCAACAACCAAAGGAGTGCTTTTATCGTGCTATTTCCTCTATGCATTTTCTTATTCTCTCTGCTACTTTCTGTATCTCTTCATCAGAAGAAGTTATATTAATTCCAAAGGGAGAGCCTAATCCTTTATCAACTACCCCAACACTAATGTTAACCGAACGTTCAAGAATATCATCTGTGTGTGGAAGCATGTGTTTTTTATATTCTATTGCTTTTCCATAGGCAGGGCATTCGTAGGGGCAAGGATATTTGCTATACATCTTTTTCTCTAGGATCTGCTCCATGTTGTTGTACACATGCCACCCCGAATGAGCAATCGTTCTTGTGCCAATTCTTTCAGCAAAGCTATCCGCCAGTTTTTTGTCATCAAAAATAAGCGTTAAAAGCGTAGCGCATTCCCCTCCCTCATCATTAATTCTCCTAAAAGTTACTCCAGGAAGACCTTCGAGAAGATTTTTCAGTTTCTTCTTCTTCTCACGAAGAGCAGCAAGAATCTTGTTTATTTTTCTTATCTGGGCAAGAGCTACTGCTCCAGTCAATTCGTTCATGCGGAAATCCAAACCTATCATACTTCTTTGTCCAATTTCAACTCCCGTTCGCAAAGGTTTATGACCTTGATCATGAAAAGCAAAAGCACGTTCGTACAAACCGTAATCGTTAGCGACTACCATTCCCCCATCACCAGCGGTGATAACTTTAAAAATGTTTAACGAAAACGCGCCAATATTCCCAATGCTTCCTAATTTTTTCCCTTTATAGGAGCCACCTGTTGCTTGTGCACAATCTTCTATGACATAAAGATCGTGTTTTTTTGCAATTTCCATAATTGCATCCATCTGACAGGGATTACCTAACATATGTACTGCCATAATAGCTTTAGTTTTATCTGTAATTCTCTGCTCAATATCCTTAGGATCAAGGGTAAGAGACTCGTCTATTTCGCAGAGAACGGGAATAGCTCGCATCATAATTATGCTAGAAATAGAGGCAATGAATGTGTAGCCAGGAACGATAACTTCATCTCCAGGTCCAATGCCAAGGGCTGCCAAAGCACACATAAGGGCGCTTGTTCCACTATTAACTGCTACTGAATACTTTACTCCAACAAGTTCTGCAAATTCTTTTTCCAAGGTATATACCTTTTTCTTAAAACTTGGATCCCCCTCCGAACCATATCGAAAGAGATAGCCCGATTCAAGAACATCTAAAATTTCCCGTTTTTCTTCCTCCCCAATCAAATAAGCTCCAGGACCCCCAAAAGAAGGCATTACAGCCATTACTTAATCACTCCTCTCAATATATACTATCAAAAAGTGGCTCCCTTTTAATTTCTACCCATCTCCCCGTTTTTGCACTTTCAACTATTGCATCCACAATGCAGGCAATGTCATAACCATCATAAAAAGTAGCAAAATCAGGCTTCTCGATTTCAATATTCTTTCCCTCAATCAAGAAGGTATAAAAAGCTCGTATATTATTTCTAAAAGTGTCTAACCATCCTTCTGGATGCCCACCAGGACTTACCGCGTACTGCTTGGCACCTTCAGAAAGGTACTCAGGATCTCTTATAATGATGCAATTGGGTTGATCCCGATATCCAACCCACATCTGATCTCCTGCTTCTTGGTTCCAATAGAAAGTCTTTTCTGATCCTGCTATTTCAATGTTAAGATAGCACTTTCTCCCAGCAGAAACTTGGGATACGTAAAATACCCCTTTTGCTCCATTCTCAAGTTGCAGAATCACCACAGCCCAATCCTCGTTGTACACTTTCCGCTCTTCGTAAGAGGTCATCCCTTTAACTTTTGTAAAAGTTTCCACAGTCTTTGACTTCTTTCTAACTGGAATAACCGTAGCAAAATCAGCAAAAACCTTTACAATCTTTAACCCAGTAATGGTTTGAAGTAAATCACACCAATGGGAACCGATATCGCCTACTGCTCTTGTTTCTCCACCAATCTCTACCTCTATTCTCCAATTGTAATCAGTATCATAGAAAAGCCAATCCTGGAGATAAGATCCGTAAACAAGACGCACTTCCCCTATTTCGCCATTAAGCACCCTACGTTTCATATCCTGAACTAGGGGATACATCCGGTAGTTGAAATTTACTCCGTGGACTATGCCATGCTTTTTTGCCAACTCCAGCATCTGGTGGGCTTCTTGCCTGTTCATCCCCAAAGGCTTCTCTGAAAAAACATGTTTTCCTTGGTTAATAGCCTTTGCGTTAATCTCAAAGTGAAGATTATTAGGAGCGCAATTATGAATAACCTGAATGTCAGGGTCGCCAATTAAATCCTCATAAGAAGTGTATACTCGAGGAACACAAAACTCACGAGCTTTCTTTTCCGCTGCTTCTCGGTTTGTGTCGCAAAGAGCAACAATATCAACAAACCCTAACCTCCTAAGTGCATCAATATGAAAGGTCGTAACAAAACCAGCACCTATAATCCCCACTTTGGTTTTTTTGTCTATCGCCACTTTATCTATACCTCCTGACTTAATACTCTTTATTAAAGAAATATTTTTCAAACAATTATCTCCCCCTCCCCTTAAATATTTCCGCTCTCCAAGGTTTCGAGCACATTCAACAACGACTGTATTGCAATTCCCAAACTCCCAGCTTCTCTACCTAAAGAAGAAACCCTGACGTCCAGACGCTCACTTAACAAAGAAAGAGAATTAGACTTAGCAGCTCGTTCTACGGACTCTACAATCAAGGCACCAGCCTTACTGAGGCGTCCTCCTATTACAACAAGGGATATCCCTAAGAGGTTAAGAACCTGGGCTACTGTTTTACCTATATATTTTCCTGCTTCAGTAACAAGAGAATAACAGAGCTTGTCTCCTTTTAAGGCTTCTTCCAAAATATTTTCAATAACGATTTCTTCTCTGCCAATAAGCGAGGAAAAAACTCCATTTTGCAGGGCTTCCTGAGCGTCTCGAACAATGGCCTTACAAGAAGCAAGTGCTTCAAGACATCCTTTATTTCCACACCCACAACGAGGACCGTTTTCGTCGACAACAAAATGGCCTATCTCCCCCGAAATACCACACGGACCATAGTACAGTGCACCATCAACCGCCCACGAAAGGCCAATGCCTTCATCCAAAAAAAGATATATAAAATTTTTCTCTCCTTTCAACACTCCTAATTCACACTCCGCTACCGCAGAGCTTCGACTAATATCATCAACATATACCGGAAGGCTAAATTCCTTCTCACAAAACTCTTTAAGAGGAAAACCATCCATATCATTACGATGAGGAGAATGTACCGAAACTCCTTTTTCTGTTTCGACTATCCCTGCACTAGCAATACCAATAGCTTTTATTTCCAGTCGAGAAAGAACATCTTTAACACAAGACTCAAGAACTCTTGTTATCATGCCCTCTGCTACTTCTTGAACTCCAGCCTCGAAAATTTTTCCACCAAGATTAGTAACCACCCACCGCAGTTGAGAAGTTCCCACCTCAACACCTAAGGCTGGGCCGAAGTCAGGACTTAGCTCTAAAAGGCGCACACAACGGCTTTTCTTCCCTAAATTGCTTTTGCCTTTCCCTTCCGAAACCCACCCACTACTGAGCAATTTCTGAACGTATTTTTCAATTGTAGGAAGACTTATACCCGTCAAACGGGATAATTCACTCCTAGATATAGGGCCGTATTTCCTGATCGATTCGAAAATTACAGAAAGCTTGCCATTCTCAGGCTTCATCCGCTCTACTACCTTGGAGTTCACAAAAGCTTTACACTTAACCATCGATCTACATCCTTTTTGTTTTACAACCACTTTTTGCAAATTCTACAAATGCAATCTACTAAAAGTCAAGCTTTTCACTTAAAAATTTTGAATATTTATAGATAACAAAAGAAGTTTCAATAAAAATTTTTTCACCTTTTAAGGATAAATTCCTCGCGTTTTCAAAGCTTCAGCAACTCTTGAAATGGCTAATACAAAAGCTGCCTCACGCAAAGACAAGCCCTGTCTTTGTGCTATTGTAAAACACTCCCGAAAGCCCTCTAGCATAACCATTTTAAGACGTGAATTAACCTCCGCTTCATTCCAAAAAAACGATTGTAATCCTTGTACCCATTCAAAGTATGATACAACTACACCGCCCGCATTAGCCAAAATATCTGGAACTATTAAAATTCCTCGTTCAGAAAGTAGAACATCACCAGCTATAGTTGTGGGACCATTAGCAGCTTCTACCACAACTCGACATTGGAGTTGAGAAGCCGTATATTCGTTTAGTTGATTCTCAAGAGCAGCAGGAATAAAAATGTCACAAGGAACTTTAAAAATTTCCTCCCGCCTGATTTGTTCACCACCCTCAAATCCGGCTACTGTGCCCTTCTGTCGTTCATGTTCTTTCAACCTCCTGATATCCAGACCTTTAAGATTTAAAACTCCTCCACCAACATCGGAAACACCGACAATCCTACAACCATACTCTTCGTTGAGTATTCTTGCAACAGGAAAACCAACTTTACCAAAGCCCTGGACCACAACTCGAGCCTCTTCAAGAGAAATACCCATCTGTCTCGCCAAAAATTCAGTTACATATGCCACTCCCCTTCCGGTTGCTTCGGTTCTTCCTTTAGATCCACCAACGACAAGCGGTTTGCCCGTCACTACCGACAAAACAGAACGCCCATGGTGAACACTGTATGTGTCCATGATCCAAGCCATAACCTGAGCATTTGTATTCAAATCTGGCGCAGGAATATCAGTTTCCGGGCCAAGGAAAATGCTGATTTCTGTTGCAAAGCGCCGAGTTAATCTCTCAAGTTCTTTTTGAGAAAGTTCTTTAGGATCACAGACTACACCCCCTTTTGCTCCTCCAAAAGGGATATTAACTACAGCACACTTTAGCGTCATGAGCATAGCTAAAGCTCGAATTTCGTCTAAACTAACATCTGGATGATAACGAATGCCACCCTTTGCTGGACCTCGTATGGTGTTATGGTGAACACGATATCCTTGAAATACCCGAATACTACCGTCATCCATCTTGACTGGAAAAGAAACGATAAGTTCTCTTTGACAAGCTTTGAAGATTTCACCAACATATTTTTCTAAGCCTAACAAGTCGCAAGCCCTATCAATGCGCTCTACAACTTCCTGAAGTAACGATGATGCTTCTCGAACTGGCAAACTCTTCTCCCCCTTAATTAAAGATATGTAAACCCACCACCTGTTTGTTATATTTTAATTATTTTAAATAAAATCGTCAATAGTAGTGGCAAATAATGATATTTGCAAAAAAATTTTTAGCTTGTAGATTTTTCAAAGTATTAATTATTCAAAATATTTTAAATAGTAGAAAGCAAATTATTCGGGAAGTAGAGAATAAAGTAAGAATTGCAAGCTTTCTAGATTAGAGACCTTCACGGCACAAAAAGCGATCCAGCTCTCAGTTCTATCCTTCAGTGCAGTATATAACAATCCCAATACCTATAAGGTCTTGAATGATTTCTCTTTTAAACCCGGTTCAGTAAAAGCAGTGAATTTCATGGAGAGTTTGAAGAAATCTGCAAGAAAAAACCAAACTCTTTGTTCTTTCTCCCACTCTTTCAAACTCAACGGAATGGTGGAAAAGTTGAATCGTGCTTTTCGGGAAAAGCTACAGAACCGCTATATAATAGTACCAAACCGGAGAGTGCACGGTTTCACCCAAAAAGACTAACAGAAGAAGGCCTAATAGGAAAATAGGAAAAGACCACACTGAAGTTTAGGATAGAGGAGTTCCCAGAGATATCTGAAAGATACTGGACTTATTAAGTATCTCATGATGTGAGCTTAAACATCCATAATCTCAACACAAAATTGAACAGTATTCCCAAAAACAATTATTTCCTATCGTAACTATATTTCATTACGTTTAGCCAAACCGCTCCCAAAATAACTGATCCTCTAACTACCATTTGAACATAAGGAGAAATATTAAGTAAGGTCATACCATTCATCAATGTAGAAATAACCATTGCCCCAAGAAGCGTCCCCACCAGGGTACCTTCCCCTCCAAAAAGGTTAGTTCCTCCTAAAATCACTGCAGAGATGACTTCCAATTCTTCTCCAGTCGCAATCTGAGGTGACCCTGCACCAACACGGGAAGCCATCACTATTCCACCAATTGCTCCTAACAAACCATGCAACACAAATACAAGAGTCAAAATCCTGACTACATTGATCCCAGAAAGTCTAGCGACTTCTTGGCTCTCTCCCACAACCAAAACGTACTTTCCAAATCTAGTCTGAGTAAGAACAAAATAAGAAAAAAACCACAAAACAGCCATTATAACCACTGGGATAGGCACCATTCCAATAAACCCCCGCCCTATTGCCCTAAAAATTTCTGAACCTATATAGATTGGGCGACCCTGCGTATAAATGAAAGCTACTCCCCTAAGAATACCTGATGTTGCCAGGGTAAGAAGAAAGGCTGGTATTCTCTGCCTAGAAACTAACAAACCTTGTATAAAACCTATAAACATACCTTCTCCAAGAACAATAATCAAACACAACCACAAAGGATACACCTTAATAAGTGCCGCAACTGTAACTCCTGCTAATGCTACTACTGCACTTACACTCAAGTCGATTTGGGCTGAAGAGATTACAAAAGTCATTCCAAAAGCTAAAATTGCAGTAACCGACATCTGCCTCAGGATATTAAATACATTTTCAACAGTTAAAAAATAAGGACTGGTTACAGAAAAAGCAAAGAAAAGAACAAGAAAAGCTAATAAAAGCCCCCATTCCTTTAAAAAGGACTTTGAGTCAAAAGGTAAAGAAGCCCTTCCGATGCTCATCATTAACCCTCCTTTTGATTAACCAGCAACAATCAATCTTGCGAGCTCATCTTTACTAGTTTCTTGAAGCAAGCATTCTCCAACTTTCTTACCCAATCGCAAAATAACAGCTTTATCGGCAACATTAATGGTGTCTTCCAAGTTGTGACTTATCAAAATTACTGATATATTGTGGTTTTTTAACTCAGAAATTATCTGATGAACTTTTTCTCTCTCGGATATTCCAAGAGCAGCAGTCGGTTCATCCATTATAACGAGCTTCGCATTCCAAAAAACGCTCCTTGCTATAGCTGTTGCTTGACGCTGGCCTCCAGAAAGGTTTCCAACCTTAGAACGAGGGTCAATATCAATTCGCAATCTCTGCAGAAGTAACTTTGCCTCCTTCTCCATTCTTCTTTTGTCCAAAACTCGAATTGGTGTTCCCAAGAACGCTTTCAGATATTCTCTTCCGAGAAATATGTTTTCAGCTATATTCCTCTTGGCAGCAAGAGCCAGATCTTGATAAACAGTTTCTATGCCCAAGGATCTAGCGTAGGCAGGATCGTATCTTTCAATCCGTTTTCCTTCGAAAAATATCTCTCCTTTATCTGGCGGGTAAACTCCTGATATTATCTTTATAAGCGTGGATTTTCCTGCTCCATTATCGCCCAATAAACCTAAAACCTCACCTTTATCCACTTCAAAACTTACATCACAAAGAGCTTGTACCGCTCCAAACTTCTTCGAAATCCCTACTACCTTGAGTAAGGGCTTGTTCTCCACACTGCATTCCCTCCCTGCTGCTTACCCTATTGCCGTTCGCCATATATTTGGCTTTTTAAGACTTATGGCGAACGGCAATAGGGTTTTCGTAAAACCTAAACTTCAATACTCAAGAACTTCAAGTTCCTTAGCAGCTTTTTCTAAGTTCTCTTGTGTCACTAAAAGAACAGGAACGGTAATTCTTTTTGGTACTTCCTCACCTTTCAAAACTTTCACTGCTGTTTCAATCGCAGTTTTCCCAAGAACTATTGGTTGTTGAGCCACTGTAGCTAATAACTTACCGTCCTTAATGGCTCTCATCATCTCTGTGTCAATGTCTACGCCAACTACTTTTACTTTTCTTCCAGTAGCTTCCACTGCTGATACGGCACCCATCGTACAAGTCTGGTTAGATCCATATACAAAATCTAAGTCTTTATGAGCAGTAAGTATATTCTCGGTAACTGCCATAGCATTTTCGCGCAATGCTTCTTCTACATTTTGCTTAGCCACAATTTCAACTCCTGGCAATTGCGTTACTTGATCCAAAAACCCCTGAGTTCTCTGCTGCTGCGCCACAGATACAGCCCAATAAACTATTGCAATCTTGGCTTTGCCATTCAAATTTTTTTCTATGTACTCTTTGGTCCATTTACCTACAAGAGTTCCTATTTCATAGTTATCAGAACCTATGAACGTCACAACTTTATCTGTCTGTAACTCCATATCAGCTGTTATAACCGGTATACCCTTAGCTACCGCTTCCTCCACAACAGGAACCACTCCCACTGGATCGACTCCGTAAACCACTAGTGCATCAACACCACGAGTAATGAAAGTTTCTAATGCTTTGACCTGGAGATCCAGTTTGCATTTGGGATCGTCCAACAGTAATTCCACCCCAAGTTCCTCTGCAGCTCTTTGCATACCTTTTACCACGTCAATATAGAAAGGATGCTCATACGTTATGATTGAAGTACCAATTGTATATTTCTTGGCTTCTTCTGCTCCAACAACTAACGCGGTAAAAAACACCAATCCAACGATCACAAACACAAGAAATCCGAGAGATTTTTTCACCTTTTTGCCCTCCTTATAAGAAAATCCTTGTTATTAATCACTCACCGTTTTGATTAAGTACCCCACTATTAGCTTAAAAGCCTTTTCTCCATGTTCCTTCGTGGCTTCCTTGGCACTCCTCGTGAACCAGGGACCATCTGCCTTCAAGTGTGTAAAATCAACACTTGAAGGAGCAGCCACCATCATCAAAGAAGTCTCCAAAACACCAGCATGATCATATCCCACCTCCTCTTGGATTTTCGGACTCATAAGAGGAATCACCCGTATCCAATTGAAAGGATTTTCAGAAGTTCCCAAACTTTCATAGTAATTAGCCATTCTTTCGGAACCCCACCACCCCCTTCCCCATTGTCGTTCAAGATATTCAAAAATAAGAGAAACGGCCGCCTTCTTAAAGGCTAAGGCTTCTGGCATCAACTGCCCTTTCTCAAACTGGTGATGAATAACAACAAAGATTTTTCGGAATCCAATATCAAGTAATCCACGGAGAATGTCGGAGACATATTTTTCAAATCTATCCTCACTTACATGAATCGTTCCCTTTTCTGGTCCTGCAACAGCAAAACTCGAAGGACCATACCAGATCGTCGGTGCGACAACACAATTAATTCTTCGTTCAACTTCTTCCAGAGCCTTGATTACCACTATTGTATCAGTTCCCAGCGCAAGATGTTCACCATGATATTCAATTGTCCCTGCAGGAACAAACAAAGGCCACTTCTCAACCAATGCCTGTTCGACCTGATAAGGCAACATCTCAGCGAGCCTCATACTCAAATAACCTCCCTAGTTTTTATCGATATTAAAATAATAGAACAATCCTGAAGCTTAACAAGAGGATCCTCTCCCATAAGGCATCTTCTCCAGCCAAAATTTACACTCTCATAGCTCAATGATCTCCCAGCGGGCACTTGAAAAAAGCTCAACACCATCTTTTGTTACCCGGAAACCGTCTTCCCAGCGAAAACCATACTCCTCAGAAGTGAAGAAGGTGTCGGCCATGAAGGTCATGTTCTCCTTCAGGGGATAATTAGAGGTCTTTTCCATCCAGGGTTTTTCAACTTCAATGATACCAGTTCCATGACAGGGACCATAAAGGTAATTTGCAGCATAGCCATGCTGCAGGAAGTACTCGTAGTATTTCATGGCCACATCCTTGGCGATAACACCCTCTTGTATCCACTCCAGAGTCTTCCGGTGAGCATCCAGGCCAAACTGAACTCTTTTCCGCATCTCTTCAGGCATTTTTCCAAAGATTATGGGTCGTCCCACAGAAGAAGCATATCCTCCAAAACGAGCTCCGATACAGAGCTGAATCAGCTCTCCTTCCTTGAGGGTTCTGTCACTGGCACGATCAATGGCGTTTCGGGTTCTTCTTCCTCCAAAAACATAGTTGGGAAAAGCTTCACTTTCTGCCCCATGACGGTACATAGATTCATACACAATTCCAAGTGTTTCTCTCTCGGTCATGCCTGGCCGAATAGAGCGGAGAACATCTTCAAGGACCAGCTCGCTGATACGATGAGCTTCGCGAAGGAGGGCAATTTCATTTTCAGACTTAACAGATCTCAACTCGGCAATAATCCACTCCGCACGTACAATCTCTCCCTCTTTACCAAGTGCTTTTCGAA
Source organism: Atrimonadaceae bacterium G-SL-SR-0-11 (assembly GCA_048814795.1). Classification (GTDB taxonomy): domain Bacteria; phylum Atribacterota; class Atribacteria; order Atribacterales; family Thermatribacteraceae; genus Thermatribacter. Next base: position 768,740 of record CP184673.1, on the reverse strand, counting down.
CTCCTTCAAGAACTGGCACAGGAAGGATGGTATAGTCTCCCAAAGCCAGACGCCGTATGCCTTTGCCTTCAGAAACTTCATCAAATATCTCTTCAAAGGTGCTTACCTCAATATCAGGGTATTCTGGATCTGCTGCTTCCCGATACTCAAGAAGCTTGCGGACTTTCCGAATTTTGCTTCGTTCTTTTGCAAAAGATTCAGCCTCAGGACCTATGAGCAGGATCGGTTCACCTTCTTTGGGCACAATGACACCAGCACTCTCAAAAACAGGCCAGTGATCGCTCAGGTAACGAACATTTCCCTGGTCAGCTTCATTAGAGTGTACAAGGTAAGCATCAAAATTATGTTCCCAGAGTTTCTCCTGAATTTTTTTAATGCGTTCCTGAAACTCACTCTCAGGTATCGCTTTTAACATTTTTCTACCCCCTTATTATTGCTTTTGTCTTTGCTACTTCCATAAAAATAACAACCACAAGATCTCCTAATACACAATTCCACGGGAACTACAACTTTTAGTTCCTTGCGGAAACGATCAGGGTTTTCGATCCTACCCAGTAGTAGACGAGCTGCGATAATGCCAATTTTTCTCTCAACATCCCTCAAGGTTGTAAGCGGAGGATCGGTAAATTGAGCAAGACCGAGACCATCAAAAGCAACGAGGGCGACCTCTTCCGGAATCGAAATACTTTTTCTTTGGAAAGCCTTTAGCACTCCTAAGGCCATGTCAAAGTTGGCAGAAAAAAGAGCAGTGAAAGATACGGTATCAATTAGTTCAAGGGTTAGTTCGTAACCACTGCTAGCTTGCCAATCCCCAATCTTTACTAAACTATCATCGTAGGATATGCCTATCTCCTCAAGTGCCATTCTATACCCTGCCAATCTTAAAGCACCCGAAGTCTGATTTAGCGGACCACCAATAAAGGCAATTCTCGTATGTCCATGCTCGATAAGATGACGAGTCAAAAGATACGAACCTCGAAGGTTGTCATGAAGAACAACATCGGACCTTAAACCTTCCACCTCATTATCGATAACCACAACAGGGATTTGAAGAGCTTGCAAAAAGGATTTTGCGGAATCACCCAAATGACCCAAAGAAGCAAGAATGATCCCGCTGACTCTTTGATCTATAAGTAAATGTAATGCTTCTGCTTCGAGAGAGGGTTTGTTATCTGTTGAGCTAACAATAAGACTATACCCAGCTTTTCTTAATATTCTCTCAATAACCCTCCCAATCAATCCAAAGAACTGGCTTGACATATCAGGTAAAACATAGCCAACAACATTGTTTTTGGCTTTTTTCAACCCCCTTGCCAAGCTATTGGGTCTATATCCTAACTCTTCAATCGCTCTCAAAACCTTTTCCCGCGTAACCTGATTTACCCAAGGCTCTCCATTAATAACCCTTGAAACAGTCCTCGCTGAAACTCCAGCTTTTCTTGCAACATCTTCCAAGGTAGGGAACACAATAACCACCCTTAATTGTACTGTCAACGTTGACTGTCAACGTTGACAGTATTTTAAAACAAGACAAACCCAAATGTCAAGACAATATATAGGTTCGATAGCGTCAACTTATTGTAGGGATATTCTTTAAAACCATATCCATTTGTTGATGGTGATTTCTTTTGCCTCACTCATCCAGATTACAGTCTTTCATATCACAGGAACCCAGGACATATCCTGGGTCAGGGCTTTGAAGGTCATACGCAGAGCACTCACCGGTTCTCGCATCATCGGGATGTTGTTATAGACTTCCTGGAATATTCTTTTCCTCTCTCCCTCTCTTGCTTTATAGTTTGGACTTCCCCAAAAAGTGGAGGTACTTTTTGGTACTCTTTACTGTGTTAGCTCATACTGTTTTTCAAATTCCTCAGGACTATTATATCCCAGGGCGGAATGAAGCCTCTTGCAATTGTAGAATCCCTCGATATAGGCAAAGAGGCTCCGTTTTGCTTCCTCCCGAGTACCATACGTTCTTGGTTGATGCACTCAGTTTTTAAGGTTTTGAAGAATGATTCCACGCAGAGCTTATCATAACAATTACCCTTCCGACTAACTTATCCAGAAATCCATATTTCCTTAAGATATCCTGGTAGAAAGAATCTCCATACGGCAACCCCTGATCGGAATGATGCCAGAAGCCGGAGGATGGTTTCCTTCTCGCTTGAGCTTTTCAGAGAGGCAATGGTGAGCGTCTGAGATAAACGCTCGCCCACTTTCCCAACCCACAATTTTGCAGGAGCGAAGATCCAGGATAACAGCCAGATAAAGCCATCCTTCTCTGGTAGGAATATAGGTGATATCGTAACAAGAGATGCACTTGGTTTTTCACATCGAAAATTCTAATTCAGGAGATTGGGAAATTTGTGGCGAGGATGGGAAGATCTGGTGGTTCCTTAATAACGCTTCCTTCTTCTACCCTGAAGACCCATCTGGTGCATCAATTCCACCACCCGGTTCTCACCACAGCTATAACTCCTCTTCCTTAGTAAAGCGGTAATCCTGGGACTCCCATAGTTCTTGCAAATCTCTCGGAAGGCTTCCTGAATAGCCTGCATCAGTTTCCAGTTTTTCCGGCTTCTTTTCGATTCGCCTCTCTTTCGAAAAGCATAATAAGCGCTCACCGAGACTTTCAAGCCTTAAGCCGTCTCTGCCGAGAAGAGGGAGCAGTGTTCATCCCTAAAGCGAAACTTTATCTTGGTGTCTTTGAGAAGAGTTCATGCACTTTTTTTTAAAATATCCCCTTCCTTCCGTAACCCTTTTTAAATCCCTCTCTGACTGGCGCACATAAGCTTCTTCTTTTGCAAGGTTCTTTGCCAAGGAGGTTTTCGAGGGCGCTCCCGGAAAGCTCTCTTCCACTTGCGAATGAGGTTTGCTCGGATATCAAAATCCCAGGCTATCTGAGCTACGGATTTTTTCCTCTTGAATCAGCCGAAGAATCTCCAACTTTAATTCTCGATCATGCTGCCTACGAACCACTTTTCCATTCTTTGACACCCCAGTTGAGATTATACTCTCTTTTCTTTGTCTCCACCAAACTGGGGGGAAATCAAGTATCCATCTTGATTGTTTTTTACAGGAATGTATAGACCTAACCAGTAGAGAAGCTGCTAAGAAACAACTCTAGAGATTGTCTTTCAAAGGTCGCCAAAGAAAACAAAAGTGTACTTCCGAAAACCTGAAAGAGAACACTTGGGAAGCTTGAAAGGTCAACATTCAGAAACAAACATAAAGGCAATGCTTTCATTGACAACCAGACATCCATAGCAAAAGACTTTAGTCAGCACAACCATCCTATAAACTAGGGTATGTGGAAGCAAACTACTTTGTGAAGCACAATAGTAGCTACCAGTCCAAAACCGAGAATCAACCGACCGGAATAAGTGTCCTACCGCAAAAATATATAATATTCTAAAAAAGAGTCTCATAAAAGCGGAGGTCGTCATGGGAATAATTCGCCAGCCCAAACCAGTGAAGCTTTTCATCGCCATTCTTTATCCGGAGCGGGAAATTCTGGAAAAGGTAAAACCGCTCCTTGAAGAGCATTTTGGAAAAATAGAGTGGGAAAGCCCTCACCTTCCTTTCATCCACACCAACTATTATCGCAATATTGGAGAGCAGCTAACCCGGGTTTTTCTGGTTTTCGAGCCCCTCATCGATCCAGGACAGCTGGCGGATATCAAAATCGCCACCAACCAGATAGAAGTTCAGACCGGAGACGAGCAAAAAGAGCGCAGAATCAACCTGGATCCGGGCTACTTTGACGGAGGAAAAATCGTCCTGGCCACCACCAAAAATTTTTCCCACCGGGTATACATTGGAAAAGGAATTTACGCAGAAGCCACCATCAAATGGGAAAAGGGAGCTTTCCGTCCTTTCGAATATACCTACCCGGATTATGCCAGCGAAGCCTATCAACCGATTTTGTTAAAAATCCGTGAACTGTACCGCAAGTCACTGGCAGAAAGAGAGTCTTCAACCAGGTAATCGATCAAATCCTTAAAGCTCATGCCCATAGCCCGACAGGCCTGAGGAATCAAGCTGGTGGGAGTAAGCCCGGGTATGGTATTGATTTCCAGAAGGTAGAGCCGATCTTCTTTTTCATCATAAATAAAGTCGGATCTCGACATACCTCGACATCCTAAGGTTCTGTGCATCAAAAGAGCGTCTTCCTGCAGCTTTTTTATAACCTTTTCAGGAAGAGGAGCAGGAGTGATTTCCAGGGTGGCGCCAGGGGTGTATTTGGAAAAGTAATCAAAAAACTCTCGTTGTCGGGGCACGATAAGGGTAGGGGGCAAGGGGAGCAACTCTTTTCTGCCGCCTCCCAGAACCCCACAGGTTACCTCCGGACCCTTAATCCTTTTTTCGATGATAACGCCCTGGTCCAATTTCAGGACCTCACCTACAGCTTCCCCAAGCTCGGAGAAACTCTCAACCATAAAAACACCAATGCTTGAACCCTGAGAAACTGGCTTCACCACCCAGGAGCCAAAAGATCGGACCTGGAAGAGGAGAAGTTCCGACTTCTCTTCCCACTGGGTTCTGTCTATCACAAGACCCGGAGGAACTGTAACGCCCACATGCTTGGCAATGATTCTGAAAAAGGCCTTATGCATCCCCAAAGCACTGGCGGTAACTCCCGAGCCAACATAAGTCATACCAGCTATATCCAGCATTCCCTGAATGGTGCCATCCTCTCCCAATCTTCCATGCAAAGTTATGAACACCAGGTCCACTTCCCTGCGGAGCACCTCTATGGCTTCTCCAACCTGGTAGGGTTCAAAACTAAGTTCATCCAGAGCAGCAGGTTCAGTGAGGAAAGCAGTGGTGATTTTCCATATCCCCTCCCGACTGATAATCACCGGACGCACCAGGTATTTTTCATAATCAACATGTTGAATTACTCCGGACCCCGAGCTCAAACTCACTTCATGCTCTTCACCCCGGCCACCCATTAAAACTGCCAAACGTATTTTTCTCATTCCCCTATTCCTCCAAACAGGCGGCGATATTCTTCACAGGAAGCAAGAAGCTCCTGGTGAGAACCCTGAGCCTTAACAGTCCCGTCCCAGAGTAAAACAATCCTGTCCAGATCCTTAACCATAGCCGGTGAGTGAGCCACCACAATAACAATTTTGTCCCGCTCGATTTCGGCAATTGCTTCTCGAATGTAGCGTTCCGATTCTGGATCCAGGTTAGAAGTAGCCTCATCAAAAACCAGAATGGGTGGATTCTTCAAAAAAGCCCGGGCAATGGCGATACGCTGCTTCTGACCACCTGAAAGGCGGCACCCTGCATCTCCAACATTGGTATCATAACCTTTCTCAAGCGTCATTACAAAATCATGAGCTCGCGCCTTTCTGGCAGCCTCAAAAATCTCCGCAGGTCGAGCATTAAGTTTTCCATACAGAATATTTTCCCAAATCGTCCCTCCCAGAACCAGGGCATCTTGCAGTACCACTCCGATCAGGTTGCGCAACGAAGAAAGCCGAATCCGGCGAATATCAATACCATCTATTTCAATGCTTCCTGAATCCGGATCATAAAAACGCAAAAGCAGGTTAATCAAAGTGCTTTTTCCAGCTCCACTGGGACCTACAATACCCACCTTCTCCCCAATTTTCACCTCCAGACTAAAATCCCTGAGCACCTTTTCCCCTCGGTAAGAAAAAGAAACGTTTTTGATGTTAAGGCCCTGAGTAACCTCTTTTTTGTCTATGTTGCCCTCTTCATCCTTTATCTGGGGAGGGGTATCCAGAAATTCAAAAATGCGCTCCGCCGAAGCCAGGCTCTGCTGAAGTATCTGGAAGCCCCTGCTGAAACTGGAAAGAGGTGAAGCAGCAGTAACCAGGTAACCAAGAAAGGCAACCAGCCCTCCAGGAGTGAGGTTTCCCCGAATGACTTCTCTTCCTCCAAACCAGACAACCGCGGTAAGCGCACAGGAAGCGATCAGTTCTACAAGTGGAGTAAGCAAGGCCTTGGCCCGAGCCTGTTTCATGGCCAACCTGAAGTTAATTTCGTTTTCAGTCTCAAAACGTTGTACCTCGTAGGGCGAGCTTACATAGGACTGAATAATTTTCATTCCAGTAACCGCCCGTTCAATAAGGGAAGTTAAAGTTGCCGTCTTCTTTTGCAAAAGATGCGAAGCTCCTCTAATTCTTTTTCCCAGATAGTCTATGCACACACCCACCAGGGGGAAAACAGCCACCGAAAAAAGGGCCAGTTTCCAGTGAATGAAAAACAGGAAAACCAGGGAACCAAGGAAAATCAGAATGTCCATAAAAATATTCAAAAACACGTTGGCAAAGAAGTTCTGGAGTATAGATATGTCGTTGGTCATGCGAGAAAGGACTTCTCCAGTTGGGTTTTCGTGGAAAAAAGAGGCAGAAAGATTGTGCAGATGAGCGTAAAGCTCAGAGCGCAAACGGGTGATGGTCCTGAAGCCAGCAATAGAAATCCAGTAGTTTTGAACATAAGAGGCAACGCCTTTGACAAAAAAGATTACTATCACTCCAAAAGAAATAATCATCAAAAGGCGAATATTGCGCTCGAGAAGCACTCTATCTATGATATCCTTAACCAGCCAGGGAAGAACAACGCTGAAGCTGGCTCCGATAAAAGCCATCAAAATGGCGCCCAGAACAAATTTCCAGTAAGGCTTTAAATACCTCAACAAGCGCCAGAAACTGCTTTTCCTAAAAACACTCTTGCTCTTCAAGAAATTCGCAAACCTTTCCAGCCAACCGCATCGCCGCATCTTGAGAAAATCTCCCCTTTGCAAGAACCGATCGCCAGGCACCTTCTCCCTGAAGCTCTTCTTTTATTCCCCTTACAACCTCCTGAGGAGTGATTTTCCCTCGAAACTCCGGAAAAATCTCGGTATCAAAAACCCGGTTGGGCAGGGAAACCCACCTGATTTTTTGATTCAATCTTTCCACCAACCTGGGCTTTACTATTTTACCCCAAAACGGCAAAACATCCAGCAGGCCCCACACACCCTGGAGAGGAAGTTTTTCAACGCCCTTCCCCAGAGGCAACACCACCACTCCCTTTTTACCCCGATAAGCCACTTCCAGGTTAACCGAGCCGGGAACCATGACTGCAAAATCGCTTTCCTCAATCAGGGAGGAAGTATGCCCCCAAACGGTTTTAAACAGAGATGTCACCTGACTTTCCACTTCCACAAAACTTTCTAATTCCAGAAACTCTGGAAAACCCAATATCAGGGAAGCCTTCGGATAGTATTCCCTGCGCAACAGAGAAGCCACCTCGCTATAAAAAGGCAGGATATAAGGATAAAGGGCGGGGCGGCTCCCGGGAAGAAACAAAAAGCGCGGTTTTCCTTCCCCAAAAAAGCTCGAAGAGGCCCGGGATCGAATGCAACACAGAGAGTACAAGAGATCCCCCACCAGAAAACATTTCTCTGGAGGATAGTTTTCCAAATATTTTTCAAAGCGCACCAAAAAAAGGTCCACTTTTCTAATGCCCCGAGGGGGAATACCATAAGCCCAGAGCGGATAACCACTTTTGCGCTTCAAACGGTAAGCGTAAAAAAGATCTCCACCCATAAAAAGCACCAGCCCCAATTTCGGAAAGTTTACCTGCTCCAGAAACAAAAACCGGAAAACCTGGCGGGAGCTAACGATTCTCTCAACAAGTGGCAGGCTTCGGACCGCTTTCTCTTCCCAGCCACCTGCAAACTGGCAGGGGGGGATAATTACCCAGACTCTTACTTCTTCGGTAATGGAACGAAGAGCTTCCAGAAAAGGATGCAAGCTGTAGCAAACTTCCCCGGGGCCATTTACAGTTATAAGAAGCAATGGCTTTTTACAAATATCGCTTCACCACCCGGGCCACATTCTCAAAGGGATCACCACGGTAAAGGCGTGCCTTGAGTTTCTTGCTCCACAAGAGAGCCGTTTCCCGGTGTCGCTCACTTTCTTCGAGGAATTTCTCCGCTTTCTGCATCAGCCGCTCTGGTCTGAAATCATCCTGAATAAGCTCGGGGCAGATCTCTTTTTGGGCGAGAATATTGGGAAGCCCCACCCACCTCTCTTTGACCAGGAGCCGGGCAAGCCAGTAAGTGAGGCCAGAAACCCGGTAAACGATGATCTGGGGGATTCCCAGAAGGGCCATTTCCAGGGTCACCGTACCGGAACAAGAAATGGAAAGAAAGGCTTCCTGGGCAACATCGTAAAGTTTTTGGTGCTCAACCAGGTCTATCGGTAACCCTTGCACTCTTTCGCAAATCAAATCTTTCACTCCGGAAGAAGCAACCACCAGTTTCCAGTTCAAAAAGGGGTATTTCTCAGAAAGAAGGTGCACTGCTGGAAGTACTCTTTCCAGATAGGTCTTAATTTCCCGAACTCTGCTTCCCGGGAGAAGCAACACTGTTTTTTTATTCGCATCAGCTGGACGGGCTTTCTCTCTTTCAAACTGCTCCACAAACCAGGCCACCGGATGTCCCACCCACAAAGCCTTTTGAGAATTGAAATAATTTTCCTCCCAGGGGAAAATGGTACATATAGCGTTCGCCCAGCAGGAAAGCTTTTTTGCCCTGCTCTTTCCCCACACCCAGACCTGAGGGGGCACAAAATAAATCACCGGCACCCTGTGTTGATAACAGAAACGGGCCAGTCGCATATTGAAACCGGGATTATCGACCAGTAGCACACACCTGGGGGGTTCAGAAAGGAGATAGCGAGTGGCTCTCCTAAAAAGCGACCACCACCCGCCCAGAGAATGCACAGCTTCCCACAGGCCCACCGTGGCTATGTGTTGAGTATTACCCAAAAGCAGTGCACCGCTTGCTTGAAGTTCTTCTCCTCCCAGAGCAACCACCGAAAGTTCTGGGCAAATCCTGCGCAGGGCCTCAACCACCAGGGAAGCATAGCGATCTCCAGAGGTCTCACCGGTGGATACAAAGACTACTTTACGAGAGGGAGAAACTTCCATTTCTCGAAATACCCACGATACCTACACCTAAGGAATTAGCAAGGCCGATCACTTCAGGAAGGTTTATAATCATCGTCTTTTGAGCTTCAAGAGCAATGATGCCACCCTGCTTACCAAGTGCACGAACGGTTTCTGCGCCAATCGCGGGAACGTCTACAAAGAAATCCTGTCTGCTGCGTGCCATTTTCACCACCACAACTTCGCCTTCTCCAAAAGAAATTCCCCTCCGGATGGTCTCCGTGGTTCCCTCCGCTGCTTCAACAGCAAGTACTACTCCCTCTTTCAATACCACGGTCTGTCCTACTTCCCAATCAGCAAGAAAAGAAGCAATCTGCATACCTTTCTCGATATCGCTCCAGTGATGGGAACTGGGCTTTTTACAGGTAAGAAAACCCGCTGGCGTTAAGTTATCTGAGAGAAACTCAAGCGGCGAAAGCAGAGAACAGTTCTTCTTTCGGAAAAAGCCAAATATCGCCTCCAGGACCTCTCGATCACCTTTAACACGCAGCTCAGACAACAAAAGCTTGAGGTCCTCAGCAATAAGCTCTTCGCAAAATAAAAATCTCCGGGGAACCTTGCCAGCAAAACACAGATAGTTCAGAGCATTGCTGGTAAGACAATCCAATATGTTATGCAAAGAAAAGCAACCATCCCAAAAATCGGGGGAAAAAGAAGAGCCATACTTTAAAAAAGAGTAACCGTAAACCTTAACCCGGGCAAACCTTTTTTTAGCCTCCCGGTACACCAGCTCGGGAACCAGGCCCTCCCCGGCAAGCAGGAGCAACCCCTCACTCTGCATTTTCCTTCAACCTCCAACTTTCCTTCCAGCGCAGGACACCCCTTTTAGAACCTTCAAAGAAGGCAATTATTTCCCGGGCCAACTCATCAGAAAATTCTTCCTTAGCCAGATCCAGGGCTTGATTGAGAGGCAATGAAGAACGATAAATAATCTCGTAGACCCTCTTGATCAGTTCCCTTTCCGAAGCGGTAAAACCTTTCCGCCGCAAGCCCACCACATTCAAACCAAATATCCTGGCAGGGTGTCCATCCACAAGCAGAAAAGGAGGGACATCCATGACCACTTTGGAAAGCCCACCCACCATGGCCAGCCTTCCAATGCGCACAAACTGATGCACTCCCACGTACCCACTGAGCACTGCCTGAGAGCCAACCTTTACATAACCAGCCAGCATCGCACCATTGGCCATAGTTACCTCATCCCCAATTTCGCAGTTATGGGCCACATGGCAACAAGCCATAATGAAACAGCTATTACCTATGCGCGTTGATTTGCCCTTACCCGTAGCCCGGTGCACAGTAACAAATTCTCTCAAAATGGTATGGTCACCAATCACCACTTCAGTATCTTCACCCCCATAGGCAACATCCTGAGGGGGAGCACCCAAGACCACGTGATGACCTATGGTGCAGCCTTTTCCAATGCTCACTCTGCCTTCAATGACCGAAAAAGCACCAATCCTGGTTCCCTCACCTATCCGAACCTGTCCACCGATAATCGAATAGGGACCTACTTCCACATTTTTATCCAGAACTGCTCCTGCTTCAACACAGGCGGTAGGATGAATGTTCACCTTTTTCACTCATCTCCTCACTGAGCAATCTTGCCAGCTCGCGGTTTAAGCTGTGACCTGAGCGTACTGCAAAAAAACCACCCCGAACTCTTACCTGCAAAAGAAACAAATCCCCCAAAAAATCGAGGATTTTATGCAAAGCAGGCTCCTTAGGAAAGCGAAGTGGAGAGGAAGAATGCCCGTCAGGCCCAAAAATTATGGCCCAGTCCTGAGCTCCCTTTCCCAAACCGCTTTTTGCAAGATAGGGCAACTCAAAATGAAAAGCAAAAGTACGTGATGCAGCCAGCTCCAGAAAGGGATCCTCTTCGCTGAAAGTAGCCACCTGGGCAAAATGAGAATGTTCCACTGCATCCAAAAAATAGAAAACCTGCATTTTTTCAGAGGGAAAAGCCAGAATATAGCTTTTGTCGTCACCAACCTGCAAAAAACTGCTCACCTTCCAAAAAGGAGAAGGGACCTCCTGGGGTACAACACCTGCTTTATTAAATTCTTCAATCCAGAAAAGGGAACTGGTATCCCCAGCAGGCAATTCATCCCCCCAGACCAGAACCTCGAGATTGTCAATACCCATAAGGTAACAGGCTGCTAAAAAATGCTCTACCGTCTTGAGTTCTACTTCTCCCTTCACCAGGGAAGTGGAACGGGGAAAGGAAGAAAGCCATCTTAAGGAAGCAGGAATGACAGCTTCCCCAGACAATGAAAAGACTCTGAAGACAATGCCCTGGTTCGGACCGGCAGGAAATACTTTGACCCTGACCTCTCTTCCACCGTGTAAACCCCTACCCTGTACCTCAAAAGACTGGCAGATGGTTCTCTGAAAGTAACAATTTTCACTCATTGCTTGCGAAAAACGGCTTTTTCCAGCTTTCTAATGCGCCGGAAAAGTTCTGGCAATTTTCGTATCAGCGCCTGTTGACGCATTTCCTGGTGGTGGTCCTGGGCAGGGAAACCGGAGACCATCTGATCGGGACCAACCTCAGAAACAACGCCTCCTCGCGCTGCTACTCTGGTACCCCTGCGTACCCGGGTATGATCAACCACTCCGCTCTGTCCACCCAGAACAGCCAAATCCTCGACCACAGAGCTTCCTGCAACACCAGATTGAGCTGCTATCAACACTTTTTCACCAATCTGGACATTATGAGCCACCATAACCAGATTATCTATTTTAGTTCCCCGAGCTATTCTGGTTTCCCCCAGGGTAGCCCGGTCCACAGTGGAATTGGCACCAATTTCCACGTCATCCTCAATAATCACCCGTCCCAAATGGGGTATTTTCAAGTGCTTTTCTCCATCCCACTCGTAGCCAAAACCATCTCCTCCAATAACCACTCCGGGATGCAAAATAACCCGGTCACCTATTTCACAATCGTGTTTAATGACCACGCCGGGATAGATAAGACAGTCTGATCCGATACGAACCCGCTCTCCAATGTATACCTGAGGGTAAATCTTGGTCCTTGCTCCAATCTGAGCCCCTCTCTCTATAACAGAAAAAGCCCCAACCCAGACTTCTCCACCCAGCGAGGCCTCGGGATGAACGAAAGCACTGGGATGCACGCCTTCCTTCTTTTGCACATAAGAAAACAAAGAAGCAACTTTGGCAAAAGCCAGGCGAGGACGGGCAACTACAACAAGGTTTCTACCCGGAAATTCAGAAACAAATTTTTTCTCCACAACCAGAGCCTGAGCAAGAGAGGAGTGAACCTCTTCTATAAATTCCTCCCGAAAAAGGAAAACCAGGTCGTTTGGTCCCGCCTGAGCGGGAGCGTTGATACCCTTAACTTCAAAATCAGGGTCACCGATTATGGTGACCCCCTCTATCAACCCAGCTATTTCTCTTAACTTCAAAGTCCCTTTCGACTCCGATCTCTGGTTACTTTTTTTGTGCCGCTACTATTTTCTCAAGCTCCGCAAGTACCTGTTCAGTGATATCCACGCCGCCATAAAACACAAGAGGTATATCCAGAAGTTCTTTCTGGCTCACCGGAACCCTCACTTCACTACGCAAAACCAGGGTGAGACCCTGCGCTTCGGCAACCTGCTTTATGGCCTGAATGATGTCCTGATAGCGCTGGTTAATCAGTTCCTGACGCTCGGCAAGCATGGCATCCCTTATCGGTTTCCACTCTGCATTCATCTCTTCCTCAAGTTTCTGAACTTCTTCCCGGGTTTTTCCCTTGCCCTTTTCGTTAAGCTCCTGTTGTCTTTTTTTCATCTCATCCAGCAGTTTCTGCTCCAAATCAGCAATTTTTTGAGTGTTGGGATGCGCATTGAATACCTTGTTAATGTCCACCAAACCAACCTTCAAATCGGCCGCCGGTTTGGAAGCAGCCCAGGAAGCAACAGAAAAGCTCAACAAGGAAATAACCACTACCAAAATCGCTACTACCAGATGTTTACGCATAGATTCTCTCCTCTCTTTTTAAAAAGTATGTCCAATGCTGAAATAGGTTTGACCTCCACGCTCTCCTATGCCATAGTCCAGGCGCACCGGACCGATGGGAGTATCAACCCGGATGCCCACTCCATAACCAGTCTTTATGTCCTCAAAGGAAACTGGTTCCTCATAGGGCCAGGCATAACCCGCATCGCCAAAAAACACCACCTGAGTATTTTCAGAAACCGTCCAGCGGTATTCCAGGTTACACACCAGCATCTTTTCTCCCTCGAACTCAAAAAGGTCATATCCTCGCAGGGTATTCACTCCACCAACTCCGAATTTCTCATAGTCAGGGAGCGAGGTATCGGAAGTACCTCCCAAAAGACGCAGAGCCAGCACCGTATCCGGACCAGTATCTATAAAGTGGCGCACATCCAGCACATATTTGGTGAAGCTATTGTCTCCACCAAGCGCTCTACCGGCAAACTCGGCCTCTAAGGAAGCATACCATCCCTCTTTGGGATCCAGAATGCTGTCTCTGGTATCGTAGATAATCATCGGAGACAGGGAGTTGGTCACTCCCCCTCGATCAGGAGCTTCCCCTTCTAAAACGGTGATATCTATTTTTTCGGATTTAGCCTTCAGGCGCCAGGACCAGTCCTCGTTAATCTTGCGCCCAAACACCAGTTGCCCTCCTATTCTCTCCTCTTCGTACTTTCCAATTTCCTCCCCACCTTCGTAGTTGGTTCGCTCCTTAACCTGATCATAGAGGCTCAGGGCAAGCAAGGTGGGATCTCCCAAGAACCAGGGCTCCTCAAAATAAAGCCGGTAAAGAGTGCGCGAGCCAAACTCATAACGAAGCTCCACTTTCTGAGCATTACCTCCCAGGTTGGCTTCCTGGTATCTGACGTAACCCAACCACCCTTCCTCAGTGTTGTATCCTATACCCACTCCTGCCAAACCAGTTTTCTTTTCGACAACCCCAATGACCACTTTAATATGCTCCTGATCGCTACCCGGCTCAAGCCTCATGGAAAGGTCTTCGAAAAACCCCAGGTCATAAATCCTTTGCATGTTCTTCTTGATGCGAGCGAAATCAAAAACAACCGGAGGTTCAAAATCGAGCTCTCTTCTTAAAACATATTCCTTGGTTTTCTCCAAACCCTCAAAAAGCAATTCTTCGATAATGCCTTCATGGAGGGTAAAACTCAAAACTCCATTTTCAAAATTAATCCCATCTATATAAGCCACGATAAAGCCACTATCGCTGTACAGAGCCTTGATGCGCTCCAGATCCCGCTGGAATATCTTCCAGTTCATCACCTGACCCGGAGAAATGATCATAACCCTTCTAATCTCTTCAGTGGTTAAAGCGGTATTGCCAGAGATGGCGATATCCTGAATCACAGGAAACTCTTCAACCTTATAGATAACCTCCACTCCATCCGGATACTTTTTAGTGTCCACCCATACCTTGGAAAAATAACCCAGGTCATAAATCGCCTTAAGGTCATTCTTAACTTTTTCGGGATTAAAGGGCTCCTTCAAAGAGAGAGAAACCGCTGATAGAATAAGCCGTTCGCTAATATGCTGGTTGCCTTCTACCCTTATCGCCACTACTGGCGGAAAACTTTCCTGGGAAAACACCGGAAAAACCCCAACCAGCACCAGCACCAAGGTCAGAACCCCTATCCATTTTCTCTTTGTCATTATTCAACCCTCCATTTTGGCAATTCAAAACCTGGTTGTAAATTCGAGTTCCCAGCTTAAACCTTTCTTTTCATCAATTTCGGCCTTAAAAGACCAGTTTTTATTAACATTCAGATCAAAATAAACGGCCGAGTGATCTTCCCCACTTAAATCTTGAGTATATCCTATTATTAAATCATTTCCAAGTCTCTTCTCAAGAGTTAGCTCATAAAACCAAGAACCATCGGAAAAAACGGGATTGATCTCCAGGTTTAAAAACCCGGAAAGACCTTCCAGAAAATTCCCCTTGTCTCCAGTGAGAAAAGAAAACAACCCCCAGAAAAGAGGACCAATGTTAATATCGGAAAGAGAGGCGTAAGCATTCCGGTCACCAGTAAAAAGAAGTGAAAGAATTTCTTCCCGGCTGAGCGCCGGCTCTGAAGTGAGCTTTAACTGGTAATCATCAAGGGGACCCTGAGCAGTAAGCCTTATTTCGTAACCATCCACTTCGCACAAACCATAAAGATCCAGCTGGGGCTCCAAACCAAAAAGTTCCCCAAAATAGACCTTACCGGCAAGGGGTATTTTGCGCATAACCAGATTGTAAAATCCATCCACAACCTGCAGGTTGCCGCTCAAGCTACTTTTACCGCCTCCTGCCCGCAACAAAAGGCTTCCAGCAAGAGCAATCTCCATAAAGCGGGTCTTCACCGTAAAGGGCGCATCGGAAGTCTGGAGTTTAAATTCCAAGTCGAAGGGCAAATTGAAAAGCGCTTTTTCAATGCTCTCCAGGGAAAAAACACTGCCTCTCGAAGAAGATTGGTTCTGACGGGCGTAATCCCAGCTTCCCTCCTCAACCAGCAAAGATCCCCGCAACCGGGGTTGCTTCCAGCTTCCAGATAGATTGGCCTCGCCAGCAATTCGACCGCTGAGAACTTCACCGAGACCCAGCTTTGAGCAGTCCCCGCTGAAAGAAAGCGCAATATTCATTCCTTCGCTGGTGAGATCACCTGAAAAAACACCATTGATACCAGAAAGAGCGACTTCGCCTTCGAGAATATGCAATTTTTCCTGAGAGATTTGCCCCTTTACAGAAGTCAGCGAAAGCAGTTCTCTCTCACCCTGCAAAACTTTCGCCTCCTGTAAAAAGACTTCCCCCTCAACCTGGGGTTTCTCAAGTTCTCCCCACAACCTGACTTTCCCCTCACCATGAAGGCGCAACAAAAATTCCCGCCAGGGAATATCCAGAAAAGGGTCCACTTTTAAAAAACAGGTGGCATCAAGCAGATTCTTTTCAAGATCCAGTGCACCCTCAAGACTGATCTGCACGCTTTGTGATGCGTCTTCCAGAAACAATCTTTTAATCAACATTTTCTCGCCATCAAACCTGCCTTCGAGATTTCCCAAAAGCAGAGGCAGTTCCGGATAGGCAAAGGTAATGTCCTCAATCCGAAGCATCCAGTTATTTTCCTCACTGTCCAGCTCAAGTAGCAAATCCCCGCTGGATTCAATCTGGTAGCTTTCCAGCAAGGGAATTCCCAAACTCCGCAAATCCAGACCCTCTATGCGCAAAAAGCCCTTATCCCAATTTTCCGGACTCAGGTAAGAAGCAAGAGGTAAGCTTTCTCCCTTGCCGGGTAAGCTTAGCTTACCCTCAAAAAGCAGCTCAAAACTTTTGCCCAGCTGCCTACCCCGCAAAAGAAGATCTCTCCCCTTACCCCGCAGCGCAAACTCAACCCCCTCCCAGGGGCCCTTAATCGACAAACTTCCCTCTTTTAACTCTCCCTGAAGGGCAAACTGGTTTTCAGGAAGGGTGATTCCCGCAATTTCACCCTCAAGGTAAGCTTCCTCAAAAGGAATCAGCCATCCCGAAAGCTGTAATTTTCCCAACTCAGTAACCCCGGTTTCCAATTTTCGCACTTCCAACTTATTTCCCTCAAGCAAGCCCTCAAAAACCAGATCTCTCCCCCCCAAACCAGCCCAGCGCCATAAAGGAGCATTCAGCACAACCCGGAAAGCCCGCTCCTTTTCGCCTTTTTTAAGCTCCAGGTTGCCACTCACCTGAAAAGCCAGCTCATAACCATCCCGCTGGGATTCAAAAAGAAAATTCTGTAACCCCAAAGCAACCTCTATCCTTTCGCCTTTCTTGGCAAGAAAAGCCTTTGCTTCGCCTTCTTTCCCCTTCAGACTCAGCTGGGCTTCAAAATCATTCATACTCCTGAGTAACAATTGGCCTTGAGAAACTTCAGCCAGGTAAGAAGGACCCCAGAATATCTCTCCTCCTTCCAGGAGAAGCTCAAAACGCAATTCATCTTTTTTCCCCTCTATATCGATTTTTCCGTCCAGAGTTCCACCAAGAGGCAAATCACCAAAGGAGGCAACCAGGCTCTGCAAAGAAATATCGCTGAGCTCTCCTTTCCCCTCAAAAGAACCCTTTCTCCAGGTACCCCCAAGCTGGACCCTGCCACCCAGAAAAATCGCCTTACCCCATAAAGAAGCCGTTCCATCCGCAGCAAACTGCAGTTCGATAAGTGGTTCTTTCAGTTGCCATTCCTTAAAAGTCAGCTCTTGCGATGCAAAGAAAAGGTGTCCGTCTTCCAAACCTCTTTTTCCAAATCGCAAAACACCCCGCAGATTACCTTCTCCTCCAAGTTCGCTCCAGAAAGGGTTGTTATCAAGCAAACAGGAAGCACTGGAGAGCTCCAGCACCAGTTCATCATTTTCAAAACCCAGATAGCCCTCTCCGGAAACAGCCATTCCCTGAAGAGAAGATCCGGGCTTAACCTGAAAATACAGTTTTCCATTATCCTCACTCAGCAGTTCACCCCGAAGCGAAGCGGAACCTGATTTCTCCTTCAAATCCCAGAAAGCTTGCAACGGTCTCTCCTTGAAAAAGACCTGCAAACCCACCTCAAACACTTTATCATTCAATCCCTGGAGCTCACCTTTAACCAGACCCAACTCTTTAGAAAAATCTATACTTCCCCAACCCTGGAAAGTCAGCAAGCTTTTTGCACTCTCCAAAAAAACATCGTTTAAATAGAGGGCGCCTCTATCCCTGTCCCAGGTAAACCTGGATGCAAAGGAAACATCAAAAGGACTTTTTAAATAGCCCTGCAAAACTCCGTCGTTTAAAGAGCAGCGCACCTCGCCCTTCCAGAAGTTCTCCTGTAAGGGGAAATCGAAACCAACGGTCACTGTTCGGTCAAAATCGAAATGACCGGAGATTGCAGCCCGATCCTTGAAGGCCGAAAAATCCAGTCCACCAGAGGTCTTGGAAAGCTCAACGCGCGAGAAAGTAAAACTCTGCTCTTTTTCCCAAACCAGTTCTTTTACTCGAAGCGAAAAAGAAGGAATCTTTCGCAGATCAAAATTGGTTAACGCTTGCATAAAGCTCCAATCGGAAATCTGTAAACTAACCCGGTTTGACGAAGCCAGAAAAACAGGTCCTTCCTCAAAACCCAACCAGGAAAGAAGACGAAGACGCAGGAAAACGGTGGGGAAATACAAAGAAAAACCTTCCCCTGCAATTCGCAGATTTTCAAATTTCAGGACTCCGAGCCCAGCAAAACGCACCTTTTCAAAGTCAAAATGCACCTCTGGAAAATCTGCAACCCAGCCCAGAAAAGCATCCTGAATTCTTTGTTGAAGAGAAAAATAAGCCATCCCCATCACAGCAACCAATCCCAGAACAATCAGTAACCACAGAGAGAATTTGCCCAAAAAAACTTACCTCCCTATCAGAATCTCCTTAGAGAGAGTGCCCTCCACAAGAAGAGGCACTGGGACTTCGATCAGGTAAGAAATGGTATTCCCATCTTCCAGACTCCTGAGTTCAATTTTAAACCCATTACGCTTTTCAGAAGCAGAAATCTTTTCCAGGTAACTCTTTAGATCCAGAGGAACTTCCTTATCTCCCAGATGCGAATCCGGTTCCCCACCCTTACCCTGGATGACAATTTCTGCACGCCCAGAAGGAAAATCGTCCGGAACAGGGAGCTGGAAAGGAAAGGAAATGGTTTCCCTCCGGTAAGGAAACACGGTAACTTCTCCCTCGATAAGCTTTCCTCGTTCCACACTGGAGGGACAGTTGAGACTGCTCAGTTTCCCCCATCCAAAGTAGGGGAAATGTTCAAATTCAATGGAAATTCTCTGGGGACGGAACTCGAAAAAGGGATTCTGAGAAAGACCTTTTAGAAAGCGTTCCAGACCATTCGCCCCTTCAGCAGCCACGTCGGTGGTACTGGTCCAGAAAAAACGATCCTCATAAGAGAAGTTCTGAGCCTGGAGCCTGATGGAAACCACGATAGTCCCACCACACTGGCAATCCAGTACCCGATCCAGGACATCCAGAAAGAGCGAAGGTAAAATATCAGCCAGAACTCGCTCGTCCTGCACCACTTTGAAATTGAAAGTCTGAGCAGACCCACTTCCGCCTCTGAATACGATCTGCAAATCGCAGGCATCGGGCAGAACTCCTATCTTCCCTGCGATACCCGACTGACGATCCTCCTCCACTATGCCCACCACCTCAATGGGCGTGCCCACTTTAAACGGAAAATCTTTACCACTTACACTGAAGTTTACATACACCGAAGATAGGAAATAAGCCACCTTGCCATAGTGCATAAAAGGATGGCCCAGGGCCAGAAACTTGTCATCCTCACGATAAGTAAGAGTACCAATACTCAGAATATCGGCATCACCACTCAGAAGCTGCACTCCAATGGCGCTGCCCGGAACAAGCTCCGGACTATGAGATGTCATGTTTAAAGATCGTGTCCTCCATAGCTGAGGAAAAGCAAGCGCCACGCGCACCGGGGAATGCTGTTCTAAAAAGCTTGCCGCACGCTGACCGAAACCCATAGCAAGCATCAGGGTGCGCTGTTCTTTCTTTTGACCTTTTTGACTTACCGGCTTTCCCCAAAGAGCAAACATGGCTTCAATCGGGGTTACCACTCCAATGAGGTTATCTTTGCTTTCGTAGCCGTAAGCAAGGGCACCGGCAATTTTATCTTTCAGGAAAACCGGGCTACCACTCATTCCAGCCGATATGCCCCCCAGCTCCCTTACCCGGTCATCGGTGATGCGAACCACAAAGTAAGCATCCTCAATACTTTTTCCGGATACCACATCCATCACTTCAAGGTCAAAGCTCTCCACCCGGGTTCCATAGAAAACGGTCTTACCATATCCATGCATGCCAATTTTAACTTCAGAAAGGGGCAAGTAATCGGATTCCCGGGCTTCCACAAAAGGAAAAACCCAGAAAAAAAACCCCCAGGAAAGGAGAAAAAGAAAAATCCCCACCTTTTTTGAAAATATCAAAACTACCGATTCCTCCCCTTGGTAAAGAGAAAGCCCGTTTGCAGTTCCTTTAGGTGATCCAGAACCTTGCCAGCTCCCAGTGCCACACAGGAAATTGGGTCCTCAGCCACGTAGGCCACGGTACCTGTGGATCTGCTGATCAAAACATCGATACCCTGTAAAAGCGCGCCGCCCCCGGTCAGACAAATGCCTTTTTCAGCAATATCAGCTGCGAGTTCGGGAGGAGTATGTTCAAGCACTATGCGTACAGCCTCAAGGATTGAAGAAAGGGGCTCAGTCAGACACTTGTGTATTTCAGAGGCAGTAACTGTGATTTCCTTGGGAAGGCCAGAAACCAGGTCTCTCCCTTTTACCTGGATCGACTTATCCTGATCAGGAGGGGCTGCACAGCCCACTTCTAATTTAATCTGCTCCGCAGTTCTTTCCCCTATCATGATGTTGAATTTCTTGCGGAGATGGCGGACAATGGCTTCATCCATTTTATCACCAGCCACTCTTATAGAGCGGCTCACCACAATACCTCCCAGAGAAAGCACTGCCACATCGGTGGTTCCTCCACCGATGTCTATAACCATGTTGCCAGAAGGTCCGGTAATATCAAGTCCTGCCCCAATTGCCGCTGCCATGGGTTCCTCCACAAGATAAGCCCTGCGAGCTCCAGAATGGTAAGCAGCATCAAGTACTGCCCTCTTTTCAACCTCGGTGCATCCTGAGGGTACACAAATCACTATATCAGGCCTGAATAAGCCTCTTCCACAGACTTTCTGAATGAAATAAGAAAGCATTTTTCTGGTTATCTCGTAATTATCAATAACCCCGTCTTTCAGGGGACGATGGGCAACGATGTACTCAGGCGTTTTTCCGATCATTTCCCTTGCTTCTCTACCAATAGCCAGAATCTTACCGGTGTTTTTGGCGATCGCAACCACCGAAGGCTCGTTCAAAACAATCCCCTTACCCTGCACATATACCAGTGTAGTTGCTGTACCCAGGTCAATTCCCAAACGCTTATTCCACATCCACATTCCCCCTGTCCACATCCTTAACCCTTTTTATGAAAGCACCCAGAGAGTTTAGTTTATCTTCAATGGCTTCGTAACCTCGATCAATATGGAACAAACCGCTTATTTCAGTCTCGCCCTGCGCAGCTAAACCAGCCAGAACAAGGGCTGCCCCTGCCCGCAGGTCGGAAGCCGCTACCTGTGCTGCATAGAGGCTTTCCACCCCCCGCACAATAACGCTTCTTCCCTCCACCTGGATATTGGCCCCCATCCTCTCCAGTTCGCCAACATGTGCGAAACGGCTTTCAAAAACGGTTTCCGTAACCACACTTACTCCCTCGGCGATACAAAGCAAAGCGGTAAATTGAGCCTGCATGTCAGTTGGAAAGCCAGGATGGGGCATGGTTTTTATGTTTACAGCCCGGGGACGCTTTTGCATGGTAACCAGAAGACTCTTTTCAGCAGTTCTCCTCACCCGGGCACCCGTTTCTTCGAGCTTGGTAACGATTGGAAAAATGTGATTCAGGTCCACTCCCTCGATTTCTACCTCACCCCGGGTGATTGCTGCAGCAACGCAGAAAGTTCCTGCCTCTATTCGGTCGTTTATTATCTCGTACTCCACACCCTGCAGGTTCTTTTTGCCTTTCACCAGCACCACATCGCTGCCCACACCCTGAATTTCTGCTCCCATCAGAGTTAAAAAACGGGCTAAATCTACAACCTCGGGTTCCTTAGCAGCGTTGATGAGCAGTGTTTCTCCGGGTATCGAAGCGGCAAGCATCATCAGATTTTCAGTGGCCCCCACACTGGGAAAGTCAAGATAAATTTCTCCCCCCCGTAACAGACCAGCCTGGGCTTCCACATAACCAGCACTCTGAATTACTTCCACACCGAGATGCGCAAATCCCTTTAAGTGAAGGTCAATAGGACGCGAACCAATAGCGCAGCCTCCCGGCAAAGGAACCTTGGCCCTTCCCAGGCGGGAAAGCAGAGGTCCAGTAATCAAAAAAGAAGCCCTCATCTTTCTGATTAGTTCATAAGAAGGCTCGTAATTTCGAAGCGAAGTCGGATCTACCCGGTAAGTATGCCGATCGATCCTCTCCACCCGGGCTCCCACATTCTCAAGGACTGAGAGCATGGTACGCACATCGAGAAGATCAGGAACGTTACGCAGTAAAGAAGCAGAATTACCCAGCAAAGAAGCAGCTAAAATAGGAAGTGCCGCATTTTTGGAGCCTCCGATGCGCACTTTACCCCGAAGAAAAACCGGTCCACGGACGATTAGTTTTTCCAAAACACTCCTACTCCTTATCTTCCTTTGCTAAAAGCATTATAAAACAAAAAACCCAATTCGGATAGCCAGTTTTAAGTAATTGCTTTTTACTCCTCCTTAGCAGAAGACTTTCGAGAAGCAGGAAACTCAAAGGAAATTTTTCCTTCGCTGTCCAGGGCCAGGACAGCCGAAAACTTTTTTTTGCTCTTTCGAGAGCGAAAACCATATAGCTTCTCGGTTTTACCTTCCTCGAGCAACTTCCGGACCTGAGCCCGGGTTAATCTTTTACCCAAAATGGTCTTCCAGATTACAAACTGACAGCCTTCCTTCCAGCGAGAACAGGTAAAAGCTTTCTGATTCTCGTGAACTGGCGCTCCACAAAGGGGGCAGGAGCCGATCGGAACATGAATTCTTTCCAGCTCTCCCTGGTATTCTTTATTGCGCAGTTTTTCCACAATTCCCACTGTAAGTTGCTTAATTTCCTCCATAAAGACGTCCCGACTGTAATCACCTTTTTCCATCAATCTCAACTTTCTCTCCCACTCCCCGGTGAGTTGAGGAGAAGCTAGCTCTTCGATGGGTATAGCTTCCACCATGTTGATCAGCTCCATACCTTTGGGAGTAGGAATCAGGGTCTTCCCCTCCCGCTCCACATACCCCACTTCGATCAGACGTTCAATTATGTTTGCCCTGGTGGCAGGGGTACCTATACCATTTTCCTTCAGAATTTCACGCAGTTCTTCGTCTTCAACAAACTTACCCGCGTTTTCCATAGCCGCAAGGAGAGTGGCTTCCGTATAACGGGGTGGAGCCTTGGTCTCCTTTGCTTCAAACCAGACCTCAACAGTGGACACCATTTCTCCTTTTCTCAGGCGAGGCAGAAAATCCTGAGATTCGCCTCTATCCTCACCATACACTTTTCTCCAACCCGGCTCCACTAGGACTTTGGACTTGCTCAAAAAGAGGTCTTCCCCTACCCGGGTGCTTATCTTGCGGTGCGCCCACTGGGCATCCGGATAGAAAACACTGATAAATCTTTTGACGATCAGGTCCATTACTTTCTGGGCATCAGGACTCAACTTATCCCAAGAAATAGGCTCTCCAGTAGGGATGATAGCGTGGTGGTCACTCACTCTACTTTTATCAAAAACCCGCTTATTACTGAGGGCATCTTGAGGCAATCCACCTGCAACCAGTTCCCGGTAACCGCAATCACCCAGCATCGACCAGGATTTTTCAACCACCGCCATCAAGTCCTCAGACAGAAAACGGGAATCAGTGCGGGGATAAGTAATGAGCTTGTAAGCCTCGTAAAGCTTCTGAGCTGCGTCAAGGGTGCGCTGAGCCGAAAAACCAAACAGTTTGTTGGCATCCCGCTGAAGAGCCGTCAGGTCATAAAGCAAAGGAGGAGCTTCACTGGACAGACGCTCCTCAAACTCCACGACTTCCCCTTCCTTGCCCTCGACTCGCTCAACTATTTCCTGGGCCTCTTTTTCAGAGTATACCCGGTCCTCTTCGCCCTTCCATTTCCCAGGATATTCTCCCTCCGAAGAAGCAAAACGGGCGAAAACTTCCCAGTAGGGAGTAGGCACAAACTCCTGAATTTCCCGTTCCCGATGCACCAGTATAGCGAGCGTCGGAGTTTGCACCCGACCCACCGACAAAAGAGTGCGATAACGAGCCGTGAAAGCACGGGTACCGTTGATACCCACCAGCCAGTCCCCCTCAGACCGGCATTTGGCCGCAGCAGCCAGATTGGCAAATTCCTCCCCAGCACGGAGGTTACGAAAAGCTTCCCGGATAGCTTCCCGGGTCATCGAAGAAAGCCAGAGTCGGAACACTGGCTTTTCACATTTTATAAACTCGTAAATATACCTGAAAATCAATTCGCCTTCTCTTCCTGCATCACAAGCATTGATGAGGGCTTCAACATCTTCACGCTTAGCCAGCTTCTGAATTGTTTTCAGGCGATCTTTATGGCCCTTCAGTACCTTGAGCTTAAATTCTTCTGGTATGATTGGCAAAAGTACCAACCGCCAGACCTTGAGTTTTTTATCGTAATCCTCAGGCTCAGCAAGGGTAACCAGATGCCCCAGAGCCCAAGTAATCACATATTCCCTGTTTTCCAGATATTCTTTATGATTGGAAAACTTCCCCAGAGCCGAAGCTATGTCTTTAGCCACGCTCGGTTTTTCGGTAATAATCAGCTTTTTGGGCACCTCAATCCACCTTTCCAGATTTTAATTGTCTCCGCGCCCCCTTCCAGGCTGACGATAGGGTCGATAAGGCAGGGGAACATATTCCACAGAAGGTCTTTGCTGAGGGGGTTGGGGATAAAGCTCCATCAATTCGTAAATGTCTTCGGGAAGGTCATCTTTAACTGGTAAACCCATTTCTTTGGCCATCTCTACGGTTATCGGAAAGTCATGAGTCCAGCGACCCTCAGAAAGGGTTTTAGCCAATTCATGAGCCTTGTCTTCCGGCATTTTGTCTTTGATGAGGTTGAAAACCACGCCGTAAACCTGGTTGATGGCTTTTCTGGCCACATCGCCCAGAATCAGAGTCTGGTCATCACGGTTGGGGTTGGGTTCTTCAAGGGCCCGCAGAATAGACGCTGCCGGGTATTGTCCCTGCATGGTGCCTATTTGGGGGTCTACAGGCCCCAATACTGCATTGGGATCCATAACTATCTCGTCAGCGGCCAGGGCAATGAGTGTCCCTCCTGACATAGCGTAATGAGGGACAAAAACGGTAACCTTGGCAGGGTGTCGCTTAATGGCCCAGGCAATCTGCTCCGCAGCCAGGACCAGCCCCCCCCGGGGTGTGCAAGATGAGATCAATGGGCATATCCGACGGGGTAAGGTGTATGGCTCGCAATATTTTTTCCGAGTCTTCAATGTTAATATAGCGAGCCACGGGAAGACCCAAAAAGCTCACCGACTCCTGGCGATGAATCATGGCGATAACTCGGGAACGTCTTTTGCGTTCCAGATTGCGAATGGCAGCCAACCGCTGTTGTTCTATCATTTTGCGTTGCAGGGCTGGAAAATAAACACTGAAAAGGATTAAGAGAAAAATAATATCCCAGAACACTGTACCCACCTCCTTTTTCAAAAAAACTTAATGAAGAATAATCCGGCGATTGTTGATTTTTCCTTCCTCAAAAAGGTCTCCTCCAAAACTATCATAGGCAACAATCACCGGAAAATCCCGCACAAAAAGCCGCAAAAGTGCTTGAGCTCCCAGGTCCTCGTAAGCCAGAACATCTTTGCGCAGCACAAATTGAGCAAGGTAGGCCCCCGCACCCCCACAGGCAATGAAATATACTGCAAAGTGTTTCTCAAGGAGTTCCTTTACCTTTTCACTGCGGGCTCCCTTGCCGATGGTTGCCCTGACTCCCAGTTTTAATAACTCTTCGAATGTTGCATCCATTCGAGAACTGGTAGTTGGTCCAACCGAACCAATTACTTTTCCAGGAGGAGTTGGAGTTGGTCCCGCATAATAAATTACCGCACCTTTTAACTCAAAAGGTAATTCCTTACCTTTCTCAAGGTCCTCCAGCAGGCGACGATGCGTGGCATCCCGGGCCACATAAATATCGCCACTCAAATAGACTATATCTCCCACCCGGAGACTTCTTGTATCCTCAACAGAAAGAGGTGTTTTAAGGATAAACTCCCGGCTTCTAACGTCTTCCAGGTTATTACCTTCCACCATCTTTACCACCTCAATGTCTTCTGACGAAAAACGTGACAACTCGCCACCAGACCCACTGGGAAGCTGGCTATGTGGCAGGGATAAGTCTCTATTCTCACTTCAAGGCAGGTATTTCTACCACCCACTCCCTGAGGTCCAATACCCAAAAGGTTGATTTTTTCCTTTATGCGCTCTTCAATCTGAGCATAACGGGAATCTGGATTTTTCGAACCCAGGGGTCTGCTCAGAGCCCGGGAGGCAAGGTACATAGCATAAGCAGCATTACCACCCACTCCAATACCCACCACAAGTGGTGGGCAGGCTTGAGCTGCCTTGCGATCCAGCTCACGCAAAACAAAACGTTCCAAATCCTCCACCGAACTTCCCGGGTTCAAAACACCCAGAGAGCTTATATTATCACATCCCCCCCCTTTTACGAGCAGATTTACCTCCAGCTCTTCTTCTCCTTCCAGATCAAAAAAGTAAACTGGAGGAGTGTTATCCCGGGTATTGCCCCCAAAAAAGGGATCGGCAATGATTGACTTTCGGAAGTAAGCTCTTTGGTAAGCACGACGTACTCCTTCAGCAATAGCCTCCTTGAGTCCTCCACCCTCTATTTTTACCGCATTACCTACTTTCACTTCCACCTGAACCATCCCGGTATCCTGACACAGGGGAAGTCTGTTTTCTTCCGCAACCACATAATTTTCAAGGATCTGAGAAACCATCTCCTGAGCAATCTTTTCATTCTCTTCAGTAAGCACCTGAAGCATTTTCTGGCGCAGGTCTTCCGGAGCAACTATGTTAATCTCTATAAGAGCCCGTTCCACCTGCTCGGCTATATCTTCAAAAGCAATTTTTTTCAAGTTTCATCACCTTCTGGACTAAGCACCAAACCCCTCTCCTGCATTAAGGCGCTAATTTCCCGTGCTCTTTGAATAAGAAAACGCGCTTCCCTCTCTATTTCTTCCAGAGAAAGATTTTTTTGCGCTATTCCTTCTTCCAGAGCAACCCTGGCCACAGCTTTAGCCTCTTCCACGTAGACTTCCCACTCTTCCATGCTGGGAATGATGTAATCCTCCCTTAACCCTTTTCTGCGGGCAAACTCGTAAAGCGATCTTGCTGCAGCCAGGCACATGGAATCGGTGATAGTCCGAGCCTGCACACTCAGCACTCCCCTGAAAACACCCGGAAAACCCAGAGAATTATTGACCTGATTCGGAAAATCGGAGCGACCAGTCGCCACTATCCTCGCCCCGGCTTCCTTTGCTTCCCAGGGCCAGATCTCCGGTAGGGGATTGGCACAGGCAAAGACAATCGCCTCTCTGTTCATTTGAGCTACCCATTCCGGCTTAATTACTCCAGGACCAGGCATAGAAAGGGCTATCAAAACGTCCCTGCCCCGAATGGCTTCCTCCTTGCCACCTATCAGGTTTTCTCCGTTGGTCAACTGGCAAAGTTCCCATTTCCAGGGGTGAGTCTCTTCAAGATCTTTTCTTCCCCGGTGCAAGGTTCCTTTACTATCGCACAGCACCAGGTTTTCAGGAAGCACGCCCACTGCCATCAGCAGGCGAGCGATTCTCAAATTGGAAGCCCCAGCCCCCACTAAAGCCACCTTGACCCGATCCGGTGCTTTACCAACCACATCCAGTGCGCCCAGAAAGGCAGCAACGGTAACCAGGGCCGTCCCCTGCTGGTCATCATGCCAAACCGGGATGTCAAGTGTCTTTTGAAGGGTTTCCAGAATCGAAAAACACTGGGGTTGAGCTATATCCTCAAGGTTGATACCCCCGAAACTGGGCGCAATGGCCTGGACCAGAGCAATTAATTCCTCAGGGTTCCGGGAACGCACACAAATCGGCCATGCGTCCACCCCCCCCAGATATCGAAAAAGGAGCGCCTTCCCCTCCATAACTGGGAGAGCCGCTTCCGGACCGATATCGCCAAGCCCCAGAACCCTGCTTCCATCAGAAACCACCGCCACTGTATTCCAGCGACTGGTGTACTGAAAAGAAAGCTCCCGGTTTTCAGCAATTGCTCTGCTTACCGCAGCAACCCCGGGAGTGTACCACAGAGCAAAATCCTGGTAATCCCGTACCGGACACTTAAGGAGCGTCTCTATCTTCCCCCGATAAAAGCGGTGTAGCTTTTTCGAGCTTTCAAAAAGTTCCTGGGTTTTCAGGTTCTCTTCCTTTGACATTTCCAACCCTCTTTCTTTTTGCATTAAGAACACAACAGGAATATACTCTATAAAGGTCCCAAAAAGCAACCACAAAGAAAGGAGTAAAAATAAGGTGAAATTTCTCTGGATAGGAGCAATGTTATTTTGCTGCACCTTCGGTGCAATGTCAAGCTTTGCCCAGGATAGTCCTCTGGAACTGCAATATGCACTCCTGTTAAAAGAAGAGAAAATCGGCAAAGTTCTTTTTCGCATTCTTCCTGACCCAGAAAATCGGGAAATAATATACCTCAACCAGTTGCAAATACTTGATAAAATGCCCGGCATACCGGCAGGAAGCAAAATCGAAGAAGTGACTATGTTTCACATAAAACAAAAAAGACCCCTCAAATACGTGGTCGAACAAACTTTTGGCCAACAGAGAAGCATCGGTTTTTTTGAATTCGACTATGAAAAAAGCCGGATCAACTTTTTCCAGAAAATAGGCAACACCGCCAACCAGCAACCAATACCCCTTCAGGGGGAACTGCTGGATCCCCTTTCTCTCCTTTTTTTACTACCCCGGGAAAACTGGGAGACAACACCCACCCAATACTATAATCTCATCAACCTTGGAAAAATAAGTGCCACCTTACTACAGAAACAAGCCTCTGTTCCAACTCCCCTGGGCACTTTACAGTGTTACCAGATAGAACTGGGCAGAGAAGGCTTATCACAAGTGCTGTACCTTGATGTGCAAAAAAAATACCTAGTGCGTATCGACTCTGCCTCGCTGGCGGGGACTGTAATCACTTTACTGCAAGAAGTAAAACCTCTCTCTGAATTCAAGCTTCCCGACCTCATTAACATACAACCTGAACTACAGCCCCAACCTCCTCTTCACTTCAAGCCTGAAACCAGGGAAGAATACCCGGAAAAAGAGGTGACCTTCCTGAGTCAGGATACAATGTTGAGTGGAACCCTGACCCTGCCTCGCGGTAATCCTCCTTTTCCAGGAGTTTTGCTTATAGCCGGTTCGGGACCGGTGGATCGCGATGGAAACGTACCTCAAGGAATACAGCTCAACATCCTCCAGGAAATGGCCTACCAGCTGGCGGAATGCGGTTTTGCGGTTCTTCGCTATGATAAAAGAGGAGTGGGCAAAAGTGGAGGAGACTTTGCAGCAAGTGGCCTTTACGATCTGGTGGCAGATGCTCAAAGTGCTCTTGAGTTCCTGACCAGGCAACCCGAGATAAATAGCCAGAGAATAGCACTTTTAGGCCACAGCGAGGGGGGAACCATCGCCTGTATGGTGGCCAGCGAAAATCCAGCCGTATCCGCCCTGGTGCTCATGGCAGCTCCAGCTCGTTCGCTGACTGAACTGGTTAAAGAACAAATCACTTACCTTTACCTTATTTCGGGAGTAAAAGATCCCCAGATCATCCAGGAAGCCATAGCCCAGCAGAACAAAATCTTTGAGGCCCTGGCTCAGGGTAAAAAAGAAGTAGAAGGAGTACCCATACCTTTGTGGAAATGGTGGAAAGATTACCTGGAATTCGACCCTCAGGTTTTCTTTCAGAAAATAAGGGTCCCTACCCTCATTTTGCAGGGAGAAAAAGACTATCAGGTAAAAACTGAGGATGCCCTAAAAATCGCCGGAATACTGAAGCAAAATGGTGTTCTCTGTAAACTGGTCATTTTCCCAGATCTGGACCACCTTTTCAGACCGGTAAAAGGGGATTTTTCCTCACCTGAGGAATACCTGGATACTTCAAGAAAGATACCTCAAGAGGTCTTTGAGAAGATATGTTCTTTCCTCAAGAAAAATTTATAGCGGTGGTAAAGCATTAAAAAAGCCCGCGCGTTTCAGCGCGGGCTTTTTTAATCAGCGGGTTTCACGATGCAAAGTATGTTTCCGACAATGGGGACAGTACTTTCGAAACTCCAGACGCCCCTGCTTTTTGCGTTTATTTTTACTGCCTTGATAATTCCTGTGCCGACATTCAGTACATTCAAAAGTTATGGTTTCCTGCATGAAAAGCAACCTCCACAGTTACTCTATAATCTCAGTCACTACACCTGCCCCAACCGTTCTTCCACCTTCACGGATAGCAAAACGCAACCCTTTCTCCATGGCTATGGGGTAGATGAGCTTAACTTCCAGGTTGGCATTGTCTCCCGGCATGACCATCTCTACACCTTCGGGAAGTTTGATTTCTCCGGTAACGTCAGTGGTGCGGAAATAGAACTGAGGACGGTAGCCGTTGAAGAAGGGAGTGTGTCTTCCGCCTTCTTCTTTGGTCAGAACGTAGACCTCACCTTTGAAATGGGTGTGAGGAGTGATGGAACCAGGAGCGGCCAGAACCTGTCCTCTCTCCACCTCTTTCTTCTCAATACCCCTGAGCAGCACTCCAATGTTGTCTCCAGCCTGAGCTTCCTCCAGGATCTTGCGGAACATCTCGATACCAGTTACCACAGTCTTTTTGATCTCGTGAGAGAGGCCCACGATCTCCACCTGGTCACCAAGATGCAGCACACCGCGCTCCACTCTTCCCGTAACCACGGTACCACGACCGGTGATGGAGAAGACGTCCTCGATGGGCATCAGGAAAGGCTTGTCCAGGTCACGCTGGGGAAGAGGAATGTATTCATCCATGGCATCCAGGAGTTCCCAGATCTTACCACACCACTCACACTCTCTCTTACCACAACCACACTCCAGAGCTTTAAGAGCACTACCCACGATGACCGGCACATCATCTCCTGGGAACTCATAGCGGTTGAGCAGGTCTCGCACTTCCATTTCCACCAGCTCTATGAGCTCAGGGTCATCCACCATATCCGATTTGTTCAGGAAAACCACAATGTAGGGCACTTCTACCTGACGGGAAAGGAGAATGTGCTCCCGGGTCTGGGGCATGGGGCCATCAGCAGCAGAAACCACCAGAATGGCACCATCCATCTGAGCAGCTCCCGTAATCATGTTCTTGACGTAGTCAGCATGGCCCGGGCAGTCGATATGGGCATAGTGTCTTTTTTCGGTCTCATATTCTACATGAGCAATAGCAATGGTAATACCCCTTTCTCTTTCCTCAGGGGCTTTGTCAATCTGCTCAAAGGGAGTGTAATTAGCCAATCCCACCTTGGAGAGCACCATGGTCATTGCTGCAGTGAGAGTGGTTTTTCCATGGTCGACATGTCCAATGGTTCCCACGTTAACATGAGGCTTTTTACGTTCGAACTTTTGCTTAGCCATAGGGATCCTCCTCGTTTCAAGTCTTTTCTAATTTTCAAAAGAGTTAAGCTATTCGCTCCAGGTACATTACAGATCTGACATCAACTGCTTCGTACCTTATATATCTTTATTGCTTAATTTTATACAAAAGAAAATGGAGCCTACGACCGGGATTGAACCGGTGACCTCACCCTTACCAAGGGTGCGCTCTACCACTGAGCTACGCAGGCACCTTTTTAATTCCTAATTTTATGGTGGGGAGGGTAGGATTCGAACCTACGAAGGCGACAGCCGGCGGATTTACAGTCCGCTCCCTTTGTCCACTTGGGTACCTCCCCACACAAACATGGAGCCGGTGATCCGACTCGAACGGACGACCTGCTGATTACAAATCAGCTGCTCTACCAGCTGAGCTACACCGGCATAACTCTTCCGTTATGCCTGAATAAATATAAGGGATAGAAGGCAACATGTCAAGCGAAAATAATGATTCTCGAAACAATAAGTTTGCTGAAAAACATTCAAAAAATCAAAGGTCCTTTGATTCCTAATCTACAACTAAAAAAGCGAGGTTCGTTGATTCTTTTGTTTTTTATTTTCATACATCCTGAAATCGGCTATCTTTAAAAGTTCTTCGAAATCAGTTGCATCCTCCGGGTAGAAAGCAACACCCACACTAAAAAAGAGCTGGATCTGCTCATCTCCCACCTGCCAAAACTTACCACAAAGACTTTCCAGAAAGGTTTTCACCCTGTTCATATCTTCGATGTGGCTCATATCTTTTAAAACCAGAATAAACTCATCTCCTCCAAAACGGGCCAGCAAATCCCCAGTGCGCAGAAATCCTTCCAATTTCTTGGCAAATACCTTTAGAATTTCATTCCCCACCTGATGACCAAAGAAATCATTGATAGCCTTAAAGTTATCGAGATCAATAAAGAAAATAGCCAATTTCCGGTTCCTGAACCTTCGGTCGGCAAACAATTTTTTCATTCTTTCCAAAAGGGCATTTCTGTTAAGCAACCCGGTAAGGGAATCATGTTCTGCTCGATAAAACATCTCTGCTTCCAGAACTTTTCTTTGACCGATATTCTCGAGAATCCCCATCACCCGGGAAAAATCATGCTCGTGGCCCGGAACAACCTGCCACGCGAAGCGGACCCAGATGGGCTGACCCCGCAAGTCCTGGTGCAACTCTTCCCATTCAAAAGCAAATCTACCCTGAGCGATAGCCAAAAGATAAGCTTTGAACTTCTGAAAAGAATAAGGATGGGTCAATCGACTGAGGCTCTCAAAAAACCGCTTTTTACTATCTGCCCCATAAATTTCCAGAGTCTTCAAATTGACGTTGACAACCCGCACTCTGCTCGCTGCGCTGGCCACTTCTTCAGGATGGGCATCCAGGTAAGACTCAAAATCGGTAACTCCCCGCTTTTTAATTCTGTCCACATACTCCTTGAGCGCTGAAAAATCCTCTTCCCACAGAGAAATCGGAGCTTGCTCAAAAAGGTGATAATAAACCTCGACCTGCTCAAGAAGTTCTTTTTCTCTTTTTTTCCAGCAAGTTACGTCCACCACAAAGCTCAGGTAACACTGCTTTTTTTCAAGATAAATTATTTCTTCCTCAATCCAGTGGGGAGCAGGGTCTTTGCCTAAGCGATACCTGAAAACCACTCTTTGACCACCATTGCGGGAAAGGTTAACTCTCTCCCGCCATACTCCCTCCACATCAGCAGGATAAACCAGCTTCTGAAAGTTCTGTTTGCCCCAGGAAAGTTCTTCCCTGGAAAAATCCAACCACTCAAAGCCTCCAAAAACCAGAGCCGGTACTTCCGGAAAACGTTCCCAAAGGATCAAAACAGCTCCAGTCTTATCAAAACAACTTCCAAAATCCACCGTTCCAGATCTCCTCTCTTATCCTGAAACCCAAAACCTTTCCAAAAAAATTGCAATTAAATACTAACATACCTCCCCTCAAGGCTAACAAATTTTTGTGTTATAATCAAACCAAC
The DNA here is from genome assembly GCA_048814795.1 of Atrimonadaceae bacterium G-SL-SR-0-11. GTDB lineage: Bacteria > Atribacterota > Atribacteria > Atribacterales > Thermatribacteraceae > Thermatribacter. Next base: position 735,415 of record CP184673.1, on the reverse strand, counting down.
CAAGAACAGGAAAGGAGGGGGGTCTGTTCCGCACCGTAAAAGCTTCTTTTACCAGACAAATCTTAAACCATTAGGAGGAGGAAAATGAAAAGACAGCTTTTTCTGGTAATTCTGGCTTGTATAGTGCTGGTGCTGGGTTCAGCAGTTGGTTGGGCCCAGGAACCCAAATATGGTGGTACTCTGATTTTTGGAAGTGGTGGTGACGCTACCCGTCTGGACCCTGCCGATGTTACTGACGGACTTTCCATCACCAGAACCGACAATATATTTGAAGGCCTGGTTCAATACAAACCTGGAACTACCGAAATAGAACCCTGCTTAGCTGAGAGCTGGGAAATCTCTGAAGATGGTCTAACCTTTACCTTCCACCTGCGAAAAGGTGTAAAATTCCATGATGGAACTGATTTCAATGCTGATGCAGTAGTCTATTCCTTTAAAAGGCAATTTGATCCCAACCATCCCTTTCACCAGTACGGGGAATGGGCTTACTGGAAATGGATGTTCACCTCTGTAAAGGATGTAATAAAAATTGACGATTATACGGTTCAAATCATTCTTTCTGAACCCTATGCTCCCTTCTTGAGCAACCTGGCCATGTTTACTGTAGCCATTGTTAGCCCAACTGCCTGTGAAAAATATGGAGCGGACTTTTTCAAACACCCGGTGGGTACCGGTCCTTTCAAGTTTGTGGAATGGGTCAAAGACGACCACATCACTCTGGAAGCCTTTGAGGACTACTGGCAGGGAAGACCCTATCTTGACCGTATCATCTTCAGAGTCATACCTGACCCTTCGGTGCGACTCCTGGAGCTTGAAAAGGGATCCATAGACGCCATGGAATACCCCAATCCCGACGACCTGAAACGCATCAAGAACAACCCCGATCTGGTGCTTCTGGAGGCTCCCGGAATTAATGTGGGTTATCTCGCTATGAACATGGGAGAAGACACTCCAGGCTTCCAGAAACCCTTTGCAGATGTGAGAGTGCGCAGGGCAATCAACCATGCCATTAACAAAGAAGCCATAGTGAAATATCTCTATAAGGATACCGCCATCGTAGCCAAAAATCCAATTCCTCCCACCATGTGGGGCTACAATGACGAAATAAAAGATTATGAATACAACCCTGATAAAGCCCGAGAACTGCTTAAAGAAGCTGGATATCCCAATGGCTTTGAAACCACTTTGTGGGCCATGCCAGTATCCCGACCCTATATGTACGATCCTCCCAAAATTGCCGAAGCCCTTCAGGCAGACCTTGAAGCAGTAGGCATCAAAGCCAACATCTACACCGTAGAGTGGGGCACTTACCTCCAGGAAACCGAAGCCGGGAAGCACCCCATGTGTCTTCTGGGTTGGACTGGTGATAACGGTGATCCTGATAACTTCCTGTACGTACTCCTTGATAAGGACAACGCCATCGTGGGCAGCGCTGGAAATGTAGCTTTTTATCGCAATGACGAACTTCACGAAATTCTGATCCAGGCGCAAAGAACCTATGACCAGGAAGAGCGGATAAAGCTCTACAAAAAAGCTCAGGAAATAATTCACAACGATGCACCCTGGGTACCTCTGGCCCATGCTAAAAACCAGATGGTATTCAAAAAAGATGTAAAAGGGTATGTACTTCATCCTCTGGATCGCAAATTCTTTTACTCTACCTGGCTGGATCGCTAAAGAAAGGGGGCTTCTTGCCCCCTTTCTTTTAAGTGAGGGATATATACATTTATGAAGCAATACATCATTAAAAGATTGTTGCTCCTCATACCGGTTCTTCTGGGAGTTTCCATAATCGTCTTTGTAGTGGTGCGCCTGGCACCAGGAGATCCGGCCCGGATACTCGCTGGCGAACATGCTTCGCCCGAGTATGTGGAAGCAATGCGGGTTAAATGGCAACTCGACAAACCCATCTACATCCAGTACCTGGTCTGGTTAAGCAAACTGCTCCGGGGAGATCTGGGACGTTCCATTGCCACCCGTTCCCCGGTTATCGAAGAGATTTTGCAACGTTTTCCAGCCACTCTGGAACTCTCCATTGCTGCTATGCTCTTTGCAATAGTGGTGGGGATAATTGCAGGAATAACCGCAGCGGTGAAGCAATATTCTTTCTGGGATTACTTCTCAATGACCGGAGCCCTTTTTGGAGTATCCATGCCCGTTTTCTGGCTGGGCCTTATGCTGATGTTTATCTTCGGTCTGGGATTGGACTTGCTCCCGGTCTCGGGAAGAATCGATGTCGGTGTGAACCTGAAAGTAATTACCGGGCTATATCTTCTGGACTCCCTGTTAACCCTGAACAAAGCGGCTTTCCTGAGTGCGCTCTCTCACCTTATTCTTCCCAGCATAGCCCTGGGGACCATACCCATGGCACTTATCGCTCGCATGACCCGTTCGGCAATGCTTGAAGTAATCCGTCAGGATTTCATTCGTACCGAACGAGCCAAGGGTCTTCCCGAAAAAATGGTCATTTACAAGCATGCGCTCAAAAACGCCCTGATTCCCATTGTCACCGTAATTGGAATGGAATTCGGTCTTTTGCTGGGAGGAGCTATTCTCACCGAAACTGTTTTCTCCTGGCCCGGCCTGGGTCGCTACACAGTCGATGCGGTCTATGCCCGTGATTATCCAGCTATCCAGGGAGCAGTGCTGTTTATTGCCTTCGTATTTGTAATGGTTAATTTAGCAACAGATGTACTGTATGCTTACCTGAATCCCAAAATAAGATACCAATAAAATGAAAAAAGATAGCACCGCTAAGTTAAAGGAATACTGGTACTTTCTGAGAAGAAATAAATCTGCTCTGGCAGGACTGGTTATTTTAATCGTCCTGCTTCTCATAGCTGTATTCGCTCCTTATCTTGCCCCTAACGATCCCTTGAAGCGCAGCCTGGCTCACCGCTTACTACCCGGCTTTTGGGCTGGAAAAGAATATTCCCAATTTCCTCTGGGCACTGATTATCTGGGACGCTGCATCCTTTCCCGCATTATCTGGGGTACCCGCACTTCCCTTTCGGTAGGCTTCATAGCCGTGGGTATATCTACTCTAATAGGCCTGATACTGGGTCTCTGGGGAGGGTATTTTGGAGGAAAGATAGACACTTTTCTGATGCGCGTGGTAGACATAATGTTTGCTTTTCCCAGCATTCTTCTTGCCATAACCATTATGGCTGCATTGGGACCAGGGCTTGAAAAAGCAATGATTGCCATAGGCATTGTCTATTCTCCACAGATGGCCAGGGTCACAAGAAGCGCTGTGCTGGTAATCCGGGAAATGGATTATATCCAGGCTGAAAAAGCGCTGGGTGCCTCCCATTTGAGGATAATCTGGCATCATGTTTTGCCCAACTCCCTGGCTCCGGTCATTGTCTACTCAACCCTGAGCGTAGCCAATGCTATCCTGGATGCTGCAGCCCTGGGTTTTCTGGGACTCGGTGCCTTACCGCCCACTCCAGAGTGGGGTGCTATGCTTTCCAATAGCAGACAGTTTCTGCTTTCCGGAGCCTGGTGGGCTGCCACCTTTCCCGGGCTGGCCATCATGGTTTCAGTACTGGGACTCAACCTTCTTGGAGATGGACTGAGAGATATTCTGGACCCCAGATTGAGGGTGTAAGAAGTGGAAGCGGTTCCCTTGCTGGAAATAAAAAACCTTAAAACTTACCTCAAGACACCTCGCGGTACCGTCAAAGCGGTGGACGGGATAAACCTGGAAATCTTTCCTGGGGAAACGGTGGGTCTGGTAGGAGAATCAGGTTGTGGGAAAAGCATGACTGCCTTATCAATATTAAAACTCTATCCACAACCCCAGGGACAGATAGTGGAGGGAGAAATCTTATTCCAGGGTCAAAACCTGGTCCCTCTCAAAGAAGAGGAAATGCAAAAAATACGCGGCAAAAAAATCTCTATGGTCTTTCAGGAACCCATGACCTCCCTGGACCCGGTTTTTCCGGTAGGTGAAGAAATCGTAGAAGTGTTATACATACACGAAGGCATGTCTTCTGTCTTAGCCCGGAAAAAAGCTATTGAAATGCTCCGTCTGGTCAGAATACCCGAGCCGGAAAGAGTGTTCCACAGCTACCCCCACCAGCTCTCAGGAGGCATGCGGCAGAGGGTGATGATTGCCATCGCCTTAGCCTGTCGTCCTCAGCTTCTTCTTGCTGATGAGCCCACCACCGCTCTGGATGTAACCATTCAGGCTCAGATTCTGGAGCTCATTGAAGAGTTAAAGGAGGAACTGCAAACAGCAGTTCTTTTAATTACCCATGACCTGGGAGTGGTTGCCGAAACCTGCCAGAAAGTAGCCGTAATGTACGCCGGAAAAATCGTTGAAAAAGCTCAGGTGTTTGAGCTTTTTGACCGTCCTCTGCACCCCTATACCCGGGCCTTGCTTGCCTCCATACCCCACATAGAAGAAGAAAAAGAAACCCTGGCAAGCATTCCAGGCAGTGTGCCGAGTCTTCTGGATCCTCCCTCAGGTTGTCGTTTTCACCCCCGCTGTCAGCAAGCCCTTGGAATATGTAAAATAAAAGAACCTCAGCTTGAAGAAAAGGAGGTAAAACACTGGGTAGCATGTCATCTTTACTCCTTGAAGTGAAAAACCTGTCCAAAAAGTTCTTCGTGAAAAGCGAACAGTTTTCCGAAACCCTCACCATCGATGCAGTCAATTCGGTTTCTCTATCCATCAATCAGGGAGAAGTGATGGCTCTGGTAGGAGAATCAGGTTGTGGAAAAAGCACTCTGGGACGCTGCATTCTGCGTCTGGAAGAACCTGACACAGGAGAGGTGCTCTTTGAGGGCAAAAACATCCTCGCCCTGCATCCGCGGGAAATGAAAATCTACCGTCAAAAAATGCAGATTATCTTCCAGGACCCCTTTGCCTCTTTAAATCCTCGCAAATCCATACGTTTCATACTGGAAGAACCCCTGATCATTCACGGAGTAAAAAATCGGCAGGAACGGAGAGAAAGAGTTCTGTTGATAGCCGAAAAAGTGGGTTTAAGTCCCGACGACTTGGAGCGTTTTCCCCACGAGTTTTCAGGAGGCCAGAGGCAAAGAGTAGGTATCGCCCGAGCGCTGGTTCTGCATCCCAATTTTATAGTATGTGATGAGCCGGTATCAGCACTGGACGTTTCCATTCAGGCCCAAATACTCAACCTCCTCTCCACCCTGCAGAAGGAAATGCAATTGACTTACCTTTTTATCTCTCACGACCTCTCAGTGGTAAAGCATATCAGCAATCGGGTGGCAGTTATGTACCTAGGCAAAATCGCTGAAGTCGCTCCTAAAAAAGAGCTTTTCGAAAAGCCTTTGCATCCCTACACCCAGGCATTACTTTCTTCCATACCCATACCCAACCCGCGAAAAAAACGCAAAAAAATCCTGCTTCAGGGCGATCCACCCAGCCCCACCCAGCCTCCCTCAGGATGCCGCTTCCATACCCGCTGCCCCAAAAAAATGCCTGTTTGCTCCATCGAAGAACCACCATTGCAAGAAATAGAAGCCAGACGCTGGGTGGCCTGCCACCTGTTCTCAAAATAGGTGATGCTTGATGGGGCTTTACCTGCAGAAACTCATGGGGGCAATGCTTGAGCCACCTGGAATTCTGATAACCGCTATCCTGATCCTGCTCCTCTTCACCTGGAAAAAGAAAAATTCGTGCCGATATTTCCTGCTCTTTCTGGCTATTTTTGTTTATCTTCTATCGAGTGGATGGACAGCAAAAATCTTAGAGCCTGAACCGCCGCAAACTCAGAAACCTCCTTCCCCTCCTCAGGCCATAGTGGTCCTGAGTGGGGGCAGTTTTTATGAAAACAACCACCCCCTCCCCGGACCTTACTCAATGTTGCGTCTGGGTAAGGCCTTTTCACTGTGGAAAAAGGGAGAACCGATTTTGATTCTGAGTGGCGGCACCTTGCGTGAAGGAGCTGTGCCAAGTGAAGCCAGAATAATGAAAGAGGTGCTTAAAGAATGGGGTGTCCCTGAGCAAAAAATAATTCTTGAAGAAAGGTCGCGCACCACCTGGGAAAACGCCCGAGCAGTGGCTCAAAAAATTACCGAACTTAAGCTAAATAGTTTTTATCTGGTTACTTCTGGAATTCACTTAAAGAGGGCACTCCTTGCCTTCAGGCACTTCTTGCCTGATACCAGTATTTATCCTGTAAGTGCACACCCGGCCTACGATAGAGGACCTCTATCCTTTGAAGACTTCTTGCCTTCTTTGAAAGCCTTTTCAGCTATCTCGCAAATCGCCCACGAAGAGGTGGGCTATATCCTTTACCTTCTAAAAGCTTACTTTCAGCGTGACCACAAAGAAGATGTCCCTTTGCGCTGAGAAAAAAGAAGACCCACCACTATTAAAGACACGCCCAGTACTGCGCTGAAATTTAAAGATTCCCTATAAAAAAGCCAGGCTGCCCATATTCCAAAAACCTGGATCAAAAACTGGTAGGAAAGTGTACGAGAAGCACCGAGAACCCTAACCCCGTTGTTCCAGAACACATAAGCAAGGAGCACTGCAAAAATTGTACTGTAAAGAAGAGAACCCAGTACGCTCAGACCAAACTGTCCCCAGGAAGCTTCCAAAAGAGAAGGAAGTGAAGTAGGAAGCATCCATAAAACCCCGAAAATCACGCTCCAGGTGCTCACCTTAAGAGGAGAGTACTTGATTAACACTTTTTTACTTAAGTAGGTATAAAATCCCCAGCAAAGCGCAGCTATCAGGGTAAACAGATCGCCCTTTAAAACGTCTTCCTTCGAATAAAGACCAATTTCTCCCCGCTGCACCAGGAAAAGGACTCCCAAAAATCCCAGCCCCACTCCCAAAAGATTTAACCAACCCACCAGCTCTTCTTTCCGAAAAAAAGCTATTAAAGTCACCACTATCGGGCTCAAAGAGAGAATTAAGACCGAATGCGAAGCCAGGCTCAATTCCAATCCCCTGCTCCAGAACGGCTGATAAATGCCAAAACCAAATAAACCCAGAACCAGAAAATAGAGAAAGTCTTCACGCCTGATCCAGGGATCATTTTCGCTCTTATAAAGCACCAAAAAGAGAAGGGGAGCTCCTACCAGGAAACGCAAAAGCGCAAAAGAAAGAGAACCAAATACCATAACTCCCCATTTGACGATACTAAAATTGAAACCCCAGATTACAGAAACAAGAAGAAGGAGTAAATGGGGATTATAATCCTGAAGAGTGGATTTCATTTTCATTTTTTAAATAGAAAGGGAAGCACAACGCTTCCCTTTCTGCTTACTTGATCTCTACTTCAGCACCAACTGCTTCCAGTTTGGCTTTGATTTCTTCTGCTTCGTTTTTGCTTATACCCTCTTTAACAGGTTTCGGAGCGTTGTCAACCAGCTCCTTGGCTTCCTTGAGACCCAGACCAGTTATGGCACGAACCTCTTTGACGACCTGTAGCTTCTGAGAACCAGCGCTCTTCAAAATCACGTCAAACTCGGTTTTTTCTTCCTCTTTGGCCGCTCCTTCCCCTGCAGCGGGCGCCGCCGCCACCTGAGCAACCGGCATTGCCGCAGAAACACCGAATTTCTCTTCAAGTGCCTTAACCAGCTCGGCGAGCTCAAGAACGGTCATCTTTTCAATAGCTTCAATAATTTCTTCCTTGGTCATGATAAAAGTTCCTCCCTTCTATTGCTTTTTCTCTTCAATGGCTTTTAAGACCCACACCAGATTTCGCAAAACGCCCTGGAGCACTCCAACCAGACCACTGAGCGGAGCAGCAATACCACCCACCACTCTGGCAACCAGCTCTTCTCGGGAGGGCAGATTGGCCAGATTTTTGACGTCTTCAACCCCAATCTGTTTTTTCTCCAGCCAGCCCCCTTTGATTATCACTATCTCAGGAAGCTTTTTGGAAAACTCATTCAGCTTTTTAGCCACCTGCACTGCGTCCTGGTAAGCAAAAGCAAAGGCATTCTGCCCTCTTAAAAGCTGATCATCAAAGGGAATATTCGCTTTCTGGAGAGCAATCCTGGCCAGAGTGTTTTTAACAACCTTCATTTCTCCACTTGTTTCACGCAGGCTTCTGCGCAATTCTTCCGCACTCTGAACATTAAGACCGTGGTAGCTGAAAACATAAACCGCCTGGCTTTCCTGGAGTTTGCGGTAAACTTCATCTATGATAGTAGCTTTTTCCTTTTTTTCCAACTTTTAACCTCCTTTCTCTCCTATAATTAAACAACAAAAAAGCTCCCCGAGGGAGCTTTCCACTTCTGCCTCCCCGGGATTTTTAAGCCTGAAGCCCCCGGTTCTCCGGCAATCAGCCGGTATTTACTTTTAAAATGAGCAACTTTAAGGTTATGCCACCCTCTTTTCCATTCTGCTCAAAGCCAGTTGCGGATCCACCTTAACTGATGGACTCATCGTGGTGGAAAGGGCAATTTTTTTAATATACCTTCCTCGGGCCGCCGCTGGCTTCATGCGGTTTAAAGCTTCCAGAACCGCATAAAAATTATCCAGAAGCTGTTCTGTAGAAAAAGAAGCCTTTCCTATAGGAACGTGTACATTACCATAGCGGTCGTTGCGTATCTCTACTCTTCCCGCCTTAATTTCACGAACCGCCTGAGCAACATCGTTGGTGACCGTACCTGTTTTGGCATTGGGCATAAGACCGCGAGGACCCAGCAGTTTTCCCAGTCTTCCCACTACACGCATCATATCCGGTGTGGCAATAGCTGCTTCAAACTCAAACCAGCCATCCTGTATCTTTTGAACCAGCTCTTCCCCACCGACATAATCCGCCCCGGCTTCCTGGGCTTCTTTCGCCTTTTCACCCTGGGCGAAAACCAGAACTCGTATCGTTTTACCCGTCCCATGGGGAAGACTTACCGTACCACGGACCTGTTGATCAGACTGTTTGGGGTCAATACCTAGGTTAACCACCATTTCCACTGTCTCGTCAAACTTGGCGGTGGCCATGCTTTTCACAAGTTCCACAGCCTCTTCAGGGGCGTAAAGTTTCCCCGGTTCTAATTTTTCTTTAAGAGAAAGATATCTTTTACCTTCCTTTGCCATTTTGTTCACTCCCTTTACTCTTAACCCTCAACTACCTCTACACCCATGCTCCGGGCAGTACCTTCAATGATACGCATCGCCGCCTCTATATCGTTGGCGTTAAGATCTGCCATTTTCTTTTCAGCAATTTCTTTAATCTTAGAACGGGTTATTTTACCCACCTTCACCCGGTTGGGTTCACCTGAACCTTTCTCTATACCCAGAGCCTGCTTGATGAGAAAAGAAGCTGGAGGAGTTTTGCAAACAAAACTGAAAGAACGATCCTGATAAATGGTTATCTCAACTGGAGTAAGCACTCCTCTATCCTTTTCGGTTTGAGCATTAAAAGCTTTGCAAAATTCCATTATATTAACACCATGCTGACCAAGAGCAGGACCTACTGGCGGGGCTGGAGTTGCCATACCACCAGGAATCTGAAGCTTAACCACCGCAACAACTTTTTTAGCCATGAAAAATCCACCTCACTAAAGTTTCTCTATATCCGAAAAGTCGAGTTCTACAGGGGTCTCACGCCCGAAAACAGATAACAGAACCACCACTTTGCCCTTTTCATGATCCACATTTTCCACCACGCCAGTATAGTTGAGGAAAGGACCAGCAATAACTTTGACTGCTTCTCCTTTTTCGATGTCCAGACGGGGTTTGCCTTTTTCTACCCCCGTCTGGCGCAAAATAACCTTTACTTCCTCGTCATTAAGAGGTTCTGGCTTCATCCCTGAACCCACAAAACCAGTGACTCCCGGAGTGTTACGAACCACGTACCAGGAACGATCATTCATGATCATCTCCACCATCACGTAACCCGGAAAAACCTTTTTCTTGGTAAAACGCTTCTTTCCCCTTTTCACCTCAATGGTTTCCTCCATAGGCACCACTACTCTGAAAATCTGATCCTGCATACCCATCGAGGCAATTCGACGCTCCAGGTTTGCTTTAACTTTATGCTCGCTACCTGCCAGAGTATGAACCACATACCACCTTTTTTCCATCTCTTTCTGCTTAACCCCCAACTCCCGTGATCATCACTTAAGATAAAAACTCATCAATGAGGTGAGCACCAAGTCCACAACACCGAGGAAAACACCCATTATTGCAATCACCACCAGCACGGTGACGGTGCTCGCCAGGAGTTCTTTACGGCCTGGCCAGCTTACTTTGCGCAGTTCTCCCCAGGCATCCCTGAAATAATTTCTTAAAGAACGAAACCACTTTAACAAATCTTTTCACCCATCCTTTTTGCCAAGGTAAAAGCAACAAAAAATTCGAGGTAAGGTTCAACAAATTTACTGGGCAATTATAAATGGTTATTCGCCAGCTGTCAACGAATTCCATCTTTTTGTTTTATATTTTACTAAATGGTATCAATGCCGTGCCTGCGCAACCAATCCTTGAAACTCTGGTCATCGCCAAGTATTTCCTTGTCATAGTTTTCTTCAAGTTTCCTGATCTGCTGTTCCAGATCAGGATACTGCTTCACCAGCTCATCCACATTGCGTTCAAAATCATCACAGAGTTTGTCAAGCTCAGCCCAGTCAACTTCGATTCCCAAAAAGGGCACTATGAACCGCAAGGCTGCCCGGATACCCTTGGGGTTGGCGGCTCTAACATACATGGGTATTTCCACCGCCACGCTAAACATTTCTATGCTTCTTTCCCGAGAGCGAAGAAGAAGCAGGGTAGCTATACTGGCTGGCCCCTCATAATCTGAAAAACGAACACCAAAAGACGCAAGTTCTTCCTTCAGCCTTTCGTGCGAGAAACTGCAATACAGCCTCGGTTCCCGAGTATGAGGAGTAAGACCGCTAAAGCTACCCACAAAAAAAATGCGTTCCACTCCCACTTCTTCAGCCACAGTCAAAAGATGATTGCAAAAGTCCTCCCATCTGAAATTGGGTTCTTTACCAAAAAAGAACACCAGGTTATGTTCTTCAGAATAAGAGAATTCGTTACGCGGATACTCAAAACTCTTTACCAGGCCACCCTCCAAAACAGTGTAGGGACGAAATTGGGCTACTTCTTCCATAGTGCCTGGAAAGTTCAAAATATAAAAATTGCGAGAGTCAATTTCGGCAAGGGGCCTGGTTTTTATCGAATCCCGTAAAAGAGAAATACTACCCGAAGAAACCCCTCCCCCATCCATCCAACCTGAAAAACCAATCACCATGCAGGCTTTCTTAAGTTTAGGTCGTTCGTAAAAAATAAGCTCTTCCAACTCTGAAGTTCACCTCTATTCCCCAAGTAGGAAACCTGAACAAACCTTTCCTTGATAAATCTTGAACTCGAAACAAAACCCTATCTAATTATAACTGCTCAGGCAATACCCCATACTTCCCAAATTAAACCTCTGTCAAATTTCCCAGGAGCTTGAAAAAAAGACCACGTCAAGTACCTAAGTACTCTTCAATTGCAAAACCCAGAGCTTTGTGAGAGAATATTCTGTTCATACACCGAAGAATTTAAAGAAAAGGAGTAGCACATGCGGCCCAAAAACATAACCGATTTTACTCAGGGCAATATCCCCCGACATCTAATACTTTTTTCATTGCCCATGTTGGCGGGGAATCTCCTGCAGACTTTTTATAACACGGTAGACAGCATCTGGGTAGGACGCTTCCTGGGAGCCGAAGCACTGGGAGCAGTTTCGGTGGGTTTCCCTGTGCTTTTTATACTCATTTCCTTCGTCTTTGGGCTGGGAATGGGCGCCAACATAATGGTAGCTCAGTACCTGGGTGCCAGAAAAGACGAAGAAGTTCGAAAAACGGTGGTTAATGCTCTGGTTTTACTTACTCTTCTGGGAATAATTCTGGCCATTGTGGGCATCAAACTCCACCTGGCTATTCTGGAAGCTATTCGCACTCCAGAAACCATCAAACAGCTGGCTTCTCAGTACCTGACCATAATCTTCTGGGGCCTGCCTTTTCTCTTCCTTTACAACGCAATCAGCAGTATCTTGCGAGGCATGGGCGATGCCAAAACCCCTCTCTACCTCCTCATTTATGCTACCATCATCAACATTGTCCTGGACCCATTGATGATTCTGGGTATCGGACCCTTTCCCCCTCTGGGAGTAGCAGGTGCAGCCCTGGCCACAACCATCGCCCAGGGAATATCGGGCGTGATTGGCCTTTTCGTGCTTTTTAAGCTCAATATTATTCCCCTGCATATAAAAAGTAACTGGTGGGATTGGCCGATTATCACCACTATGTTCCGTCTGGGAATGCCTGCCGGGGTACAACAAAGCATTGTATCACTGGGCATTCTGGCCATGACTTCCCTGGTCAACCTTTTTGGAGAAAAGGTAGTAGCCGCTTACGGAGCAGCTACCCGCATCGACCAGTTCTCTTTCCTTCCTGCCATGACCATAAGTGTTGCCATTTCCTCGGTAGCTGGCCAGAACCTGGGCTTTGGGGATTACCAGCGTTCTCGAGAGGTATTTCGTTGGGGAACAATAATAGCCTTTTGCTTTGCCCTACCCATTGCAACTTTGGTCTTTTTTAAAGCGGAAAACCTGATTCGGATATTCATTACTGAGGAAAAAGTAATCGCCATCGGTAAAGAATACTTGCAAATTGCGGCTTTTTCTTACATTCCTTTCTCACTGATGTTTGCCATTAACGGATTTTTAAGAGGAGCCGGGGATACCGTGCAAACCATGATCAACACTTTGATTTCCCTGTGGCTTATCAGACTGCCCTTCTCCTGGCTTCTGAGCATCTACTTTCAGCTTGGAGCAAAGGGTATCTGGATTGGTATGGCCATAGGCCCTGTGGCTGGCTTTCTGGTGGCCCTTGCCTATTACCGGAGTGGACGCTGGGAAAATAAAATCCTGGTGAAAAGAGAAATACCCGCTCAGGAAGGCAAAGAAGAACTACTGGCCAGCCAGTAAGCAGTCCAGAAATTTTGGATCCAGGTTTTCTTCCAGAACTTCGCTTATTCTGGCAAGTTCCTTTTCCCTGGTCTCTTCCCAGGAAACAGTTACTCCTTCTTCCAGAGCAGGTAATCCCTTTTCCTGCCTCAGGAGGTCAAAAAAGCGTTTTCTAAAGCTTGTCCGATCAAACAAACCGTGAACATAAGTCCCAAAAATCTGTTTACCCACGCAAACCCCTTCAAAGCGCTGAAGGTTCTGATCCAGAATCTTCTCGATCGCCAGCAAGGGAGGATATTCCTTTTCAAAGTGGGTTTCGCCCATATGGATTTCGTAACCTGCAAATCTGGCACTTGCCTCACCAGCGAGGTGACCCTCAACGCGCCGCAGAATCTTCTCTCTGCCAAAACAAGTTTCCATGGCAAGAAAACCCAGGCCGGAAACTGCATGGTCCGGGGATTCGAGACCCCAGGGATCCAGCAAGCGTTCCCCAAGCATCTGAAATCCTCCACAAATACCCATTACTAAACCGCCAGCTTTCAGAAATCCCTCTATAGCTTCATTAAAGCCTCGCTCCCTGAGCCAGGCAAGATCGGAAAAAGTGTTTTTTGTTCCAGGAATAATTAACAAATCCAGGCCCGCTAACTCCCGAGCCGAAGTTATATAGCTGAGCTTAAGATAAGGCTCTCTTTCGAGAGGCTGAAAGTCGGTATAGTTTGCAATATGTGGCAGTCGGATTACCCCTACCCGAAAGACATCTCCAGCAAGCAGGCTCTTTCTCTTTCTATCCCTTAAATGCTCAGAAAGGCTATCTTCTTCATCAAGATGCAACTCAAGGTAAGGCAAAACCCCCAATACAGGAACACCAGTCAATTTTTCTATCTCTTGCAAGGCAGGCTCCAGAATTCTGCGCTCCCCCCGGAACTTGTTAATCAAAAATCCTCGCAACAGCTTTCTTTCCTCTTCATCAAAAAGCGCCCAGGTCCCATACAGTGAAGCGAAAACCCCTCCCCGGTCTATGTCACCTATCAGGATAACCGGAGCGTTACAGTACCTTGCCACTCTCATATTCACCAGGTCTTTATGACGCAGATTGATTTCCGCAGGACTTCCTGCTCCTTCTATAACCACCAGGTCAAATTCCCGAGCCAGTGAATCCAGGCTTTCCCTGACCACTCTCCAGAGCTCTTCAACACATTGGTAGTATTCAAAAGAAGCACAGGTTCTCCACACTTTTCCCTTTACGATTACCTGGATTCTATTTGCACCCTGAGGCTTAAGCAAGATGGGATTCATACGAGCATCAGGCTCGATGCAAGCAGCCTGAGCCTGTAATATCTGTGCCCTACCTATCTCCTCTCCCTGCAGAGTAACCCCCGAATTCAAAGACATGTTCTGAGCTTTAAAGGGAGCCACCTTGAACCCCTTGTTGTGCAACAGGCGAATCATGCCTGCAGCTATTACACTTTTTCCAGCAGAGGAAGCTGTACCTTGAAACATCAAAAACTTTCCCATCCCCTCACTCTCCTTCTTTAAAAGCCCGAGGTTCTTTTACCCCCAAAAACAACCATAAAAATCCCGCCAAGTTCAAAAGGAAAGAGAGCAAAAACGTACTTCTGTAACCGGCTAAATCAGCTAATTTACCCCCAATCAAAGGGGCCAAAAAAGAGGGAAAACCTGCCACAAAGCTACCCACTCCCAGGTAGTCTCCTTTACCCCTGGGAGGCACAAAATCAAGCAATATAGCCACCCCAGCAACAGATATAGCGCTGTAATAAGCTCCAAAAAGTGCAAAAGCCAGAAAAAAATCGATATAACTCGAAGAGAGCAAAACTATCAGATTGCTCAACACCACCAACAAAGCCCCCAAAATGAGTACCAGCTTATGCCCCACTCTGTCGCCAAGAGGCCCCCACAGAAAATTGCTCAAAGCCTGAGAACCCATTAAAAACGCATTGTAACGTGCAATGGTTGCATCGGAAACTCCAAAAGCAGAAAGGGTGAACACGGTATAAAAAGAACTACCCATCATCCCCAGAGCCAGAAAAGAGCGGGCAATTAAAAAGTTAGAAAAGTTGCGATCCATCTTAAGAATATGGGGAATTGAAGACCAGATATTGGTACTCAGGCGGTGTACCGGTTCCTTCTCCTCCCGCGTCAACACCAAAAACAGGTAAGAAACCATCAGAGCTACAAAGGCCAGACCAAAGCAGTAACCGAAATTGGCAGCAAAGGGGTACTCTCTCAAAAAACCTTCTGCTATTCTCGAGCCCCATATTCCCATCAAAGCCCCTATGCCATTGCCCAGGGCAAAGTAAAGACCTCGACGTCGGGGATGAATCACCTTGCCAATCATCTCTATCCAAATAGGCCCCAGAAAACCCATCGCAAAACAGGCTACACCCAGTAAAAGATAGGTCAAAAAAAGAGCCAGAGAAGCAAAGCGAGGAGCCAACCAGAAAGCCACCAGAGCAAGACCCAGAAAAGGGAGCCTTTCCAGAAAAGTAAACTTCAGAATAAAAGGTAACTTCAATTCCAGCTGGCTTGAATAACGCCCACCCCACAGGGCAGGCACAGACCAGCCCAGGTAAGCAATGGCCGGTATCAAACCAACCTCGAAATTGCTGGCCCCGAGCTTGCGAGCAAAAAGGGGCAAAAAGGTGGTAACAGAGCCAAGAGTCAGAGCCAAAGCAAAAAAGCTGTAATCCAGGGAATCAACCACAAAGTTGTGTATGTAGTCTCTTCGAGAAAGCATAAAAAAACTCCTTACCCCGCGATCAAAACAGGTGTTCCCTGGTAAGATTTACCTTTTCATAGGTGTCAGGATCCAGCTCCTTTAAAAAGCGAGAAGGCTTGCGGATAAACTGACCATCCCGAAAAGAACTTTCACCCAGCAAAGGATAGCACAGAAAGAGGTGATTCTTGGCTCGGGTGCAGGCTACGTAAAAAAGCCGGCGTTCTTCCTCGATATCCTCCTTGGTTTTCAAGCTGTAAGAGGAAGGGAATCCGCCCTCACACAGCCAGATAACAAAAACCACATCCCATTCCAGACCCTTGGCCTGGTGAATGCTGGACAGAGTGAGTTTTTCATCGGGAATACCACCAACTACTATAGTTTCTGCCTCCATTTCCCCCAGCAGGGCCAGTTCATTCAAAAAGGCGTCCAGAGATTGGTACTGAAAAGCAAAATTAGCCAGTTCTTCAAGGTCCAGCAGTCGTTCCCTGTGGTCAGGATACCGGGCTACCAGATATTCACTATAACCAGAGTTAACAACCTCTTTAATCATGGTTGAAGGGGAAGCCTCAAGTTCTTCCAATCGCAAAAGAAGTTCCCCAAGACTCTTTGCACTTTTTTGAGCGTTGGCTGGAAGTTCTTTCTCCTCAATCAGGCGCTCCAAGGCCGAGAAAGGATCCGGAGATTCCTTAACCCTTTCAAAAATGCGGGAGGCAGTCACTTTACCAATGCCCGGATAAATCTTCAATACTCTCTTCCAGGAAATTTCATCCAGGGGATTGGAAACAATCTTGAGATAAGCTACCACATCTTTAATATGAGCCTGCTCAAAAAACCTCAATCCCGAACGCACTTCAAAGGGGATACCCCGGCGAGTCAGCTCCATCTGAAGCTCCATACTCTGATAATGGGCTCGATAAAGAACCGCCATATCATTCAAACTGTAACCCGCCTGACGAAGTTCCAAAATCCGGGTAGCTACAAAACGGGCCTGATCCAGTACGTCTTTTGCTGCCACCACCTGGGGCTTTTCACCGCTTCTGCGCACCGGACGCAGGGTTTTGTAAAACTGCTTTGTGTTATGCAGGATAATCCGATTAGCAAGGTTGAGAATTTCCGGAGTACTGCGGTAATTGGTCTCCAGTTTGTAAACTGCAGCATCAGGATATTTACGTGGAAAATCCAGAATATTGGCAAAATTAGCCCCCCGAAAAGAATAAATACTTTGAGAATCATCTCCCACCACCAGTAAATTGCGATGTTCTTCAGATAGCAAATCGACTATCTCAGCCTGAATAAGATTGGTATCCTGATACTCATCGACCAGCACGTATTCAAAAAGAGTGCCATACTTTCTGCGCAACTTTTCGTCTTCTTTGAGTAGAGTCCACAAATACCAGAGCAAATCATCGTAGTCCATAATATTCATTTCTCTCTTGCGTTCTTGATACAAAGCAAAAATGCCGGCTATGGTATTTGCAAACTCCAGAAACTGGGGGTAGTACTTCTCCAGAATATCCTCTATACTGAGAAAAGTGTTGCGATGCAAAGAAATGACATTGCCCAATAAATCTGCCTTGGGAAAGCGCCGAGTGCGAACATCAATCCCTGCCTCAGCAATGCATCCCTCAAGTAAGACTTTCTGGTCCTCACGGTCCAGGATGGTATAGCCGGGTTGATAGCCAACCTTCTTTGCTTCCCGATGCAAAATGATATTGGCAACGTGGTGAAAAGTGCCACCCCAAATACCTTCCAGAGAAACGCCTAAAAGGGCCTCCACCCGGTGCAACATTTCCCGAGCAGCCTTGTTAGTAAAGGTAACCAACAAAATTTTGCGGAAGTCAACACCGCGCTCCACAAGATAAGCAACCCTATAAGTTATGGTACGGGTCTTTCCAGAACCCGCTCCGGCTATCACCAAACTCGGACCATCTCCAGAGAAAACCACTTTACACTGTTCTTCATTCAGTTCCTGCTCATAGTCAATTTTAGTAACCTTCATGACTTCCGCCCCTGTTTTTAAGATAATTCACCATTTCTCTCAGGTCTTCCCCACTAAAAGTATACACTTTCCCACAGAAAGGACAGCTAACTTCTCCCTGTCCCTCTTTCGCAAGCAAATCCTCAAGCTCTTCTTCACCCAGAAGAAGCAGCGCTCGTTTTGCACGCCACCGGGAGCAGTGGCAATGATAACGAAGATTCTCTCTCCCTGTCAAGCGATAAGGAAGATTCTTAAAAAGTTCCTCAGCCAGCTCTTCAGGGCTGGCGCCTCGATATAACCTTTTGCTAACCTCACCCAGAGAAGCAATATTAGCTTCCAGAACCGAAATTATTTCCTGGGGCGTACCTTGAGGGGTATGAATAATAAATCCTCCAGACCCCAACACTTCTCCTCTTTTTCCAACATAAACTCCAGCGCTACAGGCGGAAGGAAGTTGTTCAGACAGCGCAAAATAATAAGCGAGATCATACGCTATGCCTCCCCTCTGAACCTCAACGCTACCTACATAGGGTTCCCGTAATCCCAGGTCCTTAATCACCAGAAGCTGTGAACCCGAACCTACCGCTTCTTCAACGTTGAGTTTTCCTTCTTTACGGGAAGGCAGGATAACCTGGGGATTGCTTACATAACCTCTAACTTCTCCCTTCCAGTTGGCCTGCACCAGAAGGCCGCCCAGAGGTCCCCGACAGCGAATCTGGAGCGTAACTCGCTGATTTTCTTTGAGGCCTATCCCCATCAGAGAAACTAAAGTCAACGCCCTGCCCAGAGCGGCAGTAGCAATGGGAAACGTAGTGTGCAATTTCCTTGCTCTTTCAACTAAAAAAGTGGTGCGAGCAACGTAACCCACCACCGCACTACCCTCAACTACCAAACGAACCGCGTAATCTCTATTTTCCATAAACTGCTCACGCCCTTTCTTCAGCACTAAACATTACAACTGCTAACCCGAGAAAAAGAAAGGCCAAAAAAGGTGTACTTCCCCAGAAAAGGCCAAGCCAACCTCCCTTTTCCAGAACCAGTAAATAAGCAACCACAAACAGAGCACTTGCCAGAAAACTACTTATAAGAACCACCATTCTCTTCCAGATCAGGCTCAACACTCCCAGCAATAAAATACTCCATAGCAAGAACTCAAAAGGCACCCTCCCAAGTGGCCTCAAAATGTCCACCCAGTGTCCCAACCAGATAAGAAGATGCACAAGCTGCGAGGACAGAAAAACCACCGCAAAAAAACGTCCCAAATGGTAAAAACCAGGCCGCAAAGCCACTAAAAGACCCGTGACAACAGCTACAATAAATTGTAAAGCCAAAACCGGCCAGGGGAAAAGACTCAGAGTATACCACTTAGACAGCATCCCCTCCAAAGTTATTTTTACCCCCAAAAAGCAGTTCCCCAGATAACCTACCACGAAGAAAACGACCAGAAAAGTACTCAACGCAAAAAGCAACCGCCGTATTTTAGCAAAGTAAAATCCCAGCAAAACACCCAGCACCAGACTAAAAACCAGAAGAAACAAAAGCATATTCCGCTCGTATAGAAAAGTAACCAGAACATTCAGAAGCATTTTTCTTCCTCAGCCCAGTTTCACAAAGTGGAAAGCAAGTTTACCACTTCTTTGCCCACCAGAGCCAGCCTTAATTCAACCTCCTTGACCAAAGAAGGGTCTACTTCTTCGGAACTATTCCGGTTGACCAGAACTCCGCAAATCGCTCCAGCCTGTAAGCCCAGAACTCTGCACATGGTAAAGAGAGTGGCTACTTCCATCTCGTAATTCAAGACGCCCAGGCGCTTCCACTCTTCAAGGCTGCCCTGAAGAGCGCGAATAACATAACCGGAATAGGTATCATAGCGCTCCTGCCCTGGATAGAAAGTTGCTGAAGAACAGGTAATACCTGTGTGAAAACGGTAACCCAACTGCAAGCAGGCCTCGCGAAGCAACCTGACCATCTCCCAATCGGCACAGGCAGGATAGGCAAGAGGTGCATAATGTAAAGAAGCGCCATCCATACGCACTGCACCCTCACTGACAATCAGCTCCCCGGGGAAGATATGTTCCTGAATGCCTCCACAGGTACCCAGGCGTAAAAAAAACCTTATGCCCAGCTGGGCCAATTCTTCCACGGCTATGGACAGGGAAGAACCTCCAATCCCCGAAGAAACCACCAGTGCTGGTTCTCCTTTATCCTGAACCCAAAAGCTTCTAAATTCACGATGAAAGGCCAGCTCTTTTTGCACCTTAAATACTGATGCCAGGGTATCACAGCGCCAGGGATCACCAGGGATAAGTGCAATCCTGGCTCCCTGCAGGTCACCTTTTTCAAGAGCAAGATGATATACTTTTTTCCCCAAAGGACTTCACCCTCTATCGCTTTTATTTTAAAATAATTCAAACCCCAAGAAAGGAAAACTGAAATGGTGGACGAACTCCCGAAATCTCGAGTTTTAGTGGTTAATCAAAACCAACATTTCACCTTCCCTGCTGGAACAACCCTGTTAGAGATCGCCAAAAACCTTTATCCTGAAACATTTTACCAGATAATGTCGGCCCAGCTCGACGGACAACTGGTCGATTTACACGCCACAATCGAAAAGGAAGAGTGTAAAGTAGAGTTTTTCTTTTTTGAGCACCCTGAGGGAAAAAGGACTTACACCCGAAGCCTGCTCTTTCTTCTGGGATGGGCCACCAAAGAAACCTTTCCGGATGCTCGCCTGAAAGTCCTGCATTCTATCGGAGACGGGCTTTTTTGCAAAATAGAAAGAGAAAGCAAGACACTAACCGCTCAAGAAATGGCATTGATTGAGCAAAAAATGCGCCAGAAAATATCTGAAAATCGCCCTTTTAATAAAGAAATAATGAGCTGGGAACAGGCATTTCGAACCTACAGCGCTCAAAAACGGGAAGACCTCACTCTACTTTTTAAATACTGGCGCATAGAAACTGTACCCACTTACCGCCTCGATAACTATCGGGACTATTACTATGGTCCCCTGTGCCCCTCCACCGGATACCTGCAGACTTTTGGCTTTGTGCTGATACCACCTGGTTTCATTATCCAATTACCCAACTCTTCCAGTCTGGATACCTTACCTCCTTATCTTTTCCGGCCCAAGCTTTTTCAAATTTTTCAAGAATCAGCCCAGTGGGCAGAAATAGTCCAGATAGAAAACGTTGGTGAGCTGAACCAGGCCATAGTGCAGGGAAAAGGTAAAGAAATTGTTTCCATATCTGAAGCGCTCCATGAGAAAAAAATAGCCCAGATTGCAGACTTCATAACCCAGCGCCGGGGGGCCCTCAAGCTGATCCTCATAGCTGGTCCTTCTTCTTCCGGGAAAACGACTTTCGCTCGCAGGTTATACACTCAGCTCCGGGTCAACGGCTGGAATCCCATCACCATATCTCTCGACGATTATTTTCGCTCTCACCACGAACTCAAGCGCCAGAAACTCCCAGACTGGGAGCGACCCGAAGCTCTGGACCTTGAGCTCTTTAAGAACCAGATCGCAGCTCTGATTGAAGGCCAGGAAGTGGAAATTCCCCGCTACAACTTTATAACCGGAACCCGGGAGCGAACCGGGCAGAAAACCAAACTGGAACCTGAAGGCATAATTGTGGTGGAGGGCCTACATGCCCTGAACCCCCTGCTCAGTCAAGAAATACCTGAAGAACAGAAATTCAAAATTTACATAAGTGCCATAACTCAGATTAACCTCGACGACCACAACCGCATCTCCACCACCGACTGTCGCTTAGTAAGAAGGCTGGTTCGGGACAACCAGTTCAGAAACAGTACCGCTCAAGAAGTGTTCAAAATGTGGCCCGCGGTGCGCAGGGGAGAAGAAGAGTTTATCTTCCCTTTCCAGGAAGATGCCGACTTGATGTTTAATTCCTCTCTTATATACGAGATGAGCGTTTTGCGAACCTTTGCAGAACGCCTACTGCGGGGCATCACTCCTGAAGAGGAAGAATACATCGAAGCCCACCGGCTGTACAGTTTTCTCAACCATTTTATACCTCTCAGCCCCTCCCTGGTGCCCTCCAATTCCATATTGCGAGAATTCATTGGTTAAGGAGCTTGGTCTTTCTGCGTGCCGCTTCCCGCAAGAGAAGATAAGCAGAGTGCAAGAGTGCCTCTGTATCTTCGTCAAAATCGGTAACTTCTTCTTGAATCCGGGAGGCTTCTTCCTTAATCTTCTCCAGAAGATTCTGGACCACAGAAACAGCCTTCTCCGAAGGAACACCCACCGTCTCTCTAACTACAAGGTCAAAACGCTCACCAAAACGAGGCACCATGACTTCCCTGCCTTTTCCGCGTAGCAGAAGAGCAAATTTTTCGGCAACACTTTCCTCGCCATGAACCACTATAAAAAGGGGCTGATTCTTGAAATATCCTGTCCAGCGCAAGAGATCTTTCTGGTCAGCGTGTGCTGAAAAACCATTTATAGTGTAAACTTTTGCCCGAACCGCAATTTCTTCACCCAGAATCCTGACCAGCTTAGCGCCATCCACGATTCTTCTTCCCAAAGTGCCCTGGGCCTGGTATCCAACAAAAATTAAACTGGTATTTTCTTTCCAAAGAGCGTGCTTGAGATGGTGTACTATACGCCCTCCACTGCACATGCCACTTCCCGCAATCACCAGAGCCTGTTCAAGATCGTTTATGCTCTTTGAATCTTCAGGAGTGGTAACATACTTAAGCCCAGGAAGATGAAAAGGATTGCGGCTGTGCAAAACATAGCGTTCAATTTCACCAGAAAGCAAAGAGAGGTACTTCTCGTAAACCCGAGTGGCTTTTTCACCCATGGGGCTATCGAAATAACAGGGAAGATTTAAAAGGCCGGCATCCTTCAGAAGAGATAATTCATAAATGATGCGTTGTGCTCTATCCACCACAAAGGAAGGTATTAGAACTTTCCCTCCTTCTCGCTGAGCATTTAAAATGGCTTCCCTGAATTCAGACCGGGTGTCTTCCAAAGATCGGTGCATACGGTTGCCATAGGTGGACTCCACAATCACGTAATCAGCTTCTTCAACCACAGGAGGAGAACCTTCTATCACGTTATCAAACGGACCCAGATCACCAGAAAAAACCAGTTTGATTCCGGAGCACCACAGCTCCACCAGCGCTGCACCCAGGATATGAGCCGCATTCCTTAAAACAAACTCTACGTTGCCATGGCGCACAAGCTGGTCATAGCCAACTGGCTCGCACAGAGAAAGTGTTTCTCGTACTTCTTCTTCTCCAAAAAGAGGAGTAATCGGTTCCTGTCCAGAACGCTTCCTTTTGCGATTCAGACGGTCAGCCTCCTCCTGCATCAACTTCACCGTATCCAGCCACAGAATTTTACAAAGCTCTATGGTTGGAGCAGTGGCGTAGATTTTTCCCCGAAAACCCTCCTTTACCAGAAGGGGCACTCTACCTGAGTGATCCAGGTGAGCATGGGTTAAAATAACAAAATCCAGGTTTTGAGCTGGAAAAGGCAGGGGCTGTTCATTGCGGTGTTCACCCCTGCCCTGAAACATCCCGCAATCCACCAAAAAACGCTGTTTTTCACTCTCCAAGAGATAACAGGAACCAGTAACTTCCCGGGCTGCTCCCCAAAAAGAAATCTGCAAAATAACACCTCCCCGTATCTCTACTCTTCATTAAGCTCTGACCTTTTTCCAGGCCCTATCCACAAGGGGAAGTAAAGTTGCATCAATAAAAGAATCTTCGTCCTGGAAAGGCTCTTCCACCTTGAAAAGGAACCAGTGCTCCACATGTTCTACTGCCTCTCCAGGAGAAACTTTGCGGAGAGGGCTCAAGGTTTCCAGCTCCAAAAAATCCTGATTGGTAAAAACCTCCACCGTGGAGCCAAAATCAGGGTATACCATTCCTTCCTGATAAGAAAAAAGCTTCAAAAAAACAAAATTTTCCACCCAGTAAGCCGCCCATCCTTGAGTGTTACCAAATCCAGCCTTGTTTGGAGAAGTTGCCTGAGGGTCTTGCCTGAGAGTAACATACTTCTGCCCCCACCTGAAGCGAGGATCACTCATATCAGTATAGCCCCAAAGAACTACCGGTCTCACTGGGGTGAGTAACTCCTGATGAGAAGCAAAAGGTTCTTGAGGCACAATAGCAAAACCACCAGGGCACATCACACTGAGCGCCCAGGCTGCAAACTCGATTTCCCATAAACCACGGTTAAATATCTGGTGAGTCACTCTAACGTGGTTCTCCTGCTCGTCTATCTCCAGAATAATCCTTTTCTCAAGGCGGGTAGTTTCTTCCTCCGGCTGAATCAAAACCAGCAAATTTTCCTCCCCCGAAACATTTACTGGCCGATTATCAGGGTAGTAGGTACGGGGCTTGGCTTCTGGAGCATGCCAGAGACGATGCCCTCCGTAAATTCTCCATTCCTCTCCTCCCTTTTTGCCCAGGTCAGCTTTTATTTCCCCAAAAACATTTTTCTCGCCACGAAATCCCAAACGAATGATTCGGGGACCAACTTCCCGAGTTGCTATCAGTTCTATCTGGTTGTTGCTCAAACGTACACACTGCTCCCATCCAGCATAGCTTACCCTCTCAAAGGCCATACCTCATCAACCTCCTCTTTGAAAATCGTTCAAAAATTCCTTCACAAAAGCGTATAAATCCGAAGCCAGTTCTTGCCTTTCCAAGGCAAAAGCAATATTGGCTTTAAGATAACCGAGCTTGGTGCCCACTTCAAAGTGATTTCCCTCAAAACGTAAAGCCCAGACTGCTTCCCTCTCAAGAAGTCTTCCCAGTGCATCCGTCAATTGAACCTCCCCTCCTTTACCAGGAGGGGTAGTTTTCAAAATTTCAAAAATTGAAGGAGGAAGAAGATATCTCCCCACAATGGCCAGATTGGAGGGAGCACTCCCGGGATCAGGTTTCTCAACCAGACTTTTCACCCGAAAAACTCGAGGAGTCACTTCTTCCACCTCAACTATTCCCCAGGAAGAGACCTCTTCCGGCGGCACTTCACGAACTGCGATTACCGCTCCTCCCCTCTCCTCGTAAACCTGCATGATTTGAGCCAGGCAGGGCGTACCTGCACTGATGATATCATCAGCAAGCAAGACTGCAAAGGGCTGATCACCTACAAAGTGTTCTGCGCAAAGTACTGCATCCCCCAGTCCCCGAGGTAACTTCTGACGGACATAAAAAATCCTTGCGCACTCTGCCACTTCCCGTACCAGTTCCAGCGACTCCCAATCCCCCTTTTCAGCAAGCTTCTGTTCCAGCTCCACTGCATAGTCAAAATAATCTTCAAGCGCCCTCTTTCCTCTGCCGGTCACAAAAAGTAAACTTTCAATGCCCGAATGCAGAGCTTCTTCAACCACGTAATGCACTGCTGGCCTATCCACTATGGGAAGCATTTCTTTAGGTTGAGCTTTGGTAGCTGGTAAAAGACGAGTCCCCAGACCAGCAACCGGGATTACCGCCTTTTTAACGCACTGTTTTCTCTTCTTCCCCGGCAAGGGCAGCACCTCCATGCTTCATGAAATGCACCACAAAGACCAGAACACCCAGCCCCAGCAGATAATCACCAATACTTACCACAAAAAACTTTCTAAACAAGAGAGAAAAATAAGGCAGGACATCGCCCAGAAAAAAAAGCTTTCCTGAATCATTCAAGGCGACATACTCAGCAAACGCTCCCTGCTGCAGGCGCTCTACCAGAGAAAAAAGCTCAAGCCGTAAAGCCATATCCGTCCAGACTGGCATCCTTCCCTGGTTGAAAAGCATCACCAGACAGTTCAAAAAAGCACCCAGCGAGATAAGCTTAAACCCCCGCACCCTGAAACCCGAAAGAGAAGCAACAAAGACCAAAAACATCCCGGTTATTCCCACCCAGCGCGACCAGGAAAAGGGAATCCAGAAGCTCAAAAAGCGGATCAGAAAACCCAGGATTATGAACCAGAAGGCCGGGATTTGAGCTTCTGAGAGCCTGGTCAGGCTGCCTCCCCCCAGCCAGCCCACCAGAATACCCAGCAAAAGAAAATCAACAAGCATCATAACCCATCTTTCCCTTCTTCTTTTACGATGGTCTCCAGAACTTTTAAGATTTCCTGGTCGTAGTGCCCCCGTTCGTCATTTCTCATAATCTGCAGCGCTTTACAGACCGTAAAAGCCCGTCGATAAGGACGATTTGAAGTAAGAGCATCAAAAGCATCAGCCACGGCAAGGATTCTCGCTTCAAGAGAAAGTTCCTCAGCCTTTTTGCCATCGGGATAGCCACTTCCATCACAGCGTTCATGATGAGAACGTATTATTTCAGCAACCTCTTTTAAAAAATCCACGTTGGCTACAATCTCATAACCAACCAGGGGATGAGTCTTAATAATCTCGTACTCTGAAGCGGTGAGCTTTTGAGGTTTCAATAAAATAGCGTCTTTAATACCAATTTTACCCACATCGTGAAGGAGCGCGGCATACTCCAGTATCTCCAGACGCCGTTCAGGCAACTTGAGCCTGCTGGCAATTTTCAGCGCCAGCTGAGCCACCCGTAGAGAATGACCCTGAGTATAAGGGTCTTTAGCATCCAGGGCTGCAGTGAGAGCCCGCAAAAGTTCAAGATGAGTTTTTTTAGTTTCCACGTAAAGTTTGAAAGAATAGCGGGCTACAAGAAGCGGAAAAAAGAAAAGAAAGATACCTACGTAACCAACCGCTAAATGAATCAGATAAAGAAGTACGGAAAGCGGAAACAGTGCAAAATACTGAACCAGAATGCCATTTATATCCTGTTTCCAGAGAGTGCGCAAAGACACTCCTTCGCTTAAAGAAATGGCTCCCATCACCAGAAAGGCATTGACTGCAAAAAAGGTTAAAACGGAAAACACTACTGCCAGGTAAGGCTGGGGGCTGGTCCACTCAAAACCGTATCCCCCAAAAAGCTCAAAGACTCTACCGGAAAAATAGGCTGAAAGCGCATACTGCGAGCCGTTAAAAAGAGCCTTGCGCAACCCAAATTTAGTAGTCCCCAAAAAAGCACCCCCAAAAGCAACCAGAGCCGCAACGAGGGGTGAAGAAAGAAGAATAACTCCATAGACAATGGCAAAGCTCACCGATATCGCAGCTCGATTGGGAAGGGGCACAGGCAAAAGTTCAGCAATTAGAGTGAGAGATAGAAAGAAAAGCAGGAAGAACACATCATCGAAGGAAAAAGCAAAATCTCGCAGCGCACTTCCACAAACTAAAATCCCGGCTAAACTTACTGTCCATATATAAAAATTGAGTACTACATTCCTTTTCACGTTCACTTCCCACATCCGGAGCAGGTCACCAGAAATTTGACAATCTTAGCTGCTTTCTCTACCTCCAGGTAAAGCCCGCACCACTTGCCAGAACAATTGCCAAAAGGCCCAGAAGAATGCTTACCAGCCTGGCCACTTTTCCCAGCCTCCTTTTTTCATTCTCCGTCTCCCTCCGCTAAAGTTAAGAGACGGGAAATGGCCGCTCCGCTCATCTCAAAATCTCAAAAAGTGACCTGCCCCGGATCAAGGTTGATTCTCAACGTACAAAACCAGACGGCGGTTAACAGCATCCAGGGTAGCCCTGGCTACCGCTTCAGCAACTTCATCGCCCACCAAAGCAGTTCCTACCAGCATATTGCCTGCACCCTTATCAGGGCGGCAATCCACGAAAGAAAGAGCTACCTCCAAATCTCCAAAATCCCGAACCGCAACCCCTCTCAAAGTGAAGAAGGAAGGAATGCCTACAATCTGGTTCAGACAATTCAGAGTAGCTTCAGCAACCAGGTGATTCCAGCCTCGTCCCCCCCAGCCCTCTTCTTCAGCACTGGAGCGGTAAACCTTATCCATAAACCGGATTTCAACCTCAGACTGCACCCGGTTCCTGCTCTTCCGCCAGCTTACACTCCACAAAACTGGCCTCTGCACTACAAAGGCGGATTCCACTTTTTCGCTCTCACCTACATCGAAAGCCACTACACTGATTTTTTTGTGGTCCACCTCAAGACCAAACTTAGTCTTAAGCAGGGTTTCGATATCCCTGACTAAAAGCTTGGGGGGTTTTGAGGGCTTGGCAAGAACATGAATCTCAGCAACCGAACCCTGATCTCCCACAACCCGGGCCTTTAAAACCCCATCAATACACTGGATAGCACGCTCCACTTCATTCAAAGCAGCTCTTTGCTCTTCCATGGTAAATCAGTAAACCAGGTCGATGAGACCGTAGTTGCCGTCTTTTCTCTTATATACCACTTTAACCCTTTCTTCATCAAGGTCTTTGAAAACAAAAAAATTATGCCCCAAAAATTCCATCTGCAAAATAGCGTCTTCAAGACTCATAGGACGCAACACAAATTCTTTGGTTTTGACAATCTCTCCCAGTTCAGATTCACTTTCCTCTTCGCTGCTTTCAGCAGCAGAAAGCCCACCTACTTCGACAACTTCCACTTCCTCTTTCCGCAGAGCACCTTTCCTTTTCAGTTTTTCTTTATGTTTCTTAATTTGTCGTTCCAGTTTATCGATCACCGCATCAAAAGCGGTTCTCCAATCCGGGCCATCGCTTTCCCCACGAATTACAATGCCACTTGCTGACATAGTAACCTCAACCTTGACCAAGCCTCGCTCCAGGTGAAAATGCACCACTGCGTTGAGAATATTGTGAAAAAACCTCTCCAGCTTGGCAAGCTTGCGAGTTACATAATCCCTTACCGAATCAGTAATTTCTACATTTTTGCCTCTCACCACAACTTCCACACCGTTCACCTCTTTTCTCCAGGCTCTTTAACTTCCTCAACTACAACCTTCTCCTGCAACATCCAGGCAAAATGGGGATCAAAACAGCCAGCTCCAGGGCACAAAGTATTGGCAAGCCCACAGGCCGCAGCAAAACGCAAAACTTTTTCAAGAGGCCATTTTCTCTCCAAACCAAAAACCACAGCACCCACCAGCGTATCTCCAGAGCCTATACTGTACGATCCAAATCGGCGACTCTCCACGCTTACCAGAAAACGCTTTGCTCCCCAGGCAACCGTCAGTCCTCGTGGACCATCGGAAAGAACTACCGCTACTACACCCCGTCTTTGAAGTTCTGAAACAGCTCTTAGCTTATCCTCCTGCGAACATATACTATAACCAAGAAGTCCCTCAGCTTCCTCTACATTAGGTTTTACCATAAAAGGGGGATTTTGAAAAGCTCTCTTTAAATATACACCCGAGGTATCCAGCACACCAAAAGATTTCCTGGCACGAGCTATGGCGAGAAGCTTTGCATACCAGTCCAGACGGATTCCCCGCGGCAGCGACCCCGAAAGCACCAGGTAGTCTCCCTCGCAGAGTTTATCTTCGAGATAGCGCTCCACTCGAAGAGCCTCCTCAACAGAAACTAAGGGTCCTGGTTCGTTGATCACCGTGTGCCTTCCCGACCCTTCTTCGTGTAAAATGGTGGTAACACGGGTTTCTCCCTGAACGGAAAAAGAACGAAAAGATAAACCTTCCTGCTTCAGGGAAGCAACAAATCTCTCACCCTGCCATCCTCCCAAAAAAAGAAGCAATTCTGAAGTTCCACCAACCGTTTTAATGGCCCGGACAACGTTTACTCCTTTTCCACCGGCAACTTCTTTGACCTTTTCTACCCGGTTAACTGCATTGAGCAAGAGTTGGTCCTCAAAAAGCAACATCCGATCCCAGGCGGGGTTGGCACAGAGAACATAAATCATCAAGCGTTCTCCTCGAGAAAGGCTTCCACCTCGTCCTGAGTTGGTAAAGCAGGAATAGCTCCTTTTTTAAGGGTGGTAAGTGCTCCAACCGCATTAGCCCTCCTCCCAGCATGGAACAGAGTTTCTTCGGGAAGAAGGGTGCCTTTCTTTAATTCCTCCCAAAACATATAGAGTGAACTCAAAAGCCCGGCTACAAAACCATCACCAGCACCAGTGGTATCTACTGAAGTAACCCTAAAACCAGGCACTCGAATTTGTCTTTCACCCTGGCAAAGAAGACACCCTTCTTTCCCCAGGGTTACTGCAACCAGAGATGGCTTACAATGAAATCGGATAAACTCTATTGCTTTTTGAAGGTTGTTGCAGGAAGCTACAAACATAGCTTCTTCCTCGTTTACCTTCAAGATATGACTTTGACTCGCAGCCTGGCGTATTTTTTCCCTTGCTTCGTCAAGGCTCTTCCAGAGAGCAGGTCGCAGGTTGGGGTCGAAAGAAATCAGATAACCGTGCTTTTTGGCTAAAGAAAGCGCTTTTAAGGTGGCACTGTAAGCCGGTTCATGAGTCATGGTCAGGGAGCCAAAATGAAAAACCCCTTTTCCCTGAAAGCATTCTTCCTCAATATCCTGCTGGTCCAGAAGGGTATCTGCTCCCGGTTCCCGATAGAAAACAAAATCTCTCTCTCCTTCTTTGGTCAAGGAAACAAAAGCAAGGGTGGTTTTTGCTCTGTTAGTCATTTTTAAAAAGCGGGTAATAACCTGGTTGTTTTGCAAAACTTCTCGCAAAAATTCCCCAAAAGCATCCTGACCAACTTTGCCCACAAAGAAAGTTTCAATCCCCAACCTGGCAAGACCCACTGCAACGTTGGCAGGAGCCCCACCGGGGGCTTTTTCAAAAGAGGGAGCCTCCTTGAGCGATACCCCGTTCACTGTGGAAACAAAGTCAATCAACAATTCCCCTAAACAAATTGCCTTCTTTTCCAAGGAAACCACCCTTTCCAGTTATTCAAATCTGAGCAACTCTACGATAAAAATCACGCAAGGCGGGATACAAATCTCTGTAAATAGAGTATAGCTTTTCATAGATATTGCTTAATTCTGGATCCGGTTCCTCGCAATAAGTGGTGCGCACTGCCTTTTTACAGGCTTCTTCGACCGAGGAGAACTTTCCGGTACCCACCGAAGCAAGCAAAGCAGCTCCAAAAGCGGGGCCTTCATCAACCTCCACCCCGTAAAGGGGAACCTGATAAACTGCAGCCTGTATTTTTCTCCACAGTGAGGAACGAGCACCACCGCCAATCGCCCTTACTTCCCGTACCGGTATGCCCATCTCCCGGATGATCTCAAAAGAGTCCCTCATACCAAAAGTAACTCCTTCCATCACTGCTCGCACCATTTCGTTTTTGCGGTGTTTAAGAGTCAAACCAAAGAATACACCCCTTGCAAAAGGATCAGCATGAGGAGTACGTTCTCCAGTAAGATAGGGCAAAAAGAGAAGGCCCTCTCCTCCAGGTGGTGCCAGAGCTGCTTCTTCAGAAAGAACTTCATAGGGGTCTTTTCCAAGCAGCTGGGAAACAACCTGTTCCTCCAGGCCCAGACGATCCCGGAACCAGCGCAACGAACCACCAGCAGAAAGCATAACTCCCATCACATGCCATTTACCCGGAACCGCATGGCAAAAAGTATGCACCCTGCCTTTTTCATCCACTTTCACCGTTTCACTAAAAGCGAACACTACACCGGAGGTACCCAAACTGGCCGAAACCAGACCTGCTTCCACTATTCCCGTTCCCACCGCGCCGGCAGCATTATCGCCTCCACCAGCAACTACCGGAACTTTTTCTCGAAAACCAAAACGCTTCACGATTTCTGGCTTGAGATAGCCAGTAATCTCTGGTGACTCAAAGCTGGGAGGGAACCATTCCATCCGGAAACCCAGTGCCTGAATCAACTCGGGAGACCACCTGCGCCCGGGAACATCAAAAAGGGAAGTCCCAGAAGCATCGGAAACATCAGTAGCAAAATCACCCGTAAGACAATATCGGATATAATCCTTGGGCAAAAGAACCTGAGACACCTTCTCATAAATTTCGGGCTCATTTTTCTTGAGCCAGTAAATTTTGGGAGCGGTGAAACCAGGCAACACCGGATTGCAATTAATTTGCATTATCTTTTCCAAACCTATTATTTCAGTGATTTCACGGCACTCCTCAGCAGTCCGCTGGTCGCACCAGAGAATGGCCGGCCGCAAGACTTCCCCCTGATCATCCAGAAAAACCGAACCATGCATCTGACCGGTGAGACCCACTCCAGCAATCTGCTCAGGGCTTAACTTCCCGGCTTTAATCACTTTCTCCAGAGCCTTAAGGGTTGCCTGCCACCAGTCAAGCGGATTTTGCTCGGCCCAGTTAGGTCGGGGAGTAAAAAGTGGATACTCCTCCACCGCACGAGCAACTAATTTTCCTTCCTCATCAATAAGCACCACTTTACAACCCGTTGTGCCCACATCAATGCCCAAAAAATAATCCATAATACCCCTCCTGACGTCTTAAAGAATTAAATTGAGAGGGTCTTCTATAAAGCTAACCAGGGTGCTCATAAACTTTGCGGCTGTAGCACCATCAATAATGCGATGGTCGCAAGACAGGGTAAGGTTCCAGAGATAAGCAGGAATAATTTCTTTCCCATCAAAGTAAGGTTTCCTGCGAATGGCCCCACAGGCCAGGATTGCCGACTGGGGAGGGTTGATAATCGCCGTAAAAGAGTCTACCCCAAACATGCCCAGATTGGATATGGTAAAAGTACCATTTTCCAGATCTTCAGGAAGCAGCTTTCCTTGTCTCGCTTTCTGCACCAGTTCGTTCGTTTCCTTTACTATGGAAGTAATGCTCTTCCGATTAGCATCACGCAAAACAGGAACCACCAGACCCTCGTCCAAGGCCACTGCTATTCCAATGTTTACCTGCTCGTTGAACTGTATTTCTTCTTCCAGAAAATAGGCGTTAATTTCCGGAAATTCCTCCAGAGCTCGGGCCACTATCTTTACCAGAATATCTGTATAGGAAACCCGGTATCCAGTACGCTTTTCTACCAGAGGAAGCAACTTTTCACGAAGAGCAACCAGCTCATCGGCCCTAACTTCTCGAGTTAAGAAAAAGTGAGGTTTGTTCTGCATACTTTGAAGCATTCTCTGAGCAATTATCTTGCGTATCCTGGTAAGTGGTACAGTCTTCGAGGTTGCAGGTTTGCTGACTGCTTCCCTTGTTTTCGGCTTTTGCTCTGCAAGGGCTTTTTCTATATCTCTTTTTATTATCCTTCCACCCGGACCGGTGCCCACGATGGTACTCAAGTCAATGCCATGCTCCATAGCCAGGCGTTTAGCAAGAGGCGAAACCTTTAACCTTTTCCCACTTTCTGCTTCCACAGTGAAAGTGCTCTCTTTCTGAGAAACAGACTCCTCCTGAATTTCTTCCCTGCTTTCTTTCTCTGCTACTTCCACCGCAGCTTCTCCAGCGACTTCCTCTTCAGAAGGTACTTCTTCTCCCTCCTCACCTATGTAAGCCACCGTCTTGGTTATAGGCACCGTGGAACCTTCCGGGTAAAGAATTTTAAGCACCACTCCCGAAGCAGGGGCTTCCACTTCCATATTGACCTTGTCGGTTGCTACCTCAAAAAGAGGATCTCCTTTCTCTACCCGGTCTCCTTCTTTAACCAGCCATTTATTGATCACACCTTCTTCCATGGTGAGACCCAGTTTGGGCATGATCACCTTCTTGGCCATAATAAACTACACTCCTTTCTTGCGCATGATTCAGAATCAAGCGTATATCCGCCTTCACAGGGCCTTTATCCTCAAGAACTACTACCAGTTCTTCGGAGGGTCGAACGATAATTTCTCTCTCTCCATCCAGGGCCAAAACTCCTCTTTCCCCAGAAATAACCAGCTTATCCTCCAGCTCCATAATGCCAAATTTCTCAATTCCCACTTCCTTTACCAGGCCGGGAGCCAGAACAGCCTGAACCTTCTCGCCGCAAGGACTCAAGAAAGCATAGGCCCCTCTTTTCTCCCAAGAGGAAATGCTCAGCAAGCGAGCAACGATGGAACTCAATCCCAGTCTGGTGGGATCAGCCTGGGTTACCGCAACCATCTTCAAAGACCGGGGATCCCACAGAGCTCTGGCTCCTATAAAACTTTCGCTGGCCAGCACCACATCAATAAGAGCAATATCAAAGTCCGCCAGAGAATCTCCACGTTTGATTTTGAATACTTTGCTTCGTTCAAGAACCTGATCCCGGGAAACCTTTCCTTCCAGAAAAAACCCCAGAGCCATACCCACCAGGGTGGGATCCAGGTTTTCCGGAAAAACATTGTTAGTGCCAACTGCCACAGGGAAAATGGGCACCAGCGCGCTCTTTTTAGCCACCAAGCGATTAGTGCCATCCCCTCCAAAAGTGACCAAAGCCTCCACACCGGCCTCTTCAACCGCAAACTCGGTAAAGGCAACAGTATCAGTAGCATCTCCAAAAACAGTTATTGGAGCCTCCTCCAAGCTAAGAGAGGACACGCGCTCACCCAAAATCCCCAGAGCAGACTTTACCAGAGAGTAGGGATCAGGCATGAAAAAAACTTTTACCTTTTTCTGCAAGGTCGCCTGCAAACCCAGAAGGAAGCGGGCAATCAGGGTAGTTTTCTCCCGATTGCCCACTACACTCCCGTAGGCCACTAATCTGCGAATGTCCTTACCAGCCTGGGGGTTGGCCACCAGGCCAATGCTTTGCAGCTTCAATGAACTTCCTGCCCTCCAGTTACATTTATTGCCTGGCCGGTCATATAGTCAGAATAGGAGGAAGCCAGAAAAACAGCCACGTTGGCAACGTCTTCAACAGTACATTCCCGTCCCAAGGGAACTTTCTCAACATACAGTTTGCGAACCTGTTCGGGAGGAACCCCCAGCTTTCGGGAATACTCCTTATCAAGCAAATCCCACATAGGAGTTGAAAAAACATTGCCGGGACATATAGCGTTAACATTGATTTTATAGGGAGCAAGGTCTCTGGATACACTCTGGGTAAGTCCAATGATACCAAACTTGGAAGCACAGTAAGCACCCAACCACAGACCTCCCGTTTTTCCAGACTTGGAACTTATGCTGATGATTTTTCCACTTTTTTGCTGAATCATGTACCTGGCCACTTCCCGAATGCAAAGAAAAGTTCCTTTCAGATTTACGTTTATTATAGCATCCCATATCTCTTCAGGAACGTCAGTAATAAAATGGGCACGAATGATACCTGCAGAATTGACAAGTATATCTATACGCCCAAAATGCTCGAAAGTCTTTTTAACCGCTTCTGCTACTTCTTTACTGTTGGTTACATCAACCTTAAAGTGCAGGGCCTCACGACCTTTGTTTTTAATCTCCTGAGCTGTGTCCCTTGCTCCTTCCTGGTTAAGGTCAAAGCAAGCAACATGAGCTCCTTCATCAGCAAAACGCAAGGCAATGCCCTTCCCTATACCCGAAGCAGAACCAGTAACAATAGCCACTTTGTCTTTCAAAGGAAGAGGATCCATGCTTTACTTTCACCTCCCCAATTTCTATCTATCCATGGCGACCACAGCCTTAAGAGCTTCGCCTGAGCGAACCAGTTGAATACCTTTAACCACTTCATCAAGATTTACCACATGAGTAATGAGACTACGAGCGTTGACTCTTTTGCGGTAAATCAGTTCCGCTGCTTCTTCGTACTGAGAAGCGTGCGATGCAAAAACACCAAAAACACCAATTTCTTTATAATGAACAATGTTGCTATTGAAATTGATAGTGGGACGGTCTTTGGGCAAACCACCAAAGAAACTAACTCGTCCCCGGGGAGCAACCATTTCCAGAACTTCTTCCTGTGCCTGATTCGACGAAGCTGCAACAATAGCCACATCCACACCCAAACCAGAAGTGGCCTCCAGCACTTTTTCTTTAAGGCTTTCCTTGCTGGAGTTAACATAAAGGTCAGCTTCAACTCTCTGGGCAAGTTCCAAGCGGCTTTCGGAAATGTCGGCAACAATGATCATCCCTGCTCCATGGTTTTTAGCCATGACCACATGCATACAACCAATTGGTCCGGCACCAACCACCAGAACTTTTTCTCCAAGACCAATGTTCAAATAGGACTGACCATTAATCACGCAGGAAAGAGGTTCCACAAGGCTGAACTCCAGCAGATCAGCATCTTCAGGAAGAATTAGTAAATTACCCCGTTCCACTCCCTCTCGAGGCATAATCATGTACTCGGCAAAACCACCTGCATAATGATAACCAATGTACTTCTGCTCGGGACAGAGGTTTTGAAGGCCCCGGCGGCAGTAATGGCACCTGCCACAGGAGATAACGGTAATAACCACTACTTTGTCTCCCACCTTATATCCGCTAACTCCCTCTCCAAGTTCTACAATTTCACCGGCTATTTCGTGACCGGTTATCTGAGGAGGTTTTACATGGTGATGTCCGTGCTGGAAAATGCGCACATCAGTACCACAAATAGCACAGGCAGCTACTTTGATTAAAACCTCTCCCGGGCCAGGACGAGGAGTCTCCACTTCCCTAACCTCCATTTTGCCTGGACCCATGAAAAACGCTGCCTTCATAGTTTATCCTCTCCCTTCAAAATGAAGTTCTTGAGCGCAGGATAAATCCGCTGATAAACTTCAAACTTTTCCTGGTAACGTTTCTGAAACTCAGGGCGGGGAACAAAAGTTTCTTTCACTTCAACCATTTGATTGACCAGCGCTTTAAGATCCTGGATATTTTCCCTGGCTTTGCGTCCCAGAAGAGCGGCCCCCAAACAGGCAGCTTCGGAAACGTTAAGTGATTCGACCGGTAGGCCATAAACATCAGCCTTAAGCTGTAACCACTCTCTGCTTTTGGCACCCCCACCGATAGCTCGCAAACGCTCAACAACTACCCCTGCACCCTGCAGCAGTTTCAAATTAAACTTCATCTCCAGGCTAACTCCCTCAAGCAACGCTTTCACAAACTCTTTCTGAGAAGTTTCCAGTTTGAGTCCCACCACCACTCCACAAGAGTGGCTATCAAAGTAAGGAGTACCGGTAGTGGTGAAGTGAGGGAGCACCAAAAGCGAGGTAGGTTCCTGAGGCCAATCAGACAGGATCAATTCGTACACATCCTGCCCTCTGCGCCGAGCTTGTTCTTTCTCCCAGCGCGCAAAGTTATCACGGTACCAGCGCAGTATGGAACCACCGGTAAAATTATAAACCAGAGTAATATAGAGGCCAGGCATGGCGTGATGATAACAACACAGGTTGTTGTGCCGCATCTCTTCGGAAAGCAGCAACCTACCCATGGCAGGAGCTATGCATTCTACAGTTCCAGTCGCATCCATAGCCAGTGCTGCTTCTACCACTCCCGACCCCAGGGCACCACAGGGCTGGTCATGAGCTCCAACCCCCGCTACCACTCTTTCCTTCCATCCCATACGTTCTCTAAATAAAGTACTTACTTCTCCGGCTACCTCTCCGGAGGGAAGGGTACGAGCCAAACGAGAGGAATCAATGCCTATCAAGCTCAGAATTTCTTCTGACCAGTTCTCCCGCCGGACATCAAACATCATGGTGCGCCCAGCCAGGGAATAGCTGATTGCCGGCTCCACCCCCATCCTGAAAAGCACAAAATCCTCAAAACACAGGAAATAACGGCTTTTCTCAAAAACCTGCGGAAGATATTCCCTCCACCACAGTATTTTGTTAGCTGTTCCAATTCCCGAAAGCGGCATGCCGGTAATTTCAAAAAAACGTCTTTCCCCGACTTTCTCCCGGAAAAAGGGTACAAAAGCATCTCCCCGGGCATCGAAAGTTACAATGCTTCTTGAAAGAGCTCTACCCTTCTCATCTACCGGCACCACTGCTTCGCCCTGAGAAGAAACAGCAATGCTTACCGGTGACTTACCATCCAGCTTTGCTGTCACTTCTCTCAGGGATTCTTCCACCGCTGAAAAAACCTCTTCAGCATCAAGTTCCAACCACCCCGGCTGAGGAGTATACAGAGGATATTCCCGGTAGGCCTGAGCAACAATCTTCCCGCCTTCGTCAAAAGCAATTACTTTACAACCAGTAGTTCCTACGTCCAGACCAAGATAAACCATCGAAATTCACCTATCTAAAGAAGCTCTCTTATATAGCGAAGGATCTCCAAAGCGTTGGCTTCTTTTTGCAACTCCCGCAGTTTAGAAACATCTATTTTTTCGACGATCTGTAAAAGATACTTTATGTTTTCAATGCTCACCTGGCAGGCCAGAGCAGGATCTTCCCGATAGGGGAAAATATCAAGACCCAGCCAGCCTGTATACTGCGAGTTGTTCAAATAATAGAAGAACTCCAGTGTCTCTATAAGGTGCACCGTGCCCACCGCCATATCGTCATCCCAGTCACGGAAGTTGTCGTTTAAATGCAGGGCGAAGAGCTTTCCATATTTATCGAGCATGGCTACCACATTGCCCGGCGATTCTTTGCAATTCAGAGCATGCCCAAAATCTATAGTTACTCCAATGTTGGGGACATTGGCTGTCAGAGAGAGAAAAAGAGCCACTCCTGAAGTGGAAATGGTAGAATGAGTTCGGGGCTCACGAAGTTTGTACTCAAGGCTCAGTTTTACTCTGGGATTATGGGCAGCTATCTCTTCCAGGGCATCAACCAGCAAATCCCACTGTGCCCGATAATCAATTTGAAAGGGATAATCGAAGCCATCCTGGCCCGGCCAGAGATTCATAACTTCGCTTCCCATCTCCTCAGCTATGTCCATGGTATCCTTGGCAAGTTGTAGGGCTTTCTCTCTCACTTCTTTTTTTTCTGAAATCAAACTTCCCTTGGCAAAAAAGGGATCTCCAAACAAATCCACTTCACAGGAAGCAACTTTAAGGCCGCGCTTTTCAAGCTCTTTCCGGATACGGTCTGCATTTTGAAAATTGAGAGGAGCAGGATAATGGATCATAATCCCGTTAAGATCTTCAACCGCGGCTATTCGATCCAGAGACTCCTCAAGAGTTGAATCCTTCTTATAACCACCGGTGCAAAAACGATCGGGACAGGCCCCAAAAACCCACACTCCAGTAGCAAATCCTTTAAACTTCATTCTTATCGCCTCCCTAATTTTTGAGTCAAGCTAATTAATTTTTAGATTTTTTAGTCAAGACTGCTGAGTTCCCAGTTAATTTCCTTTAACTGGTTATACACTTTTCGATAAACACGATAGCGTTTTTCGTAAATGTCTTCTTGGCTGGGCAGGACTTTTTCTTTTATCCGAACCATGTTTTTTGCTCCTTCTTCGCAATTTCCGAACAATCCACTTCCCAAACCGGCAAGTATAGCGGTGCCCAGAGCAACCGCCTCGCCGGTTTCTAAAGTAAAAATCGGTTTCCTCAGAATATCGGCTTTCATTTTGAGCCAAATCTCCGAGCGGGCTCCTCCCCCGGTGGCCCGGAAATCGGAAACCGGTATCCCAAACTCTTCGAGAAGCTCCACATTGAGGCGCATTTCAAAGGAGAGACTCTCCAGGATAGCACGCAAAATATCAAATCGAGAACTTCCCAGAGTAAGGCCCAGAATGGCCCCCCGAGAATTCTCATCAAGATAAGGGGTACCTGAACCCGCAAAGTGGGGTAAAATGAGGAGTGGAGAGGGTCGGTCAGAAATACGTTCGATAAGCACCTGATAGACATCTTTTCCCTCTTTTTGGGCGATTTGCTTTTCTACCTCTCCAAATTCATCCCGGAACCAGCGCAAGAGAGAGCCACCAGAAGCAATATAGGCCAGAGTGAGGTAATGTCCTTCCACAACGTGAGGATAGCAACAAAAACTGTTACGCATCATGGCTTTGTCAAAAGAAGGATTTTTCCCCAAATTAAGAGCCACACACTCTGAAGTACCAATTCCATACATTGCCTCACCAGCCCTGCTGGCTGCGCATCCCAGCACACCACAGGGTTGATCATGACCCCCAGCAACTACAAGAGGCTTTCTGTCCAAACCAATTTCTTCAGCGACACTTTTAGAGAGCCTTCCCGTTACCGTACCTGAAGGTACAGGCCTGGAAAGCTGATCCTCGTCAATTCCCACCAACCCGAGAATTTCAGGAGACCATCTTTTCTTGCGGACGTCAAACATCATGGTGCGCCCAGCCAGCGAGAAATCAACAAAAGGACCCTCACCGGTCAGCCTGAAAAGCACGTAATCTTCCACACACACAAATTTCCAGGTCTTCTCAAACACCTGGGGCATATTGTCTCTCAACCAGAGGATTTTATTTGCTGTATACATGCCATGAAGGGGCATACCGGTTATCTGGTAAATTGGCCACTCTCCCAGCTTTTCTTTCCAGAAATCAACATAGCAGTGAGAACGGGTATCAAAATTACAAATTAAATTGGTTAATGCTTGCCCCTCCCCAGAAAGAGGAACCATTGATTCTCCATGAGAGGTAACACCTATCGCCTCTAAAGGCTCCCTTAAAACAAGGACAGCCTCTTTAAGGGCTTCGACAACTGCACTCCAGATGAGTTCAGGGTCTATTTCCAGCCATCCTGGCTGAGGAACAAGAAAAGGATATTCTCGATAAGCCTGAGAAAGCACCCTACCTTTAAGGTCAAAAATGACCACCTTACAACCACTGGTTCCAACATCAATGCCCCCTATTGCCAAAGCTTATGCCTCCTTTTCCAGGAAAAATCGAGAATTAAAGGTCGCAAATAACAATCCGCTCAACAACAGCACAAAAAAGAAAATGGAACGCAAACCCAGGTGATCACCCAGAAAGCCTAAGAGATAAGGAAAAGTTAAGGCCCCCAGACCCCCAAAACCCACTATGAAGCCCACAGAAGCAAAATGATTCTCTTCAATCCGGGAGGTAAGATGGGCAATGATCAAAGGCCAAATACCTGAACAACCCAGACCTAAACCGCCAAAGGCTATCAGAGCAAGTTCTATGCGGCTCGTAAAAAGCAAAAACAACAACGAAATTATATTTATCACGCTCCCAATTCGCAAAAGCAGAGAATAAGCAAAGAACCGGGAAAGAAAAGCAAACAGGAAACGGCCTCCAGTAATCATCGCCCAGAAAATCGCAATGGCTGTTCCACCCCAAAAAACCGTACTCTGCAATTCCCTTACCAGATAAGCGCTCATCCAGGAAGAGGAGCCAATTTCTGCTCCCACGTACAAAAGCATTGCTAAAGCCATAACACCCAAAAAACCTTTCCATCGAGAAACAAACTCCATGGTAACCTTCTCTCTCCTGGGAGAAGAAACCTGAAAAAGGTCTCTCATTCTGAAAACCAGGATAGCTAAAAGTATTGCTACCAGAAGGAGGAAAATGTAGAGCAAACGCCAGGGTACTCCCCGTGAAAGCAAAAAACCAGTCAAAAAAGGCCCTGCACTTGCCCCCACTCCAAAGAAAACCTGGCTCAAGTTAAGAGCATAGCCCTCCTCACCACGGAAAAAATGGGAAATCACTGCAGTCAGGGGAGCTTCAAGCAAACCCCCTCCTGCGCCAAGCAAAAGCATTCCCAGGTTGAGATACAGGAAAGAAGGAGCTATGCCCAGCATTGCAAAACCAGCGATTAAAAAAAGATAACACGCAAAAAGAATCCATCCCCCACCGAAAAGTTGAGCTGACCAACCACTCAGGAAAGTCAAAATCACATAGCTCAGGTAATACATGAAAAACAGCCTTCCACCAAGGGTGGCAGAAAGATTAAACTCCCTGAGCCAGACCGGCAAAACAGCACCATGCATAATCATCGATATAGCTAAAAACAGAAAGGAAACTCCAGCCAGAACAAAAAGCTTGGTTTTACTTTCCATAAAAGCGCGCTATGGCTTCCCTCCAGTAATCAACACTTTGCTTCATGCTGGGAATAACGCTTTCCTCGCTCAGGGCATGAGCCGAGTAGAAAAATTCAAAAACCAAAATGGTCTTCTTGGCTCCAGATTCTTCAATAGCCTCCAGAACCTTTTCCGGAACAATTACTCCCTGTTCTTTGTACTCCTCGGTAAAAGGCCAGTGTCGGCTGCCTTTACGATCGGTCTGCTGAATATGAATGGAAGGAGAAAGATGAGCCAGCTCTCGCAACCAGGCATAAGCGTCTAAATCCCGAGGGTCTGAAGAACGCAGATAACCGTG
Organism: Atrimonadaceae bacterium G-SL-SR-0-11; assembly: GCA_048814795.1. Taxonomy (GTDB): domain Bacteria; phylum Atribacterota; class Atribacteria; order Atribacterales; family Thermatribacteraceae; genus Thermatribacter. Next base: position 693,910 of record CP184673.1, on the reverse strand, counting down.
TCCCACATCGAGACAGAGCAACACCGGAAGATAAGATTTTTTGTTGACCAGATCCAGCATTCGCTTGGTCTCGTCAATGGTACAGGGAAGCTCCCGGGGTAAAGACATGGGTTCCCAGAGAAAATATTTCTGCCCATTCTGACGCGCCACAAAAGTTAAATACGAAATCTCTTCAAGCAAAACTTCAATCAAGAAATTTCTGCGTTGAGGATTGCGGTCATCAAGTTGACTTAAACTGCCCACATAAATGCCGGAAGCTTCGGCTCCAAGAAGTGTGCTCATGCGAACCAGTTTTTCATACCAGCGCAGGTAACATCTGCGCATGCCCGGGTCGGGCTGCAAAAGGAGGTTAAACTTGTGAGCAGCCTCTCCAGTAGAAACTGTATCTATGGCAACTCCCTTGACTTCAGCCAGCTCCCGGATGTAAGCACAATTTTCCTTCACTATTTCCTCATCAATAATCACTGGATCCAGCAAATCTACCGAAAACTGCACGTGCTCAAGGCCCAGCTCATCCTTGACCACCCGGAGCCACTCTTCGGGCTCCGGGAACCTGCCAATGGCAAAACAGTTGTTAATACCAAGGTGCACCTCAGCCATTTTATATTTCTCCTTTCACCAGCTTGCGCACCGCCTCTACAATATCCTCAGTAAGAGGGATGGAGTTGTCCTCAAGATATCTGCTGCAAGGCACCGGTGCGTCTTTGGCTCCCAGACGCACCACGGGGGCATCCAGATAATCAAAGGCATTTTCCACAATCTGCATACCAATTTCTGCACCAGCTCCACCTGTTTTGCAACCTTCATGCACAATAACTACTCTACCCGTCTTTCGAATGGAGTTGCAAATGGTTTCTATATCGAGAGGAAGCAGAGTACGAGGGTCAACCACCTCAACCTCGATGCCTTCTTTAGCCAAAATCTCGGCTGCTTCCAGTGCTCTAAGTGCCATTCTTGAGTAAGCAACCACAGTAACATCCTTACCTTCTCTTTTCACATCGGCAAGACCTAAAGGAATAATATATTCTTCTTCAGGAACCAGTCCCTTAGTATTGTAAAGCATCTTATGCTCAATAAAAAGTACCGGATTGTCTTCTCGAATGGCAGCCTTAAGCAGGCCTTTGGCATCAAAAGGAGTAGCTGGCATTACCACTTTAAGACCAGGAACATGCACAAACCAGGATTCGAGACTCTGGGCGTGCTGGGCACCTGAAGAACGACCGCAACCACCCTCAGTACGAATGACCATAGGAACACGAGCTTTGCCACCGAACATGTAGCGAATCTTTGCTCCCTGATTAGCCAGCTGGTCCATGCACAAAGTCATAAAGTCCACGTACATGATCTCTCCCACCGGACGCAAACCTGTCACCGCTGCGCCAACACAGCAACCCACAATCGCCGCTTCAGAAATGGGCGTATTACGAACTCTTTCTCCACCAAATTCTTGCCAGAGACCACGGGTAACTCCATAAGCTCCTCCATAAAGCGCGATATCCTCTCCAAGAAGCACCACATTGTCATCCCGACGCAACTCCTCGCGCAAGGCTTCGTTGAGAGCTTCCCGATAAGTTATCTCTCTCATTGCTTCGGGAGCATATTCCGAAATAGAACGCACCACCTTGGTGCCTTTTTGGCGCTCGATTTCTGCAAAATCCTCCTCTACGTAAACATCTTTGGTGATTTCCTCAAGGGGAGGATAAGGACTTTTTTCTGCAAATTCAACAGCTTCTTCAACTTCTTTTTCCACTTCAGCATCGATGTTTTTGATTTCCTCTTCGGTAGCAATACTGTTTTCGAGCAAATACTTGCGGAAGTTTTTTATGGGGTCCCGCTCTTTCCATTGCTTTTCTTCTTCGCGAGTACGATAAGCCCGAGGGTCGCTTTTGGAATGTCCCAGATAACGATAAGTCTTGCACTCAATAAGAGTGGGGCCTTCACCGCGTCGAGCACGTTCTGCAGCTTGCTCAACAGCCTCTTTCACGGCCAGAACATCCATCCCATCCACTACCACCCCAGGAATACCATAAGCCTGGGCACGTTCAGCAATGTCCTGAATAGGAAAGGCTTCACCCACTGGAGTGGACATGGCGTAAAGGTTGTTTTCACAAACAAAAACTACCGGTAATTTCCATACTGAAGCCAGGTTAACCGCTTCGTGAAAAGCACCAGTGTTGGCTGCACCATCACCAAAGAAACACACGGTTACCTTGCCAGTATTTTTATAACGAGCAGTAAGCCCTGAACCCACTGCGATGGGAATTCCTCCACCCACGATGCCATTGGCTCCCAGGTTGCCAGCATCGAGATCAGCAATATGCAGAGAGCCCCCCTTGCCCTTGCAATATCCGGTTATCTTACCGTAAAGCTCCGCCATCATCCGATCCAGCGTAGCCCCCTTGGCAATGCAGTGACCATGACCCCGGTGGGTGGAAGTGATGTAATCATCGGGATTGATGGCATTGCAAGCACCCACCGCTACCGCTTCTTCGCCAATGTAAAGGTGAGTCGTTCCCCGAATACGGTCCTGTGCAAAGAGATCACTGACCGTTTCTTCAAAGCGCCTGATGCGCAACATATCCCGATACATTTTGAGAAGTTTTTCTTTGGATTCCATGAGCAAACCTCCCTTTTAAGGCTTAACCACGATCTTGAGTAAGTTTCCCGTATTTGCTTCTTCGAGAGCCTGGGGAAGCTCTTCAAGAGAAACCACTTTGCTTATAAAACTCTTTCCATTGACTCTCCCTGAGGCCATCAAAGAAAGAGCCAGGGCATTATGCAAAGGCGTAGAACCTGAGGTGCCATGCACAAAAATTTCCCTATAATGAATCAGATTGGCATCTAACTGAATCAAACGATCATCGCCAGGTAGCCCACCAAAAAGATTAATTCTGGCTCGAGGTGCAGCGTAAAGCAATGCCTCTTCCTGGGCTTTTCTGGCAGGAGCAGCGATGATAACCACGGTAGGTCCTATTCCTTCCGTTACCTCTTTAAGCACCTCGCCCAGATTCTCCTTTTTAGGATTTACATAACGATCAGCTCCAAATTGGCGAGCAAGCTCCAGACGTTCTTCTTTGATCTCAGAAACAACAATCCGGGAAGCTCCCAGAGATTTAGCGAGAGCAATGTGCATGCACCCCACCGGTCCGGCTCCTATAATCAGAACATAATCACCAACTCCCACCTGGGAAAGAAGTTGCCCGTTCAGAGCACAAGCCAGGGGTTCAGCAATGGCCGCCTCCTCAAAGCTCAAGCCCTCGGGAATCCGATTCAGATTACCTCCCTCCACCACCCGGCGGGGAATAACCATGTATTCTGCAAAACCCCCTGGATAGTGATAACCCAGAGCTTTGAAGTTCTGACACAAATTGGTCTGCCCCCTGCGACAGAAAAAACAGACCCCACAGTGCACAATGGGAGCAACAGCTACTCTATCACCCACCTGGTAACCACTTACTCTGCTACCCTTATCAGCAATTACTCCCGCTATCTCGTGACCAACAATCTGAGGTGGATGCACGTTATGATGACCATGGTGAAAAATGCGCACATCAGTACCACAGATGGCACAGGCCTCTACCTTCAAAAGAATTTCATCATCTGCAAAGCGAGGAACTGGTTGTTCCTCAATGCGAATATCCTTTATTCCATGAAAAACTGCCGCTTTCATCTTTTCCACTCCCTTTTTCGCTCACGCAATTTTTGATATTCTTCGAGCACCCTGCACCCAAAATCGCTTGCAGGGTCTATTTCACAAACTTCCCGCAACACAGCTTCCACGCCCCTCTCTGCGATAATTTCCTGCAACTTCTGTGCCTCCTGATCTTCAGGCCAGTCATAAAGAAGCGCTGCAGCAAGACAGAGAGCCACAAAGTGGGGGAAAATTCCCTGGGAGATACAGAGTGTAGCGGCTCCGACTATTCTGTCCTGGGGCTTTAACTTACGCAAGGGATCCCTGGCAACTCTCTGTACAGTATCCATAAGCAGAGGATTGGCAAAGCGTTCTCTGAGATCTCTTACAAGCTCTGTATGCTCCTGAGGGTCAAGATCCGGGTATTTTTGAAGCAAGGCTTTGCTTACTTCCTCCCAGGCTCCATCCAGAATAACTGCAATTTCCTGATCCTTAATCGCTTGATGAATATAACTATATCCTTTCAAATACCCCCAGTAAGCCAAAACAGCATGTCCCAAATTGTGAATGAACAACTTGCGATCCATTTCTGCTGCAAAGTTCTCAACTGGCACCAATCCTACGAGACGAGGCATTTCCCCTTTTACCGCTTTTGCCTCGTAAGGTAAACGATAGTAGTTCTCGGCAACCAGAAAAAGATAGTCATCCACACCAAAGCGGGCATCCATAACGGGCACCATGCGCGCTATGACCGTTCCCACAAAGCCAACTTTTTCTTTAACAAATTCCTTTTCATTCTCACCTTTCAGGTTTTCAAGCACCAGATCTCGCAGCAACTGGGGAGCATTTTTCAGGTTTTCGCAACAGAGGATGTTGATCTCTTTTCCACTACTTCGATAACGCTCAAAAAGACCTCCAGCCAGAAGAGGTGCAATCGCGGGAAGATTCTGGGCTCCTACTGCAGTGGAAATAATCTCTGCAGAACTTATTGCCTGAAATATTTCCTCTCTTTGAAAAGGGAGAAAGGCTTTGATCCTATCTATCCTTAGATCAACACTGCTTCCATCTTTTTTAAGCAACCTGAGAGGATACCACCCCCGGCTGTTTAACTCTTTAACCAGATCTTCCCTGGCTTCCACAAAAATCGTCTCCAGACCTGATTCCCAGAAAAGATGAGCCAGAAAACCCCGACCAATGTTGCCTGCCCCAAATTGTACTCCAATCAATTTATTTCCCCTCCCAGATAGGCATGGTGAGCCTTCATGAATTCAGTAACCTCCTCAAAGCTACCCACACCTTCAGTGGCTCCCATTTGCTGGACGCACATAGCTCCACAGGCATTGGCAAAACGACCTACTTGATACCAGTCCCAACCCCGAAGATAACCAAAAATAAATCCCGCCGCAAAAGCGTCACCAGCCCCGGTCCCATCAACAGCTTTTACCACAAAAGGAGGAACCAGCACTTTCTCCTGCGGGGTCATGATGAAACTACCTCGAGGACCCATTTTGATGGCTACTACCTGTACTCCAAACTTTAGAAAAAACTCCCCGATTTCTGGAAGTTCTTCCTTTCCAGAAATTCTGGATGCTTCATCCTGATTGGAGATCAGAATGTCCAGATGAGGCAAGACTGGCTTAAGCAGGGACAACCAGGAACCGGTGTCATCCCAGGCAGTATCCAGAGAAGTAGTTTTACCCAGAGTTTTGGCCCTCTTTAAAAGCAAAGCTGTTTCTTCCCCATCGAAACCAGGCATCAAAAAACTTCCTGCAATATGCACCAGTTGAGAAGCTGCAAGCGCTTCATCGCTTATATCCTGAGAGCGCAAAGTACAGTTAGCTCCCGGATAGTGCAGAAAAGTCCGCTCTCCAGAAGAATCAAGCAGTACCATGGTAGCCGAGGTGTTTGCCTGGTCGGTAAACCTTATACCCGAAGCATCCAGGCCTTTTTTGCGCAAGGAATTGATGATAAACTCTCCCAATCCATCCCGGCCCACCTTGCCCACAATTTGAACATTCTCTCCCAACTTGTGAAGATCCACCCCTGTGTTATGAGCGCAACCTCCAACATGAAGAGACATTTCTTTTACCAGCAAAAGCTTCCCTTTCTCCGGGAAATCCTCAATAGGTCTTCCAATCAAATCTGCAACCAGAATCCCCACACAGAGCACTCGAGCCACACCTATACCTCCTTTTCCAAAGAATTCAGAATTTCCTGAGCAGTTAGTTCATCAGTAATCAAAATTTTTATAAAACCACCCCTCAGGGCCCCCAGAATAGCAGGCACTTTATTAGATCCACCAGCTATCCCAATCACGTTACGCATGGAACGAAGGTCAGAAAGGGGCAGGGCCACAGTTCGGTCGTGCAAGGACGTCTCCAGAATACGACCATCCCGGTCATAAAACTGACCCACAATGTCACCCACCGCACCTTGCTGACGTAAAAGTTCCAGCTCCTGATACTCAATGAAACCAGTCAGTGCGTAAATTGAATAACGGGCATCCACTGCTCCGATACCCACCAGAGACCAATTTGCTTTCCGGGCAAGCTCCAGAGTTTTCCGGTTGATGCGCTCATTCAGATAAAAATCTCGTATCTCCTTATTCTCCACAACTGCCGGTGCATAGAGATAGTAGCATTCCCCATCAAAAATGGAAGCCAAACGCTCACCAATGGTATAGGGATTGAGAGAAGCGGAGGCCGTAAGTCCACCCACCAGGGTCACAAACTTGAGATTTTTTACTCTGGCGTTTTTAACGGAAAGAGCAACCTGCTTCAGGGTTCTTCCCCACGCTATACCTACCAGATCGCCATCCCGGAGAACTCGCCCCAGATACCAGGCTCCCGCTTTACCCAGAACTTCAAAAACATTGCTCCGGGGGAAACAGGGCACTACCATAGCATCCTGCAAGGAAAAGCGTTTGCAGATTTTCCTCTCAATCCGCAAACAATTCCCAAAGGGGGACTCAATTGAAAAACGCACAACACCCAGCTTTTGAGCTTTGTCAAGCAGGCGAGCGACTTTGGGTTGGGACAGGTTCAGGTGTTGGGCGATCTCGCGCTGTGTCAAACCTTCCATGTAGTGCAACCAGGCCACTCGGGCCATCAATTCCGTTTCTTCCAGAGAAAGTTCGTTGATTTTCATCTTAGAATTAGTATTCAAAACATGAATTTTAATTCAATTATAACACTGCAAAGGGCTTTTATCCAGCTTTTTAATTGATTAAATATTTACTGCCTGCAATAGTATTCCAAACACTGGTTGGTTAGCTCAGGGAAGAGGAGAAGTGGCGCAGGTTAAAACCATCACTTTTGTGCTCCCTGCTTTGAGCAATGTTTTTGCCAAGCTTTCCACCGTAGCTCCTGAAGTGAACACATCGTCGACTATCAAAATTTCTTTATTAACCAGGTCACGAGGGTTTATCACTTTAAAAGCATTTTTCAAGTTTTTCCCTCGCTCTTCATAAGAAAGTCCAACCTGAGGGAGCGTAGGCCTGACCCTCTCCACACCACCCAGGAGCGGCATGCCAAACTTCTTACTCAGGTAACGAGCAAGTAAAAAAGATTGATTAAAACCTCGTTCCCACAGACGTCTCCTGTGTAAAGGAACAGGCACTATCCCATCGACCTCGCGCAGAAAGGGATTACACTCCAGATAATTCACCATAAGGCCCCCCAAAAAAGGAAGTAAGGTAGTGATACCACGATACTTAAAAGCGTGGATGCATTCCTTAAGAGGTGAATCATAAAGAGCTATCGAGCGGGCAAAAACAAAGGAAAATCTCTTTTTGCGACAGTGTCGGCATATGCTACTTTGAGTGCTATCAAGAGGCCTACCGCAAAAACTACAGATAGAACCAGGGAGAAGCTTGATTTTTCCCAAACAGAGATTACAAAGCGGGAAACCTCCCTCGGGAATATAGTTCCCGCAAACCACACAGTGCTGTGGAAAAAGAAAGTCTAAAAAGCTTTCTAAAAAGGAATTTTGCCTCTCGCTTCTCCAGTTCAATAAATCAATTTGTCCGATTTTCAAACCCCCTGTTTCATCTTCTGGCAAAAAGGACAGAAGAAAGTGCTCCGAGACTGAATTTTTTTCCGCTGTATTTCCCTACCGCAAAAAGGACAGGTTTTTCTCCCATAAACCAGCAAAAAATCCTGAAATCTGCCCTCTTCCCCTTCTCCATGACTGAAATCCCGAATAGTGGTACCCTGAAGCTCTATGGCTTTCTTCAAAACCTCGAGGATGGCCCAAAAAAGCTGCTCTTTCTGCGTAAAAGAGAGAGCTGATACCGGGGTACAGGGATGAATTCCCACTCGAAAGAGAATTTCGTTAACGTATATATTGCCCAGGCCCGCTACATAGTGCTGATCCATAAGAAAATTCTTAATTCGAGCTTTCTTACCTTCAAAGAGCTTCAAAAAATTATTCAGAGTGAATTCAGGGGAAAGAGGATCCAGGCCTATCCTATCCCAGAAAGCTCTTTTCTGCGAAGAAAGGAGATACTCAAGACGACCGAACTTCCTGGTATCCAGATAGAAAAGCCAGCCCTCACAAAGACGAAACTCAAAGCGAAGGTGAGGCAAAGGAACCTCTTCTCGAGAGAAGAGGAAACGACCGGTCATTCCTAGGTGAGAGAGAATCCAGTTTTTGTCACTGAGTTGAAAGAAGAGAAACTTTCCTTTGCGCAGTATGTCCTGAATCTTCCTTCCTTTAACCTTTTCTGGAGGCAAAACAAACTTAGAGTCAAGGCTCTTTACATCCAGAATCTTCTTGCCCCCGACCCATTGTAAAAGTTCCCTACGTACAACTTCTACTTCAGGAAGTTCAGGCATATTCAGTTTCCTTAAAAAGTTTAAAAGACCAGCAAAACATGGCGCTTCAAAACCAATGCAAAAATCTCCTGGTCAATTTAACCCAGGTTAAAAAACCAAAAAGCCTTTCTAGACCTGTCCAATTCTTAAAAAAACCTTTATAATATACATGCCAACTGCAATTTTTTAAGCTCCTGAGGAGGGGGCCTGGGGAGCTCATTAAAGCTTTTATCCACCTGGGAGCTCCCCGGGTGAGCAACGCTCGGAAAAACATAACACGAAAGCCAATGAAAATCAAGTGACTTTTTAAGCAGGGAAAGCCACTTTTTTAGCTTCTCTGGAACTTTTTGAGAAAATCCATAATAATATACTTCGGGTATTTTTATCTGTTTTTGCTTTTTGACTGTACACTTTTTTCGGGAAAGGGGGGTAAAAGTAAACTAACATGATCCAAACCATTGACCTCTGTAAAGAATACGATGGCTTCAAAGCGGTGGACAACCTTAATTTGCAGGTAGAAAAAGGTGACATTTACGGCTTTTTAGGCCCCAACGGAGCAGGCAAAACCACCACCATAATGATGCTTTTGGGAATTGTTCCTCCTACCAGTGGCAAAATTTACCTTATCGGCGAAGAGCTAAAAGAAGGCAACATTGAGGTAAAAAGGCGTATTGGGGTGGTTGCCGAAAATCAATACTTCTACAAGGAAATGACCGCTCAAGAGTATCTTGAATTCTTCGCAGATCTCTATGAAGTACCCAACGCCCAAAAAAGAATAGACACTCTTATGGAAGCAGTGGGGCTGCAGGGTGACAAAAATAAAAAGCTGGGAGCTTATTCCAAAGGAATGCAGCAAAAACTTGCCTTTGTAAGAGCGTTGCTTCACGACCCAGAACTTTTAATTCTCGATGAACCAGTAGCTAACCTGGATCCCACCAGCATAAAGCAAATTCGAGACCTTATCGAAGAAGAAAACCGATTGGGAAGAACTGTTTTCATCTCTTCCCACCTTCTTTCTGAAGTGGAAAGGCTCTGTAAAAAGGTAGCCATCATCAACAAGGGTAAGCTGCTTGCCGAAGATACCATGGATAACATCAAAAGAAAGCTTTCTGACGCCATGCACCTTCAGATAGAACTGGATAGGGAAGCCTCTGAACTCCAGTCAGTTCTTCAATCTTTCCCGTGGGTGCGCTCGGTATCCATAGAAAACAACCATCTGGAAGTTGCACTCAGCACAGAACGTGATTATCGGCTTGAGCTTTCTAAAACCATTTTCGAGAAAGGATTTTTCATCCTTTCCATGACTCCCAAAGAGATGAGCCTTGAAGAAGCTTTTCTAACCATAACCCAGCACAACATATCACTACTTGCCCAAGGGGAGGAACAGTCATGAAAGGAAAAAAAAGAAAACTGATTCTTTTAACCATAGTTGGGGGCCTGGTAGCTGTTTTGTTAATTGCTTCTTACTTTTCTCTTCGAGTGAATTATGGAATACTGGAAGGAAAGGTTTTCGATGAATACTCCAAAGACTATGTACCGCGACTCCGGCTTACCATTGCCGGAAAAACCAATCTCATCTTCCGGGACACTTACTATAGTTTTACCAAACTTTCTCCCGGAAAACATGTGTTAAAAGCTGAATCGCCTTACTATTTTCCCATCTCCAAGGAAGTAGTAATCAAGCGAGGCAGAAATCAACTGGACCTGGTCATGAAGGGTAAGGAAATTCCTGACCTTGCCGGAATTATTTGTTTCTCTGACCCGGTAGAACAGGGCATCCAGATTGAAGTGCGCTACAAAGACTCCAAGGGAATAGGTATATCCGAGTTTCCAGGCATGCCTATCGAGCTTGAGGTCAAACTGTATGTGCGAGAAGGTGACGAAGATAATTACAGTCGGGGAAGACTTATCTACGAAGGCCCGGTTGAGCTCTTTTGGGACTCTAAAGCATATTTAGCCAAAAACAAAGGCATCATACCCTGGGACAAACTATCCATTGATTCCGAAAAGGAAAAATTTGGAATTATGGAACTCGTTTTGCACACACCTCAGGGGAATTTTGAAGACATCATTGAAGACGTACAGCTTTTTAGGGAGGAGGAATAACTAATGTCTCGCCGGGGAAAAGTAATAAAAATCCTTTTTAAAAGAGACCTCCTATATACGCTTTATAGCTTTGGTTATTATGCAATGCTTTTTGTTTCCTTCTTTGCCTCTTCTTTCATCTTAAAAAATTTCCTGACCAGCATTAACGAAGAAGATATACTGGTTTCCGCTTATCCTCTCAACTATCCGCTTTACATCACCGTAATTATCATTTCCCTGTACCTGGTCATTGTGTCAGCCATTTCCATCTCCAGAGAGAGAGAACAGGGAACGCTTGAGGTGCTCTTTTACGGACCAGTAACTGCAGGAAGTTTTCTGATCAGCAAGTTCCTGAAAGATTTATTTTTGGGAATCATTTCCTTAGGCTTTACCGCCTGCTACTTTTATCTGGTAAGTGCTTTTACCAATCTGGGGTTTACTATGGGGCTGGTTAAAGCCTTGATAATGGGGATATTTCTTATCGCCTGTGTGGTGAGTTTCGGCCTGTTCATTTCCTCTCTCACCGGCCGTATCAGAAGCTCAGTGCTTGCTCTAATTGCCATTCTGGGTGCTTTCCTGGCTGTACAACTTGCCTACAACACTTTACTCGGTTTTGAAAAAGAAGCACTTTCCATCCCTCTCCTCTATCTCCGACAAGCCCTGCACTTTGTTTTCAAGGCAATCAACTGGATATCTCCTTTTGCCTTCCTGAGCAGAGGGCTGGATTCGATAACTTTGGAAAGCACAGCTCTTTATCTCCAGAATATCCTTTACTGCACCATCTACTCCATAGTTTTCCTGATTCTCTCTATCTATTCCATGAAGAGAAGGGGGGTTAAAGCTTAATGAGCTGGCAAAAAACCGTTCTTACTATCTTGTTGATGTTAACGTTCCTTTTAGGAGGCGCTGTACTTGCTCAACCCCCGGCATTTCGCGAGCAACTGGTTTATTCTCTTGCTTCCTTCAATGGTGCAACTTTTAGCAAAAGTTTTTGCCCGCAAAGTGAAGATACCCTTTACTTTATTGCCGATCAAGAAAATGTAGTAAATCCTCGAAAAACCATTGTGTACTACTGGCCGATAACCCGCAAATATATGGCTGGCTTCAGCACCCTTAACGAAGATGTGCCCGGGAAAATAGAAATTCTTAAGGATGGCAAAGTCATACAGACTCTGGAAAAAAGAAAATATTCTTTCTACTATCCTGAGGGTTACTGGTCTGAAAAAACCATTATTTGCCTCGACGAAGAAGCAGATAAATATTATCAAAAATACAAAGAAGCAGTAGAAGAGTTTAATCAAAAACTCAAAGAGTACTATCAGAAAATGAGTGAATATCGTAAAGAACTAAACGAGTTTTTTGAAGAAGTACGCCGGAGACGAGAACAGGGTGAAACCGGACCGCTGGATATTCCCATTCCTAAGGAACCCAAGCCACCGGAGTTTGTCAAATTCTATGCCACGGAACCCCAGGAAGGTTTTATCATCAAACTACCTGTAGGTCAATACCAGATACGCCTGATGCTCGATGATGGAACCATCTTTGAAGGTAGTGAAAAAAAGGTAGTGGTTTTTGAAAGCCGGCGCAAAGGAGGTGTCGGCTATGAAATAATACCGGGTAACCGCTGGACCAAAGAAGAAAACTGCGATGACCCCTCCTGGATTATTCACGCTGTGGGTAAAAACAATCTTTACTTCAAACCCTATTACCAGGAAGAATACAACGAACTTTACCACAATAAACTCCAAGATCCACAGAATACTGGCAGAATAGAGCGCTTCAAATGGGTACACACTGAGGAAGTAAACAACGCATATCTCCTGTTTGGGAAAGGCGAAGAAATAATGCAAAAAGTGGAAAAGGCACCTTACTTTGTAAAACAAATACCCGGCCCTGAACTTGGTTACGAAATACTGCCCTACGACGAAGAGCTCAAAAAGCGGGGCTACCAACCCACTTTCCAGGGCTACAAAGTAACCCTTTCAGAAAACTTAGCCAAAACTGACTACACCATCCAAATGGTAGACGCTGAAAAAGGAGAGCTTCTCCCTAAAAGCGAAAGAACCATTCGCCTGCTCAAAAAAGAAAACCACGTATACCTCTATCCCATTGCAGTTTTCCCCCTGGTGATTGGTGCTGTGGTAGTCCTCTTCAGAATGCGGAAAGTAGAACGTTGACTGTTAAAGGGGTGGCTTTGCCACCCCTGAATCAAATAAAATTCAAAAAGCGGATAAAAAGCAGTTTTTCTCGACAGGTTTCGATAGAAAACAAAGAAGAACTTTAACGCTCATAGATTAATCCCTGATATCTTCTCAGGACTTCCTCCCGCCATCTTAGAAACTCAGAAGTTATTTCTTGCCACAAAGCAACACCCCCGCTTCCTGAAAGGAAACGGAGTAGTTTATTCTGCAAAGAACGAGCTTCACTGTCCGGGGCAACTAATCGAGAAACCTCCCCGGGATCAACTTGCTGACCATTTTCAATCCTCAAAAGAAAATTTTGAAAAGCATTGTGAAAGACCACCACGTTGTCGAGAGAAGCGGCAGTTCGCAGACCCAAAAATGGTGTGAAGAAGGAAAGGAAGCTAAACCCCACAAATAGAATGGTTAACCAGTAAGCGACTTCCTCAATCCTCCTCCGCCACTTTCGCCATGAAGCACCTACCGGAATTAACCAGCCAAGCAACATGCCACACAGAAGTCCCCCTACATGGGCAGCGTTGTCTATGGTGGGTACTGCCAGACCTATTACCAGGTTTATTATTATGAAAGGCAGGATGTTCAGAGCCAGACGGTTTAATGGAGTGTTGCGGTGCTTCATACCTCCCGCAAAGAGAGCTCCTGCCAGACCAAAAATAGCTCCACTGGCGCCAACACCTACCTGCTGGTAGTTCAGAAAGTAAGAAAAAATACTCCCACTCAAGCCACAGAGAAAATAAATACTTAGAAATTTCTTCTGCCCAAAAATGCCCTCAGTCAAGTGCCCCAGCTGATACAGAGCGTAGGAGTTAAAAAGTAAGTGCCACAAGTTACCATGTAAAAAGATACAGATAACTAACCTTTGCCATTCTCCATAAGCAATAAGGGGGCCATATTTGGCCCCCAGGCGTAAAAGGTTGGAAACCGTGAAACCACCACTTAAGACAGTGGCCAGGAAAAAGATAAAATTAAAGAGGATCAGGTAATTAACCATCGTTCCCTGAAGAGGTTAAAGCTCCTTCCAACTGCTCCCTGGCCCGGACATCACTATCAAGATACTGATTAATTTCAAAGCTCAGCTTGACCAAAAGATACAACCAGTAAATAGCAAAGGTAATAACACTGAGCACTATAAACAAAACGATATTCCGCCGGGGAATACGATAAATTTCCACCTGAGCGGCGATTTTTTCTTTGCCACGGAGGTAATTGTAAAACTTTTCCTTAATGTCAGAGAGACGATTGGTGGTTTTGAAAATATAAGATAGATATACGGCCAGAAAAATAAACCCGATAAGGTTTAAAAGAAACGCAAACCAGCCCACGAAAAGGCTAACCAGATAAAGAACCAGATATACCCAGAAAGGCCAGGTAGGAACCATAAGCTCTTCAAGCCGCCCCAAAACGAAACCAACTTCTCCTCGAAGCGGATCCTCGGCATGCTCTTTAATGTTAGAGAGAAACTGCTGTGAATTTTTAACATTGGTATTAATGGATTTTGACCATTGATAAAGGACTATCAACTGAAATATTGCCCCCAGAATGCCGAAAACTACCACCATTCCCATCGATGCAAAAGCTCCGCCTATACCCCCAGAAGCTGCAGAAGCCGCCGCACCTAAAGCAAAAACCACTGCCAGCACAACAAAAATAACGGCGAGAATCGCCATGCTGGTACTTACTCGATCCTCCTCCATGAAGCGAGAAAGAGCCATTTTTCTTCCCTCCTCAAAGACTCAAAATATACCTCATTATAAAGTATTTTCAACTAATCTTCATCCTGCCAGCAAATTACCCGATTACGACCTGACCTTTTAGCCCGGTACAAAGCCATATCCGCCCTGCGCAGGGTGTCAAAGCGGTTTTTAGCTTGCCCTCGGCTACAAACTCCACAGGAAACAGTCACCACTCGGTAAGGAGGATTTCCAGGGTGCTCTATTTGCAACCCTTCCACCACCTGGCGCAGTCTTTCGGCAACTACCATCACTTCTTCCTGCTGGGTAAAGGCACACAAAGTCACAAACTCTTCACCACCAAAACGAGCCACAAAATCACCCTTGCGCACTTTTTCGCTGAAAACTTGCCCTAAACGATGCAACAATTTATCTCCTTCGGGATGGCCAAAAGAATCGTTGTATTGCTTAAAGCGATCCAGATCTATCATGACGATCGCATAATAAACACCATAACGAAGATAGTTGTTTTCCCATTTCTCCAGCTCCTGGTCAAAAAAACGACGATTGGGAAGAGCGGTCAGGGCATCAAACAGAGCAATTCTTTGCAGCTTCTGGTTAAGTTCTTCAAGCGCTCTGTTTTTTTCTTCCAGCTCCTTAGTGTAAAGAGACACTTTAACGTGAACTTCAACCCGGGCCAGCAACTCTTTCATATCAAGTGGTTTGAGCAGGTAATCATTACCTCCAGCCTCAAAAAACTTGATGCGCTCCTCTCCTTTGTCTAAGGAAGTAATGAATAAGATGGGAAGTTTGGCAAGCTCTTGTCTCTCCCGCAACTTGCGACACACCGTAAGCCCATCAATACCGGGAAGAACTACATCGAGAAGCAAAGCGTGATAGGAAGAAAGGTCTTCGACATTGAAGACGTCCTCTCCCCGCTCCAGGGCATGTACTTCAAAGCCCTTTTCTTCGAGAAAGTCTTTGACCATCCGGCGAATAAACTGTGAGTCGTCAACAACCAGAACCTTAAGCTTCATCTGACAAAACAACTTCCTGCTCCAGGGACGCAAGAGAATTTTCTTTAAGCTTCCGGGCTACCGATTGAGGAGTCCATTTCCCACAACGCGAACCCCAAAGGGCCTTAACTTTGCCTTCTTCCTCCAGCACCACAATCTCGCAGGAATTGGGACAATCCAGGCAATTAAAGCTAAAGTTTTTAAAGCTTCTTTCAATAACCTCAAAACCCTGAAAAGCAGTTCTCTCTGGAGCATATTCCATAGCAAGGATAGCCGCTCCCCAGGCCCCCATAACCCCATGCTCAGGGGGAACGATGATCTTCTTCTTGCCTCCAAAAAAATCTCGAAAAGCCTGAACAATACCCTGGTTGGCTGCTACTCCTCCCTGAAAAACAATGGGGTCCTCAATGTGTTTACCGGTAGCCAGGTTGTTCATAAAGTTACGCACCAGGGCTTCACACAGACCTTTTATAATCTCCGCTTTTCCAAAACCCAGCTGCTGCTTGTGAATCATGTCCGATTCGGCAAACACCGTGCACCTTCCTGCGATTCTCACCGCCTGCCTGGCTTGCAGAGCAAGCTTACCAAACTCCTCGATAGGTATGTTTAGACGCACTGCCTGATGTTCCAGAAAAGAACCAGTACCTGCTGCACATATGGTATTCATCGCAAAGTCTTCCACCACACCATCCCGGATAATAATCAGCTTGGAATCTTGTCCTCCAATTTCAAAAACAGTCCTCACTTCAGGAACTCTCGTCAAAGCAGCAACCGCGTGGGCCGTAATTTCGTTTTTTATAATATCTGCTCCCACCACCACACCGGCCAGATGGCGAGCACTGCCCGTGGTACCCACTGCCTTTACTTTTCCCTGAGGAGGAAAGTGTTTTTTAATATAGCTCAGTCCTTCCTTAAGTGCCGCAATGGGATCCCCACTGGTCTTTAAGTAACAGCTGGCTACAATATTTTTCTTAGTATCCATAAGTACAAACTTAGTGGTTACCGAACCAACATCTACGCCCAGATAAAGCTCCACTTTCACCAGACCTCCACCTTTGCCTTGTTGTTCATTTTTCTCCGTTCCAGAACATCCACAAAGGCCTCTACGCGAGTAACCAAACCTGCTTCTCCGGAATGCTCATCTATAGCCAGGTGTAAAATTGGTAAGTTAAAATCTTCCTTCACCCTGGTAAGAACGCTTTTGGCAACAATCTCCGGCATGCAGGTAAAGGGATAAAGATGCACCACCCCGTCAAACCCCTGCCGAGCATACCTAATCGTGCTACCCACACTGTCTATGCCTTCTCCTCCCACAAATCTTCTCAGATAAGGTTTGGCCATTTGCCAGGCTTCAAGCTTTTCCTTAGACCTGGTAAACGGCAAAGTGTGCAAAACGTACTCTACTGTGGAAACCGAATTGTGAACATAAACTCCCAGGTCTCCCAGCAGTTTTTCCACGTTAAAGTTAATTCTTTTCTCCTGGGCTACATACACTTCCCCAACAATACCTACCCGGATAAGCGTCTGGTTCTCACATAGTTCCAGGGAATTTATAGCCTCCTCTGTGTCTTTCTTTATGCTCTCAAATTCGGCTTCACTGCTTACAGAACGCAAGCGATTGATGGCGCCATCAATAACGGTGTCTAAAAGGTCTTTATCGAGCGCCCAGCAACGAAGGGCTCTGCGTTGGGCCTCAAGATCTTCCGTAAAACGCAATATTTTCCAGGCTAAAGAGAGAACCCTGCCAATGCGCAAAGGCGAAAACGCTTTGCCACTCATGGCCTTCAAAGCTCGTAAAAAAGGCAACCATCCATAACGAGGATGGTCCAAAAGCACAAAACGTACCTGATAACCCAGATCTTCGAGAATGATTCTCTGAATTTGGGCATAGTAGCCAAAACGACAGGGACCTACACCACCCGCCATAAAAAGAGTATCTGCTCCCTTCTCAATACTTTCTACAAAATTACCCAGAGTAACCTTTAAAGGAAAGCAGGCGTTTTGTGGAGCCAGCTTAACGCCTATCTCGATAGTCTTTTTAGTGATGGGCGGTGGATAAACCACATCAATACCCAACGAGGAATAAAGAAAACCCAGAGCTACATCAAGGTGTAGAAGATGAGGAAATGTTGCTTTCAAATTCTCTTCGCCTCCATCTGATCATATCCACAAAAGCTTCCAGACGAGTCACCACACCTGCTTCTCCAGTATGTTCATCAATTTCCAAGCGCAGGTAGGGCAAGTCTTTTTTTTCTCTTTTCAAAAAACGCTCTATTACTTCTCCAACCAGGGAGTCCGGGCCGCATTCGAAAGAAACAAGGTGTATCAAACCCTGAACTTCTTCCTTACCATTGCCAATGAAATGTAGAGCTGTACCCAGTATTTCGTTGGAAATAGTCCAAAAGCTGATTTTGGGAACCAGTCTAAGCGCTTTACGGATCTCTCTTTCAGGAAGCATCTCAGAAACCAATACCGAAAAGCCCAGATCGGCCAGCTTTTGCACAAGGTTCATATTGATATAGCTATCGTTAATCAGGTAAGGATGGCCCAGAAGAAGAATTTTTTCCGGAAAAACTGGAAAGGGTTTTTTGCCATCAATGAGAACCTCCGGAAGCAGGCCAGAGCGAACTTTTTCTCTAAAATCCCGGTGCTTTTCTTCAGCCAGAGAAAGAGCGCGCATTGTTTCGCGTTCGCTCTTTCCCAGCTTGCGCCCGATCTCCAGGTATCCCTGTATCCAGCCCCGCACTCCACGATCTCGCATATTTACTTCGCTGTCCAGCAAATTTTCATCAGGATACCTAAACAGGTTACGGACAATGTCCGGAAGCCCCAGAATCTTGGGGCAATTGTACTCGTTTTTATGAAAGCTCACCATCCTGGGCAGAAATAAAAAATCCACCTTATCAATTACAGAAAAAACATGGCCCAGGAAAACTTTAACTGGGAAACAAATCTCTTCCACCCCATGGGTAAGCCCCCAGTGCACCACTTCCTTGTTGGTGGGTGGTGAGATCACCACCTCAAAACCCAGCTCCTCCAGAAAAGTCTTCCACAGGAAATAAAATCGATAGAACAACAATCCTCTTGGAAGGCCTATTTTTTTCACTTTGCGCTCTCCGTTTTTCTATCCTTTAAATTTATTAACATCGTTATATTATATGTATTCCCGCGCAAAATGACAAAGTACTTCCACCAAACTTTCCAGGTCTTTAAGACTAAGCATTTCATATGGAGAATGAGCCAGGGCCAGATCTCCAGCACCAAAAACCACGGTGGGAATCCCTTTCAGGTTCAGATAAGTGGCATCCGTCCAGGAAGGCATGCCTGAGAAGACCGGGGGGTCACCAAACGCCCTGTCAAAAGCCTTTCCAAGGCAAGAAATCACCTCTTCCCCCTCAGAAAGAGCAAAAGCCGGATTTTCATCAAGAACCTCAAAATGCACTTCTTTTTGTCCAAGCAGAGAAGTAACCTCCTCTTTAACTTCCTGCAGTTTCCGTGGAGGGGAAAAGGGGAAAGAACACTCTACAACACAGCCCTCTGGAACCACGTAACTGGTCTTCCCTCCTTCAATTCTACCCACCATAAGAGAAAGCGGTGGGCAAAACAGAGGATTTGCCTCCCAGCTTGCAACCAGGCTCTTGCATTCCGAAAGCAACTTGCAGGAAAAATTAATGGGGTTTACAGCACTTTTTTGAAAAGCACCGTGACGAACCAGTCCTTCAAGGGTTATGCGCACCTCAACATCTCCAGCCAGGAGATTGGCTATGGAAAGCTGGGTAGGCTCAAGCACCACCGCGCCTTTAAACTCACGATGCACTTCAAAATGCCAGGAACCAGCTCCACTGGTCTCCTCTTCGGAAAAAAAGGCCAGCGCAAAAGGTGCTTCCACCCTGGAAACTGCGTCAAGCAACGCCGCAATCTGCCCCCGCACATCTACTACTCCCGGACCATACAGAAACCCGTTCTTCAAAGTAAGCTGGTTAGGACGACCACCGTAGTAAACATCAACATGGGTAGCTATGAGGAAGGGCGCTTCGCCCCGATAAGCGTAAAGATTGAAGCGTCCCGGGTCATACTCCTGCCAGAAAACATCAAAACCTCTTTTCTTCAAAAAAAGAGCTATCCAGGAAAGAATGTCCTTTTCCTGCCCACTGGGCGAGTAGAATTTGTAGAGTTCCTCAAGAATTTCCACCGCCTGCATCCTCAAACACCCTTTCCATACGCACCCACTTTCCCCACTGCCCTTTTTTCTTAAAACCATTCCGGAGATAAAAATCAATAGCGCGCTGATTTCTCTCGCCAACCCACAGGCCAATTCTCTTACGGCCCTTACTCAAAAGGTAATCCAGGGCTTGTTCAAAAAGCATTTTGCCTATACCTTTTCCCTGAGCAGAGCTCTCCACCACAAACTCGTGAATCTCTCCCATAGGTTCCCCATCTTCAACCCAATTACTGTGCACACCTATAAAACCCACCGCTTTATCATCCTGGAAAGCTACCAGAAAACCCTGGGGATCCCCGTTGTAAAGCCACTTCAAATACTGCCTAATGCGAGAAGAGCGATCATAGCGATACTCAGAAAGATCGCAACCAGAATATGCATCTCGATAAATTGCCTCAAGCTCAGACAGTCGATCTTTAAATTCAAGCGGAGAAAGCCTTTTTACTTTTACATCCAGTGCTTTAGCCATTGAAAATTCACCAGAAGAGAAATATCCTAACTCTAAGTAATTATCTCACAAACCAGGCTTTCTTTAAAATGGCCATAGAAAAGTAGGGCAAGTTAGAAAGGTTCTCAGGCAGAGGATAAATTTTTTCCTTGCTCGTTGTCAGATTTTCTCCAATCCATCCTCTGTGAAAATCCTTCAGAAGAGCAAAATTCCTTTGAAAAAGAGAAGCTACCTTATAAAACAAGCAGGTATCCGAAAGTTCAAGTAGCGTTTCAAGCCGCTCGGAAGAAATGGTTCCCGGGATAATACTCATCACTTCACCGTTCTGAATAAGCGGAATGCCCAGACGTGCACCCATCGCCTGATAAGCACTGATACCCGGAACTATTCTCACTTCCAGGCTCGTCCTTCTCTGAAGCTCCGGCAATAATTTGAAAAAGGAACCATACAGCAGGGGGTCTCCAAGAACCAGAAAAACCGCTTCTTTTTGAGAACACTCTGCCATTTTGCTCAAAATGGTTCGCGACAATTCTTGTCTGTTTTTACTAAAATTAAGCTGAATTACCCGGCAACGTTCAGAGAGAAAAGGTTTCACTATCTGATATGCTCTGCTTGAAGTCTCCGAACCCATCAGAGGAGCAAAAACCAGTTCTGCTTTTTGTAAAATTTCCACAGCAGCCAGAGTTAATAGTTTAGGATCTCCCGGTCCCACACCAACTACCCACATTCTCAAAGTAAATATCCCCTTTCAACAAGAATGGAATCCCCTTCCACCCGAGCATGTGAAGGAGCTATAATAAGTGTACATCGCATATCAACCTGAGAAGCTTCGAGATCGCCAAGGAACATTACTTCCTTTTTCCCCGAAGTTCTCACTAAACCCACTGGAACATCAGAACCTCGATGTCTTGCAAAAACCGACTTCAAAAAAGCCACCTTCTCTTCTTTACCCCGCTCCACCAAATTATAAACGGCTACAGCCAGGTTCGTGGCTGCCAGAAACTCCAGATCTCTTTTAATTTCATCCCAGGACACCAGATAGTCACTCAAGCTAACCACGGCAAATCCACCTACCAGCGGCGAACCCAGCCTGGAAGCCGCATAAAGACAAGCGCTGACTCCAGGAATTATTTTCCAGGAAATATTTCGAGAGATGGCAATCTCCAAGGTGGGAGAAACCATACCAAATACACCCACATCACCACTGCTGACCAGAGCAACCCGGTTGCCCCTTTCAACTAAAGAAACCGCGAGCTCAGCCCGCTTCACCTCTTCACCCATTGCTGAATAAGTCTCTAAAACCCTCCCCCGCAGATAGGAAGGTATCAGGTCCAGGTAGCTGCGGTAACCCAGGATCCACTCGCTATCCTCAAGAGCTTCCCGGGCTTGAGTCGTAAGGTTAGAGCTGCCCCCAGCCCCCAAGCTAACCAGATAAAGCAACCCCTCTCTGTGCCAGGTTTTTCTGCCCAGAGCCAGGGTTACATTGGGGTAAACAGCCTTCGGTACCACAATCTTACAACCCTCCAGAATCAAAGCCGGCTCAACCAGACCCGGAATATTAAGGTATTTTTTAGCACAGGGAGAATTAAAACTGCCTTCAACCCCTCGCAGTTCTTCTTCCCGAACCCCTCTTACCGGAATACTTAGCTTTTCACCAAGTGGTAATAAAACCTCCTTTTTGCGTTCCAAGGTAACCAGTGCCTCAAGAGAAAGCAGGGAGTAAGCATGTTTTTCCAAAAAATCTCGAATCGCTTTTTCTATCTCTCTAACTGAAACCTCATTTCTAAAACCTACACTCAGAACAAGAGCGCGCGGCCTGATTGCCACCCAATTTTCCGCAGGTAGCACACGTTCCCCAAAAAACAAAAACTCCTGCTTAGGAATGCTTCCCTCCCACTTTTTCAAACCATAACCGGGAAAGGGGGGAAGAGTAAAAGCAGGATCGAACAAAAAATCCACTTTCTCTCCTTGGATCAAACGATTCAAAATTCTCAGTCGAGCTTCGCGGCTACCCTCGAGCTCGGCATTCAATCTTGATGCCACCTCTTCGGGAGAAAACAAACCACGTACATCAGAAGCAGTGGTGACCACTGCTTCTGCTCCTATAAAATGAGCCAGCGAGCGAGCCAGGACGTTAACTCCTCGCTGGTGACCACCACAAAGAGCAATGCAGAAGTTACCCTTGGAATCAACCACCAGGACCCCTGGGTCTCTCTTTTTGTCTTGTAAAAAAGGGGCCACCAAACGCACAGCAATACCCAGACTACCTATTACCACCAGAATGTCTATCCGATCCCAGAACTTCCCGATATCTTTACAAGAGGCTATTGTTATCTGAGCTTTCCTCTCTTTTTCCAGAAACTCTTTTATCTCCCCACTAAGCGGTTTGTCATGTAAAATTTCAACTATCAAAACCCTCATTTACGATCACCACTGTAGAGATAAGATCTATTCCCCTCCTTGGATAGAAAATCCCCCACCAGAACAAGAGTGCTCTTGTGAAGGCCATGTTTTGAAATCATATCATGTAATTCCTCCAGGGATCCCTTTAGGATCAGCTCATCAGGCCAGGTTACATGGTATAAAACAGCACAGGGAGTAGTAGGAGGAAAAGCAGTGAGCAACTCTTCCTGTAAAGCTTTGCTCATGGAAGCACTCAGAAGAACAGCCATTGAACTTTGATGTCGAGCAAGTTCGGCTAACCTTTCTCGAACAGGCACGGGTGTTTTGCCAGCACGGCGAGTAATAATAAGAGTTTGAGAAACTCCCGGAATGGTATATTCTTTCTTCAATCTCGCCGAAGCAGCAAAAACCGAAGAAACCCCCGGCACAACCTCAACCTCAACACCCTGTTTTTCAAGTTCCCGGATTTGTTCGTCAATAGCTCCGTAGATCGTGGGATCCCCCGAGTGCAGTCTAACTACTCTTTTTCCCGCCTTAGCCTGAGAAACTATAAGGTCAACAATTTCCTCCAGCGAAAGCAAAGAACTATCCACCAAAGCAGCATGAGAAGGTGCAAAATCTAAAATAGCTGGGTTAATGAGAGAACCAGCGTAAACAATACAGTCTGCTTCCTCGATACACTTTTTACCCTTGAGAGTAATCAACTCCGGATCTCCAGGTCCTGCTCCTACAAAGTACACTTTAACCATTCTTCCTCCCCCACACCAGAAAAATACTGTTCAAAGAGCAAGCCATCCTCCGTCCACCCTTTTTCTCAAAACGGGTAATGTTTTGCTCAACCACTTTAAGATCCTTGAAAGACATCCTTTCCATGGTGTGCACTCCTTCCTGAAGAGTTTCCAAAGTTATAGCCACAAAAGCCATAATGCCCTGATCAGTTAAAAGAGGAAAAGTGCATTCCAGAATAGAGGCAAGGCGACCTCCGCTGCCTCCTATAAAAACTCGATGGTAGGTTTCTTGAGGAATAGCCTGGGGAGCCTCTCCCTTTACCAGCCGAACATTACTTATCTCTAAACGCCTCAAATTATTACACAGATAAAAAAGTGCTCGTTCGTCACGTTCCACGGCAAAAACCGTACCCTCGCCGATGCGACGAGCTATTTCCACAGTAACTCCGCCTGAACCACTTCCTACTTCAAGAACCTGCATACCAGGAGAAAGCTCCAGAGCAGAAACAATGAACATGCGATTCTCCTTTTTGGTGAGAGGAACTCCTTCTCTTTCGAATTCCTGGTCTTCGAGAAAAGCAATTCCTGCAGAAGAAGCAAAAGGAAAATAAACAACGTGGAAACGATTTTTACCCAGCCGCTCCCTTACCTTTTCTGGTTTACCTCTCAATATTTTTTCTCCAGGCAAAGAGAGATCACAACCCACCACCACTTCACAAGCAGGACGCACGCGCTGAATTAAAGCGAGCACCTCACTGGTTCTGTCAGCACTTCCACTTAAAATTAATCCTCCCCTGCCTTCTTCAAGCAAAAAACGCAGCTCAGAAAAGTCTTTTCTGGCATGAAGATTCAAAAAAACAAGGTGATCTCCTGCTATTCCCAGACGGGCACAAAAATACTGGAAAACACTGATTCCCGGCACAATTTCTTTAACCCACTCCCTGGGGAGGTGCTTGAGAAAACTGAAAAAGGTAGGATCTCCAGAAAGTAACAATATCACCTCACGATAATTTTTGCGAAGATCTTCGAGAGTTTGTAATATTTCTGAAGGATTGCCCGGTAAGGGAACTATATTTCGCAAACCAGAAAAACATCTGGCAAGGTCTTTCCTGCACACCACCACTTCTGCTTTCTCAAGCAATCTTCGTGCCCGAAGAGTCAACAAGTCAGGACCACCAGGACCAGCCCCAATTACCACAATCCAGCCCAACTTAACCCCTCCCCAACACGCCAAGCTGAAGAGAAAAAATAATGCTTTCTACATCGAAAGCTTTTTGAACTCTTTCCTCCGCCCGGCGGGAAATTTCTCCAGCCAAATACTGCCAGAATTCAGCCGCCCTTTTCCAGGAAACAATGCGTAAAGCTACCTCTTCCGCAGTACGAGTCTCCCATACCTCATTCCAAAAATAAGCTGGCAAACCAGCCCTTATCAAGTGAGCAAAAAGTATCTCTCGCCGGCCATCGGCAATTAAATGGTGAGTATCAAAAATACCCCCCGCGATCTTCACCATCTTGCCCACCTGACCTATCAGAAACACCTTTTTTATGCCAAATCCCTTACAGGCATCCAGAGCAAAACCCACCATACTGCTCGTTTTAACAATCTCCTCTTTCGCAAAACCCAGCTCCAGGGCTTTGGCATATCCGTAATTACCGGGCACCAAACAAATCATTTCCTTCCCCAAAAGGGAACATTGCTTCAAATGCAAATAAACCGTTTCCCTAAAAGCTTGATGAGACATAGGAAGAACCAAACCAGTAGTGCCCAAAATGGAAATGCCCCCTTCTATACCGAGAAGCGGGTTGTAGGTGTGTCGGGCTATTTCCTTACCTCGTGGAACAAAAATCTCCACCTCAGCTCCGAAATCTGGGGGGAGGATTGCTTTTAAATTCATCTCGATCTGGTGTCGGGGAACTGGATTAATAGCCCATTCCCCGACTTTCACCCTCAACCCCGGTTTGGTAACTACGCCTATCCCTTCCTTACCACGAATCAATATTTTCTGTTTACCTCTCCGTAACCATACTCGCGCCCCAATTTCGATGCCGTTTGTAACATCAGGATCATCGCCCGCATCCTTTACAGCCAGAGCCTGTGCGCAATTCCCTTTTAAGGTCACCATTGTCGGGATTTCTTTGTTCTGATTGCAGGGCAACCAGACTGTCACTCTTTCTCGTCTTTCACCAAGCAAAAAAAGCGCTGCTGCTTTAGCACAGGCAGCAGCAAAAGTGCCTGTGCTCAATCCTTTACGCAAACTCTTTTTTTTCGTGAACGATTCTCCAAAAGGTTCAGTCATCTCCGTTCCCGAAAACCTTAACCAGCATGGCGTTTACAACGCTTGCTGCTATCGGACTTCCTCCCCGAGGCCCCCGCAAAACTACTGCAGGCACCTCCAGGGAAAGCAATTCCTCTTTAGCTTGAGCAGCCATCACCAAACCCACCGGACAGCCTATCACCCAGTCCACTGGATAACCCGCCCTGATTTTATTAACCAACCGCAGCAAACCCGTTGGAGAATTGCCGAAAACAAAGCTCCGTATCCCCTCAGCCACGGCAAGCTCCACCGCTGCTTCCGAACGTGTAGAACCGTTATCACTTGCCAACCGTCGGCACTTCGGACTATGTACTGCCTCCCAGAGAACCACCCCACTTTGCTTGAGCAGAAAAGGCGAGATACCATGACACACCATCGAAACATCGCAAAAAACGACATAATCCGGTTTTAAAACAGTCTCCTGGAACTTCTCAATAAAACCCGGTTTAATCACTAAAAGAGAAGCCAGGGAAAAATCTGCACTGGCGTGAACCACTCTCTCAACAATGAAGCGCCCGTACTCGGGTAAAGCATAGCAATCGAGTAATTTATTTATTAAAGCAAGACTTTCCTTTTCAATTTCTCTACCCTTCAAAGAAAAATCCCCTCTTTCCTTTTTCTCGGGCTTTCTCAAGTACTTTAACCATTTCTTCCCCGGTGAGCGGCTTATAAGGCTCGAAATATCTTCCAGAAACCAATCCTTCAAAAATACCTGAAGCAACGGTAACCAGTACCGCTGTACGGTCAGCACGACTCAGAGAATTTATATCCTCCAAAAAGGGAGAGACCTTGCTTCCTACCTCAAAGTCAAGAAGGATGTAGAGCCAGCGAGCAAGCTCTACCCTTGTGAGCGGTCGGTCAGGATAAAAGAAAAACTTACCCTCTTTTTGCTCAGGAATTGCTGCACCAGCATGGATAAGGGTCTCTGCGTACTTAGTAAAGGGATCACTCCAGGAAAGGTCCTCACACTTACCGGCAACATATCCCTCACTCTTAAAATCTTTCTTGGTAGGCACATACAAAGGTATTCCCAGACCCCAGACCACAGCCTGAGCAGCCATTGCCCGGGAAATCGTCTCAGGAAAAGCAAATTCCCTCAGGTTTTCAAAAGCCTCAGGATAAAGCATGCGAGCCAGCTCTTCAAGACCCCAGGAAAGACGAGGACCAGGCCTGCTGACAATGGCTTCCTCTATCACATAGACTCTCCCTTCCTGGACAGCACGAAGAGAACGCAACTCCGGGCGCTCAAGAATACTCTTTCTATTCACCCGATTCATTACACCCCGCTGAGCGATATAAACATCAATTTGATCAGCCATACCAAGTAAACGTTCAATGCCAAAAGCAGCGATGCGGGAATCTGGACTAACTGGCCGCGCAGAAGAGGCAACGTTAATGCCGCCAGCCAGGGTGATTAATTCATCGACCAGCGTCCCCGGAGTAATTGTTTTGTAGCCTTTGGCAACACTCTCGAAAAACACTTTTCTTTTTCTTTCTGGAGGAAGATTGCCGACTTTGGCAACGATTCTGGCTATCTCTCGATGAAAGCTTTTAGAGAGCTGTTCGGCTTGTTCACTCAAACCGGTAATGGTCCCGAGGGTAGCAAAGTAATCATCAAGATCAGCAAGCCGTTGCGGATTTAAATCGATAACCGGGATACCCACTCTTTCCAAAGCCTCTACAAAGTGAGGATAGTTAGTTACAACGTAATCCCGCACCAAAACTGTGTCAGGCTGCAAGGATATTAGTTTTTCTGGGTCTGAACGATAATCAGCGACTTTTTTAAGAGCCACCTCGGGAGGAAAATCACAAGAAGTAGAAACCGCCATCAAGCTTCCCTGAGCTCCTAAAAAGTAAAGGCTTTCAGTATGAGCGGTATAGAGCGAAACTATACGACGTGCCGGTTCTTTCAAAATAATTTCTTTCCCTCGAAAATCAACAACGGATGCTTGAGCCCAAACCCCTTGACAAACCAGGAAAACAATAAACCAGAGAAGAGAAACCACCAAAAGAGCTTTCTTTGTGTGCATCGACCACACCTCCCCTATTTCACTCTATATAGAAGATATAGCTCCCCATCAGGGCCTTCATGAGGTACCACTTCTATGCCAAAAATTCGCTGAATGTTTTGGGGATTCAAAGCTTTCTTTTTATCTTTCCAGAGTTCCACCTTGCCTCCTTTTACAAAAATAATTTGATCGGCAAAAAGCGAGGCAAGATTCAGATCGTGAAAAGCTGCCACTACCAACCTTCCCTTCTCAACCAGAAGCCGGGCTTTCTTAAGGAAACTGAGCGTGGAAGCAACATCAATGTTGGAAACCGGCTCATCCAGGAGAAGAATCGGCGACTCTCTCACCAAAGCCCTTACAAAGGCCACCTTTTGAGATTCTCCTCCGCTCAAAGCAGTAACTGGAGAATCTGAAAGACGCAAAATGCCTCCCTCATCGAGATATCGTTTTACCAAACGATGATCTTCTTCAGAATAAGCCCATCTTTTGGTAGAAAGAGGAAACCTACCAGTAAGAACCGTATGATAGACCGTGTAAGGAAAACGCACCAAAAAATCTTGAGGAACCAAGCTCACCAAGCAAGCCACTTCCCGCAAAGACATTTTTTTTATCCTTTTGCCACAGAGCGCAATTTCTCCCTCCTGAGGTGCAAGAAGACCAGCAATTAAAGACAATAAAGTGCTTTTACCCGACCCATTGGGACCAAGTAAAGCATAGAAGACTCCCCCTGTAAGGTGCAGAGAGATTTCTCGAAATATCCATCCCCTTCCATAGGAAAAAGAAACTCCGTGTACTTCCACTTCAGCTTTCACTGTGTCCCCCACTCCAGGAAACTTTTCTGGTGAAAAGGTAAAAGAAAAAAGGGCCACCAATGAGTGTGGTCCAAACACCAACCGGTATTTCCACTCCAAAATAGATTCGAATAAGGTTATCCGAAACCAGAAGCAACAGCGCACCGCCCAGAGCCGAAAGTGGCAAAAGGTAAAGGTGAAGCGGACCAAAGGCTATTCGAAAAATATGGGGTACCACCAAGCCCACAAAAGCGATGATACCACCCACTGACACTGCCGCAGCGGTCCCCAAAGTGGCTATAATCAAGAGAAAGAAGCGAAAAGTTTCCGTGGCTATCCCGGACTGACGAGCTATTTTCTCCCCTAAACACAAGACGTCTAAAGCTTTGGCAGAAAAAATGCCTATCGCAACTACTCCTATTGCAAAAGGACAAAGCCAAGCTACTTCTGCAAGACGAATACCCACCAGAGTACCCATTAACCAGAAAACCAGGCTTCCCACTTCTTCACCAAAAAGATGTTTCATAAAACTTACTCCCGCAGAAAAAACCGAACTCACAATAATCCCCGCTAAAACCAGGCTTTCAGTCCGAAAACCCCCCCTTTTGCCACTTATAAAAAGAACCAGCAAAAGTGAAGCAAAACCGCCCAGAAAGGCAGGAAAAATGGGATTGGATAATCCCAAATACAGCGCGCAGGCTCCTCCAAAAGCAGCTCCTCCAGAAACACCAAGGGTATAAGGACTGGCCAGGGGATTCAGGAGTAAAGCTTGAAAGATGCATCCCACACAACCCAAGATCAAACCGATCAAAAGAGCAGCTAAAATGCGAGGTAAGCGTATATATAGCACCACGTCATGCCATACTTCCCGAGTAGCGTCCCTCCTTAGGACGATCTTCCAAACCTCGGCCGGGGGAATTTCTACAAAACCCTTACCCATAAAATAAAAAACACAAAACAACAAAGCCACACCAAGAATGAGAATACCTGAACAGGCGAGAGTTTCTCGCCTGTTCAGATCCACTAATGAATTTTTGTGCCTTGCTACGTAAAACATAACCCCTAAAGCCTTTCGACAACCTCTTTTGCACGCTCCACAAAAATCCTGGCAAAAACATCATACTCTCCCAAACCCTTCAAAACAGTCGACACCAAAAAGCCCCGTTGCTTAAGCTGAACCTTCCAGGAATCACTATTCTCTCCAGCCAGATCATTTAAAGCATGGTCACCGGCAACCAGCATAAAGGGCACAAGAATTACTCTCCCTATTTCCTGAACTTCAAGCTCCGCCACAACATCTTCAAAACTGGGAAAACCCTCCACTGTACCCAGTAAAACATTCTTCCCGAGCTCTTTTTGTAACATAAGGTACAGCATAGAATAAGCAGCTCCTCCAGAATGTTCACTTCCATGACCCATCAGAACCAACGCGGTTTCAGGTTTGGAAAAATCCGAACTAAAAATTTCTCCCAGAGCTCCAACGACCTCTTCATAGTCAGAAGGACGATCCAACAAGGGTCTTCCCAGGTAGAGCTTCTCAAAGACTGGCTTCCCATAGATATCTTTCATCTCGGAAAAAGCCTGGCAAACACTCGCCACATAATCATAGGTAATCCCTGGAACTATAAAGAGAGGTTGCACTGCAACTTTGGTAAAACCTTCATCAGCGAGTTTGGCCAGTGCGGTAACTGGACTGTCAACCCTTTGCCCTTTCTTCTCGAGGGCTTTACGCACCATGGAAGAAGCATAAGCAAGACGCACTTCCAGTTCTGGAAATTCCTTTTTAGAAAGCTCGACAACCTTTTCAATAGCAGAAGAAGCACTTTCATAAGATGTGCCGAAAGCGACCAGAAGAAGCGCCTTTTTCTCTGGCCTGGGCATTCCAGAGCTTATTCCAACTACCAGACAAGACACCAATACCACACTCAAAAGAATCAACAGAAGCCTTCTGAACATACTGATCCCCCTTTCCTGATTTTTTGAAAAACAAAAATTCGCCCTCTGAACCTCGCAGAGGCCGAAAAAATTCGCTTCTCAGGCCGGTCTTCTGGCTCGAGGGCTCTAACCTACTCGGTGCACCTTCCCAGCTTTTTCAGCCAGTGGCTTTTTGCACCTTTCGTTCCCTCTCACAGCGGCGGGTCCGCACCGGATTCGCACCGGTTTCCCGAACACCTGAGAAAACTGCTATTCACTTTTCAAAAATTTCCATTAATATTATAGCAAAACTCAGAGCACAAGCAATAAAAAATGCAAAATATCCGGATAGGACTTGCTCAAACCGAAAATCTCTACAATGAGAAGGCTGCTTTGAACCTGCATAGCCAGATAGCCTGGGGAGCTCAAGCAGCTGGCGTAAAAATCCTCTGTTTCCCAGAGCTTTCCCTGCATGGGTACTTCATGCAACCAGATCATATTCGCCCCTGCACCTCAGATAGTGCTCTACTCCAGTCAGTTCAGAAGCTGTCTCAGGAAACCGGGATCACCATTCTGGCCGGCTTCATCGAAAAAGATAAACCCGGAAATCTTTTCATAGCCCACGGAGTCTTTTTCCCCTGGGGGGAAAGAAAAATTTACCGAAAAACTCACCTGGGCGAAAAAGAAAAAACTCTTCTTAAACCGGGCAATGAACTCCCCGTTTTCGAACACCCTGAAATTCGCTTTGGAATTGCTTTGTGCGTGGAGTGGCACCTGCCGGAAGTTATAGCCACTCTGGAAAGAAAAGGAGCAGAAATAATATTCGGACCTCATGCTGTGCCTTCTTTACGAAACAATCTTTGGGTTAAATACCTGCCAGCCCGTGCTTACGATTACCGGATATTTGTAGGCTGCTGCAATTTATGGTTCAAGCAAAAACCCAGGCCAGGCGGAGGGTTGATGGCCATAAACCCTCGGGGCGAAATAATAAGAGAACTTTATCTTCCAGGAAATCAACTGGTGGTTTTTGAGTTTTCAAGAGAGGAAGTAAGGCGCTATCGCCATCCCAAAAGTGGAAATCCGATGCAACACCTTTTCTTTAAAAACTTACGCCGCCCTGAACTTTACCAGGTCTAAAAACAAAGAATTATGAGCTTTCCGGTTTTGAGTGATAAAATGAAATCAGCAAAAATTTTTTCCTGATTCCCCTACCAGCAATTGACTTCACCAAAATTAAGTTCTATACTATATATAGGTTTTTAAAATCATATTAATCCTACATATTGGGGTTATTATGCATTGTCCTTACTGTGGTGAGCCAGACTCCCGGGTGATTGACACCAGAGTTGTTGAAAACGGCTACAGTGTGCGCAGGCGCAGAGAGTGCCAGAGTTGCCACCGTCGCTTCACGACTTACGAACGTTGCGAACGAGAACCTTTGGTAGTGATCAAAAAAAGCGGTAACCGACAGTTGTTTGACCGCAAAAAGATTCTCAATGGCCTCTTGAAAGCCTGTGAAAAAAGACCTGTGTCCACAGAAATTTTAGAAGCCGTGGCCAGCGAAGTCGAAAAAGAGCTTCAGGAAGAAGGCTATGAGGAAGTACCCACCTCGTACATTGGCGAAAAAGTTATGAACAAGCTTAAAAAGATCGACCAGGTAGCGTATGTGCGCTTTGCCTCAGTCTATCGCGAGTTTCGCGATGTGGACCAGTTTATAGAAATTTTAGGCTCTTTAGTCAAAGAGAAGGGAAAAGGGGGTTTAAAAGATGGAGGAAACTCATGACCTGCTTGCTCCCAGACAGGTTCAAAAGAGGGATGGAAGAATTGTGCCCTTTGATAGAGCCCGCATTGAGCGAGCCATCTACAAAGCCTTTCAGGCCGTAGGAGAAGAAACAGCAACCATCCCGGAAGAGTTGAGTAAAATAGTAACCACGAAGTTATTTGAAAAGTTTGGTTCGGATGCAACAGTAAACATTGAAACCATCCAGGACTTTGTTGAAGAAACACTGATTGAAAATGGTTTCTCCAAAGTAGCCAAGGCCTATATCCTCTATCGTCGTAAACGCCAGGAATTGAGAGAGACTCTGCAGGCCAAAGTGGATATAGAAAAAATCGTCCAAGAATACCTCTTACAAGCAGACTGGCGCACTCAGGAAAACTCTAACACCACTTACTCCTACCCCGGCCTGGTTTTGCATGTTGCGGGTTCCGTAATGGCCAACTACACCCTGAATCGCATTTATCCAGATGAAGTCAAAGAAGCACACATCAACGCTGACATTCATATCCACGATCTTTCTTACGGGTTAACTGCATATTGCGCAGGCTGGTCGCTGGAGCAGTTAATCCGCGAAGGGTTTGGAGGAGTAAAAGATAAAATAGCCGCTGGACCAGCCAAACACCTTTCCGCTTTAACCGGGCAAATGGTCAATTTCCTGGGCACCATGCAGATGGAGTTTGCTGGAGCTCAGGCTTTTAATTCTGTTGACACCTACCTCGCCCCCTTTGTGCGTTTTGATCGGCTTAATTATCGAATGGTCAAACAGCTCATTCAGCAAATGGTTTTTGCTATGAATGTCCCCTCTCGCTGGGGAAGTCAAGCACCTTTTATCAACTTTTCTTTCGACTGGATCGTGCCCGAAGACATGCGCGAACGTCCAGTGGTAATAGGTGGGAAAGAAAGACCAGAGCTGGGCACCTATGGTGACTACCAGGAAGAAATGGATATGATCAACAAGGCATTTCTTGAGGTCATGCTGGAAGGTGATTATGAGGGAAGAGTCTTCTCCTTTCCCATACCCACCTACAATATAACCCCCGATTTCCCCTGGGAATCAGAGAATGCCCAGCTTCTCTGGAAACTCACTGCAAAGTACGGTGTGCCTTATTTCCAGAATTTTATTTCAACAGATATGAACCCGGGTGATGTGCGCTCCATGTGCTGTCGCCTGCAGCTGGACCTGCGTACCTTACGCAGTCGCTTCGGGGGCCTCTTTGGCTCGGCAGATAAAACTGGTTCCATCGGAGTGGTCACCATCAACCTGCCCCGAATTGGCTACCTGAGTAAATCCGAAAAAGAATTTTTCGCTCGCCTCAAACGAACCATGTACATTGCAAAAACGGCCCTGGAAATTAAGCGCAAAGTCATCGAACGCAACATGAAAAACGGCCTTCTTCCCTACACACGGAGATATCTGGGAACTTTTCGTAATCACTTCTCAACTATCGGTCTTGTGGGCATGAACGAAGCTTGTCTTAATTTCTTGGGAGTATCCATAGCTCATCCGGAAGGAAAAGCTTTTGCAATCAAAGTCCTGAACTTCATGAGAGAGCTGCTTGCCGACTTTCAGGAAGAAACGGGCAACCTCTACAACCTTGAAGCAACCCCAGCAGAAGGCGCCAGCTACCGCCTGGCGCGTCACGATAAAAAAAGATTCCCCGACATTATAACTGCTGGCGAAAACGAACCTTATTATACAAACAGCACTTACCTCCCTGTTAACTATACTGAAGACCCCTTTGAGGCACTGGAGCACCAGAAGGATCTGCAAACCCTCTATACAGGGGGCACTGTCTTTCACCTCTTTTTACCTGAAACTCCCCATCCCCAAACTGTAAAGCTCTTCATCAAAAGAGCCTTCGAAAACTATCCCATACCCTATTTGACTATCACTCCCACTTTTTCAGTCTGTCCCAACCACGGGTATCTGTCCGGCAAAACCTTCATCTGCCCCCACTGCAATCAGGAAACAGAAGTTTATTCTCGAGTGGTGGGTTACTATCGCCCGGTAAGGCGCTGGAATCGGGGTAAACAGGAAGAATTTAGAGAACGCAAAGAATATCAGCTTGAAAAGGAGAAGGTTCTGGGAGCCTGATACATCAGGCTCCCCGAGTGCACAATGTTTCGTGGATGGCAGAAAGTAAGTTACATAGATTATCCAGCCCAAATAAGCACCCTGCTCTTTGTGGGTAGCTGTAATTTCTATTGTCCTTACTGCCAAAACCCGGAGCTGGTTAAAGATTGGCAAAAATTACCTTTAATCCAAGAAAACACGGTTCGTGAATTTCTCCTCAAGCGCAAAGTTTTCATCGACGCAATTTGCATAAGCGGTGGAGAACCGCTGCTGCACTTCGAAAAATTATTTTCTTTTCTGGAATGGGCAAAAAAAGAAGATTTCTTAACCAAAATAGATACCAACGGCAGTTTCCCAAACAGAATCGAAAAACTTGAAAAAGAAGGGCTTGTGGATTACTGGGCTATAGATTTTAAGGTACCGCCAGAAAACTACTCCTTGGTAGCACCCCAAATATTTCACAGAGAGTTTCTCAAAACCCTGGAACTTACCTCAACCTTTCCCTCTCATAAAGTAGAGTTTCGAACCACAATTTATCCCCCTTTTCACACCCTGGAAACCTTAGAAGAAATGGCTCAATACCTGCAAAAAGCTCCCCTCTGGTACTGGCAAAATTTTCAAAAACAGAAAACTCTTACCGAAGAAGCGCAAAAAGTAAACCCTTATCCAATAGCAACCCTCAAAGCCTGGGCAGAAGAAATCAATTCCAAACTGGGAAGAAAACTGATACGCATCCGCGAATGAATATGTTCACTCCAGGTTAGCATGTCGACGCATCATTTCCAAATATGCCTCTTCTTTTCTGTTCCAAATAAGGTAAAGTATGCAAGCATCAAAGAGGATGAACAGTGCCTCTTCAAAGCGAGTCCCGCTACCATTTGCAAAAAGCTGAATGCTGGGCGGTGCGTCCTCACTTTTAAGCGGAACCACCAGGTCAGCAACTTTGGCAAGCGGGGTACCAACCTTTCCAGTAAAAGCAACTACTCGGGCGCCAAACTTTTTGGCTTTTTCACTAAAAAGCAATACCGAAGAAGTGGCACCTGAACCACTGGCTACTACCAGAATATCGCCCCTGCCAATTGAAGGACAATCCACTTCTCCAACAATATGCACCCTGTACCCAAGATGCATGAGCCGCATGGCAAAAGCTTTTAGAATTAAGAAACTTCTCCCCCGAGCCCAGAAAAAAAGCCGCCTGTTTTTCCAATCTGAAGCAACTTCCTGCAAAAGCTCAGACAACGCTTTCTTGTCTACTCTCTCAAGAAGCGAACCAGCTTCGTCCAGCACTACTTTCAAAACCGAAGAAAAATCAGGCAGATCCGTACTCATCAAGAAGCCTCCTCAGTAATCTCAAGGTTTCTTCAGGAGCAGAGCTCCTGGTCACCGCAGAGCCAACCACCACCACTTCCGGAGAAAGTGCTTCAAGCACCTGAGGTAAAATGTGAGGGTTCAAACCACCAGCGACCATAAGAGAAAGGTTGTGCTCCTTAAAAACCAGAAACTCCTGCAACTCATCAAGAAATACTGCTCCTTTCTCCACCACGTCATGGGGCACATGAAGGCAAAGATAGTGAGGGGGATGGGCGAGCAAGTACTGAATCTTTTCCCGGTCAAAAGGCAAAAGATCAACAGTATCTACAACCACCTTGGCTTTCTTTTCCCGACAGGCACCGTAGACTTCTTCAAGAGTTTCCACTCTTGCACCAGCAAGAACAGAAACCAGAGAAGCTCCATGCTCCAAGGCCAGCTTGGCCTCCGCAAAACCTCCGTCAACAATTTTCAGGTCGGCAAATACTGGAATTTGCTTTCCCAGGCATTCCTGTAAAGAAGGTATTACGGAAAGACCATACCTTAAAATAAAGGGAGTTCCCACCTCTAAGATATCTGCCAGTTCTCCAACAGAAACACAGAGGCACTTCGCTTCCTCCAGAGACACAAAATCCAGAGCAACTTGCAAAAGTGTCCGCTTCATTCTTCTTCAAGCAATCTCATGATCAACCCGCTCCATACCTTGGGATAAAAATAGGTCGACTTCTGAGGCATGCGCTGAAAAGCGTGCACGGCTCGCTCCACATCCTCAAGGGGAGTGGGTTTCATGACGAACACCAGCTGGTATTCGTTTTCTTCGTTGGCAATCTGAAAAACATCCTTGGTGCCTCTAAGATAATCGATATAAAGGTTTTTCTTCTGGGTCTCCTCATCAATCCCCAGTATTTCCTCAAAAACCAGCTTGTGCAGAACCGAGGTATCAAGATAACGGTTGACATCCTCCCTACCCAATTTCTCATCCATAATGTGGCGATCCCGCAAGGTGATACAACCCCAGGTCCCTTCCACCTTATCATAAACACCTATGGTATTAGGGGGAGCCTGCTCTAAGAAAAGCTCCATGGTCTCTTCTCCTTCAAACAGGTGAACCACAAAGTATTCCTCGCAGCGCTTGAAAAAGTCTCTGATCCGTTCTAACGGCAAATCACGTATCAAACGATGGGTAGGCAAAACAAGAAGACCCGGGTTTTTCAGGTTAACCAGAGTCATCATCACGTAGTCTGCAGGCAAGTCTCCAGGGGGGTCTCCCAGCTTTTCCCTTACTTCCCTGCGGTACATCAGGCTGGTTTCGTAACGGTGATGCCCATCAGCAAGGATAATAGTTCGCGGATTCAAAATCCTTCGAATTTTATCAACTACCCGAACATCAAGTAATTTGAAAATTCTGTGTAAAACTCCGTCGAAATCGACAAACTCCAGAAGCAGATTCTCAGCTTTTTTGTTTTCCTCGAGCAACGAATCTACTTCCATGGTGCCTTCGTTAAAAATACCGAAAATCTGCTCCAGGTTAGCCTCGGTAGCTCTCAGTAACTCCAGGCGGTCCTGAGAATATTTGGGCATAGTCTTTTCATGAGGCAGGATAATGCGTTTTTCAAACTCCTCAATGCGTACCAGAGCAACAAAACCCGTGCGTACTTTCTTTTCACCAGAACGAGGAACAGTGAATTCCTGTTCATAAATATAGAAACCAGGAAGAGGGTCTTTTTCTATAATTCCTTTCTTAAGCCAGCTTTTGAAAAGCTCCGCAGCATTTTGGTAACCACTATCATCTCTTCCCAGAATAACGTGCACGATGTTCTGGGGGTCCTGAGCAAGCACCTCTCTTTTGCGACGAGAAATAACATCATAGGGAGGAGCGACTAACTTCCCAATGCGACCCTCTTTAATTAACTTCTGTGAATAATGATAACCGCGAAAGGGTTTCAAAACAGCCATTGCCAAACCTCCGTCACAAATTACTCGACAAATAGGTGGATTGTTCACGTTCTCTATTATCGAAGAACAGGGAACGAGTAAAGATTTCCTGAAAATCAGTTCTTCCAGAAAGCTCGATATAGTGAGCTCTCCTGGCTAACTCTTCACAATATTTACGAAATCTTTCCGAAAGAAGGGCTTCCTTCGCCCCTGCCAGACAGGCATTGCCCACCGATTCTATTCGTTTGGCCGGAGGGATAAGACCTATTTTAACTGCACTCTGAGGATTAATAAAGCTCCCAAAAGAACCAGCTAAAACTACTCTTTGAATGTCTTCTTCCTTAAGACCTGCCTCTTTAAGGAGAATGGCTCTTCCAGCCTGTAGTGCGGCCTTGGCAAGCTGCAACTGCGAAATATCTTTCTGGGTAAGCACCAGACGGGGTTCTCTGTTTATCACAAAAACCTTTTCCCCGTTTTCCTCTTCAATCCTCGCAGCCAGAGGATGAGAACAACCTTCCGAAAAACGTCCGGTAGGACCGATCAAACCGCTCTCCACCAGCAGAGCTAAAGCGTCTATCAAACCGGTACCGCATATCCCCCGGGGAGATTCTCCGCCAATTGTCTGCCAGACCAGCTCTCCTCCTCTAAAACAAACCGAACTCACCGCACCAGGAGTTGCTCTCATTCCCTGACGGATCTGTGCTCCCTCAAAAGCAGGACCAGCAGCCGTTCCACAACACCATATCTTACCCTCATGGATTAGTACTATTTCTCCATTGGTTCCAATATCTATGTACAGAGTGGTCTCTTTACTTTCTTCAACGTCGAAGGTAGCCAGACCAGAGACAATATCCCCTCCGACATAACCAGCACAGGAAGGAAAAAGGTAAACCTGGGCCTGGGGATGGACCAGAAGTCCCAGTTCTTTGCCCAAACCAACGCTGGAGCGAACAAATACTGGCACATAGGGAGCAACACCTATCGAAACAGGAGAAACACCCCAGAAAATATGCTCCATGATAGTGTTACCAGCTACAGAAACCACAAATATATCTTGAAAGTCCTTGTGGGTTTTCTCTATTGCTTCCTCGATAAGCTGATTCATAGTGGAAACAGCCGCTTCTTTCAACTTGACCAGGTTGCCTGGATTTTTCTGGATAGCCTCAATGCGGGAAATGACATCGGCCCCAAAACTCGCCTGACGGTTGAGAGTAGCTCCTCTGTAAAGGGATGTCCCACTCTTGAGGTCCAAAAGCTCGCAAGCCAGAGTGGTAGTACCCAGGTCAAAGGCTATTCCCAGAAAATCTTTGCTTGCATCCTGGTCGCTTTCGGCAATATACCATATTTTATTTCTCCCATATACAACCTCGAAAGATTTTGTTTCCCCCTCACCAATTGAACCCAGAATTTGGAGAGATTCTGCATCCCACTCAGGAAGGGAAACAGGCTCACCAAGCTCTTTTTCCAGAACTTCCTGTAGAGAAAGGCCTTCCACCAGTTCGGGTTTCCGCAAAACAACAACTTTTTTACGTAACGGTAAATCCCTGATAACACCCTGACTATACCCATAAAAAATACTTTGAAGCGAGAAAGCATCTCTGTGCGGAATTCTTATCTTCAGGTTACTCCTGAGCTCAATCTGACAGGCAAGCCTAAAGCCTTCACCAATTTTCTTTTCGTCAAGATGGCGCAGCTCCAAAGCAGTGGGCGGTGCAACTTCCCCCTCAACGACCTGAATCAGACATTTACCACACAATCCCTTGCCACCACAGTAAGCTTCTGCCAGCAACCCTTCTTGCTGAAGAACCTCAAACAAATGCTGAGCGGATTCTAAGACAAAAACCTTCCCTTGATCCAAAATTTCGACCTTAAACATTTCTTCCCTACCTCAAACATTGGTTCAGGTGGTATTAAAAGTTAAACTTCAGTGAAAGTTTATCACACTCGTCAAGCAAAAGCAGAACTTAAACAAACGAAAAACTCCTTAAAATCTTGATGAGAAACAAAACATTTCTGGAAAAGAAAAATGCTACTCCAGAAAAGAAGTGCTCCTCCCCAAAGATACCACTCAAAAGCTTTTAAGGGTCCAAAAGCGTTATTGCTTATGCTTACATATCCTTTGGCTGTCCATAGTAGGCGTTTTTCCCGTGCTTCCTCTGATAGCGCTTCTCAAGAAGGTGTGCAGGAAGACCAGGGGCATTGGGATTAATATTCAGAGTAGCCGCCGCCATTTTAGCAACTTCTTCGAGCACCACACTGTTGAAAACCGCTTTTTCCACGGTATCTCCCCAGGTAAAAGGACCATGAAAGGCAACTATAACTCCTGGAGTAGCCAGGTAATCCCTATCCCCAAAGGCCTCAACTATGACCCGACCTGTATTCTTCTCGAGCTCCGTCACTTCTTCAGGACGTAATGGCCGAGTACAGGGAATTTCTCCATAGAAATAATCAGCGTGAGTTCCACCCAGGCAGGGAATTGACTTCATCGCCTGTGCCCAGGCACAAGCCCAGAGAGAATGGGTGTGTACCACTCCACCTATTTTCTCAAAATGACGGTAGAGATAAACGTGAATCATGGTGTCCACCGAAGGACGCAAACTCCCCTCCACCAGTTTTCCTTCGAGGTCCACGATCACCATTTTTTCAGGAGAAAGTTCCTCATAAGGAACTCCACTGGGCTTAATCACTATCAGACCCTTTTCCCTGTCAATAGCACTTGCATTTCCCCAGGTGTAAACGACAAGACCTTTCCGCTGCAATTCGCAGTTGGCTTCAAAAACTCTTCTACGCAATTCCTCGAGCATGTCCATCCTTCCTTTCCCTAAGAAATCAGGTCGTTCACCCGCCAGACATCAACTAACTTTTCTCTCAAGGTTCTGTAAACGTTGTACTTTTCTCTATAAAGCCGATGATATTCAGAACGAGGATAAAACTCCTTGTTAACCCTGAACACTTTTTCAAAAGCATCCCGCAGGTCCTTGTATACCCCAACACTCACCCCTGCAATCATGGAAATACCCAGCGCACCCAGCTCAGGAGCTCTGGGAACTACTACCTTGACACCCAGAACATCGGAAATAATCTGGCACCAGAAAGAACTCTTTACACCTCCTCCCGACAAACGTATCTCCCCAAGCTCGGTGTCCAGGGCCTGAAAACAATCCAGAATCGAAAAAGCCACACCTTCATAAACGGACCGCAGAACATAAAATTCATCATGGGGTAAACTCAGCCCAAAGAAAACTCCCCGGGCGTGGGGATTGATGAAAGGCGCTCTCTCCCCTCCCGGACTGATGTAGGGAAGAAAGATGATGCCGCCGGCTCCTGGAGGCACCTTTTGCATCTCCTGTTCTAAATGAGCAAAGAAAGCTTGTTTGTCAGAGAATTTTTCGCGCAGGTGAGAGAAAAAATTATTCAAAAACCAGTCCAGACTGAGCGTACCCGACATGGTAGCCATAGAACGGAGAAAAAGACCTGGCAGCGGATAAGCAACTGTAATCCCCACCCCCTCAGGCTTAAACAGGGCATCCACACAATCAGTTAAAAAAGCGTTGAAACAGGTTGTGCCCAAAATAGAGTAAGCCTGCCCCGCTTCCAGTATCCCCAGGGCAACAGCACAAGCAACCACATCCACAACCCCGTTTGCCACAGGAATTCCTACCGGAAGGCCCGTAGCCTGAGCAGCCTGAGGAGTAACTTCCCCAACCACATAGCAGGGGTCTCTAAAAGGAGGTAGCAATTTTTCTACCTCAGGGAGGTCGAATAGTTCTAAAACCTGCCTTACATCACCATCAACAGGATAAGGTAACATAAAAAGGTCGGATAAGTCGGTGACAATCTTCCCCGTCAATTTGAACTTTACCCAGTCCTTGGCAAAAACAAAATGGCGTGCCTTTCTAAAAAGCTCCGGTTGATTCTCCTTTAACCAGGCCAGTATAGCTAATGGCGAACCAGTAAAAATACTGTTACTGGTCAACCGAAAAGCTTCCATGTGCCTTCCATCTTCTTTCCAGAGATCAATCAACTGTTTGGTTCTTCCATCAATCCACACAATAGCGTTTTCTATGGGGTCCAGATTAGAATCGAGTAACCAGCATCCTGTGCCCTGACCGGTTACTCCCAACGCTGCAATAGAAGAAGCAACAGCTTCATCACAGGAGTTAAGGCATCTGCGTATAGCCTGTGAAGTCTTTTCCCAGATAACCTGCATGCTTTCTTCAGCCTGATCCTGTTTTCTGCTTATGATTGGTACCTCCTCTGCCGCAGAAGCAAGTACATTGCCCTCAAGATCGAAAATCACCACCTTAATTCCGCTGGTACCAACATCTACCCCCATGAGTAACTTTTTCATCACTCAGTTCTCCCTACCTCAAAAACTAATTTTTATCAAAGGTAAGCACACACTTTATAGTTTCTCTATCGTTTCTGACTTTCCAAAAAGCTTCCTGAAACTGAAAAAAGGGTAATACGCAGCTTATCAGCAAATCTGTCCTGATCAACCCTTTCTCAAGAAGCGAAAGCGCTGCTCGGGTGTCCAGGGGAGAAGCAGAATAACTGGCACGGATTGTTAAATGGGAAAAATAAAAACTATTTACTTCTATAGAAAACTTTTCACCGGGTTGGCAAGGGGCATAAAGAAGAAGCCTCCCACCGCGATCTATCCAATTCACTGCTTTCTCGATAGCTTCTGGGAAAGGTGGCGTTATAAAAACCACATCAGCCAGGCGACCCTTGTTTTCACGTCTCAAAATTTCCACCACATCTTCATGGTAGGGATCGGCTACCAGATCTGCTCCTAAAGAAGAAGCGAGTTTTCTGCGAAAAGGATCGGGTTCGACTACAAAAACCAGGTCTGCTCCATAGACTCTGGCCAGCTGGGTTAAGGCTAATCCATTAAAGCCTGCGCCGACCACCAATACTGCATCCCCTTGCCTGAAAGAGGAACGTCGAAAAGCCTGAATGCAGCAAGCCAAAGGTTCTACCAGGGTGGCCTCTACAAAAGAAACATTTTCCGGAAGCAACAAAAGCCCCTTCCTTACATTCTCACCCGGCACCCTGATAAACTCCGCAAAGCCACCCGGATATATATTGCTTTCACGAAAACTGGAACACATAGAAAACTCCCCAGCCCGGCAGTAACGACATACAAAGCAGGGTATATGATGATGTACGAAGACCCGGTCTCCTACCCTGAAACCCTGAACGAAAGAACCAGTTTTAACAATGACGCCCGCTGGTTCGTGTCCCAGAAAAGTCGGTGCCTTGGGTTCACGATACCAGTCTAAAATGTCACTTGCACAAATACCGCAAGCTTTGGTCTCTACCAGCACTTCGTCTTCGGCAATTTCCGGTACTGGAAAATCCTCCATCTTGAGGGTATAGCGGTCGTAGTAACGCAAGGCTTTCATCTTTGAGAAAGCACGCCCATTTCTTTTAACAAGTCCTTATTTGCAATCACGCACAAAAAAGCGAAAATATCTTCACCCACATTTTTCAACTGATGCACTTCTTGAGGGGGAATGTATATAACATCGCCAAAACTAACTTCGTATTCCTTTTCTCCAGCCAGAACCTTTCCCCTGCCCCGCAACACAAAAACGCCGTGGTCGTGTTGATGCTGGTCAAAGATAGTTTGTCCACCAGGCTGGACTTCAAAATAGCGCACTGCGAAATAAGGAGCTTCCTCGTTTCTACCAATCAGCCAGCAAACACTTACTCCTCGAGGGTCCCGAGGGCCTTCTCCAGAAGGATATTCTTTTCTTTCCACGCCTTCCCAGAACCAGCTACTTTTTTCTTCACCCAGAAAACGATGTAATACAGCCACTATTTTACCTCCTCTAAGGTTTTAAAATCACTTTCAATGCTTCCTTGCGGCGCACCAGTTCAAAACCTTCCATCCAGCGATTAAGAGGCAATTCATGGGTAATTAGTTCTCTTAAAGGCAAAGAATGCTTGTGCAATAGATCTATAGCTTTCCTCCAGCTTGAAGAGGTCTGAGTTCTTGAACCAGTAATCACCAGCTCGCGTGAGAAAAAATAGGTATCGAAATCCAATTCCACTTTCCGATGTAGTATACCCATTTGTACTAATTTACCACGCTTTTTGAGAACTTCCAACCCCCCATAAACAGCCTGGACCGAACCAGAACATTCAAAAACCACATCTACACCATAGGTATCAACTTGCTTTCTGACAAATTGACATAAATCCACTTCGTCGACATTGACAACCCCCGCAATATTCTGTTTTAAAGCAATTGCAAAACGTTCTTCATCCTGAGCCTTTCCCACCAGAAACACCTGGGCACCAGACAAACTGGCTACCCAGCTAACCAGGATACCCAGAGGACCAGGACCAAAAACCAGCACTTTTTCTCCACCCTCCAAGGTGGCTTGCTCCATAACTCCACGTACCGCACAGGCTAAAGGCTCAAGAAGAGCACCTTCTTCAAAAGAAAGATGCTCCGGCAAACGATGCAGAGTGAATTCAGGCACTACAATATATTCTGCAAAAGCTCCATTCACTCCTGATCCAATGCCCTTTCTATCCACACAAAGATTATACAAGCCCTCACGGCAATAAGGGCACTTCTCGCAGCGCACCACAGTGGTTTCCGAACTTACTCTTTCTCCAACTTTAAAACCGCTAACCTGGTTACCAACCTCAACGATCTCGCCAGAAAACTCATGTCCCAGTATCACCGGAGGACGCAAAGAAGCGATTCCATAAACATCTGTCCCACAAATCCCTGCCGCCTTGACCTTGATTTTAACTTCTCGAGGACCACAATGAGGTTCTTCCACTTCAGTAAGATGAAGACTCTCCTTGCTTTCGTTTTCCTGAACCAGCGCTAACAAAATCAGTTCCTCCTCTTCCAATAGATGTTACAAATGTCAATAAGAAAATTCACATTTGTGAATATAGCACAACCTTTTAAGAGGTGTCAACGATTTATAATCAAGGGTAGAATCAAGGAATAAACCAGCAATATCGAGACTAAACGTTAAGTGCGAGTATCATCAACCCAGCTTCTGAAAGATGGAAAGAGCAAACATCCCCTCCAAGTAGCAACAAAACCAGAGACTGCACCTGAAGATTTTTTCACCCGAAAAACAGGGTAAGGCTTTTTAA
The DNA here is from genome assembly GCA_048814795.1 of Atrimonadaceae bacterium G-SL-SR-0-11. Taxonomy (GTDB): domain Bacteria; phylum Atribacterota; class Atribacteria; order Atribacterales; family Thermatribacteraceae; genus Thermatribacter. The sequence continues at coordinate 649,435 of CP184673.1, read as the reverse complement.
AGAAAACTCAATCGCTCTCTTCAGTCAGACTATTCGCTTCACTCATAACTCTTTTTTGCTTAGCCAAACGCCGCCGATTCTGATAAGTGGCGCTGAGATAATTGATTACCATCACCAGAATCAACACAAAACCCCAGGTGAATTCCTTAAAGAAATTGCTAAAGCGAAGCATGTTAAAACCACTGGAAAGAAACTGCAGGGAAAGAATGGCCAGAATCAACCCAGAAACTGTTCCAAAGCCTCCACTGGGATTCACTCCACCCAAAATTGATACCAGAACGGCCTGCAAAACATAGGAAGTCCCGTAATCAGCTTTAGCAGAATTGGTACGGGCTATAACTATGATACCTGCTAATCCAGCCAGAAAACCAGATATCAAATAAGTTTTCAAAAGCACCAAAGTATTGTTAATCCCAGAAAAACGAGCAGCAGTAGCATTGGTGCCCAGCATAAAAACCTGGAAACCAAAAGCCATTTTATTCAACACTACTGCAAAAATTACAGCTACAGCAGCAAACAGAATCAACGGCACAGGAAATATTCCTATCACACCATTACCAATAAACAGAAATTGCTCTGGATAACCTAACACAGCGTAACCTTTGGTAATTACCATAGCGATACCCGTGTAAAGCTGCATGGTTCCCAGAGTAGCCAGAATAGGAGGAATACCTACCTTGGCCACTAAAAAACCGTTGAAGATACCACATAAAATGCCCGTGCCAAGCGCGATAAGGATTGCTCCCAGCATCACCAAAGCAATCTGGTCTCCTCCTGCTTCCGGAGGCAGAGCAGTAGTCATCAACTTGGCAGCCAGAATGCCCGCCAGATTAGCGGTACCCACTACAGAAAGATCTATTCCTCCAGTAAGCATGGTTAACATCATGGCGACCGACAAAACTCCAAGCTCCGGAAACTGATAAGACATGGAGCGGAAATTACGCAGAGTCAAAAAGGTATGAGGACGCAAAAGACCCATGACCAGAAAGATGGCCACTGCTATAAACAGCAAGCGTAAAATATTACTGTCTACTTTTAGCGCTCCCACCGAGAACTCACCAGAATCCATTTTCCCCAACCTTGACGGCTTTCGTCGGTTATCAGCTGAAATGCTTTTCATGACTGATCTTCTCCTTACCATCTTTTTCAAGTATCAAGCAGACTGGCCTGACGTGTTCGCCTACTCCGCAAAGCGGTAAGGCCAGTACCAAGTATGATGATGATGCCAACAACTGCAGTTTGCCAGTAAGAGGGAATGCCCATCATGATAAGGCTATTGTTCATTATAACCACCAGAAAAACACCCAGGATGGATCCTAAAATCGTTCCGTGACCCCCCGTTATGCGAGCACCTCCCAGAACCACTGCCGCGATAACGGAAAGTTCCGTACCTACCAGGTCAAAGGGACTGGCAGTGCGAATTAACGAAGCATGAACTATGCCAGCCACACCTGCCAGAAAACCCACGTAACAATAAACAAAAAACTGTATAAAAGTAATATTCAGTCCAGCACGTTCAGCTGCTACCCGGTCTCCCCCGAGGGCATAAATACCTCTACCTAACATAGTGTAATTGAGAATAAACCAGGTTAACGGAACAACCAGTGCCAGAACAAACACCGATACCGAAAGACCGTTGGTTCCTCCAATCATAGTTTTAACAGGAAAAAGTTCCATTCGTGAAAAACGAACCATACCTGGAGGAAGAACACTGATAATTTTGGTCCCTATAAAAGCCAGGAGAAAACCACGGAACATGTTAGCTGTTCCCAAGGTTACAATAAGCGTAGGCAACCTGAAAGAAGAAATAAGCACAGCGTTTATGAAGCCGAGCAGAACACCCAAGCCGCCAGAAATGATGAAAGCAGGCAGAATGGATCCTTCGAAACCAATACCCTTGAGGTAACGAGTAGTAACATACATGGCAAAAGCTGCGATTGCTGTAAAAGAAATGTCAATACCGCCTGAAACCAGTACCATCAAGACTCCAACCCCAAATATTCCCATAACAACACTGGAACGCAACATATCGTATAAAGTAGCTAAGGTAAAAAAATTAGGGTTAATTGCACCGATTATTACAATTAAACCCAGAATAATAAAAGCCAAAAAAAGCTCATTCTTACTCAAGACTTTGTCAAAAAACTTGCCCATTTTCCCTCATTTCCCTTCGTCTTAAATTTCAAACGAAAGTTGGCGCTTTTTGAGATTTCACTTCCAACTCATCTTCATCAATCATCTTGCTGGTTAGCTCTTCCTCGGTAATCTGTTCACCTAAAAATTCTTCAACTATTCGGCCCTTCTTCATCAAAAGAATGCGATTGCAATTTTGAACAACTTCTGGAATATCATCTGAAATGATAATTACGGCCATTCCCCGCTGCGCCAGAGAGCGAATAATCTGGTGGATATCAGCTTTTGAACCAATATCCACTCCTACAGTAGGTCCATTCAATATCAAGAGCCGGGGTGTGGTAGCCAACCACTTAGCCAGAACCACCCTCTGCTGGTTGCCTCCGGAAAGACTCTGCACCGGCAAGTCCGGGGAAGGAGTTACAATCTTGAGGTCCTTTATCCAGCGCATTATCTGTTTACTCTTTTGAACAACGTCAATAATACCCATTCTTTTTAGTAAACGATAAATGACGCTCACAACTATATTATTGCCTATGGACTGAGGAAGAAAAAGACCTTCAGTAAGCCTATCCTCGGGAACATAACCTATGCCGTATCGAATAGCATCCTGTACACTGCGAATCCGAACCAGCTTTCCATCCAGGTAAATGTTGCCCTCAGTAACCGGATTAAGACCAAACAAGGCCATGGCTAATTCAGTACGACCTGAACCCAAAAGCCCGGTTATACCTAAAATCTCTCCAGGATAAAGTTCAAAGGAAACATCGGCAAAGCTGCCCTCACAACCAAGGTGCTCAACCCTCAATAGAGGTTCTCTGGTAGCGGCGTCCGGCTTATGCTGATAACGGCTTTCTTTAATTTCGCGGCCGGTCATATAAAAAACCAATTTGGAACGGTCAAAGCTGGAGCGATCGCCATCAGCTACATTGCGTCCATTACGCAAAATAGTAACTTTCTCCGAAATCTCCAGAACTTCGTCAAGCTTATGGCTCACAAACAGGATAGAAACCCCTTCCTGCTGCAATTGCTTTATCACTCGAAACAAAGAACGTACTTCCTTTCGGGTCAAAGCGGTAGTTGGTTCGTCCATGATGATCAAACTTGCATTATGCAAAAGAGCACGCGAAATCGCGATTAGCTGTTTATCCGCTACCGAAAGCTCTTCCACCTTGCGGTTGAGGTCAATTTTCACATTGATACTCTCCATGGCCTTTCGGGCAACAGTGTATACTTCTTTCCAGTCCACCAAGCGTTGCCTTTTTTCAAGTAAGTAGTTAAAGGCAATATTTTCGGCTGCGGTAAGGTTAGGAAATAGTGAGAAATCCTGATAAATAACCTGAATACCCTCGCGAATGGAATCAATGGGATGAAGCCTAAAAAACTTTTTGCCGTTAATAATTATTTCTCCCTCATCGGGAGCTTCTGCCCCAGAAATAATCTTAATCAGCGTTGACTTTCCAGAACCATTTTCTCCTACCAGACAGCGAATCTCTGCCCGACCAATTGTCAAATTGACTTTCTTGAGAGCCTGCACCCCGGCAAAGGACTTGCTAACATTTTTGACCACCAAAAATTCTTCGCTCATGATCCTAAGGCTCCCTTCATGCAAATCAAGCTTTTCCAAACCTAAAGATTAAGTAGGGATTGGCGGCAAAATGCCGCCAATCCCTGATAAGCGACCACAACTAAAAGTCATACTGATCCATATTGTCTTTGGTTACAAAAACCCAGGCTTCTCCGTACAAAACACGTCCATCCATACGAAGATTGTTGTAACCAGGAACTCCCAGGTCCATACCGTCAGTGACTTCCTGACCTTCCAAAACCATAACTGCCAGCTTGTTCATGGCATATCCAGCATCGGCTGGATCCCAGAAACCAATAGCTTTGACGGCTCCACTTTCCAGATACTGCCCGCAGAGGGACACCAGGCTGGGACCAACTACTGCAATCTGATCCTGCAAACCGGCCTCTTCAACCGCCAAGCCACAACCAGGAGCTGCGGTCGAAGCTGCAGTTCTTACGCCACGCAAGTTAGGATAGGTACGCAGTAATTCTTTCATGTTCTCATAAGCACGGGTCTGATCGTCGTAATCCTCAAGGGGTGTTTCAGTTACCAGCTTCATTTTGGGGTATTTTTCTTTCTGGCGATTTACACTCCCGGTAATCCATTCCATGTGGGTCTTGGAAGTAAGGCTACCCACCATGGTGGCATATTCTCCCTCTTCGCCCATATAGCCGGCCAGTATGTCCATCAGTTTGGCCCCAAAGGCGTAGTTATCGAAAGCTTCAAGGTCCCAGTGAGCATTCTGAATGTTGGATGCTTCATGGGTAATAACCACGATACCCTCGTCCATAGCTCTCTTTAAAACTGGCTCCACGGCTTCAGGAGAGAAGGGAACTACACAGATGGCGTCTACTCCCTGAGCAATGAGGTCTTCAATGATTTGAACCTGCAGGGCGGCATCAGCACGGGGAGGACCTACCAGGAAAGCTTCGTGACCGGTGTCCTCAGCAAATTTTTTAACACCTTCTCGCATCCGCTCAAACCAGGCAATACCATCGACCTTTACTACGGTGGCAATGGTGTACTTTTTGGCCATCGCCGGAACAACCAGAATAGCTACCAGCAAAACTACCATCAAGAACAGGGTTAGCTTCTTCATATACAACCTCCTCACTAAATTTGTTCTGTAGTCACTAACTCTGAGACAGAAAACGAAACTATCTCCCGACAAAGCTTTCTTAAATCGAGATGAAACAATTCCTACTGCTCCTTCCCGCCGATCCACCTCCTTTCTCATGTTTAATGAAATTTTGTTTAAAAAACTTTGTTCATTTTAACAGAATAATTTTTGCCCTGTCAATCAAAAACGCAATTGTCACCTCCGCATAAATCCGAACTTAATTTTTAAACCTGGCAACAGCTTCGAATAGGGATTCTTGAGAAAACAAAGCAGTTCCCACCACAGCCACTTCCACACCAGCCTTTTTTATCAAGGCGATGTTTTCGAAGCTCACACCACCATCCATCCCTATGGGAACTACGTTTCCACATTCTTCAAGCAATGCTTTTGCCAATCTAACCTTTTTTATAACCGATTCCTCAAATCTTTGGCCACCGAAACCTGGCTCAACACTCATCAAAAGCAAATAATCGATGTGCTCGACAAAATACTTAACCCGTTCAAGCCCATCGGTGGGATTAATGGCAACCCCAGCTTTTTTGCCATACTCATGTATCGTATCTAAAATACGTATAGGATGCTTGCAGGTGTCGAGTTGAACTATCATCAAATCAGCTCCCGCTTCCGCAAAAGTAGCAATATAGCGTTCGGGGTGATAGATTTCAAGATGTACCTCAAGGGGTAGCGAAGTCAACCTACTCAAATCCTGGACCGTCTTGGGAGAAAAAGCGAAATTCTCAACGTAGTGGCCATCCATAATGTCCAGGTGAATGGAATCTACTCCTGCTTTCTCGAGTTGAATCACCGTTTCACCCAGATATGCTGTATCACAGGATAAAAGCGAAGCAGAAACTCTCAAAGTTTTTTCCCCAATTCCCAATTTTCTCCCTCGAAAAATATTTCAAAAAGAAAAGGATGCCTTTTGGGGCACCCTCACTTCTTACTATTGTCCAATGTCAGGAAAGGATACTATAATCAAGCAAAATCAACACCAATCGCACGACCATCGGGATTAAAAAAACGCAGTTTATCACTTGGCAAACGGAGATTAACCACCGTATCTTCTGGAGGTTCATTTTGCGGGTATTCTTTAACCCTTACTGTCACACCTCCCAAATCAACATGAATAATCACTCTTCCACCAACAAACTCCACAAGCTTGCACAGACCCTTTACGGAGCCATTGTGTGAAGCATCAACAAGACGAAGATACTCAGGTCTTATACCCAAGACAATTTCCTTTGATCCAACATTAGCAAGTTGCTTTCTAAACCCAGAAACATCAACCTTGTTTTCTCCAAACACTGCCCACAAAACACCCTTCTCTTCCTCTAAGACACACCTTATATAATTCATGCCAGGATTGCCCAAAAACCACCCCACAAAAGTATCCTTCGGCCATTCATATATCGTATCTGGATCGTCATACTGCAACAACCTTCCGTCTTTCATAACTGCTATGTAATCGGCTAAACTCATGGCCTCTGATTGGTCATGAGTAACGTACACAAAAGTTTGTCCCACATCACGGGAAAGGTGTTTAATTAACCCCATCAATTCAGACCTAGTTGTTGCATCAAGATGAGAAAGCGGCTCGTCAAACAAAAAAACCTTTGGACTGCGTATTACAGCCCTTCCAATAGCTAGTTTTTGACGCAAGCCTGGCCCCAAAAGTCCAGCCTTTTTGTGTACCACATCAGCAGGAAAATGCAAACTCTCCAAAACTTCGCTAATTTTATTCTTTATTGTATCTTCAGTAAATTCTTTCTTACCCCTAAGAGGCAAAGCCAAATTATCCCATACGGACAAATTAGGATAAACCGTAGGAAACTGAAAAACCATAGCTACGTCGCGCTCGCTTGCTGATAAAAAAGTAACATCCTGATCATTAAAAAATATTTTGCCCTTTGTGGGAGTTTCCAAACCGGCTATCATGCGCATAGTAGTAGTTTTCCCACACCCTGAAGGCCCCAAAAGACAAACTACTTTCTTGTCTTCGATAAGCATATTCATTTCCTTAACAGCTTCAACGCTTTTATTAAAAACCTTAGTTATCCCTCTTAATTCAACTTTGGCCATTGGAAGCTCCTCTCCCCACAAATTCCCCGTTGTAATAGAATAAAACGTTCTCAGGATCACAACCTACATAAACCTCCGAATCAATTTCTAATCTCAAATCTCTTGGTGCAAGTATCCTGACTGGCTCCCCTGAATTTTCCGTAAGAACAAAAATAACATTTTCTGAGCCAATTATGTCATTTAAGAAAACTTTCCCACGAAAAGCTACCTTGCCATCTAGCTGAATGCTATCTTTCCCAGCAGAAGAAAGCAAAATAAAGTTCTCAGGACGCACACCAGCAACAACTTTTGCACCTTCCATGTTAGAAACATCAAAACCACATTTAACTGAAAAGAGAGGACAAACAAAAAAGTTTTTTTCAATAACACCTTTAAAAAGGTTGGCCTTGGGAGACCCAAAAACTTCTAAAGTATACTGCTTTGATGGTTGCAAATAAATTTCCTTCGTTTTGCCGGTCTCAACTATTCTTCCATTCTTCATGATTACTACATTTTCAGATATTGCAAGAGCTTCAAGAGGATCTCCAGTAGCATAAACTATGGTCTGCCCTAACTCTTTTTGAAATCTGCGGAATTCAGAACGCATATCTTCTCTGATCTTATAATCAAGGTTAGTTAATGGTTCATCAAACAAATAAACATCAGCTTGTCTAACCAAACCCCTGGCTATAGCCACTCTCTGTTGTTCTCCACCAGAAAGTTGGGTAGGCATTCTATCCAACAGATGGTCTATTTTTAATAACTTCGCTACCTCCAAAACTTTTCTTTCAATTTCTTCTCTCTGAATCTTTTTTAGCTTTAGAGGATAGGATATGTTTTTAAAAACCGTAAAATGAGGATAAAGAGCGAATTCCTGGGCTATATAGGAAACGCTCCTTCGCATAGGAGGCACCAATGAAACATCTTGATCGCCAAAACGAACAAGACCAGCATCTGGAAAATCCAAACCAGCTATTACTCTCAAAAGGGTAGTCTTGCCGGAACCAGGAATACCATAAACGCAAGTAAAGGTTTTATCGCTAAATTTCAAACTAACATTATCAAGAGCTAAATTATCTCCAAATTTTTTAGAGACTCCTTCTATGTAGATGTCCATTGCCTTGCTCTCCTTCTTACAGTAGTTTATAAAGATAAGGCACCAAATAAATACTCAAAAAAACTATGCCCAAAAATATACCCGCGCCAATTACAAAAAGCCGCAAAGCTTGCAACCAATTGCTTTTGGGATCAAGTTGTCCCATGATGATCTGTAGTATAGCCCCTAACATTAGGGTAACATATCCTATTTGATATCCTCTAAAAGAGAGAGTCTGAGTGCACAAAACTATACCCACAACTATTAAAGCTATAGAGATAGGAATAACTAACAGATAAGGTCTAAGACCGGTCATGATGCCATTCACTCCTATCTTTTAATGGTCCCAAAAGTCAAACCACGAATTAAATGTTTCTGTAACCAGAAGATAATCACCAGAATAGGAGCAACAAAAATTACTGAAAGGGAACTCACGTATTCCCAATCGACTCCCTTGTCAGTATATATTCCTGTTGCAATTTGCGCTGGAATCGTTTTGGTTTCAATGCCAGTAAGGATATAAGCAAAAAGGAATTCATTCCAAACAAAGATAATGTTGAACAGCAACACACTTACCAGAGCCGGACCGAGCTGAGGAAGGATGATGTCAAAAATGGTTCTGGGTACTGAGGCCCCATCTCCAAACGCAGCATCATCAAAATGTCGTGGAATTTCGTCCATAAAGCTCTTAAGCATCCACATGGAAAAGGGTACGCTGAAAGCGGTATAAAGAAGTATCATCCCTGGATAGGTATTAATCAAACCCAGCATTCTGTAAAAAAGAAACATTGGAATGACCACCACAGCAGCAGGCATCATCCTAAAAGAAAGGATTAAAAACATGACAAAACCCGAACCCTTAAACTTGATCCTGGAAACTGCATAAGCCGCAAAAACAGTAAGCACCATAGCAAGCAAAACGCTGCTAAAGGAAATAAAGGCGCTATTGAAAAGAGTTCGCCAGAAATGTCCGCGTTGAACAGCATACAAATAATTTTCAATGGTGGGACTGAACAACAGTTTTGGAGGCACCGCAAAAATGTCTGTCCTCTTTTTGAAAGAGGTTAAAATCAACCAAAGGGTAGGAAAAGCATACAAAAATGTTATAAACCCCGCAACCGCGGTCAAGATCGCAACCCGTCTTTTTCTTTTGCTTTCTCTAAGCTTGTAAAGGTCCAATCAAATCACTCCTTCTCGGACTTGGGAATCAACATAAGATATATGCTTGTAAAGGCTATAGCTATGAAAAGCATGGTAATAGCCAGGCTCGAGGCTTTTCCAGTGTTGAAAAATATAAAGGCAATGCGATAAAGAGACATGCTAAGCAACTCAGTAGAGTTACCAGGACCTCCTCCTGTCATAACGAAGACAGTATCAAAAGTTTTAAAGGCATCAATAGTCCGCAAAAGAACGCCCAGCATAAAAACAGGACGAATAGAAGGCAAAACAACATAGCGTAACTTACGGAACCAGGATAGTTGATCAATTTCAGCTGCTTCCAAAAGATGCTGTGGAACAGCCTGTAAACCTGCAAGACACATGAGAGCCATAAAAGGAGACCACATCCAAACATCAACAGCCAACACAGCCGGAAAGGCCCAGCGTGCGTCTTCTAAAAACTGTATGGTTACCCCAAAAAACTGCCTCAAAAAATGGTTAATAATGCCCCAATGGGGATCGTACATGAAACGAAAAAAAACACCTGAAGCAACTGGAGCAATCATCATGGGAGCAAAAATAATAGGAAGCATTATCTTTTTGCCTCTAACATCTTGACTATTAAACAAAAATCCCAGTCCAAAACCAACTATTACTTCTAACAAAACAGCAAGCAAAACATAACGGAAGGTCAAGCTAAAGCGGTCCCAAAAATAAGGATCATTCAGCAGAGATTTGTAATTGTTAAGGAAAATGTACCTGGGAGGCATACCAGAAACAAGGTTAAGTTTATAAAAGCTAAGGCCGAGCACCCACAAAAGAGGGAATAAGTTCCAAACCAGCATAAAAACGAGTACTGGCAACAAAAACTTCCATTTCCACTTTGAAAGGTAATCTTCTCTCATCACTCTTATAATCCTCCATTCATCAGACATATCAGCCCTGATACATCAGGGCTGATATGTCTGCAGCTTTCAGTATGCCATATCAATTAAATTCAGAGCATTATTTAAACCAACCACAGATTTTACACTTAATCTAAGAAGCCCCACTCTCGAAGGATTGCTTCTTGTCTGCGCACAATGTTATCCATTGCTTCTTTTGCAGATTTGATTTGTCCTGAAGCATAAGCCGTCCATTCTTCCTGTTGCACGAGTAATAGCTCAGCGTAGCAAGGCAAATGCCAGAAATCTCTACCACCAGGTATCATGTCAACATAAGCTCTGTTCCAGGGATTAAGATTTTTAAATTCTTCTGTGTCAATAATGGTGCGTATGACAGGGTTGCCACCCTCTTTTGCAAATGCCCACTGCGCCTCTTCAGAATACCACCATCTCAGAAAATCAAAGGCTTCTTTCTTGTGCTTCGAATAGTTACTTACCACCCAAGGCTGGCCTCCCAGGCAGTATACTCTTCTCAAATTGCCATTCTCATCGCGCTTTCCAGGTGGCACCACTACCATCACCTTATCAGCTACTTTAGAAAGCGAAGGATCAAAAATAGGGGCTCCAACTGCTGCCCAGGTGAGAGTCGAGAAAACTTGGCCCTGAGCCATAGCATTAATGCACTGGTCTATTCCGTATGTTACAGCTCCAGGTGGTTGATACCGCAAGAGACTCACATAATATTCAAGAGCCTCTATTGCCTGAGGAGAATTCATATAGCCATCTACTTCATAAGTTTCCCAATTAATAATATCCCCACCCCAGGTCCATATAAAAGACATCACGTGGTCTGAAATAAAGTCATACTCCTTCGCATATTCTGCTGCAAAGCCGTAAAAGTTCTCTTCAGGACGTGTAAAGAATTCAAGTATCTTTTCGTAGGTTTCCCAATCCATGTCGATAAAATCTTCATATGTTTGAGGCAAATCAAAACCGTATTTAGCTTTGAAATTAGCTCTTTCTTCGGGATCTTCAAGAAGGTCTTTCCTAACGTAGAGAACCAAGTCATCGCCTTCCTGAGGTAAACCCCAATAGTTGTCACTTCCATCAGGATAGGTCATGTAAGCAGCGCGATGTTCCGGATACATATTCTCCACTGCTTTTTTAAGTTGCGGGTCGGAACTAATAATATCGTTCAACTTAACAATATGACCACCTGTTGCAAAAGCACCAAGCCACTGGCTATCAGAAATAACAATATCATACTGGTCCGAATGCGCAGCAAATGCCGAAGCTGCCTTTTCGTATAACGAGGTAAATGGAGCAAAGTCTGCTTTAATGTCAACGCTGTAACCAAGATTTTTCTCGGCATACTCGTTGAAAAGTGGAGCAAGCTTAACCGCTAATTCACTGGGGTACCAACCACCAATACCCAAAATCCTCAAAGTAACTTTTTCTTGGGCAAAGGCAACCGTCGCCAGTGCAAATATCACAAAAACTGTCAAAAGTACCAATATTCCTTTTCTCATCATCCAATCCTCCTTTTCTTATAAATCGATCCAATGATTTACAAGAACCTTTTGAAGTATATTTTTCCAAGAACTGAGAGTGAAACTAAACCTACTATCCTCCTTTCTTTAAAATTTATTTGTATATCCTAATCTTTTTCCACGAACCTCAAAATAGCTAACTCAACACAAACTAACTCACTTAAAGAACACTTTCCTTACCACCTCATGGACCGCTCCAGCATCCATGCTTTCTCTGGCTTGAGAGAGTGCTGCCTCGTCTATTTCATCAAGTAGAGCATAAAGGCCCAGAGTGTTTTTCACACACAACTCCAGGGCTTTTTCTGGAGCCATTCGATACGGGAAGATGTCAAAGCTCAGATACCCCTGATAATTACTCTTTTTAAGGTAGTAGAGGAACTCCAGCGTCTCGTAAAGGTTCACACTGCCTGCGACCAGATCATCATCCCATTCCCGGTATGCATCGTTAAAGTGAACCCCATACAGGATTCCTTCTTTAGCCAAGACAGAAACTATTTCTCCAGGGTTTTCCTTAGCCATCAGGGCATGGCCAAAATCAACCGTAACACCTATGTTGGATTTACCCAGTCTTTTAACAAGATATAGAGCTCGAAAGGCATTGCCCAAAAGCAAATACTGCCGTGGTTCCTTGAGCTTGTATTCAAGAGCGATCTGCACCGAGCTGCCATAGTCAGCGATTTCAGCTACAGATTCAGAAAGCAAATTCCAGCTACGTTCGTAGTCGATTTGAAAAGCGTAATCGAAACCATCAACCCCCAACCACAAACCAACCGTCGGACATTCAAAAAGTCCTGTTAAATCAATCAATCTTTTCGCTGCATCTATCGCCTCCCTTCTTTTCTTTTCATCATAATGGGTTAAAGCTCCCAGCTGCCACTTTGGAAAAGAATGAGTGTTAAGATTCATTGAACAAACATCCAACCCGTTATCATCCAGGATTTGCTTTAGTTCCTTGGGTTCTATATGCATAAGCTCATCGTCAAAAAACTCGATTGCTTTAACCTCAGGAACCTTGGTAACCCGTTTAATTCTCTCTTTTATGTCCACTGGCTCTTCATAACCCTGGGGCATAAAGCGGTCAGCTACTCCACCCATACACCATATTCCTACTGAAAGTTTTGGTTTGTTCATCTCTGCCTCCTCCAGAAGGTTTTTGTTACAAATGTAATAAAACTTTTTCTCTGATAAGAGAATATAGCACTCTACATTTTAAAAGTCAAGCAAGAGAGAAGGTTATATAAAACTAAGGAAGGAGGGGGCTGAAAGCCCCCAAAATTTACTCTATTAGACTCCCAAAAAAGGCCTCAATTATGAAATAGCTTGATGCAGCACCAGGGTCTATGTGACCGATACTGCGTTCACCTAAACGACTGGACCGACCTCTCTTAGAGAGCATATCTTTAGTGCTCTCCATGCCTGCTTTGGCCGCTCTTATGGCTTCCTGCAGCATCTCTTCCAAACTCTTACCTTCGGAAAAGGCTTGCTCCATAGCCTGGAGAGAAGGATAAATGGTATCATACATGGTCTTCTCACCGGGCTGCACCTGTCCACGCCTTTGAATTCCCTGAGCAAAAGCCCTCCACATAGCAAGCACTTCTTCTTTACTCAATTCTTCCTTACCCACTACTGCTTTCCCAGCATCCATAAAAGCGGTACCATAAAGAGGACCCATGGCAGCACCGCCAGAGAAGATAATAGCCTTCCCAGCTTCCTGGAGGAGGGCACCAATATCTCTCCGGTCAGCAGGAAACTTATCAACGGCTTCTTTAACCTTTTGAAAGGCATTACAAACACTTTCTCCGTGGTCGGAGTCTCCAATAGGTGAGTCCAGATCGTTGAGGTACTGACGATTTTTTTCAAGATTCTCAACCACTCTGGAAAAAGCTTCTTTAATCTTTTCAAAGGGGATTTTTTCCATGGCTATCCCACCCTTAATGCTGGATAAAATGCACGCCGTCACAAGGAGCATCGATAAGTCTTTTCAACTCGTCGTCAAGCTTGGTCAAAGTCACTGAAAAACCACCCATTTCAAGGGAAGTGAAAAATTCTCCAACATAGGTACGGTGGACCTTTATATTGTGATCGGCAAGAATTTGATTTACCTTGCGGAAGCAAATGTACATTTCAAGGAGCGAAGTGGAGCCCAAACCGTTGATCATTACTACCACTTCGTCTCCCGATTTGAAAGGCAAATCCTCGATAACTTTCAGGGTTAAAAGCTCGCTCACCTCATCAGCGGTCATCATCTTGGTTCTCTGGATCCCTGGTTCACCATGGTGACCCACCCCAATTTCCATTTCATCTTCGCCTATCTCAAAACTCGGTTTCCCAGTGGTGGGCAAAACGCAGGGAGTATGGGCCACACCCATGCTGCGAGTGTTGAAAACTGCTCTTTCTCCAACTTCCTTTAGCTTCTGAAGGTCGGCCCCTTCTTCAGCCAGAGCTCCAGCTATTTTCCAGAGAATTACCTCACCAGCAACTCCGCGCCGGTTATCCATGCGCTCCTTAGGACTCGAAGCCACATCGTCGTTAACCACCACGGTTTCAACCGGTATGCCTTCGGCTTCAGCAAGTTCTTTAGCCATACCAAAGTTCATGATGTCTCCCGAATAGTTTCCAATACAGAGCAAAACTCCTTTGCCTCCGTTTGCTGCCTTAATAGCTTCATAAGCTCTCTGCACTGGAGGTGCAGCAAAAATATCCCCTACCGCTACAGCGTCAACCAGGCCCTTACCGATATAACCAATGAAAGCTGGCTTGTGTCCCGAACCTCCACCAGTTACGATGCCCACCTTACCCTTTATTGGTGCGTCCTTGCGGACCAGCACTCTCTCTGTTTCCAGGCGGCGCACCTTGTTAGAATTTGCAGCTACAAAACCCTCCAGCATTTCTTCGATAAGGTTTTGGGGAGAGTTGATGAACTTTTTCATAATCTATGCCTCCTTGAGAAATTTTTTTTCAATCTCTTTAATACGTTCAACCTTGGGCAAAGAGCGCCCTCCCTGAAAATCACTTTCTAACCAGGCATCAACCAGTTTTTTGGCAAGTTCTGGTCCGACGATGTGCCTTCCCAGGGTCAACACGTTGGAATTGTTGCTCTTTTTAGCCCTTTCCGCAGAGTAAATATCGTGGGCACAGGCAGCATAAATTCCAGGAATTTTATTCGCAGCAAGAGCCATGCCAATACCCGTACCACAAACCAGAATCCCGTACTGGTATTTGCCCTCCTTAATCCCCATACAGGCCTTCAAGGCCACATCGGGGTAAAGCGCCTCTTCACTTTCTGAAAAAACCCCCAGATCCTCAAACTCAACACCCTTGGTTTTCAGATACTCCACAATAACCTGCTTTAAGGGATACCCAAAATGATCTGACGCAATGACCAGGTACATAAATCAAACCTCCTCTCAGGGTACAAGTACAACCTTAATGGACTCCTCGCCTTTTTCCACTAGTCTAAACCCTTCCATAAAATTATCAAGAGGAAGTCTATGAGTTATTATTTCATCAGCCTTTATTTCACCCGAGTTCAAAAAACGAATCGCTGAAGGATAAGCTTTAGGGCTTAAATGTGCCCCCCGTAGATCCAGCTCTTTGCGGTCTCCAATGATACTCCAGTCAACTGTGGTCGGCTCATTATAAACACTGAATTCCACGTATCTGCCCATTTTCCTTATAGCCTGCAAACCCTGGACAACTCCATTGGGATGCCCGCTTGCCTGGATATAAACATCACAACCATAACCATCAGTAAGTTCCTTTATCTTCTTTACCACATCTTCCTTAACCGGGTTAAGTGCAAGATCTGCACCCAGCTTCTTCGCCAACTCCAGCCTTCGATCCCTAACATCAAGAACAATAACCATTTGGGGATTTTTGAGTTTTGCAGCTTGCAACATTCCAAGACCCAGTGCGCCCATGCCTGCAATTACCACTATATCATAAAACTGAATATCAGCTCGCTCTACAGCGTGAATAGCACAGGCCAGAGGCTCAACGTAGGGAGCAACTTCCAGAGGAAAACCATCCGGTAAACGATAATTACGGGCTGTAGATGGGAGCTTTACATATTCTGCAAAGGCACCATCTGCAACTTTGCCTTGAAAACCATAGATATGATGTACTTCGCACATCCAATAGCTTCCCTCTAAACAAAAGCGACACTTGCCACAAGGAATAATCTGTTCCGAAACCACCCAGTCGCCGAGCTTCAAACCGTATTTTTCTCGAGCCTGATCTCCTATCGCCACAACCTGGCCATAAAATTCATGACCCGGAATGAAAGGAGCAACAATCCAGGCAGGTTGACCATCCCCTCCCCAGAAAGAAGGCGCGCCATGATATCCCTTCACATCACCAGCACAAATACCACAACCACCTACTTTCAAAAGCACTTCATTTTCATTAATTTCTGGAACATCCACTTCTTCCAAACGATAATCACCAGGCTTATACGCCACCACCGCTTTCATTGTGCGAGGAATGTCATTTTTTCTTTCCACTTATATACACTCCTTTCAAATCAATTCACCCTGATTGCTTCTCCAGTTTCCTCATCAAACAAATGTAACTTATCCTTAGGAAATGAAACCCAAGCAACCTCGCCTTCCGCAGCATCAGGAAGACCTGGGGCCTCAATGTAAATCTGGGTATCTTTTTCAAGGTCAAGGATTACCACCGAAGACTCTCCATGAGGCTCGATACCAAAAATCTGACCCCGCAAGGAATAAGAATGAGCACTTTCGCTTTTCCCAAGGATCATATCGCCAGGTCTTACACCCATAATTAACTTCTGAGGATTCTTACTTTCTTTTAAGATTTTTGAACCCAGCTCTTTATCCAATTCGAAATTAAAGAAAGCCGATCGCAAGAAAAACTTATTTCCTTCTCTATCCAAAGTACATTCAATGAAGTTCATAGGAGGTTCGCCTATAAAACCAGCCACAAAGAGATTACTGGGTTTCTCGTAAAGCTCAATCGGTGACCCAATTTGCTGAATTCTTCCCGCATTCATGACCACCACTCGATCAGCCATACTCAACGCTTCAAGCTGATCGTGGGTTACGTATATAACGGTCAAGTTCCACTCTTCCTGAATTCTTTTTAACTCTATTCGTAATTTAGCCTTAAGTTGAGAGTCCAAATGAGATATGGGCTCATCCATTAAGGTTACCAGAGCATCTTCTCTTACTAAGGCCCGAGCAAGGGATACCCTCTGTTGTTCTCCACCACTTAAGCGAGCCGGACGATGATTCAAAATGTCCTGAATTTCCAGAAGCTCTGCAACAGTTTTAATCTTATCTCTTATTTTTTGCTCCGGATATTTTCGAGCTCTGAGCGGGAAGGCAATGTTGTCAAAAACCGTGAGTGGAGGATAGAGGGCATAGGATTCAAAAGCCATGGCAATTTGACGATCTCGAGGATGCAGATTGTTTACTCGTCTCTGGCCAATATAAATATCACCCTTCGAAATTTTCTCAAGTCCAGCAATCATACGTAAAGTGGTGGTTTTACCACAACCCGATGGACCGAGTAAGCATAAAAAACTTTTATCTTCGCATATAAAAGAAACGTCCTCTACGGCGAGCACTCTCCCCGCATCTCCAAGTTCCTCTCTATAAAACTTCCAAACATGTTCAACTCGAACTTCAGCCATTACCGACACCACCCCACCTAATCAAGTAAAAGAACGTTGCGTTGAGTAACGTTATCAAAGAGCTGGATAGAAGCCGCAGGAAAGAAAAACTGCTTCTCGCTTCCTGGAGGACACTGGACTCCTAAAGCAGCCTGAGCAGTAAAAGTAATACCCTCTCCTGCCTGAGCAAAAACAATTTTACGAGAACCCCGTACTTCCGAAAATTTAACCACAGCTTTAACCATTGTCCCAGCACTTTCCTCCGGACGAAAATCCGAAAAATCTAACAACAGTTTACTGGGGAAAATCCCCAAAAGCACCTCCTCAAGGTTATGTTTCAATAACTTCCTCTGTGCTTCTGGGGAAAGCACAAAACGAACGCCTTTCGTCTCAAAAAGAATTTCTTCACCATTCTTTACCAATTGTCCCGAGAAAAAGTTCATGGGAGGATCGCTAACCAGTTGTCCAACAAAACGGTGTGCGGGTCGCTCATAAATTTCATCCCAGGTTCCTACCTGTAGAAGTGAACCCCGATGCAAAATAGCAATCCTGTCACCCACGGAAAAAGCTTCCAGATAATCGGTAGTGGTATAGAGCATGGTAGTTTTCTTCCTTTGCTGCCAGATTTTCAACTCTCTCCGGAGTTTATGCCTTAACTTAGCATCAAGATGAGCTATGGGCTCGTCAAGCAAAAACACTTTGGGATCCCTGATAAGACATCTGGCCAGACTAACTCTTTGCCTTTGGCCCCCACTAAGTTCTTTGGGCTTTCTGTTCAGCAACATGTCTATCTCCAGAAACTCAGCCACTTCTTGTACTCTCTTTTTAATATCCTCTTCAGTAAAGTATTTAGCGCGTTTGGGAGAGCGGAGAGGAAAAGCTATATTTTCAAAAACCGATATGTGGGGATATAAAGCATAGGTTTCAAAAGCCATTGCTACATCTCTTTCGGAGGGATCAAGATAGTTGACTACCTGATCCCCAATTTTTATGGTTCCTGAAGTAATATCCTCAACACCAGCTACCATTTTCAAGGTCGAACTTTTTCCAGCGCCTGGAGCACCAAGTATAGCGAGCAGTTCACCATCGTTTACCTTCAAGTTAAGGTCATTCACTGCCACCAGATCTCCATACTTTTTAACCACTCCTACAAATTCAACTTCTCTCATCCCTAAGACCTCCACATCAACCCTTTACTGCTCCAAAAGTTAAACCTCTAACCAGATAGCGCTGAATAAAGAAAGCCAAAACTACCGAAGGTAGCAAAGTAATTATGGCTGCAGCAGCCATCTGGCCCCATAAAACCTGCTCATAGGAAATAAAGCCCATCAGAGAAGGCGTAACCGGCCTGGTGACGTCAGAAGAAAGGACATGTCCAAACAAAAAGTCGTTCCAGGCAAAGATAAAAGAGAGAATGGCAGTAGCTGCGATCCCTGGGGCAACAAGAGGAATATCCACTTTGCGAAATACACCCCACCAAGTATATCCATCAATTCGGGCTGCCTGTTCGAGTTCCTGGGGAATATCCTCAAAAAAGCCCCTCATCAGCCAGACAGCAAAAGGAAGCGTAATAACTTGATAGGCAATGATCATCCCGTGATAGGTTCCATAGAAACCAAGCTTTCTAAAAATGATGTAAAGTGGAATTATAACGATCAAACCAGGAGCAAAGCGGAAACTCAACAAAGTAAAGGCAAAATTCTCTTTACCCCTGAAATCAAAACGGGCCAGAGAATAGGCAGCTGGAACACCAACCAGCATACTAAGAGCAACTGCACCGGAACAAACAACAATACTGTTAAGGAAGTATCTGGGAAAATCTGTTTTCACCGTTTCGTACTTCCCAAGCCAGGCTTTCCCAAATAAAACGACTGAGTAGTTCTCAAGAGTAGGATCAAAAACAAACTTAGGAGGGTAAGCAATAACATCCACCGGCGTTTTAATGGACATTAAAAATATCCAGTACAATGGAAAAAGAGTCCATAGCATTATCAAAACCAATCCAAAAATTGCCAGAACCTTGCCAACGGAAAGTCCATCATCTCTCATTCTTCTTCACCTCCTATCTTCCATGCACTTCGGCTACTGCCTTCTTCCACTGTTCAACAATGAAATAGCTTAAAACATAGACGATGGCCCAAAGAACAACCAGGTGAGCAAAGGCATAACCCATATCCGTCCAGCGAAAGCTGTGATAATAAGCCTGCACCGTCAAAGTCATAGTAGCACTGGCAGGTCCACCTTTGGTAGCCGCATAGATTATATCGAAGTGTTTGAGGCAATCCATAATTCTGAACAGTAATACAATAAGGATTACCGGCTTTAAAAGTGGAAGAGTCAATTTACGAAAGACAAACCAGCTCGAAACTCCATCAACAGCCGCGGCTTCGTAAGGCTCCTTTGGTAAGTTCTGTACTCCAGCCAAAAAAATCATTCCACAAAAGGGAATAAAAACATAAGCATCGATCAAAATTACCGACATAAGAGCTGTTTTTGAAGAACCAAGCCACTCCAAGCCAAGGAATCCGGCAAGCTGCAAAAGATAATTCAAAACCCCCTGTATAGGTGCCATCATGAGTTTCCACATAATCGCAGCCACGGTAGGAGGCAACATTACTGGTACCAGGAAAAGAGTGCGAAAAACTCTCTGTCCCATTAACCCCAGATTTAGAAGATAGGCTGCAGCGAAACCAACCAGGACTTCAAAACTCACCGCCCCAATTGTAAAAAGAATTGTCACCTTCAAAGCGTTCCAAAACTCCGGATCCCTCGCCATTTTTATATAATTTCCTATACCTATAAAAGCTTTGGTTCCAGCTGTAAGGTTAAGATTAGTAAAAGACATGGCTACCGAATAACCAAAGGGAACCAAAATCCCTACCGTCAAAGCAAAGGCTGGTAAAAAAAGCCAGAAGGCAATGTTTTTCTTTCTCACGACTTGCTTTAGCATTACCATCAAACTCCCTTCCTTCCTCATTCCATGTTTGGCCTGCTCTAAGAGCAGGCCAAACATGGAATGAACGGATCTACATGCTCACTTACTTCTTCTGCTCTCTCCACTTAGCCATGAATTCATTAATCTTTGCCGCTGCATCATTAAGAGCTTCTTCCACAGTCTTTTTACCTTCATAGGCTTCATGCAAAGCTTCAGCCCAGATATCGCCAACTGTAGTGACGTCCGGGTTGGGCATCCAGGCCACATCTCCGTACTGGGCGTACATTGCGTCAACCAGTTCCCTGTACTCACCAGGTTTTGTACCCCACTTCATGGTTTTTTCAACGACAGCTGGATGCTCCCACACCGACTTACGGGTAGGATTGAAATTATCATGCTTAAGCGTGGCGTCAAGCATGGTCATAGGAGCAGTAGCCCATTGCAGGAAAAGCCATGCCGCTTCTTTATGTTTGGAAAGTGAACTCATTCCCAGCGACCAGGTCCACATATTGGATTTTATGGTGCCATCCGGACCTTTTGGAGGAAGAGCATAGCCAACTTTACCGGCTACAACAGATTGGTTGGGGTTTTCATAGGTTGCTGCAAAGAAATCACAATCAGTAATTTCATAAAATCTACCAGCAGCAAAGCTTTGCTTTGCATCATACCAGGTATAGTTGGGCCAACCCGGAGGTCCTGCTTTCTTAAGAATATCAATCCAGATCTTGGTTATCTCAATTGCCTCAGGAGTATTGATTGCCGCATACAAATCTGGAGTGAGGTCTCTCTGACCGTAGCTTAAGAAAGCGGTGAAGTACCCCGAGTGTACAGTAGACCAGCTCTTGATGCCCCTGTTGGCAACACCGTAAACTGGAGGACGTTCTTTCTTGCCCAACTCAGCAGCTTTAGTCAAAACATCGAGTAACTCTGGATAAGTCTGCGCTACAGGAAGACCCCACTTTTCCCTTAGATCGTTCCTGTAAGCCTGGCAATAAAACTCAACCATCACCGGAATAGCATTCCAGCGGCCTTGACCTAAACCTCCTCCAATTGTCCCATCCCACATGTTCGCACGCAAAGGTTTGTCGTAAAAGTCTTCTATATCGTACCATTCCTGGTCCGTAAGATTGGGATCATTCCAGTACTTGTTCAGGTCTTCAATCCACCCCGCGTACTGGTAACGCCACTCAAACATAGGAGAAGTCATGTATACGTCAAAAATGCCACCGCCACTGGAAAGGTCGATCAGTAACTTTTCAAAATATTCTTCTTCGGGCAATATAACATAAGCCACTTTAATACCCGTAAGCTCCTCAAAAACTGGGATAAGGGGACGCAGCGATTCCGTAAAGGGGTGTTTATTTAAACCAATAGTTAACTGAGTACCTTCGTAAGCTCGCCAGTTGATCTTGGCTTTCTGGCAGTAGGAAAGAAGGTCTTCCTCTTGAGCAAAGGCCACTGCGCTTAACAGGAAGACAACAAGTCCAACAATTACCATTAACTTCAGAAAACGACTCACTAAAAATCCCTCCCATTCAAGTTAATTTACGTAATTCGTCCAAACGCCGTACTAACAAAACTGTCTGAATATAAATAAACACCTAAACCCTTCTCCTATGTCCATCACCTCCTGATTCAGATTAATAATTACTTCTGTTGAATAACATTAGTTACAATTTAAGGCAAAATAAAAATATTGTCAAGCAACAAATGGAAAAATATTTTAAAATTCTAAAAATCCCGCATTAAAGCTTAACGTTACCCCTTTTAAGAACTTCTCGAGCAGTTACACTGTCAATAACCAGAGCATTAATCAGCTTGCCCCGCAGCGCTCCTAACACAGCATCAACCTTTTCTAAACCCCCAACTACTCCAACCACCCAGGGAACCTGACGCAAATCATTGATCGACAAAGCAATTCTACGTTCATCTCCTGAAAAAGCAACAATTTCACCTTCCAAGTTGTAATACGTTCCCACTACGTCCCCTACCGCCTTTTTGTTTACAAGTTCCCAAAACTCCTCCTGAGTAATCGCTCCTGTGCGAATAAGTGTTGAATCGGGAGAAAGACCACCAATACCTACCAGAGCAACATCCAGTTTCTCAGAAAGAGTCGCCCTGATGGTAGGGTCCTTAAGCATTGCTTCCTTCGAAGCTCGATCTCTGGTGAAAGCAGGAGCCAGAAGATAAATCACTTTTGCCCCAAGAACTTCCCCCAATCTGCGAGGTATTTCAGTAGCCATAATGTCCCCAGAAACCCGACTCATGCCCCCCATAATCTGGACAACAGTCAGGTTGGAAATAGAACCACTGGGGCGCATCAAGCGAACCACTTCGTAAATAGTTCTCCCATAAGCTACGCCGATAGTATCTCCGGCTTTCAAAAGATGAAGCAAAAAATGCCCCGCTGCTGCACCAACAATTTTTCTGGTCAGCTCACTCTCTAAGGTAAAAGTCTCCACACATCTTACTGCCCGCAAACCAAAGATTTCCTGGAGTTGATCCTCAATTTCCTTTTCGCGTTCCCTGGTAGGATCCACAACCCTAATCTGCACCAGACCCCGGTCTTTTGCCTCTTTCAAAAGACGGGAACAGAGCTGCCGGGAAATTCCAAACATACCTGCAATTTCAACGATGTTCAACTCATCCTCATAATACATACGTGCAATTTTAGCCATCAACTCAGGATTATCAGATTTTGACCTTGGCAAAGTCCATCTCCTCCGGTTGTGTTACAGCGTAAAGTATTATAGCCTAAGCCTGAAGCAAAGGAAAAACTTCTTTCAAGCCCTGATAGGCCTTTTGATACGCTATGTATTTTTCATCATAGCGCTTGACTCCCTCCAAAGTGGGCTCAAAAGAAGCTAATTTACGGATAAAACGCCCGCAAACTTCCTCAAAAGATCTAAACAATCCCGAACCCACGCCAGCAATAAAAGCTGCTCCCGAAGAAGCAGGGTCCTCTATGTTAGTAGTCTGAGTGGGAATACCAGTTATATCAGCAAGAACCTGGCACCAAAGTGGACTTTTGGCTGCTCCACCCGAAACGATTAGATTCTCTCCAGTAAGAGAAAAACTCTTCAAAATCTCCACCGAATCTTTTTGACTGAAAGCAACCCCTTCAACAACTGCGCGAATCAAATGCGCAGCCGTGTGCCTGTAGCTTAGACCTACAAATACCCCCCGAGCCATGGGATCGGAGTGTGGAGTTCGCTCGCCAATGAGATAGGGTAAAAACAAAAGTCCTTCACTCCCCGGAGGAACACTTTCAGCAAGTTTGTTCATATCCGAAAAACTCAGGTTGGGTTGTATAATCGATAATGCCTCGCGTAACCACTGATAAGAACCACCTGCCGCCAGGGTACAGCCCATCAGAAACCATTTTCCAGGTATAGAATAGCAGAAAGAATGCAAACCCCGGTTCTCAAAATCCAGTTTAACATCATCGGTCTTCGCCATCACCACACCTGAGGTACCTAAAACACAGGAAAGGACACCCTTTCGAATAACCCCCAATCCTATACCACCTGAAGACTGGTCACCTCCACCCCCGACAACAGGAATGCCAGCTGGAAGACCAGTCTCCGAAGAGGCTTTCCGTGTAACTTCGCCGGTTATGACTGGCGATTCCACAGCCTGAGGAAGAAGACTTTCATCGATGGAGAAAATATTCAGAATTTTCCTCGACCAGCAGCGATTTTGAACGTCAAAAAGGAGTGTACCCGAAGCGTCGGAAACGTCAGTCGCATAATTCCCGGTAAGCTTAAAACGCAGGAAATCCTTGGGAAGAAGGAATTTTACAGCACTTTTCAGATTTTGCAGTTCGTGCTTGCGCAACCACAAAATTTTAGGAAGCCAGTAGCCAGGAAGAGGAGTGTTGGCGGTTAGCTCCACAATTCTTCTCAAACCCAATTTTTCCTTAATTTCTTCGTTCTCTCTGTGACTGCGTTGATCACACCAGATAAGGCAAGGGCGAACCGGTTCACCATCCTTATCCATAAGAACCAATCCTAACATCTGCCCGGAAAGGCCGATCGCCGATATCTCACTCAATCCCCCAATTTCACCAGAAAGCTTTTGCATCAAAGCTACAAAAGCTTCCCACCAGCGCTCCGGATCTTGCTCCGCGCTGAAAGTATCTGGATAAGAAACGGTAAGAGGAACGCTCTCACCAATAATGTTCCCTTTTTCAAGGTCCAGCACTGAAGCCTTTATCGAGGAAGTGCCAAGGTCTACCCCCAGCACATATCTTCCACTCACCACTTCTACCCCTCTCAATCAGTAATACAGAACTCCTCCGTCCACGTTGATGGCCTGACCAACTATAAATTCAGATTCATCGGTACACAGGAAGATGGTAAGACCCACCATATCCTCGGGAACGCTTACTCTACCTTTTGGGGTTCTCTCTATGAATTTCTTCCTCTTTTCAGGATCAGCAAGGTTTACTTTTCCCATCTCGGTATCCACAAACCCGGGACAGATGGAGTTAACGTTTATTCCATACTGAGCAACTTCCTTGGAAAAAGCACGACTGAAGTTCATGACTGCAGCTTTGGTTGCTGCGTAGGCTGCCTGGTAACGGTCTCCATCTTTCGCGCCTATGGAGGCCACATTAACAATTTTTCCGTAACGCTGGTCGATCATCACTTTACCTATAACTTTACACATCAGAAAAACACTTTTTGCATTCACCGCAAAGATGCGATCCCAATCCTCCTCCCTGTAATCCACCACCAACCCGGAAATCATAATTCCGGCATTGTTCACCAGGATATCAATTCTTCCAAAGTTTTCTAAAGCGGTATCCCTGAGCTTGTACGCAGTCTCTATTTTGCTAACGTCACCATGCACAAAGATCGCCTTTCTTCCCAGATCCTGAATTTCTTTTGCAGTTTGCTGTCCAGTCTGCTGGTTAACATCATTAACGATTACCGAACAGCCCTCTCTCGCCAATCCCAGGGCAATCGCTTTGCCTATCCCCTGACCAGCACCGGTAACAATAGCCACTTTATCCGCAAGACGCATAACGAAAATCCTCCTTCCTCTATTTAAACTCTCAAAAAACAGCTTCCTCAGATTCTTTATCAAACAAATGGAAATATTTCATGTTAAAAGAAATGTAGACCTTCTCATGGTAATCGCCGCGAAAATCTGCAGAAGTCTCCACCAAAAAAAGTTCTTTTCCCACTTTAACTTGGACAATCTTGGAATCACCAAGCGGCTCTACGTTAAAGATCACTCCAGGTAAAAGCTTACCCCCAGAATCCGCTGAACTCTTAAAAATACTTATGTGGGATGGTCTAATGCCAAAAATGAATTTCTTATCCAGAGCAAAATAACGTGAATTCTTGATACGGTATGCCCGTTCTTCATCTCCAACTTCGATCTCGAAACCCCCAAAACGGATCGATACTCTGCTATTTTCAACACCCAAGGCACAATCCACCATGTTCATGGGAGGTTCTCCAACAAAATCAGCAACGAAAACATTCTGGGGCTGAAAATAAATTTCATAAGGAGAACCAACCTGCTTTATAACCCCGAAATTCATAACCACGATCTTGTCGGCCATAGCTAGAGCTTCTACTTGGTCATGGGTTACATAAATCATGGTTTTTTTCAACTCACCATGAATTCTCTTAAGCTCCGCCCTCATCCTGTTGCGCATTTTAGTGTCAAGGTGCGAAATAGGTTCGTCAAGAAGATATACCTCTGCGTCACGTACCAAAGCTCGGGCCAAAGAAACTCTCTGTTGATGTCCTCCGCTCAAACTTCGAGGATAATCATTAAGCACATCCTCGAGTT
This sequence comes from Atrimonadaceae bacterium G-SL-SR-0-11, assembly GCA_048814795.1. Taxonomy (GTDB): domain Bacteria; phylum Atribacterota; class Atribacteria; order Atribacterales; family Thermatribacteraceae; genus Thermatribacter. The sequence goes on along the minus strand of CP184673.1, from coordinate 623,488 downwards.
CTAAAATCTTTGCAATTCTGTTGACTCTACTTTCGATTTCTGATTCTGAAAGCTTCAAAGCTCGAAGAGGAAAGGCAATATTTTCGAAAACCGTCATAGGTGGATAAAGTGCATAGGATTCAAAAGCCATGGCAATATTTCTATCTCCAGGCTCCAAGTCGTTAACAAGCTTCTCGTCGAAATAAATTTCCCCTGAAGTAATTCTCTCAAGGCCAGCAATCATTCTCAACGTAGAAGTTTTGCCACACCCCGAAGGGCCCAACAAAGCAACAAATTCACCATCCTCTATTTCAAGGTTAATTCCCCGCACAGCTTCAACCCTACCATATTTTTTCCAAAGATTCTTCAAAACGACCTTGGCCACTTTCTCACCTCAACTTCCCAACTAATCAAAAATGTTTTCTTCAGAATAAAAATCAAAAAAGTAAAGATCATCCACGTTAAAACTGAAGAAAACCCGCTCATCCATTTCGAATTTTTCTTCGCCAACGTATTTAATTTGGAAAACCATATTATTCCGCTCCAAATGCACGATACTCACTACTCCCAGAGGCTCAACGACGTATACCTTAGCTGCATAGCAATTATCACCATTTTTTCTCGACAAAGAAATATCAGAAGGCCTTAAGCCAACCCTTACCTTCTCAATGCCTTTCTCTTCGAAAAGTTTCCTTTGCTGGTCAGTAAGGAAACACGAAAACACCTGCGTTTTCAACATCATCTTATCTCCTGATGCATTGACAATGCCTTCAAAAAAATTCATGGATGGGTCACCCACTAACCCTGCCACAAAGACGTTCCTGGGACGATGATAAATATCTTCAGGAGTTCCAATTTGTAGTAAGTCCCCTTCGTTTAAGACCATAACTCGATCTCCCATCCCTAATGCTTCCCGGTAATCGTGGGTTGTATATAAAGTAGTTATTCCAAACTGCCTCTGGATATTTTTTATCTCACCCCGAAGCCGATGACGTAGTTTAGCATCCAAGTGAGCAATTGGCTCGTCCATCAAAAAAAGCTTAGGTTCTCTCACCAGCATCCTGCCCAAAGCTACTCTCTGTCTCTGTCCCCCACTCAACTGAGCAACATTCCTATCCAGCAACCAGTCTATTTGAAGAAGTTGAGCAACCTCGCGTACTTTCTTTTCAACAGTCGCTCTATCAAATCTTCGCAAAGGAGAAAGTAGAGGAAAAGATAGATTTTCGAAAACTGTTTTATTGGGATAGAGAGCATAAGTTTCAAAAACCATAGCCACATTCCTATCTGCTGGAGGAATTTTGTTTACCAGTTCATTCCCTATATACACTTCTCCAGCAGTGATTTCCTCAACACCAGCTATGGTCTGCAAAAGCGAAGTTTTTCCGGCTCCTGAAGGGCCAAGAATGGTTACCAGCTCCCCATTCCTAACTTCAAAATTTATACCTCTTAAGGCCACAACCTTACCATATTTTTTCCATAAATTCACAACCTTAAGCTCTGCCACGGATTCCACCCTTTCCCTGTTCTCGCATGGATTGGATTTCTCGTAAAGCCCTTGCTCTCTCCAATTTAAATCCTTTCCACCATTTCCAAAGAAGTATTAATCCCATTAGAAAACCAATAATGGGTACAACCCATAAGGGAATAAAGCGTTCAAGCCACCCGAGCCACAAAAAGCCCAATCCAAAAGTAGTCATAACCGTTATAAATAGGCGATCTCCAAAGCCCAAATCCATTTTCTGACCACTCCTCAACCCTTAACAGCACCAAGGGTTAATCCTCTTATAATGTACTTCTGAGCAGCAAAAGTAAAAATTAGCACAGGAATTACTTGCAGGGTACCTACAGCAGCAATCTCACCCCACTCAATGGCACGGGAAGTTACCAACCCCCTTATGCCCACAGGAACCGTACGAGAAGCTGCAGCGGTAAGAACATTAGCGAAAAGAAATTCATTCCAAGAAAAAATGAAACATAAAATGGCTGTGGTAAACAAGCCTGGTGCGCTCAAAGGCAAAACTACCTTCCAGAAAGCATCCCATCTGGTATAACCATCAACCATAGCGGCTTTTTCCAGGTCGAAAGGCAAATCTTCAAAGAAACTCCGCATAATCCAAATCACAAAGGGCAAATTAAAAGTAGTGTAAACAATGACCATCAATAGTTTAGAATCGTGTAAGCCAGTTCTGGTAGCCATAATATAAAAAGGAATAACCAGTACAATAGGGGGAAACATTCTGGTACTCAAAATCCAAAAAGAAATGTGCTTATCACCAAAAATTCTGAAGCGAGCCAGGGAATAAGCCCCCAAAGTTCCTACCACCAGAGAAAGAACGGTAGTAGAAATAGAAATAATCAAACTATTGTAAAACATTGGCAAAAAATGGCGTTTAGTAAAAGCTGAATAATAATTCTTGATGGTTGGATTAAAGAAGAACCTGGGAGGTATAGAAAATATATCAATCCTTGTTTTTAACGAGGTAAGCACTAACCACAAAAAGGGCAAAACATTAACAACCAGTATGATGCTCACAATGGTTATTGCAAGCACCTTTTTAGAAACTCTGCCCTCCATCGATGATCATCCTCCATTCCTTTATGTCCTGCTCTTGGCCCGGCTCAAAAGATTAACCAGAATCACCGAAATAATCATTATCACATAGAGCAAAATGAAAGAAATAGCAGAGGCTTTGCCTATATCCCAAAGATAAAAGGCCTCCCTATAGATAAACATACTCAAAACGTCAGTAACCGAAGCAGGACCTCCCTCAGTAAGCGCGTAAACAATATCGAATACTCGAATCGCATCCATAATCCTCAAAACCAAAACAATTAATATAACTGGTCTTAATAAAGGAAGAGTTATTTTACGAAAAACCAAAAGAGGAGGAGCTTTATCAATCTTCGCTGCCTCATAAGGAGCTGTCGGTAAAGCCTCAAGCCCGGCTAGTAAAACCATAATCAAAAAAGGAGTCCACTGCCAAATATCCACAACCATAATTGCAGGTAAAGCAGTACTCACATCTGCAAGTGGAGCAGTTCGATAACTCATAAGGTGTAAAGTACGCAAAATATAGGTCACCAGGCCAAACTCGGACTGATAAAGGTAGGTCCAAGTTAAGCCTACTACAATCGGGGCCATAATCATCGGAAGAAGAAGAAGGGTTCTTACAAGCTTATTAGTAACAAAACCCTGAAGAGCCAGAGCGATGACAAGACCTAGGAAAAACTCTACAGTCACCACTACAACAGTAAAAAGAACTGTGATCTTAAAAGAATTCCAAAATTTAGGATCTCTGAGTATTTCCCTGAAATTCTGGAGACCCACATAGCCTTTCAAGGTATCGGAAGCTCTTGCCAGATTATAGTCTGACAAAGCTAGACTTAAAGCAAAAATTGTGGGATAAACGGTAATCACTGCCAAAAGCACTATGGTCGGCAAAAGTAATGCCCATTTAAAACGATTCTCGGAAAAAGAAACCCATGTGTTTATCCTTCGAAAAAGGTTAGTTGGTTTACCCATATTTCGTATCCTCCTGCCAGTAAGAGGAGCTTCCCCATATTTCATGGGGAAGCTCCTCTTTTCCCTCTACTACTTATAACCACCTTCTTGCAAAATCCGGTCGATCTCTGCAGCAGAGGTATCCAGAGCTTCTTTTACATCTTTGGTGCCAGCTACTACTGAATTCAGCTCCAAAGCCAAAACCTCAACCATGTCGTCCCACTCAGGTATACGAGGTCTCCAGAAAGTAGTTTCTGCAGCAGCATCGGTAGCAGCAAAGCTAGGATACTTTTCTCTCAGTTCCGGAATCTTATAGATGGAGCGTCGGGTAGGAGAAGAGCCTTTCCCCACTCCCCTGAGCTGTACATCGTAGCTGGTAGCCCATTGGATAAACAGAAAGGCAGCTTCTTTGTTTTTAGAAGAAGTAGGTATACCAAGACTAGATCCTCCATAATGAGAAACAGGTTTACCATCAGCTCGCGCCGTTGGAACAGGAGCATAGCGCATTTGTCCCACAACTAAGGACTCTTCGGGGTCCTCCATGCTCCCGTAATTTTCATCCCACTGTATGGCTTGAGCAACTCTACCCTGTTGTAAAGCTGTGTTAACATCATCCCATGTCCAGGTGGTCACACCCGGAGGAGCATAATCGGCCATTTTCTTATAAAATTCAGTTGCTTTGATTCCATTAGCGTTATTCAAAGTTACATTGTAATTATCATCCCAAAGCGCTCCATCAAAAGCCCAAAGCAAATTCAACCACTCACAAACAATGGAAAGATGTCTTTTAGCCTGCATACCAGTTCCATAAAGCTTAGGAGGATGGTTGAGCTTTTGCATAGCATCCATCCACTCATCGGGATTCTTGGGAGGACCAGGAACGCCATAGTCATCGAATATCTTCTTATTCCAGAAAAGATATTCTATAACACTATCAAATGGATAACCATAAACCTTGCCATCCCACATAGTACCTTCCCACATCCGGGGATAAAAATCACTTAGATCATTATTTGGGTCGGCTAATTCCGAATTCATAAAAGGCTCAAGAGGAACAATATAACCAGCTTTGACGTATTTACCCGTCCAAGAGTAGTCAAAGTTAAACACATCATATATACCAGTACCTGCAGCAAAGTCCATGAGAGCTTTCTCTTCAAGGTGAGGATGAGCTTGTCTTTCAACGATTACCTTGATTCCAGTCGCTTTCTCAAATTCAGGTAGAGCCTCCTCTATCCAGTAGCTTGGTGGTGTCGTTTCGGTAATAAACCTGATCGTGGTTCCTGCATAAGGTTTAGCAGCTTCTTCCAGGCTCCATCCAAAAGCAAAACTAACGCTCACCAAAACCGACAAAACAAAAACCACACCCCATATCAATTTTCTCACTTTAAGAACCCCCCTTCTTGGAATTGGCTAAAATTACCCCAACCAAAAAACTAACCATTCTCGTAATAAGCAATTACTTCCCTTCTTAAACCCTCACCTCCTTCACTGTATGGTATAACCACCATCCACAACCAGGGTAGCACCAGTAACCATGTTAGAAGCATCACTGGCCAAAAATAAAGCTGCAGCAGCAATTTCCTCAGGAAGAGCGAATCTGCGCAAAGGTATCTTTTGCTTCATGGCTTCTCCAACTTCTCCCGCCCAGGCCTTTCTGCCCAGCTCAGTTAGCACCACTGTGGGAGCAATGGCATTGACATTAATACCAAATTCGCCCCACTCAAGCGCCAACACCTTGGTCATGCCGATCAACCCAGCCTTACTTGTGCAATAAGCAACATGTTTATCAAGAGCCACAATGCCTGCCTGAGAAGCAATGTTTATAATCTTACCGCTTTTCCTTTTAATCATTTCTCTGCCCACAAGCTGGGAGAGTATAAAGGGAGCCTTAAGGTTAACCGCCATAGTAATATCCCAGTCTTTTTCGGAGAGATTCTCAGCATCATCAAGGAGAGCCACACCAGCATTGTTAACAAGGATATCAATCTTTGAAAAAACCTCTATCGCTTTTTCCACCACTCCAGGAAGAGAAGCAAAATCAGTCAGGTCAGCCACGATTGGAAAAGCTTTTCTACCCGAACTCTGGATCTTCTCAGCTAAATCTTTCACTTCTTCCTTAAGATCCAATAGAACAAGGTCTGCACCCTTCTCTGCGAAAAGTAAAGCAATAGCTTTGCCAATACCCTGAGCTGCTCCAGTAATCAGCGCGATTTTACCTGCAAGACTGAAGTCTCCAAACCGGGAGTCCATCTATCCACCTCCTAAAAATCTTAAAACAAATGTTAATCAACACTTGGTAAATTACCAAAAAATCATTACTTTGTCAATAAACTTCTTTAAAACACAAAAAGTGGGTTAAAAGACCCAGAGTAGTCAATGTAAGGATTTGCTCCCATCTGAGGCGTTTTTACTCTTTGGTAACTTTTTAATTTCCTCCAAAAAACAAGAAGGGGTGCTTTACAAAGCACCCCTTCTTGTTGAGAAGCTCACCCCTGGCTATTCAAACAAACATCCTGCTCAACCTACCAGCAGGGGCCAGCTCTTCTCTGGAGGGGAGCCCTTCTTTCATCAAATCCTCTGAAACCCGGTCTGTTTACGTCTCCAGCTTTACCACCAAAGAAACCCCAGCCTGGAAAAGGTGCTTTGCCAAGCTGCTCTGGAGTGAGTAAATTTAAAAATTCCTTAGCATATTTGAAACGAATTTCCTGAATTTTGGCTCTCACATCAAGCATTTGAGTAAGCTTATCCTTAATAACCTCCCCGGTTTCATCTTTCAAGCGAGCTTCCCGAAGGTCCATCCTTAATTGTTCCAGTTCAAGATACAGGGGTTTGAGTTCCTCAAACATCTGAACCTGCAACTCATCAAGTTTCTGTTGCTGCTCCTCGGTAAGGTTGAGCTGTTTGTCGAGGAAAGAAGCGATGCCTTCCTCCTGCCACACCCAACCCTTACCTGGTCCAGCAAACGCAAAAGCTGAAAAAGTAGCACCTAAAACCAGCACCACACCCAGGAGTAAACCGATTAGAGTTTTTCTTTTCATGTGCCTCTACCTCCCTTTTCAGGATTTTTCGAAAACCAATTCCATGATAGAGGGAAGGTAGGGCAAAACAAGGGAAAGAATTTGAAAATTCTGTGAAAAGAGAATATAAATTCAATTCAAGCGTACAATAAAATAATTGAGAAAGCTGGCCAACGAAACCCAGCCCAGATAAGGCACGAGTAGGTAAGCAGCAAGGTGCGAAGTCCGATAAAAGGAAATTATACAGGACAAGATCAATACCCAGAGAATAAAAATGTCTATTAAAGCCCACTCTGGACGGCGTAATCCAAAGAACAACAAAGACCAGAACACATTAACCAAAAGCTGAGCAAAATAAAGATACAGCGCTGTTTTGCCCCCCACAAAGTTTTTTTGCCAAATAATATAAAAGGCAATCCCCATCAACACAAAAAGCGTGGTCCAAACCGGGAAAAAGAGCCAGTCTGGAGGAGTAAAAATGGGCTTGCGCAGCGCTGGATACCATTCTTCGAGTGACTGAGAAGTGAAAAAAGAACCTGCAAATCCGGCAAGAAGTGGCAAAGCCAAAGAAATAATCAATTTTAAATAAGCTGGCATGCTCTATCCCCCCTTTTTCAAATTATAACATTAAACACCCTGCGTATCTTCTTCCTCCAGAAACAGGGAAAAGATATAATAGGGAAACAATGCCAATCAAAACAAAATCAGGCACTTTTCTACTTATAATTACTGCCCTTATGTGGAGTAGCGGAGGGATGCTCATTAAGTCCGTCTCCTGGCATCCTCTGGCCATAGCCGGTACAAGGAGTGCCATTGCTTCTGTGGTATTTCTGCTTTACTTGCGCCATCCCCACTTCACCTGGAGCCTTCCGCAAATTGGCGGAGCATTAAGCTATGCAGGAACGGTGGCTCTTTTTGTAGTTGCCACCAAGCTAACCACTGCCGCTTCGGCCATCCTGTTGCAATACAGCGCCCCTATTTATGTAGCCCTTCTCTCCGGTCCTGTTTTGAGCGAAAAAACCAGCCATAAAGACTGGTGGGCCATCCTTATAGTGTTTGGAGGAATGCTTCTTTTTTTCCTTGACAAACTGGAGGGTAGCAACCTGATAGGGAACCTTTTAGCCATAGCCAGCGGCTGGGCTTTCGCTCTGTTAGCCATATTTTTGCGATTACAAAAAGATGGCTCACCTTTCGAATCGGTGTTGCTTGGAAACCTGCTAACTGCATTCATAGGGTTGCCCTTTATGCTTCAAGGCTTCCCGCTGGATGCAAAAAGCGTAACCTCGCTTCTCCTTCTTGGAACCTTCCAGATTGGTCTTTCCTACATTCTCTATGTGAAAGCAGTGCAGATGGTTACCGCTCTTGCAGCATGCCTAATTCCCATAATTGAACCCATACTCAACCCACTATGGGTGTTTCTGGTCATAGGAGAAACACCAGGTAAGTGGTCGCTTCTGGGAGGGGTACTGGTCATTTGTGGTGTAACCTGGTGGTCATTGAAAAGCAGAGGCAATCCAGTAGCTCCTTGAAGGTTTAAATAAAAGCTCCATCGAAACCCTCTTTTTTTCCCACCCACCCCCGTTGACATTAAAAATCGTTTCCTTAGAATTTAAAATGTGATTAGCAAAAACTCGTGTTTCATCGGCACCTGTTCCTGGACTGATAAAACACTTCTTGAAAGCGGTTTTTATCCTGAAAAAATAAAGAACAGTGAACAACGCCTGCGTTATTATGCAACTTATTTCAACACTGTGGAAATAGATTCCATCTTCTATGCTCTACCTGCACCACGCCATATCCAGAACTGGATAGAGCGGACTCCCCCCGACTTTTTGTTTGGAATCAAAGCTTTTTCCCTTTTTACCGCTCACCAGACACCCTGGAAAATACTACCCTTTTGCCTGCAGGAAACCTTACCGGAAAAACTAAAAAACAAGGATGTTGTCTTCTGGCAGGAATGTTCCCCAGAATTTCAAAAAGAAATTATACATTATTTTTCATCTCTTCTCTTTCCGATGCTCGAAGCGGAAAAACTGGGTTACCTTCTCTTCCAGTTTCCGCCCTGGTTTACCAAAAACAGGGAAAACCTGGAATACCTTCTGAATCTTCGTGAGGGGTTCTCCCAGTTTCCTCTGGCCATAGAATTTCGCAACCGAAGCTGGTTCAAAAGTAAAGAAGAAACACTGCATACTTTCTCTTTCTTGCGCGAAAACCAAATGAGTTATGTAGCGGTAGATGAACCCCAGCTTCCCTGGACAGTACCTCCAGTGCTTGAGGCCACCTCCCAAACCATTGTGGTGCGCTTCCACGGACGAAACAGGGCCAGCTGGCAAAAGAAAAACGCCACTGTATGGGAAAAATTTGATTATCTCTATACTAAAGAAGAATTATCTGCCTGGAGCAGAGTTATTCGGGAAAAATCAAAAAGCTCAAACCCTGAAAGAATTTTTGTAATGTTTAACAACTGTTTCCGGGACTATGCGGTACGCAATGCCCGGATGATGCAAGAGCTTCTATTTCAAACGCCCTTAGAGGACCATTCTCCGAAAAACAAATAACCACCTTCTCTACCGGTAAACCTCTCCTCCTCAGAAAATCTCCTATATCAGACCAGAAAAAAGCAACTTGCTCCTCAATCTTTAAAAAATGTGCCTTACACCGGCAATCAGAAGAACCCAAACCTGGCTTAAGAAGCGAACAAACACCAGCTTTGCAAAGAGCTTGAACCAGCTCACATTCAATTTCGCCTTTAAACACCGCAATTCCCCGGACTTCCCCTGCTTCAAGCAAATAATCAATGTGCCAGAAATGCTTTTTCTCTTGCCTGAGGTGTCTTTTGATTCGCTGATAAATGCCTCTTCTGGCCCTTCCCGCATAAATGTACCATCCCTCGGGCAAAGAAACTTTGCCCAGTGCCCCAACTCTTATTTGCGTATCCTTACCAACCCAGATCAGCAAAAGGTAGCTACAGGGAAAACCAAATTTGGTCATTTGCAGTAACTCCGCTATACTTTATATTGTAAACTTCATTGCAAATGGAGGTCAAAAATGTTTTCTCCCGCGGGTAAAAAAGTGGTAGTCAGTGGAGGAGCTCAGGGTATTGGCCGAGCAATAAGCAAGATTTTTGCCGAACAGGGAGCTCTGGTCTCTCCCTGGGACATAGATCGAGAAGCACTTGAGGACCTGCAAGAAGAATACTCAAAACTTGCTCCCAATTTTTTACCTCTTCCATGTGATGTGGCCAGTGAAACAGAAATCAGAAAAAGCGCACAATATCTTGCTGAAGCCTGGAATCAGGTTGATATCCTAATCAACAATGCAGGAATAAACGTAGTGAAACCACTTGAAGAGCTGGACATCGAAGAGTGGAATCGAGTAATTGCCACCAACTTGCAAAGCGTCTATCTTTTAACCCGCTATCTTCTTCCTCTGATGCCCCGGGGAGCAAGTATCATCAACATCGCTTCCACAAGGGCGCTCATGTCAGAGCCCAATACCGAAGCCTACTCTGCTTCAAAAGGCGGGATACTTTCTCTAACCCATGCCCTGGCTATTTCACTTGCCCCACGGGGAATTCGAGTAAATGCCATCTCTCCAGGGTGGATTGAAACCTCCAACTGGAAAAAGCGGAGTATCAGAAAAGAACCGGTATTGCGAGATATAGACCACCTGCAACATCCCGCAGGCAGAGTTGGCAAACCTGAAGATATAGCCTACGCCTGTCTTTTTCTTTCTTCGGAGGAAGCCTCTTTTATTACTGGAGTCAACCTGGTGATAGACGGCGGTATGACCGTGAAAATGATTTACGCAGAATAAAAGGGAGGGAAAAACTTTGGAAATAATCGATATTTCTTTACCCATCGAGCCCCACATGCCCTCTTACAAAGGGCAAGCCAATAAAAAGGCAATTATTGAAAAAGTACGCAGCATAGAAGAGGGAGCCAATGAAACCCGGATTACCTTCGAAAGCCATACCGGAACCCACATCGACGCTCCTCTACATATGCTCAAAGATGGGGAAAGCATCGATCTACTTTCCCTGCAAAGTTTCTTTGGTCCTGCTCTGCTAATTGAAATAAGAGGAAAAGAGGCAATCGGCAAAGAAGAACTGCTCCCCTGGCAATCCTGCATTCTCAAAGACCATTTCCTGCTTATCAAGACTGACAACTCGTTTCAGGACCTCTCACGCGAAAATTACGTTTACCTGACCCAGGAGGGAGCCCAATTCCTGGTGGAAAAGGAAATCAAGGGAGTGGGAATTGATTCTCTGGGAATCGAGCGCAACCAGCCTGGCCATCCCACTCACAAAATCTTGCTTTCCAAAGGCATCTTAATCATCGAAGGACTTAACCTGAGCAAAGTAGAATGTGGGATGTATTTTCTATCTGCTTTTCCACTTAATATCAAGGGATGCGACGGGGCACCGGTAAGAGCGATTCTCTGGAGGTTTTAAATGAAAACCTTTGTCTTCTTTGGAGGAACAGGAAATTTGTTCGTAAACAAGATATTTCCTGCCCTTTTCGCCCTGCATGCTAAAGGCAATCTTCAGAACGTTCAAATCATAACCCTGGGAAGGCGTTTTACAAAACAGGAGGAATACCAGCGATTCTTGTTGCAATCTCTCTGTGAAAAAGAACTTCCCATTTCTTCAGGAGATTCTTTAAGGGAGCTGTGGAAAAATTTTCATTATATCCAGGGTGATATCGAAGATAACTCTACCTTTGTCGAGCTAAACCAGCATCTTGCACCTAACTGCAGTGAAGTAATCTTTTACCTGTCCACCCTCCCCACTCTTTACGAAACTGTTTTGCAAAAAATAAGGACTTCTTTTTCAGAAACTCGCCTTAAAAATGCTAAGGTCGCCCTGGAAAAACCCTTTGGAGAAAACTTACTCAGCTTTCAAAAGCTCAAACAAACCCTGCAGCAAATATTCCTGGAAAAAAACATTTTTTACGTGGACCATTATCTTGGGAAAGAAATTGTTCTCAACCTGATAATCCTCAAAGCTGAAAACTGGTTCCTTGAAAAACTCCTCTCCAAAGAATTTGTGCAAGAAGTGCATATTGGTCTCTGTGAGCGAGAAGGAGTGGCAGATAGAAAAATCTTCTATGAACAGATTGGGGCCATCAAGGACGTTTTCCAGAACCATCTCCTGCAGCTTCTGGCCCTGATCGCTGTGGACGTTCCTCCTCTATGTGAAACCGATCCCCTGGAGTGTGCCAGTTTTCTGGAAGAGCTGGCTCACCGAAAAAGTGTACTACTTGAAAAAGTTCAATTTTCTTCCCCCCAAAGCATTAAGCTTGGCCAGTACGCAAGCTACCGGGAAGAAACTGGATACCTCGAATCCACCACGGAGACTCTCTTCGTGATTCCTCTGTTCATCGACACATCCCGCTGGAAAGGAGTTCCCTTTTATCTGACCTCGGGCAAAAAAATGGCTGAAAAGCGCTCTTTTATAAGGGTAGTTTTTTATTCCCATCTTGAATACGCCAACGTCCTTTATATGGAAATTCAGCCTGAAGAAAGGATAGACCTTCACCTCAGGCTTAAAAAACCGGGCACCACCCTTTCTGCAATGGAAACCCGGCTCAATTTCAGTTACGCAGGTAGCTTTAAGGGAGCATCCTCCCAGGCTTACCAGAAAATCATACTGGACATTCTGAATGGCGACCGGGCGTTATTCCCGGATTCACTGTTCATTGAAAATGCCTGGAAGCTCACCGACCAGCTGAAAACAATCTTAAAGGAACAAGCAGCTCCCCTCTTCTTCTATCCAGACCATACATTAACCTCAGAGAGCCTGCTTGCCGAAAGGAGGATGGGAAATGCAATATCGTAAATTTGGAAAACTTGATTTTGAAGTATCTATACTCGGTTTTGGAGCTATGCGGCTTCCTCTTCTTGACAAAAATGATGAGTCAAAAATTGACGAAAAAGAAGCCATTGCTATGATACGTTACGCCATCGACCAGGGAGTAAACTACGTGGATACCGCCTACCCCTATCACAAAGGAAACAGCGAAATAGTGGTGGGTAAAGCCCTTCAGGAAGGTTACAAGGAAAAAACCAAAATTGCTACCAAGCTGCCTATCTGGCTGGTCCAATCTGAAAGAGATCCAGAAAAATACCTCGCCGAACAGCTCAAAAGACTCAACACTGACCACATCGATTTCTACCTGATACATGCGCTGGACAAAAACCGATGGGAAAAGGTTCTTAAATATCGGGTGCTGGACTGGGCTGAAAAAGCAATCGCAAAGGGAGACATCTTCCATCTTGGATTTTCTTTTCATGATGATCTTCCCACCTTTAAAAAGATAGTTGATGCTTACCCCTGGGTGTTTTGTCAGATTCAGTACAACTATCTGGATGTGGACTTTCAGGCAGGAAGGGAAGGCCTGCTTTACGCTCATTCCCGAGGACTGGCAGTGGTAATCATGGAACCCCTGAAAGGAGGCAACCTGGTTAAGCTCTCCAGGTTCGCTCTGGAGCGTTTGCAAAAGGCTAATCCTCAGCGCAGTCCTGCTGCCTGGGCTTTGCTCTGGCTGTGGAACCAAAAAGAGGTAACTACGGTCCTGAGCGGCATGAGCACCATGGAACAGGTCAAAGAAAATATCGAAATTGCCCGAAATGCTCATCCAGATATGTTTACCCGGGAAGAACTGGAGGCTATAGAAGAGGTAAGAGCGATTCTCAAAAAGGAAGCTCCAATCCCCTGCACCACCTGTCATTACTGCGTACCCTGCCCCCAGGGAGTGAATATTCCCCTGCTCTTTGGTCTTTACAACCAGGTCTTTCAGTTTGAGGACAAAAGAGAACAGGTGGAAAAAACCTATTTCGGATTTCTTAAGGAAGAAGAACGACCAGGCAACTGCATTGAGTGTGGCGTTTGCGAGGAAAAATGCCCCCAGCAAATACCTGTAAGAGACTGGCTTAAAAAGGTGGAACAATTTTTTGAAAGAAAGGATTAATTACCAATCTGAAAGCGCCCGGAAACAACCTCCAGGAATTCCGGGCGCTCAAAATCGATATCACTCACCAAGCCTTTGCTTTCAATAGAATTGTGGTCAAAAAACACCCTGACCAGGGACTGAGAAACCACTTTTTCCTCTTCCGGGTAATAGGTCAGCTCTTCACTAAAAAGACGATCCCCAGAAGCAGATTCGGCTTCCACCTGGTCTTTGAAGCTGAAAACATCTCCTGCCAAATCCAACTCCACTTCGCCAGCACTGATTTTGCTTCGCAAATCACCCTCTTCATTAAATACTGAAACCAGAATTCCTCCCTCACAATACATTCGAGTTATGCTCTTGTCCAGCTGGGCTTGAGGCGCTTCCAGCAACCACTGGAGCAAATCGCCATCCCAGTCCCTGATCACTATCCCCCTGAGCTTAATTCCAAATTCTGTCACCTCTTCAGTTCTCTCGGTCTCGGTTTCTTCTTCCAACTCATCACCCGATCCTCCACCAGAACGCAACAAAAAGACCACCACTAAAGAGGCAACCACCAGAAAAAGCATCACAATTAGCACGTTGAGCGTTCTGCCCTGGATAAGGCGCTTCATACCTCTACCATGCTCTTGAGCTTCAGCTTTCCACCTCGTAAGGCCAGCAGGCCAGGCCGCCATCCATAACTTTCACGTTCTCAAAACCAGCCGACTTGAGGATTAAAGAAGCCTCATAACCCCTCAAACTCACCGCACAAAAAACGATTATTTCCTTATCCCGGGGCAAAGTATCAAGCTTACTACGCAGCATACCCAGGGGAATCAGAGTGCTGCCCGGAATATGAATTTCCTGATACTCCGCCGGAGTTCGCACATCCAAAAACAAAAAATCTTCACCGCGTTTTCTCTTGCGCTCCACTTCAAGAGGTGAAATGCCCACCATCTTGCCCTCAAGCTTATTGCGAACCACGTTGGCCGCTACACAAATATTGTCAATTGCCGAAGCATAGGGAGGAGCGTAAGGAACGTCGAGATTGGAAATCTCTTCAATCGTTGCTCCATAATGCAGGGCCGTGGCAATCGCATAAACGCTTTTGGCAACCTCTCCTTCTCCCAGGAACTGTCCACCAAGCAGTTTACCACTCTGTTTGTCAACAACCAATTTGGTGATTACCCTTTTTGCACCCGGGAAATAATGTGCTCGATCTGGAGCTGGAACCAGCGCATATTCAACCTCATACCCCATTTCCTTTGCCTGACGCACGCCAAGGCCACAGCGGGCAATAGTGTAATCAAAGAGCTTAAAGATTACCGAGTTGACAGCTCCCCGGAAAGTCTCCGAACCCCCGGCTATGTTGATTGCCACTACCCTTCCCTGTTTGTTGGCCAAGGAACCCATGGGCATATAGGCACTTTTACCACAAACCAGGTTCTCAACCTCCACACAATCTCCACAGGCAAAAATAAAAGGATCACTGGTACGCAGGAAAAGGTCTACTTTTATACCTCCATTGAGGCCAATTTCAAGACCCGCTTTGCGAGCTAAACCCGTGTTGGGCCGGAAGCCCGTGGCCAGGATGACCAGATCAGCCTCATAGGAACCTTTATCGGTAACCACTCTCTTTACCGTTCCACTTTCTCCCTCTATTCTTTCCACTCGCTCTCCCACTTTTACGGTAACGCCTTTTTTCTGGCAATAGCGACGCACCAGAATACCCATATCTTCATCCAGAATGGGCAATATCTCGGGAAGAACTTCGATTATGGTAACCTCCAGCCCGCTTTTTACCAGGCTTTCAGTCATTTCCATCCCAATTAACCCACCGCCTATGACCACTGCTTTTTTGGCCAGCTTTTCTCGAATGGTCCAGCGGATTGCCTCGGCATCCTCGATACCGTGCAGAGTGTAAACATGGCCGAGATCCAGGAGCCTCAAATCGGTATCCGGGTTTTCCAGGTCCACGGCCTTAATGGGGGGAATTGCTACTTCGGCACCAGTAGCAAGAACCAGATAATCGTAAGCAAGAGTAAATACTTCCCCGGTATCTATACGACGGGCTTCCACTTCTTTCTTCTTGCGGTCTATACGCAAAGCTTCAGTGCGATTGTAAACCTTAACGCCCTTCATCTTTTCGAAATACTCGGGATCTCGCATCACCCCAACTGGGGTTTCCATTAACTCTTTCTGTTCTTTAATATCTCCACTGATATAATAAGGAAGCCCGCAACCTGCATAAGAAAGAAACTTTCCTTTCTCCAGGATTACCACCTCAGCTTCCGGGTCCAGCCTTTTCAATTTTGCGGCAACCTTGGGGCCAGCTGCTACACCACCTATAATGACTACCTTTTTCGGCATCCTTTTCACTCCTTTCTATCCACGCATTTTTCTGACTTCGTTGTATATACTCCCCAGGCAAAAAAGCGCTGCACCCCCCACAAAAACACCAAAGCCAGCCAGGGCAGCACCTACCGCCCCTCCCATCCAGGGCCTCATTTCCTGCATAGGAGGAAATTCCTCCCCCTCGAAAGGAGTAAATTCCGAGGAAGAAGACTGGAAAAATTGCATAAAACTCCCCAGACCCAGTACCGAAAAAACCGCCACTGCTATCCCAAAAATCATGACTATGATACCCACGATCCTTAAAAAAGTGCCCATCTTTACCCTCCTCCAAAGTTAACTTTTCAAAGCCTCTTTCCTGATCAGGTCTATTTCCTGATCACTTATTTCCCGACCAAAACTGCGCAATCCTGAGACCTTAAAACCGTGTTTCTCAGCAAGACGGGTAATTTCCTTTACTTTCTCAACCTCCACCTCCTTACCCAGAGTATAGTCCTCAAAGCGTCCCTCCAGGGTTAAAATCATAGTTTCCGCCATACATGCATAGGCCTTGCCAGGCGGATAACCAAAATCCATTCCAAAGTCGGGCTCTCCGGGAACATCCACCACTCCACCTTCGATAACCAGAACGTCCTTTCTCTGCTTGGCCACTTCATGGGCCACGTTGCGAGGACGGGCCACATCGCAAATCACTGCTCCCCGAGCAATCCAATCAGCACGGATGATGCCCCCAATAGCCGAAGTCACGGTGAGAATTGCCCGCGAACCCTTAATGCCTTCCTCCACATCTACAAAACCAGGAACTTTAACCCCCAGCTTTTCTTCTATTTCTTTCTGGACAGTGCTCACTTTATCAGCATCTCGTCCCACCAAACGCAGCTTTTTGCCTTCTTCGGCAAGAATGAGAGCACAGGCTTTTCCGATAGAACCGGTTGCCCCCACTATAGCAATTTCCTCTTTATCCAGGTCAAGGCCCATTTTGGACGCTGCTATTTTAAGGGCTTCAATAGCCGTAGCTACTGTATAGCTGTTACCAGTGGTAACCGCAATATCCAATCCCTTTTTAACGGTTATTCCTCCATCTCCAGCCACTGAAGTGAAAGCTCCCAAACCAATTATTTTGGCTCCCTTTTCCTGAGCCAGAAAACCGCACTCGCGTATTTTACGAGCCACAAAAGAGAAAGGATATTCGAGGAGCACTCGAGGAGTCATGGGCAGTCCCACAAAATAACCCTCTATTTCCTTACCGGTGGCCTGGGAACGCACCCCACGGACTTCAGATAAGATGAAAGGTTTAACCCTCGAAGCCAGAAACTCCACCACTCTGGAGGGAAGAATCTTCAAGGGGTTGAAATGGTCCTTAATGTCCTGAGCAGACATAGCATGAATGATAAAAGCAAAACGGTCCTTGGACATTTTTATCACCAGCTCATATCAATAGAATGACCTTATCTTTCACAAGATTTTTTGAGAGCCTCCAGCATAGCCTGCAGGTTCTCCTGCATTTTCTTTTTAAGAAAAGCACTTATCAAAGCCCCTACCAGAGGAAGACCCAGGTCATATTCAATTTCAAGCTCTACTCGGGTCTCTTCCTGCCCCTGCTCTGCAAAACGCCATACTCCTTCATACTTTTTAAAATCGCCACCTGTTGCGTAAAAACGGCATTCCCGGGCCGCATCATCCCAGATATCCTTCTCGGTCCACTTCACCTCTCTCCCTTGAAATTCTCCCTTCCAGAAACTCTCCACCTCACTGCCTTCCTGCTTCAAAATCTTAACTTCTTTAAGGTCTGGCAGAAAGCTGGCCAGCCGCTCAATATCCTTAGCTTTCTGGTAAACATCTTCTGGCTTTCCTTTGATAATTATCTCACCATACACCCTGGCCACTATCTTCACCCCCCTATTTCTTCCAGGATTTTCTGAACACTTTTCAGCGAGTCCTCAAAGGCCCCAAGAACCAGATCCAGCTCTTCCTGCTCGATTACCAGAGGCGGTTCCAGGCGGATAACCCTGGGATTATTCAGGGTATAGGCAACCAGCACCTTGCGTTGCGCCATTTCCATAGCGAGGAGTGAAGCCACGTCGGAGTCGAAAAATTCAACTCCAATAAGCAACCCCTTTCCCCGTACTTCCTTAATCACTGTCTCAAACTGGCTGGCCAAACTTCGAAGAGCAGAAAGCAGGTAATCCCCTTTTTGAGCAGTTTTTTGAGGAATTTCTTCTTCCTGTAAAATTTTAAGCGTCTCAATA
Source organism: Atrimonadaceae bacterium G-SL-SR-0-11 (assembly GCA_048814795.1). Lineage (GTDB taxonomy): Bacteria > Atribacterota > Atribacteria > Atribacterales > Thermatribacteraceae > Thermatribacter. The sequence goes on along the minus strand of CP184673.1, from coordinate 605,454 downwards.
CCCGCTGCACAGCTCAAAGGATTGCCACCCAAAGTTGAACTGTGAACGAAGGGATTGTCTTCAAAAACCGACCAGATCTGGGCATTGCTCATAAAGGCCCCCAGGGGAAGAATGCCTCCTCCCAGACCTTTAGCAAGGGTGAGAATGTCTGGAACTACCCCATAATGTTCGCAAGCAAACATGGCACCTGTTCTGCCCAAGCCGGTCTGCACTTCATCCAGAATAAGCAAAGCTCCTTTCGCGTCACAAATTCTCCGTACTGCAGAAAGGTAATCAGGTGGGGGGAGAATAATTCCTCCCTCTCCCTGAATAGGCTCAAGAATCACTGCAGCCGTTTGTTCGTCAACAACCCGGGACATGGCTTCCACGTCACCAAAAGGAACCTGGTAAGTCTCCGGCAGAAGCGGTTCAAAGGGTTTTTTGTAAACCTCACGACCAGAAACACTCAGTGCCCCCATGGTTTTGCCATGGAAGCTGCCCAGGGTCGAGACCAGCTTCTTTCGCCCCGTGTAAAAACGCGCCAGCTTGATTGCTCCCTCCACTGCCTCGGCACCACTATTGCAAAAGAAGGAATACTGAAGCTCTCCCGGAGTAATTTGCGCAAGCATCTCAGCGAGATCAGCCTGCTGACGGTTGAAAAGGGTACGGGTGGAAAGAGGAAGAAGATCCAGTTGTTTTTTAACAGCCTCGACCACTCGGGGGTGATTGCGACCCACGTTGAAAACTCCAAACCCACCTATGCAATCAATATATTCGTTGCCAAAAATATCCCATACTTTGGCGCCTTTTCCTTTCCACTCCACGGTGTTGAAGTTGGCAAACTTAAAAAGACGCACCAGACCAGGGTTAATGAATTTGGCATACTTTTCAACGGTTTCTTCCACAAAACGTTTTTTATCTTCCTCACTGCATTGTTCAAGCCATTCCATCACCATCGCCTCCTCAAAAAGGCTTACTCTCAATTTTGTTGAGCACCACCACCCGGGGTCTAAATCCCACCTCGCGCATAAGGGAAAGATAATCTTCGGGGGTAATCTCTTCAGGGCTTCGTTCCAGCAAGGCCACAAAAACCGCTTGTAAAACGTTGGTACCAAAGGACCTGCCCTGAATTTCGGGAGTGGTGGTTATTAAAAGGTGCACTCCCATATCACGCAGCTCCTCGAGGTCTTCTGCGGTCACTGTGTTGGTAATGATTATCTTCCCGGGTAACTCAGGAGGAGCAAAACGTCGGATATAAAGAAAATCTCCCCCGATAACGTGGGAACGTTCAAAATAGAAGGGGAAACGAGGAGCGCGCTTTTCCTGTTCTTTTCCCGTAGGATAAAGAACATCTATAGGTAGGCGCCTCAAAACCGGCATCATCAAAACCGAGAGAAAACGAAGGGTCCACAACCTGCGCAGAGCAATCGGAATACCCAGAGCAAAAGGCATGTCGGCAATAAGCAAAGAACAGCCTGCACGGTGTAAACCCTCAGCCAGCCCATAGCGGTCCATACCACTCATGATAAGGGCGACTTTGCCTTTCCAGTCCACTACTCCCTCCCTTTGCAAAAGGAGGGGTATTTCACGCTCCCAGATGCTTTTCAATTCACCACCATCGACAATAGGTGTTTTGCGAGCTCCTTCCACCAGTCGGGCAACATCCTTCACCAGATAACGGTATTTCCCAGCCCGAAGATACAGGTCTGCACCTCCCAGGCCAAAAGCATCTACTTTCCCATCCAGCTCCCTTAGAAGCTGCTTGAAACGCTCTTTATCGCCATCCACGCCTATTCTCTCTATAATCACCTTCTGACCCAAAAGCTCCACTTCCGCCCGGTGATTTCTACGGGAAGAACCCAGACTAATGCTGACCACTCTTTTAGGTTTCATCTTTTTCCTCATCCTCCACAATCTGAAACACCAGACTACCCTCTAAGGTTGCCCCCGGAACCAGACCTGCACTTCTTGCCAGCACCACACCTCGGGTAATGCTGCCCTTTAAAAAATATGCTTTTCCCACCTTTAGATTACCATCTACTTCTCCCCAGAGTTCCAGATAATCGACCTCTATTTTACCCCTAACCTGACCACTCTTGGCAATCAACAAAGATTTACACTTGACTTCCCCATTCACTTTGCCATGAATCAGAGCAGCTTCCTTGTCCTTCAGCGCTCCCCTAACTACACTTCTCTCCCCCAAAAGTAACGTTTTACGAGGATTTATATGCTCAAGCATTGAGTTCATCGATAATCCTCAACCCCTCAAGGGTCAATACCGGATTAAAAATATCCACAAAGTCGCAGTAACGATGCAAAAAAATACCCCAACCACCAGTGGCTATCACCTGGGCTTCTTGCGAAAATTCTTCCTTCATGCGCTGGACGATTTCTCTGCTCAGACCAATGTAACCGAAAAATATCCCCGCGTGCATCGCCTCAACAGTATTTCTGCCAATGCAATGTTCGGGAACTTCGATGTCTACCTTGGGAAGCTTGGCCGTTTTTTCGTAAAGGGCTTCGCAGGCCATGCCGATTCCCGGTGCTATAGCTCCACCCAGATACTCCTTTTTTCTGGTTATCGCACAGAAAGTGGTAGCCGTCCCGAAATCGATCACAATTAAGTCTCCACCATAAAGGTGAGAAGCAGCCACAGCGTTAACCACCCTGTCTGCACCCACTTCTCGTGCTTCAGCTTTTATAGCCAGACCCGTCTTGATTCCCGGGCCAACTTTTAAAACCACCAACCCACTCCTTTTGTCAAAAAGCAAATCCAGAGTATTCAGAACCGGGGGCACCACACAGGAAACAGCCACCCGCTTGACCTCACTCAATTTCACTCCACTACTACTTAAAAGGTTCAAAAAGAGAAGATACCACTCGTCCTCGGTTCTCCGAATAGAAGTGGAAACCCGAAAAGAGCACAGAAGCCTTCCCTTTTTGAAAACCCCGAAGTTGGTATGTGTGTTACCCACGTCGATACAAAGGAGCATAAGAAATCAAACCACCTTCTGCAAAACACGCACTATCGGGTAAACAATTACTGCTGAAATCAAGAGCTCTAAAGAGCCATTCAGAGCAAAAACGGGTAAAACTTGCTGCCAGGTAAAGTACTTCATCAGCACCATCAACCCCAGAACACCAGCCGTGTTGGTAAAAGTACCAGCCAGAGCTGCTACCAGAATAGCATATCTGTTTCTACCCAGCAACGTAAAAACGTAGTAGGCAACCACTCCAATCAACAAACGGGGAACAAAGCAGGCTACCAGATTGCCCAGAAAAAGGTGCATCGTAAAAAAACCCAGGACCAACCCCACCATAGCTCCTACCAGAGGACCACCCAGAAGGCCTCCAATGATCGCCGGAATATGCATTACTGTTGCATAACCAGAAAGGTTGGGAACGGGAATCAGGCCCAGGGGAGTCAAACCCAGAATAGCCGAAATGGCTCCCAGGATGCCAGCCAAGAGAACCTTGCGCAGAGGCAACCTGGAATTAACTCCCGCTCCAGTTCTCCTGGATACCGGACGGGACATAAAAAATCACCTCCATCGCCGCCACTGAGGGTCGGCGTTTTTTGTTTAAAACATTATATCACTGTATGCAGGTATACCTCGAATTCCTTGGGCCCTACATACAGCGTTAACCGTAGCTTTGCCCACACTCTCATAAATAGCCCTCACGATTTCAAGATAACCCGCTTTTTTACCTCCCTTGCCAGCCACCAGAAAGACCAGGTCACCGTCATAAAGAGTAGCCAGAGGACGCACACAGAGGGCAAGGGCTGAGTGAACCACTTTGGAGAGAGCCTCCAGTTCCTCCCGGGAAAGTTCAAAAGAGAAAAAAAGTAAAAGTAAAGTGGTGTTGAAGGGCGAACTTGAAAAATCACCTGAAGCACCAAAAAAGCCTACCGGCTTCCCACTTAAACCACGCACCCCGGCTAAAAGCCTTCCCTCAAAGGGGTCATATACGTCACCAAGAGCATTACAAACCACAAAACTATCAACATACCCCTCCCCTGCCTTAACCCTTGACCAGCCAAAACCACCCTTCATAGCGTAACTCATACCCAGAGCCTTACCGACCGTAGCTCCGGCACCAGCCCCCACACTACCCTCCTGGGGAGGGAAAGAAGCTTTTTGAGCAGCCAGGTATCCCCACTCCGCAGTGGGAACTACTCCTTCTGAAACCTCAAGATCATAAATAACTGCCCCAGAAACAATGGGAACTGGACCAGCTTTAGTGAGAAAACCCTTTCCTCGCTCTCTAAGGAAAGAAACCACTCCTTCTCCAACACAGAGGCCAAAAGCGCTACCCCCGGAAAAAAATATAGCATCAACACTTTCCACCAGATTACCGGAGTGCAGCACCGAAACTTCTCTTTCACCAGGAGCTCTTCCCAGAACAGAGGCTACTGCACGGTTGGGTTCCGAAAAAAGAAAAACTGTACAACCGGTCGGGGCACTACGATGCTGATAATGACCAACCTTGACGCCACTCTCCAAAGCAACCATCTTCAAGAAAGCTTACAACCGCAATAAGGACAGAGTTTAAAATCCGGAGACACTTTCTTACCGCAATTAGGACAGACTCCCACTTCCTCCGGCTTATTTTCCAGAGCTTCCGGGGGCATATTCTTCCGGGCTTCAACAATGTTTTTTTGCCAAGCACCTATTTCCACCATGCTGTCAAAGTAAATCTCTCGTTCTCTCTGCCATTCGTCCTGGTAACGCACCAGAAGGTATTCGGGTTTCTGGTTAATACGCCTTCGATTGAGAAAAAGGAGGCTTTTATCTCTACGAAATAATTCTTTTTCCGGAACTGCTTCAACTGCAGTTATAGAATTGAGGGGAATTCGAAAAATCACCTTTTCAAAAGGGGGAGCAATACCGAAGATATTGGGCCCTTTCTCAAAGTTTTCAAACCAGAGACTCCTGGACATTAAATAAAGGAGGCCCTCCGTTTTGGTTTCAAAACGGGGATGACCTCCTAAATAGCGCGCAAACGAAGAAAGAATCCTTTTTTCGCCAAATTCTTTTTCTTTTTCTGCCCAGAACTCAGCTACGTCTACTTCCTTGCCTCGACGTCTTACACTCCAGACAATAGCACCCAGCAACAGAAAACCTATAAGCAACAAATACCCAAAAGTATTCATAAGAATTCCCTAAGATTTACTATCGCCGGCGTCAGAAGAAGAACTGCTACTACCGCAAGTAGTACAGCTACTGGAGGTGCAGGAACTGCAAGAACTGCTGCTTGATTCAGAACCACTCTTCGAAGAGCGGTAATCAGTGCAATAAAAGCCACTACCCTTAAAGACGAAGCCCACGCTCTTACTGATCAGACGCTTCACTTTGCCTTTGCAAAAAGGGCACTCCTGAACAGGGCTATCACTAAAAGACTGGAACTCCTCAAAGGTCTTCCCACAATCTATACACTGATATTCATAAATTGGCATGACTAACACCTCCAAAAATCAAAAGCCCGGCAAAGGAGAACATCCCCCTACCGGGCTTCTCCCTCTACATATTATACCTCATCAATACTCAGGCATTGGTGGTGTCTGCTGTTTTTCTTTTTCTGGTATCTCAGTTACTATCGACTCAGTAGTGAGCATCACTGAAGCTACACTTGCTGCATTCTGAAGTGCAGTCCTGGTTACTTTGGTAGGATCGATAATTCCTGCTTCGATCATGTCCACAAACTCTCCAGTAAGAGCGTTGTAACCCATATTGGGATTGTCAAAGGACTTGATGCGTTCAACGATCACTGAACCCTCTTCTCCGGCGTTTTCAGCAATCATTTTGGCAGGTTCATCCAGAGCTTTCTTGACAATTGCGGCTCCGATCTTTTCATCGCCTTCCAGCTGCAGCTCATCAATAGCCTTGGCTGCACGGATGAGCGCTACGCCACCTCCAGGCACAATGCCTTCCTCAACTGCTGCACGAGTTGCATGGAGCGCATCCTCAACTCGGGCTTTCTTTTCTTTCATCTCAGCTTCGGTAGCTGCACCCACACGAATAACTGCCACACCACCAGCGATTTTGGCCAGTCTTTCCTGCAGTTTTTCGCGGTCGTAGTCAGAAGTGGTTTCTTCAATCTGGCGCTTGATCTGGTTCATTCTGGCTACTATATCTTCTTTCTTGCCCGCACCCTCAACAATAGTGGTGTTCTCTTTATCGATAACTACCTTACGAGCCTGCCCCAGATCCTGCACAGTAACGTTCTCCAGCTTGATGCCCAGATCTTCGGAAATGAAGCGACCACCAGTCACGATGGCAATATCTTCAAGCATTGCTTTCCTGCGGTCTCCGAAACCAGGAGCTTTCACTGCAGCGCAGTTCAAAACGCCTTTGAGCTTGTTTACAACCAGAGTGGCCAGAGCTTCACCTTCCACATCCTCGGCTATGATCAAAAGCGGTCTACCCAGCTGTACCACCTTTTCAAGCAAGGGCAATAAGTCCTTAACTGCCGAGATCTTCTTTTCGTAAATAAGAATTAGCGGGTTTTCCAAAACCGCTTCCATTCTTTCTGGATCGGTAATGAAGTAAGGAGAGAGGTATCCCCGATCAAACTGTAAACCTTCCACAACTTCCAGGGTGGTCTCCAATCCTTTGGCCTCTTCAACGGTAATTACTCCGTCTTTTCCTACTTTCTCCATAGCATCAGCAATAATGCTTCCAATGGATTCGTCGTTGTTAGCAGCAATGGATGCAACCTGAGCAATCTCTTTACGGTCGCTTACTTCCTTGCTCATCTTCTTGAGCTCTTCAACTACTGCCTCCACTGCTTTGTCGATTCCACGTTTGAGGAGCATGGGGTTAGAACCTGCAGCAACATTGCGCAGACCCTCTCTGTAAATGCTTTCGGCTAAAACAGTAGCAGTAGTGGTACCATCACCAGCAACATCGCTGGTTTTAGAAGCAACCTCTTTAACCAGCTGGGCACCTACATTTTCATTGGGATCAGCCAGCTCTACTTCCTTGGCAACGGTAACTCCGTCCTTGGTGATGGTTGGCGAACCAAATTTTTTTTCAATAACTACGTTTCTCCCTTTAGGGCCCAGAGTAACTTTGACGGCATCAGCCAGGGTTTTAACGCCCCTTAATATAGCCTGACGTGCTTCTTCCTCAAAAAGTATCTGTTTGGCCATTATCCGCTGACCTCCTTTCTCCTTTATCGGTTATTCTTCAATGATGCCCAGTATATCATCTTCGCGCATGATGAGATATTCTTCTTCATCAAGCTTTACTTCAGTGCCGGCATACTTGCCAAAAAGCACTCTGTCCCCTTCTTTCACTTCCAGGGGTTTGCGATTTCCATTTTCGTCAACCTTGCCAGTACCTACAGCCACCACTGTTCCCTGTTGAGGTTTTTCCTTGGCGGTATCCGGAATTATGATACCACCTTTGCGCACTTCTTCTTCCTCCATACGTTTTACCAGAACTCGATCTCCCAGTGGTTTAATCTTCACTTTGGTGTCACCCCTTTCCTGATTTTTTTCAAGACCGCTCATTATTCTAATCCGGAAGGTCAATTTTTGCAAGAGAAAAACAAAATCAATCAAAGTCAAAATTATGCCATAATGACAAAAGGGGCTGACTGTGTTTGCCAAAATGACAAAAGAGGTTTACATATCTTGTCAAATTGACACAATTACTTTCTGGAAAATCCGTTTACCGAAAGATCATACTGTTCAATTTTTCGGTAAAGAGTCCGTAACCCTATACCCAGCATCTGGGCGGTTTTGCTTTTGTTGAAACGGTTGGCTCGTAAAGTTTCTAATATAAGTATTTTCTCAGCTTCTTCCAAAGTCATGCCCACCCGTACAGGTACTATTTTCCCAAAGTTCGCACCCTTGCGAATTTGAGCTGGAACATCTTTTGCTGTTAAAATCTGGTTTTGAGAAAGTATGACCATTCCTTCAAGAACGTTGCGAAGCTCAATGACATTGCCCGGCCAATCATATTCCATGAGTACCTGTAAAGCCTCTTTGTCGATAGAGATGACTTCTTTGCCGGTTTCCTGAGCAATTTCCCGCAAAAAACGCTCTATCAAAAAGGGAATATCTTCTTTGCGCTCTCTCAAGGGAGGAATCTCTATTGTCACCGCGCTCAAAAAGTAGTAAAGATCGCTGCGAAAATGACCTGTAGTCACTTTTTCGTCAAGGGGACTTTCCGAAGAAGCAATTATCCGAAAATCTTTTGAGCCACCCCCAAAACGGTACTCTTCCAGAAAATCCACTACTTCAGCCTGGACGGGAAAAGGCAAAAGGTGCACATCTTCAAAAAAGAGAGTCCCCTGAAACTCATCGGGTGTTTTCTTAGAAGTTTCTTCCCTCTTTAACCACTCACCCCTTTTCAAAAACCCAGAGGTTAAACCAGGACACAAGATTTTGAAAAAGGGACGCCCTTCTGGAAAGGAGTACTGATGGATAGCCCTGGCTACCAGTTCCTTGCCCGTTCCCTGCTCTCCAAAAATCAAAACCGGCCTCCGCACCTGGGCCACCTGAAGCACCAGATCGAAAATGCGTTGCATCTTCTCTGAAACACCGGTGATTCCAGCAAAAGAAAAACGGGTACCTATCCTTTTTTTAAGGTCCTTGTTTTCGGCGAGCAGGTTAAGATGTTCTTCAGCCCGTTTTATAGTGGAAAGAAGGCGCAGAGGGGTAAGCGGCCGGGAAAGATAGTCGTAAATCCCTTTGTTAAGGAGACTCCTTACGTAAAAGGAGCTATCGCTACTTCCCACGGCAAGCACTACCACTTCACTAAAGCGCTCTCGCACAGAACGCAAAAACTGAAAGCCCTCCTTGGCAAGAATTTCTTCTTCAGCAAGTATGATGTTTATTTCTTCTCGCTCTAAGCAATTCAAAGCCAGGTTTCGGTCGCGCACCACCACCACATAGTAGCCTTCGTCCCTCAAAATATCTGCTATCTTTCCCTGCAAAAGAGGATCTTCACTGACAATCAAAACCTTGCGCAAGCTCACCGGGTTAACAGCTTCCCTCCAACAAGACCTGTTCACCCTTAGCAACCGAGGTCTTGGAAGCAAGAGCCAGGCAAAGAGCTTCAATAGCTTGTTCCGGAGTGCCTAATTCCGGGGGTGTACCCTTTTCGAGACACTCTAAAAAATAAGCTAATTCCTTTCGATAGGGATCTTCCGCTGCTACCTCAATGGATTCTCGCTGCTTACCACGGCGATACAGAAAAAGAGGGCTATTTTGAGCACGTTCTTCAATGTTCACCCCAGCTCTGAAAATCCATTCCAGAACCCCCTCACTACCCAGAACTCGAAACCCACAGGTAAAGGGAAAATCTCCCTGCATCATCCAGCCACCCTCTACAGAGGCCACTATCTCATTCTCGTACTTAACAGTAGTAATCACATGGTCAAGAGAATCCTCCCGAAAAACACCTCTTGCAAAAACTTCCCGGGGATTGCCTGCCAGCCAGTTCACAAAATCAAGATCGTGGATATGGAGATCCAGAGCTGCGCCTCCACTCAAGCGAGGATCTAAAATCCAACCGCTTACCGACCAGGAGGGAGTTACTGAAAGTCGAAAAGCATTTATAAGAAGAGGTTTACCCACTGCTCCTTGAGAGATGAGTTTTTTCGCTTCAACGTATTCTCCCCAAAAGCGCAATACATGACCGACCATTAAAAATACACCCTGGTCCTTGCAAACCCTTTGCATAGCCTGAGCATCTTCAAGGGTAAGAGCAATGGGCTTCTCACAAAAAACGTGTTTCTTTTCCAGAGCTGCCATTTCAGTATATTCACGATGCAAAAAAGTGGGAAGACAAATGTCTACCGCGTCTACCTCTTGATTATCAAAAAGTTCTCGTAACGATCCATAATGGGGCAAAGAGTATTTCTTCTGAAATTCAGAAGCTTTGGCGGGGTTAACCTCAAAGAAAGCGACTACTTCTGCCCCTTCTATGCTCTTCCAGGCTTCCATATGCACCGAAGCTATGAAACCAGAACCCAGTAAAGCTATTTTCTTCACGTTTACCACCTCATTTATTCATAGAGATAAGGTAATTCACGTATTTTCGATAATCACACTTAGGGCGAGGATTAAAGCGCAGATAAACCTCTATTACTTCTTTTTCGTTCACTTTTCTCTCTTCCCGAGCCTCCAGAAGACCTGAAACTATCTGGGCCTGACTTTCGTATTCCCGCATGGCATCGCGAACTTTTTCCTCTGCTTCATAAGGAGCCTTAATAGCCAGATTAGCACGAATATCAGGACTTCTACCCTGCAAAAAGGCCTCTTCCGGAGAAAAATCACTCCACACTGCATACTGCAAAAAAGTAGAAATAGGGCGAGCTTCACCCCAATCGGCCATTACCGGATCCCCAACCTGTGGTCCGTCAAAAGCTCCTACCAAGAAAGTGGCTGTATGATCCAGATGCTCCCTATAACCATTGGGCAAAAGCAAGCGAGTCGCTCCTATTCGGCGCAGAAGAGGCAAGACCTTTCTAAGGGTACCTTCTTCCTTTCCAGGAAGATGCCAGCCGATAAAAGGCCATACACTGTAATCTTCATAATCTAAACGGTGAATATGCATCTCAGGTATGCCTAACTTGCGATATGCTCTGACAGTTTCTCTAAATCTCAAAGCAGTAATCAAATTCTTATGTTCAATTACACTGTAACCTCCAGAACCATTACAGAAAATCACCACGTGCACTTCTCCTCCAAAAAGCTGAACCGCCTGCAGGAGATACCCCGGCCCAAGAATGGCATCATCATCGTGAGGAGCAAAAACAACCACTCTTTCTTTTCCTTCGCACCACCCAGGAAAGAAAAGGTCAATGTTCTTGCTGTACTCCTCAGTTAAAAGGTTGTAAAAAGTAAAGTCTTCTTTCTGCACCTTTTCACACCCTCCCAAAAGCAAAAATTAATCCAACAAAAAGTTCACTTACAAGTTTAGCTCGAAAAAGCTCTAATGCCAAAAGCTCTTCTTTCTCAACCAGAGTGACATCTGCGTTTATCTTCTGACCAGTCCTTGCGCACTCTTTTATAGTCCCCTTCAAGGATCAGTGAACTTATACCCGTACAACTCTTTTTTCTAAACAAGACTGATATATGGCTTCCACAACCCTCATATTCCTCAAGCCAACTTCATAACTTAATGGGAAAGAACCTCCTTCAATTAACCAGCGGCTAAAGTCGTCAACTTCCTGCGCGTAAAGCGGTTGCTCTTCCAAAGAAAGCTTTTGCCACCCCTCCTCATTTCTAACTTGTTTTGCATTGTAAAGCTTTTCTGTTGTTTCAAAGCAATACTCAAGGTCTCCACCCGGATCTTGACCAATACTGCGACGGGTAATAACGGCACCCTTTGTACCATATATCTCGAGCAGGTTGTGACTTGCCTGGTCAGGGACATTGAAATAGTTATCTACAAAACCCTGGGCTCCATTCTCAAATTTTAAAAGAACCGAACTAACATCTTCCACTTCATAATTGTGAGTAATAGTATCCACAAAACCAGAAACCTCTTTAATTGTCCCAACCAACCACTCGAGTAAATCAATACAGTGGCAACCCATATCCAGAAGAGCTCCTCCTCCGCTCTTCTGCAACTCTTGCCTCCAGGCACCTGCAATGGGCGGATACCAGCAAGTAAGTTGAGCCCTGCAAGCCACTATCTGTCCCAACATCCCATTGTTCAACCACTCTTTTATCTTTCTGTGATAAACGTTGTAACGCATCATAAAAGCCACGCCAAATTTCAAGCCCTTTTTCTCTGCAACCGCAGCAAGTTCTTCGGCTTCTTTCAGGGTACGAGCCAATGGCTTCTCACAAAGAACGTGTTTTCCACTTTGCAAAGCACTTAAAACATGTTCATAGTGGAGATGCACTGGCGAAGCCACATATACTGCTTCTATTTCTTCTTCTAAAAGAAGATCTTCCAACTTAGAAAAAACCTTAACAATACCAAACTCTTCCTGCATTTCACGAAGAACCTCAGTGTTAATATCCATGATAGCCACAATTTCACTATTTTTACCATTAGCAAAAACTTCTGGAATAGTCCTCCTGCGAGCAATACCTCCTGCTCCAATCACGCCCCACTTAATTTTCATAAAACCATCCTCCAGAATCATTTCTTGAAATACTTGTAGACCTTCTCAAAAGCTTCTATCATAAGCATGACATGTTCATCTTCATAAACTGGGTGGCAAGGAAAACAAAAAGTCCTTTCTTCAAGCCAAGCAGCATTTTCACAGTTTACCTTTCCATAATCAACACTATCCGGATTTGTATACTCTCTGGATCTAAAAGGAAACTTTACTCTTCCAAAACCATTGTGTTCGATAAAAGCTTTTTCCCGGTACATCTGAGGCCAGAGCACTGGAACAACTGGCACACCTTCTGCTTCTATTGCCTGCCAGAACTCCCTAATAGAACAACGTAATCTTTGAATATCCAATACTATGGGAAACAGCCAGAAAGATACAAATTTACCCTCCTTTAGATGTGGCGGCACGTAAATAACGGCCTCGTGATTTCCAAAAAACTCCATAAACTTTTCCCCAATACTTACTCTGCGAGGCTTATTCCAGCTATCAAATCTTTCCAACTCACAAAGACCTATAACAGATTGGATCTCAGTCATGCGATAATTAAAGCCGACCCGCTCATGAATATAAAAAAGCTTCTTTTCAAGCTCTAAAAGGCGCAGTCGTTCCCGCACATTATAACCATGGTCTCGAAACGAACGAGCACGCCAAGCTAATTCTTCGTCATTGGTAACTACGCAGCCTCCTTCTCCTCCTGTGGTAAAATGCTTGGATTGACAAAAACTGAAAGCACCTAAATGGCCTATACTGCCTACCTTTCTCCCTTGGTATTCACTTCCGTGAGCCTGCGCACAATCTTCTATAACGAAAAGATTATATCTTTCTGCTATATCCATAATGGGTTCCATATCACAGGGAATACCATAAAGATGTACCGGCAATATAGCCCTGGTTCTTGACGTAATTTTTCGCTCTATATCTTCTGGATCTATGGTGTGAGTTTCTCTGCGAACATCAGCAAAAATTGGAATCGCACCTGCTTGAAGGACACAAAACGCTGAAGCTATAAAAGAATAGGAAGGAACAATAACCTCATCGCCCGGACCAATTTCACAAGCAGCCAAAGCGGTATGCAAGGCCGATGTCCCATTTGTTGTAGAAATGCCAAACTTACACCCACAATACTCGGCCCACTTTTTCTCAAATTCCACTCCCTTGCTACCTGTCCAGTAATTAACTAATCCTGTCTCCAAAGGTTTTAAGGCCTCTTTCTTAGTTTTTTCAGAAAAAGAAGGCCAACTTGGAAAAACTTTTTCATTAACCGGCTTCCCCCCATAAATTGCTAACTTTTCCAACACTTTATCCCTCCTTATAAAATTATTATTTTATTATTTCCCCCTCAGGACATATGTATCTCCACGTTATCAGCTACTCCTCCAAGCAAAGTATAAGTTCCAGGAAGAGTTTGCAGAATGGAAGCAGGTACTAAGGTATTCACTCTTCCATGAGCAGCTAAGCGAGCTATGAAGCGCTGCCAGCTTACTCCTCCTCCAATGTAGCCATCCAGCCAGAAACTGCGATCTTTGGCCTGTACAATCTGAGCTGGACCAATGGTAGCTGCTTTGGGTGGTACCCAGGACCAGTCTCCGCTGAAAGAATGCAGAGCATTCTGCATGATGGTCATGGGATGCAATTCTACAATACGGGGTCCTGCCTGCTTGAAAGCTTCCAGGTCATCGCCAAACTCAAAGCCCAGATGCGCTTCCCAGAAAGCAATGTGACCACACCAGCCCACACCACCATAACAGCAGTCAGCACCACCCAGGTCATCGATCATCTTGGCATAGTCGTTAAGCACTTCTTGGGTTGGAAAATGGATGTTTTTCTCAGGAGGACGGAGTTTGGGATCGATTTTCAAAAAGAAACTGTCCCACATGGCTTTCTGGAAAGAACCTGGCCAGGTGGGAGGAGCGGTATTTCCCTCTTCATCGGCATACTCATCCATGTTAAAGGTATAAACATGGTCCATGGGAATACGCAGCTGGTTGATCATTTCTGCAGCAAGGGGATACTGAGGCATGGGTCCTACCGGTAGAATGAGCACCAGCTTCTGGTTTTTCTCCCTGGCCTCTACAATACGAGTTACTATATCCAGGGCAAACTGGAAATAAAAATCTTCCTTGTTTTCAATGATGCGAATTTTAAACTGGGGATTGGGATGTTTGGTAATTTCTTCCCTGGTTATCTTTCTGACTCGCTCACACTCCTTTTGATCCTGAAAAGGAATGAACTTGGCCAAAGAATAACGAAAAGTTGACATTTAGCACACCTCCCCTATCCTTTAATCGCTCCTCCTGCTAAACCTTGAACCAATTCTTTCTCAATCAGTAAAAATAAAAGTACCACTGGAATTAGAGCCAGCAGAGCAGCAGCCATAAGATAATGCCACTGCACAGTCCAGCGTCCAATAAAGTTATATAAACCTAAAGTAAGTGGTCTCTTCTCCACTGAAGTAATAAAAGTTAAAGCAAACATGAACTCGTTCCAGGCAGTAATAAAAGTATATATAATCGTGGTAACCAACCCAGGCATAGCTACTGGTAAAAGCACCCTGACAACCGACTGAAAGCGTGAACAACCATCAATTAAAGAAGCCTCTTCAATTTCCTTAGGAATGCTTCTAAAGTAGCCACTCAATAACCATATAGAGAAGGCAAGAGTGAAAACTCCATTAGTCAAAACCAGAGCGAAAAGACTGTCGAGTAAACCCAGCGAAGAAACGATCTTAAAAAGTGAAATAATTACAATAATAGGTGAGAACATCTGTATTACCAGAAACAGGTACATTATGAAACTCTTGCTTCGAAAATTGATTCTGGCAGCTGCATAGGCAGCTGGTATACATAAAGCCATATTTAACAATGTCGTTCCAGTAGCCACGACAAAGCTATTTCTAAAATAAGCTCCCAAGGGATACTTGCTCCAAATATCCTTAAAGTTTTGCAATCTCACTTCACGAGGAATCCAGTGCGGAGGATTTGCATAGACTTCTTCAAGAGGCTTCAAGGCAGTCGAAACCATAACAAAAAACGGAAAAAGCAAAATCAGCAACAAAAAAACTACAATAGGGTATATAAAATACCTACCCTTACTTACCATCACTTTCACGACCTTTCTCTAAAGTAAGTCCTTGCATAAACAATACTTACTGCGAGCAAGATAACAAAGGTAATAACTGCCATCGAAGCAGCTGGACCAAAACGCAGATACTGAAAAGCATATTTATAAATATAGGTAATAAGAATATCCGTCGAATTAGCTGGACCACCTTTGGTAAGAATGTAAATAACGTTAAAATCATTAAAAGTCCACAGAGTGGAAAGCAGGGTGGCTACTGTCAAAACGCCACTTAAAAGGGGAAGAGTGACAAAACGGAATTTAGCAAAAGAACTTGCTCCGTCTATATCTGCTGCCTCATAAAGCTCTGTAGGAATAGATTGAAGTCCAGCCAAAAAAACCAAGGCCATAAATGGTATGCCGCACCATATATCCACCCAAAGATTTGCAAAAAAAGCCGGTTTGGGGTAAGCCAACCACACCGGAGGATTGTTCCATATACCGAGTGCCTTAAGGGTATGATTTAAAAGTCCAAAATCGTTATTATAAGTCCACTGCCACAACATGGCACTTATAGGAACAGAACTCGCCCAAGGAATAACCACCAGAGCTCTCGCAATCTTGCGACCCCAAAAATCAGTGTTCAGAGAAAGAGCAATTACTAAACCAAAAGCTGTCTTTACAGCCACAGCGAGAGCTGTCCAAATGCAAGAACGCAAAACTATTGTCCAAAATTCAGGTCTTTTAAAAAGGAAACGATAATTTCCCAAACCAGTGTAAGAGACTAAATTGCCAAGGCGATTCGTTTTGAAAAAAGACATAAGAATTACATAAAAAATCGGATAAAACATGAATACCATCAAAAAAACAACTGCCGGCAACAAACACCAAAAAGCTATTTTTGCTTCTTTGGATATTAATTTACGAAACATTCCAACATATCACCTTCTTTAAAAAACGCAGAGAGGGTTACCCTCTCTGCGTTTTTAAATTTAGCTTAGAAGCCTCGCAGGGCATCAATTTCTGCAGCAGCATCATCCATGGCCTGCTGCGGAGTTTTCTGACCCAGGAAAGTAGCCTCTATGTTGCTCCAAATAATGTCGTTACATTCAGGCCATTCAGGCATAAGTGGCCATCCCTTAGCATTGGGAATTTGTTGAATCATAACCTTGTAGACGGGTTTCTGGAAATATGGATGATCGGCCAAAGATTTGGTTACAGGTGGGAACCCTACTAACTTATCAAATTCTAAACGCCATTCGTCGGAATAGAAGAAATCGAGGAACTTTCCAGCTGCTTCTTTGACCTTAGAATCCTTAAACATCACAATGGAGTCAGTAACAATGAGAGTACTTTGTGGCTTGCCTTCAAAGTGAGGCATAGGAGCTACATCCCACTTGAAAGGAACGTTGTGCTGTTCAAGCAATGTTGCAGTAAAACCGCCCGACAAGATGATGCCCAGGTTGCCCGAAATGAACAAGTTCTGAACCTCATCCCGCTTATAAGCTGTAACCCCCGGTTGTGTAACCTTATATTTATTAACAAGGTCGTTCATAAATGCTAAAGCTCCAACACCGGCTTCGTCATTAACGGTGCATCTTCCGTAACTTCCATCTGGAAGAATTTCAAAGAAATAGCCTCCATTGCCAAAAAGATAATATGCATACTCGGTTAACTCAACATATTTCTGGCCTATCATACCTACTGCATAAAAGTTGTTTTGGGGATCGTTGATTTTCAGGGCAATCTGAAGCATTTCTTCAAAAGTTTCAGGGGGCTTGTCAATAATGTCGGAACGGTAATACATAAGACGCGTTCCCGCTGCTACAGGTAAACCATAAAGAACTCCTTTTACTTTACCCTCCAGCAAGGCTGGATCGATATTGTTTTTCAGATCCTCACTCAACCATTTTTCTATAGGTTCAATAACGCCCATATCCAGTAATTCCAGCAACCACCTGGTACCAATAACTGAAAGATCAGGAGGCTGTCCTCCTGCCACATAAGTTATTAATCGGTCATGAAATTCATTCCAGGGAGTAGATATTATTACCAGATCAACATCCGGATAAGCTTCTTCGAAAGCTTTTTCAAGATTTTCCGCATATTCAGGTGTTAAACCATCATACTCTGCCCACATTACCCTCAACTGACTCTGAGCCCAAACCACCGAGAAAACAGCAAGAACCATCACCAAAACAACACTTATAGCTAAAAATTTCCTCATAGATTTTTCCTCCTTTCTTGCTTTATTCCTAAGTAAAGGTAAAACGCTTTAAAACCCTATTTTCCCTTTTATCACCTCCTATCACAACTCAAAACTAAGCCATTTCCATGATACAATCCAAATTGAAGGATATATTGGACAATAATGCTTCTGTGTGAAAACGATAGGGAGGAATGAACTCTGCTATCAAATAGTCGTCATAACCAACATTTAGCAAACATTTCATGACTTCTGGCCAGCAAACATCGCCTTCGAGCGGGAGACAGAATCCATTTATATTGCCCACATTCAACTTAAAATCCTTTACATGGACTTTAACAATCCTATCGTTTAAAATTTCTATCCACTGTTCCGGATAGCCAAAAATAAGAACGTTACCAGTATCAAAATGTGCTTTTACAAAAGGGCTATTGAAATGATCCACAAAAGAAACAAACTCCAGAGGAGAAAGCAAAAACTTATTCCACACATTCTCAATGCCCAACACCACATTTGCGCTTTGAGCATGTGGAATTACGGCTTCCAAACTTTCCTGAGACCTCTTCAATGCTTCTTGATAATGAACTACTTCCGAATTAGGATCCCAGGGCACATTTACATACCCCGGGATTACCAAAACTGAAGAAGCTCCAAGCTGGGCAGCCATTTCAATAAGGCTTTTAATCACATCTTTGGCTTTTTCTCTATTAGAAGAATCGTTTGAAGCCAGATTATACTTC
Organism: Atrimonadaceae bacterium G-SL-SR-0-11; assembly: GCA_048814795.1. Taxonomy (GTDB): domain Bacteria; phylum Atribacterota; class Atribacteria; order Atribacterales; family Thermatribacteraceae; genus Thermatribacter. The sequence goes on along the minus strand of CP184673.1, from coordinate 587,382 downwards.
CAGAGCAACCCTGTAGCCAAACTGCAAATTTCCAAACCTAAATCTGAGGCAAGATTCTTAATTATTCTAAGGTCTTTGGAGTTAGCTTTAATGGAAAAAACTCCATCTTCATCGGGGCACAATTCCACACCCTGAAAATTATACTTAGAAGCGAGCCGGAGCACCTCTAAAACAGACATGTTCTGAGGAAAAGACCATTGATTAATGCCTTTTTTCATAATCTCCCTCCTACCTAAAATTATGATATTATTCCATACTTTTGGCAAGCTTCAATAAACCAAACCACATTGTCAACCGGTACCTCTCCCCCAATGGTGTTTGAAGGCGAAATAATAAAAACTGGCATATCTTTAAAAATTTGAACTCTACTTTTCACCTCGGCTTCAATCTCGGACCTTTTTCCAAAGGGAATTGTTTTTTGAGCGCTGATCGTCCCCCAAAAAGATATTCTTGAACCAAACTGTCGCAAGACCTCTCCTACATCGTGACATTCCGGCTGTAGAGGATGTAAAACATCAAAACCTACCTCCACCAGGTCGGGAAGGATTTCCTCAATCTTGCCGCAGGAGTGCAGGAAGAAGAGGCACTCAGGAAAATCTTTTCGTAAAGAGGAAATTATCTTTTCCCACCAGGGTTTGAGAAATCTACGCCATAAATTAGGAGGAATTTGCAAGCGGTCCTGCATACCATAGTCGTCATAGAAACAGAGCAGCTCCACACCACACTCAGCATGCTTTCTGGCGAAGGTAAGGGTAAAAGTGGCCACTTTTTCGATAAGTGCACTGGCAAGTTCCGGACGTATCACAAGGTCAATCATGAAATCCTCCATCCCCCGTAGCCAGTGACACCACTCATAGATACTGCCACAGTAAGCGGAAGAGAGATAACCTCTCTTTCGTATCTCCCGGGCTTTACTGCTTACTCTGGGAATGCTCCCCTCATCGATGCCCGGTACAGGATAAAGTTCGATTTCCTGCAGGGTACGCTCTCCAGCTAAGGGAGAAAAGATTCTCTCGCAGCTTGGGTCTTCTGGCCAGGGCAGAACACCCACTCCCCAGGGAGAAAAACACACTCCTTCAGGAAGTTCTACGGTAAAAAATTCTCTTCCAATACCATTGGAGCTCATGCCTAAGCCGTAATGTGCAGTGGTGGTGTGATAAAGAGGTTCACTATCTTCAGAGTGAGCAATACGCACTTCAAAGTCAAAGTGTTCAGCAACATCCTCAATTCCCGTCTGAGCAGAGAATTTCTCAAAGAAGGGTGGTGTGAAAGAGGGAGTGGCTCCAAAGTAAAGACTCCAGGGAATACAATCAACCTCTCCCTCTCTTTTCAGAACTCGCCTTATTCGCTCTCTGGGCTCCATGAAGCTCCCCTCCTTGCTCAGTCTTCTCTGCCGAGGTTAAGTAAAAATACGTTCTACCGTCAGTGCAGCTGCTCCAACCAAACCAGAATCGCGTCCAAAAAAGGCCCTTCTGATTTCCACTTTTCTGCGGTGTAGAGAAGCTGTAGTCTCCCAAACCACAGAAGCAATGGTATCTATGAAAATGGGGTGTGCCAGGGATAGGCCACCTCCAATGACCACCACCTCAGGGTCCAGCAGATTAACCAGGTTGGAAATCGCTCTACCCAGGATGGCTCCGGTTTCTTTCCACAGATCCAGAGCAAAAGCATCACCCAGGCGCGCTGCCTGGTCTATTACCTCACAGCTAAGGGCACTTAAATCGCCTTGGATGATATCCGGAATACAGGTTTTACCTCCTCTTTCAATATACTCTCTGGCCTTCTTAACCACTGCCTGAGCTAATGCATAAAGCTCTACGCACCCTCTATTACCACAGGAACAAGGAGGCCCAAAAAAATTGATGCTGGTGTGACCAAATTCTCCAGCTCCATGACGGTATCCCTCCACCAGCTCCCCGTTAGAAATTATCCCTGCTCCAACACCGTTACCTACGTTAATGTAGACCAAATCCCGGGCATCCTTACCCACTCCAAACCACTTCTCACCAAGAGCACCGGTGTCCAGGCTATTTTCAACAAAAACCGGCCAGGGAAAGTGAGAGGCAAGCATCTTGCGAAGGGGCACATCCTTCCAGTGCAGATTGACTGCCCGTATAATCTCTCCTTCCTGAGGATCTATCACTCCCGGGCAGCAAACACCCATACCTATGATGCGATTGAGAGTATGTTCCCGCAACAGATCTGAAACTCCCTCCACAATTTGATTAACCACATCCCGAGGGTTATGAGAAAGCAGAGGAAAGATTTTTTTCTTCTTCAGCTCACCATTCAAATTGGCCAAGCCCAGGTGTAAACGGTGAACTCCCACCTTAACCGCAACAACCCAACCCCACTCCTTTTCAAAGCGGAGCAGCACCGGTCTGCGCCCCCCTATGGACTCTCCCAGGCCTTCCTCTTGAAGCAAGCCCTTCTCTCTGAGCTCAGACACCAAATTAGTAACCGTAGAAAGACTGAGATTCAAAGCCTCAGCAATAGCAGAACGACTGGTAGTTCCTCTGCGGTGAATAAAGCGGATAACCCGTTTCAAGTTTTCTTTTCGAACTTTTCTCTGATAGGTCACCTTTTCCAAAGGCCCTCAACTTTCTTCTTTCGATGAAGAAAGCTTTTGAAAATTCTAACATCCCTGCAGGTAGTTGTCAATATGCTGTCTATAAAGGAACAGTGCAAACTTATTGTAGGGATATTTTTTAAAACCCTCTCCATTTCTTCATTTCGTGATTTACTTTCTTTTCCCTCACTCATCCAGATTACAGTCTTTCATATCACAGGAATTCAGGACATATCCTGGGTCAGGGCTTTGAGGGTCATACGCAGAGCACTCACCGGTTCTCGCATCACCGGGATGTGGTTATAGATTTCCCGAAAGACTGCTCTTCCTTTCTCCTTCTCTTGCTTTATGGTTTCAGGAGAAAGAGTGAAGGGAGGTAGCTCATGCGGTCCACCCCTCTCCTCCCGAAGCTCAGGGGACGGTGGGAAAGTCGAGCTGAGAGAACATGGCTCACATGAGTCTCAGCACTGACCATAACCTGGTAGTGCCTGGCATTCTGGATTCCCTCGCAAGTTGCGGGAGAGATAGGTGCAGAGGTCTTCCAGTTTTCGCTTTTCTCGAGAACCCTCTTTTCTTAAGAGAGCCTTAGAGAAGAAGGCTTCCACACTCTCCCAGGAACCCTCCTCGATAGCCTTCCAGAGTTTACCTTTTGAGTCATCCCGGGACAGAACTTCCCGGATGCGTTTTGCGAGGTGGAAGCGATCCAGGATAAAAGTGGATTTGGGAATGATCTCCAGGCCTTTCTTAATCCAGGAGGCTCCATCACCACAGAGGAAGATTGTTTCCACAGATTGAAGGTCATAGTTTTGTTCCAGGTACTTGAGGACCTCCAGGAAGAGCTCTTCGGTGTCCTCATAGCAACCAGCGAAGTAGTGGGGATTTTTCAGTGTGGCTCTCCCTGAGCCTGAAGTCTCCTTCCCCTCATGGACGTAGACCAGTTTGGCAAGGATTCTGGACTTCTTCTTCCTCTTTCCTCTTTTTCCCCTTTTCCTTAAGGGGAACATGGTCCTCGTCAGCTTCGATGAAAAGGTAAGGGAGCTTCTTTCCTGGTTTCCGCTTCTTCTCCGGAATCTCTTCTTCCTTCTTTTCATCCTTTCTTAAATTATGGACCAGCCTCTTCATCACCTCAGCCCTGAGGTGCATTCCTGATTTTGGGGAAGGATTTCCCTCCCCGCTTTCTGGTAGGAGAGCTCTGTGGTCTTCTTAAGAACCAGGGCTTCCAGGAGGGGATCGATCCTTCTCTTCTTCCTGAAAGCAATCTGGTCATCCAGAAGGTGCAGGTATTCTCTGGTGCCTTTGTGCTTGTAGTAGATTCTCCTGTAGGTGACATCCCCAAAGAGGGTGAGGATGGTGTTCATGGTCTACCAGAGCTTCTCCTCAAACTCCTGGAAATCCATACTCTTCTCCAGGAAATGGAGGGATAATTCCAGAATCCTCTGGAACCCCTTGAAGATTTGCTGTACCATATTCACAGAACCTCACCTCCAGAGTATCCCTTTGGTTGTTATCCAACAAGACTTATACCACGTACTCTGGATGGTGAGGTTTTTTGTACTCCTTTCTCTCTGAAGAATACCTACAATAAATTTACACTAACTAAAAAATCCTAAATTTCAGACAATACCTTTTGTGTTCATCGTCACAATTCATCTTTCGAAGCAATAAACTATCGAGACACCTGAGAGCATCGAGCCATTCTAAATCGAGAATAACCCCGAAAATGGAGAAAGATTAATCCTTTCCCGAAAGTCTTGTCTTTCTCTCTCAAAAAGCGGCAAAAACACCCAGTGTAAACTCACCGTATTTGAAATAATCCTGGAAACATACGCATAAAAAAGGGGGTATATTACCACATCACTGCTCAAGTTCAAAATTTTGGCAAAGATTTTTATGCTCTCCTATAGAATGGTATCTGTGTCAATACAGTCTTACAGGAGTGACCCCTAATGGAGACAAAGGATCAGATTGCTTTCAGAGAACATCTCAACAAATATCAGTTATACAGACACCTTCCTGATCTCGGATGGATGGTCTTCGGAGTTAATGTCCACCCCCTCAAAGGAGAAATATTTTTTGACCTTCTCCTCTATAGTGCTGAGTATGGAAAAATTGCGCCTGTCCTGGTCAACAAAATAAATTTAGGCGAGAATGCTATTGAGGTACCATCCTTTATAAATTCTTTGAAGCCTGCGGAAATTGTCCAACTTTACGAAACAGCAATTGCAACCATGTACCGGAGAAAACAGGAATTTCGATCTCCCAATAGCCTTTTCATGCTCCAGAACATACCAGGCATACAGAGCCTTATGAACAACGTAAATCCTCAAAGGCGATCCGTGCCGGGCATGAGCGATCTGGTTAACACCCTTAAACCTATTCAACATTACAGAGATGTTCGAGAACTTATAGAACAAAGGAGAAAGCCAGGAACCATAAAGATACTGGACTGTGGCTGTGGGGCAGGATACGGATCCCTCATCCTGGGAGAACTGACCAACTCAGAAGTGGTGGGAGCAGACGTCGACGATGAAGCAGTCCAGATTGCTCGCATGCTTCACCTTGGGGAAAGGAACATCCTCTTCCAGCGTAAGCCCTTAGAAGAAAAAGCAAAGAACGGGGAACGCTTTGACTATCTGGTCTCCCTTGAAACCATGGAACACGTAGAACATCCCCGGCTCTTTCTTGAAGCAGCTTTGGAGCTTCTGCAAGAAGAGGGCTCCCTCTTTCTGTCCGTACCCCACTGGAGGTTCCACGGAACCGACCTGAATTCAGACCACCGAACGAACTGGACTCTCGAAAAGCTTACTGCCCTTTTCCAGCGGTATTTTCAGAATTTCCAGATTCTGGTTTCAGAAGTATCCATTCTGGAACAGGTCTTCACAAGCGATTATTCCTTTAAAAGTCCGGAACAGGTTCCCCTGGATAAAATTGAGCAAATACTCGTCATAGCATCTAAAAAAGACCTGTTACGCAAGTCTTTTTCTTTTCCAAAGAAGAGAGAACCTCTACGCATTCTCTTTGTTAACCATTCCATCCCCCCCTATGAATACACCGGCACACCCATAGTAACCGCTAACCAGATGGAATCTCTAAACGCAAGAGGACACCAGGTTGCCGCGTTGATCCCCCGGCCAGAAGCTGGAAATTTCCTCATCAAGGAAACTATCAACGGTAATATCATTTACAAAGTACCACCTCTTAACTGGACCCAAGCATTTCTCGAAGATGCTTTTTGGGGCTACGAGGTAAGGGGGTATCTGAATCTGATCGAAAAAGCTGTGCGCGACTTTAAGCCGGATATTATCAATATTAACGATTATGTCTTTATGACCGCAAAAATGGTAGAACTCTTTGAAGCCATGGATATACCGATTGTCCGCCAGGTTCACGCATACGAAGAGCTCTGTTTCAAAACGCGCCCCTTTGTAGCCAACCCCTCCTGCAAGGGGCCTGGAATCCCTGAAAAGTGTGCTGAGTGCATCCTCTCTGAAGCTTACCGGGTCAACTCACTGTTTTCCATACGGCAAAAATCTATCTACCTGAGCAAACTCTATGCGAGATTTGCATACATCAAAGCCCTTTTTGATTATTACGACGTACTCGTATTTGGTGCCGAAAGCTGGGCGAACCACTTTTTAGAATTACTCCGGTACCCCAAGGACAAAGCTACTGTCGTCCCCATTGGTATTGAATTCGCGGTCCCAAGACCTCAAAGGGTTTCCAGAAAAAACGCTTCTCCAACGCTGGCGTTTATCGGGACCATTGCAAGAGCAAAAGGCATCGACCTTCTCATGATGACCTTTCTGGATAACGAAGTCTTAAAAGAAGACTTTCACATGTTCATCTTTGGTGCTATTGCAGAAAAGGAAGCAGAGAAGTGGCTTGCAGAACTCCAGGAAAAGTCAAACCACAAAGTAGTGTATAAAGGAAGTTACCGAAGGGAGGAATTACCCAGTCTATTGAAAGGCATTGATCTTGGTATACTTCCCTACTATTGTGAAAGTTATTCGGTGGCCACCAGGGAATTCCTTTATCTTGGTATACCCGTCATAGCCTCCCGGACCTTTGGCATCACCGATATCATCAAAGAGGAAAAAAATGGGTTACTCTTCGAGGTAGGCAACCGAGAAGAACTCAAAGCAAAGGTACTCAGAGTTTTGAGGAATCCAGAGATTCTGGATCAACTCAAAAACGGTGCTCTGCGGACACATATTCCAAACCTGCAAGAAGAAGCAGCCAGATTGGAAGAAATCTACTACAAAGTCGTCGAGAAACATAGTACACACTGAAGTTAATGAGAAAACCCTTAGAAACAGATTGTGTATAGTCAACTGAGGGATTAGAAAATGAAAAATGGTTCGCAAGATAGCTTCAACAATGCAAGTTAACGCAACCAGTTTTCATAATCGCCAACACAAACCTGATCGAGCTTCTCTTCGGCCTTTTTGTAACTTCCTGGTTTACCTCCACTCCCAGACCTCACAGGAACGTTCCATTCCCAAAAACTTCTCCAGATTTCCTTTACCACAACCAGCATCGAGAATTCTTCGGCAGCCCTGGGGCACGAGAGTTCACAGCCCCGGACGTGAACTTTCATAATAACTGCCGGAAAAAACTGTATATTGGGCAGTTCTCAAAAAGTTCGATGGAAATGTTCTGCCAATCCTATCTCCTGATAAAAACTACTGCTATCGCCTTATCCTTTCCAGATTACTTACCACTACAGCAATCACGATGATAAGACCGATGGTAAAAGTCTGAAAATACGAGGAAACGTTGAGAATGTTGAGACCATTCTGCACGATTCCCATAAGCACCACTCCCAAAAAAGCTCCTAAAACCGAACCTCTACCTCCCTCAAAGGTAACACCTCCAATGATTGATGAAGCCAGGGCACGAAGTTCGTACCCTTCCCCCGCATTGGCCAAAATATTCCCCAGACGGGAAATGAGCACCAGAGAAGCCAGGCCGATCAGGACGCCACTCAGGGTGTAGCTGGCAATCTTGAGACGGTCCACGTTGATCCCAGAGAGAAAAGCAACTTGTTCATTGCCTCCCATGACCACCAGCCTACGACCAAACTTGGTATTGCGCAGCATAAAATGAACCATCAAAACCACTACAAAGAGAACTATTACCGAAACCGGAACTCCAAGAATTCTTCCTCGCCCCAGAAAAGTAAAATTTCCCTTTAGAGAAAGAAAGAGCCCTCCAGACACAACCAGAGCCAAACCATAATAAACATAGCTCATACCCAGCGTTACAATAAGAGGAATACACTTACTCTTGCTGACAATGACGCCATTGATGAACCCGCACCCTATAGGGAGCAAAAATCCGGTCAGAACCGCCCAGAAAGGAGATATACCCGCCATAACCATCTTACAAATGACTACCCCACTAAAGCCCATCATGGAACCAATAGAAAGGTCGATACCCCCGGAAATAAGTAGTAAGGTCATGGACATGGTAGCTATTCCTAAAACCGCGATCTGCTGGAAAACCGCCAGGAGATTCCTCTGGCTCAAAAACTTGGGATTTAAGGTCCCAAATAGCACCGAAAGTATGACAATAACTACTATTAAGAAAAAGGTCTGACTGCGGAACACGGAAACTTTTTTTTCTAAAGTAATGGAAGGCTCCCCAACCTGATTTTCACTATTCGAGTAGTTATATTCTCTCACTGGCAGTCACCCCAAAAGCAGAAGAAATTATGTTTTCTTCGTTCATATCCTCCGCGAAAAGCTCTCTAACAATCTTTCCCTGACGGATAACCAGAATCCGGTCACAGAGAGCGATGAGCTCTGGATTTTCAGAAGAAATCACAATAACCGATTTTCCTCTTTGCGCCAGATCAGCAATTAAGCGGTGGATCTCACTCTTGGCATTAACATCGATACCGATGGTGGGTTCGTCAAAAATAATGATCTCTGCGTCCTTTAAAAGCCAGCGGGCCAAGATTACTTTCTGTTGATTGCCACCACTTAAAAAACGCACCTCCTGCTCCAGCGAAGGTGTTTTAACTTCCAAACTTTCCACGTATTTTGACACAAGCTCCCTCTCTCGAGAAAGAGGAATAAGGAAACCTTGAAAATGATCATCTAGAGAGGGTATGGTAACGTTTTTAGCCACACTCAACCCCAGAGCCAGCCCCGTCTTTTGCCGATCTTCAGTGATATAACCAATACCATGGCGAACGGCGTCTTGAGGGGAACGAATTTCCACCCGAGAACCTTTAATCCAAACCTCTCCAGCGTAACGTTTCCTGAAGCCAAATAAAGCCTGAAAAATCTCGGTCCTTCCCGAACCAACAAGACCGGCAACCCCTAAAATTTCTCCTTGATGTAGCGCAAAAGAAACCGGCGGAGAAACAGGGGTGAGTCGCAGGCCTTTAACTTCCAGAACGACTTCCCCAGAAGGTGAACGCTTCTCCCTTTTAAAACCAGCCACACTCCTCCCCACCATTTCCCGGGTGAGCGTGGCAAGGTCGACCTTTTCCTCCCGATGATTATGAGAAGCAACTTTAAACCCATCACGCAAAACCGTAATACGGTGAGCAATCTTTAAAACTTCTTCCAGACGATGGGAAATATAAATAATACCAATGCCTCTGTGGGCAAGTTTTTCCACCAGGTCAAGCACCATCCTGGTTTCACTGACGTTGAACACCGCTGTGGGCTCGTCCAAAATCAAAACCCGGGGCTCCAGAGCAATGGCCCGCGCAATTTTCACCAACTGCTGCTCTGCCACGCTAAGATTCTCCACGCGTTCTTCAACAGGCAAATCCACTCCTAAGGAAGCAATTAAAGATCTGGCTCGAGCAAAAGTCTCCCGATAATTGATAACACCCAGCCTTGAAGCAATCTCTCTTCCAACAAAAATGTTTTCCGCTACACTGATCTGGGGCACCAGAATATTTTCCTGGTAAATGGTCTGAATGCCCAGAGATTGGGCCAGATGAGGAGTTAAGAAATGAAATCGCCGACCACCAACGTAGATTTCTCCTTTGTCAGGTCTCAAAAAACCAGAGAGAATTTTAATCAGTGTAGATTTACCTGCACCGTTTTCACCAACTAAACAATGAATTTCCCCGGGGTAGAGATCAAAGGAAACGTTCTTTAACGCCTGAACTCCGGGGAAATGCTTAACAATATCTCGAGCTTCAATAAGCGCTTGCAGTTCCTTTCTCCCCCTTTCACCCCGGCACTGTGCCGGGGTGATTTCTTTAATCTAAACCACCAATATAGGCAACCGCCCGCTCATAGGTTTCATCGTTAATTTCCCAGGGAATTGCTTCATCAAGGTTATCTTTAGTTATAGGAATAATGGGTAGCGGGATAAACTTCGGCGGTTTAACGCCCTTTACCACGTATTGGTAAAGGTTCTTAAAGGTTAAAAGCCCTTGTAAAGAAACAGGAGCACTCATGGTAGCATCGATTTCTCCTTTGGCAATCATTTCCAGCCCATGCGGTCCGCCACCGGTAGACACAATTTTAACTTTCCCAAAGAGCCCTGCGTCCTTTAAAGCATTAATAACCCCCGTAGCCATCTGTTCGTTGTTGGCAAAAATGACATCAAACTCAAGGCCAGACTGAATAGCATTCTGGGTGACGTTCATGGCCTGTTCAGCACCCCAGTCCGTAGGCTGTGTGCCCACCAGTTCCACCGTTCCATATTCTTCAAGTGCTCTGTGAAGACCCTTTTCATAGAGCTCAGTAATACCCATTCCCGGTGCGCCCATAACGTAGAAGAGCTTGCTGCCCGGATAATTTTCGCTGATAAATTTCCCTGCTGCATAGCCAATATCCTCATACTGACAGGCCACACAGGAAATGTAATCTAGGGATGTGTCAGCAGGGAGAGAGTTCTCAAAGGTTACAGGAATACCGGCATCCTTGGCCATCTCATAAAGAGTTACATCCAGTTCTGGAGTTATGGTAAAGACTGAGATTCCATCCACTTTTCTGGCAATGAGATCTTCCATTGCCGCCACGGCTTTTTCCAGATTGCCCTCTGGGTCAAGGACAATCGTGTCAATGCCTTTTTTTCTGGCTGCATATTCAAAAGCAAGAATGGAATAGTTATTCCAGACGTCTTTTCGACTGTAGGCGATGTAACCAAATACCAGCTTTTTTCCTTCCTGGGCAGAAACCAAACTTAGCCCCATGCTTAAAAGGATTGATATTACCAAAAATAACCCTACCAGAATTATTCCCTTTTTCCTCATTTCAATGCCTCCTCTGTGCAATTTTTTCAGAGCCTCAAATGCGACACACCAGGTTTATAAGGCCTTATCACCTCCTTGTACTTCTATTATTGAGAACTTCCAAGCGACTTTTGTAGCTGTGCAAGATAGGCAAACGATTCCTGTACTGCCTGATCGACAAACTCCTTAGGATGATCAAACTTTCCATCGAACTCTATCTCCACGCTAATGGGGATGGAACGTTTTTCGGGAGGAAGCGACCCAAGAATTTTACCAAAATTCACTTCCCCCTTCCCCAGTGCAGGGAAATCCCATACCTTATACCCTCCTCTTTTATCCTTGAGGTGAATATGAACAATCCAGGGCAAACATGAAATGATATCTTCTTCAGGGCGAACATTACCGTAAAAGATGGCGTTACCCGTATCATAGTTAATTCCAACAAAGGGAGATTGTATCTCACTAACCACCTTCTGAGCCACTTCTCCACTTTTTAAGAAATCTCCATGAATTTCAAGACCGATTTTGACTCCCGTCGCTTCGGCATCCCTAACCAGGCGCTGGATGTTATGAAGAAAAACTTCTTTATCTTTCTCCTCCTCTATGGTTCCAGTATTTACCACTTTAGCCCCTATGGATTGCGCAAAGCGGAGAGCTTTCTGGAGATAAGCAACCCCATCACTCGAAGCCAGGTCAGAATGAGCACTCAAGCTCACTACCTGCAACCCAAAAGAATCGAGGGTTTTCTGAAGATTTTTGAATTCACTTTCAGAGTAAGACTCCAGATCAAAATGATAAGTCCACCCCTTTACACAGGCCAATTCCACAAACTTAAAACCGGCGCGCGAAATACCCGAAAGGGCTTCCAGGAGAGAAAAACCATGATACGTGTTGGTTGAAACAGCAAGGAAAGGAAACACTTCCACCGCCTCCTTTTTTTCTATTATAACCTGAACCACCCTTCACATAAAGAAAAAACCAAAGAAAAATATTTTTGGAGAAAGCTTATGTGTGAAGCAACCGCAATCACACATCGGCATGCAGAACTTTTGGAGTAAGGCCCTAGAAAGAATAAACCTGGCCTGAATCAAAAGCAGCAATCACGACCATAAGAGATAATGCAGGATATGACTAAGCTAAGCAGATACCTTTTTAGTTCATTAGAAAAACATAGAAAAGAACTCTCCTCTCTGGTTAAAACTTCTCAAAAGAATCCGGACATTTTTTGAATCACTCGAGGTTACCCTTTAAGTGCAAAAACAAGCGGGAACACTAATCTCGTAAAGAGGAGCTTTGAAGAAGAAAGGCGTAGAAGCGAAGTCATCTCAGGTTCTCTCGCCGAAAAATTAGCTTTGAAGTTAGTCTCTGGAGTTTTGAGAATAGCTTTCAGCAAATAACAGAGCAGAGCGAACTTTGCCAAAACAGAACCTGCTCATCTAAGATAGGCTGAAGAATGAGCTGGAAATTGAGAAATTAAGCCTCAAAAGTTTTTGAAAAGGTATGCTAATGTTGCCTGCTGCTCTTTTACAGGGAATTTTGGGGGCCAGCACCACATTACATTGACAAAGAAGAAAAAAAGGATTATCATTTATTCGCATTTAAAATAGTTCGTTTCCAGAACAAACAAAATGCGTACTTTTACTGCCCCTCGTATAAGCGAAGTACATAAAAAGCTTGTTTTCCGCTCGGTATGGAAAAACAAGAGCATATCTCGAACCCAAATAGGCTCTTTTTTCGGATTAAGCAAATCAACTGTATCTCAGATAGTAAAGGAACTAATAGCAGAAAATCTATTAGTAGAAACAGGACGAGCAAGGTCTTCCATTGGCAAAAAACCTATTCTTCTTTCTATAAATCCACGCGGACCACGCTTAATAGGTGCATTAGTCAAAGACTCAGGAGAAATTATAGCAGCTCTCATAAATCTGAATGGTTCAATACTCTACAGGGAAAGCCTTACAATCCAAAATGCATCGCCCAATCAAGTGGCTCGTGAGTTAGTATGTCTAATTCAGAAGATACTACAAAATTCCCATCCCGAAGATCTCTTAGGTATAGGAATAGGAGTGCCAGGCATAGTACACCACAAACAAGGCACGATAGAATACGCTGCTCACCTCAGCTGGAAAAATCTCCCATTTTTAGAAATGGTTAAGGAACACTTATTGAAAAACATTCCGGTTGTTATAGATAACAGGACCATTGCTGCTACCTTGGGAGAAATGTGGTTCGGCCTGGCTCAAGAAAACAGGAACTTTGTTTGTATTAACTGTGGCGAAGCTTTGGGTATGGGTATTGTTATTGAAGAACGAATATACAGGGGCGCGGAAGATGGAGCAGGAGAAGTTGGACATATAGCCCTGGACAATAGCCAAGAGCTATGCTTTTGTGGCAAAAAGGGCTGCTTAGAAACTTCTATAGCGCTACCTAAACTTATGGAAAAACTAAATGGTAAAGGTGATTATGAAACAGAAATCGCCATTCAAGAACTAATCAAGAGGAAAAAAGAATTCAAAGTTAAAAAAACATTGGAAGATGTTTTTTTGCGCCTTGGAGATTTAACAGCAGTTATTGTAAATATATTGGCTCCTGAAAAGGTAGTTTTCACCGGTGCTCTAACCCAAATCGATCCTTTTTTATTACTCAAAAAAGTTAAAGAAAGATTAAACGAAAGAGCCCTTGAACCTTTGGCCAGAAAAGTTACTTTAGCGGTAAGCTCCCTTCAAAAAGATAAAGAGGTGTTATGGGGTGCTGCTTTGGTGATGGAACATCTCTTTAATCCCTATGAATTTACGGAAGGAGGAAAATAACAGATGGAGAAAATAGGCTTTGGAGTGATAGGAGCAGGAATCTGGGGTGAAACGCATGCCAAGATTTATGCCTCTCACCATCTATCGGAGCTAATCGCAGTTTGTGATATAGCAGAAGAAAGAGCTCGCAAACTGGCCCTCAAATACGGAGCTAAAAACTACTACACTGACTTTAGGAAGATGCTTGAAGACCCAAAAATACAGGCGGTAGCCATAACCACCCCTGATTTTGCACATCGCGAACCCTTTATAGCCGCTTTAGAAGCTGGAAAGCATGTTATAGTGGAAAAACCCCTGGCAACCACCAACGAAGATTTGCAAGCCATGAAAGAAGCTTATGATAGCTCAGGATGCCGTGTCATGGTTGATTTTCACGCCCGTTTCAGCCCACCCTTTTCAATAGCCAAAGAAAGTATTCAAAAAGGTGAATTAGGAAAGGTTATTTCCATGTATTATCGTTTAAACGACATCATTTATGTTCCAACCCAAATGCTCTCCTGGGCAAGCAAATCCTCCGTGCTCTGGTTTCTTGGAAGTCATACCATCGATACCCTCCGTTTTTTAATTGATAGCGAAGTACAAAGAGTTTATTCTGTCTCAAGGGCAGAGGTTTTAATAAGAAAAAACATCCCTGTAGCAGACATATATCAAAGCATCTTAGAATTTGAAAACGGTACTATTGCTACCATCGAGAACAACTGGATTGTTCCCAATACTAATCCTCATTGGAACGACATCAAACTAAACATACTGGGCAGCAAAGGAATGATCAATATGGACCTTACCAACAACCAGGCCTTTGAACGCTATCTCGAAAAGAAGAGTGATCACCCGGATATTTTGGTAATGCCCACCGTTCATGGAAAACCAATGGGATTTGCTCACGAAAGCATACGCGACTTTATAGAGCGATTAGCCGATGGAAGAGAGTTTTTAGCCACTTTCGAAGACGGCTATCGTGTTAGCAAAGTAATATTGACCCTAATGGATTCAGCCAAAGAAAGAACACCCAAAGAGGTAAGGTATGATTGAAAAGGAGGTGATAGAACAAGAATAACGAAACATATTACCTAATTCTTATAAAAAAATCATTTAAGGAGGTGTCTTTTGATGCGAAATGTTTTGGTAGGTATTTTGGTGATATTGGTTGTAACATTTTCCATTAGCTTTCTTTGCTTCGCCCAATTGCCACCAGAAGTCGAAAAATGGGTAAACACAGTTAGAGAAAACCTTGGAGGAACGACTATAACCTGTGCTTTTTGCCCCCACCCCACCACCGACGCTATGCAGCAAATGGTCAAAGAATTTACTGAACTGACCGGTATCAAAGTAAGATGGGATATTATCGAGGAGGGCTACTTAAGACAAAAACTATTAATAGAACACCAAGGAAAGACAGGAGTATATGATGTGTTATTAATCGATGCCTTCAATCTTGCCGAATATGCACCAAGTGGCGTAGCCATAGACTTGAAACCACTCTTAGAAAACAAAGATATTACTCCCGAGTGGTTTGACTACGAAGATATACTACCTGCCTATCGTGATGGTATTGGTAAATACAAAGGAGTAATATACGGAATACCGGTAGCCGGTGAAACTCGATACGTCGGTTATCGCAAGGACCTCTTCGAAGAATACGGTCAGCGTCCACCTGAAACCATGGATGATTTGTTAAACCTTGCCAAGTTCTTCAAAGGGAAAGAAGAAAATCTATACGGAATAGCTATGCGAGGACAAAAGGGAATACATTTTGGTTCTGGATGGATGACTGTTATGTATCAGCTTGGGGGTCAATTTTTAGATCAAAAAACCTGGGAAGTCCTGGTTAATAGCCCAGAAACAGTCGCCTCTCTCGAATATTATGTCGATCTCCTAAAGCAAGGTCCTCCCGATATAGGTGTATATACTCACGAAGAAGCGGTATCCGCCTTTACCTCTGGAAGAACTGCTATGTGGTTTGACTCCACTGCGCTTACTCCCTGGATTATTGATCCCACAAAATCTCTAATTGCTGATAAAGCAAATTTTGTGCCTCCTCCCAAAGGACCTGCTGGTGCATATGGAGCTCTTGCAGGTTGGAACGTTGGCATATCAAGCGATATAAGTGACAAGCAAAAACAAGCCGCTTGGGCGTTCATCGTTTGGATGACCAGTCGCTACAAAGCCAAAGAATATGTCAAAAATGGTGGTACTCCTGTACGCAAGTCAGTATATGAAGATCCAGAACTCGTAGCAGAAAACTGGACATTCCCTATTCAACTCGAATCTCTTGAAAGAGCCAATAATCTGGTAAAAGCTGGTATAAGCTGGATTCCTCCTCATCCCAAGTTTATGAAAGTCTTGGAAGTAGTTGGTGATTATGGTTCTGCCGTGCTCGCTGGCCAAATGACGGCAAAAGAAGCTTTAGACAAAGCCCAAATTGAAGTAGAAAAAATAATGGCAGAAGAAGAGTAACTCAAAGCGGAAGGTGGAGAAAAGATATCTCCACCTTCCGCTCAGAAAGGAGAAAACCGGAACAGATGAGCAGGAAAAAAGAGCATTATTTTTTCGTCCTTCCAGCTTTAATAGCATTAGTCCTTATCGTTATTTTTCCAACTATTTTTTTATGGTATGTCAGTTTTACCAATTATGATCTTTCCATGGGGTGGGAAAAAAGATCCTTTGTAGGTTTGGATAACTATGTCTACCTTTTTACCGAAGACAAAGATTTTTGGCACTCTCTCAAACTAAGTATACTATTCATGGGGCTAACAGTAGCTTGTGAATTTGCACTCGGTTTAGGCATTGCTTTACTATTTCATAGAAGGTTATGGGGCAAAAGGCTTTGGATGTCTTTTTTAATCATACCTATGGTAATAACGCCAACCATCATATCCTTAATCTGGAAACTCATGTTAAACACAGAATATGGGGTTTTAAATTATATATTGTCCTTGTTTTCTATCGGTAAGGTTAACTGGCTTGGTTACAAAGAGGCTTTTTGGTCTTTAATAATAGTAGATATATGGGAATGGACTCCCTTTATGGCTTTAATACTATATGCTGGCTTGCAATCCTTACCTCAAGAACCCTATGAAGCGGCAATCGTAGATGGAGCCACTTCTACTCAAATTTTCTACTTTTTAACTCTTCCCCTTCTAAAACCCATGATTATAGTAGCCTTACTCCTGCGCTCAATTGATGCCCTAAAAATATTTGACGTCGTATATGGCCTAACTCAAGGCGGACCCGGCAATGCTACTGAGTTGATGAGCCTCCATATTTATCGCTTAGGGTTCAGACATACCAACTGGATAGGCCGTTCTTCCGCCAATGCGGTAATCCTCCTTTTAATTAGTACTTTTTTGACTATAGCGTTACTTAGAAGCTTAAGAAAAAGCCAGAAAGGAGGAGAGTGATTTTGCGTAAAGCAAAAAGAAAAAAAATTTTTAAAAATATTATATTAGATGCCCTAATCGCAATAGTGATTATTGCTTGCATTTTCCCCTTTGTGTGGATGGTTATGACCTCTTTGAAAACCAGAGTTCAAACTATCGATCCTTCGGTATGGATATTTAGCCCTACACTTGAAAATTATCAATCTGTTTTTCAAAAAAGGAATCTATTTATGTACATAAAAAACAGCACCATTGTGGTATCTCTCACAACTTTGATATCACTGGCCTTGGGTACCCTTGCCGCATATGGTTTGGCTCGCTTCCAATTCCCGCGCCGAGAGGATATCGCTTTTTGGATTCTCTCCTTGCGTATGTTACCACCAATGGCAGTGGTAATTCCCTTTTTCTTATTAGGGAGATTTATTGGTCTTTTAGATACGCACATCTTGCTGATAATAGTTTATCTCAGCTTTAATATTCCTTTTACGGTATGGATGATGAGGGGCTTTATTGAAGAAATACCCCAAGAAGTCGAAGAAGCAGCTTGGATTGACGGATGTTCAAGAATTCAGGGTCTGTTCAGAGTAGTTTTTCCTCTAATTTTACCAGGCATAGCTGCCACTGCAATTTTCTGTGTAATACAATCTTGGAACGAGTTTGCGCTGGCATTCTTTTTGACGAGTTTTAATGCAAGAACTGTACCCACAACTGTCACCTTTTTCTTATCAGTTTTAGGTGTAATTTGGGGCGAAATGGCCGCGGTTGGAGTAGTTGCCACTGCACCAGTATTGCTGTTTGCTCTATTGGTACAAAAATATCTGGTTCGTGGTCTCACCTTAGGAGCGCTAAAAAGTTAAAAAACAACACATAACCAATGATAACAGCTTTCAATATTAAACCAGGACTACTTCAACTCCCGCTTCTCGGAAATACTTTTCGTATTCCTTATCAATTAGATCAGTAATCAAAATGTCCACTTCTTCCAGTGGTACAATGCAGAAGGAAGGAAAGTTTTATAAAAATCCTCTACAGAAGCGACGTCCTCCCCTCAATAAATTGAGGGGCATTACTGCCCCCTCGCGCTCCCCCATAGTCCTAACGATACTCTCAAACCAACAAATCCCCCGAATTCACTACCCAACTGAATAAAAACCGGCTTATCTGGTTTAATATTGAACAAAGATCAACAAACGGGAGGAAAAATCATGAAAAAAGTTATGCTTTATGCACTGAGCACTTGCCCTTTCTGCAAGATGACCAAACAGTTCTTCGAAAAAAACAATATCCCCTTCGATTTTGTAGATGTCGACCTTCTACCAGAAGCGGAAAAAGAACAAACTGTTCAGAAAGTTCAGGCTATATCGGGAAGAAGAGCTTTTCCGGTGATTGTCATCGAAGACGAGGTAATTGTGGGATATGATGAACTCAAAATCAGGGAGGCGCTTAAAGATGAACTCAAATGAGAAACTTTTTTGCCCGGTATGTCAGACTTCCTTCATATACAAAGAGGAAAAAGAAATTGGGAAAAAAATAGTCTGTCCGGTATGCGGTGCAGTTTTAGAACTCGTGGAAGAGGAAGGAACCCTGAAGGCTCAGCGACCCTCTGACCTTTCCCCTCAAGAAGAAATAACTCAACGTGTAGAAAACTTTGCCCGCCTCAGGGGGTACCGTTTCAACGAAATGAAAAAGCCCCTCATCGAGGGTCTGCTTAAAAAATACGAACGCTTTGGGGATTTCTACTGCCCCTGCAAGATTGATAACATACCGGAAAACGTCTGTCCCTGCCTGGAAACTCGTCAGGGAAGTGTCGAAAAAAACGGCCGCTGCCACTGCGGTCTTTTCTGGAAATAAAAATCCGGGGGCGCGGAAGTGCCCCCGCAAGGCAACCCAGATTCCTCTCAGAAAAAGCGGAGAGTTTCTTTTTCTCTTTTTAGCAAGGCACCAGCCAGAAAAGGCAACAAAATCAACTGAACCAGAATCCCTGGCAAAGCCACGATGAACAGGGTCTGAAGGAGAGGAATTAGCCCAAACGACCGCCCTAAAAGGGAAAACAAAATCCAGCTGCTCAGAAGAAAAACACCCCTTCCCAAAAACATGGCCACAATTAGAGAAGAAAGAATACCCCAGCGTAAGCGCCAATAAAACAAAAAAGTGGATAAACCATAAACCCCAAGCTCAAACATCATGGCTATCAGAGCAGGAAAAACAGGTCTTCCAGAAACCAAAAAATTCAGAGGAGGTAAAATCAACCCGGCTAGAAAGGCCTCTCCACCACTACGAAGCAAAAAACCTCCTAAAAACGCTGGTATGTGCATGGGTAGAAAAACCTGTCCAGGAAGGCCACTAACATGGAAAAAATAAGGTAAAGCCACCCCCACAGCAATCAATACGGCTAATTTGGTTATTTCTCTGGTCTGCACATCACAACCCTCCTCGTGACAAAACTACCTCTTTCACTAAAACCATCAAACTGCCCAGCTAATCCACTCTCTTCGACTTAATCACTTTCTGATACCAGTAAAAGCTGGCTTTTTTGATCCTCTGCAGAGTAGTGTAGTCCACGTAAACCAGCCCGAAGCGCTTGGAAAACCCGAAACTCCACTCAAAATTGTCCATAAGGCTCCACACAAAATATCCCGAGACCGGACAACCTTCATCCACAGCACGATGCAGGGCCAAAAGATGTGAACGCAGGTAATCGATGCGCTTCTGATCGTTGATTCGTCCTCTGGAGTCAGGCTGGTCGGGAAGAGCAATGCCGTTTTCAGTGATGTAGATATCCTCCGGTTGATATTCTTCGCTAACCCTCTTCACAATCTCGTAAAGACCCTCAGGATATATTTCCCAGCCCATATCGGTGTACTCGCTCTGAGGAGGATCAAAAAAGTCTACCTCGAAAACTGCTTCCTCGCCTTTGCCAACCACTCGTCGAAAGTAATAGTTAATTCCCAAAAAATCGAGGGGTTGAGCAACCAGAGAACTTTCCTCTTCGCTCAACTGAGAAAAGACAAAACCCTTTTTTTCATACCAAAGAAGCATGTCCTCCGGAAATTCTCCCCTGAAAAGAGGATCCAGAAACCAGCGATTAAAGTAACCATCGCAGCGCTTAGCCGCCAGAATATCCTCCTCGCTATCTGAAAAGGGGTGTACCGGCGTGAGATTGAGAGTTATCCCAATGGAACCCAGTGTCTTCTCTTCCCGAAAAGCCTGCACAGCAAGGCCGTGAGAAAGGAGCAGATTACGGCTCACCTGGAGTGCAGCTTTGAAATCCCGTTTGCCCGGTGCATGTCTTCCTTCATAATGTCCCACAAAAGAAATCACCCAGGGCTCGTTATGAGTAATCCACAGAAAAACTTCTTCTCCAAAGCTTTGGAAAAGGAAGCGCGCATATTCCGCAAAGGCTTCCACGGTCTCTTTGTTTTCCCAACCCCCCCTATCCTGCAAAGCCTGAGGAAGGTCCCAGTGATAAAGAGTTACCACGGGTTTAATACCTGCTTCCTGCAGTTTTTCTATAAGCGAGCGATAAAAATTAACCCCCTTCTCGTTTACCCGGCCCCTTCCCTCCGGAAATATCCGGGGCCAGGATATGGAAAAACGATAGGCATCAACACCGAGCTCTTTTAAAAGCTCCACGTCTTCTTCAAAACGGTGGTAGTGGTCACAAGCTACATCCCCTGTAGTTCCGTCCTCAATGTTCCCCGGAGTATGTGAGAAGCGATCCCAGATACTTTCGCCCTTTCCCTCTTCGTTCCATGCACCCTCAATCTGATAGGAAGCGGTGGCCACGCCAAAAATGAAATCCTCTGGAAAATAAGGCATTTCAACTCCCCCCAGCAAATTTCCTTCTCAAGAACTTCGCCGACACCGGAATACCAAGAACCACCCAGAAAACTACTATAGCATAACGCAAAAATAGATATGTTTTTCCTTCCGGAAAAACCCAGCGTAAAAACAGAAAACAAGCCAGCACACTGAAAAGGGACAGCACAAGAAACACTATCCTGCTGAATAAGCTCCCCCACACCAGTTCCCCGGAGCTTCGCTCCAGGGACCAGCCCAGGAGTGCTCCACTAATCGCTCCAGCCACTCGAGCCGAGAGGTTATCCCAAATTGTTAAAAAGAGCAAAAAGGAAACGCCGAAAGCAATTATAAATCCCCATTGGAGAGAAATATTAACCCGCTTGATCTCTAATCTACTTTTAAGGTAAAAAGCCGCAAAGGCAAACCCTGCACCCAGCAAAGCCCCGACCAGCACATCCTCCAGGTAATGCACGCCCAAGTAAACCCTGGAAAAGCTCACCAGGCCAATCATCACCAGAGCCAGCAGCCAGATCACTCTCTTTTTGTAGAGCAAAGCTAAAGAAAAAAAGAAAGTAGCCGTAGACTGGGCATGACCGCTTGGAAAAGAAAAACCCTCTGCTTCCGAAAGCGCCTGGACCAGAGGGTCCAGGCAAGGGCGGGGAATGGCCACCAGAGTTTTTATAGCAAAGTTCAAAAGAAGCGAAGCAAAAAGCACCAGGCTTAAGTAAATACCCTCCCTTTTGCTAACCCCGAGATACCAGACAACCAGAACTATCAGGTAAAAAAGGTCAGTGCCTACCACTGAAACTACCTGAAAAAACCTGTCCCAGAAAGGGTTGCGCAAGCTCTGTAAAAAAAGAAGGGGTGCTACATCAAACATGCCTTTGTGCCCACTCCTCAAGCATAACCACCGCATTTTTCAGGTTGGGCCGATGCAGGTTTTCCAGCGTATCAGTCACCCAGTGCCAGTTGGGGGGAAGTCCTCGTTCATCAAGACCGATTATGGTAAGCGCCCTGCCACCTCTTTTTAAAAAAACCGTGGCGTCAGTGGAAAGACCCAGGTAAGGCCGCTCCAGAAGGGTTATTCCCTTTCCAAGCGCTGCCGCCTTTATCTCCCTCCGCAAATCTTCCCAGGAAGTAAAAATTTCCCACATCCCCTCCATGCTGGCCAGAGTCAGCCTCCCCGCTCCCAGGTTGTCGAGGTTAATGACAGGCACCCCATCTTGAAGCAATTCCCTGTACTTTTTCCAAAAGTAGAGTGCTCCAAAAGTACCTGACTCTTCTGCCCCGGTAAAAAGTACCCAGAAAGGCAGGCCTG
This sequence comes from Atrimonadaceae bacterium G-SL-SR-0-11, assembly GCA_048814795.1. Taxonomy (GTDB): domain Bacteria; phylum Atribacterota; class Atribacteria; order Atribacterales; family Thermatribacteraceae; genus Thermatribacter. Next base: position 565,298 of record CP184673.1, on the reverse strand, counting down.
TCTTCTTCAGACGAGAAGCAAGTTCCAGAGCCACCGCCACCCCACTACCGTTATCATTGGCTCCGGGTGAAGGAGGCATCCAGAACTCCCGATGCAAGTGCAGGACAAAAAGGAATAAAAGATAAAGAAAAGCCGGCCAACCCAACCAGCGCAACCAGCCATAGCCCAGAAAAGCATAAAGCAAGACCACAACCGTTACCCAAATTGAGGAAACGATGTTGAGCAGTAAACTGAGGCGAGGAGAAACGGCAAAGCGGGGGTTAAAGAAAAGGGAAGTTCTCGCTGAGTCCAGGTGAGCACACAATATAAAGCGGGGAGAATCGGTGTTTTTGGCAAGGACGTTGACGGATTTCCTGCGAGTGAACGAAGTGGCCAGAAGGGGAATCGTGTTAAGATTGCAATAGGTTAAAAACAGAGCGAAAAGTACAAGCGGCAGAGCAAGCCATCTTGAAAACCAGAGCAAGCAAAAAGCACCCAGAAACATGCCCCATATTCCACAGTAAAAAAAGCTGTAAGTGGAGAGGGCTTTAAAATCTTCCTTTTCAACCACAAAATCCATTTTGTAAAGCTCTTCTTCCAGCCAGCGGGCAAACTCGGCTTCTTGAAAAGAGGTGCTCAAGCGCGGACCAATGGCTCCTACCTTTTGAAGCACCTTCTCAAGATAAGGAAACACTTCATCCACTGCTTACCCCCTCCTCATAACTGGCCTTGCTTTTTATAAAGAGAAGCTGCTGAAAAAGTAACATGAGCAAAATCGACACCGGGACAAAGAGCATGGTAAACCGCAAACCCAGCGAGGAAGCCACTATACCTCCCAGCCAGGGAAAAAGAAAGTTGCCGATACCATTGTTAAAAAGCAACCACCCCGAGGCTGTGGAAGAAGTTTCTGGATATGTCGACACCGCATAGGCTAAAGTAGTGGGGATGATGGTAGAGAGTGCAAAACCTGTCACAAAAAGCAAAATTGCAGTAACCGGAAAAGAAGGAGCAACGGTAACCACCACAAAGAGTGCCAGAGCACCGGCTATTGAGTTAAGACGTACAATATTCAAATAGCCCCATCTTTCCGATAAGAAAGAAAGTAACAATCTTCCCGTGAAAAGACCGGTCCAGAAAAAAGAAAGAAAAGAGGCTGCCTGAGAAAGTGCTATTCCCTTTTCTTTGAGATAAGCCACCAACCAGCCATTTAAGGTGCTTACCCCTCCTGCATAGAAAATCATGGTGAGACCCATCAACCAGAATACCGGCTCCCGGAAAAGAGCAAAAATCTTTCCAAAAGAAGCGGAAACCTCGCTTTTCCTGGGTAAGAAAGGTAAAAGGAACAGCAAAAGAACCAGCACTGCAAAGCCACAGACCACCAGATAAAAGCTCTGCCAGGTACCACCCCGCTCAACCAGGAAAGCATATAGACGGGGAGCAGAAAGAGATCCCAAACCGAAAAAGGCATGCATGAAATTCAAAACTGCACCCGGGTTTTGAATGAAAACAGAGGCAGCCACCGGGTTCAACATGCAGTCCAGAAATCCCAGCCCCACTCCCATAACCATAAAGAAAGCTAAAACCAGTCCAAACCAGCTAAGGAGTGAAATTCCCAGAAGACCTACAATGATAACCACCAGGCCCACTCTCAAAATCAGAAACCTGGACAGAAGGTCTCCCAGAAAGCCAGCGACGAGAATGGCGAAAAAATACCCCAGACCGTGAAACAGAAACACTCTGCTTGCTACCGCATATTCCACACTGAAATGGTCTGCAATCTCGGGGATAAGCGAACCCACACCGGAGAGACCAAAACCAATCAAAACCAGTGCACAGCAAAACGGCAAAAGCTGCAACTTTTTATTCACAAAAACATCCCCTCAACCCAGAATGTTGCGAATTCTTGAGGCAAGCTTCAAGGCAAACTTGCGGTTTTCTTTCGCCTCCCAGTGCACTCCATCTATATCGCTGGTTTTAACGATTTCACCAGCATCCAGAAAATGGCAGCGCTTAAAGCGAGCTATAATGCGGTAGTTGGGAACAAGCTGCTTAGATTTTTCCACTCCATCCTCAAAAAGGCCTGCAAAATCGGTGAGTTGAGCAAGGGGTGGAGGACAGACCAGAAGCACCTCGGGAGATTTTCCATTCCTTCCAGCACCACTGCAGCGTACCATGTCTACCAGAAAACCGGCTCCCTGAGCAATATCAAAGGGGGAAAGGTTAAAACGCTTCTTCAGGTCATTGGTTCCCAGCATGATAACCACAAGGTCCAGAGGACGGTGGGACTCAAGTATAGGCCCCAGATGCTTTTTACCGCTTTTATCTCCTTCAACAGGATCGTCCCAGACCGTGGTCCGACCGCACAAACCTTCCTCAATAACCCGGTATTCTTTACCCAGTTCTTCCTGCAAGATCCCCGTCCAGCGCTCCTGAAAGAGGTAACGCTCACCGTTTCGGGGATTGTAACCCCAGGTCAGAGAATCGCCAAAGCAAAGGATGACCTTGGGATCGGCAACCCACATTTTGCAAGCCCCCTCATCGCTTTTTCAAAAACTCAAACCATCAGGCAAAGAGAAACCAAGCATAATGCTACGACTATTTAGCAATAAAAGCAAGCCCTGACAAAAAGAAAGCCCCAAAGAGGGCTTACAAAAAACTCTCCAGAAGGGGCTTTTTCTGCCAAAACCTCACCCTACAGGGCCATCTTATCCACTATCGAGGAAACCTCCGCACTTTCGTACTCCTCAATGGTTCCTTCATCACAACGCCTGGAAAGCTCAGGATCTATGGGAAGACTGCCCAGAAAAGGTAAGAAAAGAGAGGCAGTGATACTCTTTCCCTTTTCCTCTCCAAAGGGATGAATGGTTGTTCCACAGTGAGGACAAACCATGTAACTCATGTTTTCTACCAGGCCCAGAATAGGCTTTTTAAGCTGATAAACCATGTTGACAGCCTTCTTAACCACCAGAAAGGCCACATCCTGAGGCGAGGAAACTATAATCACTCCATCCAGAGGGATCACCTGCAAAACGGTAAGGGGAATATCCCCAGTTCCTGGTGGAAGATCCAAAACCAGAACGTCCGGGTCACTCCAGGCTACTTCGTCCCAGAACTCCTGGATGGCCTTGCTCAAAAGAGGACCCCGCCAGATGACCGGCTGTTCCGGTTTTTCAAGAAGGAGGTTAATAGAGATAACCTCTATGCCCAGTTTGGGGGTTTTAACCGGTAATATGCCAGGGTTTAAAGCCTCCGGCCGCTTACCCCCTATCCCAAACATAGTTGGGATACTGGGGCCAGTAAGATCGGCATCCATCACACCTACTTTTTTCCCTCGCCGAGCAAGTTCACAAGCAATAAGCGCCGAAACAGAACTTTTACCCACTCCCCCTTTTCCACTCATCACTGCGATTACTTTACCTATTTTGCTGTAACGACTCATCAAAATTCACTCCTTACCAGGTAATACTTTTCCCAACTCCAGAAGAGACAAAGTTCTCCTTCCACAATTCTTGAGCGGTATCCAGGGCAAAAAAGCCACTGCAATGTGAAGGGGCTATTTTTTCAACACCAAGTTCCCTCAAGCTTTCCAGAGTTTTTATAATCTCTTCCTCGCTTGAGTGATAAAGGTGCAGGCCACCCATCACAAAGCGAATCCTGTCCCCTACCAGAGAGGAAGCTACCTGAACCATCCTGACCACCCCGGGATGACAGCACCCCCCGAGCAAAAGAAAACCCTGCTCACCTTTTATCACCAGTGCCTGTTCCTTAACTGGTCCATCCACCTCTCCTGTGCTGAACACGGAAGGAGCTATCTCCATCCCTCTCTCAACTTCTATAAAACGCCCTCCCCTCTCTTTTATTTCCTCCTTAGTTGCTTCAGAGAAGGAAGGTAAACCATACACCACCACATTGGGGTTTTGGGCAAGAAAGTATCCCAGACCCCCAATGTGGTCATAGTGTTCGTGAGAAATGACTACCCGGGATATACCCAAAGGGTCTATCCTCAAGAGTTCCAGGTTTTTAAAAAGCAAAGGACCGCTTTCGCCGGTATCAAAAAGGACCTTTTCTTCACCCTCTATCAGGCAAGAAAAACCATGCGAAGGAAGGAGCTCGGGAAGAAAAAGAAAATTATCGTATAAAACGGTAATCTCCATGGAACTATTTCTCCTCTCAAAGCCTGATCTCAAAAAGCGAGCTAAACTAAAGCTCGCTCAGGATTTTGCCAACAATGCTCTCTACATCATCTTCGGCTGCAATAACGACCTTCTTGCCCTGTTCCTTCAAACGCTTGTAGGCTCTGGGGCCCATGCCACTTGCAACCACAATATCGCAATCTTTAAGCAAATCGGTTGGAGCACAATTACCTTCTCCCCCATCATGCGCTCCCTGATGTTCAGAAAAAACGTTGTCACGGTATTCCCGAGTTACCACTTCACCATTTTCCACTTCAAACACCACAAAACCCTTACATCTTCCAAAATGCTGAGCCAGAGTCTTCCCGTCTGAGGAAGCAACTGCTATCTTCATACCATATCTCTCCTTTCTTCACTACAGGGAATCTTTAATTTTGTGCCACACTTTTTCAACCCCCAAAGAAAAGGGGCTCTGACGATCATACTCCACCACAGGAAGTCCTACCATCATGGCATCAAGAACTTCCTGGTCAAAGGGGATTTCAGCAACCAGCTCCATCCCATGAAAACTGCAAAACTCACGAATGCGATCTCGATTTTCAATGCTCAAATCTGCCTTATTGATAACTACCCAGCAGGGAAGCCTAAAGTGCTCGGCAAGAGCTACTATACGTTCCAGGTCATGTTGACCGGAAAGGGTGGGCTCAGCAATCAGAAGCACCAGGTCCACACCCATCATGCTGGAGATAACCGGACAACCAATCCCTGGAGAACCATCGATCAGCAAATATCTCTTCCCTTCTTCTTTTGCCTTTTCCTCGGCTTTCTGCCGCAAATAGGTCACCATCTTACCCGAATTCTCTCCTGAGGGAGCAAGGCGAGCATGAAAAAGAAAATTGCCCCAACGGGTTTTGGAAAGGAGAAAATGGCCCGTCAATTCTTCACGCATTTCAATCGCGGAAAAGTTGCATACTTTACTACAAACTCCGCAACCTTCACACCTTAGCGGGTTAACCTGCGGAGCCCCATCTTTCACACTCAGGGCCTCGAACCTGCAATACGAAACACATAAAAGGCAACGCGCACAGCGCTCCAAATCTATCGCCGCCACTCTGCTCCAGAAAAGAGGCTCTTCAAAAAGAGTTTCCGTCTCGGCCAAAAGTTCCATATTGGGCGCATCAACATCGGCATCCACCACCACCGCTTCCTTCCCCAGCAAGGAAGCAAGCGAAGCCGCGACCGAAGTTTTCCCAGTTCCACCTTTTCCGCTTAAAACAACTATTTGCTTCATTTGCTTTCCTCTCTTCTCACAGTTATCCTGCAAAGCGTCTGATATATGTCCATTACTTCCTTTTTCAGGTTATCCTGACCATCCACCAGGGTTAGTCCCCGCGCGTATCTTTCGGCAATGCTCCGCCGATAGGGAATTTCACCAAGCACCGGAACTCCTTTTTCCTCGCAAAGATGAATAATGTTTGCTCCACCAATACCTGCCTTGTTAATCACCACTCCGCAGGGTATACCCAACTCCTCGATTGCCCGCAGGGCTACTTTGAGGTCCGAGAGACCAAAGGGGGTTGGCTCGGTCACCAGGACACAAAAATCCGCACTACTGACTGCTTCAATCGCGGCACAACCCGCCCCCGGAGGACAATCTATAATATTAAGGACTTCCGAAGACTCTTCCTTAGCTACTTTTTTCAGTTCAGCAATAACTGCCGAAGCGCGTGGTTCACCAATCTTAAGCCTCCCCTCCCAGAATACAATTCCATTGCGGGCTACCCCTTTTCTTATTCTTCCTTTTTCGGCTGACGCCTCCCGGATTGCCCCCTGAGGACAGACCAGCTCACAACCACCACAGCTGTGGCACAATTCCGGGAAAAACAAAACCTTTCCTTTCACCAGAGTCAGTGCAGAAAAATAACAAAAGTTAACGCATTCCCCACAACCATCGCATCTCTCCTCAACAATCTGTGGGGAGAAAGTTTCCACCACCCGTTCCTCTTCAAGGTTTGGCTTCAAAAAAATATGAGCATTGGGAGCTTCCACGTCTGCATCCACAAACACAATCCGCTGAGCGGCGGAAAGAGCGCAAGCCAGGCTGGTCGCAAAAAGCGTCTTGCCCGTTCCACCCTTTCCGCTCATTACTGCAATCACCACTTCTACTCACCCTTATCTTGCACGGGTAAGCGGAGCGCCACAGTTAGGGCACTTCATCTGAAAGCAGGGAACACCCCGCTGGTGAGGAACCCTTGTGCCACACTGAGGACAAACACACTCCCCAGCTGGCCCCATACCGAAACCACCCATTCTTCCTCGTGGAGCTCCTGCTCCTCTTCCCATTCCTCTTCCCAAACCGCCACCAGGTCTCATCATCTCACTCACCTTCTTTCAAGTGCTCGATTTTCTTCTTCACCAGCTCCAGCCTCTCCTGGAGGGAATTCACTTCTTTTCGAAACTCTTCGAGGTCCCTTTCCAGGTCCTTACGAAAGCCTTCCTCCAACGGAGCGTCCTGAGGGGGAGCAAAGCCTCCACCCACCCCAAAATGAGCACCCACACTGGGGTTCTGGGCGGCGGAAAGCCCTCCTTCTTTAAAAGCCTGAATAGCCTCCCTCACAGTTCCTGCTGCTCCAGGGTAAACCTTGACTCCTGCCTGCTGCAAAACCCGATAAGCATTGGGGCCAACATTGCCGGTGATCACTGCTTCAACTCCCTCATTGACCAGAAAGGTAGTAACCTGGATACCAGCCCCTGAAGAGGCTTGAGCAAAATTATTCTCTACCAACCGAAAAGAATCATCATCCAGTTCATAAATAATGAAAAACCTCGCTCTGCCCAAACGAGGGTCTACCGGAGAATCCAGAGAAGCCCCGGCAGCGCTGATGGCAACCTTCATGTAATTGCCTCCTCTCTTAACTCTCCTCTGGCCACCCTCAAAGCGCAGCCAGAGGAGAGCCCGCGAACTATTCCTTTAGCTCTTCTTCCAATTCCTTAATCCGTTCTTCGATAAACTCGAGCTGCCTTTTTAGAGCATCTGCCTGCGCCTTAAGCATGTCAAGCTCTGCTTCCAGTGGCATCCCAAAAGGCGAAAACCCCCAGGGAGGAGTCATCCCCCAGTAGGGAGGCCATCCTCCCCAGAAAGCTCCATAGCTTCCCCAACCCGGAGTGTATCTTCTTCTCATAACTGGTCACCTCCTTTTACCACCACCAAGCCTGCGGGCCATACCACGGATAAACCGGAGTCCAGTAACCAAAAGCATAAGGGGCAAATCCCGGGAAGCCATAGCCCGGCCACCAGGGATTCACCCAGCTCCATCCCGGGCCAAAACCCCAGCGCATCCACCCGGGAAGACCGGTCAAATAATACATCCAGCGGTAGCCCACGGTAACACCTCCTCCCTTTTCAAGACTATCCTAAAAAGGGTGGGTAAAAACGGCCTCCATAGGGCGGAACATGGGGGAAGGGATATGCTCTGTATCCCTGATAAGGATACGCTCTGTGTCCTGCATAGGGCATAGCCCACCATCCGCGGGGCAACCAGGGGAAGTTACGGCAGAAAGGATAGGGATTGCCCCTTCCCCGACCATACCAACCAAAGCCAGGGTAAAAACCACCCCAGGCACCGGCAAACCTTCCTCCAAAACCTCTTCCAAACGGCATAACGCTCACCTCCTACAGGATAAAATTAAGTAAGCTTCCCACCAGGAAAGATGAAGCCAGCATTATCAAACTCCCCTGAAGCAACCTCTTCCAGCCCAGCTCTTTTAAAAAAACAACGAAAGTGGCAATACAGGGGAAAAACATGCTCAAAACCACACTGGAAATAATCAGTTGCTTTACCGAAAGGTTTAAAGGTAAAAGCATACCCATGGCCATGTCCTTGCGCAAAAGACCCATGATGATGATCAATATCGCCTCTCGAGGAAGGCCCATTGCCTGAGCCAGCCAGGGACTTATTACTCGAGCAAGCAGTGGAAAAAGATTGGTTAAAAAGAGCAAGTTTAAACCGGCGATGCCAACCAGCATGATTGGAAGAGCATCTATTAAAAATCCCCGCAAGCGAATCCACAATTTAGAAAAAAGAGCCTTTGGAAAGGGCAAACGATAAGGTGGCATTTCACAAATAAGAGCGGGGCGGGAGCCGGGAACTAGATATTTTAAGAGCAAAGCCACGGTGAGACCCACCAGGGCCAGCGTACCATAAACGATCAAAATGGGAGTCACACCGTAAGAAGCCAGAACTCCCACAATCAGAGCCTGCTGCGCTGAACAGGGTATGGCAATGGAAATTAAAGTAGCTACGATGAAACGTTCCTGTTCACTCTCCAGAACCCGGGTAGCCATCACTCCTGGCACGTTGCATCCCAATCCCAAAAGAGCAGGAACCACCGAGTAACCATGAAGACCCAGTCGGTGCAAAAAACCGTCCAGAATCACCGCCAGTCGGGGCAAATAACCCACGTCCTCAAGAAGGCTGAGCACAAAGTAAAAAGCCAGGATGTAAGGGAAAACTACGCCCAGAGGTATATAAAACCCGCTGGTAAGCAAGCCGAAGGAAAGCTCAAAATCTATCTGACCCTCGATGAGTTTTCCAATCAAAACTCCATGCCAGAAGGGATGACCGGAAAGCAAAGCGCTCAACTTTTCAAGCAGGGGCAAATACAGGCCGTTGAAAAGGGGTTCGGTAAGGTAAGAAATGATACCCTCACCAATCATCCGCACCAGGAAAAACATACCCCCAATAACTCCCAAACCTATCAGGGTACCGCTGACTGGGGAAACGGTGATTTTCTGGAAAACTTCGCGCCAGCCCGGCCTGCGGTAGGAAAAACGTTGCACCTTTTCTATAATTTCGCCTATCTCCTCCCAGCGTCGCTCATGATCGCAGGATACCGGATGGGGAACGCTTGCCGCAGGAAGAATATCCATGAGCTCTTTAATACCCTCACCGGTGGTGGCAACAATGGGAATAACCGGAACCCCCAGAAAAGCGCTTAAAGCCCTCACATCTATCTCTATACCCTGCTTCCTGGCTTCATCCCACATATTGAGCGCCACAATCATGGGTTTCTGTTTCTCGGCAAGCTCAAAAGTGAGATAAAGGTTGCGCTCCAGGTTGGTGGCATCCACCACGTTGATCACCACATCGGCTTCTTCCACCAGTCGAGCTGCAATCCGTTCAGCTTCTGCTTCTTCTTTAAGAGAATAGGCACCAGGAGCATCGATAAGCTCATACCATTCCCCGTTCTTTTTGATCTTGCTCTGCAAAAAATCGACCGTGGTACCCGGATAATTGGATGAAAAAGCGTAAACACCGCTTAACCTGGTAAAAAGCACGCTTTTTCCAACGTTGGGATTGCCAGCCAGGACGATTTTTTTCAGTCGTCCACCTTTACCAGAATCTTCTGGGCTACTCCTCTGCCCAGGGCTATCTCCTGTTGCCCCAGGCGTATTACCACCGGTCCACTGCCCAGTAAGGAGCTCACTTTTTCCACTTTCTTCCCGGGAACAACACCCAAAACCCATAGCTTCCTCACCACCCCTCTACCACCTAAAATCTGAACGATCTCTCCTCTCTGGCCGGTTCTCATCTCGACCAGCGAAACCACGGAATTCTCCAAAACACGGCACTCCTTTTCCTATATTATTAGATTGATAATCATTATCAATTACAAGCCAAAAATTATAGGCAACGCTCGCATAATCCGTAAAAATAAACCTGATGGGATTGAATTTTAAAATTGTACTTTTTCTCAAGCTCTTTTTCCAGGCGGTTCAAGAATTCTCTCTCTTCATCCATAAGCTCGCTGTAGTCGATGACCTTGCCACAATTAACACACACCAGATGGTGATGATGAGTCTCCGAAGAATGCACCAGTTCATAGTGCTCCCTTCCGTCACCAAAGTTCACTTTACGCAAAATCCCCATCCGGGAAAGCAAGTCCAGATTACGGTAAATTGTGGCAATACCCACCTTTCTCTTTTTTTGTTTCAGCTTTTCATACACTTCTTCTGCAGAAAGATGGCTTTCTTGCTCCTCGAACACTTCCAAAATAGCGCAGCGAGAAGGAGTCACCTTCTTATCAAAACTGCTAAATACCTCTTTCCACCTTCGTTTCACCATGAAATCTACTCCTAATGAAATTGATTATCATTAGCATTAATATTATACCTCAACAAGTCAAGAATAAACAGGGGGTGTCAGATCTTTATTTTTTGTGTTTTTCCTCTCTAACTCTCTTCACAAGAACACTAACCGTGGAATAATGAAGCCCCAGGTAATCAGCAACTTCTCTCAAAGAATATTCCCAGTCCCACACAGCTTGATAAATCTTTTCATTGCGAGCCGCCCTGTTCTCAACTCCTGCAAAAAGCTCTTCCAGGCTGGGGCGAGCAACCAGTCTTTCTTTTCTGGGTATCTCTTTAAAAGGCATTTCTTTTCTAAGCAATGGTTTCAGCTTTTCCAAAAACTGCTCACTACCCAGAATCGTTTTCCACCTGAGCTTATCCCCCTCCTTTTGAGCATTTTTCGAATTTACAAATTTTTGATACTCTACCGTAGCCTGGTGCCGGTTTTCGTGGAACTGTGACCAGATCCAGTCTGTGGTAAGGAACTTCGGTATTTCCTCTTCCCCGGCCGTTGCGCGATAACTGCTCCACTTCCAGTCACGAGGACGAGCTACCAGCTGAGTTCTTACCGGATTGAGAACAATGTAGCGGGCGACTTCCAAAAGATAACTTTCTTTTTCCACCAGGATGGCTTTGTACCTTCCCTGAAAGAGGTGCCCTACCCGGTTGTGCCTGCGATTAAACCTCTGGGTATAAACGCCGTTCAGGTGATGCATACCAGAAGAAAGGTTAGCATGGGGAGTTTCGATTAATAGATGATAATGGTTGGTCATCAAGCAGTAGGCATGACAGAGCCAGTTGCAACGCTCAACCACTTCTCCCAGAAGTTGCAAGAATCCATTGCGGTCTACGTCGTCTACAAAGATTTCCTGATGAGCATTGCCACGACTCATAACATGGTATACTGCCTGAGGAAATTCGATTCTCAAAGGGCGCGTCATGGAGATGAGTATAGCATTTAAAACACCAAAATCAAAGACCCGACCCCTCTGCGGATCCCCTTGCTATAAAAATGTTTTTGCCTTACAATAAGATTAAGTATTACTTAACTGGAGGTAAGAAAATATGCCAAGGAATACACTAACATCAACTCTTACCAAAAAATCACAGATAACCCTGCCCAAAAAAGTAAGGACTATTCTGGGGCTTCAACCTGGAGACCAGGTGAAATTTGAGATAAGGGAAAACGGGAGAGTAGAACTTCACCCCATACCCTCAAAAATAGAGGAAAACTTTGGTAAGGTGCGAGCCAGAAAGAAACCCGAAGACTTTAAAAAGATAAGAAAAACCGTGGAAAAAGCAATAGCTCAAGAGGTAACGGGTGAATACTAAAAATGAGATTTCTGGACACCAATTTCCTGCTCAGATACTTCACCAACGATGACGAAGAAAAAGCCAGAGCCGTTCTGGAGCTCCTGAAAAGAGTAGAGAAAAACAAAGAAAAAATAATAACCAGTCCCCTGGTTATGTTCGAAACAATTTTCACTCTCCAGAGTTACTACGGATTATCAAGAGAGGAAATCCGGGATCTCCTCTTACCTGTTGTAAACTTGCGAGGGTTGAAGCTGGATTTAAAAGATGTTTTTGAAAAAGCCCTGGAAGCATATCCAAAAAGGAAAGCTTCCTTTGCAGATATTTTCAACTATTATTTCATGCTAAACCAGGGAATCAACGAAATATACAGCTTTGACAAAGACTTTGATACAATGGAAGGGATCAAAAGAATTGCACCCTGAACTGACGCACACGAAGTGTGCGTCACCCTGAATTGACAAGCGCTTTTGGCTTGTCACCCTGAATTGGCTGTGACTAATGTCACAGCCATCCTGAACTTGTTTCAGGGTCTATTGTTTCAGTTTTTCCTCGTTATCCGTCACCCTGAACTGGTGATAGCCGCAGGCTATCACCATCCTGAACTCGTTTCAGGATCTCGTTTTTCAGGGTCTCTCTTCAGCATCTCCCTTTTCAACCCCAAAAACACCAAAATCAAAGACCCGACCCCCTTACGAATTCCTTTATTGACACTATATGTTGTTAGCATTAAATTTGCTACATCAGCATAAAAACATGCGGGAGGATTGGGACTAATGAATAACACTTTTAAATATCGATGGATTTACTTGCTTCTGGTGACAGTAGCCTTTATCGGGGGATATCTTTTCCTGCGGGCTGCTTATATGGTAAGCGAGGAATTTCCTTTTACACAGGAAATCATCCTGGTTTTTCTGGGAACCATAGCCACGGCTCTAATCACAGCTTTGCTGCTGAACAAACAGACCGAAGTGGAACTCAAAAAAGAGGAAAATATCAAATATATTGAGCTAAAAACCCGTTTTTACGAACAATTTCTGGATTATGTAGAGGAGATGCTTTCCAAACCCAAAGTAGAGAAAAGCGACTTGATGAAACTAAAAGCCCTCACTCATAAATTGTCACTAGTTTCCAGTGAAGAATTTCTGGAAGAATACCAGAAATTCCTGGATATTTTTCTGGAAAGCTCGGAAGACCAAGAGTTTTCTGAAATGGATATCAACAACATTTCGGATGAACTGGCAAAATTGTCCATAAAAATCAGGGAGGACCTGCTCAGCGAATCGGGCACCCGCAGAGAACCACTCAGTAAAAAGGCAGCCGGACTCATTCTGAACAATACAGCAATGTTGAAATTCAGACATAACAGGAAAAATTAAAGGAAAATACTTACAAAATCACAAGATGAGTACGAAAAATTCTGCACAAAATAACCCTTAGCCTCAGCTGAGGCTATAACCCTGCCCTGACAATCCATTCTAACTTCCAAGGAAACCAACCCACACAACTTCTACACCGGCCCGTAGAGAGTTCCCAAGTAAGTCGCCGCAACAGTTGACAAACCTCAAAATTCTCGTGTGATACAATTTGAAGGAAGAGGAAGGGCTTAGAAAATGAGAAAAATCGAATACTGGAAAAATTCAGGTATTTTCAAAAAGAGCACACCTACCGTTGAAGACCTGCGGGACTTTTTGCGGGAGTACTTTCTTGGTAAAAAGGTGCGTGTCTACCTTTTTGGCTCCCGGGCAAGAGGCACTGGTAAGCCGTTCTCTGATATCGACCTTGCCTTTGAATCCAGCGAAGACCTATCAGTAGAACTCGCTCTCCTTCGAGACTATCTCGAAGAATCAAACTTGCCCTATAAAGTTGATCTCCTGGAATATCAAAAAGCCGACCGAAACCTACAGGAAATCATCAAAAAAGAAGGGATATTATGGATCGACACCAGCTGTACCTTGAAGACCTGAAAAGCGCCTGGAAGCGCCTTCAGGAAGCAGTAAATAAAACTCAGAACAATAGAGACAGTGCAGATTATCCCTACTTCAGGGATTCGGCTATTCAGCGCTTTGAGTTTACCTTTGAAATCCTGTGGAAAACCATCAAGGTTTACCTGGAAAGAGAAGGGCTCTATCCAAAGTCGCCGCGGTCTTCTTTCCGAGAATTTTTCTCTCTCGGATACCTTACAGAGCAAGATATGGCCCTCCTCTTTCGGATGATTGAAGACCGTAATGCTACCGCACACACCTACCGGGAAAGAGTTGCTGAGGAAATATTTTCTCGGCTTAACCAGTACCTTGAAATTACAGAAAAAATAATCCATATCCTCGAAGAGATGCCCTGACAACAGGAAGTAAGAGAGGGAATATCATTCAGCTTTCAAAATCCACGCTCGTACACTTTCGTTCCTCAAAGGACGACGCTCTCTTTTGCAGCATAGTAAGTAATATACCCTACGTCCTTTCTTTGTCTGGCAAACTGATCTTCAGAAAGAATTAGCACATCGGATGGTAGTCGTTCCAGAACCAGGCGTACCCCAATCCGGGTCTCCAGGCGAAGACGGGTAGCTCTCTCAGGAGCAAGATCTACAATCACCAGGAAATCCCAATCACTATCTGGGTGAGTTTCACCCCGCGCGCGGCTCCCAAAAAGAAGAACCTGGCGCAAGCGCAAACCCGCTTTTTCCACTTCTTCTTGAATAATAGCTTTAGCCTTTGCCAAAACTACATTCACAGAAGCACCTCGAAACGCTTAACGGGTGATTAATTCTGGCAACATTGTATCATAAACACCCCTCAAAAATATGTTCTCCAAAATTCAACATTACCTCAAACGCTTCAAGGTATCTCCTGTATATTCTGACCAGAAACGAGTTCAACATCTCCTTGTTCCAGCATCTCCTGCCCGTCACCCTGAACTTATTTCAGGGTCTCGTTTTTCAGCATCTCTCTTTTCACCACCCTCAAAACACAAAAAATAAAGACCAGACCCCTTTTCTCCCCTTTAAAACTCGTGATGTATAATAGAAGCAGGGACTTTTCTGAAAAGGTGAGAACATGGCAAAAAGGCCAACAGACCTAACACTTGAAGACATCAGGGCATATCGGGATGTTCTTTTTACCCGGTTGCAAAGAGTTCGTCCTGAAATTGAGGAAAGGCGTTCCCGGGCCTGGGCTCTCGCTCGTAGGGCAGCAGACATCTTGCGAGAACGTTTTGGAGTAAAGCGGGTTGTAGTCTTTGGTTCTCTAATCCATAAGGGATGCTTCACTCCCTGGTCTGATGTGGATCTGGCAGTCTGGGGACTGCACCCCGAAGATACCTTCAAAGCCATGAGTCTTCTGCAGGATCTTGACGAGGACATCGAGGTCAACCTGGTTGACATCCAAAGCTGCACCCCTTCACTTCGAGCAGTCATCGAATCAGAAGGAGTCGAGGTTTGAAAGCCGTGTCGCTCCAAATTTACCCCATCATTGTCACCCTGAACTTGTTTCAGGGTCTCAGTATTTCAGCATCCCAAAAAACACCAAAATCAAAGACTTGACCCCCTTTCTCCTCTCGCTGTGATACAATAATCACGGAAAGGGGATAAATGTTTTTGACCTCTTCGGGATATGTCTATGCTCCCAGTAAATAAAGCTGGGGTTGATTATTGTGGAGATGAAAAAGTCCAGCCCTGAACTTGCCCGACAGAGAAAGGAACTCCTCACTCAAGAGCTACAGAAAATAGTGAGTTTTTTGATCGAAAACTACCAGCCAGAAAAAATAATCCTCTTTGGCTCGCTGGCAAGTGGTGAGGTGAAAGAAGAAAGCGATATCGACCTTTTGCTCATCAAAAACAGCGACAAAAGACCGCTGGAAAGAGCAATGGAAGTCATGGCACTGCTTGGTTATCCCCGCATTGCTCTGGACATCTTCGTCTACACCCCGGAAGAAATCGAATACCTGAGAAAAGAAGGAAGCCACTTCATCGAAGACATTCTGGAGCGGGGCAAAGTCCTTTATGAAAAGAATCACTGAAACCTGGTTATTTTATGCCCTTGAAGATTTAATTATGGCTCAGAAAGCCCTTGAAATGGAAATATACCGCCAAACCTGTTTCCATGCCCAGCAGGCCGTGGAAAAAGGATTTAAGGCCCTCCTTCTTGAAAAAGACATAAAAATCAGGAGAATTCATAACCTTCTGGAGCTGAGCAGTGAGTTCGAAACTCGCGGCATACACCTACCCGTCGAGCCTTCAGAGCTGGATTTCCTGAATCGTGTATACCGGTTTCGCTATCCGCCCGACATCGGACTCTTGCCACAGGGGCAGCCAACCAGAGAAGACGCCCAGAAAGCTCTGGGAATTGCCAGGAAAGTTATGGATTGGGTCCAGCAAACCCTCACCGAAAGCCGGTGACGTCCTCCCCTCAATAAATTGAGGGGGATTACTGCCCCCCTCGCGCTCCACCACATCTAAACAGGACCTTACCACGCCCCCCTCGCATCGCTTTCAATGCCTCTCTCACCCATCCTGAACTGACAAACACGAAGCGTTCGTCACCCTGAATTCATTTCAGGGTCTCCTACACGTCACCCTGAATTGACAAGCGCAAAAGCGCTTGTCACCCTGAACTTGTTTCAGGGTCTATTGTTTCAGGATCTCTCTTTTCAACCTCCAAAAACACCAAAAATAAAGACCAGACCCCTTTTCTTCCTCAAAATCTTTTTGAAAGCTGCTTACCTGTGCTACAATTACCTCAGAAGAGGGCTCGAAGATGGTAAAAACAGTGCAAAAATACTTACCTCTTTTCGACTATGTGGCAAGCCTTTTTGCTTTGTATGCCTCCTTCTGGTTGCATTTGCTCCTGCGTGGCAACCCGGCGATATTTCGCCTCCTCTCCTCCCTCTACCACGTTCTATTTCTTGCCCCGCTTCTTTCGGTACTCTTAAACGCAACGCTGGGAAGTTACTCAAGGCGTTCGCGCTCTTCCCTTTTTACATCTTCTCGCCTCATCATTTCCTCCGTTTTAACCTTTTTTATTTTCACCACTGCTCTTTTTTACCTGCGCCTTTTCGAATTCCCCCGCCTGATTGTCCTCCTCTGGGTGTTCATGAACTTTATCTCCTTTTACTACCTGCGCCTTCCTTTCTTCCGTAAACGGGAAAATGGCAGGCTGTTCGTTCTCTACTGTGGAGAGAAGGGTAAAAAAATGTTTGAAGATATACACTGGAAAAACACCGTGCGAGGAATGGTAGTCGGTGGAACCGATGTTAAAGGCCTCTCCAGAGAAGAACTGCGTGATTACCTGCGACACGTTGTTCAGGACCTGGGTATCGACCGTTTTCTACTGATTCTTGAGCCCGAGGAACGTTCCAGAATAACTTCCTTTCTTGAAGAAGAAGGCATTGAGTACGACCTGCGGGGCGCACTTTATTTCTTTGAAGAAAGATATGGACAGGTGAAGCTGGTACTTGCTGACCTTGTGGACTACCCCAAAATGCTCAAGGACAATCCTTACTTACCCCTTAAAGAGATCCTTGACCGGACAGTCTCTGCTGTGTTGCTCACCGTTTTATCTCCGCTTTTGGCCATCGTTGCTCTCCTGATACGCCTTGACTCTCCCGGCCCTGTCCTCTACTGGCAGGCACGGGTTGGAAAAGACGGGAAAACCTTCAATCTCTGCAAGTTCCGAACCATGATTCCGGATGCAGAACGAGAAACCGGGGCAGTGCTTGCTCAAAAAAACGACCCCCGGGTAACCCGAATAGGAAGAATTCTTCGTAAAACTCGCCTCGATGAACTGCCTCAGCTCTGGAACGTTCTACGAGGCGAGATGAGCCTGATAGGCCCCCGGCCAGAGCGCCCCGAATTTGTGGAACAGTGGAAAAAAATCATACCGCACTACAAAACAAGGCTTCTTGTGAAACCCGGCATAACCGGCTGGGCTCAGGTTTACGGAAGATACGACGAAGGTCCGGAAACGGTGTGGGAAAAACTCGAATACGACCTTTATTATTTACGAAATCTTTCACCAAGCCTGGATTTTGAAATACTTGCCCGAACTGTTCTGGTCATGCTGTTTGGAAAAGGAGCACAATGAACGAGAAAACAAGGCCAAAAATACAAAAAGTAAAGACCCGACCTCATTCTCAACAGGTTTTGCACTCCACAACACCTTGAGCCTTGCCATAGAAAAGTGGTGACTAAATCAGGTATAATTTACGGTAAAGTACTAAAATATTTACATCCTGCCTAAATTCCAAAAGCAAGTTCCGAAGTGGATAACAGAAATTTCTATTCAACATGTAAATAAGCATTTAAGGTCGCTTTATAAAGAAGAGGCACAAAGTGACTACCTCACCTATTTTTCTCGTTGTAAATAAAATGTATCATCCCGAGATTGGAGGAGTCGAAACAGTAGCAAAGGCACTAGCGGAAATAATAGTAAAAACAAATCTTGGAGAATCTTTTGCTCTTGTATTTAACAATAAAAACAGCTATAGCGAAGACAAAATAAACGGTGTGAACGTGGTAAGATTGCCAAGCATATTTCGACGAAAATCAATTAGATTTTCTCCATCTTATAAAAGAGAATTTCTCAAGCTTGCAATTAGTGCGAGGAAGGTCGTTTTTAATTTCCCCTCAGGCCAACCTGAAGTGCACTTTTCACTCTATAAAGCACTTCCATGCGAGAAAATATGTTTCTACCACGCTGATATAGGATACGGTTTTATCGGTTACATTTACAATCAACTCTTTGTGAGACGATTCCTTGATACAATGGACAGAATCGTTGTAACTTCGCCAAACATAGTGAAAAGCTCAAATGTCCTGAAAGACCACAAAGAAAAAACAACTGTTATTCCTCTTTTTGTTAACGTTTCTCACTTTTACCCAAGAAATTCCAATAAGCGGGAGTATTTATTGTCACTACTTCCAAAAACAATCGAAAAAATAGTGTTATACATTGGACGTTTAGTGCCCTACAAAGGTCTTGAATATCTTATACAAGCAATGACAGAATTGAATGAAAAATATGGTCTTTTAATTATAGGTGAAGGCCCAAAAAGAGAAGAATTAACACGAATAGCTGAAAAACTTAAACTAAAAAAGCGCGTTATTTTTCTTAATCACGTTTCTTACGAGGAGCTGCCGGAATACTATTCGTCCGCAGATGTGTTTGTGCTTCCTTCAATAAGTAGAGCAGAAGCTTTTGGTCTGGTTGCCTTAGAAGCTATGGCATGTGGAATACCTGTTATAACGACAGAACTTGGCACGGGAACTAGTTATCACAACATTCATGGGAAAACGGGGATAGTTGTCCCACCAAAAGACTCTAAATCTCTCTCATATGCTATCGAGAAAATCTGTAGAGAAAACTGGAAGGGCACCAAATCATCAATAATTTTATCGAGGGCAAAAGAATTTTCCCTAAACAGATTTGTAGAAAAGATAATGGAGATCTTAACATGAAAATTTACCTAGACGGCCTATTTTACAAGCAAACTGGGATAGGAAGGTATTATTCCGGTCTTTTAAAGTTACTCGCTGAAAATGGTTTTGAATTAGTAACAACTGTTCCGCAAAGATTTGAGAGCGAATGGCTAAAAGAATTTAGCGAATACTCAAAGTTGTTTCCGCTCTTTGTTAAGTATGAAAAGTTCGCAATACTTCACACTCGACATCTGTCCGCTATTTTGGAAGAATTAGAAAAAGAGTGTCAGCTTTTCTGGTTTCCCCATGTAAATTTGCCGCTCTATGTTCCAAAAAATACAATAGTCACCATACACGATCTATGCCCTCTAACTAGGCACTGGAACAGATTCTGGGTAAGGAAAAAATTGTTTTACTGTACGATAAAAAGAGCGGTTGATAAGGCAAGAGTTATCGTGGTTCCTTCCAATTTTGTTAAAGAAGAGCTGATAAAACATTTTCCCAAAGCAGAAGAAAAGGTCCAAGTTTTATATAACTTTATCGAAGACAAGTTTATAGAAGTGGGTTCCAAAAAGAAAAACCCTATTATTAAAGATAATTGTATATTGTTCGTTGGAAACAGGAAAAAGCACAAAAATCTGAAGAACTTGCTTATAGCTTATTCGCAAATAAAAGACCAGATAAACTGTAAGTTAGTAATAGCTGGCGCACGAGATAAAAATAGAAAGAAAGACGAGATTGACTCACTGATCAAAAGCTTGAATATCAGGTCCCATGTTATAGAGTTTAATAATCCGCCAGACGAAATAATAATAAACCTTTATCAGCATGCAAAACTATTCGTCTTTCCTTCTCTCTACGAAGGATTCGGTTATCCGCCTCTTGAGGCCTTAGCTTGTGGATGCCCTGTCATTACCTCCAACATTCCTGTCTTACGAGAAATACTCGGAGACGAAATAGCATGTTTCGATCCAAACTCTGTGGAAGATATAAAAGACAGGCTACTGGAAGCTATTAAAAACAAAGAAAGGAGAGAAGAAATTCTGAGAACTGGCAAACTTTTGGTGCAAAAATTTAGCACAAGAAGCTCTACAAAACAGTGGATAGAAATTCTTGGAAAGGTTTAACATGGAAAGAATTTCTTACTTACTGACTCATGGCTTTCAAATATGGCCTTATATGAGCCTTCTTCTAATTTATTCCACCGTGTTTTTGACGCCAAAGCCTTATAGAAAGTATCTACTATATGCTGTCATTGCACTGGTTATTTTCTTCGGTGGGTTTAAAGACATTATGAGTCCAGATTTCGTTAGATATAAAATAATGTTTGAAAATTATCAGCGTTTACATTTATCGACTATCGAGCCTCTATATATACTTATTTCCTGGATATTGAATCAGCTAAACATGAGTTTTTACGCCCTGTCTTTTATATATTTCTTCCTCACGATTATTTTTTTAGTAACGTCATTAAAGAATTTTACCAATTACGTCGAATATGCTTTTTTTATCTGGTTGACCATTCCCGGATTTTTCCTCAACACCTTCGTTGAAATGAGGCAAATGCTGGCGGTTGCCTTTTTTGTTTCAGCTATCAGCCTATGGATAAAAGAACCCAAGGGAAGACTGCTGTATCCAGTTATACTTTTCATCCTGTCAGCCCTAACCCACTACTCCAGCGTATTTGCAACCTTCCTATTCTTCGCTACCTACAAAATTGCAAAACGTAAATATTCTCTTGCGTTCTACACAATTATGCTTTTTTTGGGTTTTGTAATAGGAATATCTGGTATTGCAGTACAATTAATGAAAGTAATAGAACCTGTAATTCCGCAAAAATATATGCCTTACTTATTCGGATCTAAAGCTGACTATCTGAAGCTGAGCGTGTATCTATTCTACGCCTTAGTAATTGTAATTCTAAATCGTTATATAGATACAAACCATATGAAAAAACCAAATCGCAGCAATCCCATCCTTCTTAATCTCTTTATTATTGGAGTTTTTGTTTTATTGATAAGTCCTTCTAGCGAAATATCACGCGAAGCTTATTACTTTCTAATCCTGCAAACAGCATTGGTTCCTAACCTGCTGCATACCTTAAAAACGAAGTACCCCGAAGAAAAAATTCTCTTAATATATATCTTTACAATGTTTTTTGTGACACAATATATTTACGGGCTATTTTTTGTTCCAAAGGAAATAGGACGTTTCGTTTATATACCATATAAAAACGTTTTCCTTGGGACGTTCGAATAAATTTGATCAAATCGATCTTAAAATCGCGAATTCGCGAACTTGAAAGACGTTCCAGGCTTGAAAACAACTCCCCAAGGAAACCACCAGCCGGGACTTCACTATTCTACAGTCGGTGTTGCCACAAAAAGAAGAAAATATAAAAATCAAAGAACTGGCCTATTTATCCCAAAACATCTTTAATTCGGCCCATTATGCTAAAATAAGCCGGGTGTCAAAAATGGGTGAACTTTTCTCGGTAATCGTGCTTACCTATAACCAGGAAAAGCTTGTTGAAGAATGCTTAGAGAGCATTTACAACCAAAGCTACCCCCACATAGAACTAATTGTCAGTGACGATGCTTCACGAGATCATACTGTTGAAGTAATCGAAAGATGGCTTGCAAAAAAAGGTGACAGATTCGTAAATGCTTCGTTAATCAAGTCGCAAAGAAACACCGGAATATCTGCAAATCACACCCGGGGTGTCAAGCAAGCTAAAGGAGAGTTCTTAAAATACATCGGTGGTGATGATATTCTCCTACCAAGAGCCGTTGAAAAGATGGTCAGATTCCTAAAAAACAATAAAGATGCTTTAATTGCCACTTCCTATATTCAGCCTTTCCTATTTAACCCATACAGGAAACAAGAAGTATCTTTATCGTTGTTGCCTGAAAGCTGGGCTATTAGGGTGCTCAAAAAATCCTGGCAAAGACAATTTGGTTATATGTCGCGTCATTGTTTTCTTCCCGCACCCGGTTTTTTCTTTAGAAAAAGAATTTTAGAGGAAGTAGGTTATTTTGATGAAGAATTTAAGCGTTTTGAGGATTGGCATACCTGGTTAAAGTGTCTTCTGATGGGACACAGAATTTATTTTCTCCCCGAGATAACAGTCAAATGGCGTCTACACCCAGATTCAGTAAGTACTTCAGCGCTTTATAAGGGTGATAGACGGTTCCAGGAAGAAAATTTGCTCGTCTACCAGAAATACGTCCTTCCCAACCTTAACCTACTCACAACTCTTGAAAAAATCCACGTCAAAGCAAGAATCAAGTTCATTAATACGCTTATTGCAAACAACGGTCACATAAGCGCCCTAAACAAAGCTCGCATGGCTTATCTCTTCGATCCTCTAAAGTGGATTGAATTCCCTGGATGGCTAGCAAAGCAAATCACCAGGAAGCCGATGAAAAAAATCAACCAACTCTTTGAAAACTAGGACAACGGTTCATGAAAGCCCTATGCATTCACGGAAATAACACATACGAAAAGCATGAGTTAATTCTACTCATAGCATTCAAGATAAATTGAAGAAAAGCTATACGTTCTTATTTTGAAATTCTTGCATAAAGGCTGTTGACTAATTCTCGAATTTCCTCCTCTTGTTGAAGTTCCCTATAAAGGTTTTGAAAGGCTTCTTTCAGAACAGCGCTGCGAACCCCATGACTCAGTGAATAAACGGTTTCAGAAAAAGCTACAAGCTTATCGCAGAGCTTTAAGAGCCTCCCATCGATGGGTATCAGCTCAACGCTACTACTTTTACATAGGTAAGTGGTGATATCTTCAACGAGTTTTAAAGTGCCATCCTCGAACACTCGATCCGAAAATTCATCAACCTGTTTCCTGTCATGGTTTTTTCCATTAGCAATACCTAGGAAAAATTTCATCTCCGGAATCATGTAACTAGGTAATAGTGGTAAAATCCTTCTTTCCATTTCTTCTAATTCCATTTCGCGAACGATTTCCTTCCCCAAAGTATCTTTGACATTGCTTATGATATCCCTAGTCGCGATTTCAGGCAGATCGTGGAAGAGACTAGCAAAAAAGCTTCCATACCACCAAAGATTGCACATACTATTTTTACATCTACTCTTTTCCCTTGCCAGCATATACGCTAAAACCGCAACCATAAAAGTGTGACCCAGAACCGAAGTTTGAGGAATCCTAGGTGTTTGTATCCAACGTCTCTGGAAACGCAACTGTCCACAAATATCAATGAAACCATGAGTTTTGCGTTGGAGCAGAAATTTTTGCACACCAATAAGATCGATAAATTCCTCTATTCTATTATCAATTTCCCTTTTAGTTTCTTCGATGCCATATATCCCGGAAGCAATTTGATAGACAAACTGAAATTCCCAATATGTAGCGATAAAATGTGCTGCTGTAATAATTCTCTTCTCCCAAAAAAGATATCGATCGTTGTTGAAATAGCTACTCATTTCTTTGAACAAATTAGGATCGATCGCCAAGATTACGTCCTTAAAGCGTTGTAAAACATACTCATTTATTTCATCCCGCTTAAATTTCAAAACCCGATGAAAAAGTCGAGGCTTGATATCCGTCAAAACCGATCTCTGGAAAGCTTCAAAGAGCAATCCGTTCACCAAACCAATCCAATCAACTTCCCGTTGCCTTTCTTTTTCCTCCATCTTAGCAAAAAGAAAGGCGATACATGCTTTATGAGCCTGCTTATCTAACTCCGTTATACTAAAGGGCCTTGGGTGGTCGTTCCAGCGTTCAATATACGCAAGGCGGAAAAGGCTATCGATGACTTCTTCTATTCCCATCAAAATTGCTTCGAACCTCCTTTTTGACTAAAAATTATAGCAAAAATCATTACCGAAAATCAGCAAATTCCTCTTTTCAGACCAACCACTAAAAGCCAAATACTTTTTAAGTTCTGAATTGTTGACCGGTTAGCGATT
Source organism: Atrimonadaceae bacterium G-SL-SR-0-11 (assembly GCA_048814795.1). Lineage (GTDB taxonomy): Bacteria > Atribacterota > Atribacteria > Atribacterales > Thermatribacteraceae > Thermatribacter. The sequence continues at coordinate 541,391 of CP184673.1, read as the reverse complement.
GTGGTGCCAGCAACAATTGATGAGAACGTCTTCAATAAAGACTCCCCTATACCTACAGCACTTGCTAATAAGATGATCCATAATACATCATGTATCCACTGTTTAGGGATTAACAACCAAAGCATCTGAGAAAACATACCCAGCTTCTGGATGTTCCTTAAACGCTTTCTCAATCCTTTCAAGCTTTTCTGGTAACCACACATCATCCTGATCGCTCAGAATTATAACATCCCCACTACGTAACCCTACGGCCTTTTCGAAATTCTTAGTAGGTCCCAAGTCCTCCTCGTTGCGATAAACCTTCACAGGAAATGGTGACTCTTTTTGGGAATCCTCTAAAATTTTTAAAGTAACATTTGTAGAACCATCACCGCACACGATTAATCCGTCTGGCAAACGAGTCACGAGTTGCTCCCAAAGATATAACTCCCCGTTATAAGTGCACATAGCGAGTGATAGGGCCAACTTAACTTCTTGGCTGATTTTCTGAGTAAGGCCTTTAGCCTCCCTATCGTTCATTATTTTTCTGTTACCCCCAGTATAATTTCTCCCCCCACATGCCAAATACAGCTCACAATGTAGTCTGCCATCCAGAACGTTAATCCTTAAATCTCAGCTGTGGACTTATCTCTCTTTGGAGAGCCACCGGGAAAAACCGCTTTGGAACGATATTTTAACTCCAGCCATTCCAGCCGGGGTGATAATCGCTACCTTGGGCCAGTTATTCGTGAACTGTCTCCAACCATCGCTACCCTGTTTCATTTACCCTTACGTTCTATAACCTCTTCTAAAATAGCTAATATTTCTTTTCCAAATTGGTCTCGGGTAAATCGCTTTGTTGCCCACTCTCTGGCATTTTCTCCCATCACCAGTCTAACCTCGGGGTGCTCATATAGAAAACGAATTTTCTCTGCGAGTTCAAAGGAGTCACCAACAGCATACAGAAAACCATTAAATCCATCACGAATCAACTCGGTTGTACCTCCACTCCTCGCACCGATGACGGGTTTCCCCAGCTTCATTGCCTCAACGGTCACCCTTCCGAAAGCTTCATTCTGGGAACACATCAACAGAACATCGATGTTCTTCATGATTGGAAAGGGGTTATCCGTGTAACCCAGAAATACCACGTAGTCCTCCAATCCATTTTCAAACACCAGACTCTGCAGAAAAGACCGATAGCGCGTATCCCCTCTCCCGACGATATAGAGTTTCACCCGTACGCCCTGCTGTACCAGCAAACTCACAGCCCGAATAGCATCTTCCTGTCTTTTAACCTCATGAAGTGCACCAACTATGGCACACCTGATGCCACCCTCTGCAGTCATTGCTTCCTCTCCATAAGGAACTTCCTCCGGAACGGTTACCGCCTGGTAAACCACCCTGAGCTTTGCCGGAGGAAGACACTGCCCATATCTTTGAGCCACAGCGTGGGAGTTAGCTATACAGACTTTTGACAGATGATTTAAAAGCCATAGCGATAACCTCTCGCCAAGATCAAAAGTAAACCCATGGCCCTCACGCCCAAACTCATGAATATACCAGACATGAGGCAATCCTAAAAGCTTTGCAGCAAAAGCCCCCACACAAACCGTTATGGTATTGGTACACACAATGTTACACTTCCACCTTCTCAATTCCCTTGTCACAGGGAGAATTATGCCGAAATTCCAAAGAGTCCTCGCCATACGCCTCCATAAAGGTGAACTCTTACCCACCCACCATTTATAAGGAATCACCTGGTAAACCACGCACCGGTTCTCGAGCTCCTGAATTAGTGGACCCCGGGTAGGCAAAAGAACGAAGATGTCCATCACACCTTGTTCTCTCAAAGCATCAACAAGCTCAAGAAGCGACCTCTCTGCCCCACCTTTTTCGGCTGAGTGGGATATAAAGCAGATTTTCATTTTTTCAGCTTTACCCTGTAACCCCACCTTGAAGCTTTGCACTATTCGGAAACCTCCCGCCAGTCATCTGGGAGATAGTAGGTGCAGATTGAAAGGCGGGCTTTATATCAGCTAATGGTTTCCCATACTCCAAGAAGATCGCTCGCACTCGCAACTTTCAACATCAGTTTTGATGAAGGAGACAGAATGAAAAGCTTCCTTCTTTGCAAGAACATCAAAAGCAACAATTTTTAAAGAGCGCTTCTCGGAAAATTGGTCACTATGGGATATAAAAAGCAATCTCCCTTCCAAAAAAGTACCCGAATAATTCTATTTTTAACAACCCACACCTTTTGTTTTTCTCGATTGCTACCTAACCTTAAAGGAAAGGCTCTTGCTCCAAGCGATTAAGTCCCAGCCGCACTGCGTTGGTGGACTCGCCAAACTCCTGGGCCAGTTCCCGAAGGTAGGAGGTATTCTCTGGATTCAGAAAGAACCGCAAAAGCAACTTTATTCTGGTTTGAGAAGTGATTAAAGAATCAAGCATCGCTGATTATTATACACTTTTTCGAGTAAAAATACTACTCGGAAAAGATTTTAGGAAAATGAAATTAGGTCTCTGATCTCAATATTCCAGAATCTTCCCATAACTTGCAATACTAACTAACTTTAGAAAAAACAGTGGTCAGAAGGGAAAACCCCTCATGATCCACAAAAAGATATTCAAAAGCCTATAAAAAGCACAAGCGGTTAGAATAGTAAAGTCGGGAACTACTTGATCTTAATAAATTCTTGTGGGTCTGTAAGTTTAAAAGTGTTCCAAGCTTGGAAACACTCCCTAAGGAAACTACCAGCCGGTATTTCACTATTCCACGGTTAGCATTGCTATAAAAGAACAAAAAGTGAAAAATATAAAATCAAAGACTTGACTCCACTTGTACTCTCTCAGGCATCCAAAATTGCTGCAAAACGCCGAGCCATCTCGAGATGGCTGTACTTTGCAATCTCTGTTTCTTGACCTTCATAAAGCACACAGCCATATATTTTGAATTGTTCATAGAATTTCATAAGTGTGCGCTTCACATCTTCCTGATTAGAAACATGAACACCGGCACCAGTTTTTTCCAGCAATTCACTCACCACCCCTCTCGGTCCACCTATGGCAAGGATTGGCCTTCGAGCTGCCAGGTACTCAAAGACCTTCCCTGTGTAGACACCCACTTCATCGGGGTCATCCCAGTTCAGAAGCAACAAAATCTGCGACTCTCGCTGCTTCTGTAAGGCCATATCCCGCGGGACCTTGGGATGCAAGCTTACCACTTCTTCAAGTTTGTATCGCTTGATCTCCTGTTCGAGCCAGTAAGGGGTATCACCATAAAACCTGACCTTTACAGCCTTGAGGTCAATCTGCCCCTCCAAGGCAAGTTCCGCAATAGCGCGCAGAAGCGGTGTAGGATCTCGCTTTCCCTCGTATAGGTATCCAGTATAGGTAATGGTGAAGTCTTTCGTCAGTTGCGCCGATCTCACTACCTCATCTGGATCATATCCGTTCGGGATAGCAATCGCTGTTTTGTCACGGTGCAGACTTCGTAGCTTTTGAGCCAAAGGCTCGGAAACGGTAACTAACACGTCTGCAATGCTTAGGGTATTGATCTCTAAACGACGTTCGATTAGGCGCCGTAATGTACCATAGGGATAGTAATGATTCTGAGTCCACAGATCACGCAGGTCTGCTATCCATGGAATTTTATATTTTTCTTTGAGTGTCTTAGCGATGCGATGGCACGTAACAGGTCCAGAACTGCTGATCATCGCATCGAAATGTTCCCTTTTCAGTAGGTCATCCCCTGCGCTTACTGCAAAGTGATACCAATCCTTTTGCTCATCAGGGTAGACGAGGACCGCTTTAACAATGTGTATTATTCTACCGGTAAGGGAAACCTTGCTTTCGCGGAGAGCACGAGGAATCCCAAGCTGTTCTTGGAAACCTTTTTCCGCCGCCAAACCCAGCCTTCGTTTCCACCTAGCTGTAACGTCACCAGGGTAGGGTGTCTGGACAACTCTAAAACGGGTCTCCGGCTCTCCCGGGAGGATCGGCGTAAGTATAACTGGTTCCCAACCAAACTCTGGAAGGTATTTTGCCAATCCCCTCAGCCTCAAAGATGCAACTCCCGGACGTGGAGGAAAATAGTAAGTTATGAGCAGAACCTTACGCATCATTCTCAACTCCGTTTGTTTTAAGCGAATTTCCTTGAGAATATTTTCTCACCATGAGCCTACGCCCCTTCGGCTGAATTAGTTTTAGTATCTTGGAAACAGGCTACAACAGGAATTCGCCAAAACCTTGAGAGCAGTTTGACCACGGGTACCCCATCGATTTCATATCCATATACCACGTCGACTTTTTTGGAATGTAATTTTTGAGCTTTGAGGAAAGCTGTAATTTGGAAATAAATCCACCACAGGGTCCTTGCGAAGAAGCCTATCTTTTTGATCTGCATCAATCGCTTCAACCAAGGCGCATCAAAGCGGATAATTCGAACATTCTTGTGAAGCTTATCAGAAGTGCCCTGGGTACGACTTCCTGTGATGAAGTAGACTCTCCAGCCTCGCTCAGCATATCCAGTAAGAGTCTTATACAGGGCAGGACCGCCCTTACCTTTGCCCATAGACCAATAGTCAAGGGCAGATATTATCAGGATGACCTTTTGCTTATTCATCTCAGCGCACCTCGTAGCTTACCGTTTACCCACTGTCTCAGCAATGTCACCATCTTCCAGCATAACACCCAGTCACTCTGCTGAGGAAATTGATAAGGAAATATATCCGAAAACGCGTACTTCAACTTTAGCAAAACCCTCCCATAGACAGCTTGACCTCATAACTATATTCATACTGGCACCCCTTAATCCTTTTTTCCTTTAAACTTTCTAAAGATCCTCATGATTGAAATGCTACAAGTAAGTAGGAAATAGATTGCAATAAAGTTTAAGAAGAAGACCATGATATCCGACTCTTGTGGCCCCCTAATCAATATTGCCGCAAGGAAGCGGAAAGGTGAGTGAATATCACCTTCCCAATCAGTAGCATAGTGAGCAAATACAGGATCTCCGGTTACCTCGTATAGCCACTTCATTTGGCGAATGTGAATCCGGTGATAACTTTCACTCGCGATGTTCCGCAGAGCATCGTAATAACTCCAGCCCCGAGCATCATACTTTGACAGATTTTTCTTCAGGCTACTGAGACCATTGTCGAATATCATCTTTGCTTGCGTGTCGCCTGTAATAACCCAAAAGTTATGGATGCCTTGCAAGGCGAAGATCATTCCATTGAGAACTCGAGGATTTTTACCTCCAATATCAGCATACTCCTCATACCACCAATCTTTGGTTCTGACCCCCCCTCTTCTATTGGCACCAGAAATGCTTTCAGTGCTTTTTTGCTGTGTTTAGGTATATTCCCTTGCTGGTTAAATGATAAGCACGGCCTAAAACATCAACGGCAAGACCTTGAGCCATTCCCGAAACCCACGGAGGGGTCATATCGTAAGATTTCCACGGAAACCAGTACTGCCACACAACAAAATCATTCGTTTCAACAGCATTGTCACAAAACCAGTTAGCAATATTCAGGAACAGATCGTATTGCTCTTCATCCCAATAAGATAAACCCCGTTGAGCGATATTTACCGGATTAATTTGAGGCCCAAGGCCAGGATAGACGGTGATCGGGATCCCGTTCTCGTCCACTTGCATCTCTACAGAGGAATCAAGCATGAAACCTTTACCCTTGATAGCATTGAACAACATGATAACTCTTGGTCTTATGAAAACTTCAGTATATGTGGGTAAAATTAGCGATAGACACAGAGAAACAATACCTACGATTAAGATGACCCTTCTCTTAAGCGTCATTTCTTTCACCTCACTTTGCTTTCGGGTAATCTGTCTGTTCGTATTTTCTCAGCACTATTCTCATCTTCGCCCTTACCCATTGCCCCAAGGCCGTTGCCGTCTTCCAGTACAGCGCCCAGTCGCTCCGCTGGGGAAGTATAACCTTTGCCCAAGAGTTGCCGGAAAGGCGGCAGTAGAAGAAAAGAGCCATCAGGAATGACAAAGTGTAAGAGGCTGTGGAAGCCCAGGCCGCGCCTACAATGCCATAGCGGGGAATCCAAAGGAGGTTCAAAGCAATGTTGGTAGCCACGGCGACAAGGCTTGTGCAAATATTCAATCCCGGAAAACCTCGCCCAGAGATATCGTTGGCCAGCACCCGGCCTGCGCTGAGCGCTATAACACCCACAAGTAATGCCTGCAATGCACCAACCGCCGGCAGGAAGGCCTCAGAATAAAGCACAAGCACAATCCAGCGGCTGAGAAGGGCCAAAACCAGAGCCCCCAGGGCAGTAGTCCAAAGCACAGTGCGGGCTACTAAGGGAGTGAATTCCTTCCGCCTCTGTTCCTCATTTTCCGCCGCCACACGCGGAAAGAGAACCGTGCTTGCAGCCTGTGAGACCATCCAAAGCTTCTCCACCAGCCCCACTCCCACGGCATACAGCCCTACCGCAGCGGGTCCCAGAAACCCGTTGACGAGGAACATGTCCACCCGGTAGTTAAGGAACCCCAGGATGTTCGAAATATGTGCCTGCAATCCGTATATTGTCGCCTGCTTGATGTAGGTTTTGTTGGGCTTGAGGTCGATTCCTCCAGCAACCCGCCTGGCGAAACGGAACACCAGGACATCCACCACCAACCAGGAAAGCAATCCGGCGAGTATGGCTCCGGTCACCCCAGCCCGTAACTCCAACAAGGCAAGAACTATAAAACCAAGGAAGAGAACCGAGCGCGCGATCTGGACATAGTTGAACTCTTTGATGCGCTGGGCGCCAAGAAGCACATAACGGACGAAGGAAAAGAAGACCTCAACAGGCACAAGGAGTAGAGCGAGGAGGAGATAGCCAGGGGCAACGCCGGGAAACACGGTTTCCCGAAAGAAGAGGACCACGGCCAACCCCGCGAGGACACCTAAACCGTCAATGCCTGCGCTAAGCAGGATATTGTTCCCCAAGATCTCCTGACGCCGAAACTCGCCGCGGGCTACGTAATAGACCGTTGCAGGCCCAATCCCCAGGTTGCCAAAAGTCACAATAAGAGAGGGCAAAAGGACGGCAAGCGCATAGATGCCCCTTCCTTCAGGGCCCAGCACCCTGGCGAGAATGACGGAGGTGACAAGCCCGAGGATAAGGCTTAGGACCCCCGCAGTAAAGGTAATGGCCGCGTTTTTAGTGAACATGCCCAAAATTATCTCTCCATATCCTTCAAACCGGCCACTGGCTTAACGACAAAAATCAGGCCATCGGCAAAAAAAGGATTCAATTTATACAGCAATCGCCGGCCCAATATTTGAACGACTGATCCAATACCACGTATGATCTTTCTCCTGCTTAGAAAAGAAGTCGCCGGGGCGCAACCCGCTTTTTTATTAGTCGCTGGTCGTGAAGACTTCTTTTTAACTGTTCTCCTTACCAAACTTCGGATCAAAGGACGCTTGTAGTCTATAAAGCTGTACAGCCGGACATCTATGATCTGATAGCCATTTTTCGAAAGTAATGACGCTAACGTGCTCCAAGAGAACCAGTAATTATGGTCTGGATGAACAAATTCTAAACCTTTTAATCTGTATCCGAACCCTGTAATGCGATATGCGTTCGGCGTTGTGATAACCATTATGCTATTCTCATGAAAGAAATGCTTAGCTGATTGAAGGAATGAACCAGGATTATTTAGGTGTTCAATGATCTCTGTAGCTAATATAACATCGAATTTTTCTCCTCGTAGTTCTGGTATTTGATCTAGCTGTTCCACATTCCCTAAAATAAGATTAGGGATTCCTGCCTGCCGAAGTAAGTTCAAACCTTCTTCGCTCACATCTACCCCATGGACTTCCTTTGCGACTGATAACAACTGCATATGCAACAAAGTTCCCGCTTCAAGCCTTTCTTTGGTTAAACCTTCATCAACGCAGCCTAAATGCAAAACTCTCTTATTTCGGCATATTTCCAGGACGTAAGCCGTTCTCCCAATAACAATTTCGATATCTTTGGGTAACCTTATTAAATGGGGATTATCCAAATCTTTCTTTTTCATCATCTATCACTGCCTCATAGATTTCGCTGAGTTGCTTGCCTATAGCTTCATAACTGAATCGCCCGCGGGCATATTTAAAAAGCTCCTCGGTAGAATAATCCTGATAGTGATCCAGCATGTAGTCAACGGCTCTAGCCAATGCTTCTGTATCCCTAGGAGGGACTAAAAGTCCTATCTTTCCACTAATAATCTCAGGAATACCCCCTACTTTAGTAGCCACAACCGGCAACCCAGACGCCATAGCCTCAATAATTACACATGGCAGGTTTTCCCATTCACTGGGTAACACAAAGATGTCGGCTTTCCTCATGAACTCCACAACTTCCTGTTTGGTCTTCAAACCATGAAAACGGACAATATCCCGTAATCCGAGTTTATGGCTCAACTCTTCATACTCAGCCCGGTTTGGCCCATCGCCGACGATGTCGAGAACAAAGTCATCTCGCTTCTCCTTGAGACGGGCCAAAGCCTCAAGCAAATATAGAACACCCTTTTTGGGATCGAGGAGAGCTACAAGTAGCAAACGCTTCTTGTTGCCTTCTTGTGCACGGTCTTTATTCTCGGCAGGATAGAAGAGCGAGGCATCCACGACATTAGGAATAACATGAAATCGTGCCCGAATCCCGTAGGATTCAATGTGTCTCTTTAAATCCTCGCTCACCGGACATACAAGATCTGCTTGCTCAAAGGCGAATTTAGCCTTCAACTTCTCAATCCCCCGAACCAACCCGCGCGGAAAGCCAGTGAAATGCTCTGTTACAATCACCGGAAGTCTATAAAGTTTTCCTATAAGCACCGCTGGGACGCCTGCCGAATAGACATGGGCATGAATAACGTCGGGCCGAAACCCTTCCCTTACAAGCTTACGAAAGATCCGAAACATGGCCCAAAGGTAGATGAAATAAGAAGTCTTGGGAATAGGAGATTTCTTGTAGCGGAAACGGATTGTCCGGATTCCGTCTTCGACGTTATCCTCAAACTGCATGAGACCCCGAAATCCTCCACCAATTCCTTCACCATAGAGCACGACCACATCGTTGTAAAGAGCAGTCGCTTTTACGTGCTCCCGCACAAAAACCCCAGCCACTGGATTCTTCTTGGAAGGGTACCATCCAGCAATGTGCAGGATTTTAAGTCTTTTGTCGTCTGTTTCTCCAGGCTTTTTATACACACGCTCGCTCATCTCAATACTTCCCTCATCACATTCAGAAGGCTAATTATCCGCTCCCCAGCCCTTCCATCCCCATAGGGCCAAGCCGAGTCTATTCCCGGCCGGGCTTCCATTGCTGCCTGAACGATTCGTTCCGGGTCACAGCCTACCAAAGTATTCCACCCCGCTTCCACTGTCTCTACCCACTCTGTTTCCTCCCGCAGGGTCACACAGGGAACCCGGAAGAAGAAGGCTTCCTTCTGCACCCCGCCAGAGTCGGTGAGAATCACTCGGGCATTCTTTTCCAAGACAAGCATGTCCAGATAAGAAACAGGATCAACCACCTGCACCTCTTTCGGATGAATACCCAGAGAGTTTAACTGCTTCCGCGTGCGAGGATGAAGGGGAAGAATTACAGGAAAGCCTTCCCTCACAACGCGCTCTAAGCCTTCCACAATTGCCTGCAGGCGTTCTGGATGATCCGTATTTTCTGCTCGATGAACCGTAGCCAGAGCGTAGGATTTCGGGTTCAATCCCAGCCGTTCCATTATTTGCGACTTTTTCTCAGCAAGATCCAGATACAAAAGCACGGCGTCATACATCACATCGCCTACAAGATGCACACCTTTTTGAATTCCCTCTCGGTGCAAGTTTTCCACAGCCGTTTGGGTTGGACAAAAAAGAAAATCTGAAACGTGGTCGGTGAGCACCCGGTTGATCTCCTCGGGCATCTTTCGGTTAAAGCTTCTCAGCCCCGCTTCTACGTGGGCTACCGGGATATGCAGCTTAGCCGCGGCAAGGGCGCCGGCTAAGGTGCTGTTCGTGTCGCCGTAAACCATCACAAAATCAGGCTGCTCTTTTAAAAGCACTTCTTCAATTCTCTTGAGCATTTCCCCTGTTTGATAGCCATGGGACCCGGAGCCCACGCCGAGGTGGTAATCGGGGGCTTTGAGGCCAAGCTCGTCAAAAAAGACCTGTGACATTGCGTAATCGTAGTGCTGGCCGGTGTGGATGAGAATGTCATTCACCGCACGGCAGGGATTAGAGTTCCTGTACTCGTCGATTGCCTTTAGAACCGGTGCAACCTTAATAAACTGTGGTCTTGCACCAACGATGTTGGCGAGCTTCATGAACACCCTCCGATCTCGATAGAGAATACCACCGTTCCCCCGTTTGTGTAGTCACAGGGGTCAAGGCACTGAACGTAGGCCGTGTTTTCGTCCTGTTGTGACAACCCCAGACCCTTCGGACTCACACCGTGGCTGAGCGCAACATAGTAGGGGAGAAGAGAAGCCAAAGAATGCATGCAGATAATTTTTTCGGCCTCAAGTTTATATCCTTCAAGAATTGTGAAGGTATCTCCCTCCCGGTATACGGGGCAGAATCCTTTCACCCGGATAACTCTAACCGTTAAATTGCGCATCCTGGAACTCCTGTATAGCTTCTATAACCTTCGAAACATCTTCTTCATCCATCAGGGGTTCAATGGGAAGGCTCAAGACCTCCTGGGAAGCTCTTTCCGATTCTTCCAAAGAACCATACACTGCACATCTTTTCTCAAATACCCTCATTTTGTGCAAAGGCACGGGGTAGTAAACCATGGTGTCGATTCCTTTATTTTTGAGCGTATGCCGCAGAGCGTCTCGTTTTTCCCCGGGCACTCTTATGGTGTACTGGTGGTACACGTGGTAAGCTTTCTCCTGGACAACAGGAACTTTTATCCACCCTGTGGTTTGTAAGCTGACGTCGTAGATCTTGGCTATCTTTTTCCTTCTTTCGGTCAGCTCACCAATGTGTTCCATTTTAGCAAGAAGGATTGCCGCCTGGAGGGTGTCTAATCTTGCATTATAGCCTATGTGTTCAACATTGTATTTGTCTTTTCCGCCATGCTTAAGGAGCATCCGCACCAGTCCTGCCAGCTCCTCATCGCTGGTAGTCACTGCTCCTCCATCACCAAAACAACCCAGATTCTTCGAAGGGAAAAAGCTGAAACACCCTGTGTCTCCGAAAGAACCTGTTTGCCTCCCGTTCCACCGGGCACCGAAACTCTGAGCACAGTCTTCGACCACAAAGAGCCCGTTCTCTCGAGCAACGGCCAGTATCTCATCCATATTGCATGGTTGGCCGTAAAGATGCACCGGCACAACTCCTTTTACCCTTTTTCCATACTTCTTTATGGCTTCTCTGAGGAGTTCTGGATTCAGAGTATAGGTGTCTCTATCCACGTCTACAAAAAGGGGCGTTGCCCCTGCCCGAAGAATAGCATCCCCGGTAGCGGTGAAAGTAAAAGGAGTAGTGATGATAAGATCATCTCTGTCCCAGTACTCTTCTTGCTTTCTCTGTATAGCCAAAGCCCTGAGAGACAAAACCAGGGCATCAGTTCCCGAGGAAACACCTATGGCATACTTTGTTCCCACGTAACCTGCGATTTTCTCTTCAAGCTGTGCCACTTCTTCCCCCAGGATGAAGTTCGATTTGATCATGACTCCATCGACTTTTGCCTCTATCTCAGGGTAGATGGCAAAGGTTTCTCTTGTGAGGTCAAGCATAGGAATACGTTTGTTTTGTTCATTTTCTACACTCTCAAGGAAGTCAAGAGGATGGATGGTGCTCTCTGGATGTTTTTCCAAAAGCTTCCCATCCCTCGTCAAAACCACTGCGTCTACGGCCCGGGCCGAAGCAAGAACTAAAGAACCTCTGATATCATCAAAATCCATGGTAACGTAGGAGGGAGTTTTGGCGATTTTAAAGCAGGACAGGATTTCAGCAACGAAGTTATGGACAATTTTTAGCTTCTGCTTTTTGCTCTTGTTCGGATAGACCCTCGAAAGGTAGCCGTACTTGAGTAATTCGAAATCAGCTATTGTGGAAGCAGAAACGTAAGCAAAATCCCTGCACTTGAGGTAGTCGAAAGCTTTCACAGATTCCGGATATTGCTTTCTTCGGTCGTTCTCGTAGTAGTCGAGCAAAATGCTTACGTCAACCAGAACATTCCTCATCGCAGTACTCCGCACATACCCTGTAGAGTTCTTCACTGTCATTCAAGTGAGCAGAATGCGTGGCCATCCCTATTTCTCTCCAGTGTTTCTCAAAGTACTCCCCTTCCCATTCCTCTTCGGCACCGACTTCGGCAATCTCTACCCCATCCTTCTCAAAGTGTCTCAGCACCCAAAGGAGCTTATCCAGTATCTCCTCGTTCCGAACGTCCACCACCAACCTCTTCATGAACAAATCCTCCCAACTTCCTTTTTAATAAATCTAAATCTCATTTACGGCTACGAGTCGGTCTTCTTCTATTCTATACTCATTCCCACAGGACGTGCATCGGACGTGTTCTTTTTCAAATCTCAAGGTGGTCCCACACTTACAGACCCAGCCGATTTGCCTTGCTGGAACACCCACAACCAGGGCATAGTCAGGAACGTCCTTTTTCACCACTGCCCCTGCCCCCACAAAGGCATATTGGCCTATGGTAACGCCGCAGACGATAGTCGCGTTGGCCCCGATGGTGGCTCCTTTTTTCACAAGCGTTGGGCGGAACTCATGCTTTCGCTCTATAAAGGCCCGGGGAGTGTAGACATTGGTGAATACGCAGGATGGGCCGCAGAACACCTCGTCTTCTAAGGTTACCCCTTTGTATAGGGAGACGTTATTCTGGATTTTGCAACGATCTCCTACCCTGACCTCAGGACCAATCATCACATTTTGGCCAATGACGCAGTCTTTACCGATTCTGCTTCCCCGGAGGACATGGCAGAAATGCCATATTTTGGTCCCTTCGCCAATTTCTACGTCTTCATCGATATAGGAGCTTTCGTGAACAAAGTAGTTTCTGCGCTCCGGGGATGGTAAGGACTTCCCCTTCAGGGAGGCTTCTGCAAGCTCAAGGACCTGGAGCACTCGCAGCCCTTCCTCACCATCGGTGAGAGGCTTGCGGCGGTTGAGGACACATTCCATAAAATGGGTGAGTTCCTCACGAAGGGGTTCTTTTTTTTCTATTGCCACGGCCTGCGCTTCCTTCTTGATGATTTTGGGTATCTTTCCGTGCTCAAAGGTTACCTGGTGAGGGTAGAGAAAGAGCTTCTCTTCGCTCACGTCGTCGAACACAAGCATTCCCTTTGACCCCACGACTACAAGCCTCTGCTCCTTAAAGGGATGCAGCCAGCTGACAAAGATATGTCCCCTTATACCGCCGCTGAATTCCAGGTTAACCAGAACCGTATCCGCTATGTTTTTCTGGAGGTACGCCCCTCCAAAGGCAGAAACCGAAAGAGGCATTTCCTTCACCAGAGAGAGGAGCACCGAAACATCATGGGGTGCAAGGCTAAAGAGAACGTCTTCTTCGGTCCGCACCTTTCCCATGTTCAGGCGGTGGGCATAGAGATATTGGATTTCGCCAATTACACCTTCTTCCACAAGTTCCTTGAGCTTCATCACTGCAGGGTGATAGTGCAGGATGTGTCCAACCATGAGTACTCTTTCTTTTTCTCGGGCAAGGTTCACAAGCTCCTGAGCATCCTGGAAACTCAAGCTCAAGGGCTTCTCCACAAAAACGTCTTTCCCTGCAAGGAGAGCCTTTTTTGCCAGCTCATAATGGGTTCTGGCAGGGGTGGCCAGAACCATTGCCCTTACCTCAGGATCATCCAGAAGCTCCTCAAAAGAAGCTACCCATCGGAGGGAAGGATATTGTCTTTGAAGTTCCTGATAGACCTCTTCCCTGGCGTCACAAACAGAACGCAAAACTCCCATTTCCCAGAGGTTTCTGCAGATGTTTTTGCCCCAGTTACCCACTCCTACCAGGGCAACCAATTTTTCTCCCAACATACTCTCCCCTTTTTCAAGCCTTTTTTACTTTTTCCGACCTGACCCGAATAAAGTTTCTCGTATCCACGATACATTGAGCATTTTTGAAAAGGAATTCCTTATCGTATACCGAATGGTCAGTGGCAACAACTACACAGTCATAACTTCGAAGGTTCTTTTCGGTCAAGGCAACAGACTTCTTGCAAAGATCGTATTTCCGCAACTTAGGAATCTCGGGTATATAGGGATCGTTGTAGTCAACCATAGCACCTTTTTCCTCAAGAACCTGAATAATCTTGAGAGAGGGAGACTCTCTCATATCATCTACATCTTTTTTATAAGCAACGCCCAGAACAAGGATTTTAGCTCCTCTGATGCTTTTGCCCCTTTCATTGAGTGCTTCCACAACTTTTTGAACCACGTGATAAGGCATCTGAGCATTGATCTCCCCCGCAAGCTCAATAAATCGGGTATGGAAATCGTACTCTCTCGCTTTCCAGGTGAGATAGAACGGGTCTACCGGGATGCAATGACCCCCAATTCCTGGCCCCGGGTAAAAAGCCTGGAAACCGAAAGGCTTGGTGCTGGCAGCTTCAATTACCTCCCAAATGTCGATACCCATGCGGTCAAAAAGTAGCTTGAGCTCATTGACCAGGGCAATGTTAACCGCCCGGTAGATATTTTCCAAAAGTTTCACCGCTTCGGCTACCCTGGTGGAAGAAACCGGAACGACTTTAGCCATTACCTGCTCGTAAAGAGTTCTGGCCACTTTGAGGCTCTCTTCATTAATCCCTCCAACAATTTTGGGAATTCTGGTTGTGGTAAACTCTTCGTTTCCCGGGTCTTCCCTCTCCGGGGAAAAAGCAAGATAAAAATCCTTACCGGCTTTAAGGCCCGATTCTTCAAGAACCATCCTTAAATCTTCATCGGTCGTCCCCGGATAAGTGGTAGATTCAAGCACTACCAGTTGTCCGGGATGTAAGTATTTAGCAATGGTTTTTCCAGTTTCAAAAACGTAGGTCATGTCCGGTTCCCGATACCTGTTAAGCGGAGTGGGAACACAGATGATTATGCAGTCCACCTCAGAAAGTTTCGAGAAATCCGAAGTTGGGAAAAGGCGAGGGAGACACTGTCTTATTTTATCTTCGGGAATGTGCCGAATATAGCTTTTACCCTCCCTGAGGATGGCTACCTTTTCAGGATTAACGTCAAAGCCAATGACCTGGAACCCTGCCCGGCAGAACTCAACTACCAGGGGTAACCCTACGTATCCAAGGCCTATGATTCCCACAATTGCCTCTTTTTTCCGAATTTTCTCTATGAGGTTGTTCACAAAAAACACTCCCTTGCGCTCTCCCGGCAGAGAACTCAATACCACCAGGAAAGCTCCAACTTTCTTTGTTTGAACCTCTCACTCCTCTTCCCCCCACAGAGTCACTGCTTCATCGAGCCTTAAGGCTTCCCGGAAGTGCTGTAGCTCTTTCTGGTCAAGGACCAGGCAGCGAATTTTACGATTGATGAGCGGTTCGACTTTTTCGACCAGGTTCTGGAGGTAGTTTTTATCAATCTCCCCGACAAGGACCAGGTCAATAATGCCCGAATCTATACCCCGGGCATAGTCACCCACAAGGTAGGCAGAATGGATATTACCCAGTTTTTTGAGGACTTCTTCGATGAGCTGGCCGATTCCGGTGAACTTGCGCACCATGCTCTGAATCTCGGGGAAAAGAGGATGGTTCCTGTTGGCCCGGTAGAGCCTGGTCCTTCCCTCTTCAAAGGACTCAAGAAGCCCTGCCTGTTCCAGGCGATTGAGTTCCACCCGCACTGCGTTGGTGGACTCGCCAAACTCCTGGGCCAGTTCCCGAAGGTAGGATGTATTCTCTGGATTCAGGAAGAACCGCAAAAGCAACTTTATTCTAGTTTGAGAAGTAATTAAAGAATCAAGCATCGCTGATTATTATACACTTTTTCGAGTAAAAATACTACTCGGAAAAGGAATTTTTGGAGAAAAGGGGTCGGGTCTTTGATTTTGGTGTTTTGAGGGTGGGGGAAACGAGACCCTGAAACAAGTTCAGGGTGACAATTGAATGAGATCCTGAAACGAGTTCAGGATGGTGATAGCCTGTGGCTATCACCAGTTCAGGGTGACGGATAACGAGGAAAAACTGAAACATTCATAGAATACTGAACGGGAAACCCACAGCGAGGTATATTCTTTT
This sequence comes from Atrimonadaceae bacterium G-SL-SR-0-11, assembly GCA_048814795.1. Taxonomy (GTDB): domain Bacteria; phylum Atribacterota; class Atribacteria; order Atribacterales; family Thermatribacteraceae; genus Thermatribacter. The sequence goes on along the minus strand of CP184673.1, from coordinate 525,187 downwards.
TATCATTCTTATCATTTCTTTTTCGTCATTGCAAGCTCATAAAAGTAAGCGTTAATCCTGTCATTCCGAACTTGTTTCGGAATCTCGGGGTTTGCATCAATACGTAGGCTAAAACAGTGAGACCCTGAAACAAATGAGATCCTGAAACAAGTTCAGGATGACACGCACTTCGTGCGTGTCAGTTCAGGGTGACGTGTAGGAGACCCTGAAATGAATTCAGGGTGACAAGCGCAAAGCGCTTGTCAGTTCAGGATGGCGAGCACTTTGTACTCGCCAATTCGGGGTGACCAGAGCCTTCGGTTGTGGTCGGTTTAGGATGATGGGTGCAAGAGCACTCTTTGGCTAAGGATGGCGTGGGAAGTAAATTCAGAAAAACGGAGCAAGGGTGAGGGGAGGGGGTTTTCTGAAGCCAGGTAGAAACTCTTAGTACTCAAAGCACTGGATGGCATTTTACGTGCCATTTACCAAAAATGGCCGTGTTCCGAGAGATGGGTTATGAAATCGCTTTCCGGACCAGATCGAAAATTCTCTCTGCGTCACTACGAGCTTTCTGGGCATCGGCAAGGAAGTATTCCTCAGATGGAATCCAATCAGGGGCTCCATAAAAAGAAAGTTCTCTTTCCTTCCGCAAGCGTCGGGAAATCTCTGTAATTTCGTCGATGGATTCCTTTATAGAATCCGGAAAAAGGTCCAGGTTATCTCTAATGTATCTACTCACCTCATGCACCTTCGGAACATCAAACCCTACCTCCATGAGAAGGGCCTTGAGCAGGAGTTCCACCACTTCTTGCGATTCTCTCACTACATCCGGGTAATCGCCCTCTTCCTCGAGAATTTTAAGAATCTTCAGGCGCTTCGCTGCTCGATCAAGGTAATCTTTCACCAATCTTTTCATAGTCTATCCTCCAGTAGGTCTGGCTACCTGATTTCAGCTCTTCAAAAGCCCCCTCTTTGTAAAGCTTATTTAAAGATTCCAGGAGTTCTTTGAAAAAGCCCTTATCGTAGAGAACAAGGTGGTGTTTGCGTATATCGAGGAGGAGAGGATGAAAGGTTTTAAGTTCATCCTCAGTAAAAACACACGGTGATACATCAAGGCTGGGGGAAGCCTTCAAGTTCTTTTCGAGGTATTCTGCGAAAGCAAGGCTGCGAGCTCGAAAAGAGTTAGTCGCTTTTTGCACTATGACCAGAAGGTCCAGGTCCGATGCAAGGCTTACCTCTCCCCGGGCATAAGAGCCGAACACCACCAGGGAAGTGAGGCGTTCACCCCAGTACTCCTGAGAGAGCCTTTTCACCTCTTCCAGGAAGGGGGAAAGCTTCTCATAGAGCGGCTTGCGGTAGTCTTTCAAATTTTCAACGTAAAAAGTCTTTCCGGATGCTTTTGCATCCTTCACCCCCAACGCCCTCCTGCTTTTCGGGTGATTCCTTTTCATTCTATCACAACAGAACGCAGGGGAGAAAAGGGGTCTGGTCTTTATTTTTGGTGTTTTTGGGTGGGGAAAAGAGAGATGCTGAAACAATAGACCCTGAAACAAGTTCAGCATGACGGGCGTAGAACGCCCGTCAGTTCAGGGTGACAGGCGAGGAAGATGCTAAAATAGTTGAAGTTTTCGGAGAATTCTAATTGCTACCTGCCTGTCAAGCTTTTCAAGGTCTCTTACCGCTTCTTCTGTCCACTCAATCTTGAACAAATTTACCCAAGACCTCTTTGTGAGAAATCCTTCTGGATGGTTTTCTCAAGCGTTTCTTCAATTTTCTTTTAAATTCCTCTGCCAATTCTAGTCCAGAATCAGGGTCTCCCAGAATTTCTAAGATTTTCTCTTCTATTAAGTGTTCTAAGTCCTCCATACTAAGGTTCTTAATTTCAGCCATTTCTACACCCCTTTGAGTTAATTACTTATAAGCTGTTACCATAATAATACCACTTACCCTACCCTCCTTGCAGTTTTTAGAGGAATTTGTGTGGTAATTTATGGAAAATGGGGTTCAGGCCGTGTTTTGGCATTTTGGGGAGAGACTCTGAATTGAACGTGACCCTCTGTTCACGTTCAATTCAGAGTGACAAGTGAGAGGGGGGCTGATACAGGCCCCTTTGTCATTCCGAACTTGTTTCGGAATCTCGAGAGCCTGTATCAAAGCGCGGAGTGGGAAGGAAACAATGAGACCCTGAAACATGAGATGCTGAAACAAGTTCAGGATGACACGTACTTCGTGCGCGTCGGTTCAAGGTAACAAACACTTTGTGTTTGTCAGTTCAGGATGGCGAGCACTTTGTGCCCGCCAATTCAGGGTGAAGATAGTCCTGCACTTGTTGGTTCAGGGGGTATCTGGTTGGAGGGAGTGTTAACCCGGGAGGACTTTCCAGAAGCAAAGGGCAACTTCTGACTCTGCTCCAGGAAAACCGGTAGCCTGCTGCGCAAACCCGTTCATAAGGAATTTTAGAATTTCTTTCCTTGCAACAGGGAAAGGTAAGACCGGGAAAGAACGAGAATAGTATATAACGGGAGGACTCGTGCAGGAATAAAAAGCCATTTTTTAGGAAAATGGATTGATCTTTTAGCAATAAAAAGAGAGGGACGCTCTCGGGGTTATTTCTTTGTCCCAATAACACTGTTTGCAATTTTAACTACAAAGTGAGCATCATCCATAGCTTCTTTAGCATCTTCTTCCTTATACTCCTCGGTAGGGATAAAATCTATGTCGCCGTAAAAAGAAAGCTCTCTTTCTTTTCGCAGTCTTTTAGATATTGTCGCTACTTGCTGGAGATTTTCGTGGGAAACAGGCGCAAACCTATCTGCATGTTCCAAAATAAGAGAACCCACATCATGGTATTTAGGTGGTTCTACGCCTGCAGCTCGTAGCATCCCTTTTGTTGCAAGCTCTACAATCTCCTGGGCTTCTCTTACCACATCCGAATAAGCTCCCTTCCGGAAAAGAATCTCGAGTATGTCCAGTCTATCTACAGCCTTTTTAAGGTAGCTCTGAGCCAAAGTAATATTGGTCATAGTTCAAATATCTCTCCTGGTTTGTAATCAGGCTTTAAATCCCAATACCAGGCATTACCCTTCCATATTCTTCTGGCATGAAGCTCTGACAATCTGGTTTTAAGCTTTTCAAGTATTTTCTGGAAAAACCCGTCCCTGTCAAAGAGTATTTTGGCATCATCAATCATATCAAGAAAAAGGGGCGAACCTGAAAGAGCCTCCTCAGGGGTCTTAAGTACTGGTGATATGTAAGTATTTATACCTTCTTTGGAAAGTTCTTTTAAAAATGGTTCAAGCCTCTGCTCCACTTTCTCAAACTCTCGTACACGCTTCATTCTGCCTTCAGGAAGGTCTCTGGCAATTATTAATACATCTACATCAGAATCGTACCTCTGGGTTTGCCTTGCTACAGAACCGAACAGGACCACAGAAACAAGCCGGTCCTGGTAAAAGGCGATGAGCTCTTTTATAAGTAGCTGTTCTAATTGCTCGAATTTTTCTTTAAGCATAATATTAAAAACTTTCTTAGCTCCTTTTTTCTACACATACTATTCTACCATTACTCATTGCCAAAGGGCAGCCCTGAAAAGGGGTCAAGTCTTTGATTTTGATGTTTTGGGGGAGACCCTGAAAAACGGGATCCTGAAACAAGTTCAGGATGACAAACACTTCATGTTTGTCAATTTAAGGTGACGGACAGGGGAGATGCTGAAATGAAAGAGATCCTGAAATAAGTTCAGGATGACCGTGACCCTCTGGTCACGGTCAGTTCAGGGTAACGATAGTAAAAGGTCTGTTTTCAACAAAAGCATTGTTTTAAAAGAGTGCCTGAAAGTTTATCAATTTTGCTTTTGGCTTCAGGGGAAGGGCGCAAAATACTGAAAAGATCGGTTTTTAAAAGCTTTTAAGGAACTCTACTCCACAGAGCGAAGCAGCACGACGCAGGCTTTCGTCCTGAGTCGTCAAAGGAATTCCAAGACGCATGGCAAGGTCAAGATAAGCTGCGTCATATGTTGAAAGATCGTACTTTCGTGCAAGCTGTACTATACCATCGAATACTCTTACCAGGGGTTCTGCTTCAACCACAATGGGCAACTTAAAAAGCAGAGCTAAGAAACGAGTTGAGTCAGCTTCTTTCAAACGCCCCCGGCGTTCAGCAACAACCAGGGCATTACCAACTTCAAGGGGCCAGATTGAAGGAACAATTGCCTTTCCTCGGCTCAATGAACTCAGCACAGCATCAGTATAAGGGCTTACCTCATCCTCAAATGCCCATGAAAGAGCAACGGAAGCATCGAGAACAAAAAGGATGTCACTCACGACGACCGTCTTTTATAAGTTCTTTCACAGAAAGGGGCTTCAAGAAATGACCTTTCCGAAAAGACCGGATCATGGCAATAACTTTCTCAGGATGCTCACTCGCACCAAAAGCAGAAAGAATCGCCACAGGTACACCGTCTTTAGTGATAACGATCTTTTCTCCCTTCTGAGCTCGCTCCAGAAGCTCCGATAGGTTTGCTTTTACCTCGTGTACCCCTACCCTGTTCACGGAAAACTCCTCCCGAAAAACACTCTGCAATTAGTTTATACCAAATTATCAGGACCTGCAATCTCCCTTGACTGGAAAAGGGGTCGGGTCTTTATTTTTTGTGTTTTGAGGGTGGGGGAAACGAGACCCTGAAACAAATGGGATCCTGAAACGAGTTCAGGATGACCGTGACCCTCTGGTCACGGTCAGTTCAGGATGGCTGTGACATTAGTCACAGCCAATTCAGGGTGATAAGCGCCCTGCGCCTGTCAATTCAGAACGACGGCAAAAGGGATTCCGAAACGGTAGGTCTTGAAAAGAGAGATGTTGAAGGATTACAGGGAGGATATAACTCGGGTAATTGATTCCTTAACCCTCGCAATCTCGCTTTTGACAACTTCCCATATGACCGTGTAATCAACTCCAAAATATTCGTGTATGAGAATGTCTCTCATACCAGCCATTTGCTTCCAGGGAACTTCGGGAAATCTTTCCCTTATATCTTGTGGCACTTTTTTCGCAGCTTCGCCGATGACTTCAAGGCTTCTAAGAAAAGCTCTTTTAAGGTGCTCGTTGCTTTGAAAGTCTTCAAAACTCAAACCTTCTGAACTTTCCATAAGATATTTACACTCCACCAGGATGTCTTCAAGGTAATCAAGAACCTCTCGATTTCCCTTCATACCATTATGACCTCTTGAAGGATTTTTTTGCCTATCCTGGGTTTGAGTGCACTTTTCATAACCAGGTCGACTTCTACTCCCAGGGCCTCCGAAAGTTTGATTTTAAGGTCCACGAATTTTATAAGCCCTATTGGTTTCTCAAACTCTACAAGTATGTCAAGATCGCTTTCCGGAGATTCTTCTCCCCGCACAAAGGAGCCAAAAATTCCTATCTCTTTTACTCCGTACTCTTCCTTGAGCAAAGGTTTCAGCGCTCTCAGTCTTTCTTTAATTTCCTCAAAGGTAGGGTCCTGCTTGTCCATAATCTGGCTTTCACTCTCCGTTAACCATTTTACACCTTTCATGTTGAGAAAGTTAAGAGAGGGTGGGTTGAGAAGAATTTGGGAGTGGTTGGGGGTTTAACGGGTAAGGGAACCGGACCTTTGATTTTGGTGTTTTTGGGGTGGTGAGAGAGATCCTGAAACAAGTTCAGGGTGACGGATAAATGCTGAAACAGTGAGATCCTGAAACGAGTTCAGGATGGCGGTAGCCTTTGGCTACCGCCAGTTCAGGATGGCGAGTGCAAGGGGGTGCTAAAACGATAGATCCTGAAATGAATTCAGGATGGCGAGCACAAAGTGCTCGCCAGTTCAGGGTGATCGCAGTTAACACTGCAGTCGGTCCAGAGTGGTCTTGATAACAGCGAGGCTACTTCGAGACGAAGGATCACTGTGTGGAAAACAAAAAGTTATATGTATGGACTCACCAGAGTCAGATTTGCATCAGCGGAAAATCAAAGATTGTTCAGGAATTCTTTGTGGAACCAGTCGCAGATTTCCCGTGCAAGGTACAGGGCTTTATGGGCCTCCTCAGATGAGGGCTCGCCCTGAGGAAGAAGTCCAAGACTTGCAGGATACCTTGCTCGATAAATACTTGTCAGAAAAATAGCCTCTTCTTCGGATAGTGGGGGATGGTGCCCTCCTTCCCGAAGGGCAAAAACGAGATCAAGGATGTTATGAGTCCGAGGGACTTTGCTTTTCTCTTCTGCAAGAATTGCCTTTAAAAATTTTTCTACAGCTTGTTGAGCATGATAGCAAACCATGCGGTAAAGCCCTCTTACAAAAAGATATTCCGCGGATTCGAGTTCTTCTTCAGCGATTTTCGCCCACTCCTGGGTTTCTCTTTTCATAAAGGATCCTACCCTGGTTCAGAATATCCTGAAAGAACGAAACTCCCTCCTTAAGACACAGGTCAATTTCAGAAGGAGTATACACAAAAAAGTCAACTCCTACTCTGGGGCGCACAAGCCTTGAAACTTCAAGAATCCTTTCGATTGGTCGCTCGGGAGTATCTTTAATAATAAGAAGGTCAATATCACTCCATTCGTGGATACGGCCTTCAGCAAGGGAACCAAAGAGAATGATTTTTTCCGGTCTGTACTTTTCCACAAGAATTCTTACTATTCGAGAGAGCTCTTCCCTGAGAAGCTTTTCTCGCCTTCTGGAGGCAGAAACCTTCATAGCTTTCCCCCAAAATTGAGCTAAGCTTATTATATCACGAGATATGAGAGAGCTGGTTCTTCATAAGATTCGATGAAGAAAGTCAGACCCGGAAAGAAGGCCGGGTTTTTGATTTTGGTGTTTTTGGGGTTGAAACGATAGACCCTGAAACATGAGATGCTGAAACAAGTTCAGCATGACGGGCGTAGAACGCCCGCCAATTCAGGGTGACATGCGGGAGAGATCCTGAAACAAGTTCAGGGTGACCGTGACCCTCTGGTCACGGTCAGTTCAGGATGGCGGTAGCCAAAGGCTATCACCAGTTCAGGGGAGCCTTGAAAACGTCAGGGCTGGTTTGGGGTGATGACTATGATTTGTGGTTGGTTTGTGAGGAAGCTCTGAGGCTTTGTGAAGCAAAAAGAAAGTAGAAAGGAAGAGGATTTTAAGCGATGTGCCTTTACAACAAGCCAACACATCGTGTGCTAAAATGGAATTGCACAGAGGTAAGGAGGCATTTTATGCTTGAGAATGTGCCTCGTAAATCAGCTTACAAAATGATTCAGAAATTGCTACAAAAAGCCCGAAAAGACGAAGAGGTTCTTGCGGTTATTCTTTTCGGAAGCTATGTTCGCGGAGAAGCAGGTCCTCTTTCTGATGTCGATGTCTGTCTCGTCTTACACTCCAAAACTGCAGATAGATTACGAATGACTCAGAAAGGTCTGGATTACCTGGCTGAATTCCCACAGCTGGACATCCAGATTTTCCAGCTTTTGCCTCTTACTATTCAAAAAAGAGTTCTTAAAGAGGGGAAGGTGCTCTACTCTCGCAACGATGAAGCTCTTTACGATATAGCTTATTCCACTGTTAAGGCCTTTGAAGATTTCAAACATAAATATTACGACTATCTTGAGGAAGTCGGTCGTGGATCGTGAGCGTATCCTGAGTAAAACAATCTCCCTTAAGCAAGGGAAATTTGCTTAAGTCACGAGTTGCAGGGAAGAGATTCGAGCCATTCTTCTATTTCCGCTATAAACCGGGGAAAGGCGCGCAGAGCCTTCTTAAAGTGGTGGTACACAAGCTCTGAATCCAGACTTAAATAACCATGGACCAGTATGTTCCGAAAACCCCCCAACCCCCGCAGCTCTTTATAAAGCTCCTTGCTGATAACTCCCTTTTCGCACAGTTTCTCCAGAATTTGCTCGTATTCCTCAACAGAGGTCTGGTAGACCCCAGACAGGATATGGTTACCAATGTCAAAAATAGCTGAAGAGGCAAGTTCGAGTCCGCGCTCGATGATCCACTGGGTATCCGTGCTCCACCGATACTCCTCAAGCGTAACTCCCGATCTATCTTTGAGTCTGGACAAAACTTCTTCCAGCTTTTTAAGCCGTTCTATCACACTTTGCTTTTTGAATACCATTGCCTGGCCCTTTCTCTGAGATACTCATCTTGAACTTTCCTCAGATAAGCCGTATCTTGAAATCTGCGGATAACGCTCATCTCAAAAGCGTTTAAAAGCTCCTCGCTCTGACAGTAAATGAGCCGTCCCCGAGAAACAATCTCAAACTGAAGTGTTAGCGGAGCACGATCAAGGAGCACCAGATCGAAACGCTCCGTACCCAAAGTTTCTCGAATTCCAAATAAAACTTCCTGAAAAGACGAATAGAACTTCTCGCCTTTCTTTTTAAGAAGAACAGCTATATCAACGTCAGAAGCAGCACCAACCTCACCATAAGCATAAGAGCCAAAAAGATAAGCGACAGGAATACCCTTTTCCCGAAAGAGTTTCTTCAGCTTTCTCATTGCTTCTTCCAGACTTATCTGGAGCCCCGGCAAAAGATTGCCGGAAGGACCACGATAGGTTTCGGCCACACCCATCGAAAATACCCCCCTTCTATCAAAGTCCAACCAGCGGGGAAAGTCTATTTTCCACTTTCGTCAAGCGCAAAACTAAGCCGATAGTCTATGCCGTGCACCAGGTATCTTATAACACATGTATACCGTATTACACCTTGATAAGTTAATCTTACCACAACCATTGGGCTTGTACGCCGCACTAAGCATCAAACCCCGGAGAAATGGGAGAATTGGGCTTTTTTGGTGTTTTGGGGTGTGGTGAGAAACAGAGATCCTGAAAAGGTGAGACCCTGAAATACGAGACCCTGAAACAGGTTCAGGGTGACAGACGAGGGAGATCCTGAAACGAGTTCAGGATGACCGTGACCCTCTGGTCACGGTCAGTTCGGGATGGTGATAGCCTGTGGCTATCACCAGTTCAGGGTGGTGGATGAAAAAAAATACTGAAACATTCATAGAATACTGAGCGGGAAACCCACAGCAAGACACATTCTTTTTCGTCATTGCAAGCTCATAAAAGTAAGCATTAATCCCGTCATTCCGAACTTGTTTCGGAATCTCGGGGTTTGCATCAATACGTAGGCTGAAACAGTGAGATCCTGAAACAAGTTCAGGGTGACGCACACGAAGCGTGCGTCAGTTCAGGGTGATAATTGAATGAGATCCTGAAACAAGTTCAGGGTGACGGATAAATGCTGAAACAGTGAGATGCTGAAACAAGTTCAGCATGACCGTGACCCTCTGGTCACGGTCAGTTCAGGATGGCGGTAGCCAAAGGCTACCGCCAGTTCAGGGTGACAAGCGCTTTGCACTTGTCAATTCAGGATAGCTTTGAAAATGCCAGGGTCGGTTTAGGGTTATGGTGGAGCGCGAGGGGGCAGTAATCTCCCTCAATTTATTGAGGGGAGGACGTCACGGTGGCGGCCACGACTTGTGGTTGGTTCAGTGCACAAGGAGTAAAATTCTGCTGGCTCAAGACGGAAGAGCAAAGCCTTGAGAAATCCAGAACGAACAAAAGACATTCTTTTCAGGTTCTTCTGGTATAATTTCTACATAAGCGGGATAACCCGGGGCGAAGGAGGGTGCAAATGGAGAATAAAACAGACTGGGAAGACGAAATATCGCTTTTTGACCTTATAAATGTCCTTTTGAAGCGTAAGTGGCTGATTGTCGGAATCACTCTTGCGGTTGTGGTTGTAGCCCTTCTGGCCTGGAAACTGGTGCCTCAAACCTACCGGGCGGAATTCACGGTGTCTTTCACAGAAAGTTCTTTCCCAAAGGAATTCAAGGGTCAGGTGGCCATCACCTACTATGGTGAGAAAGAACCAGCTTGCATCCCCTACTCTTTTTCTCTTTCCTCCGAGGACCAGGAGCTCCCCGGACGTACTCTCGATTCTTTCGCCAAAAAGCAAAAGCTGGCTGGGCTGGCTAAAGAGGCAGGGTTTGAAGCCCTCTTTGAAAGAGCAGGAGGTACGCTTTCGGTGCAGGTTAACCCCCAAAAAGATGGAGGATTCTCGATAGTTCTCTCTGCCAGGGATGAAGAACTCTGCAGGAAAACAGCAGAAACCCTTGCCACAGAAATAAGAAAAGAGCTTCTTTCTGCTTTACAGAAAGTGCATAACGTAAAACTGAGCTTCTACCAGGAGCTCTTAAAAACCGTTGAGGAAAACCACAGAATAGCAAGGGATAAGTTTTTTGCCTTTCTCGAAAAGAATGACCCTTTAACGTCGGATACAGAAGCTTATGATAAAAGAATACAGGAAATACAACAATCGCTCAAGGAACTGCTGGAAAGAAGAAAAACACTCTTAAACCAGCAAGATGCTCCTCTCCTCTCTTTCCCTCTCCCTCCTGAAGCTTTGCAAGAACTTTCTTTCGTACCCGTAGAGGAAATGTTAAATCTGGAGGAGAAAATCAAAAATAGAATCAATAAAAAAATTGCAGAGCTTGAGCAAAAGATAAGTTCTCTTCAAGAAGAGATGGCTGTCCTTGAACAGGAAAAGAAGGCCCTGGAACAAGAAAGGCTGAAGCGGAGCGAGCTTATCGATGCCTACAACCTGCTTTTGCGGGACTACATTTTCTGGAAAGAGGTTAAATCCTCACTCCTTCTTTCCCTGCCCCCACTTGCCGAAGACGGGGCTTATCCTTTTGATGGAAAAGTCGAAGTGGGAGAAATCAAATATTCAGGAAGCGGAAGAGATCTAAAGCTCCACCTGGCTGTGGGCCTGGTAGCCGGGCTTTTCCTGGGCGTGTTTGTAGCTTTCTTCGCCGAGTTCTGGGAAAAAGCAAAAATGCAGAGAGGTTAACCCTGACACCGAAGGCAGGACAACAATACTCAGCACTCCTTAAAAGAAGAAATGGTTAAGTTATCAACGAGAGAGAAGCTCTATGCCACAGTGTTTTGGCTTCCAAAACGGGGTTGCGCAAATCTCTCTTTTGTGCTACAGTTATTCCCACATTTATTCATAGTGAAAAGGTGAAGAAGGGGAACAGTAGGTTATCCACTCCGTCACAGAGAGCCTGCACAAGCTGGAAGCAGGTACGAGTGGTAACTGAAGCTCGCCCTGGAGCTGAGAAACTGAACGGTTAGTAGGTAATCCGGCGCTTCCGTTAGCAAGCAGGAAAGAGATCTGCGATATCCGCAGATAAAAAGGGTGGTACCGCGGGGAATACCCCTCGTCCCTTATGGGGACGAGGGGTATTTTGTTAGTAGGTTCACACTTTTTTCAGAAAGGAGGAGTGAGGATGAAAAGCAAAGCGGTAAAAGTCGGTCCAGATCGAGCTCCGCACCGGTCTTTGTTTTTTGCAACCGGTATCTGCCGCGAATCCCTGGAACGCCCTCTCATAGGTATTGCCAGCTCTTTTTCGGACCTGGTACCAGGACATGTAGGGATGCGCGATCTGGAGCGATTTATTGAACGAGGCATAGAAGCAGCGGGTGGCACACCTTTTGTATTTGGCGTACCAGCCATATGCGATGGTATCGCCATGGGACATGAGGGCATGCGTTTTTCCCTGCCCAGCAGAGACGTAATTGCCGACGGTATTGAAGCGGTAGCTCAGGGACACGCTCTGGACGGGATTGTGTTCCTCACCAACTGCGATAAAATTACTCCCGGGATGCTCATGGCAGCGGCCAGACTCAACATACCGGCCATATTCGTTACTGCAGGTCCTATGCTTGCCGGACATTACCAGAAAAAGAGGCTTTCCTTTGTAAGGGACACTTTCGAAGCAGCCGGGCGTTACCACAAAGGTGAGATAACCCTGGAAGAGCTCCATGAACTGGAGATGGAAGCCTGTCCCGGAGCCGGCTCCTGCCAGGGTCTATACACCGCTAACACCATGGCCTGTCTCACTGAAACCATGGGAATGAGCCTTCCTTTTTGCGGCACTGCTCCGGCGGTACTTGCTGAAAAAAAGAGAATTGCTTATCAAAGCGGAATGCGAATCGTGGAGTTAGTCCGGGAAAATATTACCCCTAAAAGCATAATGACCACTTCTGCCCTGCGCAATGCTATCACCATGGATCTTGCGCTGGGAGGCTCCACCAACACCGTGCTGCACCTTCTGGCCCTGGCCAGAGAGCTGGGAGAAGAAACAATCAACCTCAACACTTTTGATGAACTTTCCCGGAAAGTCCCCCATCTGGTGATGCTTCGCCCAGCCGGCGAGTTGTTCATGGAAGATCTGCACTTTGCAGGAGGCATTCCTGCAGTCCTCAAAACACTCGCTGACCTGGTCGAGGATAATCCCACAGTATCCGGAAAATCCATCCGGGAGATACAGCAAAGCGTCAAGTTTATAGATCGAGAAGTCATTCGCAGCCTGGACAATCCTCACTCCAGAGAAGGAGGAATTGCCGTCCTCTACGGCTCCCTTGCCCCAGAAGGTTCTGTGGTCAAGCAGTCAGCAGTGGACCCCGAGACGCGTGTTTTCAGAGGTAAGGCCATGTGCTTTAACAGCGAAGAAGAAGCCATGCAGGCTATCACCAGCGGAAAAATTCAGAAAGGAAGCGTCATTGTCATCAGGTATGAAGGACCAAAAGGTGGTCCGGGCATGCGAGAAATGCTGGCACCCACCTCAGCCATCGTGGGTATGGGCCTAAGCAGGGATGTGGCACTCATCACCGATGGACGGTTTTCAGGTGGAACGCGGGGACCCTGCATTGGTCACATAAGCCCTGAAGCCTTTGAGGGAGGACCCATTGCTTTAATCAAAGATGGTGACGAAATCCTTATCGACATACCCCAGCGCAAAATAGAACTCCTGGTGGAAGAAGCGGAACTTAAAAAGCGCAGGGAAAACTTTGTTCCTCCTCCGCCCAAATATACTCGGGGGCTCCTTGCCCGCTATGCAAGACTTGCTCGACCCACCCATCAAGGAGCTTCCATGACTTAGAAAGAGGTGATTGGTCTTGAAGATGAAAGGAGCACAAATGTTAATAGAGCTTCTCAAGCGAGAAGGCGTGGAGGTGATTTTTGGCTATCCAGGAGGCGCAGTGATCGACATCTATGACGCGATCTTTGACACTCCTGAAATCAAGCACGTTCTGGTGCGCCACGAACAGGGAGCTGCCCATGCAGCTGACGGTTATGCAAGAACCACTGGAAAAGTCGGGGTCTGCGTTGCAACTTCCGGACCGGGAGCAACCAATCTGACTACCGGCTTAGCCACTGCTTACATGGACTCAGTTCCCGTGGTAGCCATAACCGGCCAGGTGCCCACCAAACTGATTGGTAAGGATGCTTTTCAGGAGGCAGACGTTACTGGTATCACCATGCCCATAACCAAACACAACTTCCTGGTCACCCGTATTGAGGAACTGCCCATCATAGTCAGGGAAGCATTTCACATTGCCTCCACCGGACGTCCCGGACCAGTGCTCATTGACCTTCCCAAAGACGTACAGCAGCAGGAAGCAGAATTTACCTTTCCCGAAACGGTGGAAATTCCGGGCTACAAACCAACCTATCAGGGTCATATCAACCAGATAAACCTTGCTGCCCAGGCCATTGAAAAAGCCCAGAAACCCCTTCTCTACATTGGCGGTGGCGTGGTTGCTTCGGGTGCCTCAAGGACGCTCCTTGAGCTTGCCGAAAAAACAGAAATTCCGGTCACCCACACTCTGATGGGCAAAGGAGCTTTCCCGGAACACCATCGCCTCTCGCTGGGAATGCTGGGCATGCATGGCACCTACTGGGCCAATAAAGCGATAATGAACTGCGACCTGCTTATCGCCGTGGGTGCGCGCTTCGACGATAGAGTCACTGGAAATTTAAAAACCTTCGCCAGGAATGCCCAAACCATAATTCACATTGACATCGACCCTGCTGAAATCGGCAAAAATGTCAAAACTCATATCCCTATCGTAGGCGATGCCAAGCTGGTTCTTGAAGAGCTGCTCAAAAGAACCACACCCAAAAAGCACTCCCACTGGCTACAGGAAATAGAGGAGTGGAAGAAAGAATATCAACCGCCCCGCAAGGAAAGCAAAAAATTACTACCCCACTCGGTGGTTGAAAAGGTCTATGAATTAACCAAAGGCAAAGCCATTGTGATTACCGATGTAGGACAACATCAGATGTGGGCTGCTCAACTTTATCTCCTCGATGAGCCCCGACGCTGGGCGAGCTCCGGAGGTCTGGGCACCATGGGTTATGGTTTGCCTGCAGCGGTGGGCGCTCAAATTGGAAATCCCGATAAGCTGGTGGTGCTTTTCTCAGGCGACGGCAGCATCATGATGAAAATTCAGGAGCTGGTTACCGCCTGTAACTACTGCCTGCCTATCAAAATATTCGTGTTAAACAACTCCTACTTAGGAATGGTACGTCAGTGGCAGGGATGCTTTTACAAAGGGCGTTATTCCTGTACCCAGCTTAAGAATCCGGACCTTGCTCAACTTGCCTGCTCCTTTGGTGCAGAAGGCATAAGTGTTAAAAACGAAGCGGAGCTTGAAGAGGCCATTAGCAAAGCACTGAGCATTGAAAATCGCCCGGTACTCGTTGATTGTCATATCGAAGAAGAAGAAAATGTGTATCCTTTTGTTCCCCCGGGTAAGTCCCTTGACGAGATGATCCTTGGGGAACCAGGAAAGGAGGGTTAATCTTGCAGCACGTCATATCAGTTCTGGTGGAAAACAAACCCCGGGTGCTGGCGCGCATTGCTTCTCTCTTCGCCCGGCGGGGCTACAACATAGAAAGTCTGGCAGTCGGTCCCACTCAGGATCCCACCATATCGCGTATAACCCTGGTTGTCGAAGGCGATGAAGATATTCTGGAGCAGATAAGCAAGCAACTTTATAAGCTAATTGATACCATCAAGGTGGGCGACTTCACCAACACCAGCTTCGTGGATCGTGAACTGGCGCTTATAAAAGTGAATGCACCTTCTGCTCTGCGGGGAGAAATCGTGCAGACTGTAGAGATCTTCCGTGCCCGGGTCGTGGATGTGGCTGAGAAAAGTCTGATGATTGAAGTTACCGGAACCCCAGACAAGATAGACGCTCTGGAACAGCTTCTCAAGAAGTACGGTATTATCGAAATGGTAAGAACGGGCAGGATTGCTCTTGCCCGAGGATATCAATCTCTCTAAAGGGGGTTAAAAGCATGGCCCAGATATACTATGATCAGGATGCAAATCTTGAGCTTCTGAAAGGCAAGAAAATTGCCATTATTGGTTTTGGAAGTCAGGGAAGCGCTCAGGCTCAGAACCTGAGGGACAGCGGCCTTGAGGTCATCGTAGCTGAGTTACCCGGAACTCCCGGTTATGAAAAAGCCAAAAAAACCGGTTTTGAACCGGTATCCGCTGAAGAAGCTGCTCAAAGTGCAGACCTCATCCAGATGCTTGCTCCCGACCAGTACCAGCCATCCATTTACAGGGAATCCATTGCCAAGCATCTCTCTTCCGGAAAAGCACTGATGTTTTCCCACGGTTTCAACATTCACTACAAGCAAATCGTACCTCCTCAGGACGTAGACGTCATTATGGTTGCACCCAAAGGACCTGGAGACCTGGTACGCAGAATGTATGAAGAAGGAAAGGGTGTGCCTTCGCTCATCGCCGTGTACCAGAACGCAACCGGAAAGGCCAAAGACCTGGCCCTGGCCTACGCCAAAGGCATTGGCTCCACCCGTTGCGGGGTTATTGAAACCACTTTTGCTGAGGAAACCGAAACCGATCTTTTCGGTGAGCAGGCCGTGCTCTGTGGAGGCCTGACTGCACTTATCAAGGCCGGATTCGAAACACTGGTAGAAGCCGGGTACCAGCCCGAAGTGGCTTATTTTGAATGCCTGCACGAGATGAAGCTCATCGTGGACCTGGTGTATGAAGGCGGTATAGCCCACATGCGCAGCGTGATCAGCGACACCGCAGAATATGGCGACCTTACTCGCGGGCCGCGCATCATAAACTGTGCAGTGAGAGAGGAAATGGAACGCATCCTGGAGGAAATTCAGGATGGAAGTTTTGCCCGGGAGTGGATTCTGGAGAACCAGGCTAACCGTCCCGTCTACCACGCCCTGCGTGAAAAAGACCAGCAGCACTTAATTGAAAAGGTCGGTGAAAAATTGCGTGGGATGATGCCCTGGCTTTCCAAATAAAGCGGGGGTGAGCATCTTGAAAAAAATTCTGATCTTTGACACCACCCTGAGAGACGGAGAGCAGTCTCCCGGCGTGGCTCTGAACGTTCACGAAAAACTGGAAATAGCCCGACAGCTTGCCCGCCTCAGGGTGGATATAATTGAAGCCGGCTTCCCCATTGCCTCACCTGGTGATGCGGAAGCCGTTAAAGCTGTAGCCCGGGAGATAAAGGGTCCGGCCATTTGCGCCCTGGCCCGGGCCAGGGAAAAAGACATCGAAGTGGCCTGGGAGTCCATCCGCTACGCTGAAACTCCCGTTATCCATACTTTCATCGCCACTTCTGACATTCACTTAAAACACAAGTTGCGCCTTACCCGGGAACAGGCCTTGGAGCAGGCAGTCTGGGCAGTTAAAAAAGCGAAAAGTTTCAGTCCCTATGTGGAGTTTTCAGCCGAAGACGCTACCCGCTCTGACTGGGAATATCTGGCTCAAATCTACTCTGCGGTGATTGAAGCAGGGGCAACCACCATCAACGTTCCCGACACAGTCGGTTACATTACACCTCTGGAAATGAAAGAGCTTATCGAGTACCTTTTAAAGAACGTAAGAGGCATAGAAAAAGCAACCATTTCAGTGCACTGCCACAACGACCTGGGACTGGCAGTTGCCAATTCTCTTCTGGCCATTCAGGGTGGAGCCAGCCAGGTAGAGTGCACTGTGAACGGTATCGGGGAACGGGCCGGCAATGCTGCGCTGGAAGAAATAGTCATGGCTTTGCACGTACGCAGGGAATTTTTCCAAGCTCAGACCGACATAAACTACCAGGAAATCTACCGTACCAGCCGCCTGGTTAGCCAGCTCACAGGGATGCTGGTTCAGCCCAACAAGGCAGTGGTGGGTGACAATGCTTTCGCGCACGAATCCGGCATTCACCAGGATGGAGTGCTCAAGGAAAGACTCACCTACGAAATAATGGATGCCCGCCTCATTGGGCGGCAGGAAAAAGTACTGGTTCTGGGCAAGCACTCCGGTCGACACGCCTTTGCCAAAAAACTTGAAGAGCTGGGCTACCACCTGAGTGAAGAAGAACTCAACAAAGCTTTCGTTCGCTTCAAACAACTTGCCGACCAGAAAAAGCATATTACCGAAGCAGACCTGGAAACCATTGTCTCTGAGGAAATAACCAAGCAGGAGGAAACATACCAGCTTGATTTCGTGCATGTCTGCTCAGGAAACAACATCCTGCCCACTGCAACCGTCAGACTAAAGACTGCGGACGGAAAAACCCTGGAGGGAGTAGCCACAGGGGTGGGACCAGTGGATGCCGCTTACAAGGCGATAAGCAAAATGCTGGGCATCTCTCCAGATCTGGTGAACTTTACCCTGCAGTCCATATCCGGAGGCACCGAAGCTCTGGGTGAAGTGCTGGTGCGTATCTTTGGAGACGAAAAAGTATACGTGGGGAGAGGCTCCAGCCAGGATGTAGTGGTAGCCAGTGTGATAGCCTATCTTTCAGCGATTAACAAAATGGCCCAGGAGAAAAAACTCAATCCTCAAAAAGACTATCGGGAGAGTTGATAACCATGGCAATGACCATAACTGAAAAGATAATAGCCGCTCATGCCGAAAAGGAAAGAGTTCAGCCAGGAGACCTGGTGGAAGTCAAAATAGACCTGGCTCTGGCCAACGACATCACTGCTCCCCTGAGCATCCGGGAAATGCAAAAACACGGCATAGAGCAGGTGGCAGACCCCCAAAAAATAGCCCTGGTAGCTGATCACAACACACCGGCCAAAGACATTGCTTCAGCGCAAAATGTAAAGCTGATGCGGGAGTTTGCCGAAAAGTTTGGTATCCCCCACTTTTTCGAAGGAGGCCGGGTAGGCATAGAACACGTGTTGCTTCCCGAACTTGGTCTGGTTATACCCGGTGATCTGGTGATCGGGGCAGACTCTCACACCTGCACCTATGGCGCTCTGGGAGCTTTTTCAACCGGCATGGGCAGCACCGACCTTGCAGCCGCCTGGGTAACCGGAACCACCTGGTTAAAGGTACCCCCCTCGATTAAGTTTGTTTACCAGGGAAAGAGAAAGCCCTTTGTGACTGGAAAAGACCTCATTCTCTTCACCATCGGAAAAATTGGAGTAGATGGTGCCCGCTACTGTGCCATGGAGTTCTGTGGGCCGGTGATTGCAGAGCTCTCCATGGATGAGCGTTTCACCATGGCCAACATGGCTATCGAAGCTGGAGCTAAAAATGGAATCATGGAAGTGGATCAGAAAACACTTGAATACGTGGCCCAGACCGGAGTAAAGCGTGAACCAAAGATATATTCTTCTGACCCGAACGCGGAGTGGAAAGAAGTGCTGGAGATTGAAGTAAGCTCCATAGAACCTCAGGTAGCATTGCCTCACCTTCCCGAAAACGCCCGCTCGGTGTATTCCTTACCCCGCATAGAGATTCAGCAAGCAGTGATTGGTTCCTGTACCAACGGAAGGATAGAAGATCTGCGCATGGCCGCTTCAGTCCTCAAGGGCAGAAAAGTTCACCCCCGGGTGCGAACCCTGATTTTCCCGGGAAGCCCCAAAGTTCTGCTTCAAGCGGAAAAAGAGGGACTTCTCGAAATATTCCTGGAAGCAGGAGCGGTGATTGCGCCACCCTCCTGTGGCCCCTGTCTGGGTGGACACCTGGGAGTGCTTGCAGAAGGTGAGCGCTGTGTTTCCACCACCAACCGCAACTTCGTGGGCAGAATGGGCCACGTGAAAAGCGAGGTCTACCTAGCCAACCCCTATATTGTTGCCAGTTCAGCAGTTGCTGGTTACATAACCGCTCCAGATAAAATTTGAGGTGGTTAAAGGTGAAAATAAAAGGCAAAGTTATCAAATATGGAGACAACGTGGATACCGACGTGATAATTCCTGCCCGTTACCTTACCACAACTGACCCGCAGGTCCTGAAAGAGCACTGCATGGAGGACCTGGATCCCACTTTTCGGGAACGGGTTACCCCCCAGACCATCCTGGTAGCAGGGAAAAACTTTGGTTGCGGCTCCTCCCGGGAGCATGCCCCTTTATCCATAAAAGCCTCCGGTGTTCAGGCTATCATCGCTGACTCTTTCGCCCGCATTTTCTATCGCAACGCCATCAACATTGGCCTGCCCATCGTGGAACATCCTGAAGCTACCAAAATAATAAATGAAGGGGATGAAGTGGAAATTGATTTTGAAAAAGGAGAAATTGCTAACCTGACCACCGGTAAAACATTGACCATTGCCCCCTTCCCTCCTTTCATTCAGAACATCGTTCGGGAAGGCGGACTGATGAACTACGTCAAAAAGAAAGTCGCCAGATAAAGAAAAGGCCACTGGGGAATGGCCGACCAGTGGCCTCTTTCCAAAACAGCTACTCCTTGCGGTAAAGATAGAGGCGTCCCACGGTGTCCACCATGACGGGCTCCCAATTTTTAAGAACCCACACATAAGAAACTATCCTTGCTCCCGGTTTGAGCTCTGCAGCGAACTTTTTTTCCAGCTGATCGTTTACGTGCTGGAACAGAAAGATGGTGACCACATCAGCTTCGTGGAGGGGAAAATTATGGATGTTACCCCAGTAGACTTTGACCCGCCCCGAGAGACCCAGCAGGAAAACTTTGAGCTTAGCCAGAAAATATAACCAGGGATTGAGTTCGATGCCTACCGCCCGGGCTCCAAATTCCCGGGCAGCACAGATGAGAATGCGCCCATCTCCACAACCCAGATCGTAAACCACTTCCCCGGGACGAACCTCGCTCATGGAGAGCATTTTCCTGACCCTCTGCATGTCGGTGGGTTGCCAGGGAATACCCACAAAAAAAACTGGCAAAAGCCAGCCTATAAAAAGAAAGCTACCAAACAGCAAAATTAGCAGAAACCAGATCATTCCTGAGCACCTTTTTCCAGAGCCTCAAAAAAGGCGTCAGCAAGATAAGAACTGCGCACAAAAGGGCCACTGGCCACCCAGTTAAAACCCAGGGAGTAAGCAATTTTTTCGTATTCCTCGAACTCCTCAGGAGGTACAAAGCGGGCCACAGGGAGGTGCTGCATGGTGGGACGCAGATACTGACCTATGGTTATAATGTCACAGTTTACGCCCCTCAAATCCTCGAGAACCGAAATAACTTCTTCTCGATTCTCACCCAATCCCACCATCAGGCCTGACTTGGTGAACACCCCAGGCATCGTCTGTTTAGCAAGCTCAAGTACCTTCAAGGAACGCTCATAAGAAGCTTGAGGACGAACCTGGGGATAAAGCCGGGGCACTGTTTCCAGGTTGTGGTTAAAAACATCGGGAGGACTTTCGGCCAAAAGGCGCAGGGTACGCTCATCACCCTTGAAATCCGGAGTAAGTATCTCCACCGTGGCCTGAGGAAGCAACTCGCGTATCTTCCGAATTGTCTGGGCAAAGACCGAGGCTCCTCCATCTTCAAGGTCATCCCGGGTCACCGAGGTAATTACCACGTGACTTAAATTAAGTTTCTGGGCTGCTTCGGCCACCCTTCGAGGTTCTTCAGGATCCAGAGGAGCAGGAACCCCCTTTTTAACTGCGCAGAAGCGGCAGTTGCGAGTGCATACTTCACCCAGAATCATGAAAGTGGCTGTTCCTCTGCGGAAACACTCACCAATGTTGGGGCAGCGTGCTTCCTCACACACCGTGTGCAGGTGCAGAGTGCGCAAAAGAAGTCGCATATTTTCCAGTTCTTCTTGAGGGGGAAAACGTTTTTTAATCCAGGATGGAAGCAAGTGACAACCTCTCCTTATCGTTCTTTTCGAGAAAATCAAGCACTGCCTCTTGGGAGCTTACGCTGAGTTCTTTCACAGAAAAAGAAAACACTTCCCCGAAGATTTTTCCAATTTCTCTGCACATAGCTTTACGCTCTTTGAGGGAATACTTTTTTGCCGTACATTTCTCAAGAGAAGTAACTCCAAACCCCCGGATACC
Organism: Atrimonadaceae bacterium G-SL-SR-0-11; assembly: GCA_048814795.1. Lineage (GTDB taxonomy): Bacteria > Atribacterota > Atribacteria > Atribacterales > Thermatribacteraceae > Thermatribacter. Next base: position 504,106 of record CP184673.1, on the reverse strand, counting down.
ACAGGGGATTATGTAGCTGAAAGGAGTGAGATCGGTTGAAACATTCAGGGCAAACCCATGGAAAGTCACCCAACGCCGTACCGCAACACCAATGGCAGCTATTTTTTCTGGCTTTTCAGGGTTAACCCACACCCCGGTATAGGGAGGAAAGCGAAAAGCCTCCACCTGATAATTCCCCAAAAAGCGAATCAGAACTTCTTCAAGCAAGCGCACAAAGCGGTGGACGTCTTTTTCAAAAAAGCGCAGGTTGAAAATGGGATAGCCTACAATCTGTCCCGGACCGTGGTAAGTCACATCGCCTCCCCGCTCCACCCAGAAAACCTCAATGCCCTTTTCGCGCAATCCTTCCAGGGGCAAGCGCAGATTAGCCACATTCGCAGAACGTCCCAGAGTGACCACCGGATGGTGTTCCAGCAAAAGCAGAAAACCGGGAAGATTTTCTTTGTAAGTTTTTTCCACCAGATAGAGCTGGAGTTCCCGAGCTTTCTGGTAGGAAACAAGCGGTAAAGAGAGAAAAAAAATCTGCTCCATTTCCAGGTACCACCCAGGCCGTATTTGGATGCTGGCGGAGAGGGAGGGATTCGAACCCTCGAGGCAGGTTTCACCCCGCCTAATCGCTTAGCAGGCGATTGCCTTCAGCCACTCGGCCACCTCTCCTCGCCCTGACAGTATAATCATTTTTACAATTTTTTTCAACTGTTTAAGCAGTGTAATTCAGGAGCTGGACTTCTTTCCACAGCGAGGATTGGCAATGACCACGTCTGCTGCCTGAAGTAGCGCTTCCATCATATCAATTTGGGCCTGAACGCTTTCCAGTTCCAAACGAGCGTAAACCTCTCCCACCGGACGAGAAACATATTTGGGTGGCAGCTTCTGCAAGGCCAGAGCCAGGAGATCCTCTGTACACTGGTCACAGCGGCAAAGTTCGGGCTTAAGTTTGTAAATCTGAGGAATTAAGCTGCGCAACTCATCCTCAAGAATGTTTTTGATCATTTAAAACACCTACACTTTGATATCCAGGATTTGACCCCGATCATCACCGGAAGGAGCTTTACCAGCACCCTTCTTAGTGCTCCTGGTCTCTTTACTGGTGGAAGATTTTTCTCCTTCCTGGTGTGAATTTTTACCCTCCCTTTGCTTCAAGTGCTCTTTCTTGGGAGAGCTGGTAACTTCTTCAGTGGTTCTCTCGGCCTGCCTCTTTAATTCCTGAGAAAAGGCAGCTACTTGAAGTTCAGGCCCATGTTCGCGCACATTTTGAATTTTAGCAATTTCCCCCACCCGAACCACTGCATTTTGCATGTGTACCGGCTCAACCATATTACTTCACCTTAGGACGCTCAAAACTACCCAAAACTATCTCCCCTCCCTTTACCTCAAAAGAAGCATAAGGAATTTCCTCCCGCACAATGTAAGTCAAATTACCTATGGTGATCCTGACCTGAGGATAGACTTTTTCTTCAACAAGAACTTTACCTTCACGCTGGCTCAACTTTTCCTCGATTTCAGAAAGACGTTTCTGCAAAAGCTCTCTCTTTTTACCTAAAAGATCATAAGTGACTTTTAACCTGGTAAGCATTTCTTTAAACTTTGCGCTCAAGCCCAAACCCTGGGCTTTTTTACGCAAAAGGAGAGTTAAAGCCTTTTCAGTCTGAGATAGTTCACACTTAACTTTCTCAAATTCTTCCTTAGTTCTATTATACTCTTCCCGCAGCTCCGGTGACACACCCACCTCAACCAGGGTTCTGGTTCCCATGGGCGAACCAATTACCTTGGCCCAGAGCCACCCCCCCGCTCTTACCTGACCACCAACCAGCAGGCCTCTTTTCCCGTCAACGATCAGGTTACCTCCACAGGAAATATTGCTATGCAGAGCAGCTTCTTCGATCAAAACGTCTCCCCCTGCAATGATGGTGGCATTTTCAAGCATCTTCACCCTTACCTCTCCAGAGGCTCGAGCAACACCGGTGCCGGAACCCACAAAGCTTCTGCGGATATGAATATGCCCTCCAGCACTCAGAGAGGCTGCTTCCACCACCCCCCAGACCTCGATATCTCCTTCCGCTTCTACCGCAAATCCACTACGCACGTCTCCCCTCACCACCACACTGCCTACAAAAGAGATGTTCCCCGTTGTGGCATCTACGTCTCCTTTAATCTCAAAAACCGGGTGAACAGCTATCCGGTTACCAATTAACTGGGGCCGACCTGCAATGGTGGCGAAAACCTGTTTTCCATCTTCAGAAAGCCGGGTATTCTTACCTGCTACTACCCTTGCTTCTTTACCCTTAAGTGGCGGAACAGGATTACCAAAAATATCTTCCCCGGGCTCTCCTTCCTCAGGAGGAACAACCTCAGCAAGCAAATGCCCCGGCTTTACTTCAGGAACCCGGGTAACTCCAAAAAGATTCACCTTATCCTCTTCTTCAAGAAACTCCTTCATCACTTCCTCTTGAAAGAAGGTTTTTACCCATCCATCTTTACCCCGGATGGGGGGCTTACCCTGGGCAACCAGGTAGGAACCGGGCTTTTTCAAAATATCACGCAAGCCTTTAAGAGCCTCTTCCGTAAGACCAGAAACAATTCCTTTGCGGAGCAAGAAATCGCCTATCTCTTCAAAGCTCTCCAACTCTTCCTCTGAAAGGGGCTTTTTGACCACCAGTTCCGCCTTCATCCGATCCTGAGAAATGATAAGCTGAATGTGCCCCTCTTCCTCAAGAACATCCAACCTTCTTTTTGGCTCATCCATCTCTTACCCCTTCCCAGACCAGGATTTTGGCCCTAATTTTCAAAAGAGCTCGAGAAATGAGCTGCGAAATACGAGATTCCCCTAACCCCATTATGTTCCCTATTTCTTTCAAAGTCAAACCTTCATAATAGTAAAGAGTGAGACATATTCTTTCCCGTTCAGGAAGCTCTTCAATGGCTTTGCTGAGAGCTTCTATAAGCTCTTTTTTTTCCAGCACTTTTTCAGGATCGAGATGTTCCCTTTTTTCGCGAATGGCATCCCCCAGTGAGTTATCGCTGCCAGGAATTTCCTCTTCAAGCGAAAGTAAAAAGTTCCCCCTGCTCTGTTCAACCATCCAGGAAAGCTCCTCCATAGAAAGATCAACTCTTTCTGCCAGCTCTTCAAGGGTAGGTTCTCTGCCCTCTTTGCTTTCGAACTCTCTCCAGACCTGAATCACCTCTCGCAAATTTCTTCTCTGGGTGCGGGTTAAAGGATCCAGGGAACGCAGATAATCAAGAACTGCACCTCTTATGCGGGAAAGGGCATAAGTTTCGAACTTCAAACCTTTTTGAGGACGAAAACGCTCCAGAGCTTGAATAAGACCTAAAACTCCGTAACTCTCCAGATCTTCACGATCAATGTGAGGGGGTAAAAGATAAAGCAATCTGCCTATGGCTATTTTCACCAGATAAAGGTAGGAAACCACCAGTTCCTCTTTGGTCTCAGGGTCGTGGTCTTTAAAGTATCTCTCCCACAGTTTCTCCCTTTCAGTGGTCACTTTCATTTAACTACTCCTCTTTTCGAGAATTAACCTCTCTGGAGGTTAAAAACCAGCTCAAGTAAAAATAAACCACGTAAAACACCACCACTCCCAGAAGCAAAACCCGCAAGACAAGAGCCAATAAAGAAAAGCCCCGCACCAAACCCACTATCACAAAAACTGTAACTGTACACCAGGCAACCAGAAAGGCAAAAATTCGAGCGGCTTTTTTTGGTTCTTCCATTTCAAAGAACGATAACTTCCCTCCCAATGATTTTTACTTCCAACTTACCATCCTTCACGTAAAAAAATATGCTCCTTCCCTTTTTGCCTCCCACTTCTTCCGCTTTAAGCGGTATACCCAGCTCTGCAAGAACCTTTTTAGCCATCTCCACATTCCTCTGTCCGATATCAAAAAGAGAATTGGAACCCGAAAACATCATAGCCCCACCAGATATTTTTGCGTAAATGTCCCTTTTCAAGGCCCCTTCCTTTTGCATTTCCTCAAGCAATGCCAGAGGAGCGGTTTCAGCAAACTTAAAGGGGTTGTCCTGTTTCCCTATTTTTTCCGGGAGAAGAATATGCGCCATACCCCCGATTTTTCGCACCGTATCGTACAGACACAGCCCAACACAGGAACCCAATCCCAGAATGCACAGGACCTCCTCGGGGTCTTTGCTAACCCTGTATTCCGCCATCCCTATGGAACTTTTCTTCATCTACACTACACCCAATGCTTTCAAGATAATTTCCAGAGAACCAGTATCCGGAATCAACATGAAGTAGCCTTCTACATGATCCTCTTCTTCTACAAATTCAGTTTCGATCAAAAGAGCATAATCGCCCTGTCTGGCAATCTCTATCAAAACCAGATCTACCACCGCACCAGCCATATCCACGGCCAAAGAAGGCACGGAATGATCCAGGCGCAGACCTGTGAAATCGGCGAGTGCCGCAAGATATGAGGAAGCGAGAATGTTACCGATTTCGTTCATGGCAGAAGCCGACATTTCATCAGGCTCAAAAACCTCCTCTATACTACGCGGTGCAAGATCCCCAAGCAGCATGCGCATCAACTTCAGAGCATTTTCCACTGTCATTATGAATAGAATATGCCCTGAAACTGCTCCCGAAATGATGAGGTAGACTCCCAGCACCTCTTTTTCGGGACCTCCCAACCAGTCGGGAACGTCCTTGATGGGCAACAAAGCAACCCGGGGAACAGTCATGGTGACTTTTTTATTCACCATCCTGGAAAGAGCTGTAGCTGCATTGCCGGCCCCAATGTTCCCTATTTCTCTCAAGGCATCAAGCTGTAAATCGTTAAGATGTTCAAAGGAAAGTCCCACTGCACAACAACTCCTATTCCTTTTGATAAAAGAAGGGAGAAACGTAACGCAAACCAAATTTTTGGGCATTATTTATCCGCTCAGTACTTCCAATCCACAGATAACCTCCGCTATCCAGGGATTGAGCAAGCCTGTTAAACACGATTTCCTTGGCTTTTTCCTCAAAATAAATCACCACATTGCGGCACACCACAAGATCAAAACGCTTACCAACTTCATCTCTCAGTAAATCATGCTTTTCAAAGGTGATATGCTTTTTGAGCAATGGTTTTACCGAAAACCGGTTCTCACCTTCAGATAGGAAGTATTTCTGAAGAAGCTCGGGAGGAACATTCTTGAGGTATTCTTTGCCATACACCCCTCTTTTGGCCTGCTCCAGAGCGGCATAATCGACATCAGTAGCCAATATTTGATAAGCAGACAACTTCTTTTCTTCAAAAAGTATAGCCAGAGAGTAGGGCTCGCTGCCGATAGAGCAACCTGCACTCCATACTCGCAAGGTCGAAGACTTTTTCCTGGAAAGGATATCAGGCAAAATTTTCTCGCCCAGCTCCTCAAACTTTTCGGGATTTCTGAAAAACTCGGAAACATTGATCGTAAAGCGATCTCTAAAATCCTCCACCACTTCAGGAGAAGTTAAAAAAAGTTTGACATATTCATCAATGTCTTTTGCTCCCACCCTCTGAATGATGAATTTTAATCTCCGTTGAAGCTGGTTCTCTTTATAGTACTCAAGGTCCAGGCCTGTCTTTTCAAGAACCACCTGGCGCAAGCGTCCCAGCTCTTCCTTCGAAAACAAAACCCTCACCCCTTCAAGCTTCGTCCCACTCAAGAATTACCCGGGGGATTTCATCCAGGGAAAGTACCCAATCGGCCAGGCCTTCCTTGACCACTGCCCCAGGCATGCCAAAAATGAGCGCTGATTCCTTACTCTCCGCTACCACCTTTCCTCCAGCGTTCTTTACAGCACGACAGCCCTCCAGAGCATCTTTGCCCATACCAGTAAGCACCACCGCTAAAATATTCTTCCCGAAAGCCTTCACAGCAGAAAGAAGGGTTAAATCCGCACAGGGTTTAAGCCCAGCAACTGGCGGATCGTCGCTCAAAACCAGACTTTTATCCTCTCTCAGAAAAAGGTGTTTCCCACCCGGAGCTAAAAAAGCCCGGTTAACCCACGTTTTTTCGCCACCAGAAGCCTCAATCACCGAAAAAGGAGAAAGATCGTTAAGGTGCTGGGCAAATCGAGTAGTAAAACCCGCCGGCATGTGCTGCACTATTACTGCACAGCTTTTTTTGAGACTCTGAAGACCAGCAAAAAGCGCCTTCAGAGCGCGAGGCCCACCCGTGGAAGAAGCAATGAAAAGCAGTTTTTCCGCTACCATGTCACCTCCTGCCATCTTTTCCTTCTCAGCTTTACCCGGAACTTCGGAAGGAGTTCTTAAGGCCTTCAAGTCGCGCAGTTTTTCCAGAGGAACATCGACCACAGCTTTTATTTTTTCCACAATCTCTTCAGCCTTCTTTTCGAGGTCCAGAGAAATACTCCCCGATGGTTTTTGAATAAAGTCCAGAGCTCCTCGTTCCAGAGCTTTAATGGTATATTGACTCCCTTCTCCGGTCAAAGCACTGAGCATGACCACTCGATAGGGACCCCTGCGCATGGCTTTATCCAGAAAAGCCAAACCATTCATGCGGGGCATTTCAACATCAAGAAGAATGACATCCGGTGTAACTTCGTTAAGTTTCTCCAGTGCTTCAACACCATCCCGTGCTGCTGCAATCACCTCTATGCTTGCTCTCTCCAGAATATCTCTTATCATGCGTCGCATAAATGCTGAATCATCAACAACCATTGCTTTTATCTTCTGCATTTCAGACCAGCCCCTTCTTTTTCATTTCAATCTGCTTTTGAAAAATAAACTTAACTATTTTCTCTCGATCCGTCTCCTGCATATCGGTAAATTCGAAAGCATAGGTGGAAGGATCCTCTTTGCGCACCACCCGGGCTTTACCAAAAACATCGTGTCCGTTGTTGAGACTAATCATGAAAAACAGGTCCTGAGCATCGGCGGGAAAGGGATTTTTATGATCTCCAAAGGAAACCAGCATGCCACCTCCGCTCAGGTTCCTGGTCAAACCCTCCACCAGGGATTCTTCATTGCGCACACAGACCGGAAGAGCAATGTTCAGGCGAACATAATTGCGCCTTTGTTTGCGTACCACCTTCTGGGGAAGATCTATGATCAGGTAAGCCAAACTCCCCTTGCGCTGGCGCTCCTTTGCTTTACCCTCAAAAAAGAAGATTTCGTTTTCACCCACGATGTAAACCTGCACCGGGTCTCCTTTGCCAACTGGTACCAGCGTGCCCCGCTCCTGAGGAGCAGCAAACCAGACCTCATTCTCTCTGATACTTTCTATCCTGCTGGGATAAAAACGCCACTTTTTTTCACCATGAGACCCCTTCCACAAAACCCCTATGCTTGCTTTTCGGTTAATCTGAAAAATCTTTTCCGCGTCCAAGACTACTCACTCCGAATTATGCGCTCAATCTTGATCTCCACGTCTCTGGGTATCTCCTCAAAAGCAAGAACCACTACCTGAGAAAGATAACCAGAAATCAAGTCTCGAAAACCTCTCCTAATTTTACCAGTTACCAACAGCAAGGGGAAATAACCAGCACTTAGCAGATACTCTATGCCAGAAGAAATTTCTTGCAATACCCTGCGAAACATCTCAGGATCAATAGTCTCTCTCCCCTCGATCACTCCCAGAATTTTCTGCTCCAGAGAAGCATCGAGGGCCAGAGCGTGCAATTTGCCATCACCAGCAATGTACTGCTTTACAATCATTCTGCCTAAACGCCTGCGTACCATTTCAGTAAGGTCCTCAATATTTTTACTCTGCGGTGCGTAATCTGCTAAAGCCTCCAGAATCATGGGGAGATCCCTGATAGAAACTCCCTCCATGAGGAGATACTGCAACACTTTTTGAACATCTCCAACCGTCATCAGGGAAGGAATAAGTTCCTCGACAACCGCCTGGTTGATCCTTTTAACCTGCTCAAGAAGCAAGCGAACATCCTGACGGGTGATCAGCTCGTGAGCGTGCTTTTTAATTATTTCAGAGAGGTGAGTAATCAGCACCGATTCGGGGTCAACCAGCGTGAATCCCATGATTTCGGCCTTTTCCCTCTGGGCCTGGTTAACCCAGTAAGCAGGGAGCTGAAAAGCTGGTTCTTTAGTGGGAATACCCTCGATTTTGGCCTCTCTATCATCAGGATGGATGGCCAGGTAATGATTGGGTAAAACTTCTCCTCGAGAGACCTCCACCCCCCTTATCTTAATCACGTACTCATTGGGCCGCAGGTGCAAATTGTCGCGTACCCTTATTGGTGGAACAACAAAGCCTTTCTCTCGGGCCAGGTTAATACGCATCTGGGTAATCCTGCGCAGTAGTCCTCCGCCGGACTGAGGGTCCACAAGCGGTATTAAGCCATAACCCACCTCGAGTTCGATAGGGTCCACTTCAATTAAGCGGGCAATGTCTTCTACACTCTTGGGAAGCTCCTCGACTTCCTCCGGCGCTTTTTCTGCAGAAGCCGTCGCCTCCTGGGTCTCGGCCTTGCTTCGCAAATAAGAAAAACCAGCCAACCCTGAAGAGAGCAAGAAAAAGGGGATCTTGGGTAGCCCCGGAAGAAGACCCAGAATCAGTAACAGGAAAGCGGCAATCATTAACACCCGGGGGGTGCGGGTTATCTCCCGAGCTAAATCTTTGCCCAGATTGTCTTCACTTGCTGCCCGGGTAACAATCAATCCACTGGCAGTAGAAATCAAAAGAGCCGGAATCTGGGCAACCAGACCATCTCCTACCGTTAAAAGAGCGTAGGTTTGCAGAGCCTCGTTCATGGAAAGTCCCCGCTGCATACTACCCACTATCACTCCACCCAGAAAATTAATCAGGGTGATGATAAGACCAGCTATAGCATCTCCCCGCACAAACTTGCTGGCACCATCCATCGCTCCGTAAAATTCTGCCTGACGCTCTATATCGCGCCTGCGACGTTTGGCTTCATTTTCGTCAATAAGCCCGGCGTTGAGGTCAGCATCAATGCTCATCTGTTTTCCAGGCATAGCATCCAGAGTAAACCTGGCAGCAACCTCAGCAATGCGATTAGCTCCGTTGGTGATAACCACAAACTGAATAATAACCAGAATCAGGAAAACGATGAAGCCCACTATGTAATTGCCTCCCACCACGAAATGCCCGAAAGCTTCGATGAGCTTTCCGGCATAGCCCTGGAGCAAAATCAACCTGGTGGTGGAAACATTCAGCGCCAATCGGAAAAGAGTGGCAAAAAGCAAAAGCGAAGGAAATACCGAAAATTGCAGGGGATCGGTAATGTAACTGGTAGAGAGCAGGGTCAAAACAGCCAGGGTGATGTTGCAGCTCAGGAAAAAATCTATCAAAAAAGGCGGGAGTGGTATAACCATCATCAAAATGATCAATATAAAAACAAAGGCAAAGATAAAATCGCCGTATTTTTTACTGCTCTCCAAGGTCCTGACCATGGTCTTCACGCTGTCCATAACCTCACCTCAAACCAGGTTCTTTTTAAGCCGATAAACAAAGGCCAGGATTTCAGCAACTGCTCGATACAGAAAGCCGGGTATCTCCTGCCCGATCTTACAAGACTTGTAAAGGTCCCAGGCCACCTTTTTGTTCTCAACAATAGGTACCTTATTCTCCCTGGCAATTTGTTTGATACGTTGGGCCAGAAAATTTTTACCTTTAGCCACCAGAACCGGCGCTCTCATCGTTCCGCGTTCATAACGCAGCGCACAGGCTACATGAGTAGGATTGGTAACCACCACCTGCGCCTTAGGAACTTCCTGCATCATGTGCAGACGAGCTATCTCGCGTTGCTTAGAGCGTATTCGGGAGCGCACCAAGGGATCGCCCTCAGTCTTCTTAAGCTCTTCTTTAAGCTCTTCTTTGGTCATTCGGATATTGCGCTCATATTCAAAGCGCTGGTAAAAAAAATCAAAAAAACCAATGCCCAAAAAGAGAGCCCCCAGAGAAAAACCCAGCCTCTCCGCTACACCACCAACCAGAGAAAGGGCAGAGCGAAGCTCCATAAAGGAGAGTGCAGAGAGATCTGGCAGCACTGATTTGAGAATGAGATAGGCCAGGACTATACCAAGTAACACCTTGAGGCTCACTTTTAAAAACTCCATGAAAGTGCGCAGTGAAAAAAGCCTTTCCACACCCTTCAAGGGATTAACATACTGAAACTGGGGTTTCAATTTCTCAAAAGAAACAACGAAACCAGTTTGCAAAAAACCCATGAAAAGACCTATCCCTGCAGCAATTAGCGCCACCGGTGCCACCATCCGGGCATAGAAGAGAAAAACTGTCTTAGAAAGGCTCAGCACCCATTCCATTCCTCTTTCCTGAAGTCGGAAAGCGTCTATCCAGAAAGTACTCGTAAAACCCTCCCACTGTTGCATTAAAGAAGCGACCAAAAAACTTACCACAGAAAAGGTAACCAAAAAGCTGAAGGCGGTGCTAAAATCTACACTCTTTGGAACCTGCCCTTTTCTGCGGAGCTCTTCTCTCCGTCTTGGCGTTGGAGCTTCGGTTTTCTCCTGAGCCGGCATGTATCCTCACCTGCAACTTTTAGATAAATTTAATTGCCAATTTTCAGCCTGCTCAACCTGCAGGAAGCAGAAAACGCAGGAGCGCTCCCACAAAAAACTCGGTAACCCGGCTCAGAAGGGGGAAAAAATAGGGTAGAGCAGAAAGAATCACCCAGATCCCTATCCCCAAATTGAGGGGCAAGCCTACCACGAACACATTCATCTGAGGTATGGCCCGGGAAATAATCGCCAGGGTAAGGTTGGTCAAAAAGAGAGCCGCCATGACCGGAGCTGCAATTTGCAGAGCCAACACCATAACCTCCTGAACGAGATCGAGGAAAGGAGTGAGCAGGTTTTCTCCCAGCAGAAAACCCCCTGGAGGGAGAAAACGGAAAGAACGAACCAGTGCACGCAAAGCAAGGTGATGACCATTGATGCCTAAATAATAAAGGGTGGCCAGCATCAGGTAAAACTGCCCTACTACTGAAGCTCCCAGGTTGGAGAGGGGATCTACCACGTTAACGTAACTGAATCCCATCTCAAAGTCCACTATCTCGCCAGCAATCTGGATACAGGCAAACACGAAAGACACAATCAACCCCAGTGCAAAGCCAGTAAGACTTTCCGAGAAAACAGCAACCAAATAACGAACATTCAGGGTGGCCCAGTTGTGGTCGAAATCCACCAGCGGGAAAACTATCACCGCCACCAGAAAAGCAAGGCCGATCTTGGCCAGAGGAGGGATAAAGCGGGAATTAAAAACCGGGGCCATCAAAAAAAGACCCAAAAAGCGTATCCAGACCAGGATAAAAGGCAAGAGATTGCCAGCCAGAACCCCCAGGATCTCGCTCATGTCACCTTATGAAGGAAGGCAGATTCCAGAAAAGACCCGCTGCAAAGTCCATTAAAACTCTCAACATCCAGGGACCGAGCAAAGCCAGAATGAGAAACACCACCAGGATCTTGGGTACGAAAGTAAGGGTTAGTTCGTGAATCTGGGTAACCGCCTGGAAAATACTTACCAGAATACCCACCAGAAGCGCTGCTCCCAGTATGGGAAGCGCCACTTTCATAACCACAAGCAGGCTTTCCCTCCCAATTTCCATCACCAGATTTTCCAGCAACTCTTCTCACCTCAATTAACGAACGGAAAGCACCAGGCCCCGGGTAATCAATTCCCAACCATCCACCAGGACAAAAAGCAGTATTTTAAAAGGAAGGGAAATCATCACCGGTGGGAGCATCATCATTCCCATGGACATTAAGATACTGGCTACCACCATGTCAATAAGTAAAAAGGGAACATAGATAATGAAACCCAGTGTGAAAGCAATTTTCAGTTCACTCAAAACAAAGGCCGGGATAAGAACATAGGTGGGCACTTCATCACGGTTTCTGGGTCGGGGAATCTTGGCCAGAGAAACCATGAGTGCCAGGTCTTTCTCCTGAGTCTGGCGGAACATGAAATCACGCAGGATAGCTTCCCCCTTGCTAAAAGCCTCGCTCTGGGTGATTGAACCATCCATAAAAGGCGTTAATACCTCTTGATTGAGCTGAGAAAAGGTTGGGGCCATAACAAAATAAGTTAAAAATAGGGCCAGTCCTATCAAAACGGGAGTGGGAGGTATTTGAGGAGAACCCAGAGCATTGCGTACGAAAGCCAGCACCACCACGATTCTGGTGAAAGAAGTGAGCAGGATCAAAATAGCCGGAGCCAGACTCAAAACAGTCAGAAAAATCAGAACTTGCAAAGCAAACACAAACTGCTCGGGCTGCTCGGCAGTTTGAGGTTCAATGGTAATGCGCGGAATAAACAAAGGAGTTTCCTGAGCCTGAGCCAGTCCAGACGAAAACACCAGGAAAGCAAGAAAAATCAACCAGTAAAGACTCTTTTTCATCCTCAAGAGCAAAAATCGGCCCTCCATTTTAATCGCTTTTCCTTCGTCCCAGGATAAGATCCAGATAGGAAGTGAAACCCGAGGAAGTGGGTTTCTGCTCTTCAAGTTCTTCCATTTGAAACTCAGCAATTTCCCGAACCGTACTGCCACTTTGAGCCAGCATGATCACTCGCTCCCCAACCCGAAAAAGATAAACTGATAACTTCTGACTGACCGGGAAAAAATCCAGCAAAACCATGTAGCGAGAGGAAGCAAGGCGAGGCTTTTCTCTTGCAAAACGCCTCAGGAAATAGTAAAGGCCCCATAAACACAAAACCAGCAACAGAAAGGCCAGAACTACCCTGAGCACATCAACTCCTCCCGAGAAAGAGGGGGGAGATACCTCAGGAAGCTCGAGTTCCTCCTGAGCAAAAACCACCCTTTCAAAAACTGTGAAAAAGGAAAACAACCCAACACTCCAGAGTAATCGCACGATCACTGAACCCTCGCTTCTTTCAAGGATTTAATACGCTCCTCGGGCTTGATGATTTCGGTAATCCTCACCCCAAAATTCTCTTCAATCACTACCACCTCACCACGGGCAAAAAGGACATCGTTTACGTAAAGATCTGCTGGCTCACCGGCTAACTTATCAAGTTCGATAACGGATCCAGGACCCAGGTCCAGGATCTCACTTATGCTCAGGCGAGTTCTTCCCAACTCCACTATCACGGGCAGACTAACATCCATGAGTAATTCCAGGTTAACCTTTTCGGCAGGCTCTTCCTTCTTTTTAAATTCAGCAAACTCGACCCTTTTAGCTTCAACTGTGGGCTTACTTTCTTTCTGGAGAGGCTTCTCTTCCCCGACCTCCTCAGTACCTTCGCCCTTAAGCTCTGTTGCAGCCTCTTCACTTGCTCCTTCAGGCGAAGCAACTTCTTCCTCAGGAAGAAGTGAACCAACGATCTCCCTGGCCAGGCTCAGGGGGACCAACTGAATCATGGAACTATCGATGACTTCCTCCACCACCAGGCGAAAAGTTATGGCCACCAGGTGTTCTTCGCCCTGTTCTTCCACCCATTTTCTTTCTGCTTCAGTAACTTCTTCAAAGATCACCTCCGGCGGAGAAATGCTCACTCGAAGACCCAAAAAGTCGGAAAGTGCTGTTGAAGCAGAACCCGTCATCTGATTCATAGCTTCACCAAGAGCGCTGATTCCCAACTCGTCAATTTCCTGGGGGAGATCACTTTTTCCATCTCCACCCATCATAAGACTTACCATGGCCTTTGCGTCTTCGTTTTTGATGAGTAGTATATTGCTTCCTCGTAGACCCTCTGCATAAAGAACCTTCACCAGGATATGTTCTTTCGGGAAAAAAGCATCCACCTCTTGTGAGGAAATTACCTCAACCCGGGGAACAGTAATTTCTACCCTTTTTCCCAGAAGGCCACTTAAAGCAGTGGCTGCAGAACCCATGGAAATATTGGATATTTCCCCTAACACATCTTTTTCTTGAGGAGTCAGAAGCTCTTCACTCATGGTTTATTTCCTCCTTCAAGCGGTCCACTCGCACCGCGATTCTACTGCCTATGCGTCCAGGCACACCAACCATTTTCACTTTCTTGCCCACCCGAACATTAAGGGGTCGGTCAATTCTCTGGTCAAGCACCACCACATCCCCCACCTCAAGATGCAAAAAGTCGCCGAGAGAAATATTGGTTCTCCCCAGCTCCACAGAGATGGGTAGTTTTACTCTGGTTATCAGGCGCTCCACATTTTTCTGGACCTCCGGATCACTGCTTTTGCGGGAAGCAAACCACAGAGAAGCACTCAAGCTCCTGGTAATGGGCTCAACCACGATATACGGTATGCACATGGTTAACATCCCCTGTCGGTCTCCTATCTCAATCTCAAAGCTAAAGAGAATTACCATATCGTTACTGGAAACTATCTGCACGAACTCGAGGTTAGACTCCATAGCTTCAATTCGAGGTTCAATGCTGTAAATGCTACTCCAGGCTTCTGCCATGGCCATCATGACCCTTTCCATAATGCCACCCATAATCCGGTTCTCAATCTCGGTAAGGGCTCTGATATTTGCCGGAATCTCTCCCGGTCCTCCTAACAGGCGGTCTAACATCAAAAAGACTATGTCTAAGCTAATCTGAAGCAGACATCTTCCCTCAAGCGGCAGCATGGAAAAAATACACAAATAAGTGGGGCTGGGAACAGAACGTACAAACTCATCGTAAGTTAGTTGATCAACGGAAAGGAGATTAATCTGCACCCTACTCCTCAAAAAAGCTGCCAGGCTGCTGGAAGCAAGGCGCGAAAAGGCCGAAAATATCATGTGGAAAGTGCGGATTTGATCTTTGGAAAATCTCTCCGGTCTTTTAAAATCGTAGACCTTAATCCGCCTTTCCGAAACCTTTTCTTTCTCTATCTCTTGCTTAACGGTTTCGGCAGCTTCTTCCCCTTCAGTAAGGGTTTTAAGCAGTGCATCAATTTCTTCCTGAGACAAAATTTCCTTGCCCATGTTTTCATATCCTCATGATTACTGCATTACAAAGTCAACAAAATAAATCTGCTCTACCTTCCCACTGCTCAAAAGGTTATTGAGAGTCTCCGCAATATCATTCTTTAATTTTTCCTTACCTTCCGGTTTGAGAAGTTCTTCGGATTTTCTGGAACTGATTACCAGAATTATAGCGTCCCTAACTTCCACCATGCGCTTTTTAATCTCATCGATAACCTTTTGATCGGGAGTGGATACACTCAGCACCACCTTTACATAGCGCAAAACATCTTCGTCGGCAAGGTTAACCAGAAACTGTTGATCAAAAGTATAGACCAGGGGCGGTTTGGGCTTAGCTTCTTTCTCCCCCAGAAACTTTTGCAACAGACCACTCTGCTTAACGTAAAAAAAGGCCATAAGGACGACCAGGCCCAGAGTGGCAAAAAGCATTATTTTTTTCATCGGGGAAGTGCTCTTTTCTTCCTCCACAACCTCTTCTGCTTCCTGAGATCCTACTTCTTCTGGCATGGTGGCTATACCTCCTTTTCTCGTAAAATTACTATCTCTACCCGGCGGTTTTTTCTTCGGTGTTCTTCGTCTAAATTAGGAACCAGAGGACGATACTGCCCATACCCCACCGCTATCAAGCGCTCAGGGGGTATGCCCTCTTTTTCAACAAAGTATCGCAAAACTGCAATTGCCCTCCCCGCAGACAACTCCCAGTTAGACGGAAAACGGGGAGTGTGTATGGGCAGATCACAGGTGTGTCCCTCAATGCGCACCGAATTATCGATTTCTTTCAAAACATCGGCGACCGCATGCAGTACAGAAATCATTTCTGGCCTCAGGTCAGCACTACCCAGATCAAAGAACACGTTATCCAAAAAAGTTATCACCAGGCCTCGTTCATCAATTCTAACATTCACCTTTTCAGGGGAAATTGCTTTTTCCTTTATGAGTTTTTTTTCAATTTCCCTCTTGAGACCAGCCAGCTTCAGCTCCACCAGCCCCGAAGGATTAATCTGAGTTGGCGGTTTGGGGACTGGAATGTCCGAGGGTTGTAAAACCCTGGGACCACCCTCCAGAACACCCAGCGCACCCTGAATAGAAGAAATAACCTCCTTAAAACGAGCCACGTCAATAGTGGAGAGTGCAAAAAGGAGCACAAAAAAGCAAAGAAGCAGCGACATGAAATCACCATAAGTTTGAGTCCAAAGTGGTGCACCCGGAGGCGCCTCTTCATCCTTTCTGGGTCTTGGCATTTCACCCTCAACCTCCTGCTTCTCTTCGTAAAGTTATAACTCGCTCTCCAGTTTCCCGTTCCCGCTCAAAAGCTTCTCTAACTTCTGGAGCAAAGAACGACTTGAGCTTTTCCTCAACGATGCGTGGGTTATCTCCAGCCTGGATAGAAAGTATGCCCTCAATGATTACTTCTTTAAGCAGAATTTCTTCCTGGCTTCGCAACTTAAGCTTGTTGGCTACCGGAAGGCAGAAAAGATTGGCAATGATAGCCCCGTAAAGAGTGGTCAAAAGAGCCACCGCCATGCCGGGACCAACCTTTTTAGGGTCATCAAGATTAACCAGCATAGCCACCAGACCGATCAAAGTGCCAATAAGACCGAAAGCGGGGGAAAAGGTGCCCATGGTCTCAAAAATGGAACGACCCATCTTGTGGCGTTCTTCCAAAAATAGAAGTTCGGTCTCCAGAATGCTTTTAACTAACTGGGGATCGGTTCCATCAACCACCAGTTGAATTCCTTTCTTAAAGAAAGGATCTTCAAAACGCTCCGACTCCTCTTCAAGCGCCAGTAGACCTTCTTTGCGGGCTTTTTCAGCGAGTGAAACCAAAACAGAAATAACTTCCTGTGAGGAAGGAAGTTTTTCTTTCATGGCAATTTGAAAGAGCTGAAATGCTTTCATTACCTGTTCAAAGCGAAAGCTGATCATGGTCGCCGCCAGCGTTCCCCCAACGGTAATGAGAACCGAAGAAAAACTGATAAAAACCTGCGGGCTTGCTGAACCGAACATTCCCCAGAAAAGCAAAACCACTCCCAGTGCAAGACCAATAAGAGTAGCCTTATCCATTCTCCTTCCCCCGTTCAGAACTAATTTCCTGAATCAGTATTCGGGCCATGCCACTTCTGCGTCGAAACTCGATAATCTTTTCTATAACCTCTTCCACCTTTTCCTGAACCACGTATTTTTTTCCGGTAATCAGGGTAATTACTGTGTCTGGAGTAGCTTCAACGGTTTCAATCAAATCCGAATTCACCACGAAAACCGATCCGTTAAAGCGAGTCACTGTAATCATCTCTGCCTCCCTTTCTGGGCTCCTCCCGGGAGGAGCCCAGAAAAATTGCTAACGTTTGATGTTTATCAGGTCCTGGAGCATTTCATCAGAAGTAGTTATCACTCTTGAATTAGCTTGAAAACCTCTCTGAGTAACGATCATGTTGGTAAATTCCTGAGCCAGATCCACGTTGGACATTTCCAGTGCCCCCACTGCAATGCTTCCTCTTCCACCGCTTCCCGCAGGACCGATGCTGGGCAAGCCGGAATTGTTGGAAATCTGGAAAAGATTGCCTCCCACCCGGAGAAGACCTGCGGGGTTAGAGAAATTGGCCAGAGCAATCTGAGCCAGAGGTTTGGACTGACCGTTGGTGAAAATGCCGGTAATCACCCCACTTGAATCGGTGGTAACCATGTCCAGTGACCCGGCTTCATAACCATCCTGTGAAGCCACGTAAGCGGTGGAAGAGCTCCCAAATTGAGTGAGAATTGAGAAATCCAGGTTTAGGCTAAGGTCGTCTGCTCCGGTTATCGTAAAAGTTGCACTACCTGTGTCCCCCGAGCTAATTTCACCACTTGCTGCATCAAAAACCAGAGTGCCTGAACCACCCGAGCTGGCAGCGCTGCCATCCAGAGTAGCTTCCCAGGTCCACTCATTAAGATTAGCGGTTTTCTGGAAAGTAATGGTCAGGTTATGTACGTTGCCCAGGGAATCGTAAACCTGGACGCTGGTGAAATAAGTATCTCCCGTTGCTGCGTTGGCATCCAGATTGCCCTCAAGGCCCACATTGCCAGTAGCCTTGGGGCTCATCTGGGTGCCTACCGGAATAATGATGTCCTGTAAAGCCTGGGTGGTATCGATGTTACCATTTGAATCAGCCATCCAGCCCTGAAGGCGGTAACCACTGCTATTTACCAGTGCCCCGTCTGCTGAAGTTTTCATGGCACCATCACGTGTATAGTAATTTTGCTCGCCATCACTGACTACGAAGAAGCCCGAGCCCTGGATGGCAAAATCAGTAGGGTTATCGGTGGTCTGCAAGCTACCCGCTGTGAATATGGTGTCTATGCTCCCTATGGTAGTACCCAGTCCCACCTGTTTGGGGTTTATGCCTCCCAAACCTCCAGATTCAGGACTCCTCGCTCCCTCAATAGTCTGACTGAGTATGTCCTCAAAAGTTACCCGGCTGGCCTTGAAAGCCACCGTGTTCACGTTGGCGATATTGTTACCTATCACGTCCATGCGAGTCTGGTGATTTTTCAAACCAGAAACTCCGGCAAATAAAGAACGCATCATAAATAATCAACCTCCCCTCAAAGGGGCCTCCGACTGAGCGGCCCAGCCCCTGCAAATGCAACTCAAATGATTACTGCTGAATCAATATTGGTAAATACTTTCTCTCGAGAAGCATCCATACAGGTTAAAACCGTTTTTTCGGGTACCTTGACTACAAATCCCACACCGTTCACTATAACCAGCGAGGTCTTGCTGCCCTTGGCAGCAGCCCTGGAAATACCTTCCTGCAGGAGTTCAGTGGTTTTCCCGTCCATGGTTATTCCTCGTTCCTCCATTCGACGACGAGCATGCAGGGAAAAACGCACTTCCTCCTCCCGAAGGAGGTTCTCGAAGCCAGAGACACCCTCCCGGGAGTGCCTGGCAGGAGAAAGCGGTGTCTTCCCGGTAATGCCTTCTATTGACCAGCGGTCGTTAAAATTTACCTCGCGCACCACTTTGCTCAAAGAACCTCCCGGATTTGAGATAGCGAATACTCGCTACCTCCTACGCTGAGCGTCAAAGCATCCTCACTCAGGCTCACGCTCTCCACTACTCCCTCTTCACCGTCAACGAGTAGCACCCTCTTTCCAATCAGGGTTGCTCCTTCGAGAAACAGAAGTTGCCGTAAGGAAGCATTGGTGTTTTGAATTTCTTCTAAGGTTGAATATTGAGCCAGCTGAGCACCAAACTCGCTTCCCTGCATGGGGTCCAGAGGGTTCTGATAGCGTAACTCACAAACCAGAAGCTGCAGAAAATCGTGGTGAGTTAGCTCCCTTTTATCCTGAACCTCCCGGGTTTGCCCATCCCCAGCATAATAAGTACTACTCTCCACCGGCAGTATCATTCAGGCACACCCCCTCAAACAACCAGGTTCAATTTTCCCTCCAACCAGGAGTGAACTGAAAAACCCTTCTGGTAATCTCTCTCACTGGAATTCCGTTGCAAGTCAAAAGTCGCAAAGTTTGCAAACTGTTCCCTGTCACCAGAGTAATGATTCTGCTGGCTAACAAAGCTCTCCAGATTCATACCCTGACTTGCAGCTCGGGCTTCAAGTAAGGGTAGGCTACTCTCAAGAAGCTCTCTGGTCTCTGGGTGTTCCACATGCCAGACACAGCAAATTTTGTCGTTGTGCTCAGTAAGAGAAACCACGATTTTGCCCAGTTTTTGGGGCTCAAGCTGAATGGTCACCTGCTTTGTGCCCTTCCCTGCGCTCAGCACCTGAAAGACCCGATCGAACAGTTTTTCGATGTCGGCTTCTGAATTCATGCTCACCTTGAGATTTTCTCCAGAAAAAACTTCTCCAGACCTCACATTACCGGTATGAGCAATTGCAGAATCTTCCCCTACAGTAAAGTTCCTTCTCTGGTTGCTTACATCAGCTTTCTCCCCTGCAGACATCCCACGGCGACTAAGTGTCTCTTCGTTTCCAGATGCATCGCCCTTTTCAATAGTAAGCAGCACTTTGTCCTCTGGAGCCTGCTCAGAAATTGCGTCTTCCTCAGGAACAACATTCCCTTCAGAACTTGCATTAAAATCGCCATCAATTTCAGCATCCAAGGATTGACCTTCCGCTTGAGTCAGCTGAATATTCTCCTCGGAAAACGCAACGTCTGCTTCAGAAAAAGTCGTTCCTGTTCCCTGAAGCTGAGGATCAACGCCATCCCCTGCAACAGCCTCCTCAACGCTACCTTCGTTAACTGTCAGTTCCTCCAGTTGCAGGTCAAAAAGAGCATCCTGGGTAGAACAGTTATCAAGGCATGTGGTTCCGCAAGTAGAAGTACCACATTCTTCAGTATCTGCAGAAGCACCTGTAGCACTGGTAAAACCAGCCACTACTGCTAAAAGCCGTCCCAGCAAACGAGCAAGCGCTTCTTTGCTGCCCGATATCTGAAATTGAAACTCACCACTTTCATTTTTTCCACCACTGAGTTCCACCTTACCCAGCTCGCCCATATCGGCACTGAAGTTAAGGTTTTGCACCTCATCCAGAAACTCCGAAACAGCGTTTTCAAAATCCAGAGTTAGAAGTGGATTCAACGCTACGTTACTAATGTTATTACTACTTTCGTTACTAATGTTATTACTACTTTGAAAACTACTCTGCGTTATGCCACACGAGCTGTCTGGTAAGGGGCAATTTCTAGGCGTTATTTCCTGCACTGAAAACCCACCTGAACTTCCACAACGCTTCACAACTGGAAACTGGGAAAGGGGAATGTTACTATATTCGCTCACCAGGTTTGATCCGGCCACAAGCTCACTCATTACATCCTCAAAGCTTCCGGATTCGCTTTCCTTTCCCTGAGAGCGTTTTGTAAACAGCCCTTTTCCCTCAGTGGAAATATTCTCCTCTACCGTCAGAGCAAACAACCCAAGCTCCATCAGCTCACCTCCCTTCCATCATCTTCCGGATTAGAGCTGCTGCCCGCTCCGGAGGAAAAATACTCAAAATCTCGGCTACATTCCTTTCTTTCATTACCGAAAATATTCGAATCACCTCCTCATCCGAAAGTTTTTCCAGGAGCCGGGCTGCCTCTTCCGGCTCCATTGCCGCATAAATCTTGGCTAAACGCCATAGGCTTTCCTCTTCTTTCGAAGAAGCAGAATCCTCTACTGCACCTGGCATGACTTCATCTTCCACTTCTTCTGGAACAGGAAGGGGTTCTTCTGCTTTACGAGATACCGATTGTTCTTCTTCAACCTGGTTAACCCTGGGCAGGTCTGGACCGGGATATATTTCTCCATCCAGGACTTTTTCAGGAGCAACAGGATTCTCCTTGACAGTTCCAACAGAATTCGCTTCTTCAGGCTTTACAGGCATAATCGGTTTCAAAAAGGGTAAATTTATGATTCCTGCAAAGCTGAGAAAGAAAACCAGGGTTACCATGAAAATTAAAAAGGGGAAAACGGTATCCATAAAACCCGACTTCTTGCGACTCTTTTTAATCTGCTGGGGTTGACTTACCTTGTTACCTCTGGGACGTTCTTTAGTGCTTCCTTTCTGTGATCTCGCCTTTCGGGCTATTTTTTGCACTTCCCGTTGTGCAACGGCCATCAATAATAACCTCCTAAGATTTTCTTAAGAAAGGTCCGGGTTTCTTCAAAAGGAGGTACTCCCTGGTATTTCTCGACTCTGGAAGGTCCCGCATTATAGGCAGCAAGAGCCAGCTCCAGACTACCAAAGCGGTCGATTAAACTCCTCAAATATCGGGTACCAGCAGCAATGTTTTCCCGAACATCAAAAGGATCTTCAACACCCAGCATTCTGCAGGTCTGGGGCATAAGCTGCATAAGCCCCATAGCCCCCTTAGGCGAAACAGCTCTGGTGTCTCCACCCGACTCAACCTGGACCAGCTTTCTCAGCAAGTTCACGTCAATCCGATATTGATCAGCATACTCCTTGAGTACTTCCTCAAAAGATTCGTTTTTTCCAGAACTCCCCGGAGAGATGGGAGTACCCCCTCGAGAAGCAAGCAGAGTACCGGAAGAACTTTTCACCCGGGAAAGCAGGTTTTCTATTTCGTTGATTCTGCTCAGAACCCGCGAGAGGGAAGCTGGCTGCATCTCACGTTTCCCTCCTCAGATACATTTGAATAGCCACTTCATCAAGAAGTTTCTGGTCACTTCTCTGAATGTTCAGGGAAAACTCCTGATAATCCCTGTCGCGCAGCTTTTCCATCACTTTACGTTCCAAGGATGCGCAGACCAGTTCTTCTTTGGTCTGCGCAATCTGTCGTTCCAGCTCCCGGAGATAGCTTTTCAGCTCCTCTATCTTGCGTTCCAGGTTGTTTAGCATCTTCTCAAAAAATGCCTCCTCAACCAGGCACCCCTCTTTTTGCCTTTCCTGAGTTCTCCGGACCATGTACTCCTTTCTGGTTTTCTCCACAGCGATGAGCTCTTTCCGTTGGCGTTCAGCCAGTTTTTCAAGCTCGGCAAGTTTCACTTCGATTAGTTCTTCACGAACTTTCTTAACATCGAGAACTTTTTGAAACTTAAAATTGTAGCTCATCAGGCCACTTCACTGCCTTTCTCATCAAATAGACCAAGTAAAAGCTCGAGTGTTACATCATAAGCAAAAACTTCCTCAACGTCCTGGCGCAAAAAAGCTTTCACCGCTTCTATTTTCTCGAGAGCGTAATCAATACGGGGATTACTGCCTCTTTGATAGGCTCCGATATTAATCAGGTCTTCTGCTTCCCGGTAGGTGGCAAGAACTTCTCTCACCTTCTGGGCGGCCCTTTGCTGCTCCTTACCGGTTATATCAGGCATGATACGACTCACACTTTGCAAGATATCAATTGCCGGATAATGTCCTTCAAAAGAAAGCTTTCTGGAGAGCACAATGTGTCCATCCAGAATTCCTCGAACGGTATCGGCAATGGGATCATTCATATCGTCTCCTTCAACGAGCACCGTACATAAAGCGGTGATAGAACCCTTTTGAGAGGTTCCCATCCGCTCAAAAAACCTGGGCAACAAAGCAAAAACTGATGGCGTATAACCCCTGGTGGTAGGAGGCTCTCCAACAGCCAGCCCCAGTTCTCTCTGAGCCATGGCCAAACGAGTTACCGAATCCATCAAAAAGAGCACATCCTTACCCCGATCCCGAAAATACTCAGCTATGGCACAGGCAGTAAAAGCAGCTTTTATTCTTTGCAAAGGTGGTTTATCAGAAGTGGCCACAACCACACAGCTTTTATTGAGACCCTCCTTAAGATCTCTTTCAATAAACTCTCGCACTTCTCTGCCTCGCTCGCCAATTAGGGCAATTACGTTAACATCGCTCTGAGCGTTACGGGCTATCATTCCCAAAAGAGTGCTTTTACCCACTCCACTTCCAGCAAAAATGCCCACTCTCTGTCCTTTTCCACAGGTGAGGAGAGCGTCTATTGCCTTCACACCCAGGGGCAAGACTTCGCTAATTCTTGTCCTTTGCAAGGGATTGGGAGGTTCGTTGTCCAGGGGATACTCATCCTGGCTTTCAATGTAACTCTTATCATCAAGGGGATTGCCCAGACCATCAATCACTCTCCCCAGAAGTCCTTCACCAACTTTCACTCGTAACTCTTTACCTAACGCCACCACCTCACTGCCCGGCTCAATCCCGTTGCGCTCACCAAGGGGCATGAGTAAAGTCTGAGCATCTCTGAAACCAACCACCTCAGCAAGTATCTCGCTTTGCATATCCAAAGAGCGGATCTGACACAATTCTCCAACCTTACAGGAAGGCCCCTTGGATTCTATGACTATGCCCACCGCTCGCTGCACCCTTCCGTTCAAACGCAAAGTATCGATACTGTCCAGCCTTGCCTTCAAGCGTTCGATTTCAAACATTTTTGCTCTGTATCTCCTCCAGTAACTCCTTTTTAATCCATTGAAGCTGAGTGCTTACCCGACCATCTATGCTCCCAAACTCTGTCTCTATCAGAAAATCGCCCCTTGCACACCGTGTGTCCTCTCTAATCTCCAGATATTCCAGACCATCCAGCCTGCTACACAATTCTTCTTTGATATCCTTCAACAAAGCCACATCCAGAGGGTGAACCCTTAAAATAACTCTCTCGCGATGGTTAAGCTTCTGAAGGGCCTCTTCAATAAGTTCAGCAAGAAAAGGCTCCCTTTTGGCTTCTCTGCGAATAATGCGCTCTGCAATTGCCAAACTAAGTTCAAGAATTAGTTCTTCAAGCTCGAAAAGGCTTTTTTCGCGAACCCGCTTTATTTCTTGAAGCACCCTCTCCCAAAGAACGATTTTTTTCTGCAATATTTCATGTGCTTCTCTCCTGGCTTCCTCTTTACCCTGTAAAAAACCACTCTCAAAACCCCGCTCTTTCAGTACCTGTGCCTCTTTTCGAGCTTCCTCCAGAATGCGCATCTTCTCCTGCTGGGCTTCCCGTAAAATCTTTTCCCGCTCTTTTTTGGCCTCAACAAGCAGTTCTTCCAACTCCCTGTTTAGGGCCAGCGATTCTTCTCCGGAAGTTTCCTGGCCAGGGCCATCGTTATTCCAAACTTTTCCTCCTCTTTCGGGACCAATCACGACTTTTTTATTACCAACCACAATTGCCTTGTAGAGATTAAACAATGATCTCTTCCTCCCCACCCCGGCTGATAATGATTTCTCCGGCTTCCTCGAGTCTGCGAATTACGTTGACTATCTTCTGCTGAGCTTCGTTCACCAGACGAGCACGTACAGGACCCATGTATTCCATATCTTCTTTAAGCATCTGCGCTGCTCGTTGAGACATATTCTTAAAGATCTTTTCCCTTACCTCTTCTGAAGCACCTTTCAGAGCAAGAGCCAGGTCTTTGTTGTCCACCTGGCGCAAAACAAGCTGTATTGACCGATCGTCGAGCAGGGCAATATCCTCAAAAACAAACATTGCGGATCGGATCTGCTCTGCAAGATCGGGGTCTTTCTCCTCAATAGCTTCCAAAATGCTTTTTTCAGTGCTTCTGTCACTTTTGTTAAGAATCTCTATCAATTTCTGCTTTCCAGCCACCCGGGTCAGGTCCTGACCCAGGAAAGTGGAAATTTTCCGCTCCAGGATGGATTCTATCTCCCGAACCACTTCCGGAGAAGCCCGGTCCATTAAAGCAAGGCGCATAGCCACCTCTCCACGCACACTCTCGGGAAGATTTCCCAAAATCATGGCCGATTGCTCAGGTTTGAGGTAAGAAATTACCAAGGCAATGGTTTGGGGATGTTCGTTCTGGATGAAGTTGAGAATTTGCAGAGGATCTGCTCTGCGTAAAGACTCAAAGGGAGTTACCTCCAGGCTGGCGGAAAGCTTGCCGATTATCTCCTGCGCTTTATGGGAACCAAGAGCTTTTTCGAGAAGCTGCTTGGCGTATTCCACTCCTCCCTGAGCAATATAGAGTTGAGCTACTGCCATATGGTAAAATTCACTCATCACTTCCTCTCTAATCTCGGGAGCCACTTTTTCCATAGTCGCAATTTCCAGGGTAATATCCTCGATTTCGTTCTCGGACAGTTTTTTCAATATTGAGGCTGAAAGCTCTGGACCCAGGCTAACCAGGAGAATCGCCGCCTTCTGTCTCCCGGTTAATCCCTTACGAGGTACAATAGCCATCAACCATTCACTCCTCACTCAGCCAGTTACGGATTAGTTTTACCGCATCATCGGGTTTTTCTTCCACCAGCTTTTTGATTTCCTCTTCCATGCGTTTTTGAATTTCCATGCGCATTTTCTCTTCGGGACTCAGCTCAGCATCCCTACGCAAAGGAGCTACTTCAGTAGCTTCCTCATACTCAAGAGGTTCCTCTTTGTAAACCTCTGCAACCACTTCCCGGGGAGCGATTACTGCTACCAGCACTTTCCTGCCGATGAAGTAAAGAACCAGTATCAATAAAGCCGGAATTCCATAACGCCCCACCAGGTCAATGAGTTCCATAAACCTTTGTGCTTTGAGGACCCTTTCTTCTTCCTGCCAGAAATCCTGATTGAAAGGCAAAGTTTCTACTACCACCGCATCACCCCGCTCAGGATCAATGCCCGCCGCAACTTCCACCACCCTGCGGATTTTTTCCACCTCTTCAGGGCTCAGAACACTATCAACTAAAACCGCGACAGAAAGGCGCTTGATATCACCGGGTAGAGCAGCATATTTTTCCAGAACACGGTTAATCTCATAGTTGGTGGTTACGTTTCTCCTGGTATAGCTACCACCCTGTCTCTCCTCTTCAGAACCATAAACCGGGATGTTAGAAGCAACCCCCGGTACTCCTCCTGCAGTATTTGAAGTTCCCTGGTACTTTTCCTCCTCTTCTTGAGTGCTGCGGATGACTCCCTCGTTACCAGCCACGGGCTGATAAATTTCTTTCTCACCTTCTTTTTGCTCCAGGTTTAGCTCCACACTGGCTCGCACCACGGCTTTGCGACGACCTAATACTCCTTCCAGCATGCTCTGCACCCGCTGGTTTATAACACTTTCGAGTTCCTTTTTCATTTCCAGTTGATTAGCAGTAAGATTGGCGATACTTCCCCAGCTTTCCTCTCCACTACCACTGGCCAGGACGTTACCCTGGTCATCAAGTATAGTTACCCGACTCGCATCAAGGCCTTCCACACTGTTTGCAACCAGGCGAGCAATGGCTTCTATCTGGTTTTCTCTCAAGCGAGTCCCTGGACGAACTTTTAAAACTACCGAGGCAGTGGGAAGTTTTTCTTCTTCTGCAAAAAGGCTCTCTTCGGGCAGGGTAATATGTACCCGGGCACCATCCACTTCTTCGAGCTGAGCAATGGTACGCTCCAGTTCTCCCTGTAAAGCCCTCTGATAGTTAACCTTCTGCAAGAAACTGGTCAAACCAAAGGTGTTTTTATCAAAAAGTTCAAAACCAACCCCGCTCTGAGGGAAACCTTCCTGGGCAAGCTTCATCCGAGCCAGATAAACTTTATCCCGGGGCACTTCTATTCTGGTACCGCCGTCCGAAAGTCGGTAAGAAATACCCAGCTCCTCGAGTTTATCTACCAGCGCCCCTGACTCTTCAGGAGAGAAGCTACGATAAAGTAAGACGTAATCGGGCTTTGAAGAATACATAAAGAGAGTGATTAAGCCTCCAACCAGAACCACCAGAAGCAAAAGGGCAATCACCCTTTGCCCCTGGTTCATGCTCCCCCAAACTCCTTTAAAGCTACCGCCCAGATCGGCAAGAAGGTTCCTCATGGTTTACACCTGCATTCTCATTATTTCCTGATAAGCTTCAACCACCTTGTTACGCACCTGAACAGTAAGCTCAAGCGCTACATTAGCCTTTTCAAGAGCAATCATTGCCCGATGGAGATTCTCTTCTTTGCCCAGAACCACATCCTGAATAGCCTGATCGGCTTCCCTCTGGAGAGAGTTAACTCCCTCCAGAAACCCCCCCACCAGCTCTGAAAAAGACCTTCCATTTTTATCAGGTTTCTTAAAAGGAACAAGCTCGCGACCCCCAACGCCTTGAAAAACACCAGAAATCCCATCCACAGCCACCGCAACGCACCTCCGTTAACCACCAATATTAAGAGCACTCCTGGCCATTTCCTTGCTTACGTTGATAGCCGTTACGTTAGCCTCATAGGCCCGTAAAGCTGCCATGAGGTCCACCATTTCGTTGACAACCACCACGTTGGGATACTCCACAAAGCCATTCTCATCGGCGTCAGGATGGTCGGGTTGGAAAACTTTTCTGGTGGGAGTATTGCGATCTTCGATTATTTTGCTTACCCGGACACCCCCGTCCTCACTGGGCTCAAAGATTACCTCTTTGCGCAGATAAGGACCACCGTTTCCTGAACGGGTGACCTCGGCGTTGGCCAGGTTAGAAGCAATAACATCCATGCGGAATCTCTCCGCTGTCAAAGCCGAAGCACTTACCCGGAAAGTATTGAAAATCCGCACTTAGCGCACCTCCTTTAAAACCGTACGCAAAAGATTAAACTTACCAGAAGTCAACTTACTGAGTGTCTGATAATAGAGGCCATTTTCAAGAAGGGTAGCCATCTCTCTTTCCACATCTATTGAAGAACCATCATCACGTATGGTTATGCTTTCTTCCTCCACGGGAAAACCCTCTTCATTTTTGACTGAACCTGAAAGATGCCTGGGAGAAGTTCTGGCGAGATTTATTCGCTTATTTTGTTCCTCCAATCCTTTAAGCAGACTTTCAAAATCGAGATCCCGACGTTTATAGTCCGGTGTTTCCACATTAGCTATGTTGGAAGCAAGCAGTTCCTGCCTTTGAGCTGCAAAGTCTAATCCCCGCTCCAATAGAGCAAAAATTCGATCCAGGCCAAAACCACTCATTATTTCACCTCCGCCCTCTCTTCACAGGGTGAAGGATAAAATCTGTTGCCAAAAAGGGGAACTTAAGAACTCATGGAGGCATAAAGTTTTTTGCGGAGATGCGAGGGAAGAATTCCCAGCTGACTTCTGTAGAGGGTTACTGTGCGCCGGGAGACCGCAAAACCTTTCTTGCGAAGATAGGCGGCTATTGAAGCATCAGAAAGCGGGGTTTTGCGATTTTCCTTCTGAATAAGCTGTTTGATTATCTGCTTTGCGGGATAGGAGGGGTCAAAAAAGAACTTCACTTCCTTGACCACCCCACTGGGTAAAAGTATTCGTTTATCCTTAAGAACCTGGCATACTGCAGCAATACTGACTCCAAGCGCCTGAGCCACTTCCCTCTGGAGAAGGGGAACAAAGGCAGAATTGTCTCCAGAAAGATATTCTTTCTCTCGAGAGACGATATATTCAAGGGCGCGCAAAAGGAGACCATTGCGATAGCGCAAGCAGGAGAAGATTTCTCGCGCCTCATGTAAGCGCTCCTCCAGGAAAGAGCTTTCCCGGGAACTCAGAGAAGATTTTTTACTCTTAAAAAGAGAAATAAAGCCTTCGTTAAGGGTTATTTTGAGATAGGGAGAGTCGAAGAGCAAAACTCCATACTCTCCGCCACCCAAAGCCACAACTTCAGCATCATAGGAAACTCTTCTTGTATCATCCAGTTCTTTCCGGCTTCTTTCGTCAAGGCTTGTCTCAAAAAACTCCCGGAAAGAAATAAAAAATTGTTCTCCTTTTCCTAAAAGAGACTTCACTTTTTCGGGGTTTTTTCGAAGATAAAAACTCTCTTCCGGAGTAATAAGACCCTTGTTAACGCACTGCAAAAGAACAAACTCCAGGGTATCCTTAGCAGCAAAACCTACAAATCCTTCAGCACGAACTTTATCTATCACTCCTTGAAGCCGGTCTTCAGAAACCCTCAAGTGGAAAGCAAGCTTTCCTGAATCAAGACGTAAAAACCCTTCTTCATCAAGGTTGGCAAGTATAATCTCCAGCAATTTAAGTTCCTCTGCATCAAGTTCCACGCAGGAAAGGATTTCCTCTTCCAGCAACTCTTTGAAGCTTCTTTTTTCGGAGAAAGAAGCGGGGTCTTCCAGATAGTAGCCTGCATCGCTCCTTAAAATACGCCCGCAGTTAGGACAGAAATCAGAATATTTTTCAAGGGGCCGCCCACAGGCAAAACAAAATGCCCGCTCTTCAAACTCCAGAAAAGGATTTTCCTCCAGGAGCCTCTCCAGCTTCATCTCAAGCTCCTCCAGGGGAAGCATCATCATTTCTCCCGCCAGCATCATCTTGGGAACCATTTTCTGTTTTTGCTGCATCGCAAACGACTGGCGGAGTTCTGGTCCCCTCATCCCTCAACCTCCAGGGGTAAAAATATAGAAAAAGTGCTTCCCTTGCCCTCCTGTGAAGAAACCTCCATCCAACCTCCGTGAGCACGAACAATGCTGTAACAAGTAGAAAGCCCCAAACCCGTACCTTGAGGCTTGGTGGTAAAAAAGGGTTCAAATATTCTATCCAGCTTATCAGCCGGTATCCCCCTACCATTGTCCTGAAAAGAGATACAGACAA
Organism: Atrimonadaceae bacterium G-SL-SR-0-11; assembly: GCA_048814795.1. Lineage (GTDB taxonomy): Bacteria > Atribacterota > Atribacteria > Atribacterales > Thermatribacteraceae > Thermatribacter. Next base: position 474,276 of record CP184673.1, on the reverse strand, counting down.
AAGCCTTTTTACTCAGCTCGAAATTGGAGTCCAAGGAAGGAACCCGCTCTGGGGAAAGATTGACTTTCCTGACTACAACCCTCAGGATACCCTTTTCTTTATCCATTGCTTCCACGGCGTTTCTGATAAGGTTAAGAAAAACCTGCTTCATACGCAATTTATCAATCTGTAAAGGAGGAATCCCTTCTTCAAAATAAAACTCTAAGTGCCGGTTACCCCGAAAATAAATTCCACCCATGCTCAACACTTCTTCAAGGAGAGAACGCAAATCAACTGTTTCTCTTTTGATGATGCTGGGCTTAGAAAAGTCGATCAGGTTGCGGAGAATTTCTCCGCAATGTTCGGCACTTTTTTCAATGTTTTCAAGCCCGCGACGCACGCTCTTGCAGGTGGGACAATCAAGAGAGCTTTTATCCAGCTTGTTGCGTAACATCTGGGCATAGCCGTATATAACCCCAAGAGGATTGTTTATTTCGTGAGCAATACTTGAAACCAGTCGTCCAATGCTGGAAAGCCTTTCAATCTGGCGAACATTTTCTCCAAGCTGGACTCTTTGGGTAACATCCTCAACTATACCCCCAAATCCCACAAAGTTTTCCCCCTCCATTACCGGGAAGAAACGAAAATTTAGCAATTTTTCTTTTCCAGAAGGATCACAAAAGCTGATATTTCTCAAAAAAAGCTCCTTGCCTTCCCAGCGAAGCTTTTTCAAAAAAGGAGCAATTTCTTCTACTCCCTGGAAAATCTGGCTCATTTTTTTTTCCATCACTTCCTTTGCTTTAAGGCCCAGGATCTCCAGCATCTCCGCGTTGAAGAACCACAAGCTGCCTTCCTCATCGGCCATGAAAAGACCCACCGGAAAAGCACAGAGAAAGCGCTTCAACAGAGAAAGTTCCTCAAGGTTCTGCGCAAGCTCCAAAAGAAAGTCCTTGTCAGCCCGGGAAAGAGGAACAGAAGATAAAGAATGCCGATTGTTAAAACCCAAAATAAGCATTAAATTGCTGGAAAGGAAGACACTACCAACTACAAAAACCTTCTCCCCAAGAAGAACCTCCCGGAAAGTACCCGGCCGCTTTTCACAACTTACGAGCAACAGTGCAAGCTGCTTCCGGAAAGAGTGTAAACCGGAATAAGCAACAATTACCCATTCTTCTCCAGTTTTACTCAAGAGGACCAGAAAAGTGGCTCCCAGCTTACGACGCAATAAATAAAAAGCTCTGCGAAAAGAACCCATCCCCTTCGTTTAGACCACCTACTGACCCAAAACCTTTTTGACGGCTTCAATAACCCGGTCTGGCTTAAAGGGCTTCACTACAAAATCCTTGGCTCCTGCCTGGATAGCGTCAACCACCATCGCTTGCTGCCCCATGGCACTGCACATGATTATCCTGGCTTTGGGGTCTCTTTTCATAATCTCTTTAACTGCAGCTATACCGTCCATTTCGGGCATGGTAATATCCATAGTAACCAGGTCTGGCTTGCTCTCTTCGTACTTTAAAATCGCTTCTTTACCGTTACTCGCCTCGGCAACTACCTCGTAGCCATTCTTGGTCAAAATATCTTTAAGCATCATTCTCATAAACGCAGCGTCATCTACAATTAAAATTCGTCCTGGCATCTTCTACAAACCTCCTCAGTTGTGAAAATTTCGTCAACAAGCTGGTAACATCCAGAATTAACGAAACGGTACCATCCCCAAGAATGGTAGCCCCTCCCAAACCCCGGATATCACCGATATACTCGCCAAGAGATTTGATCACTATTTCCTGTTCACCAACAATTTCATCAACCACGAGACCTGCCTCAGAACGAGCCGCATTGACCACCACAGTGTAAAATACCGGTGATACTGTTTTCTCCTTCGAAAAAACGGCTTCGGCCTCACCACTTAATAGCCCTGCCAGAGAAACCAGAGGCAAAGTCTTGCCCCTGAAAAGCGTGGTGAGCACCTGGTTAAGCCAATAGGTGTTTTTAAGCTCTATCCGTTCAATTTCCACCACGTCAGAAAGAGGTATGGCGAAAATGGATTCATTAACTTTAACCAGCAAAGCCCTGACAATAGCCAGAGTCAGGGGTAACCGCAAATAAAAAGTGGTGCCTTCCCCCTCACGGCTTTCCACAGAAACCTGTCCGTTAACTTTTTCGATATTCCTTTTAACCACATCCATACCCACTCCACGGCCTGAAACATCGGTCACCTCTTCGGCTGTGGAAAAACCAGGGTGAAAGATAAATTCGATTACTTCCCTCTCAGTGAGCTTTTCCAGGTCTTCCGCTTTTACCAATCCTTTTTCAAGGGCTTTCTGCTTGAGCCTCTCAAGCGAGATACCTCTTCCGTCGTCCTGAACCATTATCACCACCGAGTTCTCTTCCTGATAGGCCTTGAGCAGGACTCTTCCCCGAGCAGGTTTTCCAGCAGAAACACGTTCCTCAGGAGATTCTATGCCGTGGTCTATCGCATTGCGCAAAAGGTGGATCAGGGGATCCGTGATTTCTTCCAAAAGAGAGCGATCCAGCTCGGTTCCTTCGCCCTCTATCACAAAATCAACCTCCTTGCCAGAGTTGCGAGCAATATCCCGAACCATTCTTGGAAAGCGGTTAAAAACTTCAGCAAGGGGTAACATGCGAGCTTTCATTATCTCTGTTTGCAATTCATTGGTAATGCGACCCAGATGGGTAGAGGTATCAACAAGCTGTTCGCGGAGGGCCTTGAGGTCTGTTTCCACGTCCAGTCGCTGAATGCTGTTTTCCAGCCTCGCTCGATCAATTACCAGTTCTCCTACCAGATTCATCAGGTTGTCCAGGCGCTCCACGTCAACGCGCACCGTCTTTCGAATGCTTTGTGCAGACTTTACGACTTCCTTCCGGGATGTCTGGCCCTGCTTTTCCTGGTCCGCCTCGACTTCCTGAAACTCTACTTTTTCAACTTCTGCCACACCCAGAACCGCGGAGCGGATTTCTTCAGCTTTCCCGGGAAAAAGCACCTCAACAATAAAACTCTCCCCAAAGTTCTCCTTCTCAAGCTCAGCAATGGGTGGTTCGGCAAAGAGAATCTGTGCACCCAGCTCCTGCAGGCGGTTTAAAACCAGATAGGCCCTGACTCCCTTCATAGAGCAGTCTTTATGCAAGAACACTTCGATCCGATATCGCTTCCCTTCCAGAACCCTCTTCTTTTCACCTGCTGCTTCGCTCAAAGAAGGGCTTTTAGCTTCCTCCCGTGAAACAGGTTGGCCACTCATGCCATCGCCAAGAAACCGTTTCAGAAGCGCTTCAACTTCCCCAATATCCAGGTCGGGCTCCTGAGAAGTTTGAGCAATACCCTCTTTAAACGCCCGGACCATATCCACTCCCTTCAAAAGCAAATCCACCAGAGAAGGAGTAATCTCAAGCTCCTTGTTTCTCACCCGATCCAGCACATTTTCAAGAGTGTGGGCGAGTCCAGAAAGGCGGGTAAAACCCATCGACCCCGAAGAACCTTTAATGGTGTGAAAAGAGCGAAACAAGGCCTGAATCAATTCCTCATTCTGAGGGTCTCTTTCCAGGGATACCAGGCCTTCCTCCAGGTTTTGCAAGTGCTCCTCAACTTCCTCCAAAAAAACAGCAAGATAACGTTCCACATCAAAGTTGTCCGCCACTTTTTTTCCTCCTTCAATCATAGTTCTCGCTGACCTTTGTTCGCCTTCACGCTACCACCAGGTTTAGAAAGGGTAACTTCCAGCACCACCACTGAATTCTCTTCTACTGTTATTTCTTCTGTAGAAGGAAGATAACCCTCCTTTTCAAACACCAGTACATGTGCCCCTACGGGCACTTCTTCAAAGGAAAAAGCACCATTTTCGTTGCTCTGAGTGCTCTGCTCACCATCAAGAGTAACTTCTACCGAAGAAAGGGGTTGACCACTTTCATCGAAAACAAAGCCCACCACTTTACCCAGAAGAGGTAGCAGCGCAATTTCAACCCAGAAAGGACCTTGCTCAGGTACTTCGATCGCCTCGCTCCTTGATGCATACCCAAATACGGAAACCAGAACAATCTGTCTTCCTGAGGGCACCAGAGGCAAAAAGAAAGTACCATCAGAAGCAGTAACGTCACTTCGGGAAGGAAAATCTCTCAAGGTAACCTCTGCTCCAGAAATTCCTTCGCCACTCAAAGCATCCACTACTTTTCCACTAAGGTCCACCTGGGGATGCAGGTTGGGGAGAGGGGGTAAATTGCCCAGAAAACACCCCGAAACCAGGAAAAATAACAACGCAAAAATCATTGCACATCCAAGTAGCGAAAGAAATTCCTTCTTCATTGGCGCACCAGATAGAACGAGTAATAACCTGGAGTAAGCTCCAGAGTATAGATGGTTACAGTATCCGAGACGCTTTCATAGCCATCCTTTGAAACCCGCACGGTATAGGTACCCGGTGAAAGCAAAAACATCGCTTTCCCCTGACTGTCGGTGTATTTGGTGCTCGAATAACCGTTACCAGAAACGGTAACCTGAGCCAGGGGCACCGGCAACACATAACCTGCACTGGAGTAAGGCTCTATTTCATAAACCAGAATATAGGTCTCTTTTTCCTGCCAGCGCACCCCCAGGCAACCACTCTGAATAAGCCCCCAAAAAAACACAGGCAATAAATAAAGCATCACTTTCTTCATCATAACTTATGCCACCCCTGAAAGTGCTGATATAAAATTTATTGCCAAATCCACCATTAGAACCTACTTGCGCAGCTTTTGCTCGAGTTCTTCCTGCGAAATACCCAGCACCAGGGCAGCTTTTTCTTTATCAAACTCCACGTACTCGAGAACTTTTCGGATATACTCTTCTTGCATCTCTCGCAGGGTTTTCAGCTTCACCTCTCGGGGAGCATCAAAAATCCAGATATCTTCCGCTTTTATCATCTCATCCTTGGTGAGTATAACTGCCCTTTCAATCACGTTATCAAGTTCACGAACGTTGCCCGGCCAGTGATAACGCTTGAGCATGCGCAATGCCTGAGAGGTAATTCCCTTCACCTTTTTATGAAGCTTTTCTGCATGTTTTTTAAGGAGGAAATCACAGAGAAGAGGGATGTCTTCGCGCCGTTCTCTCAATGGAGGGAGCTTGATGGGCACCACGTTTAAGCGGTAATAAAGGTCTTCTCGAAATGCGCCCTTTTGAACCATCTCTTTGAGGTTGCGATTGGTGGCGGCAATAATCCTTACGTCAACGCTAATAGGATTTACTCCACCCACTCGCTCAAAGGTTTTTTCCTGAAGAACACGCAAAAGCTTCACCTGCATAGCAGGGCTCATCTCGCCAACTTCGTCCAGAAAAAGAGTGCCCCCATCGGCAATCTCGAACTTACCCAGTTTGCGAGCATGGGCACCAGTAAAAGCCCCCCTTTCGTGCCCAAAAAGCTCACTCTCCAGCAAGGTCTCTGCAAGGGCACCACAGTTAACAACCACGAAAGGACGGTCAGCCCGGTCACTCTGAAAATGAATGGAACGGGCAAGCAGTTCTTTGCCGGTTCCGCTTTCCCCGTAGATAAGGACGGTGGCATCAGTACGAGCTACCAGAGAAACAACTTCCATAACTTCCTTCATCTTGGGAGACTCTCCGATGACCCCTTCAAAGTGGAAGTTTTCCCGCACTTCCTCGAGATAGAAAGAACGCTCCCGCTTTATACGCTCCACTTCCAGGGCTCTTAAAACAGCATTTTTCAACTCCTCCACTTTGAAGGGCTTGGTGATGAAATCATAAGCTCCCATCTTAAGAGCCTCCACCGCGTTGTCCACACTACCATAAGCAGTGATCACGATAACCGGGATCTCCTGATCCTTCTGGCGAATCTCCTGCAAAACCCGAAGCCCTTCCAGGTCAGGAAGACGCAAATCGAGAATTACCAGGTCATACTGGGCACTTTCAAATTTGCCCAGAGCTTCTTTGCCCGATAGAGCCACATCGGTTAGAAGCTTCTCCTCCTGTAAAATCTCGCAAACCATCTCCACCATAAACTCTTCATCATCCACCACTAAAACCCTGAAAACAGGCAAAAAGCTCCCCCCAAACAAAAACCAATCATCTACGGATGATTATACCCGATTATGAACAAAAATTAAGGGGGGTTAACTTTTGCGGTCCACAAAGCGGGGTTGAAGATTTGTTTCCGACATGTTAGAGCGGAATTTCCGAAGGGCTTCTACCTCTTTCCTCATCTGCCCTACCTCTTGAACAAGGGCCTGAATCCGCTCTTTAATAAGCCTTTTTATTTCTTCGTCAATGCGCAAAATTTCTCTTATCAAACCAAGAGCCCGTGAGGCATCCTCAAGAATTGAGCTATCAGAAGCAAGGTTGCCCACAATCTCTATAAGTTTATCTCTTTCCCTGAGGTAAAGATGCAAACCTTCCAGATCGCCTTTTTTGACGCCCTCGAGCATGGAAAGAGAAAAATCTCTCATTTTTTCAAGCAAAAGCAATTTATTTTCCATAACTCAAATTTCAGCAAGAAACTCTTTTCTCAACTTCCATCCACGCTTCCTGTAAACCAGAAAGAAGTCTTAAAAGGCCATCGATTTTCTCAGAGCAATTCTCCTCGTTTATCTCAGCGCACTCCCTTAACATAAATTGATAGAGTTCAAAGAGGTTACGGGCAATCTCTCCACCCTGTTTCAAATTTAAAGAGGCCATGAGCTCAAGCAATATTTTTTCCGTTCGGACAATCATCTGGTGCGCTTTTTCCGCTCTTCCTTCTTCATAAAGAAGTTTGGCCATCTTCAAAAACTTGATGCTGCCATCGTAAAGCATGAGTATCAACTTGAGTGGCGAAGCAGTACTAACCGCACTCACCTCATAAGACTCCTTAGCCCTGGCTACAAGGTATGCGTTCATTCAAATACCTCCTTACTCAGCTTCTCTGGTTACTGCTCGACTGGGCAAGAGCAGAAAGACTGGCCAACTGCTGGGTAAGCCAGACACCCTGGGTTTGAAAAGCAGCCAGCGCTTCTTCAAGGGCCACAAACTGCTCTCGCCAGAACTCTTCCTTGCGGCTCAAGCGTTCTTCCAGAATCTCTATTCGCTCGTTAATATCTTCTATCAACCCCTGGTAAAGGTCCTGATTGTTTTTAACTATTCCCTGATAAGGGTCAACGATAAAATCCAGGGACTCTTTGAGTGAAACTCCAACACCCTGATCCACAAAAAGCTTTTCCACCTCTTCCAGATTGTTCTGAAGGGCTTCCTCAAGCTTGCTCTCGTCCAGGCTCAATCTTCCATAGCGGTCAACCGAAATGCCTATCTCAGCAACATTTTCAAAATAAGAGTTGGTAACGCGCTGAAAAAGGCTGTTCAGTATCTGGTATTGAATCCGCTGCAGGGAAGTATCTCCCAGCAAGGCTCCTGCTACCCCAGTATCTGCATCGAAAGAGGTGTTTCTGGAAACAAAGTCCTGAAATTCATTGAATCTGGCTACCAGATTCCTGATGCTCCCTTTGATGCTTTCCAGGTCGTCTTCAACCGTCAGGACAACGCTTTCTGTGCTCGCCGCTTTAAGGTTCAGGCTTACCCCGGGAATAAGGTCCTCAACCAGATTGGAAGAGCTTTCATAAACAAGAGGAGTTGCCCCACCTTCTGAAGTGCCCAGGTTAATACGCGCGTTTTGAGCAGGCTGAATATCGTAAAAGTCTGAAAGCGTGGCCTCTCCCCCAGAAAGATCAGAAGTAACCGTAAGCGCTCCCTCAAGGCCGGTCTGATTACTGGAGAGAAGAAGTTTGTAACCATCTGTGGTGTTCACTATAGAAGCAGTAGCTCCTGCGCCAGAGCTGTTAATAGCGTTTTTAATGCCTTCCAGGGTGTTGTTAGAAGAATCAATGTTAATTTCAACTGGAGTCCCTGTCCCCACCTGAATGGTTATAATCCCCTCCCCAAAAGTGGTGGTATCATAATCAGCGTAAGAAGAGGAGGTGGCTATTTGATGAGCATAGGCAAGTTGTTCCACCCGCAAAAGGTAGGTGCCGGTCACCGCTGAAGAGGTCGCTGTAGCAGTAAGAATGCTCTCATTGCTCACCGAAACCGCCTTCTCCTGAAAAGTGCTCTCTGAAGCCAGGCTGGAAGCAGCAGTTTGCAGGGCCAAGAGCTTGGTGTTTGCTTCCTGCCACAAAGCAATTTTCTGCTCATACTCTGATTTCCGTGCCTCAAGCCGGGTAATGGGTATACGCTCCACCTCAAGGAGTTGGTTGATGATATCGGTGGTGTTCAAACCAGAAACAAGACCGTCGATATTCAAAATCCCGCTACTCATTTTGCTCCCCTACCTCCTCAGCGCAGCTCATCTACAAAAAGCCCTGCCAGCTCCTGCAGCTTGGCCAGCATGTCCAGAAACTTCTCAGGCGGAATTTCGCGGATGACCTCACCAGTCTCTCTGTTGACCAGACGGGCAATCACCTCGTGAGTTGGCTCATGTATCTGAAAGCGCAATTCTACATCCAGAGCACTCATGAACTGGTTGAGAGCTTCGATTATTTCCTCGAGCTTTTCAAAACCCAGTTCATTCCCTTTTTCTTTTTGATTTCCTTTCTGCAAAAAAGCAAGCTCTCTGTCTTGAGGCTTCTCCAAAGCAGAAGACCTGATCAACGCACCCTGAGCGCCCGCCAGGTCTTTTTGAAGCATCATTGGTTCTTTAGCCGGGTTAACGCGCATTCTAAACCACCTTCTTCATACTCTCAAAAGGGGAGCGGTTTTTCCGCTCCCCTCATTAACTTCACCACTACACCCTGAGAAGTTGAAGCACTGCCTGGGGCAGGGTGTTGGCCTGGGCCAACATAGCGGTACCTGCCTGAAGCAGAATCTGTGCCCTGGTGAACTCCATCATTTCCGCAGCCATATCCACATCGCGGATTCGGGATTCTGCTGCAGCAAGGTTTTCCTGAGCCACACCCAGGTTAGCAATGGTGTGCTCTAAGCGGTTTTGATAAGCACCCAGCTTGGAGCGCTCGGTAGAAACAGCATTGATGGCATTATCAACGGCGGTTATGGCGCTTTCTGCATTGCTGGCAGAAGTCACGTCGATGTTATTCACACCCAGCGCCCGAGCACTCATATCACCAATGCTGACGGTCAGGGTTTGATTCTCGTTAGCTCCGATGTGGAGAGTAACTGCACCGGAGGGATCCACCACGGCGCTGAAACTTACCGAACCTCCACTGCCAAGCTCGAGTTTGGAAGGATCAATGGCTACTGAAAGCCCATCTGCAGCATTACCACTTGCGTCCAAGGTAAGCTTTGCACCAACACCTTCTGCGGTTACACCATTAATGGTACCCACAATGTCTGTTCCGGCTGCAGAAAGAACCTGCTCCGAGCCTGTAGTCAAGCCCAAAGCTTTAAGTAATGTATTGTTTCCAGATACGTTAATGGTGGCATCGCTTCCATAATCGGTGCTGGTCAGGTAGAGACCGCTATTAGTGCCTCCTGTAGAAGCAGTAACACCGGTCTGATCGCTCACATTGTTGATCTTCAAAATAACATTGGCAAGGGTATCTCCTGCAGCGATATCCACAGACACCCCATTAATCACCAGAGTGCCAGCTGCACCAGGACTCGAAAAGGCTGCTGCATCTCCCAGGGTGGCCTGAGAAGCATTGGAGGTAATGCTTACCGTGTAAACTCCGGCCTGGGTTTCAGCACCCGGGGTAACATTACTAACCAGTGCCTGCAGATCAGCATTCGCTATACTGGATCCTGCGGCATAGCCTGTTCCGTTCACCGTAGAAGCTGCACCAGCTACACTTCCGTTTTGAGCACTGGTTGCATAACCCGCAGTTCCATCCAAGAGTTTCTTGGTATTAAATTCAGTAGTCTGGGCAATCCTGTCCAGCTCACCGATAAGCTGGTCAATTTCCTGCTGGATCTGGGCCCGGTCTTCTGAAGTGAGAGTGTCGTTTGCAGCCTGGACAGCGAGCTGTCTCATGCGCTGCAAGATAGAGTGGGTTTCGTTCAGTGCTCCTTCTGCGGTCTGAATCAGAGAAATACCGTCCTGGGCATTGCGAGCAGCCTGGGCAAGGCCTTTGATCTGACCCCGCATCTTCTCTGAAATGGCCAGGCCCGCTGCATCATCAGCTGCGCGGTTGATGCGTAAACCCGAAGATAAGCGCTCCAAGGATTTGGAAAGCGCATTATCGGTTGCCACCAGATTGCGGTGGGCATTCAAAGCAGTTATGTTTTGATTGATCCGAAGACCCATTCAAATCAACCTCCTCCCTAAGGTTTTGATTGGCTTCCCTGCCTTTTTAAAACTTACACCAGAAATCCAAATCGCCGAAATCCAAACCTTTTCGTTAACTCTTTTTCTTTCCGGACATCTACCACCTCCAGAATTGCAAACTCACCTATAAATATCGGCACTATCTTTCAGAACTTTAGGGGTCAGAGCAACTTTTTTTCGAAAAAATTTTTGAGCTTACTGCTTTTCCAAGAGCTCTTTCATTTCAGAAAGCAGTGCCCTGGCTTCTACAATCCTTCCCTCTTCAAGCAAAAAGCGGAAGAGGTTACTGCGCGCATCAGGATGATGGGGATTTATCTCAAGCGCTTTTTTGAAATAGGCTTCTGCTTTTTTTCTATCTCCCAGCTTTACCATGGAAACAGCAAGGTTATTGAAAAGGTTGGGGTCATCGCTTAAAAACTCGTTCGCTTTTTCAAAGCACTCCTTTGCTCTTTCTTCCTTGTTTTCAACCAGATAACACTCTCCCATTTTCTGATACAAATCTCCCCAGGAAACCCTGGAAAAGACCGCTAAAGACTTGCTTTTTCTGTAATCAACACTTAACACCTTTTCGAAACACTCTATCGCTCTCGCATATTCTCCCCTTCTGTGATAGACAAATCCCAGCAGGTAATAAAGGTCAGGAAGATAAGGCTCTTTCTCTTTTACCAAGTAAAGATGAGAAAGTGCTTCCTCGTAATTTTCTTCTTCAAGCGCCATCCAGGCCAGGTCAAGATGGGCAGTCAAAACGGCAAAAGAAAAACTTTTAGAGAGGGCCAGCACTCGCTCAAGATAGTCTCTGGCCTCTTCAGTCCGTCCGTCAAGGAGACAGGATCTTCCCAGGTAAGAGAGAGCATCTACGTTTTCCGGATTTTCTTCTATTTCTTTCAGGAGGATCTCGTAATTTCTCGAGAGAACTTTCCAACCAGTTGTTCCCTGATCCTTGTAGCCGTGATGGTAAATAAAAATATTATGCAGTTTGAAAATTTTTTTACCAAGCTCCAGCAAAGAACCTTCCACCGTTTCGTGCACCCTGCCTTGATAACGAATCTCGGGCCGGTTCCTGAAAACCCGGACCAGGTAGTTAAGCATGTGGGTCCTCTCCTGGGGGTCCAGGAAGCTTTTGATGGGCAACATGAAAGCCTCCTGTCTTGCGCAGGCAAGGATCAAGCGCAATTTCTTCAGGTCTTCAGCCCGCATCTCTTCGTCGGCATCCAGAAACAGTATCCACTCCCCCTGAGCTTTCTCCAGAGCCTCATTTTTGGCTGCAGAAAAATCTTCCCTCCACTTGTGAAAGTAAACCCGGGCTCCGTACGAGCGGGCTATCTCCACGCTTTGGTCGGTGGAACCGGTATCTACCACCACCACCTCATCAACACCTTCTCTAAGCGAGGAAAGAAGGCGAGGAATGTTTTTCTCCTCATTCTTCATTATTACGCAGGCACTCAGAGTAGGGAATTTTATGGAATTTGCGAAAAAATGCTCGCTTATCCAGGAAAGATTCTCAAGAGCATCCTCCAGGTTAGGATTCAGACCTACTGCTTTCTCAAAAGCTGATTTGGCGTCGCTGAAGCGGGAAAGAGCAAGATATGCTGCTCCCAGGTTGTTCCAGCCCTCAGCATACAGAGGATTGATTTGCAAGGCCCTTCTAAAAGTCCTCATTGCTTCCTTAAATTCCTTCTTCTGATAGGCAAGAAAACCCATGAGATTATGCACAGAAGGAGAATCGGGTTTTATTTCCCGCGCCCTCAAAAGGCACTTTTCCGCTTCCCCAAGGCGCCCTTCCTTTATAAGCTCGTTGCTCTGTTTAAGCAAGGCATCAAAATCATCTTCCAGGGAGCCATCAGTACGAAATGTTGAAATTCTGATAGGCACGATTTTCAAACCTCCCTATTTCTTCTGTTTCCTTCCCCAGATAAACCACCCACCTCTTCCAGGAATCCGGTAGCCCCTGAAACCAGACCACCTTCTTTACTGCCCTGATAAGACGGGGCTGTTTGTTTTCATCAAGCTTTGTGGTAATCAGGAGAATGTCGGGTGTTTTATCGGGGTCAAAACCCAGCTCCTCAATTGTTTGAGAAACTTTCTTTAGAACTTCTCTCTCGTCACCCTCTTCATGCAAAACCAGCGTTACATCATCCTCTGAAGAAAAGCTGGAGAGATACCATTTAAGCACCTCTTTTGAGAAAGGAGCAAGATAGCTAATCAAGCGGACTCCATCCAAAGGATAAGGCTCAATCTGCAGCGGGACAGTGTGTTTTTGGGGATCAAAGTCTCTCTGCAAAAGCAGGTCAATATGATAACCTCTCTCAATAAGTAAAATAGGTAAATCTCCTGGGAGGTTCCATTTCCTTTTGAATTTTTCCCAGTTAGAGAGCATCAGCTCGCGGTAATCAATTTGCTCACTCTGAAAGGTTTTGCTTCCGAAGTGATGCACAAAAACATCGTGAGCAATTTTTATCCTGAAGCCAGCAATCCGAGCTCTGATACAAAAATCGTCGTCTTCAAAATTGCCCAGACCAAACTGGGGGTCAAAACCCCCGATTTTTTCGATAACCTCACGCTTCACCAGCATGCAAAAACCAATTACCCGCAGGACCTCTTCCCAGTTTCCTGAGTTCTCCTCACTCCAGCTTCTGGCAAACTCCTGCATTGCTTCCATGTCTTCTCCATAGGGGACATTCTTTACCAGCTGATGACCTGCCACGTAATTGGAGCGCGGACCGACGATGCCAACACTTGGGTCGGATTCAGCACAGGCAATGAGTTTTCTAAGCCATCCCTCAGTCACTACCACATCGTTATTAAGAAATATCACGTAATTGCCTCCTGCCTCAAGAAGACCCCGGTTGTTACCCAGTGCAAACCCCAGGTTAAAACCATTCTTGACGAGCTTCACATCAGATTGAGATTCAAGATATTCAACTGTTCCATCGGTTGATCCGTTGTCCACAACAATGACTTCATGGGCTTCTGGCGTATATTTGCGTATGCTCTCCAGGCATTTTTGGGTATATTCAAGATTGTTGCGGGTAAGGATGATGATGGAAACAAATGGTGGTTGATATTCTTTAATTGCAGGTGGCTTTACTGCCTTTACTGAACCGTCAATTTCAATAACAAAATCAGGGTTAATTCTGCCTAACCACCTCTGATGAAGTCTCGCCACATTCTCGTTAACTTTTCTGAAGCGCTCTGGACCACTCTGTCCCTCATAGTGGATAACAACGCTCTTTGGTTCATAAACTACGAGCCAACCTCTCTTTTGCAGCTTGAAACACAGGTCCACGTCTTCATAACCATTCCAATATTCCTCGTCAAAACCACCTACTTCCTCAAATGCGACTTTGCGCACCATAAGGCAAGCTCCGGTAACCACTTGATACAAATAGGGTCTATCAGCTATTTTGAGAGAAGCTGGTTTCTTATAATAAATATGCGTTGCAACAAGAGGAACTCCCCCCATTTTGTCGTCAACAATCACAACCCCGGCATGTTGAATAAAACCATCTGGAAAAAGGAGTTTGCAACCCACAGCCCCAACCCTAAAATCGGTGTTCAAAACCTCCACAAGAGGTTTCAACCATCCCTTTTGGACTTCGGTATCATTGTTCAAAAACAAAAGGTATTCACCACGAGCCCAAGAAGCTCCCTGATTACAAGCCCTGGCAAAACCCAGGTTTTCCTTGTTGGTCACGACTCTTAAGTTGCTGTATAGCTGACAGGCTTCCTCTAAAAAAGCGGCTGTTCCATCAGAAGAAGCATTATCAACCACGACTATTTCCCAAGAAATACTTCCTTCGGGACTATTATCAAAAACAGATTTAATACATCTTTGAGTAAACTCAACCTTGTTAAAAACAGGTATAATGATTGAAACTTTAATGTTATCTTCCCTTTCAGAAACAAACACTAAACGTCCTCCTCAAATCAATCGCACAAAAGTCAAATTATAAAGAGAGCATTAACCGATAGTGCCAAGAGTTTTGCGTCAGAACATATACTACCTTTTCTCCCCTTTTTCTCATATCTCACAAAATTTAACCTCCGGGTTTTTACCTTTCTCAGGGATAAAAAACCTTGCCAGCTTATCTTAAAGCCCGACACAAACATCGACCATCGAAATTCCAACCAGCACCTTCAATCGTGGCTTTCAAGCCACCCCGGAAAGATTTCAGAGAATGAAAGATAGACCTCATTCCCACCTGAGGCATTCTCGAGAAGACAGCAAAAACCCAACAAAATGCTTGTTTTGTAACAGAAATTGCCAAAAAGATGGTTTCTTTTCTGTAGCGCATTGATCCCTTGAAAATTAACCATTTTTTGCTATTATGTTTTCAACAGGTGAATACTGGCTCAACCCTTCGTGGTTGCTCTTCAAAAGAGCTGAAAAGGGAAACCGGTGCCAATCCGGTGCGGACCCGCCGCTGTGAGAGGGAACGAAAGGTGCAAAAAGCCACTGGCTGAAAAAGCCGGGAAGGCGCACCGAGTAGGCTTAAGCCCTTAAGCCAGAAGACCTGCCACGAAAGGGACGGGCGAGGATGAAGGTAAAGTCCTCGGCTCAAAGCGTACTTTGAGTCGAGGACTTTTATTTTAAATACCTGAAACTCAAAAGGGGGTCGAAGCTATGTTCAGATCAACTTCTGTTCGCTCAGGAACAATTAGATTGACAGTTACAGGAACTCTCATCGCGCTTTCTGTAGTGGGATCTTACCTTAAAATACCTTCGCCAACTGGAACAGTTGCGCTGGATTCGCTTCCCGGCTTTCTGGGGGCACTTCTTCTGGGTTATCCAGAAGGAGCAAGCATCGGATTCCTGGGCCATATCCTGACCTCACTAAACGTGGGTTTTCCCCTGGGTCTACCGGTGCACCTGGTTATTGCCTGCGAAATGGCCTTGATATGTCTGCTTTTCAGATTCTTTTACCAGAAAAACCGTATTCTGGCTATAAGCTGTGGGACATTACTCAACGGCATTCTGGCTCCCTTGACCCTGGTTCCGGTCTTTGGATGGGGATTTTTCACGGGAATAGTAATCTCTCTAATTGTGGCCTCAGCAGTTAACATACTCCTTGCTTCCTTAATCTTTGAGGTTCTCAAAAAGCGATGAGCAGAAGGGACGTCCTGATTTTAAAAGGAAGCGAAAAAGAGCTAACGTTAATTGCCTGTGATTCCTTAGGGGGCATAGGCCCCAAACCTGGGGACCTTTTAAAAGCGGACATAGCAACCTGCACAAAACATACTTTCCGGGTCGCCCTTTCTGAAATTCTGAGCCTGGGGGGAAAACCGGTTGCTTTTTCGCTAACTCTCTCCATAGAGCCCTATCCCTTTTTCGAGCAGGCACTATCGGCCATTCAGGAGGAACTTGAGAGCGCAGGCCTTGACCCCCTTCCTTTCGTGGTCTCTTCAGAAAAAAACTTTCCCACTCAGCAAACCGGTCTGGGGGTGACTGTAATCGGCACAGCACATCCCAACGCGCTTATTTTAGGAAAAAGCAGTGAGGGCTTCTCCGTGTTTCTTCTGGGAAGCCCCGCTGTAGGAGAAGAAGTGCTCACCAAGCAGGGTGAGATTGCTGACTCTCGCGACATACTCATCTTAAGAGAAAACGTGTTTTGTGGAGATATCATCCCGGTGGGCTCCAAAGGGGTGTTCTGGGAATTGACCACGCTTCTGCAAGACACCGGGCTCAAAATACACCTTGAAAGCACCCTTCCGCTGCCGCTTTACCGGAGCTGTGGTCCTGCAACTGCGGTCCTTTTTACCACACCGGAAAGAAAAGAAAAAATAAGCACCATCATAAAAAAGCCGCTTTTCAAGATAGGAACGCTCAAAATAACCTAAATTTTAAGCACTGCAGAAGCCCGGATTTTGCTTTTTTTAAGCAGCAAAAGCGCGCGATTGGCTTCCTCAAGCGGGAATAATTCAATTTGCGTCCTGAATCTCAGCTTTTCAGCAAATTCGATAAGTTCCTGCACATCTTTTCTGGTGCTGTTGGCCACACTTTGCAGGCAACGTTCCCCATAAATCAGCTGGTAGGGAATTTCTGGAATCGGGGTAGAATAAATGCCTGCCGTCACCACCCGTCCTCCGGGATGAAGATACTCCAGAGCAACCTTTACCAGATAGCCAACCGGGGCAAAAATGATTGCTGCATCAAGCTTTTCAGGCGGTGCATCCTCAGCCCGACCCACAAAAGAAGCACCAAGCTCCCAAGCAAGTTTCTGGTGTTCTGGAGAGCGAGTGAAAACAAATACCCGAACACCTTCAAAAAGCGCCATCTGGGCAACCAGATGCGCTGAAGAACCAAACCCGAAGAGACCCAGCAGGTCTCCACCTTTCACGCCACTTTTTCGGTAGGCTCGATAACCAATAACTCCACCGCAGAGAAGCGGCGCAAACTCCTCATCGGTATAACCATCAGGGAGCGGGTAAACTGCACTTTCCTTGAAAACTGCAAACTCGGCATAACCCCCGTCCAGGTCATAACCGGTAAACAGAGCATTTTCGCAGAGGTTCTCCATACCCTGTTTGCAGAAACGACACTCCCCACATACCTGGTTTATCCAGGGCACTCCTACCCTCTGGCCCACATCGAGGCTTTGTGCTTCTTCTCCCTTTTCAACCACCCTTCCTACTATTTGATGGCCAGGAATAAGAGGCAATTTGTGGGGCGGCAGTTCTCCTTCCACGATGTGCAAATCGGTATGGCACACCCCACAGGCGCTGACTTTTATCAGAACCTCATCTCCCTGAATATCTCTTAAAGTGACCTTTTTAAAAACAAGTGGAGAACTCTCTATAGGAGCTATTTTCTCAAGAACCATAGCCTGCATTTTGCATTTCACCCTCAAAAAAGCGGAAGGTCCTCTCAAGACCCTCTGGAAAGCTCACTTCTGGCTCCCAACCCAGAATTTTCCGCGCTTTCTCGCAGGAAAGCGCTATGCGGTCAACTTCTCCCTTGCGCTCCTCATCAAAGACAACTTCCACTTTTCTTCCCGAAACTCTCTCAAGCATTTCCACGATCTCAAGAACGCTGCTTTCTTTGCCGGTCCCAATATTGTAAACACCAGAAGGCGCAAAGACGGCAAGGAGATTGGCCCGGGCCACGTCTTCAACATAAACGTAGTCCCGGGTTTTCCTGCCGTCACCAAAAACAACACAGGGCTTCCCCTCCAGAATTCTCCCACAAAATATAGCCACCACTCCCGCTTCGCCATGAGGATCCTGACGCGGACCATAAACGTTGCCATAACGCAGGGCAACATACTCAAGCCCCCATACCCGGTAATAATATTCAAGATACATCTCCACACTTCTTTTGGCCACACCATAAGGGGAAAGTGGGGAAGCGGAAAAGTCTTCTTTCACCGGTAAAGTATCCGGTTCTCCATAAATAGCCCCTCCAGTGGATGCAAAGATAAACTTTTCAATCCGGAACTGGCGGCTGAGCTCAATCAAATTCAGGCTCCCCAGAACATTAACCCAGGCATCAAAAAGCGGATCTTCCACCGAACGACGAAGGTTAACCTGGGCTGCATGGTGATTGACAAGGTCTGGCTTTTCCTTTTCAAAAACCTTGCGCAACGCAAAAGAGTCGGTTATATCTACCTGATAAAAGGAGGCAGCAGGATTCAGGTTGGCCCTCTTCCCCGTTGAGAGATTATCAACCACCACCACCTGATAACCCGCAGCCAGATAACCATCAACCACATGGGAGCCGATAAAGCCGGCTCCCCCGGAAACCAGCACCTTCAAAAGGACATCAACCTTTCACCGCACCCATGGTCAAACCTCGAACGATGTACTTTTGCACCATCAGAGCAAGGATTGCCGGTGGCAAAATGGCCAAAAGCAAGCGGGTAGAAACATACCAGAACTGTACACCCTGGGTGTGTTCGGTACCCGCAATCACAATGGTCATGGGAATTGCCTGACGATAAGTGAGAACCAGGGCAAAGAGAAACTCATTCCAGGTGAAAGCGAAGCAAATAATTGCCGTGGAAACCAAAGCAGGAGCAGCCAGAGGAAGAGCCACCCTTAAAAAAGCTGTCCAGCGAGAACAACCGTCCACCAGGGCTGCTTCTTCAAGCTCAACAGGGAGTTCCTTAAACATATCTCTCATAATCAAAACCGCAAAAGGCATGGTAAAGGTGGTATTCACCAGAATCAGTGCCAGGCGGGTGTCCAGAAGACCCAGGCTTTTTATAATCAGAAAGAAAGGTATTACCGTGGCCGCAGGAGGAAGAAAGCGCTGAGAAAGAAACCAGAGCGCCATATCCTGGTTTTTCCATTTGCGAAATTTGAAACGCGCTAAGCCATAACCAGCAAGAGAACCCAGAGCAATAGCCAGCAAGGCTGCAAAAACCGAAATAATGATACTGTTGGTTATCCCCTTCATAATTTCGGGACCACGCTGGGTAAACTCCATATACCAGTTATCAAGAGTGGGCTTAAATTGCAACCAGGGTATAACTGAAAGTCTGAAAACATCAGAAGGCTTCTTGAAAGAAGTGATAAGTGCCCAGTAGAAAGGAGTAACCACCCATATAAAAGTTATAACAATTACCACCCAGACCAGAACATCCACGATACCGAGTTTCTTTTTCTTTTTCACTTTATCACCTCATTCATAGAGACTGCGGTATCTGCGGAAGAAAAAGATACCAACTGCCAGAGACATAAACATGAGGAAATAGGCCATCGCCGAAGCATAACCCAGATCAAAGTTCCTCAATCCCTGAGTATAAATATAAAAGGTGAGAGTCCGGGTGGCAGTACCCGGTCCTCCACTGGTCAGCGCAAAAGGTATGTCAAAAACCTTAAAGGCATCGACCAGGCGCAGCATGATTACAGTTCCCAAAACTGGAGAAATCATGGGAAAAGTAATGTAACGGAAAACATCCCAGCCAGAAGAAGTATCCAGCACTGCGGCTTCATAAACTTCATCAGGCAAAGATTGCAAACCGGCCAACAAAATAATAAAGGCAAAAGGCGTCCACTGCCAGACGTCAACCAGGATAACCGCAGTCCGCGCCCAAAAAATATTTGAAAGCCAGGGGATTTTACCAAAACCAAATGTTTGAAACAAAATGTTGATCGGTCCATTCTCTTCGTAAAACATCATGACCCCCAGATAACCCAGAGCAACCGGAGCCGTAAAAAGAGGAGTAGTCATCAGGGCTCTAAAAAAGCGCAAACCCCGCATCTTGCGGTTAAAAACCAGAGCCAGAAGCAAACCCAGAGAAACGGTAATGGCAACACTAAAAACAACAAAAATAAGAGTAAAACCGAGAACGCTCCAGAAACGATAGTCATGAAACATGCGAGCATAATTGGCAAAACCTGCAAAACCGGTTATCTTACCGTAAGCAACCCGGGAAAGACTCACCCGGAAAGAATACACCAGAGGAAAAATAGTAAAAAGAAGAACCCAAACAATCCCCGGAATTACAAAAAAGCTTCCCCGCTCTTTCATCGTTTCTCTCCCCCAAGTTGCAGGGGCTTCAGAGAAAGTGAAGCCCCTGCTTGATCTCAAATCCTTTAGCTATTTTTCTGGAACGTATCCTATAGCTTCCTGGTAGACCTTCTTCTGGTTCTCCCTGCCCAAACGATCAGTGATAGCATTCCAGTCTTCTTTGGTTCTGCGCAGCGCCTCTTCAGGAGAAACCTGTCCAACCACTGCTTCCGAAAGGTGAATATCCCAAATTTCCCAGTACTCAGGAGTACCAGGAATACGGAGGTAGGCCTGGCGCAGAGGATACTTGTACCACATCTCTTCATAAGCAGTTACAAACTGGCGTGCATCTTCTGCATCATACCCGGTCTGTACATACTCCTCGATATCGGCGTATCCAGTGGGCTTGAGCAGGTCGTAAAGGGTTCCGGGGTCAATACCAGTCCAGCCCCAGACTACATTCCAGTGGTTGATTTCAGGAGTAGCCTGCCAGGAGAGGAAGTAGGCAGCGAGGTCCTGTTTCTTGGAAAACTTGGAAATTACTCCATGCCAGGAGGCCCCTACTGTGTTAGCAACAAAGTTTCTCTGATTGACCCACTGCTGGGTCTCAAGATCATAGTATTTTTCACTACCTGGAATGGGAGCGACTCCGAGCTTACCTCTAATGTTAGAACTTTCGGGAAGCTGAGACAATGAGCCCACGTCACCCCAGGAGAAAGTCAAGACAGCTTTTCCTCTCAAGAAGGCATCCCAGGCTTCACCAAGGCTCCAACCCCACATTGCCGATGGACCGGTCTTGGAAAGCTTAAGAAGCATCTTCAGCGCTTCAACAAAACCTGGAGTATCTACCAGGGGTTCCATGGTTTCCGGATCAAACCAGTATACATTGTGATAGCGAGTTACCTTGGTGGGATCGTCCCCCGGAGCCGGCGAAACCACATAGGGAGCAGAGAGTGCCATGAAGTGGAAGAAACCCTGCCCACCAACTTTTAAGTGCATGGTAATACCATAATCTTTTTCGCCGTCACCGTTCCAGTCTTTGCCGTTGAAGAAGTCGCAAACATCATAAACTTCTTCCCAGGTGCGTGGAGGAACTGGCAAATCATATCCTTTTTCCTGCTTGAAGAGCTCCTGCCACTTGGGGTCGGTCAAGATATCTCGACGATAGTACAAAACCTGACCATCATGGTCGTTGTTAAAACCATACCAGGTCCCTTTCCATTGCAAGAGTTCTCTGATGGGGAGCAAAATAGACTCCCTGTCCCACTTAGGCATGCGGGGATCATCGAAATACTTATCAATGGGCACGATCCAGCCATTGGACACATAATCACCGTAGAACCAGCTGGGACCAATTATCACATCGTAATACCCGGTTCCAGTCATCAAATCGGTAAAAATCTTTTCGCGAAGTTCACCAAAGGGGATTTCCACTATATCGTAAGTTGCTCCGGTAAGTTTCTCAAAGAAAGGACGCCAGAAATAAAGAGGCCCAGAAATTGCACCACGCGGTCCCGCCGAATACACTCCTATGGTGAACTTTTGCCCTTGCCAGGCAGGATCAGGGTTACCCTTGTCGGCAGCCTGGAAAGCAGCTTCTGCAGTCTTAAGCTCCAACTCCGAAGTTTCTTCCTGAGCAAAAGCCAGGAAGCTCCAGGTCAAAGCGAAAATCGCAGCTAAAACCAAAACTAACCACACGGAAGAACGCTTCATACAACAAACCCCCCTTTTTGAAACTTTACATGCAGCAAAAAACCAACACCAAAAGCAAATCCCCCGTCAAAGCAATTTGACTCTCATCTCTCACCTCCCTCTCTTCTTTATGACTCACTTTTATTAAATTTTAACACATCCCATGCAACACGGAAATTACTCTCTCACACATTGTTACCGGAAGGTGAAGAGTTTTCCTGATTCAGTTCCTCCTCCATTTTCAAAAATACGGCTTCCAGTTCTTTTTCCACTTCTCGCAGGCGACTTTTACAGAAAGAACATAGAAAGGCTGCTCGTTTTACCTTCTCAAGTAGAGAATCGAGATCCAGTTCTCCTCTTTCAAGCTCGCTGACAATCGATTGCAATTCCTCGATTGCCTGTCGGTAATCAATCCTCTCTTCGCTCATGACTTTCCTCCACCCTGCTAATCAGTTTACCATCAAAAAGCCAGGTCTCAATACATTGCCCGGGAACAGCTTCTTCCGCGCGTTTCAAGATTTTACCCTCCAGAAGGGTGATGCTGTAGCCTCTCCTCAGAGCATTTTGAGGATCCAGAAGACGCACCATGTTTTCACTATACTCGATTTGTTTCCAGAATTCTCTCCACAAAGCCCTTGATATATATTGAACCCTCCGGGCAAATTCTTTGAGAACTCCTGCTTCTTTCCCCAAAGAATTAACGCAAAAAGCCTCTATTTCTCGAAAACTCTCCTTCAGCATGTAATGACTTTTGCCTATCTCACGCTCACCAAGACGTACCAGGCGCTCTTTCAAAAACTCAAGAAACGTCTTGGTTTCATTCACAAAGCCTTCTGCCTTTCTTTTTATTCGTCTTTCAATATCCAGTAAGGATAGCTCAAAGTTCCGGGCATGAGCAATGATAAATTCAGCCACAGCAGTCGGCGTTTTCAGCGAAGTATGCGCCACCATATCCAGGACCGACTGGTCTCGCTGATGACCTATGCCAGTAATCACCGGAATCGGAAAATTAGCCACCCTTTTAGCCAGAAGGTAGCTATCAAAAGAACTCAAATCGGTGCGCGACCCACCCCCGCGAATAATAACCACCACGTCAAAATAACTGCTTCTCTTTTCCACTGCCTCAAGTGCCTGGATTAAAGAAGCCTCTGCTTCTTCTCCCTGAACAAAAGCCGGAAAAAGACAGCACAAAAAACGGTACCCGAAAGCATTATTCTGCAAATGATGGACGAAATCCCCCCATCCAGCCGCCTGAGGAGAAGAAACAACGGCAATGCGCTGAATGACTGGGGGAAGCAACAAAGAAGCGTTTTTCTCAAGTAACCCTTCCCCAGACAGGCGGGCAATTATTTCGTGGCGCCGGCGCATCATCTCCCCCAGAGAAAAACTGGGGTCTATATCCATTATCTCTAACCTTAAACCATGCACAGGGTGAAAAATTAACTTACCCAAAAGAAGCACTTTCAGTCCTTCTTTGAGGGTTTCACCCGTTGTTTCTTCAAAGAAAACGCGAATTCTATTGAAGCTATCCCGCCACATTAAGGCTTCCACTTTCGCTTTTAGCGCTTCCTCCTCCTTTTCCACAAGCTCCATAAAACAATGACCGTTACGACTGACCTTCAAAGCAGCAATTTCGGCAACCACCCACATTTCAGCGGAAAAGGTCTCTTCCAGGTGTGTTTTTACCAGCTGAGTAAGCTGGGAAAGAGTAAGATACTTTGAGTTCCTGTCTAAGGAAGTGAAAAAATCAAAGACTTCCATTTTGCCCCATGGAAACTCAAACTCCAAGCACAGAACCTCCTTTACCCTCCCTTCAGATTAAAATATAATGCTTGAAAAAGCAAATAAGGAAGGAGGCAAAAAATGAAAAACTATCACATCGGCGTAATACCGGGAGACGGCACTGGTCCAGAAGTGGTGCGTGAGGGATTAAAAATACTGGAAGCAGCGGCCAGGAAGTTTGGCTTTAAATACGAAACCATTATTTATCCCTTTGGAGGAGAGCACTACAAGAAAACCGGCGAGACCTTGCCAGATTCAGCCATCGAAGAATTCAAAAAGCTCAATGCGTTGTATCTTGGCGCCATAGGCCATCCTGACGTAAAACCTGGAATACTGGAACAGGGAATTCTGCTCAAGATACGCTTTTCACTGGACCAGTACATAAATCTCCGTCCTGTAAAACTCTATCCAAACGTGTGGACTCCCATAAAAGACAAGGGTCCTGAGGATATCGATTTTGTGGTGGTGCGCGAAAATACCGAAGGCCTGTATGTAGGAGCAGGTGGCTTCCTGCGCAGGGGAACTCCTTTTGAAGTAGCCATTCAGGAGTCAATCAATACCCGCAAGGGAGTGGAGCGTTGCATACGCTTTGCTTTCGAATATACCATGAAGCGCAACAAAAAGAAAAAGTTGACTCTGTGCGGCAAAACCAACGTTCTCACCTATGCCTTTGACCTCTGGGAACGAACTTTTTACGAAGTGGCTAAGGAATACCCGGAAGTGCAAACTGACTATGCACACGTGGATGCCACCACCATGTGGATGGTCAAAAATCCAGAATGGTTTGACGTTATTGTAACCGACAACATGTTTGGTGATATCATCACCGACCTTGGAGCCATGATCCAGGGAGGTATGGGTGTTGCAGCAGGCGGAAATATTAACCCCGAAGGGGTTTCCATGTTCGAACCCATCGGCGGTTCAGCACCCAAATATACAGGTCAAAATGTGATTAACCCCATAGCCGCCATCTGCGCCATGGGTATGCTCCTTGACAATGTTGGGGAAAGTGAAGCATCGCAGGCGGTAGAAAACGCAGTTATAAAAGCTCTGGAAACAGGAAAAATCAAAAGCATGAACGCTGGCAAAATGGGAATGAGCACTCAGGAAGTAGGAGATTTAATCGCTTCCTTCATATAAAATATAAAGACAAAGGGTAGAATAACTTACCCTTTGTCTTTCACTTACTCGAGAGGAACGCCTCCTTCTTGAGTGGGAGGACTCGAAGATGCATTACTCCCCTCAAGAGGAGTTCCGCCTTCCTGGGTGGGTGTACTCGAAGAGGTAATTCCCGGAGAACTGATAACTACTCCTTCTCCTTCCTTTATGTTTGGCTTTTGCCGGGAAGAAGCGATGAGGTTTTTGACTTCCATTTCCACCAGGCTTAAGTGATCATACTTACTCACAGCATCCTTAAGTACTGCCGCCACTTGCAAGGGGTCGATCCCTTCCCGGCACGCCCTCTCCAGGAGCCTGGTAAGTTTCTTAAGTTCAGCAGGAGTAGCTCCCTTCCGAACGACTCCTGCAATCACCAGACCAGCCTGATCCGGCTCAAAGCCCAGTTCAACAAAAGCAGCCAGCGAGTCGATAACCGATTCCAGGCGCTTGCCGTCTTTGCGCAGCACATCTTCCAGCACTTTTTGCAATTCTTCAGGAGAAGCTGCAGACTCGAAAACCAGAGCAAGGTTGTAAAGCAAATCCTCTTTCCCAGCCACCCGAGCATCGACTCTCTGAAGAGCTTCTTTGGCAAGAAGCAAGCTATCTTTCTTACGCTCCAGGGTTTTAACCAGGTTATAAGGAAGAACCTGCTTTCTTAAACCCTCTCCCAGCTTCAGTATCAAGGGTTCAGGTGATATGCCCTCTCGGCTCACCTCTTCCAGTATCTCGGGTACTCTTTGCAGGAGGTACTCTTTATCTTCCTCTGCATAAAAAGAAGGGGCCTTCTGGATGAGAGAAACAATGTCTTCGGCGGCAAAAGCTGAAAAACTCAAAAAACTAACCAGAAAGAAAAGAACAAAAAAAAAGAACCTGCGCATATCAACCCCCGTTTACCACCAGAACCGAGTTGAAGCCTCCAAACCCATCAGAAACTCTACGCGGAGAAGAAGGATCTGGAATCCATTCCTTGCCGTCAATAACAAAAGCGTATTGATACTTACCAGGTTTCAAGCGAACGGTTATCTTCCAGCAATCATCCTTGACCTTTTGCATAGCTAAAGCATCCCAGTTAGTAAAATCTCCAGCTACAGCCACAGTATGAGGGCTCTTTGAAGGGGGATAAAATATAAGTTCCACTGTCCTGTATCCTGCAAAGTCGGTAACCTGGAACTCTGGAAGTAAAGGCAAATTGGTCAAAAAGACCAGCAAAAGAAAAACCCCCGCCAGCGCAAAAACAACAAATTTTTTAGCTCTGCGATACCTGGCTAAAATAGCTTCCCTTTTATAAATTTTCTCCATTACCCGGTCGCTCAAATCCCCGTTGGGCTCAAAACGAGGAAGGCAATTCAGATAATGTTCCAGATTTTTTCTTTCGGGCATACCAATCACCTTCATTTATATATACGCTTTTTATCCCCTTCAGGTTTCAGAAGCTCCCGAGTCAAAATATTTTCTCAACCACTCCTTTAATTTCTTACGTGCCCGGTGGAGATAAGTCTTCACCGTCCCCAGTGGCAAGCCAGTAACGCTGGCAATCTCTTCATAAGAAAGATTTTCAACGTGTCTTAAAACAATGACTTCTCTCAATTTAAGGGGAAGCCGGGCGATTGCTTTCTCCATTTCCAGAACCATTTCCTTATCGAGCAACAACCCATCGGGATCTGAAAAAGAGCTCTGTTCAATAAGCTGCTCCAACTCCTCTTCGTCTTCCTCCCCCACAGGTTGGGAAAGCGAAAGAAAGGAAAACTTGCGACGACGAAAAAAGTCTCTACACAGGTTAAGGGCTATTTTGAAAATCCAGGTAGAAAACTCGTAGGAAGAATCATACTTACGCAAGGCACAAAAAGCTTTCACAAAAGTTTCCTGGGTAAGATCCTCAGCTTCCTCTCGCTGGCGCACCATACGAAAGACATAATTGAAAATCGCTCGCTCATATTTTTGAACCAGGAGACGAAAAAGCTCTGTATTACCCTGTAGTACTTCCTGAACTATTTCCCGGTCGTTTTTTTTTAAAGACATAAAATCAGAAAATGTTCTGGTTGAGCCAGTCGATGCGAAAACGGACGCTCTTTATAAGCGAAGAACCATCGGCCCATTTAGCTCCAGGATAATTCTTAATGATGTAAAGATAAGTTTCATATGCTTCAGCATATCTTTGCAAGCGTTCAAGACAAAGACCCTTATGAAACAAAGCAGCCGGAGCAATCGCAATACCATTGTACCAGGTCTCCTGGGGATATTTCTCTACACAGTCTTCAAAGGCAAGCAAAGCTTCCGAAAAACGTTCTGCTCTATAAAGCGAAGCACCTTCAAAGTATTGAGCATCACCGGAAAGGTCCGTGTTGGGGTAACGATTGACATACTCATCAAAATATCGCGCAGCTTCGAGAAAATTGTTTAATTTATACATGCAGTGACCCATAGCATAGATAGATTTTCTTTCCAGTTCTCCGCCAAATCCCTGAGCCTGTTGATAAGACTGGTAAGCATTGAAATAATCACCAAGGATATAGTAACAATCTCCAATCTCGTAATGAGCAGCGCCTACCAGGTCGCTCTGGGGATATTGTTCGATAAGGCGGCGATATTCGCTTATCGCCCGATAATAATCACCGTAACCCTCGCCATAGCTTTTGGCAAGAAGATATTGGGCATCATCTGCAAATTCGCTACCCGGATAGTTACTGGTCACTGCGTCAAGGTCAGCAATTGACTTTGCATATTCCTCGAGATAATAAAAGGAAGCTCCTCTTGCAAAAATAACATCCCCCTGCAGGGGATCCTGGGGATAGAGGGCAAGAAAGGTGTTTGCCTCATCAACAACTTTTTCATAAAAACCCAGCTGATAAATTTCGAATATAAAATCCCTCTGGTTCTGAGGAGTTTTTTCAGCCAGGTACACTACGCCCTCTGGATTAACATCACAAACTACATCTGCAGTAATTTCGACTTCTAAAACTTTCCCAGCGTAATCCGAATGTGAGAAAAACACGTAGCGCTTTCCGGTAGGTATATGATCAATCAAAAAGCTGCCATCTGCCAGAGTCAGGGTAGAGCGATTGCCAACCTCTACCAACACACCACCCAGAGACTCTCCAGATGCGCTCAAAACTCTACCCCTGAGAGAGCCATATTGCAGCAAACCGCCACCAAGACACCCTGTCAAAAATGCAACCCAAAAGATGCCAGCTATTAACCATAAACCGAACTTGCCTTTAACCTTCATTTTTTCCCTCCAACCTGATCAGTTCCTTTTTTGCCTCTTGATGCAATAAAGAGCTCTCAGGCAAATTCTCTACAATCCACGAGAAACTTGCTTTTGCCTGCTCGATGTTCCCAGCCTTGAGATCCAAAAGAGCAAGATAATACTTAGCATAACCACTGGAGGGCTGCATTTCAATAACCCTCTCAAAAGCTTTTCTGGCTTCCTCTACATCTTCTATTTTATAACAAACATAGCCAAGATGCAGCAAATAAAAGGAGTTGTTTTCGGAAAGCTCTAAGGCTTTTTCAAGCGCTTCCCGGGCTCTCTTCCACTCATTAATGGAGGGCGCTTCGCTGCGCAACTCATATATGTAGGCCAGGCGAAACCAGCTCTGATGGTCCTCTGGATGTTCTGCAAGGTGGGTTTTGAAAGCACGAATCGCTTTTTTGGAAATGCTAAAGGCTTTTAGATAGTCTCCTTCTCTGTAATAGATAAGCCCCATTTCAAAATAAGCATCGTGGATTCTTATTCCCCTTTCCACACATTCTTCAAAAAGTTTCAGCGCCTGCTCTGTATCACCGCTCCAGAGGGCTTTTTGAGCCTCATTAAAAAGATCCTGGGGATCATCTTCGGCAAAGGCAACGCTCAACACAACAAACACCAAACCAATCAGAAAGCACCAGAAAAATTTCTTCATCGTCGATCCACACTCCCAAAAAGAATTAACCCCATTAACCCAAATATTACATCCGGCATCCAGGCAGCAAGGATTGGCTCCATAACTCCTCCTCGGCCTAAAGAGCGAAAAATGGAAAGTAACATATAGTAAGCAAAAGCCAGAATTACCGTTACGATAACCCCCAAACCCTTGGTATCTCGGGTACGCTGAATACCCAACGGCATACCCGCCAGAACAAAAACCAGAGCTGAAAAAGGAATGGAAAACTTCATAAAATAAGCAACTTCCATCTTCTCGGTTTTCGCTCCCGCTTTTTTGAGAATCTGGATCTGTTTTCTCAACTGGCGGGAGGACATTTCTTCCGGGGTGCGCTGCTTTTCAAAAAATTCCTTGAGTTCTTTCTGCATATCAATTTCCATTTCGGAAAACTCGATTTCCCTAACCAGCTTCCCCTCCTCGTCAAACTGATGTACCACTCCGTCTTTGATCAACCATTTGTCCTCTAACCAGAAAGCTGTCTTAGCAATTATTACCTCCGGGTACTCATGATTGCTTTCCAGAAAATAGATAATTACTCTTTTCATTTCCCAGGTGCGAGTATCAACTTCGTTGACGTAGAAATATCGATTTTCTTCGTCCCGAAAAAATACATTTTGTTCTATCTGAGGGGGACTCTCTTTGTAGACATAATAGCGCACCAGACTCTGGGCACGATGGTTGGTTTCGGGAACTACAAAATCATTTAGCAGAAAGGAACCCAGAGCTACAAGAAGCGCCAGAAAAAGATAAGGAAATAAAAAGCGTTTCAAGCTAACCCCGCTGGCTTCAACGGCTATAAGCTCACTATCCCTACAAAAACGACTTAAACTTAGCTCTGCGGCCAAGAGATTGGAAATGGGAAAGGCCATAACCATGTGAGCAGGCAGGTATAAAAGGAGAATTTCCAGAACAATCAAAAAAGGTACCTTTTTGTTTACAAAAAAGTCGGCCAGCTCAAAGAGAGTCTGAACCAACATAATGATGGTAACCGCACCCACCCAGGTAAACATCAAGACAGTGCTTTCGCGCATTACATAGCGATCCAGAATCTTGGGAAACATATCCTTTAACCTTTCTCCCTTAAGTTAAGTTATTTTACCATTAAAGCACTGGCATTATATCGACAGAAAACACATCCAGCTGTTAAAATGATAGCAAAAAGGAGGGAAACTCGATGTCCAAAGTTAATCTGCAGGATGCTTTTCAAACTCCTTTCCAGATGATTGGTAAAGTTCCCCTGGTTCTGGTCCCCTCACTCATAGCCAGCCTGATAGGCTTGGCACTATCCATCGGAGTGCGTAATGCCTATTTAACGGGAATGAGCTGGCAGGTTTTCGTGGTTGCGATAATTAGCAACATAATAGTTCTTTTTAGTATGGGCTGGATAACTCTTTTGCTCGAAAAAGCTATGCAAGAAGAAAAGACGTCTCTCCAAGATTCCTGGATGAAGCTCTCTGAGCGCCTGCCTAACCTGGGGGTGGCAGCCCTTGTGGTATCCATCCTGGTTGCACTGGGCACCTTTCTCTATATAATACCCGGGATTCTTCTGGCATCTATGCTTTTACCAGCTATCCCCCATGCGGCAAAGGAAAATGTCAGTTTCGATAAGTCGATAAGCTTTTCTTTGCGCTTTGTTTTCTCTCAGGGTAATTTTGGAGCTGTTTTTCTTATGGTTTTAATTGAGTTCTTATTGGGTCTACTGCCCGTAATCGGTCTTTTTCTGGCCAACCTTTTCATTTCTATATGGCTTCCTTACGCTGTCGTGAAGTATGGAGCTACCGATGTAGAAACTTCTGAATGAAAAAGACGAGGAGAACCCATCAAGATACCTGCAACTCGGGTATCTTGATGGCAGGTGACTTTAATTCAAAGACACCGGAGAAAATATTTAAAATCAAGAGAATTTCCTGCTCAGTATCTGAAAGACGTCTTTCTCCACTTCTTCCAGGTACTGTAGTCGCTCGGCGTATTTACCTCCATCAAAAGGAGTATTTAAAAAAATGTCTACAAACTGAAGAGCCTCTTCCAGAGGGGTAACTCGAGAACCCATGACCAGAATATTGGCATCGTTGTGCGCCCGGGCCATTTTCGCAGTGAACTCGTTAAAACAAAGCACTGCTCGCACCCCGGGGTAACGATTAGCACAAACCGACATGCCGCCACCGGTACCACAAACCAGAATACCGCGCTCGCTCTCCCCAAGAGCCACTGCCCGGGCTACCTTCTGGGCGAAAGGAGCTGTCCCCACCGGTTGTTCATCCTTGGTGCCAAAATCCACTATCTCATAGCCTGCTTTCTGGAGTTTCTCTTTAATAGCCTCTTTGTACCTGTATCCAGCATGGTCTGCACCCAAAGCAATTTTCACCAACTGGCACCTCCTGTGTTCAAAAAGTTAATTCCGGAAGAACCCGTTTCAAATAGGCAAGGCTTTCCCGCATCCACCGGTCCGGATCATCCACTTCCCCACCCGGTTCTCCCATTTCAATTCCTGCTACAGCAATTTCTCCATAGCGTTGGCAGGTTTCTTCTATTCCCAAGTTAAGTAATTCTTCGATATAAGCCTTAAAATCTACCTTGCCCGAACCAATAATGCTGTTGGTATGTTCAAAAGTATCCGTTTCACTGAGATGTACATGTAAAATGCGGTCCTTGAATTTTCGTAAGCTCACCGGAGATTCGCGAGTAATACACATATGCCCAATATCTACATTGGGAAAAACATTTGGTAGATTAACGTCTTCAAGCATTTTTGCCATTTTTTCCATGCTGTTAACCACGAAATACACGTGCGGATCCATTTCCAGGTCTACTAAAACACCTCTTGCGCTGGCCCATTCAGCAAATTTCTGGATCATCTGTACCGAGCAGATCCACTGTTGTTCTCGCAAAGCCCCGGATTCATAAACTCCACATCCCCAGCAAACCAGAACTTGTCTTCCTCCAAGCTCCAGCTGAAGCTCCGTAGCTGCTTTCATGTAATCCAACGTTTTCTCCCTCAAACGTTGATCAGGAGAGGCAATGTTTTGGGTGTTAACAAGCAACAGTTGCGAAGATTGCAAACCCAAACTCTGAAAAACATCTACTAATTCCTTGCGGAAACTGTCGCTCATAGTAACTGGATCCGCTGAGCCATAAGCAGCAAGGTCGACAAACCAAAAACCAAGGTCTTTTATCCTCTGCAAAGCCTCTATAACAGGAACCCCACCAACTTCATATACAAAAGTATTGGCTGCTAATTTCAAAAAACCTCACCTCTATTTGTTTAAGTTTTCAAAAGTCTATAACCTATCTCAGAAGCACTTTATCCTGCATTTCCCTTAACTTGACGACAAAAGAACTCCCATCCAAATCCACATCTTCATAGGTTACGGGCATTCCTTTTTTGACTTCCTTCTTTACTTTTGCTTTAGCAATTAAGCCTATGGGAACTGCATTAAGTTTTTTTGCTCCCTGGGCAGTGTAAATTTTTCCAAAAACGTCAAAGCCTCCAATACCATCGATAATTTGCCCTGTTTGTAAATCACGCTTGGCAACTGCTACCACTTCAGAATTAAAATGTAAAGAATTTATAGTAGGTTCACCAAAAAGACAAGCCCGTGCTACCGAAATTGGTGTTTCAAAACTACACAAATGATATGGACGATACAGGGCATAGTAAGGTCCGTCTCCCATAGAGTAAAACTTTAAATCCCGGCGCAAATGAGCAGAATCAGTAGTGATTATTACGAAAACACCAGGAGCCACTTTTCCAGTTGAGTAATCCACTACAAAATCCTTTTCAAAAATTCCTCCGTCTTTCCTGGGGACATAAACTTTGCAAAGGTCGGGAACATCCACTTTTTTTCCATGCATGCCTGGAACATCAGGAAGAGCCCCTGTGGCGTTAGAAACCTCCGCCATCTCCACCATGGTTTTGGTGCCATCCACAAAGGCGCAAAGCATTTTGGGGTTCATGGATTTCCTTGCAGCTTCTTCTTGAAGCCTATCAGGAGTGGCGAAATAGTCAACAGGGTTATTCTTCCCCTTGCCTATACACACTACTTTGAAACCCAAAATTTTTGCAAAGCGATAAAGCTCAATAACAGCTCCCGGTTCATCACCCGCTGAAACCGTATATACCACACCTGAGGAATCTGCCATGCGCTTTAGTATTAAGCCCACAGTGACATCGGTTTCAACGTTAAGCATCACTATATGTTTCTTCTCCAGTATTCCACGAAAGGCAACCCGAGCCCCTACTTCGGGAAAACCAGTCGCTTCTACCAAGGCGTCCAAAGCAGGAACCTGAGTTAACAAAAGTGCATCAGGTGTAACCACCACCTTACCCTGTTCAATAGCATTCTGAGCTTCGCTTACTTTTTCGGTAACTACAATTTGACCATGATCCCACCCAACTTCTTCAAATGCCTTAATACCCCGTTCAACTTCAAGATCAGCAATAGCTTTAATACGCAAACCAGGCATTTGATAAGTCAAATTAACCATACCACTACCCATCTGACCGCAACCAACCAGACCAACCAGAATGGGATTGTTTTCTTTCTCTCTCCGTTCTAATTCAGCAAGCAAAGCATGCACTACAATCACGTCCTTTCTTTGCCTATATGATGATTTATATCTTTCAAGGCAGGATATATTTGCTTATAAAGCTGGAAGCGTTCGGTATAAAAATCATGTAACGTCAAATTGGGTTCTATAAGCTCTTTGCCCTTTACCATAGTTTTAACAGCCTCGTCTAAGTCAGAAAAACAAGCCACACCCCAGGACGCCAGAATAGCAGCTCCCAGTAAACTAGCATCTTCAAAAACCAGGGTACGAATAGGTTTGCCAAGTATATCAGCCCTAATTTGTAACCACAGAGGAGAACGAGCACATCCCCCTGTAGCGCGCATCTCTTGAAAAGAAATACCTTCTTTTTCAAAAAGTTCAATATTTACCCGGAGTTCAAAGATCACACTCTCCAAAATAGCCCTTATAATTTCGCCTTCGTCGGCATTAAGAGTAATGCCTATAATTGCCGCTTTAGACAGAGGATCAATCCATGGAGTGCCACTACCAGTAAGGTGGGGCAAAACAAAAACGTTGGCTGGTTTTGTCCACGATCGAGCAATAAGCACTTGATAAGAGCTTATTCCACTTCTTTTTTCCTCGTTTAGAGCTTCTTTCCCCCAAACGTCTCGATACCAGCGCAGAAGCAAGCCAGCACTCTGGTTCAGAGTAGCTAAGAGGAACTTACCCGGAATAACATGGTTATAGCAAGAAAAAGTGTTAGGGTTGATGCGCAGAGCAATAGTATGCTCGGGAACAGGCACGCCAAACACTTCCGCTGTGCCAATATTATCAAAAGCCATCTCTTCGCTAATAGCCCCGGAACCCAGTGCAGCACAACATTGGTCATGTCCCCCTGTAACCAGTTGTGCATCTTCAGACAGACCAGTTTCCTGTGCTGCCCTGGAACTCACTTTCGAAAAAGGCTTGCCCGAAGGAAGGCACAAAGCAAGTCTTTCTTCTGTAATCTCCAGAAAATCCAAAATCTCACGTGACCAAGTACCTCTTTCAATGTCAAACATTAAGGTTTTCCCGGCCATTGAATAATCAATAACCGGTTCACCAGACAGCATCCAAAAAATAAAATCTTCATAACACAGAAATTTCCAGGTTTTTTGAAAAATTTCCGGCTGGTGCCTCTTAACCCAGAGAATTTTAGAAAGAGTAGTAATGGGATGGAGTGGCACACCGCTTTTGGCGAGCAAGTCTTGCGGCGAAAAATGCTCAGCTATAACTTCACACTCCTGTGTTGCTCTCATATCCATTCCCAAAATCGCAGGGCGCAAAATCTTGCCCCTTGAATCAAGAAAGATAACTGCCTCTCCCTGAGCAGAAACCGAAACAGCCACAGGTTGCACTTCACTGTTTTTGACCGCTTCATGGATTACCTCTTTAACTTTTAACCATACCTCGAGAGGGTCCTGCTCTGCCCAACCCGGGTAAGGACTGCTATATCCATACTCTCGCGAAGCCGCTGAGAGAACCCTGCCCTGCGCATCGAAAATAGCAGCCTTACAACGCGTTGTTCCAACATCAACTCCCAGGAAATACACCGTTAATCTCCAGCTCCTTTCGACTAAGATCGTTTACGTTTTTAAAATAGTCTGCTATACCCTGGGCTATTGCTCGTGCCCCTTCTTCCACAGTACTCCGAGAGGCTCCAGCAATATGGGGCGTTAGAACAACATTATCAAGCTCTGTAAAAATATGCCGTCCACTCCAGGGTTCATGACAACAAGTATCAATACAAGCAAAAGCGGGTCTGCCCTTCTTGAGTGCTTGAAAAAGAGCTTTTTCATCTACAAGCTCTCCTCTTGCAGTGTTGACAAAAATGGAACCTCGCTTCATCATGGAGAATGCTTGCTCTCCAAGCATTTCTCTGTTAGAACCTGTACACCGGACATGCAAAGAAACAATATCCGAATTTTGTAAAAGATATTGAAGATCCACTTTTTCGACCCCATATTGTCTCATAACATCTTCTCCCACATAGGGGTCATAGGCTAAAACCCGCCTGGGTCGGAACGGCATAAGTAAAGTTGCTACTCTCCGAGCAATACGACCAAAACCGATAAGTCCAACAACGGTTTCCGACCAGCCGGGCGAGGCCTGCTCGTAAACAAAGTACATGTTCTGAGTCCAATTACCTTCTTTAGCCTCCTTACAGGACTGGAAAATTTTTCTACGCGCAATAATGAAAAGACCTATAGTAAATTCAGCAACTGCCTCCACACTCCGTTCCGGAGCTGAAATAAGAGGAATTTTCTTCTCTTTCAAAGCTTCTCTATCAACATTCACCGGCCCACTTCGAAGGCAACCTACCACTTGCAGATGAGGCGCATTAATAAGTAACCTTTTATCCACACACCCCATCTGAGTAACAAGAATTTCAGCATCTTGCACTTCCTGCAAAGCACTTTCTGGATAAGGAACATA
The DNA here is from genome assembly GCA_048814795.1 of Atrimonadaceae bacterium G-SL-SR-0-11. Classification (GTDB taxonomy): domain Bacteria; phylum Atribacterota; class Atribacteria; order Atribacterales; family Thermatribacteraceae; genus Thermatribacter. Next base: position 439,051 of record CP184673.1, on the reverse strand, counting down.
TTCTTTAAGGTACCTACTGCAAGAAAGAGGGACCTGGGGCCAACCTACATCAAAATAAACACGCCTTACATTGCGCCAGAAAGGAACATCCTGGATCGCTTTTTCAAAAACCTCCGAGACGAAGAAGCGATCCGAAAAAACAACAGCTTTCATTATTTCCTCCCTGTTATGCTTGCCTTAAAACAAAAGATTATCTTAAAGAATCATTGTAACCGTCACCGCAAATCACGATAATGATCATCTTCCCTTCAGAGACTTCTCGCCTATAAGCAGACTCTTCACCGGATCGCCCTTACTAAATACAACAACGCACCTAAGAACAGCAAATATCTCCTACAAAACATGTACCGATCTTTAAAGAAGTTTCCGAATGAACTCAATAGCATACTTCGCGTGTTCATCGTAAACTTTTTCGTCCAATTTTTCTCTAAAGGCGAAGTAAGGATCGGCATTGGGAGGGATATACTCTAAAACAAAATAGCCCTCAAAATTAATCTCTTTGAGAGCCCCAACAATAGCAGGCCAGTTCAAGTGTCCCTTTCCTGGTAGATCCCTCTGGTTATCAGCAACATGCATGTGTTTTAACCAGTCTCGAGCACTCAAAATTGCTTTAGGAATGTCAGCTTCCTCAATGTTCATGTGGAAAAGATCCCCCATAATTTTTACGTTGGGAAGGTCCACGTCCTTTGCAAGTGCAATAGCTTGATCCAGACGATTAATAAGATAAGTTTCAAAGCGATTCCAGGGCTCGATGACCAGAGTCACTCCTCGAGTCAGAGCATACTCCCCACATTCTCTTAAGCCCTCTACCGCTGTTTTCCACTCTTCTTCAGGAGGAAGCTCGCGCACGATTCTCATGTTCGCAGTGGGAGCAACGATAACTACGTCTGCTCCAATGGCTTCAGCCATATCAATAGTTTGCTTGGTATAGCGCCGAGCATTGTTTCTAATTTCGGGATCAGCGCTGGTAAAATCCCGATCTTTTTTCCAAATGTTACATATTGACCCTGCCTTAATGTTGTATTTTTTCAACAAAGCTCTAACTTCTTCGAAATCATACTGACTTGGCTCCCCCACAAACTCTACTGCGTCATAACCAAAACGGCTCAAACGCGCAATGCTTTTCTCTACAGGCTCACCACCAAATACCAAAATATTGTAGGATAACTTCATAATTCCACCCCTTTTCTTTATTATTCAACATATTTATCCCTCAGATCAGCCAAATCCCTGAAGTCTTCCTTCAGGTGTTCATAAAGCTTACGGTACAGACGATAATAATCCATGTAAAGCCTGTGATTTTGGGAAGAGGGTTCTAAATAATCAACATATTCTGCCCATTCCTTGGCAACCTGAAAACCAGGTAACACTCCACAGGCCACACCTGCTAAAATAGCATCACCATAGGGAGCACCGGTTCTGTTTTTGAGAAAAGCCGTGGGCACAGCAAAAACATCAGTTATTATTTGCCTCCAGAGCCTGCTCCGAGCCCCCCCTTCGTTGAAAACGATTGGAAAATTGACTTTCCAACCAGCACTCTGGATCAACTCAAAATTATGATAGAGGGCATAGGCCACCGCCTCCATCAATGCTCTTACAATATGACCTTTACCATGAGAAAGAGACAAACCAAAAATAACCCCACGGGCATTGGGATCCCAGATAGGAGTACGTTCTCCCATAAAGTATGGCAAAGCAACCAAACCCTCACTACCTGGAGGAACCTTCTGAGCCTCCAGGTTAAGCAGGTCATAAGAGCTAACGCCCAACAACCTTTCTACCTCGATTTCAAGCTGGGAAAAGTTGTCTCTCATATAACGCATTAGCTGACCCCCGGTAGTAGTGGTAGGGATAGTAACGTAGGTAGTTCGTGAGTCCACGGCATGAGGGCAAACCAGCATTTCACGCAGGAAGTTAGTGGTTTTGTGAACAATACCAAAATTGCCACAAGTGCCCAGGTTCATCTGAATATCGCCTTCGGAAATGGTGCCACTTGCCACACAGCTTACACAAAAATCCACTGCTCCAGCGCAAACCGGCGTACCCGCATGGAGGCCAGTAGCTTTAGCAGCCTCTTCCGTAACTTCTCCTACAATATCCTCACAGGAGAAAACGGGAGGAAAAATTTCGATAGGCAAACCAAGTTCTTCGAGAATATCCATGTCAAAACAGTGTTTTCTTATATCCCAGGCAACTCCGTAAAAAGCGGCCGAACCAACATTAACGGTGGGCTTACCAGTGAGTTTAAAAATAATAAATCCGTCAGCAGTTAGTGCATAGCGAATTCTACGAAAAGAATCTGGGCGATTTTTCTTTTCCCAGAGGAGGTTTACCAGCATCGGATGGTCATCAACCGGATTACCGGTCAAAGCGAACATCCGGTCCTCACCAATTTGTCTTTTCAACCATTGAACTTCTTCTTTGGCTCGACGATCCATCAAATTATAAGCGAGATTAATAGGCTCACCAGCAGAGTCAACCATGACCAAATTGGGAAGAGCCGAGGAAACGGAAACACCCCGAATCTCTTTCGGTTCAATCCCGGATTTTTCAATACATTCTCGAACCATATCGCAGGCTACTTTCCAGTAAAGTGAAGGATCATGTTCAGACCAACCTGGTTTTTGAATAATAATGGGATATTCACGAAAAGAATAAGCAAGCACTATACCACCTGTATCTATAATACAGGCTTTTCCGCCTCCTGTTCCATAATCAATACCCAAAAGATAAGTACCCATCTTATAAATCCTCCCGTTTCTCTTGAAAACCAGAACTAAAAATTCAACAATAAAAGCTTAACAATGATAGTAAGTGTCAACGTTAATATAGTTATTCAGTGCTTCTTCAACAGCTCGAGCTACCTTTGAAAGATTGATGGCGACATGGTGTTCAAAACCATTTTTGCAAATAAAATGCAAAAGATCCTGTAGTTTCTGGATGCGAACTACACCCCAAGCACCAAAGGTCTTGGCAACATCTTTAGTAACCTCTCCTTCACCCACATAAGCTCGCAATACACCATTTGTATCGTCAGTAGTCAGACGCAAAAAGGTGAAGGGGCCTGGCTTAATGTTGCCCCGACAACTTCCATAAGCATTCTCTTCACCAACTGTTGCTCCAATAACGTCTGCATAACGCATTTCCATTCTCTCAAAAAGCGCTTTAGGATAATTGCCACAATGAAAAATGACACATTTTTCAGGATCCTTGCCGAAATTGTTGTTCCAATCAACAAGCGCTGAAGGCTGCAAAGAAGCACAACGCAAAATGTACATGCTTAAAGCTCCAGTCACATCAACCTCACAGGCAGATGGCAATAGTTTTTCGCCCATGAAACTCATGACCGCACAGGGAGCAATACCTAAGTTATATTCCATAGAAGTCCAGCATTGGATGGCCGTAGCCTTCAGGTCATTTTCTCTCATCCAGTTTTCAACCACTACTGCAAACTTAGCCATAACTTTGAGTTTTTCTTCAGGAACTGCACTTACATCACAATAGGAACGCAGCTGTTGTAGCTTTTCTTTCAAAACAGCCTCCTCAGGAGAAAGTTTTTGCATCTGTGCAAAAATCTCAGAAAGATCTACGGTCTCAACAGAAACACCATAGGATTCAAGTATTTTTTCTGAAAAACGAACAGTGTTAAAAGCACCTGGTCGAGCGCCAATAGCCCCAATTTTTAAACCTTTAAGACCCTTCACAACTTGACAAACTTGCGCAAACCACCGAAGGTCCTCTTTGAAACCCTCCTCTTCGGGATAAACAGTGTGCATCTGGGTTAGAGAAAAAGGAATACTGTACTGAGTAAGATTGTTGCAAACCGAAATCTTCCCACAAAAAGCATCTCCACGTCCCGCAAGATCCAGATGATCCGGATCATCTGGAAAGGCGTGTACCAGAACCGGCACACACAAACCACTCAGGCGTATTGTGTTAGCCACTCCTTTTTCATCGCCAAAATTAGGGAGAGTAACAATAATTCCGTCTATTTCATCAGCATGCTTTTTAAAAAGAGCTGCACACTTTTTTGCATCTTCCCAGGTTTCTACTGTGCCCAGTTTAGTATCTTCAGTAGAAGGAGTAATTACTCTAAAGCCCTCTTGTTCCAAAACCTGCAGGATTCTTTCCCGCCCCTTCTGGGCAAGACTATCTGGAAAAAAGTTTCGATTGCCCACAATCAAACCAAAAGTGAGATCTGTCTTTTCCATTGAAAAAACCCCCTTTTAAAATTAAACTTCTTTTTTAAAAAGAACACCAGAACGCACTATATCTATAAATACGGCAATAAAAATCACTATACCTTTAACAACCTGGTGGTAATAAACGCTGACCTCAAAAAGAACCATGGCGTTACGAATAAGAACAATGATGAAAGCACCACAGAGAGTACCAATAATACTTCCTTTACCCCCAAAAAGACTGGTTCCACCCAGAACAACTGCAGAAACCACATCGAGCTCTAAACCGTAAGCCATACTGGGCTTAGCGGCATTCAGTCTCCCAATTTGAATAAAACCAGCCAGAGCACCACATAAACCACTTAAAACATAAACACTTGTTTTAATGCTTTCGACGTTAATACCACTTAATCTGGCTGCTCGAGGATTACTGCCCACCAAAAATACTGAACGACCAAAAACAGTACGATTCAGTAAGTACCAGGCAATCAGGTATAATCCAACCGTAATAAGACCTGCAACAGGAATGCCATAAATTTCACCAGAACCAACCTTAGCAACAATGGGCGGAAAGTCATATACTGAGCGTCCGCGTGTGGTCAGCATGGCCAAACCTCTGGCCAAACTAAGCATTCCCAAAGTAACAATAAAAGGAACCATGCGCAATCTTGAAATGAGAATACCATTAAAAGCCCCAATACCAAAGCCTACCGCAAGCATCAAAAGAAAAGATAACAAAACACTCTCTGTTCGATGCATCATAAGTGCCCCAACCATTGCAGTTAGAGCAAGATTAGAGGCAACTGATAAATCTATCCCCGCGGTTATAATTACAAAGGTCATCCCTACCGCCAAAATCCCGGTAATAGTGATATCCAACCAAACGTTAAAGAGATTATAGTGGGTCCTGAAATTTGGCGAAGCAATCAGCATAAAAACAAAGAAGGCAACCGTAAACCATATTATAAATTGTTCTCCGAGCAAGGAAGCTACTTTCTTCACTTTCTCTCCATCCTTTCCCAAGAAGTAAAAGAGGGGTTGCTGTCGCGCAACCCCTCCTCAGGAAACGAGCTTCCCGAGTCTTACTTATTCTTTTCCATATACACCCGGTAACCCCATACTCTGTCTTTCAAGTGATCGAAATTGAAACGATTGAGCCCAAGTACTGGTATATACTTTTCCTTAACCGGAGGTTCCTTGCCTTCGCGCACATAATCCACAAAAACTTGAATTGCGTTAGCAGCAAACATATCTATCGCTTGCACAGCGCTAAAATCATAGTAGCCCTTGATAATATTTTCTACGGCAAACTGGTCACCGTCTACTCCTACCATAAATATGTGGTCAGGATCGTCGTACTTTTTCAATTTGCCCAGCTGTTTCAACGCTGCCAGAGTTCCGGAAAGCCACGGTTCACCAGGCAGGAAAATCACCTTAAGGTTTGGGTTGGCCTGGAAAGCGTTAATTGTTGCCTCAGGAGCTTTGTTGACGTCCAAACCCAGGTTCGGAGCAGCTACAACTTTAAGGTTTGGCCACTGGGAAACTTCAAACAGGAAACCCTGGTAACGATCTTCAACAGAATCCACGCTCGGGTCAAGGCGCTCAATCATAATCTCGATAGGTCCGGGATCTTCTTTAAAATGCTGGGCTACCCAGAAAGCACAGAGACGACCTGCGTTGAAATTGTCAGTTTCCTCATGGTAAAAGACCTCACCACCAAAAGACTTACGGTCAACGGTAATTACTGGAATACCTGCTTTGTTAGCTTCTTCAACAGCCTTTACGATACCGTAAGAGTCTATGGTGTTAATGATGATGCAATCCACTTTTTTAGCAATGAAATCCTTAACTTGCTCATACTGGCGGTCGATGTCGTTATCAGCACTAACTACAATGAGTTTTACACCAAGCTCTTGTGCCTTAAGTTCTGCCTGCCTTTTCATTTCCACAAAAGCTGGAGAGAAGAGGCCAGAAATTGTCAACCCGATGGTGATTTCCTTTTCTTGAGCCAGGGTAATACTTGAACCCACAAAAGTCATTATCAAAAGAAACGTTAGTACAACTAAGATTTTTTTCACTAAAAACACCTCCTAAATCTAATCATTAAAATCACCAATACAAACCACCAATACAAACATGTTTACTACACCACACCCTAATGGTCTTGCAAACGCCTATGACTAATCCAGTAGTATTGAGAGATTTTTAAGCTCCCTTTAAGACATATCACCCCCTTCAACCGATACCAATTCTTCTCTGGCGAAAAGTATCCAAAATTACTGCAAGAATGATTACGCTACCCTTAAAAATGTCATAATAAAAAGCCGAGACGTTAAGGATATTAAGGGCGGTATTAATCATAACTATTAAAACTGCTCCCACTAATGAACCCCAGATATTTCCAAAGCCCCCTGAAAAACTGGTTCCACCAAGAATTACCGCCGTGATAACATCAAATTCCATTCCCACACCCATCGCTGGAACCACTCCATCAAGACGAGCACACAAAATTACACTTGCAATACCAACGAAAATACCGTGGATTAGATAGACCATAAATCTGATAAAAGACACATCTATTCCGGCTTTGTAAGCTGCCTCCGGATCGTTACCAACCGCAAAAACAAACATTCCAAAACGTGTTTTTTCAAGAATAAAGTAGCCAACTAAATAAGAAGCAAAAAGCACAATGACCGGCATAGGTATCGGTCCTACACTGCCAATTCCTATAAAGCTTACCGCATCGGGCATACCATAAATGGAAGCAGCATCGGTTATTTCTAATCCCAAGCCCCGAAAAATGCCCATTGCAGCCAAGGTAGCTATGAGGGGTACCATCTTCAGCTTAGCAACTTGAAGACCATTCAGAGCACCAACTGCTGTGCTCAAGGCAATCATGAGCAAAATACCAGTAAAAGGACTTATCCCAAATTCTTTCAACCCTAAGACACCAACAGCAACAGCAAAATAAGCTACAGAACCAACTGAAAGGTCGATACTGGTAGTTAGAATCAAAAAAGTCATCCCTACGGCCATAGTGCCAACAACCGAAGCAGAAACAAGAATATTACGAATGTTATAGATGGAAAGGAAAGCCTTAGGGAACAAAGCTCCAAAAATCAGGAAAAGAATTATCACACTGCTATAAATACCGTAATCGATAAAAAGGTCCCCAATCGTTTTACCTTTCAAAACTCTGGCTGAGACTTTAAGCATGAACTTTCTCTCCTCCTGTCGCATAATACATAACTTCTTCCTGAGTCACTCCACCAGACAACTCAGCAGTAACCTCACCTTCGTACATCACCAAAATGCGGTCGCTCAAACCAAGTATTTCTTCTATTTCGGAGGATATAAAAATCACACCCATGCCTCTTTCAGCAAGATCTACGGTAAGCTGGTAAATCTCCGTCTTTGCTCCAACATCTATTCCTCTGGTTGCTTCATCCATAATAAGTATTTGGGGGTTAGCACAAAGCCACTTTGCAACAACCACCTTTTGTTGATTACCGCCACTCAAAAACTTGACTTTCTGATAAATGCTGGGAGTCACTATGCGTAACTCCCGGACATACTCTTGAGCTCTTCTTTCCTCCTCTCGAGCATCCAAACTTAATAAGCCTCTTTTCAGGTGATTCCAAAAAATAGCCATGGAAATATTGTTCTTTACCTCCATCTCAACAGCCAAACCTTCTCCACGCCGGTCTTCGGTCAAAAAACCAATACCAGCCATAATAGCTTCTTTGGGGTGTCTAAAATCAACCTCTTTCCCTTTGAGGAAGACTTTTCCTGTATCACGATGCATGTCACCAACAATGGTACGAGCAACCTCCGAACGCCCTGCACCTACCAACCCAAAAACACCAAGAATTTCGCCCCTTTTTAGGGAGAAATCAACATTGCGGAAATACGGTTCTTTGGTAAGTTTCTGGACTTCGAGTAAAACCTCGCCAAGCTTGCGTTCTGTTCGTTGGGGAAACATCATGGTCAGTTTTTTGCCCACCATCTTTTGAATCAAATCTTCCTTGTTGGTTTCAGCAACTGGCATGCTATCGACAAATTCTCCATCCCGAAGTACGGTTACCGAATCACAAATTTCAAAAATTTCATTCAATCTGTGGGAAATGTATATAATCGTGACGCCTTCTTCTTTTAGACTTCTAATAATCTGGAAAAGATTATTAATCTCTCGATCGGTAAGCGAAGAAGTTGGTTCATCAAGAACCAAAATACGAGTTTTAAAGGAAAGAGCTTTGGCAATCTCTACCATTTGCTTCTCAGCAACCGTTAGGTCTTTCACCATGGTGTGGGGATCCACCTTCAAGCCAACCTTTTCCAGCAACTGTTCTGTTCTTTGGTACAGCACTTTAAAATCAATCTTTCCCCCTGCTGTCAAAGGCAGGTTGGAAATAAAAATATTCCGGGCAATATCCAAAAACGGGAAAAGACTTAACTCTTGATGAATAAAGGCAATACCAAGATGTTGTGCTTCGTGAGGATTGCGAATCACGACTTTCTGACCATCAATAAAAATTTCTCCAGAATCTGCCTGAATGACACCACCAAGAATATTCATCAAAGTAGATTTGCCAGCACCGTTTTCTCCAACCAGAGCGTGGACTTCGCCTTTTTTAACGAGCAAAGTAACTCCCTTCAAAGCTTGAACACCGGGAAAACTCTTTTTGATGTCTTTCATCTCCAAAAAATAACCGCTGCTCATAAACAACTCCCTCTTTTCAGAATTCTCAAGGCTGAATTTCTCATAATCTTCACCGACTGTTCAATGCTTCTATCTTTTCTAAAAAGACCAGATGTACCTCCTACGAGCACTTTTGCACCCTGCTTTACCACCTCTGGAATGGTGGTTTCATTAATATTTCCATCAACTTCTATCAGACATTCGGGGTTAACCGTTTTAAGACGTTCTGCTAAAAGTCCGATTTTGGGTAAAACTCTCTCATCAAACTTCTGGCCTGCAAACCCCGGTTTCACGGCAAGTATCAGAATCATATCCACTAAAGAAAGCAGGTCATCACTGAGTTCTTCTTGCGGGGTTTCTGGACGAAGCGCCACCACGGGCTTCATGCCCTTTTCTCTAACCAAAGATGCAAAATAAGGTGGATCTTCAACTGCCTCAAAATGAAAGGCAAAATAATCCGTACCAGCACCTTTGAATTGAGAAAGGAACTTTTCAGGATGATAACAGGCAAGGTGGGCTTCAAATGGTAAGCTGGTATACTTACGGAGAGAAGTCAAAACAGGTGGCCCCATAATAAAAGTAGGAGCAAAATGTCCGTCCACAACATCAAAGTGTAACAACTTAACTCCTGACTCTTCGAGTTCCTTAAGGGTTTGCTTCAAACATCCAAAATCAGCACAGGCAATTGACGCCGAAATCATCACCCCATCCTTCAAGGCTTCAATACCACCTTTAAAGCTTCACCGTTTAAAAGAGCATCAATAGCTTTTTGGTAATCTTCAAGGGGGAAAACATGGGTTATGTAGTCTTGAGCGTGTATTTTTCGAGAAACAAACATAGAAAGAGCTATTTCATGATGTTTCGGAGAAAAAGTAGTTGCACCAATTATTTTGAGCCCCCGATAGTGGATGAGATTGCTGTCGAAAGAAACCATACTTTTTTCCTTGGGAAGGCCTCCAAAAAAGAGAATTCTCCCCCCCTTAGCTGCCATTTTCAGGGCGTCTTGTTGGGCTTCTCCTGAAGGACAAGCTACAACGATTACTGAAGCGCCCCTTCCCTCGGTAAGTTCGAGAATTTTATCTATATGCTCGGAAGAACCTGGCTTGTTTTGAAGGAGATAATCAGGAGAAAAACGACGGGCTAAATCAAGACGAGACTCCAAAACATCCATCAAGATAACTTTCTGTGCACCCCTAGCTTTAGCAATTTCTACATGGAAACAACCTATAGGTCCTGCACCGATTATTACTACACTATCCTCGAGAGAAGTATCAGCAACTTCATGCGCATTAACACAGGAAGAAGCCGGCTCTGAAATTGCAGCCTCTTCGAAAGAAAGGCCTTTCGGAATTTTATTGATACTGCCAAAAGCAATTGCCTCAGGGGGAATGGCTATATATTCTGCGAACCCACCCGGCCAGGCTTGAGCAATTTCACGCTGGTTTAAGCAAAGATAAAATAAACCTCTTCTACAATACCAACATTTACCGCAGTAAACCGGAGGAGCTACAGCTACCCTGTCTCCAACCTGAAACTTCTTCACTCCTCTGCCAACCTCTTCAACTACTCCAGCTATTTCATGACCAATAATCCAGGGGGGATTTACTCGGGGATGACCACTTTTATAGGTTCGTAGGTCAGAACCACAAAAGCCACAGGCAAAAACCTTGACCAGCATTCCTCCATCCGGACAGACAGGTTTGGGAACCTCTCTTATTTCCATCTTACCTGGCGAAACAAAGAATAAAGCTTTCAAGACATTACGCTCCTTCCCTCAAAATCAAGTTTTTGACTTCTTCAACAGCTCTTCAGCTGTGAATTCATCAGTAACTAAAGTTTTTATAAATCGTCCACGGAGCGCTCCAAGGATTGCATCTACTTTATGTTTTCCGCCTGCAAGGCCAATTACGTTTGGCATTTCGCTCAGCTCTTTAAGCGAAATAGCAATGGTTCTTCGGTGTAGTTCTAAATCCAGGATCCTTCCCTGAAGATCATAAAATTGTCCCAACACATCACCCACACCGCCCATTCTCCTTATAATTTCCATATCCTGGACGTCAATGAAACCTGCCTTGATATAAGTAGAAAGCTGAGGGTGGGCCACTCCAATCCCAACTAAAGAAAGCCGTGCGTTTTTAGCCATTTCAAAGGTTTTCTTATTAACTCTTTCAGCAAGATAAAAATCTCTCAGATCGGGAGAATCAACAACTTCAGGAGCATGAATGTAATAACATTCACCCTGATAAACACTTGCCAAGCGCTCTCCAATGTTATAGGGATTCATAAAAGCACCCACGGTGAGACCCCCTGCCAGGCTCACAAAACGAACATCTTTTACCGAGTCTTTCGGTATAAGATTTTCGGCTAACTGACGCAGGGTTTTGCCCCAACTGATGCCGATCAAATCCCCTTCTCGAATTGTCCGGTAAAGATATATTGCTCCTCCCTTTCCTATACTTTCATAAACAGCTTCCTCGCTTGCGGGGGAAGGAACAACAACAGCGTCATCAAGGGAAAATACTTCTTTCAGCTGCTTTTCTAAAGAGAGAAGGTGAGCATGAGGAGCTTTGATTAAAAAACGAACTACCCCATTTCGACGAGCTTTTTCAAGAAGCCGTGTTGCTTTGGGTCGAGACAAGCCAAAGCGATCAGCTATTTCGCTCAAGGTAATATCTTCCTGATAATGCAACCAGGCAATGCGAACCATCAGGTCTTCTTCTGCCAAAGACATCCACCGTTCCTCCTTTAGGGAATTATATAATATTTTGCATTATTTTTCAACCACAATAATTTTTTTCAAAAACCTTTTTTAGCGAATACCTAAAAGCAGAAAATCGCTATTGAAAGGAGGTAAATCAACCTGTAAGACACCATTTCGAGAAATTACCCGGGGATAGAAAATCTTCCTCTGAGGGAGTTCTATACCCAGCACGTCTGGACACTCTTGCGATGAAATCTTAAGAAGTATGCTCTGAGAACAGGGAGAATAAACAACCCATTTTTTCATATCCCGAGCCATAGCACACCTTACCTCAGGACTCTTTTCGACAAGCAAATCTTGAGCGGGTTGCATTCCAAAAAGTTTATACTCTTCGAAAATATATCTTGCAAAACCTGCATCCCAGGCTCCTTCTAAATATAAGGCGGTATCCCATTCAAAAGGTTCTCCTGAAAACTCCTGCCCCCTAAATTCCGAACCATTTCTATGCCAGGACCAAACACCATGGGCACCATAGGTAAACCCTGCGCTTGCTCCCGAAAGCAAACTCTGCCACACTGCCTTGCGAACATCAAAGGAACTAAAACGACCTTCCTTGGTAAATCCAAAGGATGGCCTTCATAGCAAGGCTCTCCATTCACAATGGGGCGCTTCACCGGGTATTCGAGGAACTGCTGAGCAAGCAAATAAGGAAAGTGCTGCTCATTTTTAACGTGCCCCGACTGGTACATGTAGAAATCGAGATAAGGCGATTTAACAATCTCTGGAGGAAGCTGTGTATTGGGTTGTAAGTGGAGAGTAGTTAATGCAGAAGGAACGAGATTCTTTACAATTTCCATAGCACGGAGGTAATATCTGATAGTTTCTTGGGAGCCGAAATTGGTGTCGCCACTAATTATGAAAATGGGTTCAAACTTGGAAAACTTTTTCACAGCATATTCTACATACTTTTCCATAACCGGAAAAGGAATAACAGGAGAAATTCCTCTCTGAGAAGCCCAGGTGTCGGGAACAAAATTGCACCAAAGAAGCACCAGAGCGGGGATGAATCCTTTTTGGGTAGCTTTTTCGAGGAGTTTTTCGGCGAAGTCAAAATATTCTTCGTTCAGCTCAAAGTTTCCATAATTACCCCCTTTAAAAGGAAAGCGAAGATAGGGTACACTCGCATCCCACTGATTTAAAACGTTGATTTGCAACACATTAAACCCTTGCAATTTCCGCCACTTGAGATATTTTTCCCATTCTTCCTCGGTAACATTGGTAAAAGCACTCCATACCGTATCGGCAAAACAGAAAAAGGGCCGTTCTTCACAAAAAGACTTGTTAACTTCTCTGATATTTACTTTTTATTCCTTCTTCTGGTTGTTAAAGAACCTTACGATAAAGACACACTAACCCAACGCAGGAACTTAGGCGGTTTGCTTAGCTATCGTGTAGCAGAAATTTTTCAAAACAACGAAATCTTTCTAAGAAAACTGCGTCAAACCATTTTTACGGCACCAAAGTATGAAACATAAAAGAATAATCTTCCGGTTCTACCTTCTACGCAAGTTGCTGGCATAGAAGCTGAGCATAACAAAGAGGATAATGCCGAAGGTAACCCATTTTGCTGCGTCACCCAAGCCAAAAGCCACCAGAAGATTGGTCAAGGCTTGCAAAAATACAGCCCCCATAATAACACCCAGATAGTTTCCGCCACCGCCACTCAACGGCACTCCTCCCAAAACCACAGCTGCTATGCTTGGTAAAACATAGTTAGAGCCCATGTCTTTAAAAGCAATACCCATATTCCCCAGCAAAAGCAAGCCAATCAAACTCGCCAGAGTACCGCTTACCGTAAAAGCAACAAACCTTACCTTTTTAACGTTGATGCCGCTCAAATAAGCAGTTCGTTCGTTAGCCCCCACTCCAAAGAGTATTTGGCCCCATTTTGTATTGTTAAAAGCAATAGTTGCCAGAATAGCGATGGGGATTAAGACAAAAAGAATGTTCGGAAACTCTCCGGTGGACTTGGCAGCCATTAAAGTCAGAATGGGTGACGGCCTTCCAGTAATAGCTTTTCCCGCAACATAAGCATTAACTATACCCTGCAATATATCAGCCATAGCAAGAGTAACCACCAGAGGTGGGAGCTTAAGATAAGAAGCAAGGGCGCCATTAGCCATACCTATGGCTATCCCGAAACCCAGCGCAACCAGTACAGCTAACCACAGGTTTCCATTGCTTCCATTCATGATGCTTGCTGTAACAACTGCTGTCAAAGTTGCATTATAGCCCACCGATAGATCCAGGCCTTCTCCTCCACCAGCTATGACAATCATCTGACAGAGCCCAAAAAGAGCGGTAAAAGAAGCCAGCTTGGCAGTAATTAAAATCTGGCCAATACTCAAGAAGCTGGTAGGCAGGGTTATCTCTCCGAAGACAAATATAGCCAGAATCAACACGAAAACAATCAAAATCTTCTTATACTTTTCATACCAGAGTTGAACCAAAGCCGGTTTACTTATTGTGTCTCCCATATTCTACTCTCCCTCTCAGCGCTCTTCCTTGGTTATGGTCATGTACGCAGGACCAGCTATGGCGGCGATGACAATCATTCCAGAAACCAGGGTCTGGTAGGCATTGGGAATATTTGCGAAAAAGATTATTTTACTAACAAAGCTGAGAATCAGCGCACCTATCAGGGCGAAATATATGCTTCCTCTTCCTCCCGAAAGAGCGATGCCTCCTACAACCACTGCTGCTATTGACCTCAAAGTTAACGGACCACCCATCCGCGCATCCCCAGTTTGATTCTGAGCAACAAAGAATAAAGCCGCCAGAAAAATGAAAATTGCATTGATCAGGCAAGCCATCAGCTGCGTTTTGGCGGTATTGATACCACTGTAGTAAGCACTCTCTATGTTGCTACCCACTGCATAGATATACCTGCCCGTTCTGGTTTTGCTAATTAAAAACCACAGCAAACAGCCTATAAGCACCAAAAACAAAGACGGGGGAATGAAATAATCAAGAGATCTGAGAAAAGCAGGCAGCCCCTCAACACTGCGCATTCTGTAAAAAACGCGAAACCACTCTACAGTTTCCCCGCCAGGCGTAGGTCTTAAAAACAAAGCCAGACCCAACCAGAGATAAGAAGTAGCAAAAGTAACAATCACCGGAGGTATTCTTAGATATCCTATACCAATGCCATTTATAACACCGGTTAACATAGCTACCGCAAAAGCTGCCAAAAGAGCGTAAACACCTGTTATCGGACTATCAGTTCGCATTACTGTGGTCAGAACACAGGTAAGAAGTGAAAGGGCCGTGCCCTGTGAAAGGTCAAGCCCTCCCGAAACTATTACCACGGCTTGACCCATAGCCAGCAAGATAAGCGGAGCGAAGGCGTTTATGTTCCTGATAATAGACCTGCTCTCGAAAAAGTTCTTTTGCAAAACGGCAGTTATGATAAACATGGCAACCAGCATTAAAAAGCTGGAAGCTTCGGGTTTTAAAAGCGTATTTTTCAGGAAAGAAGTTTCCGAAAGCGCAACGGACTTTTTCATTATTACCACTCCTTTGCAGCCTTTACCTAACCCGCATAGAAACAGCGGTTATTGCATCGTCAGTGATTTCCTCTCCTGTAAGGCTTGCCACAACCTCTCCCTCATACATTATCAGCACTCGATCACAATGTTCCACCAATTCTTCATTATCGCTGGCATACAAAATTACACCAACCTCTTTTTCCCGCGCCAGCCCAACAATATATTCATAAAGGTCTCTTTTGGCCCCAACGTCTACTCCTTTCGCAGGGTCAGCCAAAAGAAGAACCTTAATATCGAAAGGAAGCCATTTTCCCACCACTACTTTTTGCTGGTTTCCTCCAGAGAGGGTGCTTACCGGAGCATCAATGTTGGGTGTTTTTATAGAAAGTATTTCTACCACACGCTCGCATTCGGCTCGACATTCCCTATCCGGTATAAATAGAGGATGATCGGGAAGGCAAAACTTTGGAAAAACCGTATTTTTATAAATGGAATGCTCGAGAAAAAGGCCCTCTCTTTGTCTGTCTCCCGGAACAAGCACAATGCCATTCTGAATTGCCTCACTTGGTTGATTAAGAACAATGTTCTTTCCCTCAAGCTCTATCTCACAACGAACAAAAGGATAACTGCCCGCCAGAGCATACATTAGCTCGTTTTGGCCTTGACCGGCAAGACCTCCAATGCCCAAAATTTCTCCTTTCCTCAACTCCAGAACAATATCCTTGAGAACACTATTTTTGCTTCTCGGCCTTATTTTCGCCTTCAACATCACCTGATTGCTAAAAGTTCCCTGGCTTACCTTAAAGCTTTCTTTCTTCTTGGTTTCTCCAGTAATATAACCTATTATTTTTTCAGGATCTTTTTCTTCCTGGTCAAAGTCAATGTTAACCACATCTTCACCGTTTCTGAATATGGTAACATCATCACATATCTCCATAACTTCCCATAAACGATGGGAGGTGAAAACCATGGCTATTCCTTCGCTGGCCAGTTTTCGCATGTAATCAAAAAGACTTTTAACCTGGTTCTGCTCCAGCGCCGCAGTGGGTTCGTCAAGAATAAGAAGCCTGGGTTTGCTCGAAATAGCTTTAGCTATCTCTACAATCTGCATCTCCCCTGGAGAGAGTTGATAAACCTTTCTCTCTATGTCCAAATCAGGCATCAAATTCTCAAGAATCCTTCTGGAAAGTACCCTTGCCTCTTCATTCTCCAGGAATAGCCCCCGGTTTTTCTCCATGCCCAACACTATATTCTGCCAGACGGTAAGGTCGGGAACCAGACTCAGATTCTGGAAAACAAGAGCAATGCCATCCTGTCTTGCTTCATGGGGATTTCTGTAGTTTACCTTCCTTCCTTCATATATTATCTCCCCTGCATCAGCACGATACACACCGGCAATGATTTTGGAAAGGGTGCTCTTCCCAGACCCATTGGCTCCCAGAAGCCCGGTTATCCGACCCTTTCTACACTTCAAGTTTCCGTTGGAAAGGGCCACTACACCCCCGAAATACTTTTTTATGCCCTTCGCCTCAAGCACTATCAAGACCTACCACCCTCCAGAAATAAACAACAGGGCTGCCCGTGCGGGCAGCCCTGTTGTTTAACAGCTTCACTCAAAAAGTGCTGCCACTTCTTCTTCCGACATAATTTCGTTCAAGAGATAATCATCGGGCTTATCCTTAAGAAGTTCCCAACCCTCTTCAAAGTTTTCATCAGTTATAAACATGCTCACCTTATAGAAATAGGTGTTGTCTTTCAAAATACCTGGCTTAAATTTCTTGCCGTTATAAAGCTGTAAAGCGATTCTGAAGGCAGTACCACCTATTCCTGGAGGATTAGGCTGAGCACAAGCTTTAAATTCCGCACCCGCGTCACGCAACTTTTTCCACTCTTTAAAGAATGCAGTACCTGGATCTCCAAACATTACTTTAGGCAGTTTTCCAGCGTCGAGGAAAGCAGAAAGTACACCGTAAGCCATTCCATCCTGGGTAATCACACCATCAATCTGCTGGCCAGAAGCAATGATCTGAGAAGCCACCTCTTTGGCTTTGGTCTGATCCCAGTAACCACTGGTAGAAGCAATAAGTTTAATATCTGGATAATTTTTGAGCACATCGGAAGCGGCTTTCATGCGGTCGATGTTTGCTGGATGCCCTTCAAGGCCGTAAATCTGAATAATATTTCCTTTCTGAAGAGTGGAACAGATCCATTCCACGTTCTTTTTGTGCCACGCATAGTGGTCAAGGGTTATATTCACCACGTCAGGAGCAGTAACGGTAGCATCGAAGGCTACAACCAGTATGCCTTCTTCCTGGGCTTCTTTAATAACCCCGTTCAGCGCGGTGGGGGAGTTGGGGTTAACCAGGATGATGTCAACGCCCTGCGCAATGAAGTCACGAATGATGTTGGCCTGTTCGGTGGCATCACCATTTACAACGTTGTTAACGATTTTGAAGTCCGCTATTTTCCCAGCTGCTTTGTATTCATTGCCAACCTGTTCCAGGGAGTTGATCATGATGGTTCTCCAGGAAGTGCCCGAAGAACCAGTAGAAATACCTACCACCGGCAACTTGGCAAAAGCGTGAACTCCCAATCCTAAGAGGAAAAGAGCACACACAATAGACACCACTATAAGTCTTTTAGAGCTAAGCGTTCTACCCACTGTGTCAAAACCTCCTTTAACTCTTTAATTAAAAGGTTTCAAGACTTCCAAGTATTTTTTAAATTTCTACACATCACCCCCCATTTTGAATTTTACTATCTCACCATCAATAAATCCAGTCAGGCTCATTTAAGAGAACCCACTGTTTTAGTCCCATTTAGAGGTAGCTACAGCAAGCTGCTTTCTCACCAAACCCATAGCCACACTGGTTGCTTGAAGTATCTATAATGTTATAACAATTATAACAACTTTCCCTGCAAATTCAACACCCAGAAAGCAACAGAAACAAGAAGCAAGGGTAGAATTTTCAGAAAGATTCGTAAAGCCCAGAGCTAACCACACACCACATGACTGCTTTTATTCACGAGCAAGTTTAAGAGTAAAATAACTTAGTTTTTATTTATTCTGAGCCAAGTTATCAAAAAAGTTTGATATCTTTGAAATAAGTTAAAAAGCAAAAGCCAGCTAAGTGTCTTGCTGCTCCGCTTTTTAGCAAATGTAGAAACCGGTTAAAGCGTTTTCATTGCCTTTTGCCCTGATTAGAATACTATCATTCAAGCACAAAAAGCCAACCGTGCTCAATGCGTATAGTTCAACAATCCAAAGCACAAAACATCCAGGGTTTTGTTTTTGTAGCAAATTCAGAAAAACCCTTCAATAGTGTCAAAAATTTTATTGCAATAACACATAAACTTTTTACCATTTCGTTCTTCTTCTCCCTCGTGGTTAAGCACGGGCTCCTCCCCCCAGCCCTACAGAGAGGGAAAGGGAGGATGCAATAAATAGAGGGATGAAATCAAATCACGAACCAAAAAAAGAGCCAAGGGCAGAAAATGAGACTAGGAATCTAAATTGGGAATACCAAGCCCGATCAATGGACAAAAGCATTCGTTACTGAGATCGTTTTACATTTCGAAATTATAAAGAACTTCTGCCATTTCCAAAAACTAACCACTTAATTCTCTGGCAAGAATAGGGCAGTCTGACATCATTATAGCACACTCTACAAGCTAAGGCCCCACCCCAGAAAGCACCAAGGTAACCGCTAAATTAAACCACTCCCTTCAAGCAATCCCTAAACCCCTTTAATTAGTAATACTCCCAAGGTCTGGCAGTCTCAACCCCACATAGAACTCCAGGAAAAACAGTAAAACGAAAGCCGGCCTTGCGCTTTGCCCTAACCAAGAAAAAGCAGAAAGTTAACTCTCAACTTCGAAAGTTCTTAAAAAAAACACGACCCTTGGTCAAACAAAAGCAAAAGAAAGAGTCGCCAATACCAATGTCATAACTGTAACCTTTCTTTTGCACCCTTAAAGCTAACAACATTAGCACATAGTATCAATGTATTGTAATGTTTCTGCTCTTTTTTCAAGAAGAGAAACCAAGCCTTATTTTAGTGCTCCGGCAGTTAATCCTCCAATGATCAACTTCTGGAATACAAAAACAAAAAAGATTATGGGCAAAAGCGCCAGGAAAGTAGCAGTACTGATGAGTTCCCATGGAAAAGCATATTCTCCTGGATAAAGAGCAATTCCAACTACAGCAGTTCGTAGCTCATTCTGATTAAGCAACACAAGAGACAGCAAAAACTCGCACCAGGAAAACACAAATATTATAAGAAAAGTAGCCGCTAGACCAGGCAAGGATACTGGCAATATAACATCTTTCATTATCCTTAAAACACCACATCCATCGACCTTAGCTGCGTCTTCTAATTCAAACGGTACACTTTTTAAAAAATTTGTTAGAATCCAAACAGCCATTGGAGAATAAAGACCACTATGGGCTAAAATCAGGCCCAAAAAATTATTTACTAAACCAACTTTTCTGAAAAAAATAAAGAGTGGTGGAGCCACTGCAATAGGTGGAAACATAGAAATCATAAGCACAAACAGCAGCAAAATTCTTCTTCCTTTTGATCTGGTTCTCGCAAAAAAGTAAGCACCTAAAAAGGCGAGCAATACAATTAAAAAAGTAGCACCTAAAGAAACGATTAAGCTATTGATCAAATACCGTGAAAAACCAGAACCGTACAAAACCACATGGTAATTTTCCAATGTAATCTTTTTGGGCCAATAACTTACAGGAAAAGCATAAATCTCGCTCTGGGTTTTTAAGGAAGTCAAACAAATCCACACAACAGGAAAGAAAAAAACCATAACTAAAAATAAATTTATAAAAATAGTTTTAATAGAATTAGTTATTAAAGACTTTTTGCTTTTCATTCCTACAGTTCTACCTCCAGAAATCTCAAATACAAAATACTTAAGACTAACAAAATGGCAAATTGCACAACAATAACCGAAGAAGCATAATCAAACCTGAGAAATTGAAAAGAAACCTTGTAAGCATAAAGGCTCAGAGTTTCTGTAGAATTAACAGGACCTCCCTGGGTTAAAGTAAAAGGCAAATCAAAAGTCCTAAAAGCATCCATGGTCCTGAAAAGCAAAGAAACCAGAATCGCCGGTTTCAAGAGGGGAAGCGTGATAGACTTGAAAGTGGTCCACTTTGTAGAACCATCAATAAAGGCAGCTTCGTAAACTTCATTGGGTATAGATTGTAAACCTGCCAATAGTATTAGAGCCATAAAAGAGCTGGTTTTCCATATTGCAACAATCATCATAGAAATCATCGCAAGAGGGATCTGTCCAAGCCAATTGATGTTCGTTCGAATCAAACCAACTTTCAAAAGCAAATCGTTAAAAATCCCATAGTCAGTATTGTACATCCAGCGCCAAATAACTGCATTAAGTGCTGTAGGAATGGCCCACGGCAAGAGCAACGTCGCTCTTACTAAGGACTTACCCTTGAATTGCCTGTTTAACCATAAAGCCAAGAACAAACCTAACACCAGTTCAAGAGGCACAGTAATCCCCGTGAACAGAACACTATTTTTGAGAGAAACCCAAAACTCTTCGTCGGGTATCAGATTCAGATAATTCCTAAAACCAGACAAAATTAATTTATTATCCAATAAAGAAAAACGGCTAAAACTAAGAAGGAAAGTATAGAAAGTGGGAAATATCATTACAAAAATGAGCAACCCAAAAAGGGGTAAAATTAACAACCACTCACGCTTCCACGCACAGACTTTTTTCAATGCTCTCATTCCTCCTTTGAGGATAAAAATTTACACAAGGGGCAATTTATCGCCCCTTGTGTAAATTAGAACTCGTTACCTAGACATTAGCTCATCTATTTTTTTCGCAGCATCCTTCAAAGCCTCCTGTGGTTGCTTCTCCAAAAGCAGAGCCGAATGAATATTAGATTGCATTATATCTGATAATTGAGGGTATTTACTGCCACTTAGCGAGGAGGGACGTACATTCCCTGCTTCCATGTATTGCTTAAACATTTTTAATGCCGTTTTCCCCTCTGAGAGAACCTCTGGTTGCTCAAAAACTGACTTCCTAGCACTTAAGTTACCTGTATGAAGGGTAAAATCAACCTGTGATTCCAAACTAGTAAGGAAGCTTATAAGCTTCCATGCTTCTTCCGGATGCTTAGAATAGGGGTTGATAACCAAATTCCAACCGCCTAAACAAATAGTTCTAGCCTCGGGATGTCCTTCAAAATAAGGCACTCGTTGAAAATCCACTTTCCCGGCAACATTTGAATTATCAGCATTAAGCATTGGCCAAACATAACTCTGCACCACCATAAAAATAGACCTACCTTGCTGAAAGAGAACCCTTGCATCATCTGGCTTGTAAGTAAGCACGCTTTCAGGAACAACTTTATGCTTATAGAGCAAATCAACCATAAACTGAAGGGCCTTGATTCCTTCTGGACTATCTACAAGAACTTTACCTGAAGGATCAAAAAACTTTCCACCCGCTCCCCAGAAAAATTGAAGATAATTCATAAACAATCCTTCTATCCTTGCCCACATACTTACCAAACCAACCAAGTCTTCGTTATTTTCTCCTGTTAGGATTTTTTCAGAGCTCTCTACCATGTCCTCCCAAGTAAGTGGCACCTCAAGTCCATACTTGTCCAACAAATCCTTTCTGTAAAAGAAGTGTATGCCATTTATATAAAGAGGAACACCGTAAATTTTCCCATTTAAAATAACAGGATCTAAAGCAACATCGATAAAATCTTCACGCTCTTCTTCAGAAAAGAAATCGTCCAAGGGCTTAGCCCAACCATTAGCAACAAATTCCCCACCCCAAATCATGTCAATTGCTATAACATCAGGAGTTGGGCTTCCACCAAGGAGGTTAGTTACATACAAACTATGTTGTTCTCCAGGCACTCCAGGAACCTTCATCCACTCTACATTTATCTGGGGATTTTCCTTCTCAAATTTCTCCAATAACTTTGGTAAAACATTTCCAACTTCTCGAGGGGAAACGCCTAGAACTACCTTTATAGCATCACTTGGTAGAGCATTTGCTGTAAAAGATAACAAAATCAAAAAGCTTATCAAAAGCCCAACAACCGTTCTTTTCATGATAATCTTCCTCCTTTTATAATGAATCAACAAAGCTTACACGCAATTCGTGAGATCCATCTTCCCTAGCCCACTCAAAGTAAAAACATAACTTTCCATTCGCTACAACCACATCCACATAACGAAGAGAACCACTTGCATACGGAGAAGTAAACACCGGACCATCCGTAGAAATCTTGTGCCAATGAAGAAAATCAGTTGATTGCGCAATACCAGTTTTCTCTTCGTAGTTTTCGGTAACATCTTTTGCTCCATCATAGAATCCTACAAACACTGGAGGAATATAAACCATAGAATTCAGACGGCTTGCATATGCATCCCACCTCCCTTTTGTGGGAAATAAAATACCCCCTAACCACCCAAAAGTAATTCCATTCATGCTAACAGCCAACCCCGAGCAAGACCTGACTAAACCTGTATTGTATGCATCCGCAGTAGAATGTAGCCTCGCAGGGTCCAATGCTGCTGATTTGTCAACATCTGCATAGCTTACCAGCATATAATACGCATCCCCAAAAATATAAACACGAGGGTCCTTTACTCCTTCTGTGCCCACTTTTTGAGCAGTTAAAACCTCTATTTTCTTATCAACGCGGAAAGAATCCGGAGACTTGCTCTCGATAACATCGATTTTCCAACGATTATCAATGGGATTAACGTAACTGAGATACAAAAGCCACTTTCCTTCTTTACTTTTCAATATCGCCCCTCTTTCCAAGGAAGGAGTATCTAGTTCTTCTTTTTTAACCGACCAAATATCCTTGAAATTAATACCATCTGAGCTTACCGCTATTCTGCCCTCAAATCCCCTCCCTCCTTTTTCGCCTTCTCTTGGTTTGCGCAATCTATAAAAAAGATAAAAAAGTTTTGTTTCTTGATCATAAAAGGCACCAGGAGCGCCAGCCCACCAGCCTTTTCCCGTAGCTAAAGGTTCCTTTACCAATAAACTCTCGAGTGGGTTGAATAATCGAGAAGACCGCACTAACCTTACCTCCTTTGTATATACAAATTATCATTTAAAATTATATTCTTAGATTCGCCCCTGTCAACCCTGCAAAAACCCCTGCCATGCCACACAAAAGAAGCACCAGAATTGGATCCAGTTTTCGAAAATAAATTAAAAAGAAGGCCAAAGCGCCTATCAAAACAGAAAACCAGTCCTTTATTCCCCGATAAGCAATGGAATAACAGGCCATACTCATTAAAGCCAAAACCGCAGGACGCAAACCTCGCAAAAAACTCTGAACTCTTCTGTCATGTTCAAAAGCCGAAAGAAAACGGGACACCAAAAAAACCAGCAAAAAAGATGGAAAGCAAAAAGCTGCGGTCGCCACCAGCGCTCCCCAGAAACCAGCTACTCTAAACCCGGTATAAGTTGCCGAGTTGATCCCGATGGGCCCCGGAGAAAGTTCTGAAAGGGTAACCAGTTCCAGAAATTCGCCATTCTGCAACCAGCGGTAGTTTTCCACCACTTCTTTTTCAATGAGAGGCAAAGCAGCAGCTCCTCCTCCAAAGGCAAAAAAACCCACTCGCAAAAAAGCAAGGAAAAGTTGCAAATAAATCATCGTTTTCTCACCAAACCCAGAACTCCACCCAAAACCACCACCCACAAAGGATGCAAGTCAAAAAGGAAAACAAATAGAAACAACAACCCGGCAATGAGTACTTCTTCAACATGCTTCAGGGCGCTTTTTCCAAAGTCCAGAACCGCTGCTCCAATCAAAGCAGCTATGGCAGGGGTAGCTCCATAAAAAAAATCCCTAATATACTTAGTTTCTCGATAATGTAAAAAAACGGTAGCCAGAACCAGAATAACCACAAAAGAAGGAAGAGCAGAACCCAAAAGAGATACCAGAGCCCCACTTCCTCCGGCCAGCTTTCTACCCACAAAACAGGCAGTATTTATGGCAATCGCTCCTGGAAGGCTCTGGGCAACAGAAACACCTTCGATGAATTCCTCTTCGCTCAGAAATCTGTTTTTCTCAACCAGCTCTCGTTTGATAAGAGGCAACATGGCATAGCCCCCACCCCAGGTAAAAGCACCGATTTTCAGGAAAGCAACAAAGAGCCGCCCTAAAAGCCCTTTTTTGCTCAAGCTTTCAGCTCCACGCTGTAGCGACATTGGTCGGCCCTTATAATGCTTTTTCTGTATTCAAAAGGAGTATCTTGTTCGTCAAAGGTCAACCGCCTTACCAAAAGAGCAGGGAATCCTTCTTCTACTCCAAAAAGCTCTGCTTCCCGCTGGTTCATTCTAATCACCTCGAATTCCTCCCGCGCTCGACTTGCTTTTATTCCCCTCTCAGAAAACAAATCATAAATAGCTCCTCGCTCCAGAACATCAACTCTCTCCGAAAACTCGCTAAAGAAAGGTAATAAATAAATTCTTTCCAGAATAACTGGTATATCCTCTGCAGAGCGGATTCTTTCAATCAAAAACACTTTATCCTCAGAAAGAGAAAGAGCTTTCTTTGCTGAAGCAGGAGGACTCACTATCTCCATTCGCAAAACCCGCGATGAAAGTTTAATCCCCCGTTCCTGCAAGTCTTTCGCAAGGCTGTAGAAATGAGAAAGGTCCTGGGTAATTTTCTTTTCAGTTACAAAAGTGCCCCGCCCCTGTTTACGGTAGATAAGCCCTTCCAGCTCAAGCTCCCGAAGAGCCTGGGCTACTGTACCCCTGCTTAAGCCGTATTCCCTGCATAGCTCAAACTCGGTGGGAATTCTGTCGCCTTCTCTCCACTCTCCGCTTTCGATTTTTTCCCGCAGAATTTGGCTCAACTGATGATAAAGCGGTACCGGGCTGTTTTCGTTTAAGGGCTTTTTCATTTTTACTTACCTCCTAATGTATAAACAATTATACTAATATTCATGGAATAATTCAAGCCTCTGTTGTAGGTTATAATATATATCAAATCAAAAAAGGTTTCCAAAATGCCATTAACTATAGCCCAGGAAAGCGAAGTAAAGCTGAATATCGAGCGCTCCAGGTTTATAGCGAAAAGCTTCAGGGTTGCCAGCCCTCAGGAGGCCCGTAAAATTCTTAAAGGGGTTACCAGCGAATTCCCGGATGCAACCCACCATTGCTTTGCCTGGCGGATAGGCTTAGAAAAAATAGAAGAATTCTCCTCAGATGCCGGTGAGCCATCGGGGAGTGCTGGAAGACCAATTTTGGGAGCCATAAAAAAGCACCAGCTCACCAATACCATGGTCGTGGTTGTGCGTTACTTCGGCGGCAAAAAATTGGGCATAAAAGGACTTATTAAGGCCTATGGAGAGGCAGCTCGACTCGTGCTTGCGAAATCAGGCATACAGGAGTTCAGGCCGGAAGCAAGTTTCACCTTCAAGGTGGCACCCACCCATTTCAATCTTTTCATCGCTCGCCTCCAGTCAGTATTTGGTAACGAAGGAACAATGGACATAAACAGCGACCTTTTGCAGGTCTCACTAACCATCCCCCAGGAGAAAAAACAAGAAGTTACCGGGTTTGCAGAAGGAGCTAAAAAAAGGGGCTGGCTCCTTGCATTCTCTGCGAAAAGCGACTGAAAGCAAGCAGAGGGGATATTGTAATATCCCCTCTGCTTGCAAGCACCTATCCTGAGCCATTCAAATTTTAAACCTCTTCAAGTCTTCTTCCAGAGCCTGAGCAATTCTGGTTGTGTCCTGTATGGTCCTGTTCATCTCCTGAAGTGCAGCATTCTGTTCCTCTGCCGAAGCTGCCACTTCCTGAGCAGAAGCCGCGTTTTCTTCAGAAATTGAAGCCACGTCGTTCAGGTTCCCAAAAACTTCCTGAGACAGGGCCACTATTTCCTGAGTCCTTGAATAGCTTTCTTTGGAGATAGAAGCCATCTCTTCAATGATTTTTGCAATGTGGCGCGAAGATTCATCAACCCTGGAGAAAGATTGAGCTATGGCCTCAACTTCCCGGGTTACTACCTGATTGGTACTATAAATATCGCCAAAGGCTTCCTGCACGCTGGATACCGCCTGGCTCCCCTTTTCCACCCTTTCCTGGCTCTCATTCATGGACTTTACTGCTTTTTCCGCTTCTTTTTGAACCTCAGAAATGAGTTTAGCAATACGTTGTGCAGCTTGAGCAGACTCTTCAGCCAATTTGCGCACCTCTTCAGCCACCACAGCAAAACCTCGCCCGGCATCACCAGCTCTGGCTGCTTCAATGGCTGCATTCAAAGCAAGAAGATTGGTTTCTTCTGCTATGCCAGTTATCAAGTCTGTAATGCTTCCAATCTCTCGAGAGCTCTGACCCAGTTCTTCGACAATCTTCCCAACTGAAGCAACTGATTCCTTAATTTCTTCCATAGCCGAAACAACTTCTTTCAGGGTGTCCTGACCATTCTCGGTAGCTGAGAAAGCCCGTGATGCGGCTTCTCTAACCTCCTGAATATTGCCTCCAGTTAATTTAACGCTTTCCAGTACTTTGTCCACCTCATCCAGCGCTTGCGAGGCTTGTTCAGATTGCTTCATGAGCTGAGCAGCCATATTCTTGACTTTTTCCACCAGTCGTTCCATATCCTGAGAGACCCCGCTTAATGACTGGCTTTGTTCTTCAGAACCTCTGGCAACCTGGGAGATAGTTTGAGCGATTTGTTCGCCAGTATGGGAAATCTCTTCCGAGCTTTTCTCGAGACTCTCCATAGCCTTCATGATTTCCTGTCCGGATTGAGCCACTTCTCCCATAAACTCCCGCAGCGCTGAAGAAGCAGCGTTAAGTGAGTGGAAAAGGATTCCCATCTCATCTTTACGTTTCTCCTGGATGTTCTGAGTGAGATCTCCTTTTTCAAGAACCTGCGCAAAGGCAACTCCACGGTTCAGGGGCTTTATAATGCTGCGAGTAAGCAGCACTCCCAGTAAAATAGCCAGAATTATCACAAACCCAACTATGAAGTAAAGGATGCGGTTCATTCTATCTTTGACTGTCTGAAGAGAAAGCAACGCTCCATTGAATTTGTCAAGTACTGTCTGATACAGAGCATCTATGGAATCGCTAATCTTGGTCTGGGCTTCTTTTGAAGACACTAAGGCATTTTCAAGCTGGCTATCGAGTAAATTGAGATAGCCATCCATCTGCACCACCTTGCGCCAGGCCTCTTTAAGGGGCTTCCAGCGCTCCTCAATTACCGTTTCCACCGAACCAGGAGCATAGGTTTCTGCAAAGGGACCTCTGAGAAAGCCGTCCAAAAGATCCAGGCTGGCTTCAACTTTTTTGCGCTTTTCTTCTTTTTTATCGGGATCCGAAAGAATCAGGAAGTTTTTGGATTCTGCAGAAAGTGACTGCAACCGTTCAACGTAAGAGTCCAAACGCAGCTTCTCTAAGGCGTCAAAGGCTTTATTGTAAGCCCGATAAAATTCCAGAAACGCTGAATCCACATCGCCATCCACTTCTCCTTTTATCGCTGGCTTTAAAACACTCCACTTTTCTCCCAAAACGGCTACCAACTTAGCGAGTTCTTCTTTTTTGGAATCAGAAAGCATGGGAGAATTGGTAAGGTCTTTCTGTAAAGCTTGAAGGTAAGAATCTATAGAAGTGCCAATCCTGTTTTCGGGATCGCCAGTTGCAGCAAACCTGAAAGCAAGGTAATAAACGTTACGCAAGGGGTCCGACAGGTTTTCAACAGCCTCACTCACTGCTTTTATAAACCTCATCATTACCTCCAAGGGTTCATCCATGCTCAAAGAAGCCATGCTTCTTTCTCTCTGGATGGAAAGCCATTCCTGCCAGGTCTTTCGAACGTTTTGCGAAGTAATGCGACTCTCAATGTAAATACTCCTTGCCGTCTGAATAGAGCGGTAAAGAGGGTTATCCTGAGGAATGGCCTGCAGAGGATAAGGGAAATTTTCCTGTTTCCATATTTCGTAATAGTTCGATTTTTTGAACTCCTCAGAATCGCTGCCCAGACGCAGAACCTCAAAGTAGGCCATGAAACGACCGTCCACCCTCGCAAAGTCTTCTTCCAGCGATTCAAGGGCGTCCAAATCCTTTTCCTGGAGATAAAGTGCCACCAGGGCCTGGTTTTCAGCAATCAAATCTTTAAGTCGGGAAACTACCATCAAAAGGGGGACCTCTTGTCGAACCCCTTGTAAAGATTTTTCAACCTCCACAAAAGAATAAATTGCAAACCCTCCACAAAAGGCAGCAAGTAAAGCCAGAACAATAAAAGAAAGCGATACCTTGGTTTTTATTTTCAACAAAGAAACCCCCTTCCTCGTGCTTTTTTAAACATATATCGGCCAAACCCCCAAAAACTTTAGGCCCGAACGAAGCATTCTAATAAGAAGGACTCCAATCTTTTCAAAAGAAGCCTAAATATCTATCCTGTTCTTTACCTTCCAGAATAGCATACCAGCCAGGAAAGCCTTTAAAACATCAAGGCCCAGGAAAGGATAAAAACCTATCTGCAAAACCCGATTAAAACCGATTGGTTTTCCCATAAAAAAGGAAAAAGCCAGCCACAGGTAAAAAAGGCCCGGAAGATAGATGAGAAGCATTCCCAGCTCCGAAAGGAAAATTACTCCCAATATGTTTTTTCTAAAAAATTCCCTATTTTTAAAAACGGAAATGAAAAAGGCTCCCAGGATAAACCCCAGTAGAAAACCAAAGCTGGGTTTGAGTAGATAAGCAGGACCCCCGAAAGGCGGTGAAGCAAAAACCGGCAAACCCACAAGACCCAAAAGAATATAGGTCAACATAGACCAGAAAGCTTCCTGGGGACGAAGTAGCCACCCAGCAAGAACCACAACAAAAGGCAAAAGACTGAAAGGCACCGTCCCCTGGGTATAGCGAGAAAAAAGTGAAGATATCACACAAAGAGTAACCACCAAAGCACAGCGAGTCAATTGAGCTGGCTGGAAACGCATCGTTCCACCCCCTATTTTGGTTAACCAAACTATAAAATAAAGTTAACCAAAAATCAAGGGGAACTCAGCTCGCCCCAGCTCACCTTCCTTTTTCTGCCTCCTGAATCAATCCAGAGCGAACCGTCCAGGTCGATATCCTCAGCCACACCTTCCAGGGTTTCGCCAGGGGTGACCACTTTTACCTTTTTCCCCAGGGTAACCAGCCTCTTTTTCAGTCCTGAGTACAGGGAGGCAAGGCCGGTTTCTTTCTCCCACCTATCCAAACACCTGTAAAGTTTACCCAACAGGGCCTCCAGCAAAAAAAGCCGGTGATGTTTTCTACCTGAAACTTCCAAAAGAGAAGTTGTTGTAAGTCTTAACTCCTGCGGAAAATCTTCTTCGGACAGATTAACGTTCAAACCAATGCCAATGACCACGTATTTGAGCATTTCTGCTTCAAAATCGCCTTCAACCAGTATCCCGGCCACCTTTCTCCCTTCAATCAGTACATCGTTGGGCCATTTGATCCCTGGCCTCAAGCCTCCCTCTTCAAGAGCGAGACTCACCGCCAAGCCACAGACGAGAGGCAGAGAAGTAAGTCCCGACCCTAAAGACAGAGATGGCCTAATCAAAAGGGAAAAAGTCAAACTTTTACCGGGAAGTGAAAACCAGCTTCTCCCTCTTCTTCCTTTACCCCGGGTCTGGTTCTCAGCCACGAAGAGGCTCCACGACGGTGCGCCCTGCAAGGCTTCCTTTTTGGCCCATTCATTTGTAGAATCTACCTGGTCTCTATAAAAAAATTTCACTGGAAAAGGTAGCCTTGAGAAATAAGCCTCAAGATATTCCCTGAAGAAAACATCGGGAAGTTTCAGTAGCCTGTAACCTCTGCGAGAAGAGACCACAGGAAAGCCTCGAGATCTCAGCTTTCCCACTTCTTTCCAGACGGCCACCCTGCTCAAAGAGAGCTGGTTGGCAAGCTCTTCGCCAGATACCCAATCCTGAGAGTTAAGTAATGCTTTAAGAACTTTTATTTCCAGGAAACTCCTGGACATATCTTTTGCTCCCTCTGTTTGGTTGCCTGTTCTCATTCAGATATCCACCTGTACTCTGTACAATTCGGAAAAAGGTTATTCCCCCCACCACCATGGGAAAATAGAAAGTGAGTACTCTCCACAGAAGAACAAACATGCCCACCCGATAAGCGCCCACAAAGCGGGCAAAAACGGAAGCCATGGAAACTTCTACCCCCCCACTGGCCCCGGGAGAGGGAACAAAAGAAAAAATATAAAAGAGAGGAGCCTGAGTGCCCAGAACCTGAAGATAATCCACTCTCACCCCCATAGCCACCAACACAAAATAGGCAACGGAAAAAATAAGCGCATACTGTAGCATGTAGCAGCCTATATTCCACACCAAATACTGGGGTTTCTGAAAAAAGAGAATCCTAAAACCCCTGCGAAAGTCCTCAAAAAATTCATGTACCCACTCTCGAACACTTTCCTCGGAAAAGTGAATCTTTCTGAAACGACGCTTAACAAAACCTATGCCCCACTCAGTGAGCCGGAAGAGCATCTGAGGACGATACAAAAAAGAAAAAAGGAGCACCATTACACCTGCATAAAAGACCACGAAAGAATAAAGGAGCTTAAGCAATACGCCTTGAAGAACAAAACCGATATGAAAGGCAAAAATAAGCAAGAAAAGCAGAAGCAAAAGGCTCACCTGGTAGAGAATGCCGCAGACCACTACCAGACTGCCTGCCTCTCCCCAGCTCATGCCTGCACGGGTAAGGACATACATCTGGGCCGGGCTACCACCAGTACTGAAGGGAGTTATAGTTGACATGAAATATCCGGCAAGAACTGTGCTTATTGCATCCCTCAGGCGAATGCTCTTGTTCCAGGCTCGAGCATTCAGAAAAACTCTCAAGCCATCCAGGAACCAGGCAGTAAACATCAATAAAAAGCCTACCAGGTAAACTCCAAAGTCAAAACGAGCAAAGTCTATCTCAGATGGCACCTCAAAAAAGGAACCCACAGAAAAAATAATCACGATGCTACTTATACTGATGAAAACGGATATCAAAACTCGTTTTTTAAGCGAAGCAGGGCGATACTTTTGCGGTTCGTGCATAAAAACATACCCTCCATCTAAATGCCAAAAACGGGATAGCCGACCCACCAAGCAAAAAGCGCCAAGATTAGTAGAGCAAACCAGCTACCCAACCACAAAAGAGAAAGGGCTTCCTCAATTCTTTCTGGAACAAGCTCTTTAAGGGGCTCTCCAAGGAAAGGTCTTTCCTCGCGCCTGCCCTGGTAATAGTTCACTCCTCCCAACCTTATCCCGAGAGCACCAGCCATAGCTGCTTCAGGCCAACCCGCATTGGGGCTGGGGTGTTTGCGAGCATCGCGCAAGGCAGTCAGGATAGTCCTTCCAAAGGGCCTTCCTGAAAACAGAGCGGCCATTCCCAGGAAAAAGGCGCTCAGGCGAGCAGGGATAAAATTCAGCAAATCATCAAGACGCGCCGAAGCAAACCCAAAGAAGAAATAGCGAAAGTCCCGGTACCCCAGCATGGAATCAAGGGTGTTAACCACCTTGTAAAGGAGTATGCCCAACCCTCCAAAAAGGGAAGCATAAAAAAGAGGAGCCACCACCGCATCGCTAAAATTCTCGGCAAGAGACTCGACGCAGGCCCTGACCACCTCCCATTCTGCAAGATGCTCGGTGTCTCTACCTACCAGGCTACGAAGGTTCTTTCTTGCTTCCTCTAAATTTCCTCTCTGTAAAGCCAGGAAGACTCTTTTGCCGCTTAACCAGAGCGAGCGGAAAGCAAGTAAAGAAAAAACCAGATATATTTCTACTATCCAATAAATAATCGGCCAGTTTCTGCGCATCAGCCAACCCAGAAAACCATAGGCCAAGCCGATGCCACCCGCCACTAAAAGCACTACCACGAAACCAAGTAAAAATTCCTTGCGAAAGCTTCTACGCCTTGGAAAAAGTAAGCGTTCGAGTTTCTCTATAGTTTTACCAACCCAAACCACGGGATGCCAGCGACCAAAAGGGTCTCCCAAAAATGAATCCAGGGAAAAGCCTATCACCATACGTAGAAAGGCCAGCACTTCAAACACCGCTGTTCTGAATCAGTTCTACTCTTGGAAATTCTTCATAATTAAACCCGATCTTTACCAGAACCCCGGGGTCCAGCAAAACTCGAAAAGTGGAAGCAAATTCAATATCCATGGCCTTGACCAGGAAACAGCGAATTACTCCAGCATGAGTAACCAGAAGATATCGACCATTTTCCATTTTAAGGAGCTGATGCCAGAAAGAGCTCACCCTAGAAAGTACTTCCCGAAAACTTTCTCCCCCAGGAGGGGTAAAGCTCAAAGGATCCCTTTTCCACTCCAGGACTTCTACAGGATGCTCTTTCTCAAGTTCTTCCCAGGACTTACCCTCCCAGGAACCAAAAGAACGCTCCTTTATTTCAGGAACAATTTCCACATCAGCATCTGGAACCAGAAGCCGGGCTGTTTGAAGAGTTCTCAACAGGGGACTGCAAAACACTTTTTCAAAAGAAACCTCCTTTAACAAATTTTGTTGCAACTTCCTGATCCTTCTTTCACCCTTAGGAGAGAGTGGCACATCACTCCATCCTGCAAAAAAGCCCTTTTCCGTAGCTTCAGTATCTCCATGACGCAGAAGATAGATTTCCTTCATGGCTTGATTATTCTTACTCCTCCCCTAACTGCTCCAGTCACCCAGCAGTGTACTTTCTCTTTTTGAAGACATTCCTTTACCCTGCGCAGCATTTCCGCATCAGGGTAAATCCGGCGGTCGAAGAGAACCCCCACGGCTTTACCGGTATGAGCCCTATTCACGCCCAAGGCCCCGATGCACCTCATCTCTTTTCGCAAAAGATCAAAGAGCCTTTCCCGACACACTTCCTGTAAAATAGAGCCGCTAAGAGTAGCGGCTCTACCGATTAAAGAAAGATCTCCCTCTTCAAGCCCCTTTTGAATCATATCCAGGGCTCTTCCCACTTCCTTAGCAAAATAAAGCCAATTTTTGCGCAACCTGGCTCTGTCCACTTCCAAAGTTTCTACCTTACCAGGAAGCTCGCAGACCACAACCCCCAGATACACCGGTACCGGAAAGCGTATAGCCACTCTCCCGGAAATATGATCAAAAACACAAAAATCAGAAAAAAGAGTACTGTCGGTAGGTTCTACCCTCAAAGCAATCCGGGCTATTTCTTCCTCTGAGACTTTTCGTCCCAAAAGCCGAGAAAGAGCACCCAGAAGGGCAGCTATATCCGCGGTGCTGGAAGCAAAACCCTTTCCCTCGGGTAATGCCTTCCTTCTCCTGAAGGAAATTTTCCTTTTAAGGTTTTTGAATCCCCACTCCTCCAATGCTATTTCCAGGGCTCTGGCGCTCTTCCACAACTTCTGAACACCCTTTTCGTTTTCTTCTTCCCAGAGTTCAAAAGGTTCTTTTTTAAAGAAAACCTCCATTTCGCTGTAACGTTCAATGGTTAAAGAAACAAGAACCTCTGTATCCTCGAGGTAGCCCTGAAATAGCTCTCCCATGCTCCCCGGACTTAGGGCTCTTACCATACTAAATCCTCCCAGCCAGAAGAAAAAGCAGTTCTCCCAACTCTATTGCCGCTCCCATAACATCTCCATTCAAAAACCCCAGTACTCGAGTAACCTTTTTCACGAATGAGTAAATAATAACAAAGCACAGGCAAATTTTCAAAAAAAGAAAGGCTCTGCCAAAAAGAACAAGCAAGACAGCGATCACGATCAACCACACCCAAAAAGCGGTGCTTCCCTCTGGTTTATTTAAAAAAATACTCCCCAGACCTGATCTCCGCAGAAGATAACGACCAAAACAAATAATTCCCAGTAAAAAAAACCTGGCTACTAAAGGAGCCAGTAAAATCATCTCCCAGTTCCGCATTTCTAAAAAAAGAAAAAACTTGAAGGCCAGAACCAGAAAAAGAGTTATCGCCCCAAAGGTACCCAGAGAAGGATCCTTAAGAATGCGTTCCCTTGCTTCTCTACTAAAAACCGGAGCCCCCAATGCATCTATTACGTCGGCCAGGCCATCAAGGTGCAGACCTCCAGTAAACACAACCCAGGCAGTTAAAGCCAAAAGCACGGGAAGAAAAGAGACTCCAAAGACAAAGCGAGTTGCCCAAAATACTCCGTAAACTCCGCTACCTATCAAAAGGCCTACCAGCGGAAAAAAAACACTCGACGCTGCTATCTCTTCTGGTCTATCTTCTTCTCTGGCCAATGGCAAAACAGTTAAAAAGGCAGTTGCAACCCTCAAAAGCCGCAACCAGCGCACAAAATCTACTTTAGCCTCCACGGCACTCCTGCAACCACTAAAAAAACCTGGTCAACTTCCCGAGCAAGCCACTGGTTGACCCTACCCTGAAGGTCTCGAAATTGCCTGCCCAAGGAGCTTTCAGGAACCACCCCGCAACCCACTTCATTGCTGACCAAAGCCAAAAAAAAGCCTTCCCGAAACTGCTTTTTGAAGAGTTGTTCCAGCTCTCCAGTAACTTCCGTAAAAACTTTTTCCGGCTCCTTTTCCCGGAGAAGCAAGTTGCTCACCAGGAAAGTCACGCAATCCAGCAATACTCCGCAACCAGAAAAACTTCTATCAACGATCTCCCGAAAACCGAAGGGTACCTCAAGAGTTTCCCAGCCTTCTAAACGCTTTTTGCGATGCAGGGCCACTCGCTCTGCCATTTCCTGGTCAGTTATCACGCCAGTTGCCAGATAAATCCGCCTGGGGCTCGCTTCTTCCACTTTTTGTTGGGCCAGAGAACTTTTGCCACTCCTTGCTCCCCCAATAAAAAGAACTTTTTTGCTAAAAGCTTCTGAGTTCATCTACAAATTCCCCCAATACTTCCAGAAAGCGCTTGTTTTCAGAGTGAGTGCGCACTGAAATTCGATAGAAGCTCCTGTCCAATCCCCAGAAATCAGACAGATTCCTGATCAATATCCCTCTTTGATAAAAGAAAGAATAGAGGTCGCTTTCTGAATCCAGAACTCGAAACATGTAGAAATTTACCCGGGAGGGATAAAGTAATGTGAAGTCAGAAAAGGTTTCCCAGCTTTTTTCAAGGTATTCCTTTTCTTTCTTGAGGTTTTTAAGAGTGGTTTCCTGGAATGCCGAAAGATCGCTCTCAGAAAGTATCTTGAGGGCCGAGGCCAGGACAGCATTAACCGACCAGGGCTCGATATGCTCTTCAAGGAAATTAACGTTGGAAGGGTGAGTTAATAGAAACCCTCCCCTTAACCCAGGGATAGAAAAGTATTTGGTTAGTGAACGCACTATAAAAAGGCGCTGATACTCCTCAATTCTTTTAGAAAAAGAGGTTTCCTCGTCCATGAATTCCTGAAAAACTTCATCTATTACTAAAAATAGTTCTTTTTCAAGAGCGTATTCCCACACAGCTTTCAAAAAACTCTCGGGATAGGGATTTCCAAACGGGCTCGGAGGATTACCCATAACAATGATATCCGGACAGGTGTCAAATAGGGACTTCAGGCTTCTTTCTACTTCTCCATCTCCAAGATAGAAAAAGTGCTCTATTTCCTTACCTCCCATACGAAAAGCAAAGGTGTATTCGGTAAAACAAGGCTCAATGATAGTTACTTTTCTTCCTTCCAGCAGCCGGCCCAAAAGATAAATACCCTGGGTGGCTCCATTACAGGGAAGGATGGCTCTCTCGGGAAAGCCATATATCCGGGCAATCCATCTCTGGAATAGCGAGATATCCAGAGGAGGATAGGTGCTCACCCACTGCCACATGCTGGGCCATTTTTTACGAAGAACCGAAGGCGGACCCCAGGGATTAATACTGGAGCTAAAATCCAGAAGCGGGGAACTCCGCTTCTCTTCTTCCTCGAACAATCGACCACCGTGAATCCTGCTCATTCCTTTTCCACCAGTGCCAGCGAAGAAATGGAATCCCCTCGATCCAGCTTGATAAGGCGCACACCCTGGGTAATTCTGCCCTGAACGGGTATTTCCAAACTGTTTATGCGAATGAGCATTCCCTTCTGAGTGGAAACCAGAACATCACCCTCTTCACAAATTGGCAAAATATCTACCACCTTGCCCGTGCGCTGGCCAATTTTCATAATTCTTAGTCCCTTACCTCCCCGATGATGGCAGGGGAAATCGGATAGGTCCAGTTTTTTACCATTACCTTTTTCAGAAACTACCAGCACAAAGCAAGCTCCCGACAGAGAGCAGGCACCCACTACTTCATCACCATCGCGCAGGTTTATTCCCCTCACCCCTGAAGCACTGCGTCCCATGGGGCGTACCTCTTTCTCTGCAAAACGAATAGCATAACCACCCGCACTAACCACAAGAATTTCCTCGTTGCCGGAGGTCAGGAAAACGCGAGAAAGCTCTTCATCTTCACCAAGGTTGATTACCCGTATACCCCTACGAGTAATAGAAACCAGCTCCAGAAGATCCAGTCGTTTAACCTTTCCTCGATTGGTAACCATGAAAAGATAGCGAGCCACTCCAAAGTCCTTGAGGGTTAGAAAAGAGAACACTCGCTCTCCCTCTTCAAGGGGAAGCAAGTTAACCAGATGAGTTCCCTTAGCCTGGCGACTCGCTTCGGGAAGTTGATAAGCCAAAAGCTGAAAAGATCTGCCCTTGCTGGTGAAGAAAAGTACCCGGTGCAGGGTAGTGGAAACAGCAACCTGGTTTACAGCATCTTCTTCCTTGATGTTCATTGCCGATACACCCTTGCCGCCTCTTCCCTGGCGACGATAAGCATCAAGGGCAACTCTTTTAACATAGCCATCCCGGGTCAGGGTGATGACTATATCCTCTTCAGGAACCAGGTCTATTTCTTCGATGGTTTCTTCTTCTTCAACAATTCGAGTCCTCCTCGGGTCTCCAAACTTTTCCTTGATCTCTCGTAGTTCCTTCTTGATAACCTCAAAAAGGGTTCTCTGATCGGAAAGGATTTTTTGAAGCTCTTGAATTTTCTGAAGAAGCTCCTCGTATTCTTTCTGAAGCTTTTCCCTTTCCAGAGCCACCAACCTCTGAAGACGCATCTCAAGAATTGCCTGAGCTTGCCTTTCAGTGAAATCGAAGCGGGTCATCAACCTTTCTTTCGCTTCCTCCACTTTACTGGAACTACGGATGGTCTCAATCACCATATCTATCATGTCCAGAGCTCTCAGAAAACCTTCTAAAAGATGAACCCTTTCTTCGGCCCGACGCAATTCAAAGGTGCTCCTGCGCAGAACAACTTCTTTGCGATGTTCTATAAAGTGGCGCAGAGCGTCCGCCATGCCCATTACTTCAGGCCTGCCATTCACCAGAGCAAGGAGGATAACCCCAAAACTAACCTGCAGGGCAGTATGTTTATAAAGGTAATTGAGGATAAACTGAGGGTTAGCTCCCTTTTTGAGTTCCAAAACTACACGTATTCCTTCTCGATCCGATTCATCCCGGACCTCACTTACATCGTTAAGCTTTTTCTCCTGAATAAGCCGGGCTATGTGCTCAACCAAACTTGCTTTGTTAACCTGATAGGGAAGTTCTTTAATAACAATCGCCTTTCTGCCTTTGCCAGTTTCCTCGACTTCGGCTTCTCCTCTTATAACCAGCCTACCCCGACCAGTATGAAAATAATCTTTGATGCCTTTTCTCCCAATTATCTTCCCACAGGTGGGAAAATCAGGACCCGGTATGACCTTTAAAAGTTCTTTCCAGCTGCTTTCAGGCCGGTCGATGAGCAGTAGGGCACCGTCAATCAACTCAGAAAGGTTATGAGGTGGTATATTGGTGGCCATCCCCACGGCAATTCCTGAAGCACCATTGGCCAGAAGTTGAGGAAAGGAAGCCGGAAGAACAACTGGTTCCTGTGCTGACTCGTCAAAGTTAGGCATAAAGTCTACGGTTTCCTTTTCAATGTCCCGCAACATCTCCTCAGCAATAGGAGCCATCCTAACTTCGGTATAACGCATGGCTGCTGGGGGATCTCCGTCTATGGAACCAAAGTTGCCATGACCATCAACCAGGGGATATCGGAAAGTGAAATCCTGAGCCATGCGTACCAACGCATCGTAAACTGCCATATCCCCGTGAGGATGATATTTTCCAAGCACATCACCCACCACTCGAGCACTCTTGCGGTACGCCTGAGTGGAGCGAAGACCCATCTCATACATGGAATAAAGTATGCGTCTCTGGACCGGCTTCAATCCGTCCCGAACATCTGGGAGAGCCCGTCCTACAATTACGCTCATTGCGTAACTCAGATAGGCTTCCCGCATTTCGTCCTTTATGTCGACCGTTACAATACGTTCTCCTCGATTATTGGTTGTTTCAGACATCTCAAGCCTCCCAAGAACAAGCTAAATGTCGAGATTAATCACTTCCCGGGCATGCTCACGAATAAATTCGCGCCTTGGATCGACTGCATCTCCCATTAAAATACTGAAGATTTCTTCAGCTTCCAGAGCATCTTCAAGAGTGACTTTCTTAAGAGTCCTGGTTCCAGGGTTCATTGCAGTCATCCACAACTGCTCGGGGTTCATCTCTCCAAGACCCTTGTAACGCTGAATGGAATACTTTTTTCCTTTCAAATTTTTCAACAAAGATTCCAGCTCCTGATCACTATAGGCGTAATAGTCGTTTTTTCCCTCCCGCACCCTGTAAAGGGGAGGTAAAGCAATATATATATAGCCTTCTTCTATAAGCGGCCTCATATAACGATAGAAAAAGGTTAAAAGTAAAGTACGGATATGAGCTCCGTCAACATCTGCATCGGTCATAATAATTATCTTGTGATATCTCAGTTTTTTCTCCGAGAAATCGGCCCCCAAACCACAACCCAGTGCTGCCACTATGTTTCGAATCTCCTCACTCGACAGGATTCGACTCATACTGGCTTTTTCCACATTGAGGATTTTACCTCGCAAAGGCATTATAGCCTGGAACTGGCGGTCTCTGCCCTGTTTAGCTGAACCACCTGCAGAGTCCCCCTCCACAATAAATATTTCTGACTTCAACGGATCTTTCTCGACACAATCGGCCAGTTTTCCAGGTAAAGTGGTAGATTCAATACTATTTTTCTTGCGGGCTATTTCCCGAGCCTTACGAGCTGCCTGGCGAGCCTTAACAGATTGCAGAACTTTATTTACAATAGAGCGTGCAACACCTGGATTCTCCTCAAAAAAGGCAGAAAGAAACTTGAAGGTTAACTCTTCTACCAGGCTTTTTAGTTTGGAGTTACCCAGCTTGGTTTTAGTTTGACCTTCAAATTGAGGCTCTGGAAGAAGGACGTTCACTACAGCGCACAAGCCTTCTCTAACATCACTACCGTTAGGATACTCTTCCTTGGTCTTAACCAGCTCATACCGGCTAATATAATCATTGATTGCTCGAGTCAGGGCTGTTTTAAAGCCCATGACGTGAGTGCCGCCTTCTGCGGTACGAATATTGTTGGCAAAAGAAAGTACGTTTTCGAGATAACCGTCATTATACTGCAGAGCCACCTCTACTTTGATATCGTCTCTATTTTCCGAAAAATAAATGGGCTCCGCATGAATGGTGTTTTTGCCCCGGTTCAGGTGTTCCACCAAGGACTTAATACCACCTTTAAAGTGGTACTTGCGTTCCTTACCGCTACGTTCATCAACCAGTTGTATTTTTAATCCTTCGTTTAAAAAAGCAAGTTCTTTAAGGCGTTGAGCAATAATATCAAAGTGAAAATTAGTATCCTGAAAAATTTCGGGATCCGGTTTAAAGCGGATTTTGGTACCTGGATGGTCTGCAACGCCAACTGGTTTAAGATCTTCAATAGGTATTCCTCTTTGATACCTCTGTTTCCATACTTTTCCTGCCTGTGCAACTTCAACTTCCAGCCACTCAGATAGAGCATTAACTACAGAGATACCAACTCCGTGTAAACCACCAGAAACCTTGTACACACCTTTATCAAACTTCCCACCAGCGTGAAGCTTGGTGAGCACCACCTCAACAGCCGGCTTTCCTGTTTCAGGATGTATATCGATGGGGATACCTCTTCCATTATCACAAACTGTGACACTACCATCCGGGTGCAAAAAGACTTTTATTTCATCACAGTAACCAGCGAGTGCCTCATCAACGCTGTTGTCCACCACTTCGAAAACGAGGTGGTGTAAGCCCTCCAGGCCGACATTGCCAATATACATGCTCGGACGCTTTCTTACTGCGTCGAGGCCCTCCAGAACCCTTATTTTTTCTGCGCTATATAAGGAATCGCTCTCGTTCATTTTCATAGAACCAGCTTCACCTCATTAACCACAGATTATTTTCAGTCTAGCAACGATAATTCCTTCTTTTTTAAATCTTTCCTTAATGTCGTTCTCCCGACCCCTCACTTCGAATACCCGGGTTGGTTCCTTAACCTTTATATAAAGAGTGCCTTCCGTAAAACGCAAGGCTTCACAAAAGGAAGCCATATCTGGGAAAAAATCTTGAAACCTGCTAACCGCCTGGTAAACGGCTATTTTATTAGATAATCCCTGCTTTTCAAGCACTTCCCTTAAGATTCTACCGACCAAAACAGGTTCTTTATCAAAAAAACGAGTCGTACCTTCCTCCTCAAACATCTTTCACTGCTCTACCTTTCTCCAGATGGAAACTTCTAATCTCTCCCCGGGGCAAGAAACTTTTCCAGTCCCGTTCAGTAGTTGTAATAAACACCTGTTCCTCCTGAAAAACATCTTTAAGTAAAAATTGTCTTCTTTCTTCATCAAGGTCAGAAAACACGTCATCCAACAATACAATAACTCTGTAACCCTTGGTAGATTTTATCACACTCGCCTCAGCAAGACGTAGAGCTAAAGCAAGAGTTTTAAGCTCTCCCCAGGAAGCAAAACCTCTCAGACTTTTACCCTCTCTGATAAATTCCAGGTCATCACGGTGAGGACCACAGGAAGTAAAACCTCTTTCCACGTCGAGAGAAAAACAGCTATCGAGACTCTTAAACAGAGAATCCTTAATTTCTATTTCCTTGCCTATGGTATATCCCGAAGTGCGATACTTTAAAAAAACTTCACTGGTGTTACTTTCTATCCTCCTGCAATATTCCTCAAAAAAGGTTGACAACAAAGTCAGGTATTTTAAACGAGCTTTAACTATTCTGGAACCCACCTCTGCTATCTTTTCGGTGTACACATCGAGCAATTCTCGGCTGATGGGTTGCTTAAGAAGGTAATTTCTCCGCTGAAGAATATCTTCATAGGTTTTCAAGAGAAGTTTGTAGGTCGGAGAAATAAAAGCAATAGCTTCATCCAGAAATTGGCGCCTTTTAAAAGGATTACCAGAAATTATCTCCAAATCGTCGGGAAAATAACCTACTACATAATCTCTTCTCTTCTCTCTCCGGTTATCCAACCTCCAGTCTCTTCCTTCCAAGCTTATTCTAACTTCTTTTCTAAAAAACAACTCTCCGTCTCTAATAGTCGCACCGAGATAAGCCTGATTCTCTCCCCAGCGGATTAGATCCTCGTTGCGGTTTCTGCGGGGTGAAAAACCCCGTCCTAAAAAAAATATAGCCTCTAAGAGATTACTCTTACCCTGAGCATTGCCTCCCCAAAAAACGTTAAAACGATTTCCAAAAGTAAGCTCTGTATCTTCTATATTCCTCCAGTTTAGAAGAGTGAGTTTTTCAAAATACATTATTCTTCTAAATGGGTGGTCACTGGCATGAGCACGTATTGAAAATCTTTTCCCTCACCAAAAATCATAGTAGGAGATAATTCGCCACTTATGCCTATGGATATCTCCTCCCAGGATATTGCCCTTAAAGCATCGGTGAGGTATCTTACGTTGAAAGCAATTTTTGTACCCTGGCCACTTATTTTAGCTGGAACTTCCTCCTTAGCCACTCCCCATTCCTGAGAAACACAGGATAGAACAAGTGTGTTATCGCCCAGCTCGAAATCCACCACACCTATTTCACCTGAAACAACCACAGAAACTCTCTCCAGAGCTTCAAGGAGTAGTTCTCTGCTTACCAAGATAGTGGCTATAAAGTTATCTGGAATTACCTGTCTGTACTCGGGAAATTCACCTTCAATGAGTCTCGAAAAGAGAGTTAAATCTCCGCTTTCAAATAAAATTTCTCCTTCGCCAATCGCTACTTTTATCTCCTCTTCTGCCAAACGAACCACTTCCATAGCTACTTTTTGAGGTACAATAA
The DNA here is from genome assembly GCA_048814795.1 of Atrimonadaceae bacterium G-SL-SR-0-11. Classification (GTDB taxonomy): domain Bacteria; phylum Atribacterota; class Atribacteria; order Atribacterales; family Thermatribacteraceae; genus Thermatribacter. The sequence goes on along the minus strand of CP184673.1, from coordinate 396,706 downwards.
CCTGCGCTCCTTTACCCGACCCAAGGGTCTTAACTCTACTTACGCTTAAACGGTGACCGTCAGTAGCCGCTAATTCAAGGTAATCCTCAAAAAAACCAAATTGCAAACCAGTAAGGGGGGGTCGTGTTTCATCTTTGGAAACTGCAAAACTGGTTTGCATTACTGCCTCCTTAAGTTGATCTGCGGATATCAGGTAGTATTCACTCTCTGGAAAAGGAGGAAATAATGGAAAATCCTGAGCTGGAAAACCACTCAGCTTATAAAAGCTTTTTCCAGAAGATAGTTCGATAACATTACCTGTAACCTGAATGGTTAAATTTTCTTTAGCAAGCCTGGAAAGGTTATAAAGAACCTTGCCAGGAGCTACCACACTTCCTTCCTCCAGAACAGAAGCTTGGGACACAAAAGAAAGGCCCATTTCAAGATCCGAAGCAAGAAGTTTAACCCGGTCCGGGCCAATTGTCTCTATAAGGATTCCTGAAAGAACAGGTAAAGGAGGTTTTGAAGATATTCCTTTATAAACTTTGGCCACTGCTTTCTTTAGTTCTTCTCGAGAGATTTCAATTTTCATGTTATCCAATCACTCCTCTTAGCTCTTACTACTATTTTTAAATATATAAAAAAAGTAGTAATAATAGGTAATTAAGATTTTCTGGAAAAATACCTAAATTGATTTTTATACTTTTGGTGCGAGCTTTTAATAAGTTTTTAATAAACTGTAAAATAGCTGTAAGTAAACTGTGTTTTATTCTGCCAAAGACTTAATTTTCTCTATTAATCCACTGATTTCCTGAGCAAGTTGTGGATTTTTCTCCATGTCATTTTTAATCTTTTCAAAAGCATGTAGGACAGTTGTGTGATCTCTTCCTCCAAACTCACTACCTATCGAAGGTAGGGAAAGATCGGTTAGCTCTCTTGCCAGGTACATAGCTATCTGACGAGGGTAAGCCAGTTCTTTAGTTCTTTTTTTCATTTTCATGGTCGAAGGTTTTATATTGAAATGTTCGGCCACCACTTTCTGAATGGTTGCCACACTTATTTTTTTGGGGGGTCTACGGGGAATGATATCTTTTAGAATTTCCTGAGCTATATCAACAGTGGGGCTTATCTGGTTGAGGGTGCAAAAAGCTTTTATCCTGACTAAAGCTCCTTCCAGTTCTCGGATGTTGGAAGGAATCTTATCCGCTATGAAGTAAACCACTTCGTCAGGAACCTCAATCATTTCCAACTCTGCCTTCTTACGTAAAATGGCGATGCGAGTTTCAAGATCAGGAGGTTGAATGTCAGCGATTAGCCCCCACTCGAAACGGGAACGAAGACGATCCTCTAAGGTGGGTATCTCCTTTGGAGGCCTGTCACTGGTGAGAACAATTTGTTTGAAAGCTTCATAAAGAGCGTTGAAAGTGTGGAAAAATTCTTCCTGGGTCCTTTCTTTCCCAGCTAAAAACTGAATGTCATCTATTAGAAGCACATCAACACTACGATATTTCTGCCTGAAATCTTCGGTTTTATCATCTCTAATAGCGTTAATTAATTCGTTGGTGAACTTTTCCGAAGAAGCATACACAACTTTAAGTTCGGGATTATTACGAATAATATAATGACCTATAGCATGCATGAGGTGGGTTTTACCCAAACCCACTCCTCCGTAAATGAAAAGTGGGTTATAGGAGCGAGCAGGACCTTCGGCTACTGCAAAAGCTGCAGCGTGGGCAAATTTATTGCCATTTCCCACCACAAAAGTTTCAAAAGTGTAACGAGGGTTTAAGTTGGGTTTTTCAAAATCCTGGATGTTTTCTCTTCCTGTGGTAATTCTTTTATTATTTGTTCCCGGAAAAAGCTTTTCATCCACCACCACTTCAATACCCGATACCAGCCCGGTGTTTCCTGTTTGGTTGACTACCTCGTATAGGGCCTGAAGCATGATTTCCAGGTATTTTTTTTCTAACTTTTCTTTAGAAAGTTCAGTTGGTACAGCAACGGTTAATTTTTTATCCATAAGAGTAACTGGCACGATTGGCTCTATCCAGGCCTTAAACTCAGGAATGCTGAGTTGTTTTTCAACAACTTTTAAGATATTTTTCCACAACTTACTAAGACTTTCGTGAGCCATTTTTGATAATTCCCCCACTTTTCAAAAGTAATTCACAAAATTATCCACAAAATTCACCAACGGCTTTCATTATAAGGTTTTGCTTAATTCTTTATTACGGAAAGTGGTACAGGTAAAAAAATTGACCCTCCTCATTTAACCATAAAATAGGCTTTCTTGCAAGTTATCCACAAATTATCAACAGCTGTGGATAGAGTGGTTAGAAACTCTAAAGCATCGTCAAGTGAGCCTTTTAACCATACAGATAATTATAGAGTGATTTAATACTACAGATTTCACTTTTCACAGAAAGGGTTCTGCTTTCCCCAGGTCTTAGGAAAATAAAATTATCTTCCAAGGGTTCATCGTTTTCAGTGATTATTTCCACTCCCAGAGCTACTCCTCTTTGGGAAGTAATTTGCAAAACATCATTCCGATGCGAAAAACTTATTTCTGGATCCTCCAGTGCTATATCCCGATATGGAGAGAAAACTTTGTAGTTCGAGTAAACATTTCCTTCTGTTCTTACCCTGAGAAAAGCGATCCATTTCTGGGGTTCCTTTACTTCGAATTCATCTACACCAACGACTCCATCCTTGGGTAAGGTGGTGTGATACTCTCTATGTATTACTTCATTTCCAGAAGTTGTAAACACGGAAACCTCCACAGTCGCAGGTAAGGCACTCTTACAGTCGTTGACCACGATGATTCTGGCCTTGCGGGAAATTCTGTCGTACTTAATGAGCGGTAAGATTTCAGAGAAAAAGTGCCTCGCATAGTAGTAGAGAGCTTTGGGCCTTCCGAAATAATCTATTGCTGACCAGCTTATTACCGGCCAGCTATCGTTGAGCTGCCAGAAGAGGGTTCCTGAAGTCAGATACTTTCTTGAGCGCCAGTGTTCTACGCCAAACTTTATGGCTTCAGCCTGATTTATTTGAGATAAATAAAGTAGGGAGTTAAAGTCCTTGATAAGACCGAATTGAGAGGCTATAAAACGCACTATCCTTTCCATGCCTTCTACCTGTTTTTGGTGTGCCATCATAACTGGATGGAAAATATCTTGTTCCTCCTTGGCGGCAAAAAAGTTTACGGTCTTTCGGTGTGGAAAAGCCTGGAAGCCAAACTCGCTTATAAAGCGTCCGTCGTTTTGTTCATAGTGTTCGTAATTTAGCCACTTACTCCAGACTTCCCAGGCGTGGTGATCTCCACTTTTAGTGCTATTAGCCCGTTCTCCTCCATAAGGGCTTCCTGGCCAGTAGGGTCGAGTGGGATCTTCCTCAGAGCAAATAGCCGGGAAGTCAAAAAGGTATAGTCTGTTGCCCAGATTTATTCCGTCCACCTTGCGGTTCATGTTTCCCCATTCTTCGAATCCCCAGTTATTTTCGTTGTTGCCGCACCAGAGGACAATTGCAGGATGCCAGCGCAGACGGCGCACCACGCTTCTTATTTCCCGATTGCAGAGTTCTCTAAACCAGGGAAGGTGGTCCGGGTATTCAAGACAGGCAAACATGAAATCCTGCCAGACCATAATACCCAGCTCGTCACAGGTTGAATAAAAGGCTTCATGTTCGTAAATTCCTCCTCCCCAAACTCGAAGCATATTTATGTTGGCCTGGTAAGCCATTTTGAGGAGCTTACGATAATCCTCTTCGCTGAGAGAGGGAAGGATGTGTTCGGCAGGAATCCAGTTAGCTCCTTTGGCGAAGACCTGTTCCCCGTTTATTTCAAAGAAGAAGCTTTCACCCTGGGGGTCTTTTTGTCTTATAAGCTTCACGGTACGAAAACCTATTTTCTTTTCTTCTCGATAAATCTCTTGTTCTCCTTTTTTCAGGATGAAGGCAAGGTGGTAGAGGTATGGTTCGCCCAATCCTCGGGGATACCAGAGCCTTACTTCTTTCTCAACTATGGTTCCTGAAAACCTTATTTCTCTTTCTTTTATGAAAGGCTTGAATTGTCCTCTTTTTTCGCCGTTAATTAAAACTTCGACGTTGAATGCATCCAGAGAGCTTTGAAGGTTGCCCTTTAGGAATCCTTCAACCCTGACAAGAGCTCCATTTTCACTGTGGTTCAGAAGGTAGGCAGTGCAGTCAGAGAGACGAAACTGGGAGTATTTTTCAATGTATACCGGTTTCCAGATGCCTGAGGTGGGGAGCCTGATTCCCCAATCCCAACCATAAGAATACTGAGCCTTGCGGAGGTAACCGCGTATGCTCTCTTCTGGACCTCCCAGCTTTCCATAGTTTTGCTCTAAGGCTTTGGGGATTCTCACCGGTGATTTGATGAGGACTTTAATTTTGTTTTCTCCCTGCTTCAGGATATTTTTAACGTTGAAGCGGTATTCCATGAACATATTCTGGGTGAACCCTAAAAAAGCTCCGTTCAGATATACGTCAGAGAGCGTGTCAATTCCTTCGAAAACCAGTTCAACCTCTTCTTCTGGTGCTATTTTCCCCCGGAAATCAAAGGTTTTCTCGTAAATCCAGTCTTTGTTCTCGAGCTTTCTAAAATGTGTTTCATTCATGCCCTGATAAGGGTGGGGCAGGTAGCCTCCCTCGAAAAGGGACTGCTGTACTACTCCAGGTACTTTTCCTTGCAGAGTGTATTCTCCTTCGGAGTCGTAGATTTTCCACTCACCGTTTAAGCTGAATTTCATGAGAACCACCTGCTTTGCTGTTGTTAATTTGTTAGCTTTCGGAATTATATTTTAATATGCTAATTGTTCTATCTATTCTATCGTGAAATTAGAGTAATTACAGGGATTGATTTTGGAATCGGAGGGTGGGTATTTCGCACGGGCCTCCTGGTTGAAAAAACAATGCTAAACTGTTTTAGAGCTAAAACAGCCCATCTTAAGGGAGTGGTTCGGAGTGGGTTCTTTTAAAAAAGGTTTGCTGACTGCTTGTTCCATAGCTCCGGGATACCTGCCTGCTGGAGCAACCTTTGGCGTTTTGGCCATAAGTTCCGGTTTTGAACCCTTTGAAGCGCTAAGTGCCTCAATGTTTATCTTTGCAGGCGCAAGCCAGTTTGCTTTGCTTTCTACCCTTTCTTGTGGTTTACTTTGGAGCTTGCTCGTACCGCTTCTTCTGAATTTGCGCCATATTGTTTATGGTGCGGTAATGGCGAGGAAGACAAAGATCGGGTATCCCCTTTTAACTGCTTTTGGGTTAACTGACGAAGTTTTTGCTGTTTCTCAGAGATTTAGTGATGAGCGATTTTTGTGGGGAGTTCAGCTTGGGGCCTACCTTTCCTGGGTAACGGGCACTACAATCGGAGTTTTTGGTGGTAAACTCTGGCTTGACAGGGGGCCTCTGGCTTCATCAATGATTTTTTCCTTGGCCAGCCTTTTTCTGGTTCTTCTTGTTTCTCGAATTAAAAGTCTTAAAGATGGTAATTTCTGGTCCGCAATTGCGGGAGGAAGTGTTGCCCTGATGTTTCATCTTTTGGGGCATACTTCATGGGGCATTCTTATGGCTTCCGTTGCAGGACCGTTCTTTGCAGTGTATGTCAGGAGATGGAGGAGGGAAGTGGTTTGAGCAAAGGGTATTTGGTAATTGGCATTCTTGCTCTGGGAACTTATCTTTTGAGGTTGCTACCGATTTTGTTTCTAAAGAACAAAGGGGTTTCCTTTTTGTCGGGTGAAATCCTTGATTATGTAGCTACGGCCTTGATTTCCGCTTTGCTGGTGACCACCTTTTTAGGGCTTTCTGCAGCTGCTGGAAAACTTTTTGTTGGTTTGCTGACCCTGGGGGTTGTGTATCTTTCATACAGCAGATGGAAAAGTATTGGTATTTCTGTGGTGATAGGGATAGCGGCACATTTTCTTTTTTCTAATTTGCTGGCTTTTTGATTGTTGTTTTCAGACTTCGTAATATTTTTTCAATATGAGTGGAAATTCGTTCACAAAAAATTTGACATTATTTCTTCCGCATGATATAGTGTGTCAACACGTCCTGCAGGCGTAGATAGTTAAAATTCAGGAGGTTTATTTAATGACACAAGGTACAGTTAAGTGGTTTAACGCCCAGAAAGGGTATGGATTTATCGAATCGAGCGAGGGCGGAGATGTTTTCGTGCACTACTCAGCGGTAGAAGGCGATGGTTTCAAAACCCTCATCGATGGGGAACGAGTCGAGTTCGAAGTAGAACAGAGAGCTAAAGGGCCCCAGGCAGTACACGTCAGAAGACTTGGCTAAAAGCTGGTTTGCTGATTAGTGGTTGTTGAAAAGCACATCACAATGCCCCGGAAAAACCGGGGCATTTTTGTTTTGTATTCTTGTTTTTTCTTTCGCTTCACTATATCCGACCGGTTAAAACTCTGCTTGCTTTCAGACCCGCATGCCGTAGCGATGTGCTTTATGGGTGAGACTTTACAAAAATCCCGCCAGAATGCCCCCGATTTTAATCGGGAGATAAATGGCGACTTGCTATTTTTCTCCGGTTATGCTGAAACTTAAGCAAGCTGGAGGAGATACTATATGCAGACAGTAACACTAAAGGTAAAACTCCTATCCCCAAACAAAGGCAAACTGGAGAAGATGGTTCGCATGCTGGAAACATATCGAAAAGCCTGCGCCTGGTTCCAAAAGCAGGCCGAAACTTTGAACACTACCAGCAGGGCAAAGTTAAACCGGGAAACCTACCACAAAGCCTGTGAACTATTCGACCTCAACCGTGCTACACTCCAGTGCGCCATGCTCAAAGCACTCTCAGCTTATCGCTCATACCTTTCCCGCACAAAAAATGGCAAGAAATCCAGCCTGCCCAAATTTGACCGGATAGTTCCGGTAATGGTGCGGCAGGAGCCAGATAGCAGTGCCCATTGCCACTTCTAGATACCATGCAAAAAGGCTCCAGGACCTGGCAGGAGGTTCCTGCCAACAAGGGTCCATGGAGACATGGCATGGTAAAGAGGGAGAGTGGTATGCTGCCATATCATTAGTATATGAGACTCACTTAAACGAGCCGTGCGGCGTAATCGGGGTCGACTTCGGCATAGTAAAGCTTGCCGTGCTGTCCCATAACATCTTTTTTGACGGTCGCCAGGTCAGATGGCGCAAGGAACGGTGGGCACAGCGGCGAAGAGCCCTTCAGCAATCGGGCAGGCTTTCCCGAGTCAAGAAAGAAGCCGGCCGCGAAACAAGGTGGATGCGGTATATCAACCACTGCATCTCAAAGCGCATAGTTGAAATAACAAAAGCTGAGGGCAAAGCCATCGCGCTTGAGAACCTGCTGGGTATCCGCGAGCGGACCAAAGGATCAAAGAAGTTCAACCGGATGATGTCCGGGTGGAACTTTAAGGAGCTGGCCTCGTTCATCGAATACAAGGCAGCCCTTGCCGGAGTGCCTGTAATCTACGTCGATCCCAAGGAGACCTCCAAGACTTGTCCGAAGTGCGGGAATGTTTCCCGGTATAACCGGAAGATCCAAGGCTGGTTTAAATGCGTAAAGTGTGGATACCAGTCTGATGCGGACAGGGTGGGGGCAATAAACATAGCCGCGAAAGCGCTCGATGCTCTCGGGGCATGACCCCGGTAGAAAGGGGAGCGTGGCACCCCTTAAGGCCAAGGTGATGATCCAGGTAGACCGGGGAATGCTGGCTAACCTGCGGCGTGTGCCGCTATCCCATGCTGGGATGTCCCCTAATTCATTAGGGGGAGGATGTCACTCGATGAAGGAAAAGCTATAGTGCCCACTTTCTGGCTCGCTCGACAGCTCTTTTCCACCTGGAATAAAGTTCTTCTCGTCGCGCAGAGTCCATCTGGGGTTCAAAAACTCTGTCAACTTTCCATTGGGAAGAAATTTCTTCCTGGTCCTTCCAGAAGCCCACTCCCAGCCCAGCAAGATAAGCTACTCCCATGGCGGTCATCTCGGTTACCACCGGCCTTACTACTGGTACCCCCAGGACATCGGCCTGAAATTGCATTAGAAAATTGTTCTTAACCGCTCCTCCGTCCACTCGTAGAGATTCTAATTTCTGTCCTGAATCTGCCACCATTGCTTCAAGCACGTCTCTGGTTTGATAAGCCATGGATTCAAGTGCGGCACGCACAATATGCTCACGAGTAGTGCCCCGGGTAATGCCAATAATGAGGCCGCGAGCGTACATGTCCCAATGAGGTGCTCCTGCACCTGTAAAAGCTGGTACAAAGTAAACATCCCCGGTGTCCGGAACCGCCTGAGCCATGGCTTCGGTTTGAGTGGCGTTGTCAATGATTTTTAACCCGTCCCTCAACCACTGTACAACAGCTCCTCCAATGAACACTATTCCTTCGAGTGCATACTCTACTTTTCCCCCTATTCCCCAGGCTAAGTCCGAGAGTAATCCGTTTTGGGAGAGAACAAACTTTTCTCCAACGTTCATCATCATGTCCAGGGCAGTTCCGTAAGTGTTTTTGGCCATTCCAGGCTTAAAGCAGGCTTGTCCGAAAAGGGCTGCTTGCTGATCGCCAGCCACTCCGGCTATGGGTATTTCCTCTCCCCAGAAGGCTTTTTTGCTGGTTGTGGTCATTATTCCACTTGAGGGTTTGGGCTGAGGGAGCATTTCCCGGGGAATTTCTAAAGCATCCAGTAGCTCTTGATCCCATTCTAAGCTTTGCACGTTGAAAAGCATGGTGCGAGAGGCGTTTGAATAGTCGGTGATGTGTGCAGAACCACCGCTTAATTTCCACATTAACCAGGAATCGATGCAACCCATTTGGAGCTCCCCTCTTCTGGCACGCTCTCTTGCTCCGGGAACCTTATCCAGAATCCATTTAATTTTGGTAGCTGAGAAGTAGGCGTCAATGGTCAAGCCTGTTTTTTGACGAACTTTTTCTTCGAGGCCCCGAGCTTTAAGCTCTTCGCATAGGGGGGCTGTCCTGCGGCACTGCCAGACGATGGCGTTGTGGATGGGTTTTCCGGTGGCCTTCTCCCAGATTACGGTGGTCTCACGCTGGTTGGTTATGCCAATCCCAGCGATTTGCGAAGGTTCGATATGGGCCTTTTTCATGGCTTCTTCTGCACATATCATGGTGGTTTCCCAGTACTCCATAGGGTCATGTTCCACCCAGCCTGGGTGGGGATAGACCTGTTTTATCTCCCGATAAGCTGATGAAACTACGTTACCACCGTGGTCAACAAAAATAACTCGAGTACCGGTAGTTCCCTGATCTATAGCCATAATGTAATCTTTTTGCACCACTTTAACCTCCTTACGCTCTAAGGGTTCTGATCAAGGTTTAATAACCACCTTGAGGGCCTCTCCTCTTTTTATGGCGTTCAGACCATCGTGTATTTTTTCTAGGGGAAAAACGTGAGTTACATAATTGATAGTCTTGCCAATTTTTCCTCTGGCAAGCAGGTTTAGTGCAAGGCGGTTTTGCGGTGCTGTAGAGGCATGGGCACCGAAAACGCCTACTTCCTTGTAGTGAATGAGGTTGCTATCCAAATATCCGACGGATTTCTCAGGGGGTAAACCCCCGAAAAGACTTACTCGACCTCTTCGTGCTACCATCTGCAGAGCCTGGTTTTGGGCTTCGCCAGCCGGGCAGGCTACGATAACCACATCTGCACCGCGACCACCAGTTTCTGAGAGAATCCTCTCTACTGGGTTCATTTTTGAGCTGTTGATAAGAGTTAGATCTTTATCGAGTCTGGCTGCTATCTCAAGTTTTTCTGGTACCACATCGACCAGGAAAACCCGGGTTGCTCCCTTAACAAGTGCTAATTCGGTATGGAATAAGCCAATTGTTCCTGCACCTATTATCACCACAGTATGGCCAATGCCTATAGAGAGCGGTTCTTGGCCATTTATACAGCAAGCTAAGGGCTCGGCTAGCACCGCCGTTTCAAAGCTCAGTCCTGGAGGCAGTTTGTTGACATGGCCCTGAGCCACTGCTTCGGGTGGTATTGCCATTATTTCAGCAAAACCGCCGTCAAACTCAAAACCTATTGTCTGTAGATCGGGGCACATATTGGTATGCCCCGATCTACAGTAGTCGCATTTCCCACAACCTATGGCGGGTGTTACTGCCACTGTTTCTCCAACTTGGTATCCGGAAACCCCTTCTCCAAGTTCCAGTATTGTTCCCACCACTTCGTGTCCCAGAATACACGGTGGCTGACGTGAGAACTACCATAGTTTATGGTCCTAACATCTGAGCTACATATAACATACACTTTACTGCAATCAACACTCCTTCTCTTTCGACTTTTGGTGGAGGAATGTCTTTAATACCAATTTTCTAATGGCCTACGTTGTCGTCGCTTTTATTGAAGTAACTCCCAATCCGGTTAGTTAGGAATGAAGAGCACTTTGTTGAAGAATTCACTTTTTGCCCAAATACGCTGGAATACTTCTGGTGCTTTATCCAGAGGAAAACGGTGGCTGATTAGAGGCTTGCAGCGCAAGCTCCTCTTGGCCATGAAGTGTAACGACAACTCCCATTCGTTTACTGGTAGGGGCGAAAAAACCGAGTTCCAGGCCCCGATCAATCTTATCTCTTTTCGAAGAAGGGCATCTAGAGTGGAAGCAGGTATGACCAGGTCATCATATGAAATTCCACAAAAAACTACCGTACCCTCTTTGCTTGCTAAACGTATGCTCTGCTCTTGAGTAATTTTGGATCCAGCCAACTCAATTACTCGCTGGACTCCTTGCCCTCCGGTTTTATCCAGTATAAATTGAACCGGATCTGTGTCTTTCGCGTTGACCGAATGGTTGGCACCCACTTCTTTGGCTACCTGTAACTTCTCTTCCATAATATCTACTGCGAAAACCGTTTTTGCCCCCATGATTTTTGCCCACTGCACTGCGAAAAGCCCAATGGGACCAACCCCGAGGATGGCAACATTGTCCCCCACTTTCATTTCCGACTTGAGCATTGCATGGAGAGCAATTGAAGCAGGATCGGTACATGCTCCAGATTCAAAATCTACTTCGTCAGGTAATTTCAAGAGATCGCACTCTTCCACCACTACGTACTCCGCCATTGCCCCATCAGTGCGCGAGCCGTAATAGCTGTAATTGTCACAAAGGTTGTATTTGCCGGTCTTGCAGTACTTGCATACGCCACAAGGAATAAGTGGCGCAACCGTCACTCTGTCACCGACTTTGAACTGCTTTACCTTGCTTCCTACTTCGGCAATTTCTCCAGCAAACTCATGTCCAATGGTGGTGGGGTAAGAATAGGTACCCTTTTTCATGACTCGCCCCGGGTCGGAACCACAGACACCGACTGCTCGTACCTTGACTAGAACTTGGTTGTCTCCGGGGGCAGGTATCTCTATCTCTTCCACCCTGAGGTCTCCTGGAGCATAAAGGCGAACTGCTTTCATGGTTCGGGTCATGGTTTACTGACACTCCTTTCTAAGTAAATTTTGATTTTCAGGGTTTATGACTCTTGTCGATTGAGATAGCTTCTTAAAATGACAGCAGCAAGCAAAATGAGTGAATTGAAAATCATTTGAGGATAAGGGTGAATTCCTAATAGGTTTAGGATGTTAGATATAACACCAAGCACTAGGACGCCGCTTAGTGTATCTATTGCATTGCCCCTACCCCCTGTGAGGGGCGCACCACCTATTACTACGGCTGCGATTGCAAGCAGTTCGTATCCATCGCCAACTCTGGGTTCCCCGCTATCAAGCCTCCCTGTCATTAGCAATCCGGCGAGAGCTGCAAATGCTCCTGAAAGTACGTAAGCTATGATTTTATTGCGCTCTATCTTAACTCCACAAAACCTTGCTGCTTCTCTGCTTTCGCCAATTGCAAAAAGCTCTGATCCAAAGACAGTATATCTAAGAATTATTTGACTCAAAACAACCAAAATTACCCATGTAAAAACTGGGAAAGGAAGCCAGCCTATAGATCCCCTTCCTAAAAACTTGGTTCCTTCAGAAACGCCAAATACGGTTTGCCCTCCGGTTATAGAAAAGGACAGCGCTCTTATTGTTATCATGGTTCCTAGAGTAGCTATGAAATCTGGAACATGAAACTTTGTTATTATAATGCCATTAAATAAGCCGATGCCGGCTCCTATGAGAACACAAATCGGCAAGATTAAATAGAGCGGGAAAAGAAAGGATAATTCTTCAACATATCCTAAATATATGCCGTGATGCTGCCAAAGAGCGCATAGCGTTGAGGATAAAGCAAAAACAGAAGAGATGGACAAATCTATTCCTCCGGAGATGATTACAAATAGTAAGCCCAAAGCTAAGATACCAATAAAGCTACTCTGCGTTAATAAGTTTTCCAAGTTCCTTAAAGAAACAAAAGCGGGAGATAAAAAAGCAAAAAGGCAGAATAGAAAAAGTAGCGTAATGTGGGCACCGTATAAGTCAAACACGTTATTGTAAGCTTGCATTCCGCCCCTTTTTGTTGTTATGCTATCTTTCGAAAACTTTAGTTTTGGCATTACCTAAAGCCCCCTGTTTGTTTTAGGATTAAATTTATCAAATAATTTAATTTGCTTTTCAATCTTTTCCTCGAGAGCATCGATTTCCACACGGGTTCAAGTTGCGGCCGGTTTTTAATGAAACCAGGCTTTAACAAAAGCCACTTGCCAGCTTCAGTAAATCCGTTACTTCATGTTCTCTAGGATTTGCGATGCCCATAAGTTTCCCCCTAAAAAGAACCGCTATTTTGTCGCACGTTTCCATTAGCTCTTCGGCTTCCGAGGAAATAATTATAAAACTTATGCCTTCATTAGCTTTAGCCCTCACAAGATTCATTATTTCCTTTTTTCCCATCACGTCAATGCCGCGAGTGGGTTCATCCAAGATAAGCAATTTACAATTGTAAGCCAACCATCTTGCCAAGATGACTTTTTGTTGATTACCACCACTTAGGTATCGTATTACTTGGTATAAAGATGGTGTTTTTATTTCTAATTCTTCAACAAAGGCGCCACAAGGCTTTTCCATGTTTTTCCAATTTACAATACCAAGCCTTTTTTGTCTTTTTCTTAATAGAGGTAGTGCAAAGTTAAATAAAACACTGTGATTTAAGAATAAGCCCTGAGTTTTTCTTTCTTCTGGAGCCATGGCTATTCCAATTTCTGTTGCTTCCCATGGTGAACCTAATTTTATTGTTTTATCTTCGAAGCGGATTTTGCCTGAAGAAAAAGGAGCGTGCCCACTTAGGCATTTTGCCAGTTCTGTTCTTCCAGAACCTACAAAACCAAAAATTCCCATTATTTCTCCCCTCATGATCTTAAATGATATGTCTTTAAGTTTTGGCTTGGTAAATTCACTACACAAGCTTTCTATCTCAAGAAGGACTTCGGTTTTGTCGCCTTTTTCCCTTTTAGACTCTGGGATAGTGACAGAATATTTTATACTGGGAGGTTTTTTCTTTTCTTCTCCGGTCATGTCTTTTATTATTTGATCTAGGTTGGTTTCGTTAATTTTGTGGGTTGATATCTTTTCGCCGTCTCTGAAAACTGTTACTCTGTCACCGATTTCTAAAATTTCTTCTAACCTGTGGGATATATAAATAACACCTGTTCTCTTACTACGGAGATCACGAACGATACTGAATAGCCTTTTCTGTTCTTCCACAGTAAGCACTGCTGTGGGCTCATCGAGGATTACAACCTCTGCGTTAAAAGCAAGAGCTCTTGCTATTACGATCATTTGTTGTATCGCTGCGCTAACTTCACCGGCTGATAGGAGTGGGTTTATATTTTCTCCAAGGGACCTTAAGAGGGCTGCCGCCCTGGAATATAACTCTCTATAATTCAGAATTTTTAATGTGGTATTTCTCGGGTAATTCCCCAGAAAAACATTTTCGGCAATTGTAAGGTATGGTACTATATCCAATTCTTGGAAAACAGTGACGATACCAAGAGCTTTTGCTTCTTGAGGAGATGATATTTCAACTTCTCGCCCTTTGTAATAAATCTTGCCTCCATCTTTTTTATAAATGCCACTGAGTATTTTAACTAATGTTGACTTTCCGGCTCCGTTTGCTCCAACCAGACAATGTACTTCTCCCGGATAAAGTTCAAAGTCAACCGCTTTTAGAGCTTGTACCCCCGGGAAGTTTTTGGATACAGAACGAACTTCTATTATGGGTTTTATTACTTCATTCACCCTTATACCTCCTTAAAGGTTTTGTAACGGTGTATAATTTTTGATATAGTTCGTAATTCTCAAGATATTTGGAGAAGCTATTAGTTGGTTCTATCATTTTTAACTCGGGGTGCATTACTGTAAAAGCTTCAGTTATTGATGAGAAAAGAGAAGCCCCTTTGGCAGCAAGGATAGCGCCCCCTAGCAAGGACGCATTTTCTTGTGTTGCCCACATTGCTCTCTCGCATATATCAGACAATATTTGCAACCACAGCTTGCTTTTGGTGCCTCCACCGCAAACCTTGAGCTTTTTTATGCTTATTCCAGCTTTTTCGAGGCGATCGAATAGCAATCTGATTCCAAAAGCGATTCCTTCATAAATTGCTCTACCAATATGTGGAGCTCCATGGTTTAAGCTCAATCCCCATATTATTCCCCGGGAGTAGGGGTCTTTATATGGTGTTCTGTTGCCTTGCCAATGGTCTAAAACAACCAGACCCTCAGATCCTGGAGAAATTTTGGATGCTTCAATGTCTAGCCATTCGTAAGGCTTAAGTTTAGCTGTTGTTTGAATAACATAATGTTTTGCAACCTTTTTAATAAACCAATCTATAATGGATCCACTCGAGGTTTGCCCTCCTTCGATCAGGTTCAATCCCTTGTATAGAGGGTCCTTGTAAGGCCCCCAAAATCCTTCTAATGTTTTTTGAGTTTTAGTATTGACCAAGAGAACTGAAGAAGAACCTAAAATTAGAGATGCTTCTCCTTCTTCAAAGTTACCAAGCCCTATAGTAGAAATGTGAGCATCAATACCTCCTTGAATTACAAGTACATCTCCTCCGCAGCCTATGTCATAAGCCACTTCTTTTTTGAGATTGCCTATTATGCTACCCACTGACAGCGTCGTGGAGGGAACTTTTTCTACTAATTCTGGAACGCCGATTGCTTCAAGAAAATCAGTAGACCAACCATCACCAGGCAAATAATTCCATTTGCAAGAGGCGTTACATTGTGAAGCCACCCACCTACCAGTCAATTTATAATTTAACCAGTCTAAAGCTTCTACGATTAAGTAAGCATTGCGGTATATTTCTGGTAGGTGTTCTTTGATCCAAAGCAACTTCGGCAGAAACCACTCTGGAGAAACTTGTTTGCCACACCAAGATAGAACGGGGTGATTCGTTGCGTTTATTTTCTCGGCCTGTTCAGACGCTCTTATGTCCATCCAGAGAATAGCGTTGGTTAGGGGTTCACCGTTAGAATCCACAGCCAAAACAGTGCTCGAAGTAGCATCTATTGCTATTGCTTTAACCAAAATTTGTGGATACGCTTTGATGATTTCTCTAATACTAGAACACAATGCTTTCCACCAATCATTTGGATTTTGTTCTGCCCAACCGGGAGCAGAAAATTTTGTTTCATAAGCTTTTTGGGAAGACCATAGCAAATGACCCTCGATATTATACAAATTGGCCCTCAAGCTTTGTGTTCCTACATCAACAGCTATTACGCCATCCACCGCAAATTCCCCCTGAGAAGTTGGATGATGGAATAACAGAGAAGGTAACTCAATAAAATATGTACGAGATGTGTTTATAAGTTAATGCTTCTAAGCCCTCCTTTTTCGCTAACTGTTTGAGTGGCCACCATTAAAATTATTATCAGTCCTTTGATGACCTGCTGAGTATAAAATTCTATGCCCAGAATACTCAAGAAGTTTATTATTAGCCCAATGAATAGAACCCCTGCTATGGTGTTTAACAGGTTTCCTTTGCCACCCTGCAGGCTGAAGCCAGCTATTACTGCGGCAGCAATTGCGTCTAACATTGTTGTTGATGCAACTCTTGGATCTGCGGAAGCCATTCTGCCAACCAAGAGTATTCCTGAAAATGAGGCCAAAGCACTTGAAAACCAATAACTAAAAATTATAGTCTTGGTAATATTAATTCCTGTAAGCTTTGCTGCTTCAATATTACCGCCTATGACGTATATATTACGCCCCATCACAGAGTATTTAAGGAAAAACCAACTCGCTATAACTAGGGAGAACCAGATAATTGCAAGAAGTGGAATGCCGAGAAAACTTTTAAAGCCAATACTAATGAGGTATTCAGGCACAGAGAAGATGGGCTGTCCAGAGGTCATGGAATAAGCGATGCCCCTACCCAATATCATAGTACTTACTGTTACTACAAATGCTGGTGCTCTGAATTTGGATATCGCAACGCCGTTCACAACGCCTATGAGGCTTGCTAAAAGTACTGCCAAAAGAAGGGAGAAAGGCTCTGGCAGAACAGGACTAATTTTTCCAGCTTCTTCATAAACTTTCATGAATGGAGGCATATATGTAAATAAATATCCCCTGATTAGGTTTGAATAGTATACTCCAGAAAAGGCCATAACAGCACCAACAGAAAGGTCAATCCCTCCTGTAAGTATTACAGTAGCCATCCCAATTGTTGCTATGCCCAAGGTGGCCTGTTGATTAAGCAGGTTTTGAAAGTTTTCCATGCTTCTAAAAGTAGGCGAAATTGTAGAAAAGACGATAAGAAGGACCGAAAGAGCTAGTAAAGTTCTATATTTGTTAATTGTTTTTGTCATAGAACTCTCTCTGGCTTCTTTGTGAAGTTCGGCCACAACTTCTTCCTCCTAACTCTCAGTGAGGATTTGCTTTGCAAATCCTCACTGAGAACTAAATTTGTCAAGATGGTTGCCGTTCTATTATCTAGAATCTAGAAAATAGAATTCGGGTCGTAATATTGTTCTACGTTTTCTTTGGTGACCAAAACGGTACCCGTTATGACCTTGCCTCCCGGTGAAACTCCTTCAGGAAGCTGACCTGTTTCTAAATATTGCATTAATATGTCAAAAGCAACGGCAGTTATTTCTGAAGGATTGTTAACTACCGTAGATTTGTATTGTTCTCCTTTCATTATCTCTAAGTAAGCTTCTTTTTGTCCGTCTACGCCACAAACAGGGATACCCGTCATTCCAGCTGCTCTTAAGGCGTCCAGAGCACCTAACGCCATTGCATCGTTGTGTCCATAGACCAAATCTATCTCGTCACCAAAAGCTGCTATTGCGTCCTCCATAGCTTTCATGCCTTCGGCTTTGTTGTAATGAGCCATGTATGTGGCCAATATCTTTATATTTGGATATTTTTCCGAAAAAACTTCTCTCAAGCCACCTCCGCGCCCTTTTCCTGCAGGACAGCCGGGATCTCCAGCTATTTCGACGATCTCTCCTTTACCGTTTAGTAGTTGGCCGATAAATTCTCCTTGAAGCCTTCCAGCTTTCCATTGGTCTATACCTACGTAAACGAGATAGTCTCCATACATTGGTCTATCTATTACTACTATGGGTATATTCTTCTGCTTTGCTTTTTGGATTACTGGGCGGAGTCCGTACTCGGTGACTGGGTTAACAATAAGAGCATCTACTCCTTCTAAAAGCATAGTTTCAACATCTTTTATTTGTTTTTCGATATCATTTTCGGCATTTAGGAGTAACAGTTCAACTCCATATTCTTTGGCTTTTTCTTCCGCCGTTGCTTTCATTGCCAAATAGTACGGGCAGTTTAAAGCAACGTGAGCGAACCCAACTTTGAAGTCTTTTGCGAGTCCAATATTTGCGCTTCCCAGTATTGTTAATAGAAAGATACTTAACACCAGCACTATCGTTTTCTTCACCCTAGCTCATCCTCCTTTTCGTTAAGGTTTTGTGCTTAAAAGATCCCATACTGCAACCTTTTGATCAAGCTTTTGGTAGTCTCTCATTACTTATTCTTTTCGCATCACCTCCTGTGGACAGCTCTCACAACTAAACCAAAGATATTTGTACATAAATTATCATTTTGCGATAATAATATAACTTTCTATTGCGGTTGTCAACCATCAAAAGGAAACAATCAGAAAGCATAAAAACGGGATAAAGGGCCTTAATTCATCGAAAACTTTGACACGCAGGACAATTGTTGGTAAAATCTAAAAAGTAGAAAACTTTGTGACAAAAGTACGCCTTAGGGAAGGTATTGTTATAGAAGCAACACGGGCGCAGGAAATCTGTTAATCCATATTTTAAGTCTTTTTTCAGGAGGCAGAGAAAAACCGTGAAAAAGAGAGAGCGGTTGGACTATATTAGTAAACAAATTATTCTTGAAGGAACCGTCAGTATAAAAGAACTTTCTAATCGCTTGGGTGTATCGAGCATGACTATTAGAAGAGACCTCCAGGAGCTTGCAGATGAAGGCGTTTTAAGACTCATTCCTGGGGGCGCCGTTATGCGGAGAGAGTCTACGCCGTTCAACGAAGAATACACGATTACCAAGGCCAAGTCTCACATGATAAAGGAAAAAATAAAGATTTGTCAGAAAGCCGCTTCTTTTATTAGGGAAGAAGATACGATAATAATAGATACTGGCTCGACAACAGAGCACCTTCCCAGGTTCATCCCTCAAAATATGCGGCTTACCATTGTTTGTTACTGCCTTAACATCTTGCTTGGTGTTTATCAACATAACAAGGGAAGCCAAATAATCTTTCCAGGCGGTTATTTTCACGAAAACAGTTTAATGTTTGAGAGCGTGGAAGGAGTTGAGCTTATCAGGAGAGTAAGAGCTAATAAAGCCTTTATTTCAGCGGCTGGGGTTGATGAAAAACTGGGCATCACTTGTGCCAATTTCTACGAGGTGCAGACTAAAAGGGCAATTATCGAGCACTCGGATACCAAGATTTTACTTGTGGACTCTTCAAAGTTTGGTAAGGTTACTGCTGCCTATTTTGCTGATTTGGGCGAGATGGACATTGTGATAACCGATAGTGGTGTTTCCAAGGAATACCTTCGGGTTCTGGAAAAGACGAACGTTCAATATTATGTGGTGTAAAGGCTGTAAGGTTTTCAGGCTTGGTGGAGCTTCAAATCCTTGAGCAGGTCTGCTATTTCTCTCAGGAGCTTTACTTCCTCGCTTGGTTGCGGTGGCGGTGCTTGTTTTGGTTTGGTTGCTTTGCTCTTGAGAATGTTAGAGGGGACTACTATAAAGAAATAAATAGCAGAGGCCACCGTCAGGAAACCGATCACAGCATTTAGAAAGTTACCAATGTTTATTATTCCCAGCTTCCAAGAGGAGAAATCCGGTGCTCTACCTGCCGTGATGCTTATAAAAGGCATCAATACATCCTGTACCAGAGAGCTAATCACTTTGTTGAAAGCAGTGCCAATGATTACCGCGATGGCTAGGTCCAGCACATTGCCTCGCAAGACGAATTCCTTAAATCCCTTAAGCATGTAACCCACCTCTCGTTTTTGGTTGTTGCATTTATTTAATGCAATAGATTAAGCCAAGTCAATGCTTTTCCAATTCCGAAGCGAAGACGTTGAAAGCTTTTTATGAAAGTGCTAAATCGAAGTTAGTAGGTATCGCTTTTAAGGGCAGTTGGTCCAGGTCTTTAGCGGATAATCCTACCAATGCCTTTGTCCCTCAGGCCTGCCGCGTTAGCTTCGTCAGTGTCGATGTGACAGGCAAGTCTTCCGGTAGAACTTACCCGGACTATTACCTGGCTTAAAATTAAACCGTTCGGACCCGGTATTTCCAGGCTTACTCGGTCACCATTTTTTAGTTGAAAATGTTCTGCTTCCTCCGGAGACAGATGAAGATGACGAGCAGCTCTGATGGCACCTTCCTTAAGAGCAACTACTCCCTGGGGGCCTACCAGAGTAATGGGTGAAGAATTGGCTATGTCTCCGGAAAGACGCGTTGGGAGGTCTAAGCCAAGATAAAAACCATCAGTAAAAGAGAGCTCTACCTGATCATATTTTCGCCATGGACCAACAATTCTCACTCTCTCGATCATTCGCATATTTCGCCCAATCACGGCTACTGTTTCTTCACAGGCAAACTCTCCAAGCTGAGAGAGAGCACGAATGGGGGTTAACCGTCTTTCTTTTCCGTAAAGTATTTCAAAAGTTTCTTTGGTTAAATGACAATGTCGGTTGGAAACTTCCACTGGTACCTGGAAAGAACCACTCTCCAGGGTTGCTTTTGAAAATTTAAACTCTTCGCTTAGTACTTCCGCCACTGTTTTAGCAATTTCTTCCCATGTTTCTCTTTCCGGAATGCTCATTGTTGTTCCCCACCTAACTGCTAACTATCTTAACCGATGCACTGGTTCCCAGACGGGTAGCACCCGAAAGGATCATGAGTTTAGCATCTTCGAAAGTGCGAATACCACCAGAAGCCTTAATACCCATTTTGGGTCCCACCGTTCGACGGATTAAAGCTACATCGT
Organism: Atrimonadaceae bacterium G-SL-SR-0-11; assembly: GCA_048814795.1. Taxonomy (GTDB): domain Bacteria; phylum Atribacterota; class Atribacteria; order Atribacterales; family Thermatribacteraceae; genus Thermatribacter. Next base: position 376,276 of record CP184673.1, on the reverse strand, counting down.
GGGCCGTTGCTCCGCCTCCGGCAAAGCCTGTGGAAGTTTTGACAAAATCGTATCCTACTTCCTTAATCATTTTGGAGACCAGCACTTTTTCCTCGTCACTTAGAAGGCAAGCTTCAATTATAGCTTTGGTAACTGTAGTTTGTCGACAGGCTCGCTTTACGGCCCTCAAGTCTTCTTCAACAGCTTTAAGGTTTCTAGATTTTAGAGCTCCTATGTTAATTACCATATCAATTTCATCTGCTCCGTTTTCAATAGCGCTGCGAGCCTCAAAGGCCTTAACGCGGCTTTCATTGGCGCCTAAAGGAAAGCCTACCACTGTGCACACCTTTACTCCCGTTCCCCGGAGTTTTTTAGCACAGAACGGCACCCAGTAAGGATTAACACACACTGAATAAAAACCGTACTGAATTGCCTCATCGCAGAGCTTCTCTATCATTGAAAGACAAGCATCTGGTTTCAGGAGGGTGTGGTCGATGTAAGGAGCAATTGATGCTGGGGTAATTTCTAAGTTGCTTACGCAAGGAGCGGCTTGGTCTTTTCCGTCTACGCGTGGTATGTTTTGCAATCTATTTAATACCTCTTTAGTGATACGCTCAATAAGTTCTTCTCGGTTTAAAAATGGAGCACTCATGGCTAAAAGTTGTTCCTCCTTTCCACTGCCATCATTTTGTTGATACGAGCCCAATGCCTTCCTCCTGCGAATCTGGTTTCCAACCATAGTTTGGCAAGTTCGCAGAGCTCATCCGCTGGGTGTGCCAAAGCACCTAAGGTAAGCACGTTGGCATTGTTGTGTTCTCGGCTGTTGATTACGCTTCGCTTGTCATAGCACAGTGCGGCTCTGATCCCGTGTACTTTGTTACACACCATGCAAGAGCCTATGCCCATTGCATCTATCATGATACCCCGTTCGCATTCTCCAGAAACCACCTTCTGAGCGACTTTGACAGCAAAATCAGGATAATCAGTTCGCTCTTTGCTAAAAGTTCCTACGTCGTACACCCGGTATCCCAATTCCGTGAGATAATCTTTGAGGATTTCTTTGGCTTCAAAGCCTCCATGATCGGCCCCAATAGCGACACGAACTACGTGGTCTTTTTGATTAACAGGTTCTACGGTTTCCTTCTCAGGCATTCCCAACGTGTGAAGGCTGCTCACTACGTTATGAATAATTCGTGAATACACTTTTTCAGACATATTTCTTTACCCTCTTCGTCATTTTTCAACATCATCCACAATGCCTATAACCAAGGTGCGAATGGGAGCTTGTGGATCACCAAGCACTGTGCGAGCGGAATTGCCCTCATCTACCACTAAAACCGTATCCCCAACTCCTGCCTGCACAGTATCAAAAGCAAGGAAAGCTTTCCCCTTGGGATTTCCGTCTCCACCAAGAGGTTGGACAATCAGGATTTTCATGCCTTGAAAAATAGGCAATTTGGCTGTGGAAACTACATTTCCGATTACTCGAGCTAGCATCATGATTGTCTGTCACTCCGTATCAAGTTTACCTGATCGATAATTCCCATTATTGTGCAATCTGAGGGATTAAACCAGTTAGTAATAGCCAGAGCTGCTTCTCTTCCTCCCTCGTAGAAGATTAGGTCACCAACTCCGGCCTGAACTATGTCACAAGCCACGATTGGGGTTCCGATTTCTTGCAAGTTTTCGTCAAGGGGCTGGACTAATAAGAGCTTGACCCCTTCCAGGGACTTAACTTTTTGTGTAGCCACTACGCTCCCAATTACTCTACCTATTTTCATCAGTAGCCTCCCTTATACAATGCGGAAGTAGTCAACGAGCGTGCAACGCCGCTCCCTAGTGAAGGTTCGGGCTCGGGTGAGACCTTCGCCAGTGGGCGTGGCTATTGTGAAACTAGTAAAACCGGCTCCTCCCATGCCCAGACCGCTGTATGCAGGACCATTTTTCACAAAGATTGAGCAGTTCATCATCTTGGCCATCTGGGAGAGATTGGCGATATTCCGAGAATGCATAACCGCCGTATGTCTGAAGCCGTGTTCACATTTAACCGCGAAGTCCATAGCTTCTTGGGCGCTCTCAAAGCGTACCAAAGGTATCACTGGCAGTAGTTGTTCGGTCCATACCAGTGGATGATCTCTGTCCACTTCTCCAAAGAGGATGCGTGTTTCCCTGGGGACTTTCAGGCCTATTTCTTGGGCAATAAGATGGGCGTCTTTGCCAACCCATTCTTTGCGGGGTTTTCCAGCCTTGCCCGGCCCCCCTGGTTCGTTTATGACCAGAGAAGTTACTTCTTTCATTTGCTGCGGAGTTAATTCAACTGCGCCATTCTTTTTCATGGCTTCTTTTAGTTGATCGACAACTTCTGCAACTACCAAAATTTCTTTTTCGCAAATACAAACGATGTTGTTGTCAAAACCCGCACCGAGAACGATATCACGACCTGCCTTTTCAATATCAGCTGTTTCGTCTACCACGCAGGGAGGGTTGCCGGGACCACCAGCAATAACCTTCTTTCCACTATTCATGGCAACCCGTACTACTGCAGGCCCTCCAGTAACCACCAGCAGGTTTACTTCAGGGTGTTTCATAAGGTTTTGTGCGGATTCCATTGTGGGTTGGGAAATGGAACATACCAGATTTTCTGGTCCTCCCTTTTCAACTATCACTCGGTTAAGAAGGGCTACTGCTTCGTTGGAGGATTCTTTTGCACCAGGGTGGGGATGGAAGACTACTGCATTGCCGGCAGAAATCATACTGATTGTGTTATTGAATACAGTAGTGGTGGGGTTGGTGGAAGGTGTTATTGATGCAATTACGCCGTAAGGCGCACGCTCAATAAGAGTCATACCATGCTCATCAGTGAAAACTGCTGGTTCAACGTCCTCTACCCCCGGAGTTTTAAGGGCTACCAAGCGATGTTTAAGTATTTTATCTTCCACCCTACCAAGCCCTGTTTCTTCTACCGCCATGCGCGAGAGTTGTTCTGCTTCTTTAAGTATGGCCTGGCGAATAGCCTGTATTATTTCGCGGCGTTGGTCAAGCGAAATTTCCATAAATAGCTGATGCGCTTTCTTCGCAGCTCGGATTGCTTCCTCAACATCATCAAAGACTCCTTCTCGGGAAGAAATTTTGGCTTCACGGATGGTGCTGCTTTCTCCCGATGAAAGCGCCGTCTTTTCCAGCTGGTTGATTACCTTTTCTACAATTAAGCGAATATCCGCTTCATTTACTTTCATACTTAACCCCTCACCATTTTTTCTTTAAGAAACCACCAGATAACACTGCCTGCTCCACGTCGCCTTTTACATAGCAAATTTTAAAATAAAAAGTAAGGACGAATGTCCGGATGGGGATTGGGTATGATAACCTCTTTACAGAGAAGTCCTTTTCGAGAGATAACCTCTTTCGCTGCGCCCACTGCAGCTTCTATTTCGTGGATGTCCCCTAATATCTTGAAGTAAGATTTGCCTCCCATGCCGACGGCAAGACGCACTTCTGTAACCAACACCTCTGCCGTCTTAACGGTAATGTCGGCGGCTTCGATACTGGCCAGTGCTGAAAAAGATTCGACAACAGCTATGGCATCCCACTCTTTACACTCCACTGCCCCCAGAATAGCAGGAACAATTTGGGGGTGCAGATTGGGAATAAAGAGTTCATCAACTAAGTATCCTTCACCGGTTGTTTTGCCTGCAGTAAGCGACGCATCGACTTCTGCTACTTCTCCGCAAATCAACACCAGGAATTTCCCGGGACAGATAGTCTTGGCATCGATCACCTTCACTGGGGCTGCTTTGACCATTGCATCCAGCGACTTGATGCCTATGGCGATCGAATTAAACTCAAGCGCTCCCAAAACGGTTATCTTCATCTCACACCTCAAGTACGCTGCTTTTCAATAACGACTCTCTCTTCGTTTACAAATATCACTTTCCCCTCAATACTTGAGTGTATTCGAGCACTTATTTCTCCGGCACTTTCTCCCACTAAATCGCCTTCTTTGACCTGGTCGCCTACTTTTACGACTGGTTGAGCAGGCGCTCCTGCATGCTGTTTTAATAATAGTTCCACCCTTGTAGGTTTAACATTTTTCATCTGGGACAGATTACCAGTTTCATAAATGTGTAGCTGAAGACGATTTTTGAGAACTGAAACCGGTATTTTCCGATAGGGATAGGTATCTCTAGCCTGTAACTCTCTTTGGGAGAAGACCGGCCTGTGACCCTCTTTGAGGAGCTGCTCTTTAATTGCTCGATTCACGATGCGAGGAGAAAGCCCCATTGGGCAGGCGTATACTTCGCAGAGTCCGCATTCACTACACAAGAAGGCTCCCTCGATAATTTGAGGAGGGATATCCAGGCCCAGGTTTATTTGGCGCATGATTTTGTGGGGAGAAATGTCGTGTCCCAACAGGTAACGAGGACAAAGTTCCGTGCAGTATGTACACTGGCAACATGCTGTCTTGCTCTGTTTAATGATAAAAGGAAGAGGTAGAGTTTTTTTCTGTACCAGTTCGTGGTCACGAGGTAAGACAAACAAGCCGGTGGTAGTTTTGGTTACTGGCGTGAGGGAATCAGTTGTCACTGAACCCATCATGGGCCCTCCAACGAGGATGGCGTAATCTGGAGTAGTTATTCCGCCGCAGGCCTCGAAGACATCTTGAAAGGGGGTTCCCACTGGCACCCTTAAGACAGAAGGTTGTTTAACTTCCCCAAGACAGGTTAAAGTACGCTTGATCACCGGTTGTCCCTTTACGGCTGCTGCGATATTACTCAGAGTTTCTACGTTAAGCACCACGACTCCCACTGCTAAGGGTATCTGACCCTCGGGTATGGTTTTACCTGTTACTTCTTTTACCAGACAAAACTCATCGCCTGCTGGATAATAGTCTTCGAGTAAAAAAATGCTCAGGTTTTTCTTGTCTTCTATTGCTTTAAGAATGCTCTGTTTTGCCAGAGAGTCTTTCCCCTTTAAGGCTATAACTCCCTTCTTGGCTCCAGTGGCAGACATTGCAAGCAATAAGCCTTCTACTACGGCTTCTGCTTTTTTTCGCATGGTGAGTTTGTCGTTGAAGAGGAGAGGCTCGCACTCAGCCCCGTTGGCGATCACTATTTCACAGGGGTGGGAAAGCTTGACATGAGTGGGAAAACCACCCCCTCCTGCTCCAACAACTCCCATTTCTTGAACAACTTGGGGTATGGTAACGCTCATTTGGTGTTATTCTCCCATCAGTGTGGTGCCGATTTTTTAAAAACTATTTCATCCATTTCTTCCACCAGATCTACGATACCCACTATCACACAATCTACCGCTTTTTGCTTGGTAAACTCAGTTTGGCGAGCAGAACTCCCCTGGGAGACGAGAACCATCTCTCCACTTCCGCACCCTACCAGGTCGACAGCAACGAGGTATCCATCTTTGTCTCGTCCTCTGCTGTCACAGGTACGAACTAGCAGATACTTCAAACCCAAAACTCCATCATTTTTTCTGGTGGCTACAACGGTACCGACCACTTTTCCAAAAATCATATAACCCTACTCACCCTTACTTTTGATAAGAAGGAACAGCATCTTTTTGGTAAACTAGCTTTCCTTCCAGCTCAATTTCATCGACAATGGCAACTATGGCAGCATCGCTTGGTTTTCCCTGGGTTACTTCGGTCATTCGGGAGCTGCTCCCGGTTACATAAAAAACAATTTCTCCCTTACCTGCGCCCACACAATCCATAGCAACGACATAATCTCCCTTCCCTTCCATAGTGGAAGGATCAATTTTTTCAAGGAGCAAAAATTTGATGCCTTCTATTTTTTCTTCTTTTCTGGTGGAAACAACTGTCCCCACCACCCGGGCGAGAATCAAGAATTAGCCCCCCTTTTCTGTGGGAGTAGCCTTACTCTGTTGATTGCGCAAAATTAGTCTGGATTTGAAGCTGCTTTGCTTTTTTTACCTCCTCTGCCTAGCGGAAGCACTTCGTCAACATTGGTGTGTGGTCTGGGGATGATGTGTACAGAGACAATTTCTCCTACTTTTGCAGCTGCGGCTTGTCCAGCATCGAGGGCAGCTCGGACTGCTGCTACATCTCCTCTTACGATGGCTGTAACATAGCCTCCTCCGATTTTTTCATAACCGACGAGCTCTACTCGTGCAGCCTTGACCATCGCGTCGGCAGCCTCCACCATAGCAGCAAAACCTCGAGTTTCAATCATTCCTAAGGCATCGGTGTAAACTTCCATGTTGGTAGCACTCCTCCCTCTTTTTAGCAGAAAAGGGAATTATTCCTCTCTTTCTGCTTTAATGTTATTAATGGAACAAGTTTTGCAATTTATATAACATGAGCATCGGAGTTTGTCAACTGTTGAATAGCAAGTTTTGTGATTTTATTGTCAGATGTTATTCTTAAATACTCTTAAAATACAATGTTCGGCATCAATCTGATAAACCTGAGGACAAGAATTGGAAAGTTTTCACTTTAAATCCAGATTCAGGTCCCAGATCAAAAAAGTATCTATCAGATAGGAGGTGGTGAGCCTCCAAAAATTACCCTATCAGGAAACTTTCTGGGCGGTGAACCGGAGTTGAAAAAACTTAAGCTAAGGCGGTAGTGTAAAAAGCGCTAAACAGAGCCTGTTTTCTTCCTATTTTTTGCTTTATATATAGCGGGTATTGCAGTGGTGTGCGGAATGTATGTTGTATAAATACTACTAGTGATTGGTTTTTCTGGAGAAAGCGGGTACAGTAAGCTTGCCATGTGTAGAGGAAGCACGGCTATGCTTCTTGAGCGCTTATTTGTCTTGGCTAACAGGAGAAGGATGTGTTTTTGGTTGATACGTCCTTCATTGATTATCTGGGTCTTGCCGCGTGAATACCGTCAATGTTCCCTTTGTTCAAGCAAAGGGCATCCAGGAAGACAGACCGTCTCTTGAGTAATGGTAAACGAGGATAATAAGAAGCAAAATCGTGCTTCCTGTTACTATAAGGGGAACGGAGCTGAAAAAAAGCGCTTACTTCAAGCCTTGAAAAAACTGGTGGAGATGACGGGACTTGAACCCGTGACCTCCTGCTTGCAAAGCAGGCGCTCTCCCGACTGAGCTACATCCCCACTTCGCACACAAAGAAAATATTCCGCCTACTTCCCCTTTATACTCCTTAGAAAGGAGGTGATCCAGCCGCAGGTTCCCCTACGGCTACCTTGTTACGACTTCACCCCAATCATCAACCCCACCTTAGGCGCCTGCCTCCCCTTGCGGGGTTAGCCCAGCGACTTCAGGTGGAATTGACTTTCGTGGTGTGACGGGCGGTGTGTACAAGGCCCGGGAACGTATTCACCGCGCCGTGGCTGATGCGCGATTACTAGCGATTCCGCGTTCATGCAGGCGAGTTGCAGCCTGCAATCCCAACTGGGGCCGGTTTTTTGGGATTAGCTCCCCCTTGCGGGTTCGCAACCCTCTGTACCGGCCATTGTAGCACGTGTGTAGCCCAGGGCATAAGGGCCATGAGGATTTGACGTCATCCCCACCTTCCTCCGGCTTGTCGCCGGCAGTCCCCTTAGAGTGCCCGGCTTGACCCGGTAGCAACTAAGGGCAAGGGTTGCGCTCGTTGCGGGACTTAACCCAACATCTCACGACACGAGCTGACGACAACCATGCAGCACCTGTGCTGGCTCCTCCACCGAAGTGGAGGTCGTCACCCTTTCGGGCTCCTACCACCAGCATGTCAAGCCCTGGTAAGGTTCCTCGCGTTGCATCGAATTAAACCACATGCTCCACCGCTTGTGCGGGCCCCCGTCAATTCCTTTGAGTTTCAACCTTGCGGCCGTACTCCCCAGGCGGGGTACTTAATGCGTTAGCTTCGGCACGGAAGGGGTCGAACCTCCCACACCTAGTACCCATCGTTTACGGCCAGGACTACCCGGGTATCTAATCCGGTTTGCTCCCCTGGCTTTCGCTCCTCAGCGTCAGGGACAGGCCAGAGAGCCGCCTTCGCCACTGGTGTTCCTCCCGATATCTACGCATTTCACCGCTACACCGGGAATTCCACTCTCCTCTCCTGCCCTCTAGCTTCCCAGTTTCCCACGACCTTCCCCAGTTGAGCCGGGGGCTTTCACGTGAGACTTGAGAAGCCACCTACGAGCTCTTTACGCCCAGTGAATCCGGACAACGCTCGCTCCTTACGTATTACCGCGGCTGCTGGCACGTAATTAGCCGGAACTTGCTCCTGGGGTACCGTCAGCACAGGAAGCTATTAACCCCCTGTGTTTTCTTCCCCCAGAGCAGGGGTTTACGACCCGAAGGCCTTCGTCCCCCACGCGGCGTCGCTGGGTCAGGCTTGCGCCCATTGCCCAAGATTCCTCACTGCTGCCTCCCGTAGGAGTCTGGGCCGTGTCTCAGTCCCAGTGTGGCCGGACACCCTCTCAGGCCGGCTACCCGTCGTCGCCTTGGTAGGCCATTACCCCACCAACTAGCTGATGGGCCGCGAGCCCCTCTTCAGGCACCAGCTTGCAGAGCAGAGGCCAGCTTTTCCTCAGTACCCCTGCGGGTACTGAGTATATGGGGTATTAGCCACCCTTTCGAGTGGTTATCCCCCTCCTGAAGGCAGGTTACTCACGTGTTACTCACCCGTTCGCCACTCAGCCTTTCCTCCTTTCATAAGAAAGGAAGAAAGCTGCGTACGACTTGCATGTGTTAGGCGCGCCGCCAGCGTTCGTCCTGAGCCAGGATCAAACCCTCCATGACAAATCTATACCTTCTCCCCAGAAAAGGGAGAAGAAATTCTCAGTAAGAGAGTTCAATCTTGGCTGATTGGTCTATCATACTCAAGGAAGTAGGCGGAATATTCACTTTTCAAGGTGCGCTTTGCTTTTTCTGCCCCGAAGGGCAAGAGATAATTTAACACAGGAGTTGGAGGTTGTCAATGGGTTTGGGGCTTTATTTATAAGTTATTCCGCAGTGAGATACCTTTAGAGCCTCCTTGGAGGTGGTTTGAAAATCCTGGCTGCAAAGAACCAGGCTTGGTTTAGTGTGTGGAGAAACTATGCCACACAGCATAGTTTCTCCACAGAGGCTGGTTTACTCCTCACATTTTTTGAGAAGTTTTTCCCATTCCTGGTCGACGTATTCTTGGAATTTGTCAATGAGGTGTCTGTTTTCTGGTGAGAAGAGGTGGCGGAATCTGCCCTGAGTTTTGAGCCACTCTTCAACTGGTTTCTTTTCCTTGGGCTTGTAGGTCAGGCGGTACTTGCCGTTTTCAATTTCATAAAGGGGCCAGATGCAGCAATCCACAGCAAGCTGCATGCTTTGAATGGTCTCTGAAGGCAAATGTCTCCATCCCCGGTTACAGGAGGCAAGGACATTTAAAAAGGCTGGCCCATCAGTATGAAAGGCTTTTTCAGCCTTGGTGGTTATATCTCTCCAGTTAGAGGGGACGGTTTGAGCAACGTAAGGGATGCCATGTGCTGCTACAATTTCGGTGAGGTTTTTTCTCCACTGAATTTTGCCAGGGATAGCTTTGCCCACCGGACTGGTGGTAGTCCAGGCCCCAAGAGGAGTGGCGCTTGAACGCTGAATACCGGTGTTCATGTAGGCTTCGTTGTTGTAGCAGACGTAAACAAAACGGTGTCCTCTTTCCAGAGCTCCAGAAAGGGATTGCAGTCCTATATCATAAGTGCCTCCATCGCCTCCGAAAGCTACGAAGTATATATCTTCCTGGATTTCTCCTTTTTTCTTTTTGGCCCGGTACATGCTTTCCACGCCGGAGATGGTGGCGGCTGCATTTTCAAATGCGTTGTGAATCCAGGGTATATTCCAGGCAGTATAGGGAAAGATGGTAGTCGCTACTTCAAGACAACCAGTGGCATTGGCGGCTATAACTGGTTTGTCGGCAGCAGCCAGAATAAGTCTTACTGCGATGGGAGCTCCACAACCCGCGCAAAGTCTATGCCCCGGGGTTAACCTTTCCGGTCTTTTTACCAGTTCTTTAAGGGTTGGCATGTTGGTTACCTCCTTACTCTCTCAAGCCCAGATAGTCGATGTGTTTCTCAACTCGACCTTTTTGAGCGGTTTCTTCCACTTTAAGGAAGGCTTGTTCTATGTCGGCAGGGAATATATCTCTTCCACCCAGGCCGTAAATGAAGTTTATTATCAAAGGTTTGTGTTCGGCATCGTACAGAGCAGACCGAATTTCAGTGAATACTGGACCTCCAAATGCTCCAAATGAGGCGGAGCGATCCAGAACGGCAACTGCTTTGAGCGGAGCCAGGGCTTTAATAATTGCTTCTTTGGGGAAGGGTCGAAAACAGCGTATTTTGAGCAACCCGACCTTTTTACCTTTTTCGCGGAGCGCATCCACGGTATCTTTTGCTGTTCCACAGGTTGAACCCAGGGCTACTACAGCCAGCTCGGCGTCGTCCAATTTATATTCTTCGACAAGGCCGTAATAGCGCCCGGACAGTTTACCAAATTCTTCTCCTACCTTTTCAATGATTTGAGGAGAGTTTTCAATGGCCTCAATTTGGGATCTTTTATGCTCGAAGTAGTAATCAAAAAGATCCAGAGGTCCATAAGTTACAGGGTGTTCTATGTCTAAGAGTGGATAGCGGGCTTGATAGGGACCAATGAAATTTTTGACTTCTTCGTCTTCGAGAGTTTCGATTCTTTCCATAGCGTGGCTGATAATGAAACCGTCCTGGGTGACCATTACAGGAAGACGGACATTCATATCCTCAGCTATTTTTACTGCCTGAATCATATTATCGTAAGCTTCCTGGGCGTTTTCTGAGAAGAGTTGAATCCAGCCTGCGTCTCTGGCCCCCATGGTGTCGGAGTGGTCGCAATGAATATTGATGTTACCCGAAAGGGCTCGGTTAGCAACCATCATGACTATGGGGAGTCTCATGCTGGCAGCAATGTAGACTATTTCCCACATAAGAGCCAGGCCGTTGGCAGAAGTAGCGGTCATCACCCTTCCTCCTGCGGCTGCAGCCCCCACGCAGGCGCTCATTGCACTGTGCTCGCTTTCCACCGTAACAAACTCGGTATCGACCAATCCTTCACTAACATATTCTGCGAAGCGCTCCACACAGTCGGTTTGAGGGGTTATGGGGTAAGCAGCCACCACGTCAGGGTTAATTTGTTTCATGGCATAGGCAACGGCGGAATTTCCATTCATACCCATTATCTTTCCCATCTTAATCTACCTCACTTTCCATCTTCATCGCTCAGGAATCATGGTTATTGCTTTCACTGGGCAAATACTGGCACAGATGCCGCAGCCCTTACAGTGATCGTAATCAAAGCCACTCATTGTGCCCTTCTCGGCTTCCACCAGTACTGAGCCATCAGGGCAATAGGCCCAACAGAACAAACAGTTAATGCATTTCTCCTTGTCCACTTCGGGTTTTTCGGTTCGCCAGTCTCCCGTTTTATATTCTCGAGCATTACCAGCTTCTGTGATAATGCCCCCGGGAACCAGTTCTTTCCAGCCCTTTAGCTTGCTCATGCTATTTGCGCCTCCTCGTAAGCTCTTTTTAGACAAGCAATGTTTTTGTCGATGATTTCCTGTCTCAACTTTTCTCCAAACTGGTGTTTTACTGCATCGGCAACGACTTCGAGAGATATACCATCGAAGACTTTACACAGCGCTCCAAGCATGGGGGTATTTACCACCACCCTTCCCAGAATCTCCCGTGATATCCTGGAAGCGTCTACGGTTACTGTTTTTCTATCTTTGATGGAGAGCTTTTCCTTTAATTCCTGAGGGGTTCCTTCAAAGTTAGCAATTACAACGCCTTCCGGGACCAGACCATCAAGAATGTCTCCAGAGGAAAGCAAAGTGGGATCTACCACTATTACAAACTCAGGATTGATTACTCCACAGTGAATTCTGATAGGCTGGTCACTCACCCGGTTATAAGCTCTCACTGGTGCTCCCATTCTTTCCGGGCCATATTCTGGAAAGGCCTGAAAATACTTTCCTGCTTGGAGAAGTGCTTCAGCAAGAATCTTGGAGGCAGTTACTACTCCCTGTCCGCCTCTTCCATGCCAGCGTATTTCCAGTGGCTTTTTCAAGTTGAATCCTCCCTTCTTTAATCTACGTTAAGTTCTTTTCTTCCTTCTAAGGCCTGAGTCAGGGTTAGTTCATCGGCGAGCTCCAGATCGCCGCCGAGGGGCAACCCTCTCGCAACTATGGAGATTTTAATCGGAAAAGTACGAAGTTTACGGGCTACAAAAAGAGCGGTTACTTCTCCATCCACAGAGGGACTGGTAGCGAGAATCACCTCCTTTATATTTCCTTTCCGAATTCTTTGTAGCAACTCTTCAATGGAGAGATCTTGGGGTGTTTTTCCAGACAGGGGAGAAAGAGAACCTCGCAAAACATGATATAAACCCCGGTAGCTGGTGCGCTCCAGAGCAATAACATCTTGAGGCTTTTCTACCACACAGATCACACCACGGTCTCGAGAACTATCCTGGCATATTTTGCAGATCTCTCCCTCTGCATAGAAACCACAAATTGAGCAGTATTTTATTTTTTCTCCCACTTCTCTCAGGGCCTGATAGAAAAGCTGTATTTCCTCACGGGGAGCCTTTACCAGGTAAAAGGCGATGCGTTGAGCACTTTTAGGCCCAATGCCTGGCAATTTGGTGAGGCTGGCAAGCAACTTGCTTATTGCATCTGGCAAAATGTGTGTGTCCCTCAAAGGATGTCACCCTTAAAAGAAGCCGGGAAACTGCGTGCCACCGGTAATTTTGCCCAGCTCTTCTTGAAGCATTTCTCGAGAGCGATTTAAGGCTTCGTTTACGGCAGCCATGACTAAGTCTTGAAGCATTTCTACATCTTTTTCTTCAAGAAGTTCGGGGTCAATTTCAATTTTTAAAATTTCTTGTTGACCATTGCAGGTTACTTTGACCATTCCTCCACCGCTGGTAGCTTCCACGACTTTATTTTTTAGCTCTTCCTGTACTTTGGCTATTTTGGCTTGCATTTTTTGAGCTTCCTTAAGAAGATTCCTGAAGTTCTGCATCTTCTAAACCACCTTTCATATGGTCTTTTGAAGAGTAACCAACCAACAAACCGGAAAACATTTCGCAAACTTCGCTTAAGGAAAAGGCGCCGTTGTTGGAAGAAGAAGAGAAAACAGTGCTTTCTGCCGCTTTTGTTTGGGATATGGGCTTAGCGGGGGGAAACTGGTTCGGTTGACTTTCTTCCTCCCTGGGAGAGTCTTCTAAAGCAATGGGAGTCGCTTTCTCATCAATTACACACTTTATAAGAAGCCTTTTCCCAGTTATTTTCTGGCATATCTCTTTTAAAAAGGACAGGTTGTCATTTCTTTCCACGCTTTCTTTATGAAATTGGTAACAGGGGGCAAAAGAAAGCACCATGCTGGTTTCGTTTTCGAGTTTGCACTCTGCAGCCTGTAGGAAAGCATAGAGGGATATTTTTTCATTTTTTACGGTTTTAAGGATTTCTTGCCAGTGAGCCTTGAACAAATCTTGGGAATGTTCTGAAGAACGCTGTATTTTTTCACTTTTTTGGGACTTTTGAGTGCTTTCTACTTGTGAGGAGGAAAGGTTTGTTGCGGTAATTTCTGGCTCTTTGCGCAGTTGGTGGGCTGTTTGTAGTATGTGCAGTTCCAGGACAATTTGAGGATTAAGAGAATGACGCAATAAAACTTCTATTTCTTGGAAATCTTTTAAAATTTTCTGTATTCGTTGAGCGGGGAAATCCTGGAGCAACTCTTTCAGTCTTTCCGAACGCTGGGAAGAAATGCGAGCCAGCTTTTGTTCGCCAGTCAGAGCAAAAACCAGCATGTTCCGGAAGTAGGTAACCAGGCTGTAGTATATATTTTCGCTGCTAAAACCTCTATCTATCCACTCATTGAGAAGCAGAATAGCTTTTTTTCCGTCACCTTTTTTCAAAGCCTCTGCAAAGGTGTCCATTTCCTGATCGTCTGGTTCTCTCAAGATTTGAGAAATGGTTTCCCGGTCTATTTCTTCGCCCCATACCAGGAGCTGTTCCAGGTATACCTCAGCGTCTCGCAAGGAGCCCCTTGCTTTTAAAGCAATTCTATACAGCAGGTCTTCTCCAATTTTAAGGTTTTCGGCCTGGGCAATTTTTTTAAGTTGCTTAACGATATCCTCTTCAGAAATAGCGTTGAAGTTTATTCTCAAGCATCGCGAGAGGATGGTTTCAGGAAGACGCTGGGGGTCAGTGGTAGCCAGCACAAATATCACGTGCTGTGGTGGCTCTTCGAGGGTTTTCAAAAGAGCATTGAAGGCTTCCGGGGTTAGCATGTGTACTTCGTCTATTATATAGACTTTAAAGCGGGATTGAAGAGGGGCATATTTTACCCTTTCTCGCAAGTCCCTTATCTCATTGATTCCGCGGTGACTCGCTGCATCTATTTCCACCACATCCAGAGAGCCACCCGAAATTATAGCTGTACAGCTTTTACATTTTCCACAGGGCGTTGTAGTTATACCCTTTTCACAATTGAGAGCCATAGCTAAGATGCGGGCTGTAGTGGTTTTTCCAACTCCACGAGGTCCGCAGAAGAGATAAGCATGGTGTATGGAGGATTTTTTTATGCTGTTGGTAAGTATTTTAACGGGTGTTTCTTGGCCAGTTATTTCTTCAAAGCACAGTGGCCTCCATTTACGATACAGTACCAGGTAGTCCAAAACTTACACCTCAACCAAAAGCTCTATAAAGCCTACTTTTCAACAAGTTGCCCCTGACCACGCACCGGCACTCGATGACCTTCCTACAGCCGAAATCCGGGCAGGTTGCTCCAGCCAGGCACCCTTGCGGCACCCGAAGAGCCTTGCGTACCGTTGCTCCCTCCCGGGCCTGGCGGGGTTAGCAAGGATTCGTTGCGCAAGACCCAGCCTTCGTTGCCCCTTACCAAGACCTGCACTACAGAAAAGCACCTTATGCCGGATTCGACCCTGCTATAGCGGATTGCAGGTTACAGGGCACCGCTAACTCCCCATCTAGCGTGGTCAGAGGCATACCTTGGCGGAGAGGGTGGGATTCGAACCCACGAGACAGGCTCAACACCTGCCTACCCGCTCTCCAGGCGGGCGCCTTCGTCCAGCTCAGCCACCTCTCCGCAATTATCTTTCTTGTCCCGACCATTATTATAAATAGTAGGTATGAATTTTACAAGGAGCTGTAGTTTTGGAACTTTTCGGGAAAATTGACCTCTGGGAATGGTTGGGGTATTGAATGTTAAAATAGAGTTAAGAAATTTTATATTTGGTTATCAAGGAGGAAAAAAGTTGGGAAACCTTTCCAAGCGAACAGCACAGCGACTGGTCAAGTGTTACTATTTGGCTCGGGAGGCGCGGGCCCTGGGAGTAGAGTTTATTACCAGCTCTAAGGTGGCCCTTCTTTTGGGGGTGGACGAAACCCAGATTCGCAAAGATATGGCTTCTGTGAATTTGGAGGGCGTTCCCCGCAAGGGATATCCCGTTGAGGAGATAATAAATAGGCTTGAAGATGTTTTTGGAATGAGAAAAGACCGAAACGCTGTTTTGGTTGGCGCCGGAAACCTGGGAAGAGCGTTACTCAATTATCCAGGATTCTCAAGATATGGGGTAAGAATAGTTGGCGCTTTTGATAAAGATCCTCAAAAGTATGGTAGAGAAGTTGGGGGAGTTTGGGTTTATCCTGTGGGAGAGCTAAAAGAAAAGGCGAAAGACCTCGAAGCTTGTTTGGGGATTATCGCCGTTCCTCCTCGCGAGGCTCAGGGTGTTGCAGACGTGCTTGTCGAAGCCGGTGTTGAAGGGATATGGAATTTTTCTCCAGCTCTTATCAGGGTTCCTGCCCGGATAGCCCTCAGGAATGAGTGCCTGGAAAGTGGCTTGGTGATGCTTCTTCACGAGATGGAAGTTATGAAGAAATCACTGGCTGGAGATTGATGGTGGTAAAGGAAGGTGAGGCTGCTTCTTTTTTCTCGAGCGAATCGCTTATTGCTGATAGCAGTAGGTATAGTTTTTTTGGTTTTGCTTTTCTTAAAGCATGGTTATTTTGCTGGGAACACCCGGAATTATTCTGTTTATATAGAGAGTGTTGAGGGAACAAAAGTTATTCAGGTTACTCCTGGGCTTAAAGAGGAATTGCGAATATCCGGGCCCTTGGGCAAGACAGTGATTAGAGTGGAGGACGGCAAAGTGTGGGTAGTCAGCTCACCTTGCCCGGACAAAACCTGCATGAGGATGGGCAAAATTCCTGACAACGGAGGGTTTATTGCCTGTTTGCCTAACAAGGTATTGATCTATCTTAAAAAACACCCTTAAAACCTTCCCAGCTCTCCAGCTATGAAGCGGTCCAGGACCAGCGAGGCTGCACCCAGCAAAGTTACATCTTCTCCCCACTGGGAATAATAGATTTTAGAACTGGTATAATCTCGATAAAGAAGCCGCTCTTTTACCACTTGCTGAACAGAAGTTTCTATAAACTCCTTAGCAAGGGCAATTTCTCCCCCGATGACCAGAACTTCTGGGTTGTAAAGGTTTAGCAGATTCACAACTCCTGTGCCTACGTACTGCCCCAGGGAGGCAAGTATCTCCCTGCACACTGGATCTTTATTTTTGGCTCCTTCAAGCAAGTCCTGAAAGGCGAGCGTATTTTCTTTTTCCCGAAGCCGGTTTTTTAAAAAAGGGCTTTTTCCAAGCCAGGCCGCTTCCAGAGCTTTTTCTACCGCGCTTTTAGTGCTGCAGTAAAGCTCCATACAGCCATAATTTCCACAAACACAGCGAGGTCCAAATATGTTGATGCTGGTGTGCCCTACTTCTCCGGCTTTTTGATCGGTTCCCTGATATAGTTTTCCGTCCACCATGATACCTGCTCCAACTGTTTCGCCAACCATAAAGTAAACCAGGTTTCTCGCTTCTTTGGCTTTTCCTCCCCAGCTTTCATGGAGGCAGGCTGCATAAGCGTTGTTCATCATAAAAATAGGAAGGTCGTACTCTCTTAAAATAGGTCTCAGGTCCAGGCTGTGGTGGGCAAGGAAAACGGGGTGGGCCAGAATAGTGAAAGATTCTGGATCTACTGGCCCGGGCACGCTGACGCCAATTCCAAGAATTAAGCTGAGGGACTGGGTGGCATATTCTAAAACGTGAATGAATTCTTTTTGGAGTTCTACCAGGGTCATTTCTGTATTTTCAAGCAGGCTGTAGTTTGAATCGCGGCGATACAGGATGTTGGGCCCCAGGTCGGTCAGGGCAACTGTAAATCCCTTTTTCTTAAAACTGATAGCCACCACGTAAAAGGCCTGGTCGTTAAAGGCTAAGAGAATGGGCTTGCGCCCTGCTTTAGTTTCCGAGGTGCCCACTTCAATAAGCAAACCAGCCCTTATCAGGTCATTTACTATGTTGGTTATGGTAGGTTGAGTCAAGCCGGTTATCCGGGCCAGCTCTATCCGCGATAAAAACCCTCGCTTTTTAAGCAGTCTGAGCACTAAAGAACGATTTTTGGTCTTAACGTCGCTCAGATTATCCCCAATTTTATTTTCAGGCAAATTTTGTTCCTCCTTTTGTTCTTTTTACATTATAAAGGAATAATTGCAATTAGTAGTATAATAATAGGTGTTTTTCATGGGAATTGGAGGTTAAAAATGGATTTCTCCAGCCGGAATTGGAAAAGTGTGTGGCGTTGGTTATATCCAGGGATGAGAGTCAAAAGGTGGCTGCTCATAGCTATTGGGGGTGTTTTGCTTATATCCCTGGGCTTGAGCCTTATTCTTTCTGTGCCTTATTTGCGGATTATTTATTACTCCTGGAGAACACTGGTATACGAGCTTATTCGTAGTTACTGGTTGGGGGTTTGTTTTGGGTTACTCTGGATCGCTGGTGGCATAGTGCTGGTTGTGTATGGATTACAAAAGATGAACCGTTCCATAATAAGTGCTATCAAGCCCATTTCTCGTGAAGAAGTTGCTCAGACTGTTTTCAGAAAAAGACAGCTGGAAAAAGGCCCCAACATTGTGGCCATAGGTGGGGGTCACGGTTTGCACACCCTGCTTCATGGAATAAAAGAGTATACCTCTAATGTTACTGCAGTGGTTACAGTTTTTGACGACGGAGGAAGTTCTGGAAAATTGCGTCAGGAAATGGGTTTGTTACCTCCAGGAGATATTCGCAACTGCCTGGTGGCTCTTGCCGACTGTGAACCTCTCATGAGAGAACTTTTTAACCACCGCTTTAGCCAAAGCCACAGTCTTAATGGTCACAATTTTGGCAATCTTTTTATAGCAGCACTTACTCAAATAACCGGTGATTTTCAAAAGGCAATTTTGGAGTCCAGTCGGGTGCTGGCGGTGCGGGGCAAAGTTTTGCCCACCACGCTGGAAAGCGTTGTTCTTAAGGCAGAGTGCGATGACGGGGAGGTTATAACCGGGGAATCAAACATTGGTAAATGCGGGAAAAAGATACGAAGACTTTTCTTAGACCCTCAGGACGTAAGGAGTACCCCGGAGGTTGTAGAAGCGATTGCTAAGGCTGATATGATCGTGCTTGGTCCGGGAAGTCTCTACACCAGCGTCCTCTGCAATTTGGCTGTTCGGGAAGTGCGCGAAGCTATCCTGCGCTCTTCGGCTCCCCTGGTTTTTGTCTGTAATGTTACTACTCAGCCTGGCGAAACTGACGGATTTGCTCTTTCTGACCACCTTAAAGCCTTGTTTCAATTCATACCACTTTCTCGGGTTGACTATGTTCTGGTTAATGAAGAAACCCCTTCCACAGAGGAGCTGGAGAGGATACTCGCCCAGGGTGTCAGTCCGGTTTCAATTGATCTTGATGGATTGCCCCCGGGGTTAAAAGTAATCAAATCGCATCTTCTTTCTGCGGAATTTCCTACCCGTCATGATTCTGAAAAACTTGCTCGAGCTCTTGCCCAAATTCTGGTTGAGGAGCAGCCCAACTGGAGTCTTTATTTCGCCTTGTACACAAGAGAAGGGCTGAAAAGCTTCAAAGTTTCTCGTGTGGTTAGTGACTTCAGGGCTCGCAGAAAACGTGTGGTTTCCTGGAGCAAGTGATTGATGGCTTTTGTTTAACCAGGCTGATCGCTTCGGTAGTGAGTTCCCAGAGAAAAGGGATTGCAAAGAGCTGCACTTGCAACCACCAGAGAAACCTCAATCAGGTTTTCTAATTCTTTGAGTGGCTGTGAGGTGCCAAATCTTTGAAGTAACTGAAAAACCTGGTATTTAAGTTCCAGGAGCTTTTCTATTGCTTTTTTTAGCTCTCTGCCGTTTCTCAGAAGCCCTACTTTTTTCCACATGGTGTCCTGAACCTCCCGGGTTAGTTCCCAGACCAGGGATTGGGGCGGTGGCTCACCTGCAGGAGGGACGAAAGGAAGTTTTTCGGGTAAGCGAAGGGGAACAGTTTTTTGAGAGAGGATGTCTTTGGCTGTGAGGTAAGCCAGGGTAAGTCCATCGAGCAAGCTCACTGAAGCCAGGCGGTTAGCACCATGGACTCCGCTACAGGCTACTTCGCCCACAGCATAAAGCCTTTCTATGTCGGTTTTCCCCCGGGTGCTGATGCGAACACCACCACAGGCAAAATGAGCTCCAGGGACAACGGGTATAGGTTCCCGAGTAATATCTATGCCCTGTTTTAACGCTTCCTGGTAAATATAGGGAAAAGTTTCTCGTATTTTTTGAGGTCGCATTTTCCGATAAAGGTCCAGATATACACATTGCAAACCCTTTTTTTCCATTTCCTGAAAGATCGCCCTGGCTACTATGTCTCGCGGGGCCAGACTACCCAGAGGGTGGTACTTTTTCATGAAGGGTTCGCCTTCTGCGTCTACCAGTTCTGCTCCTTCGCCTCTTACTGCTTCGGAGATAAGGAGAGTCGAGGTTGAACCAGGTTTATACAAAATGGTAGGGTGAAACTGGATGAATTCCATGTTGATCAGGGAGCAACCGGCCCTTTTGGCCATTGCAAATCCATCTCCGGTGCACCATTTTCCTCCTGAGGCGTATTTGTATATCTGGTTTAGACCCCCGGTAGCCAGTATGGTATAGTCTGCAAAAATCGGAGTTATGGTATTGGTTTTTTGATCTAAGAAATAGCTTCCCAGGCAAAGGTTTCTGCCGTAACGCCGAGAAACTTCGGGAAGCTGGCTGGAGGTTATGAGCTCCAGGGCAAAGAAGTTGCTTTTGATTTCTATTTTTGGTTCTTTTCTGAGGTACTGGTTAATGGTTTGTTGAATAATTTTTCCAGTGTAGTCCTTGACGTGAAGTATTCTCCTTCTGGAATGAGCGCCTTCCTGGAACAGTTCCCACTTCCCATCGGGGCTGCGATCGAAAGGAATACCAAGTTCTTTTATTAGAATTTTCTCAACAAGATAAGGTCCTAATTTGCAGAGCCACCTGGTACTCTTTTCCCACGAAGAATGGTTGGAGGCTTCCATGATGTCTTTAAAAAGGAGCGTCCAATGGTCATCCTCGCCGCGAAACACTATTCCTCCCTGGGCCTGAGAAGTGTTTGATTCTTCAAGAGTGTTTCCTTTGGTAGTTATAAGCACCCGCTGACCGCTTCTGGCCAGCAAAAGCGCAGCAATCCCCCCAGCTATTCCATTGCCAATGACCAGAACGTCGTACTTCATGAATCCAGCTTTTCTATGGAGAGGCTTATATCAATCCAGGTTGCCTGATGAGTTACATAACCGGTGGAAATGATATCGGGTCCCAATTCGGCAATGGAACGTATACTGGTGGGATCCACTCCACCGGAGACCTCAACAATCGCTTTGTTTTTAATCAGGCTGATAGCCTTGCGCATGGTTTCAAGAGGCATGTTGTCCAGCATGATTACATCAGCTTTTGCTTCCAGAGCTTCTTCAACTTCCTGTAGAGAGCGACATTCTACCACAATTTTGGCCGTGAAAGGAACAGAAGATTTGATCCTGCGTATGGCTTCTTTCACCGAACCACATAGCTCTATATGGTTATCTTTTATCAACACGCAATCGTAGAGCCCCAGGCGATGATTAATTCCCCCGCCGCAGCGAACCGCATACTTTTCAAAGATACGCAGCCCGGGGCTGGTTTTACGTGTGTCAGCAACTTTCACGGGAAGATCTTTAACGGCTTCTACCATCATACGGGTTCTGGTGGCGATACCGCAGAGCCTTTGCAGTAGATTTAAGGCTACCCTTTCTCCCATCAGGATTCCTCTTGCTGCTCCCCGAAGCTCTATTAGAGTGTCGCCTTTACTAAAGGCGCTTCCTTCTTCTACCAGGATGGTGTGCTGGATTTCAGGGTCTAAGAGGGAGAATATTCTGACCGCAAAGGGTCCTCCAGCCATTATTCCATCAGTTTTGGCTTTTATCATGGCTTTTACCGGAAGCAAAGATAGTTCTCCAAGGCCCTGGGTAGTGATGTCGTCAAACCCAAGGTCTTCTTCCAGGAAAGCTTGCAGTCTTCGATCGATATCCCAGGGGACTAAACCTTTCATGATCTGACTCCTTTCTTTAAGAGATATTGATTGAACCTCGGATCTTCCACTACACCCCAGAGAAGGTAAGCGACAAGGCGCTTTAGCCCTCCTTTCGCACCGAAGCGATCCCATATGGAACGACAGTATTCAAAGAAAAAAATCTGATTGTTGAGCATCTGGATAACTTCTTTGGGAGTTTTACGGTGGGTATAGAGAATTCTTTTACCCATGCCTGCTGCCTGAATAATACGAATGGGATCGTTGCTCAATACCAGCTCTGCCTGCTCCAGTGCTTCACTGTAAAAGCGAGTCAAATTAATGTAGGCGGACTGCTTCCACAAATAACCCTCAATAATGTCTCCTTCGAAGCTGCGACAATAAAGCCAGCCCTCTTTTTCAGCGATTTCCTTAACTTTTCTGGTGGAAACTCCCTTGGGGATCACCAGTAGGAAGTAATATTTTTGATTGCTGAACCACAGTTCTTCCAAAAGATCCAGATAGGTAAAGAGCCCTTCTTCAAATTCATCTGCTTTGGGAAAGAGAGCGAGGATGGGATTTTTGCCGTGAAGAAATTCAAAGCAAGAAGGGGAGCAGAGATCAGCGAGGATATTGCCGACGAAATAACTGGGCAGGAGATTTTGCCTGTAGTGACGGTTTATTTTCTGGTCGTCGGTTAAAATTACCTCAACGCTTTTTAATGCAATAAACCTTTGAAAGAAAGAGATTCTCTTTTCTTTAAGTTCCTGAGAAATCCTGATCCAGATTATTTTTTTGCAGGTGAGAAGGTGAAGCAGGAAAAGGTTAATTAGTTTATTTCCAAGGTAAACCAGCACTTTTTCTTCAGTTTGTTTTCTGGGCAATAAAAGGTGGCGAAACCTGGAGTAGACCCTTAAAAGCTCTATCAAGCCGCTGAAAGGAGAGCTGCTTTTCTGCAAGTTTCTCTTTTCAGTAGGAGACTCCAGAGCAGGATAAACAGTAGTTTCTGCTTGGAGATCCGCTTTATGTACTTCATCTTGAAGTCTTCGGGCCACCTTTTCTTCCAGCCCCTTTTCTGGTATAAAGAGAAAGTGTTTCATTGTTCCCCCGTAATTTTAGGTAGCTATTATATTATAAGAGCTTGGTCAACTTTTCCTGATAGTGGAGCAAAAAGTATTCGATAAGATTTAATATAAGTTGTAAAATAATAAAAGATTATGGTGGGGGTATGTTCGGATGCGTCGAGATATTAATTATTTTTTTGGGATCGGGAATCTGGTACGCGATCCTGATCTGCGTTTTACTCCCCAGGGCACACCGGTTTGTCGTTTCAGTATTGCTATGAACAGGCGTTATCGGGACAAAAGTGGTAACTTTGTGGATGACACCACCTTTGTTACTGTGGCCGCATGGTCCAAGCTTGGAGAACTCTGCGCTCGCTATCTTTCTAAGGGCTCGAGAGTGGCAGTGGTTGGAGAATTACGTTCCAGTTCCTGGGAAGATCGTAACGGTGGGAAAAGAATTAGCTATGAAGTGAGGGCCGAAAACATTCAATTCCTGACACCAGCCAGGCCTGTGGTCCAGGAGGAAGTTAAGGAATTTCCTGATATGGAGGGGGACCTTGAAACACCCGAGCCTTTTACTTTTGATGCAACTGATACTGAGAAAGAAATCTTGGGAGATCTGGAGGACATACCCGTAGATGATCAGGAAGAAGGTATGGCACCCTTTTAAAAAGTGGCCTTTTTGGGTAGTGTTCTGGCTGCTCTCGTTTTTTCTGTTCTTAAGTCCTTGGGCCTGGGGAGCAAAAGCTCAGCTTGAGGTAAAAATTGGTAGCAGAACTTTGCTTCAGGAGGTTTCTCTGCTTACCAGGGGGGCGCAAAACCTGG
This sequence comes from Atrimonadaceae bacterium G-SL-SR-0-11, assembly GCA_048814795.1. GTDB lineage: Bacteria > Atribacterota > Atribacteria > Atribacterales > Thermatribacteraceae > Thermatribacter. The sequence continues at coordinate 352,992 of CP184673.1, read as the reverse complement.
TTGCGGTGGAGGAGCTGTTTCCTCAAATAAAGGGAATTGTTTACTATTCTCCTATTATGAAGAAAATACATCTGGCTTACGGAAATACCAAATGGACCATCGCCCTTGACAAGGGCGAAGCAGTGTCAGAAAGTGGCGAGGTTTTGAGTTTGGGTGCCGACCAGGTTGTAATCGAAGATCACGCCGCTTACGTGGCCATCTCTCTTCTTGAGCGCTTTTTTGGCTGGCAAATTACCTTAAGGACTCAGTCTGAGACCTCTTCTTCTTCGGCGCCATCCACCCCGAAAGCATCGGAAACTGTCTCTGTTGCGCAAACGGCTTCATCCAAAAACTTATTGGTGAGGGTGCGTTTTTACACTCATCGGGACCAGGGGAAAACCAGGGTTACTCTTGATTTTTCAAAGACACCCCCCTTGCACGAAATGCGAGAAACCGAGTCCCAAATTTATCTTTATCTCAAGGATTGTGTTCCCGATCCGGGTTTGGGTGAACTGGTCAAAGTAAGAGATGGTCGGGTTGGTGATATTCGGGTTTATGAAGAAAAAGGAAAAACGGTGATTAATATTTCTTTGGAAAAACCTGCTAAAACTGTGAAGGGTATTCTTGGCGGAAACAATCCCCGCATTTTTCTCGACATTATGGATGTAGCAGAAGCAAAATCGCCTGTTTCCCCGGCAACGGAACCCGAGATAGAGCCGAAAGTTGAGGAGCAAGCACCCGTAGCAGAAACTGTTCCTCCTGAGAATCAGATTAACTTTAACGTGGTGGTTATCGACCCAGGTCATGGCGGCAAAGACCCGGGCTGTGTGCAAAACGGCTATCGAGAGAAAGATATTGTACTTGCCATTTCTCTGAAACTCAAGGAAGCCCTGGAAGCAAAAGGATTTCAGGTATACCTGACTCGTGACAGGGATGTATACCCTTCCCTTTCGGAACGCATGCAAGTGGCCAACACCAGGCAGCCTTTTGCTTTTTTGAGCATTCATTGTAATTCTGCTCCTTCGCCTGCGGCGCAAGGGGTGGAGATTTTTGTGGGTGATGCTCATTATCAGGGAGAGGGAGCTCGAGACGTTGCTGCTCGTGAGAACCAGCTGTTCCAGTCGGAAATTGCTCTGAGTTCAGAAAGCAGAGTGAGCAAAATCCTCGGCGATGGTTTTTATCTGAAAAGCAGAGAGCTTGTTTTAGGGCTTGCCAATTATCTGCTTGATGGAATAACCGTTAGAACAGGTCAGATTAAGCGGGGCGTCAAGACGGCTCCTCTTATCGTGTTGAGTGACGTGTTGTTTCCTTCCTGCCTTGTGGAAGTAGGTTTTTTGAGCAATCCTGCCGAGGCTAAAAAGCTGGCTTCTCCAGCTTTCCAGGAGCAACTTGCACAGGGCATTGCTGAGGGAATTGTGGCTTTTCGCAATTCTCCAAATTTGCAAAAGTACGCTTCTGGAAATGAGCAATGAGAAAAGTTAGAAAGCATTCTAAAAAAAATTGGGGTTTTATTTTACAGGCGCTTCTTTACCTCCTTATAGGAGTGGGCCTGTTTTTCGCTGTAGTTTACGGAGGGGAACTGCTTTTTAGGGATAGAAAGGACACGGAAAAGGGCAAGGAAGAAACTCCTCCTCCGCGGGTGGTAGTGCCTCTTGAAGAGTTTCAGGAATCCCCTCTTTCTCGGGAAGAGACGCTGTCTGGGGAAAAGAAAGAGGTGGTTCTGTATTTTACCGATGAAAACTTTATCTATCTTTTTGGAGAGAAAAGAGCTGTTAAGGACGACTCCCAATTTTTAGAAAATGTGGTAAGAGCTTTGCTGGAAGGGCCAAAAACAGAAGGGCTGTACAGCCCTATCCCCAAAAATACCAGACTTAATGCAATCTTTGTTGAAGGCGGTATTGCCTATGTTGATCTCAGCGCAGAAATGATTTCTGGACAATCTGGTGGTACAAGTCAAGAGTTTTTGAGTGTTTTTTCTCTGGTAAATACTTTGACCGGGCTGGGGGCCGGAATAGAGAGGGTTAAAATTCTGGTTGATGGAGAGGACAAAGATACATTGTGTGGTCATATTGATATTTCTAAACCCTTGGGAAGGGATGAAAGAGCCATTGCAAAAATTCAATAGTTTTCAAGAGTTGGGAGCTTATTTGGGTAGAAGAAAGGAAGAACGAGCAATGAGGAAAAACGGGAGAAAAGCAGACGAAATCAGACCGATTGTGGTTCATAAAGGTTACCTTAAATATGCGGAAGGTTCGGTGCTTATAGAAGCAGGCAATAATCGCATTGTATGTTCGGTTTCTATCGAGGATCGGGTGCCCCCTTTTTTAAAAGGTAGTGGTCAGGGCTGGATAACGGCTGAATATGCCATGATACCTCGGGCCACCACTACGCGCAACATCAGGGACTCGGTTAAGGGAAGGATTGGAGGTAGGGCACACGAAATCCAGCGTCTTATTGGCAGGGCTCTGCGAGCGGTGGTCGATCTAAGCAGTCTTGGCGAGAGGACTTTTATGGTGGACTGCGACGTTATTCAGGCGGATGGCGGCACCAGAACGCTGGCCATTACTGGTTCCTTTATAGCCCTGGTTGAAGCCCTCTGGGGATGTGTTGATCGGGGCATTTTGTCTCGGGGCATTGTTAGAGATTATCTGGGAGCCATAAGTGTGGGGGTGGTTGAAGGAAAAGAGTTTCTGGATCTCGACTTTGAAGAAGATTCCAGAGCTGAGGTAGATATGAACGTGGTAATGACAGGAAGTGGTGAACTGGTAGAAATTCAGGGCACCGCGGAACGCAGTCCTTTTGACCGAGAAACCCTGAACCGCTTACTGGATCTTGCCGAGCAAGGCATTAGCGAAATTATTCACCTTGAGAAACGCCTCTTTGAACGAGGGTTACCATGAATGGGGTTCGTGAGGTCTTCCTGGTTACTGGTAACCAGGGTAAGCTCCGGGAAGTAAGGTCCATCTTGAGTCCTTTCGGCATAAGGGTGCGCAGCATAAACGAAATTGCGCAGATAGGTGAGATTGAAGAAACAGGAAAAAGCTATGCCGAGAATGCCCTTCTGAAGGCCCGTCGGGGTTTTGAGGTATCTAAGGAGATTGTTCTGGCCGAGGATTCGGGTCTGGAAGTTGATTATTTAAAAGGAGCTCCAGGCATATATTCAGCAAGGTTTTATGGTCTTGATAATGCGGAGGCGAGGAATGCAAAGATCCTCGAGCTTTTAAGGGAAGTGCCCCTTGAGGATCGTAAGGCCCGCTTTGTTTGCGTAGTGGCTCTGGTGTGGAGAGGAGGAGAAAGGCTTTTCGAGGGCGTTTGTGAAGGGTTTATTACCGATAAGCCTTCTGGCAATAGTGGTTTTGGTTACGATCCCATATTTGTGTTTCCTCCTTATCAGAAAACTTTTGCTGAGCTGGGTGAAAGCTTTAAAAACCGTTTTAGCCATCGCGCCCTGGCTTTTAGAAAGTGCGCCGAATTTTTACTGCAAAATGTCTTTGAAGACTGAGCGCTATTAGTCTCCGGAGACCTTTAATCCTTTCTTTTCTGCTAATCGACGTAAGGTTTCTGCATACACTTTGTAGTCCCGGGGAGTGTACAGCACAAAGTATACTTCTTGAAGCGAAGAATTCTCTTTTTCCAGGAGATGGTTGAGGACTGTTTCCAAGGCAATTTGAGAGGCCTCTTCTATTGGGTAACCGTAAGCTCCAGTGCTGATTGAGGGGAAAGAGATGGAACGAAGGCCTTTTTGCTCGGCTATCTCCAGGCTTGAAAGGTAGGCACTTTTAAGAAGTTCTGGTTCACCGTGAATTCCTCCTCTGTACACAGGGCCTACCGCATGAATGACATATTTCGCTTTAAGATTGCCTCCCGAAGTTATTACCGCTTTTCCAGTAGGACATCCTCCTATCTTGCGGCATTCCTCAGCGATTTTTGGACCCCCAGCACGGTGGATGGCCCCGTCCACGCCTCCTCCTCCCGCAAGACGAGAGTTAGCAGCATTCACAATAGCATCTGTTTCCTGTTTGGTTATATCTCCCTGGATCATAACAAGCTTTTTCTGGTTGACTGCAACTTCCAAGGCGCATCCCTCCTCAGGAAGAGAAAAGTACAAATTTCGAACTCACTTCTCATTTTAGGCTTTTGACGTTCTTTTATCAAGAGGCTTGCCATTTCTTGTGCTGGGAAGCTTCTTAGGCTTTGCTCCTTATGTGATAGAATAGATACAAAAAATTTTTGGAGAAGGTGGGGCTCTTGAAGGAAACTATACCACAGCGCATTAGAGAAATTGCCAGGGATTATAGAGGCAAAGTAGCGGTTTCTCAAGGAGATTTTAGCCTGAAATATTCTGAGCTGGTTGGAGAAATTGAACAGGTGGTCCTGAAGCTTGAAAAAATAGGTCTTAAGAGTGGTTCGAGGGTATTGCTGGTTTTGCCAAACAGCTGGTTTGCATTGCGGCTTATTCTGGCCTGTTTTGAGTTAGGAATTGTGCCTCTTCCGCTTTCTCTTCGTTACCCGGTGCACTTTATAGAAAGGGTTTTTGGTCTTGCCGATGCCAGCCTGGTTGTTACCCGGGAAGACAAGAAGCTCTCTGAAAATACACCCCAGGCACTGCTCGATGAGAATGGCGAACTCAGCCTTTTGGGTAAACCAGTTCCTCCCAGGGAATCTTTTCCTGCCCTGGAAAGCCCGGTAGCTGCCCTTTTTGCGACCTCGGGCACTTCGGGGCTTCCCAAACTGGTCATGCTAACCCACCACAATATCCTCTCAGATATAGATAGTTGTTTTGACCTTGTTGACATATCCCCCGATGACAGAATGCTGGGCGTTCTTCCCATGTTCCACGTTTTTGGCTTCTCAATCGCCTATCTTTTGCCTCTGGCGAAGGGCATGACCCTGACTATCGTGCCTTCGCTTTACCCTCTGGATGGTTTGCTCGAGTCACTCAAGCGCTATCGGTCCACAGTTTTTCTGGGGGTTCCTGCTCTTTTTTCCATACTTGCTGGGGCACGAGCTCGTCAGGAGTTCCATCTTCACCCCCTGCGTCTTTTGATATGTGGTGGAGATGCTTTGCCCTCGAGGGTTCGGGAAGCCTTTGAGAGCGCTTTTGGTTTAAAAATCATAGAGGGTTATGGAATTACTGAAGCTTCTCCGGTGGTTTCCGTTAACCCTTCTCCTGAGGTGCGGGTTGCTGGTTCTGCAGGTTCGGTTATTGACGCAATTCGTTTACGCATAATTGATGAGGAGGGGAACGAAGTTGCTCCTGGTGAGGTAGGTGAAATTGTCCTTTCTGGAGATCCTATTTCTCCTGGTTATTTTCGTAATCCGGAGGAAAATGCTCGTTCCTTCCGGGAAGGCTGGTTCTACACTGGTGATTTGGGTAGAAGGGACGAAAGGGGCATTCTATATATTGAAGGTAGAAAGAAGGAACTGATAATCGTTTCCGGTTTCAACGTATATCCTCGAGAAGTCGAAGAAGCCATAATGGAAATTCCGGGTGTTGCGCAGTCGGCGGTGGTAGGCGTAAAAAGGGATGTACGAGGTGAATTAATCAAGGCCTATGTGGTGCCTGTCGAAGGCGTTACTCTGGAACCTCTACAGATTGTTCGCTTTTGCAAAGAAAGACTACCTCATTATAAAGTGCCACGCCTTGTGGAGGTCGTTAAAGAGCTTCCCCAGACGGTTACTGGCAAGGTTATGAAGTATGCTATTAAGTCTTCGGGAGCTGAGGTTGAAATTGAAGAATAAGTCTTTATAAGGAGTTACCAAATTTTTTGGGGTGCGGTGAATTGATACGCCTTATTTATACAGTACTGGTTTTTGTGGTGTTGGTTTTACTGTCTTTTTTCCTCTTCCCTCTGGCTCTGGGTTTCCTGGTGGCCCTGGCTCTTTTTGTGGTGGGTGCTTTATTGGGAGGATTATTTTTGGTCGTTTTGGCCATACTGGGTTGCCTGAGTGTCGTTCTCTGGTGGGTTTTTATCTTTCTGTAAGGTGATAGCCGGTGCGAGTAGGCTTTTTCTGCCGTTATGTCCCTTTTGAATTAATTCTGGCTTGCGGCAGCGAACCCTTTCAGGTCAGGCTGGAAGGGCGTTCTTTGGGAGGAAATTCAGCCTATTTTCCGGTGCCTTTTTGCGCTACGGCCAAGTTTTTTATCGACTGGATGAACAGAGGTGGCCTTGAAAAGGTAGATGTCCTGGTTTTTTCGGGAAGCTGTGATGCTGCTCGCAGATTGTACGAGGTGGCTCAGCATCTTTTCGCCGATAGCCTACCTCTTTTTTTGCTGGAAGTTCCTCATCACCTGAACGAAATGACTATTGCCCACTTTGCATATAACCTGCGTTCTCTGGCTTTGAATTTGGGGAAGTTGTCAGGAGTTTCGCTACCCCTTTTGGAGAAACAGTTACTGGGCTTAATTTTTTCTTCTCTCGAATGGCGTCGCAAATGGGGTGATTTGTTTTTTGAGGGCTTTATCTGGGGAGATGTTTTGAGAAAGGCGGATTTTCTGGAAATGCCTCCTGCTAATAAATCATCGAGCAAGAGCGCGTTAATCCCCGTTCTGCTTTCTGGTGGCCATATTTTTATGCAGGAGATAACCCTTTTGCTTGAAGAAGCGGGTTTTAGGGTTCTTGAGGATTCACCTTATGCAATGCGCAGGGTTTTGGGTGAGGGATTCGATGGGCTGGAAGCAGTGGCTGAGGAGGACCCCTTTTTAGCTCTTTCCAGGCTATATTTACAGTCCTTGCTTCCTTGTCCTCGAATGAATGACTTGCAAAGAATAAGTATGCTGAAAAAGGTTGTGAGTTCCCTGGGCGTCTTGGGGGTTGTATATTTTTATTCCAAGTTTTGCGATTTTTCGCTTTATGAATTACCCCTTCTTAAGAGAGAGCTTTCCCTACCTTTACTTGCGATTGATTGCGATACTTCACAAGAAGAAATTTCTCGCTGGAGAGTAAGGATCGAAGCTTTTCATGAATCTCTTTGCGACCATGTTCAAAAAAGACCTGCTTCTTAAGGCCGTTGGCCATCTTTTACAGTGTAAGTACCCATTTCGTCTGTTAAAGATTTATGAAAGGTTTCTGACCAGAAAGTGGTCTTCTCCCAATCTTGCTCAATTTTCATATTTAACTGCTATAAAGGAGATACGAGAACTTTATGGTCAAGAAAAACCTGTAATATGGGCCAGTTTTTTCTTTCCCAGCGAATTTATCCATGCTGCTTCCTGTAAAGCTTTTTACCCTGAAATTGCAGGGGGTCTTATTGCTGCTTTAGGACTTTCTTCTTATCCTTTTCAGGAGGTTGATAAAAACTGGTTTTCTCGAGATTTATGTAGCTATCACCGTCTGGCGCTGGGAATGAGCTTTTTGAGGTTTTTCCCCAGGCCAGCTGCCCTGCTTGCCACAACAAGCATTTGTCAGGGAACAGCGAGCTTCTTTAGATGGCTTTCTATTATCTGGAAGGTACCCTGTTATTTGGTCGATGTTCCCCTGCAAGAAAATGAAGAATCAGTGAATTACGTTGCAAGACAGCTGAAAGAGATAGCTTTGTCCCTTTCCAGAAGTTTGGATTTTACCTTTGCCTGGGATGAGGTTTTTTCCTTTTCCCAGGAAACCGTGGAACTGATTAAAAAGCTGGAGGCAAAGAGGAAAAAGAGAGAAATTTCTTTTTCTCCACCAACTAAAAACCTGGAATATCTTCCTTACTATTACCAGTTTATGGGCAGTGAGGAATCGCTTTCTTTCTTTGAAAACCTCCTTAGGGAGAACAAGAAAGGTGTTGAATCTCCTGACGATCGCAAAGCCGGGGTTGTCTGGTTGCATCTCAAGCCTTATTTTGCCAATCAGCAGCTCGATGCTCTTCTTGAGGAACTTGGTTTCGAAGTTTTATTTGAGGAATTTGCCGATGTTTATAAGGGGCACTATTGTGTAAGACAGCCTTTTGAAACGTTAGCCAGAAAAGTTTTGCACAGCTTACATTTTATGCGTGCTGATTTTAGAGTAAAACGTACTCTGGGTTGGTTGAAAGACTATGGAGGTCAGGGTGTTATTCATTTTAATCAGTGGGGTTGTCGACAGAGCCAGGGTATAGAGTTTCTTTTGCGTAAGTCCTTAAGTGCTGCTGGCTATCCAGTACTTTTTCTGGACGGGGATCATCTGGACCAGAATCACTTCTCCCTGGAGCAACTGAGAACTCGCCTACAGGCCTTTCGGGAGATGTTGAGGTGATGAAGAATGATTTTGGGAATTGATGTTGGTTCAAGGACCACCAAAGCAGTGCTTTGGAATGGTCATGAAATTCTTGCTTTCCGTGTGGAATCCACTGGGGTTAACATGAAAGAAAAAGCCTCTCAAATGATAAAAGAGGTTTTGAAGGGCTGTGGTAAGGTGGGCAAGGTGGTGGCTACTGGATATGGCAGGCAACAAGTTGAGGCTTCAAAAAGGATAAGCGAGATTTCCTGTCAGGCAAGAGCCATTCATTTTTTATTTCCCAGGGCAAAAACAGTTATTGACATAGGGGGTCAGGATAGTAAGGTTATTCTCCTTGGCCCAGAGGGCAAGGTACTTGATTTTATTATGAACGATAAATGTGCAGCAGGAACAGGTAGGTTCCTGGAGATGATGGCCGGGGTTCTGGAGATAAAGCTTGAGGACTATGGTTTACTTTTTGACCTTGCTACCGAGGAGGTTAAACTTTCTTCCACCTGTGCAGTTTTTGCCGAGTCGGAGTTAATCAGCCTGATGGCCTGTGGTAAGGAGCGTGAAAGTTTAAGTCGAGCAGTGTGTTTTTCGGTAGCGGAACGTACAGTTTCACTGATAGAACGTGTAGGGGGTCAACCTCCCTTTGTTTTTACCGGGGGAGTAGCCGAAAACCGGGGTGTGTTGAAAGCTCTGGAAAAAAGACTGGGTGTTCCTGTGATGGTGCCTCCTCAACCTCAAATAACAGCTGCTCTTGGGGCTTGCCTTTTGGGATGAGCCATAGGGTTGCTTTCGGTGGGGCAATCCATTACGCAACTTCCAATCTCGATTGTTGTATCTGGTAAACGTTTTTGGGTTTTCGTTAAACTTGAGTATTGTTTTTTGGGATAAATGATTCTAAAATAGAACTGAACCGGGCAAGGAGACCTTGGTCGTGATGACCATTAGTAGAGGGGAAAAAGATTTTGTCTCTCTGTGCCCGGTTTTTATTTTTATTCAAAAGGTTAGACAGAAGAGATCCAGAAGCACTGCGGTACCAAAATGAAGTAGAAAAACCGGTATAAAACTCCCTGCTTCCCAAGCCAGTATCCCCATGCCCAGTCCTCCTACAATGGAAAGTAAATATTCGGGTTTACCTCGATGCAGTAAAGTGAAAATGATTAGCTGGATGAGCAGGGCGTACTTCCCAAATTTTTTCCGTAAGCCAAAAAGCAGATATCCCCGGCATAAGAATTCCCAACTAAACATATTGAGTGCTACCAGTGCTTCGTATTTAAGGAATGCTGAAAGGTTGGTTCGAGCGGCACGCAAGGTGGGGTAATAATTGCGATAAACTGGATTTCTGGATACCCAGAGTGCCCACGCTATGCCAACTGCCAGGAAAAGCAGGAACCATTTAATCCAATTTGCTTCTTTTTTGGGTTTAAAGCCCAGCTCGAAAGCTGGAAGGTGTAGGTAAAGGAGATTAACGGAAAAAGGAATCACGAAAAACCATAAGGCCCCGGAAAGAAAGACATTCAGGACGGCCTCTTCTCCTTTAAAAACAGAAAGCCAGCGCTTTTGAAGGGAAAAATCATACAAAACCACACTGAGAATCGCGGAAACGATGATTACGCTTTCTTTTTGCAGCAGAAATAACAGGTATTCTTTTATTTTTTTTAGAAAAAAGTTCATGACAAACACCCTTCATCATTTTACGATAATTCAGAATAGAAAGGCCGGCCGGTTTTGAAAATTGTACAAGATATTTTTCCGGGGAATAACAGATTTTATTTAAGGTTTAAATTATTCAAAAAGTTTAAAGGAGGCGGTTTAGTTGGCCGAAGCAAAACATGCTATGACTCGCAGAAACCTCGAAGATGCTTACTCTGGGGAATCGCAGGCTCATATGCGTTATCTGATTTTTGCAGAGGTTGCGGAAAAGGAAGGAAAACCCAATATTGCTCGTCTTTTTCGAGCAATTGCGTTTGCCGAGCAGGTGCATGCCGCTAACCACTATCGTGTGCTTGGCAAGGTAGGTTCCACCTCTGAAAACCTGGATATGGCCATTGGTGGTGAAACTTTTGAGGTGGAAGAAATGTACCCTGTTTATAACAACGCAGCGAGTTTTCAGGGTGAAAAAGAGGCCGCAAGAAGCACCCATTACGCTCTGGAAGCCGAAAAAATTCATGCCAAAATGTATACGCAGGCTAAGGAAGCAGCCTTGCAAGGCAGGGATCTGGAAATTGGTGATGTTTATATTTGTCCAGTTTGCGGGTACACCGTGGAAGGAAGTGCCCCTGATCACTGTCCGGTGTGTGGAGCACCCAAGAGCCAGTTTAAAGCTTTTTGAGGAGGAACTGAAAATGAATAACATTGGTGAATTGTTTCAAAGTGCAGATTGGAAAGCGGAAAAGCATGTTCCGGTTATTGATGGTCCTCAGGAGTTTAAAGCGGGTGATGTTGCTCAATTTGAAGTGACTGTGGGAAAAGAGATTCCCCATCCCAACACCACCGAGCATCACATCCGCTGGCTTGAAGTTTTCTTTTTGCCCCGGGGGGCAAAATTCCCCTTTGCTGTGGCAAGGTTTGACTTTGAAGCTCATGGGGAGTCTGTGGAAGGCCCCAATAAGGGTGCAGCTTATGCAGAGCCAAAGGTTAGTTTTTCTCTAAAGCTGAATCAATCCGGCACGCTTTTCGCAAGTTCTTACTGTAACATTCATGGTTTGTGGCAGAGTTCGAAGGAGATAAATGTGAATTAGCTTCGTTTAAGGGGGCCGGTGGATAGCCGGCCCCATTTTTTATAGAATATGGTCTTCGGAAAAGGGTGTAGAAAAAGAAACTTTTTTAATCCTCTTTAACTCCTGAGCTATACCGGCAATAATAATTGCCACAAAACCTGCAGCAAAGCCGTTATTATAGAGATTTATTCCCCCATGTAACCAGCCCACGTTCATCGCCACGCACAGATGCAGAAAACCGCAAACCATACCCACCAGTACTCCAAACTCTCCTGCAATGGGTGCTAAGGCTGAACCAAAAAGAGCTGCAAGCAACGGCCCAGGTTGATCGGCTCGCCAGTGGGTTATCAGGGTTCCCAGGAAAACCCCAAACATGATGGGCAAGGCATTACGAGGGTGTTTGCCGTAAGCTGCAAACCCCACTATAGTTAATATACCTCCCAGTGTAGGACCATTTATCGGCGCCTTGAGTAGTTTGAGATAGACAAGAGCCGTTAATCCGCTCCAGGCCATATTGATAAGCGTGCCTCCTTGCGAGAAGGAGAAATAATCAGAGGGCGCTTTGCCTGTGGAAAGTAAAATCTCTTTCCACTTTCGCCAGGCGTTACGCTCACCGAGGGTGCCCATGACAATGAGTGAACTCAGGAGTAAAAGCAGAATTATATCTGGACTATTGCTTTTGTTCTCAGTCCAGACGGTTAAGAGGTCTATTGGTCGACCCATGCCCTGGATCACAGAGGCGACTACTGCTCCGACTATTCCTGCTGCAAAGCCAGTACTGTAAAGGTTGTATCCAAGGTGTAAAAAGTGGAGATGCCTGGCCAGGGCCGGTACCACGAGTCCCACCATAACACCCACCAGAATGGCAACTTCAAATCTTATATGCCAGTCGAAAATAAGCAAGCTGACTACTGGAGAAAGTGCGGTGGTAAACATGGACACAGCTACCAGTTCCGAGAAGTGCCTCCTGGAAAGAAAAGAGAAAAGGTAACAACCGAAGAGAATGGGAAGGGTGTTGAGGAGATTTTTGCCGAAGAAAGCAAAGCCAATCATGGTGCACCAGGCAGCGATGTGCTCTCCCTGCAGCCGAGGCACGAATTTCCAGAGGAGTGCCCACCCGATGATGCCAATTAAATAGGCGTTGAGTAGAGCTGCTCCTGTGCCCCCTATCCCAAAGTAGTCGCTGACCAAGATACCAGGGTGGGCAAGTATGCGGAGAAGGCCTGTTATCAAGCCTGGTGGACTTTCTTCGTGGAGGGCTAAAAAAGGAAGCACGTTGAGGTAAAGGAAAAGTACCCATATTTCCCGATTTTTTGGGTTTGGCATTTTCAACTCTCCGTCACTCCTTGTTTTTATTAATTTTTGTCTTTTCAAGTACTTCCGGATTGACCAGATTTGGCGGTATCTCTCCCTGAAGCGCCTTCACCAGGTTTTCCGCAGCCATTGTGGCCATTTTGGTACGGGTGGCGTGAGTTGCTGAACCGATATGTGGAGCCAGGACCACGTTGTCAAGCTCAAGTAGTTCAGGTGCTACTTCCGGCTCTTTTTCAAAAACATCCAGTGCCGCTCCTCTGATCCATCCCTCGCGAAGAGCCAGGACCAGAGCTTTCTCGTCTACAATGGGTCCTCTTGCGGTATTGATGAGATAAGCTTCTTTTTTCATCATTTTCAGCTCTTTTTCTCCGATGAGGTGGTAGGTTTGGGGTGTAAGTGGCACGTGGATGGTTACAAAGTCAGCTTCGTTGAGCAGTTCCGGGAGAGTCCGGTAGGAAGCTCTAAGCTCTTTTTCTGCTTGCAGAGGTGCCCTTTGCAAGTCGTGGTATATCACTTTCATTCGAAATCCGGAGGCTCTTCGGGCCATGGCCTGACCTATCCTCCCAAAACCGATGATGCCAAGGGTCGCTCCATATACATCGGTACCAAGGAGCAGCAAAGGCTCCCACCCTCTGAATTTTCCGGCTCTCACCAATTTGTCTGCTTCGACAATTCGTCGGGCAACACTCATCAGGAGGGCCCAGGCAAGATCTGCAGTGGTTTCGGTCAGGACACCGGGAGTATTGGTTACCATAATGCCTCGCCTGGTAGCTTCCTCTACATCTATGTTATTAAAACCAACGGCATAGTTAGAAATTACCCTGAGGTTTGAGCCGGCTGCATCCATCACTTCTTTGTCTATGGTATCGGTAAGCAAGCAAAGGATGCCATCTTTGCCTTTGACCCTTTCAAGGAGCATGTCTCGTGGCAAAACACCATCAAAATCACTTACTTCTGTTTCACAAAACTGCGTTACCATATTAATTCCTTCTTCAGGGATCCTTCTGGTCACAAAAACCCGGGGCTTTGCCTGCATCGGAAACCCTCCTTTTAGAGTTTTTTAGTGTGCTCTCTTTTTGGGAGTTTATTTTGGGCGGATTTGAAAGACTTTTGCAGAAAAGACTGCGCTGCGGGATATATTATACATGCCAGTCCTTGAGGATTTTTCGGCCAGGAACGGTTGGTAGTTCTCATGAAGTTTGGCTTTATGAGAACTGAAGTTGCAGTTTTAGATTCATCCTTTTCGTGAAAGCAAGGCTTTGGCGGTGGACTCATCGGTTATCAGAACATTGACCAGCTTACCGTGCAACGCTCCGTAAATGGCTTCAATTTTTTCTTCTCCTCCGGCAACGCCCACTACCCGGGGAATGTTTTTCAGGTCAGAAAGCGTAAGTGCAATACGTCGGGTATCCACCCTCGAAAAGACGGGGTTTCCCTCTCTATCAAAAAAATTGCCACAAATGTTGCCCACCGCGCCCTTCTGGATAAGCTCTTCCCTCTCTTCTTTGCTAATTTCCCCCGTGTCAATCAGGGTTGCAGTAGGGCCGATGCCACCGATGCCCACCAGAGCCATATCTGCTTTTTTGCCCAGATCCAGCACTCTTTTTATGCGCTCTTCGCTTTCTATGGCTCTTTTAGTTCTGGCATCCTTGGCGAAAGCTGGGGCAAAAAGAGGTATAACGTCTCCCTCAAAAGCTTCAGCGACTTTTTGAGCCAGTTCGATGGAAAGAATTTCACCGCTGAGCTTTCCATACCCCCCCATGATCTGGATTACCCTTAAGCCGGGTATCTTGCGGGGAGTGAGAAAGTTGGTCATTTCGTACAGGGTCTTTCCGTAAGCAATACCTATGGAAAGGTAGGGTTCCACCCTGTTTGTCAGGTACGCGGCGGCACCCTGCCCTATTCTTTTGAGGACAAGATCTTTTCGGTCTTGAAAGATTTTTACTACCTTTGCTTCTTCAAGACCGAACTTTTCTATCAGTTCTTCTTCGATTTTTTTATCCGATTGTTCCGGTTCAATGATTTTTATCTGAACGATACCGTCCTCGAGGGCTTTTTTTAAAAGACGGCAGACTTTCTGACGCGAAATACCCAGAAGATCTGCAATTCTCTCCTGAGTGAGTTGATTGTAGTAATAAAGCTTTGCTATTTCGGCTATGAGTTCCGGTTCTGGTCCTCTTCTCATAGAATTCATCCCCTCCCTGCTTTTTACCATGTATTGGGAAATTGTGCAAGAAGCAATCCCGCACAATTTCCCAATACTCTGATTTTAGCTGAGCATTCTTTTTGCCGTTTCCACAATATCCTCTACCTGGGGTACCAGTTCTCGCTCCAGGTGTGGGTTGTAAGGAGGGGGCATTTCTTCCCCACCCAGGCGCTCTACTGGAGCGTCCAGGTAGTCGAAAGCTTTTTCGGTTATCAAAGAAGCTACTTCAGCCCCAAAGCCTCCGAAGCGAGGGGGTTCGTAAATTACCACCGCCCGGTTAGTCTTTTTCACCGACTGGAGAATGGTTTCTTCGTCGAGTGGTCGCAGACTTCGAATATCAACCACTTCAGCTTCAATGCCTTCTTTGGCGAGTATTTCCGCGGCTTCCAGGCTGCGCAGGGTCATGATGGAGTAAGCAATGAGGGAAACATCTTTGCCCTCTCTTTTCACTTCTGCTTTCCCAATAGGCACCAGGTATTCTTTTTCTGGTACCGGTCCTTTGGTGCGATAGAGTAACTTGTGTTCTACGAAAACCACCGGGTTATCATCGCGGATAGATGATTTGAGTAGTCCCTTGGCGTCATAAGGAGTGGCTGGAGCTACCACTTTGAGGCCGGGGACATGGGCAAACCAGGATTCAAGACTTCCTGAGTGGTGTCCTGCCGCACCTGTTCCTGACCCTGCTGGCGAGCGCACCACGATAGGCACCCGGGCTTTACCTCCAAACATAAAGCGTATTTTTGCTGCCTGGTTAACCAGCTGGTCAGAACAGATAGTCATGAAATCAAAAAACATTATTTCTGCTACTGGACGCATCCCAATGAGCGAAGCTCCAACTGCGGCACCCACAATCGCTATCTCGGAGATGGGCGTGTCAATAACCCTTTCCGGACCAAATTCCTCAATCAAACCCTGGGTCACCCCAAAGGCCCCTCCGTAAATGCCAATGTCTTCTCCAATAAGAAACACCGAGGCGTCATTGCGCATTTCCTCGTACATGGCCTCACGTAAAGCTTCTGCATAGGTGATTATTCTATTCGGCATAAACCAATCGCCTCGCTTCCTCTATGGTCAATTCGTCGCTTGCTTCAGCGAAAGCTATGGCTTCCTCGATTTCTTTTTCGGCTTTTTGTTTTAGTTCCTGAAGTTTTTTGGGGTCGACCTTTTCCTCTTCGAGGAGATGCTTTTCAAAAAGCAAAATAGGGTCTCTGCGCATCCATTCTTTAATCTCTTCTTTGGAACGGTATACGTTTTTGTCGCTTTTGGAATGACCTTTAAAGCGGTAGGTTTTGGCCTCTATAAGAGTGGGTCCTTCACCCTTCCGGGCCCTTTCTACTGCTTCTTTGGTTATCTCGTATACCTCGAGCACATCGTTTCCGTTAGCCACCACACCAGGAATTCCATATCCTTGAGCGCGCTCGGCAATATCAGCGATGGCAAAAGCTTTTTTGACAGAAAAAGACATGGCGTACATGTTGTTTTCACACATGAAAACCACTGGTAGGTTAAATATGGCTGCCATGTTTACTGCTTCATGAAAAGCTCCAGTATTTGCGGCTCCATCACCGAAAAAGCAAAGTACTACCCTTTCATTTTTCTGAAGCTTGCAACCCAGCGCTGCTCCAACTGCAATGGGAATGGCTGAGCCCACTATACCCGTGGCTCCCAGATTGCCTTTTTCAAGATCTGCGATGTGCATAGAGCCTCCAAGCCCCAGGCAGTAACCGGTCTTTTTGCCCATCAGCTCAGCCATCATTTTTTTAACGTCTGCTCCTTTTGCAATACAATGTCCATGTCCTCTATGGGTTGAGGTAATGTAATCTTCAGGACGAAGAGCTGCACAGGCTCCCACCGCTACTGCTTCTTCGCCTACATAAAGGTGAAAAGTACCCCAGACCTTGCCAGCCATGTAAAGCTCTTCGGCACTTTCTTCAAAATTGCGGATAAGCAACATTTGGTAATAAAGGTTTAGTTTTTGCTGAAGGTCCAGCACCTTGATTTTCCTCCTATTTTGAGAAATTGTTCATTTAATTTTTCACGCAACCTGCTTACATTATATTTAATTGGCAGAATAAAGCAAGCGGATTTGAGAAAATTGTCGAGAATTGGCCAGAGAGACGAGATATCGAGTTTCTTTTCTTCTCTGTTCTCTTTAGAAGAGGTCTTTTTAGAATGTTTCACAAATAAGTTGACTGTATCTCTTCCCTGAGGTCAGGACAAAAATTAGATCCAGCTTACAGTACCTGCCCAGAATCTCTGACTTTTTCCTGGTAGCTTTTGCATACTTTTTTGAAAAGTCTCTTCAGTAATTCCATTGCAAATTCCTTTTCTTGAGACATGATTTCTTCCCTGACTAAGCGATTCCCGGTCAGGGAAATGCTGTTACTTCAGAGAGATAATTTCTGATCCAAACAGAGTTATTGCAGGGACAAATTTTCTTTTGTTGACAATCAAAAATACCTCGTTTATAATCGATTTGAAATCGATTGCAAATCGTTTGAAGAAACGACGAACCAGGAAAAACTTGGTTGTAGAGGATGCCGCCGTTAGTTTCCCGGTTGTTTTGGTTTATAGATCTTTATAAGATAAAAGGCTTTTCATCGAGGTGATACGGTGTAGAAGTGGGAAGGTTTTGTTTTATCGAGCGCTGAGGCCGCAGAGAAGAGGGTGTATAAGCTTTTTAGGCCTTCCATAAGAATTGTGTAGAATAGCGGAATCGTTTAACTATTCACAGGTTTTAAAAAGACGATTTTTGGATTTTCGAGGTTGGTAAGGTTTTGAGAATTTTGATTTAAAGGAGTGTTTTCCATGACCTCTAAGGAGCGCATGCTAATCGCCCTGGAAAAGAAAAAGCCAGATCGTCTTCCAGTTACTGTACACCAGTGGCAGAAATATCATCTGGATACCTATCTGGGTGGTATGAGTGACCTGGAAGCCTTTGAGTACTTTGGCATGGATGCAGCCATTCAGTATTTTCAAGATATGGGACAATTCTGGCTCCCAGATGCTGACTTCACCAAGTTTTCCACTTCCACCTGGAGAGATGAAGTGGAGGTAATAAGTGAAGATCCCGATAACCGCATTTATCACCACACCATCCACACCCCGGAAGGAACTCTGACCTACAAGACTGCTGGTGACCGCAAGACCACCTGGATAACTGAGTACCTCATCAAGCATGATGAAGACATCTACCTCATCAAAAAGTACATGCCGGTTCCCAAACTGGACCCCAAACCAGTTAATGAGCTCTACGACCAAATAGGAGATAAGGGAATACTGAGGGGTTTTGTCTGGGGAGATCAGGCTGGTTGCTGGCAGCATGCTGCCTGTCTCATGGACATCAACCAGCTGATACTCAAAACCTTTGACCAGCCAGACTGGGTTCATGAACTTCTGCAGATTCTCCTGGATAAGAAACTGCAGTTCATAGAAAGCATGAAAGGTGCTAAGTTTGACCTGGTTGAAACTGGTGGAGGAGCTTCCTCTTCCACTCTCATCTCTCCTCAGATTCACGAGGAATTCTGTCTTCCCTATGACCGCAAAATCCATGATGCTCTGCATGACCTGGGTTTCAAAGTGACCTATCACACCTGTGGAGGTACCAGAGGAATAGAAGAGCTCATCGTTGCCAATGGAACTGATGCTTCAGAGACCCTGGCTCCAGTGAGCATCGGTGGCAATCAGGAACCCTGGGAGTTCAAGGAGAAGATTGGCAACCGTCTGGCCTTAATTGGAGGTATGGATCAGTTCAACGTGCTCACTTCAGGAACTCCTGCAGAGATTCGCTCCATGGTGCATACCCTGTTTGAGAAAGTGGGTTATGAAGGAGGATACATTCTCTCCTGTGCTGATCATTTCTTTGATGCTCCAGTGGAGAACCTGAGAGTTTATGCTGAAGCAGCAAGAGAATGTGTGTATTAAGAACTTAGGGGAGAAATAGTGTATGGGGAATAATCAGTGCCTTGTGGAAATGAAAGGCATAGTGAAACGATTTCCAGGGGTTGTAGCCTTAGATAAGGTGGATTTTGATATCCGCAAGGGTGAAGTTCACGTCCTGTTGGGTGAAAACGGAGCGGGAAAGAGCACGCTCGTCAAGGTGCTGAGCGGGGCTTACATTGCCGATGCGGGAGAAATCTACATAGAGGGTCAAAAGGTTGCTGTCACTTCTCCTGAAATCGCTCTTCAGAAGGGATTAAGGTTTATTTATCAAGAACCTACTCTTGTTCCCGACCTTGATGTTGCCAAAAACATATTCTTGGGTATGGAGCCTTCGAGATGGGGTTTTGTTAACGTTTCTTTACTTTATCAAAGATCCCTGGACCTTCTCCGGGAGATTGGTGTGGATCTCGATCCTTCCATAACAGTAAGGAGTTTGAGTGTTGCCGAGCAAAAAATAGTAGAGATAGTTAGAGCTCTGGTTACCAGTGCTAAGGTTATCGTTCTTGACGAACCCACCGATGTTCTCGAAAGTAGAGCTCGTGAGAAATTGTTTGCTCTTATTAGACGCCTTAAAGCTCAGGGAGTGAGTTTTGTTTACATTTCCCACCGCTATGCGGAGGTATATGAAATCGGTGATAGAGTCACCATTCTGCGGGACGGCAAGAAGGTGGGTACCTTTCATATCTTTGGCTTTGTGTGGCATAATGCACCAGTTTTGCTGATTTGCGAATGGATTCCTCACCTGTTTATGCTTTACCAACGGGTTATGGAGTTAAATACGTATCTTGTTCGAAGCTCTAAGCTTTTTCAGAGGTGGTTTGTGATATTGCAAAAAAGGAAAGCCGAAGCTTTAGTCGCCCGGCTTTCCTTGCAATCAAGTTTCCTTGATTTGGTATGCTTTGTACGTTGAGATTTATCTACCTTGTGTTCGGGAGTTATTTCTATTCTGGTTTCGGCCTGTATTTTGAGCGTTATTTCCCCACTGGTTGCCACTTCCATCCTGGGGTCCGCTTTGGTGGCGGTAGGCATTTATCTGTTTCGTTTGATTTCTCTGTAGGTTTCCACTCCACAAAGGTGTTCCATCTTCATTCCTTAGAGAGAAGCTGGTACCATTCATTTTTAGTTGGTAAGCTACCATGGTGTTTTCATCAACCCATTCACCGGATACGGTAATCGAATCACCTACTTCGGCGTTTAGTTCTTTAACGAACCATATTGGACCCAGTTCCACTTTCACCCTTTTCTCATCAGCGAGCACCACTGTGATTTCAGCTTGAGGAGCTTCCAGATCCAGGCTTTCGATAGTTCCTGAAATTTCTACTACTTCGCCGCTCAATTTCTGCCCCCAATTTGAGCTCTAAGGGTTTCCCTGAGCAAGGGCCACGTTTGCAAGACTCAACGCTAAAATCAGCAGAAGAGCCACTCCAAAGATCTTTTTGTTCATGGTAATCACTCCTTCGTTTTTTTATTGCGTTCATTATAGTTTCCAAAAGGGGCAAAATTGCGAAGAGAATGAGAATTAATTGTGAAAAGACTGTAAGCCGAGTGAATTAGTTCTTATTCAGAAAAGTTGCCTTATTTACGTATTTTTTCTATTTATTTTTTCTCTCCTCGAGTTCCTTCTTTGCGGTTACCAGCACCTTTCTCTTTTTGATCAGATCTTTCACGTATTGAGGGTCAGGAAAGGATATAGCGTTGTATACGCACCATACCTGGCAGGAGGTGCACCCTACCATGCACTGTAAGGGCCTTGCTACAACGGCTTTTTTCTTGTTCCAATCGTAGTCGAAGACGTTTCTTCCGCAGCTGGTTACACACATGCCGCATCCAACACATTTGCTTTCATCAATTGTAGGGTGCCAGTTTATCTCCTCCCGGGGTATTCCTTTCCAGTAAGCAAACTTCTCGGGTAAACTCATTGTTTATTCCTCCATTCTTAATTGGGTTGAAAAGCCCCTGTTTTTCAAGATAGCTTGAACGGCTTTTGTGCTTTCTCTGAAAGTTGTTTTGTGTACAACCGTTAAGAACTTGAGAGCTTAGTATGCTTTGTCTGTTAAGTGCTGTGCTTTTGCCTGGTTCAGCTTATTCTTTGCACTCCTGGATAATCTTTTTTATTTCTTCTTTGGAAGGCACCTTGCCAGCTACTTTCACCTCTCCGTTTACAACAAGTCCTGGTGTGAACATGACGTTATAGTCCATTATTTTGTTGATGTCCTGAACTTTTTCGATATTTGCCGAAATACCGAGCTCTTGCAGTGCTTTCCTGGTGTTTTCTTCCAGTAATTTGCATTTGGGACAACCCATACCAAGGATTTTAATTTCCATTTATATCTACCTCCCTTAGATTTAGGATATTGCTCCAAAAACATAACCTGCGATAGTGGACATAGCGATTACCAGGGCAACATAAGTAATAGTTTTTTTAGGTCCCAGTATGCTATTTATAACCAGCATGCTGGGTAAGCTCAGTGCTGGCCCGGAAAGGAGAAGCGC
This sequence comes from Atrimonadaceae bacterium G-SL-SR-0-11, assembly GCA_048814795.1. Classification (GTDB taxonomy): domain Bacteria; phylum Atribacterota; class Atribacteria; order Atribacterales; family Thermatribacteraceae; genus Thermatribacter. Next base: position 332,152 of record CP184673.1, on the reverse strand, counting down.
CAGTGCTGGTCCCTGCCCCATTCCAGAACCAAGCAAACTTTGCAGGATGGGTACTTCAGTAAGTGTGGCAAAGTACATGAACGCTCCTATAATGGAAGCAATGAAGTTGGCCCGGAGTGAATTACCACCGACTACCAGTTCCACGTATTTTGCAGGGATAATACCGGCATCAGTTCCTGGTCTTCCAGTTAAAAAGCCGGCTATCAAGACCCCCACAAAAAGTAGAGGAAGGATTTGTTGTGCAAAACTCCAGGTGGAATTAACCCACATAGAAATTTCTTCTTTTTCGAACCAGCGTATAAGAATAAACATCAGAAAGCCGAGCAAAAGGATGACCAGATACCATTTAATGCTGTAGATTGCGTTCAAAAGACTTTCTGGTTGGGAGGACCGATTCCAGGTGGCAAAGATTAAAATCGCAATCAGGGTGATAAAGTAAAGGAGATTCTGAAGGGGAGATCTCTTGTCCTGGGTTCCGGTGCTCTGGCTCCATGAATCCTGTAGCCGCTCGGCATCTTCCTTGCCAAAGATGTTTGCCATAATAAGGCCAATTACTATAGAAAATACTACGGCTCCTATGGCACGGGCCAGGCCCAGCTTCAGTCCCAAAATCCTTGCCGTCATGGCAATGGCCAGTATGTTAATGGCTGGTCCAGAGTACAGAAAAGCAATGGCAGGTCCTAAGCCAGCACCCCTTTTATATATACCTGCGAAAAGCGGCAGCACGGTGCAGGAGCAAACTGCTAAGATAGCTCCTGATACGGAAGCTACGCTATAAGCTATCCATTTTTTTGCTTTGCTACCAAAATATTTCATCACTGCTTCACGGGATATGAAATAGGCAATAGCTCCGGCAATAAAAAGGGCGGGAACAAGGCAGGTCAAAACATGCAAACGTGCGTACTCTTGAAGCATATACAGGGCTTCAAGAATGGCTCCCGTGAAGCGGGGACTGTTGAGGGGCATAAAATATGCTATCAGAAAAACAGCAGCCATAATGCTGAGTTTTTGCCAGTTATTTTGTAGCATGTTATCACCTCTTCAAAGAAGCAATATAACGACTTTCCATGTCTTTTTTCAGGATTTCCTGAACTCCTTTCAACAGCTCAGAAACTACAGGAGTTTTTAGCCAGCACTCCACTTTTAGACCTTGTTTTTCGCTGTCTATAATGCCAGCGTTTCTTAGAATGTTTAGATGTTTGGATACGGAAGGTTGGTCAGTTTGAATTTGAGCGGCTATTTCGCATACACACGTCTTTCCTTGTTTTTCAAGAAGCTCGATTATTTTTATTCTTGTAGGATGAGCCAGAGCTCGAAAGATGCCGGCGTACATTTCGTAAGTATCCATGATCGCTTTTACCCCCCTTTTAGTTTGCCTATTTAACTATATTACCATATTAGCATATAGGAAAGTTATTTACAAATCTTTTTCAGGTAGGAGTTCCCAGGTCTCAGAGATCCGGATACAGCACCTTTTTAACTTGATTTGCTATGCTTCATAGGAGTTAAAAAGGCCGATTTTTAATTTTTCGACGTGCATCTGACTTGCCAAAAAGCGAATAAAATGGCAAGTGTTGTAGAGATGAGAAGCAGGTTTTCCATGCTGGCTTTCAAGAGTGGTCGGGGCGAGCCGATTTGAACAGCCGACCCCCTGCTCCCAAGGCAGGTGCGCTAACCAGGCTGCGCTACGCCCCGACGGCCAGGATTATACCAGAGCGAAAGCATCTTGTGAAGCTGAGAGACATATGGTTTTTTTATAATTTTCTTAATAAAAACACCTAAGGGAGGTTGGCTTTTCACCAACCTCCCTTAGGTGCAAGGAGGGGAAAGACTTCTATTTAAGGAGGTGCTTGTGGGGGTAACCTTTATTCACTTTTTAATTTCAACTTCTTCACTTCCACCGTGAGATATTATATTTGCTTTTTAATTATTGTCAACACTTTTTAAAAGATTTTTTAAAATTTTTCAGGTCCTGATTAAGACTTATATTAATGAGGGATAAAAAGCCTTTGTCTTTGCAGTAATTAAGATGTTCTGAGACAAAAGCGATGTTATTTTTAAGAGTCCGGGACTACTGCACCTATTGCCTCGTTGTGTCCTGCGTAAGAGGTGTATATGTCGTGAACCTCAGAAAGTTTGATCTTTCGTAATAATTCTTCGTAGCGAAAGACAAAGTCCCATCCTAAACCGATTTTTTCATAAAAAGAGAAAAAACTGCAAAGTCCGGATGGTGTTTCCAGACTTTGCAGTAAGATTCCCCGGGTGTAGTTTTTAGTTTCTTCAAATTCCTCTTGCTTTAAATTCGCCAGGTTTTTAAATTCTTCACGAAGTACGGTTATTGCTTTTTCGAAATAAAGCGGTGAGAAACCACAGTAAGCACAGATGAAAGATGGGCCTATGAGAGGCGAAAAAAACGAACCCACTTCGTAGCTCCAGCCTTCCGTCTCACGAACCTTCAAAAATAAACGGGAGTACATTGAACCCCCCAGGAGGTTGTTGAGAATGTCGAAAGCCACTCTTCCTTTTAAGTCTGTGATACTGGGTGCAGGATAGCCCAGAACCAGCCAGCTATCTCTAATTTTTTTACCTTCTATTATTTTTTGAGAAAGGGGTCGAAAGCTCTGTAAGTTTTCTACTGATAGTTCAGGGGCTGGCGATGGTGAAAAATTTTCTGTTTCCGATTCAAACATTTCCAACAGTTTCTGAGGTTCAAAATTACCAGCTACTGCTACTACCATGTTGTTTGGGGCATAAGCGCGTTTGTACCACTCTACAACCTCACCTCTGGTGATTTTCTGGATGGTGTCAACCTTGCCCAGAGTGGAGAAAGCGTAAGGATGTTCACCAAAAAAAGCTTTTTTAAAGCGTATGAAAGCTGCTTTAAGTGGATCGTCGTCAAGTGAAGCCAGCACACTCAGTGCATGGTTCTTTTCTTTGTATACCTCTTCTTCCAGAAAAGCTGGTTCGGTGAGGATTTCAAAGAAAAGTTCCAGAATAGCTCGCCAGTTGTGTGCAGGACCCTCAAATATTAGTTTACCGGTGAAGTAATTAGCGCTGCTCCGGGCTGAAGCCCCCAGCCTTTCCAGGGCTCTGGCGAACTCGGAAGCGCTTCTACGTTGTGTGCCTTTGAGAATGCTTTCCTGGAGAAGGTAAGAAATCCCAAGCTTTGTGGGCTCTTCGTAAAGATTACCCATAGACAGACAGAGGTTTACTGTAAAAGTAAAACTCGTGGAAACTGGCAAGAGAATCAGTTTAAGACCATTTTTGAGTTGTTTTTCATGCACGCGTTTGATTATTTCTTTCATAAGACTTCCTCCGGACATATAACAATATGCGTTGCGTGTTCTAACTCGAAATACTTTGCAATTACTTCCTGAATTTTGTCCTTTCGCATGCTTTCAAGGTGCATGAAATAGTGGAGAACTCTGTCCGCAGTGTCTATTGCATCGAGACGACCTAAAAGCTCGCTGCTTCCTAAGGTGGTTTCTGCCACCTGATAAAGCGATGATTTGAGCAAGTTACGGGCTCGCTCCATCTCTGTTTCAGAGAGGGAATGAATGAGCAGCTTAATTTCTTCCCAGATTACCTCCTGGACCTGCAGAGGGTCACCTTTTAGGAAAGAATAAAATATACCAAATAAGCCTGCCCGCTCGTAGTAAGAGTAGGAAGTATGGATAGCATCAACCAGCTGTTTTTCCTCTCGGAGAGATAAATTTAACCTTGAACCAATGCCCTCTCCAAGTATTACGGACATAAAGCGTAAAGCGTAAAAATCCTCGCTTTTTATACTGGCACAGGGGAAACCTATCGCCCCGTAAAATCGCTGCACATCTTTAGCCTCCCGATAAAACTTCCCAGGTTTAAAGCTCCATTCTGAAGGTTGAACCATCCCCAATGTTTCAGGAAGGGGCACTTCAGAGAAAGCCTTTTCGGCCTGGGAGAAGAACTCTTCCTCTTCAACGTTTCCGGCTCCCACCAGGGACAGGTTAAGAGAATGGTAGTATCGCTTTTTATGTTCCACAAGATCTTCGCGGGTAAAAGAACCTACTGTTTCTTCTTTGCCCAGGATGGGCATGCCGTAAGGTGTTCCAGCAAATACTTCCTGATAAAGGAGGTGTATCAGGCGTTCTTCGGGGTTATCTTCATCAATGTTAATTTCCTGCAGGACTACCAGTTTTTCTTTTTCAATGTCCTGGACTTCAAATAGGGGGTTTCCAATTAATTCAGCAAGGATGCTAATACCGGTTTTCCATTCTTCACCAGGCAAAACCAGGTAAAAGTTGGTTGTATCCAGCGAGGTTCCAGCGTTTATAGATCCTCCAAGGGCTTGAACTTTCCTTGCTAAGGTGTTCTGGGGGAAGGATTGAGTTCCCTTAAATACCATGTGTTCAAAAAAATGGGAAATGCCATTTTTTTCCGGATGTTCATCTTTGGCGCCCACCTTGGCCCATAAATTGAGTGCCACCAGCGGCGATTCCATCTTTCTAAAGATGATTCTCATCCCAGAGGGTAAAATTTTTTTGGTATAGTTCAGTATAAACAATTCGATCACCTGCTTTGTTATAGTTTTCCAGTGGTGTTTCGATAAAGCAATTGCTAATTTTACAAGTTTTCCTCGATTTGAGCGAGCCCTTTCTGTGCTTCCGGGTTTTCAGGGTCAAGCTCTAATGCTTTCTGGAAACTATTTTTCGCCTTTTCGGAGTGGTTGAGGGCAAGATAGGCTTTGCCAAGCAGAACGTAGGCCTCAGGCTGTTCAGGGTTTTGCTGGATTACCCGGGAGAGGTCTTCAAGGGCCAGTTCAGGACTTCCCAAAGGTTCTGGCACTTCTAATCTTGCTCGGGCTCGGGCAAGTAGTGCTTCCTGGTTTTGAGGCTCAATGTCCAGTGCTTTTGCAAATTCCATGAACGCTCTGACACCGTATTCTTCTTTCTTCAAACTATCCGGGGTTTTCTTGTAGAGTGTAAAAAGAACCTTGCCAAGTAGAGCATGATTTTCGGCTCTTTCTGGAAACATGGAGATATTTTTTTCAAGTAGTGTCCTTGCTTTTTCCAAGTCGTTGCTTGCAAGATGTTTTTGGGCGCTGATTAAGAGAGCGTTGTATATCTCTTCAGGGGGTATTGCAAATGGTGGGTGTTCGTTTTTCAGGCTTATGGTGTAATACTTTTCGGCTTCCAGAACCAGGACCGCCTGAGGTATTGTTTCAACAAGGATTTTTCCTGGCTCGGTTTGCAGGCGCAATCCAAAAAGAGGGATAAGGGTTTTGTCCCCCAGCGTGATCGGCTCTCCCCAGGCGGAGACCCTTTCAACAACATCGACTATCTTTTCTTGAAAGTCGTTTTCCACTGCGCAGGCGGTGCTGGAGATAGCCAGAAGGGCTATTAGTATTGTTGTTTCCAAGATTCTTTTCACTGTCAAAGGTAAATTACCTCCTCTTTTTTGCGTAAACTGATGTTGCCTGAAACAGTTTCTATTTTACAGCTTATGCTTTGCTGGGTACTACCTGCAATTTTACCCTGAAATCGTTTATCGGAGATACGATTGTCTTCCTCAAGGAGTATCGGGAATTCGGAACTGAACTTCCCTGAAGTTGTTTTTACCGATAAATCGACAGAGGCATTTTCAGGAAGAATGATGATCACTTCCCCGCTGACCGTGGAAACAGTAAGGTCCTGAGCTTGCTCGCTCTTTTGGACATTAACCCACACATCTCCACTTACGCTCTTCAAAAACAGCCTGCCCTGGCCTGTAATATTAATTTTTCCACTTACCGTGGAAATGGATAGCTCTTTTCCCACTTCTTTACCTACCACCGAGCCGCTAACCGTTTTGCCCTTGCAGCTACCCTGAACTTTCTGAATATTCACTTCACCGCTTACTGTGGAAAAATTGATTTCTGTTTCTTCAGGAACCAGAAGGTAATATTTGACCTCTAAGTTGCTGGTTTTTCCTGAAGTCAGGAGCTGTTTCAAATCAAACCAGAATTTGGCAAAACCCGTGGGGAAATATTCAGATTTTATGAATATCTGGTTTCCCACCTGCTCGGTTTTGATTTTGACGGCGTCGATAATTTTTTGTGCCTCATCGGTTGGTAGTCCCACCAGCTTTTTGGCGGCCGTCATCTGGACAGTGTTTCCCTCATGTGTGGAGATCTCTATATTTCCCAACACTGTGGAAATAGAGAGTTCAGCTGGTCCATCCAGATAAAAAGTTCTTTCTGTTGTTTCTTCCAGGGCGAAAGAAAAGGACGCACCCAGGAATATCAAGTAAAAACTAAAGAGCAATAGTGCTCTCAGGAATTTCATAGTAACACCCCCCTTTTGTATATCAATCTTAACATGGGCTGTTGAGAAAATAAACTTGTGGCAAGTTGCTTGTGTTGAGGGCGAAAGGATGGTATCGCGGAAATTTTCGAGCAAATTTTGCTTTCAATGCCGATCGAGTTAATATGCGTGTAGTGGGCAATAATGATTGGTAGATCTGGTGATGACACCGCACCTGAAGGCTTTACTACTCGACCTGAATTGGTATTGGTTTTTTATGGTCGATGAAAATTATTTTGGGAAAAATCGTGAAGGCAAGTTAAAAATCCATGGTGGGCCGTGCAGGAATCGAACCTGCAACCTACTGATTAAGAGTCAGTTGCTCTGCCTAATTGAGCTAACGGCCCACCAAAGCACATTAAATATACAATGAAAGAAACGTAAAGTCAACTTGTGGCTGGAATTTCATTACATCTTGTTATGCAAGCATGGCATACTGGGTGTGGTGACACGTGTCACCACACCAGTAGTTGAGGGTTCATTTTTTGTTAAGGAGTTCCTTGGCTTTGTTAAGCAGGTTTTCTGTGCTGATGCCCAGTTTCTCAAGTACTTCTTTGCCTGGTGCGGAGGCTCCAAAGCGGTCGATACCAATGACTACACCCTCTTGGCCCACGTATTTGTGCCAGCCCAGGGTAGAACCAGCTTCTATGGCAATTCTTTTCTTAACTTTTGCAGGCAATACCGATTCTTTATACTCCGCTGGCTGGGTTTCAAAAAGTTCCCAGGAGGGCATGCTTACCACTCGCACTTTTATACCTTCTGCAGAGAGTTTTTCGTATGCTTCGAGGGCAAGGTGTACTTCTGATCCGGTTGCTATGATGATGATTTGTGGTTCTTCTGGAGCACAGTCAGCAATGACGTAGGCTCCTTTTTCCAGATTCTCTGCTGGAGCATATTTTTTGCGGTCTATGATGGGCAGCTTCTGACGGGTAAGCACCAGACCCAGGGGTCCACCCTGATGTTTGATGGCTATCCGCCAGGCCTGTGCTACTTCGTTTGCGTCGGCAGGACGAATTAAGGTCAGGTTGGGTACTGCGCGCAAGCTGGCCAGATGCTCTACCGGCTGGTGAGTTGGCCCATCCTCTCCAACTCCTACCGAATCATGGGTCCAGACATAGATTACTTTGCATTTGGAAAGAGCAGCGATACGCACTGCCGGTCTCATATAGTCAGAGAACACAAAGAAAGTGGCTCCAAAGGGAATCAATCCCCCGTGCAGGGCTATTCCATTCATTATTGCTCCCATAGCGTGTTCGCGCACTCCAAAGGCAATGTTGCGTCCTTCGTAGCCCAGGGGCCCATCAACTATTCCCTGGGTGTCGGGATTGCAGACTCCCGGTGCCTGAAAGCTGCCTTTGCCCTTTAAGACCGTGTTGGTTGAGGGGTCAAGATCTGCGGAACCGCCTATCAGAGCGGGTATTTTTTCAGCCAGTGCATTGAGAACCTTTCCTCCGGCAGAGCGAGTGGCAATGGCTCCGTCTTCGGGCTTGAAAACGGGAATGCTCTCTTTCCATCCTTCAGGAAGCACTCCAGCTATCATATCTTTGAGTTCCTGGGCCAGATCAGGGTATTTTTGAGCGTAAGCCTCAAAGAGGTCCTTCCACTCTTTTTCAAACCGCTCTCCTCGTTCCACAGCCTGGCGGGTGTGTTGAAGCACTTCCTCGGGTACGTAAAACTCTTTGTCTTCCGGCCAGTTGTAGAACTTTTTGGTTGCTATGACTTCTTCGGGTTTAAGGGGTGATCCGTGAACCTGAAAAGTGTCCTGCTTGGGGCTTCCGTAACCTATATGGGTGGAAACCATAATCAATGATGGTGCATCGGTGCAGGCTTTTGCCTTTTCTATTGCTTCCTGGATTTCTTCCAGGTTGTTTCCATCCCCAACTTCCAGAACCTGCCATCCGTAAGCCTCAAACCTCTTTTTAATGTCTTCGGTGAAGCAAATTGCTGTTTCTCCGGAGAGGCTTATCTGGTTGTTGTCGAAAAGGTAGATAAGCTTGCCGAGTTTGAGATGCCCTGCCAGGGAAGCCGCTTCTGCTGCAACTCCCTCCATCAGGTCACCATCGCTTACCAGGGCATAGGTGTAGTGATTGATAATTTCAAAACCCGGACGGTTAAAGCGGGCAGCCAGATGTGCTTCGGCTATGGCCATACCCACTCCAGTAGCAAACCCTTGACCCAGAGGGCCAGTGGTGGTTTCTATGCCGCATTCGATATCATATTCAGGATGTCCTGGAGTTTTACTACCCCATTGTCTAAAATTTTTCAATTCTTCAAGGGTCATTTTTTGGTACCCATAGAGGTAAAGCAAGGAATAAAGAAGTGCCGAGCCGTGGCCGGCAGAAAGCACGAAACGATCCCGATCAAACCAGGCCGGATTGCGGGGATTAAATTTCATTGTGCGGTCAAAGAGAACATAGGTAAGTGGTGCTGCTCCAAGCGGCAGACCCGGGTGGCCAGAATTGGCTTTCTGAATGGTATCCAAAGCCAACATGCGGATGGTGGTAACTGCAAGCTGATCAAGAGTAGTACTCATCGATGTTCACCCCTTTTTATAGTTTTGTTAACGGTTTTTCCAACATAAGCATCGCAATTTTTAAAGCTTAAAATTCAGTTTTTCACCAGGAAAAGTATGCCTGCAACTAATACCATAATTCCCAGAAGAAGCTTTCCACCCCAGGGGACCCACCAGATAAAGCTGACAGGAACAAGGTAGCGAGCAATGAGGAGCACACCAATTATAACCAGAATCCAGCCTAAAAGCTCTTTACGCTTTTGGGACCTGGGTTGTTCTTCTGTCGGGATCGCACTTTCGGTGCTTTCCGGTTCTTCGGGCATAACAATCCAGGCGATTATGTAGGCGATAATCACTGTCCCTCCGGCAAACAACAGGGCAACTGTGAGAAGCCGGACTATGGTAGGGTCTATGTCAAAATAATTAGCAATTCCGGCGCATACTCCTCCTATCATTTTTTCTCTTTTAGATCGATAGAGCCTTTTATTCATTATTTACCTCCGAGGTATTGCTTGAGCCGGTAAGCTATTGCAGGCAAAGAGGGCACCTCTTTGAACCATTCTCTTTTAGTGAGATCGTTGGCAACGCGCTGGTAAACCCAGCTTATCAGTTGCAGGAGTTCTTCAGGAAGGTGGGGTGGTTTTGATTTCACAAATGCTTTCCAGCCCAGTTTGTTTTTTTGCTTGGCTTCCTGGACCTCTTTATACCATTCAGTTTGGCGATAAAAATGACGGGCTATTTCCTTGCTCATTTGCAATCCCTGGTAAGTATAGCGGCATTCATCGGGTGTTCCGATCGCGTCCACCACTATTAAATTTCTTTCGGCGTCAAAAGCCAGCTCTACTTTTCCGTCTTCATTGCGCAGATTTAGAGCTTCGACTTCTCGAGAAATGAGTCGATCAATTTTCAGGACCAGCCCTTTTATAAGTTCGCATTCTTTCTGATTTATAATCCGATAGCTCAGAACTTCGCTCCAGCTCAGGTAGCGGTCCTGTTCTTCAAGTTTGGTTGATACGTCGATCAGTGGTGGTTCGAGGGGTTCCTGAGGGTCGGGAAGTCTGGAAAGCCCAAAGTCAGAAAGATTTATTTCTCCTCTCGCCGCTCTTTTACGAAAACTGGAGCTTGGGGGAAGAAAGTTGCGGTATATGAATTCAAAAGGTATCAAAAAATTCCCGGTGACATTCTGGTAGATAGAGTAGTCATAGTTGTTTCCAAGCAGTGGGGGCTGAATCACTTTGAAGAGCTGGACGTGCATGACCGGTGAGGGGTTTTCCAGCTCAGCCAGGTTTTTCACCTTTCCGTTCTCTTCCAGACCCAGATAATGGGTTTTTATACCCTGCTCTGCAAGTTTTTCAAAGAAATGAGCCCCTATAAGGCAAAGTGCCTCTCCCTTTCTGGGAATATGATCGGGCATTTCTCCCCAGTCGAAAACCGAGTAACGGTTTGAAAAAACAAACTTTCCCCTACCCGGCCGATCTTCAAGGGGCGAGTTAAGAACAACCAGGTCTTTAACACTGCCCATTAGTCAACTTTAACCTCCTTGGTTTACTAAGGCTTATTGTACACGAGTTTATTTTCCTTGCAAAGCTTAACAGTTATAAATTATACTTGGTGTTGGGCTTAGGAAGGAGGAAGAGGGATTTGGAGTTAGTCTTTGGAATGAAAGATTTTTACCCGCGAGAAGTAAGGTTAAAAAGGAGAATTGAGCGCGAACTGAAGTTTCTTTTTGAAAGTTGGGGCTACCAGGAGATCGAACCTCCCACTATCGAGTATTATGCTACTTTAGAAAAAACCCTGGGAGAGGATCTCAAGGAGAGGACCTTCAAGTTCGTTAATCGAAGTGGAGAACTGGTTTGCTTGCGCCCCGAATTTACTACCTCCGTGGCCCGAATGCTTTCTTCAAGAAATCGAGAACCCGGGCTGAATTTCCGGATTTATTACGACGGCAAGATTTTTCGTTATCCCTCCTCTTCGTTTCGAACTGAAAGCGAACTTACTCAAATGGGTATTGAGAATATTGGAACAAGCACTCCCCAAGATGATGCGGAAGTTATTGCTTTAGCCTTGCTTTCTTTAGAGCGAGCTGGTATTGGTGATTTTGAAGTAGATATAGGACATGCGGGATTTTTCAAAATTCTTCTTAAGAAACTTGAACTTTCTCCTTCTAAGGAAAGTCTTGTAAAACGTCTTTTGAAAAAGCGCGATTTTGTTGCGCTGAAAACTCTGGTTAAAGAAATGACCTTTGCTGGAGCCCCTCTGAGGGACCTTTTTGTGGAACTGCCCTTTTTAAGGGGGCGATGGGAGCTTGTAAAAGAACTTGAAGCTCGCTTTGCTGGGGAGAAAGAAATTCTGAAGATATTAGAAAGAATTGAAGAAGTTTTGGCTATTCTTGAAGATTATGGTCTTTCGAAACGGGTTTTCCTGAACCTGGGCGTGATTAGAGATTTTGATTATTACACCGGAGTAGTTTTTGAGGGCTTTTCTCCCCAGGCAGGACATCCTCTTTTGGCTGGTGGCAGGTATGATGAGCTTTTTCCCGTTTTTGGGAAAAACGCTCCAGCCTGCGGTTTTGCTCTTTTCGTGGAGCGTTTGATGGAAGTTATCGAAAAAGAGACACCTTCTTTTAAAATCTCACAGCCGGTTTTTGAGGTTTGTTTTCCCTCTTCAGAGCGTAAAGTTCTTTTTGGTGTGGCCGAGAAACTTCGTGCACAGGGCATACCACTTGTACTTCGAGAATGGTCGGAGAAGGGCTATCAGGTTTCTTGGAGGGAACAAAGCACCGAATTTGCCGAGGGTGCTGTAGCTGAACTTGAAGAGTTTATAAAGAAGGAGTTTGCGACATGGAAAAGTTAACTGTGGCTTTGCCCACTGGCAGACTAAAAGGTGAGGTGTTGAAAGTTTTATCCTTGCTTTCAGGATGGCCCCAAGACCTCGATTTTGATTCCCGGCAACTGGTCCTTGAATCAGCGGGTTTTCCACTACGCTTTATTTTGACGCACCCCAAGGACGTTTCAACTTATGTAGAGTATGGGGCTGCCGATGTGGGATTGGTAGGGAAAGACATTCTTCTGGAGCGCCAGAATGAAGTATATGAGCTGCTTGACCTGGGAATTGGCAAGTGCACCATGGTGCTGGCTGCTCCTGAAGGGATTGATGCTGAAACAATATTTGAGAGGGAACGTCTGCGTGTGGCTACCAAGTATCCCAATTTTACTCGCTCTTATCTTCAAGAACGGGGCATTCATGCTGATATCGTTTTTTTGTATGGCTCCATAGAACTTGCCCCGGCTATTGGGCTCACTGAGTGTATCGTGGATCTTGTTTCCACGGGTAAGACTTTGCGAGAAAACAAATTACATGTAGTGGAAGAAATAGCGCCTGTTTCGGTGCGTTTGGTTGCCAATCGGGTAAGCATTAAAACTAAGTCCAGCCAAATTGCTAAATTGGCTGGTGAGTTAAAGGAAGTGGTGAAGCTTGAAGAGCATTCCTGTGGTTCTTAAGCCTGTTTTTGATGAGAAAGAGGTTCTTTCTGATCTTGCTCTGTCGCGCCAGAAAACCTTCCAGTTTTTTGAGGAAATTACTGAGAAAGTTCGGGAAATAGTGGAAGACGTGCTTGAAAAGGGTGATACTGCGGTTTCCCACTATACCAGACAGTTTGATGGTTGTAGTGTTACTGATTTTTTGGTTTCCCGGGACCTGCTTGAGGAGAGTTGGGAAAAAGTGGATTCTTCTTTCAAGGAGATTCTGGAGACAATTGTGGAAAGGATACGCAGATTTCACCGCTTGCAAAAATTTAATTCCTGGTGGTTCACCGAAAAAAGCTCTTTTATGGGTGAGTGGGTACGCCCTGTGCAGAGCTGTGCAGTATATGTCCCGGGAGGGCGTTTTGCTTATCCATCTTCTTTGATAATGGGGGTAGTGCCTGCTCAGGAAGCTGGAGTCAAGGATATAGTGGTGTTTACTCCCCCTGACCGGGAAGGAAAAATATCTTGCGAAATAATGGCAACCTGTTTTTATCTGGGAGTGGAAAAGCTTTACCGGGTGGGAGGCGCTCAAGCTATTGCTGCCTGTGCTTTTGGCACTGAATCCATTCCCGCGGTGGACAAAATAGTCGGTCCGGGCAATGTTTATGTTACCGCTGCCAAAAGACTGCTTTATGGTGTGGTGGGTATCGATACTCTTGCTGGTCCTTCAGAAGTGGTTATTGTTGCTGATCGGGAAGCAAGGGCAGACTGGATAGCTCTGGATTTGCTGGCTCAGGCAGAGCATGACCCTCTTGCAAAAAGCATTTTGCTCTCGGATAGTGAAGAGCTTCTGGTTGCAGTCAAAAAGAAAGTAGAGCGAGAATGGGCTAACAATCCTCTGGAGAGAGCGGTTCCTGTTTACCTCTATCAGCTGGAAAGCCTGGACCTGGCCTGGAAGATTGTGGAGGCAATTGCTCCAGAACATCTGGAAGTCATGGTGCCACTGGGTTTTGAAGTAATGGATAAAGCAAAAAACGCGGGAGCCCTTTTTATTGGACCTTACGCTCCGGTTGCCCTGGGAGACTATGGCTATGGACCCAATCACGTGTTGCCTACCCAGGGGAGTAGCCGCTTTGCTTCTCCTCTCTCGGTGAGAGATTTTATGGTTGCTTCTTCAGTAGTGGCTCCTTCTTCAGATCCGGGTATCGATTTCGAACTCTTTGCCAAACTTGCTGCACGGGAAGGATTGTACTTTCATCAAAAATCTTTGCTTGCTCGCCTGAATCAGGAGCTGCGAGTAGACATTGAGCGTGAGTATCAGGAGTCGTAGGGAACATTCCCTACGACTCCTTGCCTCCCAAGAGTTTTTCGAAGAACACCGGTAAGGTAAAAGCAGCCTGATGGACCTCTGGTGAATAATATCTGGTTGGGAAATCGGGTGTTCGTAAAGGCTTTTGAGGATCCAGGCTTTTTGAACCAATTACGTAGGTCCATACCCCACCGGGATAGGTAGGGACTAATCCCCAGTACACTTTTACGATGGGAAACATGCTGAGGTTTTCCCAGAGCTTGCAAACTCGTTCCGGCTCAAAAAAAGGTGGTTCTATCTGAGAGACAAAAAGGCCCTGTGGAGATAGATGCTCGAAAACTTGTTTAAAGAAGTCTCTGGAAAAGAGAGGTTCAGCTACGCCTTTGGGTATGGGGTCGGTGGAGTCCATTATTATTACGTCGAAAATCTGGTCGCTCTCTTTTATAAACTGGGTGGCGTCTTCAACCAAAACGTTGAGGCGAGGGTCCTCCCAGTTTCCAAGTTCTGGGAAGTAGCGTTTGCATAGCTCAATTACTCCTTCATCAATATCCACTAATTGCACTTCTTCAACTGGATGTTTAAGCACTTCTCTTGACGCCCCACCGTCTCCACCGCCTATTATAAATACTTTTTTGGGTTCAGGGTGTACGCACATTGCGGGGTGTACCAGCATCTCATGGTACATGAATTCGTCTTTTTCGGTAGTTTGCACAATTCCGTCAAGGATCAGGGTTTTCCCATAAAGATAAGTATCAAGAATGGCAATTTCCTGAAAGCGAGTTTTGCCACAAAAAAGTGTTTCTTTCACTTTGAGGCCCATTTGATAGTTTTCAATGTAGTTTTGGAAATACCAGAGTTCCATTTTGTTTTTTCACCCCTCTTTCCAGCTCTACGATTTTTACGTCGCGAGGCTTAAAGAATTTCTGAATGACGGGTATGCTTTTTTGAGGGTCCCATTTAGCTTGCAGGAATATATCCAGGGATGCATACCCATATTCGGGCCAGGTGTGAATGGCAATATGAGATTCAGGCATTATCAGAAGACCGCTGATACCCTGGGGTTCGAACTGGTGTATTTTCAGTCCCAAGATTTCTCCTTGATAGCTTCTGGCTAACTCTCTGAAGAATTCTTCCACAAGATGGGCATCGTTCAACAAAGAGGAACCGATGATTTCTATCAACAAATGATGGGCTACCATTTTGTTCAAGATTTTCCTCCTTTCTGCTGTGGAAGTTCACCAAACAATTAAATATTAAACAGGAGCAATTGGCAACATTTTTTTGAAAAAGTCGGCGAAGTTAGTTGTTTAGCCAGGCAATGAGTGCCATGCGGTCTGCTTTTTCTCTTTCTCGCCTGAAAGAGTAAAACAGGTCTTGGTTACAGAAAGTACACCAGGGAGCTATTTCTATGTTTTTTGAAGATACGCCCATTGTGCAGAGGTCTCTCCAGATAAAACCGACAAGATCTACAAAAAAACGCTTGTTTTTATGCGCTACGCTCTTGGGATCCACCGTCAGAAACTGTTCGGCCACTTCTTTTCCTACTTCAAAGCAACATGCCCTTATACTGGGTCCAAGGCCTACAAGTAGTTGTTCAGGATTTGTTTTGAAGTGTTCCTGGATAAGGCGCACTGCCTTCTTGTGCGCTTTTAATAAAGCTCCCCTCCAGCCAACATGGGCCAGAGCAAAGCATCTTTTTTGAGGATCAAAAAGAATCACGGGGACGCAATCGGCAACCAGAATTCCTGCTCCCCAGGACGAAGCTTGGGCCAGTATAATATCCGCTTCTGGCGTAGAGCCTTTGAAAGTGGCTTTAGAAGTCAGAAAGAAATGGTTGTCTCCATGCATTTGGTGCGGAAAGAGAATTTGGGGGGCGTTAAGCAACAGAGAAAGCCGCTTCCTGCCTTCTTCGCTACGTAATTTGAAGGGCAGGAAGCGGGTGGTGAAAAAATGAGATAGAGATTGGCAAGCAGAAAATTTCGAAAAACGCAAAAACTCTATCCCCTTAATAGAAATTTTTTCCACTTATCAGTTCCTTCTTTTTTATTCGATTTAGCTCAGGGTTTTTCGGAAATTTCTGAGAAAATCATTGACCAGCTGAGGCAAGTTTCTGGCCTTTTTATTCTGGTTTATGAAATGAAGCAGGGCTGAACCTATTATAACTCCATCGCAAAAAGAAACTATTTCCCTTGCTTTTGCGGGAGAGTCAATGCCAAACCCCACCAGCACTGGTAAATCGGTAGTGGATTTGATAACGGTTACTATTTCACGGAGTTCTTCCTGTTGAATGTGAGTTTTCCCGGTTACTCCCTTACCAGAAACCAGATATACAAACCCCCGACTTTCCCGGGCTATCTTCCTCAGGCGTTCCTCAGGTGTGGTAGTGGATGCTAAAAGAATTACTGAAAGTAAGTTTTCCAGATTGCCAAGCATAAATTTTGCTTCCAGAGGGAAATCGGCCACGATGAGTCCGTAAAAGCCGGCTTTTCTGAAGTCTCGTCCAAATTTTTCTATCCCATACTGGTAAACTATGTTCCCGTAGGTCATGGCGATGAGCGGAAAAGAGAGTTTTAGGGTTTGCGTTTTTTCAAAGACCATTTGAGGGGTTACTCCCAGGGTCAGTGCTTGTTGTGAAGATTCCTGAATTATTGGTCCATCAGCTACGGGATCAGAGTGAGGAATTCCTATTTCCAGGGCGTCTATTAACTCGGGATCCAGACTTTGGAGTATTTCAATGAAGCTCTCTATCTCTGGATAACCAAAGGTGAGATAGGGTAAAAGCAACTTCCGCTTTTGCGACTTTTTTTTAAGGATGTCTCCCAGAACATCTTTCATTGCTATTCCTCCTCAAGGTGTTTCATTACCTGCTCCACGTCTTTATCTCCTCTTCCCGACAGGCATACCAATACCGTTGATTCCCGCGGTAGTTCCCGAGCCAGCTTATTCAAGTAAGCAACGGCATGAGCACTTTCCAGGGCAGGTATTATGCCTTCAAGGCGTGAAAGCTCACAGAAGGCATCTAAAGCTTCCTGATCAGTTACGCTAACGTACTGGGCTCTCCCGGAGGTAAAAAGGAAGCTGTGTTCAGGACCCACACCGGGATAGTCGAGGCCAGCAGCTACGGAATGGGTCTCTTCTATCTGGCCGAATTCGTCTTGCAGTATATAACTGAAACTTCCATGCAGTATTCCCTTTTTACCTCGCCCGATACTGGCAGCATTTTTGCAGGTATCTAATCCCAGACCACCCGCTTCTACTCCTATAAGGCGTACTTCTTTGTCTGGAACGAAAGCGTGGAAAATGCCCATGGCATTGCTGCCACCGCCTACACAGGCAAGGACGCAGTCAGGAAGGCGACCTTCTGCATCAAGTATTTGGTGCTTGGCCTCCTTGCCGATTACCGATTGGAAATCTCTAACCATTTGAGGATAAGGGTGAGGTCCTACCACAGAACCAATTACATAGTGGGTGGTGTCGATATTGCTTACCCAGTCTCTCATGGCTTCATTGATAGCGTCCTTAAGGGTTTGACTCCCGGTTTTTACCGGTATCACTTCCGCGCCCAGAATCTGCATTCTAAAGACATTTAGTTTCTGCCTTTCCACATCTACTGCTCCCATGTATATATGGCATTCGAGGCCAAAGAGGGCAGAGGCGGTGGCTGTGGCCACTCCGTGCTGACCTGCTCCGGTTTCGGCTATAATGCGGGTTTTACCCATTTTTTTGGCGAGCAGCACCTGACCCAGAGTGTTGTTTATTTTGTGAGAGCCGGTATGGTTCAGGTCTTCTCTCTTGAGGTACACTTTTAAGTTAACTTTTTCACTTAACTTTTTGGCAAAATAAAGGGGAGAGGGTCGACCTGCATAATTTTTGAGATAATAGTCGAGCTCTTTTTGGAAGCTTTCGTCTTTGGAAAAGAAGTTGTATGCCTCTTCGAGTTCCTCAAGAGGATGGACCAGGATTTCAGGTACAAATCGCCCCCCAAATTCACCAAAAAAACCTTTTTGATTCATTTTTTCACTTCCCTTTCCAGGATTTGGATTATTTCGACCAGTTTCTTTACTTCTTTTTTGCCAGGAGCGCTTTCCACTCCACTGTTCAGGTCAATCGCGAAGGGCCGTAAAGTCTGAACACAGGCGACAATGTTCTCTTTTCTGAGACCTCCTGCTATTATTAAAGGCTTTGAAATTTGTTTTTTTATGTTCTTTATTTTATCCCAGTTGAAAGGAATTCCCAAGCCTCCGCTTTTGCCCCTCTGTGCACTATCCAGAAGATAAAAGTCGACAACTTTTGCGTAGTCCTCAAGCAGTAAAGGATCAAATGATGCATCTACTCCGAAAGCCTTAATAACACCCCTTCCCAGCTTTTCACAGAATTGAGGAGGTTCTTCTCCATGAAGTTGAATTAAATCCAGAGAGCAAAAAGATCGTATGAACTGTACATCTTCCAGGGAATGGTTTCTGAATACCCCCACTTTTACAATAGAGGCAGGAAGATCCCGTATAATCTGATGGGCTTTATCTGGATTTATGAAACGGGGGCTTTCTTCAACAAAGATGAACCCCAGTGCCCATATACTGGTTTGGGCGATTTGCAATGCGTCTTCTTCTGAAGTAATACCACATACTTTAATGTGTACCAATTTTGATTCCTCCTTTAAGTTCCAGAAGTTTGTTGGCGGGGTCTTCGGCCTTAATAAGGCTTTCTCCAATCAGAAAATTGCGTATTCCCTGCCCGAGCAACGAATCTACATCCTGAAAAGAAGCAATTCCGCTTTCGCTTACTACGATTTTTCCCTGGGGGAGGTATTCGCGCAGGCGTAAGGTGTGGCCGATGGAGACTTCAAAGGTGGCCAGGTTGCGATTGTTTATGCCAATTACAGTTGCTTCTGTTTGCAGTGCTTTTTCAATGTCCTTTTCATCGTGCACTTCTACCAGGGGAGTTATATTAAGGGTCTGGCAGAGTTCAACAAATTTTTTGAGACGCTGTGGGGAAAGGATACGAGCTATCAGAAGGAGTGCATCAGCTCCGAGCTTTGCTGCTTGATATATCTGGCTTTCTTCAATGACAAAATCTTTCTGAAGGACGGGTAGCGTGCTGCACTCTTTTACTTCCCGGACCATTTCTGGATAGCCTTTGAAAAAGGTATCTTCAGTGACCACTGATATAGCACAGGCTCCCGCTTCCTGGTATTTGCGCACCAGCTCTTGAAGGGTGAATCGCTCCAGTAACTTCCCCTTAGAGGGTGAGGCAAATTTTACTTCGGCAATGATGTTGGGTCCTGGATTTTGATTCAGCGCCTGATAAAATTTATTTTCTCCATTTTGTGTTCGCTTCAAAAATAAGTCAGTAAGTTCGCTCAGAGAAAGGTGTTTCTGGTAGTAAAGTAACTTTTTACGCTTGGTGGTCACGATTTTTTCAAGAATGTCTTCCATATTTACCACCTTGTCCGTTCTGTCCTAAGTTTTGATGAAAAGCAATGAGCGAGCGCAATTTTTCCAGTGCTTTGCCAGAGCTCAGGGTTTGCTCGGCTAACTGTATTCCTTCAGGGATGGTGGCGGTTTTACCGTAGACGTAGAGCAAAAAAGCTGTGTTAAGCACTATAGCTCTGGAGAGCGGAGTATCTACTTTTCTTTCTTCCAGTAGCTTCAGAAAAGTACGAGCATTTGCGGAAGGATCAGCTCCTTTTATTGCTTCAAGCGGAAGACGCTCAAAACCCACCTCTTCTGGATAAAGAGTGAACTCACCTTTCGCTCTTCCCTCTTCCAGTAAAACAAAGTGAGTTACCCCGCTTATGCTTGCTTCGTCAACGCCGGGTTCTCCCCAGATAATGCAAGCGCGTTTCACTTTGAGATGCTCCATTGCCCCAGCCACCAGAGGGAGAAGTTTTCGGTCATAAACACCTATCACCCGATAGTTAACAGGAGCGGGATTGGTCAATGGTCCAAGCAGATTAAAGGCGGTTCTGATGCCCAGCTCTTTCCGGATTGGCTGTACCGTTTTCATAGCCGGATGGTAGAGGGGAGCAAACAGGAAAGCAAATTGAGTTTTCAGGAATGCTCTTTGCATTTCCTGTGGGGGAAGGTCTATTTTTATACCAAGGGCCTCTAAAAAGTCAGCACTTCCGCTTTTGCTGGATATGGAACGGTTACCATGTTTAACTATTGGTACTCCACAGGCCCAACCCAGGAGCGCGCTGGCAGTAGAGATATTGAAAGTGCTTTTGCCATCGCCTCCGGTACCACAGTTATCAACTACTTCTTTAGTTGGTATAGTAAAAGGCACGGCTTTCTCACGCATGGCGGAAGCGAATCCGGCTATTTCTTCTGATGCTTCTCCTCGCAGACGGAGAGATGCCAGGATAGCAGCAGTGTGAAGAGGAGAAATCCTTTCTTCCATTATTGCTTTCATAAGTGAAGCAGCCTGACTAAAGTCCAGTCTTTCTCCAGAGGTTATTTTGTCAAGAATTTTTGGGGCTTCCATCGGGCCTCACCTCCAGAAAGTTTTTTAAAATCTGTTTGCCATGGGGAGTGAGCACTGATTCGGGGTGAAACTGGACACCAAAAAGAGGATATTTTGTATGCTCTATAGCCATTATCTCGTGGTCTTCAGTCCAGGCAATGACCCTTAAAGTGGGAGGTAGAGTGGAAGGATCCACTATCAGGGAGTGGTACCTGCCCACTTCAATTTTTGGAGGAAGCCCTCTGAAAAGAAGCGAAGGAAGCAGAATTACAGTGGACTTTTTGCCGTGTTTTGGTACTGATGCTTTTACAATCCTGGCTCCTTCAACATATGCAATGCACTGGTGGCCAAAGACACACCCCCAGGGTAGGGATGGAAGAAGCAAAGCGCGCAATGATTTCGTTGCTCACCCCTGCACACTGGGGGTCCTTGGGACCTGGAGAAATGATGATGTGCGAAGGTCTGAGCCTATTTACTTCTTCGGGTTCAATTTCATCGTTCCGGAAAACTCTTATTTCTTCTCTGGAGAGTTCTCCAACATACTGCACCAGGTTGTAAGTGAAGGAGTCGTAATTGTCAATGACCAAGATCATGCTTTTATCCTCCTTTCTGCCATTTTTAAGGCAGTAAGCAGGGCCTGGGCCTTGCTTACTGTTTCTTCGTATTCATTTTGAGGTTTTGAGTCATAAACGATACCTGCTCCAGCCTGAACTGAAGCTAAGTTATCTTTGAAGAAGAGGGTGCGGATGATGATGCAGGTATCCATATTTCCGTCAAAACCAATATATCCGAGTGTTCCAGCGTAAGGTCCACGCGCATCAGGCTCGATTTCTTCAATAATTTCCATGGCGCGTACCTTTGGTGCTCCACTGACGGTTCCGGCAGGAAAGCAGGCTTGAAGCAATTTCCAGGCGTTGCTTCCTCTGGCGACCCTTCCGGAAACGGTTGATACAATGTGAAAGACGTGCGAGTAGCGTTCTACTTCCATAAACTCTTCGACTTTCACACTTCCCGGAATGCATACCCTTCCCAGGTCATTCCTTCCCAAGTCCAGAAGCATGACGTGCTCGGCGTTTTCTTTCTCGTCACCGAGAAGGTCCTTAATAATTGTGTCTTCTGGAATATCTGGGAGGCGTCTTCTGGTACCAGCGATGGGTTTGGTTACAGCTTTTCCGTTTTCGAGTTTGACCAGCATTTCTGGTGAGGAACCCACCAGCTGAAATTGCTCCGTGTTCAGGTAGAAAAGATATGGAGATGGATTTAAAGATCGCAAGAAGCGATAAACTGTGAATGGATTGCCCTGATAAGGGACACTAAAGCGCTGGGAGATGACCACCTGAGAGGCGTGTCCCTCGACTATATAATCTATTACTTTGCTTACCGCTTTTTTAAAAGCTTCTTTTTCAAAGTTGGAGTACACTTCCCCCTGGATGAGAAAGTCGTCTTCTTCGGGTATGGGCTGTGGTGCAGATATTTTTCGTCCTATCTCTTCTATCCAAGTTTTTCCTCGACGATAATCTTCTTCATTACCAGATCGGGCGAGATAGACGATGCCTATTTGATGTCGCAGGTGGTCGAAATAGACAAAACGCCTGCTTTCCACAAAGTAAGCCAGAGGGTACGCAAGGGGTTTTTTAGGAACAGTTTTTTCCCAGGTTTTTACAGCATCATAGCTTAAAAAGCCCACCGCTCCACCTTTAAAAGAAGTTTCCAGCCCAGGATATAGCCTCCGGAAGGGAAAGCTTTTTTCCAGTTTGCTGATCAAATCGGTAAAGTGGTTTATTTCGACTATTTTTTCTACATCGAAAATCAAGAAAGAGAACCTTCCCCAACGTTCGCCCTTTTCAGCGCTTTCCAGGAGAATGAAGGGTTTTCTATCCTGGAAAAGCTCGGTTACCGAGACCGGAGTATGTCGATCTGCCAGAAAAACGGTCCTTAAAGGGACCAGATCGTATTTTTCTGGCTCTATTTTTCTAAACTCTTCGATATCCGGTTTGATGTTCATTGTTTTTCACCCCAACAAAAAAAGCCCTCGTCAAGAGACGAGGGCTTTTGCTCGCGGTGCCACTCTTGTTGGTAGGTAAGAACTATACCTACCCTCTCAACCAGGTACGGGCCATCAGCGACCGATACCCTGCTTCCTTTATCGGGAAAGTCCCGGCTCAGCCTACTTGCTCAGAGCTTTCGGTGAGCTGCTCCGAGGTCCATTCGCTTTCCTCTCTGATACCGGGCTCCCACCTTCCCCCGGCTCTCTCTGATCAGAGAAAGAAGCTACTCGTCCTCTTCCTCACTTTAGCTTTATTGATTTGCCCATATTAAAACACCTGTTTCCTAGTTTGTCAAGCCTTGGGTGAGGGTGTACCTGGAAAATACTCCTGCAGGTTGAAAACTCTTTTTTGGGTATCGTAGAGAATTGACCTTACAATGAGTTGAGCACCCTGTTGAGAGATTTGACCTTCGGAAAGTAGTTTACCCACTACCCGACAAATCATGCGATCGAAAACTTCGAAACGGCTTCCTTCGGAAAGAATTTTGCGGCTATCAGCCACCGGCCCTCCCAGAAAAGAGAGGCAGGAAGCATGTGCTACTTTAAGCAAATGCTCTTCAATGAAACTGGGGGCATCGTTGAACCACCAGGGAAAGCCTATCTGAACATTGGGAAAAGTTCGAGAAAGAGCAATGAGTATAGGGAGAAGATTGTGGTTCATGGTGTAAAGCACCAGGTATGATTTTGAGCTTTCTCCGCTGAAAAATTTGTTTAAAAGAGGAAGCAGGTTTTCCATAACTTTCACATCGTCAAGGACAGCGTCTCCGCCCATATCTTTACCCCAGTTTTTGTAGATATAAACGTTGGTATCGCGCAGGGCGCCAAAGTGAATCTGGGTAGCCATCCCGTATTCAGCATTCATTTCACAAAAGCGATGCATCATGTAAGAGATAAAGTCTCTGACTTCAGGGGAACGCACTGAAAACTTTTCTCTTTTTTCATAGGCTCGGTTAAAAATCTCTTCGGCACGGGCAGTGGAGACCTCAAGGCCCCAGGGTTCAAGTAGTCCATGGTCGCTCGCTCGTGCGCCGAGTTCGGCGAAATAGGCATGTCGTTTGCGAAGCGCTTCTACAAGTCCGTGTAGTGTTGTGTCTTCTCCAGTGAGAGCACATATCCGCTCTACGTTCTCCCGCCAGCTTTCTTCAAAAATGTTACAGTAAGGGTCAGGCCGGAAAGTGGGCAGAAAGACGATATCCTTTATTGCTTCTCTGGCCTTTTTGTGTTCTGCAAGGTCTTGACAGGGATCATCAGTGGTGCATATTACTCGTGCGTTGATTTTTCTGAGAAGGGAAAGAGGTAAGAACGCTTCTTTTTGAAAGGCTTTTTCGGTTTCATTCCAGATTCTATCTGCAGTGTCGGGTCCCAGAAGTTCTTCAATTCCAAAGACCCTTTTGAGGTCAAGATGCAGCCACTGATGAACGTGATTTCCTTCAAGAAAAGGAAAGACCTTTCCCAGAGTCGACCATTTTGCCTGTTCAGATATTTCTGGATCGAAGGCCAGGGCATAGGAAAAGGGAGGGAACTTTGCAGCAAGTTGCAGGAGGTAGTGGTCGCGGTTACCGTATCTTTCGTCGTAAACCTCTGCCTTCCAAATGTTGGTCAGGGATTGATTGTCAAGGATTTGCTGCAGGTTGAGGTGGGTAT
Source organism: Atrimonadaceae bacterium G-SL-SR-0-11 (assembly GCA_048814795.1). GTDB lineage: Bacteria > Atribacterota > Atribacteria > Atribacterales > Thermatribacteraceae > Thermatribacter. The sequence goes on along the minus strand of CP184673.1, from coordinate 308,394 downwards.
GCAGGTCCAGGATGCCATGTTGTTTGCGGAGAGGTAAAACTACCTCTTGGTAAAGCCAGACTGCCTCTTTGCTATTAAGAAGCCATTCAGGGTTCAGGAAGCTGTTTTTTGACAGTTTATTCAATCCCCCTTGTTTATCTGTGGTAATTCTTACTGCAGTATTATAGCTCAAGGCTGGAGGTTGCCTGGTGTGGTCTTCTGTTTTTTTAAGCCTCATTCTTCCAGAGGATCTCCTATGCGGTGGAGCCGCAATAAATTGCGATTACCCAAAAAGGGAGAGCTGGCTACAAAAACTACCGGATCGCCCTCCCGGGCATGGTATTTTTCCCCGAGCACCTTTTCAGCTTCTCTTAGTAGTTCAGTGTTTACTGTTTTTTCTTCCATTTTGAGAAGATGAGGATACACTCCCCAAAGGAGTGGCAAGCGGGTAAAGGTTTCAGGATCGGGGGTCATAGCTATTACTGGGGTGGCGGGTCGGAGGTTGGAAAGCAAAGTTGCCGTGAATCCTGAATGGGTAAATACCACAATAGCCTTGGCCTTAATGTCCTGGGCGGTCTGGATTGCCCCTGAAACCATAGCTTCAGGAAAAATGCCCTGAGGGTCATAGGTAACAAATATCCTCGAGTAAAGGTGCTTTTCGGTAGCGCATATTATGGAATGCATGGTTTTGGTGGCCAGAACCGGGAACTTTCCGATTGCGGTTTCTGCAGAAAGCATTAAGGCATCTGTGCCATCCAGCACAGCGTTGGCCACATCAGTGGCTTCTGCTCTGGTGGGACTGGTATGTTCTCGCATTGACTCCAGCATCTGGGTGGCAATAATCACGATTTTTCCCTTGCGATTGGTTGCTTCTACGAGCAGTTTCTGCCATACTGGCACCATCTCGGTGGATATTTCCACTCCCAGGTCTCCCCGAGCTACCATAATACCTTCGGCTACTTCGACTATCTCTGCTACATTTTCCAGGGCCTCTCTTTTTTCTATTTTGGCGATGAGAGGAGGAAGTTTGGTTCCTTCTTTCTTTGCCCAATGTTTAACCCTGAGAATATCCTCGGCTTCTCTCACAAAAGAAAGAGCGACGTAGTCCACACCTATTTCAATGCCAGCTTTGAGATCATAGCGGTCCTTTTCAGTGAAAGTATGTGCTGATATCCGGGTGCTGGGAAAGTTGACTCCCTTTCTGGAACGCAAAAGTCCTCCCTCGATGACTTCGGCCAGAAGACAGTCAGGATGCTTTTCGATCACTTTTAAATGGAGTAGTCCATCATCAAGCAGAATTTCTTCTCCCTCCTGGATATCCTCGAGCAAGGGTTCGTAGTTGATGTAAATTCGGGAAGACGCGGTCAGTCCATTGCCTGGCATGACCTCCACCACGGAATTCTCTTTAAGCTCGACTATACCGTTTTCGACTTCTCCTATACGTATTTTTATTCCCTGAAGGTCCTGAAGGAGCGATACGGGTTTTCCGAGATACCGGGATTCTTCGCGCACCAGGCTGGCAATTTTTCTATGAAATTCATGGTCCCCATGAGAAAAATTTAATCTCGCCACATCCATACCTGCTTTAATCATTTCCCGAATTACTTCTCGTTCCGAGGAAGCTGGCCCCAGGGTGCATACAACTTTGGTTTTGCGCATGGTAAACCCCTCCTGACTCAGGATACTTTTTAGCATTTTACAGGATTTCTATTGCAAATATTTTGATATCAGTAAAAACAGGTTGTGTTTGATATGTGGAAGTGTAATTTATTTTCGCATAGGCAATGATTTTGTAAGTTTTGAAAACAACTTTGAAATGCTGAGAAACTTTCGGTATCTGAGGGAATATATATCGTAATTGCGGGTTTCCCTGTAGTGAAAGGAGGGATTAATTTGTTTAACCGCAGATTTCCCCGGTTTGTGTTAGTTTTGGTTGCTTTTTCCTTGGTGTTGGGTTTTTCTTTTGCAGTGTTTGCGGGAGAGGTCACCTTCTGGACCCAGGAAACCGAGAAAGAACGCATGGAAGTAATCCGTGCGCTTGCTGAGGAATTCATGAACAAAAACCCGAATGTAAAGATTAACGTTGTTCCGGTGGAAGAAAATGATATCCCCACTAAGCTGGGTGCAGCTAAAGCGGCAGGTAATCCACCAGATATTGTTGAGCTGGGATTGGCCCCAGCGTCAGGATATGCGAATGAAGGTTTGCTGGATGTTGCAATGACTACGGAAGTAATTCAGAAACTGGGTGAAGAAACTTTTAGCCCAGCAGCGCTGAGTCTGCTCAGTGCTCCGCAGGGCGAAGGATACGTCGCCATACCTCTTGATGCCTGGATTCAACTGATTTACTATCGTAAGGACCTTTTTGATCAGGCAGGCTTGGGTGCGCCGGATACCTGGGAAACTCTTGAAAAAGCTGCAAAAGCTCTGAATACTCCTCCCAAGCGTTTTGGCATTGCCATGGGTTCGCATCCCGAAAAACTCTTTACCCAGCAGGGTTTCGAATTTATAGCCCTTTCCAACGGAGCAAGAATTTTTAATCCCCAGGGAGAGGTGGTAGTTAATTCTCCCGAAATGAAAGGAGCTCTTGAGTGGTATGCCATGATGATTCGTGAATACGGCCCTCCTGGATACCTGGATTGGCGTGAAACCAACCAGTACTATTTGACCGATAGAGTTGCCATAGCTGTTTACTCTTCTTATCTTTTAGGAGACATTGCTGGTGTTCGTGACCGAGAGTGGGCTCCGATCGAGGGCTTACCTTCTAAAACTGGTATCGTTGCCAAGCTTAATGGTCCAAAACTTTCCGGTACTTACGGGGAAATGTACACGCTGGCAATTTTGAAAGGAGCGAATCCTGAAACCAAGCAATGGGCTGAATTTTTGATGAGCGATGGTTATGTGCGCTGGTTGTTTATGGCGGTTTACGGAAAGGCCCCCGTGCGGGTGAGTGCTATTGACCAGTGGAAAGAGCATGAAATTTTAAAATTGTATGATCCACAGGCGATTGAAAACCTTCTGGAGGGAATTAACTCTTTCCGAAGATGGGGTTACTTCGAAGGTGTTTCTTTCCCGGTTATAGAAAAAATCTATAACCTTTATTTATTCCCCAAAGCCGTTGATAAAGTGCGCAGTGGTGAGTGGGACGCTTCCCGGGCTGTGGAGTGGCTGGAAAAGGAAATACTTAAGCTATTAGAAGGGTAACCTGGTAGCCTGTCGAATTTGAATTTTGGGTATAGTTGGAGGATGGTGTTATGTTCGGCTATCCTCCAACTATACCGAGTGAGGACAGGAGGGGGATTGTGGGTTATTCCTTGAGGAAAAAAGAAGAAATACTTGCTTTTCAGTTTCTCTTGCCTACGCTCCTCGTGATTGCGGTGATCATTATTTACCCCCTCATTTTCAACATCTGGATAAGCTTTCACCGGGTGACTTTAATTTCCATAGGAGAAAACAACCCCTTTGCTGGGTTTGGGAATTTTTGGGCTGTATTCCAGAATCAGGAATTTCTGCCGGCTCTGTGGGTTAACGTTTTCTATGCGGTAACCTCTTCTTTTTTTGCCATGCTGCTCGGTTTGTGGGCAGCGTTGATCATTAACCAGCGCTTTAGAGGGAGAGGCCTGGTTCGAGGTATTTTTCTTTTTCCTTACGTCGCTCCAGTAATTGCGCTGGCTTTTGTTTGGCGCTGGATTCTCAACCCTCTCTATGGAGTTGGTAATTACTTTCTGATAAGCCTTGGTGTTACTGATGTGGGGTGGGCTTGGCTTTCGGAAAGACCGCTGGCCTTGATTGCAGTAATCGCTTTCCAGGCCTGGAGATATTTCCCTTTTTGTATGTTATTAACTCTGGCCAGGCTTCAGGCTATACCTCAAGAGTTTTTTGAGGTTGGAGACGTTGAGGGTGCAAGTAATGTGCAAAAATTTTTTTACATCATTCTTCCTGAGTTGCGCAGCACGCTGGGTGTAATATTTTTACTTCGTTTCATGTGGTCATTTAATAAGTTTGACGATATTTATCTTCTTACTGGTGGAGCTGCGGGAACCAAGACCCTCCCTATAATGGTCTACAATTTGGGTTTTGAAGTCCAGAACTTGGGAGAAGGTGCGGCTTGCTCGATGGTTCTTTTCCTGATACTCATCATATCCCTTCCCATATACATAAAAAGGGTGCTCAGATGGTAAAGAAAAGATTGAGCGTTGGTTCCTGGATTTCCCTGGTCCTTTTTCTTCTGGTAGTTCTTTTTCCCTTTTACTGGATGCTCATTTCCTCAGTGAAGAACTTTGGGGAACTTTTTGCCTGGCCCCCGGTTTTTTGGCCCCAAAATTGGGGTATCCATGCCTACGTTGAGGCTCTCTTCAGCTACGGTTTTATCAATTATGCTTTGAATAGTCTCTATATCACCTTGCTCACCGTGTTTTTAACTCTTGTTATAAGCATTACGGGAGCTTATGCTATTGCCCGTCTTCGGTTTCCTGGCAGAAGCCTGGTTTCCAACTTGGTGCTTCTGGTATACACTCTCCCGCCAGTTTTACTGGTGATTCCCCTTTATCTCATTGTTTCCGGAATAAGGCTTCAAGATAACCTGAACGGCCTGCTTATTGCTTACCTCAGCCAAACTCTTCCAGTGGGCATTTACATGCTTGCTTCTTATCTCACCACCATTCCTCGAGATATTGAGGAAGCAGCCTTAGTTGATGGATGTAGTAGACCTCAAGTAGTAATTAAAGTAATTCTCCCCCTGGCTACCCCTGCTCTCACGGTAGTAATACTTTATACTTTTATGATTGCCTGGAATGAATTTCTTTTTGCGATGGTGTTTTTGAACAGTCAAGAGAAGTTTACTCTACCCATAGGATTGAACCATCTCTTTTCAGGTTACCATCAACCCTGGGACATCATCATGGCTGCTTCTATGATAATAACGCTTCCGGTTATCCTTCTTTTCCTGGTGCTGGAGAGGTACATTGTGGGAGGAATAACTGCTGGTGCAGTAAAAGGGTGAAAAGCGAAGATGCAGGTGGAAAAATGGGCGGTTCTGAAAAACATTGATTTTTCATCAGGGGTTTTAAGAGCTGAGCTCCAGAGTGAAGGTGGTGTAAGTTTTCCTTTTAGCGTTGGTTTTGTTTTTCCCGGTTCTTTTCGGGTTGTTGTTGGAGGAGAGAGTCCAAATTCCTGTTTAGAGACAGTTCCGGACTTTGTCGAAACAAAAGGCTATTGTGATGGAGAGGTTGTTTATGTTGAGGACGAGATCAGCGTTTTAGAAGTCCAGATTGAGCCCTTTGCAATTCGCGTTAGGGATGCTGCCTCTTCCAAAATAATTACTGAAACGAAAAGTCAGGATCCGGACGCTTCCGGGAAAAATCTATCTCCGGGCTGCGGGTTTGACGCTCAAGAGGCTTTGCAAGTAATCTCCTGGCACCTTTTTCCTGATGAGCATTTTTTTGGACTGGGGGAGAAATTTACCGACTGGAACAAAAGAGGGCAGGTAATCACCTGCTGGAATCGCAATGCCTATGGAGCAGGTAGCGAAAAAAGCTACAAAAATATTCCCTTTTTATTGAGTTCCAGGAAATATGCAATTTTTGCCAATACCACTTCCAGGGTTGTTTTTGACCTGGGGAAAAGTTCTAATTTCAGCTACTTTTTTACTGTGTATGAGCCTGTCCTGGATTTCTTTTGCATTCGGGGTGTTTCTTTCTCGGATATCTTAAAGCAATACTTCAGGTTGACCGGCTGGCCCAGTTCGGTTCCTTTGTGGAGTTTGGGTTTGTGGGTATCAGTTTTTGGGGATCACCGTTCCGGGGATATCATGGATGCGGAGCGTATTCTTGAAGTGCTTCAGGAAGCTCAAAAACAGGGATTCCCTTTAGATGTGCTACATTTGGATCCTTTCTGGATGGGGGAAAGCGGCTATTGTTCTTTTCAGTGGGATCCTGAATATTTCCCTGACCCCAAAAATTTTCTCAGGAGGGTTCATGAACACGGAATGAAAGTGTGTCTTTGGGAACACCCCTACCTTGATGTCAACACAAAGATCTTCAAAGAGGCACAAGCCAGGGGTTATCTGATCAAAGACAAAGTGGGCAATTCCTATATCGCTCCCCTTGCCTTTCGGGGAATTAAGCCTGAAGCCAGGAAAAACAAAGAGAGATATAGTCCCGCTGGGATTGTAGATTTCTCGAATCCGAAAGCAAGAGAATGGTACAAAGAAAAGCACCGGCGGCTCATTGAAATGGGCGTTTCTACCTTTAAGACTGATTTTGGAGAGGAAATCCCTGAAGATAGCTTCTTCCACAATGGAAAAACCGGTAAGGAAATGCATAATCTCTATCCGCTCTGGTATAACCGGACGGTGTATGAGGTGCTTTCCGAGTATTACAGGGAACCTATTGTTTGGGGGAGGTCAGGATTTTCTGGCATGCAGAGGTATCCACTCTGCTGGTCGGGAGACCCTCTTTGCAATTTTGATAGTATGGCGGCAACCCTTCGGGGAGAATTGAGTCTGAGTGTTTCTGGAGTACCTTTCTGGAGTCATGATGTAGGTGGTTTTATGGGTAGCCCTGATCCTTTGCTTTTTATACGGTGGTTGCAGTTTGCTGTATTTTGTTCTCATATTAGGTTGCACGGAACGACCACCAGACTTCCCTGGAAGTTTGATCGGCATACCTGTGAAATTGCTCGTAAGTTCGTACGACTTCGTTACCGTTTGCTTCCCTATTTATGGAGAGAAGCAATGAGGGTGGGGGAAGAAGGGAGTCTCTTTTTGCGTCCTCTTTTCTGGGAATGTCCTGAGGACCCCACTACCTTCTGGATATGGTGGGAATACTTTTTAGGAGAATCTTTTCTGGTTAGCCCGGTTCTAAGTCCGGAGAACGAGGTGAACATTTATCTTCCAGGCGGTAAGTGGCTCAACTTTTGGAACAACGAGGTAATTGTTGGTCCTCGCTGGTTAAAGAGACGGGTTCCTCTTGATGAGGTGCCGGTTTTTGTTCGAGAAAATTCGGTGATACCTCAAGTTAGAAATCCTATCTGGCGTTCTGAGGAACTTTGGAGTACCCTATCGCTTGATGTTTTTGGTGGTCCCCCTTTGGAACAAAAAATTCCCATTGCCGAAAACATGTTTGCTTTACTCAAAGTTCATAGTACTGACGAAAAATGGGTTATTCATCTTCAAGCCCCTCAAAGCAGAAACTGGATTTTGAGTTTCTATGATGTTGACAGACCATTGAAAGTACATGCAGAACCTTCAGTCCGCTGGCTGTGGAAAAGCAACACCCTGAGAGCCTTTTTTAAGGATAGCTCGCACTTCGATTTTTGTATAATTTTTGCTCAAAGTCGAATTTGATGCGAGTTTTCACAATTCTGGAATAGAATAATAGATGGGACGCTTTTCCCACGGTTTTTGTTGAAAAAAACTTTTAAGAGCTTAATCTTTCTAGAAGTGGTATTTCGCTTCCGTTTACATCGCGTATAGCTTCAAGGAAAGCTCTCAGGTTTTCGATGGAGCAGTCAGAGCTTATTTCGTGAGAAGCAGCAATAATGTAGCCACCTCTTTTCCCGAGAACCTCTATGCAGGTTTTTACTTCTTGTTTGACTTCTTCCGGGCTTCCGAAGGGAAGAGTTTTTTGGGTGCTAACTCCACCCATGAAGGAAAGTCGTTCTCCAAAGCGTTCCTGCAGCAAGTTTATATCCATTGCCTGAGGTTGCACGGGCAACAGAACGTCAAGGCCTATTTCAATCATGTCTTCTAATATTTCCAGTACGTTACCGCAGGAATGGTGGAAAACTGGCAATCCTTCGTCTTTGGCTACTTTCCATATTTTTGCAAAGCGGGGTTTAATCAGAGCTTGCCAGGTTTCTCTTGAGATTAAAAGTCCTCTCTGGGTTCCATAGTCATCTCCAGTATAAATTCCATCGACGCCAAGCTTGATAAGATTTTTGGTAACTTCTATCTGGTATTCGGTAATCTCATCCAGAAGTTTTTCCGCTTTATCCGTATTGTCTACTAGGTCCATCATGAAGTTTTCGAAACCCCTCAGGAGCCAGGCTCTTTCAAACAGCAACCATCCTTGGCAACCCAGGATAAACATTTCTTCTTTTTGGGCTTGTTCAATATTTTTTGCATCGCGATAGAGGACTGGCGAATCTGGCTCAGGAAATTTATAAGTTTTTGCTTTGTCCCAACTATCAAGAGGGTGTTCTACGGGTAGGTATCCTTCGGAACGCACGATGTCCCATCCAACACCAAATACATCGTAATCTACGCCTTTTTCCTCGTTTTTGTTGACTTTCTGGTGGGTATCTATATAGAAAATGTGATTTTCCAGAGAAAAGGGCAGCTCTTCTTCGCTTATCCCTATAGCTTCGGAAACTTTCTGTTTCATCCTCCAGGTAAAGTCTATCTGGTGAGGTAGACGGTCCAGCTCTTCTCTTTTCCTCTGGATGGCTTTTTGCACTCTCTCTTTGCGGGTCATGCCCTTAACCCCCCTCTTTATATGTTCCTTGTTCATCATGTTTAACAGATTTGTTAAAAAAACCGAAGCACTTGTTAAGTTTTCGCTTTTAGTCGCTTTCCAAAGAATTTTAAGGGATTTTCCCATAGAATTCTTTTTCCTATTTGTAAAGCTTCAGCCTTGCTTAAATAGTTCTTGACGATCATTTTTGTGAGGACGCGGGTTAGAGAATCCAGGTTAAAAAGAAGGGAGCCAACTGCTCCCTCTGTGTTCCAGGAATCGCCTCCCATCATGATTCGAGATCCGCCGGTAACCTCCAACCATTGAGTGAGGGTCAGGTCTGAGAAGGTGGGGGAAAGAACTGGTAGCCACGTGTAGTCGAGGTAAAGATTGGGGTAAAAATAAGCCATTGCTCCCGGCTCGCCTATCCAGGGAAATCCTCCGTGCAAAAAGGAGATTTTTAAAGAAGTATATTTTTCCATGATAGGTCCCAGACGTTGGGGAGCTCCTTGAAAGGCCTTTCCAGGACCAGTATGAATCTGGATGGGGAGATCGTATTCCGCGGCTTTTTGCAAGAAATAATGAAAAATAAAGTTCTGAAAGTCAAAGATTTCTTGGGGAGTTTCCTTGCCATCCTCTGTTTCCAAAGCTTTTCGAGCTTTCTCGGGGGTTGTGAGATTGAAGTCAAGATTCCGATCGTAGGCGATAGCACATTTTATCGCTACAACACCTTCTTTTAAGGCTTTTTCTATCCGCTGATCAATCAGGGCCAAATAATTCTCGAAAGTTATAATTTCTTTCCCCTTCCTTACCTCGGAAGAATAGGGATTTTTGCCGTCGTGGTCTTTAGCATGAGCAGAAAACCCGTAAAGGTAAGGATCAATCCGCAGAACCGGTGAGAAGATGCTTTCCTCAAGATCGAAATCATTTACCACCCAGTAACGATCCAGAACGATTTTTTTAACCCGGAGCTTTTCTTGCAGCCATTTTTTAACCATATTATTTTCTGAGTAAGCTTTTCTAATTTTGCTCTCCAGTTCTTGCCAGTGCTCGTTGTGGAGGAGACTTCCAGAAAAGCCGTACATGAATTGAAAACCACGTTGGAGGTATTTGAGGGAAGAACTTGCTGGAATATCCTGCATTTTTTCAATGAGCAGCCTCTTATCCCAGCTTAATTCCCCGAGGTCTCGGGCTCCAAAGCATGTCCAGGGAAGATAGCTTTTGTTTAATATTTCAAAGAGAATATCTGCGCTTTGGAGAAAGGTTTGCTGGGGGAGTAAATGTTCATGGGTGTCTATTTTGGGAGCCTCAAAAAGTGAAAACCATATTTCTTCGTAAATGTTTCTTCCGGTTGAAATAACCACCGTTTCCTCCTTGACTACCGCAAATCATCCGTCATGGATTGATTATGCAGGGTCGTTTGGTATTGGAAAATTTTTGTAATTTTATTTTAGCAGAACTTTGTTTTGAAGGTTGGCTAAAAGAAAGACTTTCGCTATTGCTCTTGAGGTATAAGGCATTTTTAATTTTGAATACGTCAAGTACAATGGAGGTCTAATATGGCAAAGTCGATAGTGCTTTTTAAGAGAAACAGGTAACCTAATACTCGAAAATACTTTTTACTAAACGTCAACAGGTTTTTTTCTTATCATAATTACAATAGCCATTATTATAAAGGGTATTGTTTCTGCAAGGGGTCCCCAAAGTCTGCCAACGAAAGACATTATCAGACCTATTAAAATAGCAGAATAAAAAGTACCTTTTATACTGCCCATGCCACCAACCATTACAACTGCAAAACTTAAAAGCAAGATGGACAGTCCCATGTATGGATGTACCGCTGTGATTGGAGAGTATAAAATACCTCCAAGTGCTGCTAAACAACTTCCCATAACGAATACTATGGAATAATAGGTTCCAATGTTAATACCAAGACTTTTTACTCCATCTTCATCTTCGAGTCCAGCTGTGACTATTTTCCCTATCATAGTATTGTTGAAAAAAAGGAGCAGGAAAATATGCGTGATTACCGAAAATGCAACCACTAAGATTCTGTAAACCGGAAGAGAGGAAAATAGAAAACCTATGCGTAGGTTTAAAGGATCGCTCAAGGGAATAGGCGTAGCGCCCCAAATAAACTTAATGACGTCTATTCCAATGAGCAATACTGCATAGGTCGCTATAATAGCTAAATCTATAGCTGTACCATAAAGCTTTCTTATCAAAAATCTTTCAACAAGATAGCTTACAGGTATAACAACAAGGAGGCCTGATATTGATCCGACAACATATGAACCATGGACTTTTGAGAGGTAAGTTATTAGAATGTAAGGTCCTATCGTGTAAACTAAAGCATGTGAGAAGTTTACTATTTTCATAATTCCGAAGGTTAAAGATAGACCAACTGATACCATGTATAAGATGCTACCAACAGTAAGCCCGTAGAAAAGAACGTCTATCATAATGAGTTAACCCTCTCTTTCCGTGAATAACTTTTCAAGAAATCCCCAAATTCCTTGGCGGAATTTAAAGACCAGTATTAAGAGTATTATTCCCAGAAAGGCTTCCCATCTAATTATGAAATCAGCTATAAAATTGCTTATCAACATATAAATTGTTCCACCTATCACAGCGCCGATCAAGCTCCCACTACTGCCTATTAGCGAAGCAAAAATCACTTCAACGTTCCTGTGGGGATCAATAAAACTGGGAGTTACATAGCCATAGTTTATAGCTAATAAAGCTCCAGCTAGGCCACTTACTCCGGCGGAGATTGAGAAGTTAATCCATTGAATCACAAAAGTATTGTATCCCATAAAATTTACCCTTAATTCATTGTTCTTTATGGCATGAATCAAAGTTCCAAACGGTGAATTTATTAGTCGATTAGCGAGATAGAATACAAGCAAGAGAAAACACAAGGAAAATGTAAAACGATGTGCGGGTATATTTAAGTCAATTGGACCGATATTAGAGAAATAGACGGGTAAACCATCGTCTCCTCGGGTATAGGTTGCTAAAGGCACTAATATTAAAAAGTAACCAACTTGATTAAACGCAAGATTTATTAGGGCGAATGAGGCTCCTGAGGTTTTTATAATTATGGGGCCCAAAAGAAAACCCAGTAAAGAAGCTGCTAAACATCCAAACAATATTATTAAAAAAGGATTACCTCCCAGTATTTCACTGAGTAGAGCAGCGGCATATGCTCCTGTTCCAAGATATAACATATGTCCAAAAGAAAGTTTACCCATGTGGCCATAAAGTAAGTCAAAGCCAATCACAAATATGCAAAATATGATGTAATCTGTGACCCTAAAGGGAGTGACAAAGTAGGCAAGTATTAAAAATCCTAAAAGTATTAACACAAGATACTTTATATTTTGCGACAACCCTTTCTTATTTGTTAACAAATAGCCTTTTTGATCCAATTTTGTCACCCCCCTTAGGGCTGCGTATTCTATATCAGAGCTTGAAGAAATTGATTATGGTCCATAACCAACCCTATTTTGGGGAATATATATTTTTCTGCATAATCCTGTTCTTCTTGAGTATCAGTACCAGTGCAATCACTGATTACAACAACTCTGTATCCTTTATCATAAGCAGACCTTGCAGTAGATTCTACACACCAGTTGGTATGAAAACCACAAATGGCAACCCATTCAATCATATTTGCCCTTAAAATGTAGTCAAGAGCGGTAGACCAAAAAGCATCAAGGGTCTTTTTACCTCTGACAATAATGTCTCCCTTTTGTGGTTTCAGTTCATCAATAATCTCGGGTCCTGGCGTGCCTTTTACCCACGCTCCCTTAACTGGTTTGCCATTTAGTGTCCATCCAGTGGGCATATCAATTTCCAAGCCTCTTAAGCCCATCATTGCAGGTCCATCAGGATCGAGCTCGGGAAATCCTGGTTCAAAGGGCTCAAAAGGAACGTAAATTACTTTTTTTACTTTGTTTCTCGCTTTGTTTATGAGGTCTACGAGGTTGGGTATAACGTTTCTCTTTTTAAGCTGTTCTTCGATAAACTGATACATTGAACCACCTGGCTTTAGGAAATCATTCTGTGGTTCAATTAAAACTACAGCAGTTTTAGAGGCTGGTATTTTAAGATCACTCATTCTTATACCTCCCTTAGTTATATGTATTCATTTTTAAGTTAACAATTTTTCAAGCTTAGCAATATCAGCTTGAAATTCCTCTCTTTTGAGTTCTCCACCGATTTTACCTTCGCGCATGACATATACTCGGTCTGCCATCTCAAGTACTAAAGGTATTTTCTGTTCGACTATAATTAAAGATATTTCTCCTCGCATTTCTTTTAAAACCCTTACTATTTCTTTAGCTACTCCGATGGCTATGCCCTCTGTTGGCTCGTCAATTAATAGTAACTTCGGCTTACCTATTAGTGCTCTGCCAATCAGAAGAATTTGTTTTTGCCCACCACTTAAATTACCAGCTTTGACGTGTAAAAAGTCTTTTAATTTTGGATATAATGAAATTACTTTGTCTAAGGCTTTTTTAAGGTCTTCGTTAAATGAATAGGCAGCTATTTCGATGTTTTCTTTGACAGTTAGAGAACTGAATACTTTTTTTTCCTGAAAAACCAATCTTATACCGAGGCGAGCTATGGCGTTAGGTGGTAAGTTGGATATATCTTGTCCTTCAAGCTTGATGTTGCCTTTCGAAGGTTTTAGAAACCCCGCAATTGTCTTTAAAAGCGTAGTTTTCCCAGCTCCATTTCTGCCTACTATAAATAAGAACTCTCCCCTTTGCATTTTCAAATTTATGTTGTGTAGCGCCTTAGCTTTCCCGTAGTGTACATCTACGTTATTAACGCTCAAAATGTCGGAATTGTTCAGCATTTTAGTTACCCCAGTAGACTTTTTTGACATTTTCTTCTTCTAGAACTTTTAAGGGTTTACCTTCGGAAATAATTCTGCCTTCGTGCATGACACACATTCGATCAACGACGCTGGTGATGAAGGAAATTTTGTGCTCGATTATTAATATGGTGAGCTTACCCTTGAGTTCTTCAATGAGATTCAGTAATTCTGGAATTTCCACATCGCTTAAACCGGCAAACGGTTCGTCCAAGAGAAGCAGCTCGGGATTCTGTGATAGAGCAATTGCTATTTCGAGTTTCCTTTTGTTGCCGTAAGCTAAGTTAGCCACTTTTGTATCAGATAATTCTTCCAAATTCACTCGGTGTAGGGTATTAAGAACCTTTTGGGTTAAGTCTGAGTAAGCTTTTCTATCTTTCGTAAAGAAAGCGAAACGATTCTTAAACGCTTTATCGAACCTGATTGTTGAGAGAAAAACGTTTTCAAAAACCGACAGCCCTTCTAACACCGAAACTAGCTGAAAGGTTCGAGCAATACCCTTTTCTACTCTTTGATAGGCAGGTAAATGGGTTATATTTTCTCCTTTGAATTTTATGTTCCCCCCATCTGGGGGGAACATACCGGAAATTAAATTAAAGAATGTAGTTTTTCCTGCGCCGTTAGGTCCTATTATGCCCACAGTTTCACCTTTAGTTAAGGTCAAAGAAACCTTATCCACGGCCACCAAAGGACCAAAAGCTTTTGTTACATTTTTTGCTTCTAATACAGTCGTCATTGGTTGTCCTCTCGTTGACCAATTTAGGAGTATAAAGGTTTCATTAGTATCCTAGCTCTTCTAATGGAGGTAGATAGTCCTCTCCACTGTAGTAACCTATTATTTTCACGAGATCCCACTTTGGGTCTTTACGCTCATTGGGTCCTTTTCCAATTACCACAAAGGCTCCATATTTGAAAAGAGCTTGATGATCAATTCTCCATTTTCCTGGTCCTTTTACAGATTCAAAATCAGGGTTTTCTAATAATGCTTTTGCTATTTCGTCTGGTTTGGTAGATTGTGCTATTTCTATTGCTCTTACTGCTTCTTTGACTCCAAGATAGGCCATTAACGAATAAGGATCTGGGGGATAACCATACTCTTTGATAAATTTCCTGGAAAATTCTTCTGTTGACTTTACCACACTTTCGTCCTCGAAACCATTTAGGTCATAGTACCAGGACATTAAGGAATAAACGCCTTCAAGAGCTTCAGCAGGAACTCCACTTCCAAAAACATTCGTCATCCAGTTGAACCAAATTTTCGTTTTGTCCTTTAGGCCCACTTCATAGGCTTGTTTAAGCACGTTGATAGCGTCGTTCCCCCAGTGAGCCAACATTACTATTTCAGGTTTAGCATCTGCTATTTTCGTAAGATAAGGGGTGAAATCAGTTGTGCCTACTGGTGACTCTATATATTCATACTTTGCGCCAAACCTTTCTAAGGCGTCCTTCGCGCCTTCCCATTGATCCCAACCGAATGCGTAGGCCGGACCAAAAAAGTAAACATTCTTTAGACCTAGATTATTAACTATATATGCAGCACTTGCATAGCCTGCGCAATAAGCTGATCCGTGAATAGCGAAAGTATGAGGAGCTATTTCACCTTTTTTGAACATGCCTAGAGGAACGACGTTTACCGGGAAATAGGCTATTGGTATTTTTTTGACTTCTTTATTTAAAGCTGCTGAAATCGAAGCAAAAGTTTGGCCCACTATGAAGTCAACTTTATTCTGATATACCAATTCTCTAAATCTTCTTAATGCAACATCAGGTTTTGTTTCGTCGTCTTTCACAACAACTTCTAAAGGTAAAAGCTGACCGCTAAACTTTACGCCCCCGCTCTCATTTATTTCTTTAATAGCTAGTTTTGCTCCATCAAGTTGCACTGGCCCAATGGGAGAAGCAGCTCCGGTTAGGCCAAACATTAAGCCTACCTTGATACTACTTTTTGCATAAACAAACCCTAAACCCGTTACTATAATAAGCAACACACAAACCCCTATCCAAAATTTCTTCATATTATCCTTCCTCCTTTTAGTTAGTAAAGGTATTTTTAATCATTCTTCTAAATCAGAACGAATTTCTTTCTTGTTCTCACCTCCTTCTATGACATTTCTAATGGCCTCTCTCATCACCTTTCTGTTGTGTTTGAATAAGATCTCTCCTGCTTGGCGGCTTTTTCGAGAGGTAATCGCTTCAAAAACTTTAATGTGATCAAAATAGAGGTCAAATAATATAGGCTCTATACGCATAGCTCTAGCTTTAAATATGAGGTTTTTTAGGAGTTCTTTGAGAGTTTGGTTTGCTGACATGCTGGCAATGGAAAGATGAAACTCTAAGTCGAGCAAAGAATACTTGTACAAATCTTTCTTAACAATGACTTTTTCTTGCTCAATTAGGTTTTCTTTTAAGCTTTTGAGTTGTTCTTCGGTTCTGACTTTTGCAGCAATTCTGCCAGCATATTTTTCTAACACCGACCTTACCGTATAGAGCTCTCTGATTGTATTTTTGTCAGCTTCGCGCAAGAAGACCCCCTTTTTCGGTACACACTTAAGTAGACCCTCTTGCTCCAATCTTCTTATAGCTTCCCAAACAGGAGTTCTACTAACTCCCATTTCTCTTGCGATTTCTTCCACATTGATTCTCAAGCCCGGCGAGAAACGGAAGTGAACTATTTTTTTCTTCAATAAATTGTAAACTTGGTTATTGAGATTTTCTCTAAATATTTTCGTCAATATAGAATCTCTCCTCACTAAAATTTAAACATCTTGTATCAAAAAAGTCAATAAATTTCATGAAAAATGAAACATGAAAATCAGGCAAACATTGATTTTCTTGAGGAGAATAGGCTTGTAAGGCTGGTTTTCAATGTTCGCCGCACTCTTGAATTTTCAATCTCGAGAGTGCAAGCAAAGTAAATTTATCAGAAAGAAAGTTTTATTAGGAGAAAAAAAGAGCTTGTTCTTTTCTGCAGCATCGTGGCTTACTTCTTCGGAATTGCTCAATATGGAATTACTGTCTATTACTGTTGCAGTTTTAAGAACAGACCAGGTTTTACCGCTTACCCCAGTAGTACTCCTATTCTTTCTGAAACTTCTCGATAAGGCATTTCCCTTTCATTCAGGCCATCTATTTCTCCTGCTATTCTGCCATTTTTAAATACCAGAATGCGTCGGGCGAGTTTGACGAGCTCTGGCATGTCCGAGGAGATCAGGATGATGGGTTTACCTTCTTTTTTGCTACCAGGGCTTTCACACCCTCGTTTTCACTGGCTTGTTTCCAGTCCGGCCCAATCTGTTTGATTACTTTAATTCCATAATCTTTTTCAAATGCCTCTACACCCTTTTGACTTCTTCAAAGTAAGGTGTAGTGCCGGGGCGTACCAGGCTATCTTGTTGTCCAGGAGAGTGTTTAGCAACTGATGCTGCAATCGCAATTCATTTATAGAATTCTTCTATGGCTTCGTACATTGCAACAATGTTTTCTGGTGGCACATCAGGCATGATGTTGTGTTCCTGGTTGAAGACAAACCCTCCCTGTTTGCTGAATACTTCCAGACGCTTCTTGACGTGGTCTTTTACCTCCTGGGGGCTGGCGAAATTGAGTATTTTACGAGTATTACAACCTCCTCCCCAAAAAACCACATCATTGCCAAACTCTCTCTTGAGCCGTTCTGGTTCCATGTCTTTTGCTGAAGTTTGAACCGGGTTGAGAATTTCAAAACCTGCTTCGATGAGATCTGGAATAAGTTTGTATATGGAGCCACAGGAGTGCAAGAATATATGCATATTACTGTTTTTCTTGATGAAATCACACATTGCTTTGTGGCGGGGTTTGAAAAATTTACGATAAATTTCTGGTGCCATGAAGGGGCCAGTGTCCATTCCCAGGTCGTCTCCCAAACGTATTATGTCCACCAGGTCGCCAACGGATTGACATACTTTTTCCAGAGTTGCCAGATGTATCTCGAGGAGAGCATCCAGGAGGGCTTCGACTTTCTTAGGTTCAAGGTAAAGGTCCATTAAAAAGTTATCCATGCGGCGCAGAAATGTTCCCCATTCAAAAAGATTGCACCCGCAGACTATTAGCAATGCTTTGTCCGTGTTTTCCCGCAGGTTCTTTGCTGCTTCGCGCAGGGAAGTCCAGAAATCTTTGTGGTTGGCTCTGTCCCAGGGTGTGTGAACCAGAGCTGCCCAGTGGACCATTTCCATTGCTTTGTCAAGGTTTTCGAAAGATTCAGGATAGCCATCCAGAAATGGGAAAAAGGTCTGATCGTAGAAAGTCGCTCCCTGGGGCATGCGGGCGATGAGTACCCCATTTTTATAGACCTCCTGGCTACCATTCTCTCCGGGAATAGGACGAAACCATTTTGGGTAGTCTGCCCGGCTTCCATCGGGAAGCAATGCCTGATACCATTCTTCGTCGTTCAAAAAGGCCTGAGCTATGTCGATAACGTCCACATTGAAACGGTTGATACACCATTCCTCTGGCAGTACCACCTGTTGTACCACATCGTAGACCCAGGTGTGGCCATTTGCAATCTTTAAATGTTTTTTGAGGTTGTTGTAAGCTATGGCCGAAATAGTTGAACTGGGTGTTGCCCCCAGGTCGATGGGGACTCGGTCTGTTTCTTTGTGATTTATGGCGTTGAGTACCCTTTCTCGAGATGTCAACTCCTTCACTCCTTTTCTAATCTACGTGAAATACTTCTTCCATTTCTGCCCACCACTCACCCTCTTTCCGGGTTTCCAGTGGTTCCTGGCAGGGCTTGCATAATTTCCACCACTCTTGAGTTACCGGGTCCTGAGCCATTTTTTTCATATCTTCTTCATAATTGTCACCTACATACTCGAAGTAGCTGAATAAATATCCATCTTTGTAAAAAATGCTGTAGTTGCGAATATTACATTCCTTGATGGTTTTGAGCACTCCTGGCCATACGTTTTGATGTAATTTTTTGTATTTTTCCAGCTTTTCCGGTTTGACTTTGATTACCATGCCATATCTTTTCAATTCAGACCCTCCCTTTATTGAATGAAGTAATGGACGTTGTATTTGAGAATAACCTCGGGTTTTACATAGCTAAAAGGTGGTGGTTGATAATTTTCTCTAAGGTATTTGTACAAAATCATTACTGCCTGGTAACCCTGAATTTCAGGAGATTGAGGGATAGCTGCTTGAAGAGTTCCCTTCTGAAGGTATCTAATGTTGTCCTTGTAAATGCCAGAACCGATCACTTTAACTTTTCCACTTAAGCCTGCTTCGTCAACAGCCTTGCAAGCTCCCGATATATTAGCTGTGTTGACGTATATTCCTCGTAGTTCCTGGTTGTACTTTTCAATCAGTTGTTTTGCAACCTGGTAAGCAATAAGTTGTTCATCGTATGTTTCTACCACAGCAGCGATTTCCAGGTGTTTTCCCATTTCTTTTATCACCTGACTGAAGCCTCGGATTTTTTCTTCGTGGTCTTCTACGCCTTCAAAACCGGTGAGGATTGCTACCTTACCAGGTTGATCAATCATTTTGGCCATCATTTCACCTGCAATCTGGCCGTTTTCGTAAGCATCGGGACAAACACAGGTTATGCGTTTGCTATCCGGAGCATCAGTAGCTAAGGTAACCACCGGTATATTTTCTTCATAAAGCTGGTTGATAAGGGGATTGAGTTTAGTCCTGTGCCCGGGACACAGAATAATACCATCTACTTTCTCTTTTTTTAGGGCATTTAGAAAATACATTTCTGCTTCTGGTCCCAGATGCTCTGGTCTGCAAGAAATGAGCTTTACGTTGAAGTCAAAAAGCTCTCTTTCGGCTTTTTTCATACCCTTTTCTATGCGGTCATAGAAGCACTCTATTTTCCGTGGAAAAACTGCTCCGATCAAAGTGGTTTTTCTCCTGGCTAAGGTGCTTGCCAGCTTGTTGGTTTTGTAGCCCATTTCTTGGGCTTTCTCTATAACCTTTCTTCGGGTTTCCTCATTGATTCCCGGGCGGTTGTGAAGCGCTCTATCGACAGTACCTATTGATACATCAAGCGCGCGTGCTATATCTTTAATGGTGGTCCTCTTTTTCATTGCTTCCACCTATTGTTAACGTTAACAACCTAAAATTAAACTTTGTTTTTGTCAAGATATAGCAAGGGTTCTTTTTCTAAAAATGCTACTTGCCGTTTAGTTTTCATGAAATTTCCCTGCTTCTTGAGGCCAAAAGTCAGGGGAACTTATGGCTTGCTTCCGTGCAAACCCAGAGCTCATCTTTATTGTTAACGTTAACGCCAAGAATGGATATAACAAACCTTCCTAAACTCTCTTTTTAAATTTCCTGAAAGTCCAGAGCGGTTTTGTTGCGTAGCCGTTCAAGAGTTGCTGAAATATCTATTTCCTCTGGCAGCGCAATATAGTGTTTTACATCGCCTGCTATCTGGAATATTTTTACTTTTTCAGAAATGTTTTTTGCTTTTTCTCTTGCTTCTTCTGGAGAACCGCAAAGAAGGAGAGTGCCTCCTGCTTGAGTAACAAGTTCTTTAAGCTCTTTCATTTGCCAGCCTTTCACTGCTAACCCCCCCTTTTTGAAAGACTGTTTTAGCAAGCTTTATATGAGAAGTTCAAATTTTTCCGAACTTGGCGGTGTGTATTTGAAAAAATCCGAACTGATTTTATTAACGAGCTCGGTGGGCGGAATTGCCCCCCTTCCGTCCGCCTCGCCAAAAAGCGGAAACGGAAAGGACAACTTCGAGTTTTTCGTGGACGGCATTTAATATAACCAATTTTTGTATTCAGGATTAATCTCCTTCATCTCTTCATATAACCACACCATACGATCACAAAACCACAATTTGCTGAGGAAAGCAACAACTCCACCAAAAATTACCGGCCATACTTCCAAAAAGTACAATCCCCAGGCAAATAGAATCATACCAATTACTGAAACTATTGACAAAATGTTTGGTATATAAAGATGGTGCTTTGGAACAGGTATTTTTTTACGATTTAACCAGACACGTTCTCCAAGAACTGCTTTTGATGCCCAGTTATTGGTGCTCTTTGCTTTAGGAAATATTCGCGGATTAAGCCATAACCATAATAGGACAATAATGATTGGGGCAAGCGCCCACCAACCAAGCCATACTCTGCTCCAAAAAGCAACAGCCAAAAGTGGAAACATCAAAAAACGAGAATAACCGCTCAAAGGATTGGCGTGCCTCAACCAATCTTCGTCATTATCTAATTTGAATATCTTGGCAATTTTTTGTTCTAAGGTCATATTTTTCTTTGGCGGCAAATTCTTTTAGCTCAGCAAGCTGAGCTTCAATACTTAAAACCTGTCTTTCTCCTGAATCTGTTGATTTTCGGCAGTAGATAAAGTATTTCATAGTTCTAATTTAATTTAGAAAAGCCCGCTTCTGGCGTCCCGCAAAAAGCGGGACAAAGACAAAAAATCCAATTTTGCAGCTATCACTGGCTGGCGAGCCCTCGTAGAGGGTGAGCCAGCAACCTCTTTTTCTGATTGGCGGAGAGGGTGGGATTCGAACCCACGAGACAGGCTCTGCACCTGCCTACTCGATTTCGAGTCGAGCGCCTTCGTCCAGCTCGGCCACCTCTCCGCTTTGTTCTCTCTTTATTTTAAAATATTGCTTAAGAATTTGGCTACACCTTTCCTGGAGTAAACCTCCCTGAATTTCAGTGGTGTGGTTGAAAAGCCCGGGCTGGAAGAGGTTAACCTTGCTCCCCGCTGCACCAGCCTTAGGGTCTGGGGCACCAAAATAGACTTTGCGGATGCGAGCTTGAATTATGGCCCCAGCGCACATGGGACAGGGTTCAAGAGTCACGTAAAGAATGCAGTCTTCTAACCTCCAGGTACCGAGCGCTCGAGAGGCCTGACGGATGGCCTCAATTTCTGCATGAGAGGTAACATCCTGTAGTTTTTCCCGGCGGTTATGGCTGTGGGATATTATTTGCCCGTTTTTAACCAGGCAAGCCCCAACCGGAACTTCATCTTCTTGAAAGGCCTGCCAGGCTTCTCTCAAAGCTACTTCCATGAATTTTTCGTGATCCATGCCTTCATTATAACAGAGAGGTTTGGCTTTTCATTTACAAAATTTGCAAGAAAACACCAGTTTATGATAAACTTTAAAGGCACTATTCATTTTATCCCGGCAAAAATCTGCTTCCAACTTTATTGGACCAGAGGGAGGTGAAAGCAATTAATATCAGAAGGATTTGTGTTGCTTACAGTCATAGTGTTTTTGAAGAACGGGAGAATCGTTATTACCAGTTACAACCTGATTTGAAAGGTAAAACCTTGGAACTTATAGAGCAAGCCCTGAGAGAGCTTTCTCTGGAAGTGGTTAGACTGGATGTTGATCAGCCCTTGCCCGAGCTCATAGATTTCTTTGCCCGAGGTGAAGTGGATTTCGTTTTCAACCTTGCCGTTTCGGCAGCGAGGATTTACAACCAGTCCTTTCTACCCTCCATTTTTGACTCTATGGGTATTCCCTATCTTGGTTCCAGTTCCACCGTGCATTCTCTGTGTTTGGACCGCAGCCTGATCAAGCTCTCTTTAAGGGGTATTGGCGTTCCCACTCCTTCTTACTTTTTGTGGTCACCGAATCTGGAGATTCCGGAAAATCTGGACTTGCCGGTTATAATCAAGCCCCGTTTCAGGGTTCAGGATAACCTTATTGATATGACTTCTCTCATCACTGAGGAATCCCAGCTCCGAGAAGCTTTGCACGCTTTTTATCAAAAAAATATGGAGAAACTGCTGGTCGAAAAATTTGTTATGGGTCGCGAGCTGGTAGTGGGCATATGGGGCAATGACCGGGAGCTGGAAGTTCTACCCATCATGGAGGTGAACCTGAGCAAAGAAAAACCCATTCGGGATCCAGAGCTCAAGAACCAGAAGGGCTATGTGATTGATGTTGCTTGTCCTCCGGACCTTTCTGAGGAACAAAAATCACTCATAGAGAGTATGGCTCTTAAGATATACCGTGAACTGAATTTGTGCGATTTTGCAACCTTTCATTGCATTTTTGCAGAAAAAGAAGGCATGCCTTTCTTTTTTGAGATTAACTCTTTGCCCCTGCTTCATCCTCGCCACAGCGCTTTTCCGGAAATGTGCAGTGTTGCTGGCTTCAGTTATGAAGAGATGATCAAGCGTCTCCTGAAAATAGCCCTCAAAAGGTTGGAGTTGCGGTATGAGTGAGCAAATTACTTTTGCAGTGCTGGGTGCTGGCCATGGTGGTCAGGCACTGGCTGGATATCTGGCTCTTAAGGGTTTTCCGGTTCATCTTTTCAACCGCAGTCCAGAGAGAATTAGCTCTGTGAGGATTATGGGAGGTGTCCAGTTAGAAGGAGAGATTCAGGGCTTTGCTTCTATAAAACTGGTTACCTCTGACATTAGTGAAGCAGTTCGGAGTGCCAAAGTTATTATGGTGGTGGTCCCGGCAACGGGACACCGTTTCCTGGCGGAGATTATGTCTCCCTACCTTGAGGATGGACAGATAGTGGTTTTGAACCCGGGAAGGACGGGGGGAGCCCTTGAAGTAAAGCACGTTTTCCAGGAACGAGGCGTGAAGGCAGAAGTAATTATTGCCGAAGCTCAAACCTTCATTTTCGCAAGTCGGGTGACTGGTCCGGCTCAGGCGCGTATTTTCAGAATCAAAAACAGCATCCCGGTTGCGGCTATTCCGGCCTATAAGACGGTAGAAGTGGTACAGACCTTACGCCGGGCCTTGCCCCAGTTTGTGCCTGAGGACAACGTTTTGAAAACCAGCTTTAACAACATTGGAGCTGTTTTCCATCCTACTCTGACCATTCTAAATGCCGGGCGCATCGAAAGCACCCATGGAGAGTTCGACTATTACATGGAAGGGATTACTCCTTCCGTGGCTCTGGTCCTTGAGACTGTGGACCAGGAAAGAGTTAAGGTTGCTGAGGCTTTGGGAGTTAGGGCTATCACTGCGCGAGAGTGGCTGTATTCAGCTTATGATGCCTATGGACGCAATCTCTACGAGGCGATTCAAAATAACCCCGGCTATCGGGGCATCAGAGCACCCTCCACCATTTTTCACCGTTACATTACTGAAGATGTTCCCATGAGTCTGGTTCCCATTTCTTCTTTTGGCAAGATGCTGGGAGTTCCCACGCCCACCATCGACGCTCTTATTCACCTGGCTTCGCTGCTTCATGGTAGAAATTATTTTCTGGAAGGAAGAACTGTCGAAAAGCTGGGGGTTGCGGGAATGTCGGTGAAAGAAATCCGGGAAATGGTGGTTGTTGAGGAGGAAAAAGCATGACTTCACAAAAATTGATCATTGGTGCTTCAATAGGAAATTG
This sequence comes from Atrimonadaceae bacterium G-SL-SR-0-11, assembly GCA_048814795.1. Classification (GTDB taxonomy): domain Bacteria; phylum Atribacterota; class Atribacteria; order Atribacterales; family Thermatribacteraceae; genus Thermatribacter. The sequence continues at coordinate 284,749 of CP184673.1, read as the reverse complement.
TGTGCATGTCGCAGGCATTTACCGTTTTCTTGGCCTGGCAGAGGAATACGGCTATAAATCAATTTTTCTGGGGCCGGCCGTTCCGGTTGAGAAACTGGTTCAGGAAATAATTCACCATAACCCCCAGAAGGTGATTGTTGGCTATCGCTTGAGCGAGCAGGCAGCACGCTCTCTTTTTGCAGAACTCCGGGATGCCCTGGAAGAGAAAGGCCTGAGAGGCAAGTTGGAGCTTATTTTGAGTTGCACGCCTTCCTTGAGGCCCATTGCTGAGGAAGTGGGTATTTTTGATTTCATCTTTACCGGAGAAGAAACCTTTCAGGAGATACTGGAGAGCATTTCTGATAGACCAAGAGCAACTCCCGAGGAAAGATATCCCCAGAGTTTACCGGAGCGCATAGTTTCTAAAAAGCCCTTTCCCATCTTGCGTCACCATTTTGGCCTTCCTACCGTGGAAGAAACGGTTCAGGGTGTGAGCAGGATTGCCGAGGCCAAGGTTATCGATGTTATTTCTCTCGGTCCGGACCAGAACGCTCAAGAATTTTTCTTTCGCCCAGAGCAAATGATTCCCGAACGAAGCGGTGCGGGAGGGGTTCCCCTGCGCACGAGAGAGGATCTGGAAAGAATCTACAAAGCCTCGCGTCGGGGCAATTACCCCTTGCTGCGCTGTTACAGTGGGACCAATGATCTTGTAAAGTGGGCGCATCTTTTAAAAGAAACCATCAATATTGCCTGGGGAGCGGTGCCTCTCACCTGGTATAGCGTTCTTGATGGTCGTAGCAAACGCTCCCTTGAGGAGGCAATTCGCGAAAACCAGGAAGCCATGAAAACTTATGCCGCTTTAGGTGTGCCTCTCGAAGTTAATGAGTCGCATCAGTGGAGCTTAAGGGATGCCCCTGATTCGGTGGCTGTAGCTTCGTTTTACCTGGCTGCCTACAACGCCAAAAAGGTAGGGGCTCGTTTCTATGTTGCTCAGTATATGCTTAATACTCCTCCTGGTATTTATCCGGTTGCTGACCTGGCCAAGATGCTTGCCAAGAAAGAGCTGATTTCAGAACTCATTGATGATAACTTTACGGTCTTCACTCAGGTTCGTGGTGGTCTGGCCCATTTTTCCGCAGATCTCGATTTGGCCAAAGGGCAACTCGGTGCTTCTACGGCACTGGGTCTCTTTCTGGAGCCTGATATCATCCACGTGGTGGGCTTTTGTGAGGCTGTTCATCTTGCCCGCCCGGAGGAAGTGATCGAGAGTGCTCAGATTGTCAATGGAGTCCTGAAAGACCTTCTTTTTGGTCTGCCTTCGGTTAAGACGGACACTTTCATTGAAGAGCGCAAGGAGGAACTAAAAGAAGAAGCGAACTTAATCCTGGAAGCAATTTGCAAACTTGATGAGAAAGAGGAAGATCCCTTTACTTCTCCCCGGGTGATTGCTGAAGCAGTGAGGAAAGGTATTCTGGATGCTCCGCATCTTCTGGGCAATCCGGAGGCTCTGGGTAAAACCCAAACCAGAATTGTAAAAGGTGTTTTACGTTGTGTTGATGAAAAGGGGAAGGTGATCACTGAAAAAGAGAGATTGCGCGGTTTAGGTTTTTAGTGATTTTTTTGAAGATTTCCTTCAGGTCCGGCATAAACGTTTATGCCGGACCTGAAGGTTTACCTTCTTCTTTTTGCTTCCCAGGAACCCTTTAAACTGGCCAGTTTTTCCTGACTTTCTTTCAGAAAACGATTCATTTTTTGCTCCAGGGTTGCTTTGCTCTGTTCCAGCTTGGTCGCATACTCTTCTTCTTCGTTCACAACCCTTTTCAGGGAAAGGTCGATTTTGCCGTCTGGAGAAACCCGGAGCACTTTTACTTTAACCCTATCGTTTACTTTAAGAAAGTCATTTACGTCTTTTACAAACTGGTTGGAAATTTCTGAAATGTGAATGAGACCCTTGCTTCCATCTTCGAGTTCGACAAAGGCTCCGAATTTTGCAATGCCTATCACTTTACCTTCCACAATGCTATCTACTTCAACCATAAACTACTAAACTCCTCCTTATTTGAAATTGGCCTAATTATACAAACCCTGCTAAAACTTTGTCAAGGATTTTGGGGAGGGACCAGCTCTACGACGATTTCTCCTGGCTTGACAAAGCTAAAGCGTTCCCGGGCTAACTTTTCTATGTACCAGTCCTGGTGCAAGTATTCTTTTTCTTTGTTCATAGCCACTATTTCCTGCTGCAATCTTTTTTCTTCTTCGGTAAACTGCTCAATCTTTTCGCATATTTTCCAGTAAGCAATCATTTTCTCCAGGAACTGGTTCATCCATAAAACCAGTGCTATGGTGAAGAGAGCTATAAAAAGTATTTTCCAGATATTCAGATGGTTACCTCTCGGTGGGGAAGACATCTTTTCCCCTGAAAATGGCCACATCACCAAGTTCCTCTTCGATTCTCAAGAGCTGGTTGTACTTGGCTATGCGTTCGGAACGGCAAAGCGAACCGGTTTTTATCTGGCCTACGTTGGTTGCTACGGCAAGATCGGCAATGGTGGTGTCTTCAGTTTCTCCAGAACGATGAGAAATTATTGAAGTGTATCCAGCTTTTTTTGCAATCTCGATAGTTTCCAGGGTTTCGCTCAGGGTGCCTATCTGGTTGAGCTTGATTAGTATGGAGTTGCAGCACTTTTCTCGGATTCCTCGCAGGAGGCGCTCTTTATTGGTCACGAAAAGGTCGTCTCCAACCAGCTGTATCTTTTCACCCAAAGCGAAAGTAAGTTTTTTCCAGCCTTCCCAGTCTTCTTCAGAGAGAGCATCTTCGATGGAGACAATGGGGTACTTGTCGACCAGGCTCTGATAGAACTCGATCATCTCATCGATGTTTCTTTTCACACCCTCACGAGAGAAAACGTATATTCCATCCTGAAAGAGTTCAGAAGCAGCAACGTCGAGGGCCAGGAAGACGTCTTTGCCCGGTTCATAGCCAGCCGCCTGGATGGCTTCTATAATTACCTCTATAGCTTCTTCAGAAGAATGCAGATTGGGTGCAAATCCTCCCTCGTCGCCCACTCCAATTGAGTATCCTCTGCGCTTCAGAACCTTGGCCAGATGGTGGAAAACTTCGGCACCCATGCGCAGGGCTTCGGAAAAAGAAGGAGCCCCGCAGGGCGCAATCATGAATTCCTGAATGTCTACGCCACTGTCGGCATGTTTTCCTCCGTTGAGGATATTCATAAGGGGTACCGGTAATTCGCGGGCACCTGCTCCGCCTATATAGCGGTAAAGGGGAAGACCACAGTATTCGGCGGCTGCTTTGGCTACAGCAAGTGAGACCCCCAGTATGGCGTTGGCTCCCAGTTTTCCCTTGTTGGGTGTTCCGTCAAGGTCAATCAGGGTTTTGTCTATTTTGCACTGGTCCAGAGCGTCAAGGCCGATGATTTCGGGCGCGATTATTTCGTTAACGTTTTCTACTGCTTTGCGAACGCCCTTTCCAAGGTAACGGTTTTTATCACCGTCGCGCAATTCAACTGCTTCAAAAGTTCCGGTGGAAGCACCGGAAGGAACGGCTGCTCTTCCAAAAGCTCCTGAAGCAAGGGTTACTTCTACCTCAACAGTAGGATTACCGCGCGAATCCAGTATTTCTCTGGCGTGAACATCAAAAATGGTGCTCATTCAGTTCATCTCCTTTCTAAGTTTAATTCTAATTTTATTTTTAACCCTGGATGATTTATTTTTAACCCTGGATGAGGGAAATGCTAACTCTGCTTCCCGAAATAACTTTCTTCAGAACTTCATATCCGGAAGGAATTTTGCCAACCACCTCTACTGCGCTTGCCGGGCGTATTTCTTCCCCACTGCTTATAGGGGTGGGTCCGAAAAATAGGCACAGGCAGGCCCCTTCTGGCCAGTAAGCTACATCACCTCTGGCAACTGTTTCCTGTGGTTTTTCAATGTCGCTTTTAAGCGGTATGGCGAAATAAATTTCTTCACCCCAGGTATTGATCCGAGTTTGATAAGGAAGAATGCCAGTTAACTTTTCGGCGAGCTTGCTTTCCAGAAGCTCTGCTTCTATGCTTATCCCCTGGTCAGGAAATTCAAAAAGCAATTTTTTCATTTCTCTCCCTCCCCAAGCAAGAGGATTTTGGCCAGGTTAAAAGAAATTGTTTCAAGCAGGAAAGATGCTTTTTGCATGGCTTCTTTTTCGCTTATTGGTCCACTGGCAATCGAGAAGGCTGCCAGGATGCCATTGGGTAATCCTTCGGGGAACTGCTCCCATTCAATTTTTCCAGCGAGCACAATCAGAGGTTTTTCAAGCTTTTGACAGAGCTCCATCACCCCTTGAATTACCTTTCCAAAAAGGGTTTGCCGGTCAAACTTTCCCTCACCGCTGATTACCAGATCAGCGTCCTTGATGGCCTCTTCAAGGCCCACCAATCGAGCAATCAGTTCTATTCCTTTCACTATACCTGCTCCCAGAAAAGCGTGTAGCGCTGCGCCAATTCCACCTGCTGCTCCTGCTCCCTTAAGGTCGTCCACGGAGATGCCGGTGTATTGTTTGATCAACCTTGCCCAGTGTCTCAGGCCTTCGTCGAGATACTCCACGTCTTCAGGGCTTGCCCCTTTCTGGGGAGCGTATACGTAGCTTGCTCCCTGGGGTCCATACAGGGGATTTTCGACATCGCAGGCAATTAATATCTCGGTGTTCTGAGGTTTGAGAAAAGAACTCTGATCGATGCGGTGTATTTTGGGGAGACTATCACCTATTCCCTGTAGCTCTTTGCCCTCTGCATCCAGGAAGCGCATTCCCAGAGCTTGCAGTGCTCCAATTCCCCCGTCACAGGTTGCGCTGCCTCCAATCCCCAACACGATGCGGGGGCACTTTCGGAGAATTGCCTCTTTGAGGAGTTCTCCCACTCCATAGGTGGTTGTGAAGCGGGGATTTCTTTTTTGGGGTGGTACCTGGGGTAATCCCGCGGCCTGAGCAAGCTCGATAATGCAGGTGCCATCAGGAAGAAGCCCCATCCTGGCTTTTACTTTTTCACCCAGAGGTCCGGACACTTCCTTCTCGATTATCTGGCCCCTGGATGCCCGGACAACTGATTCTACGGTACCTTCTCCCCCGTCAGCAAGTGGTTTTTCAATAATGGTTAGGGATTCACTTGCTTTTTCAAACCCCGAGCGGATTGCCGAGCTTACTTCGAAGCTCTGCAAGCTTCCTTTGAAAGAATCCGGGCAGACCACTATTTTCAAGAACTATTCCTCCCTCTTTTCTCTGGAAAGTATTTCGTATAGTTCTTCTTGAAAGGGCAATTTACGGTCCGGTACTGCTTTCACTCTGATTACCATTTTCCAGGCCGGATGCAACAGAGTAATTTTGTCGTCCACTTTCACCCTGTCTCCTGGTTTGGCAGGGTTTCCGTTGATAAGTATTCTACCACTTCGACAGGCTGTTTGAGCCAGTGTTCTGCGTTTGAAAATTCCACTGACTTTCAAGTATTTGTCAATTCTCACTTGATTCCCAGGGAAAAGCTGCTTCCTCTCTTGAGAGCTCTGGAAAACAGGAATAGTCTCCTCCGCGGCCCAGACCCACTAAGTAAACTATGGAAAGGGCGCCTTTTTCTTTTAGTAGTTTTTCTATGCGCTGGAGAAGTTGCTCAGGAATTGAATGAGCACTTACCAAAAGCACCCTTTTGTTCGAAATATTTCCCACTGTTTCCCAGCTGATTTCCTGGCTTGTCTCGTTAAATTCGAGAGCTCGCAGTTCTCGGTTCAGGAACTGATTAAGTATACCCGCGATTATTGTTCCTCCGCTGCCTACTCCAACCAGAAGGTCCGGATTCCATCCCCGGATAAGAGGTAACAGAACCTCTATCCTTTTCATCAGTTCTTCAAACCTGATCAACGTGAGTTTTCTTTGGCCTTTTCCCATAGGCTATCCATCTCCTCCAGGGAAGCTTGAGAGGGTTTCTTACCCTGTTTTTCCAGTTCTTTCTCTATAAAACTGAAGCGCTCGATAAAACGGTCACAGGTTTTTCTTAACGCTTCTTCAGGGTCAATGTCCAGGTGACGGGCCAGGTTCACCAGAGCAAAGACCAGATCCCCCCATTCCCGCATTATACGCTCTTTGTCATTGCTTTTACGTGCTGAATTCAACTCTTCCAGCTCTTCCAGCACTTTAGCCCATACTTCATCCGGGTTTTGCCAGTCAAAACCCACCCTGGCCACCCGAGACTGAATGGCGTGAGCCCGCAGGAGAGCCGGCAGATGGCGGGGTATGGAGACAAGCATGCCTTCTCTTTTTTCCTTACGGTCCTTGATTTCTTCCCAGTTTTTAAGCACTTCCTGTACGTCTTTAGCCTGAACATCTCCAAAAACATGGGGATGCCGCTCGCGCATCTTGGAAATTATCTTTTGAAGAACCTCTTCCATGGTAAAAGTGCCTTTTTCTTTGCCTATCCTGGCATGAAAGACGATGTGCAGGAGCATATCACCAAGTTCTTCGCTGAGGCTTCCTTCGTCTCCTCGGTCGATAGCTTCAAAAGCCTCATAAAGCTCTTCTATCATAAGAGGTTTGAGGGTTTCCCGGGTCTGTTTTTTGTCCCAGGGGCATCCGTTTTCTCCCCGCAGAGTGTCAACTATTTCCAGCAATTCCTGGAAAAGTTCTGACGCTCCTTTATGTTCATTCATTTTGGATCACCTTTTCTAAAAGCTGAGTTAACCTTCTGGCACTCATAAGCGGTATCCTGAGTGCAGCCCGGTCTTTATACTTGGTAAGGGTTACCAATAGAGCTTTTTTCTGGAAAGCACTCTGTAACCTGACCAGTGTTTCCAAAGGACCAACAATAAATATCTGTGATTCTTCCTGTTTGATCTCTTCAACCTGAGTTATTTTAGCATAATACTTGAGCTTTGTGAGAGAAAACAAGTTGGAGGTGGGAGGGGGCATTTTTCCAAACCGATCTTGCATTTCCTCGGCAATTTTCCTGATTTCTTCTTCGGTCTGTGCTCTGAGCAATTTTTGATAGTAACGCAGTCTTTCGGATTCAGAAGAGATGTAATAGTCGGGTAAATAAGCTTCTTCTTTGAGAGAAATCTGGACAGAGGAATCCGGAGGTAGCTGATCAAATTCTCCCTTCAGGCGTGCAATTTCCTCCTCAAGTAACCGCGAATAAAGATGGAAGCCCACCTCTTGAATGAAACCGTGCTGTTCCGGACCCAGTATATTTCCAGCTCCCCGGATTTCAAGGTCTCGCAGGGCCAGCTTGAAGCCGGAACCGGTTTCGCTGAATTCAAGCAGGGCGTTGAGGCGCTCCCGTGCCCCGTGGTTGAGGCGGTGGGGATATAAGAAATAAGCGTAGGCCTCCCGGTTTCCTCTTCCTATCCTTCCTCGAAGCTGATAGAGCTGGGCTAAGCCAAAGTGAGTTGCCGGGTCCACGATTAGCGTATTTACCGAAGGAATATCCAGCCCGATTTCAATGATGGTGGTGCAGAGAAGGAGAGGAATTTTGCCCTGGTAAAATTCAATCATGATTTTTTCCAGTTCTTTGCCACTCATCCTGCCGTGAGCGAGGGCAAAATCGATTTTGGGAAACATTTCTTTAATTTCTTCGGCTATTTTCATCAAGTCTTTGATGCGGGGGCATACATAGAAAACCTGCCCCTGGCGCTCCAGTTCCTGGGCTATCGCTTGCTGGATATACTTTTTTTTGCGGGGCAAGACAAAAGTGTGAATGTTTTTTCTGCCTTCAGGTGGAGTTTCGATGCAGCTTATGTCCCGGATTCCAAGCAACGAAAGGTAAAGAGTTCGAGGTATGGGGGTGGCAGTCAGGGTGAGTACATCCACGCCCGCCCGGAGCTGTTTCAGTTTTTCCTTGTGGAAGACGCCAAAGCGTTGTTCTTCATCGATTATCAAAAGTCCCAGGTCTTTAAAGACAATGTCTTTTTGAAGCAGGCGATGAGTGCCGATTACGATATCTACCTGGCCTTTTTTGATCTCTTCCACTATTTTCCGCTGTTGAGCAGGGTTTTTGAAGCGGTTCAGAACCTCTATTTTAACCGGAAAGTTCTTCATTCTTTCCCGGAAAGTTATGTAGTGCTGTTCGGAAAGGAGGGTGGTTGGAGCAAGAAGAGCTACCTGCTTTCCATCCATAACTGCTTTGAAAGAAGCCCGAATGGCAATTTCGGTCTTTCCAAAGCCAACATCGCCGCAGACCAGGCGGTCCATAGGTCGGGGCGATTCCATGTCTTTTTTAACCTCTTCGATAGTTTTTTTTTGGTCGGGAGTTTCGAGGTAAGGGAAAGCCAGTTCCAGCTGTTTTTGCCAGGTGGTGTCCGGGGAAAAGGCATGCCCCCCTTCCAGCATCCGGCGAGCATAGAGTTCAACCAGTTCTTTGGCTATTTTCCCTGCCTGCTTTCTGGTTCGCTCTTTAATCTTGTTCCATTCGTCAGTGCCCAGACGTTGCAGGCGAGGCTTTATACCCTCGCCCCCAACGTATTTTTGCACCAGGTGAGCGTTTTCTACAGGAACATAGAGCCTGTCTGAGGCGGCATACTCAATTTCTATATAAACTCGGCGCACTCCCTCCACTACCAGCTCTTTCAGACCCCTAAAAATGCCGATGCCGTGTTCTTCGTGGACCACATAGTCTCCTTCCTTGATTTCTCGAGACAGTTCTCCTTCCCTGCGAGGAGCGGTTCCTCTGGAAGAAGAATGGGGATAGGTGAAACCCAGTATTTCTCGGGCAGAGAATACCGCCAGTCCAAGTTCGGTTAAGCTAAAGCCCTGGGGAAGGCTGGAGGGCACCACGATTACTTTTTCTTCAGAGTGGATTTTATCGCTAAAAGCTATTTTAGCTTCTTTCAAAATGGCGGTGAGGCTTTCCAGTTTTTCCGCTGGTAGAGTTATCAGCACTTTTTGAAAAGCATTTTCTCTGAGGTAGTCAAGAAATCTTTCCATTTGACCGCCAAAAAAGGGCAGAGGTTCACTCAATATTTCTACAGTGTGGTGCTCTTTTTGGGGCACTATTCCCGAAAAAATCTGATAGGGAAGGTCGAGAGGAGCTTTTTCGTGGAAAACGTCGTCCCAGAAGACAATGCCTTTCTCTTTGTTTATTGCCTCCTGAAGAAGCAACTTTTTGAAGTGGCCGCTGGCAGGAATTACCAGTGCCCGCTCAGTTTCCGAAAAGGTGCGTTGGGTATCTGCCTTGAAGAACCTCATTTTTTCCAGCAAGTTGGCGAACCAGTAAGTTCGCACCGGGTGTTCCATCTGGGGGGAAAATATATCCAGAACCTCTCCTCGCAGAGCAAAGAAGCCCGGTTCTCTTACAAATTCTTCTCTTTGATAACCCATTTTTTCCAGTTTCTGGAGCAGTTCGTTACGTGGATATTCCCGGTTTTTTTCGAGCAGCAGAGAGTTTTCCATAAAAAATTCCAGCTCTTCGACCTCGCAGGAAAGGTCCTCGACTTTGAGAAGAAAAAGCGAGAAAGATTTTTTGTTTCGGAGTTGCTCCTGCAAAATGATTCCCTGTCGGGGGGCATTTTGAAACACAAAAATCCTGGCTTCTGAAGCAAAAAAAAGAGTGGACAGCTCTTCTAATAGAGTTCTGGCCTTGCTCTGAGTTTTCTGGTCAGGAACCACGTAGATAAGTGGCAGGCGGTATCCAGAGGCAAGAGCGAGCGCGAAGAGAGGCCTGAGCAAAGATTCGCTTTTTAAGTAAATGGTTTGATGCTTTTCAATTTGCTGGACGAGCTTTTTCAGAAAGGTTTGCAGGCGAAGAATTACCTCCATTGGAAATTACGTACTCCGTTGGATATCTTAAAACCAGAAGCGAAGTATTGCGTAAGTCATCAGAGCGGAGAAAGCACTACCTGCCAGGATCTGGTAGAGGTTGTGCTTTCTGAGATACAGGCGAGCCCAGCCCAGAATGAAGAGCAGGGCATACAGTAATGCCCAGTAAGGATTCAGGTAGTAAACCAGCGCAGTTACCGGCCCTGCCACACCGGCAAGGTGCATGCTAATTTTCCAGAAAAGAGAGATAAAAGCGCCAGCTATGGTTACCCCGATGTAGCAGGCGGTAATTCCCAGCAGGGGGCGGGGGGCTTTCAAAAGATAAAGTGCAACAAAACCCGCTGCATAAAGTGCGGTGATGAGCAAATAAGGGATAAATCTTTCCCGGTGGTCTGGAAGGTCCGGGTCTGAGACCCGTCCTTTCTGAGCTAACTTGATCACCAGCAGGGTGGGCAAAAAAGTAGCAAAAAGAAGACCTGCTAACCAGTAGAGAAAGGCCGCAGAAGCAGGTTGCACAAAGGAAAAAGAAATTACCCCGTAAAGGAAGGCAGCCACAAAAGTAGGCTGGAGCAGAGAAGAGATTATTCTGGCCAGCTTTTCAGATCCTGGCATTGCTGTTTTCTTCAGTCAGCTCCTCCTTTTTTGAATTGTAAATATTCATTGCTTTAAGGACACCTTCTCTCAAGATACAGTAGATTGCTTCCACGGCTTTCTGCTCGGCTTTCTCCAGCAGCGATATTTCCTGTGCATCACCGGGGGTGCCCAGCACGTAATCAACCATCAGCTCCTTGCAGGCGGGTTTACCTATCCCCACCCTCACTCTCAAAAAATCCTGGCTGTTCAGGACTTCGACCAGAGAGTTCAGGCCCCGGTGGCCAGCGGTGCCACCTCCCCTTTTAATGCGCAGGGTTCCCGGAGGAAGGTCCACCTCGTCGTGCACTACAATTATCTTTTGAGGGTCATCAATCTGCAGTGCCCGGTCTTCCAGAAAGGCCTGCACTGCTCTGCCGCTTTGATTCATATAGGTTAGAGGTTTTATCAAAAACACCTCTTTGGCATCGAGCTTGAAAAAGGAGAAATGGTAATAAGGGGTTTTCGAAAAGTGGATTTTTTCTTTAAGAGCGATTTTGTCCACCACTCGAAAACCCACATTGTGTCTGGTAAATGCATATTTTTTGCCCGGATTGCCCAGGCCTATTACCAGATGAGGCACTATTCTTCCTGCTCTCCTCCTTTTTTGATCACCTCGGGCTGAGCTTCTTCTTCCTCTTCTTCGGCAGCTTCTTCTTCGACGCTCACTTCAGGTGGAATTATCGAGACCACCACTTCTTCAGCGCTTTCGGTGATGGTTACTCCCTCGGGAGGCTGAATGTCGCCTACGTGAATGGAATCGCCAATTTCAAGGTTGGAAATATCCACCTCTATAGCTTCAGGAATTGCATCGGGCAGGCATTCCACTTCCAGTTCTTGAGTGGCAAACTCCAGAATGCCTCCTTCTTTGACACCCTTAGCTTCTCCCTTCAATACTACCGGTATGGCGAGAGAGAGTTTCTGATCGCCGAGCACTGCGTAGAAGTCAACATGCCATATTTCGTCCTTGAGGGGGTTGCGCTGGATATCTTTAATAATTCCACGTTGTTTTTCTCCGTTAATGGAAAACCCGATCAGGTGGTGCATTATGCCCGGTGTATGGAGTGCTTTTCGCAGTTCGGTTTCTTTCACCTTTACGGGTATTGAACCTTCCTCTTTACTGCGCCTGGAGTACAGAGTTCCCGGTATCCAGCCTGCACGGCGCAGTTTTCTGGCAGCACCTTTCCCGGTAGACTCTCTTTTTTCAAGGTTCAACAGAATGCTCTCTTTCTGACTCACTTTCGCCACCTCCGCTTATTAGACAAAGAGTTCGCTTATGGAAAGCTCTCCGTGGATCCTCTTTATGGCCTCTGCAAAAATGGGGGCCACCGAGAGAACTTTTATTTTGGGTGAGGATTTGCTTATTTTCTCGCTGATGTCAATGGTGTTGGTTACCACGACTTCTTTGAGGGGGGAATTGTTAATCCTTTCCACTGCCTGACCGCTGAAGATGGGATGAGTGGCACAGGCGTAAACCTCCCTGGCACCGCCCTTTTTGAGGAGAGCTTCGGCTCCTTCCACCAGCGTGCCGGCAGTGTCAATCAGGTCATCAACTATGATGGCTGTTTTGTCTTTAACGTCACCAATGATATTCATGACTTCCACCTGGGCATAGTTAGGGCGGTGTTTGTCGATGACGGCAAGGTCAACCTGCAGGCGATTGGCAAAATTCCTTGCCCGGGCAGTGCCGCCCACGTCGGGGCTCACTACCACCAGATTCTGCAGATTTTTGGCAGCGAAGTAACGGGCAAGCAGTGACTGAGCTGCCAGGTTATCAACAGGAATGTCAAAAAAACCCTGGATTTGTCCGGCATGGAGGTCCATGGTGAGTATCCGATTAGCTCCAGCAGTTACCAGAAGGTTGGCAACCAGCTTGGCGGATATGGGCTCTCTACCCTTGGTCTTCCGGTCCTGCTTGGCATAACCGTAAAAGGGAATGACGGCGGTTACTCTTTTTGCTGAAGCCCTGCTCAGAGCATCTATCATGATCAGAAGTTCCATGAGGTTGTCATTGGCGGGAGGAGAGGTGGGCTGAATTACGAAAACATCACAGCCACGCACGCTCTCTTCGATGCGGACTCGCACTTCCCCGTTGGGGAACCTGCCCACATCTGCTCTTCCCAGAGGAACATCCAGATACCAGCAAATTTCCTGTGCCAGAGTGAGGTTGGCATTCCCGGAAAAAACCTTAAGATGCTGATGGAGGTTCAGGTTAATCATTACTCCTTTTTCCTCTCTCGTTCTTTTTTTTGTAACCAGTTTTCTATATTTTTCTGCCGGGCACGTGCTATGCCCAGACTTTCTGGCGGAACATCTCTGGTGATGGTAGAACCGGCTGCGGTGTAGGCTCTTTTGCCAATTTTCACCGGGGCTACCAGAGCGTTGTTACTTCCTATAAATACTTCATCTTCGATAAGGGTGGGGTTTTTCTTGACTCCGTCATAATTGCAGGTAATGGTGCCAGCGCCGATATTTACTTTTTTCCCGATTTGAGCATCGCCGAGGTAGGAAAGGTGCAGTGCTTTGCTCTCTGCTCCAATGCAGGAGTTTTTTACCTCTACGAAATTCCCTATGCGACACCTTTCTTCAAGATGCGCACCCGGGCGCAGGTGAGCGAAGGGCCCTATTTCCACTTCCTCTTTTATCACTGCTCCTTCGATGACGCTGAAAGTAATCCTGCAGTTTCTGCCGGTTACAGTGTCAACCAGAAGGCTGAAAGGGCCGATACGGTTATTTTCCCCTATTTTGCTTTTTCCCTCAATCACCGTTCCCGGGTAAAGCCAGGTATCTTTACCCACTTCCACTTCCCAATCCACCCAGGTGTTTTCAGGGTCTACCATTTTCACTCCCTGAGCAAGCAGCGACTGATTTTTGTGGTTGCGCAGGTGCGATGTGACCAGGGCAAGATCGGAAGGGGTGTTGAGGTTGATGAACTCTTCCCTCCAGGGCAGTGTATAGCTCTTGAGTTTGTGCTTTGCCTTGCGAGCCAGCGCTATCACATCGGTCAGATAATACTCTTCCTGCTGGTTGCGGTTGTCAACCCTGGTCAGCAGGTTCTGAATAATGGAATGCTCAAAAGCAAAAATGCCAATATTGATTTCTTTGATCTGCAACTCCTGGGGTGAACAATCTTTTTCTTCTCGTATTTCAAGAACCTCCCCGTCGGAGTCACGGATAATCCTTCCATACCCCTGGGGGTTTTCTAAAAAAGAGGTGGTTAGGGCAACTTCGAGCTGGTTGGATAAGAAGAAGCGGGCAAAAGTGCTCAGAGTTTCGCTGTGTAAAAGCGGCATGTCTGCGTAGATGACCATCACTTTTTGGATAGAGCTTGAGAGCCCGGGTAATGCTGATTGCAGAGCATGGGCTGTTCCCAGTGCTTTTTCCTGAAACACCGTTTTCAATTTTGGTTCTTTGGCCAGAAATTCTCTGAGGTACTCTTCCATGCCTCTGCGGATAACCACCACTATTTCACCAAATTGGCACTGCTTTATTTCTTCAAACAGGTAAGCAAAAAGAGGGCGCCCCAGAACTGGGATAAAATTTTTTGGTATCTGGGAGGCCATTCTTTTTCCTTCACCAGCAGCCAGAATGCAAAGAGCCCAGTTGGATAAATTCATCTTCTCCTCGAGACTTAAAAACAAAACGCGACTAAACCAGTCGCGCTGTTCCCTTTATTACAGAGTGGCTGGGGTGGGAGGATTCGAACCTCCGCTCAGGGATCCAAAGTCCCTTGCCTTACCGCTTGGCCACACCCCAGTTTATCCTTTTCCACAAGCAACACAATTATATCCAAAGGGTAAATCACTGTCAATTAAATCAGTTTTTGAGGCTGGTTATCGGTGCCGGAACATGGCCTCCTCTTTTGATAAACCGGCTTCCCGAAAAGCGGTTGACCGGCATTATCACTGCTTCTCCCAGGAGACCTCCCCAGTACACCCGCTCTCCAGCTTTTTTGCCGGGAACCGGGATGATGCGCACGCCGGTTGTTTTGTGATTGATGACCCCGATGGCTATTTCGTCGGCAATGATGCAGGAAATCACTTCAGGAGGGGTGTCTCCGGGTATGGCTATCATGTCCAGCCCCACTGAACAGACACTGGTGAGCGCTTCCAGCTTTTCCATGCCCAGCGCACCGCAAGATGCGGCTTCGTTCATGGCAGCGTCTTCGCTCACCGGGATGAAAGCCCCACTCAATCCTCCTACTCGCGAAGAGGCCATGGTACCACCCTTTTTGCAGGCATCGGTCAGGAGAGCAAGAGCCAGGGTGGTTCCCCAGGCACCGCATTTTTCTATGCCCATGGCTTCAATCACCTCGGCAACGCTGTCTCCCACCCGGGGAGTGGGAGCCAGGGAAAGGTCCACAATCCCAAATTCCACGTTCAGGCGAGAGGCTACTGCCCTGCCAATCAGTTCACCCACCCTGGTGATTTTAAAAGCGGTGCGCTTGATTATCTCAGCCAGCTCTCCCAGGGAGGCCTGAGGGTTTCGCTCCACCACTTCCTTGACCACCCCGGGACCGCTTACTCCCACGTTGATTGTTGCTTCAGGTTCTCCTATGCCGTGGAAGGCTCCGGCCATGAAGGGATTATCTTCCGGGGCGTTGGCAAAGACCACCAGTCTGGCACAGGCGATAGCGTCCTTTTGAGCGCTCAACTCAGCGCTTTCTTTGATAATCTCACCCATCATCAGTATTCCGTCCACGTTGATACCGCTTTTTGAGGAGGCAACGTTAACGGAAGCACAGGTGCGCTCGGTAGCTGCAAGTATCCGGGGCAGGTTACGGATGAAGATTCTTTCGGCTTCGGTGAAGCCTTTATGAATGAGGGCTGAGAAACCACCCACAAAGTCCACTTGCAGCGAGGCGGCGAGTTTGTCAATATCTTGAGCCAGCTCGAGTAGCTCCTGGGGCTGGTCTTCTGGTTTGAAAAGCAGTGCCAGAGGAGTGAGAGCAATTCTGCGGTTCACGATGGGTATTCCGTAAATCAGGGCAACCTCTTCCACCGCCTGGTGGAAATTGCCGGCTATCTTTTTGATTTTTTCGATTATTCGCTTTCGGGTTTCTCCAAGAGTGTCCGAGCGGCAATCCAGAATGTTAATACCCAGGGTTACCGTGCGCACGTCCAGGTTTTGGAGTTGCAGCATGCGCAGTGTTTCCAGAATTTCAGAGCGTTCAAAAAGCATGGTCCGGATTCCCCTTATTTATATGCGGTGCATGGCGTGAAACACTTCGGCGTGTTGCATGAAGACCTTGACACCTATTTCTTCTCCTTTTTTGACCAGCTCTTCTTTTAGAGTTTTAAGATCGCTGGTGCAGCGAGAAATATCTCCAATCAAAATCATGGTGAAATACTCGCCGAGTATTTTCTGGGTTATGTCTTCGATATTTACCCGGTGTTTGGCCAGGACCGTGGTTATGGCAGCGATAATTCCCATGCGGTCCAGGCCCACCACGGTGATTACCACCTTGTTATGGTGGCTGGGTTTTTCTCCAAGCTCAGAAAACAGCGTTTCCTGGTCCAAGATTCTGACCCTCCTTTTTAAGCTTTTGAGATAGCTGGTGCGCTATGCGGGTTGCTTCCGGCAGGCGATAGCCGCTTACCGTTTTGAGAGCCCATTTGAGAGAGTCCTCCAGGCTGATTTTGTGACCGGGAGAAACGTAAATGGGTTTCACCTTTTCCCGGGTGCGCACCACAAAGCCCACCTGCTTTTCCTGATAATAAAGGGGTGAATAGGCTCCCTTTTCCGGAGGAGGAGGCTTAAACTCTCCGACCAGAGGCTTTTTGGCTATTCCTATGGACACCAGGTCGAAGAGCACTCCAATGTGACTGGCCAGGCCTATCCCTCGGGGATGAGCAATGCCCTGCCCGTCGAAAAACCAGAGCTGGGGTTCCTTTTTTATTCGGGAGAGTGCTTCTTCGATGGCCGGTCCTTCTCTGAAAGATAAAAAACCGGGGATGTAGGGGAAGGAAGCTCGCTTTTTTCCCACCTCTACTTCCAGAAGCTGGAGTTCGGGAAAAGAAAGCACCACGGCGACTGCCATTGAAAAACCATCTTTAAGGT
Source organism: Atrimonadaceae bacterium G-SL-SR-0-11 (assembly GCA_048814795.1). GTDB lineage: Bacteria > Atribacterota > Atribacteria > Atribacterales > Thermatribacteraceae > Thermatribacter. Next base: position 268,296 of record CP184673.1, on the reverse strand, counting down.
AGGAAACATCGATGCCCCCGATGCGCTTTACAGAAGCTTCCTCGAGAGCCAGGTTCAGAGAAATCCTTTTTTTCAACTCTTCCTGAATGAACAGCGCTTCCTCTGTTGAGACCTCGAAAGGAAAAGGAAGGATCTTTTTCATAACGCAAAAATTGTAACCCAATTTAGAGGATAAAAAAAGCAGGGCATTTTTTCCAAACTTGTGTGTTTGCGTCTGTTGTGTGCCTGTTATAATACTTCCACTTCTATGGTTTTGGTCAGTATGTCCACGTAGTTGAAGGAAATGCGCTGGCAGGAGCCATCAATGTCCATGCGCAGTGTGAAGAAAAAGGGATAGGCTTTTTCAACTGTTCCTCGGCGAGTTACCGTCCGTTTGCGACCTTTGTTGACTTCAATAACTACCTCTCGACCTATTAAAAGATCTATCCATTCTTTGATTTCTTCTATAGAGGATTGAGTGGTCAAGCAACATCCTTCCCGGGAAAAGTTTTAATAATTATACCATTTCTGGGCCTTAAAAACAAGTGTTTGTATGGAATGGCCGGGTTTAACCCCAAAAATTTCAGCTTTAATTCCCTGCTCAGGGTTGATAGGTTGAACTGCTCGGTGTTATTATCTTCAAAGTATTTCCAGGATACAGTCGGAAGGGAGATTAGCAGTGCGCGGAGTTTCTGAAAAAGTGAGTTTGGGCATATTGCTAGTGTTTATTTCTGCTCTTCTTTACTGGCTGCACTTTTTGATATTTCGCGATGCTCACCACATTTTTATATATCTTCTGGGAGACATTGCCTTTCTACCGGTGGAAGTTCTTCTGGTGGGTGTGGTAGTGGAATCTCTGCTGGGGGAACGGGAGAGAAAAAACCGCCTGGAGAAGCTCAACATGGTGGTGGGCACTTTCTTCAGCCTGGTGGGAAGAAAAATGCTGGAAGTACTTGCTCAAAAAGATGCTGCGATAGACAATGTGAAATCGCTTTTTATGGTAGATGCCGATTGGTCCCGGAAGGATTTCCGGCAAGCTTTGTTCAGACTGGAAACTTATTCTCCCAGATTGAGCGTCAGTTCTGAGGACTTTGAGTTTTTGCGTTCTTTTCTGGGAGAGAATCGGGAATTTTTAGTGCGCTTGCTCGAGAATCCGGTTCTTCTGGAGAACGAAAAGTTTACCCAGCTTTTGCAGGCGGTGTTTCACCTTGAAGAGGAACTGCACTTTCGGGAAAATCTCTCCTCTTTACCGGAAAGCGATATTCGGCACCTGGTTGGCGACTTAGAGAGAGCCTGGAAGCATTTGCTACGGGAGTGGCTTGAGTATCTTTTCTACCTCAAAGAAAAATTTCCTTATCTTTTCTCTCTGGCCGTGCGCACCAATCCCTTCAAGGAGAAGTGGTCTCCCCTGGTGGAATAACTGCAAGTGAGCCTGCTTTTCAAGCGCTTGAAAAGCAGGCTCACTTAACTTGCTCATTTCCCAAAGCGCAGTTGCTTCAACCCTTCTCTGGTTATTTCGCGCTTCATCGGTGCTTCGGATAAGACGCCAATGGCCACTTCACAGAGGTAAAGGACCTTGTTTCCGTGTTCCAGGTGGCCTCCGTAGGCTCCTTTGACGTCAGACACCACGACATGGATGTGAGGTTCTCCGTTGGCAATTACCCCGTCCAGAGAGAGCAGTTCAAAAGGGCCTTCATATTTTTCGAAATGCTCTACCGGAGGAAGGCCGGTGGTGGTTACCCAGTGAAGGTGCACTTCGCTCAGGGTGCCAAAGCCAGTCAGAACCACACCGTTTTTAATCTTCTCCTTCTGAATCACTTCTTCGATTGTCTCCAGCACGTACTCTCCGGGGAAGATGCTGATTACCACCACATCTTCGATTTTTAAGCGTCCATAATCCATTCTGTTACCCTCCTTAATTGATAATTCAGTTGTTCTTTCTATTTTTCCAGATTTAAGGCCTGTAGTAAATAGAAGTGGTTTCATTTTTGTCTATTTTGCCTGTTCTCCTAGGTGTTTGGCTATGCCGGAACTTTTGAGCTGGCGGATAACCTTTCTGAGAACACGTTTCAAGGTGTTAAAGTAGCCATGAGGAAATGGGAAAATTGAGGGCAGTTTCTTTAAATGAGTCTGCGGGGTTTTCTTTTTATTCGGGGTTGTGCAGGGGGTACAAAGCAGGCTGATTTACGCAGGGCACCGAGGTTGGATAGTATCCACAGGTACAGGTCGGTGGTGGTGTGTTTTTTGAGTCTTTTTTTGAGTCCGCTTTTTTCTATGGTTCGAGCCGCAGGCTGATAGCAGTTTTCAAACCAGCCCTTTACCGCTTTTTCCCAGGGTATCCCCCCGGGGCAATCTTTCCTTGTGCTTTCTGAGCTGGGGCAACCTGAGCACTGAAAGCAGTGGATAAGCTGGAGCAGCTCGATGTAACCACCCAGAATGCTGGTTTTTAGAGGTAAGCCGGTTTTTTCCCTGAAGAAGTGCTCTTCAATCTGGTGGAAGAAGTCTTCAGGGGAGGTGTAGTGTTCTGGCTGCCAGGTAAGGGGCCACTCAATGACTTCGGCATCCATGAATTCCTGGCCAGCAGCCCGGGCAGCTGATATGCGGTGGTGCCCATCGCGCACGAAGTAAAAATCTCCCACCTTGATGAGAAGAACCGCCGGCAAGGGCCGGTTTTGCTCTACCAGCAGGTTGATACCTGCCCAGCGGTGTTTGAGTTTTTTATTGAGAGGAAGAAACTCCCGGTCAAAATCGGCAAAGCGATTTTCGCTACCGATGATTTTTGCAATGGGCACTACCTGAATACCCCGGTAATGCTCTTCGCCTCCAGGCAGAATTTCCCTAAGCGCTTTGAGGGGCAGCAGCCTTCGCTCATGGTTTTTAAGGGAAGCAAGGATTTTTTTCCATATTGCTTTACGGTGCAAGCTGGCGAACTTGCTGATACTTTCGAACTGGTTGCTCATCTCTGGCATGTTTTTATTGTATAACTTTTTGGGGTTTTGGGGAAAGATGACAGTCTTCCATATTTCGCTCGCCCCTCATCAAGCTGTAGGCCTGAACCAGCCCGGCCTCAAGCCTCAAAAGAGACCTTTGCATAAATGCTGGGGAGCAATCCGCATGCTGGTGCAAGTTTTCCGCAATAGAGGAAAAAATCTACCTCAGGTGGGGGAGAACCGTCAAGTTGTCTAAAACGCAGCCGAAAATTGAGAGGAGTCCCGTTGCCTTGACTTGCCGGTTTCTTGTAATAGAATTTTCTTGAACAGTTTCTGATATTGGGCAAAAGTGAGTGACAAATGCCATCGGATCTGGTTCAAATTGAGAAACACAGGTTAAAAGCTTATATAGAAGAAAAAATTGGCCAGTTCAGCGAGATTGCCGGTATTTATCTTTTTGGTTCTGCTCTGGGCAGAATGAGACCTGATAGCGATATTGATTTGGGCTTAATACTTGTGCCCGGTGCGGTAAAGTCGGAAAAAGAACTGGACTTTTTCCTGGGGAAGCTTTACCTGGCATTGAGAAACTTTGAGGGACACCCCTTTGATCTGGTTTCGGTAAGGGATGCGGATACAATTCTTGCTTTCGAAATTTTAAGGCATGGCGTTCCTCTTTTGATTAGGGACGAAGCAGTCGTTTTGGATGTTGTAGAAGCGATCAGCCGCAGGTATGCGGATGTCTACCCGAGATACAAAAAAGCTCTGGAAATTGTAACAGGAGTAAACTTCTAATGCCAGAAAAGGAAGTTGTTGCTAAAAAGATAGCTTTTATCAGAGAACAGGTCCATGAAATAGAATCTTTGATACGAAGCAAAAGCAGGAAAGAAATTTTGAGTGACCCCTGGCTGATCAAAGGCCTCAAGTACTCTCTTCAGGTTGCCATCGAGGCTATGATTGGTATCATTTACCATATTTGCGCAAAGCACTTTAAGAAAGCCCCGATTGATGCAAGAGACGGCCTTGGTATTCTTCTTGAAAACAACCTGATAACTGAAAAAGATTTTTTAACTTTCAGCCAAATGATCGGGTTTAGAAATAAGGTGGTTCGCGGTTATCAGGAACTATCTTCAGAAAGAGTGTATGAAATAGCCGCAAACGAGCTTTCAGATTTCAACCGCTTCGTAGGTCTGGTGCTGAAGTACATGAAGAAAGGATGTTGAGGTAGCTGTTTCTCCTGGATACGCCCTGGAGAGCACCCTCCAGCATGAGACCACCGGCACTCTTGCCTTTCCTCTGGAATTTTCTAAAAGAACCCTCTCTTTTTCAAAAATCCAGCTTGTTTAAAGCACTGCTTTTTGCTATGTTATAGGCAGTTTAAGCGAGGGAGGGGGGGAACAATGAAACGTTCAGGCTGGGTTCTGGCTTTTCTTCTGCTTCTGGTTTTTCTTTTTGCCGCTGGTGCTCACGCTAAAAGCTACTACCACCCCCGCATCGTGCAGTCTTTTCTGCTGCTTGAAAACGGCGATGTGGAGGTGAGCGAGGAGCGCTATTTTTCTTTTGAGGGGAGCTTTTCCTGGGCCGAGCTGCGCATTTTGCGCAAAGGCGCGGAGGATATCCAGTTTGAGGGGGTATGGGACGCAGAGAGCGGAGAACCCCTTCCCCATGAAGTCCTGAGGGATGCAGAGGCGGTGGCTGTGCGCTGGAGGTACCAGGCGCAGGATGAAACCCGTGTCTTTCGCATCAAGTATCTTCTCAAGGGAGCCGTGGAGCGCTATCAGGATGTGGCCCAGTTTTACTGGAAGGTGATTGAAGACCAGCACGCGGCGATTTCGGAGCTGGAGAGCACCTTTACCCTTCCCCGGCCCAGCCCGGAGCTTTTCAAGCTCTTCGTGCACAGCATGGCTCCACCCGGGGAGATGACCTTTTCTGAGGACCGGCGCACGGTGCGCTTCCGCTTGCAGAACATTCCTGCCGATAGCTTTGTGGAGGCGCGCCTTTTGAGCAGCCCTTCCGTGTTCAGCGCAGTTTCTCCCCTTCCCCAGGAGCGCTATGAAAAGATTCTTGAAGAGGAGCGGCGTTTTGCCTCGGGAGAGTTGCGGGCTTATCTGTGGGGTGTGGTGGCCACTTTTTTGCTGGTCGGTTTTGGAATTTTCTACCTTTTGCTCTTTGTGGTCTATTATTTTCGCTATGGCAGGGAACCCCGGCTTGACTACCAGAGAGAATACGAGCAGGAGCCACCGCTTGACATTTCTCCCTGCTTTCTGGGAGTTGCTTTAAGCCAGACCTTAGATAATTCCCTGCTCAGTCGCGCTTTTCTGGCCACCATTCTGGAACTTGCCCGGCGAAGGTTTCTCAGCGTGCGGGAAGAAGAGCGCAAAGGCCTGCTCAGAAAAAGAGAATACCTGGTCTTCCGCTTTGCCGACCGGGCTCGGGATCGGAAAACTGTATCAGCAGAACTTAACCTTTTTGAATTGAGGGTGCTGGAACTTCTCTTTGAGATCAGCAAGGATGGAGAGGAAGTCTCCACCCTCGATATCGAAGAATGGGGTAAGAAAATGCAGGCTAACCGCAGCAACTTCCTGCGCTTTCTTGGAGACTGGGGCAGGGACTTGCGGAAAGAATTTGAGAAGCGCTATTTCAAAATCCTGGATCCCCTCTCTGAGAAAAAGAAAAACCTCTTTACGGTCCTGGGTGTGGCCTATTTCATAGGAGGCATCTTTCTGCTCATTGCGCTGGCTGCGGCTTCTCCGCTTGTTTTTCTGGGAGTGCCCTTTTTGATTCTGGCTTTCTTTCTGGCTCTTTTGGGGCAAAGGGCTTTGCGCAGGTGGAGCAGGGAAGCTGCACTCATGTTTCGGCGCTTCATGGCTTTTCGAAAATTCCTCAGCGACTTTTCCCTGATGCGTGAGGCTCCACCCACCCTGCTTGAAATCTGGGACCGCTACCTGGTCTATGCGGTGGTGCTGGGGGTGGCTGAAAAGCTCCTCAAAAACCTGCGGCGCTATGCTGAGGAAACTCACCGCGACCTGGTGATACCTGCCTGGTACTCTCCGGTGCACGGTGCAGCTTTTGGCCTGGCTGCGCTGGATACCCTCTCTGGCCTGGATGCTCTCTCCCGCCGCATGGAAAATCTGGCCAATCTGCGTCAGGCGCTGAGCTCTTCTTCCTCAGTGGGAGGAGGCTTTTCAGGTGGCGGAGGCGGTGGCGGTGGAGGCGGCTCATCCAGTGCCGGTTAGAAGCTTTGATTGCCAATTGAGAAGGAGGTGGGATGTTCATGGGCTGGGTTATTCTGGGTATTTTAATCATCGCAGGATTGTACCTCATAGTCCTCTACAACCGCCTGATCACTTTCCGCAACCGGGTTGAGAACGCCTGGGCGCAGGTGGATGTGCAGCTGCGCAGGCGCTACGACCTCGTTCCCAATCTGGTGGAGACGGTCAAGGGCTATGCCGCTCACGAGCGGGAGGTCTTCGAAAATGTGGCCCGGGCACGTCAGGCGGCAATTTCTGCGCAGAGCCCCGGGGAGAAGGGAGCAGCAGAGGGGCAGCTCACCCAGGCTCTGCGGCAGCTATTTGCGGTGGCCGAGGCTTATCCGACGCTGCGGGCAAGCGAAAACTTCCAGAACCTGCAGGAGCAGCTTGCCCAGACTGAAGATAAGATTGCTTACGCCCGCCAGTTTTACAACGACACCGTTTTCCGCTACAACACCACCATTGAGAAGTTTCCGGCCAACCTTTTTGCCCGCTCTCTGGGTTTTGCTAAAAAGGAATACTTTGAGGTGGAAGGAGAAGGGAGAGAGCCGGTCCGGGTGCAGTTTTGAACTTTGCTTTGCGGGGCGGGAGTTGCTATACTATTTAGTGCCGAAAAACACCAGAGTAAAGGGGGATTGATGATGGGAAAGGGCGATCGCAGAACCAGAAGAGGTAAAATTTTTCTGGGTACTTACGGCAAATACCGCCCCAGGAAAAAAAAGAATGCCTGATGAGCTCCCAGATTAGCCTTGCGGGAGGAGGGAGGAGAACCTGAAGAATTCTCAAGGCTGGCTTTTGTGGCTAACCCGCACTGCGGTGCTCCTTGCTCTGACCTTAGCGGTGCAGTTTCTGGGATTGCCCCAGTGGTTCACCGGCCCTCTGGTCAACGCTTTTTTACTTCTTGCTTCTTTGCTGGTGGGCATGGGAAGTGGTGTGGTGATTGGGCTTTTAACCCCCTGGATTGCTCTTTTGCGGGGGATTTTGCCTCCTCCCCTTGCCCCCATGGTGCCCTTCATAATGCTGGGTAATGCGCTTCTGGTGATCATTTTTTCCCTGATAACCCGGAAGAGGGAGGTTCTCTGGCTGAACGTTTTAGCGCTGGTCTTAGCGGCGTCTGGCAAGTACCTGCTCCTTTCTCAGGCAGTGCGCTATCTGGTGGAAGTGCCGCCCCGGGTGGCTCAGGCCATGCAAATTCCCCAGCTTCTAACCGCCCTTGCCGGAGGGGCAATTGCTCTTTTGATTGGGAAAGCGGTGAAGAGGGCGCTTGGGCGGAGTTAGGCAACTGCGAGGAAAAGTTCTGAGAAAAGGAGGGATGGCCTGCCAGATACCCCAGCCCGGGTTAAGGAGGTAACCGGGTTTTTTAAATCTTTTTGTGGTGCGAGCCAGACCCTTCTTTTTGGTTCCTGCGCTTGAGAGAAAGGATGTGGAGTTCCCAACTAAAAAAGCCCTGCCAAGCGGCAGGGCTTTTTAGTTAAAGCTAAAACTTACTGCACGCAGATTCCGCCGATCGGGCAGTTGTTGGTTGTGGTTTCACACTCTTCGCAGTACTCGACCTGGCAGCAGAGCTCGCCGGAAATCGTGCAGAGATCGGTGCAAGCATTGCCCTGTGCATCGTAAATCACACCGCAGGTATTGGTGCCGGTGTATTTCCAGGAAATCACATCAGCATATTTGGTACCCGTAGTTTCAGCAATATCATTGGTGGTGCCAGCAGTTCCGTCAAACTCGGTGATATAATCGGTGTAATCTGTAGCGGAACAGATCAAACCGTAAAACTGCCCGCCCACGCCTTGGTCAATATCATCTGTAGCGTTTGCGTCCGCAGTTCCCTCATCCAGCACGTATCCAGTCAAAACCACAGTTTTGTTGTTGCTCTGGAGTTCGACCTTGGTAATAGTGGCCGTCAGATATTCGGTTGAAGTAGCTGCGTTGTAAACCTTGTCAACCCAAGTGCCATAATCAGTACTCCATCTTCTGTAGGGGACGTATCTTTTTACGTTTACAGTCCAGTTGCTTGTGTTTTGGAAGCAGGCAAGGTCCTGAACCCAGATGGGCTGATCAAAAGTAATATAAATCTTGAACTGATCTTCTTGCACGGTTGGATCAGCATAAATCTTCTGCCAAGAAGTAGTGACCGTAGTCGGGCAGTAATCAGTTGGAGTGGGTGTAGTGGGTTCTTCAGGTGTGGTTGGCTCTTCAGGAGTGGTTCCCTGCATACAACCGGCCACGGCAAAGACAGCAATCAGGGCAGCGACCACTAAAAGCAACCATAAGCTTTTCTTCATCTTGTTTTCTACCTCCTTCTATTTTTAAGGTTTTTCTGGTTTAGCCGGGTTTTAGAAGGGGCTTTTCCTGGTTTCGCCCGCTTCCGGAAGCTCCTCTCTTCGAAGGGCAAGGGTCCCGATTTTCCCTCACTTTCTCCCTCTCGACCTCAGGGAGTTCGAAGCCGACACTTCCTTCCCCGACAACGCTCATTATATACTACGCAAAGTAAAAAGGAAAGTTTCAGAAAGATTTTTATTTTGGATAGAAATTTCCCAGGTTTTTGCTACAGGGAAAAAAGATCGGGGTCGGATAAAATCTGATAAAGCTCCAGGATAAGCTCCTCTAAGGAACCTTTCTCAAGGGAAAGCACCGCGAGAGCCTCTGGAGACACCCGGTAGAGGAAGCCGTCCACCCCCATGCCTATCCCCAGGGTCACGCTCAGCCAGTCGGCAAGGTGGACGATGGCACATAAAGAGGGATCTTTGGTGGCCAGATCTGGCTGGTGGTGAAAGCCGATGGTTTCAACCAGCGAAGAAGGGAAGCCCCAGTGCTCGGTTAGCTGGGCACCCACTGCGGCGTGGTTGAAGCCCAGAATTTCCTCTTCTGCCTCCAGAAAGGTGGAGCCTGTTCTGTCCACTCGTTCCAGAACTTCCCGGTAGCTGGCTTTGAGGTAGGTATCCAGGATGAGCTTGCCGATATCGTGCAGCAGGCCCGCGGTGTAGGCTACCTCCGGACGGGGGAATCTGGTCTTTTTAGCCAGCGTTTGAGCCGAAAAAGCCACGGAAAGAGAATGCTTCCAGAGTTCTCCCCGCTCCAGAACATAGCCGCTGAGCTTTCTCTGCAGCATGCCGCTTAATGAGGCAGTGAGCACCACGCCTTTTAAGGTTTTAAAGCCCAGAAAGACGGTGGCTTCAGCTACCGTGGTGATGCGGCGGGGAATTCCGTAGAAGGCGGAGTTGGCGAGCCGCAGGACCTGGGCGGTCAGGCTCTGATCTTTTTTGAGCACCGCTTCTATGTCCTGTGCTGATGTGCGGGGATCTTCCACAAGTTCCATGACTTTGCATGCCACCGTCGGAAGCGCCGGCAGCTCTTCAACTTTTCGGGCCAGCTCCTGGGGAGTGATTTTTTTCACCGCGATAAAACCCCTGTTTTTTTCTCATTATACCCTGGATTTGGGAAAAGCGCGCCGAAAAAATTCTGGTCGGCAACAATCGTTCACTTTTTGAGAGATGAAAAACTTTGCCGGAAACAGAGATTTTATCCCGGGGCTGCCTCCGGGAGGACAGTCCCCGGGAAAGAAACCCAGCTTAGCTGGGGCTTGGGGGTCAGGGGCTTTTAGCTCTCCCAGTTTTTCTTCAGGAAAGCCAGGCCCTCTCTGGCGATGTGGTCGGCGCTGGGAGCAAGAGGCCGCCAGATGGAGGCAGCGCGGGCGATTTCTTTGACGCCGGGCACAAAAGACTCAATGACCAGGTCACCCTGATAATTGATTTCTTTCAAAGCTTTGAAGACCTGGTCCCACTCCACGTGGCCCTCACCTGGGGTTCCCCGGTCGTTTTCACAGGTGTGGACGTGAAAGAGATAATCTCCAGCGGTCTTTATGGCCCGATAGAGCGATTTTTCTTCGATGTTCATGTGAAAGGTGTCTAAGTGAATGCCCACCTGCGGGCTTCCCACTTCCTGGACCAGCTGCAGCGCGTCTTCTGCAGTGTTCAAAAAGTAGGTTTCGAAGCGGTTAAGAGGCTCCAGGGCGATTTTCACACCATAGTCCCCGGCTATTTTTCCCAGCTCCCGCAGGGCGCTGACTGCTCTTTTCCATTCTTCAGGGGTTCGGGAAGTGCCGGTGAGTTTTCCCACTGCCGAGTAGGTGGGTCCACAGAGGATTTCTCCACCCAGGGCAGAGAGGAGCTTGATGCAGCGGGTGAAATAATCCATGGCTTCCCGACGGATTTCTGCGCTGTCGCTGATTAAATCCCTTCTTTCTCCAACCACAGCACAGGCAGCGACTTTGAGGCCGTTTTCTTTCAGAGCGTTTCCGGTTTTTTCAACGCTTATCTGGTCCAGAAGGTCAAAAGGTATTTCCGCAACCGAGAAGCCCAGTTCTTTTACTTTGGATATGAGGTGCACTTCTTGGTCGGTGTAGGCTGCTGTCCAGAGAAACAAGTTAACTCCATATCCCATATTTTTCACCTCCGGGAAAATTTAATTAATCCTTTTTTCGGTATGAGGTTCAAAGAGGTGGATTTTGGCAGAGTCGAACCGGAAATAAACCTTTTCGCCCGGCTGATAGGGAAGCTTTTCCGCCGAGCGCACCCGGATTACTCTGCGGTCGATACGCAGGGAAAAGACCCGATAGGTGCCCAGCGGTTCGATCACCTCAAGAGTTGCCGGATAACTTCCCTCTTCCTGCTGGGGTAAGATTTCAATGTGTTCGGGACGAATGCCCAGAATAACTTTGTTTGAGGTGGCTTTTTTAAGCGAAGAGGCGTTTTCCTGATTGAGGTTGAAAGAGAAAATCCCCGGTCCGACATCCAGCAGGTTTTCTCCCTTCACTTCCGCCGGCAGGAAGTTCATGGGAGGGCTGCCCACAAAATCAGCCACAAAAACATTTTCCGGACGCTGATATATTTCCGTGGGAGTTCCCACCTGCAGGAGATGCCCTTCTCTGATAACCGCTATCCGGTCACCCATGGAAAGAGCTTCTGCCTGGTCAGGGGTGGCATAGAAGAAAGTGGCTTCCGTTTCAGTTTGCAGCCTTTTCAGCTCGGTGCGCATGTTTTCTCTGATTTTAGCGTCCAGGTTGGTCAGAGGTTCATCGAGTAGAAAAAGCCGGGGATTGCGCACCAGAGCCCGGGCGATGGCCACCCGTTGCATCTCTCCCCCGCTTATGTGGATGGGTTTGCGGTCAAGCAGGTGGTCGATGCGCAGCATTCGGGCTACTTCCTGCACTTTTTGTTCTATTTCCGAGCTGGTTAAGTTGCGGATACGCAGGGGACTGGCTATGTTTTCAAATACGGTGTAGCGGGGATAAAGGGAAAAGTTCTGAAAGACCAGAGCCACATCTCTTTTTTGGGGTGGCAGATCATTTACCAGTGCTTCTCCAATGAAAATTTCTCCCCCATCAGGCCGCTCCAGCCCGGCAATGCAGCGCAGGGTGGTGGTTTTTCCAGCACCGCTTGGTCCCAGCAAGACAGTTATGGCACCACTTTCTGCTTGCAGGGAAAGGTTGGAAACCGCGGTGATTTTTCCAAACCGTTTGCTCAGATTGCGAAGGGTTAGCTTTGCCATTTCAGTCACCCTCAGGCTATCATTTTTTCAGTTCCGGCGTCGAACACTCGCACATCCTTGAAGGATAGAAACACTTTACTACCCACTTCCTTGAAGAAATCACCGGGGAGCAGGGCTTTAATAAGGGTGTCGTCGATGCGCAGAGTCAGGATGTTCTGGGCACCCATGGGTTCCAGAACGTAAACTTCTGCCTCTATGTCGCCCTCTTCCCCAACCAGTATTTCTTCAGGCCTCACTCCTGCAATCACTTCCCGGGGAGCATTTGCAAGCTTTTCTTTCTGCTCATCCTTGAGAGGTATGAACTGCCCGCTTTTTACCCGCACTCCCAGCTTTCCCTTTTCTTCGCTGAGCTCTCCGGGTATAAAATTCATTCCGGGACTGCCCAGAAAGCGCGCAACGAACATGTTGGTGGGATAATGATACACCTCTTCCGGAGAGCCAATCTGCTGAATATCCCCGAAGTTCATAACGATGATTTTGTCAGCCATGGTCATGGCCTCTACCTGGTCGTGAGTCACATAGATGGTGGTGGCTTTCACGGACTTCTGGAGTTTTTTCAGTTCAGCACGGGTGGTTTCCCTGAGCTTGGCGTCGATGTTGGAGAGGGGTTCATCGAGCAAGAACACCCGGGGACGGCGCACTATGGCTCGGGCCAGAGCCACTCTTTGTTTCTGTCCTCCGGTCAACTGCCGGGGCTTTAAACGCTTGATGTCTTCTATTTGAAGCAGTTTCAGCACCTCTTCCACCCTTTGCTTTATTTCCGCAGCTGGTCTTCTTTCTGCTCGCAGAGGAAAGGCCACGTTATCGTAGACGTTGAGGTGGGGATACAGCGCATAAAGTTGAAACACGAAAGCAATGTTGCGCGCGGCCGGGCTCAGGTCGGTTACCTCATCCTGGTCGAAGAAAATCCTGCCGCTGTTAGGCCGCTCCAGCCCGGCAATGCAGCGCAGGGTGGTGGTTTTTCCACAACCCGAGGGGCCAAGCAGGACAGTGAATTCTCCCTCTTCTACCTGAAAAGAGATTCCTTTCACAGCTTCCACTTTTCCAAAATGCTTTCTGAGGTTTTCAACTCTCACTGAGGACATGGTTTTCCTCCTCCTGCGTGCTTTCCAGGTCTTCAAGAGAGGGAATGTGTGAGAAAAGGATATAGAGGCCGGTGCCGATGCCCAGGAAGGCAAAGCCATAGTGATACAGGAAGAAAGTGAAAGGTTGGCACAGACTGAATATCCCAAAGAGAATCAGGAAAATAGAGAACATTTCCATGAACTTTTTTATTCTGGCCAGAGCTCGCATAAGTATCTACTCCTTTATGGCTCCAAAAGTGAATCCGCGAACCAGATTTCCGCCAAGCAGGAAGGTGAACACAATCACCGGAATAACCAAGAGGAAAGAGCCGGCAGCTATTTGCCCCCAGTTGACTCCAGCAGTGCCCAGAGAGAGAGCAATAGCTGGTACTGCGGTTCTTGCGTTTTCACCGGTGAGAAGCAAGGCAAAGGTGAATTCGTTCCAGCTCATAATCAGGCTGAAGATTGCAGTGGCTACCATGCCGCTGCTCAGCTCTGGAAATACAAATTTGAAGAAGGCCTGGAAGCGGGAATAGCCGTCAACCAGAGCTGCTTCTTCGTATTCCCGGGGTATGTCGTCCACGAAGCTACGCATCATCCACACCGCGAAGGCCATGTTAAACACTGTGTACATGATGATAAGCCCGAAGCGGGTGTCAAAAAGTCCCAGTGCCCGGTACATCATGGCCAGAGGTATGGCAATGACCACTGGAGGTAACATTCGGCTGCTGAGGATTACAAACAGAAGGTCGTCCTTACCCCGGATATGCATTCTGGAGAAAGCATATCCCGAGAAAGTACCCAGCAGAGTGGCTAAAATGGTGCTGATAAAAGCCACGATGATGCTGTTTGTAAACTGCTTCAGAAAGGCGGAGGGCTTGGGTTTTACCACCACTTTGGCTCTTCCCAGGGCTCCACCGGCACCCACTATGAAGATGTTTTGAAAGTTATCTATGCGGGGTTTCCAGACCCATTTGGGAGGTAGCGAAAAAGCCTCGACTTTGGTCTTGGTGGCAGTAGAAAACATCCAGTAGATGGGAAAAAGATAAACAAGGAGCATGGCCACCAGGATGACCACGATGACCCGATCTTTTAGTTTTCTTCTCTGGAATTCGTTCATCTTACTCGCTCCTATCCCCTTCTTACCCGGTTGAGGTAGGTGATATAAATGTTGCTCAGGGCAATGATGATGATCAATAAGATGTAAGCCAGCGCGCAAGAATCACCGGTGCGCCAGTAAGAAAAAGCCAGCTTATAAATGTAGTAAGGGATGAGCTGGGTTGAGTAACCCGGACCTCCCTCGGTCAAAACGTAGACGAGATCAAAAAAGCGAAAAGCATCCATGGTTCGGAAAAGCAAGGCCAGAGTGAGAATTGGCGCCACAAAGGGCAGGGTGATGTAGCGGAATTTGAACCATCCGGAAGCTCGGTCCACGTCAGCGGCTTCGTAGAGATACCGGGGTACACTGGAAAGCCCGGCCAGGCTCAAAAGAATCATAAAGGGAGTCCAGATCCAGATATCAGTTATCACCAGAGAGTAAAGGGCATAGCCGTAGCTGGTGGTCCAGGCAATCTTGGGGATGCCAAAGAGATGACCCAGAAGGTAATTTATAATTCCCCAGTTGGTGTCAAACATGAAGCGGAAAAACTTCCCGATTACTGCCGGGGAAAACATCATGGGCAGTATAAAGAGCGTGGTCAGAACGCTTTTTCCGTAAAAATCCCGGTTTAGTAACATGGCAATGCCGAATCCCAGCAAAAATTCACAGGCTACAGCTATAACCACGAACTTCCCGGTGGCAGCGAAGCGTTCCCAGATATCCTTTTGCTGGAACATAAAACTGTAGTTTCTGATGCCCACAAATTGAGGGGGTTGGGCGGCGTTGGCTGAGTACTCACAGAAGCTCAAATAAAGCGACCAGATGAGCGGAAAAACCACCAAAAAAAGGAGCAATGCAAAGGTGGGAATGATGAAAAGATACAGCATTCCCCGGTCGCTAACCCGGTTTGCCCAGGATTGTCGTATATCTGCCATTTCTGTTCCTCCCCTTTGGTTCAGAAAGAGTGCCCCGCCGGGGCACTCTTTCTGGTTGCTGATTTATTTATTTTTTGTAGTACCCGGCACGCTCCAGAATTTCTTCATGCTTTTCAGCAATCAGGTCCATAGCTTCCTCAGGGGTATATTTTCCAAGCACTGCTGCGTTGAGGATTTCAGCCATTACAGTACCCATTTCGTTGTACTCGGGTATTTCCCAGTAATCACGCAGGTGGGGGTAGCTCGCCCGGGCTACTTTGTTGACCGGGGCAAACTCAAGGTAACGGTCATCTTCGACGATGGACTTCATGCAGGAGAACATTCCGGCTTCAGCCCATTTCCACTGGGTTTCTGGAGAGAGCCACCACTCCAGGAACATCAAAGCTTCCTTTTTGTGGGGAGTGTAGGCGGAAATGGCCATACCCTGTCCGCCGAGTTGCACCCACCATTCTTTTTCTCTGGGGGTGGGGAAGAAGTCAATCTTGTCCCAGTAAAGCGAAAGGTCTGGGTCAATCAGTCCGGGATAGAAAGCGAGATAAGTTCCCATCATGGCTACCAGACCCTGCTGCATGGCGGTGTTGGCTTCGTCCATGCTGTAGTTGGCTGAACCGGGTGGGCAGTACTTGTAAAGGTCTACCCAGTAGCGGGCAGCAGCCTTTCCAGCTTCATTGTTGAGGATGCCTTTTACCCTTTTGGTTTCAGGATCCCAGAGCTTGCCACCAAAGGACCAGAAGCAGGCCAGGAACTCATCGGTTATTCCCGCGGTGGGAATGGGAGCCTGCCACAGGGCAACACCGTAGAGGTTCTGCTCGGGACGGGTGAAGAACTCAGCGATATCTTTGAGCTGGCTCCAGGTCTCAGGAGGTTTGAGTTCATAGCCGTATTTTTTCAGGAAAGCTTCCTTTTCCTTGGGGTCGTTGAAAAGGTCAGTGCGGTAAGCCATGCCGAAGAAATCTCCCAGAACCGGCACGCCGTAATATTTGCCGCTTCCATCGGGATATTCGCAGAAAGATTTTACAAAGGTTTCGTAGAAGTCATCTTTGTTTACGTTTTCATTAAACCAGTCAGTTATATCAAGCAGGTGTCCTCCAACCACTGCCTCTCCAACCCACTGAGAATCAGGAAGCACGATGTCGAAACTGGTTTTTCCCGAAGCGAATTCGGTGAATACCTTGTCGTGGTACTGGGGCCAGGGAATGGGTGCGCCCACTACTTTGATTCCGGTTTTGGCGGTGAAGTCTTCAGCAAGGGCAATCAGAGTATCCATTGGTGCCCAGGCTGCCCAGGTTACGGTGAGAGTTACTTCTTGAGCCTGAGCATAACCAGCCATCAAAAGACCTATCATTAAGCACAGAATCACAAACCACGCAGTTTTACGCATTGTCTTTCCTCCTTTCTCTGGTTTACTTTACATCTGACTGAAGTAAGTGGTCTGAAGTTTCGATGGTTTTTCTCTCACCTCCCTCCTTTTTTCGGGGTACACTGCAGGAAAGACGCTTGATAAGGACGGGTTTAATGCTGCAGATCCCGTTGGGGCATAAGTTGCTGCTCTGTTTCTCTATTAATTGTAGCAAGAATTCAGTTCCTTTTCTACTCATTTCGTATTTGGGCTGACGGACTGTGGTCAATGAAGGATGAACATAGGAGCTGAAGATGATGTCGTCGAAGCCCACGATGGACATGTCATCGGGTATTTTCAGACCACTTTCCAGGAAAGCTTTCATGGCACCGATGGCTACCAGATCGGAACTGGCAACCACGGCGGTGGGCAGGTCTTTCCCGGAGAGCAGTTTTTTACCCAGGAGATACCCTATTTCCACCCGGTTGGCCTGTTTTTTCTCAACCAGGATCCACTCTTCTTTAAAGGGCAGGTTTAACTGCTTGAGGTTTTCAATAAAGGCTCTCTGACGTTTGATAAGAGACATAACATAAGGTGGCTCGCTCAAATAAGCTATTTCCCGGTGTCCCAGGCTGAAAAGGTGCTGAAGGGCAAGCTGAATGCCAGTTTCATTCTCCACTATAACCGAGGGCCAGCGGTTGTTTACCGGATAAACGTCAACCAGCACTACAGGTATATCTGCCCTTTCTAATTTAAACCAGAGGTTTTCATCTATGAAGCTGTAGCTTACAATAACTCCATCCACCTGCCACTGAGTTACCAGCTTCACGAAATCGTGTTCCCGATCTTTATGGTAATTAGTGGCATAGAGAATCACGTTATATTTTTTTTCTCTGGCTGCTTCGGCAACCCCTTTGTAAACTTCGGCATAGAAAGGGTTGGCAATGTCGGGGACAAAAAGACCGATGGTGCTGGTTTTCCGCTTTTTAAGGTTGCGGGCAGTAAGGTTGGGTCGGTAGTTGAGTTTTTCGATCGCCTTTTTAATTTTTTGTTTGGTTTCTTCGGATAAAGGTGCACTATTGTTCAGGAAATGAGAAACTGTTGACAGGGCTACCCCTGCTTCTCGAGCCACATCTTTCATGGTTACGTTTTTTCTCTGTGGCAAAACTCAATTCACTCCTTATCCAGGGCTTTTTCGGTTGAGGCGTCAAAGAACACCAGATTCTCGAGCTGAAAAGAGATGCCAATCCTTTCCCCGACTGTATATTCTTCTTCGGTGGGAACTCTGCTCCTCAGCACCAGCTCTTTTGCTTTCACTCTCACGATTTTATCGGTGCCCAGGTCCTCTATGAGGTACACTTCACCCTCAAAGAGCGGATCAGTGCTTCTCAGGAGAATATCTTCGGGGCGTATGCCGGCCAGGACCCTATCGGGTACATTTTGGGCTCTGGCAAGAGCTGGTAGCTTATCGAGAGGAAGATAAGTTCCAATTTCTTCCAGGAACAATTTGTTTTCAGATATGGTTCCCCTGAGAAGGTTGATTTCGGGATTGCCCACAAACCTGGCTACAAAGAGGTTTTGAGGTTTGCGGTACACTTCTTCAGGTGTTCCAATCTGCATCACGTGTCCCTGATTGAGGACCACTATCCTGTCTCCCAGAGTCATGGCTTCCACGTGGTCATGGGTTACATAGAAAAAGGTTGCACCCAGGTTTTGTTGAATGCTTTTGAGCTCTACTCGCATTTCCTCACGGAGTTTGGCATCCAGGTTGGAAAGCGGTTCGTCCATGAGAAAGACCTGGGGATTCCTGACCATGGCTCTTCCCAGGGCTACTCTTTGCTGTTCCCCGCCGCTGAGCTTGTCTGGTTTGCGCTTGAGAAGGTGTTCTATTTTCAAGGTGGAGGCTACTCTCTGAATTCTTCTTTTGATTTCTTCCTCTTCCACCCTGTGAAGGCGGGAACGCAGGGGGAAAGCCAGGTTATCATATACGGTCAGGTGAGGATAGAGAATGTAGTTCTGGAACACAAAAGCGCAGTTTCTGTCCCGGGGAGGAATGCCGTTCATTTTCTTTCCCCCTATAAGGACCTCGCCCCGGTCAGGTTCTTCAAGACCGCTCACGATTCTGAGGGTGGTGGTTTTTCCGGCCCCGGTTGGACCCAGCATGATAAGGAATTCACCGTCTTTAACAGTAAGACTCACTCCTTGCAGGGCTTTTATTTTCCCAAAGCTTTTTGAGATGTCTTTAAGCATTACTTCAGCCATTTTTTTCTCCTCACCTTATGCGCATTCCGTTTTCCTGGTCAAAGAAACACGCTTTATCCCAGTCTACCTGAACCCATGTTTCTCCAGAGATTTTCCTTCTCTGGGGGTCTTCCACTCTCAGGATATTTCCACCGGCGATTTCCAGAGCATGCAGATTTTTATAGCCCAGAGGTTCTGTGCTGATCACTCGTGCCTTGAAATCGCCCTCGGAGCCCACTCTCAAGAACTCCGGACGTATACCAAGAAGGATTTTTTTGGTTCCTTTTTTCTGAAAGATTTCCTGGAGCAAGGGATGGTTCAGTGGAGAACCGTCCACAAAAGTAAACTGGCTTTTTTCTTCCCGATAGTCGAGAGGAATGAAGTTCATCCCTGGACTCCCTATAAAATGGGCCACAAAGGTATTGGCGGGGTCAAGGTACACCTCCCGGGGGGTGCCTATTTGCTGAATGCAACCTTCGCTCATGATAATGATGCGGTCAGCCATACTCATGGCTTCCAGCTGATCATGAGTTACATAGATGGTGGTTGCTCCGATTTCCATGTGCAATCTCTTGAGTTCAGCGCGCATTTCCTCGCGATGCTTGGCATCAAGACCACTCAGGGGTTCATCCATGAGAAAGAGCTTGGGTCGGCGCACCATGGCCCTTCCCAGAGCTACTTTTTGCATATCCCCGCCACTTAACTGATGGGGTTTTAGCTTTAACAGAGCCTCTATCTTGAGGATTTTGGCAACGGACTTGACCTTGTTCTCAATTTCCTCTCGGGGCTGCTTCTGGGCAATCAGCGGGAAAGCAATGTTTTCGTAAATGCTCATGTGGGGATATAAAGCGTAGCTCTGGAAGACAAAAGCTATGTTGCGCTTTGAAGCATGCAGGTTAGTTACGTCTTTTCCTTCTATGAGAATTTTGCCTGAAGTGGGCTGCTCCAGGCCGGCTATCATTCTCAAAGTTGTGGTTTTTCCACAGCCAGAAGGACCGAGGAAAACCACAAACTCTCCCTCGCCAACCTGAAAATCGATTTTCTTTACCGCTTCCACTTCCTGAAACTTTTTATACAGTTTTTCCACTCGCAGTTTTTCCATTTCTCTCATCCTCTGGTCATCTTTTAATTACGCCGAAAGTCAGTCCTCGGGCCAGATACTTGCGCACCAGGAAAGTAAAGACTACCACTGGTAAAAGGAAGACGGTTACTCCAGCAGCAATCTGGCCCCAGTTGATGCCCGATGTCCCCTGGACAGCCGCAATGGAGGGTGGAGCAGTACGGGCATGTTCGGAGGTGAGAATCAGGGCAAAGAAGAATTCGTTCCAGGCAGTAATCAGGCAAAAAACAGCCGTGGCGGCAATACCTGCCAGTGCCTGGGGCAGAATTACCTTGATAAAGGCTTCAAAGCGAGTATAGCCATCGACCATGGCAGCTTCTTCAAACTCCCTGGGGATTTCATCAAGGAAACCTTTCATGAGCCACACTGCGAAAGAAAGGTTAAAGGTCATGTAAAGCAGAATAAGACCCACCCGGGTGTCAAGAAGCCCCAGTGAACGGTAAAGCACAAAGAAAGGTATCCCCACCACCACCGGAGGCAGCATCCGGGTGGAAAGAATGAAGAAAAGCAGGTCATTTTCACCCTTTACCTTAAACCGCGAAAAGGCGTAAGCGGTTAAAGTGCCCAGGGCAACCGAGAGCAGGGTACTGGACCCGGCTATGATGATGCTGTTTAAAAAGCGTTCTGGAAAGTGAGACCTTCCTACCTGGCCGAACTTGGCCACTTCTTCAAGAGCGATGTTGAATAAACCTTTGTAGTGGATTAGAGTGCCTTCGAAGATGAATTTGGGGGGGATGGCGAAGATATCCGGCCATTGCTTGAAAGAGGTGGCGATGATCCAGTAAATGGGTATCAGGAAGAAGAGAAGTGCC
The DNA here is from genome assembly GCA_048814795.1 of Atrimonadaceae bacterium G-SL-SR-0-11. Lineage (GTDB taxonomy): Bacteria > Atribacterota > Atribacteria > Atribacterales > Thermatribacteraceae > Thermatribacter. Next base: position 247,979 of record CP184673.1, on the reverse strand, counting down.
AGTACGATTAAGATGCCTTTCAAGATTTTTCGGTGCATGATGAAACCCCCTCAGGCCTGCGCTTTGGCTTTGTTGATCCAGCGAATGAGCAGGTTGCTCAAAGCAATGATCAAAATGAGAATAATGTAAGCCATGGCACAGGATTCACCGGTCTTGAATTTGTTAAAAGCCATGCGGTAAAGGCTCATGGAGATGGTTTCGGTTACGTCCCCCGGACCTCCTCCAGTCATAATAAAGACCAGGTCAAACATTTTAAAAGCATCGATGACCCTGAAAAGAACGGCCAGAATCAAAAGTGGAGAAACCAGGGGAAGGGTTATTTTTCTGAACTTCAACCACCAGGAAGCCATGTCGATATCTGCAGCTTCATAGAGCGATTGGGGTATGGCTAAAAGGCCGGTCATGGAAATAAGCATCACAAAAGGTGTCCACATCCAGATATCCACTATGGCAATGGAATAGAGAGCAATGTGAGGATTGGTTAACCAGGCTACCTTTTTGAATCCCAGGAGCCCCATCAAAAAATTCAGCAGACCAAAATTGGTATCCATGATGAAAGTCCAGAAAAGGCCTACTACCACCGGGGCAAGCATCATGGGTATAAGCATTAAGGTGGTAACCAGCCCCCATCCCTTGAACCTTTCTTTAAGCAAAAGGGCCAGTCCAAAGCCCAGCAGAGTTTCAACTCCCACGGCGATTATCACGAACTTGGCTGTGGTTTGAAAGTACTTCCAGATAAAAGGGTCGGAAAGTATGCGACTGTAGTTGGTAAAGCCCACGAAGGATATTTTCTTGCTCATCAGCGAAGAATAGTTTGTAAAACTCAGACCCAGGGACCAGAGCAGGGGAAAAACGTTCATTACTATTAATACCAGTATGGTGGGTCCAATCAAGTAGAGCTTGATTCTGTATTCAGAAATTGCTTTTTTGTATTCGAACGTTCCGCGATCGTGCATGCTGTTCACTCCTTTTCCGGGGGCGGAAAGCCCCCGGAAGTGCTGCAGAAACTTTGTTCAGTCCAGGTACCCAGCTTCTTTGAGGATCTGGGTGTGTTCACGGGCGACAGCATCCATGGCCTCTTTGGGGCTCATCATGCCGGCACAGGCTGCAGACCAGTACTTCTGGGTTACCTCAAGGAGCGCTGCATATTCAGGTATGTTCCAGAAGTCCTTGACCACTTTCAGGCCTTCGGCGAGAGCCGGGTTGTAGGGTTTGGCGTTGAGGAATTCTGGCGAATTGAGCAAATCGGTGAGAATGGGGATGCCTCCCATGGCCATGTACTTTTTCTGGGTTTCTTCCTGACACCACCACTTTATGAATTCCAGGGCAGCGTCCCGGTTCTTGCCGTAGGTAACCACGTTGAAGCCCTGTCCACCCAGGGTTGCGTATTGTCTAAACGTTCCATCTTCGCCAACTTTTCCGGGGAAGGGGAAGAAGCCCACTTTGTCATAGTACTGAGGGTTGGTGGCCGGGTTGACAAATCCTTCGCACCAGGAACCCCACTGGAAAGCCATGGCCACCAGACCCTGGGCAAATGCTTGAGTGCATTCGTTCCAGTAGTAGTTTTCTGAGCCAGGAGGCGCGTATTTCATCAGGTTTACGTAAAATTCCAGAGCCTTTACCCCGGCTTCGCTGTTGAGATAACCTTCTACCTGGTAGCTGTCTGGAGCATGATAGTCAGCGCCAAAGCTCCACATTACTGGCTGGAATCCCATGGTTACCGCATCGAAAGTTTTGGCAGGCCAATAAGCAAGACCGTAGAAGTTCTGGTCGGGACGGGTGAAAAATTCAGCAATATCGCGTAACTGCTCCCAGGTTTTGGGAACATCCAGCTCATATCCGTATTTGGCCTTGAAGGCTGCTTTTTCTTCAGGGTCTTCAAAGAGGTCTTTGCGATAGGCGATGGCTGGAACATCCAGCACGGCTGATACTCCGTAGTATTTCCCGCTTCCTGTTGGATACTCCGCGTAGTACTTGAGTGGTGCGGGAGCCAGCTTTTCAAGGTCGATATTCTCTTTCAGCCAATCGGTCAGCTCTACATAGTGGTTTCCGGTGACCGCTGCTCCCAGGAGCTGGCTGTCTCCAACTATGATGTCATAGCTTGAATCATGGGCAGAAAGAGTCACCAGGATTTTGTCGGTATATTGCGCCCAGGCCACAAAGTCGAATTTCACTTTCACGCCGGTTTGGGCTTCAAAGTCTTTCTGGGCTAATTCATAAATCCAGTGTCCCGGGGTATACTCACCGCAGAGGATGCTGAGTTCTTTCTGGGCCAGAGCAAAGCTGCTAACTGCAAGTAAAGCGAACACTAAAATACTTACCAACAAGAGACTCCTTTTCATTAAAGCCCACCTCCTTAATCAGTTTTATTTTCACCATGTGGCATTTTTGATTTTTTATCTGGATTTTCTCACCTCCTTTTGACCTTCTATATGGAAATCATGACTTTGAGCGGATTACCTTTTTTCTCTTTGGCGATTTCCAGACCTTCTTTGAGTTTGTCAAGGGGCAGTTTATGGGTTACCAGCGCTTCGACATCTATTATTTTGCTGTTTAGAACCTTTATGGCTTCCACCCAGGTAAAGGGGGCAAGCCAGGAGAAGCGGATGGTTTTATCCCAGAGGATGGAGGCTAACGCCGGTACCTGTACGACGTCTTTTTCTCCAGGCAGGCCAAAGTAAACGATTACTGAACGCCTTCCTGAAATTTCAAGTGCCTGCTGCATGGCTTCCCGGGAACCGGTAACCACGATCACCCGATCAGCCATTTTGGAATCGGTGAGCTCGGCTATTTTGGCCTTGAGGTCAGAAACATAATAAGGTGAGGAAGAGTTAACAGTGTTAATTAACAGGTCTGCACCTAACTTTTTGCCTACCTCGAGGCGATAGTCTCGAGTTCCAACCAGGAAAACTCTCCCTGCTCCACTGCGCTTGGCCAGAGCTACTATACTCAAACCGATGGGTCCGGGTCCAAAGACCACTACATCGTCACCGAGACCTATTTCCAGATTCTTTATGCCATATACTGCGTTGGCGAGGGGTTCCACAAAAGCCCCGGCCTCAAAAGAAACCCCTTCGGGAAGCTTGTAGACATGGTTGTAACTTGAGACCACGAATTCCGCAAAACCACCATTGGTGGAAACGCCAAGGACTTTCTTGTTTTCACACAGGTTCACAAAACCCTTGTAACATACCTCGCAAGCATTACAGTACTGTACAGGATTTGCAGTTACTTTATCTCCAGGTTTGAAGAGGCCTTTCTGGGCAGGTATATCACCGACTTCAACCACTTCTCCCGAAAATTCATGGCCCAGAATTAGGGGTCCTTTGCCGGTGGGTGTTTCCAGAGGGGACATGCCGTAAAAGTAAGCTACGTCTGAGCCGCATATTCCGCAGTAGCGAACCCGGATAAGCACCTCATCAGGTGCCGGTTTGGGAACTGGCACTTCTTCCAGTTCCATGCGGTTGGGCTCATAGAAAACCCAGGCTTTCATGGTTTTTGCTGACATTTTTATTACCCCCTTATAACATTCCCAGGCGAGTGAAGAGATCGCGCAGGAACTTAATGGAATCAGCGGTTATGTCCCAGGCATTAGGCCAGAAGCAAAGGTCAATACACCACCATTCTGATTTATAACCATTTTTAACCAGAGCAGGTATTACCTCTTCGAAGTTAATATACCCTGTTCCAAAAGGAGCATGGGTGCTGGTTTCGTCGTCATGCAGAGTATTGTCAGAGTCAATCAGGTGGACATGGCCAATGCGACCATCAAGCATTTCTATGAATTCCAGGACCCCTCCTTTGAGGGTTTCTTTGGGCTCGACTTGCTTGGCACCGACCACAGCACACATTTGAGCGTGGCTGGTATCAAAGAGAACCTTGAAATTATCACGATTTACATCATCATGCATTTTTTTGACTTCGCTGGGTTTATTGAAAATGAAGCCCGGCTCAAACTCCCATACAATAACTTTGCCCACATCTTTAGCTTTGTCGGCGCATTTCTGGAACATTTCCACAACTCGCTGCCAGGTTTCCTGGTAATCCCAGTCAGCAGGAAAAGGAGTCCCGGTTACAGTATCGACTCTTAATTTTTCAAATCCACAGTCCACGCAAAACTCCAGCGATTTGTCGAACATGTCCTCATAGTCTTTGACCACCTTGGGGTCACCACTTGCAAAGGGGAAGCTCCACAGGTCTGGCACATAAGCACTTACCCCGAGTCTGTGCTTTTCTAAAAGGTCGACCAGCTTTTTGCGGTCTTCTTTGGTGGGATAGAGATCGGGGTGAGCGTGGGGTTTAAAACCACCGAGCTCAATTCCATCAAACCCTAACTCAGAAAGCCTTCTGACTACTTCTTCGAGTGGTACCGGGTGGTCTGCGTAAGGTCCTATTGCGTATGCCCAGCTGCCGATGGAGATTTTTGCTTTGGCCATTTTGTTCCCTCCTTAAAGGTTTTGGGATGCTTAATGAAAACGTTTTTGTAGAAACATTATAGCTCAAAATAGAAAACGTTTCCATAGTTCTGGAGAAAAATTCTCAAAAATTTTTCAAAAAATTCCAAAGTAGCCTGTGCTACAATATTTGAGAGGAAAAAGGAGGTGGTGTGCAGTGCTGAAACGTATTTTACTCTGGGGATTGTTTTTGAGCCTGGTTTTAGGTTTTTCAGTAAGCTGGGCTGTGGAGGAAGTTCAGCCTCCTTACAGCTTTGACGTTTCCGCTGAAGGGTACGCTCAGGTAATGTTTGATCAGGGATATAACCTCTATCAGGAAGGTCGCAAGGAAGAAGCGATTCAGTTTTTCATTGAGGCAGTTTCCACCAAGCCCAATTTCATTAAGGCCTGGAAATGGTTAGCCCGCACCTATCAGGAAGAAGGAATGTACGATGAAGCCATCTGGGCCTGGGGTAAGGTGCTGGAGCTTGTGCCTGATGACAAGCAGGCAGCGTATTTCAAAGAAAAGTGCGAAAATTACAAAAAGTATGGAAAAGCAGCCTGGGACAACTTTGAAGAAGGTATAGTTGCTTATCAAAATGGCGATTATTTTGCCGCCATTCCGCTTTTTGAAGAGGCGATTCGCAATAACCCTAATTTTGATAAGGCCTACTACTTCCTGGGTGCAGCTTTAATCAAGGTGGAAGACTACCATCGTGCAGTGTGGGCTTTTGAGAAGTATCTTGCCTTTCATCCCGATGACCAGAAAGCTCAGTACTGGTTGAAGGTAGCCCAGAGAGGTGTGGCTAATCTTCAAAAATAGCTACTGCCCGCACCGGTGAGCCGGTAAGCCCTTGCAGTTTCAAAGGAAAAGCGTAAAACCAGAAAGATTTGCCAATGAGCTCTCCAAGGTTGGTCAGGGATTCGTAGATGAGAATTTCTTTTTCAAGTAACAGGCGGTGGGTTGGGTAAGGCTCAAAATCGATGGAAGGCGCATCAGTGCCCACCGCTTTTATTTTTTGCTGGATGAGAAACTCAGCTACATCTTCTCCAATGCCCACTCCTTTCTGGAAGTAGTCATCACCCGGGTAATATTTCTCTGCTCCTGTTTTAAAGAGAACTATTTCTTTATCCTGAATCAGGTCTTCCACTTCCGGTATTTTTCTCTTAAGCTCTTTGAGGCTTACAGTGCTCCCGGATGGAAAAACGCTCAGGTCAAGGGCCGTGGATTTTCCGAAGCAGTGTTCAGGGGATATTTCGTCGATGGTTTTGCCCTGAGGCAGGAAATGAGCTGGTGCATCAACGTGGGTGGCTGTATGCTCCACCATAAAAAGAGCAAAGGTGGCATAGCCGTGATTTTCTATGACGGTCCAGGGGAAAATCACCGGTTGGGGCTGTCCTGGAAAAACCCAGCTTTTTTCGGAAATGAACCTGGTCAGGTCAATAACTTTTTTCATGCCTTATCTCCTCCAGCGTAGGCGAGCAAAAGGTAAAAGCCGGCCAGTCTCCTCCAGGGCGAAAAACGTTCCATGAACTGTTCGCTTTCTGAAGGTGTGGGCATTTTACCATGGAGATAGAGCTTGCTCAAGGCCTTGCGCACTCCAAGATCAGAGCAGGCAAAAACATCTGGTGACCCCAGCCAGCGGGTGACTATAAATTGGGCACTCCATCTTCCGATACCTGGAAAGGTGGTGAGAAAGGAGATTATCGACTGAGGATTTTCTTTGCTCAAAGAGTGGGTATCCAGGGTGCCTTCTTTCAGAGCCTGAGCAAAGTTGAAAATGGTTCGGGCCTTGGCGCGGGATATCCCTATCTGACAGAGTTCTTCGATGCTGGAGGTGGCGACTTCCTCGGGGAGCGGAAAAGCATAAAGTTCTCTTCCTTCGAAAAGGCTTTTCCGGGAACTGAATTTTTTTATGAAACGTTCTCTCAATGTGGAAGCTGCTTTCATGGAAACTTGCTGTTCCAGAACGGTGGTTACTAAAGCTTCAAAGAAGCTGCGTGTCCGGGGCATTCTGGTTCCTGAAAATTCCCTGATTAAGTTTCTCATGACCGGGTCTTTATCAAATTTCTGGTAAAAAGGGGTTACTGGTTCGTGAATGCTCAGTACATGAGAGACTATGTGCTGGACTTCTTCTTTTTTTAAAGCACCCTGCCACTTTATCTTGAGGAGAGGATTTTCTGGAGCTCCTTTTTCCTGAATCCGGATTACCCCGGCTCGGGGAGGAAAAGCAATCCCCATCAAAATTTCCTCCCCGTTCCAGAAAAAAGAACTGTCCTGAAAGCTGGAGTAAGCCCTACGCCAGTGTCTGGTGGTAAAGGGTGCAACAGGTTTAATAAACAGCTCCACTAAGAGTAAGCTTCAATGAACCTTTGTATGGAGCGGTCGTAAGTCCTTTCCACTTCTTCCGGGAAAAAGCATCCGGGAAGTTCACCGTGAGCCCGGTGGTACATGACACATTCACAGCATTTGCCCTTACGGGGACAGGTTGGATAGGAGCAGGTGCATTTGGCAAGGTTGGCTTTAAGGTTGCAATCTGGCATACTCTTCACTCTCCTTTTCCACTTCAGGGATGATTTTGGGAGCCCTTTTTATCCTTTTTTCAAAGAGAAGATAGGTTTTGAGGATTTCAAAGTACATTTTTATGCGGTGATATAGACCCAGGAAGGGACCGTACTTTTCTTCTTTGTGGTAGTGGCTGATGCCCCAAAGGGGTATCATTTCAATATTGCCCCCAAACTGGCGCGCATACCTGGTTATAAACACCTCTACCCCAAAGCGAGACCAGGAAAAATCGGGCAGGTTGCGTATCCACTCTCCCTTTACCGCGCGCTGGCCATTGAGGATGGGAAAGAGCTTTTGGGCAAGGTCGCTTGACTCTCTGCCTCCCTTAAAGATGCCTATGGTCATATCCAGGAAGGGATGAATGGCCAGGGGCAGGGTCAGTGAACGCAAGTGTTCTTCTCGAAGGTTAATAAGGTCTGCATCTATGAAAAGGTAAATATCTGCATCAGGGACCTTTCTAATACCGTTTACCAGAGCTTTTGCCTTGCCAAAATTCTTAGGGTGACGCAGGAAAAGTACAGGATAAGCAGAAACAACTTTCCAGGTTGCGTCACGAGAACCATCATCGACGACCACTACCTGGTCGATGAAAGAAAGTTTGCAAAGAACATCGAGCACCCTTGAAATCCTTGGTGCTTCGTTGTATGCTGGGACTATAGCAACAATTTTTTTGTTCTGAAGCATTTTTTTTCTCTTGGGTTTTTTTGGATCTCCGGACTAATATTATACCAGACGGTGGAAGGGAAACAAAAACCTTGTCAGCAGTTACCGAAAATTTTGCCAGAAAAGCGTATTATTTGGCATTAGCAATAGCTATATTGTATTTGGTTTACCTTTTGCGAAACGTTCTGGTACCTTTTGCGCTGGCCGGTATTCTTGCCTATGCCCTTACTCCTGCGGCCAGATTTTTGAAGCGGTGGGGTTTATCCTGGAAAATATCGGTAGCTTTGATTTTTCTTCTTTTGCTTGCCTTTTTTGTCTTTTTGTTTTTTTTGATCGTCCCTGAGACCATCTCTCAGGTGCGTGCATTAACTGCACACCTTCCCGAGTACACAGGCAAAATCATTGATATAGCCCGGGTAATTGACGAGCGCTATCCAGGTTTGAATCTCTCTTTGGCTGTGGAAGAGTTTCTGCACAACCTTACTTCCAATCTCCAGTCTTATTTAACCGATTTGATCAAAAACATTTTTGACCTGGTTTCCTTTTTGATGAATGTCATTTTTATAGGTTTTGTGCTCACGCCCTTCATCCTTTACTATTTTATGGTTGATGCGGTAAAAATTCGCCGTGCTTTACTGCGTCTTTTCCCTGCCAATAAGCGCAAAGAGTATGTTTTTCTGCTTCGCAAAATTGATGCCGTGGTGGGAGGATTTATCAGGGGAAGGCTTTTGACCTGCCTTTTTGTGGGTGTTTGTGTGGGTGTAGGCCTTTTCTTTATGGGTATTGAGTTTCCCTTAGTGATTGGAGTGATAGCTGGAATTGCCGACATCATTCCCTACCTTGGTCCAATAATTGGGGTGGTTCCAGCGCTTGCTTTTGCAGCCTCCAAGTCCATATTTCTGGTTCTGGGAGTGGTAGCGCTTTTTGTGGGAGTAAACCTGGTGGAAGGGGTAATCATTTTGCCCAAGTTTCTGGGGAAGGAAACCGGCCTGCATCCCATTACCGTTTTGTTTGCGCTAATTGTAGGGGGCAAGCTCTATGGTGCCCTGGGAGTTATCGTGGCTATACCGGTAGCTGGGGTTCTAAAGGAGCTTTTTAACTACTACCGCCGTAAAGGCTTTTCGTTTACTGGGTGAGGTTTGTTAACTTTTTAACTTCTGCATCCAGCGCAGTGAGAACTTTTCCTGCTTTGTCGCGCAAAACAATTTCTGCATACTGATCGTAAGGAGTGCTTTCCAGATTAATGATGATAAGCTTTCGGGCATAGCGAGGGAGTAAGTTGGCCGGTGATACGGTAAGGCTGGAGCCGACCACAATCATCGGGAACTTACGGGCTAAAACCTGCGCTTTTTCAAAATCAGGAGGAAGCAGGTCTCCAAAGAGCACCACATCGGGTCGGATTTGCCCCCCACAAAAACAGCGGGGTGGTATTTCTCCCTTCTGGACTCTGTTTTCCACTTCTTGCATGGGATAACTGTTACCACAGCTCATGCAGTGGGCGCTACGCAGGTGGCCATGTATTTCAAGCACTTTTTGGGAACCTGCTTTCTGGTGCAGACTGTCGATGTTCTGGGTAATTACTGCTTCAACCAGTCCCCTTTTTTCCCATTCAGCAAGTACCTGGTGAGCAGGATTGGGGCGAGCGTTTTCAAAACGCATGAGGATACGCAGCCCGGTTCCGTAAAAAACTTCTGGGCGTTTGAGCAAAGCTTCAGTAGAAAGCACCCACATAGGGTCATACTGTTCCCAGAGACCGGTGTTCTTGGTTCTGAAGTCGGGAATCCCACTTTCGGTAGAGATCCCCGCCCCAGTGAGCACTACCCAGGGTTTTTCGCTTACAATTAACTCGGCGGCTTTTTTCAACAGGTCTTTCAAGAAGCCTCACCTTCTGCAAGGTGCCTGGTGATAAAGGTCCTGCTTGCTTCGGACAGGTTCTTGCTGAGCACGAGCAGGGAGTGGCTTTCAGCGCTCCAGGGGTTTCCAGCAAGGTCGAAAATTAATGCACCGGCTTCCTGCGCAATGCAGATTCCAGCAGCAATATCGTAGAAAGAAAGGTCGGCCTGGAAATAGCCCTCCATGCGCCCACAGGCTACGTAAGCAACCCCCAGAGCAGCGCTTCCCAGAGAGCGAATGGCCTGACACCGGGGAAGAAGAGAGGCGTATAAAGATATAATCCTTTTCCAGGCTCCTTCGGAGTGAGGAAGGCCGGTACCGAAGATGGCCCGGTTGAGGTTTTTTACTTCGGATACAGTTATCTGCTCTCCATTCAGAAAAGCTCCCTTACCCCGGCAGGCGTAGAAAGATTCTTCAAAATTGGGAGCAAAAATAACTCCTATCACGGGTGAGCCCTTCTCAAAATAGGCAATGGATACCGAGAAGAAGGGAATTTTGTGCATGAAGTTTGCCGTTCCGTCTATGGGGTCAATAACCCAGGTTGAGGAAAAATCTTGCAAAGGATAGCCACTCTCTTCTCCCCATACTGTATCCTGGGGAAAGCGGTTTTTGAGTTCTTCGGTAATTAACTCCTGGACTTCCCGGTCCACATTGGTAACCAGGTCGGTATCCCTCTTTTTTTCGTCCACGCTGGTGATGCGTTTCTGATTTTGCAGAGCATATTCACCTGCACGTTGTGCAATTTCAAGCGCTACTTTCAGGCGTTCCTCAAGCATCGCACTTCTCCTTTCTAATCACCAAGATAGGTGCCCATGGATCTCGCTACGTCGAGCAGGGGGTGATCTAAGGGAACGGTTTTAAGAGAGGCAATAGCCTCTTTAATGGGCACAGGGACAATATCTTGTCCCCTGAGAGCCGGGAAATAACCAAATTTTCCCTGAACTACCAGCTTTACAGCTTCTGCTCCGAAACGAGTGGCCAGTATGCGGTCGAAAGCGGTAGGCGAACCTCCCCTTTGCAAGTGACCCAGAATGACCACCCGGGTTTCTATGCCGGTGCGGGATTCGATTTCCTGTCCCACCAGGTAGCTAATTCCCCCCAGGCGTATCTGGTCATAGCTTTCGGCAACTTTTTTCTGAATTACATAATCTCCACCCCTGGGTTTTGCTCCTTCGGCCACCACGATGATGCTGAACCTTTTGCCGGCAGCAATTCTTTTGTGGATAAAACGGCATACTCCTTCCATATCAAAGGGAATTTCCGGAATAAGGATAACATCCCCGCCTCCGGCGATTCCGCTTTCCAGGGCTATCCAGCCAGCGTATCTACCCATCACCTCAATTACCATAGCCCGGTGGTGGGATTGAGCAGTAGTGTGAATGCGGTCAATGGCTTCGGTAGCCACGCTTACTGCTGAGTCGAAACCAAAGGTGAGATCAGTACCATTTAAGTCGTTATCGATGGTTTTGGGAACTCCAATCACGTTTAGTCCTTTTTCAAAAAAGCGCTGGGTGATATGAAAGGTACCGTCCCCTCCTATGCAAATCAGAGCATCGATACCTGTTTCCTGGTAAGTCTCGATTACCTGATCGGAGCGATCTTCAAAGTACAGCTCGCCGTTTGCCCGGGTCGGATAGCGGAAGGGGTTGGCTTTATTGGAAGTGCCCAAAATGGTGCCTCCCAGAGGCATGATTCCTGACACGTCGTTGTATTCCAGTTTTCTCCACTTTTTCTCCACCATACCCTGAAATCCATCCAGAAAGCCTATAACTTCAAGGTCATGGTCAAGTATAGCTTTTTTGACTACGGCATGAATGACTGCATTAATGCCCGGACAATCTCCACCAGCGCTCAGAATGCCTATTCTTTTTATCTGCAAAATGAGTACCTCCTTTTTGAAGTGCATAGTGCGGCAAGTTAACCGCCGCCGTTTATTTTACAATATTTTGGATATCTGGCAAAATATTGAAGAGCTGTTGGGTTATGGCGAGACTTAACCTGAAGAGAGCGTGAATACAATGCTTTTGCAGACTTTCTGTCACATACCAGGAATAGGGGAGAAAAAGGAGCGTAAAATATGGGAACTGGGCATCCTCTCCTGGCAGGATGCTCTGCAGGATCCAGCCTTTTTGCAGGTGCTTCCCTCTCCTCTTTCCCGGAGGGCGTATGCGTATCTGGTGCGTTCTTTTGAAAAATATGAGAAAGAAGACGTAGCTTTTTTTGATCGCTTACTGGGTAATTTTAACCGCTGGAGAATTTTCCCCCAGTTTAGGCATCTTACTGCATTTTTGGATATTGAAACCACGGGAATGGGTGCTGAAGCCTATATTACTGTGGCAACTCTTTACGATGGAAAAAGGGTGAAAACCTATGTGTTCGGAATAAACCTCGAAGAGCTGGTCAATGATTTACGCAGTTACAAGATTTTGATTACCTTTAATGGTAAGTCTTTTGATATTCCCTTCATAGAACGTTTTTTTGGAGTTGAGCTTCGCCAGGTACACATCGATCTTCGCTTTGTGCTGAAAAGCCTGGGTTTACGGGGAGGCCTCAAAGCTTGTGAACGCCTGATAGGGATAGACCGGGGTCCCCTGCGGGGAATAGGTGGCTTTGAAGCAGTGCTGCTCTGGCAGAAATACCTTGAAGGATGCCCTGAAGCCCTGGAAACTCTGCTTGCCTATAACGTTGCCGATACCATTAACCTGGAGAAACTGATGATTTTTGCCTATAACCAGAAGGTTAACTTGCACGCTTTTCCCTTTCCGCTTCTTTCTGAGAAACCGCTGCGGCTCGCTTTGCCTTACCGGGTGTACCCCGAGGTGATACGGGAGGTAACTTATGAAAAATTACGACTCTACCAGTGAGTCCCGTTCCTCTCTTCCTCCCCAGGAAGTGGAAAAAATCTGCCGGGGTGAACACGAAAACCTTTTTGCAGTGCTGGGTATGCATCCCCTTAAGCAAAATGAAGTTGTGGTGCGTGCTTTTTTGCCCTATGCTCAGAAAGTGTGGGTTGTGTTAGGGGAAGGGAAGAAGAGCTGGCCCCTGCGCAGGATACATGCCGAGGGTCTGTTTGAGGCTTTCTTGCCCCTCTCAGCACCGGCCGATTACCTGTTACGAATAGAAACCGACTGGGGAGAATGGCTGACGGCTGACGCTTACTCTTTTGAGCCCTTGCTTTCCGACCTGGACATATATCTTTTCAAGGAAGGAACGCATTACCAGGCTTTTAACTTTATGGGAGCCCATTTTGAGGAGCGCAGAGGTGTTAAAGGGGTTTGTTTCCGGGTTTGGGCGCCCAATGCCCTGCGAGTAAACGTGGTTGGTGATTTCAACCGCTGGGACGGGCGGGTTCATCAGATGCAGAATGTCAAATTTTCCGGAATATGGGAAATATTCATACCCGGGGTACGGGAAGGCGATAAGTACAAATTTGAAATTCGGGCTAAAGAGGGATATCTTTTGCTTAAGGCTGACCCTTTTGCTTTTTTAAGTGAGTTGCGCCCCAGAACTGCCTCGATCGTGTATTGTGGTGAGGGTAAGTTTTGTTTTTCCGATGAGGACTGGATGGAGGGCAGAAAAACAAGAAATCTCCTTGAGCAGCCGGTAAGCATTTACGAAGTTCATCTTGGTTCCTGGAAAAGAAGGAAGGATGGCAGTTTCCTGAATTATCGCGAGCTGGCTCATCTTTTGGTGAGCTACGTAGAGAAGATGGGCTACACCCACATAGAACTTTTACCTGTTGCTGAACACCCCTTTGATGGTTCCTGGGGTTATCATGTGACCGGTTATTTTGCTCCTACCAGCCGCTATGGAAAACCAGAGGATTTCAAGTACTTTGTTGATTACTGTCATCGCCACGGGATAGGTGTGATCCTTGACTGGGTGGTGGCCCACTTTCCGAAAGACGCTCATGGATTGGCCCGTTTCGATGGTACACCTCTTTTTGAATATCCTGACCCTCGCAAAGCAGAACATCCTCACTGGGGTAGTCTGGTTTTCAACTACGCCCGGGAAGAGGTGCGTAGTTTTCTGATTTCCAACGCTGTTTTCTGGTTTCAGGAGTACCACATTGATGCCTTAAGAGTAGATGCGGTAGCTTCCATGCTTTATCTTGATTATGGCAGAGGGCCTGGAGAATGGGTTCCCAACGTTTTTGGTGGCAAAGAGAACCTGGAGGCTGTGGATTTCCTGCGTACCTGTAACCGGGTGGTTTACCAGTGGTTTCCGGGAATTTTCACTGCTGCTGAAGAATCTACAGCCTGGCCAGGAGTAACCCTTCCTCCTGAAGCAGGAGGACTGGGTTTTCTTTTTAAGTGGAATATGGGATGGATGAACGATTTTTTAACCTACATGAGTAAAGACCCCATCTACAGGAAGTACCATCACCAGAATTTGACCTTTCCCATTATGTACGCTTTTTCGGAGAATTTCATCTTGCCTCTTTCCCATGATGAAGTAGTGCATGGCAAGGGCAGCCTGATCAACAAGATGCCCGGGGATACCTGGCAGAAATTTGCCAACCTGCGTCTGGCCATGGTAGCCATGTTTGGCTATCCTGGAAAAAAGCTGCTTTTTATGGGAAACGATTTTGCGCAGTGGCGGGAATGGAGCCACGATGGAGAGCTGGACTGGTTCCTCCTTAAGGACAAAAATCACCGCGCTTTTCAACGCCTGGTTCGGGATTTGCAGATGCTTTATCGTCGGGAAAAGGCGCTCTGGGAAAACGACACTTCCCCTCAGAGTTTTCGCTGGATAGATTGTAGCGATGTAGAGCAATCGGTTATCTCTTTTTTAAGGTTTGGAAAGAGCGATGAGGAATGCCTGGTTTTCATCTGCAACTTTACCCCGGTTCCTCGCTTTCGCTACCGTATTGGAGTGCCCTTTCCAGGATTTTACCGGGAAGTTTTGAACAGTGATTCCGAAATGTACGGAGGAAGCAACCTGGGTAACTGGGGAGGGGTAGAAGCTTCAGGGGAACCCCGGCACGGGTTCCCCTACTCAATTGAACTGGTCCTGCCACCACTCGGTGGGCTCATCCTGAAACCCGACCTTCAGAGAGGACGATAAGTTTTCGCATATTGAGCGGCTATCTGGCAGGCTTCGTACATGCTTTCCGGATTGGCTTTGCCTGACCAGGCTATATCATAGGCGGTGCCGTGGTCCGGTGAGGTCCTTATGAATGGTAATCCCAGGGTAACACTCACCGTTTTAAAAAAATTGATGCATTTGGTGGCAATGTGACCCTGGTCGTGATACAGGGAAAGAACTGCGTCGTGGGAGCCCTGCCAGGCAAAAAAGAAGACAGAATCTGCAGGGAAGGGTCCCTGGGCATTAATGCCCAATTTTTGGGCTTCTCTAATGGCAGGGCTGATGATTTCCAGTTCCTCTTTACCGAGAAGTCCTCCTTCTCCAGCATGAGGATTAAGTGCGGCTACGGCAATGCGGGGGTTACTCAGTCCCAGCTTTTGCAGGTAGGCGTTCATCTTTTTCAGGAAGGAGAGCAAACCATTTCTGGTTATTTTTTGAATTGCTGCAACGAGGGGTAAATGGCGGGTGAAAAAGAAAACCCTCAAGCTGTCAGTCTGAAACATGGTAAAAGCCTCTTGAGAGGCGGTTAATTCTTTAAGGATTTCAGTATGCCCTATAAAGGGCACTTTGGCTGCATGCAGTGCTTCTTTGTTAAGAGGGGCAGTTACCAGGGCTTGGGCTTCACCCCGTTTGATCAGTTCCACAGCGGTTCGCAAGTATTCAAAAGAAGCTTTGCCCCCCTCTGGGGAGACTTTACCCCAGGAAGAAAAATCCCGAGGAAGGATTTTGGGGTCAACTATCAAAGGAAGATTGGTTTGGATTTCGGACGGTCCGCTACCAGAGGTAATTTCTTGCCATGGCAGGGACACACCGCACAGCTCCTCTACCCTTTTGAGAAGCCAGCGGTCACCAACCACCACGGGTTGAGCATCGATGTTCCATCTGGCAAGACTTTTGATCACGATTTCCGGGCCAATGCCAGCCGGGTCTCCGATAGTGATGACTATTCTTGCTGGATTCATAAGGCCTTTCTCCTTGCAAAACGGACCAGCCTTTTTACTCCCTCTTCCACTTCCTGGCGGGTGCGACAGATGGAGATACGCACAAAACCCTCTCCGTTTTCTCCGAAGGTATCTCCCGGAGCCAGGGCTACCTTTTCTTCAGAGAGCAATTGCTTGCAGAAGTCAAGCGAGGGCATTCCATAGTCTCTTATATCCACCCATACGTAGTAGCCACCCTGGGGTTGGAAGAATTTCATTTTTCCCTCTTTGAGCAGGTGGCAGGCAAGCTCCACATTGGAGAAGTAATAATCCCTCATTTTTTGAATTTCTTCTTCAGGCAAATCCAGAGCAATTTCTGCTGCTTTTTGGGAGATGTGAGAGCTGCAGGCTATAAGGTATTCAGCTACTTTAGAGAGAGCAGGAACCAGTTCTGGGGGAGCTATCATACAGCCTATGCGCCATCCAGAAAGAGCGTAGGTTTTAGAAAAAGAGAAAAGACTGATCAGGCGCTGAGGATTAACAAAGCGGTGCATTCCGGTGTAATTTCCTCGATATACGAATTTTTCGTATGCTTCGTCAGCGATGACTATCAGATCCAGCTCTTCAGCCAGCCTGGCTATTTCAGAGGCCGTGGATTCGTCGAAGGTTACGCCAATGGGATTGGACGGCGAGTTGACCAGGATCATTCTGGTCCGGTTACTGGCTATTTTGCGCAGAAAGTCGATATCGGGTAGAAAGCCATTTTCGGGTAGAAGGGGATAGCGCTTGAGAGTTGCCCCGCACAATATGGCTTGCGCAAAGTGGTTGGTAAAGCCGGGGTCGGGAAGCAGAGCTTCTTCACCGGAGTCCAGAAGAGCACGAAAGGCCACTACGGTTCCAAACAGCGAGCCGGGTAACACGATCACCTGATCTTCTGAAATCGGCCAGTTTTTCTCCCGCGAAAACTTCTCGGCTATTTTTCTGCGCAAAGAGGCAATGCCTGTGGTAGGTGTGTATTTTATTTCGCCTTTCCAGTAAAAATCAGCGAGTTTTCCAAGCACCGAAGAAGGGGTTGGAAAGTGGGGTTCTCCAATCTCCAGGTGGATGGCGTCTTGGATTTGCAGAGCAAGTCCCATTAGTTCCCTGATTCCAGAGCGGGGAAGGTGCTGAATTAGCCTTGGTATCTTCAACTTTTATACCTCCTGACTTCGCAATTTCTGGTTTTGAAGCTCAAAAAGGTTTGTCAGGTACTTTTTCCCAATCCTCGAGGAAGCGCTTGATACCCAGGTCAGTGAGGGGGTGTTTGACCAGTTTGGAGATGACCGCATAAGGAATGGTGGCAATGTGTGCCCCCATTTTGGCAGCTTCTACAACGTGCATGGGGTTTCGCACGGAAGCCACGATTACTTCAGTGGTAAACCCGTAGTTTTTGAAAATCTGGACGATATCCGCTACAAGTTGCAGACCGTTACTGGAAATGTCGTCAAGCCTTCCCACAAAAGGGCTCACGTAGCGGGCTCCGGCTTTGGCTGCCATCAGGGCTTGAAGAGGCTGAAAAATGAGGGTGGTGTTCACTTTTATACCTTCTTGAGAGAGAACTTTTATAGCTTTCAGGCCTTCCTCGGTAATGGGGATTTTTACCACGATGTTGGGCGCCCAGCTGGCAAGTTCTCGGGCCTCGCGGATCATACCCTGAGCATCCAGACTTACAACTTCTGCAGAGACTGGTCCGGGAACCAGCTTGCAAATTTCAGTGATTACCTCTTTAAAGCCTCTTCCAGTTTGAGAAACCAGGGTAGGATTAGTGGTTACCCCATCTAAAATTCCCAGCTCCAGTGCTTTTTTGATTTCCTCCACCTGGGCTGTATCGATAAAAAACTTCATCAGTACTAACCCCCTTTTCCAGCAATTATCTTCCGCTTGAGTATTATATCTCTACTAAGCAAAGGCGAAAAACTGTTCAGCTTCAGTCCTGGTTACTTTTGATGTAAGGTGTACTTTTCAGGCACCTGCAAGAGCTGTGTAAATTGGCGCAAATGCCCCCCATTATTGAGAACATTCCCCAGAAAAGAGGTTTTTTAAGGATATCAACAGGATGAGGTTGGCTTACTGGAAGCAGCGTTAAGCCCCAGGCGGTGAGGTAACAGCCCAGGATTATGCAAGAGTGCCCGAAAACAGCTAACCAGCGCATATTTTATCCCCTTTGCTTAGCGGTAATTCATCAGGAAACGTATGCATTCATCCCAGCGGGTATCGCCTGCGAAGGCAAGGCTTTCGTATTTGGAGAAATACTGCTTATAAGGAAAGTAGATGCTGAGTCCGTAGGCGTTGGAAACACCCGCTCCCGAAGTTCGGTTGTAGAAAACAGCATTTTCCACCGAGCTGTAAACTGCCAGAGCGGCGTTTTTTACGGTGATGTTTATTATCCGGGGGTCTCCCGAGATGAGCAAAGCCAGGTGAGCAAGGTCAACATAGTCGTAGTCGTCGAAGTACTGGGCGGAATCACCCAGGGCAAGGTATATCTGAGGTGGAGTTAGTGCATCGTTGAGTATGGCTGAGGCAAAGTTGTCCACCGCTTGAGCAAGGGCGCTCACCCGGGTCAGGTCTACCGCAGAAAGAGTAACGCCCTGGATCCAGTAAGAGTTGATATAGGAATCGACTATGTAGTGGGCAAGCTCAAAAGCGCTCATTGAGGGATTGTTCCTCAGAGCTTGCAGAAATAGGGGATAGTTCCATCCCTCGAGCGGTTCTGATTCCTGAGAAGCAACCAGCAGTTGGGCACAATCACGGACCTCGTAAGCCACTTCAATCAATGCCATGAGACAGGCGTCCATTCCCAGGAGGTCTATTTTGCCTCCTGTGTAATTTTTGGCCTGACGCAGGGCATTGCCCAGTTCGGGTATGGTCAGGGCGTCACCTCCAGAGGTTTCATCAAAGGAAATGTCTTTGCTGTGTCCCTTAAAGCCGTAGCCGTGATTCCAGATAATCAGAGCGTAATGCTCGGCGGGGTAATTTTGGGTACAGAAACGCACAAAGTCAACCAGAGCATCGCCATTACCCATATTGACTTCCCCCAGGTTTTCAAGGAGCGTTGACCCACCCTGATTTACGAGATAACGGGCGGTTCCTCCCCGCGCCTGATCAAATTGGACGATTACCTTTACCCGGTCGCTGGATCCAAGGCTTTCCATAGAAGCAAGATCTGCCCAGGCTGCTTGTTCGAGATCATTGTCGCCGTTCAGAAAGACCATTACCGTCCACTGGGTACTTTTCGATGCTCCTGGTCCAGGAATAACTCCCAGGCTAAGACAACCACTTACAAAAGAAGCCAGGCTTAAAAAGGCTACCAGAAATAGGAAATTTCTCTTCATGATTGTTCCCCCCATCCTTCCTTTTAAGATTTCACCTCAACCTCTACCCTCAAAAGGTCCACTTCTCCGCCTGAGGTATCGGTCCGGGAATAGGAGTAAAAACGCTGCAGGCCTGGACGCATGGAGAAGTAACGGGACAAATTGTCCACAGTATTACCTGCAGAGTCAGTAACCACTACCATGATGTCTATAATTTCTGGCTCACCAAGGTCTTCCAGGGAAACGGTTATTTGCACTGCATTACCGGTCACATTTCCTCCGGTGAAAAACTGATCCACCCCTCCCGGTTCACGCTGGTAGAAGTTGCTGTTTTCCATGCGAAAGATAAAATAATTTGCCCACTCGTTGGGGTCGCTGGACGGTCCGGTTAAAACGTTCTCGTCAGTATCAATGATAAAGTAGTATGTGTGGTCAGGCGGTGGAGGGGAAGCAAAGATCGCCGATATAATTAATTCCCCTTTTCCCTCTTCCCATGAGGGTTGTTCTCCTCGAGCACATCCCATAACTCCCAGGCCTATGCTGGACAAAAGGGCGAATAATAACAACCAGGTTTTTGGGAACATTTTACTCGCCTCCCAGGCTGAACTTGTATTCGGGAAAAGCTTTTATGGCATATTCAATCCAGAAGGTATCCTTTGATTGATCGTAGAACAGAGTAACCTCACGACAATGGAGGTCTCTGGTCAGACCTACTCGCACGCTCTCGATTTTGTGAGAGCTAAAATCGTAGTTTCCCTGGCAGTCCAGTGCCCACTCTTTACCTAAGGGCCAGCTGATTTCAAAAACCAGGCCTTCCCATTGACTGTTTTCGAAATCATAGCTTGCACGAAGCTCAGCGGAGTGGTTGGAATCCTCAGTGTAGCTTATTTTTATGACCCCTTCCAGGAATTCTTTCTCCAAAAAATCATAACCACTGCTGAAACTTGCTTCCCAGGGATCTTTTTTGAAGTGTAAACTCAAGTCCAGAAAGCTGGTCTTGCGGGTGGTGTAGTCGAAGCGAAAGGGAGTTGCTCCGTCGTATCCGCTAAAGCCATACCCCAGGCTCAAGGTGGTGTATTCCCCGAGACTCTGCTCGAGATCGGTTTCAACGTCGTAGGTGTAGCGGGCGAAACCATTGCCGTAAAAATCCTGGGTGAAGAGAATTACTGGTTTGAGAGTACTATTTTTTCCCAGTTCGCTTTTCCCGGTGGTTTTTAAAGAAAAGCGCACCCTTTCTTCTTTCACGCCGGTTGTTTGTTCCAGATAACTTCCTATAGTGAGTGAAGGCTGGTAATAAAAATCGGATTGACCGATCTGCACTTTTTTTCGGGAAATGCTCAACTCGGGTTCTTTGAGTACTCGCTTTCCGAAGTCACCGGTGTAGAGGTCCTGATCCAGGTCCGAAAATCCGGTATAGGTAAGCTTATAAGTGTAAGGATCTTGGGAGTGAGATAAAGCAAGCTCATAGTCCAGTTCCTGGTCAGTAAATTGCCCCCATTGATGGTCCTGAGAGTAATCCAGTTTGAGGTTTGCAGTTAAATTCTTCTGAAGTTGATAAGAAGTGTTAAGGACGGCTCTGAGGCGGTCCTCTTCGGAAGCCAGTTTCCAGTCGTAGTCCAGATTTAGTTTGGTGGAATAGTTTTCTTTTTCCTGGGCAAAGGAGAAAGTTCCTGAAAAGGTATCCTGAGTACTACCCTGGTAGTTGAGGTAATCAAGTCCCATGGTGAGCGAAGAATCTGAGTCTGGTTCCCGATAGTAATCCAGACTACCCTGGAGATAATCCCTGGACCCTTCTGGCTTATCGCGATAGTATACGTAGCCTTCCAGTGTTTCCCTGGGTTTTTCGTGCTCTATAAAGTGGCGGACCCCCAGGCCCCAGCCGCTTTTTTCCCACCAGTCAAGGTATATAGTCCCAAAAGACCCTTCGCTGACAAAGTAGTTGTAGAATAAATTCAAGTAATAGCCGCTACTTGAGGAGTGTCCAAGGAGAGGTAAAAAGGGAAGCTGTTCTTTGCGGTCCAGAAAGATAACATAGTAGGGAAGGGTAAATAGTTTTCTCCCAAAGTCCCAGTAAGAGAGTCGGAAAAGCTCCACTTTTTTATCGGGATAAATAATTATTTTCTGGGCTTCAAAGTGGTAATGGGGCTCTTCGAGCTCGCAACTCGTAAAAAAAGCACCTTCGATTTTTGTTTCCTCGGAGGTGCGTTCTACTTCTTTCCCTCGAAAATAGACGGTTCCTTTAATTCCTTCTCCCCGAAGATTGGAGCGCACTCCATAGAGCATCCAGCTATCTTCTGCCCAATTGTAAGTGGCTTTTTCGGCCTGGTAACCTTCATCTTTGGTATTTACCTTGACTTTTCCCTGTGCAAAAAGCTTTTTGTCCTTTAAAAAGACTCTGATGAAGTCAGCTTCTATGGTGTATTCTCCGTGTTTGATGGTTCCCTTTTCCACAATTGCTTCCTCTTTTTGGGAATGATAAATTAGCCGCTCCCCGGTTAGCTCTATTCGATCGGGTTCTTCCTGGGAAAAAGATATACCCACCATTCCCAGAAGATAAAGGACTATCAAAAAAGCCAGGTACAGAGATTTCCTGGTAGGCATTTTTGCTTCATCCTGCTTACTCAATGACGAAAGTTGCTTTTATAACCCCTTCTGCTTCCAGCACTTCAGAGTCAAGATAATAAACAGCTTTTTCTACCTGAATTTCACGTTCTTTTTCGGTGATCAGGACGTTTCCTTCAAGCACTATTCGTTCTTCTTGCTGGGTCGTTTCATCTTTGGGGTAATAAAAGACTTTGTCAGCCTTGAGGCTGATTTCTTTCCAGGTGATTTCTGCTCCGTTTTCACTCCAAGCTTCTTCGCTTTCACCATTGAAGGAAAGCTGTGGGGCTTTCCATATGATGTAAGTGGTTTCTTCGTTGCTTCTTTCTTTTTTGAGCAACACTTCCCCGCTAAATAAGTAAAGTTCTTCGTCAAAGTCCCCTTCCATTTGGGAAGCCTGGATAACGGTTTTCTCTCTGGTTACCACTACCTGGCCGCTGAAAACCCCTCTGTTTTCCTTAAGGTCAAAGGTTAGCTCCTGGCAGGTAATCCGATTTTCTCCTTCTATCGCCACCACATTGCCCTGAGCCAGAAAAGTTTCTTTTTGGGAGTCGTACTGGATTTTATCAGCCTGCTCCAGGAGAACCTCTCTGGTTTTTTGGGCTTCTTCCTGTGCAAAAATTGTTGCTCCGGAGAAAGCGAAGAGCGTTACCCAGATCATCAAAAAAACTACCAGCTTATTACTTAAATTGGTCATCTAAAACCTCTCCTTTGCCAAGCGGTGTGTTTTATTATATCATTCCTGGAGAGAGGAGGTTAAAACCATGGTTGAGGACAAAGCGAGCTGTATCTTGAACGCACTGGAAGGGGTTTTTCCTGATGCTCGGTTATTGCTCAACTTTGGGAATCCTTTTGAACTTCTTGTAGCCACCATTCTCGCTGCTCAGGCCCCTGATGAGCGGGTGAACCAGATTACTCCCCGTCTCTTTCAGCGTTTTCCAGATGCTTTTTCAATGGCGGAGGCTTCTATTGAAGAGATAGAAGAGTTAATAAAAACCATAAGTTATTTTCGCCAGAAAGCGCGGTTTCTCAAGGAAATGTCGGAGGCTATAGTGGAGCGGTTTGAAGGTAAAGTACCTGCTTCACTTGAAGAGCTGGTGACTCTTCCTGGTGTGGGCAGGAAAACGGCCAACGTGGTTCTTGCCAATGCCTTTTCCGTCCCTGCTTTTCCGGTGGATACCCATGTGGCCCGGGTGGCCCAGCGCTTGGGACTTGCCAGGAGCAAGAGTGCTGATAAAATCGAACTGGAACTCTGTGCCCGGATACCTCGGGAGCGCTGGATAAGAGCCTCTCATCTTTTGGGGTTTCTTGGTCGTCAAATATGCAAGGCCAGGAAACCGCTTTGTGAGGAGTGTCCGGTTGCAAAATGGTGTGACTTTTTTCAACGTAAATAGATCATTCAGGTTGAGGGGTTTCGACTTTTTTCACGAAAGTGAATTCCGTTTCCAGACTTACTTGACCCCGGACGGTCTGGGCATCAAGAGGTGAGTTGTCTTCTTCAATTTCCGCAAACTTTCCTTCCAGGAGCACCTCGATTTTGTACTCTTTAAAGAGTCCTTCTCCAAGAAGGCAGAGCTTACCCCAATAAAAGGTGGTTATAGGCAAATCCAGGGAATTGAGTTGATAGAAGGAAATCATTAATATCTTTTCTCGCAAGTCAGTATTTGAAAAAAGTCTAAAATACCCTCCTTCCCGGTAACCAACCAGTTCTGCAAGGGGAGTTCCAAAGCCTATTTCCATCACCCCTCTTTTTGGGGGGTCAGGAGTGAATTTTTGCCACCAGGATTTTACTTCTTCCCAGGAAGGATCTTTCAGGAGAACACCGGGAACTTCATCAAGAGGTCCCAGGAGAATGGTCTCTTCGTTAGGGAAATAGAGGTTGAACTCCAAATCCTGAAAACCCTCTCTAACCAGGAATCGCGGAAGGAGCGTTGAACCATAGAAATTGAAATCCATTTCAATCTCCACGTTTTTCTGCAAAGCCTTAATGGTTTCAAGTAGCAGGGTTTTACCGCTTACTTTTTCTAATCTTTTGCCATTTACTTCCACACGGGTAGAAACTATTGGCCCTTCCTGATGTCCTTGTAAACTGACTGACCTTCTGGTCGGGTAAAGAGGTACTCTAAAAGAACGATGAGGAGTATGGGCCAGGATACCCTCAGGAGTGAGTGCTTCCAGATATAAGAGATAACCTTCAAACTCCCTGAGCTTGCGGAGAAAGAAATTGCCCTTGTTTTTCTCGGCACGTATGACCCTGTAAAACTTGGAGCGGAAAGGGCGATAGTAAAGGTTAACTCTCTGGGCTCGTGGAACATGAAAAGAAATTTTCAGGGCTTTCTCTTCAGGTAAGAAGTGGACCTGATAGTTTTCAATGATCCCCAGAGGGTCGAGAGCGCGGGCTAATTCCCGAAAAGAATCAAAAAGCCGCCTAACTTCAGGTAGCTCTTCCAGAGATTCTCCGCTGGAGATCGCTTTTTCTATTTTTTTGCTGAGGACATGAAATGCTTTCCTGTTAACGGACTGCTTACTTTTTCCCCACAGGAAGTTTTCAAGCCTTAGCAGGGCATCGGCTGTTTTAGAGTTGTCTACTATTCCCAGGTCTATTCTTTCTTCGAAGAGTGGCGGGATGTAGTCAACGAGCAAAAGCTTGCCCTTCCACCGCAACTCAACGAGCAGGGGTTCTCCAGAAGGTACACGTAGAAAAAATTCTCCATCTTCGTTGGTCAATCCCCCACTTACCGTATCACCTGAAGGAAGCAGTACGGCCTGCACTTCTGCAAAGACCAGGGGGGTTTTCTCCGCGTCAAATTTATTTTCCAGTCTGGGAAAGTAGCTGAGAGGACCTTCTCCCTTAAATAAACATGCTTTGGGTAATACAGCCCGTCCTCGTAAGAAAGGCATTATCTTTTTCCTTTCCTTTTCATGCTGTACATGGCACGATCAATTTCCTGCAGAAGCTGAGGTAATTCTTTCTGCCCGTCGAAAACGCATACTCCGTAAGAAATGGAAAGAGGAAATGGTTCGCCCAGAATCTGACTACCTTGAAGCTTGGTTTTAATTCGTTTCATTACCGTCTGTGCATCCTGTAGGGAGGCGTGGGGTAAAACCACTATAAACTCATCCCCTCCGTAACGCACTACCACATCGCTTGCTCTGATATTTCCTTTTATAGTATGAACGATTGTGCGCAGCACTTCATCGCCAAAGGTATGTCCGTAAAGGTCGTTAATTTCTTTAAAGCGGTCTACATCTATCATGGTTATGGAAAGGGGATATTTTTCTCTTTTGCAACGGCTCAGTTCCTTTTGCATGTATTCTTCGAAAAAGTGCCGGTTATAGGCCCCAGTTAGCTGGTCTTTGAAGGCAAGCTCCAGAAGAGCTTTTTCATATTCTTTGCGTTCTCGAATATCGTGCAGGGACAGAAAATAGGAGGGAGAATCCAGGTTTTCAAGAATAGATATGTTGGCTTCGAAAGGAAGAATCTTTTCAGATGAAGGTGCTACGGTTACTTCGCATCCAAAGATCTGCTCTTGAGAAGCATGGGCCTGCAGTATTTTCCAGCTCACGGGGTCCAGAAGTGAAGTGATTGCATGGCTTTCGAGTTTGTTGCTTGCTTGTGCAAGCAAGCTCCTGGCTTTTTGATTGGTGAAAAGAATCTCTCCTTTGTGGTTTACAATAAATATGGCGTCTGGACTGTGCTCCACCAGAGTGCGAAAGTGCTTTCTGGTACGTTCTCTTTCTTCCTCCTGGCGCAAAAGGCGAAGTATCAGAAATACGGTGCGTCTTAATTTAGTAAAGTGATCGTCTTTTTTCCGCAGAATTGCCAGAAGTGCGTTTTTTCCCGTTTTCAGGAGGATAACCTCGTTTTCGCCCCTGAGTAGCCTGTGATGCAGCGAGAATTCGGGAGGGTCCCCTAAAATTTTCTGAAGTTCCTGGAGTCCTTTTTTGTGCTCTGGACAGGAGCTGAAGAAAATTTTTCCCTCTGAGTTTTTCAGGGCTACTGCCCTGACATCCCAAAGTTTGCAAGCGAAGGAGAGTACTTTGCTCACGTTTTCTGAATAGTCACCGTGCAGGGAGAGGAAAAGATAAGTAAGGTCGTGAAGAGCGCGTTCCAATTTTTCTTCCTGAGTTGTGTCAAAGGCAATTTCGAGCTTCAGACGCTGACCGTTGAACTCAAATCCCAGATCGATGAGGCGAAAATGGGCTTTGAGTAAAGGGTTGTAGGTACGCCAGATGTAAGTTCGCGAGGGATTATCTGCTGAAAATAGCAACTGGTTTTTGCAGGAAGGGCAGGGTTTCTCTCTTCCTCGCAATGTGCGATAGCAAAGCTCGCCTTCCAGTTTTTCTCCCAGCTTTTGCTTGAGATAAGAGTTGGCGTAGACGATTCGAAAAGTATCGACCTCTACTATAAAAGAAAAAGCTTCTATCTTCTCAAGAACGTCTGTTAAGAGAATTTGATCTGCAAACACCTTTTTGGGTTTAAAAAAGGAGGGTGGTTTACCACCCTCCCTTTCCTCAGATTGTTTTGATTTACTTTAAAGAATTATAAGTATTCGCTGTATCCTTGCAAAGTTACCTCGTGGAGCTTCTACCTCAATTCGCAAGGTATTCTCTCCTATTACTAACTGGCGCTCCCTAATGGTAAGACTCTTATAGTCGGAGGGATCCAGTATTCCTTCTTTGTTAGTACTGCCTATTAAATTACCATTGAGGTATATGCGCACTTTTGCTCCTTTGTCGGTTTGTAACCAGCAAAGAAGTTCGGCTTTTTGAGGTATGAATTCCATAGGAAAAGAGAATTCGAGGTAGTCCCGGTAATCCATTTCAAGGAGTTGAGTGCCGTTGAGCGTGTAGCTACTGATTATGTGGCCGGAGAAGTTGAGATCAAACACGTTATGTTGGGTTTCTCTCCCCGAGAAATCCACGTAGTACATTCCTGTAGCTGGTGCTTCCGGGATTAAGACTTCGACTGTGCCCGAGATAGTTGAGGAAGTAGGATTCAAGCCCGGAGCCCCTCTAAATTCAGCAGTGATTTCAAAAGGGGTACTTTCATAGACCTGAGGGGCGGTGTAATAAACGGTAACCTTGCCCAGAGAATCGGTAATGACTGAGGAGGTACTCAGGGAACCAATGCTGGCACTCCAGTAGATGGTACGCCCATAAACGGGACGGCCATCGGGTCTTTTCAGGTAAGCATCGATCTTTATTCGTTCTCCTGGTTCAAGAGTAAGAGAATCAGCCCTTATTTCCAGAATGGGAGTTATCCGAGCTTGAGCAACTTCTATTTCCACCGAAGAAGAAGCAGGGGCAAAGCCGTGCTCTCCACCGAAATTGGCACTTATGGTGATTACCTGCGGGGTGCGGGGTGCATAAAAGGTAACGCTGGTTACGCCCCGAGAGTCAGTCACCGTCTGATAACTGCTTAGTGAGCCAGAGCTTACTGACCAGTTGATCCTGCGCCCTGGAAGAGGATTGCCGGAGGTGTCGGTAAGGTTGGCTCTTATGGAAATGGTTCCTCCAGGTGCTACACTCAGTGCGGAGGGTTGCAAAGTGAGCATGGTTCCCCGGGTACGTATAGCCACGTTGAAATGGGTTCTGTTCACGGCATAGCGGGTGAAAATACGACTTACCTGGTGAGGGTTCTGAATAAAATCCTGCAGTTCTCTTTCGCTAACTGGTCGGGGAGTAAACAGAATAACTAACCTTTCCGTACCTGCTGGTCCGGAAACTGTTCCCCGGTAAATTTCTCCTCGGGCGGCAGGAAAATACTGATCGCGTATCAGGACATTGACATCACCATTGGGCAAGTAATCGATCAGGTTAACGTAACCCTGGCGGTCGACACTGTAGCGGATGGTAATGGGATCACCGATGTAATAAGTTGCCCCCTCTCCACGGTCCACACTGATACTCACTGAAGGGCTACGAGGAATGGTGATGTATATGTTGGGATTAAGCTGGAACCTCATGTATACTCTGCCCTGGGCAGGTGCTATAGCCAGAAAGAGAAATCCCACTATCACAAGCGTGCAAACCAGAAATGAGCCTTTTCCCCTCATAATTATCTCTCCTCTCAGATTCGTAGGATCTGTTATTTAAGTTTATTATATCACTTTGTTCTCTGTTGAGCCTTTGCTTTTGGCAAGAACCGCCTTCTTGCGGAGCATAGCTTTTTCATCCAGGTAGTCGAGGAGCAAAGTCGGGTCCTTGAAGACCAGAGCACCCTTTTTGCGGAGTGTCTCCAGATATTGCCCGGCCTTACCGGCTGTAAAATCAAATTTGGGATCAAAGCATTTTTCCAGAAGAAAGATTTTTTTACCTTTTTCCTGAAGAGAGAGGGCCATCCTCAGGTTAGCAATATTACCCTCTCCCCAGAAGGTAGGAGCAATCAGCACGTAGTCTTTTTGCATGGCCATTTGTTCGGCTTTTTCGAGGTTCTCTTTCTGGATGGAGGAAAAAGGTTTTTCTACCACCATTTCAAGGCCCAGCTTGCGGGCCGCTTCTTCATCGGCATCAAGGTGGTTTATCACTCCCAGGCTGACTTCTACACCCTTTTGGAGGAGCAACCTCAGCAAAGGTTTTCCACTGCCCCCACCGCATATGAGATGAACTTTAAGAGGATGTTTTTGCAGGGTGTTTATACTGAGGGGCATGAAAAAGGGCCGCAGGGTGTAGGGGTGAGTTTCTTCCAGAAGCTCCACTCCGAACAGTTCACCAAGAATGGAACTTTGCATAACTTCTTCGATTTTCCCAAAGGCAAATATTTTCCCTTCTTTCATGAAAAGTGCTTTGTTGCAAAACTGAGCTGCCAGGTTGGGGTCGTGAAGAACGCATAGAATGGTAATGCCCTGCTCTCTTAGCTGGGTCAATATGGCCATAATCTCCAGCTGGTAAAGTATGTCCAGGTGGCTGGTGGGCTCGTCGAGCAGGAGGAGTTCTGGTTCCTGAGCCAGAGCTCTGGCAATCATAACTCGCTGTTTTTCTCCCCCTGAGAGCTGAGTAAAAGGCTGTTCTGCTAAGTGAAGGGTTGTGGTTTGTTGCATTGCCCTCCTTACTGCCTGATAATCTTTGGGGGTTTCCTTTTGCCATCTTCGCCAGTGGGGGAAGCGTCCCATCATTACTACTTCCTGGCAGGGTAAGTCCAGCTCTTCGGGAAAGCTCTGAAAAACCATTCCAATTTTTCTGGCCCTTGCCTTCCGGGATAGTTTGAGCAGGTCTTTTCCCTCGAGGTACACTTTTCCCTGGGCAGGCTCCAGTAAACCAGCAAGCAGGGATAACAGAGTACTCTTCCCGGAGCCGTTGGGTCCGAGCACACCCACAAAGTCTCCTCGTTCCACTTCGAAACTGACCCGGCGAACTGCGGGCAAGGAACCGTAGTAAAAGGAAAGCTCTTTTGCTGCGAGGTATTCACTCATGAAACTTTCTCCTTTTACGGAGCAGATAAATAAAAAAGGGAGCTCCCAGCAGACTGGTGATGACTCCTACGGGAAGCTCCACGGGGTTCAATATGCTCCTGGCAACAGTGTCAGCCCAGAGTAGTATCATTCCTCCACTCAGGAAAGAGAAAGGTAGAAGTAAGCGATGGTTCTGGCCAAACATCAGGCGCACCAGATGGGGTACTATCAACCCCACAAATCCAATTACTCCACTTACTGCCACGCAACTTGCCACTACCAGCGAGCAGGCAAAGACCAGCCATTTTTTCAGTCGCTCGATATCCACTCCCATACTCTCAGCTGTTTTTTCCCCAAGTAGCATGATGTTCAGCTCTCGATAAAAAGCGAGCATGAATGGTATCCCCACGCTCAAAAAAGGCAAGACCATTTTCACTTCCCTCCAGCTCCGGTTCCAGAAGCCTCCCATTAGCCAGAAGACAATCTGGTGTAAATCGTGACCTGCAAAAAACATGGAAAGCGAAACCAGGGCTGAAAAGAAAAAACCCACAGCAACTCCGGAAAGCAGTAGAATCTCGAGAGGGGTTTTTCGGTTTACCTTCCCAAGTGAAAAAACCAGCAAGGTGGTTAGAAGCGCAAAAGAAAAAGCTGTAAAGGGCACCGTGTAAAAGCTAAAACTCCATTTTTTGAGAATAGCCAGCACTGCTCCAAAGGAAGCCCCAGAACTGATTCCCAGAACGTAGGGGTCAACCAGTGGATTGCGAAAGAGCCCCTGGAGCACCGCTCCGGATATAGAAAGCCCTCCTCCTACTAAAACAGCCAGGATTACTCTGGGCATTCTGATCTGAAAAAGAATGGTTTTCTGGAGAGAAGAGACGTTTTGCCAGTGAAAGATGGCCCAGAGATCGCTGCTCTGGAAGCGGCCCCTTCCAAAGGAGAGGGCTAAAAGAAGGCTTAGAAGGAGGCCGCCTATCAAACAACCTTCCCAGAAGAAAATCCGTCGGACTAACTTTTTAGTCCGATTATCCGATTCAGTTATTTTGAGTTGCTGCTTGAGGTTGGATTTGGTAGTCTTCAAAGTGGTACTCGCCGAATATCTCGGGATGAATTATTTTGGCAAATATTTCCAGTGCCTGTACTATTCTCGGTCCGGGACGAGAGACAATGTCGCTGTCTACCCGGAATACTCTTCCCTCTTTAACAGCTTTTATGCTCTTCAGGCGTTCGTCTTGTAAAAGGAACTGGTAGGGTAAATTTTGTGCATCTCCATGGTTCTCTACTACGGTTATGATGTCCGGGTTGCGACGCAGGAGCTCTTCCAGTTCAATGTTTGAGTAACCTTCAAGGTCTGAGACGATGTTTTTTCCACCCGCTTTTTTGATTAGCTCGTCAACAAAGGTACCCTTCCCCGCTGTCCAGATAGGTTGATGCCATAGCATGTGAAAGATAAAAGGTTTTTGCTCCTCGGGTATTTTGGCAGTTGTTCCTTCTATTTCTTTGATACGTTTTTGGAGATTGCTGACCAGCATTTCCCCTTTTTCTTCCACTCCACATATTTTAGCTATTCTATCTATGCTGGAAAGGACACCTTCGATATTTTGGGGATCGGCAAGGTATACGGGGATGCCCAGTTCTTCCAATCTCTTCAGTAGATCCGGAGGATTCAAAGAAGAAGCTACTACCAGATCGGGTTGCAAAGCAAGCAGTTTTTCCAGTTCAACTTCAGTTATGGTGCCCACTTTTTCTTTGTCCAGGGCTTCTTTGGGGAAATTGCAATAAGTAGTTACGCCCACTATCTTTTGAGACAGAGAAAGCGCAAAGAGTATTTCGGTACAGGAAGGGGCCAGAGAGACGATCCTTTCTGGGGGTCGGGCAAGCTCGACTTGCTGCCCCCGGTCATCGGTTACGCTGATCCCGAATGCAGTATTTGAAAGGAGCAAAAGCACCAGGAAACTTATAATAAAAAATTTTAACCGTTTGTACACTGTTAAATCCCCCTTTCTCATTTTTTTAGGAAAGGAGGAGGGGGAGAGGGAGGGCTTTCGTGGATTATCCCACCTCCTCTTTCCGCGAAGAGTGATTGGGAACACTCTGGGCAGGTCTCCTGGCTTCCGGATCCTCGCTTTACCGCACCTTCCCAACCCTGGCGGGCCAGTGGTTTTTGCGGGAAGCTCCCCGGTTACAGTGGCGGGACCGCACCGGATTTGCACCGGTTTCCCTTTTAAGGTTCAAAACCACCCAGAGCTCTCAACACGCGAAACAATTATAACATAAATAAAAATATGGTAAAAACCATTTAAGGATTTTTTCAGGAAAGAGCAAACCAGATAATTCCCCAGATGAAAGGAGCCAGGATTGCTGGAATGAGCAGACGATAAACTTTTTTAAAGCTTGCTCCAAAAAAGCGGCAGGAGAGAACGAAACAAAGGTGCATGGGTGAGAGCAGGACTCCTGAAAAACCACTCAGGTAAAGAAGTGGAAAAACTTTGGGAAGAGTTTCTGCACCAAAGAAAGGGAGAACCATCGGAAGAGCAATACCTACAAAGGCAGCGGTTAGCCCGTTAAGCAGTCCGGTAACCATAGGAATCAGCATGCCCAGAAAAAGAAGTGGAAAATCTTTGCTGACTAAAAAGGCAGCCATCTTGTTTATGTCCTGACTCCAAAGGAGTATGTTTTTGAAAATTAACACTCCTATTACGTCAAAGAGGATTGCCCAGGGAAAGCTTTTGACGAGAAATTTTCCCAGAAGCCTCAGGGGAAGACGTTTCATTATTGAAAAAACACAGATCCCCAGGATGGCACCCAGCCAGACGGGATAGCCAAGGAAAACGCTGACTACAGGAACGATAAAAGGCAGAAGTGCTAAGAAGAGATTTTTCAAACCGGAAGAAGCTTGATGACGTTTTTCGGGGCAGTTTTCTTTAAAGTGGCGGCTTATTGTGAGCCAGCCTACTCCCACCGCTATCAAGGAAAAGGGAAGGTGGTGAACCATAATCCAGGTTACAGGAATGCCTGAAACAGATGCAGCAAGCAGGACTCCCGGGTAAAGGGGCAGGAAGAATTCCCATATATGTCTAAACCAGTAGTTGGTAAAGGCGAGAATTTCGCCGTTCTGAGTGTAAGAGGTACTTGCTGTTTTTACCAGAGGAGCTGAAAAAAGAGCTCCTCCAGGCATGGGTAAGATACCCACCAGGGAAGGAAGAAGGACTCCGGCCAGTTCAGGTTTTTTGAGCACCCTCTGAACGGAGCGAGTTAGCTCGTTGAGTTCTCCACTGTGGGCCAGAGTACCTCCCAGTAAGGTCACAAAGATAACACTTAAAAGCAATTCCAGATTGTCAGGGTTAGGCCAAAAGGTGGAAAAAACTGCTCTCCACCAGCTCAGGGGTTGGAAACCTGAGAAAGTTAATAGAAAAAAAGAAGCGCCCAGGAGTGACCATCCCAGGCTTACTCTCTTTTGGAGGAGTAAAAGAACAGCCACAAAAATGCAGATTATTTTCAGAGTTTCCAGCATTTTTGGTCTTTTCTACGTTTTTAAGCAGAAGGGATAACCAGGACATAGAGATTGCACTGCCGAGGACCGTTAAACTCATAAAAGTAAATGCGTTGCCCCTCGCCAAGCAGGAGTTTTCCATCCAGAGCTATGAGTACTTCAGTAGGAGCCACAAAAGCAGCTCCTACTTCAGGTGTTTGGAATTCCTGACCCTCTTCCAGGACTTTCTTAAGCAATTTGTTGAGTGGAGGATGTGAGGAAGAATGAGGAGCAGTTCCCTGGATGTTGATTGCTGCATCACTATGGGGGACGTAAACAAACACCCCCGCTTCTTTAAATCTGCTCTCTTTGACTACTTCTTCAACCAGGGGAGTTACATCTATAACTTCTTCTTTTTGCTGAGTGGTAAGAAGTATACTTTTGAACAATCTAAGTTCCCTCCCTTTTGGAATCAGTGATTGGTGTTATCTACATTTAGCCTTTTACAGCGCCAAACGTCAAGCCCCTTATCAAGTAACGTTGCATGAGGAGAGAAAAGATAACTACTGGTATCATGGTAATAAGACCGGCTGCGGCGAGAGGTCCCCAGGCGATGCGCCATCCAGTTATGAAACGGCCCAGGTAAATAGGAAGGGTTTGAGCCTCTTTGCTGGTGGTAAGCACCAGAGCCATCAGAAATTCTCCCCAGCTTTGAATGAATGATAAAGTGGCTACTGCGGCCAACCCCGGAGCGGCGAGAGGTAAGCTCACCAGTGTAAAGCTCTGCCATATACCTGCTCCATCCACGTAAGCCGCTTCATCAAGTTCTCGGGGTATTTCGTTAAAAAAGGTTATCAGGATCCAGGTGCTGAAAGGGGTAGTAAAGACCAGGTGAGACAGAATAAGTGCCCACCAGGTATTCACGAGATGCAATTTGCTAAAGATGACGTAAAGCGGCAGGGCCGCAGCAATTGGTGGTAACATTCTGATGGAGATAATCCAGGACACAAAGCCCATCCCACCTATTTTGAAACGTGATATAGCATAGGCAGCAAGTGCGGCTACTACAGTTGAAATAAGGGCCACGAAAAGTGCTACTATCGTACTGTTCCTGAGGTAAGGGGTAATAGTGGAAATGGCTGTGGTAACGCTTCCAAAAAAGCCGCCTTCAAGACCTAAGAAATTGCCTATTGTCCAGTATCGAGGCAAAAAGGAAGGGGGCCAGGTAAACCAGTCTTCGCTTCTTTTGAAGGCAGTGGTTGTTAGCCAGTACACAGGAAAGAGAAAAAAGAAAAGCGTTATAACTACCAGTGTTGCTCTTGCGATTTTTACCAGTAATCTCATTTTTATTCCCTCTCTCAAAGCTCCAGTACTTCTCTGAGTCGCAGAAAGCGAATCAGAAGGTTGGTCAATATGGCCACCACGACCAGAAGGATTATGCTTAGAGCTGAAGCATAACCTATATCCCATCCGAAAGATATACCCACCTTGTAAATGTAGAAACTATAAGAGTGTGTAGCCGAACCTGGACCACCAAAGGTCACCATGTAGACGAGGTCGAATATCTTTAGAATGTCGATTAATCGGATAATTAAGACTACCCAGATAAGAGGCTTGAGAAGCGGCAGTTCGATATAACGAAGTGCATTCCATCCACTGGCTCCATCTACAAGACTCGCTTCTACTACGTCCCGGGGTATAGATTGTAAACCTGCATAGATTACCAGAAAGACGAAAGGTGTCCACTGCCAGACATCGATAAGGATTATTCCCAGCTGAGCAAAAAACTGGGTTCCCAGCCAGGAAATTTTGGGGATGCCCAGCAGGGATAAAAAGTAATTAATGGGTCCAAATTCGAAGTTGAATAACATTTTCCAGGCTATTCCCGCTACTACAGGGGGTATCATCATGGGAATTAGCAGGGTACTTCTGAAAACTCTTTCTCCAAAAAAGTCCCGCAGAAGAAAGGCAATACCAATTCCCAAAGCTATTTCCAGGGGGCAAGCAACTACCAAAAGCAAAACTGTAAATTTAACGCTGGAGCGGGCGGTACGGTCCTGAAAGATCTCTTTGTAGTTTTCAAAACCAATAAACTTTGGCTTTTCCCAGGAAGCAAGTGTGTACCTGTGGAACGACATGTATATCATGTAAGCAAAAGGATAAATGGTCAGTCCTATGAAAAGCAAAAGAAGCGGTAAAACCATTAAAAAGCCGATTGTTTTTCTTTTGCGTAAAGTATAGAGCATGGTTTTCCTCCTCTAAGCGGGGGCATCATGCCCCCACTTCGTTTAGCTTTTCACTTGCTCAGGATTTTTACCCAGTCTTCGGCTACCAGGTTCAGGGTGTCTATGGAAGCAGGTTGCTGGCCGAGCAGGATTTCCGAGAGGGTGCCAACCAGGATATCCTCAAGTCTTGGCTCTTCGGGGATGCGTGGACGATGAGATGCTCCTTCCAGAGACGGGATATAGGCCTCTTTAAGCCATGGAGAATCGGCTATCACTTCTGGGTCAGAGACTACCGATTTGCGGGTGGGGCCTATACGATACTTCAGCCATTGGATTTTATCGCCTTCTTTGCTGGTGGCGTATTGAATGAATTGAAAGGCTTCCTTTTTGTTGTCCGATGCTTCATTGATGCCAATGCCCCATCCACCGCTCACTGGTGCTCCTCCGGGCATGACTGCAACGCCCACTTTCTCTGCAAAAGGTTGCAGTTCGGGTGATTCTTTCCAGCTGGCCAGGCAAGCTGTCCACTGGGGTACCATGGCTACCTTGCCTTTGGCAAAAGCTTCCAGAGTTTCACCGTAATCGGAGCCCAGGGGGTCAGGAGCATATTGCATGAGGTCGATCATATCCTGCAGAGCTTTTACTCCTTCTTCGGAGTTAAAGGCAGGTTTGTGGTCTGCAGTGAAATAATCTCCCCAATCAAGGTCTACTTCTCCAAATTTGGTTAGGCCTTCCTGGCTGCGACGATAGGGTCCAAAGAAGTTCAGGTACATGTAGAAAAGAGTGTGGGTACGAGGGAACATCAAAGCTATACCGTATTCGGTGGGGGAATCGGGGTTAAATTTTTTAGTGAAAAATTTGGCAATATCTTTTGCTTCTTCCCAGCTTTGAGGCACTCTGAGTTCCTTCCCGTATTCGGCCTGGAACTTGGCTTGAAGTGCTTTATCTTCGAAAAGATCTTTGCGATAGAAGAAGAACATAGTTGCTCCGTAAAAGGGATAGCCGATGCGCTTGTCTTGCCAGTAGCCGTAGACGTATTTTGCCGTAGGGATGAAGTCCTCATCATCAAAATTGGGGTCAACCAGATCTGGATTGGCCTGTGCAAAAGCTTCAAGATCTACGAATCCAGGGGCAATAGCTCCGGCAGTCATTAAATCCCAGGTGGTTACGTCAAAAGCCCCAGTTTTGCTGGTTATATCTTGCAGGATGCGGGGATACAGAACTTCCCAGGAGAGAGGTGTTATCTCGATTTTAACTTCCGGATGTTGAGCCATGAAATTCTGGGCAAGCTCGTGCAGTGCGTCGGCGTTGTCGGGAGAGGACCACACGGTGAGTTCTCCGGCAAATGCAGAGCTTGCAACAAAAAGCATCACAAAAACCAGAGTTAACATCAAAAATCCTCTTTTCATTCCTAAACCCTCCTTCTAAATTTCGGATAGTAAAAACTCAAGTTACTGCGCATCACTACCACAGGTTCCAGGTAATAGTAGGTTGGTGGTTTCCATTTCTCGGTTATGAATTGAAACAGAATCATTACTGCTTCCCAACCCTGCCGGTAAGGGTTTTGGAAAAGCGTTGCCTGTA
Organism: Atrimonadaceae bacterium G-SL-SR-0-11; assembly: GCA_048814795.1. GTDB lineage: Bacteria > Atribacterota > Atribacteria > Atribacterales > Thermatribacteraceae > Thermatribacter. The sequence goes on along the minus strand of CP184673.1, from coordinate 211,793 downwards.
TCACCCCCTTTTCGAGATATTCAACCATTTCCTCAAACAAGTCTGTGGTGATTAGCTTGATTCTGTGGTTTGCGTCCTGTTTGGTGAGTACCTGACAGACGGCTACTGAATTTGCTGTGGCAACGTAGATTCCAGAAAGATCCGGGTGTTTGCGCAATAAATCTTTTGTGTTTTGAGCAGCTAAGTTTTCTCTTTCCTGATTTTCGACTACTGCCACTATTTCTCCATCCGGGCGTAGAGCAAGGAAGGAATTCATAAAGCCTTCCGCTTTTTGGCGATGGTCTTCTATTTCCAGAGAGCCAATCATTACTGCCACCTTTTTGCCCTGAATGATTTTGGCGAGCAATTCGCCAGCCAATTCACCGTTTTGATAAGGATTTACACAAACTGAAGTTAATCTCCTGCTTTCTGGAGCGTCTGTGGAAACGGTAACTACTGGAATGTTTTTTTCGGCAAACTGGTTAATCAAGGAATTCAATCTGCTACGGTGGCCGGGTGTGAGTACCAGGGCGTCAATGTCTTCTTTGAGGAATCTTTGTAGCACTTCTTCTTCCCCATGGCCCAGGCTTTCAATGTTATAAACCAGCGGATAAACTTTGAAATCGTGCAAGTTTTCCACTGCTTCGCTAAAACCCTGCCGCACATCATCATAAAAATAGTGTAGTTTTTGAGGGAAAACCGCTGCAAAAACCAAAGGCTTCTTCCTGGTGAGAATACTGGCTACTCTGTTTTTGCGATATCCGATTTTTTCGGCAATAGCAAGGACTCGTTGCCGGGTTTGAGGGTCTATTCCGCGCCGGTTATGTAGCGCTCGGTCCACAGTACCGATGGATACCCCGGCTAACGAAGCAATATCTTTTATAGTTGGTCTTTGCTGATGATTGTTCATTGCGTTAACGTTAACGAAAACTTTTACAGAAAATTATATCATATTCATGCTTTAACTGAAAGATACTTATGTTTATTTTCGAGGACGGATATCGTTGATAACCAGTCTGGCTTTCTGCACCAGCGGCTGGGGTACCAGTATTTCTAAGGGACCTGTATCTCCAAAGTAGGCTTCTCCTCCATAGGGCTCAGTAGAAGGGCGAAGGATTACTTTTATTCCCTCTGCCTCGAGGTAGCTTTTTATAAGTTCAGCTTCCACCCGATTGGAGGCAAGCATCACTTTTTGATATTGCATAGACTCTCCTTACAAGGTTTTTCCCATATTAGCGCAAAATTAGCTTTCCAGCAATTGCACGTTAGGTAGTTTTGATATCCTTGACTTTACGAGTTGCAAACGTTCTTGTTCTGGTAGAGGTAGTTCTTCAAGTGCATAAACCTTGCCTACTCGGGCATACTTATTTATTCCCAGGCGATGGTAGGATAGTATTTCGATTTTGCATTCGGGAATGGAGGAGAGAAAGGCGATGAGCATGTCTATATCTTTTTGAGAATCGTTCACACCTGGTATTATCGGATAACGGAATAAAGATTTTGAGGGGTACTTGCTGGCCAAATGCAGAGCGTTTTGTAAGATACTTTTATTACTAACACCTGTATACCGGAGGTGTTTTTGAGCATCAATAACTTTCAAGTCATAAAGCAAAAGATCTACTATGCTGGCTATTTCTAAGAGGCGTTGCCGATCCTCTGATGTGCCCTTGATATATCCTGAAGTGTCGATTGCAACGTGATATCCCAGTTTTTTCAAGCGAAGACTCAGTGAACGGGTAAAATCAAATTGATAAAGGGGTTCTCCCCCTGAAATAGTCACTCCTCCGCCTGACTGCCTGTAAAAGGTTTCGTCCTTAGAAATTTCATCGATTACTTCTTCAATGCTCATTTCCTTCCCGATAATTGAGAGTGCGGAAGCTGGGCACAATTCTACGCATTTACCGCAAAGATTGCATTGCTGGCGATTAACCCGGTAAGGGTTTTGAAGGCTACAGGCATGATAAGGACATACTTTCTCACAGGTGCCACATTCCAGACATTTCTCAGGCCAGAAACCTATTTCGGGTTCGGATTTCTGGGATTCTGGATTGTGACACCAGAGACAGCGCAAGGGGCACCCCTTCAAAAACACAGTGGTCCTTATCCCCGGTCCATCGTGTATAGAAAAATGCTGTATATCAAAAACAATCCCTTTCATATCTTTTTTACATTTCTCCCTGTTTTTAGACGTTGGTGTTACTGATTATTTTTTGGCCAGCCACCTTAGGCTCTGATACCAGAATTGGGCGTAATACGGCCAGTTTACAAAGGCGCTTCCCCAGTGGGGAGCCATGTCGGAGGCAAAAGCCATACTCCTTCCCTTCTCATATTCCCAGACAGCTATAAAAACGTCTTCGCCAAATTTGGCAATAGTTTTGGATCCGTCCTTTGCTTTCAGTTTGTTATAGCCAAGGAAAAGGGGCCACTCTCGGGAAGGAATGCCCTTTAATACCGGATGCTCGGGGAGGAGTATCTCAGGTTTAATACCTTCTGTTGTTTCCGCTCTGTCATCACTTGCTTGAATGTGGACTGGCAATACTTCTTCAATAGGGCTTCCGTGGTAATTGGCCATGGCCCTAAAACCCTGAAAGGACATCCAGCCGCCACACATGACCAGTGCTCCTCCCTTTGCAACAAAATCACGGATAAGGGCCAGTCTGTCTTTGCCCATAGGCACCCTAAAAACATCTGGGTAGAGAGTTAGTGTGTTTCTTCCCACATCACTCAACATCACGACGTCATATTTTCCGAGTTCTTCAAGGGTTTGGGGGAACATGGATAGGACAAGGTGATTGGGCAGGTGGTCTATTTCGAGGTCGGTGTATTCTTGCAAAGCTTTTCTAAAGTAAGTAGAAAAATCTTCATATCCCCCCAGGGGAACAACGTCAAAGCCTTTTATGTGGAACTTCGATACTATCCAGGTTTCTCCCACCAGAAGCACTTTCAGAGTTTCTTGGTTTTTCACGATAAAGACCTCCTTTATTATCCCTTGCCGTATCCAGCCATAAGGCCAGATATGAAATATCTGCCCAGGAAGATGAAGACCAGCACGGGAATTATCGAGGTGATTACTGCGCCGGCCATTTGAATGTGCCACTGGGCTATTTGGGTACCCTTGAGTTCAGCTAAGAAGGGCATTACTGGTTTGACTTGTGGTCCTCTGGTTAGTGCAATGCCCAGCAGAAACTCGTTGTATATCTGGATGAAAACCAATATGGTTGCCGAAATTAAACCGGGTAAGGACACCGGCAGCAGAATTTTTAGGTAATATTTGAAGGGTTTGCATCCATCGAGTATAGCAGCTTCTTCCAGATCTGGGGGGACCTTCATAAAAAAGGTGCCTGTGATGAGTGTGGCCATTGGTGCATTCAGCATGACGTAAATCAGGATGAGCCCCCAATAGGTATTTAAAAGGTTAAGGGTTTTAAGGAACTGGGTTATAGGTATAAGGATTACATGGTAAGGAAGAAAGGTTACTACAACGATCGCAAAGAAGAGGTAAGTTGCGAAGCGAAAATCAAAACCAGTCAGAGCGTATCCAGCCATTGATCCTACCAGTATGCATAGGAAAGTGGCGCTTAAGCTGATAATTAGACTATTCCTCAAGCCAACTTTTAAGGTTTCAAAAGCCTTAGTATAGTTGCTGGTTTGGAGTTTTTGGGGAGGAACGAGGTACTTTTGCAGAGCTACTTCTTCCTGGGTTTTGAAAGAGGTGCTGATCATGGCGTATATTGGTATCATCCAGAGAAAAGCCATAAAACATAATAGGATTGTAGTTGTTAAGATGAAAGTGCGATCTTTCATATCCTCACCCACTTTTTTATAGCCCACATCGAATAGGGAATAACCATGGCTGCTGACAAAGCCAAGATTACAATACTGGTGGCTGTTCCCATTCCAATGTCTCGGGAATCAAAAGTAAGTCTGTACATTAAGTAAGGCAGGATTTCGGTGCTGACTCCGGGGCCTCCTCTGGTCATTATCCAGACCAGATCAAAAACTTTTACTGTAGTTATAGCAAGCATCGTGGTGCAGATTAGTGTTGCATGACCTACATTGGGAAAAATGATTTTAAATGCTACTGTCCAGTGAGAGGCACCATCTACTCTGGCAGCTTCAACCATTTCGTAAGGTATACTTTTTATTGCTCCCAGATAAATTACCAGAGCAAAACCAAGGTACTGCCAGAAGGCCGAGGCGATCATACAGTATATAGCTGTCTTGGGAAGTGCGATCCAGCCCAAGCGCGAAGTGTTCACCCCCAGCATCTTGAGGATGGAGTTAATCAAGCCAGAGCTGGGGTCATACATCCAGGCCCATAAAACTCCAGTAATGATGAAAGACAGAGCCATGGGAAAAAGAAATATTTGCCAAAAAATGCTCTCGCCTCTTCCGAGATGCGTCAGTAGGTAAGCAAGGGTGAATCCCACAAATACTGTGGGTCCAATAAAGAAAAGCAACCATAATATGTTGTTGCGGATATTAACCCAGAATCTTTCCATGCCAAATAATCGGGAAAAGTTGTAAAAACCAGCGAATTTCCAGGTCGGCTTTAGACCCTGCCAGAAAGTAAACGCGGCCACAAAGTCCCAAACAATCATACTGTAAAAAATGATAATTAGAACTATGATGGGTATAAGGAATACAATGCCAGAAGCTCGATAGTACCTCATCTTTTCTCTCCTCTGTTCCCCATGCCGGTTGCAACCGGCATGGGGAGGTCTCTTTTGCTTTTATTTCCAGAACCAGCTGCAGGCTTCAGCAAGATTCGTTCTTTCTGCAGCTTCAGCTATAGCACTAATTGCTGCATCAACGTCCTGGTCAACCAAGAACTTGGTCAGTATGTCCATAAGCTCACTTCCAAAAGCTGGAGTAATCATACCACCATGAAATCCATCGCAAACCGCTCTCAGAGAGTTAAGATCACGAGCGCTTCTTTGGCGATAAGGATCCGGATATACATCTGGAGGTACATCATTGACTATGGTTACTGACCCTTTAATCAGATTGAATGCTTTTTGGGCTTCTGGGGTAGTACACATTTTAATCCAGTCTCTGGCGTTGTTGGGATGAGGTGCTCCTTTAGGTAACGGGAAAGTATCTGCATGTCCCATCCATACGTTTGGAGGTATGGCTGTTACGCTAAAGTCCACTTCTGGCTCCATGCCTATGTTAAGGTAATAGCCCAATATCCAGTCACCCATCCAGTACATGGCGGCTTCTCCTGTTTTAATTAAAGCTCCTGCTTCGTCCCAGCTTTTAGTGGCATGCCAGGGATAAATGTAAGGGATCAGGGCTGCGTACCGCTCCATGGCTTTACGGAAGGTAGAGTCGTTGGCAAAGTCAATCTGCCCAGTGTTAGCCCTTTCATAGAAATCTGGTCCACCAGTTGTGAGTAAAACCATGTCATAAAGATAGGTAGCCCACACTTTTTCACGGGTGCCCAAAGCAAGTGGGGATACATCTGGTTTGGCTTCCTTTATTTTTTTGCAGGCTTCTAAAAGTTCCTCATAGCTTTCTGGTGGTTTCACTCCGACCTCGTCCAGGATTTTCTTGTTATACCACAACCAGTTAGTGCGGTGGGCGTTGATGGGCACTGAATATACATGGCCGTCAAATTTCAGAGTTTTTACCCACATGGGATTAATGCGTGCTTCGAAATTGGTTTCAGCCCAGATATCATCAACAGATTCCAGGTAACCTGCGTCTATGTAGTCTTTTTGCTGGTTACCCTGATGATCCTGGAAAGAATCTGGTGGTATTCCTGCGGCGAGGTTGCTCATTAAAACAGCCAGCATGGTTTCTCCTCCACCACCAGCCACAGGGTTTTCAACAATCTTTACTCCAGGGTTTCTCTCCTGATATATTTTGAAAAGCGCGTCTATCGCTTCCTTTTCGCCCCCAGCTGTCCAGTAGTGGAAAATAATAAACTCGTCTTCTTTTTCCTGAGCTCCAGCAAAGGTAACACCAAGCAACAGAACAGAAATGACCAGTGCCAGCAAACAACAAACTTTTCTCATGTTTCTTTCCTCCTTGTATTTATTTTTAGTGCTATTCCAGGTCACGGTAAGGGTTTTGAAATAGCCTAACATTTGAAAAAATATCACCGCTTCAGTTTTTTTCTGGGTGATGACTCGAATACCATTATGGCACCACCCATTACACCGCCAAATTCGCCAAGTTCTGCTTCTTTGATATAGGTGTTTTCTATCACCTCCTTCGGCAAGTGTTTTGTGAGGTAAGCTCTTATTTCGTGAGAGAAAAGATTGATAAGCCTTTTGCCCAGACTTCCTCCTACTATGATGGCCTCTGGATTGAGTATCTGAATTATGTTTAGGAAAGCTATCGATAAATAATCAGTGAGTGGTTTAATTGTCTGGATTGCAACGGGATGTTTTTCAAGCAGGAAATCGAACAACCTTTTTACGCAATCTTCGTTTACTTTGTTGGGCAAGAGTTCTTTGCATAAGGGTTCTCGTTTTATGAATTCTTCGAGACCAAGGCCTGAGAGTAGAGACATCAAACAGCCGGTATTGCCACATTTGCAAAGGAAACCATCCATATCCACAACCATATGTCCAAATTCTCCAGCACTTCCCATAGAGCCTCTATAGAGTTTTCGGTTGATAAATATTGCGCCTCCTGTGCCAGTACTGATGGTAAGGTAAACCGCGTTTGTAAATTCTTTGCCAGCGCCCAAACGCATTTCAGCAAGTCCAACCAGATTAGCGTCGTTATCCAGCAAAACAGGCATCTCAAGTTTTTTCTCTAAAAGCTCTTTGAGGGGAATTTTTTCCCAGGCCGAATTGCGAAGATTGGTATATGAGAATGTAGAACCCTTTCTAAAATCAACTGGACCAGGATATCCTACGCCAGCCCCCACAATGAATAAATCACCGCGATTTTTTTCTAATAATTTATCCACGTTAAAGGCTATAAAATCGACTAACTTTTCAGGAGTAAAAGTTTTATGTTCCTCGCTAATTGAGCATTTCAGTATTTCCAGGTTTTCTGTAACCAAACCCAGACGGAGTTTGGTTCCGCCTATATCAACACCCAGCGCACAATGTTGAACCAATTTCATCACCTACGCCTGATTTGTTAGGTTACAAAGAATGTTCAGTACGCCTGATGATATCTTCCTGGGTTTTAGGGTCAAGGGCGACAAACAGAGCGCTGTAACCTGCTACTCTAACAATAAGGTCACGGTATTTTTCAGGATTCTTTTGAGCTTCTCTAAGAGTTTGTGCATCAACGACGTTAAATTGGACATGCCATCCTTTAAGATCGCGGAAAAAGGTGATTATCAAATCAACAAGCTTTTTCAATCCTTCATCTTTAGCCAGTACAGTGGGAGTAAATTTTAGATTCAATAGTTGAGCGATCATCTTAATGGTAGGCAACTTGCTTACCGACTTGAGTACCGCGGTAGGTCCTTTCCTTTCAGTTCCGTAAAAAGGTGATACTCCTTCAGCTATTGGTTCATGAGCTTTTCTTCCATCCGGAGTCGCACCTACAGCCATACCTAAAGGAACGTTAGCAGAGATGTTAGAAGTTGATCCACAATAGTTTCCACCTATGGGGCCACGCCCAAAGCGGGTATTACGATAGTTTCTGAGCTCGCAGAGATAATCTTCCATAACCCTTTGGGCAAGTGAATCTACGTAATCTTCGTCATTGCCATATTTGGGAACCTTATCGCGTATTTTTTTGAGTATCATCTGACCTGCTGGACTTTCGAAATTTTCTTGTAGCGCAACGAGCATTTCTTCCCAGGTTAGCACACGGTCTTCATATATGAGCTTGCGGATGGAAGCAAGACTGTTTGCAGTGTTAGCCAACCCCGAGAAGGGACCGCTTATTACATCGTATATGGCTCCACCCTCTTTAATGCTTTTACCTTTTTCTAAGCAATTTTCTACCAGGGCTGAGCAAAAAGCATCTGGAACCAACTCTTCTAACGCAATATCGGCTCCTGCATCCATTAATACTTCGCATCTGGTATAAAATGCAAGCTGTTTGAGAAATTCTTGGTAAAAATCTTCAAAGTTTTCGCAATGCTGAGGTAGTTTTGTGGTATAAAGGCAGCAACCATTAATGGGGCATTTTCCTCCGTATAGAGTGACTTCAAGCACCTTTAGAGCATTAAGAAAAGACATACCAGTGTTGCGGTACCCCCATTTTCCAGGAACTGCAGCTTCGACACATCCTACGATAGCATAATCTCTGGCATCTTCTACAGAAGCTCCCTTTTCCATAAGAGCAGGTATAATTATTTCATCGTTTTTCATAGCAGGCATTCCAAAGCCCAACCTGATGACTCTGGCGCATTCTTCAAGGTAGAAGCGTGGGGAAGTTGCATGATAACGTGCTGAAAGATTGGGAGTTGTTAACCGTAATCCCCCTACAGCCTTTAGAATGAGAATGCTCAATTCGTTGGTAGCATCTCGGCCGGAACGATCTTGACCACCAATGGTCACATTCTGATAGGTTGTATAACCCATTCCAAAACGAGTATGTGCCCAGGGACGAATTTTGTTTATGGTGAACATCTTAATGAACAGGTTCTGTAAAAGTTCCACGGTAGAATGGTAATCAATTCTTCCTTCCTGAAAATCTTTAGTCCAGTAAGGATAAAGGTATTGATCTAATCTTCCCAGAGAGAAGGAATGACCGTTGCTTTCAATTTGCGTGATCAAATGAACAAACCAGGTAAGCTGGATAGCTTCATAAAAGGTAGTTGGGGGTAACTCTGCAATTCGATCGAGTACTTTGATAATGTTTTCAAGTTCCTTTTTGCGGATTGGGTTTTCAATTACACTGGCTTCCAGTTTAGCCAACTGTTCATATCTTCTTATGAACTTGATTACCCCTTCCAGTACGATGATTACGGATTCATAGAAGACTTTTTTCTTGATAAAATCAGGATCCCTGGGGTCAAGAGATTCTTTTCTCTCAATTGTTTCTTCGAGTAACCCTTTCCAGCCCTTCTGTAAAACCTTGGGGAAATTTACAATAATATGTCCATCACCGGAAGTGATGTTTCCTCGTCCTGAAATAGCTCCTATTTCTTGGGCCTTCAACACAAAGTCGGGAATGATTTGCATAGCTCTGTCATAAAGGGCTTTTCCTCGCCAGTAAGGGATCACTTCTTTAAGGAGCGTTGCCTTTGCTTTCTGGTCAATAATAAATTTGTCTCCTGGCCTGCGGTGAAATTCATCGATTTCGTTCACGATCCAGTCCCAGGAGTACTCAGGGAAAATAGGGGCTCCTCGGGGTTTGGAAGCCTGATTACCCACTAACAGTTCGTCTTGGTATATAAAGATAGTCATTTTTTCCAGAGTACTGGCTAATGCTTTAGCTCTTTTTAAAATTGGGGGGTCTGCTTCGTTTTGCTGATAAGTTTCGGTGTAAATACGGGCTCTTTCAATGCAAACTTCGGGTATGGTTTCCAGCAACGCTTCACGCATAGAGCGGATTCGCTCTGACATGGCATAATCTGTTTCCAGAAGATCCAATACAAATTGGGTCATGTTTCTCACCTCACGGTTCTTATAAACGCTTTCTTAGTACCTCAAAGTGAAAAAACTCTGAGTGGTAATAATCTTTCGAGAAAAGGACTGCTTGTCCTCTCAAATCATAGTGGATATGCTCAAGCAACAAAAAGGGTGCTGCTTTTTTTAAGCCCAAATTTCTCAAGAAACCCTTATCCGGACAGTAAGGTATTATTTTGGCTTTCGAATAGGCAATGACTATTCCCTTCTGCTCCAGTGCCTGGAAAAGCGAGCCATGCCAATCTTCGCCTGAGAAATCTGCAGTGTAGCTTTCGGGGATAATATCTTCCAGATAGAGCAATGGTTCATTTTCAATACCTCTTATGCGTTTTAAGAGAATGAGTGGACTTGCAAGGGGAATTCCCAGTTTTCTGGAAATATGATCATCAGCAAGAATTCTTTCTTTTTCTACTCGAAGGGTTACCAGTTCAATTCCCGAATCGCGAGCCATTTCAGTAGCACTGCGCAACCTGGATATATCTTTACCTAAGGACGAAGGATCTGCAATAAGAAAAGTGCCTTTTCCCTGAAGTGTTTCAAGGATATGAGCCTGTTCCAGACTGCGTATCGCTTCTCGTACTGTAGATCTACCTACTGAAAAAAGAGCTCCCAGCTTTTCTATAGAGGGCAATTTATCGCCCCTGGAAAGACCTTCTCTAAATATGTAGGCAAGGATTTCTCTTTTTACTTGATTGACTAAATTTTCTTTGAATATCATTGTTATCATATTAGCAGGTCATATGATGACTACTCAAGTATTTTACTACTTCTCGTTTTTTGCGTCAAGTTTTTAAAATTGAACCTCGCCGCTCTTCGTCCCTCGTCAAGGCTCTTTGTAAGGATCTGGATTTTTGTTTTTACGGCACTGTTATAATAGGCTAAGTAAAAGGGGGTGTTTTGGCTGGAAACAATAAGCTGGAAACATCAGCTTTTCAATGATTCTCCACGTAAACATGTGCTTTTGATAACCAACCATGGTTGTCATGCCCCACAAATTGTGGTTACAGTAGATACCGGGGGACAAAATATATACGTTAATAACTTGGCCAAGGCTCTGGTTAAGCTGGGTTATAAGGTGACCATTCTTAACCGTGGTGGATTTCCGCACCCGGTGACCGGAAAAATGCAAAAGGGGGTTACTTACTACGACGCAGTATGGGGCGAGGAAGGTTTGTTCTGCCGGGTAGTGTATCTTGAGGATGGTTTACAAAGATTTATACCCAAAGAGGAGTTACAGCTTGAAAACCTGGAAAACGAAAAAGACTTTTTCATAAATGTGGTCCAAAAACAGCTGGATGTGGACTTGGGGGACTTTTGTTTTATCTCTTCTCACTACTGGGATGGTGGTTTGCTGGGTATTTTGATAGGGGAAGAACTGAGCAAAAGAGATCTTCCTGTGCCGGTCCATATTTTCACTCCTCACTCTCTGGGTGTTTTAAAGAGACAGCGGTTTCGAAGTGCTTCTCCTGAGAAGATTGCACGTTTTCGGTTTCCATATCGCATTGCTCAAGAAGAAAGGTGCATTGCTCAGTCTGATGGCGTGGTCATCACCTCTCGGGAAATTGAAAGAGTCCTTAAACAATATCGATCGCGTCCTGAGCGAACCTTTTGGTTTCCTCCAGCAGTAGATACTGAGGTGTTCTATCCTCGGAAAATTAATGAATGTCTGCTGGCTCTTAAAATAATTAGTAAGGTATTGGGTATTACCGAAAAAGAGGCTTTAATGCTTCTTGAAGAAAGAGTGGTTTTTCTGGAACTAAGCCGCACTGCACGCAGCAAGCAAAAAGGCTTGGTGCTCAATGCTTTTGCTTCCATGAACAACTGGGAGAAAGCACTTCTTTTGATGAATGTGGATGTGGCCTCTCCCCTTTATTCTGGAATTATGAGGAGTTATCGAAGGTCGGGTGTGAAAGGGGAAAATATAGTTCTCATTGACTGGTTTTTGAATAACGAGGAAGTAGCTCAGCTTTTTGCCCTTGCTCAGGTTTTTGTAACTGCTTCTTTGATGGAGGGTTGGGGGATGGCAGTTCAGGAAGCTGCAGCTTCACGGTGCACTGTTATCTCTTCTCCTTTTGTGCCTTTCGTTAATGAGGTGCTTGGGGATGCTGCTTTGGTGGTTGAGGAAAACACTCCTTTGGCTTACGCTGAAAAGATGGATCTTTTGGTTGACAATGTTGAGTTAAGAGAAAAGTTAGCAGAAGAAGCTTATTCGCGATCTCAACAGCACTCCTGGGTGAGCAGTACTCGGAGATGGATTGAAGAAATGGGAAAGGCGGGATTGATCATTGGTTAGTTCGGCATCTGAGTTTGTGCAGAAAAAAAACTATCTTCTGGCAACAGATCTTGACGGTACTTTATTGGGTAGTGGCGAAAAATACGAGAAGGCACTGGAGCTTTTCAAGAAAGCTTTAATTCTGGGGTCTTTCACGCTGGTATACGTGACGGGACGTAATCTCCAGGAGATTCAGGAGGCGGTTGAGAGTTATTGTTTGCCTCTACCTCGGGCTGCCATTGCTGAAATAGGAACCAGAATTTTCTACCAGGAAAAAGGTGCTTTCACGGAAGACGCAGGTTGGAAGGAAGAATTACAACGAAGTACTCCAGGTTGGGATAGAAAAAAGATAGTGGAAAGCCTTTCCCGATTGGAATGGCTTTTTGAGCAAAGTAAAGAGCATCAGAACCCTTTTAAAATCAGCTATTACCTTGCCAGGGTGTCTGATTTAGAAGATCGTCTTGCTCAAGTAAAGGAGAAAATTGAAAAAGTTTGTTCTCACTTTGAGCTTGTGATCAGCTTTGAACCGGGTTCTGAACTCGTGTTCTTGGATGTTGTTCCCCGAAAAGGGACCAAAGCTGGGGCCCTTGAATACCTTAGGAAAAAATTGGGCTTCAGGAAAAACCGAGTTATATACGCAGGAGATAGCGGCAACGATTTGCATGCCCTGACAGGAGGTTATTGGTCTGTGGTAGTCAAGAATGCCTCCTGGGAGCTAAAAACGAGAGTCAGGGAGATTGCTCGAAAGAAAGGAATAAGCTCCAGAATTTATTTTGCCTGTGGCCAGGGAGGGCTGGATGGAAATTATGTGTCTGGCTTGGTAGAGGGTCTGGTCAGGTTGAAAGCTGTTCCCCTTTGCTTGTTGAAAGAGCGGGGGTAGATTTTATCAACCACACATTTAGTTGTTCCCCTTTTATTTTGCTATCTCTGCAAAACATCCATAAAAGCTGAGAGTACGCTCAGGTGGTGGGTAATATGGTACTGTTTTACAAAGATTTCTATTGAAGAGAACCTCGATAACTGAATTATCGACAAAAGCCAGAGGAAAGTTTGGAAAAAATGATTTCTATGTGGTCCGGATTGAACTTTCCTTTGAAGCTATTTCAGATCCTGTTTGGGAGAAAATCGAGGATTCTCTGGGAAAAACCGTGCTGGTCAAATTCGCTGTTGAGGTGAAACGCTGTTCCTGCATGACCAGTATCGGGAAGAATGATTAGTTCCGCCTGGTTGCTTTTCTCGCATAATCTTTGATAGAGAAGTTGTGATTGCTCTGGAGGAGTAACCCTATCCTTTTCGCCAACGGCGATCAGATACTGGATATGAGTTTTTTCGACCTGATTGACCGGGGAAATTTTTAAGAGATTTTTCTCCCCGCCAAAAAGGTGCAGGAAAACTTTTTCAACGATCCCACGAAATTCCGTTTGTAAATAGCCACGATAAGAAGGTAGATGGTACGGACCGCTCAAAAGAACTGCTTTTTTAATGGCAAAGAAAATCGCAGGTGGGAGGAGATCGTCCTGAACAGTCAAAAGGGCTACAAGGTGTGCCCCTGCTGAGTGCCCCATCAAAATTAAATACTGAGGGTCTCCACCGTAATCTGCTATATGCCTGTGTACCCATTCTATGGCACGCCGGGGGTCATTTAGAAAACCGGGGAAACGCACTTCCGGGTAGACACGGTAATCGGCGTTCACAAAAATAAAGCCGTTTTGAGTGAGATCCCTGGCAAAATGGGAATACAGCAAATCTTCTTTAGAACCCCGCATCCAGGCTCCTCCGTGAAAAAAGATCACCACAGGTAGCTTTTCTCCCGCCTCTATGCTTGGGGGTACCAGTACATCGAGGCGCTGACGGGGTTTTTTACCGTAAGCTATATCTTTATAAACTATGCTTTTCGTGTACGTTGCAAGCTTTTCTGCAGGCATGCGGATTTTTCTGTCTTTATGGCTACAGTGAAGTTCGAACCGCTCGCAGAGTGTTTGCATAATCTTTTCATTTTCTTCAAAGGAAAAGGCGAATTGCTCTTTAAGGTCTTCAAGCAGGGACTGCTGAGCACTTTGGAAAACTATTGTGCCAAAGGCGAGTAGAAAAAGAATAGCTACTGCGCTGCTCTGTAAAAGTATTTCTTTTTGGGGACTGGAAGGGATCCAGCCTGGCATCCATTTTGGAATGCGAATTAGAAAGGTTTTGATGTTCACTCCTCCTGGTAAGTCAAGTTTTTTCTCCAAACTTACTGCATATCATTCTAATCTCCATGATATCATCTTTCTGTGCATGGTTTAGGATATGAGGGAAGACAAAGGGACTTAATCCCCCTCAATTTATTGAGGGGGAGGACGTTACTTTTCAGGTTAAGGGAAGCGTTGAATTTTCTGGAAGGGTAGGCCAGGAAAACAGCTGTCAACAGTAAAAGCATGGCCACAAATAGACAAACAAGGAGCATAAGTGTTTTTTTTACATTTTGCTACCCTACCCTATCTTGGTCATTGGTTGACCACAGCAAACCAGCTCTCCTCCGCCAACTTCTTTCACCTCGACTACATTCCCACAGATTTCGCACCGGAAAACTTCACCCACTTCTTTAACTGGAGCCATCTTGGCTTCACCTCCAAAAGGTTTTATAATCTTTAAAACCCTGTTTCAATTACTAAAATTCCTATTTTTTAGAAGGACAACCTTGGAAAGACAAATTTTTTACATCATTATTCTTGCAATTTCTGTTTTGATTGCTGGTACTGCCGGTTACGTTGTTATTGAGGGATGGCCTTTGCTGGATGCTTTCTATATGACGGTGATCACTCTCACCACGGTTGGTTTTGGAGAAGTGTATCCTCTTTCTTCGTCTGGCAAAATTTTTACCATTTTTCTGGTTGGTTCTGGGGTTTTCGTGGTGACTTATTCTATATCTTTTCTGGTAAGTTTACTTGCTGAAGGAAGAGCTGGTGAATTCTTGCTCAGAAGGAGGGTTAAGATGGAGCTTCGGGAGATAGAAAATCACTTTATAATTTGTGGCTGTGGCGTGGTGGGCTCTGAAGTTGTGGAATATTTTGCCAGAACTCGGGAAAAATTTGTGGTGATAGAGCGAGATGAAGAAAAAATAAAAGAGATTCTTAAAAATTATCCGGATCTATTGTTTATTGTTGGTGATGCTACTCGAGAGGACTTACTGAAAGAAGCAGGAATTGAAAGAGCAAGGGGTCTTCTGGCTTTACTGGGTAGCGATGCTGATAATGTTTATACGGTCATTACTGCCCGTTTTATGAACTCTCACCTGCGTATAGTTGCCCGGGCTATTCAGCCGGAGTCCATCGAGATTTTAAAGCGAGCTGGTGCGGACTATGTGATCTGCCCTCAAAAGATTGGTGGTTTAAGGCTTGCTGCTGCTGCACTGCGACCCCAGGTTACTTCTTTTCTGGATTTGGTTCTGCGAAGTGAAACCTTTGATCTTGCTATCGAGGAAATAACCATTCCTGAAAATTCACCTGTGGCTGGAAAAAACCTTCGAGAACTGAATCTTCCGGGAAAGATAGGCTTGATTGTGGTAGCTGTCAAGCCTGGGGATAGAGCAACTTTTGAATTTAATCCTCGAGCGGATACGATTATCAGGGCGGGAGATATTATCATTGTTCTGGGAAGGTTGCAACAGCTTGCCGAGCTGCGCAAATTGGTGACTCCAGGATAATTGCTACTATGCTTTCCTTATTAGAGCTTTACTGGTAGGTCCTGGTTTTCGAGGAAGATTTGGGGAGCGGAAAATCGGAAAACAATGCTTTTTATGAGAATTCCAGAGTCAAGGGCCTGGGCAAGCAGTGCTTTGAGAGTGGGGTCTACTGAGTAGTTGGCTTGGAAAAAAGATACTCCAGGAAGTGAAGTCACAAAACACAGCAAAGCATGGTTTTTTTGGTTAGCATAGCTTATTAATTCCCTGATATGGCGTCTGCCCCTTGGTGAGGGACAATCGGGGTACAGTATCGCATTGTCTTTTTGAAGCAAGGCACCTTTCAGTTCGCACATCCATTCCTTTCCGCCGCTTTCTAACAGGAAATCAAATCTACTCTCCTTCCAGCGCGGATTACGTTTCAGTATTTTTGGTTCTTTTAACCAGTGTAGCAAACCTCTGGTTAAAGCGCTGGAAAAAGCAAGTTCCATCAGGTTAGTGTCAAGGAGTGCGAAAGTATTCTCTTTCACTTCTACGCCGATAAGCCTTCCCTCTGTTTTCAGAGTTTTACGGGGCAAGAAGCATGCTCTCTTACCTCGTAAGAGGAGGCTTGTTAGCCTGCCGGTGTTGCTCAACGAAAGGAGTATGCTTCCTCTTTTCCATGATGCTTCTACCAGAAAACGATTGATGCGTCTTTGAAAAGTGCAAAACTCCACATCTGATAATTCCAGGCATAAAGCTTCCAACATTTTTTAACTCTTTTAACTAAATAGCATTTTTGACTTTTTCAACTGCTTTTTATCAGGTCTTTCGAGGCTCCTTTTGGATTCCCCGAAAAAGTCCACTCTCTGCCTGCTTTGAAGAATGCTTCGATGTTTTCAAAGGGCACGTTCTGAGGCAGGTCGCAACCTGTGCTGAGCACAAAAAGAGGATGTTTGCTCATTTTGTCAAGCAAATGCAGAGTATCTGTATATATTTTTTGGGGTTTTTCCTGAAGCATTTCGATGGGGTTGATGTTGCCGATTAATAGAATATTTTCACCTACTATTTCTGCTGCTTTTCCAAGGTCTACCATGCTGTCAAGGCTCAGCCCAGCGACACCACATTGAGCCATTTCTTTCAGGAGGTGGGTGGTGTCTCCACATATGTGAAGTGTTATTTCAAGGTCATCAAGTACTCCGACCAGTTCCCGATAAAGAGGAGCCAGATATTTCCTGAATTGTTGAGGACCAAAGATCACAGCGGTGGGTTCGAGAACCATCAGGGTATCTGCTCCGGCTTCGAAAAGAGCCTGGGCGTAACGGAGAATTATTCGCTGTGAGAATTGCAGAATTTCTTCGAAAAATTCGGGTTCGGTGATACTTTTGATAGCGATTTCATTGGCTCCAGTGAGCAAGCCAGCCAAGGTGAGAGGGCCTATCACGAAAGCGCCTACTGGACAGGGTAAGGCCACCTTCATATGTTTTAATGTTTCAAGGTAAACCATCACCCGCCCATCGCCAAGAATATCAATGTTTTCAAATTGATCAAGATCTTTCAGGTTTTTAACAGGATGTTCTTCTACAGAGGGAGTTTCCTCAAGTGGAAATCTCACCGGCAAACCCAGAGCACTGCTCTCTACCGAAAGGTCCATTAAAAAGAACATCGCATCAGGTCGAAAACGATCGTATAACCTGCTCAGAGAACGAAACTGAACTATATGATTAAATTGATTTTGTTTTATGGTGGTGGCGGTGAGCTGCAAACCCGGATATCCCATCAGAGGAACTATAGGTCTTCTTCCTTCTTTATAAAAGGATTGGGCTAAACTGGTCAAACTTAATCTGTCTGCTTTATGATAACTCATTTTCATCACCTTTAATTAAAAGAGTTAATTTTCAAATACATTATATAACTCTTTTAATTAAAGGTCAAGGGAAAATAACTTTTTCACAGCATCACGGAACCTTTAAACTGTTCTTTCCATATACCTGAAGACTTCCTCCAGCTCTTTTAACTTATTTTCGAAGTCTCCCTGTTGCAGAGCATTTTTTACGCAAGTTTCGATGTGCTTTTTTAAAATTGCTGAGTTGGCTCTTTTTAAAAGAGCAATGGTCGCCAGGATCTGCTTGGATATATCGATGCAGTAAGCATCTTCTTCAACCATACGAATAACTGCTTCCAGCTGTCCCCGGGCTGTGCTGAGTAACTTCAGGTTCTGGGCGTGTTTAGCCATTCAGACTCTTACTCCTTTCACTATGACTTTCCGGTGGCGGGGTCCGTCAAACTCGGCGAGAAAAATCCCCTGCCAGGTTCCCAGAAGTAGCTTGCCTCCCTCGACCACCACCAGCACCGAAGAGCCCATCAAGGAAGCTTTTATATGAGCGGGGGAATTGCCTTCAAGGTGGGCATAAGGCACGTTTTCAGGAACCATCCTTTTTAAACCTGTCAGTATATCTGCTACGACGTCCGGGTCGGCATTTTCGTTAATGGTTATTCCACAGGTGGTGTGTGGTACGTAGACCACGCAGAAACCTTCTTCAAGCTTCATCTTGCGCACGGCGTCCTGGACTTTTCCGGTAATGTGAACAAACTCTTCGCGAAGGTGAGTCTGTACCAAAAATTCCTCTTTCATTTTTTAACCTCCTTTCCTAAATTAAGGCAAGAGCTCTTCAAGTTGTTCTTCTGGAGAACTGTAAGTTTGCTTCTGTTCCTTAGAGAAATGCTGTTCCCGGTTTTCTTCGGAAGTTGCCCAGGGAGTTAAAGGAAAGCTCACGGTTATGGGGATTCTCAAAAAAGGCTGGTCTATGATTACTTCTCCCGGCAAAAGCGAAGACGCCTTTTCCCGTAAGGCTCCCTGCAGGTGTGCATACTCTTCTTTACTCAGTTCAGCTTGCTTCTGGCGGCCCACGATAGTAGTAGCGGCCTGGGTGATGACCCGGTAATCAACCTGTGAGGCTGTCTGCTCTGCCCCGATGAGCACTACCCGGAAAGACCTTCCGCGCTCAGCAACATCTCTGAAAATACTTGCTAAGGCCCCTCCTCCAGTGCGGGGCGCGTATTTGTTCAACTCGTCAAGATATATAAAAACTGGTTCGGGAAGCTCGTCTTTTTCCTTGAGAAACATTATTTCTTTGAGTACAGCACCAACCACAAAGGTCTGAACTCTCTGATGAAGCTTGGAAATATCGATTACTGTGGTACTACCCGGATGGTTCCACTGCAGATGGTAATCAGGTTCTGGTATCTTCTCTATGGGTCCATAGCACTTTTTCTCTATTTTTCTCCAGAGAAGGTCTATGCCGGTTCTCCGGGCGGTTCTCAAGCGGCGGGCCACTGCCGCTATGGTGCGGTCTTCAAGCTGCTCTTTCCTAAGTTCTTCAACAAGAGAGCTGGTTGTTCCCTCCTCTTCCTCACTGATTTTAAACATTTCAACAAAATCCCTGAAGCTGTTGGGAAGGCCAAAATTTTCAAGAATTAACCCAGGTTCTTCTCCGGTCACTTCGAGGTAAACTCGAATTAAACTGCTTGGTGCAAGGCCTTCGGTTTTGATTTTGAGTCGTTCCTGATAACATTTTTCTTTCAGTTCTTTTTCGGCATCTGCAAGCAATTTGTCATACCTTGTCCTTAGCAAGTCTTCGATTACGGTTACGGCAAGTAGAAAATTAGGATTAGCACTCACTTCTTCTACATCAAACATCAGCGATACCAGGTTCAGTTCCACGATATCCAGAATATCCCACCCATAGACAAGCGCTCCTTTCCTCGAACGCGAGATGCGCGGAGTTCCCCTCTGGTCTTTGGGAGGAACATATACCTTCACGTTCTGGAAGGGCCTGGGTTCCACCCCCAGGCGAGAGAACATTTCTTTCCATTCCTGGCCTTGACGTTTGTTTTCCTGGGCTTTCCACTCGGCATTCCAATAGTCGAGAAAAAGGAGACTTTCTCCTTTCACGTTAAAAATCACCGAACGGCTGTTTTTCAGCTCTCGGGCCAGAGTGCTTTCCAGAACATTTTTCTCGGCGTAGTTCTGGAGCATCCAGAGTAAAAAAGTGGCGTAGGAGGTTTTGGCGGCAACTCCGGATTGGCCACTGATGTTGATGTGAGCTCCATTATCTCCCAGCAGGTATTTTAGGTCCAGGTAAGCTACTTCACCATTAGAAAGAATTCCGACTGGAATTTCTCTTTTTTCCTTTTTTATGACGTCGAAGCCCAAAGCGGCATCAGTTTCTTCGGGATCGACGAGAAAAACCTTCTCCCCAGCTGGAGGAGGCAAAAACGGTGTTATGGTGACCAGATCTTCACCTCGCCAGGTCTGAGCACGAGTTACTGCTACCTGGCAGAGGTAAATGGGAGTTCCGCTGAAAGTTCCTTCAAAATAAGCTTCTTCTTGATAACCAGTAGTTATCATGCCATCCCAGGTAGTGACTACTTCAGTGATTACTCCATATATTCTGAATTTTTTCTCTCCAGACTGATAGTCTACCTGGATCAAGCTATCGATGCCAGGCACGGGTTGCCCAGAATTTACCCTTATCCAGAAGCTATAGGGGGATATTTCCTTCAATCCAGTGACGGTACCCACCAGTTTAGGCATTTTTGACCCTCCATATGAATTTATGACATAAACTTTGAATCCACTGAGGAGTGGAGAAATATTGACCCAGGTAGTTTTCAAGGGCTATCATGGGAAAGATGTTTTCGGGTAATCTTCGGTATGGAAAATCCCGGGTGAGAGAAGGAAGCAGAGAGGCGATGGAGCTGAAAAACTGGCCCAGCTCTTCCTTTTTGCGTTCCAGGTGTTTTTCCTGCAGAGCCACTTCCAGGCGTACCAGACCCTTTAAAGGGTAAAAGGAGTTTCTATCAACGAGACGTGTGAAACAGAAAACTCTTACCGTATCTGACTTGTCGCTCAGGTAGGCGCTCAGAAAAGGGGTACGCTCGCCACAATCAATGTTGAAGAGAAGGTCCATAAAATTTTCAGAAGGTGGTATCTGCAATCTCTGAATTCTTTTCACCAATCCGCAGGGGCCCTTCCCCGTTTCAAAAAGGTGGGTATCAAAATGAACAGTGCCGTCCATTATAATGGGGGCATTTTCGCTCAACAGGGAGTTGACAACCTGTTTTTCCAGCTCTTGCATGGCATTAAAGACTGCTTGCTGAGCAGTTTCCTGATAGGGTGTGTTGCGCGACTTACGGCTTGAGGTTTTTACCAAGAAAAAGAGCTCGTCATCCACCGCAAGAGAAGCTTCTGTTTCCCCCAAATCCAGAAAAAGCTCTTCGGGCGCACCGATAACCCTGCGCAGATGAGGAGGACTTTGAGGTGAAAAACCTGGTTTAACTCCTCCTTCTTTTGACCATTCCACATATCCGGCAGCTACTTCTGCAAAAAGCAGAACATACTTTTTCAGAAACAGACGCGCGTATATCCGCATCCTGCCATCTACAAAATATACTTTTTCAGGGATGGAAGTTTTGGTTTCTGCTTTCCAGTTTTTCAGGTTTGCTTCGTCGGTTTCCCATAAATCTGGTGATGTCAGGAGTTCTGGTTCCGAGATCATTTCTTCATGATGAAAAGCTCCTTCTTCATAAAACCAGTGGTCAAGCTGAACCATATTTTTAGAAAAAAGCTCTTCCCAGCTTACAATTCCTCTTCGGTAGTTATCCATGAAGCCTTTCCTCCGCTTATATTAAGGCGAACTGGAAAATGAGCAGCAAAAAGAGGATCGTGAGTTACTATTCCTACCAGCTTCCCGTCCCTGCCCATGTTCAAAATGGCGTCGGCTACCAGTTCGAGATGTTCCCTATCCAGAGCAGAAAAACCTTCATCTATGAAAATACAGTTTGCCTGGTTTTTTTCGTTTCCAAAGCGTACCCGAGAAAGAGCTATGGCCAGGGCAAGGGCGATAAGCGTTTTTTCTCCTCCCGAGCACTCTCCTGGCGAACGTTCCTGCCCCCCAAACAGGTTGTCAATAACGGCCAGAGTGGCTTTTCCTCCTTCCATCTTCATGGAAACAGTGTATCTTCCCTGAGAAATCTCGGTGAGGATTGCAGAGGTTTCTTTTTCCAGTTGCTCAAAAAGCAGTCCCAGAAGAAAGTTTTTAAAGCCCCTGCCTTCTAAGGCTTCTTTAAGGGTTTTATGAAGGTTCCTTTCCTGAATAATTTCTTCCAGTTCGGCCTCCAACTTTGCTCTTTCCTGAATTTTTTCCTGCAAGTTCTGGATTGCCTGACGGTTACTGCCTAATTCCTCGTTTGCTGTACGTATGGCTTCTTTCAGCTTCAACAGGTGGCTGTTAAGGTTTTGCGCTAATGTTGAAAACTTTTCGCGTTCTGTTTGCAGTTCTTCTTCGTAAGACCTTATTCTCGACTCAGTATCTGCAAGTTCTTTCTGAAGATGTTGTAGCCTGCCTTCAAGGTGGATTTTTCTTTCCTGCCAGTTACCCGGCTTTTGGTCTTTAAGATTCTTGAAGTAGGCTTCGCTCCAGCCCAGCCTTTCTATTTCTTTCAGGAAGAGCTTTTCCTGGCTTTTCAGTTTTTGGGAGACTTCCTCAATTTTGCACCCCAGCTCTTTCAGTTCTCGGGTAACTTCCTGGATATTCTCTTCCTGGGCTCTTTTGCGTTCTTCCAGTTTTCCCTTCCGGTTTTCCAGGTTAGATAGACTTGTAAAAAGCTCTTGGATTTTGTTTTGTGTTGATTCTATAGTTTCCTGAGCGCTTTGCTCGATTTCAAGCTGAGGGTTAAGGGGAAGATTGTTTTCTTTGAAAGTGGAAAAGATGGACTGTCTTTTTTGTCGCAGGTAGGCTTCTTTTTCTAAAAGCTCCTGGGCAGTGTTCTGGATTTCGCTTTGCAGATCCAGGATTTGTTTTTTCCAGCTTTCAAGATAGGTTACTGTTTCCTGGAGGCTTTTTGAGGAATTATGCAATGCTTCAAGAAGTTGCTCTATTCTTCCATTTTTTTGCTTATAAAACCTCTGTAAGGTGTTAAAGTCTTTTATTCCCTCTTTATCAAGCTGATGTTCCTTTAAAATTTCTAACGCTTTTCTTTCGATTTCCCGAATTCTTGATTGCAGTTTTTTTAACCTTTCTAAAGCCACCTCAAGCTGGGCGTTGTTTTCCTGTAAGTTTTCTTCTATGGCTCGTTTTTTCTCTTTCCATTTTTCAAGTTCACTGCTTGTTCTGGTTAGCTGTTCCCGAAATGTTCGGTAACGCTTTTCTTCTTCGAGAATATCCACCGAGAGTTTTTCGTGAGTGGAGGGTGCTGGCTTGACAGTGCCGCAGAGCGGACAAGCCCCACTCTGCTTCCATTCTTCGTTGAGTTCATTAAAAAGGTAGGCTTTAAGAATTTTTCGGTGGGATTCTTCTATAGTGGCTTCCTGTATTTTCAGTTGAGAAATATTCTTTTCAATGACTTTTATTCGGCTGAGAACTCCATTCAGGTTTTGATTGAGACTAATTTTTTCTTGCTCTTTTTTGAGTTTTTCCTCTTCTAAAAGCTGTTTTTCCCATTCCAGACCTCTTTTTTCTTCTTCAAGGGAGGCTAAGCTCTCCAGAACCTGTTCAATAGTTTTAAGCAAGTTTTTTTCAGATTGGAGCTGGTTCTGCATTTTCTGGGTTGCTTCCTGTAATCGGAGTAGTAATTTTTCTTTCTCTTTTATAGCCTGAGAAAGGTTGTTTTCTCTCTCCAGCAAATCCCGATGCTTTTTTTGAAGAAGAGCAATTTGAGGTTTGAGAACTTTTATTTCTTCGAGAACAGGTTTAATTTTTTCCTGTAAGCTACCTTCGATAAGCTGGTAGCGTTCTTTCTCATTCAGGAGATAAGCAAGTTTCTTTTCGCTGATTTTTATTTCTTCGTCAAGATTGTGCAGGGATTTATTCAGTTCTTTAAGGCGTGATTCTTTTTGAGCGTATTCTGTTTTTAGTCTGGTTAGTTCTTCTTGGAGCCGCATTAGCGGCTGGTAGAAATTAAGATTTACTTCCAGAGCTTTTTGAATGTCGTGGTCCAGGCGAGCTCGGGTTTCAGCTTCTCTAATTTCTTCTTTAAGATTTTCGATTTGCTGGTAAAGTTCCTGGTGTTTTCTTTCCTCATCCAGGGCTTTTTCTGTCAGGCGTCTCTGAGTTTCAGTGGTTTCTTCCTCACTTTTGAGTTTGGCAAGGGTATCTTCAAGCTCTCTTTCTTTTTTGCGCAAGGTTTCGATTTGCTCTTCGAGATCTGCCTCTTTAAGGGCACGTAGTTTGTCCAGACGAGGACCGAGACTGCCTTCCAGGAAATCAAGTCGATTTTTGACTTTTTGATGTATTGCGTCCAGTATGTCCAGTCCGAACAAACTGCTCAGGATGTCGAAGCGTTTGGTAGGAGTGGCCTCGATAAAGGAAAGAGTTTCCCCTTGAGGCAGAAATACCGAAGTCCTGAAGGTACTGGCATCGAAGCCTATCAGCTTCTGTATTTCCTGGTTTACTTGTTCTTCTCCAGAATAAATAGTTCGCCAGTTATTCCCCAATTTCTGCTCTAAAGCTGCACTTCCTCCCTGCTTTTTGGAGAATTCCCTTGTTACCCGGTAGCTGTCCTTGCCTACCATAAACTCGAATTCTACTCGTAAAGCATCATCAGGATGTCCTCGATGAAGCAATTCCTTTTTACTGCGTTCGGAACGCACTCCTTTACCATAGAGAGCAAAGAAAATTGCTTCCAGTATGGAAGACTTCCCTGCTCCATTGGGACCAACCATCACGAAAAGGCTGTGTTCAAAATTGAGTTCCAAATTTTCGAGACCCAGGAAATTTTTTGCTTTGAGGCTAACCGGTCGCATCTTTTTCGACTTCCTCTAAAACCTGATAGTAATAGACTTCAAACAGCTTTTCCAGCTCGTTGGGAAGTTGGTTGAAGCGGCAAAATTCTTTAAAAAGTTCCGGCATGGTATGCTTGCTGATTTCCCGGGATTTCTCTGACAGGTTTTCTGTTTCAACCTTCTGGGACAGCACCTCCAGTGCGACAATTTGCCAGTTCTCTCCTTCCATATTTCTAATTTCGGATATGAGTTCTGGGGTCAGCAACTCTTCTTTTATTCTAAGACGAACGTAATTGCGCTTCTCCTTAGCCCTGTCCGTTATTTCTTGCTCTAAGTTGTTTATTTTTTCAGCTTCGTCGAGAAGGATACTAAAAAGCTGTGCAGAGGAGTTAAGATAGCAGATTCGTATCTCTGGTTTCTGACCTTCTTTGAGTTCTATAATTAGAAAACTTCCCTTTTCGCCTTCTTTCTGGAAAGTGTCACAAATGATAGAGGAAGGATAATAGATTGAGAACGGAGCCTTTTCAAAGGGTATAAGACCATGCAGGTGACCAAAAGCTCCATAATCAATACCCCGGGGTAGTTCGCCAGTTTTCAGGAATATCTCCCTGGCAATGTTAGCTTCTTTGTAAAAGGCTAATTCTTCAAGGGTGCAGTGAGCAAGCATGATATGCCAGTACTCGGGATTATAATTTTTCTGCCAGTTTTGGAAAACCCCTGCTAAAACTTCTGCGACCTCTTCCTGGATAGATTTGCCAGAGTATTTTCCCAGATACTTGGAAAGGCTCAGATAAGGCAGGGGGTAAATACATACACCGAGATCTTCAATGAGCAGGGGCTTAAAACTTTTAGACACGATAATGGACTTTGGGAATATATCCTGTAGAGCTTCTACTGCGTACCAGTCGTGGTTTCCCATGACCCAGACTACCTGAGCCCTGTGACTCATTTCTACCAGGACTTCGGTTGCCAGACGGATGGCTTCCCGGGGAGGATTATGATACTGGTGAAAGAGGTCTCCTGCGTGCAGAACAAGGTTTACCTTTTCTTCCTGGGCGATTTTTAACATTTCCTGAAGACAGTCTCTTTGCTCTTCAAGACGGTTTATTCCCTTGAAACCTTTCCAGGAAACGAGCCCCAGGTGCCAGTCTGCGGTGTGCAGGATTTTCAGGCTTTTTCTCATGAACATACCTCCTTTTCTTATTTTATCACGGGTATCGAAAGTGGAGAAACCTGCTACAATAAAAGTGAACTCTGATAAAAGGGGGTTTTGTTGTGGCAGAAGTATATTTCGTTTCTTTGCGGGCTCACGATGAGAAAAGTTCTGTTCTTGAGCGGATAAAAAGAATGACCAAGAGATTGTTGCGGGGACGTCTTGAGAAGAACGATTTGGTTGCGGTTAAAGTGCATTTTGGAGAAAGAGGTAATCATGGCTTCATAAAACCGGTTTTTTTGCGCTATATCGTGGAAGCAGTTCGGGAAATGGGTGGCAAAGCCTTTTTGACTGACACCAACACTCTGTACACCGGATTTCGCCACAATGCTTTTGATCACCTGGAAACAGCCTTCTTTCATGGCTTTTCTTATCCTTCTGTTCCTGCTCCAGTGATTATTGCTGATGGTTTGCGAGGCAGTGATTTTAAAGAAGTAAAAGTGGACCTCAAGCATTTTGAAACGGTAAAAGTGGCCAGCGCTATTCATGAGGCGGACTTTTTACTGGTGGTTACTCATGTTAAGGGTCATATAGAGGCCGGGCTGGGTGGTAGTATAAAAAATGTTGGTATGGGCTGCGCTTCTCGCTCGGGCAAGCAACTTCAACATGGAGAGACCTTTGTTCCCTCTCCAGACCGGGAAAAATGTATTGGTTGTGGACGTTGTGTGGCGCATTGTCCTGTGAATGCTCTCTACCTCGATTCTGACCGCAAGGCCCGGGTTGTGGTAGAAAAATGCATCAGCTGCGCAGAGTGCGTCATTTATTGTCCCACCGAGGCTATAGGTATTTCCTGGTCTTCTTCAAGTGTTACTCTTCAGGAACGAATGGTTGAATACGCCTATGGAGTTGTTAAAGGTAAAGAGAATAAAGTGGGCTTTATCAATTTTTTGACCGAAATAAGCCCTGATTGTGATTGTGCTCCCTGGCATGATGCCAGTCTGGTTCCAGATATTGGCATTCTGGGCAGTCACGATATTGTAGCCGTTGACCAGGCTTCTGCAGACCTGATCAATAAAGCTCCGGGTCTTTCCGACTCAAGTCTTAAAAAGGCACATCAGCCTGGTCAGGACAAATTTAGAGATGTGCATCCTCAAGCTTTGTGGCAGGCTCAAATTGATTATGCCTGTGCTTTGGGATTGGGAGAGAAAGAGTATTCACTGGTTAAAATTTAGATGTTTTGCTTTAAGCATTTCGACCCGTTTAAGTTAAATCTTCTGGGAAGATTTTCCCGGGATTGAGAATACCCTTTGGGTCAAATACTTGTTTTATACTCTGGAGTAAATGCAGTTCAGAGGGGCCCAGGAAGATGGGGAGGTATTTTTTCCTTTTGAGGCCTACTCCGTGTTCACCGGTTAGCGCTCCTCCCAGCCTTTTTACTTCCTGATAAAATTTTTTTCGCAACCTGGGCTCAAGGGTTTCCCATCCTTCGCTTTTTCGAGGAGCGAGGGTGACATGAAGGTTTCCATCACCAAGATGCCCGTAAAAAGGAAACAGCAGGTCATTTTCCCGACCGAGCTGTTCTATAAAGTTTATAAAGCTGTGCAGAGCGGTCAGAGGTAGGGAGACATCTTCGTTAATCTCTAAGGGAAGTGTCTGGTGAATGGCTTCAGGAATCGCTCGACGAATTTTCCATATCTCTTCTGCACTACTGCTTTCGTCAGCCACAAATACTTCCTTGGCTCCTTCTGCAAGCAGTTTTTCCCCTACAAGACGATAAGAGTTAAAGACCTCCTCTTCCCCCTGCCCGTCTATTTCTACCAGAAGGTGGCAGGGTGCTTCCTGACAGGGGTAAGCTGATTCACAATATCGATAAGCGAATTCCAGACTCTGGTGGCTCATCAGCTCAAGCGCTGTGGGTACTATGCCCAGTTCGCCCATTATCAACCAGGGTGTTTTCAGAGCTGCCTCTATTGAGGAAAAAGGACAGAGCAGCACTGCTCTTTCTCGAGGGCGGGGAAGCACTCGCAGGTAGATTTTGGTTACTATAGCCAGGGTCCCTTCAGAACCTACCAAAAGGTGTAGAATGTCGTAGCCAGTAACATCCTTTTGGGTTTTTCCACCAAAGTGCAGCACCTCACCCCAGGAGGTTACTATCTCCAGACCTCTCACGTAGTGCCCGGTAACCCCATATTTGACCGCTTTGCCCCCTCCGGCGTTTTCAGCAATGTTGCCCCCTATCTGGCAGGTTTCAAGGCTCATGGGGTAACCAGCGTAAAATAGGCCGAACTCTTTTAACTTGCGGTTTATTTCGTTGGTGATTACTCCCGGTTCTACTACCACGATGAAGTTTTCAGGGTCTATTTCCAGAATGCGGTTCATGCGTTCCAGGGAAAGAACTATTCCACTTTGAGCCGGTATAGCTCCACCAGAAAGACCACTACCTGCTCCTCGAGGGGTGACTGGAATATTTTTTTCAAAGCAGTAGCGCATTATTTTCTGGATTTCTTTCACTTCTTTGGGTTTTACTACTGCTTCTGGTAGGTGGTGCAGGCTTTCATCTGGGGTTTCGTCCTTCGCGTAGTTGACGAGAGCCTCGGGATGAGTTAAAACGAAGCTTTCACCAACCACTTCGCGAAAGAAAGCAATATCCTGGTCATCAATTTTCTTGTATGGGTTGTTTATTCGCTCTTTCATCGATAACCTCGAGAATGCTGGTAATAACTTCGCGGGCATCTCCTATCAGGCCCAGGTCGGCTATTTGTAATATGGGGGCTTCGGGATCCCGGTTGATGGCCACAATCCACTGCGAGCTTTGCATCCCGGCAAGGTGCTGGATGGCACCAGATATGCCCACTGCCAGGTAGAGAAGGGGATTCACGGTCTTTCCACTTAGTCCAACCTGCTGGGGATAGCTGACCAGGCCTCGTTCCACCAGCTTCCTGCTGGCTCCAAGCGCTGCGTTCAACTTTTCAGCCAGCCTGGAAAGCAACTCGAGATCATTTTTATTTTTAAGCCCTGCTCCTCCGCTCACCACGATTTTAGAAGCGGTGAGTTCTTTCTGGTTTTTCTGAATAATTATTTTGTTTTCCAGAAAGTCTGTAGCATAAATTTTAGGGTCTTTGATAATTTCCATTTTTCCCTGGCGGGAAGTATCGAGGTGTGGAGAAAAAAGATTAGGCCTTACTGAAGCCATTTGGGGAAGAGTCCTGGTTTTGATGGTAGCCATGATATTTCCTCCTATGGCGGGGCGAATTTGGATCAGTTTGCCGTCTCGAGGGTCAATGTCAAGTGAAGTACAATCAGCAGTCAGCCCGGTGTGAAGCTTAGCCGCAATATAGGGGAGCAGGGTTCTACCCCAGCTGGTTGCAGCTCCAAGAATAATTTCGGGTTTTATGTCTTTTATTAACTTCAGGAATGCTTTTGCGAATAGGTGTGGGAGCAATTTTTCAAACACTTCATTTTCTACGCAGAAAACCCGATCGGCTCCATAATGGATTGCTTTTTCGAGCTCTTCGGTTTTTGCTTGAGGTGTTCCAAAAAGGAACAATACCTCCCCTCCCACTTTCCGGTTCAGGTTTTGAGCAACTCTCAAAATTTCGAAAGATACAGTTTCTATTTTTCCCTGAAAAGTTTCTCCCAGGACCAGAATTTTGTGTTCAAGTTCCATTTGTTAAAGCAAACCCCGTTCTGAGAGGAATTTTATAAAGGCCTGAGCCATAGTTCTTGGTGATCGATCTCTTAATATTTCGCCTTTTCTGATTAGCTGAACTTTTTCCACCTTTTGGACTTGAGTGGGAGAACCCTCGAGACCGACCCGGGAAGTTTCAACTTCCAGTTTGGTTGCGTCCAGCCTGATTATGGGTGTTTCGTGAGCTCTGATTTTGTCTTTGAGGGTAGGAAGCTGTATTTTTCTTTTTCCCCGGGAAACGGTCAAGACGAAAGGCGGTTTTGTTTTTATTATCTGCCATCCCTGTTCAATCATTCTTGTGATGCTGAAAATTTCTTTTTCCACAGAGAGCTCGGTAACATAACTGAATACTGGTAAATCCAGAAAAGCGGCTACCTCAGGCCCTACCTGTCCGGTATCGCCGTCGATTGCTCTTTCTCCAAACACGATTATATTCCAGGGGCCGCACTTCTGCAGGGCTTTGGAAAGAATGTAAGAGGTAGCGTAAGTGTCAGAAGCGGCGAAGCAGGGATCGCTTATCAGATAACCTTTTTCACATCCCCAGGCAATTGCCTCTCTCAATACTCGTTTGCTAAAGTTTGGACCCATTGAAAAAGCTACCATTTCTCCTTGAGTTTTCTCTTTTATAAGTCGAGCTGTTTGCAGAGCTGCAAGGTCCAGTGGATTTATGGTTAGGGGGACACCACTGCGCTCCAGTGTACCAGTTTGTGGGTTAATACGAGCTTCGCCAATCTCAGGAACCTGTTTTATGCAAACCGCGATTCTGAAAGCTTTACCCAAGTTTTAAGTTCCTTACTAAAGCTATTTTCTGACTTTATTTTAGCAGATTTTTTTATCTTTTTTAAAAGAGCAACAGAGAGGTGTGCAGATTTTCGTTTTCGAGAAAATTTTGCCGGTTAATTTTGGGAAAAATGCAAAATTGAAGGTGTTTTTAACACACTTTCTTAATCGATTCTAAGCCATTAAGAATACCTTGCTCTGACTCTTAAGAGAAGTAATTATTGTTGACTTGACAAGCGCATTGTCGATATAATTAACCCGCGCAATTGTTCCCCTTGATTTAAGGCAGGAAACAGGAAAGGAGTAGAAGATATGAAGAGAACCTATCAACCTCACAACTTACCGAGAAAAAGAACTCATGGTTTCAGGGCTCGCATGAAAACAAAAGCAGGACAGGAGGTGCTCAGGAGGAGAAGGAAGAAAGGTCGTAAGCGTCTTACTGTCTGATAATGGAAACCCTGAAAAGTAAAAAAGATTTCGATCGGATTTTTAGTGATGGGAAAAAAGTAGATTTACCGCCTATCCGCATGTGGTTCTTCAAAAAAGAAAGTGGGTCTTTACGGGTTTGTTTTGTGGGCAGGAGTAAGAAAGCGGTGCGCAGAAACCGCATTAAAAGAAGGCTTAAAGAGGCCTTCCGGCAACATTTTTACGAGCGTTTTCGGGAAAGGCCGGTGGATGTGATTTTTTTCAGTGATGAGCGTCTTCTTGATGAAGATTTTAAAGCCATAACGGAAAAGATGTCGAAGTTGCTTGAGGAAAATCTGGGTTAGTGAGGAGAACTGTTGTAGGTGTGAGTATGAATCGCAAGTTATTGCTGGTTTTTGACCGGTTAATCGTTCTTTATCAGAGGTTTGTTTCGCCTCTTTTTCCCCCCAGCTGCCGTTTTGAGCCTACCTGTTCTGAATATGCTCGCCAGGCGGTTCAAAAATACGGTTTGGGGAAAGGACTGTGGTTGGCTTTTAAAAGGGTTATCCGCTGCCACCCCTATTCAGCTGGAGGACATGACCCAGTGCCTTAGCACTGATTTAACTAATTAACTAAAAGGTGGTTTTACCTATGTGGTCGCAGATTTGGGATGGTTTGGCTCAAGGAATGGAGTTCATACTCCGTTTCTTCTACAATCTTACCGGTAATTACGGAATTTCTATCATTCTGTTAACTGTAGTAATCAGGTTGGCTCTGTACCCGGTAATTCATAAACAAAACCTTTCTACCAAGGCTATGCAAGAAATCCAGCCCGAAGTAAAAAAGCTACAGGAAAAGTACAAAAAGGATCCTCAAAAACTCAATCAGGAGATAATGCGCCTTTACAAAGAAAAAGGAGTCAATCCCCTTGGTGGATGTCTCCCTTTACTAATTCAGTTGCCCTTTTTGTTTGTCCTTTATCGGGTTCTGGTTACCTACGATTATGGACAGGGTTTTTTATGGCTCCCTAACCTTTCTCAAAGAGATCCCTACTACATTTTGCCACTGGCTATGGGAGTTACTACTTTCTGGCAACAGAAGATTGCGACGCCTGCTGTGAGCGGAGAGGGCTCTCAACAAAACCTGCTCATGATGGTATTTATGCCTCTTTTCCTGGTATTTATTAGCTGGAGTTTGCCTTCGGGTGTTTTGCTTTACTGGTTCGTTTCTAACCTTTTTTATATTTTCCAGCAATACATGGTTGAACTGCAAGTTCGTAAAGCACGTGTGCCTGCTTCGGGAGATATAGCACCTGTTCAGGAAAACTCTTCTTCTCGTTCTGGGGCTTCCAAAAAAGGGGGAAAAAAGCGTGAAAAGAAGCGTTGAGGTTTCTGGAAAAAGCATTGAAGAAATTTTAGAGAGAGCTGCTAACTATTTTGAAATTCCCAAAGAAAAACTGGAATACGAAATAATTTCTGAAAATAAGGGTATTTTGAGTATTCTTGCTCCCAGAGCCCTGAAAGTTCGAGTGTGGATTAAAGAAGACAACAAAATCGAGTCTTCCGAAGAACAACCTGTGGATAGGTTTCCCGAGAAAAAAGAAGAGGAACAAAAAGAGACAGTTGAAGAGTTTGAACATTCTGAACAAACTGGGAACCGCCTGTTGCTTGATAAAGCAAGGGTGGAAGTTGAGACTTTTATAGGTGGACTTTTTGAAAGAATGAAAGTCAACGTTTCTGGTAAAGTAATGGCTAACAAGGATAAATTGCTGGTTTCGATTGATGGTGAAGATTCGGGTCTTTTAATAGGCAAGAAAGGGGAAACCTTGCAGGCTTTCGAGCTTCTTTCCAAAATGTATCTTATCAGGAGAGGCTTTAGAGAAGTCCCTGTTGAGGTCGATGTGGCTAACTACAAAAAAAGAAGAGAAGAAGCATTGCGCAAACTGGCCAGTCGTTTAGCCAAAAAAGTAGTTCAGACAGGCAAGAGAGTGAAGCTTGAGCCCATGCTTAACCGGGAGAGACGCATTATTCACTTAGCTCTTAAGAACCATCCTCAGGTTACTACCTACAGCGTGGGACAGGAGCCAGAAAGACGAGTAGTCATTGACCTTAAAGAGCGCTCTAAGAGTAAAAATCATCGCAGAAAGTCTTCTCGTCGTAATAAAAAGCGTGAACAAGCAGAGTAATTTCTATGTTGGTGAAGATACTATTGCTGCCATAGCAACGCCCTCTGGTCTGGGAGCCATTGGTATTGTCAGAATGAGTGGCTCCCAGGCAATCTCCATAGCTGCTTCTATTTTTGAGCCTCGTTGTGGAAAAAAGCTTGAAGAGCTACGATCTTTTCGCTTTTACCTTGGTAAGATAGTAGACCCCTGTAAAAATAAGGTTCTGGATGAAGCTTTTATAGTTATTATGCGTGCTCCCAAAAGCTACACTCGTGAAGATGTGGTCGAGTTTCAGGTTCATGGAGGACCTTTGATTCTGCGTAAGGTGCTTGAACTTTGCCTTCAGCATGGGGCACGACTTGCTCGTCCTGGTGAATTCACTCTGCGCGCATTCTTGAACGGTCGCATAGACCTTGCTCAGGCTGAAGCAGTAGCCCAGATGGTTCAGGCGCGTTCTGAAAAAGCTCTTTCTGCTTTTTATCGCAATTTGAGTGGCCAGCTCAGTCAAAAGGTCAAAAGCTGGCAGGATAAACTTTTGCTATGTCAGGCTTATATTCAAGCTTTTTGTGACTTTGCAGATGCTGTTGAGGACTCAGTTGAAAGACTGGTTTCAAAGGAGCTTGAAATCCTTGAAAGAGAGCTCGCTGAAGAGCTTCAAAAAAGCAAGCGTTTTGCCATTTTCCAGGATGGAATTCTGGTGGTTATTGCAGGCAAACCAAATGTTGGCAAATCCAGCCTTTTCAATCTGATATGCGGTGAGGAAAGAGCCATTGTAACTCCTATTCCAGGAACTACTCGCGATGTTCTTGAGGTTTCTCTAACTATAGATGGCATTCCTTTTCGCTTTGTGGATACGGCGGGTTTTAGAAGTTCGCAGGATTTGATAGAAAAAATTGGCCTGGAAAAAGCAGAAGAATTTCTCGAAAGAGCCAATCTGGTAGTTCTGGTTTTCGATATGGGCCAGCCTCTCGAGGGAGAAGATTTTGCTCTTGTGAAGAAAGTTGCTCATAAACGGCGTATCCTGGTTTTGAATAAAAGCGATTTACCACCTCGGACCAGCAGAGAGGATTTGAGCAGGCTCTGTCCTGGAGAGGAAGTTCTTGAGGTTTCTGTTTTACACCGTAAGGGGATAGAAAAGCTTTTTGAAGCGCTGCTTAATACTGCACAGCTTGATATAGACCTTGAGGAAAATCCCCTGTTAATTACTCAAAGACAAAGTGAGATATTGGAGCAGGTTTTGGAAACAGTTCAGGATGCCCGAAAAGCTCTGGAGCAAGGACTGTCGATAGACGTGGTGGGAATTCTTCTGGAAGAGGGAATGCAAGGCCTCCGCAGATTTACCGGAGAAGATCTTGACCAGAAACTTCTGGATACTATTTTTTCCAATTTCTGTATCGGTAAATGATCTGTTCCACGTGGAACAGGAGCAGTTTATTTTAAGCAAGTGGCTTTTTTTGAGGAATACCTGCCCTGCGAGGTAAGCTGGAAGATGTAGGTGCACATTTTTTTATTTCGATTAGATAATTTTTCCTTTTGATGCAGGGAACTTCTATTTCCCAAATTTTCTCGACTTTACATCCCAGGGTTTTGAGAGCTCCCTCTGCTTTTTTGAGCTCTACGAGGTAACGAGGTCCTTTGTAATAAAAAGCCGAATTGCCAGGTTTCAGAAAGGGTATGGTTATTTCCAGAGCAATATTCAGGGGAGCCAGGGCTTTGCTCAACACAACGTCAAAACTTTCTCGTAAAGGTTTTTTTCTGCCAGCTTCTTCGGCTCGGGCACATATAACCTCGGCATTGTTCAAATCTAATTCGGCAATTACTTCTTTCAGAAAGGAACATTTTTTGCTTTTGCTTTCCAGAAGCGCAACCCAAGTTTCTGGTTTAAAGATGGCCAGAGGGATACCAGGAATACCGCCACCGCTTCCAACATCTATGATTTTTTCCAATCGGACTCTTGCAAAGGAATCTACAGCAAATATGGTCAGTGAATCGATAACCAGGTTGACCAGTATTTCTTCTTTGCTTTTGTGCGCTGAGAGATTAAATTTTTGGTTAGCCAGGTAAAAGCGTTCTACAAATTCTATGGTTTTATTTATCGCTTCTTCTGTTATGGGAACTTTCAAAATTTCCAGAGCTTCGATGAGAATTTTTCTACCTTTTTGCACAACTTATCCACAATTTTTATTCAGAGTTTTTTGGGTGACATTTACTTTACACCAGTAAGGGCGTTATGGCAATAGTGTCTTAAAAGTCTTAATTTATGAGTTTTGGAAACCGCTGGTCTTTATTTCTAA
Organism: Atrimonadaceae bacterium G-SL-SR-0-11; assembly: GCA_048814795.1. Taxonomy (GTDB): domain Bacteria; phylum Atribacterota; class Atribacteria; order Atribacterales; family Thermatribacteraceae; genus Thermatribacter. The sequence goes on along the minus strand of CP184673.1, from coordinate 177,082 downwards.
GAACAGGAATTACTCTTTCTCGGGAAATAGCCTCTTTTACTCCACAAATTATCCACAGCAAAAACTCAGCTTGAGGTTTGAGTTGATGATACCCGAAAAACAGGTAGAAAAAGAGGAAGTGTTGTAAATTTTTTATAGAGTTAAGATTGCCCCTTTTTCTCTTTATTCTATGGCGAGAATGACAAACCAATCTTTAAGGGGTTTTTGGTTTTGGGGAATTTTTGCTGAGAGAAGAATTCCCGAATTTTTGAGCAGGGTTTTGGAGTTTTAATGGGAATGATTTACCCAATATTTAAAGAAGTATCTGGTAGAATAAATCCTGCTTTCAGTTAGTTTGCTCAGTTTTTGTGTCTTTGGTGTTCTTTAGAAAAAGCTCTGGGGCGGTCATTTATGGAACCCAAGCTACTATGTAGGTACAGCTGGAGAGGTCTCCAGCGAGACTATTACGCGGTACATCGAAGCTCAAAAACAGAGGGAGGTGAATGAGTGCCTCTAATCACACTCAAAGCCCAAATCCATACGGACCCGCAGACTGAAGCTGTTGTGAAGGATGCCATGCTGTGCGCCACCAAGGTATACAATGGCCTTCTATGGCATCTGCGGAAAGAGCAAAAGAAGACCGGGAGAGTAGATATTTCTCGAAAGAATCTCAACCGCATCTTAAAGGAACTGGCCAGGGCTAAGGGCTATTATTCAATGTCGGTGCAACTTACACGTGATGAAGTGCGGGAAGCGTATAAGTCTTTCTTTGCCCTCAAGAAAAAGGGTCTTGCGCAACACGAAGCACCAGGATTTCGACGAAAAGGTTATTTTTCTACGCTCAAGTACGTGCAGAGTGGATTCAAAGTGGAAGGGGATAAGGTAACACTAAGTCTGGGTATCAGCCGGGAAGATGGTGGAAGACAGGTCTCTTTCCGTATATCTCACCGTCCCGATATTGAATACGAACGGGTGCGTGAACTTTCCATCATCTACGACAAAGATTCCGGGCGAATAGCAGCCCGACTGGTGGTGGAAGTTAAGGCCCGCGAAAACAAGGGGACGGGGAAGGCAGCGGTAGACCTTGGTGAGACGGTTCTTATGGCCTGTGCATTTGACGATGGTACGGTAATGCTTTACTCTGGCAGGCAGATCAAAGCTATAAGACGGTACTGGCAGAAGGTGCGGGCAAGTCTCCGGCAGAATTCCCGCAGGTGGAAGGAGATAGCACATAGGGAAAGAAAACAGGTAGAACAGTTACTGCACATAGTCACCTTCCATTTTATTGCGGAATGCATACGGCGGGGCGTGAAGGAGATAGCCATTGGTGACCTTAACGGGATCCGTCAAGGTATTGACTATGGAGACCGACTGAATCAGCGATTGCATGCCTGGCCGTACCGAAAGCTGATTTATATGCTTAAATACAAAGGGGCACTGGCGGGAATTCTGGTACGGGATAACGTAGATGAGAAGAGCACGTCCATCACTTGCCACGCCTGCGGCAGAGTTATACCTTCTAACCGGAAGCATAGAGGTTTGTATGTATGCTCCTGTGGCTGGAGAACACAAGCGGATGTAAATGGTGCTCTGAACATCTACGAAAGGGCGTATCAGGTATCTCCCGTGAAGGGGAGTAGTGGCCGAGTGGCGTGGCCCGAGGCCGTGTCATACCACCTGGGATGGCATGGCGTCTCAGAACCGAAGCGCAGGGATAAAACCCTGTGTGCATCCGCTTGAGGATGTCCCTCAGTTTATTGAGGGGAGGACGTCACATCAGGATATTGTGGGTGTGTTCCACGTGGAACGAAAAGGTAGATTCTTAAGAATAAGCGTCAGTTTTAGTATTCTAAAAACCAGAGGGAGGACTTAAAGTGCATATTAAAGAGGGCGAAAGGGTTTACCTCCTTTTAGAAGATGGAAGAGATTACCTGATACGTGTCGAGAAAGACAGGGTTTTCGGCACCCACCTGGGAGGGATAGCTTTCAACGAGGTTATTGGTAAGGAATTTGGAGAATGGATACTTACTACTTCTGGTAGAAAAGTTTTTTTATTACAACCTGGTGTTGTTGATAATCTTTTTCATATGAAGCGCCGAACTCAAATTGTTTATCCCAAGGACCTGGGTTTTATTTTGCTCATGCTCGATGTGAAAGAGGGAGATCGAGTAATCGATGCAGGGTTGGGAAGCGGAGCCGTGTGTGGAGCCCTGGCCAGGTTGGTGGGTGACAAAGGAAAAGTTTATGCTTACGAAAGGCGCCAGGAGTTTATTGAAGTTGCGGTTGAAAATCTTAGTGCCTGGGGTGTTCTGGAACGAGTAGAAATCAAGAATAAGGATATCAAAGATGGTTTTGAGGAGGAAAACGTCGACGCTCTTTTTTTAGATGTTCCTCAACCCTGGGATTATCTGGAAGTGTGTTGGAAAGCCCTCAGGGGAGGAGGGAGAATTGGTGTGGTTTCTCCAACCACTCCTCAGGTGGTAGCAGTGCTTGAAAGGCTTAAAGAACTACCCTTTGTACAGCTGGAAGTTTGGGAAAGCCTTTTTAGAAAGTACAAGCCTAATCCAAAGGCTTTTAGACCTTATGATAGGATGGTTGCTCATACCACTTACATGATTTTTGCTCGCAAGGTTCTTTCAAAAGAGTCCTGAATTTGCTTTGCTTGGCATATTATGTTAAATTGTTTGGGGTCAAATTTATGCTAAGGGAGGTACAAGAGTGGCCGGCATTGCAGGTATTTTTGCTTCTAATCAGCAAGGAAAAGTAGAACAAATGCTCGATCTTATCAAACACCGTGGTCCGGCTGGCAGGAAAGTAATTGAACTACCAGGGGCCACTTTGGGAGTGGTTTACAACCGTGTGCAGGTTGGAGCTCAGGAAATTCTTGAAAAGAAAGCCAGGGCAGTTGATTGGAGAGGACCGGATCAATTTGCCAGCGCCGCACTTAAAGATGGGGTACCCTCTCTTGAGCGAGATTTTCTGGGAGTGGCTCCGCTTTATTATGCTTATGATGCTCAGGGCAACCTCTGCTTTGCATCTGAGTTCAAGGCTCTGTATCGGTTAAGCAACGAAGTTAAAGAGCTGCCTTATGGTAGTTGTCTCGAGAGGGGGGAGATTAGAAAATACTTTGAGCTTAAAGGAAAGCCTTTCTTCAAGGGGAAAGTCGAGGAAGTATCTCGAAAGTTGCGTACTCTCCTTGAGGACTCAATTGCTAAGAGAATTGGCGGGATAAAAGAAGCTGGTTCCTGGCTTTCAGGGGGGCTTGATTCAAGCACAATAGCTGCTCTACTTAGGGACCGAGTGGACAGGCTCTGCACCTTTGCAGCAGGTTTTCCCGGTGCTGAAGACCTCGAATATGCCAGAATAGTGGCTGACCACATTGGCTCTCAACACCAGGAAGTGATTATTAACTTTGAGGAGGCAGTTAGACTTCTTCCTGAAGTAATTTATCATCTCGAATCCTTTGATGCTCTTTTGGTGCGCTCCAGCATAACTAACTATGCGGTATCAAAGGTAGCTGCTGAGTACGTTCCTGTGGTTTTTTCGGGAGAAGGTGGGGACGAGCTTTTTGCAGGCTATGATTATCTTAAAAGCTTTCCTGAAGAAAAATTGACTGCCGAACTTATCGATATCCTGGGTCGGCTTCATAATACTGCCCTGCAGAGAGTGGATCGCAGTTCTGCAGCGCACGGGTTACTGGTCCATGTGCCTTTTGTTGATAGGGAAGTGGTTTCCTTTGCTCTTTCCATTCCTCCTGAGTACAAGATCAAGGAGGGAATTGAAAAATGGATTTTGAGAAAAGCCGTGGAAGACAAACTACCGGATAAAGTGCTCTGGCGCAGAAAGGCCAAGTTCTGGCAGGGAGCAGGTGTGGAAGAGCTTGTTGCCGATTATGCTGAAAAGAGAATCAGTGATTCGGACTTTGCAAGAGAGCGCAACCTGCCCAATGGATGGCTTCTACGTAGCAAGGAAGAGCTGCTCTATTATCGAATTTTTAAAGAGCATTTTGGCGAGAGGTTAGATTTGGACTGGATGGGTAGAAGCAAGTTGGCTTAACTTTGTAGCAGCTTTTTAGTTCCTTAGGGTTTCTTCCCTCAGTCAGGACCCTGCTTCGGCAGGGTCCTTTAGTTTTGCTGGGGTTTTTTCGGGATTCAGATTTTCGAAGCCAAACACTTGCAGTTCACAAAATGTTTACAAACTGTTAAAAATCGCGCCATAATTAGTGAGTAAAATGAATCCCGTTTTAAACGGGTTTTAGAGAAGATAGCAGAATGCGCAAAAGCAGGGTGGGAGGCATTCCTGATGTCGAAAAGGGTTAAGGCCATCATGGTAGGGGTGGCAATCATAGTAGTGGTTTTTTTGATTGCGTTTCGTTTTTTGGGAAGGAAAGAAAGTCCGGAGGTTGCACGTCAGGAGTTAACAACTGTGAGGGTTGAGCGTGGTTCCATGGAGGAAGTGGTTTCAGAACTGGGAACTCTGGAGCCCTGGGATAAAATAGAGCTGACGCCTGAAACAGGTGGAGAGGTGGCTCAAGTACTGGTTGAGGTGGGTCAGAGGGTTAAAAAGGGCGAACCTTTGCTGGTTTTTGATACCTCGGATCTGGAGATTTCTTTGAAGAAAGCACGAGCTCAGTACAAAGCTGCCCAGGCTGAGCTTGAAAAGGCTCTGAAAAAGCCTGAAAAAGTGGAATTGAAACAAAAGGAAGTTGCTTACCAGCAGGCTCTGGTTGCATACGAAAAGGCCAGAGATGCTTATGAGAAGAATCAAAAGCTATTTACTGCCGGTGCTATTTCTCTGGAGACTCTGAAAGAAAGTGAACGTGACCTTCGACTTGCCGAAGCCAATCTGGAAATGGCCGAGGCTGAGCTTGAAGAAACTAAGCAGGGCACTTCTTCTGAAGATATTGCCATTTTAAGATCTCAATTGGAGCAGATTCAGACTGATATCGAGGTTATCGAGAAGGATATCCAGGATGCTACAGTGGTAGCTCCCATTGAGAGCACGGTTCTCTCTATTGAGATAGAGGAGGGAGAAAGAGCTACCGAGGAAACAGTGCTTATGGTTTTGGGTAACATTTCCCTGATGCGGGCCGTGACCTACATTAACGAAGTGGATATTCCCAAAGTGAGAATCGGTCAGAAGGTGCGCATTTCGGTTGATGCTTTTCCCGATCGGACCTTCTGGGGAGAGGTTACCGAAATTGGTCTGGACGGGATAATTCAGGAAAACGTGGTTACTTATCCGGTAAAGATTAAAATACCCAATCCGGAAGGTTTGCTTTTTTCCGGGATGACCGTTGAGGCAGATATCATTATCGAAGCTCGTGAAAATGCTCTTTTACTGCCAGTTGAAGCGGTGGAGGAAAGAGGTGGAGAGTATCTGGTTTTTGTAAAAGGTGAAGATGGAAAACCTCAACCTAAAAAAGTTAAAGTTGGTCTACGGAATGAATCTCAAGTGGAGATAGTCGAAGGTTTGCAGGAAGGAGACCAGGTTTTGCTGGGAGTTACTGAAACGGTTAGCTCGGGTGGGAGTGGAGAAAGACCCAGTATGTTTGTGGGAGGACCTCCGCCACAGAGGTAGAGAGTATGAATGAGTCAGCCAGAGAAATTCTTATCAGAGTAGAGGAACTGGTCAAGGTTTACCGTACAGGTGCAGTGGAAGTTCCTGCCCTGCGGGGCGTGAGTTTTGCCATTGAAAGAGGAGAATTCGTGGCTGTGATGGGTCCTTCGGGTTCTGGGAAATCCACCCTATTGAACATTCTGGGTTGTTTAGATATACCAACCAGCGGGGCTTATTTTCTGGAAGGAAAAGATGTTTCTAAGTTGAAAGAAAGTGCGCTGGCCCAGGTTAGAAATCAAAAGATAGGCTTTGTTTTCCAGAGCTTTAACCTGTTGCCGCGCTATACTGCTTTTCAGAATGTGGAGCTTCCCCTGATTTACGCTGGAATATCTCGCAGAGAACGCAGAAAACGCGTGGAAGAAGTGCTTCAGGCAGTAGGACTTGGTGACCGCATGTACCATCGCCCCAACCAGCTATCAGGTGGCCAGGCACAGAGAGTGGCCATCGCCCGGGCTCTGGTTAATAATCCCTCGTTGATACTCGCTGATGAACCCACCGGTAATCTTGACTCACACTCCAGTGAGGAGATAATGGCCATTTTACAGCAACTCAACCAGGAAGGCAGAACCATCGTGCTGGTCACTCATGAACGGGATATTGCCTTGCACGCGAGACGTATTCTCCATTTTCTGGACGGCAGGCTTTTTAAAAACGAAGAGGTGGATAATCCGATCCGAGCCGATGTCCGCCTGAGTGAGCCAGAAGGAAAACTTTTTAAGGAGAAGGGGGTTAGAGAACTCCTTTGAATTTTTCTGAAAGCTTGAGGACCTCTATCTTAAGTATTCTTTCCAACAAGTTGCGTTCTTTTTTAACTATGCTGGGAGTGGTTATAGGCGTGGCTGCAGTGGTGGCCATGCTGGGTCTCGGCGAAGGGATGCGGGAGCAAATAATTTCCCAAATTGGCGCTTTGGGTTCCAATCAGGTAACGGTGGTACCTGGCACAGTACGGCAGAGGCCGGGTATGCCTTTTGCCCGTCCTGGGGAAGAGCTTATTAGCTGGAAAGAGTTTGAAGAGCTGGAAGCTAAAAGAATCCCTCAGATTGAGTATTTGATTGCCCAAAACACCGCTAATCTGGTTATAACTTACAGGGGAACCAGCATTCGGGGTAGAGTGGTCTGCACTACCACTGCTTACCCCGAGGTTTATAACTTCCAAATTGAGCGGGGCAGGTTTTTTAGCGAAAGGGAACTGGTGGAGAGAAGCAGGGTGGCGGTGTTGGGTAAAACCATGGCCGAAGAACTTTTTGGTAGCGAAAATCCTTTGGGCCAAAAAATACGTATAGGCAGGGTTATTTTTGAAGTGATCGGAGTTACTGGGGAAAAGAAGTTGATGGGTCAGGATTATGGCAACCAGGTCATAATACCTATCACCACTGCTCAGACCAGGCTAACTGGTTCCCGAGATATTCAGTTAATTACTGCTAAAGCGAGAAATGAAGAGGATCTGGATGTGGTGGCTCAATTTCTAAAAAGATTTTTCACTCGTAAACTTGAAGATCCTGATAAGTTTTCCATTCTCAATCAGCAAGATATCTTGGAGACCATTCAGCAGGTTACTGGAACCATAACTCTTTTCCTGGGTGCCATTGCCGGAATTTCTCTCCTGGTAGGGGGTATTGGTATTATGAATATTATGCTGGTGTCGGTGACTGAACGTACCCGGGAAATTGGTCTACGTAAAGCTATAGGGGCCAAACCTTCAGATATTCTGCTGCAATTTGTTATTGAGTCCTCGATTCTAAGTTTTCTGGGGGGTGGGATAGGTGTTTTTCTGGGTTTGCTGGGGGCTGATTTTATCTCTCGCTTTTCCCAGTTTCAGTCCCAAGTTTCTTTAAGTGTAATTTTGCTTGCTCTTTCCATTTCAGCCGGGGTGGGGCTTTTCTTTGGTATTTATCCGGCAAGGAGAGCCAGCAAACTCAATCCTATAGCTGCTCTGCGCTATGAGTAAGGAGGCCTGAAGGATGCTTGGTTTGAAAAAGGCTTTTTTTGTGGCTTTGTTTTCTGGAATGCTGGTTTTTTATTGCTTTTCCCTTGCTTGGTCCCAGGAATTACTCACTCTTGAAGAAGCGGTCAATAAAGCAATTTCACATGCTAAGGAAGTGCTTAACGCTCAGGATAAATACCAGCTTGCTCAGCTGGATCTGGAAATTAGCAAATCCACCGATTTTTCTCCTGCAGTGGAAGTGGAAGGTTTTGTCCCCTTATGCGGGGATGCTCAAAGTAGTGTTGCTCTGAGCATTAGTGATACTGTATACCTTAAGGGAGCTTCCAAAGAGGAACGCTTGGCTCAACTTGCATTGCAAAACACGCAGGATGAGCTTATCAAGACTCAGGAAGAGATAAAGATTCAGACTATCTCCACGTATTGTTCTCTTTTGCAGGCACAGGAAGAGTTGAAACTTATTCAGAAAAACCTGGAACTGGCGCGGAAGCTTTACGAAGACGGGAAGCTTCGTTTTGAACAGGGTAATATTTCCCATTCTTCCCTATTGGAGCTTGAGGAAGGAGTGAAAGAAAAGGAGAATCTTCTCGCTCAACACAAGAAGTATATTGTTTCACTTATTCGGAAACTTAACTTGCTGTTAGGCAACCCTTTAGATACGTCTTTTCAACTTGCTCCCTTGCCAGACTTTGAGAACCTTCCTCATCCTGGCTTTGATGAAGTGGTTGACTCCAAGCTGACTATCAGCACTGAGAAGAAAACGCTACTTCGAGAAAAAGAGTCTTATCAGATAGAGCTCGAGGAACTTGCCAAGCAAAAGAAGGTGGGCGTTTCTCTTTTTGCTGAGTATCAGGAAGAAAATGCCAGTTTCAATGCTTACTTGAATTGGCCTGACTGGGTTCTGGAGTACCAGTTGCAGCTTGGTTCCAGCAGTACTCAAAGTTTTTTCCAGAGTGCAAGTAGTGATGTTTCTTTGGGTGAGGATGGGAGCTGGACGGTTGGGATTGAGTTTTCATTTCCTCTTTTTGATGGTGGGGTGACCGACAAGAAGGAAAAGCAAATTCGTCTTAGTCTGAATATTCTGGAGAGAAATCTTGAGGGGTGGGAAAAAGAAGCTTTACTTGAGGTGGATGCGCAATATCAGAAATTCATTCAAGCTGAAAACGCATTTCTTCTCTCCAGGATTTCATTAAAGAACGCTAAGGAAACCTATCAGGTGTTCAAAAAGCAATTCGAACTTGGTGCGATAACCGACCGGGAACTACTTCAGGGGGAGGTGCAACTGGTTGGAGCACAGAGCGATTATCAGAAGAACAAAATCGATTATTTCTTGAACTGGGTTCAACTCTTGGTTCAGAGCGAAAAACCCCTGAATATAGAGCAAGTTATGCAACAGCTTGCAGTTACTCGCTGATTAAACTTAAAGGGGAGGTTGAAGAGTTTGAAAAGAATGTTGTTTTTTGCCGGTTTGCTGGTTTTGGTAATGTTACTTTTTTCTCTGGCTGGTGCACAGGAAAAAATGTCTTCTCTTTCTCTTGAAGAGGCTATTAGAAAAGGTCTTGAGGAAGGTAGGGATGCCGCACTTTACCGTATTCAACTTCAGGTTGCTCGTAACGCGTACCAGAAAGCTATGGCTGATCTCTTATTGAATCCTTCCGTGATTTCCAGATTATCAGCCGAAAATTCCTGGAATTGGGCACAGCGGGAAGTGGAAATTAATTTAAGTAATTTGGCGCTCTCCATCGAGGAAGCTTACTATAATGTTTTGAGAGCGGAACAGGCTTTGCAACTGGCTCAAAGTGGTGCAGAGAGAGCTAAAAAGCAGCTCGAGGATATTCAGATTCGCTTTTCACTGGGAATGGTGGCCGAGATAGACCTTTTGCAGGCCCAACTTGAAGCAGAACAGGCTGAACAGGAAATCAATAACGCTTCTCGAGATCTGGAACTGGCCTGGCAAAACTTGAATAGCCTCATTGCTGTTGAACCTGACACCCGCTTTAAATTGACCAGTTCTCTCAGTTTTTCTCCGGTAGAGATAGATTTTGAGAAATCTTTGAACTATGCCCTTTCTCATCGCTTGGAAATTCAGCAGGCTGAAGACAACCTCAAACTGGCAGAAAAGAAAGTGGAAGTGAGTAACACTCCCTACACTCCTGCCCTTGATAAAGAAGCTGCTCAACTTGAAGCAGAGCAACGTTCAATACAGCTTGCCAGAACCAGGGAGAGCGTAGAGCTTGAGATCAAGGAAGCTTATTTTACTCTGAAGAATGCTGAAGAGCAGGTTCCTATTCGGGAGAAGGCATTAGGGGTGGCTAAAGAAAATCTAAACATCGCCCAGGCTCGCTTTGAAAATGGGGCGATAACCACCCTGGATTTGCTCGAGGCCCAGTACAACCTTTATCAGTCAGAGATCGCTTATTTACAATCTATTTATGATTACAACGTTTCTCTGGCCCGGTTTTTCACCAGGCTTGGTCTGAGTTTTAACGAGCGTTCAACTTTCCTTAAGGATTCAGAACCCTCTGCTCAGCAAGATGTTACCCTGGAGAGTTCTGAAGTTCCTGCTTCTTGACAAAATATGCTATGCTCAAAGTGAACTTTGGACCAGGAAGGGAGGCGTTGTAAGTGCGAACCAGAAAACTGGGCTGGACAGATCTTGAATTGAGCGTGATCGGTCTTGGAACCTGGGCTATCGGTGGGGGTGGCTGGAAGTTTGGCTGGGGTCCTCAGGATGACGAAGCTTCGGTGCGAACCATATGGAAAGCTCTGGACGCAGGCATTAACTGGATAGATACCGCAGCGGTATATGGTTTGGGTCATTCTGAGGAAATAGTTGGCAAGGCTATAAAGGGCTTGTCTCAGAAACCGGTAATCGCTACTAAATGTGGTCTTACCTGGGACGAAAAGGGTGAAATCATCAACTGCTTAAAAAAGGAAAGCGTAAAAAGAGAAGCCGAAAATAGCCTGAGACGACTCCAGGTAGAAGTTATCGATCTTTACCAGATTCACTGGCCCATTCCTGATGAACAGATCGAAGAGGGTTGGGAAGCAATATCCGAACTTATTGAAGAAGGAAAAGTCCGTTACGGTGGCGTGTCCAATTTTAGCGTTTCTCAGATGCAACGAGCACAGAGGATTCACCCTATAGCTTCATTGCAGCCCCCTTACAGCATGTTTCGTCGGGAAATAGAGAGGGAAATCCTTCCTTTTTGCGCTTCCAACAATATAGGAGTTATTGTTTATAGCCCCATGCAAAAGGGTCTTCTGACTGGAAAGGTCAATCCTGAGTGGGTGAGCAAGCTTCCACCTGATGACCATCGTCGCAATGATCCCATGTTTCAAGAACCACAGCTTACCATTAATATGGAGTGTGTGAACAAACTTAAAAAGATTGCTGAAAAACATGGTAAAAGCCTTTCTCACCTTGCCATTGCCTGGGTTTTGCGCCGTGAAGAGGTTACAGCAGCTATCGTGGGGGCAAGAAGCCCAGAACAAATTGCCGAAACTGCTCTTGCTGGTGATTGGGAACTGGATGAGGCTACGATTTCTGAGATAGAAGCAATTTTGGAAGAACGAGAGAAGAAAATTGCTGCTCTGGGTTGAGAAAGGGAGGAACTGGTAATGAAGTATATTCAGCTACCCGAAGGGAAGATGCCAGTTATCGGGCTGGGTACCTGGGATTTACGGGGTAACCAGTGTGAGAAAGCAGTTCTACAGGCTCTGGAACTTGGTTATCGCCATATAGATACGGCTGAATTCTATGATAACGAATCTTACATAGGTCAGGCTCTTCGAAAATCGGGAATCGCGCGAGAAGAAATATTTTTAACCAGCAAGGTCTGGTATACTCATCTGCGTTATCCAGAAGTTCTCCGAGCTCTGGACAGAAGCCTTGAGAAGCTCCAGACTGAGTACCTTGACTTGTATCTCGTACACTGGCCCAGTCAGGAAGTACCTCTCGAGGAAACCTTGCAGGCCATGGCAGAAGCTAAAGATAAGGGAAAAATTCGTCATATAGGAGTAAGTAATTTTGATGTGGAGTTGCTTGAAAAAGCGGTAAAAATTTCCCCCTGTCCTGTTGTAAACGATCAGGTAGAATACCATCCTTTGCTTTCCCAAAGAGAGTTGCTCGCTTATTGCCAGGAGCGTGGAATAGTGCTCACCGCTTACTGTCCTCTGGCTCGGGGCCGGGCAATAAAAGAGAAACTTGTTTTAGATATTGCTTCCAGGTACGGAAAAACCCCAGCTCAGGTAGTCCTTAGATGGTTGATTCAGCAAGAAATGGTGGTAGCTATTCCCAAAGCGGCGACCCTGGAGCACCAGAAAGAAAACCTGGAGATATTTGATTTTGAGCTTACCGAAGAGGACATGCGGGCTATATCCGGTCTTGCTCGTGGAGAACGAGTGGCCTCACGGCTTTGATTTCGGCTTGCCTTCGTGCTTTTTAAGCGGGCAGGAAGTGCATTCTGAGGGAATGTTTAACTCTACAATGCGGTAAGAAAAGTTAAATTTCCTGTCCGCTCTTTTGAGGAGAATGGCTATTATCCCAACACTCAGAAATGTTCCCACGTAAGCAAATAAAGGCGTTTTCAGGAAATAGTTCAACAAAGAATAGCTGAGTATTCCGACAAGAATTGGTAGTATATATACTGTAAAGGCCGTGCGCAGCAGGAACAAGTCTTCCATTTCTACCAGCACCCGGTCTCCGGTTTTTGCTCTGACTGAATTGATAGCACAAACAGTATAGAAATCGTCCTGAGAATCATCAATTAGGGATGAGCTAAGGGGGCAGCGTTCCTCCCCACAGGAGACTCCTTTTTGCATTTTAACCCAGGCTCTATTTCCTTCGGTCTTAATCACCGTACCTATCTGGCGCATTTTGGTCACCATCCCGTAATTTATGGTCGACTTATTTGCTTGACAAATTCTAAGTATACCCTATAATACCACTAAATCTATTAAATTAGTAGTATTGGAGGAATGGATTATTAAGCTTTCTACTCGTTCGCGATACGGCACAAGGCTAATGCTAAGGCTGGCTCTGAACTATGGGAAGGGCCCGGTCTTTCTGCGGGATATTGCTCGAGAAGAGGGGGTATCCGAGAAATACCTCAGTCAACTGGTTATTCCCCTCCGCAGTAATTCATTAATTGTCTCTTTAAGAGGTTCAAAAGGTGGTTATACTTTGGCTCGCTCGCCCCGGGATATCACCCTGGGAGAGGTTGTGGAAGCTTTGGAAGGTGGATTGGAATTGGTTGATTGTGTGCATAATCCATCTCTCTGTGATCGCTCCAAGTACTGTGTTACCCGGGATTTGTGGGGTGAGCTTGAGGAAAGCATCAGAGAAAGGCTCTTTTCGATTACTCTTCAAGATCTCGTGGAAAGGCATCTTCGAAAAAAGGATGCTCCTACTTATAGTATTTGAGGAGTCAAGATGCGTAAAGCGGTTGGCCTTTTTTCGGGAGGACTGGATAGTACTCTTGCGGCTTTGCTGATTGCCAGACAGGGTATAAAGGTAGTGGGCATTCATTTTTTGAGTCCTTTCTGGAAAAAGAGTTCTCATGTTTTGAAAAATGCCTTGAAGTTTGGATTTGAGGTTCTTGAGATAAAACTCCCTGAAAAATATCTGAAAATCGTGCGCAACCCTGTTTATGGTTATGGCAAAAATTGCAATCCCTGTGTTGACTGTAAGATTTTTATGCTACGAGAAGCTAAAAAGGTGATGGAAGAAGTTGGTGCCTGTTTCGTTTTTACTGGGGAGGTAGTGGGCCAGAGGCCCAAATCGCAGCTTTTCTGGTCCTTGCGAGTCATCGAGCGGGACAGTGGTCTTGAGGGTTTATTACTTCGACCTCTGTCGGCTAAGCTGTTACCTCCTACCATCCCTGAACGAGAAGGCTGGGTGGATCGAGAGAAACTTCTGGATATCTCCGGTCGGAATAGAAAAATCCAGTTTAAGTTAGCTGAAGAATGGGGAGTGGAGGATTTTTCTTCTCCAGCAGGGGGTTGCCTGTTGACAGATGCTTTTTTCTGTAATCGTCTTCGCAGGTTGATGCAGGAAAAAGAGGTTTTTGGATTCCAGGATGTGGAGCTTTTGAAGCTGGGAAGGCATTTTGCAATAAGCGATAGATTTAGACTGGTTGTGGGCAGGAATCAAAGGGAAAATCAAGAAATTATGAGTTTTTATGAGGAGGAAGACATACTGTTTTTGCCCAGGAGTAGCAAAGGGCCGGTGGCTTTAGGCAGAGGAAAGGCAGAAATTGACGATTTAAAAAAAGCGGCTTCTCTGGTTGCTCGCTACTGCGATCAAAAAGAAGAGCCTCTTCGTATAGAAGTGCTTTCCAGCGAAGAAGAGTTTTTGTTTCTGGTTTCTGCCCTGCCAGACGAAGTAATTGCTGCCTTCCGGATTTAGAAATATGGGAGAACGCGAGGGGGCAGTAATCCCCCTCAATTTATTGAGGGGAGGACTTCACGTTCGGGTTGGAATACAAATTAAAATTGGAGGGAGAAAGGTGAAAATCGCTCAGGATATCACCAGGCTTATTGGTAACACACCGCTGGTTTACCTTTCCAAGATTGGGCGAGGCCTGCCAGGAAAACTGGTTGCCAAACTGGAATTTTTCAATCCCTGCGGGAGCGTTAAGGATCGTATTGCTGTTTCCATGATCGAAGATGCAGAACGCAGGGGATTTATTTCTAAAGATACGGTTGTCGTGGAGCCCACCAGCGGCAATACGGGAATTGCTCTGGCTTTTGTGTGCGCTCAAAAGGGTTACCGTCTTATTTTGACCATGCCTGAAAGCGTTTCAGAAGAGAGAAAGAAAATTCTTTCCCGATTTGGTGCAGAAGTGGTGCTGACCCCTGCGGAAGAAGGCATGAAAGGAGCGGTAAAAAAGGCTGAGGAAATTTTACGCAATACCCCGGGGGCCTTTATGCCTCAGCAATTTAAGAACCCTGCTAATCCCGAGATTCACAGAAAAACCACAGCGCTTGAGATATGGGAGGATACAGAAGGAAAAGTGGATATAGTGGTTGCTGGAGTGGGTACTGGGGGAACTCTAACTGGCATTGCTGAAGCCTTAAAACCCAGAAAGTCTTCTCTTCAAGTGGTAGCTGTAGAACCAAAGCGCTCAGCTGTACTTTCTGGAGGAAAACCGGGAACTCATAAGATTCAGGGTATAGGAGCTGGTTTTATACCCCAGGTTTTGCGCCTGGAACTCATTGATGAAATTATCGCTGTAGAGGATGAAGACGCTTTTTCCATGTCACAACTTCTGGCTCGAGAAGAGGGAATTCTTGCTGGAATATCGAGTGGAGCTAACCTCTGGGCTGCTCGAGAAATTGCCTCTCGAGAAGAAAACAAGGATAAATTGATCGTGGTTATCATTCCCGACACCGGAGAACGTTATCTTTCTATCTGGTAGGTTGAGAATATAGAATGTTTTCTAATGCTGGGTCTAAGAAGATTCTGGTGGCCATGAGTGGTGGTGTGGATTCCTCGGTAGCTGCTCTTTTACTGCAGGAGCAGGGCTACCAGGTGGTAGGAGTTACTTTGTGCCTTCATTCTTCGCAAGAAGGAGAGCCTGCTTTCAGTGATCAAAAAGCAGTAGAGGATGCTGCCAGGGTTTGTGAGCATCTGGGTATTCCCCATATGGTTTTAGATTTCTCTTCACTTTTTCGCAAAAAAGTGATCATGCCTTTTCTTGAAGAATACAAAAGGGGGCGTACCCCTAACCCCTGCGTTATATGTAACCGCTTTATCAAATTCGGTGAACTTCTGGAACGGGCTTTGGGTATGGGCTTTGATGCTCTGGCTACTGGTCATTATGCGAGGCTGGTGGAAGAGGAAGGGAAGGTGTTTCTCGCCAAAGCCAGAGATCGAATAAAAGACCAGACTTATTTTCTTTACCGTTTAAAGCAAAAGTCTCTTCCCCACCTGGTTTTTCCTTTAGCTGAATTTACCAAAGAAGAAGTACGCCGTATTGCCAGGGAACACTCTTTACCAGTTGCCCACAAGCCACAAAGTCAGGATGTGTGTTTTGGAGACTATCAGAGTGTGATTCGAGAAAACATTGTGACAGGTCCTGGTCCCATTGTGGATCTTGAAGGGAGAATTTTGGGTAAACATCGGGGTATTCCCTTTTACACCGTTGGTCAAAGGCGAGGCCTGGGCATTAGTTCAACAGAGAGACTTTACGTGGTGGAGATCATTCCCCAACGCAATCAAATAGTGGTGGGCCGAAGAGAAGCTTTACAAGCAAAAGGTCTGGTGGCCGGAGAGCTGAACTGGTTTGTTTCTGAGATACCCGAGCAGGCTCTGGCAAAGATTCGCTATACCCACCGGGAAAGGGTCTGTCGGATAAAATCTCTGGATAGTGATACTATAGAAGTAATTTTTACAGAACCGGTTGAAATGGTTACTCCTGGACAGTCGGTGGTTTTTTATAGAGGAGAGCTGCTGCTTGGAGGAGGAGTTATAAAGGAGGTTATCCGCTATGGAAAACCTGATTCAAAAGATTCAGGAACTAAAGATAAAGAAAAACGCTGTGATACTTGCCCATAATTACCAGCTTCCTGAAGTGCAGGATATTGCAGATTTTACAGGTGATTCCCTGGGTTTGAGCATTCAGGCCAGAGATACCCGGGCCGATATCATCGTTTTTTGTGGAGTCCGTTTTATGGCAGAGACGGCGAAAATTATTTCCCCCCATAAGAAAGTCCTGCTTCCCCGTCAGGAAGCAGGATGTCCCATGGCAGATATGATCGATAGAGAAGCTTTGCTCCGGCTTAAAGAAAAACATCCTGAGGCAAAGGTGCTCTGTTATGTGAACACTTCTGCTGAAGTTAAAGCAGAGTGCGACCTGTGCTGCACTTCAGCTAATGCCCCCCTGGTGGTTGAGAGGGGCTTGCAGGGGGTGCAGGAGATAATCTTTGTTCCCGATAAATACTTAGGTTCTTATGTTGCGCGTAAAACAGGACGTAAATTTATACTTTGGGATGGTTACTGTCCGGTACATGTTAAAATATTGCCTCAACACGTAGAAAAAGTCAAAAAGGAGCATCCTCAAGCTGAGGTGCTGGTCCATCCTGAATGCCGTTCAGAGGTCTTGCAACTTGCCGATCAGGTGCTTTCTACTGAAGGAATGTGCCGTTATGCGGCGCAATCAGGCAGTGAAGAATTTATCATTGCCACAGAAGTGGGAATTCTTCACAGATTGGGCAGGGAAAATCCCCAGAAGAAATTTTACCCTGCTTTTGAGGGTGCTGTGTGTGAGAACATGAAACTGACCACTCTGGAGGATGTTCTCTGGGCTCTTGAAGAGGAAAAGCACGAAATCATTCTTCCCGGGAAAATAATGGAAAAAGCGTCACGGAGCATTGACAGAATGCTTCAACTCAGGTAATCATTCGAGCCAAAGGTTAGGATTAACCAAGGAGGGTTGATTTTGCTTTCCGGAAGGCTGTGGTGGTACTCATTCCTGATACTTTTGGGGCTGGTGGTTGCCTGGCTGGTGGCCTTTCCGATTAAGGCTCCCTCGGACTGGGACCTGGAGGATATCGTGATGGAAGCTTCTATTTGGGGGGCGGTGTTTTTCTCTTTTTTGATTTTCCCTAAAAAGTGGACGTTACTGCTTTTTTGGGGATGGTTTACCTTTCTTTTTGCTAACACCGTAAACCTCCTCGATGAATTCACTTCAGAGCCCGGATTTTTTGACACTGTGTTCGAAGGTTTTTTGTGGATTGCAGGGTGGTTGATTGTTGTAGTTTCTTTTTATCGGGAAAACCTTGCTCTGGAAAGGGAGAAAGAAAGAGATTCCCTCACGGGGCTTTTGAACCGTTATTTTCTGGAGCAAAAATTTCCTGGTACTTTTCGGGAGCTTATCCGTAAAAAATCGCTGGTTACTTTTATTTTTGCCGACCTGGATGCTCTGAAAACAATCAATGATCGTTTTTCACACCAGGCAGGAGACCTGGTTCTGGAAAAGCTGGGGAGAATTTTCGAAGAAAGCGTGCGCAAGGGAGACTACGTCCTGCGCATTGGGGGAGACGAGTTTCTATTAATACTACCTGAGACTGGCGCAAAGGAAGGTGAAGAAGTAGTAAAGAGAATAAGAGAAAAACTTAAGCGCTGGAGCGAAACTCTCCCTTTTGCGGTGGATTGTAGTTTTGGAATTTATACTCTTAATCCACTCTACAAAACGATATCTCTGGAAGAAGCTCTTTACGAGGCTGACCAGAGAATGTATCAGGAGAAAAGGAGCAAGAGAGAGTCTCTTTTATAGTTCTATTTGGGGTCAGTCTACTATTTCTATGCGTCTGGCATAACCCTGGACTGGGTAGGATTCCATAACTGGGCCTGCAAACCACACTCTTACCTGCATTCCTTCTTTGAGGCTTAAACAGGCCACTCCCTCTACTTCTACGCCGTTTCTGATGATTACGGTATCTTCGGTTATTCTAACCCAGGCCAGATCATATTGTGAATTGCTGAATGGATTTTCTTCGACCAGTATTGAACAGTGATAAGTATCTGCTCCTTCCTGGAATTCTTTGACGAGCCCCACCATATCTGGTGGGACCAGGATTGTGGGGCTCTGACAGCCTGCGGCAACCAGGAGTGCAAACACCTGCAGAATGGTCAATGTTATGAAAAAGAGTTGTTTGGTCACTTTTCAGGCTTTTTCGAACTGATCTTTTTCTGCACCGCACACCGGACAGACCCAGTCTTCAGGGAGTTCTGAAAAAGGAGTTCCCGGCGCCACGTTGGAGTCAGGGTCTCCCTTTTCAGGGTCATAAACGTATCCACAAATTTTGCAAATGTAACGATCCATCTTGGTCCCTCCTTTGAAAAGCGTTTGTAGGCTATTATACACTTCTTAAGGGTGAACAGGCTTAAAATTGCAAATTACCGGGAAGAAAGTTACAATGAAGGGGAAACAATTCTGACAGATCGATTTGATTAAAAGGCGAATAAATCTCTATTTTGCAGGAGAAGGAGTGATAGCCGTGAACCGTTACGAAGTACAAATTGTGCGTTCGCTTAAAGAAGGTCCCAAGAGCTTTTGGAGATTGCTTGATGAGCAAGATGAACATATCAGAGGCTTTGTAGAACGGCTGAAAGAGCTTATTCAGGAAGAGCTGGTTTGCGTGGTGGACGGAAAATTTGCCCTTTCTGAAAAGGGTAAAATAAAGTATTCTTCTCTGAAACCTTATGTAAAAACTATCTGTTCCCACTGCCGCGGGGGATATAACCCCTATGCTTTTCGAGGGGCTTTTGAAGAGTATGCAAAGCTTGTTGAGGGGAGACCTCTTCCCAACCTTGATTTTGATCAGGGTTTTATGACCAATGAGGATGTTTTTGCCAGAGTGGCTTTCATGTATGAGCGCGGTGATCTCGAAGGTCAGGAAATCCTCATACTTGGCGATGATGACCTGTTCAGCCTTGCTTTGTGCACTACCGGTCTTCCTAAGAAAGTTACCGTTCTTGAAGTAGATGAGCGTTTAGTTGCCTTTATTCAGAAAAGAGCACGAGAAAAACGGTTTCCGCTGGAAGCACACATTTATAATGCCTGCGATGCGTACCCTTTGCAGGAACATGTTTTTGACGTATTTATAACCGATCCTGTGGAGAGCGAAAAAGGGTTGAAGGTTACCCTTTCTCGAGGAGCACAGAGTCTTAAAAAGGGAGGAGCTCTCTATTTTGGGTTAACCACCATTGAGTCTTCCTGGAAAAAGTGGTACCTGGTGGAAAAGATGCTGCTTGAGATGAATTTCACAATCACTGATATTTTACGCCGTTTTAGCTCCTATCCGGATCAGGATAATCAGTTTGACCGCACCTACTATGAACGTACCATGATGTTACGACTTTTAGATTTTGAACCCCCGCTTCCGGCCGACGCTGACTGGTTCCGCTCCTCTTTCCTGCGCTGTGAAGCGATAGAGTTACCAGCTCCTCTGGTTGTTGGCAGCGTCGCTTTTGACAAAGACTTTTACCTGGACGAGGAGACCATGGCGACTCCAGGTTTTAAAGTGGAGGGTCGACTTGAGCCCTGAGGTTTTTAGTTATTAAAACCCTCCATTTAGGGATATGAGGGAATGTGAAGAGGTAATAACCTTCCTCAGTCTATTGAGGAAAAAATGTCACCGGTTAAAAAATTATCAAAAAATTTTTTGCAGGGTGTAGTCAAATTGCACAAAGTATCGTATAGTATTGTTAGCGAGTTAGGCTTTACTACCTCATCTTTCTGGGTAATGAAAGGAGGTGAAAAGGATTCTTGGTAGACCCGGGAAGAGGGGTATGGAAAGCGGCTGAATGTACCTGCAGAGGGAGAGAAGAGGAAACAGGGATACTCTTCGGTTCTCCTTGGCAGGGCAGAAGGCTTAAAAACCTAAAACTACCAAGGAGGTTCGAGTCATGAAGAAACTTGCACTGGCACTTGTTTTGGTGCTGGCTTTTGCTCTTCCAGCATTGGCAAATCCCTTTGTGGATGTGCCTCTGAACCACTGGGCATATGATGCAGTGCAGAGCCTGGCAGCCAAAGGCGTAATCATCGGCTATCCCGATGGAACCTTTGGTGGCAACCGGGCACTTACTCGCTATGAATTTGCTCAGGCTATTGCTCGTGCTCTCGGTTACATGGAGCAGTATGTTGATGAAGCAGGCTTTGCTTCTCAAGACGATGTAGCAATGCTTGAGAAACTGGTCCAGGAGTTTGCTGATGAACTGAAGTCTTTGGGAGTTACCGTTGATGACCTCAAGAAAGCACTGGGTGAAAACAGCCAGGCCATCAAGGCTCTTGAAGACCGGGTATCCAATCTGGAAAAATATGCAGAACCAGTAAAGGTTACTGGCGAATTCGATGTTGTCTACACCGCTTATGCACCAACCGATCCAGGAGCTGGCAAAACTGATGTATCTATTTCCGATGCAACTACACTGACCATTGCTGCTGATATCAATGAATACACCACAGCAGGAATTGAATTGCTCATCGACGATACTTTTTCTAGCCCAACTGTCTCTGCGGATAACTTCTACATTGAATACCAGAAGGACGAGTGGTATCTCAAGGCTGGAGATATTGATCTGGCTAAATTTGGGCTTGGCGTGGTGCTTGGCGCGTACCAGCCTGACGACGATGACAATGATCTGAGCTTTGAAGGCTTTAACGTAGTGTATACTCCAGAAGACAGCGACATCGTCTGGAAGCTGGTTGGTGCACCTAACGACTGGTACACCCTGCGTGCTGAATGGGAGCAGGTGGGTCTTGGTGTTACCTTGATTCCGGAAAGCACCCTGATTTTCGATGCCACCTCAGATCTTGTAGTAAGCGCTGATGCCTGGACTGATTTTGATGAAGAAGACGTGAAACTCACTGTGGAAGGTGCCTATGGCGTGCTTTCGGGAAGCTATGCTGCGGCTGGCGAGCTCTGGTTCAAAGCAAGCGACGATGTAGACTTCACCGTTGATGCTCACTACGTGACCGCTGGCTTCACTCCAGCAAGCTCCACCGCTTCTCCCAGCAGTTTCAACGATGATGAGATGGGCTTCGGTATTGCAGCTAACTTCAACTTGAGTGGCGACGAAGACGAAGATCAGTGGACTCTCACTGCAGAATATGACTGGGCACAGCAGATTTCCTCCGGAACCGTTACCACCAACGACATCGGTGCTACTCTCACCTATGTACCTTCGGATGCTGTAGAGAATGAGCAGTTTGTGCTCGACTTCGATTACAGCCTGAATACGGCATCTTTTGTGGTGTTCGGTGGATACGAAAACTACGACCTTGAAGTGGAAGACGAAAACGAAGATGCTTACCTGGGCGCACTGGTCCAGTACGATTCGGCAGCTCCTCAGCTGGTGGCAGTTGGTCGTTTGACTTACAAGTGGCTTGAAGAAAATACCACTTTGACCATTGAAGGTCGCTATGACAGTGCCTGGACTGCTTCCATGCCGGTTAGCGTGTATGGAGAAGTGGAATGGGCAATGGCTGACAATACCACTTTGACCGTTGGATATGAGTATCAGACCTGGGGTGCTGACGAAGGCTGGCCCGATGACTTTGCAATCGACACCGATCGTGGCATCGTAGACACTGCTGGAACCATCACTGCAGAGCTTAACGTAACCTTCTAATCGGAACTCAAGAGGGAAAGCCCCGGACCGAAAGGCCCGGGGCTTTTTTGTTTTTGAGGTCTTTTTAGGGTTACTCGTAGGCTCAACGAAGCATAGTTCTTTGTTAGCCTCTTTTTAAACCTGTGTGGTTTGGATTTACTTCATCCTGAAGCTGTTTAACCTTAACTTTGGTGTTTGCTTTCATAATGTACGCTAAGATTTCCTGCGTATTCTGTGTGCTTTGAGTTATGGGAAATTTGCAGGAATCGCAGAAGGTTTAATTTTGAAAACGCGTCACAGGCATAAAGAGCAGGCTTGATGCTGCCTCAGGTGGGGATAAACCCCACCTGAGGTTTACTTAGGGAATTAAAGTAAGAATTTGCTTGGCCTGTTTGGGGTAGCGAGCGATGAACAGAAGCTCGTCTTCAGTGAGGGGTTTTTGTTTCTCAACGTTAGCAAAGCGTACCAGCTCTAAGATTTCCCGGGCTTCCTCTTCGTTCTTGAATTCTACCTCCAGGTTTTCGTAGACGTTGCGGAAACCCTTAATACCGCTGTACTCTCCTACCACAATGCGCCTTCCTGTTTCAATGATTTCTGGTTCACCGCGACCCAGTTCCTCAAAATCGTAAAGTTCGTAATTTTTGCGGTCTTTCAGAACTCCGTCAGCATGAATACCTGAGGCGTGGGCAAAAGCGTTGGCACCAATCCCGGGCTGGGTGATGGGAATAGGGACTTTAAAAGCGTAAGACGCATATTTACAGGTTTTCCAGGCAGCCTTAAGGTTGGTGCGGGGATCAAGTTCGTACTTTCCAGAAAGACCATTTGCGTGTTTTACAGCCAGAAGCACCGAAACCAAATCGGCATTACCTGCCCGTTCGCCAACTCCGTTCAGAGTAGTGTTGATATAAGCATCGCAACCGGCATCAACCGCTGCTTTGGCTCCGCTCACTGAGTTGGCAACTGCCATACCCAGGTCGTTGTGACAGTGGAGTTCGATGGGCATTTGTGCCCGTTCGGCGATATAGCTTATACGATCATAAATTGTGAAGGGGCTGTCGTAGCCGAGAGTGTCGCAGTAGCGAAAGCGCTCGGCACCAGCTTCCTTGGCCGCCAGTGCAAACTCAACCAGGTAGTCAAGGTCAGTTCTTGAGGCATCCTCGGCATTCACTCCTATACCCTCTGCTCCATGTTCTTTGGCACTTTTTACCGCTTCGACCATGATTTTAATGATGTCTTCACGGGTGTATTTACCCTGGAACTTGCCTTCCAGCATCTGATCAGAGGTAGAAATGGAGAGATTGAGGTATTTTAATTTGGGAACCATCTGGAAGGCCAATTCTACGTCAGCCTTAATGGCGCGTATCCAGCCACTCAAGCGAATAGGGCTGATAACTCCCATTTCTGCAAGTTCGAGGTTGGCGTTTAAATAGTTAGTTTCGTGGCGGGTGGTTGGAAAACCAAACTCGCTCTGGAACACACCCATTTCATTGAGAAATATATTAATCATGGTTTTTTCGATTTTAGCAAGACCCAGGTGGGCAGTTTGTACTCCATCACGGTTGGTAACATCAATGATATGAATGCGTGGCACTATTCACACCTCCTAATTCAGTTTTTTGAAAAACTCCTGCATGCGTAGCATACCTCGCTGAATGTTTTCAAGCGAGGTAGCATAGGAAAGACGCAAAAAACCCTCCATTCCAAAAGCTACTCCCGGAACACAGGCCAGATGTGCTTTTTCGAGCAAAAGATCTGCCAGGGTGAGTGAGGAGTCTATGGTTGTTGCTTCGAATTTTTTACCGATGTAAGCCGAGAAATCGGCAAATATGTAAAAAGCTCCCCGGGGTATTGGAAAACGGACTCCGGGTATTTCCGAGAGATACTGCATCATGGCTTTCCTCCTCTGGTCGAAGGCAAGCACCATTTCCTCGACTACTGATGCTTCACAGGACAGTGCTGTTAGTGCTGCTTTCTGGCTGATGGAAGTGGGGCAGGAGGTAGAGTGGTCCTGAAGTCTTCCCATGGCCTGGATAACTTCCTTAGGACCTGCTGCATAGCCAATGCGCCATCCAGTCATGGAGAAAGCTTTGGAAACACCGTTCACCACCAGAGCATGCTCTTTCATGCCTTCTAAGGAAGCGATGCTTGTTACCTTTTCTCCATCGTATATTAGGCGCTCGTATATTTCATCGGAAATTACAAAAATACCGTGTTTTTGGCACAGTTGGGCAATTTTTTCGAGTGTTTCTTTTGACCAGACTACTCCCGAAGGATTGGAGGGATTGTTGAGAATAAGGAGCTTTGTGCTGGCAGATATATTTTTTTCTATTTCTTCAACAGGAACGATCAGTGTTTCCGGATTACATTCTAAGAGTACAGGTTTTCCTCCGGCTAGTGTAATTTGCTCGTAATAGGTTACCCAGTAAGGTTTGGGGAGAAGCACTTCGTCTTTCGGGTTACAGAGGGCCATCAAAGCATTGAAGAGGACATGCTTTGCTCCACAGGAGACAATAATTTCTTCTTTTGTGTAGTGGAGGTTATTTTCACGTTTCAATTTTTCGCATATGGCTTCTTTGAGTTCTGGAATGCCAGTTGTTGGCGTATATTTGGTGAAACCTTGGTCGATGGCTTCTTTGGCCGCTTCTTTGATGGGTAGGGGTGTGTCAAAATCGGGTTCTCCTGCACTGAAGGATATTACGTCCAGACCTGCTTTTTTCATTGCTTTGGCTTTCGCAGAAATGGACAGGGTCGCAGAAGGTTTTATCTTTTGAACTCTTTCTGATAGAAGCAAAACTGCTGCACCCCCCGTTTGGATTTTTAATAATATACCAGAGAACGGAAAAATTTGCTATTATAAATCAGGATTTTTATAATTTCAAAATTTTTAAGAGGGGAGGAGTTTCTGTGAAGATTGGAGTTTTCTTGGTACTTTTCCAGAATGATCCCTTGGAAAAAGCCCTGGATTACGTGAAAAGTGTTGGTGCTGAAGCAGTAGAAATAGGTACGGGTGGTTATCCCAGCAACGCTCATTGCAATCCCGAAGAAACCCTCAAGAACCCGGATGCCATTAAAAAATTAAAAGATGCAGTGGAATCAAGGGGGCTGGAGATAAGTGCTTTGAGCTGCCATGGTAACCCTCTTCACCCTGACTCCGGGATAGCTCAGAAGCACCACAAAGAATTTGAAAATACCATCCTGCTTGCTGAAAAGCTTGGTGTTCAGACGGTAATAACCTTTTCAGGGTGCCCCGGCGATTCTGATAACGCGAAGTATCCTAACTGGGTTACCTGTCCCTGGCCGCCGGAATTTCTGGAGATAGTGCGCTGGCAGTGGGAAGAAAAGTTGATTCCTTACTGGAAAAAGATGGCCCAGTTTGCTCACGACCATGGAGTAAGAGTGGCGCTCGAGATGCACCCTGGTTTTTGCGTCTACAATACGGAAACCCTGCTCAAGCTGCGTGATGCAGCTGGAGACAACATTGGGGCTAACTTTGACCCCAGCCATCTTTTCTGGCAGGGCATTGATCCCATTTTTGCAGTGAGAAGATTGGGCGATGCAATCTTTCACGTGCACGCCAAAGACACCAAAATTGATCCGGTTAACAGCCTGGTAAATGGAAACCTGGACACCAAACCTTATACTGACGAAATTAACCGTTCCTGGATTTTCCGCACTGTTGGTTATGGACATGATGTGAGCTTCTGGAAAGATTTTGTCAGTAATTTGCGGCTTGTAGGTTATGATGGAGTACTCTCCATAGAGCATGAAGATTCTTTAATGTCGGGTCGTGAAGGTTTCGAAAAGGCAGTTGCTCTTCTGAAAGAAGTGATTCTGAAGGAGAAAGTAGGGGCTGCCTGGTGGGTATAGATTGAAACAAAAGAGCCTGGTTGGAAACCAGGCTCTTTTTTAGTATAGCCTTGAAATTTTCGCCTTCAATTTTGTCTGGTTTTTGAATCCCTCCTTTGAGACCTCCCAATCGAATTGGCTTTTTCCCATCGTTTTTCTGCATTATCTTATCTTTTGAAAAATTTTGGATGGGTAATAGAAATTTATTAGGCATACCAGGGTAATTCTGGCAAATTTTTTTATCAAGAACCTTCTGGAAAGTCGATTTCTCAGAGGGGGTCTGTGAGGTGATAAGAGGTATTTACTCCTCCACTTTGGGGCTTAACCTGCGAGAGCTGGAGCAGGATTTATGGGCTAACAATCTGGCCAACATTGATACACCAGGTTTTAAAAAAGATTTGCTGGTTCAGGAAACTTCGGATTTTGAAAGAGAACTCTTCCGGTTTACAAATGGCGAGCGAACCTACTTGGGAAGAATAGCTCTGGGAGCAGCTTCTGGCATCAAGCAGATCACCGATTTTTCTCAGGGCCCCATCGAGACTACAAATAATCCCCTGGATCTGGCCCTTGATGGGAAAGGTTTCTTTGTGGTTATGACTTCTCAGGGAGAAGCTTACACCCGGGCCGGAAACTTCAGGCTCTCTGCAGAGGGAAAACTGGTAACCCAGGAAGGATATCCAGTGATGGGCGAACAGGGGGAAATAGTGGTGGATGATTCTGGGTATCTGGAAATTAACGAAAGAGGAGAAATACGGGTTGATGGTAACCTGGTCAATACGCTCCAGGTGGTAGATTTCGATGATTATTCTGCGCTCGCCAAAAAGGGGCAAAACCTCTTTGTAATCGAAGGTACTGGTATCACCCCTCGTCCTGCTCAGAATTTTAAGATTGTTCAGGGTGCCCTGGAACGAGCCAATCTGGACCCTGTAGAGGCTATGGTGCACATGATCGAGGTTCTGAGAAAATATGAAAGCGTTCAAAAGACCATTCAAGGTCACGATGAAGCGCTTCAAAAAGCAACTAATGAAATTGCTCGCTTATAAAGAAGTGAATTATTAGGGTTGAAATAAAGGGGGTTTTAATATGCGTGCGCTGTGGACAGCGGCAACTGGAATGCAGGCCAAACAGTTGGATATTGACGTGATTGCCAACAACCTGGCTAATATCAACACTACTGGTTTCAAAAAAAGCAGGGTTGATTTCCAGGATCTTATGTATCAGACAGTAAGGGTTAAGGGTGCTCCCCACACCCAGGAAAACCAGATACCGACTGGGATAGAAGTGGGATTGGGGGTCCGTCCAGCAGCGGTACAGAAGCTTTTCTTTCAGGGAGATGCTTATGAGACGGGAAATCCGCTGGATATAGCCATTGAAGGAGATGGATTTTTCCAGGTTTTGCTTGCCGATGGAACCGTAGGGTATACCAGAGATGGTTCTTTCAAACTGGATGCTCAGGGAAGAATAGTCACCAGTGATGGCTTTCCTCTTGAGCCACCCATCACTGTGCCTCAAGATGCTGAGTCGATAACTATCGGGCAGGATGGCACAGTAACCGCGAAAATTGCCGGAGAAACAGAGCCTCAAGAACTGGGAGTGATTGAGCTGGCTCGCTTCATAAACCCGGCAGGGTTGCAAAGTATAGGGCGTAACCTTTATGTTGCTACCGTGGCTTCAGGTGAACCCCAGCTGGGCACACCGGGTTTCGACGGATTAGGAACTCTGGCTCAGGGTTTTCTGGAAACTTCCAATGTCCAGGCAGTAGAAGAAATGGTTCGTATGATCAGTGCCCAGCGTGCCTATGAGATAAACTCCAAAGCTATAAGTGTTGCCGATGAAATGATGAGTATTGCCAACAATATGAAACGATGAGAAAAGGGTATTTGAATTTGCTAATTTTGATAACCGCAGTGTTTCTATTAAATGTTCCCCTCTGGGGGCTTACCCTGGAAATTGATTTGAAGTCCCAGGTAAGCTTGGATCGGGAAGGCATTACTCTGGGAGATATTGCACGAATTTCTTATCCGCTCCCTGAGGGAGAAAAGATGGCCAGTTTGACCGAACTGGGTATGCTCTCTCCGCTGCAACCTGAGCGGATAATTACTGCCCAGGAGATCTACAACCGCTTATGCACTCGGAACATACCGCAGCTCGATTACATTTATTTCTCGGGTGCTGTGCAATGTAAAGTTAGCTTACGGGGGAAATGGATTCCTGTGGCACAACTTGAAGAAGAGTTTGAAGAGGAAATTGGGAAGCGCTTGGAGTTTGTAAAGAGACTGGAGGTCAGATTGATTTCTTCAGAACAAGTTTTTCTTCCCGATGGATACCGGTATCGTATTTCTTTGCCACCATCCTTTAACCCCTGGGGGACCATCACTGCCGAGCTGGATGTTCTTGGTCCAGAAGGAGAGCTGGTGAGCAAGTTGCCTTTGCGTTTGGAGGTAAGAGCTTATCGCAACGTGGTTCGGGCTAAAGAGAAGCTTGAGAGGGGAGAGGTAATAGATGCTTCTTCAGTATATGTGGTTGAAGAGGTGTTGGATTACAGAAATTCTAAAGCTCTGGATGATCCGGCTAAAGTGGTTGGAAAGGTAGCCAGGAGAAACATCAACCAGGGAGAGATAATCACCCTTTTCTTTCTCGAGGAAGAAGCACTGGTGCAACGTGGGGACCTGGTAACTATGGTAGCCAGAAACGGTGGTATAACGGTTACTGCATTGGGTAAGGCACGCTCTGAAGGTGCTTTGGGTGAGATCATCATCGTTGAAAATCTGGATTCCAAAAAAAGGGTGGAAGGAAAGGTTATCGGAGAGAGAATGGTTGAGGTGGCGGTCAAATAATGAAAAAATTTCTTTTCTGGTTGACGTTCACGGTCTTTATAGTGCTCTGGATAGAGCTTCCTCTGGGTCTTGCGGAGTCTCTGTGGAGTGATAACGCCTGGTTTGCGGATCCTTACTCTGATTACCGGGCTTCCCGGGAAGGAGATATTCTAACGGTCATCATAGCTGAAAACCTGGAAGGCAAGAACAGCGCTACCAATAGCGGGGGAAGTTCGGTGAATATTTCTATGGAGGCGGGACAGGGGATTTTTGATTTCGTACCACCTGCCTCTTTTAAAAGACAGAGTTCTCGGGAGGGAGAAAGAAGCAATCAGAGACAGATGAGCTTGAGTGGAGTAATTACTTGCCAGGTAGTGGAAGTTCTGGAAAATGGAAACCTCAGAATTGCTGGCAGCAAAGAGATCTATTTAAATAAAGAACGGGAAATAATGCATATAGAAGGCGTGGTTAACCCGAGGTTTATATCTGCTCAGAATACAGTCTACTCAACTCAGCTGGTTGATGTGATCATTAAACTGGAGGGAACGCTGAAACCCAAACAGAGGTCGGGGCTTCTTGGTGTTTTGGGTAATCTTTTTGGTTCAATCCTGGATATTCTCTTTTAGTCTCTCAGTCTCGGAGGTGGCCTGAAAGTTGTGAACAGAATTATCGCTTTAATAGCGATTATAATGGTAAGCGTTCTTTATTTTGCTTGTTGTGCAGGTGGGGAAACGGTGCGCATAAAGGACATTACTCAGGTTGAAGGAGTAAGGGGAAACCAGCTGGTAGGCTATGGTCTGGTAGTTGGTCTTTCGGGAACTGGTGATAGCAGGAGCAGCCTGTTTACTAACCAGAGCCTTTCCAATATGCTTTCCAAGCTGGGAATAACCGTTGACTCTCAGCAGGTGCGCTCTAAAAACGTTGCTGCTGTAATCGTCACTGCTGAGTTACCTCCTTTTGTGAGAGAAGGGGAAAGGATCGATGTCACCGTTTCTTCGTTGGGTGATGCAAAGAGCCTTCAGGGAGGGATTCTGCTTTTAACTCCCCTAAAAGGTGTGGATGGCAAAGTGTATGCAGTTGCTCAGGGACCTCTCTCCGTGGGGGGTTTTGCTGCTGGTGGAGGAGGAAACCAGGTACAGCAAAATCATCCTACAGTTGGCAAGATACCCAATGGCGCGATAGTAGAGCGAAGTGTAAGCACCTCCTTTGTGGATTCTATAAAGGGTACCTTTTCTCTGCTCTTACAAAATCCCGACTTTGTAACTGCCACTCGTATAGCAAGAGTTATTAACCAGGAACTTGGCGGGCGAAGGGCAAAGGTTGTCGATGCCAATCGTGTAGAAGTAAGTATTCCGGAAGGTTTTGCCGATAGAGTACCACAACTTCTGGCATTAATCGGGGAACTTCCTGTGGAACCCGATGTTCCTGCTAAAGTGGTAATCAACGAGCGCACCGGAACCGTGGTTATAGGTGGCAATGTTCGCATTCTTCCAGTAGCGCTGGCTCATGGTAACCTTACAGTTACCATTCAGACTCAGTATGAAGTGTCTCAACCACCTCCTTTTTCAGGAGGGGAAACCCAGGTGGTGCCCCAGCAGAAGGTTCAGGCTGCTGAAGAGGAAGGACGCCTGTTTCGGGTAGAATCAGGCGATACCATTGATAATTTGATAAGTTCCTTGAATGCACTGGGAGTTACTCCTCGTGATCTGGTAGCTATCCTTCAGGCTCTCAAACAAGCGGGAGCCCTTCAAGGGGAGTTGATTATAGAATGAAGAGCGCAGGAATGGATAGGGTTTCTCCTTCAGAGGTGATTCTTGAGAAGTCAAAGTTTTCTATTGGAAAACAGCAGGAAAGACTGCAGGAGGCCTGTCAGGAGTTTGAGGCTTTTTTGTTGAGTTTTATTTTCAGGAAGGCAATGCAACCTGTTTTTAGAGATGAGGAATCTCCCTTTTTGGGGAGAGAAGAAACGTGGTTTAGAGAAATGTGGCTGGATGAAGTGTGTAAGAAGAGTTGCACATCCGCCAATCTTCAAATAGGAGAAATGCTTTACCGTTCGCTAAGGCTTTTCTCTTCTTCTGAAAAGTGTTAATATTCTGTCGGGGGGCTATTATGGAAATAGCACGTTGTAAAAAGTGTGGCAAGTTGTTTAGAAAAAACCTTGATTCTGTGGAGCTATGTCCCGCTTGTTTGGAGGCTAAAGAAAAAGAATTTTTAAAGGTAAAAGAATTTTTCCTCAGAAATCCACGCTCTACCATTGAGGAGGCCAGTAAAGCTACTGGTGTAGACAAAAAGGATATTCTTCATTTTCTCAAAGAGGGCAGATTGCAGGTTGCCTCAGACGCGCAAAATATTGATACCGGTTTGAAGTGTGAGCGCTGTGGAAAGCCCATTTTTTCTGGCCGTTTTTGTGAAAAATGTCGCCTGCAACTATCTTATCTTTTGCGTGAAAAAACTGAAACTGATTCTTTGAGTCAGCAAAGCGGAAGCAAGTTTTACTTTCGGGATGCCATTTTGAGAAAAAAAGAGAAACCAGCCGACTGATAACCCTAAAGTTTTTGCTGCAATTGCCGATATAGTATTATTAGCAGGAGATGGAGGAGGATAGAATCATGAAGATTTCTGCCAATCAGTTGGAAAGTATTTTGAAAATATATGCTGAAAAAAGCAGTAGATCTAAATCGAAAGTTTCTCAAAATGTGAGCTCCGGTACAGAGGACAAAGTCTCTCTCTCTGAAAAGGCCCTGGAGATTAAGGAGATTTATCGCAAGCTTCAAGAAGTTCCCGAGCTGAGAGAGCAACTCGTTGCAGAGATAAAAAGCCAGCTTTCCAGAAACGAGTATTATGTGGAACCCGCCAAAGTGGTAGAGAAAATGATCATCAGAGATATTGCCGATTCTTTATTTTCCGGAGGCGAATAAAGTGTCGGTTTTTGAAGAGGCAGGGATGGTTCTCCTGGAGGTTTTAGAGGAGGGCTGTGCTCTTCAGAGAAAACTTCTCGAAGTAGTTAAGGAAGAACAGGAAGTGCTGGTCCAAAACCGGGTTGGAGAACTTGGTGATGTGGTGAAGAAGAAAGCCGACCTGATTCTGGAAAATCAAGCCTTTGAGCGCAAGCTGACTGGCGTCCTGCATAACATTGCTAAATTTGCTGGTTTGGAGGAAAAAGAAGAAATATGCATTTCTCAGGTTCTTTCTCTTTTTCCAGAAGAAATGGCATTTTCCATAGAAAACCTGCAGAATGAAATTTTGGAAATCAATGCTGAATTACAAAGGATAAACCAGCAAAATGCCATTTTGATAAGGGATGTCCTTAATTATTTCAACGCAGTTTTTGCATTGCTTACCAGAGTTGAGGACCACGACTCTTTAGAAGCTTATGACTCTTCAGGAAAGAAAGGACCCGGGAGAACCCTCCAGGGCATTTTGATTGACGGGAGGATGTGACGGGTATGGGTAGCAGTTTCTTTGGCCTGGAAGTGGGTAAAAGTGCTCTACAGGCTCAGCAACAGGCTATGGATATTACTGGCCACAACATTGCCAATGCCAACACTGTGGGTTACACCCGCCAGTCAGCCAAAATGGCAGCAAAAACCATCGCCCTTTCCGGTATCTTTGTGCCTCCTCACCTCAAAAGCGTGGGTAGTGGTGTTGTGGTAGAGGAAATTCAACGCTTAAGAGACCGTTTTATAGATCTTCAACTGCGTCAGGAGTCTCGCATTGAGAGCTATTGGAGTACCATTGATGAAGGCTTGAACCAGGTGGAAATAATTTTTGGAGACCCGCGGGAAAGTGGTTTATCGAATGTTATGAACAATTTTTGGAATGCCTGGCAGGAGCTTTCCAAGACACCGGAGAGCGAAGCAAGCAGAGCGTTGCTTGTTGAAACAGCCAATCTTCTGGCAGAGGCATTCCAGCATACCCATTCTCAGCTGGTGCTTGCTCAGGGGCAGTTTGATGAGAAAGCAGTTCTTAAAGTGGGTGAAATAAACAATTACCTGGAGCAGATTCACAGTTTGAACCAGCAGATCATTCGCTTGAGCGCGGCTGGTGGTAATATAAACGATTATAAGGATAAGCTGGACCTTGCCGTCGACGAGTTGTCCAAAATCATGGAGCTGCAGGTTCAGGAAGAAAGTGACGGCACTTACACTGTTATTCTCCAGGGAAGAATTTTGGCAAGCGCCAGGGAGCTTAACCTTCTTGAAGCACAGGTTGATCCTTTAAGTGGCTTTAATCGGATTTATTTTCAGGGAACCACTCAGGAAGTTGATTTTACCAACCAGAATGGAGAGCTGAAAGCTATTTTTGACCTGCGGGATTCCCTCCTGGAGAGTTACAAAAGCGATCTCGATCTACTGGCTCAGAAGCTCATTGAGGAAATTAATAACCTGCATCAAGCGGGCTACACTCTTGAAGAACCTCCTGCCAGGGGTGGCATTTTCTTTACAGGCAGTAGTGCCCAGGATATAGCGGTGGATGCCGCTATCTCCGGGAATTACCAGCTGGTTGCCGCTTCATCAACGGGTGCTCCGGGGGATGGAGAAATAGCCTTGCGTATAGCTCAGCTGAGAGACAGCAATTTTGTGAATGGAGCCAAACCCGATGATTATTATCGGGGAGTAATATCCCGACTTGGTGCAGAGAGGCAGGAAGCACAGCGTATCGCTGAAAATCAGAGCTTGCTTGTGGACCAGCTCAACATGAGGAAAGAGAGCGTTTCAGGGGTTTCTCTTGATGAAGAGATGACCAACCTTATCAAGTACCAGCATGCCTACAATGCTGCCGCTTCGTTGATACGTACTCTTGACGAGATGCTGGATACCGTGGTCAATCGCCTGAAATAAAATGGAGGTAAAGATCAGTGCGGGTGACTCAGAGAGTTCTCAGTGATCGGGTAATGCAAAATCTCAATAATATTCTGGAAAGAATGGTCAGGATAGAGGATATCTTATCTTCGGGCAAGGCGGTGCGTAGGCCTTCTGATAACCCCATCAGGATCAACAGCATATTGAGCCTGAGAACTTCCATCAGTAAACTGGAACAGTTTCGCTCTAACATTGAAGACGCCCGCAACTGGTTAAGTCTGATAGATGAGAGTCTGGGTGCAGCAACCGGGGTAGTCCAGGAAATACGCACCCTTGCTTTGCAAGGAGCCAATGGTTCTTTAACTGCCAAGGATAGGGTTATTATAGCTGAGGAAGTCGAGAAGCAACTTGAAGAGCTTATTTCCATCGGCAATATTTCTTATGCTGACCGCT
Source organism: Atrimonadaceae bacterium G-SL-SR-0-11 (assembly GCA_048814795.1). Classification (GTDB taxonomy): domain Bacteria; phylum Atribacterota; class Atribacteria; order Atribacterales; family Thermatribacteraceae; genus Thermatribacter. The sequence goes on along the minus strand of CP184673.1, from coordinate 143,506 downwards.
ACCTTTTTGCGGGAACGCGCCTTACCGAGCCGCCTTTTGAAATGCGAGGGGAACAGCTCGTTTATCTGGGAGATTCCAACTCTCTGATCAGAGAAATAGAATCCAGAACAGTTATCGATATTAGTTTTCCAGGGGATGAGGTTTTCTTCAGGGGTTTTGAGGTCCGGAGCTCCAACCCCGTTACTCTTAATTCGGGTGATCAGTTCAGCATTAATGGAACGGTTATCACCATTGATGCTACTATGACCACCCTCCAGGATGTGGTCAATGTCATTAATAATAATCCTGCTCTGCGTTCCACTGCTTACGCTGTGGCTGAGGGGTCAACTCTTGTTTTGCGTTCCCGTACTGAAAGCGCACTGGTTCTTTCTGACATAAATGGTACACCACTACAAGATTGGGGAATTCTTGATACAGCAGGAAACATTCAAAACTCTTCCGAGGCTGAAGGCGTACTTAAGGTAATAAAAGATCTGATAGAACACTTAAAGAACGACCAACCCCAGCTGGTGGAAGAAGACCTAGCAAGGATAGACCAAGAACTGGATAGCCTTCTGGGCATACGTGCTCAGGTAGGAGCCAAGATTCAACGCCTCGAGAATGCCCTTAACCGCTTTGAAGACTTCTCGCTTAATTTTAAAACTTTGCTGTCTTCTAACGAAGATATTGATGTTGCAGAGGTAGTCATGCAGCTCAAGGAAAATCAGAATGTTTATCAGATGGCTCTTGCTGCAGCTGCCCAGGTGACTCAGCCAACCCTTCTTGACTTTCTTCGTTGAGGAGCGAATGAAGATGCAAATTAAGACTGTTTATTTTGGTGAGCTGGAAGTCGAAAAAGATAAAATCCTCTTTTTCCCCTGGGGTCTTCCCGGCTTTGAACACCTGAGACGTTTTGTTTTGCTTGAAGAGAAGGGGTTTTTCTGGTTGCAGAGTGTGGAAGAAGAGAACATAGTTTTTGCTCTCTGCGACCCTTTCCTCTATTTTCCTGACTACGAAATCGAGCTTTCCAGTACTGAATGCCAGGCACTGGGCATCACTTCGCATCGAGAAGTGATAGTCCTGGCTATGATGAATGTCCTTTCTTCTCAAGAAATAGGGGTTAACCTTCTGGCACCAATTGTGATAAACTGTGGGTTAAAGATTGGCAAGCAGGTTGTTCTTGAGGGAAGCCCTTACAGTTTACGTCACATCTTAAAGCTGGAGGGCGTTAATACTACTTCTTAACAAAGGTGCTTAAATGTTGGTAATCAGCCGGAGGGTTGACCAGAGCATTCGTATTGGGGACAATATCGAGATAAAAGTTATTGGTATCGAAAGAGGAAAGGTGAAGATAGGTATTACTGCTCCTTCAGATATCCCCATCTATCGTGAAGAACTTTATCAATCACTGGTTGAGGGTAACAGGAGCTCAGTTTTTACTTCTTCTGATAGAGTACAAAGTTTCAAAAAAATCTTCACCGAAAGCAAGTCGAATTTACTGCGGAAATAAATGTCGTCTTTAGAGGTTTTAAGAGAAAAACCAGTTGATGCGGGAGGTCTGTCCCATGAAAAGAAGAAATTACCTGGTCACGCTTGCTCCAGTTATTTTATGTCTTACTGTTTTTACAGCGTTGCTCCCGGTAGCGTCCGGTGTTGCCAAGGAAGCTACCCCCTTTAATTTAAAGACACTCTCTGGTGAGGAAGTACGCCTTTCCGAGTTAAAAGGTTCTCCAGTAGTTTTGGTTTTCTTTTCTACCAATTGTCATTTCTGCAAGCTGGAAATGCCTATTTTGCAAAAGCTTTACGAAGAGTATACTCTTAAGGCTGATCTGAGGGTGTTTGGCATTGCAGCCAGAGAAAACCCAGGAAGGGTTAAGAGCTTTGTTTCCAGCCTGGGTGTCAGCTTTCCGATTCTTCTTGACGAAACAGGACGAGTTTTTATGGAATACATGGTAATGGGAGTTCCCACTACTTTTTTTGTGGACCCCAGAGGGGAGATTGCGGATCTGGTTATAGGAGCAACCAGCGAGAAAGTCTTGAGGGACAAATTGAACAGCATACTCTGGTATAGAGGCTTGAGAGAAGTCGAGGTTCAGAATCTTTTGAAGTTGAACCAGCAAGTCGTAGTCCTGGATATACGGGAGAACCCATCCAACCCTTTTTCAGAAAAGCAGAGAGTCGAATATTTTTCTTTTAGCGACTCTCCACTTGAGCTTTCGAAGTTTGACAGATCGAAGACCTATCTTGTCCTGGCTGGAGATAATCAACAGAGCCTGAAGCTGTGTAAGGAAATGGCTCTTCAGGGTTTCAGGAGAGTTTACTTTATGTTGCATGCGGATTGAGCCGTTTGTTGATACCTGTTTCTGGGGTCTCTCTTCAGCGCTATTTCTGGTTTTTTGCGTTTTCTTCTGGTGGGTTGTTCCGGTTGAGGAACCTCCGGGAGAAGATGATATGCTTTTGCTACAAGCCCCTCAGCCAGTGGTGGAACTTCAGGAAACTGAAATCATTCACCTGGGTGATAAGGGCAAGGAGTGGAGCTTAAGAGCAAAATTAATCAGCCAGAAGGACGCAGAGGTCGAGCTGAATGATATAGCAGGTTATTTTTTCCGCGATGAGAAGCCACTTTACAGTTTTGCAGCCTCCCGGGGCAAGGTATCTCTGGAAAGCGGTGATGCAGTGTTCTGGGAGGTTAACATGCAGGAGGCCGACGGCAAGAAGTTTCTTCGTGGTGAGCTCCTGCAGTGGATTGCTGAGGGGAAGAGGTGTATACTGAAGGAAGCGACTTTCAGAGATCAGGAAGTAGGTTTGAGTGGCGATAAGATTGTTTATGAGCTGGAGGGGGGTAAACTACATGTCAGTGGGGATGTGGTGGTGAATGTTAAGCTGGCTAAATAAGTTGCTCTCGAGAGCTGCTTTTTGCTTTTGTTTGGTGTTGCTTGCTGGTTCCTTCTTGCCTGTTACGGCTCAGGAAGAATTTTCAGAGATTACCATACACACCTCTTCTGTGGAATACGATGAAAACACCGGGAAGATTGTGGCTCCCGGCGCTTCCACTATAGAGTGGGGAGGGATAGTCATACATTGCCCTGCGCTGGAAATTGATACTGAAAAGCGGGAACTAAAAAGCAGTGGCGAAATAAACATCGTCTGGGGGACTTATCAGGTAAAAGCTTTGGAACTTCTTTACCGGGGAGAAGAAAACCAGCTTTTGCTTGAAAAAGTTGAGGGAAGTGGGGAAGGAGTTGTTTTTACGGCTCCCCAAGTTCAGATTGATTTTGAGAAAGGACAACTTATTGCTGAGGGTGAGGTTAGTTTCGGATTGGAACCTTTCGACCTGAAATGTGCAAAATTAGTTTATTCTTTTCAGGACAAAACCTGGACAGCTTCGGAGATACATCTTTCTGGAGCAGGATGGGAGGGTCAGGCTCAAAAAGCCGTTTTTAAGGAAGGAGCTTCTTTTATAAGTGTTCTGGGTGGAGCACGGATTGTTAAGGGCAATCATTCTATGGTTGGTGATGAAATACTTATCTATCCTGAAACTCGCAAGATCCAGGTTAAAGGCGAGGTGTCCATTAATATTCAGCCATGATAGAAAACGGAATTTTGCAACGAGAGTGGAAGGTACTGCGCGGTGAGGGGTTAATTAAAGAATATAACCGCAAAAGAGTGGTCGACGGTGTCGATGTAGAGGTAAAAAGGGGCGAGGTAGTGGGTCTTCTGGGTCCCAACGGTGCTGGCAAAACCACCACTTTCTACATGATTGTGGGACTTATCCACCCTACGGAGGGGCGGGTTTTTCTGGATGATTATGCCCTGAATGGTGTACCTATGTATGTTCGAGCCAGGATGGGCATTGGTTATTTACCACAGGAACCTTCTGTTTTCAGGAAGTTGAAGGTCAGGGAGAACCTGGATCTGGTGCTTGAGATGCAGGGCTTATCGCACCATGAAGTTCGCAAAAGAAGGGATGCTCTCTTGGAAGAATTTGGCATTGCTCATCTTGCTCTGTCATCAGCAAACCTCCTTTCGGGAGGAGAGCGGAGAAGACTGGAAATTGCCAGAGCTCTGGCTACAGAACCCTCTTTTATTCTCCTTGATGAACCTTTTACCGGTATTGATCCCATTGCAGTTGAAGAAATTCAACACATTATACGCTACCTGGCTCAGAAAGGAATAGGAGTTCTCATCACTGACCACGCAGTGCGGGAGACCCTGGCCATAACCGATCGCGCTTATATTATGTTTGAAGGTAAAATTCTGGTTGCAGGCTCTCCTGAGCAAATACTTCAATCTGATCTGAGTCGAAAGTACTATCTGGGAGAGCGGTTTAACCTTTAAAGCATGAAAACTCTTGATAAATATATACTCAAACAGCTGGTCGTTAATTTTGTTTTTGGTATTGGTCTTTTTCTTTCTATTTTGACAGCTTCAGACCTTATTTATCGCCTGACCAGCTTATGGCTGAAAAGTGGTCTTTCTCTGGTTCGGGTAGTTCAGATTTTTCTCTGGAATATTCCTTCTTTCTTGGTTTACATAATTCCCATGGCTGTGCTTCTGGGATCCATTTTGACTACCAGCCGTCTTTCTTCAGACAGCGAGCTTATCGCTCTCAGGGCTTCGGGAGTGAGCTATTTCAGATTCACGATTCCTTTTCTGATTTTTTCGATATGGGCCTGTTCGGTTACCATTCTGATTCAGGAAGTTTTTGTTCCCATGTCTTCGGAAAAGTTAATGCAACTTACCGAAGGCACCTCGCTTACTGGTTTGCTTTTTCAGGAGAACACTTTTTTTAGAGAAGAGGCTGGGGAAGGCGTGGAGCGCATTTTCTATGTGCGCCAGGTTGACTCTCGCAAGGGAGTGCTCATCGGGGTTACCGTGCAGGAATATGGTAAAGAAGGCATTTTGCGTATTATTAACGCCCAGGAAGCTACTAACCAGGAAGGTAAGTGGGTTTTTCGGAAAGGGATTCTTTATGAAGTGAGCCCCCGGGGTGAGGTTAGGAGAATTGTCCGTTTTGAGAAAGAGGAGATAGCTGCTCAGCAGGGATTACGGGAAACGCTTCAGCAACAGAAAAATCCCCGGGAGATGAGCCTGGCTCAACTCAAAGGCTACATTGAAAGGGAAAGTGCGCACAACAAAGATACAACTCGCCTGGAGCTGATTCTGTGGCAGAAGACAGCCATCCCTTTTGCAAGTATTGTTTTTGTCTTGCTGGGAGTTCCCCTGGGGATTATCTCACCCCGTTCGGGTAAGGGAGTAGGCATTGGAGTGAGCATCCTGGTGGTTTTTGGGTATTACGTTCTTTTTTCGGTAACCGGCGTTCTTGCTGAAGGAGGAATTTTGAATCCCTTTACAGGTGCTTGGTTTAGTAACCTGGTGGGAGGGATTATTGGCTTTTTGCTCATTTTTTCCAAAGAAAGGGGTTAGCCTCTGTGAAAGGCTCTTTTTCCAGTTTTCTTTTGATCCTTTCCATAATTTTGCTCAGCGGAATTATCGCTTATGTGGGTGATTTTTTGGGGCGTCGCGTCGGCAGGAGAAAACTTTCCCTTTTTAAGTTGCGACCCCGTTACACTGCTTTTCTGGTAAGTATCGTTACCGGTATATTAATTGCTACGGTTACTCTTTTAGTTTTAAGCGCAGCATCTGAGGATGTGCGGACGGCCCTTTTTGGCATGCAGGAGCTGCGGGAACGGCTGGATTCCTTGAATCAGGAGGTGATTACCCGAAGTTTAGAGCTCGAGAACACCAAAAAACAGCTCGAAGATTACCAGTCAAGGATTCAGGAATTAGAAGCCAGAGAGAGAGAGTTACAGAATACCAAGGTTGCCCTGGAAGAGCAAGCTCGATTGCTCGGGGAAACGGTAACTCAACTTGAACAACAAAGAGATGAGTTGCAGCAAGAATTAGCCTCTCTCCAGGCAGAGCTGGCCCGGCTTCGTTCCAGCATAGTGGCTATACGTCAGGGGAGAATTGTTTTTCAGGATGGCGAGGAAATCTTGCGGGCCATATTACCGGGTGGGGTGAACGAGGAAAAAGCTCAGGAAGCATTACTTGCCGTGATTCGCAAAGGAGATCAACTTGCTCTGCAGAAGGGTGCAGGTCGCCACTCGGAAACTGGACAGGCTGTTTTTGTTCCAGAAGAGGATTTTCACCAGGCTGTGGATAAAATTCATAATGCTTCCAATGACGTAGTGGTCAGACTGGTTGCAGCCATAAACAGCTTACAGGGAGAACCGGTAATTGCTCGCATGTATGTGGATGAGAATCGAAAGATTTTCTCGCGGGGAGAAATTGTCTATCAAACGGAGTTAATCATAGATGATGAAACTAACATTGATGTCCTTCTGGGAAAAGTATTGCGAGAACTGAATGCAGTTGGTCTCAAGAAGGGCATTCTACCTCAAGAGGGCAAGGTGGGAATCATTTCAGCTAGCAATCTGACCGAGGTTTTTCAGGAACTGGAAAATGTTCGGGGGGGGATAACGCTGCGTGCCATAGCTGAAGAAGATATTTTTACGGCCGGTCCTTTGCGGGTGCGCTTGGAAGTTTTAAAAGAGCAGGCTCCAGAGAGGCAAGGTACCCAGAGCGAGCAGGGTGGTTAAAACGATGCCGCTTGATACCAGCTGAGTATCAAGCTGGTACAGGGAGGCTATGACGTAAGAGGTCATCAAGGTGGGCATGGCACTTTCCATGATCAGGGCTCCTCGCTCAAGAGGTGAAAAGGAGAACAGTTGGGATACTCCCAGGGTGGCCAGAGGGAGTAAAAAAAGTTTTATCAGAGCCGCTCCGAAAAGTGGTTTCAGGTGACTACGAAGGCTTTGAAGGGAAAGGGAAATGCCTATAGCCACCATGGTCAGAGGAACGGTTACTTCAGCCAGGCGGTTGATAGTTTCTTCAATTAAGTGAGGTAAAGTGCCCAGCTCTCTGGTAACCAGAGCAAGCAAGAAGGCTATAAATGGTGGAAATTTTAGAATTTGAAAAAGCTGCTTCCAGGAGAACCTGTTTTCAGTAACGTTGATACAGAGAAAAATTCCCACTGTGAACACCGATAGAAAATTGGCCATCTGGTCGAAAAAAATAGCCGGAGGTAAAGCTTTCTCTCCCAACAAAGCCATAATGAAAGGGTAACCCAGAAAAGAGGTGTTTCCAAAAGCAGCGACCATGGCAAAAGAAACAGCACTTCTGGCACTTAACTTGAAGAACTTGCCGGCTATGTAAAAGCTGGCTATGAAAGAAAGACTTACTATAGACCAGCCAAGAGGTGGGATTTTCCATAGTGAAGCCTGAGGAGAGGAGTAGAAAAGAGAACGGTAAACCAGGCAGGGAAAGCTGATGTAAAGTACGAAGCGGTTGAAAAGAAAAGCTGCTTCAAGCTCAAAGAGCCGCAGAGTGCGTAATAGGAAGCCAATTCCAATGAGAATAAAAATACCCGCCAGAACCTGGTACATGGTTAACCGGATTTTACAGGATTGGATAGAACGCCTATGCCTTCAATGCAAACTTCTACCAGGTCTCCATTTTGCATGGGTCCCACGCCCTGGGGAGTTCCAGTAGCTATGACATCTCCTGGAAGGAGGGTCATTATCTCCGATATGAAAGAAACCAGCTCAAAAACCGAAAAAAGCAGGTTAGAGGTCGAAGAAGACTGTTTTATCTCTCCGTTGAGACGGCACTCTATGCGAAGTGAGGAAGGATCGATGCTGGTGTTTATCCAGGGGCCAAGCGGAGCAAAAGCATCAAAGCTCTTGGCGCGAGTCCACTGTACGTCTTTTTTCTGAAGGTCCCGCGCTGTGACATCGTTGAAACAGGTGTAGCCAAGGATGAAGGACGGAGCCTGTTTGGGGGTTACTGATCGACATTTTTTGCCTATAACCACAGCCAGTTCTGCTTCGTAGTCTACTCTCTGTGAGGAAGAGGGAAGTAATATGGCTTCCCCAGGGCCAATTACTGCTGTTTGAGGTTTTATAAAAATGATGGGATTTGGTGGTGGAGTGTTGCCCATTTCAGCAATGTGGTCTGCATAGTTCAGACCCACTGCTACAATTTTGCTTGGCTTAACCGGAGCCAGAAGTTTGACTTCGTCCAGCTGGAAAGTCGATTTGTTTTGTGGCTCTTCCGGACGAAAGGGCGAAACAATGGGGACGATGGTTTTTCCCCCTTCAAGACGCCCCCATTGAGGAATTTTCCGTTCTGGGTGGATGAAGCGAAGAATATACACGTTGCAATCTCTCCTTCCAGTAGCGAGTTTCTTTCATTTTGGCCAGAGGAGGTATGTTGGTTAACATAATTTTTTTAAGCATGGAAAAAGCGTGAGGCAAATAGCGCCATTCCCGGTAAAATTCAAAATAGGCCTTCCAGAGTAGTTTTTTGGTCTCTTCGATGCTCAAAAAATCGCCTTTGAGGACCGGATGTGCACCGTCAAAAAATCTCCAGTTGGGTTTTACGATTCGTCCTTCCTTAAGGGATTTTTCGTAAATCTCGGTTCCCGGGAAAGGGGTAAGGACCGAAAATTGCACCAAATCTGGAGCAAGGCTTTTAGCAAATTCAATAGTGCGCAAGATAGTTTCCCGGGTATCCCTGACACTTCCCAGGATGAAAGATGCCCAGCTTTTGACGTTGTGTTTGCGGAGGATGTCTACTGCTTTTTGGGCTATTTCCGCAGACAGTTTCTTTTTGTAATCATCAAGGATACTTTTTTCGACGCTTTCTACTCCCAGATAGACCATACGCAAACCAGCCCTGGCCATTTTTTTCACCAGGGATTCATCGTGAACGATGGTGTCTGCTCTTGAAAAGCACCACCATTTTAACTTCAGGCGGTGTTGTTCTATCTTTGAGCAAAGTCTTTCCACTCGTTCTGGAGAAAGAGTAAAGTTGTCGTCAATGAAGGCGATGCCTCGATAGCCCAGGTCAAAATATATTTTTTCTATTTCTTTGAAGATGTTTTCTGGAGACCGGCTACGCCACTTCCTGCCTGAAAACTGAGAGGAAGCACAAAACGAGCAACCAAAAGGGCATCCCCGGCTGGTCAGAACATTCACTGCTGGTTCTCCTTCTACCTGAGTCATCCAGTATTTGGGGAGGGGCAAAAGCTCTCGAGCTGGAAGAGGCAACTCATCAAGGTTTTCAGGAGGTGCCATTTTGGGAGTGCGGATAAGTTTTCCATCTTGGAGGAAAGAGAGGTTGGGCACCTCAACCAGTCTATCTTTCTTTTCAAGAGCTTCAAGGAGTTTAAGCATTGGAATTTCTCCTTCTCCCCGGATGACCCAGTCTACCCATCCCGAACGCAACACTTCTTCGTCTAAAAAGGTGGCGTGATATCCTCCCATAAGCACAGGTAGGCCAAATTTTTCCTTGGCTTTTTTGGCTATCTCCAGGGCTTGATGCACCTTGTTGGTTTCCGAAGTAATGCCCACCAGGTCACAGCGAGAAAAGGCCTGGTAGAGCTTCGACTTGGTTTCGACTTGAAGGTCGACTATTTCTACTTGATGACCTTTTTCTCTGCAAACGGCGGCGAGATAGGCAAGACCCAGAGGAGGGAGCTTTAGACCAACAACGTTATATATTCCTGGAGAAGGAGGATTTACCAGCAATATTTTCAATTAAACCATCTCCTTTAAAGATCCCGGTGTTTTAGCTTTTCTATGATGGCTTCGCCCACTTCATAGGTTTTGCAGGCAGTAGGATCATCGGGAGTTGCCTTCATATCGTAGGTCACTTTCTTGCCTTCCCTGATAACTTCGGCTACTGCTTTTTCCAGTCGATCAGCCCTTTCCTCTTCTCCCAGGTGGCGAAGCATCATCACTCCAGAAAGTATCATAGCAATAGGGTTAACTTTGTAAAGACCCTTATACTTGGGAGCGCTCCCGTGGGTAGGTTCGAAAACTGCATAGTCTTTTCCAATGTTGGCTCCAGGAGCTACTCCGAGTCCACCGACCAATCCGGCACCAAGGTCTGAAATAATATCTCCATAAAGATTGGGAAGCACCAGAACGTCGTATAGTTCTGGTTTTTGCACCAGTTGCATGCACATGTTGTCAACGATGCGGTCTTCAAACTCGATGTCTGGATAATCTCTGGCTACGCTTCGGGCTACTTCCAGGAAAAGGCCGTCGGAATACTTCATGATATTGGCCTTGTGCACGGCCGTTACCTTGCGGCGTCTGTATTTGCGGGCGTATTCAAAGGCAAAGCGGACTATTCTTTCTGAAGCAAACACGGAAATAGCTTTGATGCTTATTCCCGAGTCTTCACGAATTTCGCCTGCTCCCAGATCTTTGATGGTCTTTATAATCTCCTGAGTTTCAGGTTTCCCCTTTTCAAATTCTACCCCTGCATAGAGATCCTCGGTATTTTCGCGCACTACTACAAGGTCAATATCGGTATATCGAGACCTTACGCCAGGATAAGTTTTGCAGGGGCGAACACAGGCATAGAGGTCTAAAGCTTTGCGTAGGGCCACGTTAACGCTTCTAAAGCCCGTACCTACCGGGGTGGTGATGGGTCCTTTAAGGGCTACTTTATTTTTGCGGATAGACTCGATGACCTGTTCAGGAAGGGGAGTTCCATACTTTTCAAGTACATCTGCGCCTGCTTCCTGAACGTCCCATTCTATTTCCACTCCGGTGGCTTCAATCACCGCTTTGGTGGTTTCAGTAATCTCTGGTCCCGTGCCATCACCTGGAATCAGAGTTACCCGATATGCCATTAGTTTTTCTCCTTTCTTGGGTAGTATTTTGGAGAATGATAATTTAAAGACCGCTTTTTTGCAACCGTGGCGACCTGAGGAGCCCGGAGCAGAATATTTGAACTCCAGATAGATTTATAAAAAATTGGGAGAGCGGCAAATAATCATTGCAAAAAAAAGTTATAAAATATATACTTTGCTCTGGCATTTTGGAAAAAGAGGCGATGCTAAATTGAGAAGCCTGGTAATTTCTAAAAAACTCCCCTTAGAGCAAGAAAGGGTAGTTGAGTTAGTTAAAGCTTACGATACACCTCTTTTTGTTATTTTGAAAGAGCGCCTGATTGAGAATTTTCTGGCTTTTACCAGGTTTTTGCCTGGAGTGGAACCTTTTTACGCTGTTAAAGCCAATCCTCATCCAGAAATAATACGGACCCTGAGTTCTCTGGGGAGCTGTTTTGATGTAGCTTCAAAGCAGGAAATACAGCTTGTTCATGGGCTGGGAATAGAGCCGGAGCGAATGATATTTGCCAACACCATAAAGCGTAAAAAAGGCCTGACTCTTGCCCGAGAAATAGGGTTGAAGTTAATGACCTATGACAACCCGAGTGAACTTTGCAAAATAGCAAAAGTGCACCCAGAAGCGGAGCTCCTTTTGCGCATTACCTCTCCTTCCAATAGAAGTGGGGCTAACCTTTCTTATAAATTTGGAGCGGATCCAGATGAAGCTCTGTTTTTACTTTTGAAAGCCAGAGAAATGGGTTTGCAGCCTGTGGGAATCAGCTTTCACGCTGGTTCTCCCTGCTACCAAGTAGAAAGTTACCTGGTGTCTTTGCAGGCGGTGAGGAAAATTTTTGACGAAGCTCGCCGTGAAGGAATAAAGCTTTCCATCGTAGATATCGGGGGCGGTTTTCCTCTGAAGATATATCAGGAAGAGGGAGAAGAGAAGAGCCTGGAGCGCCTTTCCGGCAAAATATATCCCCATATTGAAGGCTTCCTCCAGGAAGGATGCCGGGTTATCGCTGAGCCAGGAAGATGCATTGTGGGGAGCGCCTGTTTTCTGGTGACCAAGGTAATTGGTAAAGCTCTGCGCAGAGGTAAAATCTGGTACTATCTCGATGAAGGGATATATGGAACCCTCTCTGCCATTCCTTTTGATAAGGCTTCTCCAAAGTTTGTAGCTCTCAAAGAGGGAGGTGACCTCAAGAAAACGATTCTGGCTGGTCCGACCTGCGATTCGCTGGATGTGATAGCCAGAGATATTTTACTGCCAGAGCTCGAACTTGATGACCTGATTGTGGTGCCTGATATTGGGGCTTATTCCATTGCTTCAGCTACCAACTTCAACGGTTTTGAGAAGCCGACGGTAGTGATGATATAGTGGTATAATGATACAGATAAATGTAAATGTTGATGTTGTTGAGGGGTAACCAGATGCTTAAAATAAAAAACTTGCAGGTTGCGGTAGATTCAAGAGTCATCCTCCGCGATATTAACCTGGAAATAGGTGAGGGTGAAGTTCACGTTTTGCTGGGTCCCAATGGAGTGGGTAAGACCACTCTTTTATTGAGCATTATGGGAATGCCAGGTATCAACGTTGTGGGAGGAAACATTCTTTTTCAGGGAAGAGACATTACTCATCTCCCCCTTGAAGAGAGAGCTCAGCTGGGTATAGGCATTGCCTTTCAGAGAATGCCAGTGGTCCAGGGAGTCAAGCTCAGGACTTTGGGAGAGATTATTCTGGAAAGACATTTTCAAGAGGTTTCACTTGATGCGGTGGCAGAGAAGCTCAATTGCAAGTATTTGCTGGAACGTGATCTGGGAGCAGGTTTCTCCGGTGGAGAGGCCAAAAGAGCGGAACTTTTTCAGCTCCTCCTGCAACGACCTCTCTTTGCTATGATCGATGAACCTGAATCTGGAGTGGACCTTGACAATATCGCCCTGGTGGGTAAGGCCCTAAACGAGCTTTTTGAAAGAAATCAGGTTCGCAATAAAAGGCGTTCTGGCCTCATTATCACTCATACTGGACACATTCTCGACTACATTAATGCCGACCTGGGTCATGTTCTCATTGGGGGAACCATAGTTTGCCGGGGTAACCCTCGGGACCTTCTCGAGGATATTAAAAAAAGTGGATATCAAAACTGCTTGAGGTGTGAGACTTGAAGGCCAATCAAGGTATTAAGATTAAGGAAGATTTGCAGAGAAGAGCTCGGGAGGCTTTAAACAAAGAGGCCTCTCTGGGGCCAGATATCGACCTTTCTCGCTTTACGGTGTGTGCCGAAAAGGAGGCTGTGGGAGATCCCGGGGAACTTAACAGGCAGCTTAGGGAGGCTGCGCTGTATGCAGGCGTTGATTTGGAGGAGAATACATCAGCAGGTGTATACTTGCAGGTGGATCGTTCTGCTGTCTACGAACGTATTCAGCGTGCTTTCGAGGGCAAGCTCGAAATAATGAGCATTTCCAAAGCTCTGGAAAAATATCCGGAACTCTGGGAATATTATTTCAGTTTGGTGCCGGTTGATGCTGACAAGTACACTGCTTTTTCAGAACTGTACCGTACCGAAGGATACTTTATACGGGTTTTCGCGCATCAGAAGGTTGAAATTCCCCTGCAAACCTGCCTTTTGATTTCTGAAAACCAGGCTGTGCAAAGCGTTCATAATCTGGTTGTTATGGAGGAAGGCTCTGAAGCAAATTTGATAACTGGATGTGCCGCAGTGCACAACGAGCAAGCTGGTTTGCATATCGGAGTGAGTGAGTTTTTTATAGGAGACAATGCCCGCTTGACTTTTACCATGATTCACAATTGGGGGGAGAACTTCCATGTTCGTCCCCGAACTGTGGTCAGGTTGGGCAAGAACGCTTTTTTTGGAAATACTTATGTTTTATTGAAACCTCTCCTCTCCCTGCAAACCTTTCCCAAGGCTCTGCTTGAGGGTGAAAACTCGAGTGCCGTTTTTAGGAGCATAATTTTTGCTAAAGGTGATTCCTATATCGATGTAGGCTCTACTTTGGTTTTAAAAAATCAGGGTTGCAGCGGAGATTCGATATCCAGAGTGTGTGCTCAAGATCGCGCTCAGGTGTTTGCAAGAGGCAGGCTTGTTTCCCACCACGATGAGGCTCAGGCTCATCTTGAGTGTAAAGGAATACTCTTTTCCAGGGAGGCCAGCATAGTTTCCGTTCCTGAACTTGAAGTGTATGGTGCTCCCAGGAGTAGGCTTTCTCATGAGGCAGCTGTAGGTCCCATTGAGGAAGAGGTGGTTAATTACTTGCGGGCTCGAGGCTTGAGAAAAGAGGAAGCTCTGTCCCTGATTACCCGGGGTTTCTTGGGAGTCGACATTCCGGGTATTCCTCCTGCTTTGAAAAAGTATATTGATGAGATTATTGCAGTTACTTCTCAAGATGTGCTTTAAGGGGGGTTTATAGTTTTTGGCGGTTGAGGCCTATATACTTGTGCAGACTCAAACCGGGAAAGCGCAGTCTATTAAAAAAGAGATACAGCTTGTACCCGGGGTGATACGAGTTGACCGGGTAATGGGTCCTTTTGACCTTGTGGTTTTGGTTCAGGCTGAAAACAATCAGGAAATAGGGGAAAAAATTCTTAGGGAAGTGCAGCAGATAAGTGGCGTGAAAAGAACGCTTACCTGCCCGGTTCTTTAGCATCCTATGAAGGATAAACTTTCCGAAAAAGAGAAACAAATTATACTTTTTATTAGCTCTTTTTTTGAGCGTAATGGTTTCCCTCCTACAGTACGAGAGATTGGCAAAGGAGTAGGCCTCAAGTCTTCCTGTACCGTGCATTATCATCTTAAAAAGCTTGAGCAAAAGGGTATTTTAAGGCGTCGCTCCTGTAAACCCCGGGCCATAGAGCTGATTATGGATGAACATGGTGGTCAACCCACCTTTGATTGCAGCAACAGCGAAGGGGCAGTTCAAATACCTCTGGTTAAGGAGGTCTATTGCGCTAACCAGAAACCGGTTTTTGAAGAAGTGGAAACCCTTCTTTCTTTCCCCCGTTCTCTAATTGGCAGGGGTGAGTTTTTTGCCCTCCGGGTTCCTGATAATCGTCTGGCCAATCTTAACCTTTTAAAGGACGATTGTCTCATTGTCAAAAAAGGGGAAACACTTTTTTGCGGTGACCTGGGTCTCTTTTTCATTGACGGCGAGGTTTGTATTCGAAAAGTAAGAGACAGCAAGCACGGTTCTGAAAAAAAGAAGTGGTGGGAGATTGATTTTTGGGATGACCGCTATAGCGTTATAGGCAAAGTGGTTGGAGTGTGGAGAAAGCTGTAAGGAGGAGGTGGACTAAGTGGTAGTTACCCGCGAAATCAGGCTTTCTACCAAAGGACACACCGATATTATCGATATCACTGGAGAGGTGGAAAGACTCGTTGCTCAGGCAGGAGTAAAAAATGGTATCGCCTGTCTTTTTGTTCCGGGTTCTACGGGGATAGTTACCACTATGGAATTTGAGCCAGGGCTGGTCGAAGATTTGAAGCGCTTCTGGGAAAAAATGGCCAGCTCCCGTGATGAGTATCAGCACAATGCGCGCTGGGGGGACGGCAATGGTTACGCCCATGTCCGGGCGGCAGCAAGTGGTCCTTCGTTAACTTTGCCTGTCAAAGATGGGAAAGTTATACGGGGAACCTGGCAGGATATAGTTTTTGTAGATTTTGATAATCGCCCTCGTTCCAGAACTTTGATAGTCCAGATTGTGGGTGAATAAGTATGGAAGTGCTCCAACCTTTTGCTTTTCGACTCCCCCGGGAAATCTACTTTGGTTGGGGGAAGGGTGCGGAAACAGGGGAACTGGTTAAATCTCTGGGCAGAAAAGCTTTTGTCGTGACCGGGAAAAGAGCTACCAGAGAGACAGGCATTCTTGGAGTGGTGACTTCTTCTTTAGAAAAGGCCGGTCTTGAGTGGGTGGTTTTTGACCAGGTTGAGCCTGAGCCTTCTCTGGAGACAGTTGATGCCGGATTGCGCAAAGCTTACCAGGAAAACTGTGACCTGGTTTTATCTCTGGGTGGAGGGAGTGCTCTGGATTGCGGTAAGGCAATCGCTGGTCTACTGGGACAGGACGAAAGCGTGGTGCCTTATTTTAAAGGGATTAAGAACCTTGAGGGTCCGGGTACTCCTTGGGTGGCTTTGCCTACTACAGCAGGAACCGGCTCAGAAATGACCAACAATGCGGTTTTGACCGACTATCGCCTGGGAATCAAAAAAAGTTTTCGCAGTCCTTACCTCATGGCCCAAATGGCTATTATTGACCCTCAGTTCACCGTTTTTTTGAGTGCACGCCTTACTGCTTCTTCAGGTATAGATGCTCTGGTGCAGGCTATAGAGGCCTTTACAAGTCCTCGTACTAACCCGGTTAGCGAGTTGCTGGCTCTTGAAGCTGTAAGGCTGCTCTGGCAATTTCTGCCCCGTGCAGTGGCGGAGGGAAATGAAAGATATTTTAGAGAACAGGTTGCCAAGGGAAGCATGATCAGTGCCATGGCCTTTGCTAACGCCTCTTCAGGTCCTGCCCACGGTCTCTCCCACATTGTAGGGCCTGCTTTTGGCATTCCCCATGGCGAAGCCTGTGGATTGCTTTTCCCGGTTACCATGCGCTTTAACAGGAAAGTTTTGGGCACAAAATACGTTACTATTGCCAGAGCAGTGGGTATCGAGGGTACGAGTCAGGAGGAAATTATAGACGCTTTTGAAAGGGCTTTCAGGGGCTTGCTTGAGAAAATTGGTTTGCGTACCAGACTGCGGGACTTTGGTGTGACAAAAGAGGCTCTTCGAAAAGTGGTTAGAGAAGAGCTTATCCAGCGTAGCTTAAGGGAAAATCCTCGTCTAATTGGTGTTGATGAGGCGGTAGAGCTTCTTTGTGAGGCCTGGTAAAGGGGGGAGAGAAATGGAAAGAGTTAAAGAAGCTGATAAGCCTTACCGCAATGGAGATTGGGGTATCAAATATCTTTTACGTGGTCCTCGTATCGACTGGGGTATTGTGTTCCTGAAACCCGGCCAAAATATGGGGGCTCATTATCACCGGGAAGTGGAAGAGACGTTTTTTATCCTTGAAGGAGAGGGAGTAATTCTGGTAAATGATGAAGAATTCAGGGTTACTGCAGGAGATGCAATACGTCTTGAGCCCGGAGAACGCCATGACTTACGCGCAGCTAATGATAACTTCCTTAAGGGGATATTCCTAAAAGTACCCTATCTTCCTGAAGATAAAGTAAGTTGCTGATTGATGGTTGATTGGGAAGCCGTAGAGCAGTTTTTAGGTAGTCTCAACTGTTGCAGGGTATGCCCCCTGGAATGTGGAGTGAACCGGCTTCAGGGGGAAAAAGGCAAATGTAGAACGGGGTTTTTGCCCGAGGTAGCCAGCTATCACCCGCACTTTGGAGAAGAACCTATTCTTTCTGGTTGGAGAGGCTCGGGCACTATTTTCTTTTCAGGCTGTAATATGAAATGTGTGTACTGTCAAAATTATTCTATCAGTCAGCTGGGGGAGGGGAAGGCCATTTCTATTGAAGATCTGGTTCGGATTATGCTTGCCCTGGAACGTATGGGGTGCCATAATATCAACCTGGTTTCTCCAACTCACTTTGCACCCCAGATACTGAAAGCTCTGTATCTTGCCAGGGAGGAGGGTTTGAGCATTCCAATTGTTTACAACACAGGGGGTTACGACAAGCTGGAAACCCTGCGCCTTTTCAGAGGTATAGTGGATATCTATCTTCCCGATATGCGTTATGCAAGCGGGAGAAGTGGTTTGCGCTATTCGGGTATTCCCAATTACCCTGAAGTTAATCGTCAGGCACTTCTTGAAATGTTTGAACAGGTGGGCGAGGTAGTTTTGAAGGAGGGAGTGGCAGCGAAAGGCTTGATAATCAGGATTTTGCTTATTCCTGGTCTTGTTGAGGAAGCACTTGAAAATCTTCGCTTTATAGTCGAAAATATCTCCAGGAGGGTACATATTACTTTGATGCGTCAGTATCGCCCGGTTTATAAGGTTTCAGCTGGGCGATTTCCGGAACTTAATGGCTTCATAGACGATACTACCTACCGGGAAGTAGTGCGATTTGCCCAGGGACTGGGGTTGAAGAATCTTATTCTGCAGTAAGTGACAGGGGGGTTAAGTTTATGCAAGAGGTAATCAAGCAAGTTGCTCACTTCATGGCAATAGCGGCACGTACCGCTCCTAAAACCAAAGGTGAAGATTTTGTTACAGTCAGGGTGCTGGATAAAGAGGAAACCGAGAAACTGGGAGAAGCTATGATTAACTATGGCAAAGAAAAAGGCATAGGCGGTTTCATAAGAGATGGGCAAAATGTGAAGGATTCAGAAGCGGTTTTACTTCTGGGTATAAAAGATGCCACTCCAGCTGGTTTGAACTGTGGAGCCTGTGGGTTTAGCGCCTGTAGCGAATTGCAGCCGAGAGAAATGAAGGATTTCAAGGGTCCACAGTGTGTTTTGAGAGTGCTGGATTTGGGTATTGCTCTGGGTTCTGCGGTGAAAACAGCCTCTATTTTTAATGTTGACAACCGCATCATGTATCGTATTGGAGTTGTGGCTCGCTTGAGTGGGGTGTGTAACGACGATCTGGTGATGGGAATTCCTCTTTCTGCATATGGGAAAAATATTTATTTCGATAGAAAAGGATAGGTGAATATTGTGGACCTTGCTTTGCGAATTCAGGATATTATAGGCCTGGTTCTGGCGGTTTTGATCGTAGCCATCCTGATAAGCATTGTGCTGATTCTTCGTGAAAGTGCTCGGGAGCGGAGAATGTGGGAAGAAAGCGAAGAAGATGATGATATTTTTTCTTCTTCTCGTAAACGAAGTTCCAGAAAACCGATATCGGAGGAGATTTCTGCTTCTGAACAACCAACCTCAGTGTCCGGGTGGAAGGGAAAAATTTTGAAAGAATTGGAAGCCCGGAAGGGGTGGAATGCCCTTTCCCGCTCTGCGTCCCGTAAAGAGGAGACGCTGGGGGAAAAAACTTCAGATTCAAAAACTGCTTTTCAGCCTCCTGCAGAAGAAGAAGTGTCAATACCCCTTGAGAAAGATGAACTTTTGGAAAAAGAGAAAATCCAGGTGCCACTTGAAGAACCCATTGAAAAGCCGGAACCGCCCCAGGTGGTCCTGGAGCGGGCTCTTAAAAAATTACAGGGCCTTGGTCTGGATATCAAGGAAATTCAGCCTCTGCTGGATAAAGAGAGTATCGTTTTCTCGCCACTACTCTGGGAGGTAAAAGAAGAAATTCGCTCTGGTAAAGAGGTGGGCAATATTGTGGTCCACACGGTATTTAAGACCCTGCCTGGTTATTCCGGAGAGGAAGTGGTTGAGATGTATCGTTCCGGCAATCTTTCTGTGGTTGAGAAAATGGAAGCTCGGATTCGTACTGCTGAAGGCCGGGAATTCCTGGTAGCCACGCTGGGGCTGGAGTATTTCAGAGTACCAGGCCTTGAGAAAACTTTTTACGAGGGGCATTTAACTGAAAAAGAATACGAGCTTTTACGGGCCTTGAAGTTTGTTGATCGCAATACCAAAAAAGATTTTGCTCGAGTTGTTTATAAGGAAATCATGAGCGAGGAAGAATGATTCCGGTAGAAACCACACACCGTTTGCGGGGCAAAAAAGGTACTTTCTCGGGTGATGCCCAGCTCTGGAGTGGTGGACGGAGGAAAACCTGGGGAGCAAAGTTCTGGGTTGCTTTGGTTGTTTTTTGGGGGACCTGGCTTTTCCTGGGTTACGTTGTTTATCCCTTGCTTTTTAGCGATTATATTCCCTTGCGTTATCTTTCTCAAATCTTTTGAGATTTGCCTCTAATAGCTTTGCTGGCTTCTTTTTTGATTCTCCAGCTGTGTTATAATCTAATAAACAAGCTGCTTTTACTTTTTAGAAGGAGGTGATACTTTGAGAAACTGGTTCTGGGCTTTGATTGCTGTTGTGGCGCTTATTCTATCTGTTGTGGCCCTGGTGGAATTTAATTTGCTTCAACCCCGGCTTTCCAGTATCCAGGAAGCTGTTAATTCTAACCAGGAAGTTCTGAAAAGCCTTTCTGAAAAGGTAGCAACTGTTCCTGAAGATGTTACCGAACTTGGGGCACGTATCGATTCTTTGGAAAAGGCTCAAGGGGAACTTGCTCAGGAGTTATCCACGCAAAAAAGCTTTATGAATGAGCTGAGCAGTGCTGTTTCAAAAAACAAAAGCCTTATTTCGGAACTATCTCAAAGTCTTGGTGCTTTTATGAGCTCAGAAGAAATTCAGCGCTATTTTGAAGAGCAAAATCAAAAGGTAGGCACTCTGGAAGGCGCTTTGTCAGGTCTTTCCCAAAAAGTGGATGAAATTAGTGCCTTTTCCTCTGCTTTAAGCCAGAAGTTTGAGGCGCTTGAGAAGAGTCTCACCCAGACTTCTTCAGAGCTCCGCGAAGAATTTCAGGAAAAAATCAATCTCCTCTACCGTAGTTTGCAGGATACCGCTCAAAATCTCGATGCTTTCCAATCTCAGCTTGAAGAGTTTAGAACTGTTCTCACTGAACTCCCTGAAAAGTTCTTGAGCAAAGAAGAAGGAGAAGCTCTGCATTCTTCGCTTGAAAAGAAACTGGAGGTTTTGCAGCTTCGGTTGGCTGAGCTTGAAAAAAAGGTTGAGGATTTGGCCAACAGGCTTTCCGAGTTTACAGTTAGAGTTGATTCCCTTGAAAATGCAGTTACTCAAAGCGGAGACAACATAGACTGGTTGATGGAAAGGGTTAACACACTGGCTGATGAGATGAAAGGGCTGTTTTCCCGTTTGGAAGATTCTTCGAGTTCCTTGAGCGACCTTTCACGGGTTGTAGATGAGCTTCGCCAGAAAACTTCACAACTGGTTACCCTGCAGGGTGAGCTGGAAAAGCTTTCTGATAAAGTCGCCAGCCTGAACCTCAACCAGCGTTTAACTGCGCTTTTGAATTATTCCAAGAAAGAGATAAGTACTCTTCAGAAAAAGCTGGAGGAGCTGGAGCAATCAGTTGCTTCACAGAGTGAGGTAAAATTTTTGAAAGAAGAACTGGTTGCTTCGAAAGATTCATTTCAGAGCGCTTTGGATAACCTGGTTCAGGCCCTCAAGGAGGTTAAAGCTGGTTTTACCCAGACTTCTTCAGAGCTCCGCGAAGAATTTCAGGAAAAAATCAATCTCCTCTACCGTAGTTTGCAGGATACCGCTCAAAATCTCGATGCTTTCCAATCTCAGCTTGAAGAGTTTAGAACTGTTCTCACTGAACTCCCTGAAAAGTTCTTGAGCAAAGAAGAAGGAGAAGCTCTGCGTAGCTTTTTTGAGGGAAAAGTAGGGGTTTTAGAAGACAAGTTTGGGGAGTTTGAGAATAGCCTTAAGGGACTTAGTGAGGCGTTGGATAATCTGAGTAAGGATTTTGTTGAATATCAAAAAGAAAGTGTTCGGCAAATAGAAGAGCGTTTGTCAGAAATCAGAACCCAACAAACACAACTTGTGGCTTCACTCGAAAAAGAGATGGTAGAGATTTCTGAAAGGTTAAGTAGATTAGAGGATAGTCTTAACCAGAAGGTTGAGGATTTAGGTTCCCTGTCGAAAAAATATGAACAGATTGCCCAAAACCTGGGGATTCTTGAAAAATCCCTTCCTCGGCTCAGGGAAGATGTTGAAAAGTTGAAAATTACTATTTCTGAGGAGGGGGAAAATTGGCAGCAGAAATTTAAGGAATTGGCTCAAGCTACAAGGGGGGAAATTGAAAAAGTTTTAGCTGCTTTACCTGACAAGGCTCGTCTTGAGGAACTGGCACAGTCTTTGGCCAGCCTGGTTCAGGAGCAGTTACGCATTAAAGAAGAAATTTCTGCTCTAAAAAGTCAGCGGGAATCCTTACTTGCCCAGTGGGAGGAGGAATCAAAAACTATCGAAGAGCTGAGACAGCAGCTGGCCAGTTTTACACAAGAAAAGGCGAACAGGGAAGAGGTAGAGCAGATAGTTTCAGAAATTGATCGATTGCTTGTCACAAGGGAGACGCTTGAGGCTCGATTGCAAGAACTCGATCAAAAAATCAATGCTTTGGAAAAGCAATGGTCTGCTCTGGATGCGTCCGAGATTGGAGAGAGTATGAGCGCCCTGCAAGAAGAGGTGAAGAGAATTTCTTTGTCTCTGGATGACGTTTTGAAGAAACTGCATGAAGTTCCCGAGCAGGAGGCTGTTCAGGAGTTGAGTTCCACCCTGGAAGGGGCTCTGGCTCAGCTGGAAGCCCTGAAAAGCTTTACCCAGGATACTTTGCGCCAGGAAATCCAGGTTCGGATAGAGGCGGTGGAGAGAAGAATGACAGAGCTTTCTGAGAACATGCTTTCTGCTCTCCAGGATGCCAGAGTGGATTCTCAGGAACTGGAGGCTATTAAACAGGCCCTGGCAGAACTTTCTGCTTCTAAGAAAACTCTGGAAGAAAGGGTGAACCAGGTTTTGGAAGCTCTGGAGAAGGAAGAAGTGGTAGAGAATGTTCAGGAAGACTTAAATATGCTTACTCAGCAGAAAGAGGCTTTGCGAGCTGAGATAGCTAAGCTGGGCAAAGAAAGGATTACCATTGACCAGAAGCTTCAGGAAAAAATTAAAGAGCGGGAGCGCATTGAGCAAGAGATTCAGGAGCTCAAGGCAACCAAAGGATCGCTTGAGGAAATTGCCCGACTTGAAGAAGAAAAACGCAAAGCTCAGGAAGCAATTGATGCTCTGCAGAGAGAACTTGCTGCTAAGGACCAGCAAATAGAGGAATTGCAGCGTGAAAACGAGCGTTTGAGCGCACTGCTTGAGGAAAGCAAGAAATACACTTCATATGTAATTTTGCCCTGGGATAATTTGTGGACCATTGCTCGCCGATACTATCGCGATGGCAGAAAGTGGAAAATAATTATGGAGGCCAACAAGGACCTGATTACGGATCCTTTAAAGTTGAAACCTTATACTGAAATTAAAATACCCCGTTTTCCCGACGATGATCCTTGAAAAGTGCAGGAAAGGGAGGCCTGGTTATGGAGTTAAGCGAAGTAATAAAATCTCGTCGAAGTGTTCGTAAGTTTCGTAGTGAAGAGGTTGTGGAAGAGGACTTGAAGGATGTTCTGGAAGCAGCTCGTATGGCGCCTTCTGCGGGGAATTTGCAACCCTGGAAATTTATCGTGGTTAGAAATGAAAAAAAGAAGCGCTATCTGGCTCAGGCTTGTTCAGGGCAGGAATTCGTGGGCGAAGCTCCGGTGGTTATTGTTGCCTGCGCTACGGGGCGGGGTGGTTTCATTGGGAAATATATGGAGAGCTGGCCCGTTGATGTAGCCATTGCTATGACTCACCTTATTCTTGCTGCCTGGAATAAGGGGCTCGGTACTTGCTGGATAGGCGATTTTGACGAAGAAAAGGTAAAAGAGATTTGTGAAATACCACCAGAGGTGAGAGTAGTGGCCATCACTCCTCTGGGTTATCCAGTGAAAATTCCTCAGGCTACTCAGCGTAAATCCCTGGAAAGAATTGTTAGTGAAGAAGTATATACTCCCTGATGGGAAGTGAATAATTTTGGTGCTCAGGATTGAAGTAGACGACATTCTGGTATTAAAAAAGAAGCATCCTTGCGGTAGCTTTGAGTGGAGAGTGACCCGGGTAGGGGTGGATATTGGTATTAAGTGTCTGGGATGCGGTCGTTTTGTAATGATACCCCGGCGTAAGCTGGAACGCAAAATTAAAGAGGTGATACGCCGGGGTACCCGTCTTAAGCCCCACGAGATAGCTGTGGAGATTTAAGAATGGGCCTGAAAGCTGGTATTATTGGACTTCCCAATTCTGGGAAAACCACACTTTTTAACCTGCTTACCCGGGCTCATGCTGCTGTTGCTCCCTATCCTTTCTGCACTATTGAGCCCAATCTGGGGGTAGTAAACGTCCCTGATCCTCGTCTGGAAAAGCTGGCTGAACTCTTGAGACCCCCTCGGGTTGTGCCGGCCACGGTTGAGTTTGTAGATGTTGCTGGTCTGGTGGAAGGAGCCAGCAGAGGAGAAGGCTTGGGGAACCAGTTTTTGAGTGCCATACGTGGTGTAGACGCGGTTGTGGAAGTAATTCGCTTTTTTCTCGATTCCAATGTCCCTCATTTCATGGGCGAGCTTAATCCCCAGAGAGACCGGGAAGTGGTAGATCTCGAACTTATGCTTTCCGATCTTGAAATTGTGGAAAGACGTCTCCAGAAGGTTCAGGAACTTTTTAAAAAAACCTCCAGCAAGGAATTGCAAAAGGAAAAGGATTTGCTTTTGCGCTTGCGGGATGCTCTTTCCCGAGGCATACCTCTTCGCAAGTTAACTTTTAGCGAAGAAGAGATGGCTATTTTGAAACCCTTCCAGCTGATTACTCTCAAACCGGTAATTTATCTTGCCAATCTTGACGAGAGCGAGCAGGCTCTTGCCCTTTATCGGGAAATGGAAAGGTTGTGCGAAAAGGACGATACGCCCTTGCTTCCTCTCATGGTTAAGCTGGAGCAGGAGCTTCAGGAAATCGAAGACCCTGAAGAACGTAAAGTGCTAATGGAGGAGTTTGGCCTTTCCGAAAGTGGCCTTGCAGCTTTTATTCGCAAAACCTATGCTACTCTGGGACTTATTACCTTTTACACTTTTGGTGACAAAGAACTCCGTGCCTGGGAGCTGCGTCGGGGCAGCACAGCGAGGGAAGCAGCGGGTAAAGTGCATACTGATATGCAGAAAGGATTTATCAAGGCAGAAGTAATTAATGCGGAAGAACTGATTCAGATTGGTTCTCTGGAACAAGCCAGAGCTTCAGGACGGGTCCGCCTGGAGGGCAAGGACTACCAGGTTCAGGATGGGGATTTGCTCTATTTTCATTTCTCGGTTTGATTGGCGCTTGTTCTGCTGATTTTTTCAGCTATTTTTTGCTGGGTTTGCCATTGACCGAAGAGCTTACCTTCTCTGGCTAACTTTCCCAGTAGTTTCATTTCTTTCTTGCTTAGCTTGCGAGGGGCAACCTTAGCAAACGGAGTACCTGGAAGAGGCATGAAGGTGTGGGCGTGGATTTGCGCGCCTTGAGAGAGCAGTTTCTGAATGAGGGCCAGAGTTTGTTGAAAGTCTTCTTCGGTTTCTTGAGGTAAACCGAAGATGAAATCCACAATGGGTATGAAACCTGCAGAGGCTGCATTTTCTACAGCCCGAAGGACATCTTCACTAAGGTGACCCCGCCCGATTAAACGCAGCAGGCGGTCACTTCCCGACTGAGCGCCAATAACCAGGTTGGTGTTGTCCACCACTTTACGGAGTTCCTGAGCTGCTTCTTGAGTTAGAAATTCCGGGCGCACTTCAGACGGAAAAGAGCCAAAAAATATGCGCCCCCCTTTGCCTATAATGCGCCTTATTCCATAAAGTAACTCCAGGCAGGCCTTGATGTTAAGTGTTTTGCCGTCAGGAGAGCCATAGGAAAGGGCATTGGGCGATGTAAAGCGGATGTCGGTGAGGTTGTGCTTCTGCATCAGGCGAACGTATTCCAGGATTGCTTCTGGAGGGCGGTGGCGAGGTTTTTTCCCAAAAAGATAGCTGGTTTGGCAGAAAAAACACCCAAAGGGACAGCCCCGGGTTATTTCCAGAGGTCCAAATATGCCCAGCCAGACTGGTGAGGGTAAGTATTCTCCCAGCTGGATAGGTTCTCCCTGAATTACTCGAGTTGTTTGGGGGAGAGGTTCCTCTTTCCATTCCCTCAAGACTCTGGCCAGGGCTTTTTCTCCTTCTCCTTTTACGACCCAGTGAGCCACTCCTTCAAAATCATTGCTTCTTGCGCTGGGATGAGGGCCACCCACGCAGATACCCAGGCGGGGGTTTTGAGTGCGGATTTTCTGTAGCAGGACTCTGCGTTCCTCCCATTCCTTGCTCATCAAAGAGACGAGCAAAAGTGAATGAGTGGAAGATAAAGCTGTCTGCAGAAGCTCTTCAAAAGAGGTACAGAGCTGAATTTCGAATTCCTGGGGATTTTCGAGAGCTCCTAAAAGGGTATTGAGACTAAACCTGTTGGGTTTGGTGTAGAGGACCAGCAGAGAGGCTTTTTTGGTGGCCAATCTTTGTTTTACCCTCGCCATGCTTTTTATCTTTCCTGATACCACTTCCGGTAAAAGTCCAGATATTCTCCGGATATCACTCGTTCCAGCCACTGGCGGTTTTCAAGATACCATTCTACGGTTTTTATCAGCCCTTCCTCAAAAGGCACTTCTTTTTTCCAGCCCAGCTCCTTCTCGATTTTATTTGCATTAAGTGCGTAGCGTCGGTCATGACCTGGACGGTCCTTCACGTGACGAATGAGCTTTTTATTTATCAGGGGATCTCCCGTTTTTTCTCTGAGAATTTCCAGGATTTTATGTACCACTTCCAGGTTTTCTCGTTCTTCTCGGGCACCTATGTTATAGATTTCTCCTGGTTTTCCTTTTTCAATCACCATTGCCAGTGCACGACAATGGTCAAGGACATAAATCCAGTCCCGAACCTGTTTTCCGTCGCCATATATGGGAAGGTGCTGGTGCTGGAGGGCGTTCCAGATCATGAAGGGGATGAGTTTTTCCGGGAACTGGTACGGTCCGTAGTTGTTGCAGGAACGAGTTATAACCACTGGCAGGCCGTAAGTGACCCAGTAAGAGAGGCTCAGCAAGTCTGCAGCTGCCTTACTGGCTGCATAGGGGCTTCGAGGGCTAAGGGGGCTTTCTTCGCTGAATTCACCTTGAGGGCCTAATGAACCATAGACCTCGTCGGTGGAAATTTGAATAAACTTTTTGCCCTGCAGTGGCTTGCCTTCCTGAATCCAGCTTTTTCTGGCTACTTCCAGTAGATTTTGAGTTCCCAGAATATTGGTCTGTAAAAACACCTGAGGGTTATCTATAGAGCGGTCCACGTGAGACTCGGCGGCAAAATTGATCACCACGTCGATGTCGTAAAGAGCAAATAAGTGTTCTACAAGCTCCTGGTTACCAATATCGCCTCGCACAAAGATGAAGCGTTCTTTCCCTTTTTGCTGGGCAGGAGCCAGGTTTTCCAGGTTGCCTGCATAGGTCAATTTATCCAGGCCAATGATTTTGCATCTGGGATTTTGGTCAAGATAGAGCTGTACAAAATTACTGCCTATGAATCCAGCGCATCCAGTTACCAGTAAAATCATTTGGAAAATTCCTCCTTTATAAAACGCTCGGTGGCGTCTTCCCAGGTGGGCATCTGAAAAGCAGTGGTTTCTCGCAGTCCGAAGTTATCAAGCACTGAGAATTTTGGTCTAAGTGCGGGAAGGGAAAATTCTTCCTGTCTGGCTGGCTCCACTCTTCCTTCCCAGCCTATTTTTTCCAGAAAATACTTTGCCCACTGATAGCGGCTGGTTGGGGTATTGGTTATGTGATATATTCCCCAGGCTCCCTCTCGAATAAGCAGATAACTGGCTCGAGCTAAATCTTTTGCGTAAGTGGGGGCACTCGTTTCGTCGCTGACGATGCGCAGTCGGTCTTGCTTTTTGGACCAGGTAAGCACTTTATAAAGAAAATTCCTTTCCCCCTTTCCAAACACCCAGCTGGTTCGAATCAGGTACCATTTACTGGCGAGAGAAGAGAGCAGTTTTTCTCCCAGCAATTTGCTTTCTCCATACCGGTTGAGAGGAGAAGGAGGATCGAAAATAGTGTAAGGAGCACCTTTTCGACCGTCGAAAACGTAATCTGTTGAAAAATGCATGAGTTCTATGTTTTCTTCCTGAGCAACTATAGCTAAGTTACGCACTCCTATTCCATTTACAAGATAAGCCTTTTTCCATTCCGTTTCTGCTCTGTCTACATCGTTGAAAGCGGCACAGTTTACAATGTGGGTAAAGCCTTTGCCCCGGATGACCTCTCGCAGAAGTCGCAAGTTGGTGATGTCCAGATCCTGGTGCTTCTTTGCACAATAATTTATTCCTTCTTTTTCGAAAAGTTCCTGAAAGGCCTGACCCAGCTGTCCTCCGGCTCCAGTTAGAAGAATTTTCACCTTTCCCCCCTCTTCTTTCGCAACCATTCTCGAAAAGAGGGCCACTCCTCATCTTTTGGAGAGAGCAGGGGCTTGAGAATGCCGTATTCATTAAGAGGCCAGGCAATACCCAGATCGGGGTCGTCCCAACGAATTCCCCCTTCGCATTCGGGGTGGTAGTAGTCAGTAGCTTTGTAAAGAACGTCGGCCCATTCGCTCAGGACCAGGAAGCCGTGGGCAAAGCCGGGAGGTAGGTAAAGCATGCGGGGGTTTTCTTCGTCAAGTATTGCTCCCCACCATTTGCCAAAGGTGGGTGAGGAATCGCGCAGGTCTACTGCTACATCGAAGATGCTACCCCGCACTACCCGAATCAGCTTGCCCTGAGGATGAGGATCCTGGAAGTGCAGCCCCCGCAGCACTCCTTTCCGAGAGCGAGAATGGTTATCCTGAACGAATTCGAGTTCCAGGCCAATTTCAGAAAAACTTCTTTGATTCCAGGATTCCATAAAAAACCCTCGTTCATCTTTGAAAACCCGGGGTTGGATCAGAAAGAGATCGGGCAGTTCGGTAGGGATTTTCAAAAACTCACTCATTCTCGCACTCCGTTGGCGATCTCGATAAGATATTTTCCATACTCGGTTTTTTCCATACTCTTGCCCAGGCGGAGCAGCTGTTCACGGTCAATGTAACCCATTCGGTATGCCACTTCCTCAATACACCCGATGTAGAATCCCTGTCTTTTCTGAATGGTTTCCACAAAGTTGGCTGCCTCAAGAAGACCTTCACAGGTTCCCATGTCCAACCAGGCAAATCCTCTACCCAGGACTTCGACTTTGAGTTCTCCCCGTTCCAGGTATTTGCGGTTGAGGTCGGTTATTTCCAGTTCTCCTCGAGCAGAGGGTTTAAGTTCTCGGGCCAGTTCCACCACCTTTTCATCGTAGAAGTAAAGGCCGGGTACAGCATAGTGAGAGCGGGGCCTTTGAGGTTTTTCCTCGATGGAGATAACTCTTCCCTGGGTATCAAATTCCACTACCCCATAAGCACTGGGATCTTTGACATAGTAACCAAAAATGATTGCTCCTTTTTCTAAGGAAGCAGCTCTGCGCAACGTAGCTCCAAATCCCTGACCATGAAAGATATTGTCGCCAAGAATCAACATGCATTTATCGCCAGCTATAAATTTTTCTCCCACCAGGAAAGCGTCGGCAAGACCTCGAGGTTTGCTTTGGATAGCGTAGTCAATGTGAATACCCAGTTGTGACCCATCACCGAACAGTCGCTGATAAAGCTCCAGGTATTCAGGGTTGGTAATAAGCAGGATTTCGCGGACTCCGGCAAGCATAACCGTGGAAAGCGGATAATAAATCATGGGTTTGTCGTACACCGGAAGTAGCTGTTTACTAATCGCTTTAGTTATGGGATAGAGCCTGGTTCCGTATCCTCCGGAAAGAATCAGGGCTTTCATCACTTTTTTCTCCTCAAAACTTTATTTTATCACAGGTTTTCTGAGCCTGAGAATTTGAAAAAGCGTCTCTTTCAGATGTTTATAAAAAAACTTGCCAGAGTGCTATACTGATTGAAGAGAGGTTTTCGAGGGATAAACGAGTACTGCTTGTCGGGGGTGAGAGTTGTGAACTATCGGATTTTTGGAAGATGTGGCTGGGCGGTTAGTGAAGTGGGTTTTGGTGCCTGGGCAATAGGTGGTGGTTGGGGACAGGTTGAGGAAAAAGATGCTATTTCTGCACTTCACAGGGCTATTGATTGTGGTGTGAATTTTATTGATACTGCCGATGTGTATGGAGACGGGCGCAGCGAGCGCCTGATAGCCCGGGTTATCAAGGAACGCAGAGAGCAGGTTTTTGTGGCTACCAAAGCCGGAAGAAGACTCTCACCACATACTGCAGATGGTTACAACGAAAAAAACCTTACTGCTTTTGTGGAGCGTAGCCTGAAAAACCTGGAAACGGAGAGCATCGACCTTCTGCAACTGCACTGTCCACCAACTGAGGTTTATTATCGTCCTGAAGTTTTTGAGGTTCTGGATAAGCTGGTTGCTCAGGGCAAAATCCGTTACTACGGAGTAAGTGTTGAAAAGGTGGAAGAAGGTTTGAAGGCTATTGAATATCCAGGGGTGCGTAGCGTTCAGATCATTTTCAATATGTTCAGACAGCGTCCTGCCGATCTTTTCTTCTCTCGTTGCAGAGAGAAAAGAGTAGCGATTATTGCCAGGGTTCCTTTGGCCAGTGGTCTGCTTACCGGAAAGATCACCAGGGATACAGTTTTTCCGCCCGATGATCATCGCAATTTCAATCGTTTTGGGCAGGCTTTTGACCGCGGAGAAACTTTTGCCGGAGTGGATTTAGAACGGGGACTTCAGGCAGTCTCAGAACTCAAGGAGATCGTTCCTGAAGGTTTCACCATGGCCCAGTTTGCCTTGAAATGGATTTTGATGTTTCCCGAAGTGAGCACAGTTATTCCGGGTGCCAAAAACCCCCGACAGGCGGAAGAGAACGCGTTAACCTCTACCCTCCCGCCGCTTCAAGAAGCGGTGCTGGAGAAAGTTCGGGAGATTTACGAGCGCCACATACGTGATATGGTGCACCACCGCTGGTAGGAAGCATAAATTTTGGTTTTTGGTTGGTGAGGCCTGTGTGGCATTTCCTGTTTGCCTGATAAATTTTTGGAAAAACCGAGAGAAATCCGGAAAGAATTCCAAAGAATATCTGGTAAGTTGACAATAAATCTTGATTGGTTTCCGAATGGTATGTTAAACTGATGTCAAGGAGGTGAGACCTTTCCAAAAATTTCTAATTCTTTCCTGTTGCTTTTGACCTTGCTTAATGCTTAATATTTAAAAAGGGGGGTAAGGGAAGTGAGGAAACTTCTTTTCGCTGCTTTGTTGCTACTTTTGTGTGGTGTTCTTGCTTTTGGGGTTTCTGCAAAGGACTTTACCATCGGGATGCTGGTCAAAAATGTAGGGAATCCTTTTTTTGAGGCCTGTGCCCGGGGTGGTCAGGAAGCATGTGATGAGCTTGGAAACACCTTTATTTTCCAGGGTCCTCCCACCCCAACCGTGGAAGGGCAGATTGAAATCATTGAGAACTTTATTGCTCAAAACGTCGATGCTATCTGTGTGAGTGCCAACGATTTCAATGGTCTGGTTCCAGTCCTCAAAAAGGCTATGGGCAACGGTATAAAGGTCGTATCCTTTGACTCGGCAGTGAATCCTCAGGGTCGTATAGTACATGTGAATCAGGCTAATGCCGAACAGATTGGAAGACTTCAGGTCCAGGCCATCGCTGAGATGATTGGCTATGAAGGAGAAATCGCTATTCTTTCTGCAGCGGCTACCATGACTAACCAGAACACCTGGATTCGCTGGATGCAGGAAGAACTTAAGGATCCCAAGTACTCCAAAATGCGTCTTGCAGCTATCGTTTATGGAGATGACCTGCGGGATAAAAGCTATAACGAAGCTATGGGTCTTTTCAAGTCTTACCCCAATCTCAAGGGTATAATCTCTCCAACCACGGTTGGTGTGAGTGCTACTGCCAAGGCTATTACTGACGCAGGTTTGATTGGGAAAATCAAACTCACCGGTCTGGGCCTTCCCAGCGAAATGGCGGAATGGGTCAAAAATGGTGCCTGCGAGGCTTTTTACCTCTGGAACCCGGTAGACCTGGGGTATCTTGCTGCCTATACCGCGAGCCTTCTGTGTGAGGGTACCATAACCGGTAAAGAAGGTGAGACCTTCACGGCAGGAAGACTTGGCGAGCGCACCATTACCAGGTCTGAGGATGGGGGAACTGAGGTCTTACTGGGACCTCCTTTCCGCTTTGATGCTTCCAACATTGACGAGTGGAAAGATGTATTCTAAGACTCACCTCTTGAGGGGCAGAGCCAGCCCTGCCCCTCGCTTTTTGTGAGGTGAAAGGATTGGGCGATAATATCCTTGAGTTGCGTGGAATATCTAAATCTTTTCCTGGTATCCAGGCTCTTGACCGGGTTGATTTTGAGCTTCGCAAAGGTGAAATTCATGCTCTGATAGGCGAAAATGGAGCTGGTAAGTCTACGCTTATTAAGATTATCACCGGAGTTCATCAACCAGATGCTGGGGAGATTCTGTGGGAAGGTCAAAAAGTAGTCTTCCCCAATCCCACAGCCGCCCTCCGCCATCGCATAGCCGCAGTGTACCAGCAACCGGCTTCTTTTTCTCATCTTACCATTACTGAGAATATCTTTCTGGGTCATCCTCTGGTGAGTCCTCTTTTCAGGCGCCTTAACTGGAGAGAGATGAATAAGAAAGCCCGAGAGCTCCTTGAATCTCTGGGGTCTGATCTGGACCCTTCGACACCGGTGGGCTCTCTGAGTGCCGCCCAACAGCAGATAGTGGAAATTGCCAAGGCTTTGTCCATTGATGCTCGGGTTTTGATTATGGATGAGCCAACTGCAGCACTCACCAAGCGAGAGGCTGGAGAGTTGTATAGAATTATGAAGCAGCTGAAAGCAAAGGGTACGTCCATCATTTTTATTTCACACCGGCTGGAGGATATTTTTGAAGTCGCTGATCGGACAACCGTTTTGCGAGACGGAAGAAAAGTAGGCACCTGGATAGTGAGCGAAGTGAGCGAGAAGGAGCTAATCCGGGCTATGGTGGGTAGAGAAATCGATCAGCTCTTTCCCAAAATTCAGGTAGAGCGAGGTCCGGAGCTTTTGCGCGTGGAGGGTCTGTCCCGGATAGGTTACTTTTCGAACGTTTCTTTCTCGCTTCATGCAGGAGAGATTCTGGGAATGAGTGGTCTGGTGGGTTCAGGTCGGACTGAAGTGGCTCATGCTCTGTTTGGAATTGCTCCAGCAGATCAGGGTAGAATTTTTGTGGAAGGGAAAGAGGTTGCTATTCGAAATCCTCTGGACGCTATTGCTTGTGGCATTGGCTATCTTCCTGAAGACCGTTTACAACAGGGGCTGTTTTTGCCCATGAGCATTACTGATAACATTACTATCATTATTCTTGATCATCTCACCAAACATGGTTGGCTCCAACCAGAGCAGGAATACGAGATTTCCTCCAGAATGCTTGAACTTTTGAAAATCAAAGCTCCTTCTATTTTTAGTCCGGTCAGTTCGCTTTCAGGCGGTAATCAGCAGAAGGTCGTGGTGGCCAAGCTGCTTGCTGCAAAGTTGCGCATCCTTATTCTTGATGAGCCCACTCATGGAGTGGATGTGGGCGCCAAAGCTGCTATTCACCAAATCATGTCAGAGCTTGCACAGCAGGGTATGGGTATTATTATGATTTCTTCTGAAATGCCGGAAATCCTGGGAATGAGTGATCGCATCCTGGTCATGTGCGAAGGGAGAGTCACCGGTATTCTTGACCGTCGGGAGGCCACTCAGGAGAAACTCCTGGAAATGGCAGTGGGTGTAAATCAGTCAGGTAGTAGGCATCAGGTGGTGAGTGCTACAGGTGAGAAAGAGCAATAAGTCTTTTTCAGAACTTGCACTTCAGATGCGGGGCTTTAGAGAATTGGGAATAATTCTTTTTATTGTGATCATTTCCGTTGTCATCGGGGTGCGCAACCCTCGCTTCCTTACCTGGGGCAACCTTCACGATATGCTCATCGATACTTCAGTGCTTGCGGTTATGGCAGTAGGTATGATGCTGGTTTTGGTTACCGGGGGAATCGACCTTTCTACTGAATCGGTTCTTGCTCTGGTGGGTATGGTTTCAGGCATTATGGTTCGCGACAACCCTCATCTTTCACCGCTTTTAATGCTGTTTTTCGGGCTGTTTTTCGGTGCTCTCCTGGGTTCGATAACCGGTCTCATTGTTGCCAAGGGAAAGGTTCTCCCTATTATTGCCACTTTAAGTATGATGTACGTTTATCGAGGTATTACCTTTATTGTGAGCGGTGGTCGTTGGGTTAGTTCTCACGAGATGCCCGAATCCTTCAAGGCCATGGCGACTGGAAGACTTCTGGGCATTTCCAACCTGATAACCGTTACCCTGATTGTGTATGTGGTCTTTTATTATTTTGTCAATCACACCCGTACCGGACGGGAAATCTATGCGGTGGGGAGCAATTTTGAGGCTGCGAAGGTTATTGGTATCAATACTGCTTTTACCACCTGGCTGGTCTATGTTATTTCGGGTGCACTCTCTGGTCTGGGGGGGGTCATGTGGGTAGCCCGCTATGCTTCAGCTCAGAACGATACCGCTTCGGGTTTTGTGCTTACCGTGGTTGCTGCCTGTGTTCTGGGAGGAGTGAGCATAACCGGGGGTGTGGGCACCATACCGGGGGTCTTTCTGGGTGCCATCACCATTGGAATTATCAACAACGCTCTACCCATGATTCGGGTTTCTCCTTTCTGGAAGATGGCTCTTCAGGGCATTATCATTCTGGTTGCTGCAGTGGTAAACGCTCTTATTGCTCACAGTGCCAGACGAGCACAGCTCAGGCAACGTGAGGAGTTGAGGAGGATGCGTTATGGAGCATGAAAAAGAACGCCTTCGTCCAGAGAGGAAACTTTTTATCTTTCGTTGGGAATGGCTGCTTCTAATTCTTATTGGAGTTACTTTTGTGGTTAATGCCCAGCTTTCTCCGCACTTCCTGCGCTATACAAGCATCATGGATGCTCTTTCGGTGTTTCTTGAAGCGGGATTCATGGTATTCCCCATGGTGCTGGTTCTGGTGGCCGGTGAGATCGACATTTCGGTGGCTTCTATAGTGGCTTTGTCTTCGGTTCTCATGGCCATGAGTTACCAGGCGGGAGTTTCCATGTCTCTTGCCATTTTGGTAGCTCTGGGAGTGGGAACTCTGTGTGGGTATTTTAACGGCGTTCTCATTTCCCGCATACCGAACCTGTCAGCCATTATAGTGACTCTGGCTGGCTTTTCTCTGTACCGGGGTATTGCTTACATCCTGCTTGGTGATAAGGCAATCAGTGGTTTTCCTCTCTGGTATTCGTATTTAGCCTGGGGGTACATAGGCCAGAGCCACATACCTTTTATATTAGTGGCTTTTCTGGTGTGTGCGGTGGTGTATGGTATTGTACTTCATAAGACTGCTTTCGGACGGAAAATATTTGCTATAGGTACTAACCGAAAGGCGGCACTTTTTTCTGGGGTGCCAGTGGGAAGAATTCGGAGAATCATTTTTACCCTCAATGGCCTTATGGCTGGAGTAGCAGCAGTTTTTCTTACCTCTAAATTGGGCAGCTCCCGGCCCAACGTGGCAACTGGTTACGAACTCGAAGTCATAGCCATTGCGGTTTTAGGAGGAGCCAATCCAGCAGGAGGGAAGGGGAGCATTCTGGGAGCCTGTCTGGCTCTCATCCTCATGCGTTTTTTGCGTTATGGTATGGGGCTCCGGAACGTTCCAGGCCAGGTCATGATGGTGATCATTGGTTTTGTGCTGGTCTGTGTGGTCATGTTTCCGAACCTTTTCGCTTCCAGGCGTAAACATCAGGTAGTGTCGTGAGTCTTTTATGCTGAAAAGAAGAGGCCTGATTGCTGAAGAGCGGCGTCTTAAAATCCTGGAGCTTTTAAAAACTCGCCGAACTTTAACGGTAAAAGAACTCGCTCAAACTTTTGAGGCAAGCGAGGACACCATTCGTCAGGATCTGAAACTCCTGGAAAAGCAGGGTTTGCTGCGCAGAATCTATGGTGGAGCTGCTCGGGTGAAAACCAGCAGCGTTGAAATCCCCCTTTCGCTACGTGAGGTTACCAACCGCGAGATTAAAGAGGCTGTTGGAAAAGAAGCAGCGAAGGTCATCGAAGACGGGGATTCGGTGATTTTTGACGCCAGCACCACTGCCTTACAGGTTGCTCGAAACATCGATCCCGAAAAGAGGGTGACCATTCTTACCAGTTCGCTGGATATCTGTATTAGTCTGGCTTCCAATCCCAATTTCAACATTATCGCCACTGGAGGCACCCTGCATCCACCGTCTTTTTCTTTTGTAGGGCCTCAGGCAGAAGAAGCTGCTCGGAACTATTACGCCGATAAGGTCTTTCTGGGAGCGCGAGCAATTCTGGTTGATGAGGGATATCTGGCTGATGTTTTTGAACTCGAGGCCAATCTTAAAAAGGTCATGGTTAATTCTGCTTGCGAAGTCATCCTGGTTGCTGAGAGTAGAAAATTTCAGGAGGTAGCGTTTTTTAAAATCTGTGAGTTGCGAAAAGTAACCAGGATATTTACCGATGAATATCTTGATTCGGTGCTGAGCAAAAAGCTTGAAGATATGGGGATTCAGGTAGTAAAAGTGGTATTGGGCAGCCTTTCTTAGCTTGTCAAAAGATAAAACGCTTGATGGTTATGTTTTGCCAGTACACTTCAGGGTTTAGAGCTGAGGCGCAGTATTTATTGACACCGTTATTCTTTCTGTTACAATTTTACATAAGGGGGGTGATTATTTATGAAACGTCTGGTAGTGCTTGCTTTGCTCTTTGTCCTTCTGGTGTGGGTTTCTGCAGCTTTTGCAGCGGAAGCTTATGAAATTGCAGTGGTGGTCAAGATTGCTGGAATTCCCTGGTTTAACCGTATGGCAGAAGGTGTGGAACAGGCGGCAAAGGAACTTGGTGTGAATGCTTACCTCACTGGTCCGGCAACTGCTGACCCAGCACCGCAGGTTCAGATGGTTGAGGACCTGGTGACCCGGGGTGTGGATGCAGTATGCGTGGTTCCCAACGATGCTAAGGCTCTGGCTCCAGTCTTCAACAGGGCACGGGAGAAGGGGATTGTAGTTATCACGCACGAATCACCTTTTGAGACCGAAGCCATCGATTGGGATGTTGAAACCATCGACAGCGTAAAGTACGGGCAGCAACCTATAGATGCTATTGTGGAAGAGCTCAAGGAAATGGGAGAACTCGATAAGTATACTCCTGAAAATCCTGCTGGCTTTGTAATGCTTGTGGGAAGTCTTACTGTGCCTCTTCACAATTACTGGGCTGATGTGGCGCTTGAGTACGCAAAGGAGAAATATCCTTTCCTGAAGGAGCTCACTTCCCGTTTGCCAACTGCTGAATCGGTTGAAGATTCTCGAGCTGCAGTCCTGGATCTTATTACCACTTATGGTGACCAGCTCAAGGCAGTAATTGGCTGGGGTAGCTTGGGGCCGATTGGAGCAGCTCAGGCTGTGGCTGAGAAGGGCATGGAAGACGAGATTATCGTGGTAGGCAGCGCTATTCCTTCTACCGTTGCTCCCTACCTGCGAACTGGTGCTGTTGACTGGGCGCAGCTCTGGGATCCTAAAGACGCGGGATACGCTATGGTCTATATTGCCAAGCAAATCCTGGATGGTGTGGAGATTAAAGAAGGAATGGAGATTCCAGGTC
Source organism: Atrimonadaceae bacterium G-SL-SR-0-11 (assembly GCA_048814795.1). Classification (GTDB taxonomy): domain Bacteria; phylum Atribacterota; class Atribacteria; order Atribacterales; family Thermatribacteraceae; genus Thermatribacter. The sequence goes on along the minus strand of CP184673.1, from coordinate 106,524 downwards.
TTGGGCCCATCCACATTGAGGGAAAAGTTATCAGTGTGAACCAGATCAAGATCATGCCCGATGCTGAAACCGCAGAGTCTCTTGGGTTCTGAGGGGGAACGCCGGGGCAAATGCCCCGGCGTTTTTTTGAGGTGGAGTCTGTGCTTGAAAGAGAGGTAATTCTTTCTCTTTTTCATATAACCAAACGGTATGGAGGTGTGGTGGCTCTTCGGGATGTAGATTTTTCGGTTTTCCGGGGTGAAGTCCATGGACTGGTAGGGGAGAATGGTTCAGGAAAAAGCACCCTTGTGAAAATAGCTACCGGCGTTGTTCAGCCGGAGCCAGGAGCAGAAATTATCGTTGCAGGAAAGAGGATCGCCCGCCTTACTCCTTATCTTGCTTTCCATCTTGGAGTCCACGTTGTGTATCAGGATCTTTCTCTTTTTCCTAATCTTTCGGTAGCAGAAAATATTTTTGCTCATGAATATATAAAAAGAGACAAAAGATTTATTGCCTGGTCGGACATGGAACGTCGAGCAAAAGAGGTGTTTGAACGAATTGGTATCAACATCAACCCTCGCGCTATTCTGGGAAAACTCCCTTTTGCCGATCAGCAGCTTGTGGCCATATGCCGAGCCATAGCCAGTGAGGCAAAACTCATTATTCTTGATGAGCCAACAGCTTCTTTAACTTTTCGAGAGGTGCAGCGTCTTTTTGGCTTTATTCGCGAGTTGAAGGCTCAGGGTATCGCCTTCATCTTTATAAGTCATCGTCTTGATGAGGTTCTTGAGATAAGCGATCGGGTGACTGTTCTTCGGGATGGAGTGAAAGTTGGTACTTTTCCAGGAGAAGAACTTACCAGGACTCGGCTTTCTTTCCTCATGACCGGGAAAGAAATTACTGCACAGTCTCGTGTCACTCCTCTCGGTGGTAAAGAAGAGATTCTTCGGGTGGAGCACCTTACCCGGCATGGGGAGTATACCGATGTGAGTTTCAGCTTACACCGGGGAGAAATTCTGGGCCTCATCGGCCCCCGGGGCTCGGGGCGGACGGAGCTGGCTTTGACTCTCTTTGGCCTCCATCCTCCCGATGCAGGGAAAATTTTCCTTGAGGGTCGGGAAATGATATTTGGTTCTAACCGGGATGCTATCCGGCATGGTATTGGTTATGTACCAGAAAACAGGCTCCTTCAGGGACTTATTCTGGATCAACCTGTGGCTGACAATATTGTGGTAACTATTCTTGACCGGCTTGTGGAACGACTGGGTTTTTTGCGGCCGGTAAAGAAACTTTTTGTGGCTGAGAAAGCTGTCCAGGATTTTGGTATAAAAGCTCCTGCAGTGGATGCTCCGGTTCGCTCTCTTTCTGGTGGCAATCAACAAAAAGTTGTTCTTTCAAGATGGATTCTTACTGCTCCACGGATCCTTATTCTTGACACTCCAACTCACGGAGTGGATGTAGCGGCAAAGGAAAGCATTTACGAGATGATCCTTGCTCTTGCCCGGGATAAGGAGATAGGTGTTCTCCTTATTTCGGATGAAGAGCATGAGGTCCTTCAGATATGCCATCGAATTCTGGTCATGAAGGAGGGGCGCATCATCCGGGAATATGCACCCGGGGAGATTACGGAAGGAGAACTTCGAAAAGAAATCGTTGGATAGGAGCGATTGCTTTGCTACAGCGCATTTCTGGTAAAACAGAGGTGTATCTGGCAGGAGTTCTGGTAGTTCTTTCTTTGGTGCTTTTTCTCTTAAATCCCAAGTTCCTTACTGCAGAAAACCTCTTTGATGTCCTGCGCAATAACTCTTTCCTGGGTATTGTGGCTCTGGGGGAGCTTGTGGTTCTCATTTCTGGAGGAATTGATGTTTCTTTTACAGCGATTGCCACCGTAGCTCAATATGTCATGGGGGTTATTATCACCCGGTACCTGGTGGAAAGTGTTTTCCTGGCTTTTCTCATTCCTATTCCCATAGGCATAGCGCTTGGAGCTTTTAATGCTTTTTTAGTAAACCGTACCCGGGTACACCCGGTTATCATCACCATTTCTAACCTCAACGTTTTTTACGGTCTTTTGATGGTGATTAGCAAGGGAAAATGGATTTACGGGTTTCCTGCTTCTTTTCGGAATTTTGCGCGTTTGAAGGCACTGACTTTTGTTTCTGAAAAGGGAGTGGACTACGGACTCTCTATTTTTACAGTTGTGTGGCTTCTGGTTGCTTTTATAACCTGGATCATTTTAAAGTATTTACCCATTGGGCGTAAGGTTTACGCTCTTGGAGGAAACAGCGAAGCTGCTCGGCGGGCCGGATTCAACATTTTTAGAATTCAGCTTTTTGTGTACTGTTACATAGGTCTTCTTGCAGGTCTTGCCGGTTTTGTGCATGCTGAACTCAATCAGATGATCCAGCCCAATGCCATTGTGGGGAGAGAGCTCGATGTTCTGGCAGCGGCGATCCTGGGGGGAGCAAGTGTTTTTGGCGGTGCCGGATCTCCACTTGGGGTAGTTCTTGGCGTCCTTTTCATTGCCTTTATCAAAAACGGTCTTATCCTGGTTAGGGCTTCGGCATACTGGCACCAGGTCATCATGGGCCTTATCATCGTTCTTGCTGCCACTTTGAGCGCCTATCAGCAGAGCTTTGAGCAAAAGAGGAGAGGGAAACCATGAAATTCTCACGGAAAAAATGGGAGACACAGTCTATTATCCTGGTAGCTGTGGTCACGTTTCTGATTGTTTTGCTGGGAATTCTAACCAGAGGAAGGTTACTCGGCCTGGAAAGCCTGCAGTCTATTGCCTTTCAATTGCCACTTTTGGGAATTCTTACCCTTGCCCAGATGACTCCCATGCTTACCGGGGGAATTGACCTTTCTATCATCGCCACGGCAAACCTCTGTGGTGTTATTGCTGCTATAGGCATGACCCGGAGTGGTTTCTCGGTACCCCTGGCTATGGTAATTGGTCTGCTTTTTGTATTGCTCTTTGCGGTTCTCAAAGGAATTCTTATTGCCTGGATTAACGTTCCAGCCATCATTGCCACCTTAGGACTTATGATTTTCATACGGGGGGTATCTCTTGTCCTCACCAGGGGTTACGTGATCGCTGGTTTTCCAGATGGTTTCCTTTTTCTCGGTGATGGAACCCTTTTCGGTATCCCTGTACCTTTTGTGATCTTTTTCGCCTGCGCTCTTTTCCTGTATCTTCTCCTTACCAGGACACGTTTTGGGACTTATGTGTATCTCCTTGGTTCAAACCCGGTGGCGACTCTCTTTGCCGGAGTTGACAATGCCCTGGTTCTTTTCAAGACCTATCTTCTTTCCAGTTTCCTGGCTGGTGTGGCAGGCCTCGTCATGATTGCTCGTTTTAATGCTGCTCAGGCTGACTATGGGGAGTCGTATCTCCTGCTTACGGTTTTAGCCTGTGTTCTTGGAGGCGTGGATCCGGCAGGAGGTTTTGGACGTCTTCCGGGAGTGGTAGTTTCCATTGTTGTCCTGCAGGTTGTTGCTACCGGATTTAACCTTTTAGGTCTGAGTTCGCATCTTGCCAGTGCTCTCTGGGGTCTTATCCTGATTGGAGTCATAGCGATTAACCGGATGATTGGGGAGTTTGAGACTTAGTTACACAAGGTTTTTTTGGAATTCAGGTTTGGTGGTATCTTTGGATAGGAGAAGCGGTAAGGCACGCAGTAAAACAGGCAGGTTGTTGTTGACAGGAGTTCACTTTTGAGTTATATTGTGCTTGCTAAGGTAGGTCCGTAGCTCTAACGGCTAGAGCACCGGACTCCAAATCCGGGGGTTGCAGGTTCGAATCCTGCCGGGCCTGCCAGTTTTTTTAAGGCTTCCAGCAACTTCCCCCTGACAGCAAAAACCAACCAGAATGACAGCAATTTGACAGCAACAGGAGCTAACCCCTGTTGTGATTCCCCAAGAAACTCTGCAATTTCTTCACCGCTTGTTCTTTCAAGCCCGGTAGAACCTTGCTGTAGGTGTCGAGAGTCAGGGAAATCGAAGCATGTCCTAAAAGTTCCTGAACCACCTTGGGGTTTTCGCCAGAGGCAAGTAGAAATGAAGCAAAGGAATGCCGCAGGCCGTGGATGGTGAGGCTCTCAATGTGCGCTTCTTTGCAAATGTTCCGGAAGGTACGCAGGAAGTTTCGGGGATAAATGGGAGTGTGCACTTCGGAAGGAAAGACCAGATCAGTCCCGGGCCAGTCCGGCCCCAGAGCAAGCTTTTCTTCCAGCCATTTCTTTCTCCATTCCTTGAGGGTTTCCACCGCTTCGGGAAGCAGGGGGATGGTGCGCTTACCGCTTTTGGTTTTCGGTTCCTGCACGATGAAACCCCGGTTCAAGGTGGTGAGACTCCGGCTCACGGTGATGGTTCCCCGCTCCAAATCCACATCAGACCAGCGAAGAGCAAGAAGTTCCCCCCGGCGCAATCCCGTGGTGGCCAGAAGGTAGAAAGCCGGATAAAGCCGGTGTTTCTTAGCTGCTTCGAGGAAGCGCTCTAATTCTTCTTTGGTGAGCACCTTGATCTCCCGGGTTTTCTTCCGTGGTGGACTAACGCAATCACAGACGTTGCGGGCAACATAACCCAGGCGAAGTGCTTGCTCCAGGGCACCGTGAAGTACCACGTGTATGAATTCAATGCTTCTTCCTGAAAGACCTTCTTTTTGCTTTTCCAGGTAAAAGCGCTGGAGAAGCTCCGGGCGAAGCTTTTCAAGTGGTGTGTTCCCCAGATCGGGAACAATGTGCCGGCGTATGAGGCACTCGTAGCGCTCAAAGGTAGTGGGGCGGAGTACTGGCTTTTTGTACACCTCAAGCCAGGTGGAAAGCCAGCTTCCTAGGGTATACCGCTCAGGCGAAACCAGGCCGTCTTTTCGCCCCGGGATTATCCGGGAACATGACGGAGCCTTCTGGGTATGGAGTGGTGAGGAAAAGCTTCGGTTTAAAACACTAAACGATGCCAAGGAATTCCTGCGGGAGAAGCAAGGTGCCAATCGCTTCTTTGTTATCACATGCGTGGAGAACAGACAAATAGAAGAACAGCAGGAGGAGCAACACGGAAACACCGAAACTGAAGGCCTTTCTGAACACGAGTGGATGGAGTTGTAACCTCTGGTGGATACAGTTCCCTTTTTGCTGTCGCTGGCGCACTCATGGTGCGGGAGGAAAGGATAAAAATCCGATGGAAACTTGTGGCACCGGGTAGCACACCGCAGATTCAAGGAAACCCAGGCTGGTGACCTGGGAGACATTACCGGCTTTATTCGTTGTTGTTTACCATATTCTGTTTTGACTAACACTCCTTTTAATTATGCCACCTTTTTGCTCTCTTACCGTTTCTGAGAGTACCAGAAACACCGGGGAGATATACAAATGGCGTCAGTAAGACCAGTTGTTCTTTGAGGGGGTTAGCAACGACAAAGAAGCTGGTGGCTATTTGGAGTTGTTAAGGAAACGGTGGAGAAAACGGTGAGCACTCACTCAATTTCAATCCCTCATAGGGAAGCTACAAACTCTCCAGATTCATGGACAAAGCCATGCCAGGATGGGACTGCTTCAATCCCTTATAGGCACGCTACAAACCCACAAAAACCCCTATAAACAAAGGCTTTTTAAAAAACAGCATTTACTTGTCAAGGTGCGCTTCTAAAATCATTAAAACACTCAAAAACCCTGATGTCAAGAACAAAAGATAGAACAAGAAAGAATGGCTTTTTCATGTTTATTACTCGTACTCCACCCACAACGGGTTTTAGGTCAACAACCACTATTCAACGCAATACAAAACCCTTGCAAAAGATCCTCACAGATATAAAGATATAAAATCTCCACCAGCAGGACTATATGGAGATGTAGGAACAGCTGCAACCAAACCACATCCGAAAACAAGCAGGGTAACTCCGAAAAATGGACAAAACAAAAAGCTAACTTTCTGTAGTCTTCATTCGGCTTATCTTAGTTGGACCTAATTGACCTTAAGGCGCAGCTCAGATTTCATCTCCCTGCTTATTACGTATTTCCAAGGCTGCTATTTTCTGTTCATCTAATATACCCATCAAGATATAGGGCTTTTCGTCTTTTCCATATAAACATACTCGCCTAGACTTGGTAGAACCCAAGAAGATACGAAGCTTTTCCTGCTTGCCATACACTTTTAACGCAAGCCTATCTCCGTTAAGAACACCCACGCTAATGCGTATACCACCACACTCGTCGTATGCTCTTATTGAAGAATGTACCCTCAAATAGTCTTGCCTCAATCCGGTGAACTCCTTGTACGTTAGTGATACCTAATGCTGTAACGCCATTTTCAGAAATCATCATATAAAGACTTGTATTGCTGTCTTATCGCGGATGCTTAATGATACATGCCTTCTTTGGACATGTTCGCAATAATGCAGGGCATTTCTTCTCTATCATATGGTTAATGTTGGTCCAAATATGTTGGTTGCGTCCATGACTATGCCTTCTTTTTCCCATTTCATACATCACAATAAGCCTTCTTGTCCTTATTCCAATGCTTCTAACTAATAATTTACCAGAAGTTCTCCCTACAACTTTGACCAGCGAAAACAAAGCACTAGTAAACAAGAAGATCCTCTAAGCTCCTTTTCTAACTCCCTGGCAAATTACTCCAATATATAGCTCCGACCGCTTGAGCAAACTGAGCGACCGAGATTCCTTCCATTGCTTTCAGTTGCTTCATAAGGGGGCTATTAGCCAACCTAAAGTCCAGGACATCAAATTCTATTTCATTGCAAACTTCTTTTGCACCTTGCAATATAAGTTCATAGCATCTCGGATCTGAAACAAGGCCACCCGTAAGTATTCTTTTACGAGGAAGCATTGGTAACCACTGCTGTGTTTCCAAACATACAACACCTAGATACTTTCCCATCTCTTTAAAAGACTGACGAACAACTTCATGTTCATCAATAAGTGACACAAGGTATGCAAAGAACTCTCTTCTCACATCACGGGGGCTCGAGGGAATCTCAAGAGATAGTACACCCGTGTCTTTTTCAATAACCTCCAGGAACCCCTTTTTTCTAAATGCCTTGTAAAGGGATGGTTCCTTTTCTAAGGCATGTTTAACAACAAGCCTAAAGACCCCCCCTAACCCTACATATCTTTGAGCGGTACCAGACAAGCCTGTATTGAAATTGTTTATGCTACGGACATCGTTAACAGAATACTGTCTGTCAGGGTAGCTCCCTAGATCTATAATTACGTCATAACATTCGAGGGGAATTGTGGGAACAACTCCATCTGATCTTATCCATCCACTACCTAGCTCCGTTCCTAAGGTATGTACAAAAACCCCGCCCATGTCAGGACTTTGGCCCGAAGATACCATTTCAACAGCCATTGTAAAAGCTGCCAGAAAACCGTCATTAAGTATTTTTACCTTAATTCGATTGCTTGGAAGGGATCTTGACAAGTAGTCGCTCAACTCAGAGAGCTTTCCAAGCTCTTCCTCAAACCTCCTGCCCAAATTTTCCCTTATACCCTTCAGTTTGTACACCTCTCCACCAACTATTCTGTTGTTCACAACCACATCGGGAAAACCAATGCCTATGGCATCCAAGAAGAGCATATCCTGAAGACAACCCTCAGCATAAACGACCGCTTCCTTCAATTTCTCTAACGAAGTCTCCTCATCTCGAATGCTGTCTAGGACTCTAATCAAACTCTCTCTATCCTTAACGTTCTCATTGCTATATAACGTAGCAGCTACGCTGCCTAGCCTTGCAATCCAAAGCAAAGGCTCTACAAGTTCTCCAACAGTTGTAAAGTTAGTAGGAAACCAACAGTGCTCTTTTAAGAAAACAAGTCTGCCATCAACAGCTACTGCCAGTTTTATCGAGGTTCCACCTATATCCATCCCACAAATCGCTTTACCTGATAGATCTAAGGATTTTTTCACTGTTTTCTCCAAACCACGTACTGAAGAAAAAGTTGCCTCGCTATTTATCATATCATTACCAAAGTTATAATTCCTTTGTTCATGTATGATAAGTTTAAAATCTTTCTTATCGCTTAGGGACTCTAGTATCCTCTCAGTTACATTTATTCGCCTTCCATACCCTTTTCTTTCAACTCTCTTTACAGAGAGCTCAAAAACCGTAGGAAGTCGACTAAGGATCTCTAAAGCCAGAACACCAATACTGCTAGTTGGATAGACTTCGAGACGCTCTCCTCCACAAATACTCAAGAGGTTGTATACGCAAGCTACAACGTAGGAAAAAAGAAAGGCCATCGTATCCTTATCTATAACTCTTACTTTAGGTAATGCGATTCTATATTTCCTTACCTTCCCTTCGTAAGAATGCAGCAAAATTATGAGATCTTCCCTCATTTGAGGAGATATCTTCTCAAAAAAACTTCTTACATTGGTAATACATAAGGGTTCTCCGTTTCGTACTCTTCTGAGAAGATCTATAATAGGCTGTTCAGAAAATACAAGAAACTTATTCACTATCAATCACGCTCCAAAATGTATTTTCAAATCACGATAAAGACTTTGTCCTCTTTTAGCAAGAACTGCAGCTCCTTCCTTGGTATGGAAGTGATTGCATCCCAAAAAATACCAAACTAAAGGCAAAAATTTCTAAACATTCCCTCCACAATAGGATGGCAACCAACAACAAATTTAGATTTAACAACTTTTGATATGTCTAACCGGTCACCATTCTTATAGAGAGAAAACCAGTAGGACTTTCTTAACAGCATCCTTATGGCAATTCACTATTGCTCTTGAAATTCTAGAAAAACGTCCAGCCTCTGCACATCAAGAAATCTTCATCCTGTTGCATAAAATTTTCTTATCAGAATTAGACAGCTTGTTCCCACAAGAACCCCCGAAAATACCTAGTAAAAGGTCAGAACATCTCCACAATTACGCACATGGTTGAGCATGTAGATAGAAAAATTTAAGCTTTCATAAGCATTAAAACCTTATAGACCATGTAGAAAAATCTTCATATCCCCCCAGGGGAACAACGTCAAAGCCTTTTATGTGGAACTTCGATACTATCCAGGTTTCTCCCACCAGAAGCACTTTCAGAGTTTCTTGGTTTTTCACGATAAAGACCTCCTTTATTATCCCTTGCCGTATCCAGCCATAAGGCCAGATATGAAATATCTGCCCAGGAAGATGAAGACCAGCACGGGAATTATCGAGGTGATTACTGCGCCGGCCATTTGAATGTGCCACTGGGCTATTTGGGTACCCTTGAGTTCAGCTAAGAAGGGCATTACTGGTTTGACTTGTGGTCCTCTGGTTAGTGCAATGCCCAGCAGAAACTCGTTGTATATCTGGATGAAAACCAATATGGTTGCCGAAATTAAACCGGGTAAGGACACCGGCAGCAGAATTTTTAGGTAATATTTGAAGGGTTTGCATCCATCGAGTATAGCAGCTTCTTCCAGATCTGGGGGGACCTTCATAAAAAAGGTGCCTGTGATGAGTGTGGCCATTGGTGCATTCAGCATGACGTAAATCAGGATGAGCCCCCAATAGGTATTTAAAAGGTTAAGGGTTTTAAGGAACTGGGTTATAGGTATAAGGATTACATGGTAAGGAAGAAAGGTTACTACAACGATCGCAAAGAAGAGGTAAGTTGCGAAGCGAAAATCAAAACCAGTCAGAGCGTATCCAGCCATTGATCCTACCAGTATGCATAGGAAAGTGGCGCTTAAGCTGATAATTAGACTATTCCTCAAGCCAACTTTTAAGGTTTCAAAAGCCTTAGTATAGTTGCTGGTTTGGAGTTTTTGGGGAGGAACGAGGTACTTTTGCAGAGCTACTTCTTCCTGGGTTTTGAAAGAGGTGCTGATCATGGCGTATATTGGTATCATCCAGAGAAAAGCCATAAAACATAATAGGATTGTAGTTGTTAAGATGAAAGTGCGATCTTTCATATCCTCACCCACTTTTTTATAGCCCACATCGAATAGGGAATAACCATGGCTGCTGACAAAGCCAAGATTACAATACTGGTGGCTGTTCCCATTCCAATGTCTCGGGAATCAAAAGTAAGTCTGTACATTAAGTAAGGCAGGATTTCGGTGCTGACTCCGGGGCCTCCTCTGGTCATTATCCAGACCAGATCAAAAACTTTTACTGTAGTTATAGCAAGCATCGTGGTGCAGATTAGTGTTGCATGACCTACATTGGGAAAAATGATTTTAAATGCTACTGTCCAGTGAGAGGCACCATCTACTCTGGCAGCTTCAACCATTTCGTAAGGTATACTTTTTATTGCTCCCAGATAAATTACCAGAGCAAAACCAAGGTACTGCCAGAAGGCCGAGGCGATCATACAGTATATAGCTGTCTTGGGAAGTGCGATCCAGCCCAAGCGCGAAGTGTTCACCCCCAGCATCTTGAGGATGGAGTTAATCAAGCCAGAGCTGGGGTCATACATCCAGGCCCATAAAACTCCAGTAATGATGAAAGACAGAGCCATGGGAAAAAGAAATATTTGCCAAAAAATGCTCTCGCCTCTTCCGAGATGCGTCAGTAGGTAAGCAAGGGTGAATCCCACAAATACTGTGGGTCCAATAAAGAAAAGCAACCATAATATGTTGTTGCGGATATTAACCCAGAATCTTTCCATGCCAAATAATCGGGAAAAGTTGTAAAAACCAGCGAATTTCCAGGTCGGCTTTAGACCCTGCCAGAAAGTAAACGCAGCCACAAAGTCCCAAACAATCATACTGTAAAAAATGATAATTAGAACTATGATGGGTATAAGGAATACAATGCCTTGAGACTTGTAATATCTCATGTTTTGTTTTACCTCCTTTAAAAGGTAGCCCTCCTTTCGCGAAAGGAGGGCTACCTTTTAAAGGCTACTGTTCCCAGAACCAGCTGCAGGCTTCAGCAAGATTTGTTCTCTCTGCAGCTTCAGCTATAGCTTGTATGGTAGCGTCTACATCCTTGTCAACAAGGAACCTTGTAAGGATATCCATAAGCTCACTTCCAAAGGACGCCGTATATAGCCCGCCGTGGAATCCTCCAACCACAACTCTCGAGCTCTTCAAGTCTCGAGCACTCTGCCTTCTATAAGGATCCGGGTATACGTCTGGGGGCACATCATTAACCATTGCTACCGATCCTTTAATAAGATTAAAAGCCTCCTGCGCTTCTTTGGTTAAACACATTCGAATCCAATCCTTTGCATTATTAGGATGTGGAGCACCTTTCGGGAGCGGAAAGCTATCAGTCATTCCCAACCAAATATCATGCGGAATAGCGACTGCACTAAAGTCCACTTCTGGCTCCATGCCTATGTTAAGGTAATAGCCCAATATCCAGTCACCCATCCAGTACATGGCTGCTTCACCAGTTTTTAAAAGCGCCCCTGCTTCATCCCAAGTTTTTGTAGCATGCCACGGATAAATATATGGAATAAGGGCAGCAAGCCTTTCGATCGCTTCCCGGAAGGTGGGATCATTGGCGAAATCAATTTGCCCGGTATTGGCTCTTTCATAAAAGTCTGGTCCACCAGTAGCAAGGAGAACCATGTCATATAGATATGTCACCCAAACCTTTTCACGCGTTCCAAGAGCCAGCGGAGAAACTTCCGGCTTTGCTTCTTTTATCTTTTTACAAGCTTCAAGGAGCTCTTCATAATCTTCAGGAGGTTTAATTCCAAGATCTGTAAAAATTTTTTTGTTATACCAAAGCCAGGTTCTGTGAGCATTAATGGGAGCAGAGTAAACATGTCCTTTAAATTTTAGGTTCCTTACCCAAGGAGCAGGAATACGAGCTTCAAAAGAAGCTTCAGCCCAAATGTCATCAATTGGTTCAATATACCCCGCGTCGAAATAATCTTTCAACAAGTTACCACTGTGATCCTGGAACGAGTCGGGGGGCATTCCAGCAGCCAAATTGCTCATAAGTACTGCAAGCATTGTTTCTCCTCCGCCTCCTGCCACAGGGTTTTCCACGATCTTAACCCCAGGGTTGCGCTTCTGATAAAGCTTAAATAAAGCATCAATTGCCTCTCTCTCTCCACCAGCCGTCCAATAATGAAAGATAATGAACTCGTCTTCCTTTTCTTGAGCAACTATATTTCCAGCAACGCTCAAAATAGCTAACACTGAGATAACAAAGAATATTAACAACTTTCTCCTCATTTTCAACCCTCCTCAAGCATGAAAATCTCAAAGCTATCTCACTCACCACCCGAATAACCAAAACACAAAAAATTTCCCCTTGCACTCCAATCTATACTTTCCAGACCTTGCCCCAGTATCACCCCCTTAAACCCCGCTTAGCCGAATCTCTTACGACTAACACAAGGTCCAAAAAAATTTCACGAGGAGAAATAAGATCTCCCTTTTGAATTCGTTCCAGCAAACACCTTGCTGCAACCCTTCCTATTTCTTCTGCGGGCTGCATAATTACCGTTAAGGGCGGATCAGTAAGATCAGCTACATAAGTTTCATCAAAGACAACTAAACCAAGATCTTGGGGAACTTTCAAACCCGCCTCTCTAAAGGCCCTTAAAGCTCCTATGCCCATAAGGTTATTCGTAACCAAAATTGCTTCTGGTAATCTGCCCAACTGAAGCAAGTCCTGTGCTCTCTGATACCCACTATTTACTGAGAAATCTCCCTCTTTTATGTATTCTTCAACAACTCTCAACCCATGAGCACGCAAAGCATCTATAAAAGCGTTATACCTCTCTTCGCCAGGAACTGTATTCCTTGGACCCATAATTCCTCCAATTTCCCTGTAACCCTGACTAGCAAGGTAAGATATTGCTTGAAACACCCCGCTGTAATTATTCCCCCTAACGATATCAAAGTTCTTGCTGTGCTTGCTTATGTCTAAATACCTGTCTACAAATACTACAGGAACACAACCTCTATAAAGAAGGCGAGATCTACCCTCCTTAACTGATGGACCAAATATTAATCCATCAACCCTCCTCTCAAAAGCCTTTTGTAAGCATTTATTTTCCTTTTCAGGATCTTCTCGTGTATCGAAAATAATAGGTACATAGTCGTGTTGATCCAGAACCTCCTCAATACCTCTCACTATTTTTGCAAAAAATGGGTTTAAGATGTTTGGAATGATCACACCTACTATAAAGCTTTGGGACGTCCTTAGACTTCTTGCAACAACATTAGGAACGTATTGTAATTCTTCTAGAACCTTAAGAACCTTTTCACGTGTCTCCGGCCTTACAGCACCTATGTTCCTAATAACTCTCGAAACTGTGGCTACCGAGACACTAGCCCTTTTAGCTACTTCTTCGAGTGTATTTTGAAAACGATCACAGCTTCTCATTTGCCTTTATTTTAGCAATTTTTCCATAAAATATAAAGAACTTTTTGATAACGTTTAACTCCATTAAAAAACTCCAAAGCCCACAAATCAATACTCTTGATATAGGTTCACATCATATGAGGCGCTTAACAGGTCCGATATCTCAGAGACTTTTTCCTAAACCCAGCATAGTTCTTCCCTACTGTCCTTTAAGGTAAAACTTTATGCTTTCAAAGATTACCTCGCCCTCGGAGTATCAGAAGAGAATCTTCCAGAGGGTCCAGTCAGGCCACTCCAGTACCCCATTTCCAAAGTACCTTTTGATTCAGACCGAAGGAAATGTTTTATGAGAAATCCTTCAAGGAATGCTTTGGCGAGACCGGCCGTGACTCTCAAACAGAAGGAAAAGGCCCATTTCGGAGAAGAGATTTCTAAAGGAGCCCATGAACTAAGTAACTCCTGTATAAACCAAAAAATTCGAAGGTTTTGCAAGTAAATTCTGCAGAAGTTCCTTGCTGGAACAATGAAGCCGAGTACTTATCCTCCTACGCGTGCTTTTATACCTCTGAATTTCCCTTCTATGAGTTCCTTTAACTCCAATAATTGCTCACTTTTTGGGTTTAAGGTTTTTGCCGCATCTAGCTTAAAATCCCTTCCAAGATATTTATACTTCGAAGCACCTAGCTTATGAAAAGGAAGAACATCTACATTTTTGATGCCTAAAGAGGCAACAAAACCCACTATAGAAAGAACTTCCTCAGAAGAATCATTAAAGCCAGGTATGAGCGGAACCCGCGCCGTTAATCTAGCAACAGGATAAATGCTCGTAATATATTCTAGGTTTTTTAGAATAATCTCGTTCGATTTTCCTGTGAAGACCTCATGTTTTTTAGGATCCGTATGCTTGACATCGTAGAGTAAATAGTCAACGTAGTGGAGCACTTCCTTTAAGGTCTTTGGCGAAGAATAACCACTGGTCTCAAGAGCAGTATTAATTCCTTCTTTCTTACACTGCTTCAACAGTTCGACTGCAAAAAAAGGATGCGACAGAGGTTCGCCACCTGAGAGTGTGATCCCACCTCCAGACAGCTCATAAAATATTCTGTCTTTTCTAACTTCCGCCATGACTTCTTCCACTGTCATTTCGTGAGCACTCATCCTTAACGCTTCCGAAGGACACACATCGGTGCACATGCCACAGTTATTGCATTTACTTCTGTCTATCTCGACTTTATCATCTTCACTGGGTTTCAAAGCAGCACGTGGACATATAGAAACACAGCTTTTACACCCTACACATCTTGGAGTAACGTACATAAGCTCGTTATAGCTAGTAATCCCTTCAGGGTTGCAACACCATAGACATTGCAGAGGACAACCCTTGAGAAAAACTGTTGTTCTTATACCAGGACCGTCGTGGAGACAAAACTTCTGGATGTTAAAGACCAAAGCATTAGTAGTACTGCATTCCACCTTGGGACCCCCATCAGCTATCCAACATGTTCCGTTCTTGCGATGATATCTTCTTGAAGAGACTTGTCAAGCTCTACAAATCGGGCACTGTAACCAGCTACCCGTACTACTAAATCTTTAAAGTTTTCCGGATGCTCTTGGGCCTGGCGCAAGATATCCGCAGATACCACGTTAAACTGAACATGCATGCATCCTAATTTTATGAAGCCTCGGAGAAACTGGCAAAATTTTTCAAGTCCACTGTCAGATTCGAAAACGCTGGGGTGGAACTTGAGATTCAATAATGATCCATTGGTCGCTAATGAGAGTGGCAACTTACTCACCGACTTAAGAACTGCAGTTGGGCCATTCTTGTCTCTCCCCCTCATAGGAGAAACTCCACCATCTGCAAGCGGTTCTCTGGCAAGCCTTCCGTCTGGGGTAGCTCCTACAACCAAACCAAGTGGCACATGGGAAGAAACAGAGTAGAGGCCAGGTTGATACAGACCGCCCCGAGGGTTCTCGTATTGTTCTACCAATTGGCAATATTTTCGAGCCCACTTAGAAGCTATACAGTCCACTTCGTCGGCGTCGTTGCCAAATTTTGGGTAAAGGTTCAACAATCTCTGTCTAAGGTACTCTTCTTGTTCGAAGTTTTTATCCAAAACATTATTAAGTTCCTCAAAAGAGAGTTTCTTCTCTTCAAATACAAGCTTTTTAAGCGCTATAAGGGAATCCGCTAAGTTTGCAATGCCCACCGCTTGTGGACCAGTAAAGTTGTACACTGCACCCCCTCGAGAGACGTCGAGACCTTTTTCAACACAATTGTCAATCACACAGGAGAGGAAAGGAGTAGGCATTAGACGAGCATGAATTCTGTCAACGGTGTTGCATCCTTCAACCATTTGATGAACAAAGAACCTCATTCTTTGTTCTAGAGCTTTTTCAAATTCCTCAAAGCTATCAAAGCTTTTTTGTAAAGGAGGTGCCACTCTCTCCCTACTTAATCGATCGACTCCGTCTGTCATTGTTAGTTCTAACAGTTTTCCTAGGTTAAACAACGCTGCGTCACTTAATCCAAGATACTTTCCTGGTATGCCTATTTCTACACAGCCAATAATAGCGTAGTTTCTGGCGTCTCTAAGCGGAATGCCTCTTCGGAGGAGACCAGGGACAACTACCTCGTCGTTATACAATTGAGGCATTCCAAAACCAAGACGTATTGTAGCAGCAACTTCTCTGAGGAACTCTTCAGGAGTATTACAGTGGACCCTTGCCGTCAAGTTAGGTTGAGGTAAACGCAACTCCTGAGACGCTTTCAAACAAAGAAAAGAAAGCTCATTTGTTGCATCATTCCCCTCCTCATTTTGTCCTCCAATAGTAACATTAAATCCTATAGGAAATCCAGCAAAATATCTGGCTTCTTGGATGCTCCTGATCAGTACAATCTCGTTGAACTTCAGCCAGAGATACTCAAGAACTATAATGGCTTCCTCATCACTTATTTTTCCAGCTTCCTTATCCGTTCTATAAAAACGATATAGATACTGGTCAATGCGACCAGGAGAAAAGGAGCTCCCCATTGACTCAATATGAAGAATCAAGAAGAGGAACCACAAAGATTGAACTGCTTCAAGAAAAGTGCTTGGAATATCCCATGCAACTTTTTCGCAAACATCAGCGATGATTTTCAGTCTCTGGGCTTCTTTGGGATCTTTCTCTCCTTTAAGCCTTTCCCTGGCCATCTTTGAATATCTCCTTATAAAGTTCGAAGCTCCCATGAGCGCAATTTCAGCTGCTTGATAAAACTCGAAAGCCTCTCGATTCGACTTCGTTGGAGATACATTTTTTCTTTGTTGCTCAACTTCTTCCAAAAGGCCTCCGATTCCCTTGCTTAGCCACTTTTCAGCGTTTGGCAATATATGACCTTGATTATGCGTGGTCTGGTTAAGAGTAAAAACCTTTGCCTGTCTTGCCTTTTGTACGCTTTCAGGAAGTTCTTGCTCAATAACGGATTTAAGGTCTTTTCCCTTCCAGTAGGGAATAAGCTCTTTCTTTATCACATTCTTGTCGTCTTCACTAATCTCAAAAGGCTCGATATCTCTTTGTACAATAGTTTCAAGTTCTTCCTCCAGCCATCCTACCGAGCACTCAGGATATATGACCCCAGCCCCAGGTGTAATACTGCGGCTCCCGACGATAAGCTCGTCGGGTTTTATGTCTATACTCATGTTGTTTAGTATATATTCAAGAGCCTTTGCTCGCCTGATTATAATTGGTTCTCCCTCGGTTTGCTTAAAACTCTCGGTCATTAAAGTCGCTCTTTCAAGCGAGACCTTCCTGGAGTTGCTAAGCAAACGTTCCTTTATTCTATAAACTCTGTCTTTTGAAAACAACGCCATCACCCATCGGACATCCTTTCCCCAACAAATTGAACAACGCTCCCAAACGGATGCAAATAGAATTTGCTTCTGTATTTTAGTTTAGCAGCCCTGCACCTTCTTCCTACGAAGAACGAATACAACCACACCACTTAGTCACTATTTCCCTTTACGAGAGACATCTAGAAGACCTTATTATCATAATAACATAGCGTGAAACGTTTGTAAATAATTGTAAATAATACTACGTATGGGTTCACATCATGTGGAGCATATGACAAGTTCAACTTTTCTCAAGCACTCCCAGATCTTCTTTCCTTCCAAGCTCTAATGAGATCTTTTTGTCCACGCACCTTTTTGCTCCGCCTTCTGAGGCGAAACCTCATGGAGTAAAAATCCATCTTAACACTACTTAGAGAATCCCCCCAGAAGATGCGGTTGAACCGTTCTACCACTCCACAGATGTGTAGGGCTCGGGAAAACAAGGAGTTCGATGTTGTGTTCCTAGAGAAAACCTTCAAATTTCCCGGAGGCAGAAAGCGCCAAGAAAAAGTGAGAATGACTCACAATGCAAATTTAGGTTTTAAGAAGTCTTTTTAGGATACATACATAGTGTAGCAGTTATTGTGCCTGATTGGCATTGCAACTTTTCATTTGAATTCTCGCAAATCCCCGGAGCTTTCGCTCCTTTTTATCTTTCGTCTAGCTGAGTCAACACCAAGCATAAGAGCTTTTCTACGACACCTTCCCTACAAAGCACCCCCACTACCTTCATTCGTCTCTTCACTTTTTTGCCAACCGTTCCGGTTGACTTGTGGTGTAGAGATATTGGCAGATGGCCTTGGGATGATGCAGGAACGCCAAAACTCCTCAAAGTCTCTCCCGCCGAAGGTTGAAGAAGGCCGTTTCAGCATATTCTGAGAGTTTCTCAACTTAGAAGACCATCACTTCCCGCTCAGGGTTATAGGTGAGAAAGGTCCCGTGGACGATGAGGCAAACCAGAGCTTTGCGGATCCATTCAGAGCAAAGGCGATTCTCCATGCTTCTTCATCTAGGGTATTCCCCTTTCCTAATACTTTCGAGTAATTCTTCCAATAGCTGATGCATAGCCACTCTTTCTCTTGGTTCTGAGATTCCAAAGTGCTTTTTAGAACTTCCTTTATAGCTCTTTTTTTATTCACTCGAAGGTCTCTTGACCCATCTTTACTCTCCCATTAATTCCCTCTTCTTATTTCACTAGACACAAACCGGACACAATATTGCCTTCTTAACATCCAATCACGAAAGTTCTAATTTTCCGCCTCTTCCATTGTTGGTTTCATACCAGTTGATTTTGACAGCAATTTGACAGCAACTGACAGCAAAATGACAGCGAAACAGAAGAAAGGTAAAATTACGTCAAAGTAAAAAGTCCAGATTTTAAGCACCTTTCAGACACTCGAAGTAACAGGAAGAAACTCCAGCCCGGGACTCTAAATCCGAGGGTTGCAGGTTCGAATCCTGCCGGGCCTGCCAGTTTTTATTTTAAACTCTCCTTTACTATTCCTCCTCATTAGTTTGCAAAAAGCCAGCTTTTTAGGAAAATATTCCAGAACGAAGCTTTGTAGTGCCTTTGATTTTTAGATATACTTTTGTAAGCTTTTTTGTTTTTGTGCTCTTTCGGGAAAGGAGGACAATAAGGTCGACTTTACAAAGCGCTAATATTCTGACGGGAGTGGTTTGTAGTTGGAAGGGAGTGGTTTGGAGTTGGAACGAGAAACCAGAGGAACAAAGCTTCTCAGAGGAGATCCCAAAAAGGCCATTATAAAACTTTCTCTTCCCATGATGCTTGCAATGCTGGTCCAGACCATTTACAACCTGGCAGATGGTATCTGGGTGGCAGGTCTTGGTCCCAAGGCTTTGGCTGCCATAGGCTTGTTTTTCCCTCTCTTCATGGTCATCATTTCCCTTGCTGCCGGTGTTGGAGTTGGCGCAAGTTCTGTAGTGGCTCAAAAAATAGGCGAGAAAGACAAAAAAGGTGCCGACAGCGCTGCTTCTCTTGCTATGATTTTGTCCGTGAGCATTGGGCTGGTTGCTACCGTTTTGCTTCTTCCAAGCGTGGGTCCCATTCTCAAATTTGCAGGTGCGAGTGGTGAAACGCTTGATTTTAGCATGGATTACGCCACTGTATTGGTTTATGCTGTTACTCTCTTGATGTTCAATAACGCAGTCAATGGTGTTTTGAGGGGTGAAGGCGACGCAAAAAGAGCCATGCTTGCCATAGCTGCAGGTTCGCTTTTGAATATAGCTCTGGATCCGCTCTTCATCTATACTTTCGGGTTGGGTGTTAAAGGTGCTGCTTATGCAACGGTTTTATCCATAGCAATTTCCACTTTTCTCATAGCTTACTGGCTCTATTTCAAAAAGGATACCTATGTAACCTTTCATTTTAAGTGGGATTCGAAGATTTTAAAGCAGATTTTGAGGATAGGAATTCCTGCTTCGCTTGCTCAAATTAGCATGTCGGTAGCAATCTACGTGCTTAACGTGTTTGCAGTAAAGGCGGGTGGAGACTATGGGGTAGCAGTCTTTACCAGTGCCTGGAGGGTTATCAACTTTGGTACAGTTCCTCTTATTGGTATGGCGATGGCCGTCACTTCGGTTACCGGTGCGGCTTTTGGAGAGAGGAATGGGGAGAAGCTGGAAACAGCATATCTTTACGCTGTAAAACTGGGCTTACTCATAGGTGTTATCGTAACAGTGGTTATTTTAGCCTTGGCGCCTTTCATTGCGAGGGCTTTTACCTATTCAGAAGCGGGTTCTGGTATATACAGGGATCTGATAGAAGCGTTACGCGTCCTTAGCCTCTTTCTGGCCGGAGTTCCCTTTGGAATGTTTACCTCTTCGATGTTCCAGGGGATTGGTCAGGGTGAGAAGAGTCTGATAGTTACAGTCGTAAGGACTATAGTGATGCAGGTGATATTTTCCTGGTTCTTTGTGTTTGCTATGGAAATGGGGCTTGTGGGAGTGTGGGCAGGAATAGTCGTGGGAAACGCTACTTCTGCTTGTATCACCTTCACGTGGGGCAGATTCACGGTGAAAAAACTGAAGCAAAATCTCAAATGTCTACATGCGTTTTCTTGATCAAGCGAGAGAAAGAACCGGAGTCAATTGTTCCGCGGTTGAATATAACGAGGGTTAATAAGTTTGGTATTTTCTTTTTCTACTACATAGGCTTATGATAGAAAAAACTCTACAGGAAGGGTGAAAAGTGTGCTGGCTGAAAGTGTAAAGGTAGGGATCATTGGTTTTGGTGGCATTGGGGAACGCCATTTGATTAATTTTCTGCGTTTTGCTCCACAGGTTGTGGTGGAGGCTGTCTGTGACCCCAACGAGGCTCGACTGGAGAAGGCAAAACGTGAGTACCGGATTGCACGTTTGACTGCAAACGTCGATGAGATTTTTGAAATGCCTCTGCAAGCAGTGGTTGTGGCAACCCCTAACGCTATCCACTATCCCCTGGTGAAGAGAGCCCTGCTTTCGGGATGGCATGTACTCTGCGAGAAGCCTTTCACCATGAACGCTGAACAGGCGGAAGAGCTATGTCAGCTGGCAAAAGAGAGAAGCTTGGTCAATATGATTGCTTTTTCATATCGTTTTATTCCGGCGGTGAAAATGCTGCGCTCCGTCCTTCAGAAGGGCCGGATAGGAAGGATTTATCATGTCCGCTGCTACTACCTTCAAAGCTGGCTTTCCTTGCCTTTGGCTCCGTACAGCTGGCGGCTTGATGTTCGGGAAGCAGGAAGTGGTGTCCTTGGTGATCTGGGGGCTCATGTGTTTGATCTTGCCGAGTTTCTGACCGGAGCAAAAATCCTTCGAGTACAGGCTCATGCTAAAACTTTTGTTCCCAGGAGAAAAGACCCCCTTTCGGGGATGATGAGGGAAGTTACCGTGGATGATGCAGTGGCAGTGTGGGGTGAAATGGAAGGAGGAATTTTCCTGACGGTGGAGATGTCTCGCTGTGCGACAGGCCGGGGCAATGCCTTAACTGTGGAGGTAAATGGAGAGCAGGGTGGTTTTGTCGTTGACATTGAGAAACCTCAGGAGCTTCTTGCCTGCCCGGCGCCAATGGGTGAATATACCCATTTCAGGAGCAATTTTGCTTCATTTCCGTGTCCGCCTTATTTTGGTACCTCTGATAATTATTACCATCAGACGGAAGCTTTCGTTAGGGCTTTGTGGGGAGAAACAGTAGAAATACCTTCCTTTCAAGATGGATTCCGTAACCAGGTAGTCCTTGATAGTTGCTTGGCTTCGATAGCAGAGGGTGCCTGGAAGGAGTGTCGAGGTAGCGCTGAGATTCTATAGGTCCTGGCTTATGCTTTTTTGATGTGTGATGTTTTTCCAGGACTTGAGTGAAACCTTGTTGTTTTGAGGATGTAGACAGGTCTCCAGGTGATGGCCTGAGGAAATCGTATAAGGTTTATCCTGACGCAGGATTTGCCGGTTGGGTGGTTTTGGCAAGATAAAAAAACCACGGGCTCCAACGAACCTTCCAACCTTTTCTCGTCGAGGAATCCAGCTCTCAACCAAACACCCTCGACGCTTCAGGTTCAGGCTTCCACTTTCCTTCTCGGAAAGCTTGGAGCTTTTTTCCTTGCGGAAAACAAGCTCTTTTTCCTGAACCTCAGGTTTTCTGATTCCTCAGAACCCGTGGCAATCATAACTATACCACCCCTTAATTATTCTGTCAAGGGGTATTTGGAAAAATTTTGTATAATGAAACAAGCACCCTTTTGATGCTGGATGTTAGGCTGGGGTTAGTTACAGTTGGGAGCTTAGCAGTTGAGGCGAGTATATCTGAGAGATGCTCGATCCGTGGATTGGGAGGTTCAGAACGTAGTCAATGAACATATTTGATCTTTACTCGGAAGAGTACGATGAATGGTACGAAAAGAATAAATTTGCTTACTTATCCGAAGTGGAAGCATTGAAACAGGTGGTTCCTGAGAAGGGTAAGGGACTTGAGATTGGTGTTGGTACAGGGAGATTTGCAGTTCCTCTGGGGGTCTCAATTGGCATCGACCCATCGGAAAAGATGCTCGAGATTGCCAGTAAACGCGGTATAAAAGCGTTTCTTGGGCGAGGTGAACAGCTACCCTTTGGGGAAAAAGAATTTGATTTCATCCTGATAGTGGTCACTCTGTGTTTTGTGGACGATCCTGATCCGGTGATATCGGAGTCCAGGAGAGTGCTTAAAGATGGTGGAAAGATAATTATTGGTATTGTAGATAAAAACAGCCATTTGGGCAGGTCTTATCTACAAAAAAAGCAGCAGGGACATAAGCTTTATGAGAAAGCAACTTTTTACTCGGCAAGTGAAGTTATAGAGTTATTAGAGAAACACAACTTTGGTGAAATCATCGCCTATCAGACTATTTTTCAACCTTTGGAGAAGCTAAAAGAAGTAGAAAAACCGAAAAAGGGATATGGAGAAGGAGGTTTCGTGGTGATATGCGGAAAAAAAATTTGAAGTATGTTTACGGTCCGGTTCCTTCCTGGAGATTAGGGAGTTCCTTGGGTATAGATCCTCTCTCTTTGCAAGATAAGGTTTGCACATTTGATTGTATTTATTGCCAGCTGGGGGAGACTGGTTCTTTCAGCTTGGAAAGGGAAGTTTATGTCCCGGTTGAAAGTCTTTTGGAAGAAATTTCTTCCTTACCCGAAATAGAAATTGATTACATAACCTTTTCTGGTAGGGGTGAGCCTACCTTAGCAAAGAATTTGGGAGAAATGATAAGTTTGGTAAAGAAACTGCGAAAAGAAAAAGTTGCGGTTATCACCAACTCCTCCTTGATAGACAGGGAAGATGTTGTGAAGGATCTGCTCCAGGCTGACTTTGTGATGGCTAAATTGGACGCCTTTTCTCAAGAATCCCTGGAAGTAATAAACAGACCGGTGAAGCAGATAGGATTTGAGACCATTTTTAATGGTATAAAGAAATTCAGGTCTGTGTATCAAGGAAAACTCGCTTTGCAGATAATGTTTGTGGAAGAGAATAAAAATAATGCTAAGGAATTGGCTGAGCTTGCAAGAGAAATTGACCCTGACGAAGTCCAGGTTAACACACCCTTGCGGCCCTGTGGGGTAAGTCCCTTGTCAAAAGAAGAAATTTACCGGATAAAAGGTTATTTTGAAGGAATGAATACCATTTCTGTCTATGATGTCAATAAGGAAAAAACAGTCCGACCAATTGGTGGTGAAGATACTC
This sequence comes from Atrimonadaceae bacterium G-SL-SR-0-11, assembly GCA_048814795.1. Classification (GTDB taxonomy): domain Bacteria; phylum Atribacterota; class Atribacteria; order Atribacterales; family Thermatribacteraceae; genus Thermatribacter. The sequence continues at coordinate 83,181 of CP184673.1, read as the reverse complement.
TTAAAAGAAGAGGTAAAATTTATTCTCAAAAAAGAGGTGTTTGGTGAGATGGTAGACGCACACCTGTCTATGAGTACAGGTGTGAAGACTGTGGAAAATAACTGAGTTTCTCGAAGGTGTTGGGAGAGGCGAAACAGAAAGAAAATGTAAGTACTGTGGTGGTGGGCGGCTAAGCAAAGTGCTTTCCAGGGGTTTACGTTGCGCCTGATGTTAAGGTTATCGATTCTCAAAATGGCAGGACTTGCTGTGGCAGAGGCGAGAGATACGAAAAGCTACCAGGTTTGGATGACGGGGTTGGATAAGATAAACAGCGATAAAAAGGCTTTGTTTCGACACGCCTGAATTGGGCTCGAGAATGTTGTGTATTCCAGAAGAGTCGAGTTGCGAGCAACTCTTTTGAGTTTGACAGTCAGTTATTGATAGACAGGTGCTATGGACATAAACGCTGGGATTACGGACACAGTTTCATACAGAAGAATTACTTTACTGGTTGCAACCATGGCCTCTTTTCTTACTCCTTTTATGAGTTCCTCAATCAACGTCGCACTTCCTGCTATTGGAAAAGAATTCGCTATGGATGCAGTCCTTCTGGGCTGGATTCCCACTGTGTTCCTGCTGGCTTCGGCAGTATTTATGGTTCCGTCGGGTAGAATAGCCGATATATGTGGAAGAAAGAAGATTTTTACCTGTGGCATACTGGTCTATACTGTTGCTTCTTTTTTTGCCGCGCTTTCCACTTCTTCTTTTTCGCTCATCGTTTTCAGAGCGCTACAGGGAATAGGTGGTGCGATGATATTCAGCACTGCAATAGCTATCCTGACTTCGGTTTTTCCACCGGGAGAGCGGGGAAAAGTTCTGGGGATAAATGTTGCTTCCACTTATTCGGGTCTTTCTTTGGGACCCTTTCTGGGAGGGGTTCTGACCCGACACTTTGGCTGGAGGGGTGTTTTTTGGGTTAATGTTCCCCTGGGTCTGGTAATAATCGCTTTGATTTTGTTAAAACTCAAGGGTGAATGGGCTGAGGCACGAGGCGAGAGATTTGATTTTGTGGGTTCGGCAATCTACGCTTTTTTTCTGGTGGCCATAATGTACGGTTTTTCACTTCTTCCTCAAGTTTCTGGTGCCTGGTTCATTATGGCCGGTTTGCTGGGTTTTCTGGTGTTTGTGGTGTGGGAAATGAAAGTGAGCCACCCCCTCCTGGACTTAAGGCTTTTCAGAAATAATATAGTGTTTACTCTTTCCAATCTCGCAGCTTTAATCAATTACAGTGCTACTGCTGCTCTGGCTTTTCTTTTGAGCCTTTATTTGCAATATATAAAGGGGTTTGACCCCCAGAATGCCGGGCTGATTCTGGTGTCCCAGCCTGTGGTAATGGTTGTGTTTTCGCCGTTTGCAGGAAGGCTCTCTGATCGGGTTGAGCCAAGAGTGGTGGCCTCAACAGGCATGGCTTTTACTGCTCTGGGGCTTTTTCTTTTTACTTTTTTGAGTGCAGAAACAAACCTCATCTTTATTGTGACCAGCCTGATACTTCTCGGTTTTGGATTTGCCCTTTTTTCCTCTCCCAATACCAATGCCATCATGAGTTCTGTTGAAAAGAAATTTTACGGAGTGGCGTCAGCCACTCTGGCTACCATGCGGCTTGTGGGGCAGATGCTCAGCATGGGAATTGCCATGCTTATTTTTGCTCTCTATATGGGAAGAGTACAAATTACATCCGAGCATTACCCCCTCTTTCTGAGAAGTGTCAGGACTGCCTTCCTGGTTTTTGGTTTTCTCTGTATTCTGGGCATTTTTGCCTCGCTTGCCCGGGGCAACCTGCATGGTAAGAAAGCTTGAGTTCCCGGGTTTTTTGATTGAAGCAGGCTTTCTGGTTGCGGGTATTTCGGTTAAGTCAGTCAAAGCTTTATAGCTGGTGCTTTCCTTTAAGGTATTTCACGCAATAGTTGATGGTAGCCCCCGTGGTGGGGTGAAGAGATATGCATGTTGCGTCTCTTCCTTCAGATTCCCATATTGCCTTCGTCGATGTATTCGTGGCAGTGAATGGCTGTTACTGTATGGGAAAACAGGTATGGATAGAAATTCGATATTTAGCTTCCAGAGGCCATTTGTGTAATCGAAATTAGTGAAAGCAGTGTGAAGTACTGTATCTTGCGGAGGATGAAATGCTCAGAACTACCACAGGGATGAGCAACAGAAGAAAGTTTTTGGGTTAAGTGATTTTCTCCTCCTTTTTGATAATTTGGCCCATTGTTGATTGCAAATTTATTTAGTGTCATTTAGGGTCGTCGTAAGAAGAGGGATTTTTTCAGGAATTTTTGTTTGCGCAAATTTTAAACATTGATCAGGAAGTATTCTTGACGAATCGGTTATAATTGCCTGGGAAAAGGTTTCGCGAAAATAGTGTTTTGCGAGATATGACGGAGGACGGGGTTCAAACTCTCGCGTTTTGGTAGTGTGGTTTTTCTCGAGGAGGTTGTTTCATGGACTGGCATCAGAAAGATATAAAAACGGTCTTTGAAGAACTTAAAACGGGTCCCGAGGGACTTTCCCAGGAGGAGGCGCAAAAAAGGCTTGCCCAGTACGGGCCGAATGAAATAAAAGAGGGAAAGAGACGAACTCCTCTGGAGATGTTCCTCGACCAGTTCAAAGACTTCATGATAATGGTCCTTATTGCAGCAGCTTTTGTTTCAGGGCTCATTGGTGAACCTCAGGATACCATTGCCATCATTGTGATCGTCATCATCAATGCCATCATAGGCTTTGTTCAGGAGTACCGGGCAGAGAAAGCCATAGCGGCTCTAAAGAAGATGGCTGCACCGGGAGCAGTAGTTATTCGGGATGGAATGCCTCAAAATATTCCTGCTTCGCAGGTTGTGCCCGGTGATGTCGTGCTTCTTGAAGCAGGGAAAATAGTGCCTGCCGATATGCGACTGGTGGAAGTCGCCCAGCTGAAAATTGATGAATCAGCTCTCACCGGAGAATCAGTCCCGGTAGAAAAAGTGGAACAACTCCTGACAGAGGAGAGTATCCCCCTGGGAGACAGAAAGAACATGGCTTACAAGGGGACTATTGTGACCTATGGAAGGGGTAAGGGTGTGGTGGTGGCCACCGGAATGAACACGGAGCTGGGGAAAATTGCCACCATGCTTCAGGAAGAAGAGGAGGGAAAGACGCCTCTTCAAAAGAGACTGGCTGTCTTTGGAAAGAAACTGGCTATTGCCATCTTGGGAATTTGTGGCATTGTCTTTGTAGCTGGCATTATGAGAGGGGAAAATCCCTTCCTGATGCTTCTTACTTCTATCTCTCTTGCTGTGGCAGCGATTCCTGAGGCGCTTCCGGCAGTGGTGACCATTGCTCTGGCCCTTACTGCCAAGAACATGGTTAAACGCAATGCCCTCATCCGAAGATTGCCTGCGGTGGAAACCCTGGGTTCTGTGACTTACATTTGCACGGATAAAACCGGGACGCTTACTCTCAACAGGATGCATGTTGAGGAAGTATGGATTGACGGGAAGGCCTTGAAAGTTGAGGAACTGGAAAGAGATAGCGGCATCCAGAACGGGCTTTTTTCGAAATTCCTTCTGGCTCTTGCCCTGAGCAACGACGCTCAGCTGGATAGCTCGGGAAAAGTGCTTGGCGATCCTACGGAAACCGCTCTTTACAGCCTGGCCAGAAAGCTGGGTTTCGATAAGGCTTTTTTTGAGAAAAGCTTTCCCCGGGTATCGGAAATACCTTTTGATTCAGAGCGAAAGCGCATGACCACCATACATGAGGTTAAAGTTAGTCAGGCTGGTCAGACAATTGCTTCTTCGGCTGTTGACGAAAAGCAGGAAAAGACCACGATAAGCTTTGATGCTGGGGTGAGTTTTGTTTCCTTCACGAAAGGGGCCGTTGAAGGCCTGCTTGAGAGGTCCAAAGATGCTTTGACTTCACAGGGTTTGCAGCCTCTCAACAGAGAAGAGATCCTCAGAGCGGCAGAGGACATGGCTTCCCGGGGGCTGAGAGTTCTGGGCATTGCCATGAAGCGGTGGAGCGCGATGCCCGAACAGGTGGAAGAAAAGGTTTTTGAAACTGAACTTACCTTTTTGGGACTGGTAGGCATGATAGATCCTCCCCGGGAGGAAGTAAAGGAAGCCATAAGATTGTGTAAGAAAGCCGGGATCAAGCCAGTGATGATAACTGGTGACCACCCACTCACTGCCAAAGCCATTGCAGAGAGATTGGGAATCCTTGAGGGGGATCCAGAAGAAACAGTGATTACCGGGGAAGAGCTTGAAAAATTATCCCTTGAGGAGTTTGAAGAACGGGTTGAGCATATTCGAGTTTATGCAAGAGTAGCACCTGAGCAGAAACTGAAGATTGTGAGGGCTTTGCAGGATAAGGGGCAATTTGTAGCCATGACTGGTGACGGAGTGAATGATGCGCCAGCTCTAAAGCGGGCGGACATTGGAGTGGCTATGGGGATTACCGGTACTGATGTTGCTAAAGAAGCTTCTGATTTGATCCTTCTCGATGATAATTTTGCCACCATCGTCAATGCGGTTAAAGAGGGAAGAAGAATATTTGACAACATCAAAAAATTCGTTAGATACACCATGACCAGTAACGCCGGAGAAATATGGACCATATTCCTGGCTCCCTTTCTGGGGTTACCGGTGCCTTTATTGCCCATTCATATTCTCTGGATCAACCTGGTTACTGATGGTCTCCCCGGACTTGCTCTGGCTGGAGAACCTGCTGAAAAAGACGTGATGAACAGGCCTCCCCGACACCCCAAAGAGAGTATTTTTGCACACGGTTTAGGTTTTCAAATAATCTGGATTGGTCTGCTTATGGGGTTGATATCCATTTTCACCCAGGCCTGGTCCATCAAAACGGGCCATGCTCACTGGCAAACCATGGTGTTTACAGTGCTCTGCCTGAGTCAGATGGGTAACGTACTTGCCATGAGGTCAGAAAAGGAATCGTTCTTTAAGCAGGGTGCGCTTTCCAACAAGCCTCTCCTGGGAGCGTTTGTTCTTACTTTTGTTTTGCAGATGGCCACCATATACCTTCCCTTCCTGAGACCTATTTTCAGAACAGCTCCCCTTAATGCAGGAGAGCTGCTATTAACCCTTCTTCTTTCAAGTGTTGTCTTCTTTGCTGTGGAAATAGAGAAGTTTTTCAGGCGAAAGAAAGCCATGGTTCGATCCTGAAGCTTAAAGAATTGAGCTTTGTATTGCGCTAAGCTGGCATTTTCCCGTCCTGCACCGGATGTGGTGTAAGTTGTGGTCATGACGCTTAACTGGCGAGTACAGAGCATTTGTTGGCTTTAACTAACCAGGGATTGTGGTGACTCTCAACTGACCGTAACAATAAGTGGTTATCTAAGCCAGCGGTGTAACCGTTACCCTGAATTGACCATCACCTCTGATTATGGTTACCCTTAACTGATCGTGGCCAGGGGTCACGGTCATACCAAACTGACAAGCGCGGGGCGCTTATCACCCTGAACTGACAAACACGAAGTGTTTGTCACCCTGAACTTGTTTCAGGGTCTCGTTTTTCAGGGTCTATCTTTTCAGTATCTCCTTCGTTTCAGGATCTCAGTATTTCAGCATCTCTTGCTTCAGGGTCTATCGTTTCAGGTCTTCCTTTTTCACCACCCCCAAAACACCAAAAGTAAAGATCCGACCCCTTTTCCTGACCTTTTACTGTGGAGTATAAAACTGCAAACTAAAGACAAATCTATAACTCAAAAGCTCTTGACTTTTAATACAGTATCTGACCCCTTTTCCTCAAATAACTTTATACCATCACACGATAAGAGTGGCAAGAAAAGTTTTGAAGTTTGAAAAACAAAAGCAACACCTTGTCACCACAGCACCAAAACTTTAAGCAACGGGGAATTAGGTAGCGAAAGCAACTTTACCGGAACCATACCGAAGCTCAAAGCAAAGTCTTTGATACAAAGCGCTTTTCCAGGTTTACTTCCTTACCAAAAATGCTCGGTGAGCAAAATAATCATGCTCTTTTCCTGCCTCCAAAGCAGCGGGTTTCCTCTTTCAAGGAAAGAAGCGCACAGAAGTAAGAGCTGCTCCTCCTGTCTGCAGTGGCTTCTCCCTAAAGGCTTTTAGACTTCGGATTGGCTTAGCTTTACATACCTCAACAAGACCCAAGCTAAAGTTTTTCGATCCAAACAGAGATATTACCCCTCATGCAATTCTTAAAAGAGTGCTTTTACCAGCAAAGGATACGTAAATCCTTTAAAATCCACCGAGTTTCTCAACAAGGTCAATTGTTAACTCTGCAAGTTCGCTTATTCTGGTTTCACAAAAACCAAAAACAGCACTTTTCACCTTATTGTTCAAGGGTTCTGTCATGTCCATGGGGATTCCCTTTTCCCCAAGCATCATACCCAGAATAGATCCAGCGGTAGCACCATTACAGTCGGTATCTTTACCACACATAACTGCTATAGAAACAGTTTTTCGGAAATCTCCCTCACCCCACAGCAGGGCTATCAAAACATAAGCCAGATTAGGAAGCACGTGCACCCAGTGGTAATCTCCATAAAAATCCTCCACTCTCTTCCAAGCTTCCTGCCAATTTATTCTTTCCTCCCTCCAACTCAAAACTCTTTTTACTAATTCGCCGGTCCTCGAGAGTTTCGGAATCTGTGATAATCCAGCTTTTACTATTTCTTCCGGTTTATCCGTCACTGCAGCAGCAGCGATGGCCGCAGCCACAAAAATCTCTCCATACATTCCGTTCTTAGTGTGAGAAAGAGAAGCATCTTTATAGGCAAGGTGTGCCGCTAATTCTGGTCTTCCAGGAGTCAAGTACCCGAAAATATCTGCTCGAATTTGCGCTCCAATCCATTCTCGAAAAGGGTTCCAATAGGTAGCTGTAAAGGGGGGTTTGAGACCCCTAACAAGATTAGCATATGCCTGCTTTTCGGCAGTATAAACCATATTGTAGGGCAAACAGGACAACCATGCTTCTCCAACATCCTCAGATGAAAAGTCAAGGCCACTCTCCTGAACGACTTTCAAGTTCAATATAGTATAGTCTATATCATCGTCTCTCGACATACACTCAATGTTCCCTCTGGTAGCCTCAACAGCTGAAGGATGAAAAGAAGACCGACCCTCAGCTATCTTTTCCGGAGCATAGATAAAATAGTATTTGAGAGGATAGGAGTCTGTCGTTTTCAGATATTCTTCAATCTCTTCCTTTGACCAACCTTCCACTGGTTTTCCCAGCAAACATCCTACGCAACGCCCCAACCATGCTCCTTTTATTTTTTCTCTAAGCGCTTCTACGCGTGCCTCGCTCGGCTCCCAGCAGATGGACCTCTCATTCTGTATTTCCTCCCACGAAGTTGGTTCACGATAAGAAAAATCCCTCCTTTGGGAAAGAACAGACAGTTTACAATAATACTCCTCTATCTCTTCCAAAGAAGATGCCCTCTTTAACTTATGAAACTCCTCTTGCAGCATAGCACTTACCTCTTTTCCTTCTTCTTTAGCCTGCTTCAGCTCATATTCAAGTAATTCCAACATTTTTTCTTTGAGAAAATAAGAAGATACTTTGTAAGAGTTTTTTACATTTCCCATTACATAAGCCCCCTCTCCGAATTTGAACAGGATAAGCCCCTCTCCTTCCAGGATTCTTAGAGCTTCTCTTACCGTTGGTCTTCCAACTCCCAGCTGTTGAGCAAGCTCGTTTTCAGGGGGAAGCTTCTCACCAACTTTAAAGTTTCCATCGAGAATATCCCTTCTTATTTCTTCGGCAACCATAACTGCCAGCGTTTCTCTCCGAACAGGCCTCATAACTCTCTCACCCCCAAGATCTATATCTATTTTTATCAGAACATCGCCCTCATGCGATTCCAACATAACCCATGTACTACCGTACCTTACTATATACTTAGTCATGTTGGATATTACTATTATAATTGTAATACGATATACATTGACAAACAATATTACCCTAAGCTAAACTTAGACTGGGCGTGTTCCGAGCAGCATCTTATTGGAAAGGGGGGGTCAATAGGAGATCTTGGCGATGCGTTGAGCTCATCTTGCAAGAAGGCAGGTGTTTAGAGACATTTTGAAACAAATGTAAATCCCGCATTTAAAAAGGATATCCAAAGGGGGAGGTTTGGCATGAAGCAATTGGTATGTTTGCTTGCTTGTGTTAGTCTGGTTTTTGCAGGTGTTGCCTGGGGAATAGCGCAGGAAAAGGTAGAGCTCAGAGTAGTTTTGCATCCCTTTTCAAGTCCCACAGGAGCTCCTCTTCCCTGGACAGGAAAACCCAGCGTTGCCTATTCCGAAATATTTCCTGCTTTCCAGAAGTTGTATCCAAACGTGAGGATTGTGGGCGAGGAAATACTCGGGGATACCGAAGGTAGGGACAAATACCTTCTAGAGTGCAGAAGCGGAAACCCTCCTGACATCTTGCAAATCGATGGATTTTGGGCTGCCGCATTTGCCTCTGCAAATGCGCTTGTTCCACTTGATAACTTCGAAGTCCTCAACCCGCTTTTCGAAGATTACTTCGATTCCTTCTTGCTAAGATACAAAGGCAAAACTGTTGCTCTGGTCCCCACTACAGCTTTCAACTCAATGCTGTGGTATCGTAAGGATCTTTTTGAAAAAGCTGGCTTGAGCTCAGCTCCTGCTGATTGGAACGACCTCAAACTCTATGCCCAAAAGCTAACGGACGCACAAACTTACGGCATCGCTTTCAGCGGAAATAAAAGCGAATTAACCAGCGTTACTCTGCTTGGCTTTTATTGGCAAGGGGACAAGGAGTTCATTACTGCAGACAACATTCCAGTTTATGACAATCAAGTGAGTATTGATCTTTTCAACTTGTTCAAAGAAATGTATCAACAGGGCTGGATACTTCCGGAAATAATCAACATGGGCTACGAAGAAGTGTTCAGAGTTTTCGTGGCGGAAAGAGTAGCGATGATGCTCCACGGGTCCTGGTTAGCTCCACGATTTGAAGAAATGGCCCCCAATCTGAAAGGGAAAATCGGGTTAGCTCCTAATCCAGTCTACCCAGTAACTAAAAAGCGAGGCACCAACGCTGGGGGTTGGGCGTTAGCTATAACCAGCAAAGACCCTGCCAAGCACGAGCTATGTGCTCACCTAATAGGCCTTTTGAGTGGCTTGGATAAGTCGCTTTACAAGGCTTTTGTCCTGGAACAGGGTGCTTTACCAGTAATGAAGTCTTTGATAGACGATTCGGACTTCGCCAAGGATGAGTGGTCCAAAATCATAATGGACGAACTCCAATACGCAAAAACTAGACCAGTAGTGGAGCTTTACCCGGACGCCTCTCTCGAGTGGTCTCAGGCATTCCAGGAGACAATACTGGGCAAGGATGCCGAAGAAGCCCTGAGAGAAGCAGTTAAAAGAACCATTGAAATAGGAAAGGAAAAAGGGTTTATTCCAAAAGATTTCCAGTTACCCGAAGAATAAGGAGGTGATCAGAAAGCTGGGCGCTGATCAGCGCCCAGCTTTCTGATATTAATGAGGTTAAAGAGTTATGGGTATTTCTGGTTCTTTGTGCCTTTTTTCTGTTTTGTATTTCTTTTTGTCATAATTCCCGTCTTAATCACCATAGGCTTAAGCTTCACTAACGCTTCCCTACAAAGGGAAAGCTGGAGCTTTCTAGGCATGAGTAATTTTATCAAGTTTTTTGCCAACCCGGCTACTAAAATTGTCCTGAGCAATACCGCAAAATACGTCTTCATAGTGGTTACTTTTCAGTTCATTATTGGCTTCTCCCTGGCTTATCTTTTAACCTCCTTACGCATACCTGGAACTTTGGTAGGAGTCGTTGGTGGGCTGTTGTTTCTACCTTGGGTTTTTCCAGACGTAGCAGCGGTAGGCTCTTGGAAATGGTTATTCAACGATACTTATGGCTTAGTCAACTATATCTTGAAAGCCCTGGGATTGCAACCGGTAAGATGGTTTGCCGATATCAAGCTTGCCTTATACACCCTAATAGGTCTGAACATCTGGAAAGGTTTCCCTTTTTCTATGATACTTGAATTAGCTGGACTCCAAACCATACCACCGGAACTTTACGAAGCAGCCTCGATTGACGGTGCAAGTGAGTCGCAAAAACTTTTTTACATTACTCTTCCAGTTATGCGTTACATCATTCTCACCAACTTGGTGCTCATTACTATTTACACTTTCAACATGTTTAGTCTGGTTTATGCCTCAACTGGTGGAGGTCCGGTGCACGCGACAGAAATCATCGGAGTAACTATGTATAAAGAAGCTTTTGTCCACTCCCGTTTGGGATATGCATCAGCAATCGCGGTTATCATGCTCCTTTTCAACTCACTGGGCGCATTGATCTATCTTTATCTCATTAACAAACAAAGAGTCAGATAGGGAGGATGTTCCTGTGACAAACCAACGATCGCCAAGGTTTTATGAGAGATATGTGCTGAGCCTTGTCCTCATGTTGATCATTGCTATCGTCGTGCTTTTTCCTATGATCTGGACTATCATGTGTTCGTTTCAACCGGATAACGCTTTTTTCGCATACCCACCTCAACTCATTCCCAAAGAATTGTATCTCGAGAACTATCGGGTGGTACTAACAACCACGGTTATTCCCCAAAGCATAACAAACAGCCTCATCGTGTGCGCTTTTACCTGTGCTATAACGCTCTTTTTGGGGGCCATGACTGCATTCGCCCTTTCTCGCACAAAGTCAAGATATAAGTCTTTTCTGACTTTCTTGATTTTGACATCACAAATGATACCCCCCATCATTCTTGTTGTACCTATATACGTGATATCGAATTTCCTAAAACTTTTGAACACCCGTCTGATACTCATTCTCGTCTACTCAGCCTTAAACCTACCACTCACTACAATAATTCTCAGAGGATTCTATGATGCCATACCCAAAGAGCTCGACGAAGTGGCTCTTCTCGACGGTTGCTCAAGGTTCAGATATTTTCTGTTCATAGCGATCAGGCTGGTTTTCCCAGGTCTGGCAGCCATGGGAGTTTTGGTTTTCGTAATCGCGTTTAACGAGTTTGTGTTGGCACTTACCTTAATAACTTCTTCTGCTCTAAAAACCTACCAACTTGGTCTGTATGAGATGTTGTCTACTACAGTGACTGTATTCATGCGCTATGGTTACTTCAACGCTGCAACCTCCCTGGGGCTCATACCAGTTTTGGTGCTCTACTTATTGACTCATAGGAAACTTATAAGTGGCTTGGCTCAGGGAGCAATAAAAGAGTAAATAAAGGGGGAGGCTTTTAACAATGGAAAACATGGAAAAACTGAAATATTGCATTTCTTACCATTGGTTGATTTATGAAGACAAATACGGTGAAGATCTAGCAGTCTGGGAAAATCTGGCGGGAGCAATGAAAGAACACCTGCGGATGATGGAAGAATATGATATAAGAGCGTCCTTTGAGCTTTCAGCAGCTGAAGCTTTAGACCTCAAAGAAAGACACCCTGCAATTTTCTCTAAAGTCGAGAAAGTAGTGAAAGAAGGTAAAGCTGAACTGGTTGAAGGTTCCTTCTCGCAACCACACCTTCACTTAATCAGTGGAGAATCAAATATTAGGCAGTTTGAATATGGCTTGAAGGTTTTAAGAGAACTTTTTGGAAAAGAATCCAAAATAAACCTATTTTTACGCCAAGAAGCAGGTCATCACGCCCAATTACCTCAAATCTTGTCTAAATTTGGTTTTACCTGTGCTTTCCCAGTCCAGTTTGGAATGCTCTTCTTTCGATGGTTGGAAGCTCCCCCCGTTATCAACAACTTGGGAATGCTACCACCGCACGGAAGCGAACTCGTCTACTGGGTGGGAATGGACGGCTCCTTACTTCCTTTCTACATGGTTACACCAAAACTACCTAAAGAAGCTATACAATCACACTTTGAATCAAATTTCTTTAGGAGAGATACCAAGGATTCGCCAATCTATTATTTTTGCCCGGATCACAACAGCGCTCCCCGTTTTTATGACCTTCTCGATTTGCGCAATCACCTGACTTTTTGTACCATGAGCGAAATCCTGCAAGGTTTGGAACTTTCTCCCCGAGGTAAGGTTGAAATATGGAGTGGTTCTGGCTACGCCTTTGGCAAGCTTGGTGAATTGGGGCACTTGGCCAACAGAAGAGCCGAAACGGCTATCATCGAGGCAGAGAAAATTGCAACACTCGTTAGCATGCTAGATGAAGGCTACAGTTTCGACGAAGCTGAGTTTGAAAATCTCTGGAAAAAGCTTCTCGCTTCGCAACATCATGACAACTGGTGGATCAACACTATAACCATGGAAGAAGAAGGAGCAAAAACTGCCGACTCGGTATTCAGAGCCAGTTGCGATATCATTAATGAGTCTATCGAGCACCTGTGTAAAACGGAACGCCTGTGCAAAGTAGGTACTTCTGAAGCTACCAAAAACCATCTTGTAGTACTTTTCAATAGCCTCTCCTGGCCGAGAGAAGACTTAGTAACCATCGGATTAAATTTTGATTCTCCTTGCAAAAAACTATCGGTAACGAGCTCTTCGGGCAAGCCAATTAAAACCCACGTAAAACCTGTTAATCCAGAACCTGATGGTTCTTTCCTAAAATGCGAAGTTTCGTTTATTGCCGAGACTCCTTCCTTCGGGTATTCAACCTATTTCATAGTTCCTGGGGAAAATTCGTCCCCCGGCTTAAACTCTATTCAAACAGAAAAGAATGATCAATCCATATCTGTTAGAAACGACAAAATAGGCTTGGTTTTCGATACCCAGCTTTGTGGCCTCCGGAACCTGAGCAATAGTACTGACAAGGCAAACATCATCTGTGAAACAGTTAAACTTGCAGCAATAATCGAAGGAAAACCCATGAATGCCAAGAACGTTTCTGTAACTGTTGAAGAAAGCATACCCCTGAAGATCAAGAGCTACCAAGAAGTAGACTTTGGAAGCATCATCCAAGAGTTTACGGTCTATCCGGAATTCCCTTTTGTAGACATAGAAACTCGAGTTAACATCCTTAAACCTCTGAACATTGGGGAATTCGAAAAAGAGGAAACGCCACTCCGCATGGTCTTTAATCTCGGGGAAGAACCAGAGGAGGTCTTCTACGACATACCTTTCGGTAAACAATCGGTTATTTTCCCATCCCGATTTTTTCCGTTAAGTTTCGTAACGGTTCGAAAAAAAGATACTCTTTTCTCCGTCTTCCACAAAGGTACACACCTTTGGTATTGGAAGGGCAACAAATTGAGCAACACCTTGGTATGCGCCAACAAAGAGTGGACCATAAATCTGTTTAGGGGTAAACCAGAAGATATGAGGTTTACTGGAAAAAGGAAATTCTACCACCGTTTGTTAATAACCAAGGCTGAGGAAAACGCAACCAAGCTTTTTCAGCATGCCCAGGAGTACTTTTCTCCAATTGTTTCCAAAGCGATTGAAGCGGATCCAGCTCAGGAAAGAACAGCAAACAGTAAGAGCTTCTTCGCCATAAGCGCACCCAACGTCCTCCTGAGTACTATGTACAGAAAACAAGACGATATAATCGTAAGGGTTTTGGAAACGTCGGGTAAAAAAACCTCCTTTAGCGTTTCCCTCCCAGACACTTTCAAGATATTCGAGGGAAATATCACGGGTGAAAAAAGATTAAGCATCGTTGACAGCAACATGATCGAGATTAATCCCTGGGAAATCAAAACCATCATTTTTACCAAAAGGAGATGATTCCCCATGACCTCTAAGGAGCGCATGCTGATTGCCCTGGAAAAGAAAAAGCCAGATCGTCTTCCAGTTACTGTACACCAGTGGCAGAAATATCATCTGGATACCTATCTGGGTGGTATGAGTGACCTGGAAGCCTTTGAGTACTTTGGCATGGATGCAGCCATTCAGTATTTTCAAGATATGGGACAATTCTGGCTCCCAGATGCTGACTTCACCAAGTTTTCCACTTCCACCTGGAGAGATGAAGTGGAGGTAATAAGTGAAGATCCCGATAACCGCATTTATCACCACACCATCCACACCCCGGAAGGAACTCTGACCTACAAGACTGCTGGTGACCGCAAGACCACCTGGATAACTGAGTACCTCATCAAGCATGATGAAGACATCTACCTCATCAAAAAGTACATGCCGGTTCCCAAACTGGACCCCAAACCAGTTAATGAGCTCTACGACCAAATAGGAGATAAGGGAATACTGAGGGGTTTTGTCTGGGGAGATCAGGCTGGTTGCTGGCAGCATGCTGCCTGTCTCATGGACATCAACCAGCTGATACTCAAAACCTTTGACCAGCCAGACTGGGTTCATGAACTTCTGCAGATTCTCCTGGATAAGAAACTGCAGTTCATAGAAAGCATGAAAGGTGCTAAGTTTGACCTGGTTGAAACTGGTGGAGGAGCTTCCTCTTCCACTCTCATCTCTCCTCAGATTCACGAGGAATTCTGTCTTCCCTATGACCGCAAAATCCATGATGCTCTGCATGACCTGGGTTTCAAAGTGACCTATCACACCTGTGGAGGTACCAGAGGAATAGAAGAGCTCATCGTTGCCAATGGAACTGATGCTTCAGAGACCCTGGCTCCAGTGAGCATCGGTGGCAATCAGGAACCCTGGGAGTTCAAGGAGAAGATTGGCAACCGTCTGGCCTTAATTGGAGGTATGGATCAGTTCAACGTGCTCACTTCAGGAACTCCTGCAGAGATTCGCTCCATGGTGCATACCCTGTTTGAGAAAGTGGGTTATGAAGGAGGATACATTCTCTCCTGTGCTGATCATTTCTTTGATGCTCCAGTGGAGAACCTGAGAGTTTATGCTGAAGCAGCAAGAGAGTGCAGGTATTGAGGAAAAGGCCCCAGTTTGAAGGAGCTGGGGTTGTGGCTGGAGTTTTCTTCTGCTGGTTTCTCTGGTTTTATTCTACGCTGGTGGTGAAATCGTTACCCTGGGCTTGTTTCTAAATTTCTCAATCCTTATCACAGGGATACTACAAGTAGATACGGAACCCAAAAATAACACCTGAAACCCGCATCAAAGCTCCACCGAAAGACTAATCAAAACCCAAATAGAGAACGATTTTCTGTCGATGTACTCAAACACCCATAAAAACACCTTCCAGAAAGAAGAAAACCTCAGAAATCGTGAAATGAAAGAGATGCTGAAGCAATAGACCCTGAAACAGGCTACCCTGTCATTCCGAACTTGTTTCGGAATCTCGGGAGCCTGTTTCAGAGCACAAAGTGGGAAGGAAACAGCGAGATCCTGAAACAAGTTCAGGATGACCGTTGACGTCCTTATTCCACCTTCTCTCTTTTTCTTTCTTTTGCTCTCTCTATTAAATTAACACAATGAATAAATGAATTACCAGGGACTTAATATACGATGACCACGACAAAGGTTGTGGTCAGTTCAGAGTAAGCTTAGTGGTGTCAATTGTTTTTGGATTTAAAATGGCACCGTTATTGGCAATTGTGACGGGGTCAGGAACAAACACCAAAAGTAAAGATCCCGAAGCAGTCTCCTTAATAATGTTATACTTAATTTGGTTGTATGTTAAGGTCGGTTTGGGTTGGAGGGGTTAGCGTGAAAATAGTAATCTTCCTTTTGGTCTTTCTGGAGGTGTTCTGTATGCTGGGACCAGCTTGGGGAGGAGAAAGGTTTACCTTGCCACAACCCAGGGAAAGTGGTAAGTACTCTCTGGAGGAAGTCCTCATAAAGCGCCGTTCTATACGCTCTTTTACTGAACAGGCACTTACCTTGGAGGAACTGTCTCAACTTCTTTTTGCTGCTCAGGGTATTACAGAAGAAAGACATGGCTTTCGTACTGCGCCTTCGGCAGGGGCTTTGTACCCCCTTGAGATCTATGCAGTGGTTGGAAAGGTGGAGGGACTTTCAGAAGGGGTTTATCGCTATCTTCCAGAAGAGCACGAACTTGAGAAAGTCCTTACGGAGGACAGAAGAGAAGGCCTTTTCCGCTCGGCACTCTATCAGGCGGCAATAAAAGAAGCACCAGTGGTTTTCGTTATCTGTGCGGTGTACGGGAGAACCACTCGCAAATATGGAGAACGGGGCGTTCGTTACGTCCACATGGAAGCAGGACACGTGGGCCAGAACATTTACCTGCAGGCAGAAGCCCTGAACCTGGGCACAGTGGCTATCGGAGCTTTTCACGATGAAGCAGTTGCTCAGGTGCTGAGCCTTCCCCAAAACGTGGTTCCCCTCTACATTTTCCCGGTGGGAAGGCCAGAGTAAAGGAAGGGTATTTTGAAGTAAAGCACCAGGAATTGCCCTTTAAAATGGCTCTGACTGCAGGTGTCTATCTTCAAGCCTTTCTTTAAAGATTTTAGATAAGATAATAACCGGAAGGGGCTAAAGGTATGGTGGTAGAAGTGTGGGGTCAGAAGAGCTGAGGTTGCAATTTTCAAATTTTTCTCTGAGGAGTGGAAAAGATTGCTAAAACTTTGATTCCCGTTTTCTGGTTCTCTTCCCTGATTATTTGTTCTCTCTGTAAGCTGGAAAGACCAGACTTTGCCGAAATATCAGACAAACGCCTCCCTTCGGCGAGGTTTATCTTAAAAGAGAGATGGACAGCGAGACAGGTTGTCCGAAAAGAAATTGTAAGGCTTGAGAGCCATAGAAAAAAACGAGAAAGGCTATTCCCTGAGGCCGGACTATTTTTATGGAAAAGCGAGTTGCCTTTTTGAACACGCCGGCTATAAAGCTTCAGTGTGGTCCGAGGTGCATGTCAGAAAAAATCAGAGCCAGGCCAGCAGAGAAAAAGTGCAAATTTCACAAAGAGGGATCCAGCAAGCTGGGAAAGAGAACCCAGGAGATAAGCACGCCAATTACTGCTGTGATCAGAGAGGAGTTTCCTGGTAGTGCGCTGATCGGGTAGATGAAATGGGTTCTGCTGGCAGGTCCTTTTTGGGAAAGTAGGATTTATCCCGATTGTCTGCTTTCAGTTGAAGGTAAGGTATGCAACTCAAAAACCCAGCAGAGTCAATTCAGCTAAGCGAGACTCGGAACGTGTTTGTAGTAGAGAAAACAAGCAAATAATAAGGTCAATGGTTGTTCTTACAGTTTTCTTTGGCGATCTTTATCACTCCTTTCAGCATTACTCTTTCTGAAGATAATCTACGGGAGCAGTTTGAACTTTTTCTGAGGTGTTTGTAAAAGAATTATAAGGGTTGTCCGAGATCGTTAATAGAAAATGGCCTGGGGTTGAAGTAATCACAAGATTGGTAACGAGAAAGTGAGCAATGCTTTAGAAGGGCCGATTGTCTATTCGGTCTGTACCAAACGGGAAATGATAAAGAGTGGCCCTTGGGATCTTGAAAACCTGCAGGTATTGACAGTCTTTCAAAATGCTTCTATACTTATGGTAAGATGGTAAGACCAGTGAGTTTGTAGGTTATGAGGCCGATCAATCGAGTAAAGTTAACTGAAAACATAGTAGAAGCGATAGTAGAATATGCTTCTTCCCAGAATTTGAAGACGGGAGATAGGCTTCCTTCGGAACGAGAGCTGGCCAATGCCCTGATGGTAAGTCGTCCCCTTTTACGGGAAGCTTTGAGAAAAATGGAGAGTCTGAACCTGATCGAGGTGTTGCCAGGAAGGGGGATATTCGTCAAAACCCCTCTCAAAAATAATATGTCTTATCTGGTTCTTCACATAGATGGAAATAAGAAAAATTTGGAGATTCTGAAGGTCAGAAGGGTTCTTGAAAAACTGGCTGTGGAAGAAGCTATCAAAAATATTACCGCATCTGAAGTGGAAGAACTGGAGAGGAAACTTAACCTTCTTGAAGAAAAGCAAAGGAGAGGCGAAGATAGCAGGGAAGCAAATTGGACTTTTCATAGTTTAATCTACCGAACCGCGAACAACAAGCTTTTGTTCAATATTCTGGAGGGATTAAAAGACTTTCACCTTTTTTGGGAGGATCCCTTTGAGTGTCCTTCTTTTGCGGAAAAAACGTATTTTTTTCATCGTGAGCTTTTCAGATGTATTGAGAAAAGAGACCCGGAAAAAGCGTGCATCTTGATTGACAGACTTATGGATGCGCTTGAAAACGAGATAAAGAAGGATGGCGAAAATTTTTGATGGAATTTCAATAGATAAGAGTTTATGCCAGGAGGGAGCTTATGTCTCAAGCCTTTATAGTTGATACCACAAAAAGTAAGTGTGTTAGGTTGTACCCGACCTCTATAAGCGATGTAAAACTTACAGAGGGTAGTTTTTGGGCCAATCGGCTAAAGCTTATGGCAGAGGTTACTTTGCCACTCCAGTACCAAATTATGGAAGAAACTGGTCGGATGGATAATTTTAGGATTGCTGCTGGTAAGATTACTGGAGAATTTTCTGGATTTTTCTTCAATGATACCGACATTTACAAGTGGATAGAAGCAGTGTCATATTTGCTGGCCGGTGGCAGGAATGAGCGACTGGAAGGACTGGTTGACAGAGTTATAGAGGAGATAAAGCTGGCACAGGACGAAGACGGATATTTGGACACTTATTTCACTTTTTCTCGCAAGCAGGAGCGCTGGACCAACCTGAAGGACATGCACGAGCTTTACTGTGCTGGGCATCTCTTTCAGGCAGCCATTGCCTACCACAGAGTTACGGGTAAGAAGACTCTTCTGGATGTGGCTATTAAGTTTGCAGAACATATAGCTACAGTTTTTGGGCCACGTAAAAGGAAAGGTGTTCCGGGACACCCAGAGGTGGAAATGGCTCTTGTAGAACTTTACCGAGAAACAGGCGAACGGAAGTATTTGGACCTGGCCCGATTTTTTATAGATGAGAGAGGCAAGGGTTTGATTGGTGGAAGTACCTATCACATAGATCATAAACCTTTCAGAGAACTTGACGAAATTGTTGGCCATGCGGTTAGGTCCCTGTATCTCAATTGTGGAGCTACCGATCTCTATATGGAGACCGGGGAAAAGAATTTGTGGAGTGCTCTGGAAAGGTTGTGGACTGATCTGGTGGCCAAAAAAATGTATGTTACCGGAGGGGCAGGAGCAAGGCATGAGGGCGAGGCGTTTGGTAAGGCTTATGAGCTTCCCAATGAAAAAGCCTATGCAGAGACCTGTGCTGCCATTGCCAACTTTATGTGGAATTACCGGATGCTTTTGGCTTCAGGCGAGGGTCGCTTTGCAGACCTCATGGAGCTGGCGCTGTACAATGGGGTTCTTCCGGGAATTTCAATAGATGGAAAGGAATACTTCTATGTCAATCCTCTGGCAGACAGGGGTGGCCATCGGAGGCAGAGATGGTTTGCCTGTGCTTGTTGTCCTCCGAATGTGGCGAGAACTTTGACTTCCATTCCTGGATATCTTTATACGCTTTCTTCTGAGGGGATATGGGTTAATCTCTATGCTAGCAACGTTTCTGAATTTGAGGTGAATGGTTCCAGAATAAAAATAGAGGAAAAGACCTATTATCCCTGGGGAGGGTTGGTAGAGTTTAGAGTAGGTGGAAATGCCGCGTTTTCTCTTTTCTTAAGGAAGCCTGATTGGTGCAGGAGGTTTTCTTTGAGCGTGAACGGTGAAGCAGTTGATCCTGTTCTTGAGAAGGGATACCTTGTGGTGCAACGAGAGTGGCGCGAGGGCGATACAGTAACTTTGAACCTCGGGATGCAACCGGAATTCCTTGAGAGTCATCCGTACGTGAGCGAGAATGTTGGAAAAATCGCTGTCCGTCGAGGTCCCCTTGTGTACTGCGTGGAGGGAGAGGATAACCCGGGAGTGGATATCTGGGAGCTGGAAGTCCTTAGAAATGAAAGGTTGAAAGAAGAGTACAGGGGTATCCTCGGGGGTATTGTGGTCATCAAAGGAAAAGGTTATGTCATCGATCTGAATTCCTGGAAAAGCCTCTACCTTCCGGCTCAAGAAGCTGCTCGCCTGAGGAGAGAAGTGGAATTTGCCGCAATCCCCTACTATGCCTGGGCAAACCGAACTCCAGGACCCATGAAGGTTTGGCTTCAGGGGAGGTGATTTTTTGCACGAAAGAGGTAAGATGGTAAGACCAATGCCGGAGCATATCCCTTGGTAAGCTGAATGCGGTGGAAGTATTTTTAAAAAGGAGGTGAAAAAGGAAAGAGAAAATTCGCCTTGATAAACAAGTCATGGTGTTTTTCACTGCTTGAATTATGAGTGGTGAACTGGTGCAGGATTTGCGGATTGGTAATCTTTAGTCAGGTTTTGAAATTAAGGGGGTAGATTAATGTGAGCAAGAAGTTGTTAGTTGGTTTACTGGTTTTGGTGCTATCTTTGGGAGTAAGTTTTGGGGCTTTTGCCACTACCACCCTTACTTTCCAGAGCTATTCTAATCCTACTGAACAGGTTGCTCAGTTTATCCAGCAAGTTTTGATTCCTGAGCTTCAAAAAGCGCATCCCGACGTGGAAGTGAACTATGTATACATTCCTTTCGCTGAATACATGTCCACTATTCTTCAACAAGCCATTTCTAACACTTTGCCGGACCTGGTATATCTGGATAATCCCTGGGTGCCCCAGTTGATAGAAGCAGGTGTTTTTCAGAAAATCACTGATAACGTGATGCAGGATTTGGGCGAGGATTTCTGGATGGACTTCTTCCCTGGTCATCGGCTTTTGACCAGCAAGGACAATGATATTTATGCTTTGCAGGTGCACACCAACAACCTGGCCATTTTCTATCGCGAAAATTTCCTCAAAGAAGCGGGTGTTGGAGAACCTCCAAAAACCTGGGCAGAACTCCAGGATACCTCTAAGAAAATTAAAGAAAATCTGAACCTGTATGGGCTCATGCTGTATGCGGGAGCGGATGAAGCTGGCACCTGGCAGTTTGAGCCTTTCCTGTGGAGCAACGGGGGAAGTCTTCTGGAACTGGATCAGCCCGAGGCCATTGAGGCTCTCGAATTTGTTACCGGACTGGTGCAGGAAGGGTATACTCCTCGGGATGTGATTGGTTTAAAAGACCAGGGTGACGTTACCATCTGGTTTATGAACGGTCAGGCGGCGATGATGATCAATGGCAACTGGGAGTTTGGCTGGCACCTGCTCCCGGATGTTCTGGAAAAGATGGGTGACGTGAAAGTAACTCCTTTCCCAGTCCCTGAAGCTGGTATGAAGTCTGCTGTTTTACCCTTTGGAGGAGAGTGTGTGGGCGTTACCACTTCAGACAGCGAGAAAGCCAAATATGCCTGGGAACTGCTCCGGATCTGGTTTGGAGAGAAGCTGGACGAGTACTATAAGAAATGGACAGGTCACATTCCAACTCTGGCTTCTTACGCAACAAAGATTGCAGGAGAGCGCCCCGAATTTAAAGTTTTCATTGAGCAGGCCGCTTATGCAGTACCCAGGCCACCTATGGGAGGAATGGATAAGTATCCTGACGTTTCCAACGAACTTGCTCTGGCTTTGCAGAGATCCCTCACTGGAGCACAGACACCTGAGGCAGCATTTAAAGAGGCAGCTCAAAATATAAAGAATATATTTACTCCTGAAGAGTATGAAGCGAGCAAGGCTCGGGCCAGAGAGATTCTGGAAGAGGTTCTAACCAGGGCAAAGGGGCAGTAAATATTAAGCGGGGAGGAAGCTCCTCCCCGCATTTGATTTCTAACTACTTTGAATTTTTGAGAAGGACGATCTTTTGGTAAACTTTTAAGTGGTTTTGAAGGGGGAAACAGAGTGAAAATACCCAAAATAACTCTTTTTCTTTTTTTGCTACCCTCTCTGGTTTTAATATTTATTTTTGGCGTTTATCCTGTTGTTTATAACTTTTTTTTGAGCTTGAGGGATGTTAATTTGATCAGCTACATCCGCGGTACAGCACGAGACGTAGGCTCTTTAAATTACAGAACAATCCTGGGTGATGCTTTATTCTGGAGAGCCCTTTATAACACTATCATTTTCACCCTGCTCTCTATCCTTTTGCAAATGGTGGTCGGATTTCTGCTGGCTCTTCTGTTTAATTACGAATTTCCCTTGAAGGGTTTTCTGCAGGCTCTGGTAATGATCCCCTGGGTTATGCCCATCATGGTTTCCGGATCTTTTTTCCGCTGGTTTCTCAATGATAATGGGTTTTTGAACAATTTGCTCGCCAGTTTAAACTGGATTCGAGAACCTGTGCGCTGGATAACTTCGGAAAAAACAGTTATTTATTCTTTGACTGCGGTTAACGTGTGGTTGGGTATTCCCTTCAATTTTATTCTGCTTTATACCGGTATGCAACAGATTCCTGAAGAGCTGTATGAGAGTTCTGAAATAGATGGTGCGGCAGGCTGGCAGAAAGTTATGTACATCACTCTTCCTATGCTAAAGCCAGTAATAGTGGCCACCTTTGTTTTAGGGTGTATCCTTACTTTCAAGGTTTTTGATCTGGTATGGATCATCACCAGGGGAGGTCCAGGAGGGGCTTCCCATCTTCTGAGCACCCTTTCTTATTCTCTCGCTTTTGACCGCTTTCAGTTTGGGAAATCTGCGGCTGTTCTGGTGCTAATGCAGATAATCGTGATTCTCTTTGTGGGCTTTTCTAACCGTGTCAGATTGGAAGAGAGGTGAAAAACCGTTGAAAAAACAAAGAGGGTGGAAGTGGAGTGCGCTGGTTGCCCTGGTGGTTGCTCTGGTGGTCTCTCCTCTTTACTTCATTGCTGTTGGGGGTTTTATGTCCACTGAAGAGATTTTCCATAAACCTCCCTATCTTTTCCCTCCGAACCCGAGCCTGGGTTACTACCGGGAAGCGTTGTTAACGCTTCTTCCATACATCAAAAACAGTTTTATCATTGCTTTTGGGACTCTTTTTTTGACTCTACTGATTTCGCTCCCGGCTCCTTTTGTGTTGACCAAGTTCAGGTTTCCCTTTAAAAGCGCCGTAAATTTTCTTTTTGCCTTTGTTCAGATGCTTCCCTACACGGCGGTGATCATTCCCCTCTTTCTGATGTTTACCAGGATGAAGTTGATCGATTCCCATTTTGGAGTAATGCTGGCCCTCTCAGTGTTTCTGGCTCCTTTTGCCATAATCATTTTACGGTCTTACATGGTTTCTGTGCCTTCGGGATTGATTGAAGCGGCACTTATTGATGGTGCAGGATATTTCAAAATATTTACCAGCATTGTTTTACCGCTTTCTGCACCGGGCATTGCTTCAGTTTCCATACTGGTTTTTCTTCTGGCCTGGGGCAACTTCATCGTTCCCCTGGCTTTTATAAAAGCAGAAGCCATGCGGCCACTCAGTATAGGACTTTATGTTTTCATCGGTCAGTATGGGGTGCAGTGGAACAAACTCATGGCAGGAAGTATGATATACACTATCCCGCCCCTGGTGGTGGCTCTCCTTGCTGGGAAATCCATTGTGGCTGGACTCACTGCAGGGGCTTTTAAAGAATGAGTGGAGGTGATTGTATGCTTTTTAGCAAAGACGGAAATAGGTTAGTGGGAACTACGGGAGGGGAGGTTATCTGGATTGAGCCCTACGGCAAAGACTGTTTGCGCTTTCGCTCTTCAGCGCGGGGAAAAATTGAGCCTCTCAACTGGACCCTGCTTCCTCCTCCACCTGCAGAAGCAGAGATTCAAATCACAGAAAAGGGTGCCAGCATCCGGAATGGAAAGCTCCGGGCTGAGATAGACAGCTCGGGAAGTGTCCGTTACCTGAGAGAAGATGGAGAGGTGTTGCTTGAAGAGCTCTGGATCGATGGCAGGGTCAAGAATGCCGACCTTCTCAAGGCCCGCATCTACAAGGCCAGGAGTTCGGAACTTTTCCGCACTTCTCTCTATTTCAAAGCTCACCCTGAAGAGCACTTCTATGGCATGGGCCAGTATGCCAACGACTGTTTGGACCTCAAAGGCTGTGTTCTGGAGCTGGCCCAGCGCAACACCCAAATCAGCGTTCCTTTCCTGCTTTCTTCCCGGGGTTATGGCTTTATCTGGAACAACCCCTCCATAGGTCGGGCCGAACTTGCCAGAAACCACACCCTTTTTTATGCTGAAGCTGCCCGTCAGATTGACTACCTGGTGATTGCTGGAGACACCCCAAAGGAGATACTGAAAAAGTACACCGACCTCACCGGAAAAGCACCCCTGATACCAGAGTGGGCTCTGGGCTTCTGGCAATGCAAGCTCCGCTACCGCACTCAAGAAGAGCTTCTTGAAGTAGCCCGGGAATACCGGAGAAGGGGTCTTCCCCTTTCGGTCATCGTGATTGACTTTTTCCACTGGACCAATCAGGGAGACTGGAAGTTCGATCCTCGCTACTGGCCTGATCCAGAAAAAATGGTGGAGGAGCTTAACCAGATGGGAATTAAGGTTATGGTCTCCATCTGGCCTACAGTGGACATCCACAGTGAAAACTACAAAGAGATGGTGGAGAAAGGATTGCTCATCCGCACTGAGCGGGGAGTACCCATTCTTTTTACCTTCCGGGGCATGACCAGCATTTTTGATGCCACCAATCCCGAGGCTTGCAAGTTTGTCTGGGAGAAAGTCAGGAAAAACTACTACCGCTATGGCATCAAAATGTTCTGGCTGGATGAGGCTGAGCCGGAGATGACGATGCCTGGTCTGGAATACGACAACCTTTTCTCCTACGACTATGACAACCTGCGTTACTTCCTGGGTAACGGCCTGGAAGTGAGCAACCTCTATCCTTTCTTCTACGTGCAGGCTTTCAAGCAGGGACTGGAAGAAGCCGGAGAGAGGGAAATAGTTAATCTGGCTCGCTGTGCCTGGCTGGGAAGCCAGCGTCTGGGTGCTGTGGTCTGGTCAGGAGACATCCCTTCCACCTTCGACTCCCTGCGCAAACAGGTTAAGGCTGGACTGAACATGGCAGTATGTGGTATTCCCTGGTGGACTACGGACATTGGGGGTTTCTATGGAGGAGACCCGCAGGATCCTTCTTTCCGGGAGCTTTTGGTGCGCTGGTTTCAGTTTGGTGTTTTCTGTCCTATCTTCAGACTGCACGGTTTTCGCCTTCCCAATCCTCCCAATCCACACAATTGTCCTCCCGAGGAATTGACTGGTGGACCCAACGAGGTGTGGTCCTTTGGTGAGGAGGTTTACGAAATTCTTAAAGAACTGCTCTTTCTCCGGGAGCGCCTTAAACCCTATATCATCGAAGAAATGCGCAAAGCCCATGAAGAGGGAATCCCTCTCATGCGTCCTCTGTTTTTTGACTTTCCCGAAGACTGTGAGACTTATGGGATTGAGGATGAGTATATGTTTGGTCCTCAACTTCTGGTAGCACCGGTAGTTGAGGAGGGAGCACGCCAGAGGAAAGTATATCTTCCCAAAGGGGCACAGTGGAGCGATGCTTACAACGGAACCACCTACCAGGGTGGTCAGTGGATTGAAGTTGAGGCTCCACTTTCCCGCATACCCCTCTTTTTAAGGGATGGTGCGGAGCTTCCCATCAAGGAGTAAGGGAATAAAAACCGGGGAGGGGGTAACACTGTCTCCTTCCCCGGGTGTTTGTTGGTTGAAAGTTGGATTTTTTTAAGCCAGAGAATTTATCTTCCTTTTTAGTAAAATCCTTCTGAGAGTGCGTTTTGCAGAATGTATTAAACTATGACTATCAAAAATATAAGAATGAAATCATGCCTCCCAAGAATTGATCCAGGTTTTTGCAAAAAGCTTGTATTTCTCGCATTTCATGAGGGCAAAGTTCACCGAGTTCCTGAAACTCAATCGGATGATAAGAATGCTTGAAGAATAGTTTCGTAGCTACAAGGTTCATTTCGGTGGAATTTTCCGGGTTAATAGGTTTACAGGATAGTTCGCCATCACCATCCAAATTTGCCGTAGTGGTTGATTTTCTGCAACAAGCTGGAGGCCATTTAAAGTCTCTGTTTTGGGCTGGCTCCGTTGATATTTTTCTCGATACACTTTGAAAGATGCCAGAAGATGCGTTAGAAACAGTATTTCTGAAGGCTAAAACCCTGGTTTTCCAAAGTGGGGTGGTCAAAAGTGCTGTTGTGCTTCAATGCGCATTCATTCCTTTTACTTCTTCTTTTGCTCGCTTTTTACCTTACTGGTTTTCTCGGTTGCGGAGTTTTTCTCTTTTTTGGCTTCTTTGGGTAACTCTGCTAATGCTTCCTTTATTCCCTGTTTGATCCCTTCCCTGACTCCAATTTTTACCCCTTCGCTGACGGCTTGCAGGGCTACTTCTTCAAGGTGTCTGGTCATGCCATAGGCTACTTCTCTTTTTATGGTTTCGAGTTCTTCCTGTATAGCCAATCCCAGGTCGGCTAAAAGCTCCCGCATAAATACCGCCTTCATTCCCGCATCTTCCACATAACCGTCTAAGATTTCCTTGTTTCCTAACCTGCGTAAAGCTTCCCAGAGCTCCAGAGTTTATCCCTCCTTTTGAAGCCAATATACCCAGGGGTTAGCTTTAAGTATAACAGAGCAAAGCGACAGAAACTGTCGCTGGTGCGGGCATAGTTTTTAATTCTTCCTTCAGGTATTTTAGCTGAAAAAAAGAAAGAGAATCCGGGGTTGGAAAGCAAAAGCCTTCCTTGGCTAACCACAGTGTTTTCCCCGTTGCTTTTAGCTCTGTCAGAGCTTCATCTACCTTGTTCAGGAGTTGCTTTGGGTTGACTTTTACGGGAAACTTGCAGATCCCCCACGCTCACTGTAACCTGGATTCCGCGGGGAAAGTTAATATTCTTTAATTTTCTCGCGCAAGCGCTCAGCCAGCCTGCAAGCTTTGCTTAATCCTGTTTCGGGGCACAGTATCAAGAATTTATCTCCACCTCAGCAGTTTATCACGTCCACCGAGCGCACAGCTTTTTGATTAACCTTGCTACTTCTGTCAAGGTTTTGTCCTCTATTTGGTAGCCAAAGGTGTCGTTTATGTCTTTAAAGTTGTCCAGGTCAGATACGATGACCGAAAAGTGTTGTTATAGTGCTTAGTCCATTCCGGTTCCTTTTCAAGTTCAGGGCGTAGCCTGTGCCGGTTAAACAGGCTGGCAAGCTGATCGGTGAAGGATGGCTCTTCAAACCTGTGATTTGCGGCTTTCAATTGTAAATTTTTCCCGTAAAGCTCGTTCTGGATAGGTGGTTCGATGTCCGGCGATGCCGATTTCGTTTTCAGGATACTGGGAAAGGGGATTCCCTTCGACAATTTTCTTAGCTCTTTCAAATTCAAGATTGGGGAGACGATCTTGCTACCCAATGTGCCACTTAGAAACCAGTCCAGAAAGAGAGTAGTAATACCTACCATGACAATAACCGTTAGAATTCGTCGATAATGAGCCTGAAAATTTCGCTTCTCTTCACCACGGTGATTATTATCCAGCCCAGCGGGTCGATGCAGAATAAAGAAGATGGGGGTGAGGATCTCTTTGAACGGGGTTTTCGTTGAAGGAAAAGGTCTTTATCGGTACTTTTTTCAGGTGTCCGAGTACTCTTTGATGTTGATATTGCTGGAAGACAGGGCGAGATTCACGGCATCGTTGGGAAAAATGGTGCCGGGGATCCAAGCTCATGGATATCCTGAGGTTTTGTGTTTTCTGGAGCAAGGAAAATAAGGGTCTTGATGCCGGAACGGCTTTCGAGACTCTTTCCATCGATATTGCCGACATCGATGTGGGGGGAAACATTGGAGCACGCTTGCAAACCGACCAGGCCGAAGCGGATAAGCGGGTGGCTCAGACCAGGGCTGAAAAGATTAAAGCTCTGGCTATCGCTCGAGAACAGGAGATGAAAACCTATACCCGGGAGATGCGCGCCAAGGTGGTGGAAGCCGAAGCAGGGGTCCCCAGAGCTTTAGCCCATGCCCTCCGGGAGGGAAAGCTCGGATTTCTCGATTACTACTCTTTACAGAACCTCCAGGCTGAAACCCGGATGAGGAAACGGTTAAGGAGGGAGGAAGAAAAGAACGATGAACGAAAAAAATCAAGAAAAACGCTCCTTCCAGGAGAAGGCTCGCAGGGATTTCGCTTCCTTTTAGCCCTTTCACCAGGTCTTTTCGCAGCCAGGTGTCGGCAAATTCCCCCTCTTCCGTTACCATGTCCAGGGGAGACGGTCATAAGCCTTTGGAGTTGAAGACGGTGATGAATGTTTCCACCATCTGGGGATCGAACTGCGTGCCGCTACAGCGCCTCAATTCAGCAATTGCCTCATCGACCGAAAGGGCTTTTTTATAAGGGCGGCCGCTCACCATAACATCAAAAGCATCACACACCGCCACAAGACGGGCCAGAAGGGGGATCTCCCCTCCTCCGAGCCCCCGGGGATATCCCTTGCCATTATACCATTCATGATGGGCGAGTATGAGATGTGCCAGGGGAGCCAGGTCAGGAATTGCCTGGGCAATGCGAAATCCGGTTTCAGGGTGCCGACGCACCACCTTCCATTCCTCTTCGCTTAGAGGACCTGGTTTCTGCAAAATGGTCTGGGAAATGGTGATTTTTCCTATGTCGTGAAAGTCGGCAAGCAGGGCCAGGGTATCTTTCTCAGTTTCGGAGAGATGGAGGGTTTCCGCCATCCGTAGAGTCCACTTTTTAATCCGCTGGGAGTGTTCTTCCACCTCATAGGCAACTTCCCGGAGGGTTTTCTGGAGGAAACGCAGGGTCTGTACTCGAAAGCTCAGACCATCGGTAAGTTTCCGCTGGTACATCCAGTTTTCGGCGATCCGCACAATGTCACTTATGCTCTGCGAGGGATTGTTCTTGGTCCCAAAGCCCAGGGAAATGCTGACCGGTATGGGGTGCCTGGTTTGACGATTGAAATTATCGTAAATGCGTTCCACGATTTTCTGGGCCTTTTCGTGGTCGGTTTGGGGAAGAAGCATGATAAACTCATCGCCGCCGAAACGAGCAAGGACACCCTCCGGAGGGCAGGCATTGCGCAATAGGGATGCCGCTTCGCGGAGCAGGCGATCTCCTTCTTCATGCCCAAAGGCATCGTTGACCAGTTTCAAGCCGTTTAAGTCTCCCATGATGATGCTCACTGGAAGGTTCTCTTCCCGGTCGATTTTCCGCAGGACTTGGTCGAAGAAGCCACGGTTGTAAAGTTCGGTCAGGGTGTCGTGAGAAGCGAGGTATTCCACTACTTTTTCGTTGTTCTTCTTTTCGGTAATGTCAAGGAGAAAAAGGATCAGGCTCTGACGATCTTTATAGGTCATGGGCCGACCACGGATGAAAAACCACCGTTCCTCACCGTCTTCGCTCTGAAGGGCAACTTCGTCTTCGATGGAAAAGGGCTTCGAATCGGCATTGGTGTAGGTTGACGCAAGCTTCTTTTCCAGGAAATGATGCAGTGAATCAGCAAAACGGTCCGTCCAGCATTCGGCGAAGGGATTGGCATAGACGAACTGCCCACCCTGGAATATGGTTACCCCCAGGGGGAGATTTTCCACCAGGTTCCGGAACCGCCTTTCACTCTCTTCGAGATTTTGTTGTAGAATTGCTTGTGCTTCTTGGAGCTTCAGGTTGTGTAACCCAAAGGCCAGGTCACCACCCAGTTCCAGGAAAAGCTCCTGTTCTTCGGTGCTCTGGGCGAATTCCTGGGGTAACACTGCTGTTAAATTTCCGAAGAAGTTTTCTCCGTATCGGATGGGAGCCACAAAGAGACTCTCCTGTGGGTTCAGGAATAAGATAGAAGTGAACACCGTAAGTTTGTCAGATGGTAGCGGCTCCTGGCTTTCCAGAAAATTAACCCACTCCCGGAGCTTTTCAGGATCGACACCGGCGTGGAACAAATGGGCATTGGCTTGCCGGGAAAGCAAAATCAGGGCAGATTGATAGGCTCCGTTTTCAGTCATTGCCTGACAGGATTTCTCAAGAAACGTGGCCATGTCTTTCTCTCGAGCGAGGATCTGGTTGACGTTACGGATACTTTCAAGGACCGCTTTGAGGTGCAGCGTTTGCCGCTCGGCTTTCTTTTTCTCGGTGATATCCAGAGCGGAAATGAGACCCGCCCAGCGCCCCCGATAGAGGATTGTCTCTGCCGAAAGAAAGAGCCATCGCTCCTCTCTATTTTTCGTGATGATTTTGATTTCGTACTGCTTTTCCACCGGAAGCTTTTTCTGCCGCCGCTCGGCTCGTTCTCTGGCAAGAGACTGGAAATCGGGGTGGACGAAATGCGTCACCGGCATGCCCATGAGTTCCTCTTTGGTGTATCCGGTCAATCGTTCGGCTTCAGTATTGGCATACACATAGCGATTATCCTGATAGATGAGGATGGCTGCGGGATTGGCTTCGGCCAGGAGGCGAAAATTTTCTTCCCGCGCTTTGAGTTCTTCTTCGTACCGGATACGTTCGCTGATGTTCCGTACCTGCTCGATAACTCCCTGAATAACACCGTTTTCGTCCTTGAGAGGATAAGAAATGATTTCCAGCCATCCGATCTGCTTGCCTTTACGGACATAAGGCACGGTTTTTATTTGCTTTTCACCTGTTTTGAAGGCTTCAAGGGTAGGGCAATCCAGACAGGGAAAATCTCTCCCGTAAAAGACCTGGTAGCACTTTTTCCCTGACAGAGGACGTTCGTCAGGGTACATTTCTTCGAGGAAACGGTTGGCCCGAACAACGTTCATTTCCCGGTCTAAGACACACAAGCCATCCTGAACACTTTCGAAGATGGCTGAGAGAAAACGTTCGTTCTTTTCTAACGCCAGTTTCTGTTCCACAAAAGGCGTGATATCCCGGGAAATCCCGATGATTCCGATGATTTCTCCCTGCTCGTTCTTCCAGGGGATCTTGGTGGTAGAGACCCAGTTTTCTCTTCCATTGGGCCAGGTCTCCTTTTCTTCTTTTCCGATCACCGGGGTTCCGGTAGCCATGATGCGCTGCTCGTCTTCAAAAGCTTCCCGGGCGTGAGGTTCGGTGAAGAAATCGAAGTCGGTTTTTCCCAGAAGCTCTTGAACGCTCTTCAAGCCAAAAAGCTCTGCCACAGAGTTACTGGCACCCACGAAACGGCTCTGGCGGTCTTTGATGTAGAGGTGGTCGGGAATATACTGGAGAAGAAAGTTGAGGAGGTTTCTGGTGTGCTGGAGTTCCTGACGGGTTTTTTCCTCTTGCTGGAGGTAGAGATATACGCTCGGAAAGAGGCTGACGGCACCGAGGGTGAAAAAGAGAGTGTGGAGAGACATCCCCAAGACCCAGACCGATGTGGAAGTCACATTGTTCCAAAAATTGCACCAGAAACCCAGGACAATCAAGGTAGAACCCAGAGCGAAAAAGGCGGAGAAGCGGCTAAGGTTTAATTTCCAGAAGAGATAGAGGAAGAAGCATACTCCAATAAGATAGAGGGAATCTTTGCTACTCCATTCAATCTCGGTTGGGCGGAGAAACCAGAACCATAATAGAGCACATAGTCCCAAAAGGGGGAAAACCACAAAAAACAGATATTGCCTGGTAGGAGAACCGTTTTTACTCATCGCCATTTTTTCTACTGATCTCGAATGTACCTAAAATTATAACCGAACCGGCGGGTTTTTTCCATCGCCGGTTTTTTGTAGGTAAGGGCTATGGAAAGAGGAAGTTAATCCTGTGCAGGAACCGTTCGCTGGTTGTTAACGATTTCTTTGTGCCGTTTCGCCCTTTTTCTCTTCCAAATGCCTCTCGAGCAGGGTCATCTTATCTATCGGGGGAATTTTAAGCTTTGGGTCCACCAAAAATCGGAATTGATTGAAACAATCGTTTTCACTCTGCTTGTGGGGTATTTATAGAACCAGGTTTTTGTTTTTGCTAAATCCGGATTTCCTGATTATCTCCTTGAAAGATACCTTCAGTCAGGCTAATATTGGAAAAAACCAGATGAGAGGTGGACAGGTTGCTGGCAATTGCGGTGGCGCTTCTTGGAGGCATTCTCTTTTCTTTCTGTGGAAAGCCAGCCCGGACCTACCTTGCCTTTTCTGGAAAAGCGCAGGGTTGGGGAGTAATAGCGCTTGTATTTTTAATAGGATTTCTGGTGGGGAGCAATCCTCAGGCCGTGCAAAACTTTGCGCAGGTTGGCTGGAGGGCTCTTTTGATAAGTGGCTTCTCTGTGGCTGGCAGCATAGTTTTTGCTTGCTTTGGCGAAAAATACCTGGGTGGGAGTTTGCTATGACCTGGAAAGTGGCTCTTGCTTTTTCGGCGGGAGTGGCAGCAGGATACCTGAGATTTATTCCGGGACTGTCCCCGGGTAGGGCGGAATTTGCGCTCACCCTGATTCTGGTTTTTCTGGTGTTTGGGATAGGTGTGGAAATCGCCAGCAATCGCTCTGCGCTGGAGCTTGTGAAAAAGATGGGCTGGCGTAGTTTGCTTTTACCTGCTTTGAGCATGGCTGGTACGGTGATTTTCAGTGCTCTGGTGGGCTTTCTGTCCGGTCTTTCTCCCTTTGAGGGTGCTGCCTTGGGGTGTGGTTTTGGCTGGTATTCCCTTTCCGGGGTTCTCATTACGCCCATTCTTGGTGCTTCGCTGGGGGTGGTGGCTTTCCTGAGCAACATCTTTCGGGAAATCCTGACTTTCCTGGGGGCTGAAGTGGTGTACCGGCGCCTGGGAAGCTGGCCGGCGGTGGCCATGGGTGGGGCTACTTCCATGGATACCACCCTGCCTCTTCTCTCCAGCATAAGCGCCGGAAAGCTGGATACCCTGGCCATGATAAGCGGGGTTGTCCACTCCCTGGCAGTGCCGGTTCTGGTTCCGCTTTTTGCCAGTCTGGCAAAGTAGCAGTTTGGGGATCGGTTGTGATACCGCTTTCCTCTTTGAAAAATCGCAAAGCCACAGTTGTGGATACCAGGAATGCGCATTAAAGGCTTCTCCTCTCTGAAGGTAGAAAGCGGAAGCAATTGGCTGAAGCCTTTTCGCTCAACTTTTCGTGATTTCTCTGCTTAAGTGTTCTTTTCATATAAGACCTGTTTCCTTTGGTGGACTCTGCGTAGAAGCCACCGCATATCTCACAGCGCAAAAGCGTTTTCTCAACCATACTGATACGCCTCCCAGTTGGGAATCAGGAATAAACCTTTTTGAGGAAACTCGGTAGGACTTCGAAGGTAGGAATCCTCAATGAGTGCAATAACTTCCTCTGGAGGAAGATTGTAGAGGAGCTTGCCGAGCAGAACCTCTTCTGGTGGGATCATCTCTCTACCTGATAGAGAATGAAAAAGCTCTTTGATTTCTTCTTCGGTTTCAAAAATGTTTTTGGGTTTGTGTTGTGTGTGTTTCTCTTTTTTCTCTTTAGTTAAATCACACATAGTTATATGGTTATAGTTATATGGATCTAGTTCTTCTTCATTAATTGAAGTTTTACTCTTCAATGATTGAAGTTTAGAACTGCATTCATTGAAGTTTGGCTCTTCATTCATTGAAGAGCATTTTTCATTGGTTGTAGTGACTTCTTTATTGATTGAAGAAGTTTCTTCATTGATTGAAGTATGGAGGTAGTAAGTGCTGTTTCCGTGAATGCCGTGCCTGGATTGTTTTTTGATGAACCCGTACTTTTCAAGAAGCAGTATGGCTTTTCTCACCGAAGCATCAGAGCGAATACCTGATACTTCTTTTATCCGCTGGTAGCTGGGAAAGCACTTTCCTTTGCGGTCGGCGTGAAAAAGCAAAGCTAAGTACACGGGAAAAAGAGAGGGACACCTTTCTGTTTTTGCCACCTCTCCCAGGCGCAGCACTGTATCATGAGGGACTTTTACAAAGGTTTGCATTTTGAACGCTCCTTTCTTCTTGGTTTGACAAAACCTTTTGAATTTACAAGCAAGTTCTGTCAAATAAATTTAAGTATTCCTTATTATATGTGCTTTTTAGGTGACGAAACAATATTTGTTTGACAAAAATCGATTTTTTGTCGAGAAAAATTGAGCAAACCTTCCAGCCCTACTTACCTTTATTGACTTTTTTACCTTTTTTGATATAAAATTAATGCGCAGTTGTTTAGCACAGGGGTGATTCTTTGAGGAGGGGGTGAGGGAAGAATGGCCCAGAGTGCTCGCCGTGAAGAACTGGCAGAAGGGCTGTACCGATTAACGGACCTTGAAAAGAAAGCGCCTTCTCTTTCCGGTGTACCTACAGGAATTCCAGGTTTAGATGAGCTTTTTTACCGTTTGGAGTGGAAAGAGGGCAAGCCTCAGAGAGTTCCTCTTCCGGGTTTTCCGCGCTATGCAGTGATTCACCTCACCGGTGTTCCGGACACTGGTAAATCTCTGGCTGCGGAGCAGTATGCCTTGGCTCAAGCCGGGCGCGGTGAAAAGGTGCTTCTGGTCACTGTGGAGCTTCCTGGACCCTTTTTGGTGCAGAGTTTGAGAGAGAGATCGCGAGTAATGGGTATTTCCTGGGATAGGGTGGAGCGCAACATTCTGCTTGCCGACTGTGCCACTCACAGTGAGTTGAGAGACAACGTGGTAGCCCTCACTTCACTGATTGAGGGAGTTGTGGAACGTGAGGGCATAAAACATGTGGTTATCGATTCGGTGACCGGGCTTTATGAAGGCAAGGAAATGATGGCCCGCAGCATCGTGCGCAAACTTTACCAGACCATGAAAACTCTTTATCAGACTGCTGTCTTTATTTCCCAGAAGCGCTCCAGTCATGAGGAAACCTCCGCTGAGGCAGCGGGTGGTTATGCAGTTCCTCATATTGTGGACTGTACCATTGTCTTTTCCAAGTTTACCATCAATTCTAAGCAGGCGGCGAGTCTCTACAAGGCTCAAGTTGGCGATGTGGTGCGTACCCTGCGCATCGATGGTTGCAGGCTGTGTGCTCATGATACTCGTACTCACCGTCTGGTTATCGATGAACAGGGTATAGTTAGAGTGGAAAAACCCTTGTATGAGGAGGGATGAAGCATGCGGGAAGTCGTTCCTGGCAACTGGGGAAATTTACAGAATTTCATCGAGGACGAGCTGGCTTACAAGGTGTTTGAAGAGAGCCTGCGTATCCTGGGAGGACCCAGGAAGATTGTTCTCTTGCAACGCCTGACCTGGGTATCTTCACTGCTTGAAGCGGCACTGGTCATCGTTCTGAGGGAAATTTTTGATAAAACTGCTGATGAAATTGCCGCCGAGCTGGGTATAAGCACTAATACCGTGCGCAACATTCTCAGGGCCGACCCGGAGCGGGCCATGCAGTATCTTGAAGAAAAAATGAAAGACGAAGAAGTAGAGGCCAAAGGAGTACACGTGGCAGGAGGTCTGGCTAAAAAAGCTTTTGAAGAAGTCCGCTCCAGACTCAAATTTTAACTATTATAGACTATTATAGGTTATAATATTTCAAACCAAACTTTTTAAAGGAGGGAAAGACCGTGAAAAGACCCGCGACCCTCACTTTGTCTCTGCTTTTTATTTCTGTGCTTTTTGCTTTTTCAGGAGTGGCTTTTGCTCAGGAAGAAGCTGACCTGGTTGCTCAGGCCGCCTCGCTCCTCAGAGAAGGAAACCTTGAAGAAGCACAAAAACTGCTTGATGAGGTTCGTCTTTTACTCTGGAACAAAGCACCCATGAAGGTTGAAAATTACACCTTTGTGGAAGAGGAAAGCGAAAGCTACGGTGTATACCGGGAGCGTATTTCCAACTTTTTTGCATCCGACGAGACTATCTACGTTTATGCGGAACCCAAAAATTACACCATCCGCAAGGAAGGTAATACCTATCATATTTATTTTGATGTTGGGTTCAATCTCTACGACGCAGAAGGTAACTACATCGGAGGTCAGGACTCTTTCGGGAGCTTTCGCTACATCACCCGCTCACCGGTTTATGAAACTTACCTGAACCTTTACTTTGATTTTGCTGAAATTCCTTCTGGAGAATATATTCTGGAAATAACCCTCCAGGATAAGTTTTCTGAGAAAAACACCAGTTTCCGGTTGCCTTTCTACAGATAACAGGTGAGAGGTCAGTTTGAGGGCCACCTCTTTGGCATTATTCAAGCAAAGCTTGAGATATCGACCCGGGAAAAGTTACATGTTATAATGACCGCATGAATTTGAAAAGACGCTGAGGAGGTGGTTTTTTTGCCGGAGTTATACGAATACGAACTTGGAAAGGCCGCTGATATCCTGACCCGAGAGCTTTTCCGCCTTCAAGAGGGAGAGACCTTCGTTATCACCGCTGATACCGAAAGCGATCCCCGAGTGGTCGATGCCACAGCCCGGGCCGCTTTTTCCTGTGGTGCTAAGCCGCTGGTGGTGTGGATTCCTGCTCCGCTGGGCGTGGGTAAGGCTGCTGACCCCATGCTGCCTCAGGGAGCCCTGACGGCACTGCTTAAAGAAGCTGATGCCTGGGTGGAATTTAACAATCAGTGGTTGCTTTATTCCACTCCTTACGACATTGCAGTTAGAGAGAACAAGAAGCTGCGTCATCTCTGCCTGGTGGGTATGAACGCAGATATGATGGTACGTTGCATCGGAAGAGTTAACTACCCGGTGCTCAAAGAATTTGAGGAAAAACTCGCCGAGATGACCCGCAATGCAAAGCAGGTTCGCATGACCACTCCCGCCGGTGAGGAGGTGGAGTTTGAAAACGACCCCAATCACCCCGTAAACTGTGAACTGGGTTATGCCGACACTCCGGGTTCTCATATGATGTCGGGCCAGGTGGCCTGGTCGCCAAAGCTTGACTCCATAAACGGGGTCATCGTGTTTGATGGTTCGGTGGTGCCCCCTATTGGCCTTTTGCGGGAGCCCATCCGCCTCACCGTGGAGAAAGGGAAGATCGTCAAAGTGGAGGGCGGCAAGGAAGCGGTGGAGTTTGAGAGCTGGTTGCGCAGCTTCAACCATCCCCAGATGTTCCAGATGGCCCATGTTTGCTACGGCTTTAACCCTGGTGCTAAGTTGACTGGGGATATCCTGGAAGATGAGCGAGTCTGGGGTTGCACCGAGTGGGGAGTGGGCAATATTGGTGCTATCCTTATTCCGCCTGACGGCATACCAGCACCTTCTCATTCCGACGGAATCTGCCTGAACACTTCGGTCTGGCTGGATGGAAAACTGATCATTGATAAGGGCAGGGTGGTGGACGAAGAACTGAAAAAGCTGGCCGCTTTGCTTGGTAAGGAGTAAAGGAGGGATTGCCTTGAAAGTCGCTCCGCTTATGAAGGGGGCAATGATTGCAGTCCGGGACTGCATGGGCGCAAAGCCTGGCGAGAAAGCCCTGGTGGTTACCGACACTGGCAAACTCCACATTGCAGAAAGCTTCCTGTATGCTTTCTGTGCCCTGGGAGTTGATGCCACGCTCTTCCTCATGCTTCCCCGCACCCATCACGCTGAGGAGCCACCCGAGGAAGTCAAAGCGGCAATGTGTGCCAGCGATGTGGCGCTTCTTGTGACCAGCTATAGTTTGACTCACACCCATGCTCGCATGGAAGCTACGGAGCGAGGAGTGCGCATTGCCAGCATGCCGGGCATAACCGAGGATATGCTTACTGTAGGAGCCATGACTGCCGACTACAACAAGGTTTCTGAGCTGAGCTGGAAGCTCACCCGCCTGCTCGATGAAGCAGAGGTGGCCGAAATCACCACCGAGCGCGGGACTAATCTCCGGATGAGCCTGAAAGGTAGAAAACCGGGGACTCCTCCCGATGACGGTATCTACCGTGAGCGGGGGAGGTGGGGTAATCTTCCCGCAGGCGAAGCTTATATTGCCCCGGTGGAGGAATCAGTGGAAGGTGTGGCAGTGATCGACGGTTCTATGTCTCCTCTGGGAGTTTTGAGCGAACCTATCGTGCTCACCATTGAGAAGGGCAGGGCGGTAAAAATCGAAGGAGGAAGGGAAGCTGCAGAGCTCAAGCGCCTGCTTGAGGAACTCGAGGATCCCAATGCTTATCTGGTTGGTGAACTGGGCATTGGGACCAATGAAAAGGCCCGGATAACCGGAAATATCCTTGAAGACGAAAAAGCCTTTAAAACGGTGCACATTGCGCTGGGCATGAACGTGGACATGGGTGGCATCATTGAATCCAAAACCCACAACGACGGTATCATCTGCAATCCCACTTTGAAGCTGGATGGAAAGCTGGTTATGGACAAGGGAGACTTCGTGATTTAAACGGCTGCTGACCCATGATGAAAGCTGTGTAGCACATTTTTATATAAAATATAAAAAATTAAGGAGGTATTGATATGCGCTGTAAAAAGTTTTGGGGGTTGGTGGTAATATCCGCCCTGCTCCTTTTGGTGGCAGGTGCGGCGCTGGCACAGGGGTCTCAAAAAATTGTTCGCTTTACCGAAGCCTGGCCCACTTATATCGACCCGGCTGTGGCTGCGGACTTTTCGAGCTCAGTTTCGGTGGCTAACCTGTATGATACTCTGGTTTTCCCCACTTACGATGGTGAAGTGGTCCCCCACCTGGCTGAACGCTGGGAAGTTTCCGATGATGGACTCACCTACACCTTTTATCTCCGCAAGGGAGTCAGGTTCCACGATGGAAGCGAGTTAACGGCTGAAGACGTGGTATTTAGCATGGAGCGTTTGCTCACCATTGGTCAGGGCTACAGCTACATTTTTAAGCCTGTTCTGGAAAAAGTCGAGGCTCTCGATGACTACACAGTGCGCTTCAAACTTAAAGAGTCCTTTGGTCCTTTCCTGTATGCACTGGTGCGTCTGTATATCCTTAACAAAGACCTGGTTATGCAACACATAGAGGATAGTGGAGAATACGGCGAATATGGCGATTATGGAAAGCGCTGGTTGCTGACTCATGATGCAGGCTCTGGACCCTACATGGTCAAAGAGATGCGTATGGAGGAATATCTGCACGCTGTTCAGTTTTCTGACTACTGGAAACCCATTCCCAAAGATGCGCCTCTGGAGTTCAAGTTCATCGGGACTACCGAGACAGCTACGGTGCGTACTTTGATGAGCAAGAGGGAACTGGAGATTTCCGATTTCCGCCAGCCGGCTGAATTTTACAAAAACATTGCCAAGCTTCCCGGGATTAAGGTAGCCAAGCTTTTTGGAGGCAGCACTTTCTACTGCATGATGCACAACCGGAAAGCCCCTACCGATGATATTCACTTCCGCAAGGCGCTGGCCTACTGTATCGACTATGATGCTATCGCCAATCAGATTTTCCCCGGGG
Source organism: Atrimonadaceae bacterium G-SL-SR-0-11 (assembly GCA_048814795.1). Lineage (GTDB taxonomy): Bacteria > Atribacterota > Atribacteria > Atribacterales > Thermatribacteraceae > Thermatribacter. Next base: position 44,192 of record CP184673.1, on the reverse strand, counting down.
CACGCCAGGCTCAGGGTCCGGTTTCTTTCATTCTGCCCGGTCATAACCCGGATGTTTACCAGTACAAGCGGGATCTTGAGAAGGCCCGGGAAGAGCTGAAGAAGTCCAAGTATTACGATAAGCTGGACCAGTACCCGGTAGACCTTGTCTGGTGTGCTGAAGTGCCCGATGAAGAGAAGGTGGCCCTGCTCATCCAGGCCAACGCTGCCGAAATTGGCATCAAGGTAAACGTGGTGAAAACCCCGTGGATGAAGATAATCGATGAAGTGGCTACTCCGGAGAGCACCGCTCACATGTACCTGATTTTCGTTTCGCCTCACTATGCAGAAGCCGGTTCCATGCTTCAGTCCAAGTATCACTCTTCTTCTTGTGGCACCTGGGAACAGGCTGAGTGGCTTCAGGATCCCGAGCTGGATCGCATGATCGAGGATGCCATTGCCACCGTGGATCGTGAAGAGCGCTTTGCCAAGTACCGCAAGATTCAGGAATACATTGTGGACCTCTGCCCCTCGCTCTTTCTCATCGACCAGCCCGAAAACTATGCCTATCAGGACTATTACATCGACTGGGTGGCTGCTGAACGGGCTGAGCGAGGAGAGAAGGTCAACCCGGTGATGGGTTACAATCACTACATGCTGGATGTAGCGGTGTATCCTGAAAAGAGGGACGAGTTGCTTAAAAAGTAAACGTGGGGTAAAATAAGCCAGACTGAGGGGGGAGCAAAGGGGTAGCTCTCCCCTCTTTTTTGTGGAAAAGGGGTTAAGGATGCGGCTATGAACTTTTCACGGTATTTAGCGAGACGACTGGGGTATTCGGTGTTTGTCCTGATTGGGCTTTCCATCGTGGTTTTTTTGATTGCCCGGATGGTGCCTGGAGACCCGGCCCGGGCAGCGCTTGGCCCCCGGGCAACCGAGAAAGCGGTACAGGAACTGCGCGAAAGGCTTCACCTGGACGAGCCCATTTATGTTCAGTACTTTTACTGGCTGAAGTCGGTTGTACAGGGTGATTTTGGGGAATCTTTATTCACCCGCCGCCCGGTGGGTGAAGACATTAAAGAATTCCTTCCAGCCACTTTGGAACTTGCTCTCTTTGCCGGTCTCTTCATGGCTGTTTTTGGGATCCTGCTGGGCATCCTCGCTGCGCGCTACAGCAACACCTGGGTTGACAACCTGATCCGGGTTTTTTCCTATCTGGGCATTGCCACCCCGGCTTTTGTGGTGGCTATAATATTGATGCTGGTTTTGGGCATGCGTTACCAGATATTCCCCACCATAGGTCGTCTTAGCTCCTGGGTGGAAGCTCCGCCGCGCGTGACTGGCCTGGTAACCCTGGATAGCCTGATTTCCGGAAATTTTGCTGCTTTCTGGGATGCCCTGAAACACCTCTTTCTTCCGGCGGTGAGTCTTTCTCTGGGTGGCATGTTTCAGGAAGCCAGGATTACCCGCTCCAGTATGCTGGAAAACATGAAGAAGGATTACATCTCAGCCATGCAGGCCTACGGCGTTCCCAAGAGAGTGGTCATGTCCAAATATCTCCTTAAACCTTCGATCATTCCCACGGTTTCCATTTTGGGCCTGGACTTTGCCTCACTCATCGGAAATGCTTTTCTGGTGGAATTGCTTTTCAACTGGCCGGGCCTTTCCCGCTATGGGATTAATGTGATGCTCCGCAAAGATGTGGAAGCCATTGTGGCCGTGATCATGGTACTGGGAATTGTTTTCACTATAGTTAACATCCTGGTTGACCTGATAGTGGCCTATCTGGATCCCCGCATCAGGCTGGTGGAGAGGGGAGAGTGATGACGATGCAGGAGAGAGCCTTGCAAACTAACAACACTCGCCGTAGTACCTTAGGGTTGTGGTGGTACAAGTTTTCCAAGAATTACCTTTCGGTGATAGGTTTAGTCATCGTCCTTTTTATCGTTATCTGCGCGGTTTTTGCTCCCTGGGTAAGTCCTTATCCGGAGCATGCAGGACCGTTCGTGAATTACGGCGAAGCCAACCAGCCTCCCAGCTTGAAGCACCTCTGCGGTACGGATATTTTTGGGCGGGATGTTTTGAGCCGAATATTTTTTGCCTTCCGTTCCTCCCTGCTTATGGGAGTGGTGGTCCTGGCCATAGTGGTGCCGGTGGGGGTGACTCTGGGCTTGCTGGCCGGCTATTTTAAAGAGAGCTGGGTCGATGTCCTTATCATGAGAATAACCGATATTTTTCTTTCTGTGCCACCTCTGATCCTGGCTCTGGCTATTACCTCGGTCCTTGAACCCAATCTTACCAATGCCATGATTGCGGTTTCAGTGATGTGGTGGCCCTGGTACACGAGATTGGTTTACGGAATGGCTACTTCACTGCGCAACGAATATTTTGTGCAGTCGGCAGAGCTCCTGGGGGCGAGCAAACTGCATATTCTGTTCCGGGAGATTTTGCCCAACTGCCTTTCCACCATTCTCACCAAAATGACTCTGGATATGGGCTGGGTTATCTTGATTGGTGCTGCATTGAGTTTTGTGGGTCTTGGAGAGCAGCCCCCCAAACCTGCGCTGGGCACCATGGTAGCCGATGGGGCGAAGTATCTGCCTGAATACTGGTGGATGGCGGTCTTTCCGGGCCTGGCTATCATGTTGATTGTGCTTGGTTTTAATCTGCTTGGTGACGGCATAGGAGATCTTTTTGCAATGGAGGAAGCGTAACTCAGGTGATGAAAGAACCTTTACTGAACATAGAAGATCTCGAGGTGCACTTTAAAGTTTATGGTGGTTTTTTACGAGTTTTAAACGGTGTTAATTTTCAGGTTTTTCCCAGCGAAAAAGTGGGCCTGGTGGGTGAAACTGGTTGTGGCAAGACAACCACCATGAAGACGGTGATGCGTATTTTGCCCCAGCCCCCGGGTGTAGTGCGGGGAGGAAAGATATTCTTCCGGGGTAAAGACGTTCTTAAAATGCGGGAGCAGGAAGTGGAAACCCTGCGGCGCAAAAATATTTCCATGATTTTTCAGGATCCCACGGCCAGCCTGAACCCGGTATTCACGATTGGTGAGCAAATGCTGGAGGTGGTTCGCTTTTCGCGCGGTGCGAGAAGTGAGGGTTCTTCACACCGCGAGATGGCTATTCGGGCGCTACGGGAGGTGGCTCTTCCTGATCCGGAACGTATACTGGCCAGCTACCCCCTGCAACTTTCGGGAGGAATGCGTCAGCGGGTGTGCATTGCCATGGCGCTGGTTAGCCACAAGGAGTTGCTCATTGCAGATGAGCCGGGGACTTCTCTTGACGTTACCATTCAGGACCAGATTTTACGCCTCATCCACCGCCTGGCTGAAGAACGCAACATGGCGGTGATTCTTATTTCTCATTCTCTGGGGGTTATCCGGGAGTGGACCGACCGGGTGTATGTGATGTACGCCGGATCCATGATTGAAGAGGCAAAGACCACCGAGCTTTTTGCAGAGCCCCTCCACCCCTATACTCAAGCACTGATGCGCTGTGTGCCCAAGCTTACTGGAACAGGTGTTTTTGAGGGGATACCGGGAAGAATTCCTGATTACTTTGACCCGCCTTCGGGTTGCCGTTTTCACCCTCGCTGTCCGCAGGCTTTTGAGCGTTGCTCAAAGGAGAAACCGCCTTTTTATGAGGTAAAGGAAGGTCACCGGGTGGCCTGTTTTCTGTTTGGAGGAAGAAACGATGGATAAGGTTTTGCTTGAAGTTAAAGGACTTAGAAAGTTTTTCCAGACCTCCCGGGGGGTTGTTAAGGCAGTCAACGAGGTTAGCTTCACGGTGAGCGAGGGAGAGACCCTGGGTTTGGTTGGCGAGTCGGGTTCTGGGAAAAGCACGGTTGCCTATATGGTCATGGGTATGTACCGGCCCACAGCGGGAGAAATCCTTTTCCAGGGAGAAAATATTACTGGACTCCACCAGGAAAGGCCTCTTTCTGTTAAGAAAAACCTGCAGATTGTGTTTCAGGACCCGGGTTCTTCGCTGAATCCCCGCCGTAGTATCGGCCAGATTCTGGAGCTACCTTTGCGAATACACCGCATAGTTCCTTCTCAAAAAATCCAGGACAAGTTGCGGGAGTTACTCTCCATAGTGGAGCTTCCAGCCGATTATCTCAAAAAATACCCCCGTTCTCTCGGTGGTGGCGAAAGGCAAATGGTGGCCATTGCTCGGGCCTTGAGCACCGACCCGCGCCTGGTTGTTCTTGATGAGCCTACCTCAGCCCTGGATGTGTCCATTCAGGCCAAGATTATCAACACCCTGATGCAAATACAGAAAGAGCGCAGGCTGGGGTATCTCTTCATAACCCATGACTTGAGCCTGATGCGCAACATTGCTCACCGGGTGGCCATCATGTACCTGGGTAGAATTGTGGAGCTTGCTCCAGCCCGGGATTTTTTCGAGGAGCCTCTACACCCTTACACCCAGATGCTCATCGCTGCGGTGCCTGTGGTTTCAGAGGAGGAAGAGCGCTTTAAACCAGAGAAGGTGGTTTCTCAGGGTGAGATACCCAGTCCCATCAACCTTCCCTCAGGCTGTGTGTTTCATCCCCGCTGTTTCAGAGCTGAGGAACGCTGCAAGGTTGAAGAGCCACCCATGGTGAAGATAGACGAAAATCACCTGGTGCGCTGCCACCTTTACCGCTGACGCTCTGACTCCTTTCCCTGTAGCCAATAGCTGTTCGGAGGTGCCGGTTTCTTCACTTTTGTGAATGATATTACCCGAAGATGAGCTGAGTGCCCTCTTAGGACAGTGAAAAATCTGACACTTTTCAACGGACAGGTTTGGCAAAAGGGGGCACTGAACTGGGACCGTTAGAGAGCGGGTAAACCCGCTCAGTATGGTCAGGTGTTCAGCTTCCTGGCGCTTATGCTGGTGAGAAGAGGCAGGGTGGTATCCATGGAGGTAGCCCCACCCATGGCCACCGCCGGCCAGCTCCTGAAAGCTGGCAGTGTTACTCCCTGCTGCTTTGAACTGACAGACACGAAATGTTTGTCACCCTGAACTGGCGAGCAAGAAGTGCTCGCTATCCTGAACTCGTTTCAGGATCTCCCTCGTCTGTCACCCTGAACTTGTTTCAGGGTCTCACCGTTTTAGGGTCTATTGTTTCAGGGTCTCCCTCGCGCGTCATGCTAAACTGACAAGCACAAGGCGCTTGTCATGCTGAACTTGTTTCAGCATCTCTCTTTTTTCACCCTACGTATTGGTACAACCCTGAGATTCCGAAACAAGTTCGGAATGACGGGGGAGCCTGTTTTAGGGTCTCGTTTTTCAGCATCTCAATGTTTCAGGATCTCAGTGTTTCAACATCTCTTTATTTTCACGATTTCTGGGGTTTTCTTCTTTCTGGAAGGTGCTTTTTATGGGTGTTTGAGTACATCGACAGAAAATCGTTCTCTATTTGGGTTTTAATTGGTCTCTGATTGAGTTCTGATGAGGGTTAGAGAGTATTTGGAGTTTGTTTTAGGCTTGTGGTGCGGGTTAGAGGGTGTTTTTATGGTGGTTAGGAGGTGATTTTTCTGTCGATGTCCGGTAAGGGGAAAACCCCCGGGGATCGACAGCAAGGTGAAAAAGGATTCTACTCTTCTTGACATCTGGGTTTTTGAGTGTTTTAATGTTTTTAGAAGTGTACCTTGACAAGTAAATACTGTTTTTTAAAAAGCCTTTGTTTATAGGGGTTTTGGTGGGGTTTGTAGCGTGCCTATAAGGGATTGAAACGACAAAACCTGGATAAACCTAGGACAAGAAAATGGCTGTTTGTAGCGTGCCTATAAGGGATTGAAACAAATCCTTGTTGGTCAATACCACAGGCAACACGTAATCGTTTGTAGCGTGCCTATAAGGGATTGAAACTCTATAACTACTTTGATTGTCATTCTTTTTTTCTCCGGTTTGTAGCGTGCCTATAAGGGATTGAAACGTTTCTTGACCTCTTATCTCGCTGTGGTGTTAGCATTGTTTGTAGCGTGCCTATAAGGGATTGAAACATGTTTTGTGGCTTGTGATGTACTTCACAAAGCTCAGGTTTGTAGCGTGCCTATAAGGGATTGAAACCTTCTCTCCCCTGACTTACGAACCTGTAAACCAGTGTTTGTAGCGTGCCTATAAGGGATTGAAACGTATGTCCGATAAGCTTGTTCCGAGAGTGGCAAATTCTTTTTCTGAAAAAGGATGTGTTTATCGACCCTCTTTTATATCCCTCATCATCCTACTTTCAGCTCCTGGAAAAAAACACCCTCTATGATTACCCCAGCCTTTCTCTCTTTATCGACCCTGTGTTAGTTTTCTGTGAATCGGCTTTCTCTTGAACTTTTATTGCCTGAGAGCAGAGAAATCTTTAAAAGTTTTTTGACAGGTTTCGGCTTTTTGCGTATTGCAATAAATAGAAGTATGTGGTTCATGGGTGTGCTCACCCGAAGAACTCGAAAGGGGTAAATGAGGAAGCATAAGCACTTCGTCATTCGCATCTATACTTTACAGAGGGTGTTTAAGTGGGGTATTACAGCAGAAGAAACGTATCAAATTTGCCTTCTTCAAGGCTTCCGTCCCGCAAGATGTTGAGCACCCGTGCTCCCTTTTTTAGAAGTTCCTTTCCAATCAAAAGAAAGCGGTGGCAGGAATGGGGGTTTTCTTCACTGCACATGAGGACGACCTTCACCGAAGGTGCAAGCTTAAGCACTTCAGCGAGGCCTCTTTTGAAGAAAGGCGCTTTTGCCAGGTTCTCGTAAAGCACTTCACCCTTCTGATTGTAGAACTCCTTTCCTTGAGGTCGTCCACCAAGCAGGTTGCCCATAAAAAGGTAGCGAATACCCTGTGCCTCGAGTGCCTTCTTTAGGGTTTCCCGATTAAAATGTGGAACCCACCGGGAATAGGGATAAGAGCGAACATCAATTACTACCTGGATGCCGTGTTGCTTTAAAAGCTTCAGAAACTGCTCGAGAGAGTGATTGGAATGTCCAATGGTATAAACAACAGGTGTTTTGTCGAAAGGAGCCACCTCCTTAGCTTGTTTTTTGAGTGATCCTTTTACCAGGTCAATCTCCTCCCGGTTGTTTTAATCGATATGTTTCCCGAAATGGTTTTTACTGAGATTGTTTTTCGTGGTACGTTTTTTGTCTTGCCGTGAAAAGTTCGCCACCCCGGAGAGCTTTCTTCGTCGATCTCAAGAGGTATTTCTGAAGAGAACTTCCCCGATACCGTTTCAGCAAAAATTTCGATACCTTCCCCCTCGGGAACGAATATAAGGACATTTCCGCTTACTGAAGAAATGCGGAGTTCAAAAAAGTCTTTGCCTGGAAAAACGTCGACCCGAATGTCACCACTCACCGTTCGTGCGGTAAGATTTCCCAGGAGTCGCTCTACAGTGATTTTCCCGCTTACAGTTTCCAGGTTGACATCTCCTGCAAGGCCCTGCGCAATAATTTTTCCACTCACTGCCCTGGCTTTTATTTCATTCCTGAGGTTGGTAATTCTGATTTCCCCGTTTACGGTTTCAATACTTGCTCGGGACCGGTAAGGTACAGCCAGAAGATAGTCCACCCGGGGTGCAGGTAAGCTTAGCAAAGAGCTTGACGCTGTGTTCAGGGGAGTGGTGGTAATACGGATTGCATCTTCTCCCGCTTCAACTTTCACTTCGACTTGCGAGAGTAATTTTCTGGCTTTCTCTTCGGGTACTTCTCTCACAGATTTGGAGGCCACCATGTTGACTATGCTTTCTCGGTGTCCTTCCACAGCCACTTTGCCCTGGATGCTGGATACAGATAGCGCTACTTCTTCTTTGACCAGGAAGTTCTTTATCGTTGTTTCCTCAAAAGCCCAGGCTACGGCAGTGCAAAGAAGAGAGAAGAAGACAATCAGGACGGTGCTTGAAAACCACTTCCGGGTCATTATGGCTCTCCTTTCCAGTTTTTCTCATTTTAACATTTTCGAGGATATCAAGGTTCAATTTTTTCGAGGTAGTTCCATTTGATATATTCGTCGTACTTATTGAAGAGAATATTCAAGTGTGTTTAACGGAGTGGTGGAAAGTGCAACCATAGAGGAGAGACCTTCTTTGGTTGTTTCTCTGGTTGCGGTGTTTGGTGGTTTCTTTATTCTGCTTTATTTTCGGGTTAAGAATAATGTTGCCGTCTGTTCTGGGTCAAGCAAGCTTTTCTTTTTATTTTTGGGCGATACATTTTGTTTTGGTGAACATTCCGTTTTCGGTGCTTATCATTGCTTCCTGATATTGCTCCCTGATTTGCGAATTAAATAGGATGACGTACAAAACTCTAAACTTTTTTGGAAAAACTTTTTTTCTCTTTTTTCGGCGTCAGAAACTGACATTGCATTAGTGTACAATTCTATTTGAGGAGGTGGAAATGTGTTAGAAGGGATAAGTCAGATAGGAAGAACCTATCGGGAAAGCACCCTTGGAGGTTTTGTTTTCAGCCTGGTTAACCGGGCACCAGAGGGACGGGATGGAGAGAAGAAACACCTTCTTGCAATGAATTTCTGTGTTGCTGAAGATTGCATCGAGCTTTCCTTTCCCGAACTCAGCGATAAAGTTTGCGAAGAGTACCTGTGGGTGGGAAACTGCAAGGGAAACATTCCTCAGGATAGGCTGACCACGGATCAATTCAAGTACCTTCTCTTTGATACTTTGCCCAACCTGAGTTCGAAACTCGAAGATGGGGAGTTTAAAAAAGTGGTTGCTGAGGTGGTGGGAAAGTTTTTTACTGAGGCCGAGGTAGGAAAGGGCAAACTCCGCTTCCTGGATGTTCGGAAGATAAAAGGTTTTCCTGCCGAAGTTGAGTTGCCTCAGGTAGAAGACGTTAAGAAATTCCAAAGGGAGTATGTGAAGCTATTTTTTCAGCTTTTAAAGGAACATTACGGTTTTTCAGAAAAAGATTTTAATCTTTTTTCGGCAATGATTGAGGGGAGGAGACCTTCAGAAATTGAGGGATATATCACCTATCTTGAGCGGTCAATGGTGGAAGAACAGTTCAAAGATTCCTTCGAGGGAACTTGCTATGTGTGTGGGAAGAAAGAGTACCTGACTTGGGACACCAAGCGCTTGCCAAATAAGTTTTATATCACCAACCTGATCACCTTTTCTTCCGAGCTTTCTGGAGAAAAAAAGAATGCTGGTTTTGCTAGGAACTTTGTTTTATGTCAGGAGTGTTACAGGAATCTAATATCCGGTATGCGCTATTTGCGGAATTATTTGAGTGCCAACCTGGCTCGGAACACCCTTTACATCATTCCGGGCCTTTTCTTTAATCCTGTAGGAAAGGTTTTGACTGAGAACTGGATGGATTTGTCCAGGCGATTCGTGGTTTCCACTTTTACCTTAGATAATTTTCTCAAGTTCAAAGAAGAAATCGAGCAGGAACTTGAGAGATATCGAGAGTTTGAAGAGCTGATTGATTATGGTTATGTGGATCTGCTTTTTTATCGCAGCGAGCAGAGTTTCTTTAAAATCAAGCGCTTAATTCGAGAAGTACCTCTGCGCAGGGTGAAAGAGATTCAGGAAGTAATTCAGGAAATCAAGGCGCTTGGTGACAGACTTCTTGGAGAGAACAGGGACTGGCTTTTGTCGCTCAATGGAATGTACTATCTTCTCCCGGTGCGCTCAGGAAAAGAAGTGGAACACCGTAAAATCCTGGATGTTTACGAACACCTTTTTCTGGGTTATCCACTTGACCGTGGTTTTCTCATGCGCTTTTTCCTTACCCTGGCTCAGGTCTACCACTTCGAAAGGCCAGATTACAACGTAAGCCCGGGTAACAATCCAGAGCTGGGGCTGATACGTGCAATTTTGCAGACTCAGCTTTTGCTTAAATTCTTTGAAAAACTATCTTTAATAAAGGGGGGTGGAAAAAAGGTGGTAACCGGTCTGGAGATTCTGGATGAGAACATAACACAGTATGTTCAGAAAATGGGTTATTCTGAAGAAGAAACTGCTCTTTTTCTTCTGGGTTATCTCATCGGAGAGATTGGCGCTAAACAGTTGCAGGGAAGTAGTTCGAGCAAAAAACCTATCCTGAACAAGATCAACTTTAACGGCATGAATGCCAGAAACATACTCACTCTTTCTAACGAGGTTTTTGAAAAGCTGGATCAGTACCAGATACGTAAATATAACGAGAGAATTTTTGCGTTTATGAAAAGCTTGCTGGATGCCCACATTAAAAACTGGTCACTTTCGGAGGTCGAAAATGTTTACTATATCCTCTCCGGGTATGCTTTCTGCACCTACCAGATGCTAACCCGGGGTAAGAAGAAAGAAGAAGAGGGGGAGGAACAATGAACTTGTATAACCGAAATTCAGAAATTCTTTTTCTCTATGATGCGAAAATGACCAATCCCAACGGAGATCCTGATGACGAGAACAAGCCCCGCATGGACTACGAAAAAGAAGTAAACCTGGTCAGTGATGTGCGCTTGAAGCGCTACATCCGGGATTATCTGGAAAGCAAGGGATATGAAATTTTTGTGACCAGGGTGGATGGAGAAACGGTAGATGCCACGGAAAGATTGCGCAGGCTCCTTGGGGTAGACAAGCTGGGCGCGCTTTCTCCAGAGCACACCAAACAAATCCTGGAGCGTTTGATCGATGTTCGTCTTTTCGGAGCCACCATGCCTATTAAGGCTCAGGATGAGGGGAAACGGGGAGCCAGCTCCACCTTCACCGGTCCGGTACAGTTCAGCTGGGGTTATTCGCTCAACAAAGTGGAACTGGTTCGTTCCAATTCCATTACCTCCACGTTTGCCGGACGAAGCGGTGAAGGTAAGGGCGAATATGGCACTTTTGGCAAGGACTGGAGGCTCTATTACTCCTTGATTTCCTTTTACGGAATAGTGAGCGGTTATCGAGCCCAGTACACCCAGTTAAGCGAGGACGACGTAAAACTTCTCGATGATGCGCTCTGGAATGCTATTCCGATGATGGCCTCAACCCGGAGCAAGATTGGTCAAAAACCACGTCTTTTGATGCGCGTAGAATACCATGATTACTGCACTTTCCTGGGAGACCTGCGGGGAAGAATCACTATCGACCCCGTGGAAGGTTTGCGGGATATTACCGACTTTGAGGTTGATTTTTCGGCTCTGGTCGATTTTTTGGAAGAGAAAAAGGAAAAAATAGCCCGAGTGCTGATTCTTGAAGACCCCGAGCTACGCATTAAGCAAGGATCTCTGCAGGGAGAGCTGAAGAAAGCTCTGGGTGACAATGTCGAAGTCGTTTCCTCGCTTCAGGCGGTGGTTGATCATGGAAATTCTGGTTTTTGATATTTTGGGCAAAATGGCCCATTTCAGGCAGTACTATACTAATTCTTCATCGCTTTCCTATTTTTTCCCTCCCCGCACCACCTTGAGCGGAATGCTGGCAGGGATACTGGGTTTGGGTCGGGATTCCTACTACGAGCTTTTTTCTGAAGATAAAACCCGCACAGCACTTTCCATCCGCTCGTCGCTAAGAAAGAAGATACAGACCCTGAACTACGTGTGGGCAGAAAATACCCGTCAGCTCAACCTGAGTGCCGGGAAACACACCCAGGTTCCCCTTGAAATAGTACTGCCCCGTGACTATCAAGAACTCATTGTATACCGGGTGTTCTTCTGGCATCGGGACGAACAACTCTTTTCCCGGTGGAAGGAGATGATCAGTAAGGAGCGGGTTTACTTTCCGCTTTACTTGGGTATCTCAGAGTGTCTGGCTCACATGGCCTTTGTAGGTCTGGGTGAGGCTGAAAGAGAGGAATTTGAAGGTGAAGTCGAAGTGAGTTCAGTGGTGGGAGTGGAGTATTTGAAAAGTAACGGCTGTTCTTTGAGCCTTAGAGAGGGTGTTTTTTATGTTAAGGAACTTATGCCCTTTTCATTTGATGCCCAGAGACGACTCAACCGGCCGCCCCGGGAGTTTGTGAGTGAAGTGAAAACGGGGCGGATATACCTTCGAGGTAAGGGAGAAGTGTATTTGGTGAAGGTAGCTGGTTGCGAGGAGCGGATTGTTTTCATGGAGGACTGAGGTGCAATTTTACTCACACCGGGGAGTTTTTCTTAAAGAACATCTCCAGGAAGTAGGAGGGCAGTGCCGGGAATTCTTCTTTTTTGATATTCAGGGAAACCTTGGGGATTTACCTTATACCATTGGAATAACCCATGATTTTGGAAAGTACACCACCTATTTCCAGGATCGTTTAATGGAGCGCAAGGACTGGGGAAAATTATCCGACCATGCCCTGCTTTCGGCGCTTTACGCAGCTCTGGCAGTGGAGCGCTTAATGAGTGCTGGTGGGGTGGGGGAGATAAGTGAGTTTTTTCCTCTTCTGGCCTTTTTTGTGGTTTCCTATCATCATATGGATTTGCGATCACTGGAACACCTGGAAGAACGCATCCGGGAGGACAATAAGGAGTACCGAGAAGTCATTATCAAGCAGGTAAAAAATTTGAAAGAACATGTAGAAGATATCAACCGGGACCTGGAGGAGCTGGATCTGCCACCGCTTGAAGAATTTGTTAAAAATCTGGAAGACACAAAGGGGCTGATCTTTCGCCTGCGCAGGGCGAGATATCGGTTAGAAAACAAAGCAGACGAGGAGAAAAAACAACAGGTGGCTCTTTTAACCTTGAGTCTTTTTTCGGCCCTGATCGATGCTGATAAAAAGTCAGCTGGGGAAGTGGGAAGCGTTGAGCGGCGGTCTTTGCCTTCCAACTTGGTGGAGACTTACAAGGAGAAAGAATTCAAAGAGAGTGCCGATTTAAAAGCGATTAACAAGCTTCGAGAGGAGATCTTTAACCAGGTGACCGAAAAAGTTGCTGCCCTGGACCTTGCCAGAGACCGACTTTTAACTCTCACTGCACCGACTGGATCGGGCAAGACCCTCACTGGCTTCGCCTTTGCTCTCAAGCTTCGGGAACGCATTGAAAGAGAGTTACATTACCTTCCTCGCATCATTTATTCTCTACCTTTCATATCCATTATCGACCAGAACTTTGAAGTTTTGAGCAAGGTGCTTGCTCAGCTTGAGGGTTTCCAGGAAAATAGCTCGGCTTATATTTTGGGTCACCACCATCTCTCTGACCTGCGCTATAGAGAAAAGGGAGAAGAAAAAGAGCCTGATGAGGCACTTTCGCTCATTGAATCCTGGGAATCGGAAGTAATTGTTACCACCTTTATACAGCTTTTGCATTCAGTTATAGGTTTCAAGAACCGCTTCTTGCGCAAATATCACAACATCGCCCGGAGCATAATCATCCTGGACGAGGTGCAGAACGTCCCGGCTGAGTACTGGCCACTTTTGCGTAAGGTCTTTAAGCTGATGGCAAGGTATCTGGGGTGCTTTATCGTCCTTTCCACGGCTACAAGACCTTTTATCTTTGAGGAAGGGGAAGCCCTGGAGCTTCTGGAGGAGAAGGAGAAATATTTTCGGCACCTTTGTCGGGTAACGCTCTGGCCCCGGGTCAGAGAGCCGCAAGATGTGGAAGGCTTCACACACTGGTTTTCTGACCAGCTCTACAACCCCTCAAGGTCCTATCTCCTGGTGCTGAATACTATCCGCTCTTCACTCAGGGTTTATGAAAAGCTCAAGGAGCTTGGCATCCCCGGGCTTTACTATCTTTCAGCTAACTTGGTCTCGGTCGATAAGCTCAACCGTATTCGGGAGGTAAAGGAAGCACTGGATGAGGGTAAAAAACCGGTGCTTGTTTCCACCCAGGTGGTGGAAGCGGGGGTTGATCTGGATTTTGACTGCACAGTAAGAGATATTGGCCCTCTGGACTCCATAATCCAGGTGGCTGGCCGGTGCAACCGCAACTTCCGAAGAGGACCGGGTGAAGGCGAAGTATGGGTGGTTTGCCTCAAAGATGAACGCGAGCACACTTACGCACAGTATGTTTATCAAGCACTCCTTCCCAACCTTTCTTTCCAGATCCTCAAGGATCTGCAGGAGGTAAGGGAGGAAAGTTTCCTGAACCTTGCTGATAAGTATTTCCAAAAAGTTGGGGAATGGAAATCTTTTGAAGAGGCTGAGGGCATTTACCGGGCACTTCTCAACCTGCGCTTTCACGAGGAAAGGGAGAGGTCAGTATCTCATTTTCAGCTTATCAAGGAGGAAGGAACCATTTACCCGGTGTTTATTGAAAAGGACGAAAAGGCTCAAAAAACATGGAAGCTTTTTCAGGAGATTACCGAGAATGAGAGCTTAAAACCTTGGGAGAAGAAAAGGGAGTTGCTCCGTATTCGAAGGGATTTTGAAGCCTATATTGTCAACGTTCGAGTCAATAAAAAAGATGTTGCTGTTTTCGGCATCATGTTTTCCAAGAATCTGGGCTATGTGCCCCTGGAGCGAGTGGGGGATTTTTACGATTCAGAGACCGGTTTCCGGATAGATGGTGCAGAGTTGCATGCGGTGATGGTGTGAGGAGACGATGGACAGGAGAATTAACGGAACTCTTATTGCCAGCTATTATGTCTGTAAGCGGGAGCTTTGGTACATGGCTCACCAGATCACTCCAGATCAGGATAATCCTTTTCTGGAGCTGGGTCGCCTGGTGGAGGAGGAAAGTTACCGGGGTGAAGGGAAGAAATTTTTGATTGGGAATATCCTGATTGACATAGTCAAAAGCGAGGAAGGCAATTTGATAATTGGAGAAATTAAAAAATCCACCCGTTCTAAAAGAAGCGGCATCATGCAGCTTTACTTTTATCTCTGGCGTTTGAAGGAAAATGGTATAGAGGCAAAAGGCGAGGTTCTCTTTCCCCGGGAAAAAAGAAAAATTCCTCTGGTGTTGAATCAGGCGATTGAAGAAGAACTCAAGCGGGCGATAAGTGAAATCGAAAGGGTTATTACTCAGGAAATACCCCCTCAGCGGGAGAAAATCCCTCTTTGCACGCATTGTGCTTTTCGGGATTTTTGCTTTGTATGAGCGAGAGTATTTACGCTTTTTCTAACGGAACACTTAAAAGAAAGCAGAATACGCTGTTTTTCGAGGGTCAGAGTAGCACTCGGCGTTACCTCCCCATAGAGCAGGTTCGGGATATCCATTTTTTTGGAGAGGTAACGCTAAACAAGGAGATTCTGGAGTTTCTCTCTCAAAAATCGGTGCTCCTCCATTTCTATAATCATTATGGATATTATGTGGGAAGCTTTTACCCCCGGGAACACTATAACTCTGGTTGTCTCGTCTTAAGGCAGGCGGAACATTATTTGAAGCCGGAGAAGAGGACTTTTCTGGCCAGTCAGTTTGTCCGGGGCGCTTTGCAGAACATCCAGGCGGTCTTGAAGTATTACCACCGCAGGGATGTGCTGCTTGCGTCGGTAATTGCTCAGGTAGATGAGTTTATTCGAGCGCTTGAGCAGCAGGACAACCCGAATTTGCTTATGGCTCTGGAAGGCAACGCCTGGGAGGTTTACTATCAAGCTTTTGATGCCATTCTGAGGAGTCAGGATTTTCAAATGGAGAAGAGGAGCAAGAGGCCGCCCAAGAACCAGCTCAACGCACTAATTAGCTTTGGAAATTCTCTGCTTTATACGACCATCCTTTCGGAAATATACAAAACTCACCTTGATCCCCGCATTGGCTTTTTACACGCTACCAACTTTCGAAGGTTTTCCCTTAATCTTGATGTGGCGGAAGTTTTTAAACCGGTTGTTGTGAGCCGGGTTATTTTTGCGTTGGTAAACAAAAAAGCCATAACTGCACGTGATTTTGATCAGTGCTTGGGTGGGCTTTATCTTAATGAGAGAGGGCGTAAAGTTTTTGTCGAAAAATTCGAAGAAAAGATGAAGAGCACTGTCAGTTACAAGAAGATTGGTCGTAAGGTTTCTTACCGCAGGTTAGTTCGTCTTGAACTTTACAAACTCGAAAAACACTTGCTTGGTGAAGAAAAATATGAACCGCTTTTTTGCGAATGGTAACCCTCGCATAAGTGTTTGTCTATGTATGTAGTGATGGTCTACGATGTGGAAGAAAAGCGGGTTAACAAGGTTCTCAAAATTGGGAGGAAATATCTTACCTGGGTGCAGAATTCTGTTCTGGAAGGGGAGATTACCGAAGCCCAGCTGGAGCGCCTGAAGTCAGAGCTGCAAAGGTGTATCAACAAGGAGAAGGATTCAATAATTTTTTATGTGATGAGGACCACTAAATATTCTGAAAGGCAGATTTTGGGAATGCAAAAAGGCGGAAAGGGCATTTTTCTGTGAAGGCTCTTGTGGAATGAGTTTTGCTCTCTATGGTGGGGTTTTGTGAGTTGCGGCGATCGTTTTCAAGTTTCTGGCGCTTTTTGGGGTAGACAGGGAACGCTCCAAGATTTTTGCAATTCCTGTTGAAGGAGATTTGATTCGGCCGGTTCTTCGCTTCCAGGACCACATTCCAGGTTTAAGACTTAAGAGTTTTGCAGGGAGTGCGCTTTTGCATTTCTCAATTTCCTCGGGATGTTAAACTTTTGCTTTGCTCATACTCCGGTTGCGGGACCAACCCCAGCTCCTTCAAACTGGGGTCTTTTCCTCAATACCTGCACTCTCTTGCTGCTTCAGCATAAACTCTCAGGTTCTCCACTGGAGCATCAAAGCAATGATCAGTACAGGAGAGTTTACTGTCTAATACTTGCTGAGAATGCTTCTTTTCTTTGCAATGCTTCACCTAAGAATCTTGATGAAAGTGTTCACCACTGGGGTTTCCGCTGTCGTGGGAATCAGATCAATTTCACGAAATCCTATTTTTCTCATTTTCCTACCGACAAAGACGCTGACTGGAGTCTTGTGTTTTAAGGAAATCCCAGGTTTGGCAAAGGACCGGAAAAGAGAGGTGAGTTTTCGTTTCTCCCTTTTTGGAGAAATAGGTCAATGGTGGCTGGAAATACGGTCAGTATTTTCCTCCTTACTTTTGAGGAGAGAAATAGTTCTTCAAACTTTTCCAGTTTTGCGATCGCCCAGGGAAGGGAGAGAGCAAGTCTTTTTCTGCGGAGACAGTCGAATATAAGCCAGGGTTTTTTCGATCCCTTTTTCCTTGGTGATGGAGCCAATAACTTGATACTTTTTTCTTTTTGTTTGGCGAGAGACACTTTTTGTTCATGATGAGGGGGCGTTAGAAGGTATAGATGTGAGCTTATCCAGCAAGACAGGCAGATTTGTCTAAGACCTTTTACTCTTGCTTAGTGGCTTTTCTGGCAGAGTGGCTTGCAACTTTTAACAGGCTTTTAGTCTAAGCAGTGGTGGGGGTTCATTAAGATTTTTAGATGATTCAATTTAGCATATTGACAACTACCTGCAGGGATGTTAGGATTTTCAAAAGCTTTCTTCATCGAAAGAAGAAAGTTGAGGGCCTTTGGAAAAGGTGACCTATCAGAGAAAAGTTCGAAAAGAAAACTTGAAACGGGTTATCCGCTTTATTCACCGCAGAGGAACTACCAGTCGTTCTGCTATTGCTGAGGCTTTGAATCTCAGTCTTTCTACGGTTACTAATTTGGTGTCTGAGCTCAGAGAGAAGGGCTTGCTTCAAGAGGAAGGCCTGGGAGAGTCCATAGGGGGGCGCAGACCGGTGCTGCTCCGCTTTGAAAAGGAGTGGGGTTGGGTTGTTGCGGTTAAGGTGGGAGTTCACCGTTTACACCTGGGCTTGGCCAATTTGAATGGTGAGCTGAAGAAGAAAAAAATCTTTCCTCTGCTTTCTCATAACCCTCGGGATGTGGTTAATCAAATTGTGGAGGGAGTTTCAGATCTGTTGCGGGAACATACTCTCAATCGCATCATAGGTATGGGTGTTTGCTGCCCGGGAGTGATAGATCCTCAGGAAGGAGAGATTATACGGGCAGTCAATCTGCACTGGAAGGATGTGCCCCTTCGCAAGATGCTTGCCTCTCACTTTCCCTGGCCGGTTTTTGTTGAAAATAGCCTGGACACCGGTGCTCTTGGTGAGAAGTGGTTTGGAGTGGGTAAGGATGCCCGGGATTTGGTCTACATTAACGTAGGTAACGGTGTTGGAGCAGGGATAATTTCTAACGGGGAGCTGGTGGAGGGATACCGTCATGGAGCTGGAGAATTTGGTCACACCAGCATCAATTTTTTTGGGCCTCCTTGTTCCTGTGGTAATAGAGGGTGCGTAGAGCTTTATGCATTAGCTCAGGCAGTGGTTAAGAAGGCCAGAGAGTATATTGAAAGAGGAGGTAAAACCTGTATTCCGGATATCATCCAAGGCGATTTAAGTGCCCTTAGCTGTGAGGTAATAGACCAGGCAGCGCGCCTGGGTGATGCTTTTGCTCTGGATCTGTGGAAAGAAACCGGAGCCATCCTGGGTAGAGCGATTTCCAACCTGGTTAATCTGCTGGACCCTGAGGTGGTGGTCATTGGAGGTGGCCTATCCCTGGCACACCCCATTTTCATAGATACCATTGCTTCTGTGGTTTGGGAGACTACAGCTTCTCTACACCGCAGAAAAGTGGAAATCAGAAGGGCCTTTTTTGGACGCGATTCTGGTTTGGTTGGAGCAGCTGCACTGACGGTAGAACGTATTTTTACTTAACCTCGGCAGAGAAGACTGAGCAAGGAGGGGAGCTTCATGGAGCCCAGAGAGCGAATAAGGCGAGTTCTGAAAAGAGAGGGAGAGGTTGATTGTATTCCCTGGAGTCTTTACTTTGGAGCCACTCCCTCTTTCACACCACCCTTCTTTGAGAAATTCTCTGCTCAGACGGGAATTGAGGATGTTGCTGAACACTTTGACTTTGAAGTGCGTATTGCTCACTCTGAAGATAGTGAACCTCTTTATCACACCACCACTGCACATTACGGCTTAGGCATGAGCTCCAATGGTATTGGAAGAGAATTTTTTACCGTAGAACTTCCTGAAGGAGTGTGTTTTTCTCCCTGGGGAGTGGGTGTTCTGCCCTGGCCAGAAGACCCAAGCTGCGAGAGAATCTTTTCTCCCTTAGCTGGAGAGCGTACCCTGCAGGAAATCGAACTTTATCCTGTACCGGGCATCGATGAGGGGAGCATTCCCAGAGTAAGCAGTAAAGCCCGGGAGATACGAAAGAGAGGTTATCTCTCTTCCGCTTACTGTGGCAGTATCTATGAGTGGTGTCACTGGCTACGGGGGATGGAGGATTTCATGATTGACCTTGTGATACGTCCGGAACTTGCCAGTGCACTTATCGAAAAAGTGGCCACTTTTACCCTTACCTTCGCCAGAAAGCATGCTGAGTGTGGTGTGGAGCTGCTCTGTTTCTATGACGACTATGGTATGCAGGACCGCTTGCAAATTCCTCCTAATTTATGGCGTAGATTTCTCAAACCCTGGTGGGAAAAGATAATTTCCTCTTTACGAAAAGATTTTCCTGAGTGCCTCTTCTTCCTGCACTCCTGCGGCAAGATTGAGGAAATCCTTCCCGACCTGGTGGAGGTAGGTTTTGATGTTTTACATCCTCTACAGCCGGAATGTCACGATGTAGACAATATAGTGGCTGATTATCGAGATCGAATAACTTTCTGGGGGACGGTTAGCGCTCAGAGGACTCTTCCTCAAGGTATTAGAAGAGAAATCGAAGAAGAGTTAGAAAATAGGATGAAACTGGCTTTTGAAACTGGAAATCTGATTCCTTCTCCCTCTAACACCATAGGTCCTGAGGTTCCTGTAGAAAATGTTATAGCTTTTATTGAGACCTGCCAGAAGGCTAACTTTTTGTGGAAGGGGGTGAGAAGGTAAGCTTGACAATTTATGTTGGACAATTGTTTTTGAAAAATTAAAAGGAGGTGTGCTTTGTGAAACGAGCAGTAATGATGTTTGTAGTTGTTTGTTTGGTGGGTTTGTTGTTTTTCTCCGCAGTTGGTATTGCAGCAGAAAAGCAGTATACCATAGGCGTAGTTATTCCCTACGAAATCGGATGGTTTACTGCTTTCCATAAGGGTTTCGAACAAATAGCCAATAAAGAGGGCGTTAAGCTGGTTTGGCAGTATCACAATTACAAAGCTGATGAAGAAACTAAAGCAATACAGAATTTAATAACTATGGGGGTTGATGCTATTAACCTCACCGCGGTTACTCCTTTCAGTGCTGAGTATTCTTGTCGATTAGCGAATGAAGCCAACATTCCTATCCAGATCACTGAAAGTGGCATAGCAGAGGGTAAGGGGAAACCGGTTGCTGATATTGATTTTAACTGGTTTGATGTGTACCGTACTGTGGCTACCAGTTTGCGTCGCGATGTTCCTGGTGAGCTGAAGGTGGTCTGGATTCAGGGTTTCGCTGGAACGCCACCTGTTATTCAGGGAATTCAAGGTTTTATGGAGACCATCAAGACGCTGGAAGGCATCAGTCTTGCAACCGATGTCCAGTATGGTGATTATGCTACTGCTCCATCTTTAAACATTATTAAAACCCTGGTTCAATCTGGATTAGAATTCAACGTGGCCATTGGGGCTTGTCAGGAGATAACCGAAGGTATCATTCAGGGCTTGCGAGAAGAGAACGTTGACCTTGACAAAGTTACCATTGTAACGGTGAATGGTGGTCCCATGGATGTTGAAAACCTCAAAAAAGGCTATATCGACTTTTGTTTGAGCCTTTCTCCCGGTTTACACGGTATGATTTGTGCCCAAAACCTTATCAACTACCTTAAGGGTAAGGAATACCAGAAGAAGAGCTATTCACCTATCGTTTGGTGCAGCAAGGATAACTGGGAAGAAAAGCTAATACCCTGGTTCCTTGATGAGAGCTGGTTCCCGGTCGTAGAAGAGTTTGCAAAGACTGGTCAGTACAAGCCCGAGTTGAGGCAGTAAGGGCTTGAAGGGCTTGATGTACGGGACAGGACATTCCTGTCCCGTACATCTTTCAAATTATTTAAGGGAGGCTTGCTCCTTGCAAGAAAAAAAGTTCATCTTGAGTGTTAGAGAGATCAGCAAAGCATATCCCGGCGTAAAAGCTCTGGATAGGGTTTCTTTAGATATTTTATACGGTGAGGTTCACGCTCTGGTAGGGCAAAATGGTGCTGGAAAATCTACGCTCATCGAAATTATTGCTGGTGCGCTTCACCCTGATTCTGGAGAGATTATCTATGAGGGGAAAACCTACAGGCAACTTGAACCCTGGCAATCCATTCGCCTTGGGATTCAAACAGTGCATCAGGAAAACCAGCTGGTGGAGGACCTGACTGTAGCGGAGAATGTTTGCCTTTATGACCTTCCAGTCAAAAAGAGTGGCATGGTAGATTATCGGAGCTGCTGGAATTATGCTCAAGAATTGCTGGACAGGTTGGACATAAGTGTTTCTCCCACCGCAAAAGTGAGTTCTCTTGCTTTCGTAGATAAAAAACTGGTGAGTATTGCTAAAGCTTTTGCACGTCCTGTTAAGCTCTTGATTTTAGATGAGCCTACAGCTTCCCTTGATGAACAGGGCAAAAACATACTTTTTAAGATTATCCGAACTCATAAAGAACAAGGCTTTAGTACCATTTACATTTCTCATAACTTAAGTGAAATTTTTGAAATATGTGATCGAGTGACCGTTCTTAAAGACGGTAGAAAAGTAGCCACGTATTCTGTGCAGGAAGTAAGTATGGATGATGTAATTCGGGCTATGATTGGCGGTTCGCGATCGACTCTGTATAGGAGGGAAAAGCGTGCCGACACCTGGAATGAGAACGAAGTGCTTGAGGTTCGCAACTACAGTCGCAAAGGCGTAGTCAATAATGTTTCCTTTAAGGTGAGGAAGGGAGAAATTTTTGGTTTGGCTGGTCTGGTGGGTTCGGGCAGAACGGAACTGGTCAGGATGATTTTTGGCCTTGATCCCAGGGATTCGGGTTCTCTTGTTTACCGGGGGCAAGACATCACACCCAGCAGCCCTTATGATGCAATACATAAAGGTATTGGGTACCTTACCGAGGATCGCAAAAGCGATGGTCTTCTTTTGACCCGTCCTGTGGCAGAGAATGTAACCCTTGCTTCTTTGGTCAAAGAAAAAAGTTTAGTGCTGGATTTACAAAAGGAACGTCAGGAAACCATGACACTTATCAAACGCTTGAGTATTAAGACACCATCTACTTCCCAGCTGGTAATGAATTTAAGCGGTGGTAATCAGCAAAAGGTAGTCCTCGCCAAGTGGCTTCTAACCGAGGCTGAAATCTTGATTTTTGATGAACCCACGGTTGGTGTGGATGTGGGAGCCAAAGTGGAGATTTACCGCATGATCGATGAGCTGGTACAGCAGGGAAAGATAGTAATTCTAATTTCTTCTGACAATCCTGAATTGGTTGCACTATGTGACCGGGTTGGTGTAATGCGGAATGGAAGCCTGGCCACCATTTTAGAAGGTGACGAGGTAACTGAGGAAAATATTGTGCGTTATGCCATGGGCGTTTCCAGGAATGTGGAGGTGTAAGAATGACTGCGCAGAAAACCGACGTTTTGCGTCGAAGGACAACTACTTTTGAGCAAGCTTATGTTCTCTTAATCCTTATCCTGGCTATTTCGGTAATGGCAACGGTGGTGAATCGTCGTTTCATCCATCCTCAGAATATCATCAATATATTCCAGCAGATTGCTGTTTTGGGAATTGTGGCCAGTGGCGTAGGCATGCTTCTTGTGTCAGGGCATGTTGACATTTCGGTTGGTTCCCAGGTTTCGCTTCTGGGAGTCATCTTTGCTATGCTCATTCAAAAAATCCTGAATCTTCCGGAAGGAAACGTGGCTCCGTGGCGTCAATCTTTGGTTTACCCCATTTCTATTCTTATAACTTTTGGCGTAGGGACCCTGGCAGGTTTTGTTAACGGTGTTACGGTGGTCAAGTCTCGGGCTAACTCTTTCATAATTTCTCTGGGATTTATGTCTGTCTATCACGGTCTGGCACTTCTTGTGACTGGAGGAGCTTCCTATATGCTCTTTGGCCGATTTGAAACTCTGGGAAGAGGGAGAATTTTTCACTATCTTCCCGTTTCAATACTCTTTTTTTTAGGGGTTGTGGTTTGCTCTCATCTTATTTTGAAGTACTTACGTTACGGACGTTTCCTGTATGCCATTGGCAGTAATCGCAGGGCGGCTCATGTTTCGGGTATCAACACTGATTGGGTGATTATCAAAGCTTATACGATAGTTGGTGTTTTAAATGCACTGGCAGCTATAATTCTTATTTCCCGGGTGGGTTCGGCACTGGCTACTACTGGTGATGCCTATGCTTTAGATGCACTTGCGTCGGTCATCGTGGGTGGCGTTGCTCTTTCTGGAGGAAAAGGAGGCGCAATAAATATTTTTCTGGGGGTGGTGCTCATTGGTTTGATTAGCAATGCTTTGATTATAATGAACGTCAATCCCTATGCGAGAGACCTGGTTATTGGTTTGATTATCATTGCAGCGGTTGCCTTAAGCCACTTTTCAGAAAATAGACGATAAGGGGGGTATCAAAATGGCTAAGATTACACTTTTGAACACTATTAAAGGTTCTCTTTTTGAGGGGTTTTTCCCTAAGGGTTGGGACTTAGAACGAATTGACTGGTGCTGTAGTAGGCTGCCTGAGGAGGTTTATCTTAGAGAAAAGTGGTGGCATCCTGATTTTCAACCAGTTGGCTGTCCTACTTTAGAAGATTTTAACACCATTATGGGGCATGAAATAGCCTATCAGATTAAACTTGCAAAGGATGAAGGGAGAGAGCTTATTTTAATCCTTTCGGTGGGGCCTATGGGTATGTATCGCTGGGTGGTGGAGTTTCTTAAGAGATGGGGTGTAGATTGCAAGCACGTTCATGGTTTCAATATGGATGAATGGTGTGACGCTCAGGGGAATACTCTTCCTGCAAATGATCCTGGTGCATTTCGTAACGCTATGGAGTCAACCCTTTATGGTCCTTTAGGTGATTTAACCGTGCCTGAGGAACAGAGACATTTTGCAACACGGGAAGAATTACCTACCTACGCTGAACGTATTGGGGAACTGAGGTCTAAGGGAGCTAAATTTGTTTTGATCTATGGTATTGGTTGGGTATTTCACATCGCTTTCTGGGAACCCCATTTTGCTGAAGATTATAGTAGTATGGAAGAGTGGCTTCAACCTACTCATCGCATCGCCGCAAAATTGCATCCGTTAACCATAATTCAAAACTCTATTACTAGCTTTAAGAGCCGTATTACCCTGGTGCCGGCTTTTGCCAACACCATAGGGCCGGGGATTTTTATGCAAGCAGATTACGCTATAGGTGGAGTAGACGGTTATCTACCTTCCCGTAATATGATGTATCAAGCTCATGCGCTTTGGGTGACTTTGAAATACGGACCTGATATGTGGATTCCGTCTTCAGTCATGCCCCAGTTGCCTGGTAAGCTATTTTTTGTGGCTCCTTTGGCTGGACCCTTAGAGCCGGAGGTTAACTGATGAACTGCGATTGCTTACTTTATGGAGGAAAAATTATTACTGAAGATGGGGTTTTATTCCCAGGATACGTTGCTATTCAGGACGGTCGTATTATTTCTCTCGGTAGCAACTGGGATCCAATCGAAGCAAGAGAAAGTTTTGATGTTTCAGGTTATGTTGTGATTCCGGGATTAATTGATATGCATACTCATGGCATCATGGATGTAGACTTTGTGGAAGGTGATTTTGAGACTATTGCTGAAGGTTTGCATCATTACCTTGCTTTTGGTGTTACTCGGATAGTTCCTTCTACAATTTCTCGTCCCCTTTTTGACACTATTGAGCAGATAAAGTGCCTAAGGAAGGTGAAAGAGGAAAGTAAGT
Source organism: Atrimonadaceae bacterium G-SL-SR-0-11 (assembly GCA_048814795.1). GTDB lineage: Bacteria > Atribacterota > Atribacteria > Atribacterales > Thermatribacteraceae > Thermatribacter. The sequence goes on along the minus strand of CP184673.1, from coordinate 19,516 downwards.
ATGGAAGGATTATACATGGAGTGCACCTTGAAGGTCCCTGGCTTGCTCCTCGTTGCCGTGGGGGGCATCCCTTGCCCTATCTCCGGATTCCAAAAAAGGAAGAAGTACTTATGGTTTTAGAAGAAGTAGGGGATGTGATTGTAACCGTAACCTTTGCTCCCGAATTACCCAATGCGGTGTGGCTTGCTGAAACGCTATCCTGTCGGGGCATTATACCACTCATTGGACATACTGAGGCAACTTATGAGGAAGCTGAACAAGTGATTCTTGCAGGTGCACGCCACGCAACTCATATGTACAATGGTATGCTTGGCTATCGGGAAAATCCTCATGAAGCTTTGGTTATGCTCCCTGGCGTGGAAACAGCTATCCTTTGCCATGACACAGTTAGCTTAGAGTTAATTGGTTGTCCTGTGCATGTTCCTCCTCCCTTTTTTAAGTTGGTTCGAAAAATTAAACCTCGAGATAAGAAAATTTTAGTGACCGATTCTCTGGTTGGTACTGGAAAACCCGAGGGAACCATCCTTAGTTACCGAGACGGTCGAAAGATACGGGTTTCCGAGCAGGTATTGAGGATGATAGATGAAGATCCGGCGGTTGATGGAAATTTGACAGGTAGTGCAGTTACTATGAATGTGGCTTTGCAACGCTTAATGCAGTATACCGCTATGCCCCTTGAAGAAGCTATCCTATGGGCCACCCTGAATCCAGCGCGGTTGCTGGGTATTGATAGGGAGCTGGGGAGTATCGCTGTTGGCAAACAGGCCGATCTGGTGGTGATCAATGAACATCTTGAAGTCAAATACACTTTTTTGGAAGGTAGGCTGGTCTTCCAAAATGATGGAGGAGGGTTCTAAAGAGATGGCAGAATTTAGACACCTTTTTGAGCCGATTATGATTGGGAAAGTCCTTGTTCCCAATAGAATTTGCCATGTTCCTACGGACATCAGTTCTGCTCACGCCGATGGTTCAGTGAGTTTTCGGGATATTTACCATCATACCGTTATTGCTAAGGGCGGTACTGGTTTCATAATCGTAGGAGCTACTTCTCCTCAGGGTTCGACGGGAAAATCCACGGTAACCTGTCTCGTCGCTGATGGTGATGAATATATTCCTGGTTTGGCAAGGTTAGCGGAGGCGATGCATCGTTACGGAGCCAAGTGTGCTGTGCAATTGCAGCATCCTGGACGACAGGCGGCCCTGCCACGTTCGGGTAAATTTGCTTCTACTGATATGGTAATCAACCTGCCTTGGTCACAAAGCCGTCCCGTTCTTTATGCTGGCGAAGAAGAAAGCATATTGCGCAAGCCCCTTCATGTTTTAACAACTGAGGAAATTATTGCATTGGTTGATCTTTTTGCTGAAGCTGCATGGCGAGTTAAACAGGCTGGTTTTGATGCTGTTGAACTTCATGCTGCACACGGATACCTTATTTCTGAATTTATGAGCCCTTACTTAAACCGTCGTACTGACCGTTTTGGAGGAAGCTTTGAGAATCGTATGCGTTTCCCGCTGGCTATTATAGAGGCTATTCAAAAAAAATGTGGTAAAGATTTTCCCGTTCTGGTGCGTTATTCTGTCGACGAATGGGTTCCAGGAGGGCGCGAGCTTCCCGAATCCATCCGAGTGGCTAAAGTGTTTGAAGAGGCTGGCGTAGCAGCTCTGGATTTAAGCCAATGTGTGCAAGAAAGTCCAGGTGCCGGGTTTGACCCTATGTACTATGAAGAAGGGTGGACGATGTATGCTTCTGAGGCAATAAAGAAGGAAGTACGAATTCCAGTTATCAACAGCCACTCTCTTCGTAATCCGGAATATTGTGAGCAAGTCCTTGCTGAAGGTAAGCTTGACATGGTTGGCCTTTCCCGTCAGCTTTTGGCGGATCCTTACTGGCCTATTAAGGCAAAATATGGTCGCATCAAGGAAATTCGACGCTGTATTTCCTGCCTTACTGGCTGTTGGCAGGAATCTTTGATGAGCAAAAAAGAAATAGCTTGCGCCATAAACCCGGCTTGTGGAAACCCCGATTTTGAAATTCGCAAAAAAGTTTCAAGCCCTCTTCGAGTGGCAATAGTTGGAGGAGGGCCAGCTGGCATGGAAGCAGCACGTCATGCTGCGGAACGGGGCCATAAAGTCACTCTCTACGAGAAGAATTCCGAACTTGGAGGGGCAATTTTAGGTTGTTGCTTGGTACCAGGAAAGGGAAAGATGAAGTGGTATGCTGATTGGATTCGTTACCAGTTGACCAAGCTTGATATCGAAGTTAAATTACGCTATGTTCCCGAAATTGAAGAGCTCACTTCTTATGACGCAGTAATTGTTGCTACAGGGGCTCGCTCTTATGTTCCTCGAGTGGCTGGCTTAACCGAAAAGGTCATTCCTTTTGAGAAAATCCTGGTTTGTTCCAAAAAGTCTTGTGAATTCCACCCCCAGGATGGAAGAAAGCCTGAGATATTAAAAGGCACAAAAGTTATTGTTTGGGGAGATCATTACCCAGCGGCAGACACTGCAGCGTATTTGGCATCTATCGGTAAGGAGGTTACAATCATTACCCCCTATAAAGAATTTGGTTCTTCTATCGAAGTCATTCACATGTATGTTTTACGTAAGCGTTTTCAGCAACAAGATGCTGAAGCACTTACTTCCAAACCATTCCGTTACCCGGTTAAAATTTATACCAACACTTTAATATTGGAAATTGGAGAGAATTCTTTAACATTGTTAAGTAATGGGGAATTTGTGGACCTACCTTATGAACACATTGTTACTTGCTTTACGAAGCCCAATGTAGAACTTGTTGAAACCCTGCAGAAAAGCTCTGTTCCAGTGGTTAGCGTTGGTGACGCGGTTAGACCCCGTAATTTGCATGCAGCAGTAAAGGAAGGAGCTTGGGCAGGATTAACTATTGAAAAGAGTCGCTTATACAACCCAAACAATACCTTTATTAACGATCTACCCTTGGATATTACTCGACAGCTTTTGGATTGAGAAAAGTTTGATAAAACCTGAAGGAGGGTAGTTTAATGAAGCTAAGGACATTGGTGGTTGGTGTGGGAGGAATGGGAGCCTCGCATGCAAAGGCTTATAGAGACCTCCCTGGCTTTGATATAGTGGGTTTTGTAGTTGCTCGAAATGTGGAAAGAGCTCAAAAATTAGCTGCAGATTTGGGTATTTCTGTTCCTGTATTTACTGATTATTACCAGGCCATGAGGGCTACTAAACCGGAGGTAGTTTCAATTAATACCTATGTTGATACCCATGCTGAGTATACCATATACGCTATGCAGCAAGGGTGTCATGTCTTTTTAGAAAAGCCTATTGCTCAAAATGTTTCGGAAGCCGAAATGGTGGCTCGTGTTGCTGAAGAAACGGGACGCAAATTGGTGGTGGGTTACATTTTACGACATCACCCTGCTTGGCAAATGTTTATAGACTATGCTCGACAAATGGGAAAGCCTCTCGTGATGCGTATGAACCTGAACCAGCAAAGTTATGGCCATGAATGGGAGGTACACAAAGAGTTTATTCGTCGCATGCCGCCCCTGGTTGATTGTGGCATCCACTACGTGGATGTAATGTGTCAGATGACCGGGGCCAAGCCAGAGAGGGTTCATGGCATTGCAGCTCGCTTGAGTGATGAAATACCTCCTGACACAACCAATTATGGTGCTTTGCAGATTGTTTTTGAGGACGGTTCTGTAGGGTGGTATGAGGTGGGTTGGGGACCCATGATTAGCAGGACTGCCTTTTTTGTCAAAGACGTTATCGGTCCTAAAGGTTCGGTGAGTATTGGGAAAGAAGTGAGCAACATTGATCCTTCAGATGTTTCACAGCATACTGCGGTGAATACGCTGGTGGTACACTGGAGCGATACCGACGAAAAGGGTAATCGGCTTCGCGAAGATGAGTATATTGAAGTTAAAGATGAACCAGACCATGAAGAATTATGTAAACGAGAACAGGAGTATTTGTATAAAGCCATTGTTGAGGATCTCGATTTGTCGAAAGAAGTTAGGGATGCGGTGGAAACCTTGAGAATTTGTTTTGCTGCGGTCGAATCTTATAAATCCGGTCAAGCAGTTTACTTATAAGAAAGGAGGATACATACCTTGATTACGCCAAAATTTGGGTTCATTGTTTTTGGAGTGCACAAAGATGGCCTGAGAGACCCTATGGGCAATCTCTTCATCGATGAGGGTATCATTGCTCGTTCCAAAGAAGCTCTTCGTAACAGGGGTATAGAGCTTGTGGAGTACCCTGTAGTGGTTGCCAGCAAAGAAGAGGCTAAGGTAGCCCTGCGGGAGATGAAGCACCAGGAAGATGTTGATGGAGTGGTGCTTTTCTCCGGGACCTGGGTCTGGTCTGCTCACCTTATAGCGGCAGTGCGTGATTACGCTCTGACCGGAAAGGGCATTGTGCTGTGGACCCACCCTGGCTCTCAAGGCTGGCGAACTGTTGGGGGACTGGTGATGCATGGGGCCATGATGGAAGTTGGCATTCCTCACAAGTTTGTCTACGGTGCAGCTTCCGATCCCCGGGAAGTGGATAAGGTAGTGAGTTACTGCCAGGCAGCTCATCTTAAAAACCTGCTCAATATGTCTACCTGTGGAGCATTTGGAGGGAGGGGCATGGGCCAGACCGTGGGTGTGGCTGATCCCTCCCAGTGGATGAGGATTTTTGGAGTGGACATTGACACCCGGGACACTACGGAACTCATCAGGACAGCCGAGTCCATAACCAGGGAGGAGCTGGAAGCTCTCAAACCCAGAATCAAAGAGTTATTTGGTGCTCTACCCGAAGAAAGTCCGGCCAACGAGCGCTCCATGCGCCTGTATCTGGCCATCAAAAAAATTGTTGCCAGAGAGAAGTGGGACTTCTACACCATCCAATCCTTCCCGGGTCTGGGTGATGACTACTGTACCACCTGCTTTGCTCAGTCCATGATGCTTGAGGATGGTGTGCCTACTTCAACTCTGGGCGACTTCAATACTGCTCTCACCACTTTTCTTTTGACAAAATTGAGCAAAGAACGAGTTTACTATGGAGATCTGCAGCACATCGACAAAGAAAACCAGGAGATAAAGATTATCGGTGATGGTGCTATTCCTCCCTCTTTGGCTGGTAAAGTGGGTCCTGCTGGCTTTTCCCAGCATGGCATACCCACTGAGGGTAAGGCCGGAGGGCTGGCAGTGAAAGCGGTCTGCAAGGTGGGAGAGGGCGTGATTGCCCGCCTGGGTCGGGTCAATGGAGAGTTCTTGATGGTGGTAGCCAGGGTTTCCATCTTTGAACCCCCAGAAGAAACACTGCAGAAGAGACTGGAAGAGTGTGGTATTCCTTTTTGGCCCCATGGTTTTGTTAAAGTTCATGGTGACATGGAAAGGTTGCTTCAAGCCTGGACCAATGAATATGCCTGTCTGGGTTATGGTGAAGAACTCTACCCAGCCCTGGTGGACTTCTGCGAGTTAACTGGCATCAAGGTGGTAGCCATTTAAAAGAAGTGATTTTCAGGGAGGTCTGTACTGGATTGAACAGGCCTCCCTCCTCTACTTACTGTCTAATACTTTTTGCGAGTACTTTTTGCTGACTTAGCGCTATTTATGGTATATAATTTAATGCAGCAAGTATCTTTTCCGGAGGAAAGGCTGTGAAAAGAAGCTTTTTCCTGATTATTGTCTTCTCTGCATTGTTTCTCGCAAGTCAGGTTTCTTTTGCTCAGCAAGGTTCCTATTTACAGCTGTCTTTCTCAGACCTGGGATGGAAAGAGAGCGTGAGGCTCGAAGGTGGCAATCCTGCTTACACCCTTTACTTGCCCAATTTCACCGGAGTAGACTGGGGACAGAGCTTTCTTTATCTGCATCTTGATGCCTCACAGTTTATTCATTCTCCTTCTTCGGTATCGGTGTACGGCGATGGAGAGCTGCTGCTTCACGGAAGACTGCGTGCTGGCGAAAATACTTTGCGTATTGCGCTCGGCGCTCTTTCTCGGGAAGAGAAGGTGCATCGTATTGAGATCAGGGCTTACCTTGTGGTCAGTGAGGATTTTTGCGAGGACCTGGCTTCGGGCAACCTTTTTCTGGTCCTCAGGAAAGACAGCCTGTTCCAGCTTTACCGGGAAGAGGTTCCCCTGGAGAGCCTTGAAGATTTTCTCTCCTTTCCCACGGAACGGATAGAAATTTTGCTTCCCCCGGGAGAGTGGTCACCGGATATCCAGGAGGCATTTATGAGGCTTTATGTTTTCTTGAAACGCTTTTATAGAGATATGCCGGTGCAAATAGCCCTGGGGGTGTTAGAGGACAAAACAGCAGAGCCTGGGGAGCATCTCCGCATTTTTCTATCGGAAGAGCGCTATCGTGATTTTGAGATTTACGGGAAAGCTCTTTACCTAACTCCTCGAGGCGTTGAGGCAGTAACGCAACTACCTGAATTCTTTATTTTCACTTCTTCAGAAATTGAAAAGGTCTCCGAGCCAACCGCTCATCCAGGGCAAAAGATAACCTTTAAGGAATTGGGAGTTAACAGCCTTTCCTTCCGGGGCATGGGGGAAATGAAGTACACGGTCTATTTTGCGGCTTCTGATTTGGGAGGGCTTCCTCGCTCTCTCAATCTGGTTCTTTATCGGAACTATTTGCCTTCTCGGTATGAAGCTAACTTTTTGGTAAAGCTTAACGGGGAACTGATTTACAGCGAAAAGCTGGATACACAGGGTGCAAAAGAGCTTTCTCCGCTTGTCCTGCAACTGCCGGCTTTGCTCCTCTCCAGGGAAAATTCGCTGGAGTTGTGCTTTTCTTACTTTCCTGAGGTAGGTCATTGTCGGCGCAGTGAAGCACCTTTTGAGGGCTTCATAAGCGGTGAATCCTACCTGGAAGTTAAGGAGTTAGCACCTCTTCCTGACCTGCTCACTTTTGGTGACCTTCCCACCTTTTTTGGGGGGAAAGCCAGTGTGGTGCTTCCCGACAAAGCTTCGCCTGAAAGCCTGATGATTGCTGCCAGAATAGTTGCTGCGTTGCGCAGTATGGACCGCGTTCCAGTTGAGATAAAAGTTCTTCGCTACTCCGAGCTTCAGAATAAACTCGATTCCGCACGGAATCTTTCTTCCTGGAGAAAGCCATTTTTCCGTTTCTTTTATTTGCCCTGGAGTATCAGAGAATACAACCACCATCTCAAGCTGCGTGCTGTTCCAGCTCCTAAAAGAGTAGCCCTTTTACTCGCTTTTGCCTGGGAAAATTTGCTTTATACCTTGCGGGATTTGGTTCTTTTGCCTCTTCTGCCTTTCTTAGAGAAGGGAGTTTCTTCTCAGGAATTCCTGGTTTTCATCGAGCCTCCAGATACCTTTTTAAACACCCTTTCTTCACCGCTTTTGGTTGAGGGAGGAAAACTTGTTGTGAGAGCCGGTCTCGGGGAAGAAAGCTTGCTTCGGGCTTCGCCTGACCAGCCGCTGGCTATTCTCTCTGTTTTCAGGGAAGGAGCTTTTCCAGCAATAGCTTTTATCTCTTATGGTAGACAGGAGGTAGCCCGGCACCATTTTCTGGAAAACTTTAAAGGGGTGGAGACCCTGCGGCGGTTGAGCGGAAATGTGGCCCTGTTTGGGAAAGAGGGTCTTTCCAGCCTTCTCACGGTGAAAGTTTCTCCCTCAAGAGGGGAAATTCTTCCTCGATGGAAAGAGACCTTGATCAGGTTTCGCCTGGTGATACTTTTGGTCGGGATTTCTCTGATAATAGTTTTAGCCGGGTTTCTGTACCATCGTCTGACTCATCCTCCATTTTGATGAACAGGAAACTTTTAGGCGAAATACTGCTTGAGCAGGGTTTAATCGACGAAGGAAGTCTTCAAGAGGCGCTTGAGCTCCAGAAAAAGAGTGGAAGCTCCCTGGGCGAGATATTGATCTCCCGGGGGCTGATCAGTCCAACAAAGCTCTACGAGATTCTATCTGAGCAGGAAGGCATAGCTTACATAGGAAAAAACCTGGAAGAGCTTTACGGGTTAATCGATGAGGAGTTTCTGAAACTCTTTGATGTTCAGGAATTGCTTCGTTTTCGCTTTTTCCCCATCAGAAAGGAAGGGGATCGGCTTCTGGTGGGAGTAGTCCTGCAAAATAATACTTCCCTCGAGAGACTGCTCAGGGAGAAGCTGGGTTCGGTTACCGTGGAACAGGCCTTAATCACGCCTTACGAGCTTGACCATCTGATTTACCATTTTTTTGGCAAGTCAATTCTCCGCGAAGCCACCAGTGGCCTGTTCTTTCGTTCCCCTCAGGAATCAGCGGCCCGGGTTTTTACTCCTTTGCAGTGGATAGCTTTTGTTGCCGCTTTGACTGTTGTTTTTTGCGGATTGGTGTTTTATCCACTTCCCACTCTTACGGTGCTCTTTTCCCTGGCCAATCTGGCTTATTTTGTTAACGTATTTTTCAAGTTTGTGATCAGTCTCTGGGGAGCAAGAATAGAGAAGGAAAACATTACCTTTGAAGGCGATTTCGAGAATCTGAAAGATAGCGAGCTTCCGGTTTATACCATCCTTTTGCCACTGCATAGGGAGCCACTTTCTGTGATTGAACAGCTTGTAGAGGGTATCCGTGAGCTTGATTACCCTTCTGAGAAGCTGGACGTTCTCTTTTTAATCGAGGAGAACGACCGGGAAACCCTGGAAAACTGTAAAAAGAGCCGTCCTCCTTATAACGTGCGTTTTATCCTTGTTCCAGAGGGTGCTCCCAAGACTAAACCCCGAGCTTGCAACTTTGGTCTTTTCTTTGCCCGCGGGGAGTTTCTCACCATTTATGATGCTGAAGACGTTCCCGAAAAGGACCAGCTCAAAAAGGCGGTGGCAGCTTTTCGAAAAGCTCCTCCGGAGTTTATATTTTTCCAGGCAGCACTCAACTTTTACAACCGCGATCAGAATCTGCTTACCCGCTTGTTTACCCTTGAGTACTCCTACTGGTTCGATTATTTGTTGCCCGGGTTGTTTGTGCTTCGCTTACCCATACCGCTTGGAGGAACTTCGAATCACTTTAAAACCCAGGCTCTGCTGGAGCTTGGAGGTTGGGATCCTTTCAACGTTACTGAAGATGCTGACCTGGGCATGAGAGCCAGCTATCGTGGTTTTCGAGTGGGGATTATCAATTCTACTACCTTTGAAGAAGCCAACAGTAAATTGCGCAACTGGATAAGGCAGCGCTCCCGCTGGCTCAAGGGCTATCTGCAAACCTTTCTGGTTCACAATCGCAACCCCTGGCGGGTTTTGCGTAGTTCTGGTTTTGGAGGTTGGTTCACCCTGCAGTTTTTCATTGGGGGTACACCCCTGGGGCAGGCACTCTCGGTTCCGTTGTGGGGTATTTTTCTGGTCTGGCTTTTTTAACTCGGGCATTCAATTTTTCCTTTCTACCGGATTACATTATGTTAATCGGCATTGTAAATCTTTTACTGGGCAACTTTCTGGGTATTTACCTTTCCATGCTGGCCGTGTTTAGAAGAGGTTTCTACAGGCTGCTTCCTTTTGCTTTGCTTAACCTGTTTTACTGGTTTTTGGCAGGGGTGGCAGCCTGGAAGGGAATCTTTCAGCTTTTTTCCCGGCCCTTTTTCTGGGAAAAAACAGTTCATGGTTTTGGGGGTAAAGGTTCTTCGTGAGAAGAAATTGGAGGATCTGGGTTTTTGCGTTTTTTCTTGCGGGTTGCTGGATGTTGTTTTCCGCTTTTGCTCTCTGGGCAGAAAAGGGAAACCTGCTTTCTCCCGAAGCCTATTTTCTTTCTTTCTGGGGGAAAACGGTATGGCTGGGAAAGACTTATAGCCTGAAGACCTTCCTTTTAACCTATCCCAACCTTCCTTTTTGGCTTTCTCTTTTTGCTCCGGGGGCACCCTTTGTGGTTGCTTCCTGTGGGGTTTGTGGAGTGTTTTTTGCTTCCCGCTGGGTTTTCCACCAGCCTACTCTGCCTGAGACTCTTCTTTTTATTGCCATTTTTACTTCTCCATTTTTTCTGTCTTCTCTGTGCAGCTCCCCAATACTCACTCTCTTTGTCACCCTTTTGTCGGCAGCTTTTTTTGCTATTTTGCGACATCGGGAGTGGGGACTAACTCACTGTCTTTTTGCAAGCGGTTTTTTACTGGGAGCGCTTGTGCTTACTTATCCCCATTTCCGATGTGTTATGATGGCTCTGGTGGTCATCGTGCTCCTTTTCCCGGGTGGTTGGAGCAGGAAACTGGGACCTATGCTGGTGCTCTTTTTCCCCATTTTCGTTCTTCTTTGCATGGTGGCTTTTCTCTGGTGGGTTTATGAGGGAAACTCTCTGGCTTTCCTGGATCTTCATCCCCGGAGCTTTGCTTTTTACTTACGTTTTCCTTCGCCGCTGGCTTTTCATAAATCCCCTGATGGGCTGATTCATCTTTGGCCTTTTTTCTTGCCTTTTTTATGGGCAGTTCTCTCCGGAAAGAGGAGATTACTCTGGGGGTTGGGGGCTTTTTTGTCGGCCTTTCTCGCCCTGCCTGCCTGGAATCTTTTTGCCGTTTTTTTGGTTCAGATGAGCGGAGTTTTAGAATGGCAGAGCGCAAAAAAGCATTTAAAGCTGGTCAGTATCTTACTGCTTTGTGTTCTGGTGGCTTTGAGCTGGGGAAAGTTTCTGGTCAACCGGGAAGCTTTTTTCTTTCACCTTTACCCCCAGCTTGAAGAGAAGCTTGCCGAGTACCGTCAGATTGAAGAATTAGCACCGGGCAGGGTTTTGGTTCTGGAGCCTGCCTATTTCCTGGTTTCTTCCTGGAGAGAGATGGATAAAGTGTGGACTCCTGAACACCTCTCTTATGATGCTTCTTTTTACAGCGATTTTTCTTCTTATGACTGCCTGATTACTTCTGAAAACTCGCTGGGCTTTCCCGGGTTTGAGCTGGTGTGGAGGGGCAAAGAGCTCGAACTTTACCAGAAGGCAGACACCCTGACTGTAAGAGAGTAGATTGCGTATCCATCCTTTCGGGGGCTTCCATAACTAAAAGTTTCGGTATGAGCAGCCCGGCTTTCTCCGTTTCTAAAAAATTGTGTCCTGTGCAGAGAGCGTCAGAAACTGACCCCGGCGATGGTTAGAATAGATAATCGAGGAGGCGATAGAGGTGGCTGTTTATGATCCCTTCGGCCAGGGTTATATGCATGACTGGCGTTTGGAAGAAGCGATGAAGGAAGGAGTCCGTCGAGCGTTTTCACAGAGAAGTTCTTCTTTTGACGAAGAAAAGCTTCATCGAGCTTTGCGAGCGCTTGCTATGCAGGCAGAGATGGATCGAGAAGATGCGGAATTCCTGCAGGGCTTGAGGGCACTATATCGGGAGAGCTTAAGGAGAAAAAGACAGCTTGATTGATAGGGAGTGCAGGTATTCTGGTTATTTTGAGAAGATGTTTTTACCCATTTTGGTTTTTGGGCACAAGTTTTGGGAATGCTACAACCGTGATTGTAACCATCACCTTTTTTCAGAAAACTTACCATAGATATGTGAAATCAACGGTTCCGGGTACATGAAAGATGGTTGCATCAAAGGTCAGGGGGGTGAGCTGGTGTTAGTTTGGGGCAACTCAGGCAACAGGGGTGAAAGAGTATGTCGCACTTGCAATGGGACAGGGCGTTGCCATCACTGCCGGGGCTCCGGCTTGAAATATTATCCCGGCTATGGCAAGCCGCATACCCAGGATCCCTGTCCCTGGTGTTATGGAACTGGAGTGTGCCGCTACTGCCGGGGTAGCGGTAGGCGCTGACAGGGAAGGGGAAAGCAGGTTTGCGCTCTTGCAGGTTCTGCTTTCTGCCTGGCGGTTTTTTGGAAATGTGCTCTTTTTAATTCAGGGTTGTGCAAAAATCAGGAATGAGGAGGGGGGTTTGGACCTATCCTGGAAGCTGTGTTTGGTTAAACTTCCAGGATAGGTCTTTTCGAGCTCTTTATGAGCAGCAGGAACAGCCGCCGCTGAAACCTCCATCATAACCTCTGGGAGAACAACCCAACATGAACCCACCCAGAACCTGAGTAAGCTCTTTGCTTCCACACTCAGGACAGGTCAGATCCAGCCCCTTTTCTTTTTCCTCAAGCGAAGCTCTTACTTCCAGGGTGTGGCCGCATTGTTTGCAGCGGTATTCATAGGTTGGCATAATCTTTCTCTCCTTTCTGTTTTAACTGGTTTTTTTATTTAAAACCCCAAAAGAAAAGAAATTCTTCCCCTGGTGGGGAGGGATACCCCAAAAATTTTTTGAAAAAGTGGGAAATTATGTTTTCAGCGTCAGCTTTTTACGCTGTTGAGTTTTTACAATAAAAATTTGTTCTTCGCAGAAAAATTGCGGTTCCCATTTGAAAGATTTAAAAATTGAAGGTACAACGATTTTTCAAAGCCGGGGCTCTGTAGTTTGTCGTGAAATTTATTTTGAAATTTTCTGTATCTTGAGAGGATATAATGGGCGTGGATCCTGTAGTTGTCTTTTAGAAATCTAGATTAACAATCAAGGAGGGTAGAAAAATGTTAAAAGCGATACCTGAGAGTGAGTTTCAGGAACGCATTAAAAAAATTCAGGAGAAACTCTGGGAACATAATTTTGATGCTTACCTTGTACACTCTAATGAAGCTGACCAGGGAAATGTTCGTTACCTGAGCGATCACTGGCCTGTTTTTGAGAGTGCTGGTGTCATTGTGCCCAAAGAAGGTGAACCGATCCTGCTCATAGGTCCTGAGGCTGAATCTTTTGCAAAAGAACGAAGCAAAATTCGGAAAGTCCGCAAGCTTCTTGAGTATCGGGAAGCAGCAGATCCAGAATACCCTGATATTGAGGTAAGCACCTTTGAAGAGATATTTGATGAAGTTTCTGAAGGCAAAGGCATACGGCGTCTGGCTTTGGGAGACTATACCATCCTTCCTGTGCCAGTTCTTGAAGGAGTTCGAAAAGCACTTGGTAAAGAGGGAGAGATTGTACGTGCGGAGTGGATTATTGCCGAGTTGAGATCTGTTAAGTCTGAAAATGAAATTGCCCTCCTTCGCGAAGCTCATCGTATCAGCGAGCTGGTCCTTGAAGATGTTCTCCGCTCTATTCGGCCAGGCATGACCGAGAGAGAAACACTTGGAATTGTGTATGAATCTATGTACCGTCATGGGGCAGAAAGTGAAGCTTTTCCCAACTATGTTTTTGGAGGAAGAAGAACCCGAAACGCCATTGATCGTGCCAGTGACAGAACCCTCAAGGAAGGAGAGCTGATTCAGCTCTGTATCGGAGCTCGTTTTGGAGGATATGCTTCTTCTGTGGGACGACCCATAATCTTTGGAAAAATGCCTGAAGAGATGCGGAAAAGAGTTCAGTTTGGCCTGGATGCTCACCGGAAGACTCTGGAGTGGATACAAGAGGGTGTTATCGCCAAGGATGTGGCCATGAAATACTACGAGTACTTCCTGCAGCATGGCTATGCTGCAAATTACCTTTATGGTCCCTGTCATGGAACTGGTATCATTGAAGTTGAAAAACCCTGGATGGAAAAGACCTCTAATTATCCCCTGAAGGAGAACATGACCTTCATGGCCGACACCTTCTTCACTTCTGAGGAGTATGGTTTTCGCTGGGAAGACGGTTTCCGGGTAACAAAAGATGGTGTTGAGCTTTTTTCAAGTGCCCGCTGGGAGATCATTGAGCTATGAGAGTGTAAATTTTGGTTGATAGGGGTAAGCTTTATATTGAGGAAGTGTTATAATAGATAATGGGTAATTTTAATAATAGGAGGGGGTAACAGTGAAAAAGCTTCTGGTGTTGTTTCTCGCTTTGGTGTTTCTTCTGGGTTCCACTTCCTTAGCTTATCCGCTGAAGCTGGTTGTAGTGGGAGATGCAGGCCACAATTTAAAACCCTTCGAGTGGTATGCCAAGGATTTCAAGGAAAAATTTGATGTGGAACTCGAAGTAATTGGTGTCCCCTTTGGTGAGCTTTACGAAAAGGAAAAAATGGAGCTGATTGCAGCAACTGGTGCCTACGACATCATGATTGTCTATCCCAAGTTTCTGGCGGAATTTGCTGCTAACGGGTGGCTGTATCCGCTGGATGAATTCACTCAAAAACTGGATCCTAAACTCGATGACGTCACCCCGGGTTACCGGGACTTCTACTGCAAGTACGGTGGAAAACTTTATGCTCTTCCCTATGATGGTGACGTGTTGAACCTTTACTATCGCAAAGATTTACTCGAAAATGAAGAAGAAAGAGCAGCATTCAAGGCTAAATATGGTTACGACCTCAAAGTTCCCGAAACCTGGGATGAGTTTTTGGACGTAGCTGAGTTTTTCACCCGCAAGGCTGGTGAAAAGCTTGCCGGTCAGGTTCTGGAGCGCGATTTTTACGGCACTGCCTATTACGGCCAGAAAGACCAGATTTTTGCCTGGTGGGGTAATATTTTTGCCAGCTTAGGTGGCGTATATTTCGATGAAGAAACCATGGAACCGGCTATCAATTCTGAAGCTGGTATAAAAGCTCTGGAGATTTTCAAACAAATTCATCAGTACTGCCCGCCGGACGTTCTTTCTTATGGTTATGAAGAACTAAAAGATGTTTTCCTGGAAGGCGACTGCTTCATGGTGGTTCAATGGCCATGTGTGGGTAAGAAAGGAGCAGATCCCAACCAGTCCAAGATAGTTGGTAAAATTGGAGTAACCCACGTTCCCGGTGTCAAAAAAGATGGAGAAGTTTACTATCGGGCACTCATGCCCTGTGGCAGGGTGCTGGCAGTGGCAGCCGAGGCTAAAGACCCCTGGAAAGCCTATCAAGTGATCCATTATCTATCGGTTGAAACCAGCATGGACGATGTTTCTACTGCAGAAACTGGACTGGACCCCTACCGTTATTCCCACTTTGCACATCCTGAAGAATACGAAATGTTTGCCAATGTTGAGGATGCAAAAATTTATCTGGAAGGTGTCCAGAAGAACATGGAGAAAGGATACCCTGAAATGGTGCTTCCTGGTACCGTGGAATATGAGGAAACCCTGGGTGTAGAATTAACCCGTGCTTTAGCTGGAGAGAAAACTCCAGAGCAAGCTCTAAATGATGCTGCAGCTGCATGGCGGGATATTTTGAACAGATTTGGCAAAGAGCAACAGAAAAAACTTTATCAGGAACTGGTGGCTGGATGGAAGGCAGCTGGACTCTGGTGAGTTAGCATGCCCGGGCTGAGCGAAGTTTCGCTCAGCCCTTTTTTATCTTTTGGGAGGGGGGGAAGCCGTGATAAAAAGGGATAAATCTATAGCCATTTTTTTTATTTTACCCACCATTCTGCTCCTTCTGGCTATTTCTGTTTTTCCTCTCGTTTACTCTTTTTACCTCAGTCTGTGCCAATGGGATATTGGCATGGGCGGAAGTAGGATTTTTATCGGTGCAAGAAATTACTTGAAGCTTTTTACCGACCAGCGTTTCTGGGGAGCTATGAAAAATACTGGGTTGGAGCTTCTGCTTGGTGTGGGCACTCAATTTTTGGCAGGGCTTGGTTTAGCTTTGCTTTTAAACCGCTATTTTCGGGGGAGAAACCTGGTGGTCACTCTCTTTCTTCTTCCCATGATGATTTCCCCAGTGGTAGTAGGTTGTATCTGGAGAATTATCTATCATTATCAATATGGTCCTTTGAATTTTCTCCTTGCCCGGATGGGTCTGAACCCGGTGAACTGGTTGGGAAGTAGTCAGGTTTCCATCTATTCGATTATCATTGCCGATATCTGGGAATGGACACCTTTCATGTTGATTACTCTTCTGGCTGGTTTGCAAGCTATACCGGATGAACTCTATGAAGCAGCGAGGGTTGATGGAGCGGGGCGCTGGGTGATTTTTTCTCAGGTTGTACTACCGCTTTTGCGTCCGGTAATCGTCATTGCTGTATTGATCCGAGTGATGGATGCTTTCAAAATATTTGACCTCGTGGTTCTTTTGACTCATGGTGGTCCGGGTCAGTCTTCAGAAACCATTGCTTTCTATAACTACACCACCGGCTTTAAATATTTTAGTATGGGTTACGCCTCTGCAATGGCTTATTTCCAGCTGGCCATCATCGTGATTATTGCCAATGTTTTCCTTGCTTCCTGGAAAAGGAGGGAAGTATCTTGAAGATCAGGGATGGGATGAAGGTAGCAATTTTTCTGACCATTTTCGTTGTTCTTCTCATCATGTTGAGTCCTTTTATCTGGAATGTTATGACTTCTTTTAAAGACAAGGGAGAATATTTCACCTATCCTCCGGTTTTCATTCCCCGTTCTTTTGATTTGGAACACTATATTCAGGGTGGAAGGTTGGGTGGTATAAAAGGAATCAGAGATAGCCTGATCATTGCTGCTTCGACCACCCTGATAGCTATTGCGTTGGGTTCTCTTGCTGCTTATTCTCTGGCCCGCTTTCGGATTGGTGGAGATAACCTTGCTTTCTGGATTTTGTCGGTTCGCATGATGCCACCTATTGCTTCGGTTTTGCCCCTTTTTCTCTTTTTCCGTTTTCTGCGCTGGCTGGATACCTATCAGGCTCTGATTTTGACCCACTCTCTGGTGAATCTGCCTTTTGCGGTCTGGATGCTAAAGGGCTTTTTCGAAGAATTACCTCAGGAACTTGAGGAAGCAGCCCTGGTGGATGGCTGTGGTAGACTCGGTGCTTTCGCTCGGGTGGCTTTGCCCCTGGTTGCTCCGGGACTGGTGGCTACAGCCCTTTTCTGCTTTATGTTTTCCTGGAATGAGTTTTTATTCGCCTTGATTCTGGGTCGCTCGCGAGTAACTCCGATTACCGTGAATATTGCCGGGATGATTGGTGGCCACGAAATCCTGTGGGCTGAAATTTCCGCTGTTTCCATTATGGCCAGCGTTCCAATTATTATCATGGCTATCGTTTTGCAACGTTATCTGGTGCGCGGTCTTACCCTGGGAGCCGTAAAAGGCTGATTTTACCAGATTACGCTTTTCTGGCAGGCTCTGGGGAGCCATTTTTCGAATTCTCCGCGCCTGACAAAAGATTTTTGAGTGCCTCTTTTTTCGGTGGAAAGAGCTGCATAGGCACAGGCAAGGTCTATGGCTTTTTCAAGAGGTTTCCCTTCGGCAAGAAATATTCCCAAAGCGCCCAGAAAGGCGTCGCCGGCTCCGGTTGTGTCTACACTTTTTGCCTGGTAAGCGGGGAAGAACTGAAAACCCTGAGAGTTGCCCAGCATAGCTCCTTTATCACCTAAGGTGACCACCACGTTTTCAAGGCCCTTTTCAAGGAGCTTTTCAATCCCTCTTTGAATATTTTCTCTGGAATTTGCCGGTAAGCCGGTTAGATTTTCCAGTTCAGTTTCGTTGGGAGCAAAAAGGTAAACTCCTCGCAGTTTTTCCCAGTCCAGTTTTTGAGCCGGAGCAGGGTTGAGTATGGTTTTTATGTTCAGTTCCCGGGCAAGTTCAACTGCATAGTAAGTGGTTTCCATCTTTATTTCCAGCTGGAGGAGCAAAAAAGAAGCACGACGGAGCTCCTCGCGAGCTTTGGCCACGTCTTCTGGTTCAAGGTGGTGATTGGCGCCGGGGATTATGAAAATGCTGTTTCTGCCCTGGGGGTCTACGAATATGGGGGCTACGCCGCTGCTTTTTCCAGGCACGACTTTTACGTAGCGTGAACTTATGCCCTGCTCTTCAAAATTTTTGCGTACCAGGGGTCCAAAAAGGTCATCACCTACTGCAGTAACCATTATAACTTCTGCGCCCAGCCTGGCTGCAGCTACCGCTTGATTGGCTCCTTTTCCTCCAAAACCGATTTCGAAATCTTTTCCAAATACGGTTTCACCGATGCGCGGGAAAGCATTCTCGTAGTAAGTGATGAGGTCCATCATGTTACTTCCTACTACGGCGATTGTAGGTTTGATAGCTTTAGAATTCACGGTTTTGTACCCTCCTTTAGCAACCTGTTTTTTGCTTGAAGACAAAATACCATACTTTTGCAGGAGGAGGAAGTTGACCTTCAAACCCTTAGCTGGTTAATTCCATTTGTTTGCTTCGTCCAGCATTATTAAATAGTTTTCTGGTGGCACATAGTTGGCTATAGAATTGCCTGATCCGATGGCAAATCGCCCCGGGAAACATTTTTCAATAATTCCACGAACGTATTTTCTCAGTTCTTCTTCGGAACTCAGGCACAGCTTGTTCAAATCTACTCCTCCCAGATAACCCACCCGGTCTCCAAAGAGCTTCTTGAACTCCCATATAGGCATTATTTCATCCTGGAAGGAGTGGTAAGCGTCAATTTTGACCTCTTCTATCAGGTCATCCATGAGGGCAAAAATGTTACCGCAGGAGTGGAAGAAAAACACCTTGCCATATTCGTGAGCCAGAGAGGCACATTTTTTATGCCAGGGTATGACCAGCTCCCTTATGATTGTGGGAGCGACTATCGTTGACGTTTTGTATCCCAGGTCATCACCCTGGAAAAATCCACCGATTACTTCATGAGCTACGATTGTGGAGTAATAGGCATAGAGAGTTTCACCAACCTTACCAAAGACGGCTTTCGCAAGGGAATAGTCTTCATAGAGGAGATAGCTCATACCTTCAAATCCCAGAAGCTCTTCAGAAGCTACTTCGAATACCCCACTCGATGGAGTCAGGAAAACTTTCATGCCTTCAGGGATGCATTCTGCAAGTAAATCAAGAAAAGAGAAGTCTATTTGCTCTATTTTTGGCCAGGGGTATGACTCAAAATCTTCCCAGCTCTGGATGATGCCCTTTCCTTCTTCAATCCACTCTCTTTTCTCTCTGGAGAGCTGAGCAGTGTCAGTGGCTATTCTCTTTTTGCTCAAGAAAGAAAGCCCGGTTATGTTGGGATCATCTATTATGCCCACATAGTCATATCCCAAACGATACCACCAGTTGGTGTACCACTTAAAAAACTCTCTTTTATTTTCGGGAGTAAATGGAACTGGCTGTTCGTTGAGGTAGTTTTGGGATATGTGAATCATTATCTCTCTATCAATCAGAAGCTCCACCTGGTGGACTTTTTTAGGGGTCTTTTTTCCCTGAATTACCTTCTTAAACTCTTCAAAGTCCGGGTGTGGTTTTCTTTTCAGAAAGTCGAACATTGTTTCTACCTCCTTAATAAGGGATTGTATATTATTCTTTGACTCCTGTCATTGTTATTCCCTGAATAAATGTTTTTTGAGCTATCAGGAAAAGGATTAGAATGGGTAAAGCGGCTATAGTGGCGCCAGCCATTATGACGTGCCAGTCGAGAGGTCCATAGTTTTGCTGGAATAAGGCTAATCCTAAGGAAACAGGACGTTTAGTAACATTGTCTATTACTATGAGAGCCCAAAAAAGCTCGTCCCAGATGAAGAGTGCTATTAAAACAGCGAGAGAAGAAAGTGCTGAGCGACTTAGAGGAAGAACTATTTGAAAAAAGGTTCTTAGTTGTGCGACTCCGTCAATACGTGCTGCATCCATCAGGTCTTTAGGAATCGTTAACATAAATTGGCGCATTAAGAAGATACCAAAAGCATTCACTCCCCAGGGTATAACAAGAGCTGTAAGCGTGTTTACGAGCCTCATATTCTTCAT